>CP059256.1:0-1107500 GCA_013693755.1 Burkholderiaceae bacterium
ATCGCCTTCGCTCGCTGCATCGGCCGCCTGCCCAGACCGCGCTGCTCAACGTCTCGTACGACGTTTCGCGCGAGTTCTACAAGGAGTTCAATGCCGCCTACGTGGCCCATGCGAAGAAAGCCGGCAAGGACATCAAGGTCGACCAGTCGCATGCCGGCTCCAGNCGCCAGGCGCGTGCCGTGGCCGACGGTCTGGAGGCCGACGTGGTGACCTTCAACACCACCACCGATGTCGATTTCCTGGCCGAGAAGGGCGTGGTGGCCAAGGACTGGCGCCAGAAGTTCCCGAACAACGCCGCACCCACCACGTCCACCATGCTGTTCCTGGTGCGCCAGGGCAACCCCAAGGGCATCAAGGACTGGGACGACCTGATCAAGCCCGGCGTGCAGGTGGTGGTGGTCAACCCCAAGACCGGTGGCAATGGCCGCATGGCCTACCTGGCCGCCTGGGGCCAGGTGCGCGCCAAGGGCGGCACCGACGCGCAGGCCGCCGAGTTCGTGAGCAAGCTCTACAAGAACGTGCCGGTGCTGGCGCGCGGCGGGCGTGATGCGACCGGCATCTTCCTGCAGCGCAACATCGGCGACGTGCTGGTGACGTTTGAATCCGAGGTGGTGTCGGTGGACAACGAGTTCGGCAAGGGCAAGGTCGACGCTATCCACCCCAGCGCCTCCATCGTGGCCGAGAACCCGGTGGCGGTCGTCGAGCGCACCGTGGCCAAGAAGGGCACGGCGGCCGACGCCAAGGCCTACCTGGACTTCCTGTACTCGCCCGAAGGCCAGGAGATCGCGGCCAAGCACAACATCCGTCCGCGCAACGAAGTCCCAGAAGTACGCCANGCGCCTTCAAGCCCATCGCTGTTCACCGTCGAGCAGTACTTCGGTTCGCTGGGCGAGGCACAGAAAGTGCACTTCAACGACGGCGGCCAGTTCGACAAACTTTATACGGCCGGCAAGTAAGCCATGACTGGACACGTTGTTTCGCTGNNCCGGGCTCGGCGCCGGCGGCCGGGGCCGGTGCGCGCCGCAGCAGCGCGCGTGCTGCCGGGCTTCAACCTCACGCTGGGGTACGCGGTGCTGTACCTGAGCCTGATCGTGCTGATCCCGCTCTCGGCGCTGGTCTTCAAGACCTTCAGCATGACCTGGCCGCAGTTCTGGGAGGCGGTCACCTCGCCTCGGGCCCTGGCGTCCTACCGGCTGACCTTCGGCGCCTCGTTCATCGCGGCCCTGGTCAACGTGGTGTTCGGTCTGCTGGTGGCCTGGGTGCTGGTGCGTTACCCGTTCCCGGGCAAGAAGATCGTGGACGCGCTGGTGGACCTGCCGTTTGCATTGCCGACCGCCGTGGCGGGCATTTCGCTCACCGCCCTGCTGGCGGGCAACGGCTGGATCGGCCAGTACTTCGAGCCGCACGGCATCCAGCTCGCCTTCAACCCCAATGGCGTGGTGATTGCGCTCATCTTCATCGGGCTGCCCTTCGTGGTGCGCACGGTGCAGCCGGTGCTGGAAGACGCCGAGAAGGAGCTGGAAGAAGCGGCCACTTGCCTGGGCGCCACGCGTTGGCAGACCTTCAGCCGCGTCATNCTCCCCAGCATCGCGCCCGCGCTGCTGACCGGTTTTGCCTTCGCGCGCGCCGTGGGCGAGTACGGCTCGGTCATTTTCATCGCCGGCAACATGCCCATGGTTTCCGAGATCACGCCGCTGATCATCATCGGCAAGCTGGAGCAGTACGACTACGGGCGCCACCGCGGTGGCCACCGTTATGTTGGTCATCTCTTTCATCCTGCTGCTCATCATCAACGGCCTGCAAGGCTGGCAGCGCAGCGCTCCGCGGGGAATTCGCAATGAGTGGCNCAGAACAGCATTCGCACCGCCCAGCGCGGTACCACCGAAGCGCCCTGGATCCGCTGGACGCTGACCGGCATCGCGCTGGTGTTCATGTTCCTGTTCCTGGTGCTGCCGCTGGCGGCCGTGTTCACCGAAGCCCTGCGCAAGGGCTGGGACGCCTACTGGGAAGCGCTCAAGGAACCCGACGCCTGGTCGGCCATCCGGCTGACGCTGATCACCGCCGCCGTGGCCGTGCCGCTGAACCTGGTGTTTGGTNNGGCCGCAGCCTGGTGCATTGCCAAATTCGAGTTCAGGGGCAAGTCCTTCCTGACCACGCTGATCGACCTGCCGTTCTCGGTCTCGCCCGTGGTGGCCGGCCTGATCTATGTGCTGGTCTTCGGTGCGCAGGGTTGGCTCGGCCCCTGGCTGATGGCGCACGACATCAAGATCGTGTTCGCCGTGCCCGGCATCATCCTGGCCACCATCTTCGTCACCTTTCCCTTCATCGCGCGCGAACTCATCCCGCTGATGCAGGCCCAGGGCAATGACGAGGAGCAGGCACAGGTGTTGGGTGCAACCGGATGGCAGACCTTCTGGTACGTGACCCTGCCCAACATCAAGTGGGGCCTGATCTACGGCGTCATCCTGTGCAACGCGCGCGCCATGGGCGAGTTCGGCGCGGTGTCGGTGGTCTCGGGCCACATCCGCGGCCAGACCAACACCATGCCGCTGCATGTAGAGGTGCTCTACAACGAATACCAGTCGGTGGCTGCTTTCGCCGTGGCCTCACTGCTGGCCTTGCTGGCCCTGGTCACGCTGGTGATCAAGTCGGCGGCGGAATGGCGCATGGAGAACGAAATCAAGACCTTGGCCGAACTGCCGCCAGAGCGGCCAACACCAGCAGCAGCCGGCAGCGGCGCCCTCTGAGCAATACCGAGAACTTCCATGAGCATTGAAATCCGCAACGTCAACAAGCACTTCGGCTCGTTTCAGGCCCTGCGTGACGTCAACCTCGATATCGCATCAGGCGAGCTTCTGGCTCTGCTGGGCCCCTCGGGCTGCGGCAANACCACGCTACTGCGCATCATCGCCGGCCTGGAAACGCCGGACAGCGGCAGCATCCTGTTTGCCGGCGAAGACACGACCGACGTGCACGTACGCGAGCGCAAGGTGGGCTTCGTATTCCAGCACTACGCGCTGTTCCGCCACATGACGGTGTTCGAGAACGTGGCCTTCGGCCTGCGCGTCAAGCCACGCGATCAACGTCCAAGCGATGCACAAATCAAGCAGAAGGTGACCGACCTCCTCAAGCTGGTGCAGCTGGACTGGCTGGGTGACCGGTACCCATCTCAACTCTCNGGAGGTCAGCGCCAGCGCATTGCNCTCGCGCGTGCACTGGCCGTGGAACCCCAGGCCCTGCTGCTGGATGAACCCTTTGGTGCGCTGGACGCAAAGGTGCGCAAGGAACTTCGCCGCTGGCTACGTCGCTTACACGATGAGCTGCACGTCACCTCCATCTTCGTCACGCACGACCAGGAAGAAGCACTGGAAGTGGCCGACCGCGTGGTGCTGATGAACAAAGGCGTGGTCGAACAGTCAGGCTCGCCACAGGACGTTTGGGACCACCCGGCCAGCCCATTCGTCTACGGCTTCCTGGGCGATGTGAACCTGTTCCACGGCCGCGCGCACGAAGGTCTGCTGCATCTGGACGGTGTCGCCATCCAGACGCCTGAACACGCGAGCGTTCAGAATGCCCAGGCCTTCGCCTACGTGCGCCCGCACGACCTGGACGTGCAGCGCTATGCGTCGGGAGCATCGGGCATTGTGGCCAAGCTCAGCCGAGCCATTGTGGTGGGACCCATCGCGCGACTTGAACTGTTGCCGTTGGAAAACAACCAACCGGTTGGTCACGACCCGTTGATCGAGGCACAGATACCTGCGCAGCAGTTTCGCGAGCTGGGCTTCCAGGAAGGCGAGACGCTGGTGGTGTCACCGCGCAAGGCGCGCGTATTCCTGCAACCACAAGCCGCCTAAAAGGTGGGCCGTTGAATCTGGGGCAAAGGCATTGGCCACTTCGTTGAAAGCCTGCGGTTTTCCCACCTTGACGAACCGCCCGTAGTGGTCGTTGGAATGCCATCACCCGTCACTAGACGGCGTTTTCAGAAGTAGGGGTCACGAGTGCCCCCTCAAACACCCGACGGTTGGTGTTTTTGGTGACGGCGGCGGCAGAGCGCGGGTTGAACGTGACACGGTGTGTGACGCGGCGTGCGGGCCAGTAGTCGGCGGCGGCAAAGTGCTGGGTTGTGCGGTTGTCCCAAACCGCAATGCCGTTTTTTCNCCACTTGTGGCTGTACACGAACTGCGGCTGCACGATCCATTCGCGCAGGAACTCCAGTACCGCTCGGCTTTCACGGAAGTGCAGGCCATCGATGTGTTTGGTGAAGTTCTCGTTAACGAACAGCACTGGTTTGCCCGACTCAGGGTGTGGACGCACCACAGGATGGCTGACAGGCTTGTACAGCTGCAGCGCCCTGATGAGCGCATCCTCACCCACGTTGGCCAACGCGTTGCGCCAACCACTGATCTCCCAAGTATGGGTGGCCGTCTTCCCTGAAGAAACTGACGATAGCCCTCCGAAAGTGCTGCATANGGCCTTGCTCAGGCTGGCCCAGGACGTGTTGCCGCCCTGCTCTGGCAACTCGGTGATCTGAATCACTGTGCCGGCCGGCGGTTCGGGCAACCAGGTCAAGTCGCTGTGCCACACGTCGATCTCGGGTCTTCGTTGCTCGTTGAATTCGATCACCTCCAGGAACGGGTGACCGTCCTTGCGGGGAAAGAACGCGCCAGGTGCCAGCGGACCAANAACCGATGCCAGCTCGGTGTGTTGTTCGGGTGCCAAAACCTGAGGTGGCAGCAGCAGCACCTCAAACTCAAGCAAGGCCTGGTACAGCTCCTTGCGCACACCGTCGCTCAGAGGATGGCGCAGGTCAACTCCTTCGATCCGGGCTGCAAAGCCAGGCAAATGGGGGATGGGCTGAATGTGTTCGTAGCGACCTGGTTGTTTCGACAACTGGGTTTCCTGACTCATGTGAACCTCATTCGTTTGGACGCCGTGCCAGGGCATGGCGGTGGCTGCTGAATGCCAATGTAGGCAGCTTGGCGACCGTCAGCAACGAAGCAAAACGAACATCCAAATGACGGAAATTTGGGTCCGAAGGGCAGATGCGATCCGCGCATGAAGCGGCCTCTGTTCAGTCGACACCGACCGGTATGCATATGCGCTTTCATTCGTTCGCTTCACGGCCGGCTTTGTCTAGATTGCACTCCCCATTGATTGCCGGCCGACGCGACCATCCTCCATGCCTGAACCCAATCCCCTGCTCCACGCTCGCTATGGCGTGCACGCGAACACCCTGCCGCCGCTGGACTTGAATCCGGTGGTCGAGCATCTGTTGTCGCACCGCACGATGCGGCATTTCCTGTCNCGCCCCCTCCCCTCGAACACCCTCGAGACGCTGGTCGCAGCAGCACAATCGGCGCCGAGCTCATCCAATCTGCAGCTCTGGGGTGTGGTGGCCGTCCAGTCGCAGGAAAAGCGCGACCGCCTTGCNGCGCTGGCCGGCAACCAGGCGCACATCCGCCAGGCGCCTTTGATCCTGGCGTGGCTGGCCGACGTGTCGCGGTTGAAGCGCATTGCCGGGTACAAGAACCGTGCGGTAGATGCCCTCTCCTACCTCGACACCACGCTGACGGCCACGATCGACGCCGCACTGGCGGCGCAAAACGTGGTCACGGCGGCAGAGGCTCTGGGCCTGGGAACGGTTTACATCGGTGCGCTGCGCAACCGGCCCGAGGAAGTCGCACAGGCCCTGGAAACCCCGCCNGGTGTGTTCACCGTCTTCGGGCTGGTAATCGGTCACCCAGATCCGGCCCAGCCGGCCGCCATCAAGCCACGGCTGCCGCAATTCAGCGTGCTGCACCACGAACGCTACCAGGCGCCTGAGGACCTGCCAGCCGAAATCGGTCGGTACGACGAGGTACTAGGCGCCTTCCAGACCCGCCAGGGCAGCCTGTGGTCGNNGCTGACCGGGCCGGCGCTGGAGCGCGTGGCCCAAGCCGGGTCACTCAACGGTCGCGAGCGGCTCTCAGATGCCTTGAAATCTGCCGGCTTCGAACTGCGCTGAGCCAGTGCCTCAGGCACCTCAATCCCCACAGAACTGCCACCACAGGAGGTACCCATGACAAACCCATCGACTGCGAAGGGGCTGCCGCTGCGCATGTCTTCCGACATGTAGGCCGCGGTGTAAAGCGTGAGTGCGAAGACGGCGGCAATGGCCTCGAAGTTCTGGCCATAGAGCCATTCCCGCGTGGACTCGGGCAGCAGCTCGGGGGCACCGAAATACCAGAACAGCATGTGTGCCAGCAGCGGTACGTTGCGGATGCCTTCCACGTAGTCCAGGCCAGCGCACGCAAGGGCGCCAAAGGCGACAGTCGCAGCAGAGCGACCAGCAGACCCAACGGGAGGGACAGCACGAGCGTGATGCCCAGCAAGTTGAGAGACAACGACAACCCCTTGACCAGCATGTCGTGGTAAGGGCCGGAAGTCAGAAGAGAGACGTCAAAAGCGCTCATGCAAGAAAGCCTGTTCGGCAACAAGAAAAGCCGGCCCCCGTGTTGCAGGGCGCCGGCTCTGGTTCAGTGCGAACGGTGGCGCGTCAGATCTTGTCGGTCTCGATCTTGAAGCTGCGAGAAGGGAACTTCAGCGAGCTGTTCGGGCCGTACCACTTCAGGAATATCTTCTCGGCTTCGCCACTCTTTTCCAAGCCGCGCAAGGTATCGTCCACCACCGCCTTGACACTCGCCTCACCCTTCTTGATGCCGAAAGCCAGCGGCTCAACGCTCAGGTTCTGAGGCAGGATGACGTAGTCCTTGGCCTTGGCACCCAGCTTGGCGTGTTCTGCAATCAGACTGGCCTCATCGTTCACGAACGCAGCGCCTTTGCCTTGCTGCAGCGCCTGGAATGCCTGCTGTGTCGTTTCGAAGGTCACCACCTCGGCGGTCGGAACGGCCTTCTTGGTGTTGGGCTCCTGGGTGCCGCCCTTGACGGTCAGCACCTTCTTGCCGGCCAGCTCGGGCACGTTCTTGATGCCACTGGAGACCTTGACCAGGGCCTTCTGGCCGGTGACCACGGTGGTCAGCGAAAAGTCCACCTGAGCTTCGCGTTCCTTGTTGTGGGTCAGTGAAGCGGCCAGCAGGTCCACGCCACCTTGCTGAAGCTCCGGGATGCGGGCAGCGACGGCGATCTGCTTGAACACCGGCTTGACACCGATCTTGGCGGCGATGGCCTTGGCCAGATCGATTTCGTACCCAATGAACTCGCGAGTCTTGGGATCGATGAAGCTGTTGGGCTCGTCGATGCCCAGCACACCGATCACGATCTCGCCTTTCTTCTTGATGTCGGCGAGTTGATCGGCATGAGCGGCCAGGCTGGCCACTGCGATCAAGGTGGCCGATGCGGCCTTGACGATGGAAGCGAAACGCATTCTTTATTCTCCGGAAGATGAGTCAGATTGAGATGTCGGTGCTGCGGTATCCGGAGCACCTGAACGAAGGTTAAAAGCGGCAAAGCGTGCAGGGAACGAATGAATACGCATATGTTTGTGATGATTCGGCGCATGGACTTTCCGTTCGGGATCTGACTTCACGCGCAACGACTGCCTGAGATACGCCGCCAGCAGCGCTGTTCCCTGCATATCGATATGCGAAGTCCATCGTTCACACCAGGCAATCCCAAACGTACGTTGCTGTTGTCACACGCCAGCACGCGGGGTACACCGTCGCCATTCGCGCTTGCCAGCATCCTCCGTGCCCTGAGGGAGTTGCGCCTGCCTGGCGCTGCCGGTCTCGCCAGCTCGGCGCTTCAGCATGACAGTGCGTCCGTGCGTCGTGAGGCGGTGGGGTGCTCGGTTGGCTGAAACACACCCAGGCCCTGCCTGCGCTGACAGCGCTTGCGGCGGGCGATGCGGATGCGGAAGTACGGCGAACGGCCACAGGGGCCCTGGGACTGGCCACGTCTGGCGACGTCCTTCGGGTGCTGCCGGCGCTACAGACGGCGCTGCAGGATGTCGCCTGAGCGTGCGCGAAGAGGCCGCATCCACCCTGGGCAAGCTGCGGCCGCCAGCAGCCATTCCAGCACTTGTTCAAGCGCTGGAGGACAGCTACTGGCAGGTCCGCCTTCGGGCCGCGCGAGCCCTGGGGCAGTTGCAAGCCAGGGAAGCCCTGAAGCCGCTTGGCCTGGCACTGAGCCACGAGATCAGCAATTTGCGCAAGGAAGCGGCCATCGCGCTGGGCGAAATCGGTGGCGCCGATGCGGTCCAGTTGTTGAGCGCTGCGCAAAGCGACCCCGACCCCGAAGTTCGCAAACTGGTGCGCCTGGCGCTTGCGCGCCTGAGTCAGCCCTCCGCGTGACGGCAGGGCTGCAGGTCGACGTGCTCAGGCTGGCTCGGCCTCTTTGGCCGTGGAGACCGGTGTGCCGAATGTCGAATGCACCGCCGGTCAGCGACTGGTCGCGCAGCGTGACCGGCCGTTTGCCCGGCAGCAGCGGGAACACCAGCTCGGCAAAGCGGATCGACTCTTCCAGGTGCGGATAGCCCGACAGCACAAAGCTGTCGACCCCCANGTCCACGTATTCCTTCAGACGTGCAGCGACTTCTTCCGGGTTGCCCACCAGGGCCGTTCCGGCGCCGCCCCGCACCAGACCGACGCCGGCCCACAGATTGGGGCCGACCACCAGCCTGTCGCGCCGACCACCGTGCAGGGCGGCCATGCGCCGCTGCCCTTCAGAGTCCATGCGCGCGTAGTTGGCCTGCGCGGCCGCGATCTCCTCATCGGTCAGTTTGCTGATGAGCTGATCGGCGGCGGCCCAAGCCTCAGCACTGGTTTCGCGCACGATCACATGCAAGCGCACACCAAAGCGCACGGTGCGGCCGTGACGGGCGGCACGCGCGCGCACATCCGCAATTTTCTTGGCCACCTCGGCGGGCGGTTCGCCCCAGGTCAGATAGGCATCGACCTGTTTCGCAGCGAGTTCGTGCGCAGCTGGTGAGGATCCGCCGAAATACAGAGGCGGATGCGGCTTGCTGACCGGTGGAAAGTAGTTCTGAGCACCCTGCACCTCAACATAGTCACCCTTGAAATCGACACGTTCTCCCTGAAGCAAACGGCGCCACACGGTGAGGAACTCATCGGCCGCCTCGTAGCGCGCGTCGTGCGGCAGGAATACGCCATCGGCCGCGAGCTCGGTGGCGTCTCCACCGGGCACCACGTTGAGCAGCAGACGCCCGTTCAAGGCCTCGTCCAGGGTGGCGGCTTGTCGGGCAGAAGCCGTGGGCCCGGACAGCGAGGTGCGCAGCGCCACCAGCAGCTTGATGCGCTGGGTCAGCCGCTCGGCGCCGCTCTTGGTGTCGGACTTGAATTCAAAGTACCGCGCCACCCAGCGCCCAAAGCTCATGGCGTCGGCGACTTCGCTCCGCTGCTCAACCTTGGCCCGAGCTGGCGACCGCCCAGAACTGACATCAACCCGCGCACGAGCCAGCAGCAGGCGCGCTTCCTCCAGCGTCACATCCATGCCATAGGCCAGGTGTGATCGCTGGGCATGGCGGGCAGCCGGTTCGTGGCGTCCGATGGTCAGCGTCTCGCGTCGGCCGCTCAGTCGATAGTCGTAGCGGAAGGACTTGCTGCCACTGGGCGAGACAACGACGTAAAGACCGTTGCCTCCGTCGCTGACCTTGTAGGCCCGCCCACCCGGCAGCAGTTCTTGCAGTTTGGATTCCGTCAATCCGCGACGCGCTCTTGCGCTCTCCCGCCCAACCCGCGCCCGTTCCATCAAGGTGTCCATGAGGTCTCCGATCCGTTGCTTGTCGCAGGACCGAGATACCGTCATGGGGTCTGACGGTATCGCTGCAGGCCTGCCAGCTTAGGTGCCCGGATACCGTCAGGTCAACCGTCAAACCGCCTGGGACGCCCTGGGATTCGATGGGATGCTATGAGACGCTAAGACCTTGTCCTTGCAGCGAAATCGGGTTTTCCTGGGATGTTCCGAAACACCTTGGGACGATCTTGACTCATTCCCACTCGATCGTCGCCGGCGGCTTGGAGCTGATGTCGTAGGTCACGCGGTTGATGCCGCGCACCTCGTTGATGATGCGGCTGCTGACCTTCTTCAACAGGCTGCAGGGCAGCTCGGCCCAGTCGGCGGTCATGAAGTCGCTGGTCTGCACGGCGCGCAGCGCGACCACATAGTCGTAGGTGCGGCCGTCGCCCATGACACCCACGCTCTTGACCGGCAGGAACACGGCGAAGGCCTGGCTGGTGAGTTCGTACCAGGTCTTGCCCGAATTGGGCTCGAGCGTGGAGCGCAGTTCCTCGATGAAGATGGCATCGGCGCGGCGCAGCAGGTCGGCGTACTCCTTCTTCACTTCGCCCAGGATGCGCACGCCCAGGCCCGGCCCGGGGAACGGGTGGCGGTAGACCATGTCATGCGGCAGGCCCAACGCCAGGCCGAGTTCGCGTACCTCGTNCCTGAACAGGTCGCGCAGCGGCTCGAGCAGCTTGAGGCCGAGCTGCTCGGGCAGCCNCCCGACGTTGTGATGGCTCTTGATGGTGACGGCCTTCTTGCTCTTGGCGCCGCCGGACTCGATGACGTCCGGGTAGATGGTGCCCTGGGCGAGAAAGGTCGCACCCTTGTGGCCATTGCCGCCAGCCTTGAGCTTGGCCGCCTCGGCCTTGAACACGTCGACGAACAGGCCGCCGATGATCTTGCGCTTGTGCTCGGGGTCGCTCACGCCGGCCAGGCGGCTGAGGAAGAGTTCGCTCGCGTCCACGCGGATGACGCGCGCGTGCAGTTTGCCGGCGAACATGTCCATCACCATGTCGCCCTCGTTGAGGCGCAGCAGCCCATGATCGACGAACACGCAGGTGAGCTGCTCGCCGATGGCGCGGTGGATCAGCGCCGCGGCCACCGAGGAATCCACCCCGCCGGAGAGGCCGAGGATGACCTCCTCGTCACCGACTTGCTGGCGGATCGCCTCCACCGCCTCGGCCACATGATCACGCATGACCCAGTCGGGCTCGGCGCCGCAGATCTGCAGCACGAAGCGCTCGAGAATCGCGCGCCCCTGCACGGTGTGCGTCACCTCCGGGTGGAACTGCACGGCGTAGAAGTGGCGCGCCTCGTCGGCCATGCCCGCGATGGGACAGGAGTCGGTGCTGGCCATGAGCTTGAAGCCCGGCGGCAGCTGCGTCACCTTGTCGCCGTGGCTCATCCACACCTTGAGCATGCCGTGGCCTTCGGGCGTGGTGAAGTCGGCAATGTCCTTGAGCAAGGCCGTGTGGCCACGGGCGCGGACTTCGGCGTAGCCGAACTCGCGCAGATGCCCGCCCTCGACCACGCCCCCGAGCTGCTGCGCCATGGTCTGCATGCCGTAGCAGATGCCCAGCACCGGCACACCGAGCTCGAACACCGCCTGCGGCGCGCGGTCGGTGGACTCCTCATAGGCGCTGGCATGGCTGCCCGAGAGGATCACCCCTTTGAGCCGACCGTCCGCCGCGTACTGGCGCACCCAGTCGTCGCTGACGTCGCAGGGATGCACCTCGCAATAGACGTGCATCTCCCGCACGCGCCGCGCGATGAGCTGCGTGACCTGGGAGCCGAAGTCGAGGATGAGGATCTTGGAGTGCTGCATGGTGCGGCCCGGAAAATGAAAAGGCCGCCTGCGGCAGCCCGGTCGGGGTTGGGTGGGGTTCAGTCGGCGCGGTAGTTGGGCGCTTCCTTGGTGATCTGCACGTCGTGCACATGGCTCTCGCGGATGCCCGCGGCCGTGATCTGCACGAACTCGGCGCGCTGCTGCATCTCCTCGATGGTGGCGCAGCCGCAATACCCCATGGCAGCACGCAGGCCGCCGGCCATCTGGAAGATGATGGCCACCACCGAGCCCTTGTAGGGCACGCGGCCCTCGATGCCCTCGGGCACGAGCTTGTCGGCATTGGGGTTGCCCGTGCTCGACTCCTGGAAATAGCGGTCGGCGCTGCCTTGCTGCATGGCGCCGATGGACCCCATGCCGCGGTAGCTCTTGTAGCTGCGGCCCTGGTACAGGATGACCTCGCCGGGCGCTTCCTCGGTGCCGGCGAACATGCCGCCCATCATCACCGAGCCCGCGCCCGCGGCAATGGCCTTGGCGATGTCGCCGCTGAAGCGCACGCCGCCGTCGGCAATCAGCGGCACGCCCGTGCCGTGCAGGGCCGTGGCCACGTTGTCGATGGCGGTGATCTGCGGCACGCCCACGCCGGCGACGATGCGGGTGGTGCAGATGGAGCCCGGCCCGATGCCGACCTTGACCGCATCGGCCCCGGCCTCCACCAGCGCGCGCGCCGCGGCACCGGTGGCGATGTTGCCACCGATCACGTCGATCTGCGGGTAGTTCTGCTTGACCCAGCGCACCCGGTCGATCACGCCCTTGCTGTGGCCGTGCGCGGTGTCGACCACGATGGCATCCACGCCCGCCTTGACCAGCAGTTCCACCCGTTCCTCGGTGCCCGCGCCCACGCCCACTGCCGCGCCCACGCGCAGGCGCCCGGCCGCGTCGCGCGCCGCGTTGGGGAAATTGAGCTGCTTGGTGATGTCCTTGACGGTGATGAGGCCCTTGAGCTCGAAGGCCTCGTTGACCACCAGCAGGCGCTCGAGCTTGTGCTTGTTGAGAAGCGCCTTCGCCTCCTCGGGCGTGGTGCCCTCGGGCACCGTGACCANGCGCTCGCGCGGCGTCATGATGTCGCGCACCGGCGCGTCCATGCGGGTTTCGAAGCGCAGGTCGCGCCCGGTGACGATGCCCACCACCTTGCCACCCTGCACCACCGGGAAGCCGGAGACGCCCAGTTCGTCGGACAACTGCATCACCTGGCGCACCGTGGTGTCCGGGCTGATCACCACCGGATCGCGAAGCACGCCGGATTCATAGCGCTTGACCTTGGCCACGTGCGCGGCCTGCTCCTGGGCACTGAGGTTCTTGTGGACGATGCCGATGCCGCCCTCCTGGGCGATGGCAATGGCCAGCCGCGCCTCGGTGACGGTGTCCATCGCGGCGGACACCAGCGGAAGGTTGAGCCGGATGCGGCGGGTGAAGGCAGTGGCCAGCGAAGTGTCCTTGGGCAGGACGGCGGAGTGCGCGGGCACCAGCAGAACGTCGTCGAAGGTGAGCGCTTTACCCAGAAGGCGCATGTGAAAGCTCCAAAATCGGATTGTACCCGCCGCCCTCCCCGTCTTTCGGCACTCAGCGGCGGGCGCTACACTCGCGCGCATGAACATCAAGACCGTCGTGCTGGCCGCCGCCGTGGGCCTCGCATCCTGGAACGCACTGGCGCAGTGGCAGTGGATCGACCCGAGCGGGCGCAAGGTTTTCAGCGACCGTGCGCCCGGGCCCGAGGTGCCGGAGAAGAACATCCTGCGCCGCCCGGGCCAGCTTGCTGCGCCCGCGCCGGCCGCCGGCACGGACGAGGCGCCCGCGGCCGCCGCGGCGGCGAAGCCCGCACCCCCGCGCCCCAGCGGCAAGGACGAGGCCCTCGAAGCCAAGAAGAAGGAAGCCGAAGCTGCCGAGGCCGCCAAGAAGAAGGCCGAGGAAGAGCGCATCAAGAAGGTCAAGGAAGAGAACTGCGCCCGGGCCAAGGCGGCCAAGGCCACGCTCGACTCCGGCCAGCGCATCGCACGCATGAACGCGCAAGGCGAGCGCGAAATCCTAGACGACGCGGCCCGCGCAGCCGAGCTCAAGCGCACCGAAGAGATCATTCGCTCCGAGTGCAATTGAGCGGGCGGGCGGGTGCGCGCCCACTCGTTCAAGACGTCCGGGCAAGGCCTGCGGGGGTTCAGCTTGTGACGCGGTTCCTGCCGGCTTGAGCGGCCTCAGCTCGTGCGCCGCCCCGCCGCCGGCCTGGCAAACAAGCCGGCCGTGCGCGCACCCTGCGCGCGAAAGCGCTCGCGGCGCGCGACCTTGGGGTCAACCTTGAGCGGCCGGCACACTTCCACACGGTCCTGATCGCGCAGCACCTGGCTGGGTTGCGCGCGCCGCCCCCAGACCGACACCGCGCCGGCGCCCAGGTCGATGGAGGGAAACGCCTCCAGCAGCCCACTGGCCTGCAAGGCCTCCCGCACGGTGGTGCCGGCGGGCATGTCCAGCTCGGTTTGCCAGACCTCACGCGGCGCCGCCGCATGCACCACGGTGACACGGACCGTGCCCATCAGCCGTACACCTGCTCGGCGCGGCGCACGAAGGCATCGACCAGGCTGGCCGCGATCTTGTCGAACACCGGGCCCACGACGCCGGCCAGCGCCCGGTTGTCGAAGCCGTATTCGAGCCGCAGCTCCACCCGGCAGGCGCGCTGTTGCCCGTCGCCCACCGGCAGGAACTGCCAGACCCCTTCGAGCCGGGAGAACGGGCCGGAGACCAGTTGCATGGCCACGCTGCGGTCGGCTTCATGCCGGTTGCGGGTGACGAACACCTGGCGCACGCCACCAAAGCCAATGCCCACCTCGGCCACCATGCCGGCGTCGTCACGCTCACGCACGCGGGCGTGGTCGCACCAGGGCAGAAACTCGGGATAGCGGTCCACATCGGTCACCAGCGCGAACATCTCGGCCGGGCTATACCAGATGAGGACGGACTTGTGAATGTTTTTCATAGAATGCGCGACCCGCCGCCGATTGTAGAGACGCCGCTCGACACCCCGCGACGGCCCCGCCCGACCGCGCCCCCACGTGCGCTTGACACCAGGTGATGGCGCCCCCAGCTAGCTTTCATGGCCTCACAGAAGAAACCCGACCCCAGCACCCGCATTGCCGAGAACAAGCGCGCCGCGTTCAACTATTTCATCGAGGAGCGCTACGAGGCGGGCATGGTGCTCGAAGGCTGGGAAGTCAAGGCCCTGCGTGAGGGCAAGGTGCAGCTCACCGACGGCTACGTGGTGATCCGCGACGGGGAGCTGTTCCTCATCGGCTGCCAGATCAACCCGCTGCGCACCGCCTCCACCCACGTCAACGCGGACGCCGTGCGCACCAAGAAGCTGCTGCTGCACAAGGACGAGATCCGCCGACTGGTGGGCAAGGTCGAGCAGAAGGGCTACACCCTGGTGCCGCTGAACCTGCACTGGAAGAACGGCCGCGTGAAATGCGAGATCGGCCTGGCCAAAGGCAAGGCCGAGCACGACAAGCGCGACACCATCAAGGAGCGCGAGGGCAAGCGCGAGGTGGAGCGGGCAATGAAGTCTCGGCAGCGCTGATTCATCCCGGCGATGGAATAACCGGGGCCCCTGCGGTGTTCATGGGTGGACAGCATCGCTGTCGCTCAACCTCTCTTCGATCCGGAGCCTCCCATGAAACATCTCACCGCTCTCGCCGCCCTGAGCCTGGCCCTGCTCTCGGCATGCGCTTCCACCGGGTCGGCCGCCTCGGCGGCCAAGGCCGTCGACGGCGTACTGGTCGGACCCAATGGCATGACGCTCTACGTGTTCGACAGGGACCCGCAGGGTGCCGGCAAGTCCGTCTGCAACGGTCCGTGTGCCGCCAACTGGCCGCCGCTGCTGGCGGGTGACACCGACGTCGCCAGTGGCGACTACACCCTCGTGGTTCGCGACGACGGCCGCAAGCAATGGGCCTTCCGCGGCAAACCCCTGTATTACTGGATCAAGGACACCCGTCCCGGCGACCGCACCGGCGACGGCGTGAACCAGGTCTGGCACACGGCCCGTCCATAAGCGGCCGCGCGCGCCCACAGACACCCCCGTGGACGAGCCGACGCTTCAGGCGCAAATTCCCGGCCTGCGCCGCTATGCGCGCGCCCTGGTGGGCGATCCCTGGGCGGCCGACGACCTGGTGCAGGACACACTGGAGCGCGCCTGCAGCCGCTGGCACCTCTGGCGCGCAGGCACCGACCTGCGCGCCTGGCTGTTCACGGTGATGCACAACCTGCATGCCAACCAAGTGCGCAGCGCCCGCCTGCGGCCCGCCGCGAGCCATCAGCTCGACCTCGAGGCGGCNCGCCCCGAGTTGGTCGCCCCGACGCCNGGGATGGAATCGGCACTGGACCTGCAGCGCTGTCTGATGCGGCTGCCGGAAGAGCAGCGCGTGGTGTTGCTGCTAGTCACGCTCGAGGACTTGAGCTACGACGCCGTGGCCAGGATCCTGAACGTACCCACCGGCACGGTGATGTCGCGCCTGTCCCGGGCGCGGGCGTGCCTGCGCGAGTTGATGGACGCGGGGCCGGCCGGCGAGGCGTCTGCCTCCTCCTCCACGCAGCCCCGGCCAGCGCTACGGCGAATGAAATAATCCCCGCGCGAACCCCGATGAAACCCGCTGACACCCCCACACGCCCGATGACGACACGCTCAACGCGTGGCTGGATGGCGAGCTGTCGCCGAGCGAGCGCGCGGCGCTGCAGGCCCGTCTGGCGCAGGACGGCGAGTTGCAGGCACGCGTGGCCGCCTGGCGGCAGCAACGCGAGTCGCTCGGCGCCCTGCACCGCGAGGTGCTTGGCGAGCCCGTCCCTGCGCCGCTGGCCGCAGTGGCCGCGCGGCTGGCAAAGCGCCAGCGTGAGCGCGCGCAGCTATGGCGGCTCGGCGGCGTGGCCGCTGGCGTGCTGATGGCGTTCGGCGCGGGCTGGCTGGCTCATGGCGAATGGGGTGAAACGCCTTGGGCGGCCGGCGCGCTCGCCGGGGCCGCCCCTACAGCGGCCAACTCGGCCGAGCCGGCGCGCGGCTTCGCGCAGGCGGCCCTGGTGGCGCACGCGGTATATGCGCCCGAGACGCGGCACCCGGTCGAGGTCTCCGCCGCCCAGGAACAGCACCTGGTGCAGTGGCTCTCGAAGCGGCTGGGCCGCCCCCTGAAAGTGCCCGACCTCCATGCCGAGGGCTTTGAGCTCGTCGGCGGCCGTTTGCTGCCGGGCACGACGGAGGCAAACGCCGCGCGGGCACAGTTCATGTTTGAGTCCGCCGCCGGGGAACGGGTGACGGTCTACCTCGGCACCCTGCCGGCGGCAGCCGGTGAAGCGGCCACGCCGGCGGCCTTCCGCTGGGCGCGTGACGGCGAGTTGTCGAGCTTCTACTGGGTTGACGGGGATTTCGGCTATGCGCTCGCCGGCCCGCTGCCCAGGCCCCGACTGCTGCAGCTGGCCGAGACGGTTTACCGGCAGTTGGGCGGCTGAGCGTCGGGCGCACGGTGCACTCGGCGGGCGCGCGCCGGCCCGCGCGCCTCAGCCCAGGCTGCGCAGCGGATGCGCCCAGGCGGGCCAGGNGCTGTGGAAGAAGGGCGCGACCATGTCAGGCGTGACGTCTTCGATGCGCGGGGNGTTCCAGCGCGGCTGGTGGTNCCTGTCCACGGCCAGCGCGCGCACGCCTTCGACCGTTTCGCTGGTCAGGCCGCTGCGCGAGAGGTGCGCCGTGTGGAAGCAGTGCCGCACCAGGTCGCGCTCCATGCGCAGGTCGTCCGCCAAGCCCATCGAGCGCGCGCGGCGGATTTGCTCGAGCACCACATGCAGCATCAAGGGCGAGCGCTTGCGCAGCACAGCGGCCGTCTCCTGCGCCCAGGCGTCGCCGGTGGCGGCTTCGAGCGCGTGCACGATCTGCGGCACGCTCTCCAGGCCGAAGTAGGCATTGATCTTCTGCAACGCCAGCGTCGGACGGTCGTTGTTTGCTACAANAAACGTATTGATCCAGTGCTCGACCGCAGCGCCGGATTCGAACGGCGTGTGCTGCAGCGTGTCCCACAGCGTCTCCAGCCGCGCGGCATCCATGCAGCCATCGGCCAGGGACGCGAACACCGCGTCCGGCCCACCCAGGGTGTGGCCGGTGAGCGCAAGGTACTCGCCCAGCCGGCCGGGGCAGCGGCTCAGGAAAANACCGCCACCGACGTCGGGGAACAGGCCGATGTGCGTCTCGGGCATGGCCATGCGGGTGCGCTGCGTCACCACGCGCAGGCTCGCGCCCTGGCTGATACCCATGCCACCGCCCATGACCACGCCGTCCATGAGCGCGATGTAGGGCTTGGGGTAGGTGTGGATGAGGTGGTTGAGCGCGTACTCCTCGGTGAAGAAGTCTTCGAGGCGCGGGTCGCCCGCGAGGGCGGCGCGGTGGAAGAAGCGGATGTCGCCGCCCGCACAGAAGGCACCGAAGGGCCCGTCCTTGCCCATGCCACGCACGACGACCGCGAGCACCGCTGCATCGTCACGCCAGGCGAGCAGCGCCTGGGTGAGCGCACGGATCATCTCCAGCGACAGGGCATTGAGCGCCTTGGGCCGGTTGAGCGTGATGCAGCCAACGCGGCCACGCAGTTCGAGCAGCACTTCTTCAGACACGGTTCTGTCTCCATCCGAACCATTCGTTGAACAACAGCGCGCCAATCACCAGCGCGCCACCGGTGAGCACCTCCGGCCCGGGCCGCTCGCCCGCGCCGACCCAGGCCAGCAGAATGCCGAAGATCACCTCCAGCAGGCCCAGCAGCGCCACCTCGGGCGCCTTGAGCGAGCGGGTGCACACCACCGCCAGCGCCGAAGGAATGGCCAGCTGAAACAGCCCAAGGCCCGCCAGCAGCGTGAGGTCGTGCGCGCTGGCCTGAAACGGCCAGGCCAGCGGCAAGGTCACCAGACTCGAAATCACCGCGCCGATGAGCACGGCGGGAATCAGGTCTACGTCATGCCCCTGCGCATGGGCGTGCTGGGTGACGGTCCAGTTCGCCGCCCNCGAGATGGGCACCAGCAAGGCCACCAGCGTGCCGGTGAAGCTCAACCCTTGCGCGAGCTGCGTGCCGTACATGGTGGCAATGCCCAGGCCCGCCACCGCAATGGCCCCCCAGGTGCGCAGCGCCAGCCGGTGGCCGATGAACAGCCGCGCCGCCAGCGCGGTGAACAAGGGGCCGAGCGCCATGGTCACCAGCACGTTGGCCACCGTGGTGAGCGTGATGGCGAGCATGAAGAAGGTGAACATGCCAGCCCAGCACAGGCCGGAAATCCACAGCGCCGCCCCGCCCTGGCGCATGCGGGCGAACACGCCGCGGCCCTGGGTGAGCGGCAGCAGCACCAGCAGGCTCAGCACGGTGAAGAAACTGCGCCAGAAGGTGACTTCCCAGCTGCGCGCCTGCTCCAGATGGCGCGTGACCACGCCGGCCGTGGACCACAGCAGCGTCACCAGCACCATCAGGGCGACCGCGCGGCCATGCCCGAGCGCAGACCGCACTGCGCCGCTCAGTGCACGAGGTTCAGACGGACTCGCGGCTGGCGCGTTTGCGTTCATGTTCCTTCAGATGGCGTTTGCGCAGCCGGATGCTCTTGGGCGTGATCTCGACGAGCTCATCGTCCTCGATGAACTCCACGCCGTACTCGAGGGTGAGTTCGATCGGCGGGGTGATCTTGATCGCGTCTTCCTTGCCGCTGACGCGGAAATTGGTGAGCTGCTTGGTGCGCGTGGCGTTGACGACGAGGTCGTTGTCGCGGGAATGGATGCCGACGATCATGCCCTCGTACACCGGGTCGCCGGCCTTGACGAACATGCGGCCGCGGTCGTCGAGCTTGCCCAGCGCATAGGTGAAGATCTCACCGTCGTCCATGCTGATGAGCACGCCGTTCTTGCGCCCGCCGATGTCGCCCTTGTGCGGCTCGTAGCGGTCGAAGATGTTGCTGATGAGGCCGCTGCCGCGCGTGAGGTTGAGGAATTCGTTGGAGAAGCCGATGAGCCCGCGCGCGGGAATGCGGTATTCCAGCCGCACGCGGCCGCGGCCGTCGGGCTCCATGTTCACGAGTTCGCCCTTGCGCTCGCCCAGCGCCTGCATCACGCCACCCTGGTGCTGCTCCTCCACGTCCACGGTGACGAGCTCGATGGGCTCGTGGCGCTCGCCGTCGATGTCCTTGAACACCACGCGGGGCTTGGACACGGCCAGTTCATAACCCTCGCGACGCATGTTCTCCAGCAGGATGGTCAGGTGCAGTTCGCCGCGCCCGGAGACTTCGAACACGCCCTCTTCGTCCGTCTCGCGCACGCGCAGAGCGACGTTGCTCTGCAGTTCCTTCTGCAGCCGGTCCCAGAGCTGGCGGCTGGTGACGAACTTGCCCTCGCGGCCCGCCAGCGGGCTGGTGTTGACGCAGAAGTTCATGGTCAGCGTGGGCTCATCCACGCGCAGCATGGGCAGCGGCGTGGGCCGCTCGGGGTCGGTCAGCGTGACGCCGATGCCGATGTCGGCAATGCCGTTGATGAGCACGATGTCGCCGGGGCCGGCTTCGCTGACCTGGATGCGGTCGAGGCCCTGGAAGGTCAGCACCTGGTTGATGCGGCCCTTGAAGCTCTTGCCGTCAGGGCCTTCCATCACCAGCACGTCCTGCGCCGGGCGCAGCGTGCCCGCGTTGATGCGGCCCACACCGATGCGGCCGACGAAGCTGTTGAAGTCGAGCGCGGAAATCTGCAGCTGCAGCGGCGCGGCGGGGTCGCCCTGGTGCGCGGGCACGTGCTTGAGGATGGTGTCGAACAACGCGGACATGTCCGGCCCCCACTGCTCGCCGGGCTCGCCCTCCTCGAGCGNAGACCAGCCGTTGATGCCCGAGGCATAGACCACGGGGAAGTCGAGCTGCTCGTCGGTGGCGCCGAGCTTGTCGAACAGGTCGAACGCGGCGTTGATGACGTGGTCGGGCCGCGCACCGGGCTTGTCCACCTTGTTGACGACGACGATGGGCTTCAGGCCCAGCGCCAGCGCTTTCTTGGTGACGAAGCGGGTCTGCGGCATCGGGCCTTCCTGCGCGTCGATGAGCAGCACCACGCCGTCGACCATGGACAGCGCGCGCTCCACCTCGCCGCCGAAGTCGGCGTGGCCGGNGGTGTCCACGATGTTGATGTGCGTGCCCTGCCAGCTCACGGCGCAGTTCTTGGCCAGGATGGTGATGCCGCGCTCGCGCTCGATGGCGTTGTTGTCCATCACCGTGTCCACGACCTTCTCGTGCTCGGCGAAGGTGCCGGACTGGCGCAGCAGCTGGTCGACCATGGTCGTCTTGCCGTGGTCCACGTGGGCGATGATGGCGATGTTGCGGATGGGTCTGCTCATGACGATGTCCTTCAGGCCGCCAGCGTCGCGCGCGGCGGGGTTTGCAAAATCTGTTCGATCTCGGGTGGGTTCAGCAGCCGCCGGGCGATCAACTCGCCAGCGCGGATCTGCGCCGTGCCCAGCAGCGTGCGCGGTGTGGTGCCGTACACCGCGACCCGTTCGGCATCGGGCCAGGCGCCCCGCCGGCGCAGGCCGGCGAGAAAGCGGGCCGCATCATCGCTCGCGAGCGTGACGCGGCTGTGATCGGCCAGCAGCGCGTCCACCGGCTGCAGGCGGGCCAGACGCTCCTCTTCGGGCAAGGCCTCGAGCGCCTCCAGCGTGATGCAGTCGCCAATGGAGAAGCCGCCGGTGGCCACACGGCGCAGCGCGGTCAGGTGCGCGCCACAGCCCAGCGCCTCGCCGATGTCCTCGGCCAGTGTGCGGATGTAGGTGCCCTTGCTGCAGGTAACTCTTAATTCAATAGCATCCGAAGACCATTCGGCGCTGGGGTTCAGGCAGGAAAGTTCAAAAATCTGCACCTCGCGGGCCTCGCGCTCGACTTCCAGGCCCGCACGGGCGTAGTCGTAGAGCGCGCGGCCATCCTTCTTCAAGGCGCTGTGCATGGGTGGCACCTGGCGGATGGTCCCGGTGAAGGCGGCCAGCACGCGCTGCAGGTCTCGGCGGTGTGCGTCAGCGGCCGGCGCGACAGCACTTCGCCTTCGGCATCGCCGGTGCGGGTGCGCACGCCCAGGCGAAGCCGGGCGAGGTAGGTCTTGTCTGCGTCAAGGTGCAGTTGGCTGAACTTGGTCGCCGCGCCGAAGCACAGCGGCAACACGCCGGTGGCCAGCGGGTCCAGCGTGCCGGTGTGGCCAGCCTTCTCGGCGCGCAGCAGCCATTTCGCCTTCTGCAGCGCATCGTTGCTGGAGCATCCCAGCGGCTTGTCGAGCAGCAACACCCCGTGCACGGGGCGGCGCTGCACCCGTGCACGCGGAGCAGCGGCCATCTCAGTCCTCGTCCTTGGAGCGCGAGGCGACGGCCTTGGCGATGAGCGCGTTCATGTCGGCAGCGCGCTCGGGCGTGCGGTCGAACACGAAGTGCAGCGTCGGCACGGTGTGGATGTGCAACCGCTTGAACAGCGCACTGCGCAGAAACCCCGCGGCGGCGTTGAGCCCCTCGGCGCTGGCCTCGGGGTCGCCGGCGAGCAGGCTGAAATACACCTTGGCGTGCGCGTAATCGGGCGTGACCTCCACCGACTGCAGCGTGACCAGCCCCACGCGCGGGTCCCAGAGCTCACGCGCGATGAGCTCGGCCAGGTCGCGCTGGATCTGGTCGGCCACGCGGAAACCGCGGTTGGGGGTGGAGGACTTTCGCGTCGGCATGGTGCGTGCGGGGCGGCTGGCTTAGAGCGTGCGCGCCACTTCCTTGACCTCGAAGAATTCGAGCTGGTCGCCTTCCTTGATGTCGTTGTAGTTCTTGAGCTTGATGCCGCACTCGAAGCCCTCGCGCACCTCGCGCACGTCGTCCTTCATCCGTTTGAGGGATTCCAGCTCGCCGGTGTAGATCACCACGTTGTCGCGCAGCAGGCGGAAGTGCGCGCTGCGGTTGACCACGCCCGAGGTGACCATGCAGCCCGCCACCGTGCCGATCTTGGAGGCGACGAACACGGTGCGGATCTCGGCCATGCCGATGACCTCTTCCTTCTTCTCCGGCGACAGCAGACCCGACATGGCCGCCTTCACGTCATCCACGGCGTCGTAGATGATGTTGTAGTAGCGGATGTCCACCCCGTTGCCCTCGGCGAGCTTGCGCGCGCCGGCGTCGGCGCGGGTGTTGAAGCCGATGATCACCGCCTTGGCGGCAATCGCCAGGTTCACGTCGGACTCGCTGATGCCGCCCACGCCGGCGAACACCAGCTGCACCTTGACCTCGTCGGTCGAGAGCTTGAGCAGCGAGGCGGCCAGCGCCTCCTGCGAACCCTGCACATCGGCCTTGATGATGATGGGCAGCGTCTTGACCTCGCCCGCCGTCATGTCGGCGAACATGTTCTCCAGCTTCGCCGCCTGCTGCTTGGCGAGCTTGGTGTTGCGGAACTTGCCGGCGCGGTAGGTGGCGATCTCGCGGGCGCGGCGCTCGTCGGCGAGCACCATGAACTCGTCGCCCGCCTGCGGCACCTCGGTCAGGCCCTGGATTTCCACCGGAATCGACGGCCCGGCGGACTTGGCCGGCTTGCCGTTCTCGTCGAGCATGGCGCGCACGCGGCCGTAGGTCTGGCCGGCGAGCACCACGTCGCCCGTCTTGAGCGTGCCCGACTGCACCAGCACCGTGGCCACCGGACCGCGGCCCTTGTCGAGCTTGGCCTCGATGACCAGGCCCTTGGCGGCGGCATCCACCGGCGCCTTGAGCTCCAGCACCTCGGCCTGCAGCAACACCTGCTCGAGCAGGTCGTCGATGCCCATGCCGGTCTTGGACGACACGGCGACGAAGGGCGAGTCGCCGCCGAACTCCTCGGGCACGACTTCCTCGGCCACCAGCTCGGCCTTGACCTTCTCGATGTTGGCCTCGGGCTTGTCGGCCTTGGTCATGGCCACGACGATGGGCACCCCGGCCGCCTTGGCGTGCTTGATCGCTTCCTTGGTCTGCGGCATCACGCCGTCGTCGGCCGCGCAGACGAGGATGACGATGTCGGTGGCCTGCGCGCCGCGCGCCCGCATGGCGGTGAAGGCCTCGTGGCCCGGTGTGTCGAGGAAGGTGACGACGCCGCGCGGTGTCTCCACATGGTAGGCGCCGATGTGCTGGGTGATGCCGCCCGCCTCGCCGGCGGCCACCTTGGCGCGGCGGATGTAGTCGAGCAGCGAGGTCTTGCCGTGGTCCACGTGGCCCATGACGGTGACCACCGGCGCGCGCGGCAGGGCCTCGGCCTGCTGCTGCGAGACCTCCTCGTCGGTGAAGGCTTCCGGGTCGTCGAGCGCGGCCACCACAGCCTTGTGGCCGAGTTCCTCGACCACGATCATGGCGGTGTCCTGGTCGAGCGGCTGGTTGATGGTCACCATCTGGCCGAGCTTCATCAGTTGCTTGATGACTTCGGACGCCTTGATGGCCATCTTGTGCGCCAGTTCGGCCACCGTGATGGTCTCGGGCACATGCACCTCGATGACGCGCTGCTCCGCCGGCGCGGCCGCCGGGGCGTGGTCCTCGCGGTCGCGGTCGTTGCTGCGGCGGCCCTGGGNCCCGCCGCGCCAGCTGCCACGGCCCACGCCGCCGGTGGTGTCACCGCGCGTGGGGATCGCCTTCTTCTTCGCCGGGTCGGCGGCCCAGCTCGACGAGAGCTTGGCCGACTTGACCTCCTTGTTCGCGCCAGGTGCCGGCGCAGGTGCCGCCGTGCGTGCACCAGCCGCCGGTGCGCCGGCGGGCTTGTGCAGGGTGCCCTTCATGCCGGGCTTGGCCTCGGCGGGTTTGGGTTCCTCGGGCTTCTTGGCCACCAGCACGCGCTTGGGCGCATTCATCATGGNCGCGGATGGCCTCGGCCTCGGCCAGCGCCTTGGCGCGGCGCTCGGCGAGGTCGCGCAGCCGCGCGGCTTCTTCCTCGGCCTCGCGCTGGGCGTCGGCGGCCTTCTGCGTGGCGGCGTCGGCGGCCTTTGCTTGGCGGTGTCGGCAGCGGGCGTCGCCGCTTCGGCGGGGGCCGGTGCGGGCGCGGGCGCAGCGTCACCGGCGGCGGCCTGGGCCCGCTGGGCCGCTTCCTTCGCCTGGGCGCGGGCCGCGGCTTCGCGCTCGGCCTGGGCCTGCTGCTCGCGTTCGCGCTGCTCCTGCTCTTCGCGCTGGCGGCGCTTCTCGGCCAGCTCTTCCTGCTGGCGGCGCATCAGTTCGGCCTGACGGCGCGCCTCTTCCTCGCGGCGCGCGAGTTCAGCCTCGTCGATGGCGGGGGCGGCGGGCTGTGGCGGCGCGGCAGGCGCGGGAGCGGCCACAGGCTCGTCGTCGCGCTTGACGAAGGTGCGCTTCTTGCGCACCTCGACCTGGATGGTGCGGGCCTTGCCGGTGGCGTCGGCCTGCTTGATCTCGCTGGTGGATTTCTTCACCAGCGTGATCTTCTTGCGGTCGGCCGAGGCCGTGCCGTGGCTGGCCTGGAGGTAGCTGAGCAGTTTGTGCTTGTCCGACTCGGTCAGCGGGTCGGCGGCGGATTGCTTGGGCACGCCGGCGGCACGCAACTGTTCGAGCAGCGTGTCGGTGGGCTTTTTGAGTTCACTGGCGAACTCGGCAACAGTGGTGCTGGACATATTCGGTTCTTGCCTCCATGACCATTACGCCTGGCCCGCGAACCAGTGTTCGCGCGCCTTGATGATCAATGCCTTGGCTTCGTCCTCGGACTGGCCGGTGATCGCGGTGAGCTCGTCGACGGCGAGGTCGGCCAGTTCGTCGCGGGTNNGTACGCCGTGGGTGGCCAGCGTGGCGATGAGCTCGGNGGTCAGGCCTTCGAGATCGCGCAGGTCCTGCGAGACCTCCTCGACGCTTTCCTCGCGGGCGATCTCGAGCGTGAGCAAGGCGTCCTTGGCCCGCGCACGCAGTTCGTTGACGGTGTCTTCGTCGAAGCTCTCGATCTCCAGCATTTCCTGCAGGGGCACGTAGGCCACCTCCTCCAGGCTGGTGAAGCCCTCTTCGATGAGGATGTCGGCGATCTCCTGGTCCACGTCGAGCTTGTCCATGAACAGCGCGCGGATGGCAGCTGTCTCTTCGGCCTGCTTCTGCGCCGACTCGGCGGCGTCCATGATGTTGATTTTCCAGCCGGTGAGCTCGGACGCCAGGCGCACGTTCTGCCCGCCGCGGCCGATGGCGATGGCGAGGTTTTCCTCGTCGACCACCACGTCCATCGCATGCTTTTCCTCGTCCACCACGATGGACTGCACGTTCGCTGGCGCCAGCGCGCCGATGACGAACTGCGCCGGGCCCCNGCTCCAGAGGACGATGTCGACCTTCTCGCCCGAGAGCTCGTTGGAGACGGCGTTCACCCGCGAGCCGCGCACGCCCACGCAGGTGCCGATGGGGTCGATGCGCTTGTCGTGGCTGAGCACCGCGATCTTGGCGCGGCTGCCGGGGTCACGGGCGCAGGACTTGATCTCGAGCAGGCCTTGCTCGACTTCGGGCACCTCGCGGCGGAACAGCTCGATCATGAACTCCGGCGCGGCGCGCGAGAGGATGATCGGTGCACCGCGCAGCGTGAGGTCCACCTCCATGATCATGGCGCTGAGCTTGTCGCCGCTGCGGAAGTTTTCCTTCGGAATCATCTCGCTGCGGCGCAGCCGGCCCTCGACGCGCCCGGCCTCGACGATCAGGTCGCCTTTGTCCATGCGCTTGACGGTGCCGGTGAAGATCTTCTCGCCGCGGCTCATGAAGTCGTTGAGCAGCATCTCGCGCTCGGCGTCCCGGATCTTCTGCAGGATGACCTGCTTGGCTGCCATGGCGCCGATGCGCCCGATGGGCACCGAGGGCACGAGCTCCTCGATGTACTCGCCCACCTCCACGTCGGGAACGCGCTCGCGGGCGTCCATCAGCAGCTCTTCGGCGTCCGGGTTCTGCAGGCCGGCTTCGTCGGGCACGACCAGCCAGCGGCGGAAGGTTTCGTAGTTGCCGCTGTCGCGGTCCATGGCGACGCGAATGTCCACGTCGCCCTGGTAGAGCTTCTTGGTCGCCTGGGCCAGTGCCGACTCCACGGCGGCGAACACCACGTCGCGCTCGACGTTCTTCTCGCGCGAGATCGCATCGACCAACATCAACATTTCGCGATTCATGCCACGACTCTCCTGTCCAGAACCAAACCATCAGGCCGCCTCGGGCGATGCACCCGGACGCCGGCCTTTGAAATCCACCACCGGAGCCAGGCGCGCCTCGCGCAGCTCCTCCAATGCGAAATCGAGCGCCTGCAGCGGCGCCTCGGTGCGCTTGCGGCTCACCCGCTGCCCGGGCTTGGCCGCGGGCTCGTCGCGCCAGACCAGCCGCCATCGCGCACGGCCATCGGCCGCGGCGCCTTCGAGCCGCTCGAGCGTGCCGCGAAACTTCTTGCGGTTGGCCGCGACGCCTCNGGCCCCGGCGCCGATCGGCGCCTTGAGCGTGACGTCCACCAGCGCGCCGACGTAGCGCTGGAAATCCGCCTCGTTGCGCAACGGGCGGTCGATGCCGGGTGACGACACCTCCAGCCGCCGGTAGTCCACCCCATCGACCTCCAGCGCGTACTGCAGCTGGCGCGTCACCGCCTCGCAGTCTTCGACCGTGATGAAGCGTTCCTCCACCTGCCCCGGCTGCCAGGGCCAGTCGATCGTGATGCGCAGCAAGCNCCCGGTGGAGCGTTCGATCTCCACAAGGTCATAACCCAGACCGGTTACGGTCTGTTCAACAGTTTGCTGCAGCGCCACGTGCGGTTCGATGTTCCAGAAAAAGGTGAAAACCGGCCGACCAAAAAAACGGGCGGTCAATACCCGCCCGTATGGTCGTGAAGCGGGTATTATAGCCCAGGCGCTGCGCCGCAACAAGGGTTTGCGCCCGCGAATCGCTCACATGCGGCGGGCCTTCACCTGGGGCGTGCGCACCGGGATGCCCGGTGCCGGAGCCTTCAGCGTTGGCCACTTAGCTGCATGCGACAATTCCCCCGCTTTTTCTCCCGGAGACACGCCCCATGACCCAAAAGACCGGCTTTCTCGCTGGCAAGAAATTGCTGATCACCGGCCTGCTGTCGAACCGCTCGATCGCCTACGGCATTGCCCGTGCGTGCCATGCCCAGGGGGCGGAACTGGCGTTCAGCTACGTCGGCGAACGCTTCAGNGACCGCATCACCGAATTTGCCGCGGAGTTCGACTCCTCCCTCGTCTTCGAGTGCGACGTCGCCAGCGACGAGCAGATCGACACGATGTTCCGCGACCTTGGCGCCGTGTGGCCGAAGTTCGACGGCTTCGTGCACAGCATCGGCTTTGCGCCGCGCGAGGCCATCGCCGGCGACTTCCTCGACGGCCTGAGCCGCGAGAACTACCGCATCGCCCACGACATCAGCGCCTACAGCTTCGCCGCCATGGCCAAGGCCGCCCTGCCCTGGCTCAGCGACCGCGCATCGCTGCTGACCATGACCTACCTCGGCGCGGAGCGCACCATTCCGCACTACAACACCATGGGCCTGGCCAAGGCGTCTCTCGANGCCTCGGTGCGCTACCTGGCCGAGTCGCTCGGGCCGCGCGGCATGCGCGTGAACGCAGTCAGCGCCGGCCCCATCAAGACGCTGGCNGCCAGCGGCATCAAGGATTTCGGCAAGTTGCTGGGCATGGCCGCCTCGGCCGCGCCGCTGCGCCGCAACGTCACCATCGACGAAGTGGGCAACGTCGCCGCTTTCCTGCTGAGCGACCTGGCCAGCGGCGTGACGGCGGAAATCACCTACGTGGACGCCGGCTTCAACCAGACCGCCGGCGTCTCGCGCGACAGCGCCGTGGGCTGAAGCCCGCTCAGCGCAGTCACCCGCCCAAACCAAAGCCCCGACCGCCTGGCGGTTCGGGGCTTTGTGTTTTCAAAATGATAGCACCACCTGACCGGTTGGCGCTGGGGTTCCGGCAGAAAACCTCAAAATGGCGGCCGTGAGGGCGGCTGGGACACGCCCCGGCACCCTCGAGGTCCGCTCCAACGCCCGGCGAGCGAGCGCTCAGCGCACGCAGTCGGCGTAGTAGCGCGTCACGCCGTCCTTGCCGACTTCCTCGACCAGGCCGTGAATGTCGGTCTCGAAGCCGGGGCATTGGGCGTTGAACTCGCGGGCGAACTTGAGGTAGTCCACGATCTTCTTGTTGAACACCTCGCCCGGAATCAGCAGCGGAATGCCGGGCGGGTACGGCGTGATCAGGCCCACCGTGGTGCGGCCTTCGAGGGCGTCGATCGCCACCCGCTCGGTGCGGCGCTGGGCGATGTGCGCATACGCCTCGGAGGGCTTCATCGTCGGCTGCAGGTCGCTCAGGTACATGTCGGTGGTGAGCCGCGCGATGTCGTAGCGCGCATAGAGCTCGTGCACATGCTGGCAAAGGTCGCGCAGGCCCATGCGCTCGTAGCGCGGATACTTGCGGCAGAACTCGGGCAGGATGCGCCACATGGCCTGGTTCTTGGCGTAGTCGTCCTTGAACTGCTGCAGCGCGGTGAGCATGCTGTTCCAGCGGCCCTTGGTGATGCCGATGGTGAACATGATGAAGAAGCTGTAGAGCCCGGTCTTTTCCACCACCACGCCATGCTCGGCGAGGAATTTGGTGACGATGGAAGCCGGAATGCCGGTCTTGTCGAACTTGCCATTGAGGCCCAGGCCCGGCGTGACGATGGTCGACTTGATCGGGTCGAGCATGTTGAAGCCGTCGGCGATTTCGCCAAAGCCATGCCATTTGTTGGCCTTGCGCCCGCGCGCATCGCTGCGCAGCACCCAGTCCTGGGCGCGGCCGATGCCTTCGTCCACCAGCGTTTGCGGGCCCCAGACCTTGAACCACCAGTCGTCGCCGTACTCTTCGTCGACCTTGCGCATGGCACGGCGGAAGTCCAGCGCCTCGGCGATGCTCTCCTCCACCAGCGCGGTGCNCCCGGGCGGCTCCATCATCGCTGCGGCCACGTCGCAGCTGGCGATGATGCTGTACTGCGGGGAGGTCGAGGTGTGCATCAGGTACGCCTCGTTGAACAGCGCACGGTCGAGCTTGACGCTCTGAGAATCCTGCACCAGCACCTGGCTCGCCTGGCTGATGCCCGCGAGCAGCTTGTGAATCGACTGCGTGGAGTACACCACCGCGTGCTTGGGCCGCGCGCGCTTCTTGCCCATGGCGTGGTAGGTGCCGTAGAACGGGTGGAAGGCGGCGTGCGGCAGCCAGGCTTCATCGAAATGCAGGTTGTCGACGTAGCCGTCGAGCATCTGCTTGATCGTCTCGGTGTTGTAGAGCACGCCGTCGTAGGTGGACTGCGTCAGCGTCATCACCCGCGGGCGCACCGAATCGGCATCCACCCNCTTGAGCAGCGGGTTGGCGCGGATCTTGGCGCGGATGGCCTCGGGCTCGAACTCGCTCTTGGGAATCGGCCCGATGATGCCGTAGTGGTTGCGCGTGGGCTTGAGGAACACCGGAATCGCGCCGGTCATGATGATGGCGTGCAGCACCGACTTGTGGCAGTTGCGGTCCACCACCACCACATCGTCGGGCGCCACCGTGTGGTGCCAGACCATCTTGTTGCTGGTGCTGGTGCCGTTGGTGACGAAGAAGCAGTGGTCGGCGTTGAAGATGCGCGCGGCATTGCGCTCGCTCTCGCCAATGGCGCCGTCGTGGTCGAGCAGCTGCCCCAGTTCCTCCACCGCGTTGCACACATCGGCCCGCAGCATGTTCTCGCCGTAGAACTGGTGGTACATCTGACCCAGCGGGCTCTTCAGAAAGGCCACCCCACCCGAATGGCCCGGGCAGTGCCACGAATAGGAGCCGTCCTCGGCGTAGTCGAGCAGCGCCTTGAAGAACGGCGGCTGCAGCCCTTCCAGGTAGGCCTTGGCCTCGCGGATGATGTGGCGCGCGACGAACTCGGGCGTGTCCTCGAACATGTGGATGAAGCCGTGCAGCTCGCGCAGGATGTCGTTGGGCAGGTGGCGGCTGGTCTTGGTCTCGCCGTAGATGTAGATGGGCACGTCGGCGTTCTTGCGCCGCACTTCCTCGATGAAGGCGCGCAGGCTCAGCACCACGGGGTCGAGCTCGGGGCCGCTGGTGAACTCCTCGTCGTCGATCGACAGGATGAAGGCGCTGGCGCGGCTTTGCTGCTGCGCGAACTGGCTCAGGTCGCCATAGCTCGTCACCCCCAGCACCTCGAAGCCCTCGGCCTCGATGGCCTGCGCGAGCGCGCGGATGCTCAGCCCCGAGGTGTTTTCCGAGCGGTAGTCCTCGTCGATGATGACGATGGGAAAGCGAAATTTCATGGTGGGCTCCGGCCCGACAGGGGCGTGAGAGGAAACGACGAAGACACTCGCCCACCCCGCGGGCGGCGAAACAGGCGCGAAGTGTAAGGAATTCGTGCGACACGCCGTTTGCGTTTGCTAGCCAATGCCGCAGAATCCCGACAACTTTGCAAACGGGACACATCCATGGCGCAATCGACCGTGTGGTGGCTGCTGGCGGGCTCGGCCGTGGTGCTGGAATTGCTCACGGGCACTTTCTACCTGCTCATGCTCGCCCTGGGCCTGGCCGCCGGGGCGCTGGCCGCCCACGCCGGGGTGGGCACCACGGGGCAATTGGTCGCCGCCGCGCTCGTGGGCAGCGGGGCGGTGGTCGGCTGGTACCTGCGCAACCGGCGCCATGCGGGCGANCCCTCGCCGCGCGCCCTGCGCAGCGTCAACCTCGACATCGGTGAAATCGTCCACGTCGACGCCTGGGGCCCCGACGGCAGCGCCCAGGTCCGCTACCGCGGGGCCAACTGGACGGCCCAGCGCCGCAGCGACGCCCCAGCCGCCGCCGGCCCGCACCGCGTGGTCGAACTCGTCGGCAACCGGCTGCTGGTGGAGCCCGTGGCCTCACCCGCTGCACCGGCAACGGACCATTGACTTCATCGAAAGACCGGCCATGACTCTTGCCATCGTTCTCTTCGTCATCGCGGTGATCTTCATCTACCGCGCCATCCAGGTCGTGCCGCAGCAAAACGCCTGGGTGGTTGAACGCCTGGGCAAATACCACCGCACCCTGCCGCCGGGGCCGAACTTCATCCTGCCGTTCATCGACAAGGTGGCCTACAAGCACAGCCTCAAGGAAATTCCGCTCGACGTGCCCAGCCAGGTCTGCATCACGCGCGACAACACCCAGCTACAGGTCGACGGCATTCTGTATTTCCAGGTCACCGACCCGATGCGTGCGAGCTATGGCTCATCCAACTACATCATGGCGGTGACGCAACTCGCCCAGACCTCCCTGCGCAGCGTCATCGGCAAGCTTGAGCTCGACAAGACCTTCGAAGAGCGCGACATGATCAACGCGCAGGTCGTCTCCGCCATCGACGAAGCCGCGCTGAACTGGGGTGTCAAGGTGCTGCGCTATGAGATCAGNGACCTCACCCCGCCCAAGGAAATCCTGCACGCCATGCAGCAGCAGATCACGGCCGAGCGCGAGAAGCGCGCCCTGATCGCCGCCTCCGAAGGCCGCCGCCAGGAGCAGATCAACATCGCCACCGGTGAACGCGAGGCCTTCATCGCCCGCTCCGAGGGTGAAAAACAGGCTGTCATCAACAAAGCCCAGGGCGAAGCCGCCTCCATCAGCGCCGTGGCCGAGGCCACCGCAGGCGCCATCGAGCGCATCGCCGCGGCCATCCGCCAGCCCGGCGGCGAACAGGCCGTGCAGCTCAAGGTGGCCGAGAAAGCCGTCGAGGCCTACAGCCGCGTCGCCGCCGACGCCACGACCACACTCGTCGTGCCCGGAAACATGAGCGAAGTCTCCACCTTGATCGCCTCGGCCATGAAGATGGTCCAGTCCACCCGCACGCCCGGCTGACCCGCCGGGCCGACCCCGCTCGGCCGGCGCCGCCCTGCGGCACGACGGAATTCGCGCCCCGCGCGCTGCTACAATGGAGAGCTTTGGAGCGGTGGATGAGTGGTTTAAGTCGCACGCCTGGAAAGCGTGTGTGGGTTAATAGCCCACCGCGGGTTCGAATCCCGCCTGCTCCGCCAGAACAGAAAACCCCGGCCTGGTGACAGGCCGGGGTTTTTCTTTGTTGAGCCTTGATGACCACAAGAGTTTCACCAAGACCGGCTCAGCGTGTGGGTGGCATTCGAACGTGACCGGCGGAGCGCAGCGCACACTTCTCAGCATACCGTCCGCGGCGGAGTTTCTTCGGCAAGCCGCCAAGCCAACCCACCGCCAAACGTTCGAGGCCCGATTCGATCTCGGCTTGACCTGCCCCCGCCAGCCGTACCATGGTAAACGAGAGAAGTCCGTCAACCCAGGAGAATGACGGACATGAAGAAGAGCAGGTTCAGCGACGAACAAATCATTGGCTTCTTGCGACAGGCCGAGGCCGGCATGGGCATCCCCGAGTTGTGCCGCAGCGGCGGCTTCAGCCAGGCCACCTTCTACAAATGGCGCGCCAAGTTCGGCGGCATGCAGGTCTCCGAGGCCCAGCGCCTGCGCGAGCTCGAGAGTGAGAACGCCAAGCTCAAGCGGCTGCTGGCCGAGGCCCACCTGGACATCCATGCCTTGAAGAGCGTCTTCGGNGGTAAAGCGTTAGCCCCACAGGCGCGGCGCGACGCCATCCGACAGATGATTGAGCAGCATCACCTCTCGGAGCGGCACGCCTGCCGCCTTGTGGGGCTATCCCGAGACAGCTACCGCCACCCACCGCAGCCCAGCGAGCTCAACGCCACCCTGGGTGAACAGATTCGGCAAACGGCCCTGGTGCGCCGCCGGTTTGGCTACCGGCGCATCCACGACATGCTGCGNCGAGCAGTTTCCAGGGTGAACCACAAGCGCATCTACCGGCTGTACCGGCAGGCCAACCTGACGGTGAAGCAGCGCCGCAAAGCCAAACGGCCAACGCAGGAGCGCGTGCCGCTGCAACTGGCCAGGAACATCAACGAGGTGTTGAGCATGGATTTCGTCTCGGACAGCCTCTCCAGCGGCCGGCGCATCAAGTGCCTGACGGTGGTGGACGATTTCAGCAAGGAGTCGGTCGAGATAGCGGTGGACTACGGCATCTCGGGCCAGTACGTCACCCGCGTGCTCGACCAGGTGGCACGGTTTCGCGGCTACCCGGCAGCGGTGCGAACGGACAACGGCCCGGAGTTCACCAGTCGGGCGTTCCTGGCCTGGACGCACAAGAACGGGATTCGGCACATCCTGATTGAGCCAGGCAAGCCGATGCAAAACGGCTACATCGAGAGCTTCAACGGCAAATTCAGGGATGAGTGCCTCAACGAGCAGTGGTTTGAGTCGTTGTCACAGGCCCGGGAGTGCATTGCACATTGGCGGCGGGATTACAACGAGGTCAGGCCGCACAGCAGTCTGGGACGCATCCCGCCGGCACGATTCGCCCAGCAGCACCGCCAGCGCGCTGGCGGTGCTGCTGGCAGTGGGCAGAAACATAATTTCGATTAACCTTAACCCCGGACTTCTCCAATCAGCTGGTACGGTCAATGGGGCAGGTCAGCCGCTCGCGGCCTCGCGGGCACCGAGGCGTGTAACGCCACGGTAAAGATGCCACCCGGAGCCCTCGGCGAGTCATCCATGACCCGGCGCGGGTCGTTAGCATGCGAAGAGTCCGCCCGTGCAGCGGGCCGCGATGGAGTTGCTCATGAGTTTCAGACTAGTTCTTGGCGCGGTGGCGCTTGCCAGCCTTGCGGGCTGCGTGGTTGCCCCCTATCCGGCCGGGCAGCCGGTCTATGCCGGGCCGGCCGTGTCCGCCGACGTGGTGGTGCACACGCCCCCGCCCGCGCCGTATGTGGAGGTGGTGCCGGTGCCGCCGTTTGCCGGCGCCATCTGGGTGGCCGGGTACTGGAGCTGGACGAACGGCCGGCACCAGTGGGTTCCGGGACGCTACGTGGCGCCGCGGCCCGGCTATCGCTACGAGCCGCACCGCTGGGTGCCTGGTCCGCGTGGCGAGTGGCATCTGCGCGGCGGCTGGGTGCGCTGAACCTCAATGGCAAAAAGCCCCGCGGGCGGTGCGCCGCGCGGGGCTTTGACGCGACCCGCCCGGGGACGGGTTGTCGGGCCATCGGCTCAGTGGAACTGCGCTTCCTCGGTCGAGCCGGTGAGCGCTTTCACGCTGGACGAACCACCCTGGATGACGGTGGTGACGTCGTCGAAGTAACCGGCGCCCACTTCCTGCTGGTGCGACACGAAGGTGTAGCCCTTCTCGCGTGCGGCGAACTCGGGTTCCTGAACCATTTCGACGTAGTGCTTCATGCCCTCGCCGCGCGCATAGGCGTGGGCGAAGTTGAAGGTATTGAACCAGTTGATGTGGATGCCCGCGAGGGTGATGAACTGGTACTTGTAGCCCAGTGCCGAGAGCTCGTCCTGGAACTTGGCGATGGTCTTGTCGTCGAGGTTGCGCTTCCAGTTGAACGAGGGCGAGCAGTTGTACGACAGCAGCTTGCCCGGGCAGGCGGCGAGCACGGCCTGCGCAAACTCGCGCGCAAAGCCGAGGTCGGGCGTGCCGGTTTCGCACCACACCAGATCGGCATACGGCGCGTAGGCGACGCCGCGGCTGATGGCCTGCTCGAGGCCGTTCTTGACGCGGTAGAAACCTTCCTGCGTGCGCTCGCCAGTGAGGAAGGGCTTGTCGTTGGCGTCGTGGTCGCTGGTGAGCAGGTTGGCGGCTTCGGCGTCGGTGCGGGCCAGGATGAGGGTGGGCACGCCCATGGTGTCGGCGGCGAAACGCGCGGCGATGAGCTTTTCGATGGCTTCCTGCGTGGGCACGAGCACCTTGCCGCCCATGTGGCCGCATTTCTTCACGGCCGCGAGCTGGTCTTCGAAGTGCACGCCCGCAGCGCCGGCGGCGATCATGTTCTTCATCAGCTCGAACGCGTTGAGCACCCCGCCAAAACCGGCTTCGGCGTCGGCGACGATGGGCAGGAAGTAGTCGATGTAGTCCTTGTCGCCGGGGCCGATGCCGCGGCTCCACTGGATTTCGTCGGCGCGCTTGAAGGTGTTGTTGATGCGGCGCACCATGGTCGGGACCGAGTCATAGGCGTAGAGCGACTGGTCGGGATACATGGTTTCGCTGGTGTTGCCGTCAGCGGCGACCTGCCAGCCCGACAGGTACACGGCTTCCAGGCCGGCCTTGGCCTGCTGCATGGCCTGACCCGCGGTGATGGCGCCGAAGGCGTTGACATAGCCCTTCTTGGCACCGCCGTTGACCTTGGCCCAGAGCTTCTCGGCGCCGCGCTTGGCGAGCGTGTACTCGATGGGCTGACTGCCCCGCAGTCGCACGACGTCGGCGGCGCTGTAGCCGCGCTTGATGCCCTTCCAGCGCGGGTTGGTGGCCCAGTCTTTCTCAAGCGCCTCGATCTGTTGCTCGCGGCTGAGTTGTTCGGTGATGTTTTGCGGCATGGAAACCTCCAGGAGTGGGTTGAACGCTACGGGCGGACGCATCGCCAAGAGAAGCTCGCACCGATGGCTCTACTTTAACTCTTCTATAAGACATGAAACTGCTCTTATGTCTTATACAAGACTTAATTTTCTGGAAACAAATCAATGACTTACAACCGCTTTATCTCTTGCTGAATTCGTTTTTCGCTTTGTGAAACATCACGTCGATCCATCGGCAGCCAACATTCCGTATTGCAAAAGAAGCTTGCGCATCGTGAAGCGCAGACTGCCTCCCCGACGCCTGCGCGAGTGCGCCACGCCGAAAGCACACCTCAGGCATGATGCGGCCCCGTCGTGTTCTGCCCTGCGCCTGCCTCGCCCATGCCCCGCACCCCCGTCCTCGCCTACCTGAGCCTGGCTCTGAGCATGTCGCTCGTGGGCAGCTACGTCGCGCTCTCGGGCCCGCTGGCGGCGACNCTTCCGGTGTTTCTGCTGGCGTGGCTGCGCTTCGGGATCGGAGCAGTGACCATGGCGCACTGGCTGCGCAAGCCCGCTGACGAGGCGCCGCTGACGCCACGGTTGCGGGCGCTGCTCTTTCTCGAATCGTTCCTGGGCAATTTCCTGTTCACGCTGTGCATGATCGGCGGTGTGAGCCTCAGTGGCGCCGTCGCGGCCGGGGTGGTGATGGCGGCCATTCCGGCGCTGGTGGCGCTGCTGAGCTGGGCCTTCCTTGGCGAGCGCATCGGCGCGCGGGTCAAGCTGGCCATCGGCTGCGCGGCGCTGGGCATTGCACTGCTCGCGCTGAACCGGGACGGCGCGGCGGCCGCGCATCCTGCGGCGGCGGCAACCTGGGCCGATGCGGCCACGGCGGCCTGGCTGGGGCCCCTGCTGCTGCTCGCGGCCGCCCTGTGCGAAGCGGCCTACTCGGTGATCGGCAAGGCGCTCTCCGGGGTGCTGGGGCCGCGGCGCATCAGCGCGCTCATCAACCTGTGGGGCTTTGCGCTGGCCACGCCGCTGGGCGTGGCCGCGGCGCTGCGCTTCGATTTCGCCGCTGTGCGGCCGGGGATGTGGCTGTTGCTGCTGTTTTACTCGCTGGCCGCCTGCATGTGGACGGTCTGGCTGTGGATGACCGGGCTCAAGACGGTGCCGGCCTCGCGCGCCGGGGTGTTCACGGTGTTCCTGCCGATGAGCGCGACGCTGGTGGGCGTGAGCGTGCTGGGTGAGGCGCTGCAGGCGGCGCAGGCCATCGCACTCGGCCTGGCGCTGACGGGCGTGCTGCTGGCCACGCTGCCAGGCCGGCGCGCAGGCGCTGCGTGATCAGAGCAGCGAGCGGTCGGCGATGACCGTGCCGTCCTCGTCGGCGTAGAGCCAGTCGCCGGGGCGCACCGGCACGCCCTGAATCTGCACTGCAAGGTCTTGCTGACCTTCCCCGCGCTTTTCGGTGCGCAGCGGCATGAGCGCGAGCGCCCGGATGCCGATGCCCGCGGCGCGCAGCTCGGCCACGTCGCGCACGGCGCCGTCGACCACGATGCCGGCCCAGCCGTTGCGGGCTGCGGCCAGCGCGAGGTTGCCACCGACGAGCGCGCGGCGCACCGAGCCGCCGCCATCGACGACGAGCACGCGCCCCTGGCCCGGCGTGTTGACGGCTTCGCGCACCCGCGAGTTGTCCTCGGGGCAGCGCAGCGTGAACACCGGGCCGCAGAAGCGCGCGACGGCGCCGAAGTCGCGCAGGCCGGGCGGCAACACGCGAAAGCGGCCGCTGGTGTCGGCCTCGTGGGCATCGCACAGGTCGCAGGTGGCAAACAGGGGTGTAGAGGTGGATGGGTTCATGGTGGAGCGGTTGCAACCGGGCTGAGGGGAGCGGCTCTACAGCATAGCGAAACCGCGCCACCTGCCCCGTGCGCCGGTGCATCGGCAAAAGGGCAACATTTCAGAGCAGAAACCCCTGATTCCAGCTTGGAATGCGCAGGTTTCTCCATTAGCATGCGCGAAGCCAGTCGAGAAGCCGTTTTCGCTGGTGATCAACCAACATCGAAAAGAGGACTGTCCAACATGGCAACTTCAACGAAAGCTCCCGCCAAGAAAGCGGCTCCCGCCAAGAAGGCTGCGCCCGCGAAGAAAGCTGCGGCACCGGCCAAGAAGGCTGCACCGGCGAAGAAGGCCGCGCCTGCGAAGAAGGCCGCCGCGCCCGCCAAGAAGGCGGCACCGGCCAAGAAGGCTGCCCCCGCCAAGAAGCCCGCCGCCAAGCGCACGCCCAACGCGGCTTTCATGAAGGCCATGACGCCGAGCGACGCGCTGGCTGCCATCATCGGCAAGGGCCCGTTCCCGCGCACCGAAGTGACCAAGCGCATCTGGGCCTACATCAAGGACAACAAGCTGCAGGACGCCGTGCAGAAGCGCGTGATCGTCGCCGACGCCAAGCTCAAGGCCCTGTTCGGCAAGGCCAAGGCCGACATGTTCGAGATGACCAAGATCATCAACCAGCACCTGAAGTGAGCCGGCCTGCGGCGCTCGGGCGCTGCGGTCCCTCTATGAAAAAGCCACCTGCGGGTGGCTTTTTCATGTCAACGGCTGGAGTGGGGTGCCCGCGCGCCCCGCGGGCCGCACGGCCGGGCCTGGACGGCCTGCGTTGGCGTGATTTTGAGCGTTTTGGCCGGAAACCCAGCGTCAATCTGTCGTATTGTGCTCTCTTTTTGAAGCGAAGCAGTGCGAATCGCCGACAAGGTGGTGCGGGTGGTGATGACTTCGGGGTCGAGCACGATCTCGATGAGCGTGCCGTGTTCGCGCGCCAGGGCCTCGCGCAGCGCGGGTTCGAACTGCGCGGTCTGCGTGACGCGCACGCCGGCGTAGCCATAGGCCTGTGCCAGCGCGACGAAATCCGGGTTGTGCAGGGCCGAACCACTGAGATGGGCGGGGTACTNCCGCTCCTGGTGCATGCGGATGGTGCCGTACATGCCGTTGTTGAGCAGCACGATGATGGTCCGTGCGCCGTGCTGCACGGCGGTGGCGAGTTCCTGCCCGTTCATCAGAAAGTCGCCATCGCCGGTGAAGGTGAGCACCGGGCGCGCGCTCACCAGGTTTGCGGCGATGCCCGCGGGCACGCCGTAGCCCATGGCGCCGTTGGTCGGGGCGAGTTGCGTCTTGAGCCCGCTCGAGAGCCCCGCATAGCGGTGAAAGCGGTGCAGCCAGCTCGCGAAATTGCCCGCACCGTTGGTGAACACGACGTCGGGGCCGAGCCAGCGGTCGATGCTGGCGACGATGGCCGGCATGTCGATCGCGCCCGGCAGCGCCTGCGGCTGCAGGTTGGCGAGGTAGTCGGCCTGCGCGTCGCGCGTCCATGCGGCCCAGGGCAGGTCCGCGGGCGGGGGCAGTGCATCCAGCGCCAGGGCCGCCGCCTCCATGCCGGCGCACAGCGCCACGTCGGCCCGGTAGACGCGGTGGAGCTCTTCCGGGTCGGCATGCACGTGCAGCAGGGTCTGCCGGGGCTGGGGTGCCTCGAAGAGGGTGTAGCCGCCGCTGGTCATCTCGCCCAGGCGTGCGCCGAGCACGAGCACGCAATCGCTTTCGCGCAGCCGCTGCGCCAGCGCCGGGTTGGGCGCGATGCCCACGTCGCCGGCGTAGTTCGGATGGGCGTTGTCGAAGGTGTCCTGGAAGCGAAACGCGTTGCCCACGGGCAGTTGCCAGCGCGTGGAAAAGCGCTCGAGCGCCTGCGCGGCTGCCGGGCTCCAGCCACNCCCGCCGGCCACCACGAAGGGCCGCTGCGCCTGGGCCAGGCGGGCCGCGAGCTGCGCCAGCGCGCGCCCGTCCACGCCGGGGCGCACCGGCTCCACGCGCGGCAGCGGCGTGGCACGGACGCGCTCGGTCAGCATGTCCTCGGGCAGCACCAGCACCACCGGGCCGGGCCGGCCGTTCATGGCGGTTGCGAAGGCGCGGGCGACGGCCTCGGGGATGCGTCGGGCGTCGTCGATGCGCTCCACCGCCTTGGCCATGCCGCGTGTGGACGGGCCGAAGAAGCTCAGGAAATTGAGCTCCTGGAAGGCTTCGCGGTCGCGCACGTCGCGCGCCACGTCGCCGACGAACAGCACCATCGGTGTCGAGTCCTGAAATGCGGTGTGCACGCCGATGCTTGCATTCGTCGCGCCCGGCCCACGGGTGACGAAGCACANCCCGGGACGGCCGGTGAGCTTGCCCACCGCCTCGGCCATGAAGGCCGCGCCGCCCTCCTGCCGGCAGGTGACGAAGCGGATGCGGTCGCNTCGCGCGTGGAACCCGTCGAGCGCGGCCAGGTAGCTCTCCCNCGGCACACCGAACACATGGGTGACGCCCTGCGCCACCAGACAATCGACCAGCACATGGCCTGCAAGCATCTCGTTCATGCGCCGATTCTGCCGCGCGCGGCGGCGCGGCCGCTGACGCGCGACGGACACATTTGCTTTCACCGCTTCACAATGGGGCCGTCAGTCCGCCGCGCGCGCCGCGCGTTGACGCAACAGGAGACCCACCCACCATGCCCCACGACCTGCCCCCTGCCGCTTCGCTTTCCCGACCGCGCCGCGTGCGTGCGGTCTGGCTGCCCTTGTCCGGCGCGCTCGCGGCAGCGGCCGCGCTCACGGGCTGCGCCGTCTACCCCGCCGACACCGTGGGCACCGTGCAGACCTATCCGGCCCCGGTCACCACCTACCCCGGCGGCTGGGTCGATGCGCCGGTGGTGCAGCCCGAGCCGCTCTACGTGCCAGCCGCGCCGCCGCCGCCGCGCTACGAGGTCATTCCAGCCATGCCCTTCGCCGGTGCGATCTGGATTGCCGGCTCCTGGACCTGGCGTGACCGCTGGGACTGGACCCCGGCCGCTGGAGCCGCCCGCCCGCCCCGCAATACCACTGGGTGCCGCCGGCTTACGAGCGCCGTGGCGACCGCCACGTCTGGGTGCCGGGCTTCTGGTCGGCGCCCGGCGGGCAGTTCCGTCCGCCACCGCCCGACATCCGCCGCGACGACCGCAACGACCGCTGGCCGCGCGACGCCGCACCGCCCCGCGGCCCGGCCTACGTCCCGCCGCCGCAGCAGCCCCAACGCCCGCCGCAATGGACGCCGCCCCCGCCACAGTGGCAGGGCCCGCAGCGCCCGCTGCCGCCGCAGGCGCCGATGCCACCCGGTGGGCCTTACAGCCCGGGCGCGCCCTTCCATCCGCCGCAAGGCCAGATGCCGCAGCCGCCGGGCCAGCCCCTGCCCCGCCGCCACCGATGCCGCGCGGCGAGCATCGGAACCCTCCGCCGGTCATGCAAGGGCCGCCGCCCGCACCGCCGGCCGCAGCCCCCAGGCCCGCCCCGCGCCGCGTGAACAGCGCCGCAACGGCGAACCCGGGCCGTGGTGGGAGAACACCGGGCCGGGCTCACGCGCCCCGCGCGGCCCCGACCCGAGCGACCGTCTGCCGTGAACCACTCGCGGCAGACCGGCCTCAGCCGTGCGTCCCGGTGCGCCGGCCCACGCCGAGCGCGGCACCCACGCTGAGCAGCAGCACCGCCGCGGCGCCCGCCAGCGTGGCGCCGTACCAGCCGCGGTCCATGAAGCTGCCGAAGATCAGCGGCGAGACGGCAAAGCCCGCATCCAGCCCCGAGTACACCAGGCCGTAGACCCGGCCGGTCGCGCCCTTGGGCGTGGCGCGCTTGATCATCATGTCGCGGCTCGGGCCGCCGATGCCCACCGCAAAGCCGGTGGCCGCCAGCACCGCCATGGTGCCGCTGGCGCCCAGCCAGCCGGTGGCGCACAAGGCCAGCCCCAGCGCGCCCGCGGTCATGCACACGGCCACCACGCGGTCGCTGTGCATGCCATGGCGCGCGGTGACGAAGCCACCGACGAACATGCCCACCGCGCCGCTGAGCATGTAGGCCGTGAGCGTGAGCGTCGCGGCCTCGAAGCTCACGCCGTACATGGCCTTGAGCAGCGACACCGAGAAGCTCTGGATCACCGCCAGCGTCATGGTGGAGAGGAAGAAGAAGCCAAAGCACCACCACACCACCGGCAGCCGCATGAAAGCCAGGTCGCTGCCCTTGGACGCATCGGCGCTGCGGCGAACCGCCTCGGTGCGCAGGTGCGCGCGCTGCAGGGCCAGGAGCGCGAGCACCGCCGCATACATCAGCGCCGCGCCCACGTAGGCCGCGCGCCAGCCCCANNGCGCCGTGGCGGCTGCGAAATACGCCGGCGCCAGCGCCCAGCCCAGATTGCCGGTGAGCCCGTGCGCGCTGAATGCATGCCCGAGCCGCGGGGCCGACACCCGCTGGTTCAGGATGCTGAAGTCCACCGGATGGAAGGTGCTGTTGGCCAACCCCGCCAGCACCGCCACCGCCAGCAGCGCCGGGTAGCCGGTGGCGGCGGCCGCCACCAGGCAGGCCAGCAGAAACAGGCCCAGCGAGGCGAACAGCGCCGGCCGCGCGCCGATGCGATCGACCACGAAGCCGGCCGTCGCCTGGCCGGTGCCCGAGACGGCGAAGAACACCGTCATCAGAAAGCCCAGTTCCGCATAGCTCAGCCCGAACTCGCGGGCAAACACCGGGAACATCACCGGCAGCAGCAAATGGCCGAAGTGCGAGCTGGCATGGGCCAGGCCGACGAGGCCGATGACGGTCGCATCGCGACGAAACGGCACCGTGGCCGCGGGCGCCTGCGCAGAAAAGGTGGTGGTGTTCATGGGTTGGGACTGTAGGGCGCCCGCGCACGGCCGATAATCGCCAAACCGACATTGTTTTGCGAAAAACCGCCATGCCCGCCAGCCGCAAGCCGCGCCAGGCCCTCACCCCGGTCGTGCTCGGCGACGCCGATGCCTTCAGCCCCACGCGCGCGCGGCCGGTGCGCGTGCGCGGACGAAACCTCGCCGCCGACACCCACCTCGAGCCGCACCGCCACGACTGGGGCCAGCTCACCTACTGCGACCGCGGCGTGATGCAGGTCAGCGCCCAGGCGCCCCAGGAGGTGAGCTACATCGTGCCGCCCTCGCGCGCCGTGTGGGTGCCGCCGNNCGCGCTGCATGCCGTCACCGTCATCGAAGCGGCGCAACTGCGCACGCTCTACGTCTGCGCGGCGGCCTTGCCGGCAGCCTGGGGCAGCAGCCGCGTCATCCGCGTGAGCGCCTTGCTGCGCGAGCTGATTGCCGCGCTCGACGCCGAGGCCGCCCACGCCCGCGACGCCGCAAGCACCCCGACGCCGCGCGAGCAGGCGCTGACCGCGCTGCTGCTCGACGAGATCAGCCGCGCCGACACCGAGCCGCTGGGCGTGCCNCTGCCCGACCCCGAGCGCGGCGACAAGCGCCTGCGCACGCTGTGCCATGCCGTGCTGCGCGAGCACGACACGCGCCGCACCCTGGCCGAGTGGGCGCATCGCGTGGGCGCGAGCGAGCGCACCCTGGCGCGGCTGTTCCGCGAGGAGCTCGGCCTGGGCTGGCTGCAATGGCGCCAGCAGGTGGTCATCGCGCAGGCGCTGCCGCGGCTGGCCCGCGGCGAGCCCGTGGCCACCGTCGCGGCCGACAGCGGCTATGAAAGCCTCAGCGCCTTCAGCGCCATGTTCCGCACCGCCATGGGCCACCCGCCGAGCCACTACCAGAGCTGAGAAGTTGTGAGCGCACCCGCCGCGCGTCGGCTCGCCCGCCGCGCTGGCGCGCCGCCCGCTCACGTGACTGACGCAAGCGCAGAGCCCGTCGCAGCCAGCGGGCGGTAGCGGTGCGACCTGCGCACGCCCATCGCCACCTCACCCCGACAGCCCCCGCACCCTGCGTCACCGCCTCGCGCGCCTGGGCGAGGACGGCGGCTTTCCATTGCGGGGTGTCGGTGTAGAAGGCGTCGCGCATGGCGCGGCGAAGGGCGGCGGCCTGCTCGGGGCGCACGCCGCGTTCGCGGTGGTTCCACAGCCACTGTTCGCCCCGCAGGGCGTGCAGCACGGTGAGCAGCGGCTCGGTGCCGAACTCCATGGCGATGGCGGTCACCTCCGCCTGCGGGCATTCCTCATCCACCGCGCTCCACATCAGGCCCGAGAGCGCCGCCGAGACCGAGTCGCCCTGCCCCAGGCGGCTGATGGGCGTGGCGCCCGCGCCGCCCCACCACGCCTGGGCGCGGGCGAAAGCCGCATCGTCATCGGCGCGGCCGGCGAAGCCGCGCTCGCACGCGCCCTGCTTGCCCAGGCCGGTGTGCAGGTCGATCCAGCCGATGCGCCGCGCCCGCGCGCCTTCGCGGCGCAGGATGCGCCGCAGCGCCTCGTTGCTCCAGGCGGGCGCGGTGCCGCCGAAGAACAGGCCGTCGGCGTGCTCATGCTGCCCGCCCGAAACCGCCTGCTGCAGCGTGCGCAGGCCCTTGCGCAGGATCAGCCCCGCAATCGCCAGCCGGTTGCCCCAGCCCGGCGGCCATCGGGCGGGCAGCAGCAGCGGATGCAGCGCCGCATACGCCGGGTTGCGCGGCAACGGGCGGGAGAAGTCGTGGAAGTTGCGGTTGAGGTCCACGTTCTCGTGCGTGGCGCGCCGGGTGTGCGAAAAGCCAAACGGGTTGATGGCATGCACATGCACCAGCGCCACGCCCGATGCGTGGAGCGCCGCGCGAAAGCCCGCGTCGCGCAGCAGCGCCACCTGCACGCCCGAGCCGCAGTAGCCCTCCACGCCATGGCAGCCGCTGCTCAGCAGCAGCACGCGCTCGGCCTCGGGCGCGCCGTCGCGCACCACGTCGATCGCCAGCGGCTCGCCATCCGCACCGGGCAGCGGGTGCGGCTCGGACTGCACCGAAAGCCCGGCTGCCGCCGCCGCGTCGAGGAATTTCGCGCGGGCCTCGCGGTAGCTCTGCGAGAAGGCGTCGAGGTCGGCAGCGTGGGTCATGGCGGCGCGTCGGTGCGTGGCTGAAGGCCCTCATTGTGGGCCGCAACGCGGCTCGGGCGCCTGGGGCAAGCCCGCAGCGAATCTGCAACCCGTCCGTCTTAAGTTTGTAATCATTTTCAATGTTTCAGCCCGAACCCCAGCGTGTTTCGGTCGGATCGCGCTACAAGTTTTGACATGTTTAAGCGCAGACAAACATAAGCGCACGTTTCATTTCAGACGGTCTTCAGGTGCGGCCTGGACACTGCGCACGTCCGTCAACCGCAAAGGAAGGAGAACCCTGATGCACACCCACCGCCTGTCGCGCGCCGCCGTCGTGCTGGCCGCACTCACCGCCGCTGCGAGCGGCTTTGCGCAGACGCCGCCACCAGGCCGCCTGCTCGCTTCCAACTGCTTCCAGTGCCACGGCACCAACGGCAAGGGGCCGGGCTTCGAGACGCTGGCGGGCAAGTCGGCCAGCAAGATCTTTGGCGAACTCAAGGAGATGCAGGCCGGCAAGGAAGGCAACGGCATCATGACCAAGCACGCCTTCGGCTACACCGACGCGCAGTTGCAGGCGCTTGCCGCCTGGCTGTCCACGCAGCGCTGATTCCGCGCCCCCAACCACAACAACATCAACGGAGCCCCCTCATGGACAGAAGAACCCTGCTCGCCGCGGCCGCCAGCCTCGCCGCGACCTCGATGGCCGCCTTCGCCGACGACAAGACCAAAACCACCCCATCCACCGCGGTGACGGTGCCCTCCAACACCATCAAGGCGCGCGTCATCGTCATCGGCGGTGGCATGGGCGGCGCCACGGTGGCCAAGTACCTGCGGCTGTGGAGCAACGGCACCATCGGCGTGACGCTGGTCGACCGCAACCCCACCTATGCCTCGTGCATCATGAGCAGCCTGGTGCTCACCGGCCAGCGCACCATGGCCAGCCAGTACTACAACTACGACGCGCTGCGCAGCAAGTACGGCATCACCACCGTCTTCGGTGACGTGGTCTCGGTCGACCCGGTGGCGGTGAAAGTGCGCCTGGCCGATGGCACCACGCTCTCGGCCGACCGCATCGTGATGGCCCCGGGCATCGAGTTCGACGACGTGCCCGGCCTGGGCACCTCCGACCGGATGCCCCACGCCTGGAAGGCCGGCCCGCAGACCACGCTGCTCGCCGCCCAGCTCGCCGCCATGCCCGCCGGCGGCACGGCGGTGCTCACGATTCCGCAGGTGCCCTACCGCTGCCCGCCCGGCCCGTATGAACGCGCCTGCCTGATCGCCGACTGGCTCAAGGCGAAGAAGCCCGGCTCCAAGCTCATCGTGCTCGATGCCAACCCCGACTTCGTCACCGAGAAGGACAACTTCTCCAACGCCTTCTTCAACCTGCACCGCAGCGTGATCGAGTACCACACCAACGCGGCCGTCACCGAGGTGGACCCGGCGTCGATGTCACTCGTCACCACGGTGGGCACGCTGCGCAACATGCATGTGGTCAACCTCATCCTGCGGCAGAAGGCGGGCGGCCTGGTCGCCGCGACCCAGCTCAACAACGCCACTGGCGGGCGTTTCGCCGGCGTGGACGTGCTGAGCTACCAGAGCACCGTCGCCGGCGCCGACCGCATCCACGTGATCGGTGACGCCAGCGCCACCACGCAGCCCAAGGCCGGGCACATCGCCAACCAGGAGGCCAAGGTCTGCGCCGACGCCATCGTGCGCATCTTGAGCGGCGGCGCNCCCGACCCCGCGCCGGTGACGAACTCGGCCTGCTACTCCACCATCACCATGACGCAGGCGTCCTGGCTCACCGCGGTGTTCCAGTACGANCCCGCCGCGCGCGCCATGGCCTCCGTGCCGGCCGCCGCGGGCGCCTCCGTGGGCTGGAGCAGCAGCAACTTCAAGCAGATGAACACCTGGTTCAACGCGCTGATGACCGACACCTACGCGTAAGCGCTGCAGGCGTGGGGGCCGGACTGTGGCCTAATTGAGGGTTTTCCGACCCCACCCCCGATTTCGAAGGAGCACCTCATGGGCAACAAACTCGTCACCGAAGCCGACCGCAAAGCCACGCCGCGCCCCAAGATGGCCGGCGGCATGACCGCCACCACCGGCCGCGGCCAGCGCATCAGCAAGGAGCGCGGCCCGGCCACGCGCAGCAAGAAGAACCCCGGCAAGCGCGCCCATCAGGGTTGATTCGGCCCGCGCGGCCGCCCCGCGGCCCGCGCGAACGCCACCCACACCCCGCCAGCCCGTCCCGGGCGGCGGGGTTTCATGCCGGTGCGCCGCGCAGGCGCAGGGGGTCGCGGTCGCTGCCGTCGCCAATGAGGGCGCCGAGCTTGAAGATGCCGCTCACCCGCAGCACCGCCGCCCCATCGGCCGTCACCAGCCCCTGCGCGAACAGCATGTTGCGGGTGACGCGCAGCACCTCGCCTTCGCCCTGCACCCAGGCGCCGAGCGGGCTCGCGCCCAGGTAATCCACCTGCAGGCTGATGGTGGGCAGGAATCGCCGCTCACCCGCGTGCTGATACATGGCGGCCATGGGCAGCAGCATGTCGGCGAAGCTGGCCATCATGCCGCCGTGGCAGATCTGCAGCGGGTTGGTGTGCCGGGGCTCGACGCGAAAGCCCAGTTGCAGCCGCTCGTCCACCAACCGCGCATACAGCGGCCCGTTGTGCGCGATGAAGGGTCCGCCCACCTGCACGGCGCGAAAGCCCTCGGGGACGTCGCCCCGGCGGGCCGCTTCGGTCGGGGCGGTAAAGGGTTGCTCGGTCATGCGCAAGCTGGCAAGCGTTGATGGTCGGTTGCCGATGCTACGCGCGCATCCCGCTCGCCGCGGTCTGCCGCGCGACAGGGGCGTGTGGGAAGCATGCGTGCGCACACCCGCCTCGCGCCCCGGCCCCGCCACCGCACAGCCGCTTGAGCACACGCGGGCGCCGCCATCTGCACGCGCCGCCCGCGCGACACCCCGAGGCGATGGACGGGGCCGCCCATCGCACCCTTGATCGTTCCGCCGCTGCCACCATCTGCTCCTTCAAGGGCTTGCCGCGTGCGCGGCGGGCCGCACAATGCGATGCAGCGCGCCCGCGGCGCGACGCTGCCCACGAGGACCGATCCATGGAATTCAAGGACTACTACCAGATACTCGGCGTGGAGAAGACCGCCAGCGCCGACGACATCCGCAAGGCCTACCGCAGGCTCGCGCGCAAATACCACCCCGACGTGAGCAAGGAGCCCGACGCGGCCAAGCGCATGAGCGAGATCAACGAGGCCAACACCGTGCTCTCCGACCCGGAGAAGCGCGCAGCCTATGACGCGCTGGGCAGCCAGTACGCCCATGCCGGTGGTGGCGACTTCCGCCCGCCGCCCAACTGGGACGCCGGCTTCGAGTTCAGCGGCGCACCTGGCGGCGGCGACTTCAGCGACTTCTTCGAGCAGCTCTTCGGCCGTGCCGCCCACGCCCGTGCGGCCGGCGCCCGCGCGGGCCGTGCGCACAGCCAGCCACTGCGCGGCGAGGACCACCACGCCAAGATCGAGCTCGACCTCGAAGACGCCATCCAGGGCGCCGAGCGCGCCATCAGCCTGCGCGCGCCGCGGCTCGATGCGCAGGGCCATGTGGTCACCGAATCGCACACGCTGACGGTGAAGATCCCCAAGGGCGTGGTGGAGGGCCAGCAGATCCGCCTCGCCGGCCGCGGCGGCCCCGGCTTCAACGGCGGGCCCAACGGCGACTTGTTCCTGGAGGTGCACTTCCGAGCGCACCCGCGCTGGCGCGTGCAGGGGCGCGACCTCTACGCCACGTTGCCACTGGCGCCGTGGGAAGCCGCGCTGGGCGCGCAGGTGCAGGTGCCCACGCCCACCGGGCGCGTGGAGCTCACGGTGCCCGCGGGCTGGCGCAAGGGCCGCAAGCTGCGCGTCAAAGGCCAGGGCATTCCCGCGCGCACGGCCAACGACACGCCGGGCGACCTGTACTACGAACTCGAACTCACCCTGCCGCCCACCGACCACCCCAAGGCGCGCGAACTCTTCGAGACCATGGCGCGCGAACTGCGCTACGACCCGCGTGAGGGCATGTAAGACCTTGTCGAGGAAGCCTTGCCATGACCACCCCGAACACCGTTCTGGCCCAAGCCGTCTGCCAGTGGCTCGATGACCACTGCCTCGGCGTCGATGAACTCGCCCGCGCCTGCGCCGTGGAGCCGCGCTGGGTGACCGAACATGTCGAAGCCGGCCTGCTCGCCTTCGAGCCCGACAGCCCCAGCGGCCGCTGGCATTTCGCCAGCGCCAGTCTGGTGCGGGCGCGCCGCCTGGCCGAGCTCGAACGCAGCTTCGACGCCCCGCCCGAAATCGCCGCCCTCACCGCCGATCTGATCGAGGAGGTGCAGCGCCTGCGCGCCCGGCTGCGCGCCCTCGGGCTGGAGGACTGAAGCCCTCCGCAGCCCCCGGCGCTTTCACCCGCCCCGAGCACCCATGCCGATCCGCCCGCACGGCTGGCCGTGCGCCGCCCCGCTTGCCCCGGCGCACGGGCCGGCATATTATTACAAACGTAATAACGCCCGGAGGCCCACCATGCACATGCTCAAACTCACCCAGATCGGCAATTCGGTCGGCGCCGTGTTCCCCAAGGAACTGCTGGCGCGGCTGCATCTGGACAAAGGTGACGAGCTCTACGTCACCGAAACGCCCGACGGCCTGCGCATCACCGCGCACAACCCCGCATTCGAGGCGCAGATGCGCGTCGCGCGCGAAATCATGAAAGAGCGGCGCAACGTCCTGCACGAGCTCGCCAAATGAGCGCGCGCTGGGTGTGGATCGACCGCGCCGTCATCCTCGCCATCCACGACGCGCAACTGGCCGAGCACGGCGGCCTGAGCGGCACGCGCGACCTCGGCCTGCTCGACTCGGCGCTCAGCCGCCCGCAGCACCTCGACGCCTACGGCGAGCCCGACGCTGCCGCGCTGGCCGCCGCGTATGCCTACGGCATCGCGCGCAACTANCCCTTTCTCGACGGCAACAAGCGCACCGCGTTCGTGGCAGCCGAACTGTTCCTGCGCCTCAACGGTCAGCGCCTCGGCGCCGACGATGCCGACTGCGTGCTCACCATGCTCGCCCTGGCCGCCGGCGACCTCGACGAGGACGCCTTCGCCGCCTGGCTGCGCCGCCACATCGCCCCAAAGGCTGAAATTCGGTTAATCTGCAGCCAGCCCAGCGCCAACCGGTGTCTCGACGCTCTCATTTTTGAAACACGGCAACGCAGATCGCGCCCCTGCAATGACGCAGGCCCGCCGCCGGTATGCACGGCGCGCCGGGGATTCGTTCCGCATTGCCCCAGAGGAGCCCACCATGCCGCACGCCGAACCGCCCCTCACCCGTCGCACCGTCCTCGGCTGGGCCGGGGCGGCCAGCCTGGCGCCGGTGCTCAGCGCCTGCGGNGGCGGCGGCTCGGGGCCGGACTACGCCGCCACCATCGCCTGGGGCCGTGACGCCATGCGCCAGGCGCTTGCCAGCGCCGGCGCGCGCGCGGGCACGGTGGCCCTGTGGTCGGCCGATGGCGGCATGGTCTGGCAGGANGCCTTCGGCACCAGCGACGCCGCCGGCACCCGGCCCGCCACCGTGGACACGCGCTTCAACATCGGCTCCGTCAGCAAGGTGATCGCCGCCGTGGCCGCGCTGATCTTGGCCGACCGCGGCCTGCTCGCGCTCGACGACCCCATCGTGCGCCACATGCCGCGCTTTTCGATGCGCAGCCCGGAGTACCGCCTCATCACCGTGCGGCACCTGCTCACGCACAGCTCGGGGCTGCCGGGCTCCTGGCTGCACGACATGTTCAGCCTCGCGCCACTGCCCGGCTATGCCGAGGAGCTCGAAGCCGGCCTGGCCGACCTGCACCTCAAGCACGCNCCCGGCGCCATGGCCGTTTACTGCAACGACGGCTTCACCCTGTTCGAGCGCGTGGTGCAGGCCGCCAGCGGCCAGAGCTTCGCCGCCTTCGTTGAGTCCGCCGTGCTCGCGCCGCTGGGCATGGCGCACTCGGGCTACACGCTCGCNCCCCTGCCCAGCGGCGAGGCGGCCACCGCCTTCATCGGCAACGCGCCGCCGGGGCAGGAGTTCGTCAACGCCTATGCCACCGGCGGCCTGTGCACCACTGCGCCCGACATGATGAAGTTCGCCGCCCTCATCATCCAGGGCGGCGTGTACGAAGGCCGGCGCCTGCTCTCCGCCGCCGCGGTGGCCGAGCTGCTGCGGCCGCAGAACCCCGACCTGCGCATCAACCTCACNCCCGAGTGGCGCTGGGGCCTGGGCTGGGACAACGTGAACAACCCCGCACTGGCCGCCGCCGGCGTGCGCGCGTTGCAGAAGAACGGCGGCACCACCGCCTTCTCCTCCGACTTCTACGTGCTGCCCGATGCCGGCCTGGCCCTGCTGCTCAGCGCCAACGCCACCGGCTTCGCACCCGCCCCGCTGGCCGAGGGCCTGCTGCTGCGCGCGCTGCAGGCGCAGGGCCGCATCGCCGCGCCGCCCCGCCGCTGCCCGACACGCTCGCCCCGGTTNGCCACGCCCGCCGCCGGTGAGGTGCCCGGCAACCTCGGCATCTACGCCCGCAGCACCGCGCCCATCCGTGCCAGCTCCCCGGACGGCGTGCAGATCGACCTGCACCAGTGGGCCGCCGACACCCAGAGCTGGGCGCCGCTCGCCCTGGGCCTGCGCCTGCGCAGCGACGGCTGGTGGGCCGCCGACGCCGCGCCGCGCGTGCACTACCAGTGGCAGGACACGCAAGGCAAGCGCTACCTGCTCTCGCGCGAGGCCGCCCTCAGCCGCACCTACCGCTTCACCCAGCCGCTGGGCCAGCGCCTGCTGCCGCGCACCGAACCGCTGCCCGCCGCCTGGGCCGCGCTGCTGGGCAGCCGCTGGCGCATCGTCAACGAATCCAGCGCCTCCAGCCTCACCGCGCTGGGCCTGCCCAGCGCNGCGCTGTCCGCCCTGCCCGAACTCAGCGGCCACCTGATGTGGGACGACGCCCAGTTCCTCATCCCCGACGGCGACACCCGCGCCCGCATGTGCGTGCAAGTGCCNCTCAACGCCGGGCGCGACCTGGTCGAACTCGTCCGCAGCGACGACGCCGAAGGCCCTAGCCTGCTCGCCGCCGGCCTGCGCTACCGCCCCACGGCGTGACGAGCGAACTTTTTCAGCTAAACCCCGCCGCCTCCAGCGCCAACCGGTCAGATCGCGCTATTGGTTTTGACATACCTGCAACACACACCATGCTTTGCGTGTTCCTCAAAGTTTTTCGGCGGCATTCTGGCCCTGCTGGCCTTCGTGGGCTTGCTCACCCTGTTCGGGCCGTGGGGCGTCGCGGTAGCCATTGGCCTTCTGGCTGCTACGTTGCTTCCAACGCGGCGGTAACGACTGCAGCGACTTCTCCAACGACCCGTCGCGCTTTGAATCGGCGGCTGCCCCAGCAACCGGATGCGGGGTTGCCGCATACCCTGCGCCATCGATCAGGTGGCGTGCGCGCAGTCTGCGCTCACTGCACTGGGGGCTGAGGCCATGGCTGCATTCATCATCCCCGAAGAGGCCGAGCACGGCCTGTACGAAGCCAACCGGGCGCTGTCGGCGCTGGAGGCCGTCTTTGCCACGCTGGGCGAAGCGCAGCGCGAAATCCGCTGCGATGAGCTGTCCGCGCTCTTGGCGCTGGTGCGCAAGCCGCAGGCCCAAGCGCGGAGTCCGCCCAGGTTGAGGCGCGCGCCCGGTAGCGCTATACTGATCGTGTCATCGGCGCGGAAGGCTGCGATCCTGACCATACAGCGCCGGACGGGCCGCAGGTGGCGCAGCGCCTGCGGCCTTTTCATTTGAGGCGATGGCCTGGACAGGCTACACTGGACACGCCTTCCGCTGCCTGCCGCGCGTGCCGCTTCCGGCGTCGTAGCGCGGCAGGCGGGTGCGGCCTGGAAGCGGGTCGCATCAGGCATCGGGGCGCACCCATTCCCTGTTGCCCAACCTGCCACGGCGCTCGAGGTAGCCGAGTTCATCGGGCTGAAACGCGGTGATCGGCTGCCACATGTCGCGCCCCATTCGAACACCGTCAGGGCGGGCACTTCCTCACCCGGAAAGAGCCAGCGCGCCACATAGCGGCGACGCACGCGCAGCCGTCCGCGCTCGCGCTCTTACACCAACTGCCAAATCTCACCCGGCGAGCGGATGGTATCGGCCGATCGCAGTGGGTCGCGCTCGCAGCCGTTCTTCGGCTTCCACTGGTCGCCGGATCCTGAACATGTCGGCGGCCATCACCAGACCGTGGCCGACCACATCGACGAAAAATGGACTTCATCGGGCTTGGCGCCGAACTCGGCCAGAAAGCGCTGGGCATACCACTCAGCCTCAATCCGGCAGTTGGGCATGGTTGAGCGGGCTGTCATCGGGTGGGCAGGCAAGGCGCAAACCGCAGCAATGGCCCGTGCCATTGCGATGATGGGCAACGCCGCCTGCACGCCCGAGGGCGGCTCGATCGGCCATGCAGTGCACGCACCCAAAAGGTGAACGTCAGCCAGCACAGAGAATCCCTTGACAACAAGGCCCTGTAAGCAAAGTCGAACGGTCAACTGCCGGATTGAGGCTCAGCGGCCATCCCCTGTGGCGGCAAGCGCTCGGCGCCTTTTTCGCTGGACGCCCCGCCACCCTAAAGCCGCAGCCCCAGCCGTTGGGCGGGTCGTGCGTCTTCCAGAATGGATGATCGGCGGGCAGCCCCAGCCCGTTCCACGCCTGGAGCTGTGGCAACGGGTGCCGCGCATCAGGAGGTCGCCGCTGCACCGCCACCCCTCGCATGCGGTACTACCGCCCCACGGCGTGAAGCGCGCACTTCTTAAGCAAAAACCCGGCAACCCCAGCGCCAACCGGTCAGGTCGCGCTATGGTTTTGAAACTCTGGGCGCAGCGCCCTGCGGGCTATGATGCGCCCCATCATGCCCGCGCCCAGCCCCGCCACCCTGCCCGCCGCCACCCTCGCGGCCACCCCCGACGACGAAGCCGCTGCCACCGCCGCCGCCCACGCCTTCATCGCCAAATGGCAGGGCGTAGCCGCCAGCGAGTTGTCCAGCGCGCAGAGCTTCTTCATCGACCTGTGCGACCTGCTGGGCGTGCCNGCGCCCGCACCCACGCCCGAGCAGAGCTACATGTTCGAGCGCCCCATCACTTTCCGCCACGGCGACGGCTCCACCAGCGCCGGCCGCATCGACTGCTACCTGCGCGGCCATTTCGTGTGGGAGAGCAAGAAGCTCAAGGCCGGCGAACGCGCCGCCGCCGCGGGCCTGCGCAGCTTCGACGACGCCCTCCTGCGCGCGCGCCANGCCGAGGACTACGCCCGCGCCCTGCCCGCCTCGGAAGGCCGCCCGCCCTTCGTCGTGGTGGTGGACGTGGGCCACGTCATCGAGCTCTACGCCGAATTCAGCCGCAGCGGCGCCACCTACACNCCCTTCCCCGACGCACGCAGCCACCGCATCCGCCTCGCCCAGCTCGCCGACCCCGCCATCCGCGCGCGGCTCAAGGCGCTGTGGCTCGACCCTCAAGCNCTCGACCCCGCGCGCATCAGCGCCAAGGTCACGCGCGAAGTCGCTGCCGAGCTCGCCCAGCTCGCGCGCAGCCTCGAAGCCGCCGGCCATGCCCCGCAGGCCGTGGCCGCCTTCCTCACGCGCTGCCTGTTCTCCATGTTCGCCGAAGACGTGGGCCTGCTGCCGCACGACATCCCCGGCGCCCCGAGCGCCCCGCCGGCCNNTGGGCCCGGGCAGCGGGGCGACGGCGCCTTCACCCGCCTGCTGCGCAGCTACCGCGAACAACCCCAGACGCTCGTGCAGATGCTGCGCGTGTTCTGGCANGGGCTCGACGCCGGCGGCTTCAACGCCGCCATCGCCGCCGAGGTGCTGCGCTTCAACGGCAAGCTGTTCAAGGGCGCGGGCGAAGACGGCTACGTGCTGCCGCTCGACGCCAGCCAGATCGACGGCCTGCTGCGCGCCGCCCGCGCCAACTGGACGGAAGTCGAGCCCGCCATCTTCGGCACCCTGCTCGAACGCGCCCTCGACCCCACCGAGCGCCACGCCCTCGGCGCGCACTACACCCCGCGCGCCTATGTGGAGCGGCTGGTGCTGCCCACCGTCATCGAACCCCTGCGCGAGGACTGGGCCCACGCCCAGGCCGCCGCCGTGCTGCTCGCCCGCGAGGCCGACACCCTGCCAGAGGGCAAGAAGCGCGACGCCAAACTCGAAGAAGCCCGCGCCGAACTGCGGCGCTTTCACCACCAGCTCTGCACCCTGCGCGTGCTCGACCCCGCCTGCGGCAGCGGCAACTTCCTCTACGTCACGCTCGAGCACCTCAAACGCCTCGAAGCCGAAGTGCTCGACCAGCTCCAGCAGCTCGGCCAGACGCAGGACCGCCTCGCCCTCGAAGGCGAAACCGTCACCGTGCAGCAACTGCGCGGCATCGAACTCAACCCCCGCGCCGCCGCCCTGGCCGAACTCGTGCTCTGGATCGGCTGGCTGCAGTGGCAGGTGCGCACNCGGGGCCTGGCCAGCGTGGCCGAACCCGTCGTGCACGACTACGGCAACATCGAATGCCGCGACGCCGTGCTCGCCTTCGACGCCACCGAACCCGCCCTCGACGCCCAAGGCCAGCCCTCNACCCGATGGGACGGCGTGAGCTACCAGCCCCACCCCGTCACCGGCGAACCCGTGCCCGACCCCGCCGCGCGCGTGCCCGTGTGGCGCTACACCAANCCCCGCCCCGCGCAGTGGCCACCGGCCGACTTCATCGTCGGCAACCCGCCGTTCATTGGCGCCAGCAGCCTGCGCGCCGCCCTGGGCGACGGCTACGCCGAAGCCCTGCGCCGCACCTGGCCCGAGGTGCCCGAGGCNGCCGACTTCGTCATCCACTGGTGGCACCACGCCGCCGCCCTGGTGCGCGCGGGCGCAGCGCGGCGCTTCGGCCTCATCACCACCAACAGCCTGCGCCAGACCTTCAACCGCCGCGTGGTGCAGGCCGCGCTCGCCGCGCCCAGGAACCCGCTGCACCTCGCCTGCGCCATCCCCGACCANCCCTGGGTGGACAGCGCCGACGGCGCCGCCGTGCGCATCGCCATGACGGTCGGCACCGCCGAACCCGTCGAAGGCCGCCTGCTCACCGTGTTGAGCGAGCGCGAGGGCGCGGACGGCGAAATCGCCGTCAACCTCGCCGAGCAGCGCGGCACCATCCAGGCCGACCTGCGCATCGGCGCGGACGTGGCTGGAGCGCGGGCCTTGCAGGCGAACCTCAACCTCAGCAACCGGGGTGTGCAACTGTTCGGCGCGGGCTTCATCGTCACCCCCGAACAAGCCGCCGCCCTGCTCGCGGCGTCCACGCCCACCGATGCGGGCAGCGCCGCGCACCGCGAATCCCTCATCCGCCACTACCGCAACGGCCGCGACCTCACCGACCGGCCGCGCGGCGTCATGGTCATCGACGCCTTCGGGCTCACCGTCGAGCAACTGCGCGAACGCCACCCGGCCGTGTTCCAGTGGCTGCTCGAACGGGTCAAACCTGAGCGCGACCTGAACAACCGTGCCACCTACCGCGACAACTGGTGGACGTTTGGCGAGCCGCGCCGCGAACTGCGCAAAGCCCTGACCCACCTCCCNCGCTACATCGCCACCGTCGAAACCGCCAAGCACCGCGTCTTCCAGTTCCTCGACGCCAGCGTCCTGCCCGACAACATGCTCATCGCCATCGCGCTGGACGACGCGCTGCACCTGGGCGTGCTCTCCAGCCGCGTGCACGTCGAATGGGCGCTGGCGGCGGGCGGCACGCTCGAAGACCGACCCCGCTACAACAAAACCCGCTGCTTCGAGCCCTTCCCCTTCCCCGCCGAAGACACCGGCCTCACCCCGAAGGCNGCCGCGCGCATCCGCCAGCTTGCCGAGCAGATCGACGCGCACCGCAAGGCGCGCCAGGCCGCGTACGAGGCCGTCACCCTCACCGGCCTCTACAACGTGCTCGACGCCCTGCGCCGCCGCCAACCCCTCAGCGCCAAAGACAAAGCCCTGCACGAACAAGGGCTGGTGGCCGTGCTGCAAAGCCTGCACGACGAGTTGGACGCCGCCGTGCTCGCCGCCTACGGCTGGAGCGACCTCGCCTCCATCCCTGGGCCGACGACNGCCGCCCACGCCGCCTGGGCCGAAACCCTGCTGCAACGCCTCGTCGCCCTCAACCAGCGCCGCGCCGCCGAAGAAGCCGCCGGCACCATCCGCTGGCTGCGCCCCGACTTCCAGCACCCCACCCGCCCCACCCAGGCCACCCCAGCCGCCCAAACCGACGCCCAGGCCGAGGCCCAACCCGCCGCCCCGCCACCCCGAAGCACTACAAAATCAAGAGCAAGACCCGACCGGTTTGCGCTGGGGGCCCGGTGTTTTTCCTCAAAATTCCCCACAAAACACCCCCAGGCCACCCCACCCACCCCCACCAGCCCCGCTGCCCGCCACCGAGCCCGCCGAGGCCGCCGCGGCGCCCACCCCTGGCCCGCCAGCCTGCCCGATCAGGTGCGCGCCGTGGCCGAGGTGCTCGCCAGCGCCGCCGGCACNCCGCTGCCCCTGGCCACCCTGGAAGCCCGCTTCAAAGGCCGCGGCCCGTGGAAGAAAAGCCTGCCCCGCATCCTCGACACCCTCGAAGCCCTCGGCCGCGCCCAGCGGTGCGCCCCGGCCACNGGCGCAGCCGAAGCCTGGCGCGGCTGAACAGTCGTGAACGGCTCCTGCGCACCCGCCGCGCCACACGCTCCACTGGCTCAACCGCGATGACCAACGCCCCATCGCCCGTCACCGAACTCGAAGTCCGCGCGCGCCTGCGGCTCAGCGCCCCGACCTCGGCTTGCCCGGCGGGCTGGCGCCTGTGGCTCGCGCTCAGCGACGGCCGCGTGCTCGCTTTCTGGCTGTCCGAAGCCGCCGGCACGCTGGCCGAGGAAGCGCTCATGCCCATGCTGCTGGCAGCGGTGGCGAACGATCTGCGCGGCAACTGCTGCGAAATTGCGCTCCCCACGCACCGNGATGCACTGGCCTGCGTGCTGTATGCGGCGCCGGTCCTGCCGCTGCCCGTGGGCGCGCGACACGGCGGGCCTTTGCTTACCCCCGAGTGGCAGGCGTTCATGGCCTGCCTGGATGCGTCGGTGCTGGGCGTGCTTGCCGCGATGGAGCGNCGGCGTCGAGGGCGGCAATTTTTCTGCTCGGTGCGCAACTACAACCGCCTCGTCACCCTTGACGCACAGCGGCGCCAACGGCGCCTGCAGGCGCTGGCGCGCTTCCCGGCGCTGGTCGCGGGCAAGCTGTTGACCACTCACCAGTCGCCCAACCTGCACCCCGGCAAGCGCCACGCCTGGCGCGAGCCCGACGCTGCGGTCGAGCACGCCATCGACGCGGGTCGCGACCTCACCGGCGCGCTGGCCGCGCACTACGGCATCTCGCGCGGTCTGGTGCGCTCAGCGCTCATCGCCCGCTACTGGTCGGCTCACACCGAATTCGGCCGCCAGCACCTGCATCTGCTCGACGCGCTACCGCCCAACAAGCGCCCGCGCGACGTCGCCGAGTTTGTTCAGTGGCAGCGGTGGTTGCCGGTGTACGAAGACCTGCTCGGCAGCGACCGCGGGGCGCAAGCCGACCGCCATCGGCCCAGCGCCGCATCGCCNCAGGCCCATGCCGGTGCGTTTCGCAAAGGCTGGTCTGCCACCTGGCTGGCGCTCGAGGCGCTGGGTCCACCCGGCCACCTGATCGGGGACGCGCGCGACTTTCTTCGCGCCGCCAGCCAGGCCGCCGGCTGGCACCTGAAGATGCCGCGCGGCCCTGGCACGCATCGGCTGGCCGCAGGATGGCTGGCGCAATACGGTTTGCTCGGCTTGGTTCAGGCCTCGCAGGCCTGGCATCAGCGCGCGGCACGGCTTGGTTCACCCGCCACCGCCGCCCTGCGGTGGCCGTCCGTGCTGGGCCGGGTCGAGTCAGAGGGCTGCACCGCCGAGGAACTGACCGACGCCGCCGCGCTGGCGGCCGAGGGCGAGCGGATGGGTCATTGCGTAGGCAGCTACGCCCACCGCTGCCTGCGGGGCGAGCGCATCTTCGCGCTGACCCTGCCCGACGGCGAACGGGCCACCGCACAGTACCGTCCGCTGCCCGCAACCGCCACCTCAGTGAACGAGCCGGGCTGGCACGACGACGCAGCCGGCTTCGCGGCTGTTGACGACCCCGACGATGACATGGCGCCGGACGAGCCCGACGTCCTCGACGACGCACCCCAACCGGGCGGCGGCGCATTCCCACCCACCATGACCGAGGACTGGCGCTGGCATCTGGTTCAGTTGCGCGGGCCGAGGAATGTCCGCGCGTCGGACGCTGCATTGCGGTGGGCGCGCGACGTCGCTTCCATGCTCAATGCACCCCAGCTGCAGCAGGCCACGCGGTCAGCCCTGCGACCCGCTGACGCAACCGCCGGTTCGGTGGACCTCGACCCTTTGGACGCCGCGCGAGAGCAAGCCGCGCGCTTCGACGCCCTCAACACGCACCGGCTCGCCCGCGTGCTCGCCTGGCTGGGCGAGCCGCTCGCCGACACCACCACGCTGCTGCAAGCCCATGTAGCAGGGTATGACCACCACGAAGGCGGGGCAGTCATCGGTCTCATGGCCGTCGGCGACTGCCTGACCCTGGTGCCTGAGCCGGACAACCCGAAAGACCCGCAAGCCCTACGACTCGACTGGCGGGGCACGAAGATCGGTTACGTGCCGCGGGATGTCAACGCACCGATTCACACAAGACTGCGTGCAGGCGAGGANCTCGTGGTTTCTGTCGGGGCCATCGATGCAGATGCTCCAAGCTGGCGGCGCATCCGTTTCTGCATTCGCATGTGCATCGAGGGAGGGCTGAGCGACCCGGCGCGGATCGGCCGCCTCGCTGAACCGCCGCGCCCCTGGGTGACCCCCTGCCGATCAGCCGGCACGACCAGGCGCTCAAAGCCAGTGTCCGCCCGGCCCGAAAAGCAACCATCCCATCACCGCCAAGCCAGCGAAGGCCCACATCCAGACCGACAACGCAGGCGCCCCTGTGACCGCAAAATCACCCCGAGCCAGAAAACGATCTCGCCATGGGTTCACTCCAAAGTCGCTCTTAACCACTCCTGCCAACCGACGACCCGCGACGCATCATGCAGGTGTTTGCGCTGAGCACGCCTCACCCCGCTCGCGCCACCACAGCACCGCAGCCGTCAGCGCGGTGGNTGGCAGCACGAAGGCCAGCATGGCGTGCGAGAACGCAGCCAGCGCCGCATGGTGCTGCGCGGCCAGAACCAGGTAGGCGGCATAGGCCGCGTAGTAGAAGACGAACACCGCGCCCTCCCAGCGCGCAATCTCGCGCCCGGTGAAGAACACCGGCAGGCAGGCCACCGCCACGGCGGCCATCACCCACAGGTCGAAGTTGAGCACCGGCGCGGGCACCGGCACGCCCGCGGGGCCGGCGGCCAGCGTGCTGAAGCCCAGCACGCCAAGGATGTTGAACACGTTGCTGCCCACCACGTTGCCCACGGCCATGTCGCGCTCACCCTTGATCGCCGCCATCACCGAGGTGGCCAGTTCCGGCAGCGAGGTGCCCACCGCCACCAGCGTGAGGCCGATCACCACCTCGCTCACGCCCAGGCTGCGCGCGAACGCGGTGGCCGCATCCACCAGCCAGCCCGCCCCCAGCACCAGCAGCACCAGGCCCAGCACCACATAGCCCGTCTGCACCGCCCAGTGCGCGCGCCAGCCGCTCACCGGCGGCGGCAGTTCGTCGGCGGCGTCGTCCGCCTCCTGCGCGGCGGCGGCCCGCTCGCGGCGCGACTGCAGCACCAGAAACGCCGTGTAGGCCACCAGCAGCCCCACCAGCAGCCCGCCCGCCCACCACGGAATGCGGCCCCACTGCGCCAGCCCCAGCAGCAGGAAGGTGGCGGCCAGCATCACCGGCACTTCCTGCCGGATCACCTGCCGGTGCACCGCCAGCGGCACGATCAGCGCCGACAGGCCCAGGATGAGCAGCACGTTCGCAATGTTGCTGCCCACCACGTTGCCCAGCGCCATGTCGGTGCGCCCGTCCAGCGCCGCGCCGACCGACACCGCCATCTCCGGCGCGCTGGTGCCAAACGCCACCACCGTCAGCCCCACCACCAGCGGCGAAATGCCCAGCGCCAGCGCCAGCCGCGAGGCCCCGCGCACCAACAATTCCGCCCNCGCCACCAGCGCCACCAGGCCCGCCACGAACATCACCACCAGCATCCCAATCGCTCCTGCGCACTGTTTGCAAAGCCCTGCATCATGCCCGCAGCCGCCATGTCCGCGCCGGCGGCCGGAATCCGGCGCCATCTGCGCGCGCCGAAGCCCCTGCGCCGGGCTTGGGCTTGGGCGCCCCGCTTCCGGGCCGGTGCGCGGCGCGATAACCTTGCAGTCCATGCGCATACCGATCAGTCACACCGCTGCGCCGCACGCCCTGGCCGGCGTTCTCGCCGGGGCCTGCATCGCCGCCGGTGCGGCTGGCACACCCCAGGAGGACCCGCCCATGACCACCCCGCGCCCGACCGAGCTCAGCGTGCTCGGCACTCCGCTCAAACCCTGTGGCACCGCGCCGCTCACCGGCTTCGCGCGCGACGGCTTCTGCAGCGTCGCCGGGCAGGACGCCGGCGTGCACGGCGTCTGCGCCGTGATGGACGAACGCTTCCTGCAATTCACCCTGGCGCAGGGCAACGACCTCATCACCCCGCGGCCCGAGTGGCGCTTNCCCGGCCTCAAGCCCGGCGACCGCTGGTGCGTCTGCGCCGGCCGCTGGCAGGAGGCCTACGACGCCGGCGTGGCGCCCAAGGTGGTGCTGGCCGCCACCAGCGAGAAGGTGCTCGACGGCCTGTTCCTCGACGATCTGCTCAAGCACGCCGTGGACGCGCCGCGCGGCACGCCCTCGCAGCGCTGAGCCGCCGCACCCCACGCCCGCCCGGCCCCTTCACCGCGCCCGCAGCATGACCGACGCCCGCCGCGCCCTGGTCTGGTTCAAGCGCGACCTGCGCGTGGCCGACCACGCCCCGCTGGCCGAGGCCGCGCACTGCGAGGCCGCGCTGGCCCTGTTCATCGTGGAGCCGGCCTGGACCGGCAGCCCCGAGTGCGACGCCCAGCATGTGCAGTTCACCGCCGACGCCCTGCGCGCGCTGCGCGCCGAGCTCGACGCCCTCGGCCTGCCGCTGCTGGTGCGCCACGGCGAAGCCACCGCCGTGCTGGCCGCGCTGCGGCAGGACTACGCCTTCACCGACCTGCTCAGCCACGAGGAAACCGGCCCCGGCTGGAGCTACGCACGCGACCGCGCCGTGGCCGCCTGGTGCCGCGCCCACAGTGTGCGCTGGACCGAATGGCCGCAGACCGGCGTGGTGCGCGCCCTGCCCCGGCGCGAGGGCTGGGCCGCGCGCTGGCAGCGCCGCATGGATGCGCCCCGGTGCCCACACCCACGCGGCTGCGCGCGCCCGCGCAAGTGCCCGCCCTCGGCGACGTGCCCAGCCCTNGTGGCGCTGGGCCTGGGCACCTCGCGCCCGGTGCCCGCGGCTGGCACGGCGGCGGCGCGTGCGCTGCTGCACAGCTTTCTGCACGAACGCGGCGCGGCCTACCGGCACACCATGTCCAGCCCCTTGAGCGCCGAACAGGGCTGCTCGCGCCTGAGCGCGCACCTGGCCTTCGGCACGATCTCGCTGCGCGAGGTGCACCAGCGCACCGAGGCGCGCATCGCCCAGCTCCAGGCCGAGGGCCGCGAGGACGCGCGCCGTTTCGCCTGGCACCTGCGCGGCTTCACCGCGCGGCTGCGCTGGCACTGCCACTTCATGCAGAAGCTCGAGAGCGAGCCCGACATCGAGTGGCGCAACTTCTGCCGCGCCTGCGACGGCCTGCGCGAGGCTTCGCCCGACCGCGCGCGGCTGGACGCCTGGCGCGAGGGCCGCACCGGCTACCCGATGGTGGACGCCTGCATGCGCTGCCTCAACGCCACCGGCTGGATCAACTTCCGCATGCGCGCCATGCTGGTGAGCTTTGCTGCCTACCACCTGTGGCTGCACTGGCGCGAACCGGGGCTGCATCTGGCGCGGCAGTTCCTCGATTTCGAAGCCGGCATCCACTGGAGCCAGATGCAGATGCAGTCGGGCACCACCGGCATCAACACGCTGCGCATTTATTCACCCACCAAGCAGCAGCGCGACCACGACCCCGATTTCGTCTTCATCCGCCGCTGGCTTCCCGAATGGGGCACGCGCGACTATCCGCCGCCCATCGTGGACGAGCGCACCGCGCTGGCCGAGGCCAAGTCGCGCCTCTACGCCCTGCGCCGCCAGCCCGAGGCGCGCGAGCAGGCGGCCGTCGTCATGGAACGCCACGGCTCGCGCAAGAGCGGCCTGCCACCCACCGCGCGCCCAAGCCCCGCACGCCGCAACCAGCGGCGCAGCGCCTCCGCAGGCGCCCAGCCCGACCTGTTCGAATGAGCCGCGCCCCCGCCACCGGCTTCAAGGGCAACAAGGCCAGCCTGCCCAGCAAACCCTGCGCCGTCTGCGGCCGGCCCATGAGCTGGCGCCGCGCCTGGGCGAAGAACTGGGAACAGGTGCGCTACTGCAGCGAGCCTGCCCCAGGCGAAAGCACAGCGCGGCGCCTCCTCGGGGGCGACGCATGAACACCCCTGCGCGCCCCATGCCCCAGCCGCTGCGCCACCTGGTGCTGGTGCTGGGCGACCAGCTCGACGCCACATCCAGCGCCTTCGACGGCTTCGACGCCGCGCATGACGCGGTCTGGATGGCCGAGGTGGCGGAGGAATCCACCCACGTCTGGTCCTCGCAGCCGCGCACCGCNCTGTTTCTCGCCGCCATGCGGCATTTCGCCGCTGAATTGGCTGCGCGCGGCTGGGCCTTGCGCTACACGCGGCTCGACGATGCGGCCAACACCGGCACGCTCGCCGGTGAACTGGCCCGCGCGGTGCAGGCGCTGCGCCCGCAGGCGCTCGTCCTCACCGCGCCGGGCGACTGGCGGGTGCTGCAGGCGCTGCGCGGCCAGGCCCGCGCGATGGGCGTGCCGCTCGATCTGCGCGACGACCGGCACTTCTTCGCCACCGTGCGCGACTTCGCCGCCCACGCCAAAGTACGCAAGAGCCTGCGCATGGAGTTCTTCTACCGCGAGATGCGCCGCCACCACCGCGTGCTGATGGACGGCCAGGACGGCGACCAGCCCGCCGGCGGCCAGTGGAACTTCGACGCCGACAACCGCCAGAGCTTCGACCCGCGCACCGGCCCGCCGCCCGTGCCCGCGCCGCTGCGCTTTCCGCCCGATGCCCTCACGCAGGACGTGCTCGCCCTGGTGCGCCAGCGCTTCGCCACCCACCCCGGCGCGCTCGATGACTTCGACTGGCCGCTCACCCGCGAACAGGCGCTGGCCGCGCTCGACGATTTCATCACCCACCGCGTGGCCGATTTCGGCCGCTGGCAGGACGCGCTCTGGCCCGCGCAGCCGTGGCTGTGGCATTCGCGCCTCTCGGCCGCGCTCAACCTCAAGCTGCTGCACCCGCGCGAGGTGGTGGCCGCGGCCGAAGCCGCCTGGCGCGCGGGCCGCGTGCCGCTGGCCAGCGCAGAGGGCTTCGTCCGGCAAATCCTGGGCTGGCGCGAATACGTGCGCGGCATCTACTGGACGCAGATGCCCGGCTACGCCGAATCGAATGCGTTGCAGGCCCAGACGCCGCTGCCCGCCTTCTTCTGGCACGGCGACACCGACATGGCCTGCCTGCACGACGCGCTCACGCAGACGCTGCGCCTGGGCTATGCGCACCACATCCAGCGGCTGATGGTCATCGGCCTGTACGCGCTGCTGCTGGGCGTGCGGCCGCGCGAGATCAGCGACTGGTTCCTCGCCGTGTATGTCGATGCGGTGGAGTGGGTGGAACTGCCCAACGTCATGGGCATGGGCCAGTTCGCCGACGGCGGGGTGATGGCCAGCAAGCCCTACATCGCCAGCGGCAAGTACATCGAGCGCATGAGCGCCGGGCGCTTCTGCGCCACCTGCCGTTACGACCCGGCCCGGCGCACGGGCGAGCGCGCCTGCCCCTACACCACGCTGTACTGGGACTTTCTGCTGCGCCACGAGGCGCTGCTCGCCGCCAACCCGCGCACGGTGATGCAGGTGAACAACCTCTCGCGCGTGGACGAGGCCGAGCGCCGGGCCATCCGCGCCCAGGCGCAGGCGCTGCGCGAGGTGGCGGCATGAGCGCCCCCACCCCGACCATGGACGCCGCCGGCGCGCAGGCCGGGGCCGTGGCGGCCGACCCCTCGCCGCCGACGCCTTCCCCACGCCGGCCGCTGCGCGTGCGCGCCTCGCCGCGGTGCGCCCGGCGGACTACGCGCGCAGCCGCAATCATTTGCACGGCGCCGTCACCCGCCTCTCACCCTACCTCACCCACGGCCTGCTCGACTTGGCCGAAACGGTGGCCAGCCTGCGCGCGCGCCACCGCCTGCCGCTGACCCACAAGCTGGTGCAGGAACTCGGCTGGCGCGCGTACTTCCAGCACAGCGCGCGGCACCGGGGCGAGGCGATCTTTCACGACCTGCACGCAGGCCCCTTGCCGCAAGCCGCCTACACCCGCGAACTGCCCGCCGACCTGCGCCGCGGCGCCACCGGCGTGCCGGCGATCGACCAGGCGGTGCGCACCCTCTACGCCACGGGCTATGTGCACAACCATGCGCGCATGTGGCTGGCGTCATACACCGTGCATGTGCGCAAAGTCCACTGGCGCGCCGGCGCGGACTGGATGGTCGCCCACCTGCTCGACGGCGATCTGGCGAGCAACCACCTGTCCTGGCAATGGGTGGCCGGCACCGGCAGCGCCAGGCCGTATCTGTTCAACGCGGACAACGTCGCGCGTTACGCGCCGCCGGACTGGCACAGCCCCGGCACGGGGATCGACACCACCTACGCCGCGCTCGACGCGCTGGCGCAGGGCCCGCAGCACCACGGCGCCGAGCCGGGTGCCCACCCCGCGGTGGACGAGCCGCCCCTGTTCGCCGCGCCGCCGGAGGGAGGCTTCGCGACGCCCGACGCCGCCGCCGTGGCCGGGCGCAGCGTCTGGCTGGCCCACCCCTGGTCGCTGGCCGACCCGCCCGCAGACATGCTGCCGGTGGCCGTGCTCGATGCAGAGTGGCACGCGCGCTGGCCGTGGTCGGCACGGCGCTGGGCCTTCGTCGCCGCGCGCCTGCGCGCCATCGCCCCGCTGCGCTGGATGGCACCGGCGGCCGAACTCGTCGCCGCACTGCGCGCAGCCGCACAGGTGCGCGGCTGGCACCACCCGCATCTGGACGATCCCGCCTGGGCGGCGCTGCGCCTGCCGCCGCCGAGCGCGCCGTGGGCCGAGCCCGATCGCGCCTGCCGCCTGTTTTCCGCCTACTGGGCACATGTGTTGGGGCAACGATGAAAAGGTCCCCGCAATGACACGCGCCTGGCCACGGGATGGGCTGCGAGGCGCAAAGCAAAGCCATAGCGGGTGCTATGGCGAGCATTTGCAACGACGCAGACCGCCCGCGCTCAGGATGCGTGGCACGCGAGGACTTGTTCCGTGTTGCCGTAGGCACACGCCACCCTGCACCTCACCGCAAGGAGTTTTGTTCGATGACTGACACGGCTTCTCCCATCGTCCTCGTCACCGGCNNGCGCGGCGGCATCGGCCGCGCGCTGTGCGCCCGGCTGCACGCCCAGGGCTGGCGCGTGGCCGCGGTGGGCCGCGACGCGGCGCCACTCGCCGACGTGCCGGCTGACGCGCGCATCGCCGCCGACACTACCACGCCCGAGGGCGCGGCCGACGCGCTGGCGCAATGCAGCGCGCAGCTCGGCACACCCAGCCACCTCGCGCACTGCGTGGGCAACACGCTGATCGCGCCGCTGCACCGCACCGCTGCCGCGCAATGGCGCGAGGTGCTGCGCATCAACCTNGAGAGCGCGCTGGCCATGCTGGGCGCGTGGATCGAGTCGCGCCGCACGGCGCAGCAGCCCGGTGCGGCGGTGCTGGTCAGCTCGGTGGTGGGGCAGATCGGCGTGGCCAACCACGAGGCCATCGCCGCGGCCAAGGCCGGCATCGACGGCCTGGTGCGCAGCGCCGCTGCCACCTATGCCGCGCAGGGGCTGCGCATCAACGCCGTTGCACCGGGCATGACCGACACGCCGCTGACCGCGGGGCTGCTCAAGCTGCCGGCGATGCGCGAGGGCGCGGGCCGCCAGTACCCGCTCGGCGGGGTGCAGACGGCCGATCAGGTGGCGCAGGCCATGGCCTGGCTGCTGTCCGACGCGGCGGGCCGCATCACCGGCCATGTGCTGCCGGTGGACGGCGGCTTCACCCATGTGCGGCCGCTGGTGAAGTAGGCGCAGCGGCCTTGGGCGCGGCTGCGGGGACTGGTTCAGCCTTGCCTGAGCACAGCGGTCACCTTCAGGGTGCAAGCACCCGGCGCATGGGCTGGCGCAGCAGCTCCTGCAGCGCGGCAGGGGCGAACATGCGCTCGGTGGTGATGGCGTAGAAGGTCTCCTCGATGCCGCGCAGCCGGTGCAGCTCGCGCAGGGCGCCGCTGCGCAGCTCGTCCTGCACGACCACGGGCGGCAGCACCGCCAGGCAGCCGCTGTCGCGTGCAAGCAGGCGCAGCAAGGCCATGTCGTCCACCTCGGCGGCGATGCGGTAGCCCAGCTCGCGCTGCGGGCACAGGGCGTCGAAGCGCAGGCGGATGTCGCTGCCCGGCCCGGGCAGCACCAGGGCGCGTGCGCGCAGGTCGGCCGGGAAGCGGAACGCCGCATCCGCCCGCGCGGCCGGCGCGACGATGGACACCGGCTGGCAGGCCAGGCGGTGCACCTGCCNAGCGCGCGCCCTCGCGCTCGGCGGGCGGCGGTTGGCCAGCACCACGTCGAGCCGGTGCTGCTGCAGCCGCTGCAGCAGGTCGGCCAGCGGCGCCGCCTGCAGGGACAGCGACAGGCTGTCCCGCCCTGCAACGCGGCGCAGCCAGTTCTCCAGGAAGTTGCGCGAGAGCGTGGGCTCGTGCCCGATGTGCACCGCCTCCAGCGGCTGCCCGCCGCCGCCCTGCACCCGCGCCCACAGCTCCGCGCCCAGCTGAAAGATGCTGCCCGCGTAGGCATAGACCAGCCGCCCCGCTTCGGTCAGCACCAGGCTGCGGCCGCTGCGCTCGAACAGCGCGGTGCCGAGCTGGGATTCGAGCTGCCGGATCTGGCTCGACAGGGCCGACTGCGACACATGCAGCCGCTGCGCCGCGCGCGTGAGATGCCNCTCGCGCGCCACCGCCCAGAAGTACTGCAGGTGGTGGTAGTTGAGGCGGTGGTGCGCCAACAGTTCGTTTTCGGTGAACGGTTCGTTCATGACAATCTATTTTACAAAAGCATGGCGCTTGGCGAGACTGAAGCCGTCGTCGAACAAACCCGCTACACCATGAACATCGAAACCTGGTTGCTGCATGGGCCCTGGCTGACCCCCTCCTCTACGCGGGTGCGGCCGCGCTGGTGCTGGCCGTGCCCGAGCGGCCGGCGCGGTTCTGGCGCATCGCGCGCATGGCCACGGCGGTGGCGCTGCCGCTGGGCCCTCTGGCCGTGCTGGTGAACGGGCTGTGGCCGGGTACATGGGCGCTGCCGCTGCCTTCGGCGCTGATGCTCACGCTGCTGGCCGTGCTGGGCTGGGTGGTTACCCGCTTCTCCGCGACCTATCTGCAGGGCGAGCCGAACCAGGCGGGCTATGCGGCCCGTCTGCTGGCCACGCTGGCGGCGATTGCCATGGTGGTGCTGGCCGACGCGCTGCCGCTGCTGATGGCAGGCTGGGTGGCGGTGAGCCTTTCGCTGCACGGCCTGCTCACCTTCTACCCGCAGCGGCGCGCCGCGCAGGTGGCCGCGCACAAGAAGTTCATTGCCAGCCGCGCAGCCGAACTGGCCTTGCTCGGCGGCGTGCTGCTGGTGGGCGGCGCAAGCGGCCAGTGGACGGTCAGCGGCCTTTCGGCCTGGCTGGCCACGCACCCGGCGCCTTGGGCGGTGCAGGCCGGCGCGGTGCTGCTGGTGCTGGGCGTGCTGCTGAAGTCGGCGCAGATGCCGGTGCACGGCTGGCTGCTGCAGGTGATGGAAGCGCCCACGCCGGTGTCGGCGCTGCTGCACGCCGGGGTGGTGAACCTGGGCGGCTTCGTGCTGATCGGGCTGGCGCCGCTGCTGGCGCAAAGCCCGGCGGCGCAGGGCCTGCTGATCGCCGTGGGCGGCGGGACGGCGCTGCTGGCCTCGTTCACCCTGCTCACGCGGGTGAGCATCAAGGTGCGGCTGGCCTGGTCCACCTGCGCGCAAATGGGCTTCATGCTGCTGGAAATCGGCCTGGGGCTGTACGAGCTTGCGCTGATGCACCTGATCGGGCACTCGATCTACAAGGCCCATGCCTTCCTCGCCGCCGGCGACACCGCGCGGCAGACCACCGCGGCCGTCCTCAACGCCGGTGCCCCGGCTGGCCGCGCCGGCAGCGCCTGGGCGCCGTGGCTGGCGGCCGGTGGCAGCACCGCGCTGGTGGCCGCCAGCCTGCACACGCTCGGGGCGACCGGTTCCGTGCCCGACCTGCCCGCGGGCTGGACGCTGGTGCTCGGCCTGGCCTGGGCGCCACTGCTGGCCTTCGATGCGCGGCGCTGCCCGCTCTGCCTGCTGCGCGCGGCCGCCGCCGTGGTGGGGCTGACGCTGCTCTACCTGCTGCTTCACGGCGCGTTCGGCCTTGCGGCCAACGCCGCGCCCGCGCCCTGGGCCGGCTGGGCCCTGGCGGCGGCCATGGGCCTGGCCTATGCCGCGCAGGCGGTGCTGGCGCAGCGGCCGTCCGACGCGGCCTGGCAGTTCGCCTATGCGGGCCTGTACCTCGACGAGTGGTTCACCCGCCTGACCTTCCGCCTGTGGCCCGCGCCACAGCCGCGCCCCGCGGCACGCCCGCAGGGCATCGCCCCGTTCGAGTCCGCCTGGACGCCCGCGTCGCCGACGNNCACACCCCTGGAGCCGATGCATGAACACCGCCCCCTCGCCCCAGCCAGCGCGCCCACCAACCCGACGGAAGATGCCGTCCGCGCCGCCTTTGCCCAGGCCGCCGCGCGCATCGCGCCGGTGTGGCCGCTGGACCGCTTCATTGCCGTCAACCCGGCGTGGGAGTACCGCGACCTGCCCGTCGAAACCGTGGCGGCACGCTGGTGGGCGCTGGCGGGCATCCGGCTGGTGCCGGGCGCAGCGCCCTCGCCGGTGTTGCCGACGCTCATCGACGCGCTCGACGCCCGGCGCGACCTGCGCCACGCACCGCCGTGGCGCGAGGTGATGACACAGTCGCTGGGCCAGTTCTTCGCCGCGTGGTTCGACGAGGGCTTTGCGCTCTGGCGCGTGGGCCATGCCGAGGGCTTGTACGCCGCCTGGCGCAAGGAGGCCCAGGCCGACCGCGGGCTGCCGGTGCTCCTGGGCCGGCGCGACTGGGCCGCGCGCATGGCGGCCTTGCCCACCGATCTGGACGGCCTGCAGCGGCGCGCGGCCGAGCAACTCGGCCTGCACGCCGCGGCCTGGGCACCGTACGCCGAGGCCTTGCTGCTGGGCACGCTGGGGTGGGCCTCGCGGGCGGCCTACCTGCGCTGGCAGGCGCGGCTCGCAGGGCGCGAAGACGACGGCGCGCTGCAAGGCCTGTTGGCCGTGCGGCTGGCGTGGGAGCTGGCGCTCGACGACGGCGCGCGCGATGCCGCCAGCGTCNNCATGCCACCTGGCTGGCCGCCTGGCGCGACTGGCCGCGTGCCATCGAGGCCGCACGGCGCGCGCAGGCCGAGCCTGNNGGCGTCCCTGGCCGCCCGCGAGACGGCCTTCCGCGCCGGCGTGTTCGGCGCGCTGGGCCGCACGCCGGCGAGCGCCGCGCCCGAACGCCCCAGCGTGCAGGCCGTGTTCTGCATCGACGTGCGGTCCGAGCCGTTCCGGCGCGCACTCGAAGCCACCGCGCCCGAGGTGCAGACGCTGGGCTTCGCCGGCTTCTTCGGGCTGCCGATTGCGCTGCGNGCCCTGGGCACGGCGGCGGCGGTGGCGCAGCTGCCGGGCCTGCTGGCGCCGGCGCTGACCGTGACGGAGACCAGCGGCGAAGCCGCGCGCGACCTGGACCTGGCCCGCGTCCGGCAGCGCCAGGCGCTGGCGCGGCGCCAGCAGGCGGCACTGGCGACCACGCCGTCCTCGATGTTCGGGCTGGTGGAGACGCTGGGCCTGTTCAAGCTGCCCGCACTGCTGGGCTCCCACGCCCCACGGCCAGCGGTGCGCGAAGGGCTGCCGGCGGCCTGCGACGCACGCATCGCACCCCAGCCGCCCGCGGGCGCCGACGCGGTGGCGCTGGCGGCCAAAGCGCTCCGGGCCATGAGCCTGACGCGCGACTTTGCCCGCCTGCTGGTGCTGGTGGGCCACGGCAGCACCAGCACCAACAACCCGCATGCGGCGGGGCTGGACTGCGGCGCCTGCGGCGGCCAGACCGGCGAGGCCAATGCCCGCCTGCTGGCCACCCTGCTCAACCGGGCCGAGGTGCGCGCCGGCCTGGCCCGCGAGGGCATCGTGCTGCCCGAGGACACCGTGGCGCTGGCCAGCCTGCACGACACCACGCTCGACGAGGTGCGGCTGTTCGACACCGACGCCGTGCCGCCGAGCCACGCGGCCGAGCTCGCGGCCTTCGAAGCGGCCCTGGCGCGCGCCGGCGCACGCACCCGGGCCGAGCGCGCCCCGGCGCTGGGCCTGCCGGCGCAGGCCGACGCGGCGCAGCTGCTGCGCGCGGTGCGCCAGCGCGCCAACGACTGGTCGCAGACCCGGCCCGAATGGGGCCTGGCGGGCAATGCGGCCCTCATCTTCGCACCCCGGACGCGCACGCGCGGCGCGAACCTGCAAGGCCGCTGCTTCCTGCACGACTACCGCTGGCAGGACGACGCCGACGCCAGCGTGCTGGAGCTGCTGATGACCGCGCCCATGGTCGTGGCGCAGTGAATCAACTTCCAGTACTACGCCTCCACCGTGGACAACGAGCGCCTGGGCAGCGGCAACAAGCTGCTGCACAACGTGGTGGGCGGCAACCTGGGCGTGTTTGAGGGCAACGGAGGCGACCTGCGCATCGGCCTGCCGCTGCAGTCGCTGCACGACGGCCAGCGCTGGATGCACGAGCCGGTGCGGCTGTGCGTGCTGATCGAGGCGCCCCGCGAGCGCATCCTCTCTATCGTGCGAGCGCAGACGGTGGTGCAGCACCTCGTGGCCCACGGCTGGCTGCAGCTCTGGCGCATCGGCGAGGCGGGCGAAGTGGAGCCCATCACCTGGCCGCCCGCCGCGCAGGCACAAGCCCTGCCGGACCTCGCCAACCATCAAATTTGATAGCAAGAACCGACCGGTTGGCGATGGGTTCCGGCGGAAAACTCAAAACCAGCCGCCACGGGCCGGTTCGGGATCGCATTGAGGTCATTTCGGGCCCGCACAAGGGCTGCGCCGGCACCGCCCCGGCCCTCACGGCCGGCCGGGGCGGCGACCGTAGCGCAGCTTCATCACCAGAATGCCGAGTGCCAGCGCCAGCGTGATGGCATTGGCCACGATGATGGGCCAGGCGCCCAGCAGCACGCCGTAGAGAAGCCACAGCGCCACGCCGAGCGCGAAGCTCGCGTACATGCCCAGCGAAATGCCGCCGACGTCGCGCGTGCGGAAGGTGTGCCAGGNCTGCGGCACGAAGCTCGCGGTGGTGAGGATGGCGGCGGCGGTGCCGATGGCGTCGATGAGCATCATGGGGGCGGGTCGGTCTTCACGGCCGAAGGGCCGGCGTGGACTGTACCCAAATGGGCGCCCGGATCGCGCGCCGATATACCCCTATGGGTTTACCGTTCATTCGCATGTCATCAATGACTGCGAAGCTCGCGCGAGTGGCGACACGCCCCGCCGTTTCCTGTTCCTTCACCTGATGCGCAGGGAGCCCCATGCAACCCACCCTGATCCTCGAGAAGACCCCGAAGGCGCTGCAAAGCCTCTCGCAGCGCGGCCGCGACCTCAGCCCGCGCCAGCGCGCCTTGCTGCTGCTGGCCAACGGGCAACGCCATGTGCGCGAGTTCGACGCCCTGATGGGCCAGAACGTGGTCGATCTGGTCGCGCAGCTGGTGCGCGAGGGTTACCTGCGCGCCGTCGACCCGCGTGCGGCCGAACCTCCAGCCGACGACCCGACGGGTGCCATGCCGCGCCCGCGTCCCGCCACGGACGCACCGGCTGCGCCCAAGGAAGTGGCGGCCGACCGCTTCGGCCACGGCCGCTCGATCGCCGCAGCGCGCATGTACCTCTTCGATATGGCCGAGCGCTTCTTCGCCCGTGCACAGCCCGAGCTGGCGCTGCAGTTGCGCGGCCTGTTCCGCGAGGCGCGCGACGTGCCCGAGCTGGTCGAGTCGGCCTGGTTCCTGCTGTCGCACGTCAAGGCCGTGGCCGGCGAAGAGCGGGCCGAGGGCATCCGGGTGCGCTTGGCCACCATGCTGCCCGAGGGCGCGCTCGACGTGGCCGCGCCGCCGCTTACAGAATCTTCCTGAGCAGGCCGGTGACCTGACGGAAGCGCTCGCCATAGGGCGGGTAGAACAGGTGCCCCAGCCCCAGGCGCGACTGCACCAGCACCGACTTCTCGTGGGTGAAGGTGAGGAAACCCTGGTGCCCGTGGTAGGCGCCCCAGCCGCTCTCGCCCACGCCGCCGAAGGGCAGGTTCTCGTGCGCGATGTGCATCAGCGTGTCGTTGACCGACACGCCACCGCTGACAGTGCGCGTGAGCACCGCATCGCGCGCGGCCGTGTCCTGCCCGAACCAGTACAGCGCCAGCGGCCGCGGACGGGCGTTGATGAGCTCGATGGCTTCGTCCAGCGTGTCATACGCCAGCACCGGCAGCACCGGGCCGAAGATCTCCTCTTCCATCACCCGTTGCCCCGGCTGCACACCGAACAGCAGCACCGGCGCCATCTGCCGCGTCTCGGGGTCGATGCGCAAGCCCTCACCGCCGGCGCCTGCCGGGTCCACCACCACCGCACGCGCGCCGGCCGCGCAGGNCTCGTCCACCAGCGCGCGCAGCCGCGCGAGGTGGCGCGGGCTGATGACGCTGGCGTAGTCGCCATTGCCCAGCACCTGCGGGAACAGGCGCGCCACGGCCTTGCGGAAGGCGGCCTCGAACGCCGCCTCCTGGCCGCGCGGCAGCAGCACATAGTCGGGCGCGATGCAGGTCTGCCCGGCGTTGAGCAGCTTGCCATGCGCGATCTTGGGCGCCGCGTCGGCCAGTTGCGCGCTGGCGTCGATGATGGCGGGCGACTTGCCGCCGAGCTCGAGCGTGGTCGGCGTGAGGTTGGCGGCGGCCGCAGCAGCCACCTTGCGGCCCACGGCGGTGGAGCCGGTGAAGAACAGATGGTCGAACGGCAAGGCCGCGAACTCGGCCGCTACCTGCGCGTCGCCCTCGATGACGCAGAACTCCTCGGCCGCATAGTGCGCGTGCACCAGCTCGGCCAGCAGCGCCGAGGTGCGCGGCGTGAGCTCACTGGGCTTGAGCATGACGCGGTTGCCCGCCGCCAGGGCGGTGGCCGCTGGGGCGAGCGCGAGCTGCAGCGGGTAGTTCCAAGGCGAAATCACCCNCACCACGCCCAGCGGCTGGCGCTGGATGTAGGCCGTGGCGGGCTGCAGGTACACCGGCGTGGCCACGCGCGTGGGCTTCATCCAGCGCGGCAGGTGCCGCTGCAGATGGCTCAGCAGCGCGCGCAGCACGAACAGATCCGCGACTTCGGTCAGCCCGGGCGAGCGCACGCCGAAATCCGCCTCCACCGCCGCGTGCAGCGCCGCGCCGTGGCCGTCGATGAGCTGCTTCATGCGCCGCAGCCGGTCGCGCCGCACCGCCAGCGGCGGATCGACCTCGGCGCGGCTGGCCTGGAACTGGGCATCGAACAGGGCGTGCATGGGCATGGTGATGGCGCTGGAATTCAGAATCGCCCCATGATAGGGCGCGCACCCGGCCCCAATTAGGGCTTCACCCCAGCGCCGGGGCCCAGGGGCGTCGGTGAATCGAAACGCCTGTGAACCTCAGCGCAAGGCCACGGCCTGCAGCCGCGCCAGCACCTGCTGCTGCGCATCGAGCAGTTCGAGCTGCGCACCGGCGATGCGGAAGTGCCGCGTGTTCGACAAGGCCTGGAAGAAGCCGCGTTCGACAGCCTCGCCGTCGAGGCAGGCCATCATCGTTCCGGCGAGCCTGGAGAAGCGCAGGCCGTCCGCGCCTTCGCGCTCGAAAGCCCCGGTGAAGCGGTTGCAGCCACCGCTGCCGCTCACGGTCAGCCGGTCGTCGGCCAGCACCATGTGGGCTTCGCGCCGGCCCGGCGCGGGCGTGACCGCCTCGTCGCCCAGCCGCACCAGCTTCCAGTAGGTGCCGCGCAGCGGGCTGTCGGCCGCGCCGGGGCTGCAGTGCTCGGCCGGCCAGGCACGCACGAAGCGTTCGACCACCAGCGTGGGCACGGCGCCACGGCTCCCCTCCATCGACGGCCGCGGTGCGATGAGCGCCTGCACCGTCACCAGCAGCGGCTCGCCGGCGGCGCGGCGTTCCTTGCGGTACGCGGCTTCCAGCGCGGNGAAGTCGGCCTCGGTGGCCACCGGCAGGCTGCGGCCGTCGGCGCACAGGGTGATGCGCGGTGCGTCGGCCCGCAGCACGAAACTGCCACTCAAGGGCAGGCGCGGCTCGATGGGCGCGAACGCGGCCTGGCGCTGCAGGCGCAGATCGGCGCCGTCACCCTGGCGCTGCAGCGTTGCGCCGCCGTCGAGCGGCTGAAAGACCAGCGCAGCCTGCCGCTCGCCGCGCAGGTGCAGGCGCTGCGAGCGGCGCTCCCAGCGCCAGCGCCCGAGGTCGTCATAGCGCTGATCGTCCGCCGGCCCGAGCTGCGTGCGCAGCTGGTAGCGGCCGTCGGCGAACAGGTCGAGGTGCCATTGCACCGGGCCGCGGGCCGAGGCTTCTTCGGCCGTGAAGCTCGCCGGCAGCGCGCCGAGCGCGCGCGGCACACCGGCCCGCGCACCGGGCGCAGGCCGGCCGCCAGCCGACACCATGAGCAGACGCAGGTTGGCGTCGGTGCCCGGCTGCACGGTGTGCAGGGTGTCGGTGGTGAACAGCAGCCGGCCCTGGTGCGTGACGGTGGCGCGCACGGCGTAACGGTGGCCGGGCACTGCGGCCTCGGGCGGAAAGGGAATCTCGAAGCGGAACGGCGGCGCGCTGACGCCATCCTGCGTGCTGCGGCCGATCACCCGCGCCGGCGCATCCGCCAGGCTCACGTCCTGCAGTTCGGCGCTGAACACCGCACCGGGCGGCAGCGCCATGCGCTCACGGTAGAAGGCCTCACCACGCACCATGCTGCCGGGCTGCGCCTGCGCCGGCAGCGCCCAGCCGCCCGATGCGCCGACCATGCCGGCCAGCAGTGCGCCAGCCAGGCGCCGCCCCATCGCGTGAACCCAGCCGCCCAGCGGCCCTGATGCCATCGCCATGTCTCACCCCCTTCATGTTCATGGCTTGAGCATGAGGGGTGGCGATGAAAATGCAATCGCGCCGGGCCGAACCGTCGGCGGTGGGCCCGCTGGCTCGTGGCCCGAGCAGCGCGCGCCCCACCCCGCGCAGCGCGAGGGCCGGCGCGCGCGGCGCTCAAGGCAACGCTGAACAAGTCCCTCGCGCGCCGCGCATCCCGGCCTCGGGCGGTCTGCGTCGTTACAAATGCTCGCCATAGCCCCCGCTATGGCTGCGCTTTGCGCCTCGCAGCCCATCCCGCGGCCGGGCGCGCGCCATCGCGGGGACTTATTCAGCGTTGCCTTAATGGGCGTTGCCGCCGCCGAAGATGAACTCGCCGGGTGCGCGCACCGGGTNCACCGAGACGGTGATGACCGACTTGGGCGGGTAGCGGCCCTCGAGCAGCAGCTTCGACAAGGGGTTCTCGATGCGCTGCTGGATGGCCCGCTTGAGCGGGCGCGCGCCGAACACCGGGTCGAAGCCGACCTTGGCCAGTTCCTCCAGCGCCGCGGGCGTGACCTCGAGCGTGAGCTCCATCTTCGCCAACCGCTCGGTGAGGGCCTGGAGCTGGATGCCGGCGATTGAGGCGATGTGCCGCGCGTCGAGCGGGTGGAACACCACGGTCTCGTCGATGCGGTTGAGGAACTCGGGGCGGAAGTAGTTCTTCAACTCGTCCGTCACCGCGTCCTTGATCTCGTCGTACGGCCGCCCGGCCATGTTCTGGATGATGGGCGAGCCGATGTTGCTGGTCATCACGATGACCGTGTTCTTGAAGTCCACGGTGCGGCCCTGGCCGTCGGTCAGACGACCGTCGTCGAGCACCTGAAGCAGCACGTTGAACACGTCGGGGTGGGCTTTCTCCACCTCGTCGAGCAGCAGCACGGAATACGGCTTCCGGCGCACGGCTTCGGTCAGGTAGCCGCCCTCCTCGTAGCCCACGTAGCCGGGCGGCGCGCCGATCAGCCGGGCCACCGAGTGCTTCTCCATGAACTCGCTCATGTCGATGCGCACCAGGTGCTCTTCGCTGTCGAACAGAAAGCCCGCCAGCGCCTTGCACAGCTCGGTCTTGCCCACCCCGGTGGGGCCGAGGAACAGGAAGGAACCGGTGGGCCGGTTCGGGTCGGACAGGCCCGAGCGCGAGCGGCGGATGGCGTTGGCCACGGCCGAGATCGCCTCGTCCTGGCCAACCACGCGCTCATGCAGCTTGGCTTCCATGTGCAGGAGCTTGTCGCGCTCGCCCTGCATCATCTTGGACACAGGGATGCCGGTGGCGCGGCTGACCACTTCGGCGATTTCCTCCGCGCCGACCTGGGTGCGCAAGAGCTTGGGCGCCGTGCCTTCGCCGCCCTTGGCGGCTTCCTTGGCCTGGGCTTCCTTGAGGCGCTTCTCCAGCTCGGGCAGCTTGCCGTACTGCAGTTCGGCGACCTTGTTGAAGTCGCCCTTGCGGGTGAGTTCCTCGATCTGGAGCTTGAGCTTTTCGATCTCCTCGCGCACTTGCTGGCTGCCCTGCGCCTGGGCCTTTTCGGACTTCCAGACTTCCTCGAGGTCGGCCAGCTCGCGCTGGAGCTTGGCGATTTCGTCCTCGATCAGGGCGAGCCGCTTCTGCGAGGCTTCGTCCTTCTCCTTCTTCACCGCTTCGCGCTCGATCTGCAGCTGGATGAGCCGGCGGTCGAGCTTGTCCATGACCTCGGGCTTGGAGTCGATCTCGATCTTGATCTTGGCCGCGGCCTCGTCGATCAGGTCGATCGCCTTGTCGGGCAGGAAGCGGTCGGTGATGTAGCGGTGGGACAGTTCGGCCGCGGCCACGATGGCCGGGTCGGTGATGTCCACCCCGTGGTGCACCTCGTACTTCTCCTGCAGGCCGCGCAGGATGGCAATGGTCTGCTCCACCGTGGGCTCGTCCACCATCACCTTCTGGAAGCGGCGCTCGAGCGCGGCGTCCTTCTCGATGTACTTGCGGTACTCGTCCAGCGTGGTCGCGCCGATGCAATGCAGCTCGCCACGCGCCAGCGCGGGCTTGAGCATGTTGCCCGCGTCCATCGCGCCCTCGGCCTTGCCGGCGCCGACCATGGTGTGGATTTCGTCGATGAACAGGATGACCTTGCCTTCTTCCTGGGCGATTTCCTTGAGCAGGCCCTTGAGCCGTTCCTCGAACTCGCCGCGGTACTTGGCGCCGGCGAGCAGGCCCGCCATGTCGAGCGAGAGCACGCGCTTGTCGCGCAGGCTCTCGGGCACCTCGCCGTTGACGATGCGCTGCGCCAGCCCTTCGACGATGGCCGTCTTGCCCACGCCAGGCTCGCCAATGAGCACGGGGTTGTTCTTGCTGCGCCGCTGCAGGATCTGGATGGTGCGGCGGATTTCGTCGTCGCGGCCGATGACGGGGTCGAGCTTGCCGCTGCGGGCGCGCTCGGTGAGGTCGAGCGTGTACTTCTTGATGGCTTCGCGCTGGCTTTCGGCTTCGGGGTTGTCCACTTTCTGTCCTCCGCGGATGGTGTCGATGGCGGCCTCGAGCGTTTTGCGGCTCAGGCCCAGCTTGCGTGCCTCATCGGCCAGCGTGCCCTTGGCGTCGGCGAGGGCGAGCAGGAACAGCTCGCTGGCGATGTACTGGTCGTTGCGCTTGAGCGCCTCCTTCTCGGTGGCCTGCAGCAGCTTGACGAGTTCAGGGCCGATCTGCACCTGCTCCTGGCCCTGCACCTCGGGCAGGCGCGAAACGGCGGCATCGGCCACGGCCTGCAGGGCGCGCGCGTCGATGCCGGCGCGCTCGATCAGCGAGCGCGGCCCGTCGTCCTGCCGAAGCATGGCGGCGAGCACGTGGGCGGGTTCGATGTAGGCGTGGTTCTTCCCGAGCGCGAGCGATTGCGCATCGGCGAGCGCTTCCTGGAATTTGGTGGTGAGTTTGTCGAGTCGCATGGAAATCCTCCGGTCTGCTGCGGCAACTTGGGCCGGATGCGGAGGATTTCAAGCGCAGAGAAGTTGTGAACGAATCATGCACACCCGCTCATCCCGCCCCAAAGCCCCCACTCGGCGTTGCAAATGCTCGCCGTAGTCCCCTACGGTTGCGCTTTGCGCCTTGATTGGGGCCATTCGGACGGCCTGCTCGGGCGCGCCCGATTCATTCACAACTTCCTGGCGATCGCGCCGCTTTGACCCGAGTCAAGAAGCCACGCACGGCTGGGCTGCATGCCCGGCCTCGACGGGCGCGCCCAAGGCGTCTGCGGCGCAGCCGCGCGGGTCGGCACGGCAGCCGCACGGTCACCCGTGGGGACCCGGCTCAGGCGTTGCGCGCCTCGATGCCCCAGCGCGCCAGCGCGGCGTCGTCGCTCACGCGCGCATCGACCCAGCGTGCGCCCTCGGGGTCTGCTCCTTTTTCCAGAACGGGGCCTGGGTCTTGAGGTAGTCCATCAGGAACTCGCAGGCCTGGAAGCTCTGGCCGCGGTGCGCGCTGGTGACGGCGACCAGCACGATCTGGTCCAGCGGCTGCAGCGCGCCGACGCGGTGGATGACGCGCGCGCCGAGGATGTCGAAGCGGCGGTGCGCCTCGTCGATCATGGCCTCGATGGCGGCTTCGGTCATGCCGGGGTAGTGTTCGAGCTCCATGGCCGAGACGGGCTGGCCGTCGTTGCGGTCGCGCACGGTGCCGACGAAGGCGCAGACGGCGCCCACGCCCTTGTCCGCAGCGCGCAGCCGCTGCACCTCGGCGGAGAGGTCGAAGTCCTCGGTCTGGATGCTCACGCGCGGCTGCATGGTCAGCCCCCGGTCACCGGCGGGAAGAAGGCCACCTCGGCCCCGTCGTGCAGGGCGGCGGTGGCTTCGTCGGCCACCATGCGTTGGTCGAGCGAGCTGCGAACGGCCTTGCCGTGGGCCAGGGCCTGCGCATGGGCGGGGCTGCGATCGATGAGCTGCGCGCGCAGCGCGGCCACGGTGGCGGCGCTGGTTTCGATGCGCTCGCTGCCCGTGCCCAGGGCCTCGCGGATGGAGGCGAAATAGCGCACCTGGATGCGGTTCATGCGAGCAGCTCCGAGAAGGGAATGAAGCGGACCATCTCCCGCGGGCGATCGCATGGGCCGGCGGGTTGTCCACCACGCCGTCGCCCCAGACCGCCGAGGTGAGCACGCCGGAGCTTTGGTTGGCGAACAGGTCGAGGCCGCCTGCGGCGTTGCGGCGCACGCGCAGGAACTCGCGCCGTTTGTCCGGGCGCGGCCAGTCGAAGTGCGCGGGCAGCGGCAGCGCGGCCGGCAGGGCCGCCGCGGCACCCTGCAGCGCCAGCAGGAAGGGGCGCACCAGCAGCACGAAGGTGATGAAGCTCGACACCGGGTTGCCGGGCAGGCCGATGAAGTGGCAGTGCGCGTCGCGCTCATCCATGGCGCCGGCGTCGCGCCGCACATGGCCGTGGGCGAAGGGCTTGCCGGGCTTGATGGCGATCTGCCAGAGGTCGAGCGCGCCGAGCTGGCGCACGGCGGGCTTGATGTGGTCTTCCTCACCCACGGAGACGCCGCCGCTGGTGAGGATGAGGTCGTGGTGGTCGGCGGCGGTCTTGAGCGCGGCCACGGTGGCGTCGAGCCGGTCGGGGACGATGCCCAGGTCGCTCACCTCGCAGCCCAGGCGCTGCAGCAGGGCGCGCAGCACGTAGCGGTTGGAGTTGTAGATGGCGCCGGGNNGGAGCGCCTCGGGCGCGACCTCGCCGGGCATGACGAGCTCGTCGCCGGTGGAAAACAAGGCCACACGGGGACGAGCCACCACGTCGAGGTGGCTCGCGCCGATGCTGGCGGCGAGGCCCAGTTCCGCAGGCCCGAGGCGGCTGCCGCGCGCGAGCACCACCGCGCCGCGGCTCACGTCCTCGCCGGCGCGGCGCACGAACTGGCCGGCCTTGGGCAGCTGCAGGAAGCGCACGCCGTGCACGTCGCCGCTGACGGCCTCGGTGTCTTCCTGCGGCACGACGGCGTCCGCCCCGGGCGGCACGGGCGCGCCGGTGAAGATGCGCGCGGCGGTGCCGGCTTCGAGCGGTGCGCCGGCATCACCCGCGGCAATGCGCTGCGAGACGCGCAGGACGGCGCCCGGGTGCTGCACGTCGGCCGCGCGCACGGCGTAGCCGTCCATGGCGGAGTTGTCCTGCGGCGGCACGTGCAGCGGCGAGACGAGATCGGCGGCGAGCACGCGGCCGTCCGCTTCGAAGGTGGAGACGCGCTCGCTGCGCGCCAGGGGCGTGACGGTGGCCAGCAGCTCGGCCAGCGCGTCGTCGAGCGCGCGCAGCGGGCGCGCTGGGGCGGCGTGGCNCAGCGGGGCGGCGGTGCGCGCGCTCTCGCTGCCGGCGGCGGGGTGGGGTGAGGGTGTTCGCTCATCGAAAGGCTCCGGGGCTCGGGTTCGGAGGCGGCGAGGCGCCCATGGGAAGGCGGCGCTAGCGGTAGAGCGCGCTGTCGTACTCGAACCGGCGTCGATTGTCCATCAGCCAGCGCGCCAGTGCATCGGCATCGTTGAGGTCGAGCACCGGCCGCGCGGTGGGCACGGGCAGGGCCGAAGGGTCATCGGTGGCGATGGCGACGATGAAGTCGTCATCAGGGTAGCGCACGGGCTTGCCCGAGGCGGCGCGCCAGACCTCGATCTTGAGCAGGTCGCTGTCCTTGAAGCCCTCGACGAGCACCCAGTCCACGCCGTCCCAGAGCTCGGCGATGAGCTGGTGCACCTTGAGCTCGCCTTCGCGCTCGAACTCGCGGATCAGCGCCAGCCGCTTGCTGGAGGCCGCCACCACCTCGAAGGCGCCGGCCTCGCGGTGGCGGTAGGTGTCCTTGCCGGCATGGTCGATGTCGAACTTGTGGTGCGCGTGCTTGACCACCGAGACGCGCTGCCCGAGCAGCCTGAGCGCGGGGATGAGCTGCTCGACCAGCGTGGTCTTGCCCGCACCGGAGTAGCCCGCAAAGCCGACGACGTTCATGCTGCCCTTGTGGTTGACTCTATTTTTGATAGCGCACACTCACCGGTTTGCGCTGGGGTGGCGGCAGAAAAGCTTCAGACGGCCGCTTCGATGAGGGCTTTGACGGCCTGCGCGTCGGCGTCGAGCACCTGCACACGCTTGGGCAACGCCTCGATGCCCGCGAACTTCGCGGGCCGATCGGGCTCGCGGCCCAGCGCCTCGACCAGCGTGTCGGCGAACTTGATGGGCAGCGCGGTCTCCAGCACCAGCATGGGCACGCCGGGCTTCAGGCGCTCGCGCGCGACCTTCACGCCGTCGGCGGTGTGCGGGTCGATCATCAGGCCGTGGCGCGCGTACACGTCGCGGATGGTGGCCAGGCGGTTGGCGTGGGTGCTTTTGCCGCTGTCGAAGCCGTAGCGGCTGGCGGCCAGGGCGAAGGCGGGGTCGGCGCTGAGGTCGAAGCGGCCCTCGCGCGCGAGCGCCTCGCCGAACAAGGACTTGCAGCGCGCGGCGTCGCGGCCGAGCAGGTCGAACACGAAGCGCTCGAAGTTGCTGGCCTTGGAGATATCCATCGAGGGGCTGGACGTCTCGTGCGTGTCGGCGCTGCCGCGCACGCGGTAGACCCCGGTGCGGAAGAACTCGTCGAGCACGTCGTTCTCGTTGGTGGCCACCACCAGCCGGTCGATGGGCAGCCCCATCTGCCGCGCCACATGGCCGGCGCAGACGTTGCCGAAGTTGCCCGAAGGAACGGTGAACGACACGCGATGGGTTTCGTCCGGCGTGGCCTGAAAGTAGCCGGCGAAGTAGTACACCACCTGCGCCAGCAGCCGCGCCCAGTTGATGGAGTTGACGGTGCCGATGTGGTGACGGCGCTTGAAGTCGAGGTCGTTGCTGACGGCCTTGACGATGTCCTGGCAGTCGTCGAACACGCCGCGGATGGCGATGTTGTGGATGTTGTCGTCGAGCAGGCTGAACATCTGCGCCTGCTGGAACGGGCTCATGCGCCCGTGCGGGCTGAGCATGAACACCCGCACGCCCTTCTTGCCGCGCATGGCGTACTCGGCGGCGCTGCCGGTGTCGCCGCTGGTGGCGCCGAGGATGTTGAGGTGCTCGCCGCGGCGCGCCAGCTCGTACTCGAACAGGTTGCCCAGCAGCTGCATCGCCATGTCCTTGAAGGCGAGCGTGGGGCCGTTGGAGAGGGCCTCGAGCCACAGGCCGCCTTCGAGCGGCTTGAGCGGCACGATCTCGGNCGTGCCGAACACCTCAGCGGTGTAGGTCTTGCGGCACAGCGCGCGCAGATCGTCGGCGGGGATGTCGTCGATGTAGAGCGAGAGGATTTCGAACGCCAGCGCGGCATAGCCCTGCTGCTGCCACACGCTGCGCAGGCGAGCGAGCGCGGCGGCGTCGAGCGTGGGGTAGCNCTCGGGCAGGTACAGGCCGCCGTCGGGCGCGAGGCCCTCGAGCAGGATTTCGCAGAAATGCTTGCGCTCGGGGTGGCCGCGGGTGCTCAGGTACAGCATCTCAGTTCAACTCTTCCTTGCGGATGCGCACGATGGGCGCGAGCACCGTGGGCAGCGCCTGCAGCCGCGCCAGCACCTCGGTCATGGTGCCTTCGCGGGTTTCGTGGGTGAGGATGATGAGGTCGGTGGCGGTGGCGCCCTCGCCCAGCACCTCGTCGGCCTCGCGCTGCAGCACCGCGTCGATGCTGATGCCCGCCTCGGCCACGATGCCGGTCACGCGCGCGAGCACGCCGGCCTCGTCGGCCACGCGCAGGCGCAGGTAGTAGCTGGTGCGCACCTCGCTCATGGGCAGCACCGGCAGGTCGCTCATGGCGTCGGGCTGGAAGGCCAGGTGCGGCACGCGGTGGTGCGGGTCGGCGGTGTGCAGCCGGGTGACGTCCACCAGGTCGGCAATCACCGCGCTGGCGGTGGGCTCGGCGCCCGCGCCCTTGCCGTAGTAGAGCGTGGGGCCGACGGCGTCGCCCTGCACCACGACGGCGTTCATCGCGCCTTCGACGTTGGCAATCAGGCGGCGCGAAGGAATCAGGGTGGGGTGCACGCGCAGCTCCACGCCCTGCGCGGTGCGCTTGGTGATGCCCAGCAGCTTGATGCGGTAGCCCAGCTGCTCGGCATAGCGGATGTCCTGCGCGCCCAGACGGGTGATGCCTTCCACGTACGCCTTGTCGAACTGCACGGGGATGCCGAAGGCGATGGCGCTCATCAGCGTGGCCTTGTGCGCGGCGTCCACGCCCTCGATGTCGAAGGTCGGGTCGGCCTCGGCATAGCCNNCGCGCTGGGCTTCCTTGAGCACCACGTCGAAGTCCAGCCCCTTGTCGCGCATTTCGGAGAGGATGAAGTTCGTCGTGCCGTTGATGATGCCGGCGATCCACTGGATGCGGTTGGCCGTCAGGCCCTCGCGCAGCGCCTTGATGATGGGAATGCCGCCGGCCACCGCCGCCTCGAAGGCCACGATCACGCCGCGCCGCTGCGCCGCTTCGAAGATCTCGGTGCCATGCACAGCCAGCAAAGCCTTGTTGGCCGTCACCACGTGCTTGCCGGCGGCAATGGCCTCCAGCACCAGATCACGAGCCAGGTCGTAGCCGCCGATCAACTCGACCACGATGTCGATGTCGGGGTTGCGAATGATCGCGCGTGCGTCGGCCGTGATGGTGGCCGCGTCACCCACGATGGCGCGCGCCTTGGCCACATCGCGCCGCGCCACCATGGTTACCTCGATGCCACGGCCCGCGCGGCGGCGGATTTCTTCTTGGTTGCGGCGCAGCACCTCGAAAGTGCCACGCCCGACGGTGCCGATGCCCAACAGGCCGACTTGGATGGGTTTCATCTCGGTTTTCTCAACAAAATTGGCCATACCCCAGCGCCAACCGGTGCTGCGGCGCTATCAAAAGGACTTCAGTCGGTGCCGTGGCGGCGCCGGTAGAGCTCCAGGAAACGCGCCAGGCGGCCGATGGCCTCGCGCAGGTCGTCCTCGTGCGGCAGGAACACGATGCGGAAATGGTCGGGTTCGGGCCAGTTGAAGCCCGTGCCCTGCACCAGCATCACGCGGGTTTCCTGCAGCACCTCGAGGAAGAACTGCTGGTCGTCCTCGATCGGGTAGATCTTCGGATCGAGCCGCGGGAACATGTACAGCGCCGCCTTGGGCTTGACGCAGCTCACGCCGGGGATGGCGGTGATGAGCTCATAGGCCAGGTCGCGCTGGCGGCGCAGCCGCCCGCCCTCACCCACCAGGTCCTTGATGCTCTGGTAGCCGCCCAGCGCCGTCTGGATGGCGTACTGGCCGGGCACGTTGGAACACAGCCGCATGTTCGAGAGCATGTTCAGGCCCTCGATGTAGTCCTTGGCCGGCTTCTTGTCGCCCGAGACCACCATCCAGCCCGCGCGGTAGCCGCAGGAGCGGTAGCTCTTGGAGAGCGAGTTGAAGGTCAGCGTCAGCACGTCTTCCGACAGGCTCGCCAGCGCCGTGTGCCTGGCCCCGTCGTAGAGCACCTTGTCGTAGACCTCGTCGGCGAAGATCACCAGCCGGTGTTCCCGCGCGATCTGCACGATCTCGCGCAGCAACGCATCCGAATACAGCGCGCCGGTGGGGTTGTTGGGGTTGATGACGACGATGCCCTTGGTGCGCGGCGTGATCTTGGCGCGGATATCGTCGAGGTCGGGCATCCAGCCCTCGGCCTCCAGGCAGCGGTAGTGCACCGGCGTGCCGCCCGAGAGGCTGGCCGCGGCCGTCCACAGCGGATAGTCGGGCGAGGGCAGCAGAATCTCGTCGCCGTTGTCGAGCAGGCCGTTGGTGGCCATGACGATGAGCTCGCTCGCGCCGTTGCCGAGGTAGATGTCGTCCAGCGTGACCCCTTTGACGCCCTGCTCCTGCGTGTAGTGCATCACCGCCTTGCGCGCGGCGAAGATTCCCTTGCTGTCGGAGTAACCCGCCGAGTTGGGCAGGTTGCGGATCATGTCCTGCTGCACCTCCTCGGGCGCATCGAAGCCGAACACCGCGAGGTTGCCGATGTTGAGCTTGATGATCTTGTGCCCCTCCTCCTCCATCTGCCGCGCCGCGTCCATGATGGGGCCGCGGATGTCGTAGCAGACGTTGGCAAGCTTGGCGGATTTGAGGATCGGCTTCAAAGTCCCTCCCTGAGAGGTTGCGCAGGAGCGAAACCTATAATTTGACCACAGTTCCGCGGCTGCACTGCCGCACTGCAGCACCGGGCCGCCCCATGAAACTCACCGCCGACCGCTACGACGTGCCCGTCATCACCGCCTACGGCACGGACTGGGTCGCGGTGGACGGCCAGCGCCACAGCGGCAGCCTCATTGTCAACGCCACGGGCACCGTGCAGCCCTGGGCCTGCGACCGCTACGACGCGCTCGGCGCCGAGCACTTCGCCCCGCTGGCCGACGCGGGCGCCGAACTCGTGCTCTTCGGCAGTGGCGCGCGCCTGCGCTTTGCCCGCCCCCAGTGGCTCGAGGCGCTGTACGCGCGGCGCATCGGTGTGGAGACCATGGACATGGCGGCCGCCTGCCGCACCTACAACATCCTGGCCGGCGAAGGCCGGCGCGTGCTCGTCGCGCTGCTGATCGAGGCAACGCCGGGGTGAATGCCGCACCCCGGGCTCGGGTGGGCGGTTCAAGGTAAAATCGCGGATTGCCGGAGCGGAGGCATACAGGCATCCGGCGCGGGCCGCGCGCCGACGCCGCCCGTCCAACGACCTCACCCTGTCACACGAGATTGGAGCACCATGGCGATCGTTGTCAACAAACCCCTGCCCGAATTCGAAGCCAACGCCACGGGCGGCATCAAGGTGACCAACACCTCGCATCTGGGCCAAACCCTCGTCCTGTATTTCTATCCCAAGGACAACACCCCGGGCTGCACCACCGAAGCCATGCAGTTCCGCGACAAGTACAAGGATTTCGTCAAGGCCGGCGCCGTCGTCTTCGGCGTCTCGCGCGACAACATGAAGTCGCACGACGAGTTCAAGGCCAAGCTCGAGCTGCCCTTCGAGCTCATCGCCGACACCGAAGAGAAGATGTGCCACATGTTCGGCGTGGTCAAGAACAAGATCATGTACGGCAAGAAGGTCAAGGGCATCGAGCGCAGCACCTTCCTCATCGGCGCCGACGGCGTGCTCAAGGAAGAATGGCGCGGCCTCAAGGTGCCCGGCCACGTGGAGGAAGTCCTCAAGGCCGTCAAGGCGCTCAAGAAGGCGGCCTGAGCCCCTTGCGCTCCCCGCCGGGCGGCCGCACCCTGCCCGTTGCGGCCACTGCGCGGAAGGCCTGCGCGCTTGTGCATAATGGCCTCCATGTCGGTTCGCCACCTGCCCGCTCCCGAAAGCCGCCCGGTCACCCCGGCGGCTTTTGCATTTCTGGGTGCCGGTTCCGCGGCCGACGGTTCGTGCCCCGCGCGCGCCAGCCACCTGCTTCCTCCACTCGCCGTCTCCCATGCCCCTGCCGCCTCCTCCCGCCAAGCGTGCCGCGCGGCTCGCGCCCGAAGCCTTCACCCGTGATCGCGCCTCTGACGTCCCGCCGGTGACCGACGACGCGTCGGACGAAACCCGGCGCCGCGCAGCCCTCCCCCGCGGCTCCGCCAACGGACGGCACGACCGCCGCCAGGACGTCCCGCAGCGCCCGCGCGCGCCGCGCAGTGGCCGCCATCGAGGCGCCAGCCGCACCCGTTGTCGCCAAGGCCGAGACGCCGGCGGCACCCACGCCGACCACGCTCCCCACCGCCGAAGGCGCCAAACCCCGCACCCGCGCGCGCACCCGCGGCGCACGCGCACGCCCGAGCGGCCCGCGCAAGCTCTTCGTCATCGACACCAACGTGCTGATGCACGACCCGATGTGCCTGTTCCAGTTCGAGGAACATGACATCTTCCTGCCCATGGTGGTGCTCGAGGAGCTCGACAGCCACAAGAAGGGCATGACCGAAGTCGCACGCAACGCCCGCCAGGCCAGCCGCATGCTCGACGCGCTGGCCGCCGCGCATGGNCGCGACCTCGGCGCGGGCCTGCAACTCGACGCCACCGGGCACCGCGAAGCCACCGGCAAGCTGTTGTTCCAGACCCAGGCGCTGAACTACACCCTGCCCACCAGCCTGCCGCAGGGCAAGGCGGACAACCAGATCCTCGGCGTCGTGGATGCGCTGCGCGCCAGCCACGCGCCGCGCGAGGTGGTGCTCGTCTCCAAGGACATCAACATGCGCGTGAAGGCGCGCGCCCTGGGCCTGACCGCCGAGGACTACCAGAGCGACAAGACGCTGGAAGACGGCGACCTGCTCTACTCCGGCGCGCTGAGCCTGCCGCCCGACTTCTGGAGCCGCCACGGCAAGACCGTGGAGAGCTGGCAGCAGGGCCAGCACACCTTCTACCGCATCAGCGGGCCGGTGGTGCCCTCGCTGCTCATCAACCAGTTCGTCTACTTCGAGGCGCCCGGTGAACCCAGCCTCTACGCCCGCGTCACCGAGATCCGCGGCAAGACGGCGGTGCTGCGCACGCTGCGCGACTTCACCCACCTCAAGAACGCCGCCTGGGGCGTGACGGCACGCAACCGCGAGCAGAACTTCGCGATGAACCTGCTGACCGACCCCGAGATCGACTTCGTCACCCTGGCCGGCACCGCGGGCACGGGCAAGACGCTCATGGCGCTGGCCTGCGGCCTCACCCAGGTGCTCGACGACCGGCGCTACACCGAAATCATCATGACCCGCGCCACCGTGAGCGTGGGCGAGGACATCGGCTTCCTGCCCGGCACCGAGGAAGAAAAGATGGGCCCCTGGATGGGCGCGCTCGACGACAACCTCGAGTTCCTCGCCAAGGGCGACGGCGGCAACGCCGGCGAGTGGGGCCGCGCAGCCACCAACGAGCTCATCCGCAGCCGCATCAAGATCAAGAGCATGAACTTCATGCGCGGCCGCACCTTCCTCAACAAGTACGTCATCATCGACGAGGCGCAGAACCTCACGCCCAAGCAGATGAAGACGCTCATCACCCGCGCCGGCCCGGGCACCAAGATCGTCTGCATGGGCAACCTCGCGCAGATCGACACGCCCTACCTCACCGAGGGGTCCTCGGGCCTGACCTACGCCGTGGACCGCTTCAAGGGCTGGCCGCACAGCGGACACATCACGCTGGCCCGCGGGGAACGCTCGCGCCTGGCCGATTTCGCGAGCGAGGTGCTTTAAGCCGGCAGCGCGCGCCGAGGCCGCATCGCAGCGGCTGCAGGAGCCGTCAGAAGCCTTCGTCGTCGCCCGCGTAGTTTTCGAAGCGCGTCAGCGGTGCGAGGAAGGTGAGCTTCACCGTGCCCGTAGGGCCATTGCGCTGCTTGCCGATGATGATTTCGGCCACGCCGGGCTCCTTGGAGTCCTTGTTGTAGTACTCGTCGCGGTAGATGAACATGATGATGTCCGCGTCCTGCTCGATCGCCCCGGATTCGCGCAGATCGCTCATCATCGGCCGCTTGTCGGTGCGTTGTTCAACCGAGCGGTTGAGCTGCGAGAGCGCGATCACCGGGCATTGCAGCTCTTTGGCCAGCATCTTGAGGCCGCGCGAGATTTCCCCCAGCTCCGTGGCCCGGTTGTCACCGGCGGCGCTCGACCCGCCCATGAGCTGCAGGTAGTCCACCACGATCAGCCCGAGCTTGCCGCATTGCCGCGCGAGCCGGCGGGCATTGGCGCGCAGTTCGCTGGTGGTCAGGCCGGNGGTCTCGTCGATGTGCAGGGACACCGTGCGCAGGCGCTCGATGGCCTCGGTCAACCGGGGCCACTCGTCGGGGTTGAGCTTGCCCGTGCGCAGACGCCCCTGATTGATGCGCCCGATGGAGCCGACGATCCGCACGGCCAGCTGCGAGGCGCCCATTTCCATCGAAAACACCGCCACCGGCAGCCNCTCCTTGAGCGCCACATGCTCGGCGATGTTGATGGCAAAGGCCGTCTTGCCCATCGAGGGACGGGCCGCCAGCACCACCAGATCGCCGGCCTGCAGGCCGGAAGTCATGCGGTCGAGATCGGCAAAGCCGGTGGGCACGCCGGTGATGTCGTTCGGGTGCTCGGCCATCTCCTGCACCCGGTCGAGCAGCTTCACCACCAGGGACTCCATCGACTGGAAGCCCTGCTTCATGCGGGCGCCCTGCTCACCGATGCTGAAGATCTTCTGCTCGGCCTCGTCGACGATCTGCGCCACCGGCCGGCCCTGCGGATTGAAGGCATGGGTGGCAATTTCGTCGCTGGCGGTCACGAGCTTGCGCAGGATGGAGCGCTCGCGCACGATCTCCGCGTAGCGCCGGATGTTGCTCGCGCTGGGCACGTACTGCGCCAACGAGTTCAGGTAAGCCAGCCCGCCGCACTCGCCCGCCTTGCCCTGGTCCTGCAGGTGGTTGAACACCGTCACCACGTCGGCGGGCTTGGACGCATCGACGAGGGCGCGCACGGCCGCGAAGATCAGCCGGTGCTCGTAGCGGTAGAAGTCGCTCTCGTCGAGCACATCGCCCACGCGGTCCCAGGCGCCGTTGTCGAGCAGCAGCCCGCCGAGCACGCTCGACTCCGCTTCGATGGAGTGCGGCGGAACGCGCAACCGTGACACGTCGAGGTCGGCGGCTTCGTCGGCCGGGAAGTCCGTGGGAATCAGAGTGGACATGGGGTCTCCTGCAGGCCGTCAATGCTAGTGCCGCACCACCGGCCTGTCATTTGACAAGCCTGTGGCCAAGCACGGAACAAGCTGTGGACAAGCCCGCGAAATGCTGTGGAAACGATCCGACAAAGAAAAAGCCGCCAGGCAGACACCTGGCGGCCGCGAGCGGGAGGCGCCTCGGTCAGGCCGATTCGCCGTACACCGTGACGTTGATCTCCACCAGCACGTCGGTGTGCAGCGACACACCGACCGTAGAGTCGCCCACCATCTTGATGGGGCCGTTGGGCATGCGGATCTGCGACTTCGCCACCGGGTAGCCGAGCTTGACCAACTCTTCGGCGATGTCGTGGTTGGTCACCGAGCCGAACAGGCGACCGTCGACGCCGGCCTTCTGCGTGAGCTTGATGGTGCTGCCTGCGAGTTTCTCGCCCTGGGCCTGGGCTTCGGCGAGCTTGGCGGCCGCTGCCTTTCGAGCTCCTGGCGGCGGGCTTCGAATTCCGCCTTGTTGGCCGCCGTGGCGCGGCGTGCGCGGCCGGTGGGGATGAGGAAGTTGCGGGCGTAGCCGTCCTTGACCTTGACGATGTCGCCGAGGCCACCGAGGTTCACGACCTTGTCGAGAAGAATGACTTGCATGTTCGGGCTCCTCAGATCTTGTGCTGATCGGTGTAGGGCAGCAGCGCGAGGAAGCGCGCACGCTTGATCGCCGTGTTGAGCTGGCGCTGGAAGATCGCGCGCGTGCCGGTCAGGCGCGCGGGGATGATCTTGCCGTTCTCGGCGATGAAATCGCGCAGCGTGTCCACGTCCTTGTAGTCGATCTCCGTGACGCCGGTCACGGTGAAGCGGCAGAAGCGCTTGCGCTTGAAGAGAAGGTTCTGTGCGGGGCGCTTGGGGCGCTTGTCTTTGCTGAAACGTTTCGGTCCGGCCATGATGGACTCCTGAATGAATTAATCCTGCTGAAACTCTTGAATGTGAAGCACGAGAGACTTTCCGTTGCGCGCACTGGCGAGGAACCCGGTGAATCGCCACTGGCTGCCGACCGCCTGCACCTTGAGCCGTTCGGCCACCGATCCAATGGCGACGGCCTTGACCCTGGCCTGCACCTTCCGCTCTTGCCCGGCTTCACTCACGGTGGAGCCATGCTCGAGCTGAAGGTCCAGCGCCGGCAACCCGGCGGGCGTGTACCGCAGCGCGGCCACTTCGGCGATGTGAGCCGTCAGGACGACGTGGTTCACACCCTCACGCGCGTGGGCGAAGTCGCTCAGGCTGCCTGATCAGCACCCGCCTTGCGGGCTTCTTCACGCTCGACCGTCTTCATCATCGAGGACGGGCCGGTCTCGGCCGTCTTCTTCTGAACGGTCAGATGGCGTAGCACGGCGTCGTTGAACTTGAACGCATGCTCGAGTTCGGCCATCACGGCCTGGTCGGCCTCGATGTTCACGCACAGGTAGTGCGCCTTGTTCAGCTTGTTGATCTGGTAGGCCAGCTGGCGACGGCCCCAGTCTTCCACACGGTGGACTTTGCCGCCGCCGGTGGTGATCATGCTCTTGTAGCGCTCGAGCATGGCCGGAACCTGCTCGCTCTGATCCGGGTGGATCAGCAAGACGATTTCGTAGTGACGCATTGAAGCTCCTTGTGGATGGCCCGGGAGGGCACGTTGGACAGCCGCCCCCGGCGTCGAAACGGGGTGCGGCAAGGGAAAGCCCGCAATTATAGCCCGGGCGGGAGCTGGGTGTCCCGCCCTCCCGGCGCGGGCGGCAAAGCGGCGGGAGGCGCCTTGTCCGGGGTCGCGCCGGGCGCGTCGGACGCCTCACGCCCGCCCGGCACACGAATGCGCTCGACGAGGGCCTGCACCTCGGCATCGGGCGCGGGGGTGAGCAGACTGCCGAGGATGATCACCACGAAGCCCGTGGCCACCCCGAAAACGCCCGCGGCAATCGGCTGAATGTCCCACCACAGCGTGGCCGGGCCGCTCAGCCCCAGGGTTGCGCGCAACCAGGGCTGGGTGGTGGCCATGTAATAGAGCGTGACCGCCAGCCCGGCGATCATGCCGGCACTGGCCGCGGGGCCTGTCGCCCGCTTCCAGAAGATGCCCAGCGTCAGCGCCGGGAAGAAGGCCGCGGCCCCGAACGAGAACGCTGCGGAGACGAGGAACAGAATGTCCGCCGGCTTCTGCGCGGCCAGGTATGCCGCCGACAAGGCCACGATGAGCAGGACCATCTTCGAGAGGGTCACCCGCCGCGCGGTGGAGGCGCCCGGATCGATCATCTTGTAGTACACGTCGTGGCTGAGGCCGCTGGCGATGCTGAGCAACAAGCCGTCGGCCGTGGACAAGGCCGCTGCCAGCCNCCCGGCGGCCACCAGGCCAGACACCACGTAGGGCAAGCCGCCGATCTCAGGCGCAGCCAGCACGATGATGTCGGGATCGATGGAGAGTTCGTTGAGTTGAAGGACGCCGTCGCGGTTGACGTCCGAGACCGACAGCAGGGTGGGATCGACCCGGTTCCACGCGGCGATCCACTGCGGAAGCTGATCGAACGAGGTGCCCACGAGGGTGTGAAACACCTCGTACTTCACCATCACCGCCAGCGCGGGGGCCGTGACGTAAAGGGCCGCAATGAACAGCACCGCCCAGGCCACCGACTGCCGGGCCTCGTGCACCGTGGGCGTGGTGTAGAACCGCATCAGCACATGCGGCAACGCCGCGGTGCCGACCATCAGGCAAANAATCAGGGCCAGGAAGTTGCGGCGCGAGCTGTCGAATTCCGCGCGCTCGGCCGGGCTGCCGCGCGGATCGCCCGCGAAGGCCTGGGCGTGCGGCGTCATGCCATTGAGCGGGCGCGACTTCGCCTCCGCCACGGCGCGCTCGGCGGTCCAGGCGCGGCGGGCGGCGGCCTCGTCCTTGGGCAGACCGAACAAGGCCTTGTCCGCGGCGACGATTTCCACCGGCGGCGCCTGATCGGCACGCAAGCGCGCCGATTTGCGGGCAGCCACGGCGCGATCGGCTTGCAGGGCTGNCGCGGGGTTCTCCAACTTGTCCGCAAGGCTTGCTGCGCGCTGCGCATAGATGTCGCGCACCTCGCGCTCACCGGGGACATTGGCCAGCGCCGCCTCCTTGGCCGTGACCTTCTCGAGCTGCAGGCCATAGATGGCCTGCGGCACCGGTACCCCGGTCTGCTTGACCGACAGCCAGACCACCGGAATCAGGTAGGCGCACATGAGCACGATGAACTGGGCCACCTGCGTCCAGGTGACGGCGCGCATGCCACCGAGGAACGAACACACCAGAATGCCGCCGAGCCCGAGAAAGATCCCCAGCTCGAACGCCACCCCGGTGAGCCGCGAGGTGATGAGGCCGACGCCATAGATCTGCGCGACCACATAGGTGAACGAGCAGAGAATGGCCGCCAGCACGCCGAGCAGGCGCGGCAAGTTGCCGCCGAAGCGTGCACCCAGGAAATCCGGAATGGTGAACTGCCCAAAGCGGCGCAGATACGGCGCCAGCAGCAGCGCGACGAGGCAGAAGCCACCACTCCAGCCCAGCACGAACGCCAGACCCGCGTAGCCCGAGAGGTACAGGGTGCCCGCGAGGCTGATGAAGGAGGCGGCCGACATCCAGTCGGCGGCGGTGGCCATACCGTTGTAGAGCGCCGGGACGCGGCGACCGGCGACGTAGTACTCGTCGGGGTCGGTGGTGCGGCTCATGATGCCAATGCCGGCGTAGACCAGCAGGGTGGCCAGCAGGAAGACGAGGCCGATCCAGCTGCGCGGCACGCCCAGCACCTCGAGCACCGCCAGCCCGAGCACGAACAGGATGAAGCCGAGGGTGTAGCGCCGATACACCCGGCCGAGGTTGCGGCGAAAGCCGGCGCGCGAGTTCAGCGACACGGGGGCCCCGTCAGCGCACACGGACGCCGGGCAGCGGTTCATTCCCCGGGCTCTTCGAAGCCCCAGCGCCGGTCGATCGCACGCATGCGCCAGGCATAGACCGCCACGATGGCGAGGAACACCAGCAGCGCACCCTGCGCCGCCAGCCAGAAACCAAAGGGCCAGCCGGCAAAACGGAAGTCGAGCTCCCGGGCGAAATAGGTGCCGCCGAAGGTGACGACGAACCACAGCAGCAGCAGGCCCGCGGTCAGGCGACGGTTGTCCCGCCAGTGCCCGTTTCGGACCGCCGCCTGGCCCTCCGGCGCGCGCCCGCACGAGACGCCTTCCGGGTACGGATGCGGCGGTTCGGCGGGTGCAGGCATGGCGGGGACTCAGCGGGCGAGCTGGTTCCAGGTGTCGATGACCGAATCCGGGTTCAGCGAGATGGAGCTGATGCCCTGGTCGCGCAGCCACAGCGCGAAATCGGGGTGGTCGCTGGGCCCCTGGCCGCAGATGCCGATGTACTTGTCCTGCGCGCGGCAGGCACGGATCGCCTGGGCGATCAGCGCTGTGACGGCGGGATCGCGCTCGTCGAAGTCGGCCGCGAGGAGTTCCAGACCCGAATCCCGGTCCAGCCCCAGGGTGAGCTGGGTCAGGTCGTTGGAGCCGATGGAGAAGCCATCGAAGTGTTCGAGGAAGCGCTCGGCCAGCACGGCGTTGCTGGGCACCTCGCACATCATGATGAGCTTGAGCCCGTTCTCGCCACGGCGCAGGCCGTGGGCGGCCAGCAGTTCGGTGACGCGCGCGGCCTGGCCAAGCGTGCGCACGAAGGGCACCATGACCTGCACGTTGACCAGACCCATGTCCTCGCGCACGCGGCGCAGCGCCTCGCATTCCATGGCGAAGGCCTCGCGGAAGTCTTCGCTGAGATAGCGTGCCGCACCACGGAAGCCGAGCATGGGGTTTTCTTCCTCCGGCTCGTAGCGGCTGCCGCCCATGAGCTTGCGGTACTCGTTGCTCTTGAAGTCCGACAGGCGCACGATGACCGGCTTGGGCCAGAAGGCTGCGGCGATGGTGGCCACGCCCTCGGCGACCTTGTCCACGTAGAACGCGCGGGGGCTGGCGTGGCCGCGGGCGACGGACTCGACGGCTTTCTTCAGGTCGGGGTCGATGGCCGGGTAGTCGAGGATGGCCTTGGGGTGGACGCCGATGTTGTTGTTGATGATGAACTCCAGCCGCGCGAGGCCCACGCCGCTGTTGGGCAGTTGGGCGAAGTCGAAGGCGAGCTGCGGGTTGCCCACGTTCATCATGACCTTGGTGGCGATCTCGGGCATGTCGCCGCGGCGCACCTCGGTCACCTCGGTTTCGAGCAGGCCGTCGTAGATGTAACCGGTGTCGCCCTCGGCGCAGCTGACGGTCACCAGCGTCCCATCGGTGAGCCGTTCGGTGGCATGGCCGCAGCCGACGACGGCCGGAATGCCGAGCTCACGCGCGATGATGGCCGCATGGCAGGTGCGCCCGCCGCGGTTGGTGACGATGGCCGAAGCCCGCTTCATCACCGGCTCCCAGTTCGGGTCGGTCATGTCGGTGACGAGCACGTCGCCGGGCTGCACCTTGTCCATCTCGGCGATGTTGTGCACCAGGCGCACCGGGCCGGTACCGATTTTCTGGCCGATGGCGCGCCCCTCGGCCAGCACGGTGCCGCGGCCCTTGAGCTTGTAGCGGATCTCCGACTTGCCCTTGGCCTGGCTTTTCACGGTCTCGGGGCGAGCCTGCAGGATGTAGAGCTGGCCGTCGTTGCCGTCTTTGCCCCACTCGATGTCCATGGGGCGGCCGTAGTGCGCCTCGATGATGGTGGCGTAGTGCGCAAGCTGCTCGACCTCGGCATCGGTGAGCGAGTAGCGGTTGCGCATCTCGGTGGGCACGTCCACCGTCTTCACGAGCTTGCCGTTGGCCGCCTTCTCCTCGGGGCTGGCGAACACCATCTGGATGAGCTTGCTACCCAGGTTGCGGCGGATGACGGCGCGCTTACCGGCCTTGAGCATGGGCTTGTGGACGTAGAACTCGTCGGGATTGACGGCGCCCTGCACCACGGTTTCACCCAGGCCGTAGCTGGCGGTGATGAAGATGACGTCCTCGAAGCCGGATTCGGTGTCGATGGTGAACATCACGCCGGCCGCGCCGAGGTCGGAGCGCACCATGCGCTGCACGCCGGCTGACAGGGCCACGTGCTCGTGGGCAAAGCCCTTGTGCACGCGGTAGCTGATGGCGCGGTCGTTGTACAGCGAGGCGAACACCTCCTTCATCTTGTGCAGCACCTCGTCGATGCCGTGCACGTTGAGGAAGGTCTCCTGCTGGCCGGCGAAGGACGCGTCGGGCAAATCCTCGGCGGTGGCCGAGGAGCGCACGGCGAAGGTGGCCGAGGNGTCGCCGCCTTCGAGCTTGGCAAAGGCTTCGCGGATGGCGGCTTCGAGGTCCGCCGGGAAGGGTTGCGCCTCGACCATGGCGCGGATTTCGGCACCGGCGGCGGCCAGCGCGCGCACGTCTTCGGTGTCGAGCGTGGCCAGGCGGGCGTTGATGCGCTCGGCCAGGCCGCCGTGGGCGAGGAACTTCCGGAAGGCGTAGGCGGTGGTGGCGAAGCCCGTGGGCACGCGCACGCCCGCGGGCAGCTGCGAGATCATTTCGCCGAGGCTGGCGTTTTTGCCGCCAACCGCCTCGACGTCGGTCATTCTCAGGTTCTCAAACGGTACGACCAGGGCGGTCGCCTCGAACAGTGCAGACATGGGGAGACTCCAGAGTTGAAAAACCGGGAAACGCCGCGCCGGGCTCCGCGGGGAGCGCCATGACTTTGCTGTTGTTCGAATGGGTCGAGGCGACGCATGACAATACGGTGAAGAGTGCAGCCTTCTGGGCTTGATCTGCGCGGATTGTAGAGGCTGCCACCCCGCCCGCGCACACCGGCCCGGTCCCCGTCCACCCCGTTTGATTTCCGCTTCACCATGCCCAACCGCACCGTCTTCTTCGTCTCCGATGGCACCGGCATCACCGCCGAAACGTTCGGCAAGGCCATTCTTGCCCAGTTCGAGCTGCGCACCCGCCAGGTGCGCCTGCCCTTCGTGGACAGCGTGGACAAGGCCCATCAGGCCGTGCGCGAGATCAACCACACGGGCGAGCGGGAGGGCAACAAACCCATCGTGTTCACCACGCTGGTGAACATGGAGGTGCTCAAGGTGCTGCAGGACGGCTGCAAGGGTCTGTTGCTCGACATGTTCGGCACCTTCGTGCACCCGCTGGAGAACGAGCTGGGCATCAAGTCGCACCACCGGGTCGGCCGCTTCAGCGACGCCAGCCGCAGCGAGGAGTACCACCGCCGCATCGACGCCATCAACTTCTCNCTCTCGCATGACGACGGCCAGTCGCACAAGGACCTGGAGGCGGCCGAGGTGATCCTGATCGGCGTGAGCCGTAGCGGCAAGACNCCCACCAGCCTGTACCTGGCCATGCAGTACGGCATCAAGGCCGCGAACTATCCGCTGATTCCCGAGGACTTCGAGCGCCACCAGCTGCCGGCCGCGCTGGCGCCCTACCGCAAGAAGCTGTTCGGCCTGAGCATCCAGCCCGAGCGGCTGGCCGAGATCCGCCAGGAGCGCCGACCCAACTCGCGCTACGCCAGCCTGGAGAACTGCCGCCACGAGGTGGCCGAGGCCGAGGCCATGATGCGCCGCGCCGGCGTTCGCTGGCTCTCGACCACGCACAAGTCGATCGAGGAGATCGCCACCACCATCCTGCAGGAGCTGCGGCTGCCCGGCTGAGCCCCACTGCACCGCGCCGCATCGGTGCGGCGTGGCTTGATGTTCGTCGACAAATAAATACGAATGGTTCGCATTTGTTGCGCTATACTGTGCCCTCGTTGCCAGCCCGCCGCTTGATGCGACCGTGTAACGGTCGCATCGAGACCCGCCAGCCGCCCCTGTCCGACGCATTTGGAGGCTGACGCCGTGTCCCTGACGACGAATTTTGAAGAATCCCCCTCAACCCCAGCGCCAACCGGTCAGATGATGCTACTTTTTCAGGAGTATCCGGCGCGGCACTGCCGCTCGGCGCGTTGTTGCTCGCGGGCTCNCTGGCCGCGGGTGCCCAGACCGTGACCGCGCCGACGACCACCCTGCAGCCCGTGACGGTGAGCGGCNNGAGAAAGGAAGGCCTGCGCGCGCGCCGCACCACCATCGGCAAGGGCGAGCAGGATTTGCGCGACGTGCCGCAATCCGTCACGGTGGTGACCGAGCAGCTGATGGACGAGCGCAACCTCACCACGCTCAAGGAGGTGCTGAAGAACACCTCGGGCATCACCTTCCTGGCGGCCGAAGGGGGCGAGGAGGACATCCGCCTGCGCGGCTTCCCGTTACAGGCCACCGGCGACGTGTTCGTGGACGGTATGCGCGACCCGGCGTTCTACGACCGCGACACCTTTTCCTTCAACCGGGTGGAGGTGCTGCGCGGCTCGGCCTCGATGCTGTTCGGCCGCGGCTCCACCGGCGGCGCGGTGAACATGGTGACCAAGGTGCCCCGGCTGATGGACGAGCACCAGGTGGACGTCACCGTGGGCAACCACCAGTACCGCCGGGTGGTGGGTGACTTCAACTTCAAGACCGGCGAACGCGCCGCGCTGCGCATGCAGCTCATGCGCACCCAGGCCGACAACAACGGCGCCGGCACCGCACTGGACAAGAGCGGCCTGAACCTGAGCTACCGCTGGGGCATCGCCACCGCCGACGAGTTCAGCGTGAGCCTCTACCACCTCGACAACCGGAACGGCATGAACTACGGCCTGCCGTGGATCCGCAGCTACACCGGCGCACCGGCGAGCGCCACCACCGTGCTGCCGCTGGACCCCACCGCCTACTACGGCATGGCCAGCGACATCAACGCCGGACGCGCGAGCTATTTCACGCTGAGCCACCGCCACTGGTTCGACGACGGCAGCGAACTCACCACCAAGCTGCGCCGCGGCGCCTACGCCCGCAACCAGCGCGCCAGCACCATCCGCTTCTGCCAGGGCAGCACCAACGCCAGCACGGGGCAGTTCACCTCCAACGCCCTGTGCCCGGGCGTGCGCAGCGTCACGCTGGACAACTTCGGGCCGAACACGGTGCTCACCCGCGGCAACGCGCTCAAGATCCAGGACCTCGACAGCGTCTACGCCCAGAGCGACTACAGCAAACAGTTCCAGGCCTGGGGCCTCAAGCACGAGCTGCTCGCCGGCGTGGACTATGCGCACGAGAAGAAGGTGGTGTTCGGCGCGCGCAGCGCGGCGCAAGGCGGCATCGTGCCGACCAAGCCCACCACCCGCATCGGCACGCCCGGCGACGGCGCCTGGATCGACGAGGCCGTGCGCGTCATCAGCCCGACCAGCCGCTACACCTCCGACGGCGTGGGCGTCTACGCGCAGGACCTGGTGCAGCTCAANCCCCATTGGAAGCTGCTCGCCGGCCTGCGCTACGACCATCTGCGCGGCGACTACGACACGCTCGACATCGTCAGCGGCAAGACCAGCGCGAGCTACCGCATGACCGTCTCGGAGTGGAGCAAGCGCTTCGGCGTGCTGTGGCAGCCCAGCGAGCTGCAGTCCTTCCACGCCTCGGTGGCCAACTCCTTCAACACCTCGGGCGACGCCTATTCGCTCAGCGCCTCCAACGTCAACACGCCGCCTGAGCAGTCCATCAACATGGAGCTCGGCGCGCGCATCGACTCCGAGGACAAGCGCCTGAGCACGCGTTTTGCGCTGTTCCGCACCACCAAGCTGCACGAGCGCAACACCGACCCGCTGGTCAACCTCACCACCCTCTCCGGCCGCCGGCACGTGGCCGGCTTCGAGATGGACGTGGCCGGTCGCATCGGCACGCGCTGGGAGGTGTATGCCTCTTACATGTGGCTGCCGGTGGCCCGGATCGACGTGCCCGTCACCGGNGGCGAAACCGGCCGCCCCTCGCTCACGCCCAAGCACACCGGCACGCTGTGGGCCACGTACAAGCTCGATTCGCAGTGGCGCCTGGGCGCCGGCCTGAACCTGCGCAGCAGCCAGACGCCCAACCGCAACCCCGGCTGGAGCGTGCCCGGCTACGCCACCGTCGACGCCATGGCCGAGTACGCCTACAGCGAGCACCTCACCCTCAAGGCCAACATCAGCAACCTGAGCAACCGGCTCTATGCCGACCAGCTCTACAGCGGCCATTACGTGCCCGGTGCCGGGCGCACGGTGCAGCTCACCGCCAGCGTCAAGTTCTGAACGCCCGCAACCCAGCCCGCCACCGCCATGGTCCTGACCTTGCCCGATCTGCTTGACGCCGCCACGCTGGCCGAAATCCATGCGCTGCTGGCCGACGCGCCGTGGGCGGACGGGCGCGAGNNCGCAGGCAGCCAGGCGCGGCAGGTCAAGAACAACCAGCAGCTACCCCACGACTGCCCGCAGGCCCAGCGCATCCGCAGCCTGGTGCTCGCCGCGCTGGACCGCCACCCGGGCTTTCTTTCCGCCGCCCTGCCCAAGCGCGTGTTCACGCCGCGGGTGAACCGTTACGGCGGCGAGACGAATGCCTACGGCGCCCATGTGGACGGCGCCATCCGCCTCCTGCCCGAGGGCCAGCGCGTGCGCACCGACATCTCCTGCACCGTGTTCCTGAGCGACCCGGCCGGCTACGACGGCGGCGAGCTCTGCATCACCGACGCCCTCGGCCAGCCCTGCATCAAGCTGCCGGCCGGGCACGCCGTGCTCTACCCCGGCACCCATGTGCACGAGGTGCGCCCGGTCACGCGCGGCGAACGGCTGGCCGTCTTCTTCTGGGTGGAGAGCCTGGTGCGCAGCGACGAGCAGCGCCACCTGCTGCATACGCTCGACCTTGCGCTCACCGCCCTGCGCCAGCGCCACGGCGACAGCGCAGAGACCACCCGCCTCACCGGCGTCTACCACAACCTGCTGCGCCAGTGGGCCGACACATGAACCAGGCCGCCCCACCGCCGCGCAGGGCGGCGCAACGGCCACCCAACCGCCAGACCTGCCCATCAACCTGGCCGGCTATGCCGAGGGCGCGCGCCGCGCTCAGAGCCTGTTTACGATCTTCTGAGTAGCAGAGCCAAGAATGCCAGATGCACAAACTGCAGGCTGGTGTTGAGCAGGCGCTCGCAGTTCTTCCAGAGTCTGCGGTTCTTGTCCAGCCAGGCAAAGCTGCGCTCGACGATCCAGCGCTTGGGCATGACCTTGAAGGTATGCAACTCGCTTCTCCTGGCAATCTGCACCGTCACATGCCCACCCAGGATTTCTTGCACACCTTGCGCGAAGGGCTGGCCGACATAGCCGCTATCGGCCAGCAGGCTTTGCACCCGGCTCAGTGTGGGTTTGCAGCGCGTGAGCGCCTGCAGTGCTCCCTTGCGATCCGTTACCTCGGCCGTCGTCACCGCCACCGCGTGCGGCAACCCCTGCGTGTCCACCGCGATGTGGCGCTTGATGCCCGAGACTTTCTTGCCCGCGTCATAGCCTTTGAAGGCCGCCGTGTCCGTGTTCTTGACGCTCTGCGCGTCCACGATCAAGTACGTGCTGCAGGCGTTGCGCCCCAGTTTCTCGCGGGCCGCGCCAACCTGATTTTTTAGTGCCTGCTCCAGCACGCTCGTACCATGCTGGTCAAGCTCGCTCCACTTGCGCCAGTAGGCATAGACGTTTTGCCACTTGGGGAACTCTGGTGGCAGAAAACGCCATTGGCAGCCCGTGCGCAGCAGGTACAGCACCGCGCAGAATACTTCGTACAAATCCAGTTGCACGGGCTTTGTCCTGCGCCTGACGCTGCGCAGCAACGGCTCTATCTCTGCAAACTTCTCTCGGCTGATGTCGCTTGGATACGGCTTTCTTTTCACCCGCCTATTGTCTGACACCGGAAGATCGTAAACACGTTCTCAGCCCCGCCGCCTGGGCCTACCTGAGCGGCGGCGCCGCCGACGAAATCACCCTGCGCGCCAACCCCGCCGCCTGGAACCGCATCGGCCTGCGGCCGCGCGTCCTGCAGCCGCTGGCCAACGGCCACACGCGGGTGGAACTGTTCGGCCGGGTCTGGCCGCATCCGATCGCGCTGGCGCCGCTGGCCTACCAGCGCCTGTTCCATCCGGGCGGCGAACTCGCCAGCGCACTGGCCGCCGCCGCCCAGGGCGCGGGCTTCGTCCTCAGCACCCAGGCCAGCACCCGGCTCGAGGACGTGGCGCAGGCCGTTGCCGCCGATGCCGGGCGTGGCGCGCTGTGGTTTCAGCTCTACCTGCAAGGCGACCGCGCCGCCGACCTCGAACTGCTGCGCCGAGCCGAGGCCGCGGGCTACGAGGCGCTGGTGCTCACCGTGGATGCCCCCTGCCACGGCGCGCGCGACCGCGAGCGCGCCGCCGGCTTCACGCTTCCCGCGGGCGTGCGGGCGGTGAACCTCCGCTCCCCGGCGGGGATGCCNCCGGCGCTGCGCCATGGTGAAAGCGCCCTGTTCGACCAGCTGCTGTGCCACGCGCCGACCTGGGACGACGTGGCCTGGCTGCGCGCGCAGACCCGGCTGCCGCTGCTGCTCAAAGGCGTGACGCACCCGGCCGATGCGCGGCAGGCGCAGGCGCTGGGCGTGGACGGCCTGATCGTGAGCAACCACGGCGGCCGCACGCTCGACACGGTCCTGCCGACCGCGACCTTGCTGCCCGCCGTGGCCGATGCCGTCGGCGAGGGCCTGCCGCTGCTGGTCGATGGCGGCATCCGCCGCGGCACGGACGTGCTCAAGGCGCTGGCGCTGGGCGCCCGTGCCGTGCTGATTGGCCGGCCCTACGCCTGGGCGCTGGCCCACCGTGGCGCGCATGGCGTGGCACATGTGCTGCGCCTGCTGCGCGACGAACTCGAAATCGCCATGGCGCTGGTCGGCGTGCGCACGCTCGACGGGCTGCGGCGCGACCACCTGCAGCTTCTTCCACCCACCCCTCAACAGGACTTCCGATGGACCGACTGAACTCTGCCGAGGCGCCGACCCCACACCGCGCCGCATCCCGTTTCGTTCGCCGGCAGCCACCCGGCCAGCGCCGGCCGCGCGCGCGCGATCGACCTGCCGCCCACCGTGTGCAGCCAGGCGCTGATGCAGGGCCGGCACCTGATCCACATCGAGCACAACGGCGCCATCTACCGCCTGCAGGCCACCAGGCAAGGCAAGCTCATTCTCACCAAGTGAGCCGGGGTGAGCGGGCCGGCCGCGCGCGCCCCGACCCACCACTGCGCAATGCCGCGCCGGCGTGCCCATCGCGCAGCGGGGCCGCGTTACGGAGGGCGGCGGCGGCTCGACCTCAAAGGCCCAGCGCCGCGATGCCGGCGCGCGCGATCTGCGCGTCTTCACTCGACTTGACGCCGCTGACCCCCACGGCGCCCAGGCACTGCCCGTCCTTCATGATGGGCACGCCGCCCTCGAGCAGGCCCTGCACGGCCGGCGCGCTGAGGAACGAGGTGCGGCCGCCGTTGATCACATCTTCATAGACCTTGCTTTCGCGCCGGCCGAGCGCGGCGGTGTGCGCCTTGGCCGGCGCGATGTGGGCGGAGATGGGCGGCGCGCCGTCGAGCCGCTGCAGGTGCAGCAGGTGGCCGCCGGCGTCGACGATGGCGATCGTCACCGCCCAGTGGTTGGCCAGCGCCTCGGCCTCCGCGGCAGCGGCGATGGTCTTGACGTCGGCGGATTCGAGGACGAAGCTGGGTTTCATGGCGAATGCAAGGCTGGGAATGAATGATGCGCCGCAGCATACCGCCGCGCACGGGCGGCTGCACCCCATGGCGCGCAAAACGCCTGCAACCGCGGTGCAGGGCCGTGCCGCGTCGGCGCATGCGGCCGCCGGTCAGCCCGAGGAGAAACCTTGCGCACCGCAGGAATCCGTGGGGCGCCTTGACACGGCCGCGACACCACCCCACCTAGAATTCATCGTGCCGGTGTGACCGGCGACCTTTCCACTCAGGAGTAACGCATGAACGACCGTCTGCAGACCCTCGATGCCGGCACGGCCTACGGCGGCGCCGGCGCCCTCGCGCAACGCAACCGCGTGATGCGCAACACCTACTGGCTGCTCGCCCTGAGCCTGCTGCCCACCGTGCTGGGCGCATGGATCGGCGTGGCCACGGGCATCACCGCCAGCCTCTCGGGCGGCATCGGCTTGCTGGTGTTCCTCGGTGGCGCCTTCGGCTTCATGTTTGCCATCGAGCGCACCAAGAACTCCGCCGCCGGCGTGCCGGTGCTGCTGGCCTTCACCTTCTTCATGGGGCTGATGCTCTCGCGGCTCATCGCGATGGTGCTGGGCTTCAAGAACGGCTCCGAGCTCATCATGACGGCCTTCGGCGGCACGGCGGGCGTGTTCTTCGTCATGGCCAGCCTGGCCAGCGTGATCAAGCGCGACCTCTCCGGCCTGGGCAAGTGGCTGATGGTGGGTGCGCTCGCGATCCTGGTGGGCGGCATCATCAACGTGTTCGTCGGCTCCACCGCCGGCATGATGGCGCTCTCCGTGCTGGCGATCGGAATCTTCAGCGCCTTCATGCTCTACGACCTCAAGCAGATCATCGACGGCGGCGAAACGAATTACATCAGCGCCACGCTCGCGCTCTACCTGGACCTCTTCAACGTGTTCCAGAGCCTGCTCGCGCTGCTCGGCATCATGGGCGGCGAGCGCGACTGACCACGTAAACCCACGGGCGCCCGGCGCCCCTGCCCTGCCCCGGCGCCCCGCCGAGATGGTCACTTTTTGATAGCAATCATCGACCGTTTCGCGCTGGGCTACCGGGGTTTTTCACATCATTCGTCCACAACATGGCTCTCAACCCCTCCCTGCCGCGCGCCAGCGCCCTGTTTCTCGGCCTGTGCACCGCTGCGGGCCTGGCCCTGGCCTCCGCCCCCGCCGCCCCAACCGAAACCCTGCCCTCGGGCGTGAAGATCGTGCACACCAAGGTGGGCGACGGCGCCAGCCCCAAGGCCACCGACGTGGTGCGGGTGCACTACCGCGGCACGCTCACCGACGGCAAGGAATTCGACAGTTCCTACAGCCGCGGCACGCCGGCGAGCTTTCCGCTCAACCGCGTGATTCCGTGCTGGACGCAAGCCCTGCAGACCATGAAGGTCGGCGGCAAGGCCAGCCTCACCTGCCCGAGCGAAACCGCCTACGGCCCGCGCGGTGCCGGCGGCGTGATTCCGCCCAATGCCACGCTGAACTTCGACGTGGAACTGCTCGGCATCGAGAAGTGAGGCGCCGCGGCCGGCCCGTGTGGCCGGCCCACCAGAGCGCGGTATTTACGGGCCAGAAAAAGCCCCGGGCCATGCGGCGCGGGGGCTTTTCTGTTCAGGCCGCCTTCAGAGCGAGGCGGCAGCAATGTTGGTGCCGGCAAGAGGAGTCGAACCCCGACCTTCGCATTACGAATCAGTCCAAAGGTGGGGTGGGCGATAGACAGCGACACTCTGCGATCATAAAAATCAACAACTTCCGCGATTTGCAGCGAGTTCTCTTGTCGCAGGCTATCGCTGGTTGTCTGTGTCGCTGTGCCATGAGTGTGCCATGGCACGAGTCATTTGTTCAACGTGGACCGAGCTGCACGCCTACTTGGGCACGTGGAACACCAAGACGGTGACAGTCATCTCGCGGTTGACGTCTTCATTGCTGTGCAGGATGTAGCGAAATCCACTCTCGTGTGCCCAGTCCACTGCACGCTTGAAATTTTTGTGGGCTTGCGTTGCCGCGTCGATGCCTTTAAGCACAGTCGAAGTTTCAGTGCCGCGGTTAAACACCAGGATGGCGGCTTTGCTATCGCGCCATGTCGCGTAGCTCAGCAACTGGTCGATGGCGTCACCGTAGGCCTTCGGGCCCTTCCAAAACTTGCATTCCGAAATGAACACGTTGCGGTCACCTTCACGTAGCAAGATATCGGTCTTGCCAGACATATTGAAGGTTTCGCCGCTTGCCTTGCCCTCGAACTGCCCATTGAGCTGCACGAGAAAGTGCTGGCGCAGCGCCTCCTCGTCCATGGACCTGAAGGCGTCCGGGCTGCGCTCCATTACCAGCGCCATGTCTTGCATGACCTTGAGGGCGTGCTCGTACTGCTCAACTGCCCACACGGGTTCTGGCTTGAACTGCGCCGTTGTGGCCGGTGGAGGTGTCGACATCACCGCACGCCGCGCCGTTGCAACTGCATAGGTCTTCGGTGCGTCGTCTCGTCGGCGGATCGGGATCCCGAGCGACTCCGCGCGCTGCGACTGAACCAGCAGCCTGGCACGTCGCTCTTGAATTGCTTGGTCCGCCACGTTTGGCAAGCTGGCGTTGTGCGCGTCGATCATCGAACGCTGCCACCCGATGTGCTGCTCAATCTCCGTCAGCAATTGATCTACTGACCTGCCCCCATTGACCGTACCAGCTGATTGGAGAAGTCCGGGGTTAAGGTTAATCGAAATTATGTTTCTGCCCACTGCCAGCAGCACCGCCAGCGCGCTGGCGGTGCTGCTGGGCGAATCGTGCCGGCGGGATGCGTCCCAGACTGCTGTGCGGCCTGACCTCGTTGTAATCCCGCCGCCAATGTGCAATGCACTCCCGGGCCTGTGACAACGATTCAAACCACTGCTCGTTGAGGCACTCATCCCTGAATTTGCCGTTGAAGCTCTCGATGTAGCCGTTTTGCATCGGCTTGCCCGGCTCAATCAGGATGTGCCGAATCCCGTTCTTGTGCGTCCAGGCCAGGAACGCCCGACTGGTGAACTCCGGGCCGTTGTCCGTTCGCACCGCTGCCGGGTAGCCGCGAAACCGTGCCACCTGGTCGAGCACGCGGGTGACGTACTGGCCCGAGATGCCGTAGTCCACCGCTATCTCGACCGACTCCTTGCTGAAATCGTCCACCACCGTCAGGCACTTGATGCGCCGGCCGCTGGAGAGGCTGTCCGAGACGAAATCCATGCTCAACACCTCGTTGATGTTCCTGGCCAGTTGCAGCGGCACGCGCTCCTGCGTTGGCCGTTTGGCTTTGCGGCGCTGCTTCACCGTCAGGTTGGCCTGCCGGTACAGCCGGTAGATGCGCTTGTGGTTCACCCCTGGAAACTGCTCGCGCAGCATGTCGTGGATGCGCCGGTAGCCAAACCGGCGGCGCACCAGGGCCGTTTGCCGAATCTGTTCACCCAGGGTGGCGTTGAGCTCGCTGGGCTGCGGTGGGTGGCGGTAGCTGTCTCGGGATAGCCCCACAAGGCGGCAGGCGTGCCGCTCCGAGAGGTGATGCTGCTCAATCATCTGTCGGATGGCGTCGCGCCGCGCCTGTGGGGCTAACGCTTTACNCCCGAAGACGCTCTTCAAGGCATGGATGTCCAGGTGGGCCTCGGCCAGCAGCCGCTTGAGCTTGGCGTTCTCGCTCTCAAGCTCGCGCAGGCGCTGGGCCTCGGAGACCTGCATGCCGCCGAACTTGGCGCGCCATTTGTAGAAGGTGGCCTGGCTGAAGCCGCCGCTGCGGCACAACTCGGGGATGCCCATGCCGGCCTCGGCCTGTCGCAAGAAGCCAATGATTTGTTCGTCGCTGAACCTGCTCTTCTTCATGTCCGTCATTCTCCTGGGTTGACGGACTTCTCTCGTTTACCATGGTACGGCTGGCGGGGGCAGGTCAGTAGAGCTAGCCAGCCAAGGACAAAGCCATGGCGGGAGTCGAGGGGTAAGCGCGGAAAGCCGCAGGTCGGGGAATCGCACATTGAAAAGGCCGCTTCTGTGTCGACAGAAGCGGCCCTTGAACTGGTGCCCGAGGCCGGAATCGAACCGGCACGCCTTTCGGCGAGGGATTTTCTTACCACTTCGGCTTTCGCCGCCANNGCGCAGGCGCCGTTCGTGGTCTGGAGCACGCCTTCACCATAGCCTTGCGGCCGTAGGTGCCCGCCGTCTGCTCTCTACACCTTCCCAGGCATTGGGCCTGGGCTTGGCTCGGCGTTGGCTCGGNATGCCGGGGCATCCAGGGCGTTCGCCGACTTTGACGGGCTTCACCTCTGGGGTTTCCCCGGAGGGCTCAAATTGTTCAAGTCCCTTGTGTCTACCAATTTCACCACTCGGGCGTGGCGCGATGCGCTGAAAACTCCTACCTCTCTCTACTGGCTCCTAGCTGGCCCCTGACCACCAAGCCAAGCCATGAAGCCACGTCTTGGATGCTCGTAAGCCGTTGTCACTATTGGCCTTCCGGTCCGATGGCGCAAGCAGAAAGGACTTGACAAAACAGATNTTTAAGTCCGCTGTGTCTACCTGTTTCACCNNATCGAGGCGGTCCGGCAATTGTCGCAGCCTGCCGCAGCGACAGCCCGCAGAAGAAAGACAGCCCCGGCAACACGCGGTTGACGGGGCTGTGCGTTGGAGGCGCGGGCCGGAGTCGAACCGACCTACACGGATTTGCAATCCGGTGCATAACCGCTTTGCTACCGCGCCAGATTCCAGAGGCTCTGACAAAAAAGGAAGCGGATGCTTCCTTTCATGGGGAAGATGTTGGCACTTCTTCCCAGATTTGGAGCGGGAAACGAGGCTCGAACTCGCGACCTCAACCTTGGCAAGGTTGCGCTCTACCAACTGAGCTATTCCCGCATGGACAGCGTTTGAAGCATTTGCTGCGTCATTCGCTGCGATTCCGAAATTATAACGCATTTTTCGGCGCCTTCGCCGGCCGCGCGAAAAAGTCAGTGCTTCAGCGCATCGGCTCCTGCGACGATCACCGGCGCGGCCAGCGGCGCGGCGGCCGCGTCGTCTTCCGGCAAGGGCTGCGGCTTGCGTTCGAGCGCGAGTTCGAGCACCTGGTCGATCCACTTCACGGGAATGATCTCCAGCCCCGACTTCACGTTCTGTGGGATCTCCTGCAGGTCCCTGAGGTTCTCCTGCGGGATCAGCACCGTCTTGATGCCGCCACGCAGCGCCGCCAGCAGCTTTTCCTTGAGCCCGCCGATGGCCGTGACCTCGCCGCGCAGCGTGATCTCGCCCGTCATCGCCAGGTCGGCGCGCACGGCGATGTCGGTCAGCGCGGAAACCAGCGCCGTGACCATGGCCGCCCCGGCACTCGGGCCGTCCTTGGGCGTCGCCCCGTCGGGCACGTGGATGTGGATGTCCCGCTTCTCGAACACCTCGTCGCGGATACCCAGCCGGCGCGCGCGGCTGCGCACCACGGTGCGGGCAGCTTCGACCGACTCCTTCATCACGTCGCCAAGCATGCCGGTGCGGGTGATCTGGCCCTTGCCCGGCATGGTTGCCGCTTCGATGGTGAGCAGGTCACCTCCGACCTCGGTCCACGCCAGCCCCACCACCTGCCCAACCTGGTTCTGACTCTCGGCACGGCCGTAGCTGAACTTGCGCACACCGAGAAACTCGTCGAGATTCTCGGCCGACACCGTGACCGGCGCCGCCCTGGTCTTCAATTGCAGCGCCTTGACCACCTTGCGGCAGATCTTGGAGATCTCGCGCTCGAGCGAACGCACGCCCGCTTCGCGGGTGTAGTAGCGCACGATGTCGCGCACGGCGTCCTCGGAGAGATTCAACTCACCGTCGCGCACGCCGTTGTTCTTCATCTGCTTGGGCGCGAGGTAACGGGTGGCGATGTTCACCTTCTCGTCTTCGGTGTAGCCCGACAGCCGGATGACCTCCATGCGATCCAGCAACGCCGGCGGAATGTTCATGGAGTTCGAAGTGGCCACGAACATCACGTCCGACAGGTCGAAGTCCACCTCCACATAGTGGTCGGAGAAGGTGTGGTTCTGCTCGGGGTCGAGGACTTCGAGCAGCGCGCTCGACGGGTCGCCGCGGAAGTCCATGCCGAGCTTGTCGATCTCGTCGAGCAGGAACAGCGGATTGCGCGTACCCACCTTGGAGAGGCTTTGCAGCACCTTGCCCGGCATGGCGCCGATGTAGGTGCGGCGGTGCCCGCGGATCTCGGCCTCATCGCGCATGCCGCCCAGCGCCATGCGCACATACTTGCGGCCGGTGGCCTTGGCCACCGACTGCCCGAGCGAGGTCTTGCCCACGCCCGGCGGGCCAACGAGGCAGAGAATCGGCGCCTTCACCTTGTCCACGCGTTGCTGCACAGCCAGGTATTCGAGGATGCGGTNCCTGACCTTCTCCAGGCCGAAGTGGTCTCNGTCGAGCACGACTTCGGCGTGCGCGAGGTCGTGCTTGATCTTGGTCTTCTTGCTCCAGGGCAGCCCGACGAGCACCTCGATGTAGTTGCGCACGACCGNAGCCTCGGCCGACATGGGCGACATCAGCTTGAGCTTCTTGAGCTCGCCTTCGGCCTTCTTGCGCGCTTCGGCGGGCATGCGGGCGGCCTTGATGCGCTTCTCGAGCTCCTCGATGTCGGCGCCCTCCTCGCCCTCGCCGAGTTCCTTCTGGATGGCCTTGACCTGCTCGTTGAGGTAGAAATCGCGCTGGCTCTTCTCCATCTGCCGCTTGACGCGGCCGCGAATCTTCTTGTCGACGTTGAGGATCTCGACCTCGCGTTCGAGCTGCTCGAACAGGTTTTCGAGCCGGTCGGCCACGCCGGGCAGGTCGAGCACCGACTGCTTGTTCTCGAGCTTGAGCGGCAGATGCGCCGCGATCGTGTCGGCCAGGCGGCCGGGGTCGTCGATGCTGGCGATGGAGGTGAGGATCTCCGGCGGAATCTTCTTGTTGAGTTTGACGTACTGGTCGAACTGCTGCATCACCGCACGGCGCAGCGCTTCGATTTCGGTGGCGTCGCGCTCGTCCTCGACCACGCCCATGGGCAACACGGAGGCGGTGAAGTGCGTTTCGCCGTCCTCGACCTGCAGCACCTTGGCGCGCTGGCGGCCCTCGACCAGCACCTTCACCGTGCCATCGGGCAGCTTGAGCAGCTGCAGGATGGTGGAGACGCAGCCCACCTCGAACATGTCGTCCACCGCCGGCTCATCCTTGGCGGCGGTCTTCTGTGCGACGAGCATGATGCGGCGCTCACCCTCCATCGCGGCTTCGAGCGCCTTGATGCTCTTGGGGCGACCCACGAACAACGGGATGACCATGTGCGGAAACACCACCACGTCGCGCAGCGGCAGCAGTGGCAGGTCAGGGCAATGGCGGGGAGGGGGTGTCCGGACATGAGATTCCCTTGAAACAGAAGCAGANNACATGGGCGCGACGCACCCATTTTCAAGCGCGAGCGGCGACGGCATCAACCGTGGGGACAAATCCCACTGTGGCGCCCATGCCGAAACGCCCGCGCGGCGGGCCACCCGTCTGGCGCCTGCACGGCCCGTTCAAGCCTGCCGCGCCGCCTCGCGGTAGACCAGCAGCGGCGGCTTGCCTTCTTCGATGGCGGCTTCGTCGACGACGACCTTCTCCACGTTGCGGGTGTTGGGCAGGTCGAACATGGTGTCGATGAGCGTCTGCTCGAGGATCGAACGCAGACCGCGCGCGCCAGTCCTGCGCGCGAGCGCCTTGCGCGCGATGGCTTTGAGCGCGGCCGGACGGATCTCCAGCTCCACGCCTTCCATCGCGAACAACTTGCCGAACTGCTTGACCAGCGCGTTGCGCGGCTCGGTGAGGATTTGCACCAGCGCCTCCTCGGTGAGTTCGGCCANGGAGGCCACCACCGGCATGCGGCCCACGAGCTCGGGAATCAAGCCGAACTTGATCAGGTCCTCGGGCTCGATCTCGTCGAACAGTTCGGTCAGCGAGCGCTGCTTCTTGCTGCGCACCGCCGCACCGAAGCCGATGCCCGAGGCCTCGGTGCGGCTCTCGATGACTTTCTCCAGGCCGGCGAAGGCGCCGCCGCAGATGAACAGGATGTCCGTGGTGTCGACCTGCAGGAAGTCCTGGTTGGGGTGCTTGCGCCCGCCCTGCGGCGGCACGCTGGCCATGGTGCCCTCGATGAGTTTGAGCAAGGCCTGCTGCACGCCCTCGCCCGAGACATCCCGGGTGATGGAGGGGTTGTCGGACTTGCGCGAAATCTTGTCGATCTCGTCGATGTAGACGATGCCCCGCTGCGCCCGCTCGACGTCGTAATTGCAGCTCTGCAGCAGCTTGGAGATGATGTTCTCCACGTCCTCGCCGACGTAGCCCGCTTCGGTCAGCGTCGTGGCGTCGGCCATGACGAAGGGAACGTCGAGCATGCGGGCGAGCGTCTGCGCCAGCAGCGTCTTGCCCGAACCCGTGGGGCCGATGAGCAGGATGTTGCTCTTGGCCAGCTCCACGTCGTCCTTGCGGCCGGCCTCCTTGTGCCGCAGCCGCTTGTAGTGGTTGTAGACCGCCACCGCCAGCGTGCGCTTGGCCCGTTCCTGACCGATGACGTAGCCGTCGAGGTTGGCCTTGATCTCGGCCGGCGTGGGCAGCTCGGCACGGCCGGACTCACCGATGGCGCTGGCGGGCAGCTCGTCACGGATGATTTCGTTGCACAGCTCGATGCACTCGTCGCAGATGAAAACCGAAGGCCCGGCGATGAGCTTTTTCACCTCGTGCTGGCTCTTTCCGCAGAAGGAGCAGTAGAGGGTTTTCTCGGAAGCGGTGCCTTTTTCTCGGCCATGGAGGGCGTGCCTTGTGGTGCGAACGGTGCAGACGTGGTTGACGATGATAGCGATGAGCGCTTGGGCGGCGTCGGCGCTCGCTCAGGCCCGCTTGCTCAGCACCTGGTCGATGAGGCCGTACTCGCGCGCCTCCTCAGGGTCGAGGTAGTAGTCGCGGTCGGTGTCGCGGGCGATGCGCTCGAGCGGCTGCCCGGTGCGCTCGGCCAGGATGCGGTTGAGCTGTTCGCGCGTCTTGAGGATTTCGCGGGCGTGGATCTCGATCTCCGTGGCCTGACCCTGCGTGCCGCCGAGCGGCTGATGGATCATGACCTTGCTGTTGGGCAGCGCGAAGCGCTTGCCCTTGGCCCCGGCAGCGAGCAGGAACGCGCCCATGCTCGCGGCCATGCCGGTGCACAGCGTGGAGACGTCGGGCTTGATGAAGTTCATGGTGTCGAAGATGGCCATGCCGGCCGACACCGAACCGCCGGGCGAGTTGATGTAGAGGGAAATGTCCTTCTCCGGGTTCTCGCTCTCGAGGAACAGCAGCTGCGCCACGACGAGGTTGGCCGTCTGGTCGTTGACCGGGCCGACGAGGAAGATCACGCGCTCCTTGAGCAGGCGCGAGTAGATGTCGTAGGCGCGCTCGCCGCGGCCCGACTGCTCGATGACCATGGGGACCATGCCCAGAGCCTGAATGTCCAGTGCGCTCATGTGTTCTCCTGCAAAAACTCCGACTGTAGCGAGCCGGCAATCGCCCCACCCGCACGATGGGCGGGGGCTGCGGCGCGGGTGACGGCGGCCGCATGACGGCCGCGCCCCCTGCGCCGCACGCGGGCGCGATCAGCCCTGCTGACCCATCAGCTCGTCGAAGCCGATGCTGCGTTCCTTGACCTTGACCTTCGAGAGCACGAACTCGGTGACGTTGTTCTCGATGACGATGGCCTCCACGTCGGCCATGCGGCGCGGCTCGCTGTAGTACCAGCGCACGACGTCGGCGGGCTGTTCGTAGCTCGACGCGAGCTCTTCGACATGGGCGCGCACCTGCTCGGGCGTGGCATGCAGGCCGTTGGCGTTGACCAGCTCAGCCACCACCAGGCCCAGGCGCACGCGACGCTCGGCCTGCGGGCGGAAGATGTCGTCGGGGATGGGGGCCTTGTCGGCGTCCTTGACGCCGCGCTGCTTGAGCTCGGCGCGTGCACCCTCGGCGAGGCGGTCGATCTCGGCCTTCACGCTGGCGTTGGGCAGGTCGAGCTCGGCGACCGAGAGCAGGGTGTCCATCACCGCCTGCTTGTTGCGGGCCTGCAGGCGGAACTTGACTTCGCGCTCGAGGTTCTTGCGGATGTCCTCGCGCAGGCCGGCCACGCTGCCGTCCTCGATGCCGAGCGACTTGGCGAAGGCTTCGTTGACCTCGGGCAGGTGGGCCGCCTCGATCTTCTTGACGGTGACGAGGAAGTCTGCCGTCTTGCCGGCGACGTCCTGGCCGTGGTAGTCGGCGGGGAAGGCCAGCGGGAAGGTCTTGCTCTCGCCGACCTTCATGCCGCGCACGGCGTCCTCGAACTCCTTGAGCATCTGGCCTTCGCCGATGAGGAACTGGAAGCCCTCGGCGCGGCCGCCCTCGAAGGGTTCACCGTCGATCTTGCCTTCGAAGTCCACGGTGACGCGGTCGCCGTCCTGCGCGGCGGCGTCATGCGCGCGCTGGGCGAAGGTGCGGCGCTGCTTGCGCAGGATGTCGAGCGTGCGGTCGATGGCTTCTTCGGACACCTCGGTGGTGATCTTCTCGACCTCGGCGGCGGAGAGGTCGCCGATCTTGACCTGCGGAAACACCTCGAACACCGCGTCGAAGGCGAGTTCGCCCTCGGGCGCGCCTTCCTTCTCGGAGATGCGGGGCTGGCCGGCCACGCGCAGCTGGGCTTCGCCGACGGCGTTGGCAAAGGCCTCGCCGATCTTGTCGTTCACCACCTCGTACTGCACGGAATAGCCGTAGCGCTGGGCCACCACGTTGAGCGGCACCTTGCCGGGGCGGAAGCCGTCCATCTTGACGGAGCGCGCCAGCTTCTTCAGGCGCGCATCGACTTCCGCCTGAACGGCCGCCAGCGGCAGCGTGAGCGTCATCTTGCGTTCGAGCTTGTCGAGGGTTTCTACGGTGATGGCCATATCGCTTCTCTCTTGGGTTGATGGTGCGCGGGGGGACTCGAACCCCACACCATTGCTGGCGTCAGGACCTAAACCTGGTGCGTCTACCAATTTCGCCACCCGCGCGGGTCCGGACAAAGGTGGGCGGCGCGTGGCGCAAGCGGTGCCGCCGCCCGTGAAATCGGTCAACCCTCGAGTTTAACCGTTCGCTGGGGCGGCTCTGTCTGCGGCCGGCGGGTCCTCGCGCCGCACGCGGAACCACGCCGCGTACATGGCCGGCAGCGCCAGCAGCGTGAGCACGGTGGCCACGATGAGGCCACCCATGATGGCCACCGCCATCGGCCCCCAGAACACGCTGCGCGAGGNCGGAATCATGGCCAGCACCGCCGCCGCGGCGGTCAGCGCGATGGGGCGCAGGCGCCGCACGGCGGACTCGACGATGGCATCCCACGCCGGTACGCCGCGGGCGCGATCCTGCTCGATCTGGTCGATCAGGATGACGGAGTTGCGCTGGATCATGCCCATGAGCGCGATCACTCCCAGCAGCGCGACGAAGCCGAACGGCCGGTTGAGCGCAATCAGCGCGCCGGCCACGCCGGCGATGCCCAGCGGCCCGGTGATGAACACCAGCAGCGCGCGGCTGAAGCTGTGCAGCTGCAGCATGAGCAGGAAGAAGGTGAGGAACAGCATGATGGGCAGGCCCGCGGCGATGGAGGACTGGCCCTTGGAGCTTTCCTCCACCGCGCCGGCGACCTCGATGCGGTAGCCCTGCGGCCCCTGCGCGGCCCAGCGCTGCTCGATGCGGCGCAGCTCGGGCAGCAGCTCGGCGGTGACGGTGGCGCCCTGCAGGCCCTCGGTGGTGTCGCCCTGCACGGTGACGGCGTAGTTGCCGCCCTCGCGCCAGAGCACGCCGGGCTCCCAGGTGAAGACGGGCCGCGCGATCTGGGTGAGCGGAATCGACTTGCCCGAGGCGGTGGGCAGGTAGGCGTTGCCGATGGCGGTGATGGCGTTGCGCTCGTCCAGCGGCTGGCGCAGCACGATGTCGATGAGCTTGTCGCCCTCGCGGAACTGGCCCACGGTGGCGCCGGCGAGCAGCGTGCGCGAGGNCTGTGCGATGGCCTGGCTGGAGACGCCGAGCGCACGGGCGCGGGTCTGGTCCACCTCCAAGCGCAGCACCTTGACGGACTCGTTCCAGTTGTCGTTGACGCCGCGCAGGTGGGGGCTGGCACGCAGCACGGCCTTGGCCTCGTCGGCGCGCGCGCGCAGCAGCGTGGGGTCCGGGCCGATGACGCGGAACTGCACCGGATACGGCACCGGCGGGCCATTGGGCAGCAGCTTGACGCGGCCGCGCACCTCGGGGAACTCCTGCGCCAGCACGGCCGGCAGCGCCTTGCGCAGCCGCTCGCGGGTGGGCAGGTNCCTGGGCAGCACGATGAGCTGGGAGACGTTGGTCTGCGGGAAGGTCTGGTCCAGCGGCAGGTAGAAGCGCGGCACGCCCGAGCCGACCCACTGGCTCACGGCGGTGACGCCGGGCTCGGCCATGAGGCGGGCCTCGACGCGCTTGGCCACCGCCTCGTTGGCAGCAAACGAGGTGCCCTCCGGGAACCAGAGGTCGACCAGAATCTCCGGCCGGGAGGAGTCGGNGAAGAACTGCTGCTGCACCTTGCCCATGCCGAGGATGCCCACCGCAAACAACAGCACGGTGGCGCCGATGGTGGCCCAGCGGTGCGCCACGCACCAGTTCACTGCGGCACGGAAGCGGTTGTAGAAGGGCGAGTCGAAGACCTCGTGCGGGCCCTCGGTCGCCGCTCCATCCGCGGCGCCGGCCGCGCCGGCGGCCCTGGGCGGCTGGCGCAGCAGCACGGTGCCGAGGTAGGGCACGAAATAGACCGCCGTGACCCAGCTGATGAGCAGCGCGATGACGGTGACGCCGAAGATGGCGAAGGTGTATTCGCCGACCGAGGAGCGCGCGATGCCGATGGGCAGGAAGCCCACGGCGGTGATCAGCGTGCCGGTGAGCATGGGCATGGCGGTGATTTCGTAGGCGAAGGTGGCGGCGCGCACCTTGTCGTAGCCCTCTTCCATCTTGCGCACCATCATCTCCACGGCAATGATGGCGTCGTCCACCAGCAGGCCCAGCGCGATGATGAGCGAGCCCAGCGAGATCTTGTGCAGCCCGATGTCGAAGTAGTGCATGGCCAGGAAGGTGATGGCCAGCACCAGCGGAATGGTGATGCCCACCACCAGCCCCGGGCGCACGTCCAGCGTGTAGCGGCGCCACAAGGGCAGGTTCGCGGCGTGGGCGTTCTTGTGCAGGCCCAGCGATATGAAGCTCACCGCCAGCACGATGACCACGGCCTCGATGAGCACCTTCACGAACTCGTTGACCGAGCCGGCCACGGCCTTGGGCTGGTCCTGGATCTGCACCAGCTTCACCCCGGCGGGCAGGCCCTGCTCGATGCGCACGGCCGCGGCCTTGAGCGCCTTGCCCAGGCGAATGATGTCGCCCCNCTTGGCCATGGAGACGCCCAGGGCGATGCCCTCCTGGCCGTCGTGGCGCACCTTGATCTGCGGCGGATCCACATAGCCGCGGTACACCCGCGCGATGTCGCCCAGGCGCAGCTGCGGCGCGCTGGCACCGGCGCTCACCGCGGCGCCGCGAATGGGCATGGCGGCGAGGTCCTCGACCGAATTGAACGCGCCGGCCACGCGCACCTGCACCACCTCCGAGGACGTCTGCACCGCGCCGGCGGACTCCACGGCGTTCTGCTGCGCCAGCTGGGCGAGCACGGCGTTGAGGTCCAGGCCGAGTTCGGCCAGACGCTTCTGCGAGAGTTCGATGTAGACCTTCTCGTCCTGCACGCCAAAGAGCTCGACCTTGGCCACGTCGGGCACGCGAAGCAGCTGGTCGCGCACCTGGTCGGCGAACACCTTGGCTTCGGCGCTGGAGAAGCCCGGCGTCTCGAGCACGTAGATGACGCCGAACACGTCGCCGAACTCGTCGTTGAAATACGGGCCGATCACGCCTTGCGGCAGGGTGCCGCGCATGTCGCCGATCTTCTTGCGCACGGTGTACCAGACGTTGGGCACGTCCGCCGGGCGCGAGGAGTCCTTGATCTGGAAGATGATCTGCGACTCACCGGGCTTGGAGTAGCTGCGGATCTTGTCCGCGTAGGGCACTTCCTGCAGCGTCTTTTCCAGCTTGTAGGTGACCTGGTCGGCCACCTCGCGCGCGCTGGCGCCGGGCCAGTAGGTGCGCACCACCATCGCGCGGAAGGTGAACGGCGGGTCCTCGTCCTGGCCGAGCTGGAAGTACGCTGCAATGCCCAGCAGCATGAGCACGATGAGCAGGAAGCGCGTGAGCGCGTCGTGCTCGATGGCCCAGCGCGAGACGTTGAAGGCCTTTTCGGGGTGAGCGTGGTGCACCATGCCGACCTCAGCGCGCAGTGGAGGCCGCCGCCGCCGGTGCGGGCACCGCACCCGGCACTATCTTTTCAGGAGCAACCCCTGACCGGTTGGCGCTGGGGTTGGCATATTNTTCCTGATAGACCAGCACTTTCTGGCCCGGNNCGAGCACATGCACACCCGTGGCGACCACCTGCTGCCCCGGCTTGAGCCCGGCGGCGATCACCACCTCGTTGCCGTCGGCGGTGGCCACCTCCACCGGCTGCGAGCACGGTGCTGCTGGCCGNNCATCGAACACCCACACGGCCGAGTGGCCGCCCTCCTGGCGCAGCGCCGTGGTGGGCAGCTTGATGGCCGCCAGCGGTGCGCCGGCCTGCATGGGCGCAGGCAGCAGCACCGAAGCGGTGGCGCCCAGCGCCGGCTGCTCATGGCCTGAGAGCGCCACCTTCACGAGGTAAGTGCGGGTGACGGGGTCGGCCGCGGAGGCAATCTCGCGCACCACGCCCTCGCGCTCGCGCCCGTCGGCCCAGGCGCGCACCGTCACCTTGAGCCCGGGCGCGACGGTGGCGAGCTTGTCCTCGGGCAGGTTGAACACCACGTCGCGCGGGCCATCCTGCGCCACGCGCAGCACCGGCGCGCCGGCGGCCACCACCTGGCCCACGTCGGCGTCGATGCTGGTCACCACGCCGGCCGCGTCGGCCAGCAGCCGGGTGTAGCCGGCCTGATTGCCCTGCACCGCGAGCTGCGCCTGGGCCTGCTCCAGCGTGGCTTGCGCGGCCTTGAAGGCCGCCTCGCGGCGCTCGAGCTCGGCGCCGCTGATGAAGTTCTGCTCGCGAAGCGCGGTGTAACGCTTGAGGTCGGCCGCAGCCAGGTCACGCTGCGTCTGCGCAGCGGCCACCTGGGCGCGCGCGGCTTCGGTGGCCAGGCGGTAGTCGCTCGGGTCGATCTCGGCCAGCAGCTGGCCCGCCTTGACCGGCTGGCCCAGCTCCACCGCACGGCGCGTGATCTTGCCGGCCACGCGAAAGCCCAGGCGCGACTCCACCCGCGCGCGCACCTCGGCCGCGTACTCGCGCTGCGCCGCCAGCGGGCTCGCGCCCACCGTGATCAGCTTGACCGCGCGCAGCGGCGGCTCCTCGGCCGGCGGCGGCGAGCAGGCGGCCAGCCCCAGCAGGGCCAGCGCCGACAGCACGGCAGCCGCACGGCGCACGCCCCGCTGCGGGTGCGAAAGTTTCGAATCGTTCATGGTTCCCCCGGGGACGACGCGGCAACGGCTCTCATCCAGCCGCCGCATTTACTGACTGACTGGTTAGTAATCTATGGGATGCTTTGCCGTCTGTCAAGCGACAATCCAACGTCAACCGTGCCCCGCACCCTCTCGCAGCCCCCTCACCGCCCGCCCATGCCCACCGCGCCCCACACCCCGCCGACCCCGCAGGCCCCGCCGGTGACGCACTACGAGAACTTTCCCGTGGCGTCGTGGCTGTGCCCGGCACCGCTGCGGCCGGCGGTGGCGGCCATCTACCACTTCGCCCGCACGGCCGACGACATCGCCGACGAAGGCGAGGCCGACGCCGACGCCCGCCTGGCCGCGCTCACCGCCTACCGCGCGCAGCTGCACGCCATCGCCGCAGGCGCACCTGCGGCCGACGGCCCCTGGCCGCAGGTGTTCGCGCCGCTGGCCAGCGCCATGGCGCGGCACGGCCTGCCGCTGGCGCCGCTGGACGACCTGCTCGACGCCTTCGCGCAGGACGTGCGCGCCACCCGCGACGGCGCGGTGCCGGCCGACCTCGACACCCTGCTCGACTACTGCCGCCGCTCGGCCAACCCCGTGGGGCGGCTGATGCTGCACCTCTACGGCATCCACGCGCCCGAGGCCCTCGAGCGCAGCGACGCGGTGTGCAGCGCGCTGCAACTCGTCAACTTCTGGCAGGACCTGAGCGTGGACCTGCCGCGCCGCCGCTACTACCTGCCCGCCGACCGCTGCGCGGCCCTGGGCATCGACCCGCGCGCACCGCAACCCGGCCCGGAAACATCAATTTTGATAGCGCGACTGCACCAGTTCACGCTGGGGTTGCTGCANAAAGGCGCTGACATTGCGCTGGACGTGCCCGGCCGCGGTGGCTGGGAGCTGCGCCTGGTCGTGCAGGGCGCGCGGCGCATGCTGGAGAAGATCGCCGCCCACGGCGAGCGCCTGCTGCACACCCGTCCGCGCCTTTACGCCACCGACGCCCCGCTGCTGCTGGTGCGTGCGCTGGGCATGCGCCGCGCCGGGCGCTGAGCGTGGCCGCCGGCCGGCGCGCCGGCAATGGGACAATCGCGCCGACGCCGCCGCGCCGCGGGGCGCCTTCCGCCAGCCACGCNATGAGCCCTGAAGACTACGTCCAGCAGAAAGCCGTCGCCTCGGGCAGCAGCTTCTACTACGCCTTCCTGTTCCTGAGCCCGCCGCGGCGCGCCGCCATCACCGCCTTTTATGCGTTCTGTCGCGAGGTGGACGACGTGGTCGACGAGGTGCACGAACCCAACGTCGCCGCCGCCAAGCTCGCCTGGTGGCAGCAGGAGGTGCGCGAGAGCTTCGCCGGCCGGCCCTCGCACCCGGTGATGCGCGCGCTCGCGCCGCACCTGCCGGTCTACGGCATCGAGCAGGCGCCGCTGCAGGCGGTGATCGAGGGCTGCCAGATGGACCTCACCCAGACCCGCTACCTCGACGACGCCGCGCTCTCGCGCTACTGCCACCTGGTGGCCGGCGTGGTNGGGGAAGTCTCGGCGCGCATCTTCGGCCAGAGCGACCCGGCCACCACCGCCTACGCGCACACGCTGGGCCAGGCCATGCAGCGCACCAACATCCTGCGCGACGTCGGCGAGGACGCGCTGCGCGGGCGCGTGTACCTGCCCATCGAGCATCTGCAGCGCTTCGACGTGAAGGCGCACGAAATCCTGCAGCGCCAGCACTCCGATCGCTTCGAGGCGCTGATGCGCTTCGAAGCCGAGCGCACCCACGCGCTCTACGACCAGGCGCTGGCCCTGCTGCCCGCAGCCGACCGGCGCAGCCAGAAGCCCGGCCTGATGATGGCCAGCATCTACCGCACGCTGCTGCGCGAGATCGAGCACGAGCGCTTTCGCGTGCTCGACCGCCGCGTAGCGCTCACGCCGCTGCGCAAGTTCTGGCTCGCCTGGAAGATGCAGGCACTCGGGCGCATGTGATGGCCGCCCCGGCATCCGCACCCCGGCGCGTGGCGGTGGTCGGCGCGGGCTGGGCCGGGCTCNNGGCCGCCGTGCACGCCGCCGAGCGCGGCCACCGCGTCACGCTGTACGAGGCGGCTCGCCAACCCGGCGGCCGCGCACGCAGCGTTCCCCACACCGACGCACGCGGCACGGCCTATGTGCTGGACAACGGCCAGCACATCCTCATCGGTGCCTACACCGCCACACTGGACCTCATGCGCCGCGTCGGCGTGGAGCCGCTCACCGTGCTGCGCCGCCAGCCCCTGGCCCTGCAGCACCCCGACGGCAGCGGCCTGGCGCTGCCCGACGCGCCCGCGCCGTGGAACGCGCTGATCGGCATCGCCCGCGCGCGCGGCTGGAGCGCGGGCGAGCGGCTGGCCCTGCTGGCGCGCGCGGCGCGCTGGCGGCTCGGCGGCTTTCGCTGCGCGCCCACGGCCACCGTGGCCGACCTGGCCCGCGGGCTGCCGCCGCGGGTGCAGGCCGAGTTCATCGAGCCGCTGTGCGTCTCCGCACTCAACACCGCGGCGGCGCTGGCCAGCGGCGCGGTGTTCCTGCGCGTGCTGCGCGACGCCTTGTTTGCACCGGCGCACGCCGGAGGTCTGCGCGCCTCAGGGGCCGAGAGGGAATTGGGCGTGCCCGAAAGGGCGTCCCACAGCGCGCCCGGGAAGGCGCAAAGCACAGCCGTAGCGGGGCTACGGCGCGCATTTGCAACGCCCTCGGGTGTGCTTTGGGGCGTCAAGGCGGGCATGACCGATTACCTCTCTGCCCCNTCAGACCTGCTGCTGCCCACCATCGACCTGGGCCGGCTGCTGCCCGAGGCCGCGCTGCAGCGGCTGGCTGCCCGCGGGCACACGGTGCACCTGGGCCGCCGCGTGACGCACCTGGCCCGCAGCCCGGGCGCGGACGGCCGCTGGCTGGTCGACGGCGAGGCTTTCGACCACGTGGTGCTGGCCTGCAGCGCCAACGAGGCCGCGCGCCTGGCCCTGGCCGCATCGGCCAGCACCGACGCGCCAGAAGCCGACGCCCTGCACCACTGGGCAGCGCAGGCCAGGGCGCTTGCCTACACCGCCATCACCACCGTGTATGCGCAAGCCGATGCGGCGCGCGCCGGCCGCGCGACTGCGACGCTTTCGGCCGCCATGCTCGCGCTGCGCAGCGGCGGGCCGCACGGGCCGGCGCAGTTCGTGTTCGACCGCGGCGCGCTGGGCGGCCCGGCCGGGCTGCTGGCCTTCGTCATCAGTGACAGCCGTGGGGAACGCCCGGCGCTCGAAGCCGCCGTGCGCGCCCAGGCCCAGGCCCAGCTCGGCCTAGACGTCGAGGTGCTCACCAGCTACACCGAGCGGCGCGCCACCTTCGCCTGCACGCCGGGCCTGCAGCGCCCGCCGCAGCACATGGCCCGCCAGCTGCTCGCCGCGGGCGACCATATCGAAGGCCCCTACCCCGCGACGCTCGAAGGCGCGGTGCGCAGCGGTGCGCAGGCGGCGCAGGCGCTGGGCTGAAGTCCTCTCGAACCGCACAGCCGCGCCGCTGCCCTGCGGCCGAACCGCGCGGAATTGAGGTCGATCAATTCCGGCGTGATTGCCGCTGGTCGATCCGGGCGCGCGCCGCTAGCATGGCTGCATTGCCCTCGCCCCAAGGAGACCGCCATGCCCACCCTCGACGACTTGCTGCGCGACACGGTTGCCGCCGACGCATCCGACCTCTACCTGCTCGCCGGCACCGAGCCGCGCGTGCGGGTCAAGGCGCAGGGCCGGCCCCTGCCGCGGCCGGTGCTCGGCGCCGCGGAGGTGGATGCGCTGGCGCGCTCGGTGCTCACGCCCGTACAGGCTGCCGCGTTCGAGACGCAGCCCGAGATCAACCTGGCCTGGAATGCGCCCGGCATCGGCCGCTTTCGCATCAACATCTTCCGCGAGCGCGGCCACACCGGCCTGGTCGCGCGCCATGTGAAGGAAACCGTGCCCGCACCCGAGGCGCTGGGCCTGCCGCAGGCCGCGCGTGAGCTGGCGCTGCTGCCGCGCGGGCTGGTGATCATCGCNGGGGCGTCAGGCTCGGGCAAGAGCACCAGCCTGGCGTCGCTGGTGCAGTTCCGCGCGCAGGAGCGCAGCGGCCACATCCTGACGGTGGAGGACCCGATCGAGTTCGTCTTTCACCACGCGCAAAGCACGATCGCGCAGCGCGAGGTGGGCTCCGACACGCAAAGCTACGCCGAGGCCATGCGCAACGCCATGCGGCAGGCGCCGGACGTGATCGTGCTCGGCGAGATCCGCGACCGCGAGAGCATGGAGCAGGCCATCAACTACGCCGAGACCGGGCAGCTGTGCCTCTCCACCCTGCACGCGGCCAATGCCAGCCAGGCGCTCAAGCGCATCGTCAACTTCTTCCCCGAGCACCAGCAGGCGCAGATCCGGCTCGACCTGGCGCTCAACCTGCAGGCCATCCTGTCGCAGCGGCTGCTGCCGCCGGCCGCCCCCGAGGCGCCGCCCGTGCTGTGCACCGAACTGCTGCTGCGCTCGGCGCACATCGCCGACCTGATCGACAAAGGCGCGGTGGACGACATTCGCCTGGCCATCGAGAANAGCGCCGCGCTGGGCATGCACACCTTCGACCAGGACCTGCTGCAACTCGTGCAGGCCGGCCGCATCACGCCCGAGACCGCGCTGCGGCAGGCTGACTCCCGCACCGACCTCGCGGTGCGCATGCGCATCCACTCCGGCTACGACCCGCGCTGAAAGCCCGGATCGGAACGCGCCCCGCGCGCCTTGGGGCAACGCTGAACAAGTCCCTCACGCGCCGCGCATCCCCGCGGCGGGCGGGCTGCGTCGTTACAAATGCTCGCCATAGCCCCCGCTATGGCTGCGCTTTGCGCCTCGCACCCCATCCCGCGGCCGGGCGCGCATCATCGCAGGGACTTGTTCAGCGTAGCCTTAGAGCCCGGCCAGGCGGCCCACGCCACGCCGTGCGGTGCGCCAGGCGCCGCGCAGCGCCGCCAGGCTTTCGCCGCTGAGCGCCGGTGCGAGGTTCATGATCAGCGCCAGCGCCGCGAAGATCAGCGGCAGCGCCAGCCAGACCCAGCCGCTCAAGTGTTCGCCGCCCAGCACCGTGCCCACCAGCAGCGCCACCGCCGGGTTCACGAAGCTGTAGCTGCCGGCCAGCGCCGCGCTCACGTTCTTGAGCAGCCACAGGTAGGCATTGAGCGCCACCAGCGTGCCCAGCACCAGCAGATAGCCCCAGGCCATCCAGGCGTGGGCACTGGCGCCGAGCAGCGCATCGACGGGCTCCAGCGGCGCAGCCACCGCCGCGCAGATCAACCCGCCCACGAGCCACTGCAGGCCCGCCGCCATCGCCGGTGCGGGCTGCACCAGCCGCCGGCTGGCGTAGGAGCCCACGCTCCACGCCAGCGGCGCGCCAAAGGCCATGAGCGCGCCGGCCAGCGTGGCGGAGAAGTCGCGCTCCAGCGCCAGCAGCGCCGCGCCGGCGACGCCCAGCACCAGACCCACCCAGGTCTGCGCGCGCACCCGCTCACCGCCCAGGCGCGTCCACAGCGTCAGCCACATGGGCATGGTGGTGACGACCGTGGCCATCAACCCCGAGCCGATGCCCGCGCGCTGCGCCAGCACCACCAGGTTCATCGCCGCCGCCACCATCAGCGCCCCCACCAGCGCCGCATGCAGCATCTGGCGCGGCGTGGGCCNAGCCTCGCCGCGCGCCAGCGCCCAGGCCAGCATGGCCACGCCGGCGGCGCTGAAGCGGCTGGCGTTGAGCCACAGCGGCGGCATTTCGCGCAGCGCCAGCGAAATGGCAAAGTAGGTGGTGCCCCAGACCACATAGACCAACAGCAAGGCCAGGGCCACGCGCCAGGCCGCAGTCTTTGCTGCGGGCGACTTGAAAACGTTCGGCATAACAGGTACTTTCCGACAAACGTCCGACGAAACTATTTGTTCGTCAAATTTTATACGGAACCCGCTCCGATGCAAGCAAATATTCAGATCGACGAGATGGACGCCAGAATTCTTACGGCCATGAGCGCTGACAGCCGACGTTCCTACGCCGACGTGGGCACCGAAGTGGGTCTGTCCACCGCCGCCGTGCACGAGCGGGTGAAGAAGCTGGTGGAGCGCGGCGTGATTCGCCGCTTTTCGCTCAGTGTGGAGCCGCAGGCGCTGGGACTGGCGTTCACCGCCTTCGTCGCCATCCGCAACGACGGCGGCACCCACTGCCGCGAGGTCGCGCCGCGCCTGCGCGAGATGCCCGAGGTGCAGGAACTGCACAGCGTGGCCGGCGAGTACGACTTCCTCGCCAAGATCCGCACCACCCATGCGCGCGCACTCGAAGACGTGCTCTACGCCATCAAATCCATCCCCGGCGTGGCACGCACCACCAGCACGGTGGTGCTCAACACCGAGTTCGAGGACCGCCCGCTGCGCCTCGACGGCAGCGCGACGGCATCTGATTGCTCCTGAAACTAGAGCAACACCACACCGGTTGGCGCTGGGGTTCCGGGAGAAATCTTCAGGAACCGGCCGAAAACTCGCCCAGCAGCGCGCACAGCGCCGCCAGGTCGCGCACTTCGGCGTGCGGGCGCAGTGGCGCATGGGGCCAGGGCTCGCCGCTGCGGTTCACCCACGCGAGCTGCATGCCCGCGCCGAGCGCGCCCAGGCCGTCGAGGTGGGCGTCGTCGCCCACGTGCAGCACCTCGTGCGGGGCCACGCCCGCGGCCTGCGCGGCGGCGTGGAAGATGCGCGCATCGGGCTTGCCCACGCCGACCGAGCGCGCGCTCACCGCGGCGTGGAAATGCGCGCCGATGCCCACCCGGTGCACGTCCGCATTGCCGTTGGAGACGGCCACCACCGGGAAACGGCAGGAGAGGAATTCGAGCGCCGGCAAGGCGTCGGNGAAGAAATCCACCCGCTGGCGCTCCTCGTAGAACACGTCGAACGCGGGCTCGGCCAGTTCCGGATCGTCGCCCGCGCGCAGCAGCACGGCACGGATCATCTCGCGGCGCAGCGTGGTCAGGTCGTGCGCATAGTGCGGGTTGGCCGCCAGCAAGGCGTGGCGCACCTCGCGCGCAAGGCCGCTCTGGCGCGACAGCTCCGCCGCCTGCGGCGCATGGCGCTGCAGGAAGGCCAGCAGCGCGCGCTCGGCGCGGTCGATGGTGGGCCAGATCGGCCACAGCGTGTCGTCGAGGTCGAGCGCAATCGCGCGGATGCGGCCGGTGTCGAGCGCGAACATCTCGGGCTGCAGCGCGGGCGCCGGCGCGGCCCCGGCGCCTGCCGGCGTGGCGCCGCGGCGGCAGCCACAGGGTAGTTCGGTGGAGTCAGGGGTTGTCATGCCTGGGCGAGAATACCGCATGTCCTTTCGCCAAGAACCCGCCTACACCCACGGCCAGCCNCCGCGCACGGCCGTGCTGCTCGTCAACCTGGGCACGCCCGACGAAGCCACCGCGCCGGCGCTGCGCCGCTACCTGGCGCAGTTCCTCGCCGACCCGCGGGTGGTGGAAATCCCCAAGCCCATCTGGTGGCTGATCCTGCACGGCATCATCCTGCGCGTGCGGCCGAAGAAGTCCGCCGCCAAGTACGCGAGCATCTGGATACCCGAGGGCTCGCCGCTGAAGGTCTGGACGGAGAAGCAGGCGCTCAAGCTGCGCGGCTGGCTGGGTGAACGCGGCCACCACCTCACGGTGCGCTACGCCATGCGCTATGGCAACCCGTCGGTGGCCGCCGAGCTCGACCGCCTCAAGGCCGAAGGCGCCACCCGCATCCTCATCCTGCCGCTGTACCCGCAGTACAGCGGCACCACCACCGCCAGCGTGTTCGACGCCGTCTACACCTGGGCCGCGCGCACACGCCACCTGCCCGAGCTGCGCTTCGTCAACCGCTACCACGACGACCCCGGCTACATCGCCGCACTGGCCCGNACCATCCGCGCGCACTGGCAAAGCCACGGCCAGCCCGACAAGCTGGTGATGAGCTTTCACGGCGTGCCCGAGCGCACCCTGCACCTGGGCGACCCCTACCACTGCGAATGCCACAAGACCGCGCGGCTGCTCGCCACCGAACTGGGCCTGGCGCCCGCGCAGTGGCAGCTCACCTTCCAGTCGCGCTTTGGCAAGGCAAAATGGCTCGAGCCCTACACCGAGCCCACCCTCATCGCCCTCGCCCAAGGCGGCGTGAAGCATGTGCAGGTGGTCTGCCCCGGCTTCGTCGCCGACTGCCTGGAAACACTCGAGGAAATCAACCAGGAAGCGCGCGAAGCCTTCCTGCACGCGGGCGGGCAGACCTTCGAATACATCCCCTGCCTCAACGACCACGACGCCTGGATCAGCGCGCTGGCCGACCTCACCGAACGCCACCTGAGCGGCTGGCCCACGCGCGCGCAGCCCGACCCCGCCGCACTCGCCGCGCAACGCGCCGCGGCCCTCGCGCTGGGGGCCAGACAGTAGCGGCGAATCACGGTGGTTCGCCCACCCCTGTGCTGCGGACCCGCGCGGAGTGGCCGCAAACACGGGCCGCGCACCTCAGGCACCTGCGTGTGCCTCGATGAACGCCGTCACCGCCTCGAGCTGATCGGGCACGTTGAGCGCCGGCGCGTGCCCGCAGCCCGGCACCTCGATGACCTGCAGCCGCCCAGCCGCGCCCGGGCCGCGCGTGCGCATCTGCGCCACCGCCTGCGGCAGCACCAGGTCGCTCTCGGCGCCGCGCAGCAGCAGCACGGGCACCTGCAGCGCGTCGTAGTGCGGCCAGATGAGGTAGTCGTCGGGCTGGTGGTCGAACTGGCGCACCATGGCCGGGTCGTAATGCGGCGTCACGCGGCCGTCGGGCAGCCGGCGGGTGGAGGTCTCGGTGAGCCGGCGCCACTGCGCGTCGCTGAGCCAGCCGTACGGCGCATAGACCTGGCGGANAAAGGCCTCGAGTTCGCGCACCGTGGCAAACGCGGGTGGCTCGCCCGCATAGGCCTTGATGCGCGCGATCGCCGGCGCCGCCAGCTCGGGCGCGTTGTCATTGAGCACCAGGCTGCGGATGCGCGGNNCGAGCGAGGGCTCGAGCAGCCCGCCCGCGGCCACCGTGCCGATGGCCCCGCCCATCGAGGTGCCGACCCAGTGCACCGCATCGAGCCCGAGCGCATCGAACAGTTCGCGCGCCAGCCGCGCATAGAACGCCAGCCTGTACTCCGTCTGCGGCTCGCGCGCCCACTGCGACAGCCCGCGGCCGATGGTGTCGGGGCAGATCACCCGCCAGCCGCGCGCCGCCAGGTGCGCCGCGAGTTCATCCATGTCGCGCCCGGTACGCGCCAGGCCATGCCAGGCGACCACGGTGCGCCCGTGCTGCGCCCNCCACTCGGTGTAGTGGAGCTCGTAGCCCGCGCAGCTCAGGTAGTTGGAACTGAATGGCATGCCGCCCTCTGCTCAATGGTGTGGTTCGCAGCGCCGTGGGGCCATCGCTGCCATCGCCGCGGCCTCGACCGACCGGCGCGCGCGCTGATCGCGCTCGGCCGGCCGGCTCCCTTCATGCCGGCACACCACCCCGCGCAGGCGCATCGATCGGCGTGGGCACACGGCGCTTCCTGTCACTGCACGGAAATCGACCGCGCCGTGGGGCTGGCGTTGAACACCAGGGTGGCGGGCCAGTTGGGCCAGTTGACGCCGAGTGCGGCGGTGTTGGGGTCGCCGTTGCGGGCGAAGGCCGCAAGCGTCTGCATCATGGCCGCAGACAGCTCCTGACGGCCCGGCTGATTGGCGGTGCTGAACCACACGTTGCCGAACAGCGAGGGGCCGAAGTTGCCGAAGATGAACGGCAGGTNCGCCGTGTGCACGGCGCCGTAGATGTCGTTCCACGGGGCGGGCTGGCGGTCCCAGTCGAAGCGGTAGTACCAGACCCGGGCCTGCTGGGCCTTGAGGGCGTTGAGCACGCTGTCGCGGTTGTTGAGGAAGAACACCCGGTTGAGCGCCTCGGCACGCGCGGTGAAGCCGCTCACCGGTGCATCGACGGGCAGGTACGACGGCGCGATCCACTGGTCGATGCGGGTCTGCGGCGCGGCATTCGGGTTGTAGCCGTAGTGGTTGGTGAACAGCTCGGCATCCGAGACCAGGCGCGCATTGCCCGTGCCGCCGACCAGCGGCAGGAAGGACGGGAACAGCTTGCCCTCGTCGCGCGTGTTGCCCGCCAGCGTGGGCACGTTGACGAACTGGCCCGCCTGGATGGCGGCAATGGGGTCGGCCGCGACCACCGTGCCATCAGGAATGGGGCCGGAACCCGCCAGGCCCAGCGGCGCGAGCTTGATGAGCAGCGTGGCGAAGAGCTGCGCGGGCGTCTTGCTGCGCAGGTACTGGGCGATTTCGTCCGGGCTGCGGCTGGCCACGTGGGCCTGGGCGCTGGCCGCGTCCGTGGCCAGTCCGTCGCCGATCAGCAGGTTCTGCAGCAAGGCATTGCCCTGCAGCAGGTAGGTGCTGGCCGGGCTGATCATGGGCAGGCTGCCCGGTGGCAGCGAGGACGCCAGCGAAATGCCACCGGACAGGGGCACGGTGCGGTGGAACAGCCGCGGGCTGCTCGACACCATGGCCGGCGAAGTCTGCAGCGCCCACACGTTGATGGCCCCGGCGGACTGGCCCATGATGGTGACGTTCTGCGGGTTGCCGCCGAAGGNCTGGGCATTGGTGCGCACGAACTGCAGCGCCTTGATGTGGTCGAGCAGGGTGAAGTTGCCCGAGTCAGCCGCGGCATCGCCCGTCCTGAGCTGCGGCAGGTTGAAGAAGCCGAGCACGCCGAGGCGGAAGTTCGGCGTCACGACGATGGCATTGGCCGCCTTGGCCAGCGCCGCGCCGTCGTAGACCGGGTCGGCCGTGTAGCCCGAGACGTTGCTGCCGCCGTGGAAGAACACGATGACCGGCAGGTTGGTCTCCGAGGTGGCCGGGCGCCAGACGTTGAGGTAGAGACAGTCCTCGCTGCCCACCGCCTGCCCCAGCGTGCTGGCGATGCTGAGGTCGTAGCGGTTGTTGGCACCGGGGCCGTAGATGCGCCCGTACTGCGCACAGGCGTTGCCGAAGGCGGTGGCGGCGCGCGCGGTGGTCCAGGNCTCGGGCTCCTGCGGTGCGCGCCAGCGCAGCGCGCCCACCGGGGGCTTCGCAAACGGAATGCCCTTCCAGGCGTAGGTGCCGCTGCGTGCGTCCTCTGCGCCGATCACTTCACCCAGATGCGTCTTGCGCCGCAGGGNGTCGTCGCCCGATCCGCCGCAGGCGGCCACCATCAGCGACAGGCCGGCGACTGCGGCCCAGGCCGCCAGCCGCGATCGAAGGGGGTTCAGCTTGTTCATGGGCACGTTCTCCTCGTGGGGTTGGGAAAGCGAGGCCTCACGGCTTTCGAGGCAGCCGCAGCCGCCCGACGATGCCTGTGGGGAAGTGGTAGACCGAGAGCACGAACAGCAGCCCGAGCCAGAGCAGCCATCGGTCGGGCGAGAGCAGCGCCGAAGCCCAGGGCCAGGCGGCGGTGGCGTCGCTGGACAGGCGCAGCAGGTCCTGCAGGTAGCTCTGCGCCACCACGAACAGCACCGAGCCGATCACCGCGCCATACACCGTGCCCATGCCGCCGATGACGACGATGAGCAGCACGTCCATCATGATCTCGAAGGACAGCGAGGTGTCCGGCCCGTTGTAGCGCAGCCAGAGCGCGAGCATGGCCCCCGCCAGCGTGGCGAACAGCGCGGAGAGCACGCTCGAGAGGGTGCGAAACACCACCACCCGGTAGCCGATGGCCTCGGCGCGGAACTCGTTTTCGCGGATGGCCTGCAGCACACGGCCAAACGGCGAGTTGACGATGCGCAGCAGCGCCAGCACCAGCACCAGTGCGGCGAGGAACAGCAGGTAGTAGGTAAGCAGCCGGCCGTCGATGGAGACGCCAAGCACCGGCTCCTCGACGAAGCGCGTGGCCGGCATGAGCCACGCGGGCAGGCGAAAGCTCAGCCCGTCTTCGCCGCCGGTGAAGTCCGACAGCTGCGAGGCCAGCGTCTGGAACGCTGCCGCCACCGCCAGCGTGATCATGGCGAAGAAGATGGCCCGCACCCGCAGGGAGAACAGGCCGATGGCCAGCGCCAGCAGCAGCGACACCCCAGCGCTGCGCCCACGCCCAGNCGCGATGGCCGCGAGGCTCGGCTCCATCCGCGTGCACGCGATGGCCACGCCGTAGGCGCCGATGCCGAAGAACATGGTGTGCGCGAAGCTCACGATGCCGGTGTAGCCCAGCAGCAGATCAAAGCTCGCCACCAGCACCACGAAGACCAGAATCTTCGCCGCCACGTTGAGCGCCTTGACGCCCGGAAACACGAAGGGCGCTGCCGCCAGCCCCAGCAGCGTGAGCACCAGCAGCACCGCCAGCACGCGGCTGCGCGGCAGGTCGCCCGAGAGGATGCGTTCGAGCTTCATGCGCGCCCTCACCGGTTCGCCACCGGGTACACGCCCTGCGGCCGCCACAGCAGCACCGCCATCATGAGCGCGATGTTGGAGAACAGCGCCACCTTGGGCGCCAGGAACCCGGTGTAGTTCGCCATCAGCCCCACCAGCAGCGCGCCGATGAGCGCCCCGCCCGTGCTGCCCAGGCCGCCGATGATGATGACGATGAAGATCAGCACATTGACCTGCGCGCCCATCTGCGGCACCACGTTCTGCTGGTACAGCCCCCACATCACGCCGCCCAGCCCGGCGAGCGCGCTGCCGGCGACGAAGACGCCGAGGAACAGCCGGTGGATGCGGTAGCCCAGCGCCTCGACCATCTCGCGGTCCTGCACGCCGGCGCGGATCAGCAGGCCGATCTTGGTGCGCGAGAGCGTCCAGGNCTGCAGCGCGAACACCGCCAGCCCCACGGCCACAGCCGCCAGGCGGTACTTCTCCACCGCCGCATCGCCCCAGGTCAGCGCGCCGCGCAGCGCCTCGGGCAGCGGCAGGGCGATCTGCTCGGGGCCCCAGATCACCTTGATGAGCTCTTCACCGATGATCATGCCGCCCATGGTGATGAGGATCTGCTTGAGGTGCTGCCCATACACCGGCCGCACGATGAGCCGCTCGAACGCCAGCCCCACCGCGCCGGCCACGGCCATCGCCACCGCCATGGCCAGGCCCACGGCCACGAGGTTGCGCCAGAGCTCGGCCGAGGCCGTCCAGTCCGCCATGCCGCCGAGCACGCTGGTGGCCACGAAGGCGCCCAGCGCGATGAACACGCCGTGGCCGAAATTGAGCACGTCCATGAGGCCGAACACCAGCGTCAACCCCGAGGCGATGATGAAGATGATCATGCCCATGGCCAGCCCGGCGACGGTGAGCGTGAGCCAGGTCGAGCCCGAGCCCACCGCCGGCAGCGCCGCCAGCGCCAGCGCCGGCACCAGCCACAGGGGCTTGCGGTCCAGGGCCGCGGCACTCATGCGCACCTCCGGGCTGGCGTGCGCCGGGCTGGCGTACGCCGCGCGCGCACCGCACCGGCCGCGCGGCGGGTACGCGCAGGCCCGCTGGCGCGTGGCGCAGCGGCCGCACAAGCGGAACCGATGACTCCTTTTTCATAGCGTTACCTGACCGTTTTGCGCTGGGGTTCGGGAGAAAACATGAAAATCCTTCAGACGGAGAGCCCCAGCAGCCGCTGCTGCAGCTGCGCGTCGGCAGAAAACGCCGCCATCGCCCCGGCGTGCACGACGCGGCCGTTGTCCATCACCGCCACCGTGTCGCCCAGGCGGCGCGCGAAGGCGAGGTTCTGCTCCACCAGCAGCAGCGTCACACCGCTGGCCTTGAGCTGGGCGAAGGCGTCGATCATGTTGTTCACGATGGCCGGCGCCAGGCCCTTGCTGGGTTCGTCGACGATGAGCAGGCGGCGCGGCTCGACGATGGCGCGCGCCACCGCCAGCATCTGCTTCTGCCCGCCCGAGAGCTTGCCCGCCGGGTGGTTCCAGAACTTCTCCACCGCGGGAAAAAGCGAGAAGATCCACTGCAGCCGCGCGCCGTCGATCTGCGTGGCGGTGCGTGCGCGCCGGGCCGCGAGCAGCAGGTTCTCCTTGACCGTGAGGTCGGCGAAGATGCCCATGTTCTCGGGAACGTAGGCGATGCCGAGCTGCGCAATCTGCGGCGTGGAAAGCGCCGTCAGCAGATGCCCGTCGAAGAGCAGCGCGCCGGCCGACGCCTTCCACAGGCCCATGATGGTGCGCAGCGTGGTGGTCTTGCCCGCGCCGTTGCGCCCGAGCAGCAGCGTGACCTGACCCTGCGGCACGCTCAGGTCCACGCCGTGCAGGATGTGGTAGGCGCCGATGTGGGTGTGCACGCCCTGCAGCGTGAGCAGCGGCTCGGCCGCGGCCGCCTGCGCCGCGCTGGTGAGCGGTGCCGGCGGTGAAGAAACGCTGCTCATGCCGCCGCCCTCCCCGCCTCGCCCGAGGTCGCTGCGCCGCCCCCGACGACGCAGCGGCCGCCCCGCCCTCTTCCGCGGCGGTGCCGAGGTAGGCCTGCTGCACCACGGCCGAGGCCATGACGGCGGCGGGCTCGCCGTCGGCCACCAGAGTGCCGTTGTGCAGCACGATGATGCGGTCGGCGAGTTCGCGCACCACGTCCATCTTGTGTTCGACCAGCAGAATCGTGTGCCGCGCATCGGCCTTGAGGCGGCGGATGAGGTCGAGGATCACCGGCGCCTCGTCGTGGCTCATGCCCGCGGTGGGCTCGTCGAACAGGTACACCTTGGGTTCGAGCGCCATCAGCAGCGCCACTTCGAGCTTGCGCTGGTCGCCGTGCGGCAGGCCGGCCACCAGGTTGTGGGCGCGCGCGCTCATGGCCACCGACTCCAGAATCGCCTCGGCGCGCTCGGTGAGCGCACGGTGGTCGCTCCAGAGGCTCCAGAGGTTGAGGCCGCGGCGGTGCGCGCCCTCGCGCGTGGCTTGCACGGCCAGGCGCACGTTCTCCAGCACGCTCAGGTGCGGGAACAGGTTGGTGAGCTGAAACGCCCGCCCCAGCCCGGCGCGGGTGCGCGCCGAGGCGCTCAGGCCGTCGAGCACGCGCCCGTCGAGCCGCACCTGGCCGGCGGTGGCGGCGATCTGCCCGGAGATGAGGTTGAAATACGTCGTCTTGCCCGCGCCGTTGGGGCCGACGATGGCCGTGAGCGTGCCCGGCGTGAAGCGGCACGAGACGGCGTTGACCGCCACGTGACCACCAAAGCGCACGGTGAGATCCTGGGTTTCGAGCATGGCTGCGCCCGGCCCATGCGGGGCCGGCCGGAAACGCAAGCGTGGGAGGGGCGCGAAGCGGCGCTTTAGCGCTTGTTGAGGATGGGCACGTTCATTTCCTCGGGCTTGATCTCGTGGATCAGCTCGGGAACGCCCCAGGCGAAGGCCGGGTNCACCTTGATGCGGAAGTGGTACATGCTCTGCATGGCTTGGTGGTCTTCCTTGCGGAAGGTCATCTTGCCCTTGGGCGTGTCGAAGCTCATGCCCTCCATGGTGCGGATGAGCTTCTCGGTGTCGGTGTCGCCGTTGGTCTTCTTCAGCGCGGTGACCACCGCCATCGCCGCGGCGAAGCCACCTGCGGTGAAGAAGTCCGGCGGGGTCTTGAACTCGCGGTAGTGCATGGACACCAGCGCCTCGTTCACCGGGTTCTTCGGAATGCCGAAGTAGTAGTAGGCCGCGCCTTCCATGCCGGGGAACTGCTTGTAGGCCGTCATGGCGGGCAGGATGTTGCCGCCGGTGGCGATCTCGATGCCGTAGCGCTTCAAGTCGAGGTCGGCGATCTTGAACGNGTTGCCGCCGGCCCAGATGATGAAGATCACCTTGCGCCCGGGCAGGCCCTTGAGCTTGTCGATCATGCGCCANNCGCCGGCGGTGAAGTCGGTGGTGGCCGNGGGCAGGTATTCCTCGTGCACGATCTTGGCCTTCTTGAGCGCATTGCGGAAGGCCTTGACGCCGTCGCGCCCGAAGGCCGAGTCCTGCGCCATGGTGACGATGGAGCCGCCCTCCTTGTCCAACGCCACCGCGTTGGCGATGGCGTCCTGGCTGGAGTTGCGGCCGGTGCGGAAGATGTAGCGGTTCCACTTGTCGCCAGTGATGGAATCGGCCACGGCCGGCTCGACCAGCAGAATCTTTCGGTACTCCTCGGCCACGGGCAGCATGGCCAGCGCCACCGGCGAGGCGGTGGGTCCGACGGCGAGGTCGGCCTTGTCGTCACCATACGCGGCGGCGAGCAGGCTCTTGCCCAGGTCGGGCTTGCCCTGGTCGTCCTTCTCGATGACGGTGATCTTGCGCCCGGCCACTGTCATGGTGCCGCCGGTGGCGTACTCCAGCCCCATGTGAAAACCGGTGGCGGTCTGCTTGCCGTAGGCTTCGAGCGGCCCGGTCTTGCTGTAGATCAGCGCGATCTTCACGTCCTTGGCCTGGGCCAGCGCGAGCGGCGTGGCCAGGGCGGCAGCGGCCAGGGTGGCCAGCGCGAGGGTGCGGCGTTGCATGGGGCGGTCTCCTTTGAATCAATGGTTTGCCCCAGGCTGTGCATGCTTCATGCCAGGCCGCAAGTGCTTGATGTGCCGTCATTCACCCCTTGAACAGTCCAGCAACCGTTCAACTTTTGGACACTCGAACTGTCCGACTATCGAACAATTGTTCGAAAACCGTTCAGGGTTTACCCAAACGTTCGTACAGCGTCGCCCGGGAGATGCCCAGCANGCGCGCGGCGGCGAGCTTGTTGCCGCCGGTGGTTTCGAGTGCGGCGGCAATGGCGCGGCCTTCGAGCTCGGCCACCTGCTCGGCCAGCGGGCGCAGAAGCGCGGCGGCACCGGCCGGGTCGGCCGCCGGGCTGAGCGCCGGCGCCACCGGCCCCAGGCCCGAGTGGTGCAGCAGGCGCTCGAGCTGCGCGGCGTCGATGCGCGGCCCATCGGCCGAGAGCGCCGCCTGCTCCAGCACGTTGCGCAGTTCGCGGATGTTGCCGCGCCAGCTCTGCGCGGCCAGCAGCGCCAGCGCGTCGGGCAGCAGTTCAGGCGGGGCCACGCCGGCGCGGTGGGCGAGGTCTTCGGCCAGCACCTCGACCAGGGCGGGGATGTCCTCGCGGCGCTCGCGCAGCGGTGGCACGCGCAGCGGCAGCACGTTGAGGCGGTAGAACAAGTCCTCGCGGAAGCGCCCCTCGCGCACCAGTGCGGCCAGGTCGCGCGAGGTGGCGGCGATGATGCGCGCGTCAANGGGCACCAGCCGGTTGGAGCCCAGCGGCTCGATCTCGCCCTCCTGCAGNNCGCGCAGCAGCTTGGCCTGCAGGCCCTGCGGCATGTCGCCGATTTCGTCGAGGAACAAGGTGCCGCCGTCGGCGAGCTTGAACTTGCCGTCGCGGCCCTTGCGCTCCGCGCCGGTGTAGGCGCCGGNGGCCACGCCGAAGAACTCGGCTTCGAGCAAGGTGTCGGGCACGGCGGCGATGTTCACGCTCACGAACGGCCCCTGTGCGCGCGGCGAGGCGGCGTGGATGGCGTGCGCGAGCAGTTCCTTGCCGGTGCCGGTCTCGCCCAGCAGCAGCACCGGGCTGCTCGAGCGCGCCGCGCGCCGCGCCTGGCGCTTGACCTCCTGCGCGGCGGCGCTGGAGCCGACGAAGCTCGCAAACGTGTACTTCGCCTGCCGCTGGCCGCCACCGAGCGCGCTGCGCTGCGCGGCCAGTTCGCGGCGTGCCTCGTCGAGGTCGCGCTGCAGCAGCGAGAACTTGGCGATCAGCGGCTGCAGGCTCTCCTGCGGCTGGTCGAACAGCACGATGCCCAGCGCGCCAATGACCTCGCCGCCGTCGTCGCGCAGCGGAATGCGGCTGACGACGAAGGTGCCCGCGCGGTTGGTCAGCAGGTCGATGAGGATGGGCTTGCCCGTCTCCAGCACCTTGTGCATCTGCGTGTTCTGCACCACGGCCGACACCGGGTGGCCGACGAAGTCCTCCTCGCGCGCAAAGCCCAGCGCGGGCAGAAAACGGCGGTACTGGTCGTTGATCCAGACCACGCGCGCCTCGCGGTCCACCAGCAGCATGCCCTCGCTGGCGCTGGCGAGCACCGAGAACAGCGAACGCGCCGCCAGCGCAAGAATGCCCTGCGCATCGCGCGGCAGCGCGGCGTCGGCCGGTTCGGTGCGGGAAGCCTCCATGGCGCGATGGTAGCGCGNCTGCCCCAGGTTCGCCCGCCATATCAATTTTGATAGCGCCATCTGACCGGTTGACGCTGGGGTTCGGCGCAAAAACCTCAAAATCCATCCTTCCAGAGCCCTTGACGGCCACCCAGTGCCCCAAGGCGCGACAATGCGGCCCATGGACCGCTTGCGCATCGACAAATGGCTGTGGGCCGCGCGCTTCTACAAGACCCGCGCGCTGGCCGTGGACGAAATCGACAAAGGCCGCGTGCTCATCAACGGCCAGGCGGCCAAGCCCGCGCGCGAGGTCAAGCCCGGCGACACGGTGCAGCTGCGCCAGGGCGCCGTGCAGCGACCGTGGTGGTGCGCGGCATCAGTGCCCAGCGCGGCCCGGCCAGCGTGGCGCAGCAGCTCTACGAGGAGACCGCCGAGAGCGTCGCCGCGCGCGAGCGCGCCGCCGAGCAGCGCCGCCTCGCGCCCGAGCCCGCGCTGACGCTGACCCACGGCCGCCCCACCAAGCGCGACCGCCGCGAGCTCGGCAAGGCCCAGGGCTGGGGCGAACGCTGGAGCGCCTCGATCGACGACGCGCGCTGAGACGACCCGCCCGCCCTTTCGGCCCCTTCGGCCCCTTCGGCCCCTTCGGCCCCTGCCGCCTCCGTCGCGGCCCCGCAACGCCCCGCGCCGCCGGTGTGCACCCATCTGCCCCGCCCTCGCACTTTCCCTGTTGGCGCCGCGCCGAGGCCGTGCTGTACTGGCGTTTCATCCATTTTTTCATTCGTCGCAGGAGACCATGCCATGAAGCGCCGTACCTTCGCCACCACCGCCGCCGTGCTGCTCGCCGCCAGCCTGAGCGCCGCGCCCGCATTCGCCCAGCAGTTCTTCCGCATCGGCACCGGCGGCACCGCCGGCACCTACTACCCCGTGGGCGGCATGATCGCCAACGCCGTGTCGCAGCCGGGCAAGCTGATTGCCACGGCGCANGCCTCCAACGGCTCGCTGGCCAACGTCAACGCCGTGGCCAGCGGCGCCATCGAAGCCGGCTTCTCGCAGTCCGACGTGGCCACCTGGGCCTACACCGGCACCGGCGCCTTCGAGGGCAAGCCCAAGGTCAGCGACCTGCGCATGATCGCCAACCTCTACCCCGAGAGCATCCACCTCGTCGTCAAGAAGGGCTCGGGCATCAAGAGCGTGGCCGACCTCAAGGGCAAGCGCGTCGCGCTCGACGAGCCGGGCTCGGGCACGCTCATCAACGCGCGCATGGTGCTGGCCGCCTATGGCGTCAAGGAATCCGACCTCAAGCCCGAATACATCAAGCCCAACCAGGCGGGCGACAAGCTCAAGGACGGCGCGCTCGACGCCTTCTTCTTCGTCGGCGGCGCACCCGCCGGCGCCATTGCCGAGCTGGCCTCCAGCGGCACCGGCATCGAACTCGTGCCGCTCACCGGCCCGCAGGCCGACGGCCTGCGCATGGCCAACCCCTATTTCGCGGTGGACACCATCGCCGCCAACACCTACAAGGACGTGCCCGCCGTGCAGACCCTGGCCGTGGGCGCGCAGCTGGTGACCAACGCCAAGATCGACGCCGAGACCGTCTACCAGGTCACCAAGGCGCTCTACAGCGACGCCGCACAGAAGGCCCTGGCCGCCGGCCATGCCAAGGGCAAGTTCATCACCCTGCAGAACGCCGTGCAAGGCGTGGGCATCCCCTTCCATCCCGGCGCCGAGCGCTTCTACAAGGAAGCCGGCGTGCTGAAGTAAGCCCGCCGCACCGGCCTGTGAACGGGTGGGCAGGGCTCACCCGTTTTCGTTTGAGGAACCGCCCATGAGCGCCACGCCCACCCAATTGCCCGACGAGAAGACCCTGGCCGAACTCGAGCAGAAGTTCGACCCCGAGATGCGCTTTCGCCCCACGGTGGCGCCGGCTGCACTCATCGTCACCGCGCTGCTGATCGCGCTGTCGGCCTTCCACTACTACACCGCCGGCTTCGGCCTGCTGCGCGAGACCACCCACCGCGGCGTGCACCTGGCCTTCGTGCTCGGGCTGATCTTTCTGGTGTTTGCCGCCTCGAAGAAGCGCGCCGACGCCCCCGCGCGCCACGGCTGGCTCACGCCCGGCGGCGTGCCGCTGTACGACTGGCTGCTGGGCGCGGCCTGCGCGGTGAGCGTGCTCTACATCCCCTATGTGTTCGACGACCTGGGCTTTCGCGTGGGCAACCCGAACACGGCCGACGTGGTCTTCGGCACCATCCTGTTCCTCACCCTGCTCGAAGCCACGCGCCGCTCCATGGGCTGGCCGCTGCCGCTGATCGCCATCGGCTTCACGGTGTATGGGCTGGCCGGCCCGGCGTTTCCGGGCCTGCTCAAGCACGCCGGCGCGAGCTGGAGCCAGATGATCAGCCACCAGTACCTCACCAGCCAGGGCATCTACGGCGTGGCCGTGGGCGTGGTGGCCACCTATGTGTTCCATTTCGTGCTGTTTGGCGTGATGGCCACGCGCATCGGGCTCGGGCAGCTGTTCCTCGACCTCGCATCGAGCATCGCCGGGCGCTTCGCGGGCGGGCCGGCCAAGGTGTCCATCGTGGGCTCGGCCTTCTTCGGCATGTTGAGCGGCTCCTCGGTGGCCAATGCGGTGACGGTGGGCTCGCTCACCATTCCGGCCATGATCCGCGTGGGCTACCGGCGCGAATTCGCCGGCGCGGTGGAGGCCGCCTCCTCCACCGGCGGGCAGATCACGCCGCCCGTGCTCGGCGCCGCGGCGTTCCTGATGATCGAGTTCCTCAACGTCTCGTACCAGACCATCATCGCCGCGGCCGTGGTGCCGGCCTTCATGCACTTCTTCGGCGTGTTCATGCAGGTGCACTTCGAGGCCAAGCGCCACGGCCTGCGCGGTCTCACGCCCGAGGAGATGCCGCGGCTGCGCGAGTCGCTGCGTGAGCGCTGGCCCACCCTGATTCCGCTCCTCCTGCTGATCTGGATTCTCGTCACCGGCCGCACGCCCTACCTCGCCGCCTTCACCGGCATCACCTCGGCCATGATCGTCGGGCTGAGCACGCGCACGCGCGGCAACACAGCCGCCAACTGGGTGGCGCTGGCGGGTCTGCATGCGCTGCTCGCGCTGATCGCCTTCGGGCAGTTCGGCACGCACAGCGAGTGGATCAAGCTCGGGGTGTTTGCCATCGGCGTGGTGGCCTGGGCGCTGGCCCGGCGGCTTGGCGTGCGCGGGCGCATCGAGCCCGCGGTGGTGGTCGAGGCTTTCGAGACCGGCGCGAAATACGCCCTCGCCGTGGGCGCAGCCGCCGCCACCGTAGGCATCGTCATCGGCGTGGTCACGCTCACCGGCGTGGGCTTCAAGATCAGCTACATCATCACCAGCTGGGCCAGTGCCATCGCCGGCGGCCTCTCGGCCTTCGTGCCCGCGGGGCTCGCCAGCCTGCAGGGCATGACGCTGCTGGCCGCGCTGGTGATGACGGGCGTGGTCTGCATCCTCATGGGTGCGGGCATTCCCACCACGGCCAACTACATCATCATGGTCACCGTGGCCGCGCCCACGCTGGTGCAGCTTGGCGTGGAGCCGCTGGTGGCGCACTTCTTCGTCTTCTACTACGGCGTACTGGCCGACATCACCCCGCCCGTGGCGCTGGCGGCCTACGCGGCTGCGGGCATGGCCGGCGGCGACCCGTTTCGCACCGGCAACACGGCGTTCCGGCTGGGCCTGGCCAAGGCGCTGGTGCCCTTCGTGTTCGTGTTCTCACCCTCGCTACTGCTGGTGGCCAAGGGCTTCACGCTGGGCGCCTTCGCGGTCACCTTCATCGGCTGCGTGCTCGGCATCGTGGCCCTGGCCGCGGCACTCAGCGGCTTCTTCCTGGTGGTCATGAAGCGCTGGGAACAGGCCCTGTGCCTCGCCGCCGCCCTGCTGCTGATCGCCCCCGGCCTGACCGTCTCCCTCATCGGCACAGCCCTGGTGCTGCCGGTGCTGCTGCGCCAGCTCGCGGCGTGGCGCGGCGCTCGGCAACACACCCACCTGAACAAGGCCGTGTGAAATACGCCGGGGTTCTGGCGCGCCCTGAAAACAAAAAACCGCGCAGATGAGGCTTCATCTGCGCGGTTGAGGTGGCGGAAACGGAGACATCCGAACCCTTGTGCGCCGCCGTTCGCCGCTGTATGGCGATCCTTTATTTTTCAATAACTTAGAAAACCACCTGTTCGCCCTAGTGCGCACCTGTGCGCCCTAATCCGCGCTTGCGGGTAAGATCGCGGGTAAGAACGGCGAAGTTGGCGGAGTGCAAAAATGGCGAAGAAAATCCACCTGCTTTCAGCCCGGAAGGTGGAGGCCGCCGGGCCGGGGTTTCACAGCGACGGCGGCAACCTCTACCTGCGGGTGAAGGACACCGGCACTCGGAGCTGGGTATTCCGCTTCAAAGCCGCCGGGAAGGTGCGCGAAATTGGCCTGGGGCCGCTGCACACCCGCAGCCTTGCCGATGCGCGCCGCCTGGCTGAAGCTGTGCGCAAGGCGCTAGCCGATGGCGACGATCCGGCATCGGTGCTACCCCGAACTGAGGCCACGCCGGAGCAACAAACCTTTGCCGACTGCGCGCACGCGCTGATTGCCGCCAAGCGCCCCGGCTGGCGCAACGCAAAGCACGCCCAGCAATGGGCCAACACGCTGCGGGATTACGCCTTTCCGGTGATCGGGCACAAAGCNCCCGCCGATGTGACGCTAGCCGATGTGAAGGCCATCCTGTTGCCGCTGTGGGCTGAGAAAACCGAGACGGCAACCCGGCTGCGCCAGCGCATCGAATCCGTGTTGGATTACGCCGCCGTGCATGGGCTGTGCGACGGTGTACGCAACCCGGCGCGGTGGAAGGGCACGCTCGACAAGGTGTTGCCAGCCCCGCGCAAGGTGACTGCGCGTGAGCACCATGCCGCCGCCGATTACGCCGATGTGCCGCGCATCATGGCCGCGCTGGCTGGGGCTTCGCATATGTCTGCGCAGTGCCTGCGCTTCACCATCCTGACGGCGGCGCGCAGCGGNGAGGCGCGCGGGGCACGCTGGGATGAAATCGACTTGGAGGCCGCGACTTGGACGATTCCAGCGCACCGCATGAAAGCGGCAAGGCCGCACCGCGTGCCGTTGTCAAAGCCCGCCCTGGCCATCCTGAGCACCATGCAGGCGCTGCGCCGCCCCGAGGCTGAATTGGTGTTTCCCGGCGCAAGGGGCGGGCTGCTGTCTGACGTGGCAGTGAACAAGACGCTTCACGCCATCGCCCCCGACGTGACGGTGCACGGCTTTCGCTCGGCTTTCCGTACCTGGGCAGAGGAACAAACCAGCCACCCGCGCAGCGTGACAGAGGCCGCGCTGGCGCATGTGAATGCCGACAAGGTGGAGGCCGCCTATCAGCGCAGCGACCTGTTCGAGCGCCGCAGNGAGTTGATGCGCGCATGGGCAGACTTCGCCACCGGCAAGGGTGCTGTGGTGCGGCTGGCGAGCGCGGCATAACAACAAGCGTAACTTATAATTCACAGCGTGGCGCGCTTCACCCTGTTGCACTACTGCACGCCCGACGGTGCCGACCCCTATCAGCAATGGCTTTCAGGGCTGCGCGACCGACAGGCCCGCGCCCGTGTGTTGGTGCGCACGAACCGGCTTGCCGAAGCCGGGCAGTTTGGCGACTGCAAGCCCGTGGGTGACGGGGTGTGGGAGTTGCGCATCGATTACGGGCCTGGGTACCGCGTGTACTACGCCCGCGCCGGTGCCGCTGTGGTGCTGTTGCTCATTGGCGGGGACAAATCCAGCCAGCAAGCCGACATCGCCACCGCACAGCGCCATTGGAAGGATTGGAAGCAAAGGAGTGCGCATCATGACCGCGAAGACCGACCGCCCGCACGATGAAGCCGTTGTCGAGATGCTGCGATCCGACCCGGCCTTTGCTGCCGAATACCTGAGCGCAGCCATCGAAGAAGCCGACCAGCCCGGCGGGCGCGAGGCGCTGCTGACGGCGCTGCGTCATGTGGCTGAGGCGCGAGGCATGGCGCAAGTAGCAAGGGCCGCCGGTGTGCAGCGCGAGAGCCTGTATCGCGCCCTGTCGCCACGTGGCAACCCGACCATCAAAACCCTGTTGGCCGTCGTGCAGGCCACGGGCTTGCGGCTGGCTGTGGCGCAGCGTTGAAAGCGTTTCGCCCGGCCTAGGTTTGGCCGCCGAAAACCTGCCGCCCCTGGGCAGGCTGGCCGGGCACCCGAATACAGGGATTACGCATGTGGGATGCGAGTATGACTTTTCCGGAAAAGGAGTGGCTTACCCTTGAGGAAATCGCCCAGCGCTGGGGGTGCAGCGTTGAGGATTTGTGGCATTACGCCGAAACCGGCAGGCTGCGGCTGAGTGTGATTTTTAACCTACCCATTCCCGTTAAGTGGGACGATGACACTGTCGATTACCACATGACATCGGGGCCGCTTGGTTTGCCGACGTTCACTGTGCGCGAGGCCATTGCGGGCTGTTTGGACAATATCGCGCTATTCCTCCCGCCGGTAATCGGCAAAAGCGACGCATACGGGTTCAGCGCATTGGATGACCCAGATTGCCCAGCGGCCCTCAAATTGAACGCTGCACGCCCCATTGATGGGCGCGGCCCTTTATCGCCCGCGCCGAGCGCGACCGTTTCGAGCAGGAATACCGCATCGGCGCGGCTGCCGGGAAAATGCCTAGCGAGGGCGAAATGCAAGCCGCTGCGCTGTTTTCTCGAACCAATTTGCTGCGCAAAATGGCTGAGGCGAACGAGAAATTCTGGCGCCTGTATGACCCTGCCGACCCTAGCACGGCACCGACCAATGAGCAGGTTGTTGCCCACCTGAAAAGGCAAGGCGTATCGCAGCGCATAGCCGAAGCCATTGCCACCATCCTGCGCGCAGAGGATTTGCCGACCGGCCCGCGCAAGTAGTTCCCTCCACCCACTTACCGCCAGTCAATACGCGGGTTGCAGCCCGATTACCGGGTGGGTTCCACCCAGTGGGTGGAATCCATTCCATCTATTCGCACACCCCGCCCCGCCATTGCAATACGTGCACTTTCACCACGGAGGTGCACACATGCAAACCAGCGAATCCCAGCAAACCAGCCCGGCGGGCTGGCATCCCGACGCCATGCTGCGCCGTCGGGACATTCTCGAAGGCACGCGCCATCATCCGCCGTTGTTGCGCGTGGGGTGACGAAGTTTCACGGCCTGATCAACGAGGGCAAGTTGCCGAAGCCCGTGCACGTGGGCGCTGCCGCCCTTTGGCGCGCTGGCGACCTGTTGGCCGCCATCCGGCGGCTGGGTGACTCGAACTGAAGGGGCCGCCATGTTGAATTGCCCCAGCCAAGAAAACGCCCGCCGGGGTGGCAGCCCCACGGCAGGCGACAGGTAACACACTCCGAATTTTCGCGCGATTGAGCGCCGATGCCAAGCGCCCGCACACCGGAGGCCGTCCATGATCATCATGCGTGACGCCACCGAGCAATTCCGTGCCGCCATTGCGGCGGCTGCCCTGACGCCGCCGGAGGTTATCCATGCCGACGGCAAACTGCGCCGCTTTTCCAGCAACGGACAGCGTGGCGACGATTCCGGCTGGTATGTGCTCCACGCAGACGGAGTGCCCGCTGGCGCATTCGGATGCTGGCGCTCGGGGCTGAGTCGGCAATGGTGCGCCAAGGAATCGTCCGAAATGACATTGGCTGAGCGCGAAGCGCACCGGCTGCGCGTGCAGGCCATGAAGCAGCAACGCGACGCCGAAGCCGCAGAGCGCCAGCGACAGGCCGCGCAGGCCGCAGCCCAGCGGTGGGAAGCCGCACGGCCCGCAACCGGGGCGCATCCCTACCTGCGCCGCAAAGGCGTTCAGCCCCACGGCCTGCGCATGGAAGGCGATGCTCTGATTGTGCCCATGCGGGGCACCGACGGCGCGCTGCACGGCCTGCAAACCATCGGCCCGGACGGCGAAAAGCGATTCCTTCCCGGCGCACGGGTNGGGGGTTGTTATCACGCCATCGGCAGGCCTGAGGGTGTGCTGATTGTCTGTGAGGGCTACGCCACCGGCGCAAGCATCCATGAGGCCACCAGGCACGCCGTGGCTGTGGCCTTCAACGCGGGCAATCTCGAAGCCGTGGCGCTGGCGCTGCGCGGCAAATACCCCGATTTGAAAATCATCCTCGCAGCCGATGATGACTGGCGCACCGAGGGCAACCCTGGCCTTGCCAAGGCCACCAGCGCCGCCCGTGCAGTTGGCGGCAGCCTCGCGGTGCCCGCCTTCACGGAGGGCCGCCCCGACAAGGCAACCGACTTCAACGACTTGCACCAGCTGGCAGGGCCAGAGGCCGTGCGCGCGTGCATCGAAGCTGCTGAGCCGCCCGAGGTTGGGAAGGTTTCGGTTGCCGAGCCCTGGCCAGAGCCCGAGCCTTTGCCCGAGGCACTACCCGGCGTTGCAGCCTTCGATGCCGACTTGTTGCCCGAGGCACTGTGCGGCTGGGTGGCTGACATTGCCGAACGGATGCAGTGCCCCCAAGACTTCCCGGCGGTGGGGGCGCTGGTGGCAATTTCCAGCCTGATCGGTGCGCGCGCCGTGGTGGCACCCAAAGAGCGCGACGCCTGGCGCGTGGTGCCAAATCTGTGGGGGCTTGTCGTGGGCCGCCCCGGTGTCATGAAAAGCCCGGCTTTGAGCGAAGCGCTGAATCCGCTGAACCGCCTTGAGGCCACGGAGCGCGAACGCTGGCAAGCCGAGCATGAGGCATGGAAAGCCGACTGCAAGGTGCACGAGATGGCAGCCGAGCAAGCCGAGAAAGAGGCGCGCAGGATTGCCGCCCAAAACCCCGCAAAGGCGCGCGCCCTGCTGAGCACGCAGCCGCTGCCGCCCGAACCCACGGCGCGACGCTACATCGTCAACGATGCCACCGTGGAACGGCTCGGGGAACTCATCGAATCGAACCCGTGGGGCACCCTGAGCTATCGAGACGAAATCCACGGCCTGCTTTGCAGCATGGATCGGCAGGGACAGGAAGGTGCGCGGGCGTTCTACCTGCAAGCCTATGACGGCAATCAAAGCTACACCTTCGACCGCATTGGACGCGGGACGCATTACATCCCGCGCGTCTGCCTGGCCATGCTGGGCAGCATTCAGCCGGGGCGCTTGCAGAGCTACGTGCGCGACGCCGCAGCGGGTGGCGCNGGGGACGATGGCTTGCTTCAGCGCTTTGGCCTGACGGTGTGGCCTGACGTGAATGCGGAGTTCAAGCGCGTCGACAAATGGCCCGACACCCATGCGCGGCAAACCGCGTGGGCCGTATTCGAGCGCCTGAACCAGTTGCAGCCCGCGAGCGGAGATGAGGCGCACGTCTGGCGCTTCAGCCCCGACGCCCAAGCCCTGTTTTGGGAGTGGCTGACGCCGTTTGAAACCGAGATTCGCGGCGATGAACTGCACCCGGCGCTGGCTTCGCACCTGGCCAAATACCGCAAGCTGATTCCGGCACTGGCGCTCATCTTCGCACTGGTGGACACNCCCGACAGCGGGAACCTCATCCATGAACGCGAACTGTTGCGCGCGCTGGCGTGNGGGGACTATCTGCGCACCCATGCCGAGCGGATGTATGCCGCCGCCGTCATCCCGGAAACCGCCGGGGCCAAACTGCTTTTGGACAGAATCAGCAAAGGCAAGCTCGGCAGCGAACCGCTCGAAGCCTTCACNCCCCGGCAGGTTGCGGTGAAGCATTGGGCNGGGCTGGCCACACCGGAGGCCGTGCGCACGGCTGCCGAGTTGCTGACCGATTACGGCTGGCTGGCGCGCGAAGCTGTGCCCACCGGCGCGGCAGGCGGCAGGCCCAGCGAGCGCTACCTGATTCATCCCAAGCTGCTGAAGAGGGGGCATGATGGGCGGGTGGCTGGCACGGCTGAAAAATGAAAAGAGCCCCACCCCCACGCTACGAAACCTACAAAACCGGGTTTCGTAGGTTTTGTAGCGTACCCGGTGGCACCTGTTTCGGAAATTCGGGCAGCCGAGCGCCGGGCGGCAACACCCCACACACCGGCACCGAAAAGCTGCGAAGCCCCCACCCCCACGCTACGAAACCTACAAAACCGGGTTTCGTAGGTTTTGTAGCGTACCCAGTGGCACCCTCGCGGAAATTTCAGCGGCTGAACCGGCGGCGATGGATGCGGGCGAAATCGACACCTTCACCGCGCGAGTGGCACGCTTCACCGACAAAGGGCTGGGGCTTGAGGATGCCGAGCGCCTGGCCGATGCGCTCACGCGACGCGACCGCGACGGGGACGAACGGCGGCTGTGCATCGAATGCGCGCACCTGCATGGCCGGGGGCCTTGGCACTGCGCGAATTGGCAACGGGCGGGGCTGTCGGGTGGAGAGGTTTCCGAGACTTGGCGCTCATGCCGCAGCGCTGCGACGGGTTCGCGGGGGCGGTGCAATGAGCCCGTCCTTATTGCGACGCCTGCACGTCCTTGCGGCGCATATCGAGGCAATCCGGCTGAGCTGCGGGTCCTTCCTGACAAGTTTTGTTACGGGCGCGAAGCGCGCGATTTCGCGGGAGCATGAGCTATGCAGACTCGGGAAACACGCTGAAAACAACGGACAGCCAGACTTCGCAACGAGCCGTAGGGTCGCGATAACCGGCCCATCGTTGCACGCGGGTAAGACCGGAGGTAAGAACTGGGGAGGCCGGAAGAAAAAGCCCATGAAATCATGGGCTTATCTCTGTGCATTGGCGGAAACGGAGGGATTCGAACCCTCGATGAGGCTCTACACCCCATACTCCCTTAGCAGGGGAGCACCTTCGGCCACTCGGTCACGTTTCCTGCAGCCCGTGATTATGCCAGATCAGGCCTGGTCCAGGTCGAAGGCGCGGTGCAGGGCGCGCACGGCGAGTTCCATGTACTTCTCGTCGATGACGACGGAGGTCTTGATCTCGGAGGTGGAGATCATCTGGATGTTGATGCCCTCTTCCGAGAGGCTGCGGAACATGGTGCTGGCCACGCCGACGTGGCTGCGCATGCCGATGCCGACGATGGAGACCTTGCAGATCTTCGCGTCGCCCAGCACCTCCTGCGCGCCCAGCGCCGGGGCCACCTTGTCCTTGAGCAGTTCCATCGTGCGGGCGAAGTCGTTGCGGTGCACGGTGAAGCTGAAGTCGGTGCGGCCGTCCTTGCTGACGTTCTNGATGATCATGTCGACTTCGATGTTGGCGTCGGCCACGGCACCGAGAATCTGGAAGGCGATGCCGGGTTTGTCGGGCACGCCGAGCACGGAGATCTTGGCTTCGTCACGGTTGAAGGCGATGCCGGAGACGACGGCTTGTTCCATTTTTTCATCTTCCTCGAAAGTGATCAGAGTGCCCGAGCGCGATTCCTCGTCGATCGGGATGTCCCAGGGCGTGAAGCTCGAGAGCACGCGCAGCGGCACCTTGTACTTGCCGGCGAACTCGACCGAGCGGATCTGCAGGACCTTGAGCCCAGGCTGGCNCATCTCCAGCATCTCCTCGAAGCTGATGCTGTGCANGCGCCGCGCCTCGGGCACGATGCGCGGGTCGGTGGTGTAGACGCCGTCGACGTCGGTGTAGATCAGGCATTCGTCGGCCTTGAGGGCCGCGGCCACGGCCACGGCCGAGGTGTCGGAGCCGCCACGGCCAAGCGTGGTGATGTTGCCGCCTTCGTCCACGCCCTGAAAGCCGGTGACGATGACGACGCGGCCGGCGGCCAGGTCGGCGCGCACTTTTTCGTCGTCGATGGAGTCGATGCGGGCCTTGGTGTAGGCGCTGTCGGTGCGGATGGGCACCTGCCAGCCGGCGTAGCTCACGGCCTGCATGCCCTCGGCCTGCAGGGCAATGGCCAGCAGCGCAGACGNAGCCTGCTCGCCGGTGGCGGCGAGCATGTCGAGTTCGCGGTGGTAGGCGGTGTCGGTGCGCGAGGGCGCGAGTTCCTTGGCCAGGCCGAGCAGGCGGTTGGTTTCGCCGCTCATGGCGCTGGGGACGACCACCATCTGGTAGCCCGCGCGGGCCCATTTGGCCACGCGCTTGGCGACGTTGCGGATGCGCTCGGTCGAGCCCATCGACGTGCCGCCGTATTTGTGAACGATCAATGCCATGGTCTGTGTCGCAGATGAGAAATGGCTTTGCTGGCGCACCGGCAAAACCTGTTGATTGTACCGGCGCCGCGTGTGGGAATACCTTAGAGGGTGTTTCCTAAATGAATCTCTGCGCCAGTCTAGTAGCGAGGATACGCGCTTCGGTGAGCCAGATCCAAGCCACGGGCGCCCAAGTGGAGCGGTCGTGATGGGCGAGGAGGCGACGCGATCGTTCGTTCCAGGCATGAGTGCGCTCCACAACCCAGCGCTTGGCCTGCACCACAAAGCCCGCAGGAGCCTCCTCGGGCCAAAGCGGCTGCTGGGCGGTTTGCCACGTCCCCGTACTGCGGTTGCCGGGATGACGCACGATGTGCACGGCAATGCCGTGGGTGAGCTCGATCGCTTGGGCGCTGCGCCCGCCATAGGCTGCGTCGGCATACAACGTCTGCAGGGTCGGCGCCTTGGCGCTGGCGGCAGCCACCACCGCAGCGGCCGCATCGCGATCCTGCACGCTGGCGGCCGTGACGCTCACGGCCAGCAGCAAGCCCAGGGTATCGACCACCAGATGGCGCTTGCGGCCCTTGACCTTCTTGCCCGCGTCAAAGCCGCTGGGGCCGCCTTGGGGCGTGCTGCGCGTGCTCTGCGCATCGATGATGGCGGCCGTGGGCATGGGGCTGCGTCCCATGCGCGCTCGCCACTGCTGGCGCAGCCGATCGTGCATGGCCTCGAACACCCCAGAATGCGCCCAGCCGCGAAAGGCCTTGTACACCGCGCGCCAGGGCGGGAACACCTCCTTGGGCAACAGCCGCCAGGCGCAGCCCGTGCGCACGACGTACAGGCAGGCGTTGAGCAGCAGCCGGCGCTCATGCCGCGGCGGCGCACCGCGCCCACCCTGGCGCTCAAACAGATCGGCCAGCAGCGCCCACTCGGCATCGGTCAGATCGGTGTTCATGCCGCTTGTGCCGTCTGCGCGCCGGTGCAGCGCCTGGTAGCCCACGCGCGAGCGTGCACCACTACCACTGGCCGCGCGCTCAGCGCTCTTGCGCTGCGCGCGCACGCGCTTGACGCCGGCCTCGCGCAAGGCCTTGCGCACGGTGGCCGAGCACACGCTCAGCGCACTGCGGTGGTTGAACTCCCGGGTGAGTTCGTCCAACGAGCAGCGCGGCATCTGCGTGGCAATCTCCACCAGCACCGCGTGGTGCTCGGGCCCAATGAGCGGTTTGCGTCCTGGGCGCCGCCCGCTGCGCTGTCGTTGCACTTGCTCCATTGCTCACCTCCTGCGTTGCGCCATTCACTTCGGCGTCCTGAAGGATTTAACGCATGGGAGATTGATTTGGGATACACCCTCTTAGGGCAACGCTGAACAAGTCCCTGCGATGCCGCGCGCACGGCCGCGGGATGGAATGCGAGGCGCAAAGCGCAGCCATAGCGGCGACTATGGCGAGCATTTGCAACGAAGCAGGCCGCCCGCGGCCGGGATGCGCGGCGCGCGAGGGACTTGTTCAGCGTTGCCTTAGGCCGCGACCAGACCAGCCCCGCGCCTTCGCGGCGCACGAAGCCCTGCCCCACGCGCAGGTGCAGCCGATGGCCGCGGGTGCGGCAGTGGTCGATCTGGCGCAGCAGCTCGGCAAGCTGCGCGTCGGTGGGCACGGTGGCGTGGTGGTGGCGCAGCCAGTGGCGCAGCACGTTGGCCTGGCGCGCGGCGCTCAGGGTGCGCAGCGCGGCGATGGACGGCGGCAGGCCTAGGGTGGCGAGGTCGAGCGCGGCGAGTTCGTCGAGCAGCCGCTGCGCCTGCGCGGCATGGCGGGCGCTCCGCGCAAAGGTGTCGCGAAACTGCGGCAGCGCCGCCTCGAGCGCGGGCAGCACCTGGGTGCGCAGGCGGTTGCGGGTGAAGCGGGNGTCGGCGTTGCTCGGGCCCTCGACCCAGGTTTCGCCCTGCGCGCGCAGCCAGTCGCGGATGGCGTCGGCGCGCACGCCCAGCAGCGGGCGGTGCCAGCGCAGCCCGGCGCGCTCGGCATGCGCGGGCATGGCGGCAAGCCCGGGCAGGCCCGCGCCGCGCGAGAGGGCGATCAGCAGCGTCTCGGCCTGGTCATCCGCATGGTGCGCAAGTGCTATGTCTTTGAGAGCAAAAGGTGACCATTCGGCGCTGGGGATGGAGCGAAAACCTCNGTACCGGGCGCGGCGCGCGGCGTCTTCCGGGCTTTGGCCCGGTGCGGNGCGAGCATCCACACGCCGCACCACCAGCGGCACCCCCAGCCGCGTGCATAGGGCCAGGCAATGCGCCTCGAAGGCGTCGGCTGCGGCCTGCAGGCCGTGGTGCACGTGAACCGCGAGCACCTGCCCCGGCCAGCGCCGCGCGCAGGCCAGCAGCAAGGCGGTGGAGTCGGCGCCGCCGCTCAGGCCCACGGCCAGCGGCAGGCCGGGCGCAAAGGCGGCCAGCGCGGCGCTCAGGGACTGGGTCATGCGCGGCGATGCGCCGGCGATGATCCGGCGTGCGCGCGGCCGGAGGACTGGCGCCGGGCGTCAGCGGCTGGCGTCGGCCTTGGTGTCGGTGAAGCGGCCATAGCTCTGCAGCCGCGCGTAGCGGCGGTCGAGCAGTTCGCGTGGCTTGAGGTCGCTGATCTGGCGCAGCGCGTCGGTGAGCGCGCGCTTGAGGAAGGCGGCCATCTGCCGCGGGTCGCGGTGGGCGCCGCCAACGGGTTCGTTGACGATCTTGTCCACCAGGCCCAGGGCCTTGAGGCGGTGGGCGGTGATGCCCAGCGCGGTGGCGGCTTCCTCGGCCTTGTCGGCGGTTTTCCAGAGGATGGAGGCGCAGCCCTCGGGGCTGATGACGGAGTAGACGGCGTACTGCAGCATCAGCACCTGGTCTGCCACCGAGATGGCCAGCGCGCCGCCGGAGCCGCCTTCGCCGATGATGGTGGTGAGGATGGGCACTTCGAGCTGCGCCATCTCGAAGATGTTGCGGCCGATGGCTTCGGACTGGCCGCGCTCCTCGGCGTCGATGCCGGGGTAGGCGCCGGNGGTGTCGACGAAGGTGAACACCGGCAGGCCGAATTTCTCGGCGGTCTTCATCAGGCGCAACGCCTTGCGGTAGCCCTCGGGCTTGGTCATGCCGAAGTTGCGCTGTGCGCGCTCCTTGGTGTCCCGCCCTTTCTGGTGGCCGATGACCATGCAGGGCGCGCCGTTGAAGCGCGCCAGACCGCCGACGATGCTCTGGTCGTCGGCGAAGTGGCGGTCGCCGTGGAGTTCGGTGAAGTCGGTGAAGATTTCGGCGACGTAGTCGAGGGTGTAGGGCCGCTCGGGGTGGCGGGCGATCTTGGTGATCTGCCAGGCGCTGAGGTCGGAATAGATGTCCTTGGTGAGCTGCAGGCTCTTCTTGCTGAGCTGGTCGATCTCTTCGGAGATGTCGACCGCCGACTCGGTCTGCACGTAGCGCAGTTCCTCGATCTTGTGCTCGAGCTCGGCGATCGGTTGTTCGAAGTCCAGGAAGGTTTTCTTGGCCAAGGCGGTGTCTCCTTGTGGCCGCGCGCGCATCGGGGCACGGCGCGGCGGGGGCGTTCGGTTGCGCGGATGGGGCGGCGCGGCGGCGCGGATCAATAGGCCACGGGCTCGGGGTCGAGCGAGCGCCAAATATACCAAGTCGCCACGCTGCGGTAGGGCGCCCAGGCGGCGGCGACTTCGCGCGCGTCGCTGCGGCTCACCGCCTCGCCGGAGAAGTAGTTCTGGCTGATGCCGCGGATCAGCCCCACGTCGTCGAGCGGCAGCACATCGGGGCGCAGCAGGTGGAAGATGAGGAACATCTCGGCCGTCCAGCGGCCGATGCCGCGGATGGCCACCAGCTCGGCGATGATGGCCTCGTCGTCCATCTCCTGCCAGGCGCTCACATGCACCCGGCCGGACTCGAAATGCAGCGCCAGATCGACGAGGTACTCCACCTTGCGCGCGGAGAGCCCCGCAGCCCGCATGTCGTCGATCTTGAGCCGCAGCACCTGCGCCGGCGTCATCTGCGTGGGCAGGCGCTCGAAGCGCTCCCACACGGTCTGCGCGGCTTTGACCGAGATCTGCTGCCCGACGATGGAGCGCGCCAGCGTGGAGAAGGCATCGCCGCGCGACTGCAGGCAGGCGTCGCCGAAGCGCGGAATCAGGCGCTTGAGCACGCGGTNCCTGCGCGTGAGGTGCTTGCAGGCGTCGGCCCAGTAGGCGGGCGTCGTCATGGACGCTTCGTTTTCAATAGCAGCCATGCACCGTTTCACGATGGGGTTTGCACCAAAAGGCTGGAAAACTCATCGCGGGGCCGCCTCCCAGGTGGTGCCCGTGGGCGAATCCTTGAGCACGATGCCCGCGGCCAGCAGTTCGTTGCGGATGCGGTCGGCCTCGGCGAAGTTCTTCGCCGCCTTGGCCGCCGCGCGCGCGGCGATCTGCGCGGCAATGGCGGCCTCGTCGAGCTGGCTGCCCGCCTGCAGAAAGCGCTGCGGCACGTCCTGCAGCAGGCCCAGCGTGCCGCCCAGCGCCTTGAGCAGGCCGGCCAGCGCGCCCGAGCGGCTGCGGTTGACCTCGCCGGCGAGCTCGAACAGCACGGCCACCGCGTCAGNGGTGCCGAAGTCCTCGTCCATCGCGGCCTTGAAGCGCGCGGCATGCGGCTCGGTCCAGTCGATGGCGGCCAGCGGCTCGGGCGGCACCGCGTCGAGCGCGGTGTAGAGCCGCTTGAGCGCNNGGCGCGCGTCGGCCAGGTGCGCATCGCTATAGTTCAGCGGGCTGCGGTAGTGGCTGCGCACGACGAAGAAGCGCACCGTCTCCGCGTCGAACACCTTGAGCACGTCGCGGATGGTGAAGAAGTTGCCCAGCGACTTGGACATCTTCTCGTTGTCCACGTTGATGAAGCCGTTGTGCATCCAGAAGCGCGCCAGCGGCTGGTCGTGCGCGCCCTCGCTCTGCGCGATCTCGTTCTCGTGATGCGGAAACTGCAGGTNCGCGCCGCCGCCATGGATGTCGAAGCTCTCGCCGAGCAGGGCGCAGCTCATGGCCGAACACTCGATGTGCCAGCCCGGGCGGCCGCGGCCATAGGGCTGGCCGCCTTGCGCCACCGCGTCGTCCCACTTCGCCTCCTCGGGCTCGTCGGGCTTGGCGCCCTTCCACAGCACGAAGTCCAGCGGGTCTTCCTTGCCGGCGGCCACCGCCACGCGCTCGCCGGCGTGCAGTTCGTCGAGCGACTTGCCCGAGAGCTTGCCGTAGCCGGGAAAGCGCCGCACGGCGAAGTTCACGTCCCCGCCCTCGCCGCGATACGCCAGGCCCTTGGCCTCGAGCGTGTGGATGAGCGAGAGCATCTGCGGCACGTAGTCGGTGGCGCGCGGCTCGTGCGTGGGGCGCTGCACGCCCAGCGCGTCGGCGTCCTCATGCAACGCAGCGATCATGCGATCGGTCAGGCTGCGCAGCGTCTCGCCGTTGTCCAGCGCGCGGCGGATGATCTTGTCGTCGATGTCGGTGATGTTGCGCACGTAGGTCACGCGCCAGCCGCTCTCGCGCAGCCAGCGCTGCACCACGTCGAAGGCAATCATCGAGCGGGCATGGCCGAGGTGGCACAGGTCGTACACCGTCATGCCGCAGACATACATGCGCACATGGCCGGCTTCGAGGGGCTGGAATGCCTCCAGCGCACGCGTGAGCGTGTTGTAGATGCGTAAGCTCATGGAGAAATGCGAAAAAGGGCCGGCGCGACCCGTTTGCGGGGCTCCGCTGCCCGGAGCCGGAGCGCCCGATGCGCCCCGCCCCGGCGGGCCGTGGCTACAATGAAACCCAGTATACCGAGCCCGCCGGCCGGCCACAGGCCACAAAGCGCCGGCCCGACACCGCCCAGGAACCTCCGAGAGCCCTCATGAACACCTTGCCGCCCGCCTCCGTCGCCAGCCTGCGCCGCCTTGCCTCCTGCGCCGCACTGCTCTCGGCCCTCGCTGCGGGCGTGGCCTGGGCCGACGATGCGGCCGACGTCGGCCAGCTCATGCGCGCGGGCAAGACCGCCGAGGCCATGGCCCGGGTCGACCAGGCCCTCGCCGCCAAGCCGCGTGACCCGCAGATGCGCTTCCTCAAGGGCGTGCTGCTGACCGAGACCGGCAAGCCCTCGGAGGCCATCAGCGTCTTCGTCAAGCTCACCGAGGACTACCCCGAACTGCCCGAGCCCTACAACAACCTCGCCGTGCTCTACGCCGCGCAGAACCAGTACGACAAGGCCCGCGCCGCGCTGGAAATGGCCATCCGCACCAACCCGAGCTACGCCACCGCGCACGAAAACCTCGGCGACGTCTACGCCCGCCTGGCCAGCCAGGCTTACAGCAAGGCCTTGCAGCTCGACGCCAGCAACACCGCCGTGCAGCCCAAGCTGGCCCTGATCCGCGAACTGTTCGCCCCGGCCGCCAAGGGCGCAGCCGCCACCAAGGTCGCTGCAGCCCCGCTCCTGCACCCGCGCCGGCCGCCCCGCCCGCGCCCAGCGCCAGGCTCGGCCGCGGCCCCGGCGGCCGCACCCGCCCCGGCGGCGTCTGCCCCGGTGGCCAAGCCCGCCGCCAGCGCTGCACCGGCGCCTGCGCCCGCCACTGCCGCGCCGGCCAACGCCGAGCGCGACGTGGAGGCCGCCGTGCGCGCCTGGGCCGCCGCCTGGTCGGCCAAGGACATGNNACGAAATACCTCGGCGCCTACGGCAAGGTTCGAGCCCGCCGGCGGCCAGCCGCGCAAGGCGTGGGAAGAGGAGCGCCGCAGCCGCATCGTCGGCAAATCGCGCATCGAGGTGCGGCTGGACGACCTCAAGGTCAGCGTCGATGGCAGCAAGGCCACCGCCCGCTTCCGTCAGGACTACCGCGCCGACACGCTGCACGTCACCAGCCGCAAGCGGCTCGACCTGGCCAAGGCTGGTGACCGCTGGGTGATCGTGCGCGAATCCACCGGCGGCTGAAGCCCCTTGGCCGGCCGTGCGCGGCCGCACGGCGGCATCCGTGCGGCATTTTTCCGGCAACCCCAGCATGAAATGGTCACTTCTCGCTATNTTTTCAGTAGCGATCCTGACCCTGCACCCGGCCGTTGAGGCCCGTTCCGAGCCCCGTCGGGCCCCAGCAAGACCAGCNCCCCGCCACAAGGCCCGGCCGCCCGCGAGCGCGCCGGTGCGCAGCACCGTGCCCGCGGACGCGCGCGCGAGCGGCGAGGCCGAGGCCCGTCTCATCGAGGTCTACCGGCTGATTGGCCGCGGCCAGACCCGCGAGGCCTTGCAGGCGGCCGAGCGGCTGGTGACCACCTACCCGGACTTTCAGCTCGCCCAGCTCGTCTACGGCGACCTGCTCAGCAGCCGCATGCGGCCCGTGACGCGCCTGGGCGACGTGCCCGACACCGCCGCCCAGGCCGGCGCCGAGACCCTGGCCGACCTGCGCGAGGAGTCGCGCCGGCGGCTGCGCNNGCTGCGCGAGCGCCCGCCGGCCGGCAACATCCCGAGCAACTTCCTCGCGCTGTCGCCGCGCACGCGCCACGCCATCGCCATCGACACCTCGCGCTCGCGCCTCTACCTGTTCGAGAACCGCCCGCAAGGTCTGCAGCTCATCGCCGACTACTACATCTCGGTCGGCAAGCTCGGCGTGGACAAGGCCGCCGAAGGCGACCAGCGCACCCCACTGGGCGTCTACTACATCACCAGCAACCTCGATCCGCGCACCCTCAAGGACTTCTACGGCGCCGGCGCCCTGCCCATCAACTACCCCAACCCGCTGGACCAGCTGCGCGGCAAGACCGGCAGCGGCATCTGGCTGCACGGCACGCCGCCGGGGCAGTACGCCCGCGCGCCGCAGGCNTCGGACGGCTGCATCGTGCTGGCCAACACCGACCTCAACCAGATCATCCGCACCGTCGAGGTGCGCGCCACCCCGGTCGTGATCGCACGCCAGCTGCACTGGGCCGCGCCGCAGGCCATCCGCGCCGACAGCAAGAGCTTCGAGGACACGCTGCANGCCTGGCGCGCCGCCAAGAGCAGCGGCGACGTGCAGCGCGTCCTCGCCTTCTACGCGCCGGAGTTCCGCAACTACAAACGCACCCTGCGCGAATGGATGCCCGTGCTCACCCAGGAGCTGCAGGCCGCGCGCGGCCGCGAGATCGAACTCAGGGACCTGAGCTACCTGCGCTGGACCGACAGCGCCGACACCATGGTGACCACCTTCGGCGAAGTCGTCGCCGGTGCGCGCACCGGGCCCATCAAACGCCAGTACTGGGTGCGCCGCGGCGCCCAGTGGAAGATNCTTTTCGAAGGAGTCATCGGATGAACCCCGCCTGCCCCCGCCCACCGCCCAGCCCGCCCAGCCCGCCCGGCGCCGCCTCCTGCGCGGCGCGGCCGCACTCACTGCCACCGCCCTCGTGGGCGCCGCGCAGGCCGCAGACGCGGTCACGGCCGCCAGGGCCGCGCCGCGGTGCGCTTTGCCACCAGCGCGGGCGATTTCACCGTCGAGCTCGACCCGGCCAAGGCCCCGGTCACGGTGGAGAACTTCCTCGCCTACGTGCGCGCCGGCCACTACGACGGCACCCTCTTCCACCGCGTGATCGACGGCTTCATGATCCAGGGCGGCGGCTACGACGCGCAGTACGCACAGAAGCCCACGCGCGCGCCGATCAAGCTCGAGGCCGACAACGGCCTCAAGAACCTGCGCGGCACCATTGCCATGGCCCGCACCGGCAACCCCAATTCCGCCACCGCGCAGTTCTTCATCAATGTCGTGGACAATCCCAACCTCGACGCGCCCCGCCCTGACGGCCACGGCTACGCCGTGTTCGGCAAGGTCGTCGACGGCATGGACGTCATCGACCGCATCCGCAGCATGCCCACCGGCGCGGGCGGCCCGTTTGGCCGCGACGTGCCGCGCACCCCGGTCATCATCCGCTCCGCAACCCTTCTGAACTGAGCCCCACCATGAGCCAACCCCAAGTCGAACTGCACATCAAAGACCTCGGCGTCATCACCCTCGCCCTCGATGCCGAGCGCGCGCCCAAGACCGTCGAGAACTTCCTCGCCTATGTGCGCAAGGGCCACTACGACGGCACCGTGTTCCACCGCGTGATTCCCGGCTTCATGATCCAGGGCGGCGGCATGGAGCCCGGCATGAAGCAGAAAGCCACCGATGCGCCCATCGAGAACGAGGCCAACAACGGCCTCAGGAACGACACCTACACCATCGCCATGGCGCGCACCAGCGCGCCGCACTCGGCCACGGCGCAGTTCTTCATCAACGTGGCCGACAACGGCTTCCTCAACCACACCGCGCCCACCGCCCAGGGCTGGGGCTATGCGGTGTTCGGCAAGGTGGTGTCGGGCCAGGCGGTGGTGGACGCCATCGCCAAGGTCAAGACCGGCAACAAGGCCGGCCACGCCGACGTGCCGGTGGCCGACGTGCTCATCGAGCGCGCCGTCGTCGCCGGCTGAAGCCCGCCATGCAGGCGCCGGTGCCCTTCGAGCTCACCGCGCCTGCGCACTGGCGCGTGCTCGACTTCATCGCCGACCTGCACCTGCACCCCGGCGCCGCGCGCAGCCTNCGAGCCTGGCGCCACCACCTGCGCCACACCCCGGCCGACGCGGTGTTCATCCTCGGCGACCTGTTCGAGGTCTGGGTCGGCGACGACGCCGCCGCCCGGCCCGGCCACTTCGCCACGGCCTGCGCGCAGATCCTTGCCGAGGTCACGCCGCATCGTGCGGTGTTCTTCATGCACGGCAACCGGGATTTCCTCATCGGGGCGGAATTCTTCGCGCGCACCGGCGTGCAGCCGCTGCCCGACCCGACCGTGCTCGGCTTCGGTGGCGCGCGCTGGCTGCTCTCGCACGGCGACGCGCTGTGCACCGCCGACACCGCCTACCAGGCGTTTCGCCGCCAGGTGCGCAGCCCCGGCTGGCAGGCGGACTTCCTCGGGCGCCCCTTGGCCGAGCGCGAAGCCCTGGCCCGCGCCCTGCGCGAGCAGAGCATGCAGCATCAGCGATCGCTGCCACCCGCGCAGTGGGCCGACGTGGACGCCCAGGCCGCCTGCGCCTGGCTGCGCGCAGCCCACGCGCCCGTGCTGATCCACGGCCACACCCACCGCCCCGCGGTGCACGAACTGGCCTGCGACGACCTGCCGCGCGCCCGGCGCATCGTGCTGGGCGACTGGGATCTGGAGGCCGCAGCACCGCGCGCCGAGGTGCTGCGCCTGGCGTCCGACGGCGCCTGGCAACGCCTGCCGCCCGATTGATGGCCACGCTGCTCTCCCGCCTCGCCCGCGTGCTGCGCGGTGGCGACCCGCCCACGGACGATGCCGGTGCCGACCACGGCATCCCCGACGCGCTGTGGCAGCCCGTCATCGCGGGCCACCGCTTCCTCGCCCGTCTGTCGCCGCAGCACCAGCAGCGGCTGCGCGCACTCAGCGCCGCGTTTCTGGCGCGCAAGGAGTTCACCGGCGCCGGCGATCTGGTGGTCACCGACGCCATGGCGCTGGCCGTCGCCGCGCAGGCNTGCCTGCCGCTGCTGCACATCACCGCCACGCAAAGCCCGGCCCATGCGCTGCGCTGGTACGACGACTTCGTCGGCATCGTGCTGCAGCCCGGCGAGGTGCTGGCCCACCGCTCGCGGCAGGACGAGGCCGGCGTGGTGCACGAATGGCAGGAGGAACTCGCCGGCGAGTCCATGGACGGCGGNTCGGTGATGCTGGCCTGGGCCGACGTGGCGCGCGCCGACGCCACCGCCGACGAGGGCTTCAACGTGGTCATCCATGAATTCGCCCACAAGATCGACGAACGCGACGGCGTGGCCGACGGCTGCCCGCCGCTGCCGCCGGGCTTTCTCGGTGCCCGCACTGCGGCACAGGCCCGTGAGCGCTGGCACGCGCGCTTCGATGCGCTCTATGCCGACTTCTGCGAGCGCGTGACAGCCGCCGAGCGTTTCGGCGGCCTGGTGCAAGCGCCCTGGCTCGACGCCTACGGCGCCGAGTCACCGGTGGAGTTCTTCGCCGTCGCGTCCGAAGCCTACTGGGTCGCCCCCAGCGTATTCCGGCGCGAGCATGCTCCGCTNTTTGAACTGCTGGACCTGTTCTACGGCTTCGGCGAGGGCGCGGCGACCCGGCAACCCGAGGGCACTTCGGCGCGCTGAGCGCCCCGATCACAAGCCGACCCCGCTCACAAGCCCGCTGCGGCGGAAAAGCGCGTGCCGGCGAGCTTCAGGCCCCACAGCAGTTCGACCAGCGCCGCGTTGTTGAGCAGCGGCTCGCCACCAACGATGAGCCAGTAGCCCACGCCGTCCACCCACAGCGGCAGGAAGGAGTACGTCGGCAGCAGGAACTCGGGGTCGGTGTGGAAGGACACGTAGCTCGAAGCGCCAGCCCAGCCGCGCCGGCGCTGGCGCGCGGCGAAATCGCCGAAATCGGCCGCGGCGGCGCTGAGCGCATCGGCTTCTTCCTGCGGCACGCCGGCGTGGCCGAGGCAGAAGCCGCTCTCCGAGGCCAGCACCGCGCGCCGCTCGGCCGAGAGCGAGGCGATCACATGCTGCAGAAAGTCATCGAGCCGCGCATCCGGCCCCTGCAGCGGGCGCGGCAGCGCCTGCACCCAGCCGGCCTCGATGGCCTGGCGCAGGCTTTGCGCATCCGCGCCGCTGCGCGCCAGGAAGCTCGGGGTATCCAGCGCGTTCTCGCCCGTGAGCAGGGTCTGCAGGGCCAGCGCGTCGGCCGCGGGCTCCTGCTGTGAGAACGCGTAGAGCGCGCCTTGCGGTGTGAGGATCAGCCAGGAGGCTGCATCGGTGTTCATGGTCCTTCCCTCCGTTTGTCGTCACCCGTCGATCAGGCGCAGGCCCGCTGTGCTTGCGGCTCGTCCTGCGCCCAGCCTTCGGTCCACTCGGCCAGAAACTCCTCGAGTTCGCGCAACCGCAGGCCCAGTTGCTGTACCCGCGCTTCGGCCTGGGCCGCATCGAGCTCGCGCACCGACACCACCGAGGACAGCGCATCGCTGCGGCTCACCCGCTTGACCACGCTCATCGGCGTGTTGCCCGCCACCCAGTCGTGATCGGGGTGGAACACCAGCAGGTTCTGGATGGTGAAGCCGATCTCGAACGGCTGCCCCGCCTTCAGCAAGCCCGCCAGCCGAGCGAAGAACCCGCGCCCCGGCGCATCGGCCGGTGCCCCGGCCACCCGGGCGGCGAACTGCTCGACGCTCAGCGTCGGCGCAGCGCCCGCCGTAGCCCCTGCGGCCGGCGCGCTCACCGCCACCACCGGCCGCGGCGCCACCCGCACCGCCGCATGGGGTGCCTGCGGTGCCCGGCGGCCGCGGGCGGGACGGACACCCCTGACCGGTGCCGCGACCCGCCTCCGCGCCGGTGCCCCCGGGCGCGGCCGCAACGGCGCGCGCGGCCGGCGCTGCAGAAGCGGCCGGCCGACGCTNNCGCGCCCGGGCGCGGCCGCGCGTTGCAGCGCGTCGCGCATGGCCTCGGTGCCGTAGGGCTTGTGCAGCCAGACGATGCCGTGTTCGCGCGCCCGGCCTGCCTCGGGCAGCGCCTCGGGCCAGCTGGTGTCGTTCGCTGGCAGCAGCAGCACGGCGGGCGTGCCCTGCAGCAGCGCCAGCAGTTGCGTCTCGGCCTCGGCCGAGGCGTGCGCCAGCCCGGCGGCGAGCATGTCCACCACGTACAGATCGGCCGCAGGCAGGGCCGAGCCGCGCTGCGCGGCCGCCCGCGTCCAGGCCCAGCCCTTGAAGTTGCGTTCCAGGAAAANACCGAAGGCCGCTTCCTCACGCGGCGCCATTCCACTGACGGCGATCTTCATGCTGCACGCTCCCTTGCTCGAGTTGTTGACTGACGGTTTCCCACTCCGGTGGCAGTTCCGCACCGCTGCGCAGCAGCGAGCGCCGAGCCAGCATGAAGGCCAGGTTGTCGTGGCAAGTCACGCAGTGGTGCAGAAAAGCTTGCTGGGCCGCGGCATCGCCGGCGGCATGGGCGGCGATGACCTCGTCGGCCAGCGCGCGCGAATCGTCCACGCTGCAGCGGCGGGCCCGGGTGGACATGTCGGCCGAGGGCCGGGCCAGCACGCTCCAGCGCGTGGCCAGCGGGCTGATGCGCGGCAACGGCGCGCGCGGCACCTGCGCTTCGAACCAGCGCGCCACATGCGCGGCCAGCCGCTCGCGGGCCAGCCGCAGCGCCTGCCGCTTGAGCGTGGCGTGCGCCTCGCCAAACACCACGAACAGGTCCGCCAGCACGCCCTGGGCGGGTTCGGCCCNCGGCAGTTCCAGCGCGGCGCGCAGGCGGTTCATGTGCGCATCGACGTCGCGCGGATCGCGCAGCAGCACGCGCGNCCGTCGCAGCGACAGCCGCGCGGCGCGTTCGGGGCTGGGGCTGGGCGTCACGGGTTCAGTCCAGCAAGGTGTCCATGAGGTCGATCATGAACTCGGCCTGCTCCTGCGTCATGGCCTCGAAGCCCGCGGGCAGGCCCAGGGCTTCGAGCACGTCGCCATCGCCCGGCTGCGCGCCCACGCTCAACAAGGCCTGTGCAATGCGCGGCACCTCGGCCGCCATGCGCGGGTGCGCCAGCAGCACGTGGGAGATGTCGTGAATGGCGCTTTCCACCAGCACCTGCAACTGGCTGCGCGAGAGCCGCGTGAGCGAGGCAAATGCATCGGCCAGGAAGAACGCGGCCTCCACCTCACCCTTGATGGCCAGACGCGCCGCCGCCTGGTAGCTGTCCACGTCGACCCACTGGATCTGCGCGTCGGTCAGGTCTGCCGGTTCGAGCAGACGCAGGCCGATGAGCTTGACGTCGCGGTTGTCGGTCATGGCGATGCGGCAACCGGGTTTGAGGTCCTCCACATGGCGGATGCCCGAGTTCGTGCCGCTGGCGATCACCATCTCGTCATAGCGCTGGGCGGGCCGTGCGAACGGAATGAAGCCCTGCGAGCGGATCATGTCGGTCGCATCGAAGGGGTTGGCGTAGACGATGTCGGCCTTGCCTTGGGCGAGCAGTTCGGCCTGTTCGCGCGCACCGGCGGGCGTGAGCAGGTGCAGGCCCAGGCCGGAGCGGCGCTGCAGCACCGTGTTGAGCATGTGCCAGCCGGCGAACCGGTCCGGTGCGAAGTCCGGGGCGATCATGAAGTTGAGGGTCATGATGCTGCTTTCTCCTCGGCAAGCCATTGACGGTAGACGGGCTCGAGTTCGGCGATGCGCGTGCGCGAGGGCTTGCGCCGCACCGAGGTGTAGCCCACCACCACGCCGTTGCGGATGTTGGGCACGGCCGTGGCGTACACCCAGTAGAAGCTGCCGTCCTTGCGCAGGTTCTTCACATAGCCGTGCCACTTCTTGCGCGCGGCCAGGTCGTCCCACAGGCCCTTGAAGGCGATCTTGGGCATGTCGGGGTGGCGCAGGATGTGGTGCGGCGCGCCGATGAGCTCCTCGCGCGACCAGCCGCTCATCTCGACGAAGGCGTCATTGGCGTGGGTGATGATGCCGTTGAGGTCGGTGCGCGAGACGATGAGCCGCCCCTCGGGGAACGGCACCTCGATGTCGGTGACGTACACCGTGCGCGAGGTGCCGTCGGTGTAGGTCAGGCGATGTTCGCGGTGGGGTGCCGCGGGGGCACCATGTCGGGCAAGGCCATGACGCAGCCCTCCTCAGATCAGCTTGGACAGCGTCTCAGCCGCCCGCTTGATGTCGAGGAAGATCAGGCCGAGCTTGGCGTTGGACTTGGCCAGCACGGTCAGCACCGCCTCGGGCCCGGCCGCACTCATGATCACGTAGCCGCGCTCGCCCTGCACCAGCACGCGCTCGAGCCCGCCGCGGGCCAGTTCCTTGGCAGTGCGCTCGCCCAAAGAGAGCAGCGCGGCCGACATGGCGCCGATGCGGTCTTCGTCCATGCCGTTGGGCAGGGCCGAGGCGATCATCAGGCCGTCGGTGGAAATCAGGGCTGAGGCTTCGATGTCGGCCGTCGAGCCGTTGAGGTCTTCCAGCGATTGCTGGAGCATGTCGGTGCGCATGTGTCGAATCTCCGGTTGCGTCGTCAGGCCGGGATTTGACAACTTTGTCACAAACGCACACTTGATCCGAATCAAATGTGCGGCGATCGCCGCCGAAATTTTTGTAGGCGCCGATGCAACCGCCGTGGCGACCGGGCTCGCCGATTCTCAGTGCGCCGCCGCCGGCGGCACCCGCAGGTCGACCCGCAGCCCGCCGAGCGCCGAGCGGCCCAGTTCGATCTCGATGCCATACAGCCGCGCGATGCGCCGCACGATGGACCAGCCGAGCCCGCTGCCCGTGCGCCCGGTGCCGAGCACGCGAAAGAAGCGTTCGCCCAGACGCGCCTGGTCCTCNNGGGCGAGACCCGGGCCGCTGTCTTCGATGGTGATGCGCGCCCCTGCGCCCTCGGCGGCGATGCGCAGCCGCACGCAGGCGCCGTCGGGGCTGTAGCGCGAGGCGTTGTCGAGCAGGTTGCGCAGCATCACCCGCGCGAGCGCGCTGGGCAGTGCGCCGCCGGGCACGGGCTCGGTGATGTCGAGTTCGAGCCGCTGGGCATGGGCCTGGAGGGTCGGTGCGAAGGCGTCGGCCAGTTCGCGGGCCAGCAGCGGCCAGTCGGTGCTTCGCGCCGCATCCGACGNCGCCCGCGCCACCGGGGCGGTGGTCGGCGCGGCATCGGCCTCAAGCCGCGCGAGCTGCAGCAGCTGATCGACCAGATGGGCCGCGCGGTCACAGGCCATGAGGGTGGACGCCAGGGCCTGCGCGCGCTCGGGCTCATCGGCCGCACCCTGGGCCACCTGCGCCTGCATGCGGATGGCCGCCAGCGGTGTGCGCAGTTCGTGCGCGGCGTCGGCGGTGAAGCGCTGCTCGGCGGCCAGGCGTTCGGCCATGCGCTCGAACAGGCGGTTGAGCGCATCGACCAGCGGCTGCACCTCGCGCGGTGCGTCGGCCACGTGCAGCGGGTCGAGCGCGTGCGGCTCGCGCTGCGCCACCTGGGCACNAAGCCGCTGCAGCGGCTTGACCGCGCCGCGCACGGCCCACACGATGCTCAGCGCCAGCAGCGGAAAGCCCGCCAGCAGCGGCCAGACGGCGCGCGCCAGGCTCGACAGCAGNNCACGTGTTCGCGCGCGCTCGCGCTCACCGACGAGGATGGTCACGTCGCTCTCGCGGCCCTGGGCGTTGAGCACATGCCAGTCGCGCGTGCCGATGGACTGCAGGCTCAGGCCCCGCGCATCCAGCGGCGCCAGCGGCTGCACCGGCGCATTGCTCGAGCGCACCACCAATTGCCCCTCGTGCCAGACCTGAATGGCCACCTGCGGCTGGTATTCGTGCAGCAGCGGCGCCGGGGCGTCGCCGAGGCTGCGCAGATCGTCGAGGTGCAGGCCGCTGAGCAGGGCCGCGGTCTGCGCGAGGTGGGCGTCGAGCAGTTCGTCCACTTCATGGCGCAGGTCCAGCCAGGTCAGGCCCAGCACCAGCACCCATCCCGCGGCCAGCAGGCCCAGCACGGTCGCCAGCAGGCGGGCGCGCAGCGAGTGCGCGCGCCGCGTCTGCGCGGGGCGGTCGCTCGGCATGCGCGGCCCCGCACTCACGCCGCAGCCCCTCCGCTCTCGGTGCGCAGCACGTAGCCGGCACCGCGCACGGTTTCGATCAGCTCGGGGCGGAGCTTGCGCCGCAGGTTGTAGATGTGCACCTCCACGGCGTTGCTGGCCACTTCNGGTGCCCCAGCGGTAGAGCTGCTGTTCGATGCGTTCGCGGCTGAGCACGCGGTTGGCATTGAGCAGCAGCAGGTGCAGCAGGTCGTATTCGCGCGCGGACAGCGCAACCGTCTGCCCGTCGAGCCAGACCTGGCGCGCTGCGTCGTCGATGACGATCGGGCCCGCGCTCAGGCGTGCATGGGCGTGTCCGTGGGCGCGCCGCACCAGGGCGCGCAGCCGCGCGGCGAGTTCGAGCAGGTNCACCGGCTTGACGAGGTAGTCGTCGGCCCCGCTGTCCAGGCCCTCGATGCGTTGCTGCAGGCCGTCGCGGGCGGTCAGCACCAGCACGGGAACCGCCACCTGTTGGCTGCGCGCTTCCCGCAGCACGTCCATGCCGTCCATGCGCGGCAGGCCCAGGTCGAGCACCACGGCCTGGTATTCGCCGCTGCGCAGTTCGCGCAGGGCGGCCACGCCGTCACGCACCCAGTCCACCTGGAAGCCCTGCTGGGTCAAGCCCGCGCGCAGGCCGGCGCCGAGCAGGTCGTCGTCCTCGGCCAGAAGAATCCGCATCGCTCCATCCCTCGTCGTTCACCCGAAACGGCAATGGTGACCGATGCCGATGAAGCGAAGCTGAAGGCAAGGCTGGGCGAGCCCGCGGCGTCGCCGGCAGGGCGGGCCGCTCAGCCGCGGCGCAGCAGACCTTTGAGCGCGGCCTGCAGGCGCCGCGAAGCCTCGGGACTCANGGCGCTGGCCAGCACGGTGGCCACGTCCTGCGGCCAGGTGTCGGCGGGCGTCGGGTCATGGCGGCGGGTCAGCAGCTTGAGCTGCAAGGCGCGCCGGGCCTCGATCTGCGCGGCCGGCGTCGGCACCTCGGCGGCGATCTCCAGCCGCAGCAGGGCCTCGGCCGCATCGCCGCTGGCCGGCGCCTCCAGCGCCTTGACCCAGGCGGCGCGCACGCTGGCCGACACCGCGCGGCCCAGCGCCTGAGCATTGGGCAGCGCTGCGGCATCGCGGGCGTGCCAGGCGTCGAGCACCTGGGTGAGCGCCTCGCCATGGGCCTGCGCGGCCAGCCGGCGCAGGGCGGCTTCGGCGTGTTCGAGCGCCTCACGCTGCGCGCGGAAGGCCGCGTCGCCCAGGCGGGGGCCGCGCTCGCTCGCGGGCGGCCGGCCGCCTGCGCGCGGGCCGCCGCGGGTGTCGCTGCGCGGGTCGGCCCCACGCGGGCCACGGGCGCCGTCGCGCGGCGCATCGCGTCGGTCGCCGGGGCGACGCACGTTACCGGCCGCCACCGGTTCGACCCGCTTCTGGCCCGGGCGGTCGTNCCCGCGCACGGCCACCACCCGTCGCGGCGCGGCCGAGGCGTCCGCGGGGGCGGGCGCTGGGGCCTCTTGCGTTGCTTCATTTTCAGTAGCAGCGTCTGACCGTTCTGCGCTGGGGTTCGCCGGTTTTTCTTCGGATTCGGCAGCCGAGGCGGTCATGCGGTCGACCTCGGCCTGCGCCTGGGCCTGACCATGCAAGGCTGCATCGAGTGCGGCCATGGCCGCGCGGATGCGCTGGGCGTCACCGCTGGCGTTGGCCGCCTCGAGGGCCTTGGCCGCGTCGAGCACCGCACGGTCGCGCTCGCTGAGGGCGGCCTGCGCGCGCTCGCGCTCGGCGCTCTTGCGCTGGAAGGCTTCGTCGATGGGCTTGCGGAAGCTGTCCCAGAGCTTCTGCTCCACCCGTCGCTCCAGCGGCACCGCCTGGGCCTCGGCCTGCCAGCGCTGCTGCAGGACGCGCACAGCGTCGATGCGCAGTTCGCGCGCGGCGCCGAGCGCCTTGGCTTCCTCGATCAGCGCGTGGCGCCGCTCCAGGCTGGCCTTCTGGGCTTGTTCGAGCGGCAAGGCGGCTTCGTGGATGGCCGCCTTCCACAGGGGCGCGAGTTCGGCAAACGCCTTTTCGCTCAGGTGGCCCGCCTCACGCCAGCGGGTGGAAAACTGGTGCAGCGCGCGGAAAANCGCCTTCCAGTCCGGGGAGCCCGCACGCTCGGTCTGGCCTTGCGCCCAGGCCTTGACCTCTTCGATGAGGGCCAGCCGCTGGGCGCGGTGCGCGGCGCTCTCCGCCTTGACGGTTTCGAGCCAGGCCTCCACCCGCTTGTGGGCCTCGTTGCAGGCGTCGTCAAAGCGCTTCCACAGCGCATGGTTGGGTGCGCCGCCTTTGTCGGCCGCCTTCCACTGTTCGCGCAACTGGCGCAAGGCCTCCTGCAGCTTGCGGCCGGAGAGCGCGGGCTCGGAGGTGAGCAGGGCCTGCGCCTTGCCGACGAGCTCTTCGCGCAGCTGATCGGCACGCCACCGCGCCCAGCCCTCGAGCTCATCGGCCGCGCCCAGCGCGGCGTGCANCCGCGACTCGATGGCCGCCTCCAGATGGCGGCCGTGGGCCTTGAACGCCGCGCGCAGCGCCCGNNCGGCGCCGGCACTGGCCTTGCCGTGGCCCTCGCCCACCTCCTGCTCCACCTTCTCCAGCACCGGCAGCACGGCGGCGAGCGCCTGCTGGCGCAGGGCCTCGCGCACCGCGGGGTCCACGCGCGCTCGCGCAGCGGGCTTGGCTTCGGCCTGAACGGGCTCGCCACGCAGCGCGCGCAATTCATCGGCCCAGACGGGCACCGGCGGCAAGGGCGCCTGCGCATCCGCTGCCGCCGCCTCGGCCTGCGCGAGCGCAGCCGCAAATGCCTCCCACACCACCTGCAACTGGGTGCGCGCGGCATCGATCATGGGCGGGAACTTCGCATCGACCGCAGCCCACTGGGCGTGAGCGGTCAGCGCATCGGCCTGGGCGCGCCAGTTCGCCACATCCGTCTGAAGCGCCGCGGNCGCGGCCTGGGCGTCCTTGAAGCTGCGGGTGGAAAGCACTTCGATGCGCTGGGCCAGCAGCACCGCCGCCTCGCGCTGCACCATGGCCTGGTTCTGCAGGTCCTCCACCGCGCGCACCCGCTCGGCCAGCGCCGTGCGCAAGTTCGCCAGCGGCTCGCGCGACAGCGGCGCGCCGGCGCGCGCGGCGTCACGCTGCCAGGCCAGTGCATCGGCAATGTTCATGCGCGCCGCGTCGAGCAGGGCCTGCGCCTTGGCCGCCCATTCGGCCGCCAGCGCCTCCTGGCCCTTGGCCCGGCGCAGCTCGTCGAGCCGCTCGCGCAGCGGCTTGGCGGCGCCTTTGTCCTTGACGCTGAGTTCCTTGAACACCGCCTGCATGAGCTCGGGCGTCGGGTTCGTGGCCAGCCACTCGCGCACGCGCGCGCCGCGCTCGCCCGAGGTCGGCGCCGAGAACGCGCCCTGGGTGATGGCGTCGAGTTGGGCAAGGTCGAAGGACGGAGTGGAGGCTTGGGTCACGACTGAGGCTCTGGAAACGATGGAGAAACACCGGGGCGGCATTCGGCGGCACGGCCCAAGCGTGTGCCGCCGGGAAGGGCTGGCCACCCCGGAGCGCCGCGGGCTGCGTATTTTCCTGCATTTTCGCCGCGTCCCGCCCGCGCGGGGACGGTGCGCGCTGCGCCCGGCACTTGCAGGTGGCCAGCGCCCGCGACCGCTCGACGCCCGAGGCAAGGGTAAACACCGACGAAATTCGGCCCGAAAGGGCTTTTTTGATTATTTTTTATAACCACAATGCAGCCACAACAGGAACCGAGATGAGCCACTCCTTGATCCAGATCGAAACCCAGGGCGAGCACGGCGAGATTGCCGTCGTGCGCCTGCACCGCCCGTCCAAGCGCAATGCGCTCAGCGATGCGCTGATCCTCGCGGTGCGCAACGCGTTTGCCGGCTTGCCCAGGACGGTGCGCGCGGCGGTGCTGTGCGGCGCGGGCGAGCACTTCTGCGCAGGGCTGGACCTTTCCGAACTCAGCGAGCGCGACGCTGGCGAGGGCCTGCACCACTCCCGCATGTGGCACGAGGCCTTGAACCAGGTGCAGTACGGCCCGGTGCCGGTGGTGGCGGCCCTGCATGGCGCGGTGGTGGGCGGCGGCCTGGAGCTGGCCAGCGCCTGCCACATCCGCGTGGCCGACGAAACCGCGTTCTATGCCCTGCCCGAGGGCACGCGCGGCATCTTCGTGGGCGGCGGCGGCTCGGTGCGCATTCCGCGCCTGATCGGCGTGGCGCGCATGACCGACATGATGCTCACCGGCCGGGTGTACGACGCCTCCGAGGGCGAGCGCGCCGGTCTGGCGCAGTACCTGGTTCCTGCCGGCGGCGCCCTGGACAAGGCACTCGAGCTTGCGCGGCGCATCGCCACCAACGCGCCGCTGACGAACTACGCCTTGATGCACGCCTTGCCGCGCATCGCCGAGCAAAGCGCCGACCACGGCTACCTCACCGAAGCCATGATGGCCGCGATCGCCCAGAGCGCGCCCGATGCCAAGGCGCGGGTGCGCGCCTTCCTCGAGGGCCGCGCGGCCAAGGTGAAGAAAAGCTGACCGACCCCGGAGCCCGCCGCCATGACCACCCCCGCTCGCTTCCGCCCGCTGCGCTTCGGTGTGACCCGCGTCACCGTGCGCGAGGGCGCACCNGGCACGACCTACCTCGAGGCCGACCAGGTCTTGCAGCCCTACCCCGCGCGGCTGACCGACCGGCTGGCGCACTGGGCCCGGACGGCGCCCGAGCGCAGCTTCATGGCCCGGCGCGTTGCACTGCCCGATGGTGGCAGCGGCGACTGGCGGCATGTGACGTATGGCGAGGCGTGGGCGCGGGCGCGCTCGATCGCGCAGGCACTGATCGACCGCGGGCTGAGCGCCGAGCGGCCGGTGGTCATCCTCTCAGGCAATGACCTGGAGCATGCACTGCTGGCCCTGGGCTGCATGGTTGCGGGCGTGCCCTTTGTGCCGACCTCGCCCGCATATTCGCTGCTGAGCCAGGACTTCGCCAAGCTGCGCCATGTGCTCGACACGGTCACGCCGGGCCTGGTGTTCGCGGCCGATGCGGCGCGCTTTGGCCGGGCCATCGAGGCGGTGGTNGCCCGAGGGGTTGAGGTGGTGCTGGCGCAGGGCACGCTGCCACGGCGCGCCAGCACACCGTTTGCGACCTTGACGTCTGCGGCCGCCACGCCCGCGGTGGATGCCGCCATGGCCGCCACCGGGCCCGACACCATCGTGAAGTTCCTGTTCACCAGCGGTTCGACCAAGCTGCCCAAGGCGGTCATCAACACCCAGCGCATGTGGTGTGCCAACCAGCAGCAGATGGCGCAAAGCATGCCGGTGCTGACCGAGGAGCCGCCGGTGCTGGTGGACTGGCTGCCGTGGAACCACACCTTCGGCGGCAACCACAACTTCGGCCTGGTGCTCTACCACGGCGGCACGCTCTACATCGACGACGGCAAGCCGGTGCCCGCGCTCATCGGCGAGACGCTGCGCAACCTGCGCGAGATCGCGCCCACGGTGTACTTCAACGTGCCCACCGGGTTTGAAGCCATTGCCGCGGCCATGCAGACCGACGCCGCGCTGCGCCGCAACTTCCTCTCGCGGGTGCGCATGTTCTTCTACGCCGGTGCGGCGCTGGCCCAGCCGGTGTGGGACAGCCTGTATGCCAGTGAGGAGGCCGAGATCGGCGAGCGCATCGTCATGACCTCGGGCCTGGGCATGACCGAGTCCGGGCCGTTCGGCCTGTTCGTCACCAGCCCGAACGTGCGCGCGGGCGACCTCGGCGTGCCCACGCCGGGCCTGCAGATCAAGCTGGTGGAGACCGAGGGCAAGCGCGAGATCCGCTACCGCGGCCCGAACATCACGCCGGGCTACTGGCGCGCGAGCGAGGCCACCGCCGAGGCCTTCGACGAAGAAGGCTACTTCCGCACCGGCGACGCGGTGACCTGGATCGACCCGGCCGACCCGCACCAGGGCCTGCGCTTCGACGGCCGCATCGCCGAGGACTTCAAGCTCGCCACCGGCACCTTCGTGAGTGTGGGTCCGCTGCGCGCGAAGATCATCGCCGCCGGCGCGCCCTACATCCAGGACGTGGTCATCACCGGGCTCAACCGGCACGAGGTCGGGGCCATGGTGTTCCCCAACGCGGCGGCCTGCCGCCGCCTATCGGGCCTGGCCGACGATGCGCCGCTGGCCGACGTGCTGCGCAGCCCCGCGGTGAAGGCGCGTTTCCAGGGCCTGCTCGACGCGCTGGCCGAGAGCGCCACCGGCAGCGCCAACCGCATTGCCTGCCTGTGCCTGCTCGAGGAGCCGCCGGCGCTCGACCGCGGGGAGATCACCGACAAGGGCTCGATCAACCAGCGCGCCGTGCTCGCCCACCGTGCATCCATCGTCGAGGCGCTGCATGCGCGCACGCTCGCGCACGCGCTCGAGCCCACCGCCGACGCCCACGCCATTCCCCAAGCCTGAAGCCTTCAAAATGAAACAACCCGGTCTGTTCGACGCCTTCGACGACGTCTGGCTGCTCGACGGCATGCGCACGCCGATGGTGGACTACTGCGGCGCGCTCGGCCATGTCTCGCCCACCGACCTCGGCATCAAGGCCGCGCGCGCGCTGGCGCGTGCAGGNGTGCCTGGGGCGCACATCGGCGCGGTGCTGGCCGGCAACATGGCGCCGGGCGACTTCGACCAGTTCTTCCTGCCACGCCATATCGGGCTGTACGCCGGGGTGCCGCTGGAGGTGCCCGCGCTGATGGCGCAGCGCATCTGCGGCACCGGTTTCGAGCTGTTCCGGCAGGCCGGCGAACACCTGCGCAGCGGCGCCATCGAAGCGGCGCTGGTGGTGGGCACCGAGAGCATGACGCGCAACCCGATTGCCGCGTTCGAGCACCGCACCGGCTTCAAACTCGGCGCGCCGGTGGGCTTCAAGGACTACATGTGGGAAGCCCTGCTGGACCCGGCCGCGGGCATCAACATGATCCAGACGGCGGAGAACCTCGCCCGCCGCTATGGCATCACCCGCGAGGCGGTCGACGCCTTCGCCAGCGCGTCTTTCGCCAGGGCGCTGGCGGCACAGGAGAGCGGTTTCCTCGCCGGCGAGATCGTGCCGGTGGTGAGCGAGCGCTTCGAGCTCGAGGGCTACCGGCCGCGCGGCATTCGCCTGCAGGGCAAGCTCACCGAAGTGGCCCAGGATACGCACCCGCGCCCCTCGCCGGTGGAGGTGCTGGCACGGCTCAAGCCGGTGCACGAGGGCGGTGTGCAGACCGGCGGCAACAGCTCGGCCCTGGTGGATGCGGCCGCCGCCGCGGTGGTGGCCTGCAGCGCTTACGTCAAAGCCGAGGGCAAGGCCCCGCTGGCGCGTTTGGCAGCCTCGGCCGTGGTGGGCGTGCCGCCGGAGATCATGGGCATCGGCCCGGCGCCGGCGATCCGGCTGCTGCTCGCGCGCACCGGCCTGGCCCTGGACGACATTGCGCGCTTCGAGATCAACGAGGCGCAGGGCGCGCAAACCCTGGCGGTGGCGCGCGAGCTCGGGCTCGATCTGGCGCGGCTCAACGTCAACGGCGGCGCGATCGCGCTGGGGCATCCGCTGGCGGCCACGGGCGTGCGGCTCACGCTGACGCTGGCGCGCGAGCTGCAGCGCAGCGGCCAGCGCTGGGGCGTGGCCTCGGCCTGCATCGGCGGCGGCCAGGGCATTGCGCTGCTGCTGGAGAACCCGCAGGCGCCCCGCTGAGCCCGCTTTTGCGAAAAACACCCGAACCCCAGCGCCAAACGGTCAGTTCTCGCTACAACTTCAAGAGCACTCAGGAATCCATCATGCACATTCACGGACAAGCCGCCCTCGTCACCGGCGCGGGTTCGGGCCTGGGCGAAGCCACGGCGCGCGAGCTCGCGCGGCTCGGCGCCAGGGTCGCCGTGCTCGACCGAAATGCGGAGGCCGCCGAGCGCGTGGCCGCCGACATCAACCAGACCTGCGGCGAGGCGCGCGCCCTGGCCTGCGCCTGCGACGTGAGCGACNNGGCGAGCCTGCAGGCTGCCATCGACCGCGCCGCGGCAGCGCACGGGCCTGCGCGCATCCTGGCGCACATTGCCGGCATCGGCACGGCCAGGCGCGTGCTCGGCAAGGATGGCAGCCCGGCACCGCTGGAGGACTTCGTGCGCGTGCTGCAGGTCAACCTGGTGGGCACGTACAACGCCGCGCGCCTGTTCGCCGCGGCCTGCGCCCGGCTCGAACCGCTGGAGGACGGCGAGCGCGGCGTGATGGTGTTCACCGCCAGCGTGGCCGCCTTCGACGGCCAGGTGGGCCAGCAGGCCTACAGCGCCTCCAAGGGTGGCGTGGTGGGCATGACGCTGCCGATGGCGCGGGACCTCGCGCAATTCGGCATTCGCGTCTGCACCATCGCCCCGGGCCTGTTCGCCACGCCGCTGATGAAGACGCTGCCCGAGCCGGTGCAGGCGTCACTGGCGGCCAGCATTCCCTTCCCGCAGCGCCTGGGCAAGCCCGAGGAGTTCGCGCAGCTCGCCTGCCACATCGTGACCAACACCCACCTCAACGGCGAGGTGATCCGCCTCGACGGCGCGTTGCGCATGGCGCCGCGCTGACCGCCCGGAGCCCTCGATGAGCAGAACCACGACCTACGAAATCCAGGTGCAGTTCGGCGACTGCGACCCCGCGGGCATCGTGTTCTTCCCCAATTTCTCGAAGTGGATGGACGCGGCCTCGCTGCACTTCTTCATGAGCTGCGGCGTGCCGCCCTGGCGCGAGCTGAAGAAAACCACCGGCATCATCGGCACGCCCCTGCTGGAAATCCACACCCGCTTCCTGCGCCCCGCCACCTACGGGCAGACGCTGCAGATCCACACCTGCATCGAATCCTGGGCGGCCAAGACCTTCGTGCAACTGCACCGCGTCATGCGCGGCGAGGACTTGCTGTGCGAAGGGCGCGAGACCCGCGCCTTCGTCATCCACCCCGAAGGCGACCCCGACCGCATCAAGGCCATCCCCGTGCCCGAGGACATCCGCGCGCGCTGCAGCTGAAGCGCCAGCCGTTTCCCCACCCCCACCGCCCAACCAGGAGACAACCCGCCATGAAACTCAACACCCGCCTCATCGCAGCGGCCGCTGCATTCGCCCTGGCCGGCCCCGCGCTGGCCGACATCACCATCGGCGTGGTCGCGCCGCTGACCGGCCCGGCCTCGGGCCTGGGCATTCCNGTGGGCAACCAGGTCAAGCTCTGGCCCACCAGCATCGCCGGCGAGAAGCTCAAGGTCATCGTGCTCGACGACGCCACCGACCCGACCAACGGCACCAAGATCGCCAAGCGCTTCGTCACCGAGGACAAGGTGGACGTGATCATGGGTTCGGTGGCCACGCCGGTGGCCATTCCGGTGGCCGCGGTGGCCGCCGAATCGGGCACGCCGCAGCTGGCCTGGTCGCCCGCGGTGCTGCCGCCGGGCCAGGACAAATGGACCTTCCGCATGCCGCAGTCCAACGCGGTGATGGCCCACGCCATGGTGGGCCTGATGAAGAAGCAAGGCGTCAGGACCGTGGGGTTCCTCGGCTACACCGACGCCTACGGCGAGAGCTGGCTCAAGGACTTCACCGCCGAGGCGGAGAAGAACGGCATCAAGGTCATCGCCACCGAGCGCTTCGCCCGCTCCGACACCAGCGTCACCGCGCAGGCGCTCAAGCTGGTGGCGGCCAACCCGGATGCGATGCTCATCGTCGCCTCGGGCAGCGGCGCGGCCATGCCGCACATGGCCATCGTGGATCGCGGCTACAAGGGCAAGATCTACCAGACCCATGCCGCCGCCTCGCGCGACCTCATGCGTGTGGGCGGCAAGGCGGTCGAAGGGGCCTATGTGGTCTCGGGCCCGGCAGTGATCGCCGAGCAACTGCCCGACAGCCACCCGTCGAAGAAGATCGCCATCGAGTTCGTGCAGCAGTACGAGAAGGCCTATGGACCAGGCTCGCGCAACCAGTTCGCCGGCCATGCCTATGACTCGATGATCGTCATGGAGAAAGCCGTGCCCATCGCGCTCAAGAAGGCCAAGCCCGGCACGCCGGAGTTCCGCGCCGCGCTGCGCGATGCCTTCGAGAGCATGGGCCGCACCGTGGTGTCGCACGGCGTGCTCGACTGGACGCCCGCCGACCACTGGGGCTACACCCCCGAGACCGGCGTGATGCTGCAGGTCGTCAACGGCGACTGGAAGGTGGTTCAGTAAGCGCCCCGCGGCGCTGCGGCACCAGCGGCCCGCCACCCGGGCCCGGTCGCCGCAGCGCCGCCGGCCGGCTCATCGCCCCCGCTCCGCGCCGCTGCGGCGCGGCGTGCCGCCTCAACCCCGAGAGTCTTCATGGATTTTTCGATCGCCAGCATCCTGCTGCTCGACGGCGTGACCAACGGTGCCATCTACGCCCTGCTGGGCCTGGCCACCGTGCTGGTGTTCGCCGTGACGCGGGTGATCTTCATCCCGCAGGGCGAGTTCGTGGCCTATGGCGCGCTCACGCTCGCGCTGTTCCAGGCCGGCAAGGTGCCCGGCACGGTGTGGCTGCTGCTGATCATGGCCGCGCTGTGCGCCCTGCTCGACGCGCACGCCGCCTGGCGGCATCGGCGCTCGCTGCGCGCCGCGGCGCGGGCCGGCCTGCGCACGCTGGCCGCGCCGCTGGCCATTGCGCTGCTGGCGCTCTGGGCGGCACCGCANGCAGTTCCCCTGCTGGTGCAGGCGGTGCTGACGACGGCGGTGGTCACGGCCTTCGGGCCGCTGGTGTACCGGCTGGCGTACCAGTCGCTGGCGGACGCAAGTTCGCTGGTGCTGCTCATCGTCTCGGTNGGGGTGCACTTCGCCATGACCGGGCTGGGCCTGCTGTTCTTCGGCGCCGAGGGCTTTCGCAACCCCGCGTTCTGGGACGCGCGCTTCGCGCTCGGCGCGGCCAGCCTCTCGGGGCAGGCCGTGATCATCGTCGGCGTCTCGGCCGCGCTGATGGTGCTGCTGTGGTTGTTCTTCGAGCGCACGCTGCGCGGCAAGGCCTTGCGGGCCACCGCGGTGAACCGCCTCGGCGCGCGGCTGATGGGCATTTCCACGCATGCGGCGGGCCAGTGGACCTTCGCCATGGCCGCGCTGATCGGCGCGCTGTCGGGCCTGCTGATCGGGCCGACGACGACGGTGTTCTACGACAGCGGCTTCCTGATCGGCCTCAAGGGCTTCGTCGCCGCGGTGATCGGNGGGCTGGCGAGCTACCCGACGGCCGCGGTGGGTGCGATCTTCGTCGGCGTGGTGGANGCCTTCGGCTCGTTCTGGGCCAGCGCGTTCAAGGAGGTCATCGTGTTCACGCTGNNATCCTGCCGGTGCTGCTGTGGCGCTCGCTGGTGGTCGGCCATGCGGAGGAGCACTGACATGCGCCTCTCGACCCTGCAGACCCGCCTGGCGCTGCTGGCCGGCGTGGCGGGCATCGCGGTGCTGCCGCTGCCCGATTTCTGGATCACCCAGCTCAACTACATCGCGCTCTACAGCCTGGTGGTGCTCGGCCTGGTGCTGCTCACCGGCATCGGTGGCCTGACCTCGTTCGGGCAGGCGGCGTTCGTGGGCATCGGTGCCTACACCAGCGCCTACCTCAGCGTGAACTACGGCGTGTCGCCCTGGCTCACGGTGTTTGCGGGCCTGGCGCTCACGGCGGCCAGTGCGCTGCTGCTGGGTGCGCTCACGCTGCGCATGTCCGGGCACTTCCTGCCGCTGGCCACCATCGCCTGGGGCCTGTCGCTGTACTACCTCATGGGCAACGTCGCCGCGCTGGGCAAGTACGACGGCATCCTCAACGTGCCCACGCTGCGCCTGCTGCAGTGGAACGTCGGCGAGGGCCGGCCGTTCTTCGTGTTCGCCTGGACGCTGGTGCTGCTGGCGGTGTTCGCGCTGGGCAACCTGCTCGACTCGCGCAGCGGCCGCGCCATCCGCGCGCTGCGCAACGCGGGCACCATGGCCGAGGCCATGGGTGTGAACACGCTGCGCTACAAGATCGGCATCTTCCTGCTCGCCTCGCTGCTGGCCAGCGTCTCGGGCTGGCTCACGGCGCACTTCCAGCGCACCGTCAANCCCTCGCCCTTCGGCTTGAAGATGGGCATCGAGTACCTGTTTATGGCCGTGCTCGGTGGCGCTTCGCAGCTCTGNGGGGCCATCGGCGGCGCGCTGGTGACCAAGCTGCTCGAAGACCAGTTGCAGGTGCTGCTGCCGCGGCTCATCGGCACCAGCGGCAGCTACGAGATCATCGTCTTCGGCATCGTGCTGGTGCTGGTGCTGAAATACCTGCCCGACGGCCTGTGCTCGCTGGTGACGCGCTTCGTGCCGGCGCGCGTGCGCACGCCGGACTGGGCGGCCGCGGCGGCGCTGCCGCTGCGCGCGCGGCCGCAGCGCGGCGAGACGGTGCTGCAGGTGCAGGGCCTGCGCAAGACCTTCGGCGGGCTGGTGGCGGTCAATGACGTCGGGTTCTCCATCACGGCGGGGCAGATCGTCGGCCTGATCGGGCCCAACGGCGCGGGCAAGTCCACCACCTTCAACCTCATCACCGGCGTGCTGCCGCTGACGGCNGGGGAGGTGCGGCTGCTCGGCCAGCCGGTGGGCGGCCTGCCCTCGCGCGAGATTGCCCGCCGCGGCGTGTCGCGCACCTTCCAGCATGTGAAGATGGTGCCGGAGATGACGGTGCTGGAGAACGTCGCCCTGGGCGCGCACCTGCGGGCGGCCGAGGGTGAGGCTGCCAGCGGCGCGCTGGCCTCGATGCTGCGGCTCGACCGCGCCTGCGAGCGCAGCGTGCTGCAGGAAGCCGCCCGCCAGATCGAACGCGTGGGCCTGGGCGCCCACCTGCACGAGCCCGCGGGCAACCTGGCCATGGGCCCGCAGCGGCTGCTGGAGATCGCCCGCGCGCTGTGCAGCGACCCGGTGCTGCTGCTGCTCGACGAGCCCGCGGCGNNGCTGCGCCACAAGGAGAAGCAGGCGCTCGCGGCCGTGCTGCGCCAGCTGCGCGACGAGGGCATGAGCCTGCTGCTGGTCGAGCACGACATGGACCTCGTGATGGACGTGTGCGACCGCATCGTCGTCATGGAGTTCGGCACCCAGCTCATGGAGGGCACCCCGCGCGAGGTGCAGCAAAGCCCCAGGGTGCGCGCGGCCTACCTCGGCACCGAACACTGAGAAGCCGCGACCGAACCCTTCACGCCCGCTCATCCCCGACTTCCGACGCCCATGAAACCACCGCTGCTCCACATTCACGGCCTGCGCGCGGGCTATGGCCGCGCCGAGGTGCTGCACGGCATCGACCTGCGGGCCGAGGCCGGCAGCGTCGTCACCGTCATCGGCCCCAACGGCGCGGGCAAGTCCACGCTGCTCAACGCGCTGATGGGGGTGCTCGGTGCGCAAGGCGGCATCGAATTCGACGGCCAGTCCATCGCCGCGCTCACCCTCGAGGAGCGGGTGATGGCCGGCATCGCACTGGTGCCCGAGAAGCGCGAGTTGTTCGGCACCATGCCGGTGGAGGACAACCTGGTGCTCGGTGGCTACCGCCAGCTGCGCCTGCGCAACCGNCGCTGGCGCGCGCAGCTCGACACGGTCTACCAGTTGTTCCCGCGGCTCNNGGAGCGGCGCCAGCAGCTTGCGGGCACGCTCTCGGGCGGGGAGCGGCAGATGCTCGCCGTNGGGCGCGCGCTGATGTCCGAGCCGCGGCTGCTGATGCTCGACGAGCCGAGCCTGGGCCTCGCGCCGCTGGTGGTGCGCGAGATTTTTCACACCATCGAGGCGCTGCGCCGCACCGGCGTGACGTTGCTGCTGGTGGAGCAGAACGCGCGCGCCGCGCTGCAGGCGGCCGACCACGGCTATGTGCTGGAGATGGGGCACATCGCGCTGCAAGGCCCGGCCGCGCGGCTCGCCACCGACGAGCGCGTCATCGACACCTACCTCGGCGCCATGCGCGCCGCGCCGGCGGCCTGAACCGCTCCCGACGGCCTTGTTTTGAGAATTTTCCGCCGTTCCCCAGCGTGAAACGGTCGGTCGTTGCTATGAAAAAGGAGTTTCATGACCTGCTACCACGCTCCGGTCGAGGACATGGTGTACCTGCTCGACGCCGTGCTCGGCGCGCCCGCCACCCTCGCCGCCCTGCCCGCGCATGCCGGCTTCGACGCGGCCCTGATGCGCCAGGTGCTGGACGAGGCCGGCCGCTTTGCCAGCGAGGTGGTCGCGCCGCTCAACCGCAGCGGCGACGAAGTGGGCGCGCGCTGGCACCAGGGGCAGGTCACCATGCCCCCGGGCTTTCGCGAGGCCTATCAGGCGTTCTGGCGCGCCGGCTGGCCCGCGCTGGCGGCCGAACCGGCCGACGGCGGCCAGGGCCTGCCGCTGGTGCTCGAAGCCGTGCTCTACGAAATGCTCAGCGCCGCCAACCATGGCTGGACCATGGCGCCGGGCCTGCTGCACGGCGCCTACGAGTGTCTGCGCCACCACGGCAGCGAGTCCCTCAAGGCCCGCTATCTGGGCAGGATCGCCAGCGGCGAGTGGCTGGCCACCATGTGCCTGACCGAGCCGCAAGCGGGCAGCGACCTCGGCCTGTGCCGTACCCGCGCCCTGCCGCAGGCCGACGGCAGCCACCGCATCGAGGGCACCAAGATCTTCATCTCCGGCGGCGAGCACGACCTGACCGACAACATCGTGCACCTGGTGCTCGCGCGGCTGCCCGACGCGCCGTCCGGCCCCAAGGGCCTGTCGTTGTTTCTCGTGCCCAAATGGCTCGACGGCGGCGCGCGCAACCCCGTCGTCTGCGAACGGATCGAGGAGAAGATGGGCCTGCACGCCAGCCCCACCTGCGTGCTGCGCTTTGACGCCGCCACCGGCTGGCTCATCGGNCACCCCGGCCAGGGCCTGAACGCCATGTTCGTGATGATGAACGCCGCCCGCCTGCATGTGGCGCTGCAAGGCCTGGGCCTGCTCGACGCCGCCTGGCAGAAAGCCCGGGCCTATGCGCAGGAGCGTCGCCAGATGCGCGCCCCCGGCGCACGCGAGACCAGCCTCATCATCGAACACGCGGCCGTGCGCCGGTTGCTGCACACCCAACGCGCCTGGATCGACGGCGGCCGCGTGCTCGCCTACCGCACCGCCGTCGAACTCGACCTGCTGCGCCACCACCCGGAGGCGTCCCGGCGCGCGGCGGCCGAGCGCTGGTGCGCCCTGGTCACGCCGGTGCTCAAGGCCGCGTTCACCCAACAGGCCTTTCTCGGCGCCAGCGACTGCCTGCAGGTCTTCGGCGGCCATGGCTATGTGCGCGAATGGGGCGTCGAGCAGCATGTGCGCGACGCCCGCGTGACGATGATCTACGAGGGCACGAACGAAATCCAGGCCATCGACCTGCTGGTGCGCAAGGTGCTCGTCGACGGNGGCGCCGCGCTGCGCGCCCTGCTGCAGACCCTCGGCGCCGACCTCGACCCCAGCCACCCCGCCGACGCCGCCGCGCTCGCGCACTTGCGCGCGCTGGGGTCGCTGGCGCAGCAGCTGGTCGATCGCTGCCGCGACGGCGACCTGGCCCCCGCCCATGCCGCCGCGACCGACTTCCTGCACTGCGCCGCGGTGGCCCTGCTCGGCTGGGCCTGGGCCCGCATCGAAGCCGCCCAGCGGGCCCACGCCAGCCCCGTGCCCGAATCCTGCCGTGACGGTGCCGCCGCCTTCAACGACTGGGTCACCCCCAGCTTCGCGCTTCATGCCCGGATGGTCGCGCAAGCCTGCCAGTCGCCGGTGGAAAGCGCCTGAGCGATGGCATCGAATCCGCCGGCAGCAACGAGGCAACGCGCGGCCGGATGAGCAACCCTCTGCCCCGCCTCGGCCTCGCCGCCTGCGACACGACCGCGACAGGGTCCCAAACGGCGCCCACCTAAAATATTGGGTTTTCGCCCCGCCGCCGCCCGTCCGACCGCCATGCCCGAGCGCGCCAAGCCCTCCCGACCGCCGCAGCCCTTGTCGGCTGTCGAGCAGGTCGACACGAGCTTTCTGGAAACCCTGATCGGCTACAACGCCCGCCGCGCGGCGCTGGCCATCATCGACGTGTTTCTGCAGCGCATGGCCGTCTACGGCCTGCGGCCGGTGGACTTTTCGGTGCTGTCGCTCATCACCCACAACCCGGGCATCACCTCGCGGCAGATCTGCGCGGTGCTGGCCATCCAGCCGCCCAACCTGGTCAGCATGGTGCAGACGCTGGTGCAGCGCGGCCTCGTCGAGCGCCGCGCCCACCCCAGCGACGGCCGCGCCCAGGGCCTGTACCTCACACCCGAGGGCGAGGCGCTCATGCAGGAGGCCGAGCGCACCGCCAGCCGCAGCGAGACCGAATCCGCCCAGCGCCTCACCCCCGCCGAGCGCCGCACCCTCATCCGCCTGCTCAAGAAGGTCTACCTGCCGCAGTGAACCCCGCCCCCGGGTTTTGACGTTTTTCTACCATCGGGCGCGCGGAATGATTGCCCACAGCTATGAAAGCTGTAGCAGCGGGCGGTTTTTGCGCTATAGTCGGCTCCGCCGTGCCCGAGCCGCAAGCCCCGGGGCTGCGGCAGCGCCCCCGACCGAAGGAGTAAGCCGCCATGAGTTCCAAGGACAATGTCGCCGTCAGCCAACTGCTGGCCTTGCTGGAAACCCGCTACGCCATGCGTGTGCTGTGGGCGCTGCGCGATGGGCATCCGCAGACCTTTCGCCTGCTGCAGGACAGCGTCGGCGGCATCACCCCGAACACGCTCAACACCCGGCTCAAGGCCCTGCGCGCAGCCGGCCTGATCGGCCACGGCGACGAGGGCTATCGCCTCACCACCAGCGGCACCGACCTCGTCAAACGCCTGTCCGACCTGCAGGCCTTCGCCACCAAATGGACGGCCGCACAGGCCCGCAAAGCCTGAGGACCCCACCACCATGAGCCTGACCACCACCGCCAGCGGCCTGCAATACGAAGACACGCGCGTCGGCGACGGCGCCGAGGCCCGCCCCGGCCAGAGCGTCACCGTCCACTACACCGGCTGGCTCTGGGACAACGGCGCCCAGGGCCGCAAGTTCGACTCCAGCCGCGACCGCAACGACCCCTTCGTCTTCGACCTCGGCGCCGGCATGGTCATCCGCGGCTGGGACGAGGGTGTGGCCGGCATGCGCGTGGGCGGCTGCCGCACCTTGTTGATTCCCGCCGCCCTGGGCTACGGCGCCCGCGGCGCCGGCGGCGTCATTCCNCCTAACGCCACGCTGAAGTTCGACGTCGAGCTGCTCGCCGTCGGCCGCTGAGAGGCCGGCCGGCCCGGCTGCCAGGCNTGCGGCGTGACCCATTCGGGCCGCGCAGGACTTGAAACCCGGCCGAGCGCCCTCAGTTCNCCTGCCAAGCCAGCCGCCTGCCCGGTTGCTGCGGCGCTTCGCAGCGTGCCGGGGTGGCGGCCAGGGTTTTCACCAATCGGGGCTTGCCCCACACCTTGTCGTTCACCCATGTCCGATTCCACGAATCCCGCCACCGACCCCGCCGGCGCGCGGCCGGATGCCGAAACCTCCACTGCCCCGGCTGACGCCGGCATCGACCTGACCACCGCGCTGGCCGAGCTGGCCGAGTTGCGGGCCAAGAACGCGGAACTGGCCGACCTCTACCTGCGCGCCCAGGCCGACGTGCAGAACGCCCGTCGCCGCGCCGACGAGGAAATCGCCAAGGCCCGCAAGTTCGCCCTCGANGCCTTCGCCGCCAGCCTGCTGCCGGTGGCCGACAGCCTCGAAGCCGGCCTGGCGGTGCAGAACGCCAGCACCGAACAAATCCGCGAAGGCGCCGAAGCCACGCTGCGCCAGCTCATGAGCACGCTCGAGCGCAACAAGGTCACGCCGATCGCGCCGCCCGCGGGCAGCCGCTTCGACCCCAACCTGCACCAGGCCATCAGCATGGTGCCGGCCGAGCAGGAACCCAACACCGTGGTGAGCGTGCTGCANAAAGGCTACCTGCTCGCCGAGCGCGTGCTGCGCCCGGCCATGGTGACGGTGGCCGCCCCGAAATGACGCCCGGATGCGGTCAATACTGACAATTTGGCGCACCCGAAGCCGGCGCGCTTGAAACGCGGCGCCGCACCCACACCTGCACTGCATTCGAACTTTNNCACCTCTCGGAGAAACAACATGGGAAGAATCATCGGCATTGACCTCGGCACCACCAACAGCTGCGTGGCCGTCATGGAGGGCAACACGCCCAAGGTCATCGAGAACGCCGAGGGCGCGCGCACCACGCCGTCCATCGTGGCCTACCAGGAAGACGGCGAGGTGCTCGTCGGCGCCGCCGCCAAGCGCCAGGCCGTCACCAACCCGAAGAACACGCTCTATGCCGTCAAGCGCCTGATTGGCCGCAAGTACAGCGAGAAAGAAGTGCAGAAGGACATCGACCTGATGCCCTACGCCATCGTCGCGGCAGACAACGGTGACGCCTGGGTCGAGGTGCGCGGCAAGAAGCTCGCGCCGCCGCAGATCAGTGCCGAAGTGCTCAAGAAGATGAAGAAGACCGCCGAGGACTACCTCGGCGAACCGGTGACCGAAGCCGTCATCACCGTCCCGGCCTACTTCAACGACAGCCAGCGCCAGGCCACCAAGGACGCCGGCCGCATCGCCGGCCTGGACGTCAAGCGCATCATCAACGAGCCGACCGCCGCCGCGCTCGCCTTCGGCCTGGACAAGTCCGGCAAGGGCGACCGCAAGATCGCGGTGTATGACCTCGGCGGCGGCACCTTCGACATCTCCATCATCGAAATCGCCGACGTCGAGGGCGAGAAGCAGTTCGAGGTGCTGTCCACCAACGGCGACACCTTCCTCGGTGGCGAGGACTTCGACCAGCGCATCATGGATTACATCGTCACCGAGTTCAANAAAGAGTCCGGTGCCGACCTGTCCAAGGACGTGCTGGCCCTGCAGCGCCTCAAGGACGCGGCCGAGAAGGCCAAGATCGAGCTCTCCGGCGCGGCCTCGACCGACATCAACCTGCCCTACATCACCGCTGACGCCACCGGGCCGAAGCACCTGAACATCAAGCTCACGCGCGCCAAGCTCGAGAGCCTGGTGGAAGACCTGATCGAGCGCACCATCGAGCCCTGCCGCATCGCCATCAAGGATGCCGGCGTGAGCGTGGCCGACATCCACGACGTGATCCTCGTCGGCGGCATGACGCGCATGCCCAAGGTGCAGGAGAAGGTCAAGGAGTTCTTCGGCCGTGAGCCGCGCAAGGACGTCAACCCCGACGAGGCCGTGGCCGTCGGCGCCGCCATCCAGGGTCAGGTGCTCGGCGGCGAGCGCAAGGACGTGCTGCTGCTCGACGTCACGCCGCTGTCGCTGGGCATCGAGACGCTCGGCGGCGTCATGACCAAGATGATCGCCAAGAACACGACCATCCCGACCAAGTTCTCGCAGACCTTCTCCACCGCCGACGACAACCAGCCGGCCGTGACCGTCAAGGTCTACCAGGGCGAGCGCGAAATGGCCGCCGGCAACAAACTGCTCGGCGAGTTCAACCTCGAGGGCATTCCGCCGGCGCCGCGCGGTCTGCCGCAGATCGAGGTGACCTTCGACATCGACGCCAACGGCATCCTGCACGTGAGCGCCAAGGACAAGGGCACGGGCAAGGAGAACAAGATCACCATCAAGGCCAACTCGGGTCTGACCGAGGCCGAGATCCAGCAGATGGTCAAGGACGCCGAGCTCAACGCCGCCGAGGACAAGAAGCGCCTCGAACTCGTGCAGGCCCGCAACCAGGCCGACGCGGCGGTGCACAGCGTCAAGAAGAGCCTGGGCGAGCACGGTGACAAGATCGACGGCGCCGAGAAGGCCAAGATCGAGGCCGCCATCAAGGACCTCGAAGAAGCCCTCAAGGGTGACGACAAGGCCGCGATCGAGGCCAAGACCGAGTCGCTGATGGCCGCGAGCCAGAAGCTGGGCGAGAAGATGTACGCCGACGCGCAGGCCCAGGCCGGCGCTGCGGGCGCGGCCGGGGCCGGTGCCGGTGCCGGCGGGGCCAAGCCTGCCNNGACGACGACGTGGTCGACGCCGAGGTCAAGGAAGTCAAGAAGGGCTGACCGGACCCACGTCACGAGAGGGCGCGCGCCCAGCGCGCCGCCTGCCTGCGCCGCGCGCGGGTGGCCTGCCCCAGGGGCGGGCACCCGGCGCGGCGTTCTTGCGCCGTGAGGCCGGCCTGACCGGCTGCGGCATCGGACCGAGAGAACAACGATGGCCAAACGAGACTTTTACGAAATTCTTGGCGTNCCCCGCACGGCGTCGGACGAGGACATCAAGAAGGCGTATCGCAAGCTCGCGATGAAGTACCACCCCGACCGCAACCACGGGGATGACGCCAAGGCCGCCGAAGCCAAGTTCAAGGAGGCCAAGGAAGCCTACGAGATGCTCAGCGACCCGCAGAAGCGCACCGCCTACGACCAGTACGGCCATGCGGGCGTGGACCCGAACATGCGCGGCGGCCCCGGCGGTGCGGAGGGCTTCGGNGGCTTCGCCGANGCCTTCGGCGATATCTTCGGCGACATCTTCGGCCAGGGCCGCCGCGGCGGTGGCGGCCGCCAGGTCTACCGGGGCGCGGANCTGAGCTACGCCATGGAAATCACGCTCGAGGAGGCCGCCGCGGGCAAGGAGGCGCAGATCCGCATCCCCTCCTGGGACGAATGCGACACCTGCCACGGCAGCGGCGCCAAGCCAGGCACCCAGCCCATCACCTGCACCACCTGCCACGGCGCGGGCGTGGTGCAACTGCGCCAGGGTTTCTTCAGCGTGCAGCAGACCTGCCCGCAGTGCCACGGCAGCGGCAAGATCATCCCCGAGCCCTGCCCGTCCTGCCACGGTCAGGGCCGCATCAAGCAGCAGAAGACGCTGGAGGTGAAAATTCCCGCCGGCATCGACGAGGGCATGCGCGTGCGCAGCACCGGCAACGGCGAGCCCGGCGTGAACGGCGGGCCGCCCGGTGACCTCTACATCGAGATCCGCATCAAGAAGCACGACATCTTCGAACGCGACGGCGACGACCTGCACTGCGAAGTGCCCATCAGCTTCGCCACCGCGGCCCTCGGGGGCGAGGTGGAGGTGCCCACGCTGGGCGGCAGCGCCAGCATCGACATTCCCGAAGGCACGCAGACGGGCAAGCAGTTCCGCCTGCGCGGCAAGGGCATCAAGGGTGTGCGCTCGAGCTACCCCGGCGACCTCTACTGCCATGTGCGGGTGGAAACCCCGGTCAAGCTCACCGAACATCAGCGCAAGCTGCTCAAGGAGCTCGACGAGTCGCTGAANAAAGGCGGCGCCAAGCATTCNCCCACCGGCAGCAGTTGGGCCGAGCGCATCAAGAACTTCTTCACCGCCTGAATCCGCGGCCATGCACCCGCACCGGGTGAGTCCCATCGGGGCGCCGCTATCATGGGCCGATGAGCGTCAACATCACCTTCCTCGGCGGCGCGGGCACCGTCACCGGCTCCAAATACCTGGTCGAAGCGGAGGGCACGCGCGTGCTCGTGGACTGCGGCTTGTTCCAGGGCTACAAGCCGCTGCGGCTGCGCAACTGGTCGCCGTTGCCGGTGGTGCCGGGGCAGATCCATGCCGTGCTGCTGACCCATGCGCACCTCGACCACAGCGGCTATCTGCCGCTGCTCGCGCGCGAGGGTTTTCGCGGCCATGTGTACGCCACCGCGGGCACGCGCGACCTTGCCGCGGTGCTGCTGCCTGACAGCGGACATCTGCAGGAAGAAGACGCGGCGTATGCCAACCGCCACGGCTTCTCNAAGCACCAGCCGGCGCTGCCGCTGTACACGCGCAAGGACGCGCTGGACTGTCTGCGCCTGTTCAGCGCCCAGCCCATGCACCACGCCTTCTCGCCCGCGCGCGGCTGGAAGGCGACCTTCTTCGGCGCCGGGCACATCCTGGGCGCGGCCAGCCTGCTGCTCGAAGTGGCGGGGCGGCGTATTCTGTTTTCGGGCGACCTCGGCCGCAAGGACGACGTGCTGATGAACCCGCCCGAGGATCCGCCCGCGGCGGACACCTTGCTCATCGAGTCCACCTACGGCAACCGCGAGCACCCGGCCGAGAGCGTGCTCGACGAGCTCGCGCCCGCGCTGCAGCGCGTGGCCGCGCGCGGCGGCGTGGCCGTGGTGCCGGTGTTTGCGGTGGGGCGCGCGCAGCTGCTGCTGCATGCGATCGCCACGCTCAAGGCGCAGGGGCGCATTCCGCACGGCCTGCCGGTGTTCCTCGACAGCCCGATGGCCGTGGCCAGCACCGGCATCTTCACCCAGCACCCCGGCGAGCACCGGCTGAGCGCGCACGAGGTGCAGGCGCTGGCCCGCGCCGCGACCATGGTGGAAACCACCGAGCAATCGAAGGCGCTGGCCAACCGGCACGGGCCGATGGTCATCCTCGCCGCCTCGGGCATGGCCACCGGCGGGCGCGTGCTGCACCACCTGGCGCGCTATGCGGGCGACCACCGCAACATGATTCTGCTCACAGGCTTCCTGACGCCGGGCACGCGCGGCGCGCGCATCGCCGCGGGTGAACCCAGCGTGCGCATCCATGGGCAGGACGTGGCCATCGGCGCCGAGGTGGCGCAGCTGCGCACCGCCTCGGCGCATGCCGACGCGCCGCAGCTCATGGACTGGCTGCGCAAGCTGCCGCAGGCGCCCGACCAGGTGTATGTGGTGCATGGCGAACTCGGCGCGGCCGACGCCTTGCGCGAGCGCATCGAGCACGAGCTGCACTGGCGCGCTCGCGTGCCCGAGCACGGCTCCACCTGGCCGGCCTGACCGCCCAAACCTCCGCGTCGCGCAAGGCGGCCATTCCCTTGCATCGGCCGCTTCGACCCATCCGTTTCACCCGCCATGGCATCCGCTTCCGATTCTTCCTCCGCTACACCAGCTCGTTCACGCCTGGCCGCCGTCATTGGGCCCGCGCTGTGGATGGCCACCGTCGGCAACGTGGCGCTGTGGCAGCAGCTGTGGGCGCTGCCCGAGGTCAGCCGCTGGCGCGGCGTGGCGTTTGCGCTGGGATTTGCCGTCATGATCGCCGCCGGGCTGGTGATGCTCATCGCCGCGCTGGGCTGNGGGCGCCTACTGCGGCCGCTGGTGTCGGTGCTGCTGGTGGCCACTGCGGTNGGGGCGCACTACATGCTGGCCTACAACGTGGTGATCGACCCGACGATGATGGTCAACGTGCTGCAGACCGACCCGCGCGAGGTGCGCGACCTGCTGAGCTGGCGGCTGGCGGCGGCGTTCGGGCTGATTGCGCTGCCGCCGCTGTGGTGGCTGTGGCGCAGACCGCTGGCACGTCTGCGGGTGTGGCGGCAGCTGGGTGTGCATGCGGCGCTGTTCGTGGGGGCGGCGGTGCTGGCCTCGGGNGCGCTGATGGCGATCTTCCAGGANTTTTCCTCGGTCATGCGCAACCACACGCAGCTGCGCTACCTGATCAACCCGCTCAACAGCGTGTGGGCGCTGGTGGATACGGCGGCCACGCCGTTCAAGCGCGACACGCGGCGCATCGAACCGCTGGGGCGCGATGCACAGCTTGCGCCGCGCGCGCCCTCGGCCAAGCCGCCGCTGCTGGTGCTGGTACTGGGCGAGACGGCGCGTGCCGAGAACTTCTCGATCAACGGCTATGCGCGGCCCACCACGCCGCAGCTCGCGCGCGAGGACGTGGTGAGCCAGCGCAACGCCTGGTCGTGCGGCACCAGCACGGCCGCGTCGGTGCCCTGCATGTTCTCGCCGCTGCCGCGCGACGAGTTCGAGAAGCGNCCCTACAACACCGAGACGCTGATCGACGTGCTGCAGCACGCGGGGCTGGCGGTGCTGTGGCTCAACAACCAGTCCGGCTGCAANGGGGTGTGCGACCGCGCGCCCACGGTGAACACGCAAAGCCTGCAGGACCCGGCGCTGTGCAGCGGCGGCGAATGCCTCGACGAGATCATGCTCAAGGGGCTCGACGAGCGCATCGCCGCGCTCGATGCGCAGCGCCGCNNGCGCGGTGTGGTGCTGGTGCTGCACCAGATGGGCAGCCACGGGCCGGCGTATTTCAAGCGCTCGCCCCCGGCCTTCAAGCGCTTCGCGCCAGAGTGCACGACCAACGCGCTGCAGGAATGCACGCGCGAGCAGGTGCTCAATGCCTACGACAACTCGCTGGTCTACACCGACCATTTCCTCGCCCGCACGATTGCTTGGCTCAAGTCGCAGGAGGCGGCCTGGGACCCGGCGCTGATCTATGTGTCGGACCATGGCGAGTCTCTGGGCGAGAACAACCTCTACCTGCACGGCCTGCCCTATGGCGTGGCACCAGACGTGCAGAAGCACGTGCCCTGGATTACCTGGCTCTCACCGGGGTTCGCGCGCGACCGCGGGGTGTCCACGGCCTGCCTGAAGTCGCGGCAGGACCAGCGCATCTCGCACGACGACTATTTCCATTCGGTGCTCGGCCTGTTGGGCGTGCAGACCAGCGTGTACCGGCCGGCACTCGACATCTACCGCCCCTGCGGCGGCTGACGGCGTGGGTGCGCCCCCGCCGCCCTCCCGCATCGGGCGCCCTGCACTGGGCGCTGTTCTGCCGCGTGGTGGACAACCACGGCGACCTGGGCGTGGCCTGGCGGCTCGCGCGCCAGCTGGCGGCCGCGGGCGAAACCGTCACCCTGTGGGTGGATGTGCCCGATGCGCTCGCCTGGATGGCGCCCGGCGCCACCGAGGGCGCGTTCGCCGGCATCCGCGTGCGNGCGCTGGACGACGCCCTTCGCCCCGACGCGCTCGACGGCGGGCGCGCGGACGTGTGGGTGGAGCTGTTCGGCGGCGACATTGATCCTGAATTCATAGCGCAACACGACCGGATGGCGCTGGGGAACGGCGGTAAATCTTCCAAAGAGCCGGTCTGGATCAACCTTGAGTACCTCTCCGCCGAGGGCTATGTCGAGCGCAGCCACGGGTTGCCCTCGCCCATCCTGCACGGGCCGGGGCGCGGCCGCACCCGCCACTTCTTCTACCCCGGCTTCACCNNCCGCACCGGCGGCCTGCTGCGCGAGGCCGACCTGCTGGCGCGCCAGGCCGGCTTCGACGCCGCCGCCTGGCGCGCGCGCTGGGGCTGGCCCGCCGCCCAGGCGCCGGTGATCAGCCTGTTCTGCTACGAGCCACCGGCGCTGGGCCGTTGGCTCGATACGCTGGCCGCCGGGCGCGGCCTGCCCGGCGAGTCTGCCGTGCAGCTGCTGGTCACCCATGGCCGGGCCGCGGCGGCCGTGCAGCGGCACTTTGGGCATGAAAACCTGCCAAGCCCAGCGTCAACCGGTGATGGTGCGCTACAGATTTCATACCTCCCCGCGCTGACCCAGCCCGACTACGACCACCTGCTCTGGGCCTCGGACCTGAACTTCGTGCGCGGCGAGGATTCCTTCGTGCGCGCGCTGTGGGCCGGCAAGCCCTTCGTCTGGCACATCTACCCGCAGGACGACGGCGCGCATGCGGCCAAGCTCGAAGCCTTTCTGGACTGGCTCGACGCGCCGCCGGATCTGCGCGCATTTCACCGCATCTGGAACGGTCTGGCCGCGGGCGCCCTGCCCGCGCCCGACCTCGCCGGCTGGGGCGCGTGCGTGCAGCGCGCGCGCGCGCGNCTGCTGGCGCAGGAGGACTTGCTCACCCAGCTGCGCCGCTTCGTGCGGCTGCGCGTCACCGAAAAGGCTAGAATCGGGGCTTTGCAAAGAGACGAGCTCTTTGCCCGATTCTTGATCCTTGCCGCTTACGCGAGCCACCCCGAGCTGCTTCGGGGCCCTTTCGGGCTTGCGCACAGCAGCCCCACTTCACTGGAAGCCCTATGAAAATCGCTCAGGAAATCCGCGCCGGCAACGTCATCATGCACGGCAAGGACCCGATGGTCGTCCTCAAGACCGAATACAGCCGCGGTGGCCGCAACGCCGCCACGGTGCGCATGAAGCTCAAGAGCCTGATCGCCAACTTCAACACCGAAGTCGTGTTCAAGGCCGACGACAAGATGGACCAGATCATCCTCGACAAGAAGGAGTGCACCTACTCCTACTTCGCCGACCCGATGTATGTGTTCATGGACGCCGACTACAACCAGTACGAGGTCGAGGCCGAGAACATGGGCGACGCGCTGCACTACCTCGAAGACGGCATGCCCGCCGAGGTGGTGTTCTACGACGGCAAGGCCATCTCGGTGGAACTGCCCACCAGCGTGGTGCGCGAGATCACCTGGGAACCCGCCGTCAAGGGCGACACCTCGGGCAAGGTGATGAAGCCCGCCAAGATCGCCACCGGCTTCGAAGTGGCGGTGCCGCTGTTCGTCGACCAGGGCGACAAGATCGAAATCGACACCCGCACCGGCGAATACCGCAAGCGCGTCTGACCCCGGCCGCACGCCGGCCACCGCGCCCTGCACCAAGGCTCCGAAAGGAGCCTTTTTCTTGCATCTCCGAGATAAACCTTTTTCCTGGCCCGAGCCTTCCGCCGCGAACCCCGCGCGCCGCACACACTCCAACCCCATGGAAACCACACAAGACATCACCGAACGCCGCATTGCCGAAGCCTGGGCCGACCTGCAGGCGCATGCCGCCAACGGCAACCCGTTGCAACCCAACGCCTACCGGCTCGCCTTTGCCGACCCCGAGTTCCTGCTGCGCCGCGAAACCCGCGGCATCCGCTTCCAGCTCGAGATGCTCAAGCCCGACCTCGACCAGCGCGAGGCGGGCGTGGANAACACCGTGGTCGTCTTCGGCAGCGCGCGCTTTCCCGCGCCCGAGGACGCGCAGCAGCGGCTGCTCGCCGCGCAGGCCCGGGCTGATGCCGCCGCCATCGCGCGCGCCGAGCGTGACGTGCGCAACGCGCGCTGGTATGCGCAGGCGCGCGAATTCGCGCGCCTGGTGGCCACCGACAGCCTGGCCTGCCCGCCCGAACAACGGCTGTTCATCTGCACCGGCGGCGGCCCCGGCATCATGGAAGCGGCCACCCGTGGCGCGCACGACGTGGGCGCGCCCTCGGTGGCGCTCAACATCGCGCTGCCGCACGAGCAGAGCGCCAACCCCTACGTCACCCCGGAACTGAGCTTCAAGTTCCACTACTTCGCGCTGCGCAAGATGCACTTCATGATGCGCGCCAAGGCGCTGGTGACCTTCCCCGGCGGCTTCGGCACGCTCGACGAACTGTTCGAGGTCGTCACCCTGGTGCAGACGAAGNNGGCCAAGCCCGTGCCCATCCTGCTCTTCGGCACGGACTACTGGAAGCGGCTGATCAACTTCGAGATGCTGGTCGACGAAGGCGTGATCGCNCCGCGAGGCCTGGAACTGCTGCACTTCGTGGACGACCCGCTGGCGGCCTGGACGCTGATCCGCGACTTCTACGGCTTCGATCGGTGCGCGCGATGACCCCGTGTGCGGCCGGCTGCAGACATAATCGGGTTTCCGTTTCCGCGACCACTCCAACGCCACGCCGTGCATCCCGAGGCGCACCCCGCATCCGCGAAGCCATTCAACGCGAACTTTCGGACTGGCGGCGGTGGCTTGCGCGAGCCGTGGTNCTCACCGCCGCGGCCGCCGCCGGTTGGGTGGTGGTGGCCTTCACCTGGCTGAGCGAGCAGGCTGCACAAGGCTTCGCCCGCATCCTGACGGCCACCGGCGGTTGGGGAGCGCTGGTGTGGACACCGCTGCTGACCGCCCTCATCGTCTGGCTCACCCGGCGGTTTGCACCGGGTGCGGCAGGGTCGGGCATTCCGCAGGTCATCGCTGCAATGGAGCCACAAACTGCAGCCGAGCAGCGCGGTCTGTTCGTGTCGCTGCGGCTGACGGCGGCCAAGATCGTGCTGACTGCCGCCGGACTCCTCGGAGGNCTGTCTCTCGGACGCGAGGGGCCGTCGGTGCAGATCGCCGCCGGTGTCATGCACCATGCGCGTCGCTGGTTGCCCGCGGGCTCCGATGTGAGTGCGCGCGGGCTGATGATGGCCGGCGGCGCTGCGGGGATCGCCGCCGCTTTCAACACACCACTGGGCGGGGTGATGTTTGCCATCGAAGAACTCAGCCGCCGCCCCCAGCAGCACAGCAGTGGCCTGCTGCTCGCGGCCATCGTACTGGCGGGCTTGATGGCGGTCTCGGTGCACGGCAACGCTTCGTATTTCGGGGTCATCCGCGTGGCGGGCCTCGGCCGCGCACTGCTCCTGCCGGGGCTTGTGGTCGCACTGGCAGCGGGCGTGCTGGGCGGGTTGTTCGCCCGATTGCTGTTGACGTCGTTGATGAACAACCCGCGCGAGCGACTCAACCAGTTTCGGCAAAGGCATCCGGTGTACTTCGCTGCGGGCTGCGGCTTTGCGGTGGCGGTGATCGGCCTGTCCAGCGCCGGCGCCACCTGGGGCAGCGGTTACGAGGCCACACGCGCCTTGCTCGAAGGCGGCGAGGACCGCGCGCCCTTCTACACCGGACTCAAACTCATCGCCACCTGGCTGACCACCTGGGCCGGCGTGCCCGCCGGAATCTTCGCCCCCTCGCTGGCCATCGGCGCGGGGCTGGGCAAAGACGTGGCCGATGTCTTCGCGCTGGATCCAACACTGGCGCCAACCGTCATCGCCCTGGGCATGGCCGGCTTTCTCGCGGCCGTCACGCAGGCACCGCTGACGTCCTTCATCATCGTCATGGAGATGGTCGACGGCCACGCCTTGGTGCTCAGCCTCATGGCCTGTACGCTGGTGGCCAGCGCGGTGTCTCGGCTCATCAGTGCGCCGCTGTATCCATCGCTGGCGCTGCTGCAATTGCAGCGGCTACCCCGGCGGCTCCTGCGCCGTCAACCGCTGCAGGCTCGGTCGCCTGATCATGCGTCGCCAGCCGCATCGGCGGCGGCGACCGGCGGCAGGGCGGCTGCGCCATCCATCTCCGGCGAGGGCAGCGCCTGCACCTCGCGCAGCCGGCGCTGGATGGCGCGGGTGCGCACGCCCACGTCGTCGAACTTGCGCGCGGCCGCGTCGATGGATTTCTTCGTCGCCTCGACGATGTCGCCGAACTTGTTGAACTCCGTCTTGACCTGGCCGAGCACGGCCCAGACTTCGGACGAGCGCTTCTCGATGGCCAGCGTCTTGAAGCCCATCTGCAGGCTGTTGAGCATGGCGGCGAGGTTGGCCGGGCCGCAGACCATCACCCGGTGCTCGTTCTGCAGCGCTTCCATCAGCCCGGGGCGGCGCAGCGCCTCGGCAAACAGGCCCTCGGTGGGCAGGTAGAGGATGGCGAAGTCGGTGGTGTGCGGCGGCGCGAGGTATTTACTGGCGATCTTGCGCGCCTCGAAGCGGATCGACGCCTCGAAGGCGTTGCCCGCTGCGGCGATGGCGGCGCGGTCGGCCCCGTCCTGCGCGTCCATGAGGCGCTGGTAGTGCTCCACCGGGTACTTGGCGTCGATGGGCAACCACACCGGCTGCTCATCGCGCCGCCCGGGCAGGCGGATGGCGAACTCCACCAGCTCATCGCTGCCCGGCGCCACCTTGACGTTGCGCGCGTACTGCTCGGGCGTGAGGAGGCTGTCGATGATGGCGCCGAGCTGCACCTCGCCCCAGGTGCCGCGCGTCTTCACGTTGGTCATGACGCGCTTCAAGTCGCCCACGCTGCCCGCGAGCGACTGCATCTCGCCCAGGCCCTTGTGCACCAGCTCCAGCCGCTCGCTCACCAGCTTGAACGAGTCGCCCAGGCGCTGCTCCAGCGTGGCGTGGAGTTTCTCGTCCACCGTGCGGCGCATCTCCTCGAGCTTGGCGGTGTTGTCGGCCTGGATCGCCGCCAGCCGCTCGTTGAGCGCGGTGCGCAATTGCTCGGCATTGGCCTGGCTGCCCTGCACCAGCGCGGCCATCTGCTGGCTCAGGCCCTGCTGCAGCACGCTGGACTGCTGCTGCAAGCCATCCTGCAGCACGCCGAACTGCTGGCGAAGCTGCGAGCTGCTGGCTTCGAGCTGGTCGCGAGCGCGGCCGACATGGCCGAGAGCGAGCCGTTGAGGTCGGCGCGCGAGGCGGCAAGCACCTGCGCCAGCGCCGCATCCATCGCGGCGAGCCGCTGCGCCAGCGCCGCCTCCTGCGCGCTCAGGCGCTGCGCCAGCGCGGCATCGAAATGCGCCAGCCGCTGNCTCAAGCTTGCCCTCGAAGGCCGCGAACGCCGCCAGCAGTTCGGCGCGGCCGTTGCGCGATTCGGCCACCGCCAGCGCCAGCCGCTCGTCCACCGCCTGGCGCAACCCTTCAGACTGCGCGAAGGCCGTCTGGGTGAAGCCCTGCAGGCGCTGGCCCATGGCGTCGAGCCCGCCGCCCAGGCGCGCCGTGGCCTCGCGCGTGGCCTGGGCGTGCTGCTCCAGCGTCTGCAGGCGCGCGGCCCACTCGGGCGGCAGCTCCACCCGCGCCCGGCGCAGCAGCATCACCACGAGCAGCACCACCGCCAGCCACAGCGGCGCAGCCAGCGCCCAGAAAGCCCATTCAGCGCCCGGCATGGGGTTCATCACTCCTTGAAAACATCAAAAAGATAGCATTTACCGACCGGTTGGCGCTGGGGTAGTGGCAGAAAACGTCAAAGGCGTCACCCCAGGGGCTTCAACGCAGCACCTCAGACGTTGTGAATGGATCCGGCGCGTCCGAGCAGGCCGCCGAAAAGCGCCCCATCAAGGCGCAAAGCGCAGCCGTCGCGCGGACTGCGGCGAGCATTTGCAACGCCGAGTGGACGCTTTTCGGCGGGATGAGCGGGCGTGGCGGGTTCGTTCACAGCGTCTCAGGGTTCACCGGCGTGCGCGCGCGGCCGCTGGTGAGGAAGTCGATCAGGTTGTCGGCCGCCAGCTGCGCCATGGCCAGCCGCGTGCCGCGGGTGGCGCTGGCAATGTGCGGCGTCAGCACCACGTTGGGCACGGTGAGCAGGTCGGGGTGCACCCGGGGCTCGCCCTCGAACACGTCCAGCCCGGCCGCGGCGATGCGCCGCTCGCGCAGGGCCAGGGCCAGGGCCGCGTCGTCCACGATGCCGCCGCGCGCTAGGTTCACCAGCGTGGCCGAGGGCTTCATCAGCGCCAGTTCGGGCGCGCCGATGGTGTGGTGCGCCTGCGCGCTGTACGGCAGCACCAGCATCACATGGTCGGCGCTGCGCAGCAGCTCGTCCTTGGTCGCGTAGCGCGCGCCGCAGGCCGCTTCCACCTCGGCCGTCAGGCGGCTGCGGTTGTGGTAGAGCACCCGCATGCCGAAGCCCAGCGCCGCACGCCGCGCCACCGCCTGCCCGATGCGCCCCATGCCGATGATGCCCAGCGTGCTGCCGTGCACCTCGGCGCCGAGGAACATGTCGTAGCGCCAGGTCTTCCAGAGGCCCGCGCGCAGGAAGTGCTCGCTCGCNNACACCCGCCGCGCGGTGGCCAGCAGCAGCGCCATGCCGAAGTCGGCCGTGGTTTCGGTGAGCACGTCGGGCGCGTTGGTGCCCAGCACGCCGGCGGCCGTCATGGCGGGCACGTCGAAATTGTTGTAGCCCACGGCCATGTTGGCGACGATGCGCAGCTCCGGGCAGGCCGCCAGCAGTTCGGCGTCGATGCGCTCGCTGCCGGTGGTGAGCACGCCGGCCTTGCCCTGCAGGTGGGCGATGAACTCGGCCCGGCTCCAGATCACGTCCTCGGGGTTGGCCTCCACCTCGAAATGCGCGGCCAGGCGCTCGACCACCTCGGGGAACACGGCACGGGCAACCAGAACGGCAGGGCGGCTCATGGGCGNTGTGCCTCAACGGAAGAAGATGAAGGTCATCGCCAGGAACAACGGCACCAGAATGCCGCAGGACCACAGCATGTAGCCAAAGAAGCTCGGCATCTTCACGCCGCGGTCTTCGGCAATGGCCTTGACCATCAGGTTCGGCGCGTTGCCGATGTAGCTGTTGGCCCCCATGAACACCGCGCCGGCCGAGATGGCCGCCAGCGTCGCTGCCTGCGGCGTCATCAGCACTGCCGGGTCGCCGCCCGCGGTGTTGAAGAACACCAGATAGGTCGGCGCGTTGTCGAGGAAGGAGCTGAGCACGCCGGTGGCCCAGAAGTACATCGCCGGGTCGGGCGAGCCGTCGGGGCGGGTGACCGCCGAGACCACCGCGCCGAACGGCCCGTTCACACCCGCCTTGAGCATGGCGATCACCGGCGCGATGGTGAGAAAGATGCCCGCGAACAANNCGGCCACCTCCTGCATCGGGCCCCAGCCGAACTGGTTGTCGGCGTGCACCTGCTTGGGCGTGATCGCCAGCGAAACCATCGCCACGGCGATGAGCCCGATGTCACGCACCAGCCCCGGCAGCCCCACCTCGGCGCCCGCCACATGCCACACCACGTCGGACTTCCACAGCCCGCTCGCGAGCACCAGACCCACGATGACGAGCAGCAGCAGGAAGTTGATCGCGCCGTCGAACCCCAGGCGCGACGTGTCGGGCGTGGGGTCGCGGGGCAGCAGTTCCTCGCGGCGGTGGTAGTACCAGCTGTCGAGCCCGTAGAAGATCGCCAGCAAGGCGCCCACCAGGAACAACGTCTCGGGGAAGATGTGCGAGACCGTCCAGAAGAAGTGCACACCCTTCAGAAAGCCCAGGAACAACGGCGGGTCGCCCAGTGGCGTGAGCGAGCCGCCCGCGTTGGAGACGATGAAGATGAAGAACACCACCACATGCGCGGTGTGCTTTCGGTTGTCGTTGGCGCGAATCAGCGGGCGGATCAGCAGCATCGACGCGCCGGTGGTGCCCATGAAGCTCGCCAGCACCGCGCCGATGGCCAGAATGCCGGTGTTGAGCCCCGGGCTGCCGTGCAGGTTGCCGCGGATGAAGATGCCGCCGGCCACGGTGAACAAGGCGGTGAGCAGGATGACGAAGGGGATGTATTCGGCCACCGCCGCATGCACCAGCACCCCGCCGGCCGCGCCCGGCCCATAGACCAGCGCAAACGGCAGCAGAAACGCCAGCGCCCAGCCCGCGGCCACCTTGCCATAGTGGTGGTGCCAGAAGAACGGCGCGACCAGCGGCAGCAGCGCGATCGACAGCAGGATGCCGGCGAACGGCACCGCCCACAGCAGCGACAGGGTCGCCCCGTCGAGGTCGGCGGCGGCCGCCAGCGAGGGAACGCTGGCCAGCGCCAGGGCGAGGGTTGCGGCCCCAAGGGCGCGCCGGGTGGTTTTCATGAACGAAGGTCTCCGGTGTCGTCGTCAGAATCGCAAGGTGAAGGCGCGCTCGGGCCGTGGGGCGTCAGGCCAGCCAGTGCGTGAAGGNCTCGACGGGTTCGCGCTCGGTGCGGAAGTGGTTTTCGGGTGCGGTCGGGTCGGCAAAGCCCAGCGCCATGCCGCAGACCAGCATCTCGTCGTCCTGCGCGCCGATGTGCGGCAGCACGATCTTCGCAAACCCGTTCCAGGCCGCCTGCGGGCAGGTGTGCANGCNCCGTGCGCGCGCCGCCGCCATGATGGACTGCAGGAACATGCCGTAGTCGAGCAGGCTGCCGCGGCCCATGATGCGGTCGATGGTGAACATCAGCCCCACCGGCGCATCGAAGAAGCGGAAGTTTCGCTGGTGCTGCGCATGCATGCGCGCCTTGTCGGTCTTGCCGATGCCCAGGGTGCCATACAGGCCCCAGCCGCAGGCACGTCGCCGGTCGATGTAGGGGCTGACCCATTTCTCCGGGTAGTAGTCGTAGGCCTCGCGGTATTCGGCCGCCAGCGTCGGGTCGGCCGCCAGGGCATCGTGGGCGGCGCAGACCTTGTCCACCAGCGTGTCGCGCGCGGCACCCTGCAGGACGTACACCTTCCACGGCTGGGTGTTGGTGCCGCTGGGCGCGCGCGAGGCCACGCGCAGGATGCGCGCGATCGTCTCGCGCGGCACGGGCGTGGGCAGGAAGGCGCGCGCGGAGAAGCGGCTTTCGATGGCGGCCTCGACGCTTGCCGGGTCGCTCACCACGGTGTCGACCTGGGACACCAGGGCTTCAGGGGCATTCATTGCAGGCTCTCCAGAACGTGTTGGAAGCTCGGCGGGAGCGGCACTGGCCGGCGCGTCTCGCGGTCGACGTACACATGCACGAAGTGGCCGTGCGCGGCGCTCAGCGGCTCTCCCTCGGCAAACAGGCCGACCTCGTAGCGCACGCTGGTCGCGCCCAGGCGGCCCACGCGGATGCCCGCTTCGATGGTTTGCGGAAAGGCCAGCGGGGCGAAGTAGTTGCACTGCGTCTGCACCACCAGCCCGATGACGGCGCCACGCTCGATGTCGAGCACGCCGCGCTCGATGAGATGCGCGTTCACTGCGGTGTCGAACCAGCTGTAGTAGACGACGTTGTTCACATGGCCGTAGACGTCGTTGTCCATCCAGCGGGTGGTGATGCTGCGCCAGGCGCGGTAGTGGCTGCGCGGCAAAGGTGCAGGCCGGGCCGGGGACAGCGCGGGGCTCGCGGCCGTTGTCTCACTCATGGTCTTGTGGTGCGTTGTGCGTCGATCCACCCCGATTCTGCCAGCGCCGCCAGTACGACAGCGCCACCCGCCAGGTGGTCTGGTGCACCGCCACCGTGGTGCCGATGTCGCGCCCATAGCCGCCCGCCATCACGAAGGCCAGCGGCAGGCCGCGTTGCCAGGCCCAGTCGAACACCCGCCGGTCGCGCGCCTCGAGCCCGTCGCCGGTGAGCGCGAGCCGGCCCAGGCGGTCGGCGTGGTGCGGGTCGGCGCCCGCGAGGTAGAGCACCAGAGCGGGCGCGAAACGATGGGCCAGCTCGTCGAGCGCCTGGTCCAGCGCGTGCAGGTAGGTGGCGTCGTCGCAACCGTCGGGCAGGTCCACGTCCAGATCGCCGTGCACCTTGCGAAACGGAAAGTTCTTCGCGCCATGCAGCGAGAGGGTGAACACGCTGTCGTCCTGCGCAAAGATGCGCGCCGTGCCGTTGCCCTGGTGAACATCGAGGTCGATGATGGCCACCGGCAGGCGGCTGCGGTGGCTGCGCCCCCACTCGGCCTGCGCCAGCCGCGCGGCCACCGCCACGTCGTTGTACACACAGAACCCGCCACCCCGGTCGGCCGACGCATGGTGCGTGCCGCCGGCGAGGTTGCCCGCCACCCCCTCGCGCTGCGCTGCGCGCACCGCCGCGATGGTGGCCCCCACCGAGCGCCGCGCGCGCTCGGCCATCTGCGGGCTCCNAGGAAAGCCGATCTCGCGCAGGATGGCCGCCTCCAGCGCGCCCTCGTCCACCGCCTGCACATAGGCCGGGTCGTGCACCAGCGCCAGTTCGCCACTGCTCGCGCGCGNGGCGGGGCAGAGCCGGATCGCTGGCAGTTCGGACGCCAGCGCATCACGCAGCCGGCGGTACTTGGCCATCGGGAAGCGGTGCCCCTCGGGCAGTGCGAGCACGAAATCGTCGGCGTAGAAAGCCTGCATCGGGCGGTTTCTAGATGTAGTTTCTCAAAACGTTGTTCCCGTTCATCCCGAGACGAGTGACAGNGGGGTTGCCGGCGGTGGCGCTGTGGGGGCGGTGGAAGTTGTAGTGCCGCATCCCGTGAGGCAACTCTTCGGCGCGAAGCTGTGATGAGGGGTACACGTAGGCGTAGGCCCACTCACGCAGCAAAGTCTGGATGAAGCGCTCGGCCTTGCCGTTGGTGCGCGGCGTGTAGGGCCGCGTCCTCAGATGTCGCAGGCCCAGTCGGCGCAGCAGCGTGGCAAAGCGGCGGGACTTGTAGGCCGAGCCGTTGTCGGTCATCACGGCCTGTACGCGCACGCCCAGGCTGGCGTAGTAGCGCAAGGCAGCCAACAGGAAGGCGCAGGCGCTGCGGCTGGTCTCGTCATCGAGCAGTTGGCTGAAGCCGACGCGGGAGTGGTCATCAATGGCCACGTGCAAGGCCTGCCAGCCGGCATGGGGCGTGTACTGGGTGCGGTCTGCCGTGACCCGATGGCCGGGACGCTCGAAGCGGTAGAGCTTCTTGGTGTCGAGGTGCAGCAACTCGCCAGCGCTGCTGCGCTCGTAGCGCGGCCCAACGGGCCGCTGCTGCAGGGGTGGCAGCTTGGCCAGCCCTGCAGCCTGGCAGGCGCGCGCCACGGTGCTGCGCGAGAGCTCCACGCGCTCGGCGATGCGCTCGTAGGTCAGCCTCTGCGTGCGCCGCAACGCCAGGGCACGCTCGACCTTGGCAGCGTCGCTGCGCCGCGGGCTGCGGTGCGGCCGCGAACTGCGGTCGCGCAGCTCAGAGTCGCCTTGAGCGCGGCGATGGTGCCACTTGCGTGCAGTGCGCACGCTCACCCCGGCGGCCGCCGCCGCTGTTGTGAGCCCCACCCGCTGGACTTCTCTGACCAGATGCGCTCGACCTTTGGGCGTCATTGAGGCATTCTTGTGAACGTTCATCCGAGGTTCTCCTGAGGAAGTTGGCCGGCTTGAGAACCTCCATCTTCCTCGACCTCGGGTGAACAACCTATTGGGAAACGACATCTAGAAAATCGTCTCTAGTTGTTGCAGTGCAGCAAAAAGCACTTGCATTCGGGAAAACCCGACCTAAAATTCAACCCATGCTGCACTGCAACATGCATTCGGGAAGCCCGGACCGGTTCGGCGCAGAGTGTGAAACCCCAACCTGATGGAGATTTTCCTATGCTGACCCCGGAACAAATGCTCGCCGCTCACAAAGCCAACGTTGAAACCCTGTTCGGTCTGACGAACAAGGCTTTCGAAGGCATGGAGAAGCTGGTCGAACTCAACGTCACCGCTGCCCGCGCCGCGCTCAACGAGTCCGCCGCCCAGGCCCAGGCCGTCATGAGTGTCAAGGATGCCCAGGAACTGCTCGCCCTGCAGGCCAGCCTGTTCCAGCCCCTGGCCGAGAAGGCCGCGGCCTACAGCCGCCACGTCTATGACATCGCCCAAGCCACCAGCGCCGAATTCGCCAAGACCTTCGAAGCCCAGGCTGCTGACGCCCAGAAGCAGTTCGCCGCCCTGGTCGACAGCGCGGCCAAGAACGCGCCCGCCGGCTCCGAAACCGCCGTCGCCATGATGAAGAGCGCCGTGGCTGCCGCCAACAACGCCTACGAGTCGGTGCAGAAGGTCGTCAAGCAGGCCACCGACGTGGCCCAGGCCAACATGGAAGCCGTGGCGGCCAGCGCCACCAACGCCACCAAGACGGCCACCGCCGCGCGCAAGCGCTGATCGTTGCAAAGGCGTACGCCGAACGGGATTTGTGGAGTGAATTCTCTACCCCGCGGCGGCGCTTGAGGCACAATTCATTCAATCGAACGGTCGTGCACAAACACATCGTTCCCCGGTTGTCTCCTCGGGTCCTTTCGTAACCTTCAGGGTTCAGGGATCCCTTCAAGGGCTGGTCGCAAGACCGGCCCTTTTTCGCCGGCGCACGGTCGGCCGGCGGCCACGGCGGGGCGTCGGCCCGAGAGGAACTCAGCGGCCGGACGGGTGCGGGCGCCGGTCGCAGTCTTCGCCGTCGAGCGCGCAGCGGCCCTCGTCGCTTCGCCACGGATGAGCGTGGCCCTGGCATCCGGTTCGGCACAGCACCTCGTGCACGGCGGCCCATGCGGGCGCTGGGGTGTGCGGCCGGGTGCCGTGGCGCGCGGCACCGCCGCTGCGGCTGCGCTGGGCGGGATGGCCCAGTAGCGCGCGGTTGCGCAGACAAAGCGCTCGGCGCGCAGGCGCAGGGTCTCGGTCTCCAGCGCACGCGCGGCCGCAGCCAGTTCGGCGGTCTGCGCCGCAAGGCGCCGCTGGATAGCGCCCAGGTGCCGAACCAGCGCCACGTAATCCCGCGCTTCGCAGGCATCGAGGCGGCACGGCGCCGGGTCTGTTGGGCCGGCCGGCTTCATTGCAGCCGCCCCGGCAGGGCCTGCAGTGCCAGGCCGTCGAAGCCGGCCGAAAGGTCGGCGCAGGCGGTGCGCCGCCATTGCTGCTCGAGCCGGTGCAGCACGGTGCGCATGCTGTCGGAGAGGTCGGCACGCTCGGCAAGCAATTGCAGGTTCTGCACGAGCTTGAGCGCCATGCGCTGACGCACACCGGCCTGCGTCTCGCTCTGTGCGAAGCCGGTCATGAGGGCAAGGGTGCCGGCGAGCATGGCCTCGGTCGCTGGGAGCACGAACTCCTCTTCACCGGCCGGCGGCACAGGGACGTTGGGGCGCGGGGCATGGCAACTCCTGGGATTGGTTGTGTGGGTGGAAGTGACTATATGCGAATAGTTCGCATTTGCAAAGAATGACCCCATGGAGCGGCATAATTGACGTTTACGTCAACGTCAACTTCCACAGGAGACTTTCATGCAGATCCAGGGCAAGGTTTTCATCGTCACCGGCGGCGCCTCGGGCTTGGGCGAGGGCACCGCGCGGCTGCTCGCGGCCGAGGGCGGCCGGGTGGTGATCGCCGACATGCAGGCCGACAAGGGCGAGGCCGTGGCGCAGGAGATCGGCGGCGCATTCGTGCGCTGCGACGTCAGCAGCGAAACCGATGGCCAGGCGGTGGTGGCCAAGGCGGTGTCGCTGGGCAAGCTGGTGGGTCTGGTCAACTGCGCGGGCATCGCGCCGGCCGAGAAGACCGTCGGCAAGAATGGCCCGCATAGCTTGGCCACGTTCACCAAGACCGTCATGGTCAACCTGGTGGGCAGCTTCAACATGATCCGCCTCGCCGCCGACGCCATGTGCAANAACGAGCCCGAGGCCACGGGTGAGCGCGGCGTGCTGATTTCCACCGCCAGCGTGGCCGCCTACGACGGCCAGATCGGCCAGGCCGCCTACAGCGCAAGCAAAGGCGGCGTGGTCGGCATGACGCTGCCAATCGCCCGCGACCTGGCCCGCAACGGCATCCGCAACATGACGATTGCGCCGGGCATCTTCGGCACGCCCATGCTGTTCGGCATGCCCCAGGAAGTGCAGGACGCGCTGGCCGCCAGCGTGCCCTTCCCGAGCCGGCTGGGCACGCCGGCGGACTACGCCAAGCTGGTCAAGCACATCATCGAGAACGACATGCTCAACGGCGAGGTGATCCGCCTCGACGGCGCCATCCGCCTCGCACCGCGCTGAAGCCCCCGCGGCGACTGAACGGTCATTTTTCATAGCAAACACTGACCGTTTGGCGCTGGGGGTGCAGGGTTTTACCCCGGGTAGTATGATTTGACCTTCCCCGGCCGCGACCGGGGCCATCAGACCACATCCGGAGACACCCTCATGCAACGACGCCTCGTCCTCGCCAGCGGCCTCGCCGCGGCGCTNCCCCTGCCCTCGTTCGCGCAGACGCTGGAGAAGCCCAAGCTCACCATCGCCGTGGGCGGCAAGAACCTGCTGTACTACCTGCCGCTGACGGTGGCCGAGCAGCTGGGCTACTTCAAGGCCGAGGGGCTGGACGTGAGCGTGGTGGACTTCGCCGGCGGCGCCAAGGCCTTGCAGGCCGTGGTGGGCGGCAGCGCCGACGTGGTTTCGGGCGCGTTCGAGCACACGCTGAACATGCAGCTCAAAGGCCAGCCCATGCGGGCCTTCGTGCTGCANGGNCTGGCGCCGCAGATCGTGCTCGGCGTCAACCCCAAGACCATGCCCAACTACAAGAGCCCGGCCGACCTCAAGGGCAAGAAGATCGGCGTGACCGCGCCGGGCAGCTCCACCAACATCGTGGCCAACTTCGTGCTGGCCAAGGCGGGCCTCAAGCCGACCGATTTCTCGGTCATCGGCGTGGGCGCGGGCAACGGCGCGGTGGCGGCCATGCGCGCCGGGCAGATCGACGCCATCAGCAACCTCGACCCCGTCATCACCCTGCTGCTGCGCTCGGGCGACCTCAAGATCGTGTCCGACACGCGCAACCCGGCCGAGGCCGAGAAGGTCTTCGGCGGCCCCATGCCCGCCGGTTGCCTCTACGCGCCGCAGGCCTTCCTCGACAAGAACCCCGCCACCGCGCAGGCCCTGGTCAACGCCATGGTGCGTGCGGACAAGTGGATCCAGCAGGCCGGCGTGGGCGACATCATCAAGGCCGTGCCCGAGAGCTACCTGCTCGGCGACCGCGCGGTGTACGTGGACGCCTTCCTCGCCGCCAAGGGCGCGNNCTCGCCCGACGGCATGTTCCCCGAGAAGGGCGCGGAGACGGCATACCGCGCGCTCTCCAGCGTGGACCCGCAGATGGCCGCCGCCAAGCTCGACCTCAAGGCCGTCTACACCAACGAGTTCGTGAAGAAGGCCAACGCCAAGTACCCCAAGGGCTGATCGCGGTGAGCATGCCGAGCGAGGCCGCGGCGCTGGAGTTCCGCGGCATTTCCTGCACCTTCGTCAGCAAGGACGACCCCGGCCAGCGCTACACCGCCGTGCGCGACGTNGACCTGACCGTGGGCGCGGGCGAATTCGTCAGCGTCGTCGGCCCCACCGGCTGCGGCAAGAGCACGCTGCTCAACGTCGCCGCCGGGCTGCTGGTGCCCAGCACCGGCACCATTCGCGCCTTCGGTGAGCCGGTGGCAGGCGTGAACCGCCGCGCCGGCTACATGTTCCAGGCCGAAAGCCTCATGCCCTGGCGCACCGCGCGCGACAACGTGGCCGCAGGGCTGGAGTTTCGCGGCGTGCCCGTGGCGCAGGCCCGTGCGCAGGCCGAAGACTGGCTGCGCCGGGTGGGCCTGGGCGGCTTCGGCGACCGCTACCCGCACCAGATGAGCGGCGGCATGCGCAAGCGCGCCAGCCTGGCGCAGACGCTGGTGCTCGACCCCGACATCATCCTGATGGACGAGCCCTTCTCCGCGCTCGACATCCAGACCCGCCAGCTCATGGAGAACGAGGTGCTGTCGCTGTGGAGCGCCAAGCGCAAGGCCGTGCTGTTCATCACCCACGACCTCGACGAGGCCATCGCCATGAGCGACCGCGTGGTGGTGCTCTCCGCCGGCCCGGGCAGCCACCCGATCGGCGAATTCAGCATCGACATCCCGCGCCCGCGCGACGTGGCCGAGGTGAAGATGACGCCGCGCTTCATCGAACTGCACCAGGCCATCTGGGACGTGCTGCGCGAAGAAGTGCTCAAAGGCTACGCCCAACAACTGAAAAAAGCGGCCTGAGAATCGCAGGCCCAACTCCCCGCCTGGTATGTGGAAGCTCATNNCAAGCCCCGCGCGGGCACCTTGCGGCTGTGGCAGCTCATGCTGCTGGTGCTGTTGTTCGTGTTCTGGTACGTCATGACGCAGCCGGGGCTGATCCCGCCCTTCATGTTCGACAACGACCGCCAGGCGGCCTTCTTCTTCGGCCAGCCGCTGGTGGTGCTCCACCGCATCTGGGACNNCTGGTTCGTTCTTGACGCCGACATCTACCCACACCTGTGGGTGACGCTGATGGAGACGGTGGCTGCGTTTGGCATCGGCGCGGTGCTGGGCCTGGGCGCGGGCCTGTGGCTGGCGCTCGCGCCCATGGCCTCGGCCATCCTCGANCCCTTCATCAAGGCCGCCAACTCCATGCCGCGCATCATCCTGGCGCCCATTTTTTCGGTGTGGTTCGGCCTGGGCATGGGCTCGAAGATCGCGCTGGGCGTCACGCTGGTGTTCTTCATCGTGTTCTTCAACGTCTACCAGGGCGTCAAGGAAGTCAGCCCGGTGGTGCTGGCCAATGCGCGCATGCTGGGTGCAAGCCAGCGCCAGCTGCTGCGCCATGTGTACCTGCCCAGCGCGACGAGCTGGGTGTTCAGCTCGCTGCACACCTCGGTGGGTCTGGCCTTCGTCGGCGCGGTGGTGGGGGAATACCTCGGCTCGGCCTCCGGCGTGGGTTACCTGATCCTGCAAGCCGAAGGCAGCTTCGACATCAACACGGTGATGGCCGGCATCCTGGTGCTCACCGCCTTCGCGCTGGCACTCGACGCGGCCGTGGGCCGCATCGAGAAGCGGCTCATGAAGTGGCAGCCCAAGGTGGGCGAGACCGAGAAGCTCTGACGGCCCACCCGCCCCGCCGGAGCGCGCGCGACACCCTGCGCCGGGCAGACCGGCCTACGATGGGGCTCCAGCCACTTGGAGGAGCCCCGCCATGAACACCCCCGCCGCCGAGCGCCGCAACCCAGCCCCCTCGTCAATGCCGCAAGGCCCGACGCCCCGCCGCCTGCTGCTGTGCCTGGCCGCAGCCGCCCTCGCCGGCTGTGCGCTGCCGCCCGCGCCGAAGGACGCCACCCCGGCGCAGCCCGAGGCCGCCACCGGCTTCACGGCCAAGTCGGGCTGGGCGACCCGCAAGTTCGCCGTGGCCGCCGCCAACCCGCTGGCCACCGAGGCCGGTTACCGGGTGCTCAGNGCCGGTGGCACCGCCGTAGATGCCGCGGTGGCGGTGCAGATGGTGCTCGCGTTGGTGGAGCCGCAGTCCAGCGGGCTTGGCGGGGGCGCCTTCCTCGTGCACTGGGACGGCCGCCGGGTGCAGGCCTTCGACGGCCGCGAAACGGCGCCCGCTGCAGCCGACGAGAACCTGTTCCTCAAGCCCGACGGCAAGCCCATGGCCTTCCCCGACGCGGTGGTGGGCGGCCGCTCGGTGGGCGTGCCGGGCGCGGTGCGCATGCTCGAGCTCGCGCACCGCCAGCATGGCAAGCGGCCCTGGGCCGAGCTGATGCAGCCGGCCATCGAGCTCGCCGAGCAGGGCTTCGCCGTGAGCCCGCGGCTGCACGGCCTGCTGGCCAACGACAAGTTCCTGCGCAACGACCCGGTGGCGCGCGCCTATTTCTACGCGGCCGACGGCCAGCCCTGGCCCGTGGGCCATGTGCTGAAGAACCCCGAGATGGCCGCCGTGCTGCGCGCCATGGCCGCGCAGGGCGCACGCGCGCTGCATGAGGGGCCGATTGCGGCCGCCATCGTCGCCAAGGTGCGCGGCCACGCGGGCAACCCCGGCGCGATGACGCTGGCCGACCTGGCCGGCTACCAGGCCAAAGAGCGCGAACCTCTGTGCCACGACTGGGTCGCCCGCGGCAAGGCCTACCGCCTCTGCGGCATGCCGCCGCCGAGTTCCGGCGCCATCGCCGTGGGGCAGATCCTGGGTCTGCTGACCTACACCGGCGCCGCCACGCTGCCGCTGAACCAGGGTCTGCCCGGCGCCGACTGGCTGCACCTCTACACCGAGGCCGCGCGCCTGGCTTTCGCCGACCGCGCGCAGTACCTGGCCGACCCCGACTTCGTCGCCCCGCCGGCAGGCAGCTGGATGAGCCTGCTCGCGCCGGACTACCTTGCGCAGCGTGCGGCGCTGATCGGCCAGTCNCCCGGCGCGCCCTCGATGAAGACCGCGCAGCCCGGCACACCCGGCCCGCTGCGCACCAGCTTCGCCCCCATGCCCGAGCAGGTGGAATACGGCACCAGCCACATCAGCATCGTCGATGCCGACGGTCACGCGCTGGCGATGACCACGACCATCGAGGACGCCTTCGGCTCGCGCCAGATGGTCACCACCGACGCATCGCGCCCCGGCGGCTTCCTGCTCAACAACGAGCTGACCGACTTCAGCTTCGCCCCGCGTGACGCCAGCGGGGCACCGATGGCCAACCGCGTGCAGCCCGGCAAGCGCCCGCGTTCGTCGATGTCGCCCACGCTGGTGTTCGACAAGGCCAGTGGCGCCCTGGTGATGAGCGCGGGCAGCCCCGGCGGCGCGCTGATCATCCATTACACGGCCAAGACCCTGTACGGCACGCTGCAATGGGGACTGACGCCGCAGCAGGCCATCGACCTGCCCAACTTCGGCTCGCTCAACGGCCCCACGCTGCTCGAGGAGGGGCGTTTCCCCGCAGCCACCGTGCAGGCGCTGCGCACGCGCGGCGCCGAAGTGCGCGAAATGCCCATGACCAGCGGCCTGCAGGCCCTCCAGCGTCGCGAAGGCGGCGGCTGGCTCGGTGGCGCCGACCCGCGGCGCGAGGGCATCGTCATGGGCGATTGACCCCGGTTCAAGCCCAACGATTGCGCCTGAGCCCGGTCGAGCGCCGCCGCGCGAAGCGTTGGGCCCGGCGCCGCCGGGCGCGCGGCGGCCGTGCCGCCTGCGCGACAATCGGCGCGTCATGACGTCCACACCGCCCCGCACCCTTCCCGAATGGCTCGCGCACTGCGAGCGGCTGCANCCCCACACCATTGCGCTGGGTCTGGAGCGCGTCGCCGAGGTGGCGCGCCGCCTGGCCCTGCGTTTCGACGCGCCGGTGATCACCGTGGCGGGCACCAATGGCAAGGGCTCCACCTGCGCGTTGCTCGAAGCGATTGCGCTGCAGGCGGGCTACCGCACCGGCGTCTACACCTCGCCGCATCTGGTGCACTTCGAGGAACGCTGCCGCGTGCGCGGCGAAGCCGTGACGGCCGAGGCCCTGCTGCCGCACTTCGAGCGGGTGGAGGCCGTGCGCGGCGACGTCGCCCTCACCTACTTCGAGTTCACCACGCTGGCCATCCTCGACCTGCTGGCCCATGCCGCGCTGGACGTGGTGATTCTGGAGGTGGGCCTGGGCGGCCGGCTCGACGCCGTGAACGTGGTCGATGCCGACTGCGCCATCATCACCAGCATCGACCTCGACCACACCGAACTGCTGGGCCCCGACCGCGAGCACATCGGCCGCGAGAAGGCCGGCATTCTGCGCACCGGGCGGGCGGCCATCGTCAGCGACCCGCTGCCCCCGCAGAGCGTGATCGACCACGCCCGCGAGATCGGCGCCGACCTCTGGCTCGTCGGCCGCGACCTGCACTACGGCGGCGACCGCCAGCAGTGGCAATGGCGCGGCCGCAGCCGCCAGTACGCCGGTCTGCCCTACCCCGCGCTGCGCGGCGCCAACCAGCTCGTCAACGCCGCGGGCGTGCTGGCGGCCTTCGAGGCGCTGCGTGCGCGCCTGCCGGTGCCGGCGCAGGCGATCCGCAACGGCCTGGCGATGGTGGCGCTTCCCGGGCGCTTCCAGCTGGTGCCGGGCACGCCGGCCCTGGTACTCGACGTGGCGCACAACCCGCATGCCGTGGCCGCGCTGGCCGAGAACCTCGACGCCATGGGCTTCTTCCCCACCACCCATGCGGTGTTCGGCGCAATGGCCGACAAGGACGTGAGCGCCATGTTCGCGCGCATCGCGCCGCTGGTGGACCGCTGGTATTTCTGCGACCTGCCCACCGCACGCGCGGCCAGCGCGGCCGAGCTGCAGGCCCGCTGGCAGGCCCAGTTCCCGGTTGCGCCGCAGACGGTGAGCACCCACGCCACGCCCTCGGCCGCGCTGCAGGCCGCCCTCGCCGCGGCCGACCCCGCTGATAGAATCGTGGTCTTCGGATCCTTCTTCACCGTCGGCGGTGTGCTGCACGAGGGTCTGCCCCGCCTGAGCGCCAAGCACGTCTGAAACGCCGTGATCCCGACGATCTCCTTGTCAGCTCACCCCACCGGGCGCTGCGGCCGATTCATCCACAACGTCTGAGTCGCGCGCATGGCCTTCCTCAAGTTTCCCTTCACGCTCGACCCCGCCGGGCGAAGCCACGCCGCCGGCGGACAGCGTGGAGGCCCTGCGGCGGCGCGCGCGCCATCGGCTCATCGGCGCGGTGGCCCTGGTGCTGGCGGCGGTGATCGGCTTTCCGCTGGTGTTCGACACGCAGCCGCGGCCGGTGTCGGTGGATGTGCCCATCGTCATCCCCGACCGCAACAAGGTTGCGCCGCTGCCCTCCGCNCACGCCGGCCGCGCAACCGGCCTCCGCACTGGCCTCGGCGGCCGCCGGCGCCAGCGCAGCCCGCACCCAGCCGACCGCCCCGAGCGCCCCCATCGACCCCGCCGGCAACCGCTCCGCAGCCCACCNAAACCCGCATCGGTGAGCGCCCAGGCCAGCCTAGACGACCGCGAGGAGCTCGTGGCGCAGAAAAAGCCGGAAAACCGGCGAACCCCAGCACCAACGGGTCATCATCTGCTTCACATTCGATAGCAAAGCCGNGTGGCGACTGCGTCGGTCGCCAAACCGCCCACGACCGCCGCATCGGCGGCGGTGCGCAAGCCCGCGCCCGCGCCTGCGCCCGAGGCCGCGCCGAGCGCGCGCGATGACGGTGCCCGTGCCCGCGCGCTGCTCGAGGGCAAAGACGTGCCCAAGGCGAACCCCACCGCCGCCGCCACGCCGCCCGCTGCGGCGGGCTCGGCGCGTTACATCGTGCAGGTGGGCGCCTTCGCCGACGCCACCAAGGCGCGCGAAACCCGCCTCAAGGTCGAGCATGCCGGCATGACCACCTACACCCAGGTGGCCGAGACGGCCGATGGCAAGCGCATCCGCGTGCGCGTGGGCCCCTTCACCGACCGCGCCGAGGCCGAGAAGGCCGCCGCGCGCGTGCGCGCGCTNGGCCTGCCGGCCGCCTTGCTGACCCTGTAAGACCGTGGACTTGCCGCTGCTCGACTGGGTGCTGCTGGCCGTGCTGGTCGTCTCGTTGCTGCTGGGCGCCTGGCGCGGTCTGGTGTATGAGATGCTGACCTGCGCCGGGTGGGTGGCCGCGTTTTCCTCGCGCAGTGGTGGGCCTCGGATCTGGCCGTGCGCCTGCCGCTGGGCCATGCCAGTGCGGCCCTGCGCCACGCGGTGGCGTTCGTGGCCATCTTCATCGTCGGCGTTTTCGCCTCCGGGCTCGTTGCCGCGCTGCTGCGCCGCCTGGTGCGCGCAGCGGGCCTGCGCCCGGTGGACCGGGTGCTGGGCGCCGGTTTCGGGCTGGTGCGCGCAGCTGTGCTGCTGCTGGCGCTGGCGGTGCTGGCCGCGCTCACGCCGCTGCACGAGGCCGCGAGCTGGCGCGAATCGCACGGGGCGCGCTGGCTCGAAGCGGCGCTGGCCAGCCTGCGGCCGGTGCTGGAACAGACATTTGGGGCGCAGTTGCCCGCTTGAACCCTGACCGGCGGGCGGTGCACGCACCCTCGCCCTGTATCGAACAAGGTGAACCCATCATGTGTGGAATCGTCGGCGTCGTCAGCAACACACCTGTCAACCAGTTGATCTACGACGCGCTGTTGTTGCTGCAGCACCGCGGGCAGGATGCGGCCGGCATCGTCACCCAGCTCGGCCACAAGTTCTTCATGCACAAGGCGCGCGGCATGGTGCGCGACGTGTTCCGCACGCGCAACATGCGCTCGCTGCCGGGCACGAGCGGGCTGGGTCAGGTGCGCTACCCCACCGCCGGCAACGCCTTCAGCGAAGAGGAGGCCCAGCCCTTCTACGTCAACGCGCCGTTTGGCGTGGTGTTGGTGCACAACGGCAACCTGACCAACGCGGCCGCGCTCAAGGCCGAGCTTTTCAGCACCGACCACCGCCACATCAACACCGAGAGCGATTCGGAGGTGCTGCTCAACATCTTCGCGCACGAACTCGCGCGCAGCACCGACGGCCTGCCGCTCAAGCCCGAGCATGTGTTCAACGCCGTGGCGGCCGTGCACCGGCGCGTGCGCGGCTCGTATGCGGTGATCGCGCTCATCGCCGGCCACGGCCTGCTCGCGTTCCGCGACCCCTACGGCATCCGGCCGCTGTGCATGGGCCGCGGCGAGGACGGCGCGGTGATGTTCGCCAGCGAATCGGTGGCGCTGGAGGGCACGGGCTATCACTTCGAGCGCGACATCGCACCCGGCGAGGCCGTGTTCGTCAGCCTCGACGGGCAGCGCCACACCCGCGCATGCGCCGAGGCGCCGCGGCTGTCGCCCTGCATCTTCGAGTTCGTCTACCTGGCGCGGCCCGATTCGGTGCTCGACGGCATCTCGGTCTACCAGGCCCGGCTCAATCTGGGCGAGACGCTGGCCAAGCGCGTCATCTCCACGGTGCCGCCGAACGAGATCGATGTGGTCATCCCCATTCCCGAATCCAGCCGGCCCAGCGCCATGCAGCTCGCGCAGCTGCTGGGCCTGCCGTACCGTGAAGGCTTCGTGAAGAACCGCTACGTCGGCCGCACCTTCATCATGCCGGGTCAGGCGGTGCGCAAGAAGAGCGTGCGGCAGAAGCTCAACGTCATCGGCAGCGAGTTCAAGGGCCGCAACGTGCTGCTGGTGGACGACTCCATCGTGCGCGGCACCACGTCCAGGGAAATCGTGCAGATGGCGCGCGACGCCGGCGCGCGCAAGGTCTACATGGCCAGCGCCGCGCCGCCGGTGCGCTACCCCAACGTCTACGGCATCGACATGCCCACGCTCGAAGAGCTCGTGGCGCATGGCCGCAGCACCGAGGAGGTGCGCGACATCATCGGCTGCGATGCGCTGATCTACCAGGACGTGGCCGCGATGAAGCAGGCCGTGGGCTCGCTCAANCCCCGGCTCGACGGCTTTGACGCCTCCTGCTTCGACGGCGTGTACTGCACCGGCGACATCACCGCCGANGACCTCGAGCGCATGAGCCGCCAGCGCCTCAAGGCCGCCGCAGACGATGCCGAGGACAGTTCCCGCCTCAACCTGCCCAACGCCACCACGGCCTGACGATGACCGACAAGTCCCCACCGCCCGGCTTGCACCGCCAGACGCTGGCGGTGCGCGCGGCCGTTGCGCGCAGCGCCTATGGCGAAAACTCCGAGGCGCTTTACCTCACCAGCGGCTATGTGCAGCCCAGCGCCGAGGCGGCCGCCGCGCGCTTCGCCGGCGACGAGGACGGCTTCACCTACGGCCGCTACGGCAACCCCACGGTGGCGAGCTTCGAGCAGCGTCTGGCCGCTCTCGAGGGCGCACCAGCGTGCATCAGCACCGCCTCGGGCATGTCCGCCATCCTCATGATGTGCCTGGGCCTGCTCAAGGCGGGCGACCATGTACTGTGCTCGCGCTCGATGTTCGGCTCCACCATCAAGCTCATCGGCACCGACCTGGCGAAGTTCGGCGTGACCTCGAGCTTCGTCGCGCAGACCGATCTGGCCGAATGGAAAGCCGCCATCCGACCGAACACCCGGCTGCTGTTTGCCGAGACGCCCACCAACCCGCTGACCGAGGTCTGCGACATCCGCGCCCTGGCCGACCTGGCCCATGAGGCCGGCGCGCTGCTCGCGGTGGACAACTGCTTCGCCACNCCCGCGCTGCAGCGCCCCATGGAGTACGGCGCCGACATCGTCATGCATTCCGGCACCAAGTTCCTCGACGGCCAGGGCCGCGTCATGGCCGGCGCGCTGTGTGCGAGCGAGGCCCTGGTGCAGGACAAGTTCCTGCCCGTGCTCAAGAGCGCGGGCATGACACTCGCCCCCTTCAACGCCTGGGTGGTTCTCAAGGGGCTGGAGACGCTGTCGCTGCGGCTGCAGGCCCAGTCCGCGCAGGCGCTGGCGCTGGCGCAGTGGCTGCGGCAGCACCCGGCGGTGGCCCGGGTGCACTACCCCGGCCTGCCCGAGCACCCGCAGCATGCGCTGGCGATGGCGCAGCAAAGCGGGCTTGGCGGCGCCGTGCTCTCGTTCGAGGTGCGCGCCACCGACGCAGCCGAGGCNCGCGCGCGGGCCTTTGCCGTGCTCGATGCGCTGCAGGTGCTCTCGCTCTCGACCAACCTCGGCGACACCAAGACGCTGTGCGCGCACCCGGCCAGCACCTCCCACGGCCGCCTGACCGAGGCGCAGCGCCAGGCTGCCGGCATCGGCCAAGGCCTGATCCGCGTGGCCGTCGGCCTTGAAGACCTCGAAGACATCTGCGCCGACCTCGACCGTGGCCTGTCGCAGTTCTGATTTCCACCACTTCCCCATGACCGTCCGCACCCGCTTCGCCCCCTCGCCCACCGGCTTCATCCACCTCGGCAACATCCGCTCGGCGCTCTACCCCTGGGCGTTCGCGCGCGCCAACCAGGGCGTGTTCATCCTGCGCATCGAAGACACCGACCTCGAACGCTCCAGCCAGGCCGCGGTGGACGTGATTCTCGAAGGCATGAACTGGCTCGGCCTCACGCCCGACGAGGGGCCGTACTACCAGATGCAACGCATGGAGCGCTACAAGCAGGTGCTGGCCGAGATGCAGGCCAAGGGCCTGGTCTACCCCTGCTACATGAGCGTGGAAGAACTCGACGCGCTGCGCGAACGCCAGATGGCCGCCAAGGAAAAGCCCCGTTACGACGGCACCTGGCGCCCCGAGCCCGGCAAGGTGCTGCCGCCCATTCCCGAGGGCGTGAGGCCGGTGCTGCGCTTTCGCAACCCCAAGGACGGCGTGGTGACCTGGGACGACAAGGTCAAGGGCCGTGTGGAGATCCGCAACGAAGAGCTCGACGACCTCGTCATCGCCCGCCCCGACGGCACGCCCACCTACAACTTCTGCGTGGTGGTGGACGACATGGACATGCGCATCACCCACGTCATCCGCGGCGACGACCATGTCAACAACACCCCGCGGCAGATCAACATCTTCCGCGCCCTCGGCGTGGAGCCGCCGGTCTATGCCCACCTGCCCACGGTGCTCAACGAGCAGGGCGAGAAGATGAGCAAGCGCCACGGCGCCAAACCGGTCACGCAGTACCGCGACGAGGGCTTCCTGCCCGACGCGATGATCAACTACCTCGCCCGCCTGGGCTGGAGTCACGGCGACGACGAGATCTTCACCCGCGAACAGTTCCTGCAGTGGTTCGACCTCGACCACCTGGGCACCAGCGCCGGCCGCTTCGACGAAGCCAAGCTGCGCTGGGTCAACGCCCAGCACATGAAGATGACGGATGACGCCACCCTTGCTGGCTTCGTCGCCGGGCCGCTGCGCCAGATGGGCATCGAGCCCGATGACCGGCTGAGCGCCCTGTGCGCCCTGTTCAGNGACCGCTGCGACACCACGGTGGCCCTGGCCCAATGGCTGCGCCCGTACTACCAGGACGTNCACCCCTCGGAGGCCGACCGCGCGCAGTACCTGACCGATGCCGTGCGCCCCGCGCTGGCCGCGCTGGCCGATGCGCTGGCGCAGTGCGAATGGACCAAGGAGGGCATTGCCGCGGCGCTCAAGGCAGTGCTCGGCGCGCACGGCCTGAAAATGCCACAATTGGCCATGCCGGTGCGGGTGCTGGTGATGGGCACGCCCCAGACNCCCTCGCTCGACGCGGTGCTGGCGTTGTTCGATCGCGAAAAGTTGTGGCGCGATTGAAAACGCCTGAATTTCGATATACAATGCGAGGCTTGACGCGAACGAAATGCGGTTGTGACACACAGCAGCGTTTCTAGCGGTGCCGGGGGTATAGCTCAGCTGGGAGAGCGCTTGCATGGCATGCAAGAGGTCAGCGGTTCGATCCCGCTTACCTCCACCACCACAGCGTCAGATGGCACAGTCCAAAGGTTTTGACCCTATCGTCTAGAGGCCTAGGACATCACCCTTTCACGGTGAGTACCGGGGTTCGAATCCCCGTAGGGTCGCCAGATGGGTCCGCATCGCACCGCGATGCCGACACAGCAGGCAGGAGTCGTCGGCACTCCGCTCGCAAGAGCGAACGCCGGCTACCAGGAGTGGTAGTTCAGTTGGTCAGAATACCGGCCTGTCACGCCGGGGTCGCGGGTTCGAGCCCCGTCCACTCCGCCACCACCGCAAGCACGCGCCCACGGCGCAGCGCTCGCAGCGAAAGCCACCTTCGGGTGGCTTTTTGCTTTGTGGGCCCGCGGTGCCCCGCCGCACCGGCCGGCCGCCCAGCCGGCCTCGCGCGCTGAGGGACAATCCCCCGTGACCATTCCGCAATCCTTCATCGACGAGTTGCTCACCCGCGTGGACGTGGTCGAGGTCGTGGGGCGCTACGTGCCCCTGAAGAAGGCCGGCACCAACTTCATGGGCCTGTGCCCGTTCCACAGCGAGAAGTCGCCCAGCTTCAGTGTCAGCCCGGCCAAGCAGTTCTACCACTGCTTCGGCTGCGGCGCGAGCGGCAACGCCATTCGCTTCCTGATGGAGCACGCGGGCATGGGCTTCGTCGAGGCGGTCAAGGAACTCGCCGGCAAAGTCGGGCTGCAGGTGCCCGAGGACACGCAGTCGCCGCAGGAGCGCGCGCTCGCCCAGGCCGCGCGCTCGCGCCAGCTCAGCCTGCTCGAAGTCATGGAGAAGGCCGCCGCGGCCTACCGCAAGGAGCTNCATGACGCGCCGCGTGCGGTGAATTACCTCAAAGGCCGCGGCCTCTCGGGCGAAATCGCCCGCCGCTTCGGCCTGGGCTATGCGCCACCGGGCTGGCATTTCCTCNNCAGCGTGTTCCCCGCCTATGACGACCCGCAACTCGACGAGAGCGGCCTGGTGGTCACGGCGGCGGAGGACGGCGAGGAAACGCGCCGCTACGACCGCTTCCGCGACCGCATCATGTTCCCGATTCGCAACGTCAAGGGCGAATGCATCGGCTTCGGCGGCCGGGTGCTGGGCGACGANAAGCCCAAATACCTGAACTCGCCCGAGACGCCGTTGTTTCACAAGGGGCGCGAGCTCTACGGGCTGTACGAGGCCCGCCAAGCCATCCGCGAGGCGGGCTATGTGCTGGTGACCGAGGGCTACATGGACGTGGTGGCGCTGGCGCAACTCGGTTTCGCGCATGCCGTGGCCACGCTGGGCACCGCCTGCACGCCCGAACATGTGCAGAAGTTGTTCCGCTTCAGCGACACGGTGGTGTTCAGCTTCGACGGCGACGCCGCAGGCCGGCGCGCGGCGCACAAGGCCCTGCACGCCGCGCTGCCGTGGCTCAACGATGTGCGCAGCGTGAAGTTCCTGTTCCTGCCGCCCGAGCACGACCCGGACAGCTTCATCCGCGCCCACGGCAGCGACGCCTTTGCCGAGCAGGTGGCGCAGGCGGTGGCCTTGTCGCGCTTCCTGCTCGCCGCAGCGGCCGAGGGCTGCGAACTCGACACCAGCGAGGGCCGCGCCCGCATGGCCAGCCAGGCCCGGCCGCTGTGGAGCGCACTGCCCGAGGGCGTGCTCAAGCGCCAGTTGCTCGGTGAACTGGCCGAACGGGTGCGCCTGGGCGCCGCCGAACTCGCTGCGCTGTGGCAGGCGCAAGCCCCCGCTCCAGCCGAGCGGCCGGCCGGTCGCTTCAACAATGAGAGCAAACATGCACCGGTTGACGCTGGGGTGCCGGCGAAAACAGGGCTCACTCGGCCGCANCCGGGCGGCCGCCGGGCCGCACCGGCCAACCGGGCCGACCATGCGGCGCGCCTGCTGCTGGCGCAGATGGCGCACTGGGATGCCCTGTCGCAGGAAGAGCACACGCTGCTGTGCGCCCTGCCCGAGCCGCACGGTCCGTTGTTCGTCTGGCTCGACCGCCAGTTTCACGAGCACGGCCCGCTGCCCTGGGGCGCGCTGCGCGAGGACTTGCCCGAGGCGCCGTGGGCGGCGCTGGCGCAGCGGTTGATGCAGTCGCGCACCGAGCTCGCTGCACCCGAGGGCGAGGCCGATGCCGCCGAAACCCGCGCCGAGCTGCGCGGTCTGCTCGACCTGATGCTGCTCGACCACCTGAGCGCGCTGGAGAACGAAGCCGTCGCCCAGGCCGAGGCCGACCCCGCCGCGCTGGAGCGCCTGCGCGCGCTGCACGAGCGGCGGCGGCACATCCAGCTCGGCCTGCACCGGGTGGGACGCTGAGGGGCGGCGGATGAAACCGTCGAGGCGGCGCGTTCGCACGCGCTGACGGGTCGGGCGCAACGCCCCTGGCCCGCGCACGGCGCCGGGTTGGAGCCTGAGGTTGCGCCCTGAACCCTTGAAATTTCTCCGGGCGCTATAATTTCTGGTTACGTCAGGCAAGAGCGACAGCAGCACCTCCGGGCCCGGCCGACCGATGCGCCAGCGCGACGCGCACAACCGGCCACCTCCACCGCAAGGACTGCACACCAAATGTTCGCCCACCCATCTTGCCCTTGCCTCGGGCCGTTTGCCCAGGTTGAGCGCGCCCGGGCGACTGGCCTGCGGCACGCGAGCGATTCTGCCCACCCGTTGTCCAGAGAGGTGTGTCCATGCCCGCTGCCAAGTCGAAGACGTCGTCTGCCTCCGCGCGCGAGCGCGCCACCGCGGCCCAACCCGCGGCCAAGGCTGTGAAAGCCAAGGCTGCGGCGACCCAGTCAGCGGTGGCCAAGTCTGCCGCCAAGGCCGGCACGCCCGCCCGCGCCAGCACCCGCACGCCCGCGGCAACTGCACCGACCCGCGGCCGCTGCGCCCGCCCCCGCGGCCGCAAAGCGCGTGACCGCCCCTGTCCCCGTGAAGAACAAAGAGAAAGCCCCAGCCGTGCCCGCTACGAAGAAAACGACTGCTTCCACGACCGCCACCACCAAGACCAGCAAGGCCGCCAAGGCCGCGCCCGCCGAACTCGAAGCGCTCGACGCCACCGCCGCTGAAGCCCCGGCGCGCAAGAAGCCCGGCCGCCCGGCCAAGACCACCGCGCCGGCCGCCGCCAAGGGCGGGGCCAAGCGCGGGCGCAAGCCCAAGGCCGCCGCCGAGGCCGAGGTGGATGACCTCGATCTCTCCGACATCGAGGAAGAACTCGAGGCCGAGCCTGAAGTCGCGGCGGCCGAGACCGCCGAGAAGGCCAAGCCGCTGCGCATGAAGATCAGCAAGGCGAAGGAACGCGCCTTGATGAAGGAATTCGGCCTCGACGAGACCGTGCTGTCCGAGGAAGACCTGGCCAAGCGGCGCGAGCGGCTCAAGAAGCTCATCAAGCTCGGCAAGACGCGCGGCTACCTGACCCACGGCGAGATTTCCGACCACCTGCCCGACAAGCTCGTCGATGCCGAGACGCTGGAAGTCGTGGTCAACATGCTCAACGACATGGGCGTGGCGGTGTACGAGCAGACGCCCGACGCCGAAACCCTGCTGCTGAGCAACACCGCGCCCTCAGCCGCCACCGAGGAGGAGGCCGAGGAGGAAGCCGAAGCCGCGCTGTCTACGGTGGACAGCGANATTGGCCGCACCACCGACCCGGTGCGCATGTACATGCGCGAGATGGGCACGGTGGAACTGCTCACCCGCGAGGGCGAGATCGAGATCGCCAAGCGCATCGAGGGCGGCTTGATGGCGATGATGGAGGCCATCAGCGCCTCGCCCGCCACCATCGCCGAGATCCTGCGCATGGCCGAGGAGATCCGCGAAGGCAAGGTGGTGATCTCCTCGGTCGTCGACGGCTTCTCCAACGCCGACGAGGCCGACGACTACGTGGCCGAGGAAGACTTCGACGAGTTCGACGAGGCCGACGACGACGACGGCAAGGGCGGCTCCAAGGCGCTGACCAAGAAGCTCGAGGAGCTCAAGAACCAGGCGCTCGAGCGCTTCGACCGCATCGCCGTGTTGTTCGAGAAGCTGCACAAGGTCTACGACCGCGAGGGCTGGGGCACGCCCGCCTACCAGAAGGCGCAGAAGGCGCTGTCGGATGAGCTCATGACCATCCGCTTCACCGCCAAGACCATCGAAAAGCTCTGCGACATGGTGCGCGAGCAGGTGGACGACATCCGCAAGAAGGAGCGCGAGTTGCGCCGCATCATCGTGGACAAGTGCGGCTACCCGCAGGAACAGTTCATCGCCGAGTTCAGCGGCCGCAACGCCAAGGGCGAGCGCGTGCCCTCGCACCTGCTCGACCTGAGCTGGATCGAGAAGCAGGCCGCCGCCGGCAAGCCCTGGAGCGCGGTGATGGGCCGCAACATCCCGCCGGTGCAGGACATCCAGCAAAAGCTCATCGACATCCAATCGCGCGTGGTGGTGCCGCTCGACGAGCTCAAGGACATCAACAAGCGCATGAACGAGGGCGAAGCCACCTCGCGCGGCGCCAAGAAGGAAATGATCGAGGCCAACCTGCGCCTGGTCATCTCGATTGCCAAGAAGTACACCAACCGCGGCCTGCAGTTCCTCGACCTCATCCAGGAAGGCAACATCGGCCTGATGAAGGCGGTGGACAAGTTCGAATACCGCCGCGGCTACAAGTTTTCGACCTATGCCACCTGGTGGATCCGCCAGGCCATCACCCGCTCCATCGCGGANCTGGCGCGCACCATCCGCATTCCGGTGCACATGATCGAGACCATCAACAAGATGAACCGCATCAGCCGCCAGCACCTGCAGGAGTTCGGCTTCGAGCCCGACGCCAGCGTGCTCGCGGAGAAGATGGACATCCCCGAGGACAAGATCCGCAAGATCATGAAGATCGCCAAGGAGCCGATCTCCATGGAGACGCCCATCGGCGACGACGACGACAGCCACCTCGGCGACTTCATCGAGGACACCTCCAACACCGCCCCCATCGAGGCCGCCATGCAGGCCGGCCTGCGCGAGGTGGTGAAGGACATCCTCGACAGCCTCACCCCGCGCGAGGCCAAGGTGCTGCGCATGCGCTTCGGCATCGAGATGAGCACCGACCACACGCTCGAAGAAGTGGGCAAGCAGTTCGACGTCACGCGCGAGCGGATCCGCCAGATCGAAGCCAAGGCGCTGCGCAAGCTCAAGCACCCCAGCCGCTCGGACAAGCTGCGCAGCTTCATCGATTCGCTCTGACCCTAAATCCGGCAGTTGGCCGTTCGTCTTTTCCTACGGGTCCTTGTTTTGAGAAGTTTTTCTGTACGGCCTGACGTTCACCTTTTGGTGAGTGCACTGCATGGCCGATCGAGCCGCCCTCGGGCGTGCGGGCGGCGTTGCAAATCCTCGCAATGGCACAGGCCATTGCTGCGGTTTGCGCCTTGCCTGCCGACCCGATGGCAGCCCGCTCGACCATGCCCAACCGCCGGATTTAGGCTGAACCCGCCAGGCCACAGCGTGACACGAACCAGGGGCCTTCGGGCCCCTTTTCATGGGCGCCCGGCCCGCTTGAAGCCGCCCTGCCCTGCCCGCCTCCCCTGCGGTCTCTTGGGAAGGGAAGCACGCCGGGCCGCGCCAGAAGGCTCTCGCCCCCGGGGACGGCGCAGCCCGGCCCTGGGGCGCCTGCAGGCGCGGGACGTCCCCAGGTGGCCCACCGGCCGCGCGACACACCCCGGACACCCGTCTGCGCTACAGTGGGTCCACGGTGCGCGCCAGGGCCGGCGCCGCGGCAGGGCCGATGTCCGCTGCCGGGCAACGACGGCGTACCGCTCGACCGGAGGTGTCCTCATGCATCGATTCCACACCGCGCGCCGCGTGATGGCTGCAGCTCTGCTCGGCGGCCTGCTCGGAGCGGCGCCAGCCCTGCACGCCGCGCCGCCGCCCGAGGCGGCCACCTGCGTGGGCTGCCACGGCGCCGACGGCCTGGGCAATGCCGCGGCGGGCTACCCGCGGCTGGCGGCGCTGCCCGCGCCATACCTGGCGGCGCAACTGCGCCACTACAGCAAGGGCACGCGCAACAACCCCATCATGTCCGCCATGGCCAAGCCGCTGACGGCGGCGCAGATCACCGCCGTGGCCACCTACTACGCCAGCCTGCCCGCGGGCACCCGCCCGAGGCCCCANGCGCCCGCCCCGGATGCGCAGGCGCTGGCCGAGGGCGAGCGGCTGGCGCTGCGTGGCGACTGGAACGCCGGCATCCCCGCCTGCACCCGTTGCCACGGGCCGGGCGCGGCCGGCGTGGGCGCGGACTTTCCGGCGCTGGTCGGGCAGCCCGCCGCGTACCTCGAGGCGCAGATCAAGGCCTGGAAGGACGGCAGCCGCCGCGGCGACCCGCTGGGCCTGATGCGCACCGTGGCCCTGCGCCTGAGCGAAGCCCAGACCCAAGCCGTGGCGCAATGGCTGGCCACGCAGCCGCTCGCGCCGGGCGCGGCCGCCTCCGCCACCGCGGTGGATGCACTGCCTGTCGGGGCGGCGCCCGGTGCCGCAGCGCCGGCGGCTTCGGGCACCCGGGCCAGGCTCAACGCGGCTGCGGGCACCGGCGCGCGCTTCACGCCGCCGCCGGAGTCGGCCATTCCCGACGACGACTTCGGCAAGATGGTGCGGCTTGGGCGCAACATCGTGCTGGAGACGCCCACCTATGCCAAAGCCTTCGTCGGCAACACGCTCAGCTGCGCCAACTGCCACCTCGACGCGGGGCGCATGGCCGGCTCCGCGCCGCTGTGGGCGGCCTATGTGAGCTACCCGGCCTACCGGGCCAAGAACCACAAGGTCAACACCTTTGCCGAGCGGCTGCAGGGCTGCTTCACCTTCAGCCAGAACGGCAGCGCGCCGCCTCTGGGCAGCGAGACGCTGGTGGCGCTGGAGGCCTATGCCTTCTGGCTCTCCAAAGGCCTGCCGGTGGACGAAAGGGTGGCCGGGCGCGGCTACCCCGAACTGCCCAAGCCCGCGCGCGCACCCGACTATGCGCGCGGCCAGGCCGTCTATGCGGCCAAGTGCGCGCTGTGCCACGGCGCCGGCGGGCAGGGCCAGCTGGCCCACGGCGCCACCGTGTTCCCGCCGCTGTGGGGCCCGCAGTCGTTCAACTGGGGCGCGGGCATGGCCAGCTACAAGAACGCGGCGGCCTTCATCCGCGCCAACATGCCCTACGGCATGAGCTACAGCCTGAGCCCGCAGGAGGCNTGGGACGTGGCCTACTTCATGAACGCGCACGAACGCCCGCAGGACCCGCGCTGGCTTGGCAGCGTGGCGGCCACGCGCGCCAGGTTCCACAACACGCCGTTCAGCCTCTACGGCACCGTGGTCAAGGGCACGCGGCTGGGCGACACCGGGCGCCACTGGCCCGCTGAGCAGGCGAGCACCGCGGCGCCGGCATGGGCAGCGCGGCCGCGGCGGGGCCGTCAGAGGCCGGGGCAGGCTGCGGGAGGCCGCACAGGGGCCGTGCGCTGCCCCGGCAGCGCTCTGGCGACGGGTTTCGTGATGAAAATGCCGGAACCCCAGCGCCAACCGGTCAGGTTACGCTCACTTTTTGAAGTCACCCCAGCGGGCACGGAGGGGCGCACCCGGCGGCGTGGCGCGTGCACCGTCCGTCCATCAGCCCGCCGCGGCGATGGGGATGCCGCGCAGCTGGCCCGCCTGCGGTGCGTCCGTGGGCGTACGGCGTGGCGCGGGGTGGCGGGTGGGGTCGAAGCGGTGCAGCAGCTCGGCCTCGCGCGCCTGCGCCTGCTGCACCTGCGCCGCCTTCACATGGCCGAAGCCACGCATGGACAGCGGCAGCGCCGCGATCTGCACCGCCAGCGCGAGGCGCTGCGGGCTTGNAGCACCGTCGGCATCCAGCGCAGCGAGCAGTTCGTCGATGCGGCGCTCGTAGGCGGCCAGCAGCGCGCGTTCCATGCGCCGCTCCGCGGTGGCGCCGAACAGGTCGAGCGGCGTGCCGCGCAGGTGCTTGCCGTGGGCCAGCACGCGCAGCAGCGGCCGCACCCAGGCGCCAAAGCGCCACTTGCGCGGCGGCTGGCCGGCGCGGCTGCGTGCGAGCAGCGGCGGCGCGAAGTGGAAGGCGAGCGTGTAGTCGCCTTCGAACTGGGCGGTCAGCGCGCGCTCCAGGCTGCCGTCGCTGTAGAGGCGCGCGACTTCGTACTCGTCCTTCACGCTCATGAGCTTGAGCAGGCTGCGCGCCACCGCGCGGGTGAGGCGCGCGTCCGCGCCCACCGCCCCCAGGCGGCNCTCGCGCGCGCGCACGGCCGCCACACGCTCGCGGTAGCGGCGCGCCCAGGCGGCGTTCTGGTAGGCCTGCAGGTGCGCGGCCGCGCGGTCGAGGAAGGGGTCGAGATCGCCTTGCGCGGCGGCGTCGAGCGCGGCCTGTGCACCGCCCGCAGCGGGCGTGGATGCCGCGGCGAGCAGCCGCTCGAGCGTGCGCGGGTCGCCGGCGGCCAGCCGCCCCAGCGCGAAGGCTTTGCGGTTGGCCTCCACCGCCACGCCGTTGAGCTCGATGGCGCGCTGCAGCGCGGACTCGGCCACCGGCACCAGCCCGCGCTGCCAGGCATAGCCCAGCGCGAGCACGTTGGCGCCCACGGTGTCGCCGAGGAAGGTTTCGGCCAGGACCTGCGCGTCGAAGCCCTCCACCTGCGCGTCGCCGGCGGCAAAGCGCAGCTTGGCCAGCAGTTCGGGCACACGCAGGCTGGCGTCGGGGTTGCGCAGTGATTCGGCAACCGGCGTCTCGTGCACATTGGCCAGCACGCGGGTGCGGCCGTGGCGCACGGCCTGCAGCGCCTCGGGCGCGGCGGCCACCACCAGGTCGCAGGCGAGCACGGCGTCGGCCTGCTGGGTGTCGATGCGCACCTGGTGCAGCCGCTCGGGCGCGTCGGCCAGGCGCACGAAGCTCAGCACCGCGCCGCCCTTCTGCGCAAAGCCCATGAAGTCCAGCGTGCTCGCGCGCAGGCCTTGCAGGTGCGCGGCCATGGCCACCAGGGCACCCACGGTCACCACGCCGGTGCCGCCCACGCCGGTGATGAGCAGGTCGTAGGGCGCGCTCCAGCGGTGCGCGGCGGGCGCGGGCAGCGCCTGCACGGCGGCGTCGAATGCGGCGGCGGCTTCGCCACCGAGCGCGCCGAGCTTGCGCCGGATGCGCGCGCCGCTGACGCTCACGAAGCTCGGGCAGAAGCCGTCGGCGCAGCGGTAGTCCTTGTTGCAGGCGGTCTGGTCGATGCGGCGCTTGCGGCCGAACAGNNGGGCCGAGGCGCCGCCCTCGTGCGGCAGCACGGCCATGCAGTTGCTCTGCACGGTGCAGTCGCCGCAGCCCTCGCAGACGGCTTCGTGGATGAACAGGCGCCGCGGCGGCTCGGCCTCGCCTTTCTTGCGGCGGCGGCGCTTTTCGGCGGCGCAGGTCTGCTCGTAGATGAGCACCGTCACGCCAGGCGTGGCGCGCAGGTCGCGCTGCACGGCGTCGAGCGCGCTGCGGTCGTGGAACGTGGTGCCGGCGGGGAAGCGATGGCGCTGCGCGGCGTACTTGGCGATGTCGTCGGACACCACGGCCACGCGGACCACGCCCTCGCTCTGCACCTGGCGCGCAATGGCGTCCACGCCGATGCGCCCCTCCACCGGCTGGCCGCCGGTCATGGCCACGGCGTCGTTGAAAAGAATCTTGTAGGTGATGTTGGCGCCCGCGGCCACGGCCTGCCGGATGGCCAGCGACCCCGAATGGGTGTAGGTGCCATCGCCCAGGTTCTGGAACACATGCGGCACGCGGGTGAAGCGCGCGTGCGAGACCCAGTCCACCCNCTCGCCGCCCATCTGGATGAGGCCGGCGGTGCTGCGCTCCATCCAGTTGGCCATGAAGTGGCAGCCGATGCCTGCGCGCGCGGTGGACCCCTCGGGCACGACGGTGCTGGTGTTGTGCGGGCAGCCGGCGCAGAAGTACGGCAGGCGCTTGACCGCGTCGGCCGCGTTGGAGAGCACGGCCGGCGGCATGAAGTCGCGCACGTGCTGCAGGTGGTCGTCGAAGGTGGCGGCGTCGGGGAAGTGGCGGTGCAGCCAGCGGGCGAAGATGTCGATCAGGCGCGAGGGCCGCAGCTCGCCGGTGGCGGCGATCAGCGGGGCACCGTCGCGGTCGTGCTTGCCGACGATGGCGGGGCGCGCAGCGGCCGGCGCGTTGTACAGCAGCGCGCGCAACTGCTGCTCCACCACTGGCGCCTTTTCCTCGACGACGAGGATTTCTTCGAGCCCCTGCGCGAACGCGCGCAGCCGCGTGGGCTCCAGCGGCCAGGCCAGGCCGACCTTGTACAGCCGCACGCCGGCTGCGGCGAGGCGCTCGGGCGCGATGTCGAGCCGACGCAGCACCTCCATCAAATCCAGATGCGCCTTGCCGCAGGTGACGATGCCCAGCCGCGCCCGCGGCGCCTCGATGACCATGCGGTCGATGGCGTTGACGCGCGCGAACGCGGCCACCGCCTCCAGCTTGGCGTGCACGCGCGTCTCGATGGCCAGCGAAGGCAGATCGGGCCAGCGGTAGTGCAGCCCTCGGGNCGGCGGCGTGTGGCCGGTGGCCTCGCGCACGGCTTCGGGCGCGAGCCAGGTCGCGGCGCGCTGCTGCACGGCGTCCAGGTCCACGGTGCCCGCGCTCTCCACCACCTCCGAGAGCGCCGCCAGCGCCACCCATGCGCCCGAATAGCGCGACAGCGCCCAGCCGTAGAGGCCGAATTCCAGAAGCTCGGCCACGTTGGCCGGCTGCAGCACCGGCATGTGGAAGGCGGCGAACAGCAGGTCGCTCTGGTGCGGCATGGAGGAGGACACGCAGCCGTGGTCGTCGCCTGCGACCACCAGCACGCCGCCGTGCGGCGAGGCGCCAAAGGCATTGCCGTGCTTGAGCGCGTCGCCCGCGCGGTCCACGCCCGGGCCTTTGCCGTACCACATCGCGAACACGCCGTCGGCGGTGCGCTCAGGGTCGGACTCCACGCGCTGCGTGCCCAGCACCTGGGTGGCGGCGAGCTCCTCGTTGATGCCGGGCACGAAGTGCACGCCCGCCTCCGTCAGCCGCCCNNCCGCCTTCCACAGCGCCTGGTCCAGCCCGCCCAGCGGCGAGCCGCGGTAGCCGCTGACGAAGCCGCGCGTGTTCAGGCCCACGGCCGCATCGCGCGCGCGCTGCATGCGCAGCAGCCGCACCAGCGCCTGCGTGCCGCTGAGGAACACCACCCCGCGGTCGGCCCAGAGCGCGTCGTCGAGGCGGTAGCCGGGGCGCTGCAGCGCATCACCGCGTGCTCCGGCGGGTGGCGTGAGGGCGGCGAGGCCAGAGCCCGAGCCGCCCGTGCCGCCAGGGCCGCATCCGGGCGCTTCGGTCAGCGGCGTGTGCGGCGCGGCCGGAGAGGCCCCGCGGCGCGGGGTGTGGCGGTGCAGGATGCGGTGGAAAGCGGCGGGGCGGCAAGGCTCATGGCGTACGGCGTGCGAGGACGAAACGATGCCGCCCAGTCTCGCCCCGAGTGCGCGCAAGAGGTTTCTTTTCCTTGCCATCGGCGGCATGATGGTGGCTTGATTTTCTCAACCGAGTCGCCATGCGAGAAGAATTCCCCTCGACGCCTGGAGCCTGCGCATCCTGCAGGAGTTGCAGCGCGACGCCCGGCAGACGCTGCAGCAGATCGCCGACACCGTGGGCCTGTCGCCCACGCCGTGCTGGCGGCGCATCAAGGCGATGGAGGACGCCGGCGTGATCCGCGGCTACAGCGCGCTGGTGGACCGCACCCAGGTCGGCCTGCCGCTGCTGGTGGTGGTGGAGGTGAACCTCTCGCAGCACAGCGAGGAACTGGTGCAGGGCTTCGAGCGCGCCGTCGCCGCCGAGCCCGCCATCGTGCGCTGCCTCTCCACCACCGGCCAGGCGGACTACATCCTCACCGTGATGATGCGCGACATCGCCGCCTACGAGCGCTTTCTGCACGCCACCCTGTTCAAGCTGCCGGGCGTGACGCATGTGCGCTCGAGCATCGTGCTCAAGGAAGTCAAGGCCGAAGTCCGCCTGCCCGTCGCCGCCCCGGGCGAGCGCGAAGCCCCAGCCCCGCGCCAGCGGCCTCCAGCGCCCCCGTGCGCGCCGCAAGGCCGCCGGGGGCACCGCGCGGCGCAGGATTTGAAGAAAAACCGGGGATCCCCAGCGCCGTTTGGTCAGTTGATGCTATCAAACAGAGAGCAAGAGTCCCCCTCGGCGCGGGCCAGCGTGCGCAGCACTCGCACCCGCCTCAAGCCAGCGCCCACTCGGCTGAGAGCGACTCAGCCTGCTTGAGCACCGTCTCGGTCGCCTCCTCCTGCCGGTCGGGCGGGTACTTGTAGCGCCTGAGCAGCGTCTTCACCATCACCCGCAGCCTGGCGCGCACCGTTTCGCGCACGGCCCAATCCACGGTCACCGAACTGCGCAGGCGCTGCACCAGTTCCACGGCGATTTTCTTCAGCGTCTCGTCGCCCAGTTCGCGCACCGCCGCCTCGTTGGTGGCCAGCGCATCGTAGAACGCCACCTCCTCGGCGTTGAGCCCCAGCACCTCGCCGCGCTGGGCGGCTTCCTGGAATTTTTTGGCCATCTCGATGAGCTCCTCGATGACCTGGGCGGTCTCGATGGCCCGGTTGCGGTAGCGCGTCAGGCTTTGCTGCAGGAGCTCGGAGAACTTGGCCTCCTGCACGACGTTGGTCTTGAAGCGCGACTTGATTTCGCCTTTGAGCAGCCGCTCCAGCAGTTCCACCGCCAGGTTGCGCTCCTTCATGTGGCGCACGTCTTCGAGGAAATCGTCCGACAGCACGCCGATGTCCGGGCGTTTCAAGCCGGCCGCGGAGAAGATGTCGATGACCTCGTCGCTCACGATGGCCCGGCTCATGATTTGCCGCAGCGCGTGTTCCTTCTGTTCATCGGTCAGCTTCCTGTCGGTGCCGCCGTGCTTGGTCAGCGCGGCCTTCACCGCCTGCAGGAACGCGAGCTCGTCCCGGTGGGCCAAAGCCTCGTCCAGCGTGCAGCACAGCGCGAAGGCCTTGCTGGCGGCCAGCACCGCGTCTGCGAAGCGCGTCTTGCCGTCGTCCAGGCCCAGGACGTGGTTGGCCACGGCCGGCAGGCGTTGCCAGGCCTGGGTACGGAAGTCGCCGTAATCCACGCCGTGCAGCATGTCGTGGAGCATGTCCATCTGCTCCTGCAGCACGGCCAGCGCCTCGCGGGCGTCAATGGTCGGCCTGCCGCGGCCCTTGGCCCGGGTGTAGTCCGCCAGCGCGGCCTTCAACTCGTTGGCGATGCCGATGTAGTCCACGACCAGCCCGCCGGGTTTGTCCTTGAACACGCGGTTCACGCGGGCAATGGCCTGCATCAGGTTGTGGCCGCGCATCGGCTTGTCCACGTACATCGTGTGCAGGCACGGTGCGTCGAAGCCCGTCAGCCACATGTCGCGCACGATGACGAGCTTGAACGGGTCGGCCGGGTTCTTGAAGCGCGTTTCCAGGCGCTTGCGGACGTCCTTCGGGTAGATGTGCGGCTTGAGCAGCGCCTTGTCCGAGGCCGAACCGGTCATTACCACCTTGATGGCCCCCTGGGCCGGGTCGTCGCTGTGCCAGTCGGGGCGCAGCGCCACGATGGCGTTGTAGAGGTGTACGCAGATGTCGCGGCTCATCGCCACCACCATGGCCTTGCCGTCCATGGCAGCCAGCCGGCTCTCGAAGTGGGACACGATGTCCGCCGCCACCTTCTGGATGCGCGGCGGCGCGCCGACCAGCTGTTCCAGGGCGGCCCAGCGGCGCAGCCTGGCCACCTTGGCGGCGTCGCCCTCCTCGTCCTCGGTCAGCGCGTCGACCTCGCTGTCGAGCAGGGTCACGTCGGCGTCCTTCAGCTCGAGCTTGGCCAGCCGGCTCTCGTAGTAGATGGGCACCGTGGCGCCATCCTTCACCGCCTGCTCGATGTCATAGATATGGACGTAGTCGCCGAACACGGCGCGGGTGTCGCGGTCGTCCAGCGAGACCGGCGTGCCGGTGAAAGCGACAAAGGTGGCGCCGGGCAGCGCGTCGCGCAGATGCTGGGCGTAGCCATACCGCACGGCGCTGGCCGTGCGGTCATCCGAGTAGCGAACGGCGCCGCCGCCGGTCGTCAGCGGCTTCGAGGTCGGGCCGGGCTCGGCGGCCAGCAGCGCGGTGGCGTCGTTGGCGGCGCGCCTGCCTTNCCCTCCGGTCAGCCGCGCCTCGAATCCATACTGGCTGCGGTGCGCCTCGTCGCAGATGACCACGATGTTGCGCCGGTCCGAGAGCACCGGGAACATGTCCTCGTCCTCGCCCGGCGTGAATTTCTGGATGGTTGTGAAGATGATGCCGCCCGACGGCCGGTTGCCCAGCAGGCGGCGCAGTTCGGGCCGGGTGTCCGCCTGCACCGGGGTTTCGCGCAGCATTTCGCTCGCCCCGGCGAAGACGCCGAAGAGCTGGTTGTCGAGGTCGTTGCGGTCGGTCACCACCACCAGGGTCGGGTTGCCCATGCCGGGATGGGCCATCAGGGCGCCGGCGAGGCAGGTCATTTCGATGCTCTTGCCCGCCCCCTGGGTGTGCCACACCACGCCGCCCTTGCGGTTGCCGCCAGGGGCCGAGGCTGTCAGGACGCTCTGCACCACGGCGCGCACGGCGTGGAACTGGTGGTAGCCCGCCACCTTCTTGATGAGCTGGCCCTCGTCCTCGAACAGGATGAAGTGGCGCAGGTAGTCCAGCAGCAGCTCGCGCTGGAACAGGCCCAGCACCAGCGTCTCCAGTTCACGCATCGGGCCCAGCGGGTCGGTGCTCACGCCGTCGATGGTGCGCCAGGCCATGAAGCGCTCGCGGTCGCTGGTCAGCGAACCCAGCCGCGCCTGGATGCCGTCGGAAATCACCTGCAGGGCGTTTGCGTGGAACAGGTCCGGGATGTCCTGCTGGTAGGCCTGCAGCTGGTTCCAGGCGGCCCAGATGTCGGCGTCCTCGTCGCCGGGGTTTTTCAGTTCGACGACCACCAGCGGCAGCCCGTTGACGAACAGCACCACGTCCGCTCGGCGCGTGAGCTTCGCGCCCTGCACCGAGAACTGGTTCACCGCCAGCCAGTCGTTGGCTGCCACGTCGGTAAAGTCCATCAGCCGCACGCGGTCGCCGCGCGTCTCGCCGTTCTTCTGATACTCCACCGGCACGCCGTCGACCAGCCAGCGGTGCACCTGCCGGTTGGCGCTCACCAGCCCCGGCACGTCGGGGCTCAGCACCCGGCGCAGCGCGTCGTCGCGGGCGCCGGGCGGGATGTGCGGGTTCAGCCGGGCGATGGCCTCACGCAGCCGGTGCTTGAGCGCCACCTCGCGGTAGCTGTCGCGGTCGGTGCCGGGAGTTTTGGCGTCAGGCGGCGAGATGTCGGGGCCATGGGCGACCGACCAGCCGAGGCCGGCCAGCCATTCCAGCATCGCCCGTTCGACCTGGTCTTCACTGACGATGCCGTTTGCCACGAACCTCCTCCTTAAATTCCGTGCCGCAAGCTTAACCAGCCCCCGACATGTTTAAAGTTGGATCGAATACCTTTATCAAGAAAACGTTTCAACCCCTATCCCCCAAGTTTTGGAGCCCGTGATGACGCCCCGCTGACCTCGATGCGATCTGCTCAACAGTTCGACATATCGCCCATATATGTCGAACTTTTCTATGTAAATCGACACATCAGAGGCACCTGCCGAGCCTTTCAACCTATGTGCGAACCAACTCGGCCAACAGCCCCTCGTTGAGGTAGTACACCTCGCGCCCGACCTTGAGCGGCTTGAGCAGCCCCAGGTCCGACAAGGTGCGCAGGTACACGGAAGCCGTCTGCCGCTTGGCCAGCCCCGCATCCAGCAGAAACTGAATCTTGCAGTACGGATGCCGAAAAATGAGTTCGACCAAATCCTTGCTGTAGATGCGCGGCGCACTTTGCTGCACCTGCGACCGGGTGGCCTCCATCAGTTCAAGGATGCGGCGCACGCGATCGCAGGTTTCGCGGGCTGTCTGCTCCACCGCGTCGAGCATGTAGAGCACCCAACTCTCCCACGCGCTGTCTTCCGTTACGCCGCGCAGGCCGTCGTAATACGCCGTCCGGTTCGACAGAATATAGCGAGAGAGGTAGAGCACCGGGATATCCAGCAGGCCCTGCTCGACCAGCCAGAGAATGTTGAGGATGCGCCCGGTTCGGCCGTTGCCGTCCACGAACGGGTGGATAGCCTCGAACTGGTAGTGCATCACCGCCATGCGCACCAGCGGATCAAGGTCATCCGGCGTCTCCGGGTACAGGAAACGCTCCAGGTTGGCCAGCTTGTCGCGCAGCAGGGTCTGCCNCTGCGGCGGTGTGTAGATGACTTGGCCCGTACTGGGGTTTATCAGCCGTGTGCCAGGCCCCGCACGAACGTCCAGATCCACCCCTTTGATGATGCGGGCCAGCTCGATGAACAAGTTGGTGGTCAGTGGCCGGTTACGCAGTTGCTCGAATCCCGCCCACAGCGCCTCGCGGTAGCGCAACACCTCCTTGGCGGCGGGGTCGGCCTTGGCGTCGGGGTCGGCGGCGGCGCGAAACAGCTCGTCATGCGTGGTGACAATGTTCTCGATTTCAGAGGACAGTCGCGCCTCCTGCAACACGATGCCGTTGATAAGGATGGCTTGATTGGGAATGCGCGCCGCCATGCNCCGCAAGTCCGCCAGGGCACGATGCGCCGCCACCGTGCGTTTGAGCACCGCTTTGGTTTCCAACTCGGTCTGCGGCGGCAGCAAGGGTAGCCCGTCGTAGGGCTGATCGCGATGGAAAGCACTCATGCCGTGGCCTCGTCGAATTGCTCCCGCGCTTCAGGCAGGCGGAGCTTACCGGAGATGAGGCGGGNGAGGAGCGTGTCGCGCAAATTCGTCAGAACTTCGGCCTGCAACGAATTGTTCTCGGCGGACGTATACAGGCAACCAGCGATGTCATTGAACGCATGCAGAACCGCCGCATCAGGCCGAATGCACTGATATGACTCGACAATCGCTTTGGAGATGTTCTGTTGCGCCGCTCCATTGGCCCGACTGTTGAACCAGTCACGTCCATGCAACAGGGTTTGGAAGAGAAACCATGGGCCAACTTCGGGCTTGGCCAACATGCCTGTGCAAGCCTGGTTGAAAGCCGCTTCGCGGGTGAGTATGCCAAGCCGACCAACTGTCGGAGCCGCATAGATGGCCATCAATACAGCGTGCCTCGGTAATACCTTCGCGCTGGTTCTCGAAATCGCCTCTGCGGTTATGTGCTCGGAAGCTTGAAGCAGATGCCCATCGAAAAGCTCGCCTGTCTTGAACCATGGAATATTTCCGCCGGTCCAGTATTCAGGTTTGCTACGGGACGGCGTGCCACCGTTAGTAATGCGCGCGCAAAGCTCGGCAACGGACGTAACATCCCACCCCTTCGGAATCAACCCCAGCGCCGATTCCTCGANACTCGGCGGGAAAAGCGCTGCCGTGGCGGCGTCCATGCCTTCGGGCTCGCGGCCGGCCTGCTTGGCGCGCACCGGGTCGAAGTCGATGAACCAGCTCTTGAACAGGGCCTGGGCGATGGATTCGAGGGTGGCGTTGGTTTGGCGCAGGAGGTCGATGCGTCGGTCAATTTTCCATAACACCTCGGCAATCTCGCTCTGCTCTGTCAGCGCAGGAAAAGGAAGGACGAACTGCTTTATCTGCGCTCCGCTTAGATTCTGCTGGGCGGCGCCAGTGGAGAGTGACTTTATTTGTTCTCGTGCCGCGAGAAGTTGGTAATACAGAAAACGGTAATCGCACTNTAGAGGGTTGGCCACCATGGCTGCGCAAGCCTGATTACAGGTCATTGGCCTCGCTAGCACACCAAGCTGACCAACCGTTGCGCCATACATGGCCATGAGCACAGTGTTTGCCGGCAAAAGCTTTGCTGACGAATTCCGAACAGCATCTTCTGTGATGTACTCNNGTTTGTCTCCGTTAGCACGCAATCGGTAAGTTCCTGCGTCTTGACCCAAGGTATCGTGCCGCCGCTGAAGTAGTGAGGCATCTTCCGACTAGGTGTCCCGCCGCTCGTAAACCGCTGACAAACTGCCGCAATAGGCAGTCGTTTCCAGTTTGCTGGCGCGACGTCACATAGCTCAAGCTGCATATCCCATCCCCGCCAGCCTCTCCCGAATCACCGCATCCAGTTCCGCCCNCCTGGCCATCTGCTCGGCGANGCTGCGCGGTGAGCCGCTCCATCTTCTCGTTGAAGGCTTCGTCGTCGTCTTCCGTTTCCTCGGCGCCGACATAGCGGCCGGGGTGAGCACGTGGCCGTGCTCGGCGATTTCGGCGAGTTTCACGGCGCGGCAGAAGCCGGGCACGTCGGCGTAGGGTTCATCCACGCCGCCCTCGCCGTCGCACTCCGCATCGCCTCTCCAGCGGTGGACGGTGGCGGCGATGCGCGCCACGTCCTCGTCGTCGAACACGCGGGTGACGCGGGTTTCCATGCGGCCGAGCTTGCGGGCGTCGATGAAGAGGACTTCGCCGCGGCGGTCGCGGCCCTTGCCGCCGCCGGCCGCACCGCGTTTGTCCTTGGCCAGAAACCACAGGCAGGCGGGAATGGCGGTGTTGAAGAACAACTGCGGCGGCAGGGCCACCATCACCTCCACCACGTCGGCCTCCACCATGGCGCGGCGGATGTCGCCTTCGCTGTTCTGGTTGGACGACATGCTGCCGTTGGCCAGCACCACGCCAGCCTGGCCGCGCGGGCCCAGGTGGTGCAGGATGTGCTGCAGCCAGGCGTAGTTGGCGTTGCCGGCCGGCGGCGCGCCGTAGACCCAGCGCTTGTCGTCGGTCAGCCGGTCGCCGCCCCAGTCGCTGATGTTGAAGGGCGGGTTGGCGAGGATGTAGTCGGCCTTGAGGTCGGGGTGCTGGTCGCGGTGGAAGGTGTCGGCGGGCTCGCGGCCGAGGTCGGCGGCGAGGCCACGGATGGCGAGGTTCATCGCCACCAGGCGCCAGGTGGTGGGGTTGGCCTCCTGGCCGTAGATGCTGATGTCGTCGGCGCGGCCGCCGTGCGCCTCGATGAACTTCTCGCTCTGCACGAACATGCCGCCGCTGCCGCAGCAGGGGTCGTACACGCGGCCGTGGTGCGGGGCGAGCACTTCGACCAGCACTTTCACCACGCTGGCCGGCGTGTAGAACTGGCCGCCTTTCTTGCCCTCGGCGCTGGCGAACTGGCCGAGGAAGTATTCGTACACCTCGCCCAGCAGGTCCTTGGCGGCGTGGCCGTCGGTGTCGGCGAAGCCGATGGTGGAGATGAGGTCGATCAGCTCGCCCAGCTTGCCGGGTTCCAGCTGGGCGCGGCCGAAGCGCTTGTCCAGAATGCCCTTGAGGCGCGGGTTGTCGGCTTCGATGGCTTCGAGCGCGGCGTCGATGCGCACGCCGATGGCGGCCTGCTTGGCCTGGGCGCGGATGGCTTCCCAGCGGGCCTGCGCCGGCACCCAGAAGACGTTGGCCATGGTGTAGTAGTCGCGCTCCTCCAGCGCCTCGGCGTGGTCGGTGGCGTCGGGCAGGTGGAGCTCGCTGGCTTCGTCGGCAAAGGCGGTCATGAGTTCCGCGCGCCGCTCGTCGAAGGCGTCGGAGATGTATTTGAGGAAGATGAGGCCGAGCACGATGTGTTTGTACTCGGCGGCGTCCATGGACGAGCGGAGCTTGTCGGCGGCGGCCCAGAGGGTTTTCTTGAGGTCCTGGTTCATCGGTGCGCGAAGTGGCAGATTGAGCTGAACGGTGCGAAGAGCCGGAGCGTAACAGCCCGGGCCAGCCGCCCCCGCGCCGGCATGAGCCACGGCGGTGGGTGAAGGCCGCGGGGGCGTGCGGCGAGCAAATTCTGAAGAAAAACCGGAGACCCCAGCGTCGTTCTGTCAGGTTTTGCTATTGTTTTTGAGAGCGCTTGGCGGGGCTGGAAGGCGCCAGCGCGATGAGCCGCCGGGGCGTGACGCTTCGCCGGGCTTGCGGTCAGGCGTCGTCGGGGGCCAGGGTGGCCGGGAGGTCGCGGGCGGTGTGCAGCACGCGCAGAATGTCGAGCTGGCGCTCCTGCGGCAGGTAGAACACCAGGTAGGGCCAGGGACGCAGCGGCCAGGCGCGCAGGCCGGGGATGCCGGCAAGCGTGGCGTAGCGCGGGGACCCCAGCCCGGGCTGGCGGCCCAGCAAGGCATAGGCTTGCTGCAAGCTGGCGACGAAGCGCGCGGCCACCGGGGCGCCGCCGTCTTCAAGGTAGTGGTCAGCGCCGCGAGAACGTCGGCTTGGGCGTTCGGCGTGACGATGGCGGGCAACGGCGGGGCCATTGCGCGATCAGCCCGCCGCGGCCTGCTTGCGCTGCGGCGCGGGCGTTGGCGAGGGCTGCTCTGGCGCGTCTGCGCCTGGCCGTGCTGGCGGATGCGCTCGCGCAGCTCGTCGAAGTAGCCCTCGTCAGCCACGCGGCCGGGCCCGCTCGCCAGCCCCTCGAGCAGCAGCGCGCGCAGCTGGGCGGCGTCGCGCTCGCGGCGCAGGAGTTCGCGCACGTATTCGCTGGCACTGCCGTAGGCGCGGGTGGCGACTTGCTCGTCCACGAAGGCCTTGAGCTCGTCGGGCAGGGAGATGTTCATGGTGCTCATGCGCGCGACCTTAGCGTGCATGGCAAAGATTGGCAAGCCGATGCGCCCAATCCCACGCGACGCCCTCACCTGCCCTCACCTGCCCTCACCTGCCCTCACCTGCCCGCGCAACGCCCCGCCGGCCGCGAGCCGCAGCGATGGACCCATGCGGCGCTGGGAGGCACCGCCGACGGCGCCCAAGCGCCGCCCGCGTCGCTTCACCCCCGCTTGGCCACCAGCGTGAGGATGTCGTAGCTGGCCACCAGTTCGCCGTGCTGGTTGCTGACCTGCACGTCCCAGGCGACGACGCCCTGGCCGCGGCCCTGGGCGTCGGTCTTGCGGCGGTCGATCTTGCGCTTGGCGGTGAGCTGCACCTGGATGCTGTCGCCGATGGCCACCGGCTTGACGAAGCGCAGCGTGTCGAGCCCGTAGTTGGCCAGCACCGGGCCGGGCTCGGGCACGACGAACAGGCCCGCGGCGTCCGACAGCACCAGGTAGCCGTGCGCGATGCGCTGGCCGAACGGGCTGGCCTTGGCGGCCTCGTCGTCGAAGTGCATGTAGAACAGGTCGCCGGTGAGGTGGCCGAAGGCGTGCACGTCCTCGTCGGTGATGGTGCGGCGCGCGGTGGTGAGCGATTCGCCGATCTGGATGTCCTCGAAATGGCGGCGGAAGGGGTGGGTGCCGGTTTCGATGCGGCGCGCGCCGCGTACGTATTCGCCGGTGACGGCAGCGAGCATGGTGGGCGAGCCCTGCACGGCCGCGCGCTGCATGAAGTGGCGCACCGCGCGCAGGCCGCCGAGCTCCTCGCCGCCGCCCGCGCGCCCCGGCCCGCCGTGCTTGAGCACCGGCAGCGGCGAGCCGTGGCCGGTGGATTCGGCCGCGGCCTCGGCATCGAGGATGTGCACCCGGCCGTGCAGCGCGGCCAGCGCGCCGACCATGCGCGCAGCGGTCTGCGGCTCGCGGGTGACCAGGGTGCAGACCAGGCTGCCGCGGCCGCGCGCGGCCAGGGCCAGCGCTTCGTCCACGCCGTCGTACGGCATGAGGGTGCTGACCGGGCCGAAGGCTTCCACGTCGTGCGCGGNGGCGTCGCCCAGCGGGGCGCGTTCGAGCAGCAGCGTGGGCGGGAAGAAGGCGCCTTCGGCCGTGCCTTCGCCCACCGGCGCGAAGCTGCTGCCGCCGTCGAACACCACCTCGGCGCTGCGGCGCAGCAGGGCGACGCGCTCGGCCACGTCGGCCACCTGCGCGTGCGAGGCCAGCGGCCCCATCTTCACGCCCTCCACGGCGGNGTCGCCGACGACCAGCCTGGCCAGGCGCTCGCGCACGCGCTCGGCCACGGCGTCGATCTGCGCGCGCGGCACGATGGCGCGGCGGATGGCGGTGCATTTCTGGCCGGCCTTGACGGTCATCTCGCGCACGAGCTCGCGCACGAAGAGGTCGAACTCGGGGTCGTCGGGCGTGACCTCGGGCGCGAGGATGGCGGCGTTGAGCGAGTCGGCCTCGGCGTTGAAGGGGATGCTGTGGCGCACCAGGTTGGGGTGCACGCGCAGCTTGGCGGCGGTGTCGGCGCTGCCGGTGAAGGTGACGACGTCGCGCTCGTCGAGGCGGTCGAGCAGGTCGCCGGTGGAGCCGATGACGAGCTGCAGCGCACCTTCGGGCAGGATGCCCGACTCGGCCACCATGCGCACCAGCGCCTCGGTGAGGTAGCTGGTGGCGGTGGCGGGCTTGCCGATGCAGGGCATGCCGGCGAGGAAGCTGGGCGCGAACTTCTCCAGCAGGCCCCAGACGGGGAAGTTGAACGCGTCGATGTGCACCGCCACGCCGCCGCGCGNCACCAGGATGTGGGTGCCGGCGAACGCCCCTTTCTTGCCCAGCGGCAGCGCCGGGCCTTCGTGGATGAGGTTGCCGCTGGGCAGCTCGGCCGAGCCGGTGCTGGCGTAGGAGAACAGGGTGCCGGTGCCGCCTTCGATGTCGATCCAGCCATCGGTGCGGGTGGCGCCCGTCCAGGCGGAAATGGCGTAGAGCGCTTCCTTGCGCTCGTTGAGGTACTTGGCCAGCGCCTTCAGGCGCGCGGCGCGCTCCTGGAAGTCCAGCGCCAGCAGCTTCGGAAGCGCCACACGGCGCGCGTAGTCCACCGCCTCGGCGAAGTCGGCCGACTCGGCATGGGTGTAGGCTACGGTCTGGCCGTTGACGGCGTGGCGCAGCGCCTGCGCGGGCGTGGCGCCCACCCAGCGGCCGGCGAGGTAGCTGTGCAGAACCTGGTTCATGGTCATTCCTTTTTGATAGCAATACCCCACCGGTTGGCGCTGGGGTTCGAGGGGAAAACTTCAAAAATGCCAGATGGGCGGGCGGCGCGGCGTGCGCACGCGCCGCCGCAGGTTGTCAAGCCGCGTGCGCTTTGCCGCCGAGGCCGAGGTAGGTGTCGATGATGCGGCGGTCGTGCAGCAGTTCCTGCGCCTCGCCGCTGAGTGCGACGGCGCCCATCTCCAGCACATAGGCGCGGTCGGCCACCTGCAGCGCCGCGCGCGCGTTCTGCTCCACCAACAGCACCGACACGCCATGCGTGCGCAGCGAGGCCACCACGTGCAGCACCTCGCGCACGATCAGCGGTGCGAGGCCCAGCGAAGGCTCGTCGAGCATCAGCAGCCGCGGGCGGCTCATCAGCGCGCGGCCGATGGCCAGCATCTGCCGCTCGCCACCCGAGAGCGTGGCCGCCATCTGCGCGCGCCGCTCCTTCAGGCGCGGGAAGATGGTGAACACCTCCTCCATGCGGCTGGCCTGGTCGCGCACGCCCTTGCGCCAGCGCGCGAAGCCGCCGAGCAGCAGGTTGTCCTCGACCGACATCTCGCCGAAAAGCTCGCGCTTCTCCGGCACCAGCGCCACGCCGCGCGCGACCATGGCCTCCACGCTCGGGCGGTCGATGCGCTCGCCCGCGAGCGTGAGCACCCCGCGCGAGGGCAGCAGCCCCATCGCTGCCGACAGCAGCGTGGTCTTGCCCGCGCCGTTGGGGCCGATGACGGTGACGATCTCGCCCTCGCCCACGCGCAGGTCCACCGCGTGCACGGCCTCCACCGCGCCATACGAGACGCTGAACTCGCTGAGCTCGAGCAGCGCCAGCCCGGTGCCCGCACTCATGCCGCACCCCGAGGTAGGCGTCGAGCACGCGCGGGTCGGCCTGCACCTGCGCGGGCGTGCCCTCGGCGATCACCGTGCCGAACTCGAGCACGGTCACCCGGTCGGCCAGATTCATGACGAACTCCATGTCGTGCTCCACCACCACGATGGCCAGGCCCTCGCTGCGCAGCTGCGCCAGCAGCGCGGCCAGCGCCTGTTTCTCCAGATGCCGCAGGCCCGCCGCCGGCTCGTCGAGCAGCAGCACCGCGGGCTGGCTGGCCAGCGCGCGCGCAATCTCCACCACCCGCTGCTGGCCCAGCGCCAGCGACCCCGCGTTCTGCAGCGCATGCGCGCCCAGGCCGCAGCGCTCGATCTGCCGGCGCGCCTCGGCCAGCAGCGAAGCCTCTTCGGCGCGGTCGAGCCGCAGCATGGCCGCCACCCAGCCGCGCCGCGCGCCGGTGCGCCCCAGCGCCACGTTCTCCAGCACGCTGCGCGCGCCCAGCAGCCGCACATGCTGGAAGGTGCGCGAGAGGCCCAGCGCCGCGTAGGCCCGCGCGGGCTCGCCGTTCATGCGCTGACCCATGAGCCGCACCTCGCCACTGGTGGGCGCATCGACGCCGGAAATCATGTTGAAGAAGGTGCTCTTGCCCGCGCCGTTGGGGCCGATGAGTGCATGCACCTCGCCGGCCTTGACGTCGAAGTTCACCGCGTTGTTGGCGACCAGCCCGCCAAAGCGCTTGGTCACGTCGGCGGCCTGCAGCACCACCGTGCCGCGCGCGGGCAGCTCGCGCGTGGGCAGCGCCGCCGCGGCGGCTGTGGCCTTGGGCGGGGCCGCGTCCGCGCGCCGCCAGCGCGCCGTCCAGGCCGCAATGCGCGGCCACAGGCCATCGGCAAAGCGCTGCAGCACCACCAGCATCAGCAGGCCGAAGACGATGATCTCAAAGTTGCCGCTGCTGCCCAGCAGCTTGGGCAGCACGTCCTGCAGCTGCTCCTTGAGCAGCGTGATGATGGCCGCGCCCAGCACCGCGCCCCACAGGTGGCCCACGCCACCCACCACCGCCATGAACAGGTACTCGATGCCGATGTGGATGTTGAACGGCGTGGGGTTGACAAAGCGCTGCATGTGCGCATACAGCCAGCCCGACACGCTGGCCAGCAGCGCCGCCAGGATGAACAGCTTGATGCGCTGGCGCGCCGTGTCCACGCCCATGGACTCGGCCATCACCCGCCCGCCCTTGAGCGCGCGGATGGCGCGGCCCTCGCGCGAGTCGAGCAGGTTGTGCAGCCCCCACAGCGCCAGCAGCAGCACCGCCCAGATCACCGGCCCGAGCACGCGCGGCGAGGCCAGCGAGAAGTCCCNCACGGTCAGCGCCGGCACGTTGGCCAGGCCGGTGAAGCCGCCCAACGCCTCCAGGTTGCCGAAGATGTAGTACAGGCTCAGGCCCCAGGCGATGGTGCCCAGCGGCAGGTAGTGGCCCGAGAGCCGCAGCGTCACCGTGCCCAGCAGCCAGGCCACGGTGTAGGTCAGCAGCAGGCCCAGCGGCAGCCCCATCCACGGCAGCCAGGCCGCCGGCAGCACGCCGCCAAGCGTCTGCGCCACCCAGGGCGAGGTGCTGAGCCAGGCCGTGGCATAGGCGCCCAGGCCGACGAAGGCCGCCTGCCCGAACGAGGTCATGCCACCCACGCCGGTGAGCATGACCAGGCCGACGGCCACCAGCGAATACAGGCCGATGTAGTTGAGCTCGGTGACGGTGAAATCCGGCAGCCATGGCCAGGACAGGGCCAGCGCNNGGCCACCGCCAGCAGGGTGAGGGTGCGCGCGCTCATTCCTCGTCCTCCTNNCCACCGTGTGGCTGCGCAGCGAGCGCCACCACAGCACCGGGATGATGAGGGTGAACACCAGCACCTCCTTGTAGGCACTGGCCCAGAACGAGGAGAACGCCTCGAGCTGCCCCACCAGCAGGGCCCCGGCCAGCGCCAGCGGGTAGCTGGAGAGCCCGCCGACGATGGCGGCGACGAAGCCCTTGAGGCCGATGAGAAAGCCCGTGTCGTAGTAAATCGTGGTGATGGGCGCGATCATCAGCCCCGAGACCGCGCCGATCAGCGCGGCCAGCGCGAAGCTCACGTCGCCGGCGAGTTCGGTCGGAATGCCCATCAGCCGCGCGCCCACCCGGTTCATGGCGGTGGCGCGCAAGGNCCTGCCGATGATGGAGCGCTCGAAGAACGCGAACATGGCCAGCACCAGCACCGCCGTGAGCGCGATGACCACCAGCGACTGCCCCGTCACCGGCACGCCGAACCAGTCCATGCGCGCCTCGGAGAACGCCGGCGTGCGCGAACCCTCGGCCCCGAAGAACAACCCCAGCCCCACCAGCACGCCGTGCAGCGCCACCGAGACGATGAGCAGCATCAGCACCGTCGCATGCGCCAGCGGCCGGTAGGCCAGCCGGTACAGCAGCGGCCCCAGCGGCGTGATCAGCAGCAGCGTCACGAAGGNCTGCGCCCACACCGAAGTCGGCCGCCACAGCAGCACCGCCGCGCAGGCCAGCGCGGGCAGGCCCACCGTCCACACCAGGGTCGAGCCCCAGTCCACCGGGGCGCCGCGCTGGTGCCGCCAGGCTTCCACCACCAGCGTGGCCACGGCCAGCGCCAGCAGCAGCCACAGCGTGGCCGGCGTGCGCGCGCCGCCCTGCAGCATGGCCATCGAGAGCGCGGCGAAGGTGACGAATTCACCCTGGCCGATGAAGATCACGCGCGTGACCGAGAACACCAGCACCAGCGCGAGCGCCATCAGCGCGTACACCGCGCCGTTGACGAGCCCGTCCTGGCCCAGCATCAGGGCGATCTGTGCATCCATGAAAGCTTACTGTGTAGCCGCGGCAGCCGCGCGGCAGGAAGGAGGGGCTGCGGGCCGCGCAACGGCGCCGCGTGCGGGCCGCCGGCGGCAGGTGCCCGGCGCCCGGGCCGGCCCGCCCGTGGGAAGGGGGCTCATCCGGTGGCGCCGGGGCGCGGGCCTCAGGGCTGGTACTTCCAGCCGCCGTTTTCGATCTTGACCATCACGCGGGCGCGCTGGTCGAGGCCGAGGTGGTCGTTGGGCGACATGTTGAAGATGCCGTGCGCGCCGGGCAGCTCCTTCACGCCTTCGAGCGCGTCGCGCAGCGCGGCGCGGAACTCGGGCGTGCCGGGCTGCGCCTTCTTGAGCGCCACCGGCACCGCCGCGGCCATGAGCAGGCCGGCGTCCCAGGCATGGCCGCCGAAGGTGGAGACGCTGCCCTTGCCGTGCGCGCCCTCGTAGGCGGTGATGTAGGCCATGGCGGACTTCTTCACCGGGTTGGTGGCGGGGAGCTGGTCGGCCACCAGCACCGGGCCGGCGGGCAGGAAGGTGCCTTCGCAGTCCTTGCCGCACACGCGCAGGAAGTCGGCGTTGGCCACGCCGTGCGTCTGGTACATCTTGCCGGCGTAGCCGCGCTCCTTGAGCGTCTTCTGCGGCAGCGCGGCGGGCGTGCCCGAGCCGGCCACCAGCACCGCATCAGGCTTGGCGGCGAGGATCTTGAGCACCTGGCCGGTGACGGAGGTGTCGTTGCGGGCGTAGCGCTCGTTGGCGACGATCTTGAGCTTCTTCAGGTCCGCGGCCTTGGCGAACTCGCGCGCCCAGCCCTCGCCGTAGGCATCGGAGAAGCCGATGAAGGCCACCGTCTGCACGCCGTGGTTGGCCATGTGCTCGGCAATGGCGAGCGACATCATGATGTCGTTCTGCGGCGTCTTGTAGACCCAGCGCTTCTTCGCATCCACCGGCTCGACGATGGCGGCCGAGGCGGCGAACGAGATCATCGGCGTCTTGGCCTCGGAGACGGCGTCGATCATGGCCAGCGAGTTGGGCGTGATGGTCGAGCCCATGATGAGGTCGACCTTGTTCTCCGCAATCAGCTTGCGCGTGTTCGACACCGCGGCCGTGGTGTCGGAGGCGTCGTCGAGCACGATGTAGTTGATCTTCTGCCCGGCGATGGTCTTGGGCATGAGCGCAATGGTGTTCTTCTCGGGAATGCCGAGCGAGGCCGCCGGCCCGGTGGCCGAAACGACGACGCCGACGTTGATGTCGGCCAGCGCAGCCACCGAGGCGCAGGCGGCCAGCGCAGCCAGCAGGACTTGTTTGAGTTTCATCGCGGGTGTCTCCTGGGGTGAGGGTTCGGGGCGGTCGGCACGGTCGGTGAATTGATTAACCGACCGGTCGGTCTGCGAACGGAATTCTACCGTTCGCATGCTGCATCTTGACATTTCGCAGATCAGGGTATTCCCCCTGTGCGACGGCCCGTTGAAGGGCCAATGCACGGGCGTGCGGCAGCGGTCGGCCGCGCTGCCCATAATCCGGCCCACGCCACACCCAACCCCGCTTTCACACGAGCCATCCATCATGCGAATCCTCCACACCATGCTGCGCGTGGGCAACCTGCAGCGCTCCATCGACTTCTACACCCAGGTGCTGGGCATGACGCTGCTGCGCACCTCGGAAAACCCCGAGTACAAATACTCCCTCGCCTTTCTGGGCTTCGACGGCGGAAACCCCGGCCAGGCCGAGATCGAACTCACCTACAACTGGGGCGTGGAGCAGTACGAAATGGGCACCGCCTACGGCCACATCGCCATCGGCGTGGCCGACGCCTACGCCGCCTGCGAGAAGATCAGGGCCGCCGGCGGCAACGTCACCCGCGAGGCCGGCCCGGTCAAGGGCGGCACCACGGTCATCGCCTTCGTCACCGACCCCGACGGCTACAAGATCGAACTCATCCAGCGCCCGGAACACGCCGCAGGCGCCGGCCTGCGCTGAGCGCCCCGCGGCCAGGGGCATCCGGCAACTTCAACTTCCATAGCATCGACCGACCGTTTGACGCTGGGGAACGGCGCGAAAACCTCCAGAAGCCGCCCTGAGAGCCGGTCAAGCGGCTCGCGCACCGCGTCCTACGCCCCCGATGCCGGGCGCCGTCATGCGAGGCCCCGCTGAACGAGTCTTTCGCGCGGACACCCCGCCAGGCATGGCGTCCTCGGCCATGACCGCTTGAACCCTCCGGACGCAAAAAAGCCCGCCGAAGCGGGCTGTTCCTGATCCGCAAGCGTGCGGCCCGCCCTCAGGGCAGCACCGTCACCTCCACGCGGCGGGCTTCGGCGTTGCTGCCGCTGCCCTGGGTTTCTTCGGGCTTCTTGAGTTCCATGCGGTCCTCAGCCACGCCCAGGGTCTTGAGCACGTCGCGCACGGCGAAAGCGCGCTGCTTGGCCAGTTCGGCGTTCTTGGCAGCGTCGCCGGTGGCGTCGTGGAAGCCGCTGATGATGGCGCGCTTACCCTCGCCCACGGCCTTCACCACCTCGGCCAGCGCCTCGTTGGCGCCGGGCGCCACGTCGGCGCGCGCGGTGGCGAAGTAGAACTTCACCACGCCGCCTTCGACCTTCACGCTGGCCACGTCCTCGGCCACCACCGCCACCATGGGCGCGGGCGCAGCGGCCGGGGCCATCGCGCGCGTGGCGTAGATCGACACGCCGAACACCAGCGCGATCACCAGAGCGATCACGCCGAACACCACCCCAGCACCAGCCCTTGGCTGTCGTCATCGGACGAAGACATCGAAAACCCTCCTGTTGAACGATGGCGCCGATTGTAAAGTGCAGGTGTGACACCGCCCGCCCCCGCCGCCGCACACCCTGCGCACCCCGCGCACAGTTCCGCCGCCCAGTTCGAACGCATCACGCACGAGTGGGGCGGGCGCGACGACCTGTGGGTGTTCGGCTACGCCTCGCTGATCTGGCGCCCCGACTTCGAACCCGCCGAGCGGCTGCCCGCCCGCGTGCACGGCTGGCACCGCGCGCTGAAGATGTGGAGCCGCATCAACCGCGGCACGCCCGAACAACCCGGCCTGGTGTTCGCCCTGCTGCGCGGCGGCAGCTGCGCCGGGCTGGTGCTGCGCGTGCACCGGCGCGAGGTACCCGCGGTGCTGCCCGCGCTGTGGGCGCGCGAAATGCCCGGCGCCGGCGTGTACGAGCCGCGCTGGCTTGGCTGCCACACGCCGCGCGGGCGCATCCGCGCGCTCGGCTTCACCCTGCCGGCGCACAGCCCCAGCCACACTGGCGAGCTCAGCCCTGAACAACTGCGCCACATCTTCGCCCACGCGCGTGGGCGCTACGGCACCACGCTGGACTATGCGCGCGCCACGCTGGAGGCCCTGCGCGCGCACGGCATCGAGGACCGCGCGCTCGAACGCCTGCTGCGCCACGCGCCGCCCGCAGGCTGACGGCTCTGGTCTGCGCGCCGAGGGATTGACCTGCATCGCCCGCGCCGCGGAGCCGCTGCCTATACTGCGCCGCATGACCGACACCGCCCGTCACCTCGCGCAACTGCGCAAGAGCTACGAGAAAGCCGAGCTCAGCGAAACCCACTCCCACGCCGACCCGCTCAGGCAGTTCGAGCTCTGGCTCGAGGAGGCCATCCGCGCCGAAGTGCCCGAGCCCAACGCCATGACGCTGGCCACCGTCGGCGCCGACCTGCGCCCGAGCACGCGCGTGGTGCTCATCAAGGGTTACGACGCGCGCGGCATCGTCTGGTACACCAACTACCTCAGCCGCAAGGGCCAGGAACTCGCCGGCAACCCCTATGCCGCGCTGCAGTTTCACTGGGTGGAGCTCGAGCGCGTGGTGCGCATCGAAGGGGTGGTGGAAAAGGTCAGCGCCGAGGAAAGCGACGCCTACTTCCACAGCCGCCCGCTGGACAGCCGCATCGGCGCCTGGGCCAGCCCACAGAGCGAGGTCATCCCCGACCGCAGCGTGCTGGTCACGGCCGCGGCCCGCTACGGCGCGAAATTCCTGCTCAACCCGCCACGCCCGCCGCACTGGGGCGGCTACCGCCTCAAGCCCGACCAGTGGCAGTTCTGGCAGGGCCGCAAGAGCCGCCTGCACGACCGCCTGCGCTACCGCCTCGAAAACGGCGCCTGGGTGCGCGAACGCCTCGCGCCCTGAGCGCCCCTGAGCACCCGCCCCGCCGCAGCCCCTACTGCGGCAGATGCGGCACCAGCGCCATCGCCACCGAAACGCTCACCAGCGCCAGCGCGGTCGACACCGCCACGCTCGCCGTCACCAGCGCCTCGGCCTTGCGGTAACGCTGCGAGAACAGAAACACATTCGCCCCGATCGGCAGCGAGGCCGCCACCACCATCACCGCCAGCGGCAGGCCGCGCAGGCCCGCCGCCCAGCCCGCCAGCGCCATCAGCAGCGGGTGCACGAAGGTCTTGACCGCCGCAATCGCCAGCGCGCCCCTGAGCTGCGCGCCCACCGCGGTCTGCGCCAGCGTCACGCCCACCAGCACCAGCGCCACCGGCCCGAACGCATTGCCCAGCAGTTGCAGCGGCCGGTCNNCCACCGGCGGCAGACCCCAGCCGGTCTGCGCATACAGCAGGCCCGCGATGATGGGCAGCGGCACCGGGTGAATCACCGCGTTCTTCACCGCCAGCGCCACCGTGCGCGCCATGTGCCGCGGCGGCGCGCCGGGCTCGCGCGCGCTCGCGGGCGGAGAGCAGTTNNCCAGCACCACGGTGGCCAGCGTCAGCAGCACCAGCGCGTGGGTGGAAATCAGCGTGAACAACTGCACCAGCCCCGCGTCGCCATACGCCAGACCCACCAGCGGTACGCCGATCATCACCGTGTTGCTGAAGATGGACGCCAGCGCCAGCACCGCCGCGCGGCTGTCGAACCNCCGCAGCGCCAGCACCGCGAAGAACAAGGCACCGGCCACCCCGTGGTAGAGCGCCATCGCGCCAAAGTCCAGCCGCTCGATGCGCACCGCGCTCATGGTGCGAAACAGCAGCGCCTGCGCCAGCACCAGAAAAACCAGGTTCGACAGGTCGCGCACCGACTCCGCCCGTATGAACCGAAGCCGCCCCGCCACGAACCCGATGCCGATCAACAACCCCACGGGCAGCAAGGCGGAAAGCACGGGGTGGCTGAGGTTGACGGTCATGAAACGGGTAAAGGTCAGAAGCTGTGAATGAATCGGACGCGCCCGAGCAGGCCGCCCAAAAGTGCCCAATCAAGGCGCAAAGCGCAGCCGTAGCGCGGGCTACGGCGAGCAGTTGCAACGCCGAGTGGACGCTTTTCGGCGGGATGAGCGGGCGTGGCGGGTTCGTTCACAGCTTCTCTGAGGCGCGGAGCCGGCGATGATGACACGCCGCCCTCGCGCGCTGGCACCTTCGCGCGCCGGGCCGGCCTCCGGGAGCAGCTTGCCAGCGCAGGCTCGCCTGCAAGAATGCACGCATTACATTCTTACCTTCCGCCCCATGAGCGCCATTGCCAAGATCACCGCCAAGGGCCAGACCACGGTGCCCGCCGAGGTGCGCGCGGCCCTGCACATCCAGGCGGGCGACCTCATCGTCTGGGAGCCGCAGGCCGACGGCAGCGCCCGCGTGCGGCGCGTGCAGCCGCTGGAACTCGACTACCTGCGCGCCATCGAAGGCACGCTGACCGAGTGGAACAGCCCTGCCGACGACCAGGCCTACCGTGAGCTTTGAGTCGCCCGCCGCGCCCGCGCCGCTGCAGGTGGTGCGCGTGCCCTTCCCTTCACCGACCGCGCCGCGTCCAAGAACCGCCCTGCGCTCGTGCTGTCCGATGCCGGCTTCAACGCCGCCGCCGGCCATGTGCTGTTGGCCATGATCACGTCCGCCGACAACCCGCCGTGGCCGCTGGACTGCGCCGTTCACGACCTCGCCGCCGCCGGCCTGCCGGCGCCATCGGTGGTGCGCATGAAGCTGTTCACGCTGGACGCGCGGCTGCTGCGCGGGGTTCTGGGTGCGCTCGCCCCCGCCGACGCCGCGCGGGTGCACGGGGCGCTGCAGCACATGCTGCCGCGGCCGCCAAGCTCGTAAGCCACTCTGAACCCGCCCCCACCCACCGCACCATGCCCCTGTCCTGGAACGAAATCAAAGGCCGCGCGCTGGCCTTCAGCCGCGAATGGGCCGACGCCCGCGACGAAGCCAGCGAGGCCAAGCCCTTCTGGATCGCCTTCTTCGAGATCTTCGGCATCAGCAACAAGCGCGTGGCCACCTTCGAGCACGCGGTCAAGAAATTCGGCGGCGGCCAGGGCTATGTGGACCTGTTCTGGCCGGGGCTGCTGCTGGTGGAGCAGAAGTCGCGCGGCAGNGACCTCGACCGCGCCTACACCCAGGCGCTGGACTACTTNCCCGGCATCAAGGAACGTGACCTGCCCCGTTACGTGGTGGTGAGCGACTTCGCGCGCTTTCGGCTGCACGACCTCGAAACCGGCCAGACGCATGAATTCGCCCTGGCCGACCTGCACAAGCACATCCGCCACTTCGGCTTCATCGCCGGCTACGAGGCGCAGCCGCTGGCGCCGCAGAGCGCCGTCAACATCGAAGCCGCCGAGCGCATGGGCCGGCTGCACGATGCGCTCAAGGCCTCGGGCTACGAAGGCCATGCGCTCGAAGTGCTGCTGGTGCGCCTGCTGTTCTGCCTGTTCGCCGACGACACCGGCATCTTCCAGCCCGCGCAGGCCCTGCGCAGCTACATCGAGGAGCGCACCCGCGAGGACGGCTCCGACCTCGGCCCGCTGCTCGCGCGCCTGTTCCAGGTGCTCAACACCCCCGAGGCGCAGCGCGGCAAGGCGCTCGACGAACAACTCGCCGCCTTCCCCTACGTCAACGGCCAGTTGTTTGCCGAACCCATCCCCATTGCCGACTTCGACGCCGCCATGCGCGAGGCGCTGCTCGACGCCTGCGCGCTCGACTGGAGCGCCATCTCNCCCGCCATCTTCGGCGCACTGTTCCAGTCCATCATGGACAAGACCGCGCGGCGCAACCTGGGCGCGCACTACACCAGCGAGGAGAACATCCTCAAGCTCATCAAGCCGCTGTTTCTCGACGCCCTGCGCGCCGAGTTCGACAAGGCCCGCCGCAACCGCAACAAGCTCTTCGAATTCCACAAGAAGCTGCGCAGCCTCGCCTTCTTCGACCCCGCCTGCGGCTGCGGCAACTTCCTCGTCATCGCCTACCGCGAACTGCGCCGGCTCGAGCTCGAGGTGCTGCGCGAAAGCGCACTGCTGGCCTCGCAGACCGGGCATGTGGACGTCGGGCCCCTGATTGCCGTGGACGTGGACCAGTTCCACGGCATCGAGATCGAGGAATTCCCCGCGCAGATCGCCCAGGTCGCGCTCTGGCTCACCGACCACCAGATGAACCTGCGCGTGAGCGAGGAATTCGGCCAGTACTTCGCCCGCATCCCGCTGCGCAGCCGCCCGCACATCGTGCACGGCAACGCCCTCACCCTCGACTGGGCCGCCGTGCTGCCGCCCGAGCGCTGCAGCTATGTGCTGGGCAACCCGCCGTTCGTGGGCGCCAAGCTCATGAACGACGCCCAGCGCGCCGAAGCCGCCGCCGTCTTTCACGGCGTGGCCAACGCAGGNCTGCTCGACTACGTGGCCGCCTGGTACGTCAAGGCCACGCGCTACCTGCACGCCGCGCGCGATGCCGGACTCACGCCGCCGCAGGCCGCCTTCGTCTCCACCAACTCCATCACCCAGGGCGAGCAGGTCGGCGTGCTCTGGGGCTGGCTGCTCGCGCAGGGCGTGCACATCCACTTCGCGCACCGCACCTTCGCCTGGAGCAACGAAGCGCGCGGCAAGGCCGCCGTGCACTGCGTCATCATCGGCTTCGGCCTCGACGACCGGCCCGACAAGACCATTTACGAATACGCCGACATCAAGGGCGAGCCGCACGCCGTGCCGCCCGGCACNATCAACCCGTATCTGGTGGATGGGCCGGATGTGTTGGCGCAAGCCCGTATGACCCCTCTTTGCCGTGTACCCGCCATCGTCAACGGCAGCATCCCAGCAGATGGGGGTCATCTGATCCTCGAAGCACAGGAACGCGATGAGCTTCTAGCAATGGAGCCACAAGCGGCGGCTTGGCTTCGGCCCTACCTCGGTGGCGANGGGTTTTTACACGGCGAAATGCGCTACTGCCTGTGGCTGAAAGACTGCCCGCCGCAGTTGTTGCGATCGATGCCGCGCGTGCTCGCGCGAGTGAGCGCAGTGCGAGCAATGCGGAGGCCAGCGCGAAAGCGGCTACCCGCCAGNAAGGCAGCCACACCGACCCAATTCACCGAAGACCGTCAGCCCGAGTCGGGGCACTACCTTGCCATCCCTCGCACGTCTTCCGAGCACAGGCGCTATCTGCCGTTGGGCTATCTACCGGCAGAGGTTATCGCGGCGAACGACCTGCAACTCGTCCCCGAGGCTGGTTTGTTTCACTTCGGCGTGTTGTCGAGCAGCATGCATTGGGCGTGGATTCAACTCACGGCGGGTCGACTGAAGAGTGACTTACGCTATTCCGTCAAGCTCACATACAACACCTTNCCCTGGCCTTTTTGCGAGCAAAACCCGGCGGACGCCAGCGTCAAACGGCATGTGGACGCGATCGAAAAGGAAGCCCAGGGCGTGCTCGACGCGCGCGAGCGCTANCCTGCACCCAGGCGCTGCGCAGGCCGGCGCTGACGCCCCCGCAGCGCCACGCTGGCCGACCTCTACGACCCGCTGACCATGCCGCCCGACCTGCTCAAGGCGCACCAGCGGCTCGACGCCGCCGTGGACGCGGCGTATTCGCAAGCCGCCGGCGGCAAGCGCCGCTACGCCAGCGAGGCCGAGCGCGTGGCCTTCCTGTTCAGCCTGTACCAGCGCCTCGACGCCGCCCTGGCCCCCACCACCCCGCCCAAACCCGCCCGACGGCCCCGAAAAGCCGCCGTTTGAGGATTTTTCGCCGAACCCCAGCGCCAACCGGTCAGGTGGCGCTATCGTTTTGAACTTCCTGCACCGCTGCTTAGGCGCCCCGCGCGCCCCATGCGCGCGCCCGGGTGCGGGTGCGGGTGCGGGTGCGGGTGCAGGCGCAGGCGCGGGTGCAGGTACGGGTGCCGGCGTGGGGTTCGTTCACCCCACTGTCACCCCCACCAGCGCGCCGATGCCCGCCGTGGCGGCCATGGCCAGCGCGCCCCAGAAGCTCACGCGCACCGTGGCGCGCAGCACCGGCGCGCCGCCCGTGGCCGCGCCGAGCGCGCCCAGCACCGCCAGCGCCGCAAGCGAGCCCGCCGCCACCGCCGGCATGAGCGCCGCATGCGGCACCACCGCCGCCACCGCCAGCGGCAGCGCGGCGCCGCTGGAATAGGTCAGCGCCGAGGCCAGCGCCGCCTGGAAGGGGTGAGGCTCGGTCACGGCGGAGATGCCCAGCGCCTCGGCCCCCTGCGGGTCCTGGCCAGCAGTTGCGCGGCCACCTGCTGCGCCAGGGGTTTCGACAGGCCGCGTTCCTCGTAGCTACGGGCGATTTCTTCGTGTGCCGCGTGCGGCTGCGTGGCCAGGCGGCGCTGCTCGCGCGCGAGGTCGGCGCGCTCGGAGTCGGCCTGCGAGCTGACCGATACATACTCCCCGCCGCCATCGACGCCGCCCCCGCCACCAGCGAGGCAAAACCCGCCAGCAGCACATGGTCGCGCCCGGTGGTGGCCGCCGCCATGCCCAGCAGCAGGCAGGCGGTGGAGACGATGCCGTCGTTGGCGCCCAGCACGGCCGCACGCAGCCAGCCCATGCGCCGCAGGCCCTGGTGTTCGGGGTGGAGTCGGCGTCTGGCATGGCGGGGCTCTGCGGTTGGATTGAGAGGGGGAATGTGGGGGCGGTGCCGGGGTCATGCCGACGCGGCAAAGCCCACGCCGAAGCGCTGGGCCAGTGCCTGCAGCCGCTGGTCGTGCGACCACAGCCGCGCCCNCGGCGCGAGCAGGGTGGAGGCCAGCAGGCTGAGGTCGATCAGCCCGCAGCCCAGGCCATAGAGGCGCTCGCGCTCGATGAGGTGGCGAACTTCGTCCAGCGTGGCCTGCGGGCTGGGCCGCAGCAGGGCCAGGTCGGCCAGGGTGCGCTGGCGCTGCGGCGGGGTGCCGCAGGCCAGTTCGCCCAGCACCAGCGGATGCATCAGCACGCGGTCGGCCACCAGCAGGTCCACCAGCCACGTCTGGCGGGCGCGGAAATGCGCCACCCAGACCGAGGTGTCGACCAGCACGGCGCTCATGGCGCGGGGCGGGGCCGCCTTCGGGCGGGCGGCGGGCGATGTCGGGCATGTCGGGCGCGGCGCCCCNCAGGGCCGCGAGCCGCTTGGCGGCCTGCACGCGGATGAAGGTCTGCACGGCTTCGCGGAACAGGTCGGCCTTGTTCATGCCGGGTTCGGCGAGCTCCAGCGCGCGCTGGTAGAGCGCGTCGTCGAGGGTGACGGTGGTTCGCATGCGCACTCCTGAGGTGAGCGGTTCGATGCGATTGTGCATCTTCGCTGATGCCCCTGCCCCGCTCGCGGTCGGGCCGAAGCCGGGCATGAAAACCGCGCCGGCTGTTGCCAGCCAGGCGCGGTTTGAAGCCGCCGGCCCGCGCAAGGCGGGCGGCGTGCGGGTGGGCTTCAGGCCTTTTTGGCGTAGGCGCTGCACCAGCCGTTGGCGGCCACTTGCTTGCCGGGGAACAGCGAGCAGCCACCCGCTGCGTCACCGGCCTTGCCCTGGAACAGGGCGCAGTTGGCGCACTTCTGCTCGGGCTTGTGGTTGGCGTACTTCTTGGCGTCGACCTTGGTGGTGTCGGCCTTGTAGCCCAGCGCGACGGCTTGCGGGTCGGTCTCGGCCACCATGGGGGCGGCGGCGTAGCCTGGCCAGCGGCCATCAGCGCGCCGGTGCCGAGGGTGACGGTCAGGATGAACTCACGACGGTTGCTCATAAGGAAAGGTCCTTTCAGTGTGATGGTGCCTGGCTCGACGGCCCGAGGGTCGTCTGGCTGGGAGGCACTGCGGACGCCCAGCCGCCGCAGCCCCGGGAACACCCGGCGCCGCTGGCAGGTGCGCGCACTGTAGAACGCAGCCGGTGACGGCAGGTTGACGCTTCGCAATCGCTTGCGAGCATTTGTAACAACTGCACACCGCCGCCGGCCGCATCCACCGCCGGTTCAGAAGCTCGCCTGCACGCCCACGCGCAGGCTGCGCCCGGGCAGCGGCGCCTTCGGGTAGGCGGTGCTGGTGAGGATGGAAGTGGCGCTTTAGGCGAGCTGGTTGCCGAGGTTGTCCACCCGCGCGAACCAGACCAGCTCGGCCTTCGGCCACGTCTGCCGCCAGTGGAGGCCGGCGTTCCAGAGGGTGTAGGCCGAGGTGGCGCGGCTGCCGGTGGGCACGCAGGTCTGCGCGGCCGCATGGTCGAAGCCGAACTGCGCGCTGAGCGGCCCCGCGGCATAGGCCAGCGTGGCGCCCAGGCGCGCGGGCGCGATGCGCGGCAGCGGCTCGCCGGTGCTGAGGTTGTCCGCACGCACCAGGTCGGCGCGCAGCTTGAGGTCGAGCACGCCGCCGTCGGCCACGCCCTCGCGCAGCACGCCGCCCGCGCCAACCAGCCGCACGTTGCCGCTGGCTTCGAGCCCCCAGAGCCGCGCGCGCACGCCGCGGTAGACCTGCTCGGGCAGGTCGTCGAGGGTGTTGCCGCTCTCCAGCAGCCCGATGAAGTTGGAAANATCGCTGTGCCAGGCGTTGAGGTTCAGGCGGTGCGCGCCGCGCTTCCACTGCGCGCCCAGGTCGAGGCCGTTGGATTTTTCGAGGCCGAGCGCGGGGTCGCCCGTCTCCCAGGCGGCGGTGGCGACGTGCGGGCCGTTGGCGAACAGTTCGTAGTNCCTGGGCGCGCGCTCGGTGTGGGCGAGGCTGGCGGTGGCTTCCCAGCCGCCGCCCAGGCGCGCCAGCACGCCGAGCGACAGGCTCCGGGGCGCGAAGCTGCGTTCGCCGACGAAGAAGCGGTCGAGCTCGTCCATGCCCAGCGAGCGCACGCGCACCGACTCCAGCCGCGCGCCGGCGCTCCATTTGCCCCAGGTGGTGGGCCGCTCCTCGTACACGAACAGCGCGCGGCTGCGGGTGCGGCTGGGCGGGGCGAAGACTTCCTCGCCGTCGGCCGAGAAACGGGTGTTTTCCAGTTGCAGGCCGATCACGCCCTCGAAGCCGGCCACGGCGCGGTGGCGGGCTTCGAGCCGCAGGTCGTCGCCGCGGTTGCGGAAGGTGGTGCCGGGCTCGCCGTTCTCGAACTCGGTGTGGCGGTAGTTGCCGTGGCTCATCTGCAGCTTGAGGCTCTGCAGCGGCCCGCCGCGCAGCCGCCACAGGCCTTCGAGCGCGGTGCGGGTGGACTTCATGCCGATGCTCACGTCGTCCTCGGCCACGGTGCCGTAGCTGCTGCGGTAGCTGGCGCTGGACAGGCCCAGGTAGCCCTGGTCGAAGAACACCGTGCCGCCGAGCGCCCCGCCGCGCGTGTGGCTGGCGGAGTTGCAGATGCGGCGCTGGGTCCGCTCCTGGCCGCCGGTGGTGCACGGCAGATCGATGGGCACAGCCACGTCCGAGGTGCGGGTGTCGAAGGCGTCCACATGCAAGCCGATGCGGCCGTTGCCGCCGTCGAGCCGCAGCGCACCGCTGCCCTCGCGGTTGCCGCTGGCCGCAGCCAGGTCGGCGCGGCCTTCGACGGCCTTGAGCGGCTCGGTGGGGATGCGGCCGTCGATGACGTTGACCACACCGCCGGTGGCGCTGCNCCCGTAGAGCAGCGCGCCGGGGCCGCGCAGCACTTCCACACGGTCGATGGCGATGGGGGCGATGGGCACGGCGTGGTCGTAGCTCAGTGCCGAGGCGTCGATGCTGGCGCCGCCGTTGTCGAGGATGCGGATGCGGTCGCCATCGAGCCCGCGCACCACCGGCCGGTTGCTGTTGGGGCCGAAGTAGGTGGCCGAGACGCCGGGCAGGCCGTCGAGCGTGTCGCCAAGCGTGGTGCGCACGTTCTGCGGCTGGCCGTCGAGCGGCACCGCCTCCACCGGCGCGATCAGGTCTTGCGCGCCCAGGGNGTTGCCGGTGATGACGACGGTGGGCAGCCTGGCCGCGGCCACTGCTGCGGCGCTGCGGCGCTGGGTGTGGCGGCGGGCGGCGCGGCGGGGTGCGGATGGCGGACTCGAAGGCGCGGACTGCGCCCCTGCGGCCTGGGCAACGGCCAGCAGGCCCGCCGCAGCGAGCGGGTGCAGGCGAAAACGAACACGGGAAGACATGGACAAAACTCCTGAATGCGGTACGGGCGCCCGGCCGGGCTGCGCCAGATGCCGGCGGCGGGCGGGCGCCACGGGCACGGTGGCCCAGGGCAGGCGCGGCGGCAGCGCGCGCCGCCCGCTGATGACGGGCCGTGCACGCGAGGTCGAAGCCGCGCGAAACGGATGAGGAGAGAGGAGCGGACGACCCGCCGCGGCGGATCAGGCCGCGAGAGCCGCCGGCGGCGCGCGCGCGTGGTGGCGCGCAGAGGCGCCCGCGCGCGGGCGCGACGGCGCTCGCATNNGCGGGGGCTGCGGCGGCAGCGGCAACGCAGCCACGACCAGGGCTGCCACCGGCGCGCCCAGGCTGCTGCTGGCCTGGTCGAACAACCGGCATTCGCCCGCATGGTCGTGCACGCCGAACAGGCGGTCCAGCCAGCCCGGTGCGGCCAGCGCCTGCGGGTGGCGGCGCAGGTCGCAGCCGCGCGCGGCGGTGGGTGCGGCGGCTTCGGCCGCGCCCGTGGCATCGAGCGCCAACCCCGCCGGCGCGGCCGGCACCCAGGCCCCGTGCACCACCCGGTGCAGCAGGCCCAGGCTGGGCGCCACCAGCAGCGCGGCCAGCAGCCAGCCCAGCGCCAGCGCACGCCAGGCCGTGCGCGGGCCCTGGCCTCGGTCGAAACGCTGCGGTGACGGGCGGCGGGGCATGGGCAGCGGCGGCAGGGGTGGCGGCGCGGTCGGCTTACTTGACCGGCACCGCGTCGGTGAGGCGGTAGTACAGGCCGTAGGCGTCATCCTCGAGCACGAGGAAGCGACCCTCCATCACCACCGGGTCGTTCGTGGGTTTGACCGGGGTGCGACTGCGCACTTCGACCATGCTCTNCGGCCCGCCGGGCACGCNAAAGGCGCAGGTCAGCGGCACCGCGCTGAGCAGGAAGTGCGTCTGCCGCTCGCCCGGCTCCAGCGGCATCATGAAGCCCTNGATGCGCTGGGTCTTCTGGTGCAGCTGCGTCTGCGCGGGCTTGAACACCGGCAGCAGGCGGTTCTTCTCGCCGCGGGTCTTCACATCGGCCAGCAGTTCCCAGGGCACCACGTCGTCGCGCGGCTTGAGCGGGGCGAACGGGCTGTCCGGGCTGTGCACCCCGGNGCCGCTGCCGAACACCAGACCACCCGAGGGCCCCGCCCCGCCACCGGCGCGGACAGCGCCGGCACCGAGGCCGCCGGNCTGCGGCTTGGGCGCAGGTTTGGAGCCGGTGGTCTGCGCTATCGCTCCGATAGCAAGCAAGCACCCAATGACGCTGGGGAAGAGCAGTTTTTCATGCAGGACGGCCCATCGGCGGGGTTCTACCAGGCCTCGGCCACGTCGATGCGGTAGGCCGCGGCCAGCGGCAGCAGCGCGGCCAGCAGCGCCACGCCCACGGCCAGCGCCGGCACCACGGCTTCGATGGCCTGCCATTGTGTCGCAAGCGCGGTCAGCGGCAGGAGCGCGCCCACCTCGGCCGCACCGCCTGCGCCGGCCGCCGCCCAGCCCGCAAGCGCAAGCAGCCCGTGCGCGGCCAGCAGCGCCAGCGCCGAGGCCAGCAGCGCCAGCCACAGCGCCTCGCCCAGCAGCAGCGCCGCGATGCGCCGCGGCGGCGCGCCCAGCAGACGCAGAAGCGCCAGGTCGGCGCGGCGCGCGCGCACCGCGTTCCACAGCGCGATGAACACCGACAGCGCCGCGCTGGCCAGCAGCACCGCACCCACCGCCTCCAGCACCCGTGCGCCCACGCCGATCAGCCCCAGCAGCCGCGTCACCTCCACCGCCGGCGAGGCCGCCTGCATGCGGGTCTGCGTGTTGACCCAGCGCGGCAGCACGGCAGCCGCCAGCGGGCTGCGGTAACGCACCAGCGCGACGGTGACTTCACGCGCCGCGTCGGCCTCGGCCGGCGGCGCGGCGGCGGGCTGCTCAGCCGGGTCGTGGGGGTGGTCGTGGTCGTCGTCGGCTTCGGCGCCGTGGGCTGCCGGCGCGTGGGCATCCCCGAGCGCCGGGGCGACATGGTGCGCATGCACCTGCCAGACCGATACGGTGGCGGTGAGCACCAGCCGGTCGAGCACGCAGCCGCAGGGCGCGAGCACGCCGCTGACGGTGTAGGGCGTGGCCGCGTGCGCCGCGCCGCCACCGCCGAGCCCGTGCGCGCCGGCAAACCGCTGCCCCACCGACAAGCCCAGCGCCCGCGCCGCCTGCGCGCCCAGCACGGCCTGCATGGGCGCCGTCCACACCGCGCCCTGCGCCAGCGTGGCGCCGTAGTGGGCCAGGTAGGCCGGCGTGGTGCCGACGATGCGAAAACCGCCCACCGCATCGCCCAGCGAGAGCGGAATCACCTCGGCCACCAGGGGCTGGCGCGCGAGGGCCTGCACCTCGGCCAGCGCCACGTTGCCGGTGGGCTGGTCGATGTGGAACACGCCGCTGAGGATGAGCTGCATAGGGCTGCCCTTGGCGCCCACCACCAGGTCGATGCCCGCCAGGTCGCGCTCGAAAGCCTGGCTCAGGGNCCCGCGCGCGAGCAGCACAAAGGCCACCGAGGCCAGCCCCAGCGTCAGCAGCACCAGGTTGAGCACGCCGGTGAGCGGCTGCGCCCACAGGTTGCGCCAGGCCAGCGTTCCTGTTTTCATAGCAAGCACCGACCGTCTGACGCTGGGGTTCCGGAAAAAATCACTAAAAACACGCTGCGTCGAGCGGCCAGCGCGGGCGCACGTCGAAGGCGTAGTCGCGCACCGGCTGCGCCGCCCCCGCCTGCACGCGCAACGCGGCGGCGAGCGCAATCATGGCGCCGTTGTCGGTGCACAGGTGCAGCTCGGGGTAGTGCACGCGCACGCCGCGGCGCACGCAGGCCGCATCGAGCTGGCTGCGCAGCGCGCGGTTGGCGCCCACGCCGCCGGCAACCACCAGGCGCTTGAGGCCCGTGGCGTGGAGCGCGGCGAGCGACTTCTTCACCAGCACCTCCACGATGGCCGCCTGGGTGCTCGCCGCCAGATCCGCGCGCGCCGGCGCCTGCGGGTCGTCGAGCGCGGGGCCGAGCTTCTTCACCTGGGTGAGCACCGCCGTCTTGAGGCCGGCGAAGGAGAAATCCAGATCACCGCTGTGCAGCAGCGGCCGCGGTAGTTTGAACGCCGTCGGGTCACCGCCTTCCGCCAGCCTGGCCAGCGCCGGCCCGCCGGGGTAGGGCAGGCCCAGCAGCTTGGCCGATTTGTCGAAAGCCTCGCCGGCGGCATCGTCGATGGTTTCGCCCAGCAACTCGTAACGGCCCACGCCCTCGACCCGCATGAGCTGTGTGTGTCCGCCCGAGACCAGCAGCGCCACGAAGGGAAAGGCCGGCGGGTCAGCGCTGAGGAAGGGCGAGAGCAGATGCCCTTCGAGGTGATGCATGCCCAGCACCGGCCTGTCCAGCGCCGCACCCAGGGCACAGGCCACGCCCGCGCCCACGAGCAGCGCGCCGGCAAGCCCCGGCCCGCGCGTGTAGGCGACGAGGTCGATGGCCTCCAGTCCGCAGCCCGCCTCGCGCAGCACCTCGCGCGTGAGGGGCAGCACGCGGCGGATATGGTCGCGGCTGGCGAGCTCGGGCACCACGCCGCCGTAGGCCTGGTGCATGTCGATCTGGCTGTGCAGCGCATGCGCGAGCAGCCGCGGCANCCNCGCGCCCTCGGCCTTCACCAGTGCCACACCTGTCTCGTCGCAGGAGGATTCGATGCCCAGAACCACCATGCGGCGAGTGTACGCGGCACGGGGCGACGAGCGCTGCGGCCAGACGGCATGAGCATATGACGGCGCGTCATCAGCCGCGGCTCAGAATGGCCCGCATGCACACCCCCGCCCCACCCCGCATGCCCCCTCCCCGCTGCCGCAGCCCGGCACCGTCACCCTCGTCGGCGCCGGCCCGGGCGACCCCGAGCTGCTCACGGTCAAAGCCGTGCGCGCCATCGGCGCGGCCACCGTGTTGCTGGTGGACGACCTGGTGGGCGACGGCGTGCTGGCCTGCGCGTCGCACACGGCGCGCATCGTGCACGTGGGCAAGCGCGGCGGCTGCCACAGCACCTCGCAGGCCTTCATCGAGAAGCTGATGATCGCCGCCGCCCGCGCGGGCGAGGTGGTGGTGCGCCTCAAGGGCGGCGACCCGTTCATCTTCGGCCGCGGCGGNCGGGAGGTGGAGCACCTGCGGGCCGCGGGCATCCCGGTGCAGGTGATCAACGGCATCACCTCGGGCCTCGCCGCCGCCACGGCCCTGGGGGTGCCACTGACGCACCGCGACCATGCGCACGGCGTGGTGTTCGTCACCGGGCATGCCAAGCCCGGCGACGCCGGCACCGACTGGGCGCAACTGGCTGCGACGGCGCACCAGGCGCGGCTAACCCTGGTCATCTACATGGGCATCGCCGGCATCGCGTCGATTCACAGCGGGCTGCTGCGCGGCCTGCCGGCACACACCCCGGTGGCCGTGGTGGAAAGCGCGAGCCTCCCCGCCCAGCGCCACGCGCTGGGCACCCTGGGCGGGCTGCGCGACCTGCTCGCGCGCGANGGCCTGGGCAGCCCGGCGGTCATCGTCGTGGGCGATGTGCTGCGGGGCTTGCGGCGGCGGCCGAGCCCAGCCGGAAGACCTGCGCGGCCTGAGAGGGTGTTTCCTAAATGAATCTCTGCGCCAGTCTAGTAGCGAGGATACGCGCTTCGGTGAGCCAGATCCAAGCCACGGGCGCCCAAGTGGAGCGGTCGTGATGGGCGAGGAGGCGACGCGATCGTTCGTTCCAGGCATGAGTGCGCTCCACAACCCAGCGCTTGGCCTGCACCACAAAGCCCGCAGGAGCCTCCTCGGGCCAAAGCGGCTGCTGGGCGGTTTGCCACGTCCCCGTACTGCGGTTGCCGGGATGACGCACGATGTGCACGGCAATGCCGTGGGTGAGCTCGATCGCTTGGGCGCTGCGCCCGCCATAGGCTGCGTCGGCATACAACGTCTGCAGGGTCGGCGCCTTGGCGCTGGCGGCAGCCACCACCGCAGCGGCCGCATCGCGATCCTGCACGCTGGCGGCCGTGACGCTCACGGCCAGCAGCAAGCCCAGGGTATCGACCACCAGATGGCGCTTGCGGCCCTTGACCTTCTTGCCCGCGTCAAAGCCGCTGGGGCCGCCTTGGGGCGTGCTGCGCGTGCTCTGCGCATCGATGATGGCGGCCGTGGGCATGGGGCTGCGTCCCATGCGCGCTCGCCACTGCTGGCGCAGCCGATCGTGCATGGCCTCGAACACCCCAGAATGCGCCCAGCCGCGAAAGGCCTTGTACACCGCGCGCCAGGGCGGGAACACCTCCTTGGGCAACAACCGCCAGGCGCAGCCCGTGCGCACGACGTACAGGCAGGCGTTGAGCAGCAGCCGGCGCTCATGCCGCGGCGGCGCACCGCGCCCACCCTGGCGCTCAAACAGATCGGCCAGCAGCGCCCACTCGGCATCGGTCAGATCGGTGTTCATGCCGCTTGTGCCGTCTGCGCGCCGGTGCAGCGCCTGGTAGCCCACGCGCGAGCGTGCACCACTACCACTGGCCGCGCGCTCAGCGCTCTTGCGCTGCGCGCGCACGCGCTTGACGCCGGCCTCGCGCAAGGCCTTGCGCACGGTGGCCGAGCACACGCTCAGCGCACTGCGGTGGTTGAACTCCCGGGTGAGTTCGTCCAACGAGCAGCGCGGCATCTGCGTGGCAATCTCCACCAGCACCGCGTGGTGCTCGGGCCCAATGAGCGGTTTGCGTCCTGGGCGCCGCCCGCTGCGCTGTCGTTGCACTTGCTCCATTGCTCACCTCCTGCGTTGCGCCATTCACTTCGGCGTCCTGAAGGATTTAACGCATGGGAGATTCATTTAGGAGACACCCTCTCAACGCAGAAGCAACAACTGCGCCACCACCGACACCGCGATCACGGCGGGCTCCTTGCCGCGCAGGCCGGGCAGGCCGATCGGGCAGGTGACCTGGGCGATCTCGTCCTCGCCGAAGCGGCGTGCTTCGAGCCGGTGGCGGAACGCCGCCCATTTGCTCTTGCTGCCGATCAGGCCGATGAAGGACAGGTCGGCGCGCTCGCGCTGGCGCCTGAGGCAGGCGGCGACGATGTCGAGGTCTTCGGCGTGGCTGAAGCTCATGATGAGCACACGGCTGCCCGCGTCCAGCGTGTCCACCGCCGCCTGCACCGGTTCGGAATGCTCGGCCTGCACGTTGGCCGGCAGTGCCGCGGGGAAGATGCCGTCGCGGCTGTCCACCCAGCGCAGCGCAAAGGGCAGCTCCGCGCATGCCTGCACGATGGCCCGGCCCACATGCCCGCCGCCGAACAGGGCCAGCGGCATGGCCGGCGGAGAGAGCCGCTGGCGCAGCGCGGCGCGGGCCGCTGCGTCGCACACGCCCAGGCGCTCGAACGCCAGATGCACCACGCCGCCGCAGCACTGGCCCAGGCTGGGGCCGAGCGCCACGCGGCGCTCCAGCTGCCCGGCCGGCGCGTCGTCGCGCAACAGGGCCTGGGCCTGGGCGGTGGCTTCGAACTCCAGATGCCCGCCGCCGATGGTGCCCACCACGTCCTGCGCGAACACGGCCATCCACGCACCGGCCTCGCGCGGCGCCGAGCCCTGCGTGGCCGCCACCCGCACCAGCACGGCGCGCTCATGGCCGAGGCGCTCGATCCAGTCGCTTGGACAGTTCACACAACGCTCACTTCTTCTCACGAACGCCGCACCTCGCGGCGTCGCACAATCGACAAGTATGCCGTGCCACGGCGGCGCGGCCCTGCGGCGCGGGCCTCACCCGCGCGGCGCGTCCTGTTTTCAACGCTTCTCGCACCTACTCCTCACCTCGATGTCTGCCTTTTCCCAGCCCACCCTCGAGGGCACCCTGCACCACCCCGACCGTTTGCACACCCGCACCCGCGCAGCAGGGCTTGCCCTCGCGGTGGCGGCCGCCCTCGCCGGCTGTGCATCTGCACCGCCGGGCACACCGCCAGCCGCCACGACCCCGTCGGGTGCAACCGCCGCCGCACCGGCCGCCCCCGGCCGCACGCCACCTGCGGCTGCGCCGGGTGCGCCCGGCGCGTCGGATGCCACGACCGCCCGCGCCTACCGGCGTGATGCGGCAAGTCACCTCTACGCGCTCAATGCGGCGCGGATCTACCGCGGCCGGCTGCCGTCGATGCTGTATGCCATTGGCACGCTGGAGGTGCAACTCGACCGCAACGGCCAGGTGCTGTCCACCCACTGGCTGCGCGCGCCGCGCGCGCCCGAGGTGGTGGCCGAAATCGAGCGCACCGTGCGCGCCGCAGCGCCCTTCCCCGCGCCGCAGCGACTGGGCAAGGTCACCTACACCGACACCTGGCTATGGGATGAAAGCGGGCGCTTCCAGCTCGACACGCTGACCGAAGGGCAGGATTGAGCGACCGGAAGGCTGAAGCTGTGAACGAACCCGCCACGCCCGATTCATTCACAACTTCCGAGCGGCCACGCGCCACCCAGCCCGCCGCGGCCCGCACCGAAGCGTCAGCGGCGCGGCGACACTTGAGGCCGCCTCAGGCGGCGGCTTCGCGCACGCGCTCGCAGGCGAGCAGGATGCGCTCGGGCGTGGCGGGCGCGTCCAGATCCACCCGCACCCGGTGCTGACCCACCGCGGCCGCCGCGTCGCGCAATGCGAAGAAGGTGGACAGCGCCAGCATCAGCGGCGGCTCGCCCACGGCCTTGCTGCGGTAGGGCGTGGGCTTGACGTTCTCGCCCTCGAACAGCGCGACCTTGAAATGCTCGGGCACGTCGCCGGCCACCGGAATCTTGTAGGTGCTGGGCCCGTGCGTGAGCAGCCGCCCGCGCCCCANGCCTGCAGCGTCGCCCTTGAGGGACCAGATGCACTCCTCCATCGTGAGCCAGCCCATGCCTTGCACGAAGGCGCCTTCGATCTGCCCGCGGTCGATGGCCGGGTTAATGCTGCGGCCCACGTCATGCACGATGTCCACGGCGCGCAGCCACCATTCGCCGGTGCGGGTGTCGATCTCCACCTCGCTCACCGCGGCGCCGTAACAGTAGTAGTAGAAGGCCTTGCCTTGCAGGGTGGTGAAGTCGTAGGCAATCTCCGGCGTGCGGTAGAAGCCCGTGCACGACAGGCCCACCCGGTCCAGCCAGGCCTGCTTGACCACGGACGCCCAGCTCAGCGGCTTTTCAAGGGTTTTGCCCTGGGACCCCAGCGCCAACCGGACGTCTCCTGCTGCGAATTCAATAGCATCCTGGGGCACGTCGAGCATGCGCGAGGCCACTGCCGCGAGCCGCGCGCGCAGCTGCGTGCAGGCGTCGAGGATGGCCGCGCCGTTCATGTCCGCACCGCTGGAGGCCGCGGTGGCACTGGCGTTGGGCACTTTCTGCGTGTCGCTCGCCGTCACGCGCACCAGGCCCACGGGAATGCCCAGCGCGTCGGCCGCGACCTGCGCCATTTTGGTGTTCAGGCCCTGCCCCATTTCGGTGCCGCCGTGGTTCACGCTGACCGTGCCGTCCTGGTACACATGCACCAGCGCGCCGGCCTGGTTGAGCATGGTGGCGGTGAAGGAGATGCCGAACTTCAGCGGCACCAGCGCCAGGCCGCGCTTGCGCCGGCCGCTGCCGGCGTTGAAGGCGGCCACGGCAGCGCGGCGCTCGGCATAGGCGGCCTGCACGTCGAGCTGGTCGATCACGCGGTCGCCGATCCAGTCCTCGATGCGCTGGCCGTAGGGCGTGGTCAGGCTCAGCGCATCGCCGCTGAGCGCCGGGTCGCGGTAGAGGTTGGCGCGGCGCACGGCCAGCGGGTNCCTGCCCAGCGCCTGGGCGATTTCCTCGATCACCGTCTCGATGCCGAACATGCCCTGCGGCCCGCCGAAGCCACGGAACGCGGTGGCGCTCTGCATGTGCGTCTTGCAGCGGTGGCTGACCACGCGCAGGTGCGGCAGGTGGTAGCAGTTGTCGATGTGCAGCACCGCGCGGTCGTTGACCGGGCCGGAGAAATCCGTGGAATAGCCACAGCGCGACGCCAGCGTCACATCCAGCGCGAGGATGCGGCCCTCGTCGTCGAAGCCCACGTCGTAGTCGATGCGGAAATCGTGCCGCTTGCCGGTGATGGTCATGTCGTCATCGCGGTTGGCGCGCAGCTTCACCGGCCGCTTCAGATGCCAGGCGGCGAGCGCCGCGCTCTGGCTGAAGATGCTGGACTGCCNCTCCTTGCCGCCGAACGCGCCGCCCATGCGGCGGCAGATCACCTCCACGTCGTGCGTGCCCAGGTTCAGCGCGGCGGCGGCCTCGCGCTGGTTGCCGTCGGGGTGCTGGGTGGAGACGTAAATCGTCAGCTGCCCGTCTTCGCGCGGCACGGCGTAGGCGATCTGGCCCTCGAGGTAGAACTGCTCCTGCTGCCCGCAGTGCGTGCGGCCGCTGAGCCGGCGCGGCGCGCGCTCGAGCATGGCCGCGGGCTCGCCGCGGGTGATGCCCTTGGGCGGCATGATGAAGCTCTGCGCGGCCATGGCTTCGTCGATCGTGAGAATGGCGGGCCGCTCGCGCACCGCGACCTTGGCGTCTTTCGCCGCCTCGCGGGCATAGACCATCTCGCGCGCCATCACGATGGCCACCGGCTGGCCGAGGTACTGCACCACCCCATCGGCGAGGAAGGGGTCGTCGTGGATGATGGGGCCGCAGTTGTTCTCGCCGGGAATGTCGCGCGCGGTGAACACCGCCACCACGCCGTGCGCGGCCAGTAGCGCTTCGCGGTCGATGCCCTCGCCCACGAGTTCGCCGTGCGCCACCGGCGAGAGCACCAGCGCCGCGTACAGTGTGCCGCGCAGCTCCGGAAGGTCGTCGGTGTNAGCGGCCTCGCCCGTCACATGCAGACGGGCCGATTCATGCGGCAGCTCACGGCCCTGGGCCGGCGCGGCCGCTCGAAGCACTTCGGGCAGGGTGGGGGCGTTCATCGGGCGGTCTCCTCGACGCCGGCGGCGTCTTCCACGAATTGCAGCACCAGGTTGCGCGCCAGCAGCGCGCGGTAGCGCCAGCTCGCGCGCAGGCCGTCACGCGGCTGGAAGCTCGCGGCCACGGCGGCGTCGAGCTCGGCGGCCGTCACGTCCGCGGGCGCGCGACCCTCGAGCGCCGCCTCGATCAGCGGCACCCGCGCGGGTGACGGCGCCAGGCCGTTGCAGGCCACGCGCACCGCGGCAAAGCGCCCGGCCTCGAGCCGGTAGCGCAGTGCGAACAGTGTGGCCGAGATGTCCTGCTCGCAGCGCTTGCTGACCTTGTGCGCGCGAAACACCTCGCCGGGCTGCGGCGGGCAGCCGCACCGCCTCGATGAACTCGCCGCTTTGCAGCACGTTGCGCTTCTGGCCGGTGTAGAACTGGGTCAGCGGCAGCTCGCGCGTCTGCGTGCCGCGGCGCAGCAGCAGCGTGGCATCGAGCGCCATCAGGCAGGGCATGGAGTCGCCGATCGGCGAGCCGTTGGCGATGTTGCCCGCCAGCGTCGCGGTGGAGCGAATCGGCGGCGAGCCAAACCGCCGCAGCACCTCGGCGAAATCGGGGTAGGCCTCGGCCAGCAGCGTCTGCACCTCGGCCAGCGGCACCGCCGCGCCGATGCGCCAGGACCGCGCATCGGCCTGCACGCGGCGCAGTTCGGCCACCTGGCCGACGTAGGCGATGCGCTCGGGCCGCTCGAAGTTCTTGTTGACCTTGAGCCCGATTTCCGTGCTGCCCGCCAGCAGCGTGGCCTCGGGGTTCTTCAGCAGGTAGTCAGCCAGCTCGTCCACCGTGGCGGGCGAGACGAACTCGCTGCCCTTGCGGGTGCGCAACACCGGCTGGGTGACGATGTCGCCCTCCAGGCCATACAGCGGCTCGCTGGCGCGGCGAATCTGGCGCAGCAGCGGCCGGTCCGCCGCGTCGTCGATGCGCAAGGTCTCGGCGGGCGCCTGCGCGGCCTGCAGCGCCGCATCGACGATGGGCCGGTAACCGGTGCACCGGCACAGGTTGCCCGAGAGCGCGTCGTTCACCTCGGCGCGGCCGGGCTGGCGCACCGTCTGCAGCAGGCCGGCGAGGCTCATCACGATGCCCGGCGTGCAGAAACCGCATTGCGAGCCGTGGCAGGCCACCATCGCCTCCTGCACCGGGTGCAGACAGCCATCGGCGCGCTGAAGGCTCTCCACCGTCTTGAGCGATTTGCCGTCGAGCGTGGGCAGCAGCTGCAGGCAGCTGTTGACGGGAACGTAGTGCACGCGCTCGCCGTCCTCGCTCAGCTCACCCACCAGCACCACGCAGGCCCCGCAATCGCCCTCGGCGCAGCCTTCCTTGGTGCCGGTGCGGTGCAGATGCTCGCGCAGGTAATCGAGCACCGTGGTGGTGCGGCGCACGCCGCGCGCTTCGACGATCCGGCCGTCGAGCACGAAGCGAACCGTGTTGGTGACTTCAGACATGGGGCGTTTGGGGGCGGTGAGGCAAAACCTCGATTTTATGCAGCCGTCCTTATGAACCCCATATGAATCTTCATATGAAGAACGGCGATCGGCCCGTCAGGAGCCGCGGTAGGTCGCGTGGCTCCACGGACTCACCAGCAGCGGCACGTGGTAGTGCTGACCCGGGTCGGCCACACCGAAGTCCAGCGTCACCACGTCGAGGAAAGGCGGCTCGGGCAAGGCCACGCCGCGGGCGCGGAAGTAGTCCCCCACGGCAAAGCACAGCCGGTAGGTGCCCCGGTGAAAGCTGGCGTTGTCGAGCAAGGGGCCGTCGGGGTTGCGCCCGTCGGCATTGAGCACGACGCGCCGCAACAGCCGCGGCGGCGTGCCATCCGTGTCGGTGGCATACAAGGCCACGGCCATGCCGGCCGCCGGCGTTCCGTGCATGGTGTCCAGGACATGCGTGCTCAATCCCATGAAAGCCTCCTGCGGGTTGACTCCGAACAAAATCGTCGACTGAAGTGTATACACTTTCAGCTTCACGCTCTAGAATGCCCCGCATGGACACGTCCACCGCCACCCGCAGCATCGTCGATGCCTTGACCCGCGCCATCGTCGAACACCGCTTGTTGCCCGGCGCCAAGCTGGCCGAGCAGGCGCTGGCCGACCACTTCGGCGTCTCCCGCACCCTGGTGCGCCAGGCCTTGTTCCAGCTCGCGCAGAAGCGCCTGGTGCGCATGCTGCCCGCGCGCGGTGCCTTCGTCGCCTCGCCCTCGGTGGAGGAGGCGCGGCAGGTGTTTGCCGTGCGACGCCTGCTCGAAGTCGGCATGGCGCGCAGCTTCGCGCGCGAGGCCACGCCCGAGAAGCTCGCCGCGCTGCGCGAGCACATGGCGCTCGAGCGCGCCGCCGTGGCCACCGGCAACGTGCCCGAGCGCACCACGCTGCTCGGCGACTTCCATGTGCGCATGGCCGAGCTGCTGGGCAACGAGGTGCTGGCCGAGATGCTCAGCGACCTGCTCTCGCGCTGCGCCCTCATCACGCTGATGTACCAGAGCCGCGACGCCGCCGAGCACTCCAGCGACGAACATCTGGAGCTGGTCGAGGCCCTCGCCGCCGGTGACGAGGAGCGCGCCGCGCGCCTCATGGCCGAACACCTCGACCATGTCGAGGCCAGCCTCACCTACGACCGCCCCGTGCCCACGCACGACATCGCCCAGGCCCTCTCGCCATGACGCACGCCCTCTACGACAGCACCGCGCCCTACCCGCGCGACCTGGTCGGCTACGGCCGCAACCCACCGCACGCCCGCTGGCCGGGCGGGGCACGCATCGCCGTGCAATTCGTCCTGAACTACGAGGAAGGCGGCGAGAACTGCGTGCTGCACGGCGACGCCGCGAGCGAGCAGTTCCTCTCCGAAATGTTCAACCCCGCGGCCTACCCCGACCGGCACCTCAGCATGGAGGGCATCTACGAGTACGGCTCGCGCGTCGGCGTGTGGCGGCTGCTGCGCGAATTCGAGCGCCGCGGCCTGCCGCTCACCGTCTTCGGCGTGGCCAGCGCGCTGCAACGCCACCCCGAGGTCACGGCCGCCTTCGGCGAGCTCGGCCACGAGATCGCCTGCCACGGCTTGAAGTGGATCCACTACCAGAACATCCCCGAAGACGTCGAGCGTGCGCACATGGCCGAGGCCATGTCCACCATCGAGCGCCTCACCGGCGCGCGCCCGCTGGGCTGGTACACCGGCCGCGACAGCCCAGCCACGCGGCGCCTGGTGGCCGACTTCGGCGGCTTCGCCTACGACAGCGACTACTACGGCGACGACTTGCCGCTGTGGATGAAGGTGCGCAAGACCGACGGCAGCGTGGTGCCCCACCTGGTGGTGCCCTACACGCTCGATGCCAACGACATGCGCTTCGCGCTGCCGCAGGGCTTTGCGCAGGCCGAGGACTTCTTCGTCTACCTGCGCGACAGCTTCGATGCCCTCTACGCCGAAGGCGACCCCGCCGGCCTCGACCGGCCCAAGATGATGAGCATCGGCATGCACTGCCGGCTGCTCGGCCGACCGGGGCGCATCGTCGCGCTGCAGCGCTTCCTCGACCACATCGAGCGCCACGACCAAGTCTGGGTGTGCCGGCGCATCGACATCGCGCGCCACTGGCACGACCGCCACCCCTGCCCTGTCATCGATTGAACTTGCCATGCCCCTGACGCTCGACACCCTCAACCAGGCCAGCGCGGCCGACGCCGTGGCCCTGCTCGACGGCATTTACGAACACAGCCCCTGGGTGGCCGAAGCCGCGCTCGCCGCGCGGCCGTTTCGCACCCTGGCCCAGCTCAAGCACGCGCTGTGCGAGGCCGTGAGCCAGGCCCCGCACGAACGCCAGCTCGCCCTGCTGCGCGCCCACCCCGAGCTCGCCGGGCGTGCCATGGTGCGGCGCGAACTCACGGCCGAATCCACGGGCGAGCAGCAGACCGCCGGCCTCACCGCCTGCAGCCCCGAGGAATTCGCACGGCTGCAAACCCTCAACGCCGAGTACAACGCCCGCTTCGGCTGGCCCTTCATCCTGGCCGTGCGCGGNCCCCGCGGCACCGGCCTCGCGCGCAGCCAGATCATCGCCGCCTTCGAGCGGCGGCTGCGCAACCCGCCGGCCTTCGAATTTGCCGAATGCCTGCGCCAGGTGCACCGCATCGCGGAGCTGCGGCTCAACGAGCGCTTCGGCCATGTGCCCGCGCGCGGCAACCTGGTGTGGGACTGGCACGAGCAACTGGCCCGCCACAGCGACCCAGGCTATGCCGAGCGCGGTGAGCTCACCGTGACCTATCTGACCGACGCCCACCGCGCCTGCGCCGCCGAGATTGCCGAGCACATGCGCGCCAGCGGCTTCGACGAAGTCGGCATCGACGCCGTGGGCAACGTGGTGGGCCGCTACCACCCGCAGGCCGGTGCGCAGGCCGGGCGCTACCTGCTCACCGGCTCGCACTACGACACCGTGCGCAACGGCGGCAAGTACGACGGGCGGCTGGGCATCTTCGTGCCGCTGGCCTGCGTGCGCGAGCTCGCCGCGGCGGGCCGGCGGCTGCCGTTCGGCATCGAGCTGGTTGCCTTTGCTGAAGAGGAAGGCCAGCGCTACAAGGCCACCTTCCTCGGCTCGGGCGCGCTGGTGGGCGATTTCCGCACCGAGTGGCTGGACCAGCTCGACGCCGAGGGCATCGCCCTGCGCGAAGCCATGCGATCGGCCGGTTGCGACCCCGAGGGCATCGCTGCGCTGCGGCGCGACCCGCAGCATTACCTCGGCTTCGTCGAAGTCCACATCGAGCAGGGGCCTGTGCTCAACGCGCTGAACCTTCCGCTGGGCATCGTCACCTCCATCAATGGCGGGCGGCGGTTCGTGGGTGAGTTCACCGGCATGGCCAGTCACGCCGGCACCACNCCCATGCAGCAGCGCCACGACGCGGCCGTGGCCGCCGCCGAGCTGGTGCTGGCGGTACACAGCCGCGCACGCGCCGACGCCGACTCGGTGGGTACGGTCGGCCAGCTCGAGGTGCCCAATGGCTCGATCAACGTCGTGCCCGGCCGCTGCCGCTTCACGCTGGACCTGCGCGCGCCCACCGATGCACAGCGCGACGCCATGGTCGATGACGTGCTCGCCGCGCTCGGCGCCATCGGCGAACGGCACGGCGTGCAACACACGCTGGAAGAAACCATGCGCGCCGCCGCAGCNCCCAGCCACCCCGCGTGGCAGGCGCGCTGGGAGGCCGCCGTCGATGCGCTGGGTCTGCCGGTGCACCGCATGCCCAGCGGCGCCGGCCACGATGCCATGAAGCTGCATGAAATCCTGCCGCAGGCGATGCTGTTCGTCCGCGGCGAGAACGCCGGCATCAGCCACAACCCGCTCGAGTCGACGACGAGCGATGACATGGACCTGGCCGTCGCCGCGTTCCAACACCTTCTGAACCAACTCGCCGGCGACGCCGCCGCCCACCCATGACCGACCACGACACCCTGGACCGCTGGATCGACGCGCATTTCGACGAGGAGGTGCGCTTCCTGCAGGAACTCATCCGCGTGCCCACCGACACCCCGCCCGGCAACAACGCGCCGCATGCCGAGCGCACCGCGCAGCTGCTGGCGTCGATGGGCCTGGCCGCCGAGCGGCACCCGGTTCCCCGCGAGCGGGTGCAGGCGCAGGGGCTTGAATCCATCACCAACCTGATCGTTCGCCGCCGCTATGGCGAGGGGCCGGTGATCGCCCTCAATGCCCACGGCGACGTGGTGCCGCCCGGCGAGGGCTGGACGCACGACCCTTACGGCGGCGAGATCGAGGACGGCAAGATCTACGGCCGCGCCGCGGCAGTGAGCAAGTGCGACTTCGCCACCTTCACGTTCGCCCTGCGCGCGCTCGAGGCGCTGGGCGTGCCGCTCAGGGGCGGCGTGGAGCTGCACTTCACCTACGACGAGGAGTTCGGCGGTGAACTCGGGCCCGGCTGGCTGATGCAACAGGGACTGACCCGGCCGGACCTCATGATCGCAGCAGGGTTCAGCTACCAGGTCGTGGTCGCGCACAACGGCTGCCTGCAGCTCGAGGTGACGGTCNNCCAGGGCGAGATGAGCCACGCCGCCATTCCCGACAGCGGCACCGATGCGCTGCAGGGCGCCACGCACATCATGCAGGCGCTCTACGCCCTCAACCGGGACTATCTCGGCGTGCGCTCGGCTGTGGAGGGCATCAGCCACCCCTACCTCAACATCGGCCTGATCGAAGGCGGCACCAACACCAACGTGGTGCCCGGCAAGGTGGTGTTCAAACTCGACCGGCGGATGATTCCCGAGGAAGACCCCGCCGCGGTCGAAGCCGCGCTGCGCGACACCATCGCCCAGGCCACCGCCAGCTACGCGCCGCCGCGCGGTGGGCGCGCGCTGCGGGTCGAGGTGCGCCGCATGCTTCTGGCGCGCGCCATGGTGCCGCTGGCGGGCAACCGCGCGCTGGTCGAGCCGCTGCAGCGCCACGCCCAGGCGCTGTTCGGCGAACCGATTCCCGCGGTGGGCACGCCGCTCTACACCGACGTGCGGCTGTACGTGGAGCGCGGCATTCCCGGTGTGATCTACGGCGCCGGGCCGCGCACGGTGCTCGAATCGCACGCCAAGCGCGCCGACGAACGGCTGGACCTCGAAGACCTGCGCCGCGCCACCAAGGTGGTCGCCCGCACCCTGCGCGACCTGCTGGCCGCCGGCGGCTGAGGTCTTGCGTTTGAGCCCACGGCGTCCGCTCCCTCACGACCGACCCGGGCCGATGCCCCGCGACGCCTTCGCGCGCCGGATGGCGCCGCAGCGCGCCGGCGCCAGACGCTCCCACTGACACTCAAGAACTCCGGGTTTTCCCGGAGTTTTTTGCATTTTGTTTTGTATACAGTTTGGGATGCTCGTTCGTGCACACAAAAGGAGTCGGCCATGAGCACAAGCACCCCCACCCCGTCGATGAAGTCCTGCCCAGTGGCCGCCTGGCCGCGCTCGGCCTGCAACATGTGCTGGTGATGTACGCCGGCGCCGTGGCCGTGCCNCTCATCATCGGCCGGGCCCTCAAGCTCAACCCCGAGGACGTGGCCTACCTGATCTCGGCGGACCTGTTCTGCTGCGGGCTGGTGACGCTGATCCAGTCGCTCGGTCTGACGCAATGGTTCGGCATTCGCCTGCCGGTGATGATGGGCGTGACCTTCGCCGCCGTCGGGCCGATGGTGGCCATCGCCAACGCAACGCCGGGTGTGGAGGGCGCACGGCTGATCTTCGGCGCCATCATCGGCGCGGGCCTGATCTCCATCCTGATCGCGCCGCTGGTCAGCCGCATGCTGCGCTTCTTCCCGCCGGTGGTCACGGGCACCATCATCGCGGTGATCGGCATCAGCCTCATGCGCATCGGCATCAACTGGATCTTCGGCAACCCGGTGGGGCCGACGGCGCCGAGCATCGTCAACCCCGAGCACGCGAAATGGCTGGCCGACGTGACCGCCGCTGCCAATGCNCCGGGTCGGCCCTGCCCGCAGTGCCCAGGACTGGCGCTGGCGCCCAAGCTGCCCAACCCGAAATACGCCAACCTGGCCGGCGTCGGCATCGCGGCGCTGGTGCTGGTGTCGATTCTGTTGATCGCCCGCTATGCCAAGGGCTTCGTCGCCAACATCTCGGTGCTGCTGGGCATCGTCATCGGCGCGGTGGTGGCCACCTTCACCGGGCTGATGAGCTTCGAGAAAGTCGGCAAGGCCGCGTGGTTCGACGTGGTGCTGCCGTTCCACTTCGGCATGCCGGTGTTCGACCCGGTGCTGATTCTGACCATGACGCTGGTGATGATCGTGGTGATGATCGAGTCCACCGGCATGTTCCTGGCGCTGGGCGAAATGACGGGCCGCAAGGTGGAGCAGCCCGACCTCGCCCGCGGCCTGCGCACCGATGGTCTGGGCACGCTGCTGGGCGGCATCTTCAACACCTTNCCCTACACCAGCTTCTCGCAGAACGTGGGGCTGGTGGCGGTGACCGGCGTGCGCAGCCGCTTCGTCTGCGTGGCCGGCGGCCTGATTCTGCTGGCGCTGGGCCTGCTGCCCAAGATGGCGGCGCTGGTGGAGTCCCTGCCCACGGTGGTGCTCGGCGGCGCGGGGCTGGTGATGTTCGGCATGGTCGCAGCCACCGGCATCCGCATCCTCGCCGGGGTGGATTTCAAGACCAACCGCTTCAACGCGATGATCGTCGCCATTTCGATCGGCATCGGCATGATTCCGCTGGTGGCGCCGAACTTCAAGCAGTGGATGCCGCACGGCCTGCATCCGCTGATCGAGTCGGGCATTCTGCTGGCCTCGCTCAGCGCGGTGCTGCTCAACCTGTTCTTCAACGGCGCGCGCAGCGACCAGGCGGCCATCGTGCAGGCGGCGCGGCAGGCGGATGCGCACTGAAAAGCTGTGTACGAACCCGCCGCCCCCGGGCGGCCGCCGACCACAGGGTTGAGGCAGCATTGACCCGGGCGCTGGGAATCGGGGCCACGGCTGGGGCTACAGTAGCGCAGTGCCCTTGCAGAAGACACCAGGAGACCCCATGAGCCAGGAACACCTTTCGCCTGCCGAACAAGCGCTGCGCGACGCCGCACGCGAATACCATCGCTCCCCTACAAGNGGCAAGATCGCTGTCACACCGACCAAGCCCCTGTCGAACCAGCGCGACCTGTCGCTGGCGTACTCGCCCGGCGTGGCCTACCCCTGCCTGGACATCCAGGCCGATCCGACCCTGGCCGCCGAGTACACCGCGCGCGGCAACCTGGTGGGCGTGATCACCAACGGCACCGCCGTGCTGGGCCTGGGCGACATCGGGCCACTGGCCGGCAAGCCGGTGATGGAGGGCAAGGGCTGCCTGTTCAAGAAGTTCGCCGGCGTGGACGTGTTCGACATCGAGCTGGCCGAGCGCGACCCGGACAAGCTGGTCGAGATCATCGCGGCGCTGGAGCCCACGCTCGGCGGCGTCAACCTGGAGGACATCAAGGCGCCCGAGTGCTTCTACATCGAGAAGAAGCTGCGCGAGCGCATGAACATCCCGGTGTTCCACGACGACCAGCACGGCACCGCCATCATCTCCAGCGCCGCCCTGCTCAACGGGCTGGAGCTGGTCGGCAAGAAGATCGAGGACGTCAAGGTCGCCGTCTCCGGCGCGGGCGCCGCCGCCATCGCCTGCGTGGGCGTGATGGTGGGCCTGGGCATCCGGCGCGAGAACGTCTTCATGTGCGACTCCAAGGGCGTGATCTACGAAGGCCGCCCGGGCGGCTACGACGAGTCCAAGGCGCAGTACGCGCAGAAGACCGAGGCGCGCACCCTCGCCGATGCCGTGAACGGCGCCGACGTGTTCCTGGGCTGTTCGGCCCCGGGCGTGCTCACGGCCGAGATGGTCAGGACCATGGCCGACAAGCCCATCATCCTGGCGCTGGCCAACCCCGAACCCGAAATCCGCCCCGAGGTGGCCAAGGCCGCGCGCCCGGACTGCATCATCGCCACGGGCCGCTCCGACTACCCGAACCAGGTCAACAACGTCCTGTGCTTCCCCTACATCTTCCGCGGCGCACTCGACTGCGGCGCGACCAAGATCACCGAAGAAATGAAGCTGGCCTGCGTGCGCCAGATCGCCGACCTGGCCAAGAGCGAGATCAGTGACGAGGTGGCATCGGCCTACGTCGGCCAGGANCTCACCTTCGGCCCCGAGTACCTGATCCCGACCCCGTTCGACACGCGCCTGATTCTCAAGATCGCGCCGGCCGTGGCACAGGCCGCCGCCGACTCCGGCGTCGCCTCCCGGCCCATCGCCGACATGGCCGCCTACAAGGAGAGCCTGGCCCGCTTCGTGACGCAAACGGGCATCCTGATGCGCCCGATTTTCAACGCGGCCAAGGCCGTGCCGGCGGCCAACAAGCGCGTGGCCTTTGCCGACGGCGAAGACGAGCGCGCACTGCGTGCCGCCCAGATGGCGATCGACGACGGTCTGGCCACCCCGATCCTGATCGGCCGGCCGGCCGTCATCGAGGCGCGCATCGCCAAGGCCGGCCTGCGCCTGCGNCCTGGTGTGGACGTGGAGAACGTCAACCCCGAGGACGATCCGCGCTTCCGCCAGTACTGGGAGCACTACCACAAGCTGATGGCGCGCGACGGTGCCACGCCCGAGGTTTCCAAGGCCGCGGTGCGCCGCTCCAACACCGTCATCGGCTCGCTCATGGTCGCGCTTGGTGATGCCGACGCGCTGATCTGCGGACTGGTGGGCAACTACAACACGCACCTGGAACGCATCGACAGCGTCCTGGGCAAGCANGCCGGGGTGATCAACTACGCCGCGGTCAACGCGCTGATGGCCAACCACCGTGGCCCGATCTTCATCGCCGACACCTACGTCAACGAGGACCCGGGCGCCGAGCAGCTGGCCGAAATCGCCTTCATGGCGGCCCAGCAGGTGCAGCGCTTTGGCATCGTGCCCAAGGTCGCCTTCCTCTCGCACTCCAGCTTCGGTTCGTCCAAGCGCGCGTCCGCGAAGAAGATGCGCCAGGCCCGCGACCTGTTTGTCGCCGCCCACCCGGACATCGAGTGCGACGGTGAACTGCATGGCGACGCGGCTCTCAAGCCCGAGATCCGCAACGCCTACCTGCCCGACTCGACACTGAGCGGCTCGGCCAACCTGCTGATCTGCCCGAACCTGGATGCGGCCAACATCCTCTACAACGTGCTCAAGGAAACCAGCAGCAGCGGTGTGACCGTGGGCCCGATCCTCATGGGGGTGTCCCGCCCGGCCTACATCCTCACGCCCGCGGCCACCGTCCGCCGGGTGCTGAACATGACGGCCCTGGCAGCGGCCAGCCACGTCGGCTGAGCGGGCGGGGGCGGTTCAAGCCGCCCCGGTGGCGCCGAAACGGCCCAGCCCCAGCCCGGTCAACCCGCCCTCGCGGCGCAACAGCCACAGCGCCTCCAGCCCGACGCGCTGGGCCAGCGCCAGCCCTCGCCGGGGCCGGCCACCAGCAGGGCCGTGGCCCAGGCATCGGCGTGCATGCACTGGCGCGCCAACACCGTGACCGAGGCCACGTCGTTGCGCACGGGTGCGCCGCGCCGCCCATCCATGGAGTGCGCCAGGCGCATGCCGTCCACGAGCAGACAGCGCCGGTAGTCCCCGAACTTGCCACCGCCAGGTCCTCCAGCTCGAGCACGCCATGCACGGCGCGGCGCCCGATCTCGGGGCGCTCCACGGCGACCGCCCAGGGTGCGCCACCGGCCTGACCACCCACGGCGCGCAACTCGCCATCGAGTGCCACCAGGGCATGCCGCACGCCGTGCCGATGCAGCACCTCGGCCATGCGATCGACGCCATAGCCCTTGGCGATGCCGCACAGATCGATCTGCAGCGCCGCATGCTTGCGCGCACGCCCCTGGTTGCGGTCGATCTCCAGCAACTGGTGCGTGGGCGGGCGCGGTGCGCGGGCAGCGTCGGCCGCGGCACGGATGGCCGGCGCGTCGGGCGCGTCGCGCACCGCACCGAACCCCAGGCGTCCACCAGCGCACCCACGCCCGGATCGAACGCGCCACCACTGAGGCGGCAGATGTCCAGCGCGCACACCAGCACATCCAGCAGCTCAGCGGGCAGCGTCACCCAGGCCCCGGCGGTGCCTGGTTGAGGCGGTTGAGGTCGCTGTCCGGCCGCCACGGCGACATCTGCGCATCCACCTCCTGCACGGCCATGGCCAGGGCCCCGGCCAGTGGTGGCTCATCGATGTCCGCCGCCACATCGCAGGTGACGGACCAGCGCGTGCCCATGGTGGGGCCGTGCAGGTTCCGCCGCCGCAGCTCAGAACAGGTCTTCGGCATAGCGTCCCTTCGCCTTCAGTTGTGCCAGGCTATGCCCCAGCGGGGCCAGCAGGGCGTCCAGCACCTGCGCCACGCCCTCGGCCATCGGCCGGCTGCCGCACACCCGCACGATGGCGCCCTGTGCCAGCAGATCGCGCACCTGCGCCGCATCGCGTTGCAGCAGGTCCTGCACATAGCCGCCACCCGGTGTGCGGGAGAAGGTGGTGTGCAAGCCGGCCAGGCGACCCTCGGCCTGCCAGGCCTGCAGTTCGGCGCCGAAGTAATAGTCCCGCGCCGGATCACGTGCGCCGTAGTACAGGTGCATCGGCCTGTGGCGCGTGTTGCCTCGGATGAAGCCGGCCAGCGGCGNCGCGCCCGTGCCCGCGCCGATCAGCAGCACCGGCGCGCGGCCCGCGGGCAGCACGAAGCCCGGATTGGCGCGGATGAACGCCTGCACGCTGTCGCCCACCCGCAGGGCGTGCAGGTGGTTGGAACACACGCCGCCCGGCATGCGGCGCACGCAGATTTCCACGAAGCCGTCGCGCGTGCCCGACGCCAGCGAGTAGTAGCGCGGCACCGCCTGGTCCGGCGGCACTATGCCCAGCAGATCGCCCGCCGCGAAGCGCGGGAGACCGCGACCGGGCAGGGCAAAGCGCAGGATGGCTGCGGGCTCGCCCGCACCGCCCGCGAAGTCTTGCCGCGACACGAGCGTGAGCGCCGTGGTGCGCGGCAGGCGCGGCCGGTAGTCGATCGGTAGCGGCTGGCCCAGGGCCTGCTCCAGCGCCTGCCCCCAGCGTGCGAACTCCTGGGCGGACTGCTGGTGGATGCGCTCCAGCGGCAGCAGCGCGGGCCAGCCCTGGCGCCGCAGCGCCTGTTCCAGCGCCTCGGCAAAGGCGCAGAAGGCGGNGAACTGCCGGTCGCCAAAGCCCAGCACCGCCACCTGCGCGGCGGTGGCGGGCTGGCGCGCGATGGCGTCCAGCGCCCGCGCCGCATGGGCAGGCGCCTGGCCGTCGCCGTAGGTGGCCGCCAGCACATAGACATGGCGCGCGGCGGGCGGCACGCGCCAGTGTTCCAGCCCCGTGGTGTGCACGCGGTGGCCCGCGGCGACCAGCGCGGCATGCAGGGCCTGGGCAAAGCCCCAGGTGCTGCCGCTTTCGCTGGCCACGAAGATCAGGCTGTCGGCCTGCGCCAGCGGGCTGTTGTCGGCGATGCGCGGGCGGCTGCGGCGCGCCTGCCACCACAGCCACAGGCCCGTGGCCCAGAACAGCGGAATGCTGGCACCCATGGCGCCCAGCACCAGCGCCCAGGCCCAGGCGCCTTCGCCGGTGTGCAGCAGCAGCGCCCAGTCGTGCACGCGCTGCGCCGCCGTGGCGTCCTGCCATGCCAGGGTCTGGCCGCTGTAGCGGTNCACCCAGCCCTGGCCCTGGGTGGTGACGACCTGCCAGGTGTCCTGCGGGTCGTCGGCCGCTGGCAGGTTGAGCTTGCGCAGGTCGCGCACGCGCAGGTCTTGCAGCAGGGGCAACTGCTGGGCGGGCAGGGCCGGCTGGCTGCCTTGCACGGAGGCCACGTCCGGCTCCGCTGCGGCATCGAGCGGTACCAAGCCGAAGGTGGCCGCGCTCATGACCAGCGCTGCAGTGGCCGATACGGCCAGCACCAGCAGGACCACCCGCCCGGCCAGCACGTGCAGGCGCTGGGCCAGCGTGCCGCGCACGGGGCCCGCCAGCTGGCGCCAGCCGCCCATGCGGCGCAGCAGCAGCACCAGGCCCGAGACCGAGAGCACCAGCATGGCGAGCGCCACCACGGCGGCGGTCATGCGCCCGGCGTCGCCCAGCAGCAAGGATCGGTGCAGATTCTTCACCCAGCGCGGCAGCAGCGAAGGTTGGTAGCCGCCCAGCACGTGGCCGTCGGCCGGGTCCAAGCGCAGGGCCTGGGCCTGGCCGTTGTCGAAGGCGTGCACCACGATGCCGCCCGAGGGCAGGCGGCGGATTTCCTCCGCGCCGGGCACGCTGGCCTGCACGCGCTGCACCAGCGTGGCCACCGGCAAGTCCTGCGCTGTGGGCGCAGCCTNGCCGGCGTTGCGCAGGGGATCAAGCGCCAGCAGCGTGCCCGTGATGCCCAACACCAGCGCGAGCGTGCCAGCCACCAAGCCCAGCCAGCGATGGATTTGCCGCCAAACCATGGGTGTTCCTTTCGCTTACTTCAACTGGTAGGTGAACGACTGGATGTACTGCTTTCCCGCCTGCGGCTTGCCTGCCTGGGCGTGGGACAGCGGCACGCGGATCTCGGAGGGGCTGTCGCGCATGTCCTCGGCGGCGGCGTCGATGCGGATTTCGTAGCCCGCGTCGAGCAGCGCGTCGGCCAGGTCGGCCGTGACCTTGAGCGTGCGGCCCGCGCCCACGCTGGCGCCGGTGACGCCCTGCAGGCGCTTGCCGTCGCTGGCGGACAGGCGGTTCCAGTCCGCCAGGTGCTTGTAATACTTGGCCTTGCCGCCCGCGACCCAGAGCGTGCCGGCATAGGCGCCCTTGGCGTCGGTGAGGTACACGGCGAGGTAGGCACCGTCGCCGCCATAGTTTTTGAGCTGGGTGGTGAGCGTGACCTCACGGGCTTGCGCCATGGCCGGCAGTGCCAGCGCACAGGCAGCGGCGATGGTGGTCAGCAGGGGTTGGGTTCTGGACATGGAAGGTCTCCGAAAAAAGAAAAAGTACGGGTCATTCGATCTGGCCGCGTGGCCGGGTGCCCGGCGTCAGCACGGGGCGCTGATCCGGGGCCGGTGCGGCGGTGGGGCCGGCGCCCTGGGCGGGGGCCACGTTCGGCGTGGCCGTGCGCTCGCGATCGCGCTCGCGCCGGTCGTCGTCATCCCGCCGCTTCATCTTCACCACGCGCAGCGTCTGTGGGTCCAGCTTGGCCTTGAAACGGCGGCCCTGGGCATCCCGGCCGCGGATTTCGTAGCAGCCATCATCGATCTTGATGCGCTGCAACTGCCAGCCCTGGGCGGCCGCGTGCTGCCGCACGGCGTCGCGCGACTGCCACTGCGACACCGGCACATCGCAGTCGTCATCGTCGTCGGCCAGCACCGGCGCGGCGGCCAGCGCCAGACACATGGCCAGCACGGGGGCGGTGTGTTTCATCGTCATCTTCATGAAAGACTCCTTGGGGTGAGTGAAAAAGACATCAGCGCATGGCGAAAGACTCGCGGTGCAGCCGCCATGGCCGCGCAGCGCGGGCGTGCGCCTGCAGCCCATCGCCCATGCCCCGGGGACCGCAGAACCAGATGTCCAGCGGGCCACCGATGGCCTCCAGGTCTTCGGGTCGCAGGCGTTCGCCCCGGGCATCGTCGTGCACCGTGAGGGACACCGGTGGCCGGGCCTGCGCGCACAGCGCACGCAGCCGCGGCAGCAACGGGTCGGTGGCAGCGTCGCGGGTGCTGTAGTGCATGTGCACGGGCTGCCGCGCGTCCGGCGTGTCCGGCGCGCCCGGCTGGCGCGCCTCGAGCAGGGCCAGGAAGGGCGTGATGCCCACGCCACCGGCCACCCACACCTGCTGGCGCCGGCGGCGGCCCCGGCCATCGAAGCAGCCATGGGGACCTTCGATGTCGACGCGCTGCCCGGCCTGCAGCCGATGGCCCAGGGTGCGGGTGTAGTCGCCCAGCGGTTTGATCACCAGGCGCAGCAAGGGCTCGCCCTGCTCGCTGGTGCCCAGGCTGCCGGGGGCACTGGCAATGGTGAAGGGATGGGCACCTTCCGCATCGTCAAAGCGCACAAAGACGAACTGCCCGGCGCGGTAGCCCGGCCAACGGGCCGGCAGGGCACAGATCACTTCGATCGGTGCGGCCTCGCCTCCGTCGCCCAGCACACGCACGGCATGGATACGGCCGGCGTGCTGGCGTGCGCGACCGATGCGGCCGGCCAGCGACCACACCGCGGCCATGCTGCCCAGCGCGAGCAGCGTTCCCATCAGCAGGCCCAGCGGCAACGTCCAGAAGGTCAGCGGCATCAGGGACACGGCATGCACCACCAACGCCAGATACAGCACGGGCATCAGGCGATGCAGAAAGCGCCAGGGACGGTAGGACAGCAGCCGCGTCAACAGGGTCAGCGCGACCAGGGCCAGCAGCAGGTAGAAGGCCAGCTCGCCCAGATNCCTGGCCAGGCCACGGGCGTCGGTGAGCCAGGGCAGCACCGCGTCGCGCGCGGGCCGACCGGCGCGCCCCCACAGGCCCTTGATCCAGTCGCTCGATTCATCGGCACCCCAGTGCAGGATGGCCATCAGCGCCGCACCGATGCCCGCCCACTTGTGCAGGCGATAGACCTGGTCCATGCCGCCCANGGGCCGCTCCAGCCACGGCAGGCGCAGCGCCAGCACCATGATCAGGGACATCAGGCCGATGCTCCACAGGCCGGACAGGTACAGGACATGCTGGCGCAACCGCCACCAGCCGGTGGCGGCGCCCTGTGCATCCACGAGTGGCGACACACCCAGCTCCGGCGGCACGACGGCAAGCCATGCCAGGGTGATCACGAACAAAAAGCCTCCCAGAGCCATCTTGATACGCATGGTGTTTCCTTGCAATGTGTCAGGGCAGGCCACCCGCCCCGGCGGGGGCGAGTGCCTTGGCAACGATTCTGGAAAAACCACCCTGAACCTTCGCTGAAGGACGCGTTCATGGCACATTCATGATCACGCGCGTATAAGGACGACCATGAACACCCTGCGCCGCCCCTCATCGTGCTCGCCCTCGCGGCGGGCGCCACCTTCGCGTGCCCGCTCCTGCAGGCCTCCGACCGCGACGACCATGAAGAGGCTCGCCAGGCGCTGGAGCGCGGTCAGGTGCTGCCACTGCGCACCGTCCTCGACCAGGTCGAGCGCAGCTACCCCGGACAGGTGCTCAAGGTGGAGTTCGAGCATGATGATGGCCGCTACATCTACGAAATCGGTCTGCTGCAGCCCGATGGCCGCATNGGTCGGCTCGAGATCGACGCGGTCGATGGGCGCGTGCTGAAATTCAAACGCAAGGGACATTGATGCGCATCCTCATTGTGGAAGACGAACCCACCCTCCGTGACCAGCTGGTGCAGGCCGCCGCGGCGGGCCATACGGTGGAGTCCGCCAGCGACGGCGCCCAGGCGCACTACCTGGGCGAGGTGGAAGACTTCGACGCCGTGGTGCTGGATCTGGGTCTGCCCGTGCTCGATGGCCTGTCGGTGCTGCGCCGCTGGCGGGCCGCGGGACGCAACATGCCGGTGCTGATCCTCACCGCGCGCGGCGCCTGGCACGAGAAGGTGACGGGCATGGACGCCGGCGCCGACGATTACCTGGCCAAGCCGTTCCACATGGAGGAGCTGCTGGCACGCCTGCGCGCCCTGCTGCGCCGCCAGGGTGAGCACGCCAGTGCGCTGTGGCAATGCGGCCCGATCTGGCTGGACACGCGCCAGGCCCGCGTGCTGGTGGATGGCCAGCCCCTGGCGCTCACCAGCCACGAATTCAAGCTGCTGTCGCTGCTGATGCAGCGCAAGGGTCAGGTGCTCTCGCGCACCGAACTGTCCGAACACCTCTACCCGCACGACAGCGACCGCGACTCCAACACCATCGAAGTCTTCATCGGCCGACTGCGCAANAAACTCCCGCCGGGCTGCATCGAGACCGTGCGCGGACTGGGTTACCGGCTGTCCGAGGTCGGCGCCACGGCATGAGCGCCGTGCCCCGCCTGCCCGCCGGCTCGTTGCGCCTGCGCCTGCTGGCCGGCACCCTGGTGTGGATGATGCTGAGCATCGCGCTGACGGGATGGGCGCTGCACACGCTGTTCCAGGACCACATCACCCAGCAGTTGCAGGCGCAACTGGTGATGCAGCTTGACCAGCTCAGTGCCGCGGCGGAATGGACGCCGGANGGGGGCATCCGGGTGGCCCCGATGGCCGCCGACCCGCGTCTGTCGCGACCGNNCTCGGGCCTGTACTGGCAGATCGACCGGCTGGGCGCGGCACCCCAGGCCGGCGTGGCCCGCTCGCGCTCGCTGTGGGACCAGGTGCTGGCCGTGCCGGCCATACCCGGCAACGACCGCACCGGCGGCCACCGCGTGCTGTCGCTGCCCGATGCCCAGGGCCACGATTTGCTGGCCGTCACCCGCACCCTGCAGTTGCCCGAAGACCAGGCACCACCGCTGCGCCTGACGGTGGCCGGCGACACCGCCTTGCTGGCCGAGCCCTTGCAGCGCTTCACCCATCTGCTGCTGATCGCACTGGGCCTGCTGTCGCTGGGGCTGGCCGTGGCGGTGGTCACCCAGCTGCACCTGGCCCTGCGTCCGCTGCAACGGCTGCGCGAGCGGCTTGCCGCCGTACGCAAGGGCCAGGCTGCCCAACTGGAAGGGCAGTTTCCGCAGGAGCTGCAACCCCTGGTCAACGAGTTCAACCACGTGCTGGCCGAGAATGCCCGCATGGTGCAGCGCGCCCGCACTCAGGCCGGCAACCTGGCCCACGCGGTGCACACGCCGCTGTCCATCCTGGCCAACGCCGCCGCCCAGGAAAACACNCCGCTGGCGCAACTGGTGACCGAGCAGGTGGCCAGCGCGCACCGGCAGGTGGACTACCACCTCGCGCGCGCGCGAGCCGAGGCGGCCGTGCGCGCCACGGGGCTGAGCACGCCCATGCTGGCGCCGGTGCGCGCATTGCTGCGCACCATGCAACGCCTGCATGCCGACCGGTCGCTCGTGTTCGAGCTCGCCCCGCAGGATGGTGCCTTCCGTGGCGAAGAGCAGGACCTGTACGAAATGCTGGGCAATCTGATCGACAACGCCGGCAAATGGGCGCGCACGCGCGTGCTCGTCGATGTGCAGCGCGAGGACGGCCAGTTGTGCATCACCGTGGACGACGACGGCCCCGGCATTCCCGAGGCCCTGCGCGGGCGCATGTTCGAGCGCGGTGTGCAACTGGACGAACACCGTCCCGGCGCGGGCCTGGGGCTGGACATCGTCCGCACCCTGACGCAGACCTATGGCGGCGGCATCGAGGCACTGGCCTCGCCTTTGGGTGGCGCACGCCTGCGTCTGTGCCTGCCGGCGGCCGACGGCGACGCACACACCGCCCCTGATGCGCCGATCCACGGGGCACGACGCCCCGATGACGGCCGACACGCTTCAAGATGGTTCCCGGACGACTCCGGGTTGCCCCGGATTGGTGCCCGACCGCAAGCTGGGCACCATCCGGTGGGTTGGCCCGGCCACCGTGATGCGGGGCGTCCGACAAACTGTATACAGATTTTGTGTTCACCTTGCCCGGCAGGAGCCGCGCTGGCACCGATCTTGCTCAAACCGGTCACGTCCCCCAGGCAACCCGCCTGCCCCTTCACGCACGGAGCCCCCATGAACAAGCGCCACCTCCTGAAATCCCTCGCGGCCCTCTCTGCCATCGCCACGTTCGGCCTGGCCCATGCCGACACCCCGGTCAAGTTCCAGCTCGACTGGCGCTTCGAGGGCCCGGCGGCCCTGTTCCTGCAATCGGCTGCCAAGGGCTACTACAAGGCGGCGGGCCTGGACGTGACTATCGATGCCGGCAACGGCTCGGGCGGCACCGTCACCCGCGTGGCCTCCGGCACCTACGACATGGGTTTCGCCGACCTGGCCGCCCTGATGGAGTTCCACGCCAACAACCCCGACGCGCCGAACAAGCCCGTGGCCGTGATGATGGTCTACAACAACACGCCCGCCGCCGTGCTGGCGCTCAGGAAGAGTGGCATCACCAAGCCGGCCGACCTGACGGGCAAGAAACTGGGCGCCCCGGTGTTCGACGCCGGCCGCAAGGCATTCCCGGTCTTCCAGAAGGCCAACCACATCGGCAACGTGACCTGGATCTCCATGGACCCACCGCTGCGCGAAACCATGCTGGTGCGTGGCGACGTGGACGCCATCACCGGTTTCTCGTTCACCTCGCTGCTCAACCTGGAGGCGCGCGGCGCCAAGACGGAAGACGTGGTGATCCTGCCCTACCCGGATTTCGGTGTGAAGATGTACGGCAACGTGATCATCGCCAGCCCCAAGATGGTCAAGGAGAACCCGGCCGCGGTGAAGGCCTTCCTCTCGGCCTTCACCAAGGGCGCCAAGGAAGTCATGGCCGACCCGGCCGCCACCATCGGGACGGTCAAGGCCCGCGACGGCATCATCAACACCGCGCTCGAAACCCGCCGCCTGGCGCTGGCGATCGACGCCGTGGTGGCCAGCCCCGACGCCCGCCAGGAAGGCTTCGGCCAGGTCAACCCGGGCCGCCTGGCGCTGATGGCCTCACAGGTGTCCGACGCCTTCGCCACCAAGACCCGCGTCGATCCGGCGGCCGTCTGGGACGGCTCGCTGCTGCCCTCCGCCGCCGAGCTGGACATCCTGCCGCCGGCCAAGCGCTGAGCCGCTGAGCCATCTGCCCGGTCCGGGCCGGCTCGCCCTGCGGCGGCTGGCCCCTTTTCAGGGACGCCCCATGGACACATCCGCTGCCAGCCCGAGCACGCAGCCCTTTGTCGAGTTCGACCGGGTCTGGCTCGCCTACAACGACGACCTGCTGGCCCGCAATGTTTTCGCGGTCGAGGACATCAGCCTGCAGGTCGGCCAGGGCGAGTTCATCGCCATCGTCGGCCCCTCGGGCTGTGGCAAGTCCACCTTCATGAAGCTGACCACGGGGCTGCGCATGCCGAGCATGGGCAAGATCCGGGTGGGTGGCGAGCCCGTCACCGGCCCGCTCAAGATCTCCGGCATGGCCTTCCAGTCGCCCTCGCTGCTGCCCTGGCGCACCACGCTGGACAACGTGCTGCTGCCGCTGGAAATCGTCGAGCCCTACCGCAGCCAGTTCAGNGACCGGCGCAAGGAATATGAGGAACGCGCGCTCAAGCTGCTGGACAGCGTGGGCCTGGGCGGCATGGGCAAGAAATACCCGTGGGAGCTGTCANNGGGCATGCAGCAGCGCGCCAGCATCTGCCGCGCGCTCATCCACGAGCCGCAGATGCTGCTGCTCGACGAGCCCTTCGGCGCGCTCGACGCCTTCACCCGCGAAGAGCTGTGGTGCATCCTGCGCGACCTCTGGACGGAGCAGCGCTTCAACGTCATCCTGGTCACGCACGACCTGCGCGAGTCGGTCTTCCTTGCCGACACGGTGTACGTCATGAGCAAGAGCCCCGGCCGCTTCGTGGTGCGCCGCGAGATCGACCTGCCGCGCCCGCGCGACCTCGAGACCACCTACACCACCGCTTTCACCGACATCGTGCACGAGTTGCGCGGCCACATCGGCGCGCTGCGCCGCCCCGATGCCGCGGCCTCGGCCGGCGCGCTGCCGCAGTAGAGAACCCCACCATGAAACGCCAAACCNCTCGAACGCTGGGCGCCCTGGGTGCTGTTGCTGGCCATCGTCGCGCTGTGGCAGGCGGTGTGCAGCCTGTTCGACGTCTCCGAGTTCATCTTCCCCAGCCCCGCGCGCATCTGGAACCAGTTCTGGGAGTTCAAGGGCGTCATCGCGGGACACGCCTGGCGCAGCTTCTGGGTGACGATGGCGGGGTTCGGCATTGCCATCATGGTCGGCGTGCTGCTGGGCTTCGTCATCGGCAGCTCGCGCGTGGCCTATGCCGCCATCTACCCCTTGATGACCGGCTTCAACGCGCTGCCCAAGGCGGCCTTCGTGCCGATCCTGGTGGTGTGGTTCGGCATCGGCATCGGGCCGGCGATTCTCACCGCCTTTCTCATCAGCTTCTTCCCCATCATGGTCAACATCGCCACCGGCCTGGCCACGCTGGAGCCCGAGCTCGAAGACGTGCTGCGGGTGCTGGGCGCGCGGCGCTGGGATGTGCTCATCAAGGTGGGGCTGCCGCGCTCCATGCCCTATTTCTACGGCTCGCTCAAGGTCGCCATCACGCTGGCCTTCGTCGGCACCACGGTGTCGGAGATGACGGCGTCCAACGAGGGCATCGGTTACCTGCTGATTTCCGCCGGCTCGGCCATGCAGATGGGCCTGGCGTTCGCCGGGCTGCTCACCGTGGGCGTGATGGCCATGGCCATGTACGAGCTGTTCGCCGTGATCGAGAAGCACACTACCGCCTGGCGCACCGCGGCTCGCAGGGGCAGTGAGGCGCGCCGGCCTCCCCGTGCCTGCACGGGCCTTGCGGGTGGGTCGTGGCCCCCGCAGCGGCCAGAACGCACCCCGGAACGCCCCCAAGCACCCCAAACGCGGCAATTCTTGAAAAATCCCTGGTACCCCAGCACCAACCGGTCATGTTTTGCTATTTTTTAGATAGCACTCATGGAACTCACACGCCTGGGTGCACACGCCGCACCCCGCGCGTGCGCATCGCCTGCCCGCCATGAGCTGGCACGCGCGGCTGCGGCTGGACTACCAGCGCGAGGCGGGGCGCACCGTGGCACGGTTTCGCCACAAGGGTCCGCTGCGCATCCTGCAAAGCCTCTACCCCGAGGGCGAGGCCATCTGCCACAACGTGCTGGTGCACCCACCCGGCGGCCTGGTGGGTGGCGATGTGCTGGAAGTGAACGTGTCGGTGGGCGAAGGCGCGCACGGCCTGCTCACCACGCCCGGCGCCACCCGCTTCTACCGCTCCGAGGGGCANTGGGCCCGCCAGCACACCAGCGTGCGGCTGGCGACGGGCGCCCGGCTGGAGTGGCTGCCGCTGGAGACCTTGTGCTATGACGGCTGCCTGGCGGANAACCGCCTCAGCCTCACGCTCGACGCCGGCGCCGAACTGCTGGGCTGGGACGTGAGCGCGCTGGGCCTGCCTGGCGCTGCGCAGCCCTTCGTGCGCGGCGCACTGCGGCAACACCTCGAGGCGGGCGACTTCTGGCTCGAGCGCGGCGAGCTCCGCGCCGACGACCACCGGCTGCTCGACGGGCCGCTGGGCCTCGCCGGCCAGCGGTGCCTGGCCACGGCCTTCTTCGTCAGCGGCACGGCGATGGCGCGCGAGCGGCGCGAGGCCGCGCTCGATGCGGCGCGCGCCGTCATCGACGCCCATGCCCTGGCGCCCTGGGCGGGTGCCACCTGTCCGAACGCTCAGGTGGTGACGGTGCGCGTGCTGGCGCCGCTGGTCGAGCCGGCGATGCAGTTCCTGCAGCAGGTTCGCGCGGCCTGGCGCCAGGCCCTCTGGCAGCTGCCGCCCACGGCGCCGCGCATCTGGGCCATGTGAGCCCCGAGGCGGCCACGGGCCTGGCCGTGCTTGCCGTCGGGCGGCGCGGCGGGCGGGTTGCCCCCAACCGCCTCCTTCTCACGTGAACGGCTCGGCGCAGGACTCGACGAGCCAGTGCAGGTAGCGCGCCTCCGCGGCGGCGATGAGGATGCGCACGATCTCCGGCGTGTCATAGGCGTGCTGCTCGCGGATGAAGGCTTCCAGCGCGGCATAGCGGCCCACCACGGTCTTGATGGCCAGCTGCACCTCGGCGGCTTCGCACACGGCGCCGTCCCAGACGTAGGTGCTGTGCAGCGGCGTGGCCTGCACGCAGGCGCCGAGCCGCGCCTCGACGACGGCGCGCGCCAGCCGCCTCGCATCGGCCTCGTCGGCCACGGTGGTCAGCACCAGGCAGGGGGTGCGGGCATCGGGATGGGCGTCGGGGATGTCAACGGGGTTCATCGCAGCGGTCTCCAGGTGGGCGCGGGTTTCATGCGCGCGCGGCAAACCGCATTGTCCCGCCCCGGCGGCCGATCCGGCCTGCAGGCATGCCGTCGCAGCATGCCGCTGACGGCTGGCCCCGCCCTCAGGCGCCCTCCTCACGCAGCAGCGTCGCGGCGATGGCGGCGGCCGCGGCGCGGGTTTCCACGCCGAGCTTCTCGAACACATGCTCGAGGTGCTTGTTCACCGTGCGCGGGCTCATGCCGAGAATCTCGGCAATGTCGCGGTTCGTCTTGCCTTTGGCGAGCCAGGAGAGCACCTCCGTCTCCCGCGGCGTGAGCGCCGCGCTGGCCAGGCGCTTGTTGGCCTGGTCGGCGCCCGCCGCCAGCGGCCGCAGCAGCAGCGTGACCTCGCCCGGCCCGGTCTGGCCCAGGCAACGCGCATGCAGCAGACGGCCGTCGGGCAGACCGACCTGCGCCTCCCCCGCCGACAGGACTTCGCGCAGCCAGGCCTGCANAGGCCGCAGCGCCCCCGCCCCGTCGAACACCGCCTGCAGCCATTGCGCAGCCAGCGGCGAGCGCCAGGCGACGCGTTCCTGCGCATCCATCATCAACACCCCCAGGCCGGCCACGTCCACCGCCTCACGCGCCAGGCGATGGACATGGGCGTTGCGCAGGTGGGTGGTGAGGCGGGCCAGCACCTCGGGAATGCGCACGGGCTTGACGACATAGTCCACCCCGCCCGCGGCGAAGCCCTCGAGCACCTGCTCGGTCTCGGACAGGCCGGTCATGAAGATCACCGGCACATGCGCCCAGGCGGGCTCGTTCTTGAGGCGTCGGCACAGCGCGAAGCCGGTTTCGCCCGGCATCAGGGCGTCGAGCAGCACCGCATCGGGCACGGCCACCTCGAAGCGCTGCCAGGCCTCGGCGGCGTCGCGGGCCACCAGCACGGTGTAGCCCTCCTGGGCCAGCGCGTCGCACAGCATGCGCAGCGTGTCGGGGGCATCGTCCACCACCAGCACCACGCCGGGCGGCAAGTCAGGACGCGGATTCATCGTCGTCATCGAAGCGTACTTTCAACTGTTCCACCAGCGCCGTGAAGTCGAAGCGGTCCACATGCGCGAGCAGGCTGCGGATCACGTCGGTCAGCGCGGGCTCCTCGGCCTCCCATTCGCGCAGCAGTGCGCGCAGGCCACTCGCATTGCCCTGCCGGGCCAGCGTGATGAGGCGCTGGCGCAGTTCGTCCGGCAGGTCGAGCGCGGCCGCGCCGGTAGCTTGTGCCTGGGCCAGGCCGTCTGGCGCGGCGGCGCGAACCAGCGGCTCGGGGTGCGACTCGTGCACCCATTCCAGCTCCAGCGTGTGCTCCAGGCGCTCCAGCAGCTCGGACTCCACCACCGGCTTGCTCACGAAGCCCTGCGCGCCCACCGCATCGAGCATGTCCTGCCGGTTCTCGAACGGGTCGGCCGAGACGAAGATGATGGGCACGCGCGGCGCCGCCGGCCCCGAGCGGATGAGCTGCGCCGTCTGCCATCCGTTGAGGTCGTCCATGTTGATGTCGAGCAGCACCGCGTCCACGCGCTCGCGCGCCAGCACCTCGAGCGCCTCGCGGCCGCTGGCCGCCTCGCGCACCAGAAAGCCCAGCGGCAGCAGCAGGCTCGCCAGCAGCTGGCGCTGGATGGGCTGGTCGTCCACCACCAGCAGGGTGCGGCGCGGCGCCACATAGCCGACCACCGGCCGCAGATGGCGGGTGGTCCTGCCCGCCGGGGCGTCGACCTCGCGCAGGTACATGCGCACGCTGAAGGTCGAGCCCTGGCCGAGCTGGCTGCGCACCGTCAGCTCGCCGCCCATGAGCTCCACCAGCAAATGCGTGATGGTCAGGCCCAGGCCGGTGCCCGTCTCGCTGGCCCGACGGCCGGCACTGCCGCGCTCGAAGGGCTGGAAGATGCGCTCCTGGTCCTGGGNGGCGATGCCGATGCCGCTGTCCTCCACTTCGAAGCGCACCACCTCGTGTCGGCAGTCCACCCGGAAGACGATGCCGCCACGGTCGGTGAAACGCACAGCATTGGCCAGCAGGTTGATGAACACCTGGCGCAGGCGCTTCGCATCGGCCTGCACCCAGGCCGGCACGCGCCCCTGCGTCTCCAGCCGGAAGCTCAGGCCCTTGGCCTCGGCCTGGGGCTGTACCATGCGCACCAGCTCCGAGAGGAAGTCCCCGAAGGGCAGCGGCGCCGGGTCCAGCCGCAGCCGCCCGGCCTCGATGCGGGCGAGGTCGAGCAGCCCGTCGATGAGCGCGTGCATGTGCTGCCCACTGTGCTGGATGGTGGTGACCGCTTCGCGCACCGGGCCGCGCAGTTCGGCATTGCGCAGCAGGATCTGCGCATAACCCAGAATGCTGTTGAGCGGCGTGCGCAGCTCGTGCGTCATGCCAGCCACGTAGCGCGTCTTGGCCTGGCTGGCGCGCTCGGCCACGTCCTTGGCCGTCTGCAGCGCCTCGTCGGTGCGCTGGTGGGCGTCGATTTCCTGCTGCAGCAGCCGCGTCTGCCGCTCGGACTCCTCGCGCGCCATGCGGTTGCTCTCGTTGGCCAGCACCACCCACCAGGCGCAGACGGCAGCGAACACCGCCAGCAGCGAAAACGCCTTGATGAAGGGCGCCTGCAGGCCCGTGGCCGGGCCATGCATGCTCTCCTGCAGATACACCACGCCCAGCGGAAAGGCAATCAGCGCCAGCAAGGCCAGCAGCACCAGCCCATACTGCGCCACGCGAAAGTTGAAGCGGTTGTTCAGATGCGCCGGCAGCGTGTGCGCCAGCAGCTGCCGCACCTGATCGACCGCACGCGATTGCGTCTTGCAGCGGTCCAGACAGCGCGACTCGAGCGAACAGCACAGCGAGCAGATCGGCGCATCGTAGGCCGGGCAGCGCGCCATGTCTGAGCTCTCGAACAGGTTGTTGCAGACCGTGCAGCGCACCGTCTCGTGCGGCTTCCACGGCGAGGCATGGTGCCGCGCAAGGTAGTAGCGCCCGCGCGTGGCCCAGGCCAAGGCCGGCGCGGTCAGCAAGGCCGTCACCAACGCGATGAAGGGCGAGAACGCCGCCGCATACGGCCCGAGCAGACCCGCATAGGCCACCACCGAAACGACGACTGCCAGCCCCATCGCGCCCAGGCCCACGGGGTTGAGGTCGTAGAGGTACGCCCGGCGAAACTCCACNNCCCTGGGGCTCAGGCCCAGCGGCTTGTTGATCACCAGATCGGCCACCAGCGCGCCGACCCACGCGATGGCCACGTTGGCATAGAGGCCGAGCACCTTCTCCAGCGCCTCGAACACGCCGAGCGTCATCAACAAGGTGGCGATGATGACGTTGAACACCAGCCACACCACCCGCCCCGGGTGGCTGCGCGTGAGCCGGGCGAAGAAGTTGCTCCAGGCCAGCGACCCGGCGTAGGCGTTGGTGACGTTGATCTTCACCTGCGACAACACCACGAACACTACGGCCAGCCAAAGGGCCAGTTCGCCCGGCCCGAGGGCCACCTCGTAGCCGACCAGGTACATGCGCGTCGGATCGGCCGCCTGGGCCGGAGACAGCCCGTACTGCAACGCGGCAAACGCGAGAAACGCGCCGCCCAGCATCTTGAGCATGCCCGGCACGATCCAGCCCGGCCCCGCGCTGAGCACGGCCAGCCACCAGCGCAGGCGCCGGCCGGGCTGGGGCTCGGGCATGAAGCGCAGGTAGTCCACCTGCTCGCCGATCTGCACCACCAGCGAGAAGGTGACCGCTGCCGCAGCGCCAAACATCAAGGGCTCGAAGCTGCTGCTGCCCGAGGCCAGGCCCGAAAGCCCGGTGAAGCTGCGATAGAGCCCGGGCTCGTGCACGGCGAACCAGACGAAAGGCCACAGCAGCAGCGCCACCCACAGCGGCTGCGTCCNAGCCTGCAGCCGCGAGATCAGCGTGATGCCGTGCAGCACCAGCGGAATCACCACCAGCGACGACAGCACATAACACCACACCAGCGGCCAGCCCAGCGCCAGTTGAAGCGCCAGTGCCATGATGGCCGCCTCCAGCGCGAAGAAGATGAAGGTGAAGCTCGCGTAGATCAGCGAAGTCACGGTGGAACCAAGGTAGCCGAAGCCCGCGCCGCGCGTGAGCAGGTCCATGTCCAGACCGTAGCGCGCGGCATACACCGCAATCGGCAGGCCGGTGAGAAAGGTCACCAGGCCCATGACCAGGATGGCCCACAGCGCATTGGCAAAGCCGTAGTTCAGCGCGATGGCCGCGCCGATGGCCTCGAGTGCCAGAAACGACATGCCCCNCAGCGCCGTGTTGGCGACCCGCCACTCGCTCCAGCGCCGCGCGCCCAGCGGCGTGTAGCGCAGCGCGTAGTCCTCCAGGGTTTCGTTGGCCACCCAGGAGTTGTAGTCGCGGCGGATGGGGAAGATTTTTGCGGGGGCTCTTCATCGGAGTCAGCCGACAGGGCAGGCCCAGCGACGAACGGCGCCCTGGGTGCGGAGGCCCGCAAGGCAAGCAAGAACTATTCCCGAAGCCGATGCGCACACCGATACGTCGTTTGACGTATCGGCGACCTCACGGGTTATCCCTAACCTTTGGGCCGTGGTGACAAGGTGTCGCCCCCACCTGGCGAAGGTGTCCTTGGTTTCGCTTCTCTCTGATGGAGTCCCGCATGAATCAGCCAACCCGCCCCACCTCTCTGTCGGCCAGCCGCATGCAACGCCGGCATCTGCTTCAGGCGATGGGCGCCCTGTCCGTCTCCGGCCTGCCCGGCCTGGCCCTGGCGCAGCAGTTCCCGACCTCNAAGGTCAACACGACCAAGCTGGCCGTGACCGACACGGAAGTGACCGTCGGTCAGCTGCACTCGGCCACCGGCACCATGGCCATCTCCGAGACCGGCTCCATCCAGGCCGAGCAGCTCGCCATCGACCAGATCAACGCCATGGGCGGCATCCTGGGCCGCAAGATCAAGGTGATCAAGGAGGACGGCGCCTCTGACTGGCCGACCTTTGCCGAGAAGAGCAAGAAGCTGCTCGTGAACGACCGCGTGGCCTGCGTCTTCGGCTGCTGGACCAGCGCCTCGCGCAAGGCCGTGCTGCCCATTTTCGAAAAGGAAAACGGCCTGCTCTACTACCCCACCTTCTACGAAGGCCTGGAGCAATCCAAGAACGTGATCTACACCGGCCAGGAAGCCACGCAGCAGATCCTCTACGGCCTGGACTGGGGTGCGAAAGAGAAGAAGGCCAAGACCTTCTTCCTGGTCGGCTCGGACTACATCTGGCCGCGCACCTCGATGAAGATCGCGCGCAAGCACATCGAGTCAGTGGGCAAGCTGGGCAAGGTGGTGGGCGAGGAGTACTACCCGCTGGGCAACACCAACTTCAACTCGCTGATCAACAAGATCAAGGTCGCCAAGCCCGATTGCATCTTCGCCGCCGTGGTCGGTGGCTCCAACGTCGCCTTCTACAAACAGCTCAAGGCCGCCGGCATCACCGGTGACAAGCAGTTCCTGCTGACGCTCTCCGTCACCGAGGACGAAATGCTCGGCGTGGGCGGCGAAAACTTCGCCGGCTTCTACAGCTCGATGAAGTACTTCCAGACGCTGGACAACCCGAACAACAAGAAGTTCGTAGAGGCCTTCAAGGCCAAGTACGGCCCGAAGTCGGTCATCGGCGACGTCACCCAGGCCGGCTATCTCGGCCCCTGGCTGTGGAAGGCCGCGGTGGAGAAGGCCGGCAGCTTCGACGTGGACAAGGTGGTGGCCGCCTCGCCGGGCATCGAACTCAAGACCGCGCCCGAAGGCTACGTGAAGGTGCACGAGAACCACCACCTCTGGAGCAAGTCGCGCATCGCGCAAGGGCAGCCCGACGGCACCTTCAAGGTGGTGGCCGAGTCGCCCGAGCTGATCGAACCCAACCCCTTCCCCAAGGGCTACCAGTAATTCCCTGAGAGGAACCGCGGTGGGCGGCTGCACGGCCGCCCACCCTTCCTGCCCCCACGAGACAGACAGGCGGTGATGCGATGAACTTTTCTGAAATGCTCAATATCGGCCTCATGCAGGGGTTTGCAGGACTGAGCCTGTTTTCCGTCCTGCTGCTCATGGGCCTGGGCCTGGCCATCATCTTCGGCCAGATGGGCGTGATCAACATGGCGCATGGCGAGTTCATGGCGATCGGCGCCTACACGGTCTACATGCTCTCGGTGCTGGTCGAGGGCCTGGCACCGAACCTGATGGCCTACTACTTCCCGCTGGCGATCGCGCTGGCCTTCGTGCTGGCGTTCTGCGCCGGCTGGCTGGTGGAGTGGGCCTTGATTCGCCACCTCTACAAGCGCCCGCTCGACACCCTGCTGGCCACCTGGGGCCTGAGCCTGGGCCTGCAACAACTGTTTCGCTCGGCCATCGGCCCCAAGGAAGTCAGCCCCACGCTGCCCGAGTGGCTCATGGGCTCCTGGGCGCCGCACGAGGGCCTGGACATTCCCATCAACGGCCTGTTCGTGCTCGGCCTCACGGCCCTGGTCACCGGCGCGGTGCTGCTGGCGCTCTACCGCAGCCGCTGGGGCCTGCGCGTGCGCGCCACGGTGAGCAACCGCACCATGGCCAACGCGATTGGCATCAACACCCGCAAGACCGACCGGCTGACGTTCGCCATCGGCTGCGGCATCGCCGGCATCGCCGGGGCGGCCTTCACCACCATCGGCTCCACGGGGCCGACCTCGGGTTCGCTCTACATCGTGGACTCCTTCCTGGTCGTCACCTTCGGCGGCGCCGCCAGCCTGCTGGGCACCGTGGCCTCGGCCTTCGCGATTGCGCAGACGCAGTCGATCAGCGAGTTCTTCATGACCGGCTCCATGGCCAAGGTGCTCACGCTGTCGCTGATCGTGGTGATGCTGATGATTCGCCCGCAAGGCCTGTTCGCCAGCAAGGTGCGCCGCTGAATCCCCCTCGAACCCGGAGTCCCATCATGAACAAGTTTCAAGCCTGGATCGGCGCCAAAGGCGTGGGCAGCATCCTCATCCTCGCCCTGTTGCTGCTGGTCGTGTTTCCGCTGGTCTTCGACATCTTCCGGCTCAACCTCGTCGGCAAGTACCTCACCTACGGTTTCGTTGCCATCGGCCTGGTGATGCTGTGGGGCTATGGCGGCGTGCTCAGCCTCGGCCANGGGGTGTTCTTCGGCCTCGGCGGCTACGCGATGGCCATGTTCCTCAAGCTCGANGCCTCGGACCCGGTGAGCACCAAGATCCAGTCCACNCCCGGCATCCCCGACTTCATGGACTGGAACCAGCTCACCGCGCTGCCGCTGTGGTGGAAGCCGTTCGAGCACCTGCCCTTCGCCCTGTTTGCGGTGGTGGCCGTGCCCACGCTGCTGGCCTTCGTGATCGGCTATGCGATGTTCAAGCGCCGCGTGGGTGGGGTGTATTTCGCCATCATCACCCAAGCGGTGGCGCTGATCCTCACGGTGCTCATCATCGGCCAGCAGGGCTACACGGGCGGCGTCAACGGCATGACCGACCTCAAGACCCTGCTCGGCTGGGACATCCGCACCGACGGCGCGAAGTACGTCCTCTACTACGTCTGCGCGCTGATGCTGCTGGGCACCATCGTGCTGTGTGCCTGGATTCAGCGCAGCAAGCTCGGCACCCTGCTGCTGGCCATGCGCGACAAGGAAGACCGCGTGCGCTTCTCCGGCTACGACGTGGCGATGTTCAAGGTGTTCGTGTTCTGCCTGGCCGCTGCGCTCTCGGGCATCGGCGGCGCCCTGTTCACGCTGCAGGTGGGCTTCATGTCGCCCTCGTTCGTGGGCATCGTGCCGTCCATCGAGATGGTGATCTTCGCTGCGGTGGGCGGTCGCATGAGCCTGGTGGGCGCGGTGTATGGCGCGCTGCTGGTGAACTTCGGCAAGACCTACTTCTCCGAGAGCTTCCCCGACCTGTGGCTGTTCCTGATGGCCGCGCTGTTCATCGGTGTGACCATGGCCTTCCCCGAGGGTCTGGCCGGTGTATGGACGCAGAAGGTGCTGCCGTGGTGGCGGCGCAACCAGGCCCAGCGCCGCGCGGTGCGTGAGGCCCTGGCCCGCGACGCCGCCACCCCCGCCGACACCGTGCCGCCGCGCGCCGCCGCCAAGGCAGCGGCCCCCGCTCTCAGCGGTCAGAGCGCCTGATCCACCGCCCACAGGAGCCCCTCCATGAGCAACACCGACTTCACCCTGGCCGTGGAAGACCTCACGGTCTCCTTCGACGGCTTCAAGGCCATCGACCAGCTCACGCTCTACGTCGACAAGAACGAGCTGCGCGTGATCATCGGCCCCAACGGCGCCGGCAAAACCACGCTGCTCGACCTGATCTGCGGCAAAACCAAGGCCAGCGGCGGCAGCATCAAGTTCAAGAACGAGGAACTCACCCAGCTCGACGAGCACATCCGGGTGCGCCGGGGCATCGGCCGCAAGTTCCAGACGCCATCCATCTACGAGAACCTCTCGGTGTTCAAGAACCTGGAGGTGTCGTACCCGGCGGGCCGCTCGGTCTTCGGGGCGCTGGCCTTCAAGTGCAGCGACGAGGTGAAGGCGCGGGTGCAGGTGGTGGCCGAGGAAATCGGCCTCGCCGACGCACTCGACATGGAAGCCGGCCTGCTCTCGCACGGCCAGAAGCAGTGGCTGGAGATCGGCATGTTGCTGATGCAGGAGCCCGAGCTGCTGATGCTCGACGAGCCCATTGCCGGCATGAGCGCCCGTGAACGCGAGCTCACCGCCGACCTGCTCAAGCGCATCTGCAAGAACCGCTCGGTGATCGTGATCGAGCACGACATGGAGTTCGTCAAGCAGATCGCGCACAAGGTCACGGTGATGCACCAGGGAAAGATTCTGGCCGAGGGCTCGATGGAGACCGTGCAGGCCGACCCGCGCGTCATCGATGTGTATCTGGGCCACTGAAAAGGGAGACCACCATGCTCAAAGTCACCGACATGCACACGGCCTACGGCCAGAGCGAGGCCTTGCACGGCATCAGCTTCGAAGCCCACCGCAACGAGGCGGTGGCCATCATGGGCCGCAACGGCATGGGCAAGACCACGCTGTTCAAGAGCCTCATGGGCGTGCTGCCGCTCAAGTCCGGCCGCATCGAAGTCAACGGGCTCGACGTCTCCAGCGACGAGAGCTACCGCCGCGTGGCCAAGGGCATCGCCTACGTGCCGCAGGGCCGCATGATCTTNCCCACCCTCACGGTGGAGGAGAACATCCAGACCGGCCTGGAGAACTCCAAGACGCGGCGCATCCCCGAGGACATCTACGCCCTCTTCCCCGTGCTGTGGGACATGCGCCGGCGCAAGGGCGGCAACCTCTCGGGCGGGCAGCAGCAGCAGCTGGCCATCGCACGGGCGCTGGTGACTGAGCCGAAGGTGCTGCTGCTCGACGAACCGACCGAGGGCATTCAGCCTTCGATCATCAAGGACATCGCCAAGGCGCTCAACGAGATCCGCAAGCTGCGCGAGATCACCATCGTGGTGTCCGAGCAGGTGCTGTCCTTCGCGATGGACGTGGCCGACCGCCTGTTCGTCATCGANGGGGGCCGGCTGGTGCACGAGACGCCGCGCGAGCGCACCGACGTGAACCACATCAAGTCCTACCTCTCCGTCTGATCCCCCACCCCGCGTCCTCAAGGAGCATCACCATGCCTGACACTCTCATCAAAGTCGATCTCACGCAGCCGGCACCGAGCAACCCCATGGTGCACAACCGCTGGCACCCGGACATTCCGATCGCCGTCTGGGTCAAGCCCGGCGACGATTTCGTGCTCGAAACCTACGACTGGACGGGCGGCTACATCAAGAACAACGACAGCGCCGACGACGTGCGCGACATCGACCTCTCCACCGTGCACTACCTCTCGGGCCCGGTGGGCGTCAAGGGCGCCGAGCCCGGCGACCTGCTGGTGGTGGACCTGCTCGACATCGGCGCCAAGCCCGACAGCCTCTGGGGCTTCAACGGCTTCTTCAGCAAAAAGAACGGCGGCGGCTTCCTGACCGACCATTTCCCGCTGGCGCAGAAGTCCATCTGGGACATCCACGGCATGTTCACCAAAAGCCGCCACGTGCCCGGCGTCGAGTTCGCCGGCCTGGTCCACCCCGGGCTGATCGGCTGCCTGCCCGACAAGAAGATGCTCGACGAGTGGAATGCGCGCGAGCAGGCCTTGATCGACACCGACCCCGACCGCGTGCCCGGCCTGGCCAACCCGCCGTTTGCCGCCACCGCGCACTGCGGCACCGCCCAGGGTGAGGTCAAAGCCAAGATCGCCGCCGAAGGCGCTCGCACCGTGCCACCGCGCGAGCATGGCGGCAACTGCGACATCAAGGACTTGTCGCGCGGCTCGCGCGTCTTCTTCCCGGTCTACGTGGACGGCGCCGGCCTCTCGGTGGGCGACCTGCACTTCAGCCAGGGCGACGGTGAAATCAGCTTCTGCGGCGCCATCGAGATGGCGGGCTGGGTGCACATGCGCGTGAACCTGATCAAGGGCGGCATGGCCAAGTACGGCATCAAGAACCCGATCTTCAAGCCCAGCCCGATCACGCCGAACTACCGCGACTACCTGATCTTCGAGGGCATCTCGGTCGACGAGCAGGGCAAGCAGCACTACCTCGACGTGACGGTGGCCTACCGCCANGCCTGCCTCAACGCCATCGAGTACCTCAAGAAGTTCGGCTACAGCGGCGCACAGGCCTACTCCATCCTCGGCACGGCACCGGTGCAGGGCCATGTCAGCGGCGTGGTGGACGTGCCCAACGCCTGCGCCACGCTGTGGCTGCCGACCGAAATCTTCGACTTCGACATCAACCCCAACGCGGCCGGGCCGGTGAAGTTCATCGACGGCAGCGTGCAGATGCCGATTTCGCCCGACGTCAAGTAAAGCCCAGGGAGCCCCGCATGCCCACCTACGACTACGCCTGCCCGCAGTGCGGTGGCTTCGAGGCGCTGCGCGCGGTCTCGCAGCGCGACACGCCGTGCGCGTGCCCCGACTGCGGCACCGTGTCGCCGCGCGTGTTCGTGGCGGCGCCGCGGCTGGCCTGCCTGAGCAGCGAGCTGCGCTTCGCGCACGAGACCAACGAGCGCGCGCGGCACGCGCCGCGTTCCTCGCGCGACGGCGACTACACCCGGCTGCGCCACCCGGCGGGCTGCGGCTGTTGCTCGCCGGGCAGCAAACGCAGCGCCACCGTACGCGCCGCCGACGGCTCCAAGACCTTCGCCGGCAAGCGGCCCTGGATGATCAGCCATTGAATGACAGGAGTGAGACGCCATGATCCACGGCGACATTTCGAGCAGCAACGACACCGTCGGCGTGGCGGTCGTCAACTACAAGATGCCGCGCCTGCACACCAAGGCCGAGGTGCTGGCCAACGCGCGCAAGATCGCCGACATGGTGGTCGGCATGAAGCAGGGCCTGCCGGGCATGGACCTGGTGATTTTCCCGGAGTACAGCACCCACGGCATCATGTACGACGCCAAGGAGATGTACGAGACCGCCTCCGCCGTACCCGGTGAGGAGACCGCCATCTTTGCCGATGCCTGCCGCAAGGCCAAGGTCTGGGGCGTGTTCTCGCTCACCGGCGAGCGGCACGAGGAGCACCCGAACAAGGCGCCCTACAACACCCTCATCCTGATGAACGACCAGGGCGAGATCGTGCAGAAGTACCGCAAGATCATGCCCTGGGTGCCGATCGAGGGCTGGTACCCGGGCGACTGCACCTATGTGTCGGAAGGCCCCAAGGGCTTGAAGATCAGCCTCATCATCTGCGACGACGGCAACTACCCCGAGATCTGGCGCGACTGTGCGATGAAGGGCGCCGAACTCATCGTGCGCTGCCAGGGCTACATGTACCCGGCCAGNGACCAGCAGGTGCTCATGGCCAAGGCCATGGCCTGGGCCAACAACTGCTACGTCGCGGTGGCCAATGCCACCGGCTTCGATGGCGTCTACAGCTACTTCGGCCACAGTGCGCTCATCGGCTTCGACGGCCGCACGCTGGGCGAGTGCGGTGAGGAGGAGATGGGCGTGCAGTACGCGGCGCTGTCCAAGAGCCTGATCCGCGACTTCCGCCGCAACGCGCAGTCCGAAAACCACTTGTTCAAGCTGCTGCACCGCGGCTACACGGGCAAGATCAACTCCGGCGAGGACGCCGCGGGCGTGGCGGCCTGCCCCTACGCCTTCTACGGCCAGTGGGTGCAGGACCCCGAAGGCACGCGCAAGCAGGTGGAGGCCATCACCCGCTCCACGGTCGGCACGCCGGAGTGCCCCATCGAGGGCATCCCGACCAGCGCCCCCGCCCACCGCTGAGCCCGCGGGCTGGTGCCGAGGCCGTGGACCTGCCGAGCGCAAGGCCCGATGCGCTGGCCGCCTGGCGGCTGCGCAGCGAGCCCTACTACCGACCGACGGCGCGCGAGGTGGCGCTGTTCGAGCATGCCTGGCGCCACCGGCTGCCGGTGCTGCTCAAAGGGCCCACCGGCTGCGGCAAGACTCGCTTCGTCGAGTACATGGCGTGGCGGCTCGGTCGTCCGCTGATCACGCTGGCCTGCAACGAGGACATGAGCGCGGCCGACCTGGTGGGCCGCTGGCTGCTCGACGGCGAGGGCACCCGCTGGCACGACGGGCCGCTGACGCTGGCGGTGCGCCACGGCGCGATCTGCTACCTCGACGAACTGGTGGAGGCGCGGCAGGACACGACGGTGGTCATCCACCCCCTGAGCGATGCGCGGCGGCAGCTTGCGCTGGACAAGCGCGGCGAACTGCTGCACGCCCACCCCGACTTCCAACTGGTGGTGTCGTACAACCCGCACTACCACAGCAGCACCAAGGAGCTCAAGCCATCGACCCGGCAGCGCTTCGCGGCGCTGGCGTTCGACTACNNCCCACCCGAGGTGGAAGCAGAGATCGTGGCGCACGAAACCGGCCTCGACCCCGCGCTGGCCATGCGGCTCACCGAGCTCGCCCGGCGCACGCGCGCTCAGGACCGCGGGCTCGAGGAAGGTGCCTCCACCCGGATGCTGGTGTATGCCGGCCTGCTGATCCGCGACGGCGCCGATGCGCGCGACGCCTGCCACATGACCCTGAGCCGCGCCCTGACGGACGACCCCGACCTCGGCGCGGCGCTGAACGCGCTGGTCGATGCGACTTTTCCCTGACGAGCACCGCATGCTCGCCCTGCTGCTGCAGGGCCTGAGCCTGCGCCACGTCGANGTCCGGGCCGCGCCGCCAGGCTCGGCCGCCGCACAGCGTGCGGTGCTNCACCCCGCTCACCTGCTGTTGCCTGCCGCGCTGGATGCGCCCCTGCGCCGCGCCGCCGTGGCCCATGCGGCGGCCCACCTGCTGTACTCACGGCCCGCCCAGAGCAGCGCGGGGCTCAAGCCCATGAGCCTGGCGGTGATGGGTGCACTGGAAGACGCCCGGGTCGAGGGCTTGCTGATGCGCCGGCTGCCCGGCGTGCGGCCCTGGTTCCTCGCGCCTTTGCGTGCGGCGCTCCAGGCGCGCGGGCTGTGCTTTGCGGCCTGGATCTCGCGCCTGGGACTGGCCCTGATCGACGATCACTACGCCGACGACAGCCACTGGGTGCACAAGGCCCGCTTGAGCTTCCAACGTGCCTGCGCGGCGCACGGGCTGGAAGACGCCGCCGCGTTCAGGGCGCTGGCCTCGGTGCTGGCCAATGACCTCGGCCAGATGCGCGTGCGCATGGAGCCGCAGCAGGATGCCGTGGCCGTCGCCTACCGGGACGACAACAGCTACCTGTGGCGCCATGCCGCCACGGCCGAGGACAGCACCCCATCCAGGCCCCAATGCCTTCGCCGCCGGCACCGCCCCCGCCGCCAGCCGAGGGGGCCGACGCCCCAGCCGCANGAGGCCCTGCCGCCCACGCAACACCGCTACCCCGAGTGGCATCACCGCAGCGCAGTGCTGCGCACGGACTGGTGCACCGTGCTCGACCACGCCGCNGCCCCCGCGCCGCCGGGCACCACGCCGCTGCGCAACCCGGCACGTGAGCGGCCGCCGCAACCGGCGCCCGGCCGCGGGCAGCGACTGCGGCGCCAGTGGGATGGCGAGGAATGGGACCTCGACGCGCTGATCGACCTGCACATCGCACGGCGCCTGCGGCAGGCGCCGGACGCGCGGGTGTTCCAGCGCGTGGTGCGCACGCCCGCCGACCTGAGCCTGCTGATCCTTCTCGACCTCTCCCAGTCCACCGCCGAACCGGCGCAGCCAGGGGGCGAGGCGGTGCTGACCCTCGAGCAGCAGGCTGCGTTGCTGCTGGCGGCAGCCGCCCGCGCCGATGGCGTGCCGGTGGCGATTCACGGTTTCTGCTCCGACACGCGCCACCGGGTCAGTTACCGGCGGCTGCTCGATTTCGATGGACCGCTGAGCGACCACGCGGCCACTGCGGTGCGCGCGGCCCGAGCGCAGGGCTCCACCCGCCTGGGCGCGGCGCTGCGCCATGCCACCGCCCTGCTGGCCCCGCGAACCACGCCGCAGCGTGCGCTGGTGGTGCTGACCGACGGCGCCCCGGCCGACATCGACGTGCCCGACCCGCAGCACCTCGTGGAAGACGCGCAGCACGCCGTACGCGCGGCCCGCGCGGCGGGCACGACCGTGCGCGCGCTGGTGGTGGGCGCGGATGCGGGTATGAGCGCGCGCCGCATCTTCGGCGCACGGCAGGTTCAAACCCTGCCCGGCGCCAGCCAGTTGCCGCGCGCCCTGGCGCGGGCGTACGCGCGCTTGCGCTGGGTCTGAGAAGCCGTGAACGAACCCGCCACGCCCGGTTCATTCACAACTTCTGAGGCAATGGCTGGGTCGGAATGCCTTGTTGTGGTGCGCTCCGATCGCCGTGCCTCAATGTGGTGCATTCGCGCGCACCAACTTGGAATCCCCATGGGGCCACCGGCGCGCGTGTGCGGCACGGTGTTTGCTAACCGTGATGCGACCGCAACGAGGCCCCGCATGGAACTCACTCCCCGCGAAAAAGACAAGCTGCTGATCTTCACCGCCGCGCTGTTGGCCGAGCGCCGCCGTGCGCGCGGCCTGAAGCTGAATTACCCCGAGGCCGTGGCCCTGATCAGCGCGGCCGTGATGGAAGGCGCGCGCGATGGCAAGACGGTGGCCGAGCTCATGAGCGCGGGCCGCGAGGTGCTCACCCGCGCCGACGTGATGGACGGCGTGCCCGAGATGATTCCCGACATCCAGGTCGAGGCCACTTTTCCCGATGGCACCAAGCTCGTGACCGTCCACCAGCCCATCGTCTGATGCAATTTTGATCGTTTACCCCCAACCCCAGCGCCAACCGGTCGGATGTTGCTATGAAAAGATACTTTTCCTCTCCCTGTCCCTCGCGGCCGCAGCAGCCCCGGCGTGGCGCTGGCGCATGCCGGGGCGCTGGCCCATGCGCACGAGGGCCTGCTGGCCGGGCTGGTGCATCCGTTCACCGGCATCGACCACCTGGCGGCCATGCTGGCCGTGGGCGTGTGGAGCGCGCTGGCGGTGCGGCCGCTGTGGCTGGCGCCGCTGGCCTTCGTTGCGCTGCTGACGGCGGGCGCCGTGGCCGCGCTGCTGGGGCTGCAGGTGCCGGCGGTGGAGCCGATGATTGCCGCCTCCGTGCTGGCGCTGGGCTTGTTGATCGCGCTGCGGCGCGACCTGCCGCTGGCGGCCGCCGCGCTGCTCAGCGGGGCCTTTGCCTTCTTCCACGGCGCAGCCCACGGCGCCGAAATCACGGGCGCGGCCCCGGCGCTCGCCCTGGCGGGCATGGTGTTGAGCACGGCGGCGCTGCATCTGGGCGGCGTGGGCCTGGGGCAGTGGCTGGCACAGCGGCGCCGTGCGCTGTCCACGCTGGCGGGGTCGGCGGTGGCGCTGCTGGGCACGGGCCTGCTGCTGCGCCTGGTCTGATCGACGGCAACGGAGCAGAACATGATCCCCGGCGAACTCTTCACGGACGAGGGCGAGCACCCGCTCAACCCCGGCCGGCGCGCCCTCACGCTGGTGGTGCGCAACACCGGCGACCGACCCATCCAGGTCGGCTCGCACTACCACTTTGCCGAAACCAACGCGGCGCTGGACTTCGACCGCGCCGCCGCGCGCGGCATGCGGCTGAACATCGCCAGCGGCACAGCCGTGCGCTTCGAGCCGGGCCAGCAGCGCACGGTGGAGCTGGTGGACTACGCCGGCGCGCGCGTCGTCTTCGGCTTTCGCGGCCTGACCCAAGGAGCCCTCTGACCATGGCCAGCATTGGACGATGCGCCTACGCCGAGATGTTCGGCCCCACCGTCGGCGACCGCGTGCGCCTGGCGGACACCGACCTCATCGTCGAGGTCGAACATGACCACACGCTGCGCGCCGGTGGCTACGGCGAGGAGGTGAAGTTCGGCGGCGGCAAGACCATCCGCGACGGCATGGCGCAAAGCCAGCGCACGCGCAACGGCCCCGGCGGCGCCATGGACACGGTGCTGACCAACGCGCTCATCATCGACCACTGGGGCATCGTGAAGGCCGACATCGGCCTCAGNGACGGGCGCATCGCCGCCATCGGCAAGGCCGGCAACCCCGATACGCAGCCGGGCGTGGACATCGTGATCGGCCCGGGCACCGAGATCATCAGCTGCGAAGGGCACATCGTCACCGCCGGGGTTNNTGACAGCCACATCCACTTCATCTGCCCGCAGCAGATCGAGGAAGCGCTCGCCAGCGGCATCACCACCATGACCGGCGGCGGCACGGGACCTGCCACCGGCACCTTTGCCACCACCTGCACGCCCGGGCCCTGGCACATCGAGCGCATGCTGCAGGCGGCCGACGCCTTCCCCATGAACCTGGGTTTCCTGGGCAAGGGCAACGCCAGCCAGCCCGCCGCGCTGCACGAGCAGATCGAAGCCGGCGCCATCGGCCTGAAGCTCCATGAGGACTGGGGCAGCACGCCTGCGGCCATTGACAACTGCCTGAGCGTGGCCGAGGCCACCGACACCCAGGTGGCCATCCACACCGACACGCTCAACGAATCCGGCTTCGTCGAGGACACCAAGGCCGCCATCCGCGGCCGCTGCATCCACACCTTCCACACCGAGGGCGCCGGCGGCGGGCACGCGCCCGACATCCTCAAGCTGGTGGGCGAGCCCAATGTGCTGCCCTCCTCCACCAACCCCACGCGGCCCTACACCGTCAACACGCTCGATGAGCATGTGGACATGCTCATGGTCTGCCACCACCTGGACCCGGCCATTGCCGAAGACCTGGCCTTTGCCGAGAGCCGCATCCGCAAGGAAACCATCGCCGCCGAAGACATCCTGCACGACCTGGGCGCCATCAGCATCATGTCCAGCGACAGCCAGGCCATGGGCCGCGTGGGCGAGGTCATCATCCGCACCTGGCAGACCGCGCACAAGATGAAGCTGCAGCGCGGCAAGCTGCCCGAGGACGGCGCGCGCAACGACAACTTCCGCGTCAAGCGCTACATCGCCAAGTACACCATCAACCCCGCCATCACCCACGGCATGGCGCACGAGATCGGCTCGCTGGAAGTCGGCAAGTGGGCCGACGTGGTGGTGTGGAAGCCCGCGTTCTTCGGCGTCAAGCCTGCGCTGGTCCTCAAAGGTGGGGTGATTGCGCTGGCCGCCATGGGTGACCCCAACGCCTCCATCCCCACGCCGCAGCCGGTGCACTACCGGCCCATGTTCGGCGCCTTCGGCGGCTCGCTGGCCCGCAGCTCGCTCACCTTCGTCTCGCAGGCGGCGCTGGCCGCCGGGGTGGATGCACGCTTTGGCCTGCACAAGCCGCTGGCGGCGGTAAAGAACATCCGCCGCATCGGCAAGCGCGACATGGTGCACAACGCCTACACCCCGCACATGGAGGTGGACCCGCAGACCTATGCCGTGCGCGCCGACGGCCTGCTGCTCACCTGCGAGGCGGCGCACACCCTGCCCATGACGCAGCGCTACTTCCTCTTCTGAGCATGTTGCACGCCGCAAAAATCGTTGCCCACGGGCGCGGCCTGGCCCCCGCACTGCTCAAGCGCGCCGCTTTCGTGGAGCTGGATTGGGACGTGCGCCAGAGGAGCCGCTTTGCCGCCACCGACTCGCTGGGCCGCAGCCTGGGCGTGTTCCTGCCGCGCGGCACCGTGGTGCGCGGCGGCGACGTGCTGGTGGCCGAAGATGGGTCGCTCGTGCGCGTGGTGGCCGCGCCGCAGCCGGTGCTGCGCATCCAGCCCTGCCCCACGCACGGCAGCGCCTTCGACCTGATCCGCGCCGCCTACCACCTGGGCAACCGCCACGTACCCATCGAGTTGCAGCGCGACCACCTGAAGATCGAGCCCGACCCGGTGCTGGCCGACCTGCTGCGCGCGCTGCACCTGCAGGTCCACTCGGTTCACGAGCCCTTCGAGCCCGAAGGCGGCGCCTACGCCGGCGGCCACAGCCACGGACACGCCCACGCCCACGCCCACGCCCACGCCCACGCCCACGCCCACGCCCACGCCCACGCCCACGCCCACGCCCACGCCCACGCCCACGCCCACGCCCACGCCCACGCCCACGCCCACGCCCACGCCCACGCCCACGCCCACGCCCACGATCACGCCCACGCCCACGATCACGATCACGATCACGATCACGGGCACGGGCATGGGCACGATGCTCACGGCCACCCCCACGGCCCGCCCGCAACGCCCGCGCCAGCCGGCGGTGCCGCATCCGCAGGGCGCGCCGGATGAGCGCAGGTGCCGCCGCGTCCGTGAGCCCACCGGCCCCGGCGCAGCCGGCCGAAGGCGCCGACGCCGCCGCGCTGCTGCCCTTGCTCTGGCTGGCCTCGCCGGCGTTGCCCATCGGCGGCTTTTCATACTCTGACGGGCTGGAGTCCAGCGTGGAACGGTCGTTCGTTGCTTCTGAAAGTGAAGCAACCGAATGGCTGGTCGCGCAACTGCATCTGGTGCAGGCCCGCGCCGATCTGGCCGTGGTGGCGCAAGCGGTGGCGGCCTGGCGCGGTGGCGACCTGGCGCGCGTGCGCGCGCTCAACGCCTGGGTGCTGCGCACGCGCGAAACCAGCGAACTGCGCCTGCAGGCCGAGCAAATGGGCCGCTCGCTGCTGGAATGGCTGCGCAACCAGGACGCGCACGCCGCCGACCCCGCGGGCACGCGGCGCTCGCAAACCCAGGCGCTGGCCGCCATGGATGAGCTACCCGTGGCCTTCGCGCTGGCTGCCGCGCGCAGCGCCGCCACGGTGCGCGACATCGTCACCGCCTGCGCCTTTGCCTGGGCCGAGAACATGGTGCAGGCCGCGCTCAAGGCCGTGCCGCTGGGGCAGAACGCGGGCCAGCGCATGCTGGCGCGGCTGGTGCAGGAGATCCCCGCCGCCGTGGCCACCGCGCTGGCCACCGACGACAACGCCCGCCAATCCTTCGCGCCCATGCTGGCCGTCCTCTCGGCCCAGCACGAAACGCAGTATTCCCGCCTGTTCCGTTCCTGAACCCCATGCCTGCCATGAACCGCCTGCACCACATTCCCAACCGCACCAAACCGCTGCCGCCGCTGCGCGTGGGCATCGGCGGCCCGGTGGGCTCGGGCAAGACTACGCTGCTGGAGATGCTGTGCAAGACGATGCGCAGCCGCTACGACCTGGTGGCCATCACCAACGACATCTACACCAAGGANGACCAGCGCCTGCTCACCGTCAGCGGCGCGCTGCCGCCCGAGCGCATCCTGGGCGTGGAAACCGGCGGCTGCCCGCACACCGCCATCCGGGAGGACTGCTCCATCAACCTCGAAGCCATTGACCGCATGCTCGCGGCCTTTCCCGAGGCCGACATCGTCTTCGTCGAAAGCGGCGGCGACAACCTGGCCGCCACCTTCAGCCCGGAGTTGAGCGACCTCACGATCTACGTCATCGACGTGGCCGCCGGCGAGAAGATTCCGCGCAAGGGCGGCCCCGGCATCACCAAGAGCGATCTGTTCGTCATCAACAAGACCGACCTCGCNCCCCACGTGGGCGCCAGCCTGGAGGTCATGGAGGCCGACACCCGCCGCATGCGCGGCAGCAAACCCTACGCCATGACCAACCTCAAGACGCAAGCAGGCCTGGCCGACGTGGTGGCCTTCATCGAAGAGCGCGGCCTGCTGCGCCCGGCCTGAGGGCAACGCGGAACGCGCCCCTCCCCGCGCGCCCAGGCGCAGCGGTAGAATCCGCCGCCTCGGAGACGTGGGAGAGTGGTTTAATCCAGCGGTCTTGAAAACCGCCGAAGGGCGACCTTCCGTGAGTTCGAATCTCACCGTCTCCGCCACCGCGTTGCCCGCCCATGTGTGGGCGCGTTCGCCGATGCGCCGCGCGGCGCTGATCCTCCTCTGCCTCTTGAGCCTGTTCGCGAGTCTGCCGGCCCGCGCGCAGGGTGCGCTGTTCAAGGTGCCCAGCCGCGACGGCGTCACCACGACGGTGTTCTGGGAGGCCGCGCCCGGCGCATGGGCCACGGTGCTGCTGTTCCCCGGCGGGGACGGCGGCTTCGGCCGCGTGGAGAACCGACGGCCGACGAGCGGAAATTTTCTGGTNCGCTCCACGCCGCACTTCATTGCCAACGGGCTCAACGTGGCCATCTTCGGCCGGCCCAACGGCATGGACCTCGGCTGGCACGACCGCACCCAGCCCGAGCACATGGTCGATGCCGCACGGGTGCTGGACTTCATCAAGACGCAGAGCCCGCTGCCGGTGTGGATCGTCGGCACCAGCCGCGGCACGGTCTCGGCCACCGCCATGGCCATTCAGGTACGGGATCCGGCGCTGGCCGGCCTGGTGTTGACCGCCAGCGTGGTTCGGCAGGCCACGCCGGGCGCAGTGCCCCGGCAGAACCTTGCGGCCATCGAACTGCCCGTGCTGGTCTACCACCACGAGCGTGACGCCTGCAAGCACTGTCTGGCCCGCGAGACCCCGTTCATCCTCGACGGGCTGACGCGCGCGCCGGTGAAGAAGCTGCTGCGCGTCGATGGCGGCGCCAACCCCAGCGGCGACCCGTGCCAAGGCCAGCACTGGCATGGCTTCATCGGCATGGAGCGCGAGGCGGTGGACGACATCGCCCGCTGGATGCGCGCGCCAGCGAACTGACGCGGCACGGCACTCAATGCGGCAGGAACAGCTCCTGCAGATCGCTGAGAAAGTCGAACCCGCGGGCGGTGGGGCGCAGGTGGTGCAGATCGCGGGTGATCCAGCCGCGCTGTTCGGCCTGGGCGAGCGGCGCCTCGATGGCCGACAGCGGCAGGCCGGTGCGCTCGGTGAAAAGCGCAAGTTCGAAGCCCTCGCGCAACCGCAGGGCGTTGAGCATGAATTCGAACGGCAGGTCCGCGCGCGAGACCTCGCTGGCCTGCGCGACGGCCTCGCCCGCGAGGGCGCGCTCCATGTAGAGCGCGGGCTCGCGCCAGCGCACCTGGCGCACCACGCGGTGCGGAAAGCTCAGCTTGCCGTGCGCGCCCGCGCCGATGCCCAGGTAGTCGCCAAACTGCCAGTAGTTGAGGTTGTGCACGCAGCGGTGGCCGCGCCGCGCATAGGCCGAGACTTCGTAGCGCACAAGGCCCGCGGCGTCGAGCCGCTCGGTGATGCGGTCGAGCATGGCGTAGGCGGTGTCCTCCTCGGGCAGGGCGGGCGGGTGCTTGGCAAAGAAGGTGTTGGGCTCGATGGTGAGGTGGTAGACCGACAGGTGCGGCGGGTTGATGGCCAGCGCGGTGGCCAGGTCCTGGTCGAGCGCGAGCAGCGACTGCCCGGGCAGCGCGTACATCAGGTCGAGGTTGAAGGTGTCGAAGGCGCGGGCGGCCTCCTCCACCGCGGCCAGCGCCTGCGCGCGGTCGTGCACGCGGCCGAGCGCACGCAAGGCCGCGTCGTCGAAGCTCTGCACCCCGATCGACAGGCGGGTGACGCCCGCCGCGCGGAACGCCGCGAAGCGCTCGCGCTCGAAGGTGCCGGGGTTGGCCTCGAGCGTGATCTCGCACCCCGGCAGCAGCGGCAGCCGCGCGCGGACGGCGCCGATGAGCCGCTCGATGCCCGCAGGCGAGAACAGGCTGGGCGTGCCGCCACCGATGAACACGCTGTGCACCGGCCGGCCCCAGACGAGCGGCAGGCTCGCGTCGAGGTCGGCCACCAGGGCGTCGAGGTAACGCGCCTCGGGCAGGCCCTCGCGGGGTGCCGAGCCGAGGTCTTCAGCGCGCAGCAGCACGCGCTCGCCGACGGCCGTGGGCGCGGCGGGCGCGGCGCGCCACTCGTGCGAGTTGAAATCGCAGTAGGGGCATTTCTTCAGGCACCAGGGCAGATGCACGTAGAGCGCAAGCGGCGGCTGCTCGCGCAAGTGCAGCGTGCCGGGGCGCAGGTAGTGGGCTGCGGCGTCGGCGGCGGCCGGTGGGGTGCTCACAGCCAGCGCTCGCGGATGAGCGCGGCCATGGCTTGCGCGGCGCGGCCACGGTGGCTGTGCGCGTTCTTCACCTCGACTGGCAACTCGGCAAAGGTGCGGCCGAATTCGGGGATGAACATCACCGGGTCGAAGCCGAAGCCGTTGTGGCCGCGCGGCTCCGGCGCGATCTCGCCGACCACACGACCCACCGCCACCAGCGGCTCGGGGTCGTCGGGCGAACGCACGCCCACCAGGGTGCTGACCATGGCGGCACGGCGGTTGGTCACGCCCTGTAGCTGCTCGAGCAGCGCGCGCACGTTGTTCGCATCGCCCTTCTCATAGCCGAACTGGGTGGCGTAGTAGGCCGTATCGACGCCCGGCAGGCCGCCGAAGGCATCGACGCACAGGCNTGCATCGTCGGCCAGCGCGGGCAGGCCGCTGGCGGCCGCCGCGTGGCGCGCCTTGGTCAGGGCGTTTTCCAGAAAGGTGCGGTAGGGCTCGGGCGCTTCGCCGATGCCCAGCTCGCTCTGGCGCAGCAGTTGCACCGGCAGGCCGGCGAACATGGCCTGGAGCTCCGCGAGCTTGCCTGCGTTGTTCGATGCGAGCACGATTTTCAAGATNNTTTCCCCTCAACCCCAGCGCGAAACAGTCAGGTTGTGCTATCAATTTTCAAGTGAACGGGTTTGCAGCGTGACCAGCTCGCGGATGCCCTTCTCCGCCAGGTCGAGCAGCGTGGCCATCTCGGCGCGGGTGAAGGGCACGCCCTCGGCCGTGCCCTGCACCTCGACGAAGGAGCCAGCGCCGGTCATGACCACGTTCATGTCGGTGTCGCAGGCGACATCCTCCACATACTCCAGGTCGAGCAGCGGCGTGCCCTGAACGATGCCGACCGAAATCGCCGCGACGTGGTCGGTGATGGGGCTCTCGGTCAGCTTGCCTTCGGCCAGCAGCCGGTTCACCGCATCCTGCGCGGCGATGAAGGCACCGGTGATGGCCGCGGTGCGCGTGCCGCCATCGGCCTGGATGACGTCACAGTCCAGGTGCAGCGTGCGCTCGCCCAGGCGCTTGAGGTCGAACACCGCGCGCAGCGAGCGGCCGATGAGCCGCTGGATCTCCTGCGTGCGCCCGCTTTGCTTGCCACGCGCGGCCTCACGATCGCCGCGGGTGTGCGTGGCGCGCGGCAGCATGCCGTACTCGGCCGTGACCCAGCCCTCGCCGCTGCCCTTCTTGTGCGGCGGCACCTTGTCGAGCACGGAGGCGGTGCACAGCACCCGGGTGTGGCCGAACTCGATGAGCACCGAGCCTTCGGCATGGATGGTGTAGCCGCGGGTGATGCGCACGGGGCGCAGCGCGTCGGCGGCGCGGGCGCCGGAGCGGAGGAAAACGGTCATCGGAAAACCTCGGAGGAAAGAAGTCGGGAGCCGCGCCCCGCCGCCGGGCGCCGTGGGGGTGCGAAGGGTTCACAGCTTGCGCTGCGCGGAGCGGCGAATGGCCTCGTTGATCTCGGCGATCGAGCGCTCGATGGCGGCGTCGTCGAGCTCCTCGATGGCACCGTCGAACACGCCGGACTGGATGGTGGAGGCGAACACGCCTTCGCTGATGGTGTCGGTGGAGATGCCGCGCGTGGACTCGAAGGCTTCGGGCGTCTCCCAATCCATCGCCAGCGCGGTGACATTGTCGCTGCGCGGGCCGCCGTTGCGCAGCGCCAGTTCCACCAGGTCCGGCACGGCGTCGGACAGCGGCTTGCCGGTGAGCCCGGAGACGATCTCGTCATCCGGCACCGAGCTCCACAGCCCGTCCGAGCACAGCAGCAGCCGGTCTCCCTGCTGCAGGCGCACCGGCTCGGTCACGTCGTACAGCGGCCGCACCGGCGAGCCCAGGCAGGTCATGAGGATATTGCGGTTGACGTGCTCCATCGGCGTGGTGCCGCCCACCTGCAGTTCGGCGTAGGAGTGGTCGCGCGTGCGCGAGACCAGCGCGCCCTCGCGCACGAAGTACAGGCGCGAATCGCCGCAATGAATCCAGCTCGCCCGCCCGCCCTGCACCACGGCCGCCACCAGCGTGGTGCGCGGCGTGTCGAGCAGGCCCTTGTCGCTCGCATGGCGGATGATCTGGTGGTGCGCGGCCATCAGGCTCGCCGACAGAAACGCGCCGACGTCCTTGATCTGCGGCTGGGCCTCGCGCTGGAACAGCGCCGAAACCGTCTGCAGGGCGAGCTGCGCAGCCACCTCGCCGTCCGGGTGCCCGCCCATGCCATCGGCCAGGACGAACAAGGCCGACTCGCGGGTGTAGCAATAGCCCATGCGGTCCTCGTTCTTCTGCCGACCGCCCTTGCGGCTGATCTGGAAGACCGAGAACTTCATTTGAGCTTGGCCCCGAAGCCCGTGCCGTTGCGGATGCTCTTCTTCGTGTCGGTGAGCAAGGTGTCGAACTGCAGCCGCACCTTCTCACCCACACTGAGCTTGGTGTAGCGGCGCTCGCCTTCGCGGCTGAGCTCCTTCTGCAGCGCGAACACCGACTGCGGGCGCGACAGCGGGTCCAGCGACATGCACCACTCCACCACCTCGATGAGGTTGTCCGAATACACCCCGCGCAGCCGCGACAGCGACAGCGACAGCCGGTCCTTCTCCTGCCGCTGCGGCGCGTCGTTGGGCGGATAGCCCTGCATGCAGGCGTAGATGCAGGCGCCGATGGCGTAGATGTCCGTCCACGGGCCCATGCTGGAATCGCGGCGGTACATCTCGGGCGCGGCAAAGCCGGGCGTGTACATCGGGCGGATGAAGTTGCCTTCCTTGCTCAGCACCTCGCGCGCGGCGCCGAAGTCGATCATCACGGCGCGGTTGTCGTCGGTGATGAAGATGTTGGCCGGCTTGATGTCCAGGTGCAGCATCTTGTGCTGGTGCACGATGCGCAGGCCGCGAAGAATCTCGTCGAACAGCGAACGGATGGTGGACTCGCGAAACACCTTCTGTTTCTTGAGGTCGCGCGCGGTGACGATGAAGTCCTGAAGGGTCGCCCCTTCGAGGTAGTTCATCACCATGTAGACGGTTTCGTTCTCGCGGAAGAAGTTGAGCACGCTCACCACCGAGGGGTGGGAAATCTGTGCGAGCGACCGCCCCTCCTCGAAGAAGCTCTTGAGCCCGAGGCGGTAGAGCGAGAGCTTCTCTGGCTGCACCTGCGGCAGCAACTCGCCCGGCGCGCGCGTGGCGAGCGAAGACGGCAGATACTCCTTGATCGCGACCTGCTGCCCCTCGTTGTCCACCGCGAGGTACACCACGCCAAAACCGCCGGACGACACCCGGCGCACGACCCGATAGCCGCCGATCACGGTATCCGGTGGCAAGGGAGCGGGCTTGACCTTTGACATAATTTGGGGCGGGTTGGGCTCAGCAACAGGCGTCAGTTCCGCGCACGGCGCCACCCCGCGACGCAGCGGCAACGCCGACCAGAGACACACAGGGAACTCCATGGCAGTTTACAGCATGACCGGATACGCCAGCGTCCAGATCGACGCCGGTGAATCCGCTGCGCCCGATGCCCTTGCACGCAGCGAATCCGCCGCGCGGCTGGGCGTCGAAATCCGCTCGGTCAACAGCCGCTTCCTCGACCTGAGCTTCCGCCTCGCCGACGAGTTGCGCGCCTGCGAGCCNGCGCTGCGCGAGCTGCTCACCCGCCGGCTGCGCCGGGGCAAGGTGGAACTTCGCGCCGGCGTCGAAGCCGCCGCCTCGGCCGACGTGGCCGAGCCCTCGGTGCGGCTGCTGCAACGCCTCAGCGGTGTGCAGGACCGCGTGCGCGCCTGGCTGCCCGATGCCCGCGCGCTGTCCGTGGCCGACGTGCTGCGCCTCGGCGGCTCCGATCACCCGCAAGACATCGACTGGCAAGCCGCGCTGCTGCCTGCGGCCGAGCGCGCGCTCGACGCCCTCCTGCAAGCCCGAGCCGCCGAGGGCGAACGCCTCGCCCTGCTGCTGCGCGAGCGCACGGCGCAGTTGCGCGCGCTGGCCGCCCAGGCCGAACCCCTGGTGCCGCAGCTCGTGGCCCAGCAGCGCGAGCGCTTTCTGGAGCGCTGGCGCGAGGCCCTGGCGCTGGGCGCCGGCGCGCCACTGCCCGAGGCCGCCCAGGACCGCGCGCTGGCCGAAGCCACCGCCTTCGCCCTGCGCATCGACGTGGCCGAGGAACTGGGGCGGCTGCGCGCCCACCTCGACGAGATCGAGGCCCTGCTCGAGCGCGGCGGCGAACTCGGCAGGCGGCTCGACTTCCTGATCCAGGAACTGCACCGCGAAGCCAACACGCTGGGCTCGAAGTCCGCGATGCTGGAGCTCACGCGCATCTCGGTGGAGATGAAGGTGCTGATCGAGCAGATGCGCGAGCAGGTGCAGAACATCGAATGAACGCCCCCATGCCCACCGAATCCCGACCGACCGACTACCCCGGCAACCTGTTCGTCGTCGCCGCGCCCAGCGGAGCCGGCAAGTCCAGTCTCGTCAAGGCGCTGCTCGAGCTCGACGCCGCCGTCCACCCGTCGGTGTCGCACACCACGCGCGCGCCGCGCGGGCAGGAGAAGCACGGGCGCGAGTATTTCTTCGTCTCCGACGCCGAGTTCGACGCCATGATCGACCACGGCGCCTTCGTCGAATGGGCGCATGTGCACGGACGGCGCTACGGCACCTCGCGCAAGGCCATCGAGGAACGCATTGCCGCCGGCGCCGACGTGGTGCTCGAAATCGACTGGCAGGGTGCTCTGCAGATCCGCTCCACCTTCGCCAACGCAGTGCTCATCTTCATCCTGCCCCCGAGCTGGGAGGAACTGCGCTCGCGGCTCGAGCGCCGCGGCGAGGATGCNCCCGAGGTCATCGAGCTGCGGCTGCGCAATGCGGCGGCGGAAATGGCCCATGCCCATGAGTTCGACTTCGTTATAATCAACGAGTTATTCGAGCGCGCGCTGTTTGACCTCAAGGCCATCGTTCACGCGCAAAGGCTTCGGTTCACGGCGCAACGGCGCGCCCGCGCAGCCACATTCGATGCGCTCGACATCCCCTGATTCCGCGAAAGACCCCCATGGCCCGCATCACCGTCGAAGACTGCCTGCAACAAATCCCGAACCGGTTTCAGCTCGTGCTCGCGGCCACCTACCGTGCGCGCATGCTCAACCAGGGTCACGCCCCCAAGATCGAGAGCCGCAACAAGCCCGGCGTGACGGCGCTGCGTGAAGTCGCAGCCGGCAAGGTCGGCCTGGAAATGCTCAAGAAGGTCCCGGCTGAGCCCTTTCGCCCCGCATCAAAGGCACCGCGCGCGGTGCCTTTTTCATGGCCGCGCCCTTGCGGACCGATGGCTGCGCGCTACATTTATGACATGAGTGCGGTGATTCCNCCCACCACCACGCCCAGCAGCGTGCGCCTGGGTGCCGAGCCCGCGGCCGCCACGGCGGCTGCGGCGAGCTTTGCCGCGCTCGTCGAACGTCTGGACTACCTCAGCGCCGCCGACATCGAGCGCGTGCGCCAGGCCTACCGGTTTGCCGACGAGGCGCACCTGGGCCAGTTGCGCCACAGCGGCGAGCCCTACATCACCCACCCCATCGCGGTGGCGGTGCGCTGCACCGAGTGGAAGCTCGACGCGCAGGCGCTGATGGCCGCGCTGCTGCACGACGCCATGGAGGACTGCGGCATCGACAAGGCCGACCTGGTCGAGCGCTTCGGCGCCCAGGTGGCCGAACTCGTCGATGGCCTCACCAAGCTCGACAAGCTGCAGTTCACCACCCGCGAGGAGAGCCAGGCCGAGTCCTTCCGCAAGATGCTGCTGGCCATGGCGCGCGACGTGCGCGTCATCCTCATCAAGCTCGCGGACCGCACGCACAACATGCGCACCATGGGCGACATGCCGCGCTCCAAGTGGGCGCGCATCTCGGCCGAGACGCTGGAGATCTACGCTCCCATCGCGCACCGCCTGGGGCTCAACAAAACCTACCGCGAGCTGCAGGACCTCTCGTTCCGCTACCTGCACCCCTGGCGGTACGCGGTGCTGTCCAAGGCCGTGNNGCGCGCGCGCAGCCGCCGCCGCGACCTGATCGCCAAGGTGCAGAGCGACGTGGACAAGGCCTTCGCCGACATCGGCATGCCCGTGCGCCTCAAGGGGCGCGAGAAGACGCTTTACTCCATCTACCGCAAGATGGAGGAAAAGCACCTGAGCTTCGCGCAGGTCACGGACATCTACGGCTTTCGCATCATCGTGCCCAACGTGATCGACTGCTACACCGGCCTGGGCGTGCTGCACCAGATGTACAAGCCGGTGCCGGGCAAGTTCAAGGACTACATTGCCATCGCCAAGGTCAACGGCTACCAGTCGCTGCACACCACGGTGGTCGGCCCCTCCGGCGTGAACGTGGAGTTCCAGCTGCGCACGCAGGCCATGCACGTGGTGGCCGAATCGGGCGTGGCCGCGCACTGGCTTTACAAGACCACCGACGCCGACAGCACCGCCGAGAAGCGGCTGGGCACGCAGTGGCTGCAGTCGCTGTTGGACATTCAGGACGAAACCCGCGACGCGGCAGAGTTCTGGGACCATGTGAAGGTGGACCTGTTCCCCGATGCGGTCTACGTGTTCACGCCCAAGGGGCAGATCATGGCCCTGCCCCGCGGCGCCACCGTGGTCGACTTCGCCTACGCCATTCACAGCAACGTGGGTGACCACACGGTGGCGGCCAAGATCAACGGCGAGCAGGTCCCGCTGCGCTCCGAGCTGCACAACGGCGACGTGGTCGAGGTCATCACCGCCCCCGTGTCCTCGCCCAACCCGGCGTGGCTGGGCTTCGTGCGCACGGGTCGCGCGCGCTCGAAGATTCGCCACCACCTCAAGACGCTTGCCGCAACCGAGGCCGAGCAACTCGGCGAAAAGCTGCTGGCCCAGGCCCTGCGCGCCGAGGGCGTGGAGCGCCTGCCAGCCGACGACGAAGCCCACCAGGCGCTGTGGGACAAGCTCATCCGCTTCACCGGCAACCGCAGCCGCGCCGACCTCATGTCCGACGTGGGGCTGGGCAAGCGGGTGGCCAGCATCGTGGCCAAGCGGCTGGTCGCGCTGCTGGCCGAAATGGGTGAGAAGCCCGATGCGCTGCTGATGTCACGCGAGCGCTTCACCGCACACGAGTCGGTCTCGCAGGGCGCGGTCACCGTCGACGGCAGCGAGAACGCGTCGGTGCAGTACGCCCACTGCTGCCGGCCGGTGCCGGGAGACGCCATCGTCGGCTACCTCGGCCGCGGTGAGGGCCTGGTCGTGCACCGCAGCGAGTGCCCGGTGGCGCAGCGCCTGCGGCACAAGGATGCCGAGCGCTTCATTGCCGTGGAGTGGTCGGAAGAGCCCACCCGCGCCTTCGATGCCGAACTGCTCGTCACCGTGGTGAACGGCAANGGGGTGCTGGCGCGGGTCGCCTCGGCCTTCGCGGCCGCGGAGGCCGACATCACCCACATCGACATGGGTGAGGACGTGGCCAGCGACGCCACCGATCTGCGCTTCCTCGTCGCAGTGCGTGACACCACGCACCTCGACGCGGTGATCCGCGGGCTCAAGCGCACCCAGTCGGTCATCCACGTTCAGCGCACGCTGCCAGCGTCGTGAACCCGGGGCGCCCGGTGTAAGCCGTGGCGTCCCGCAGAGGTCGAGAGGTGGTCGGACGTGACGGGTTCGCCGGCGTGCGTTCAGGCCGCCGGCGGCGGGTAGCGCACGTCCAGCACCTCGACCTCGCGAACGCCCGCTGGGGTGGCGAGCTTCACCACGTCCCCGATCCGCGCCTTGAGCAGGGCGCGCGCCAGCGGCGAGATCCAGCTGATCTCGCCACGTTGGGTGTCCACCTCGTCGATGCCTTTGATGGTGACGGTGCGGGTCTCGCCCAGATCGTCGACGCAGGTGACGGTGGCGCCGAAGAACACGGTGTNCGCCCCGTGGTGCACCGACGGGTCGGTGACCTCGGCGCGTTCGAGCCGGCGGGTGAGGAAACGGATGCGGCGGTCGATCTCGCGCAGGCGCTTCTTGCCATAGAGGTAGTCGCCGTTTTCCGAGCGGTCGCCGTTGCTGGCCGCCCAGTGCACGACCTCGACGACATGCGGCCACTCGCGGTCGATGAGGTCCAGCAGTTCGGCGCGCAGCCGGGCGTAACCGGCCGGTGTGATGTAGTTGCGCAGACCCGCGGGCAGCGNGGCCGCGCCTTCGAGTTCGTCATCATCGTCCGCGGCGGCGTCGGACTCGCGGGTGAATGCCTTGCTCATGCATCGTCCTCCATGTGGAGCGGCGTCTTTGCGCTGCGCAATGGAAAAGCCCTGAAACCTTGCAGTTTCAGGGCTTGCCCGTTTTGGCGCGGCTGGCAGGAATCGAACCCACGACCCCTTGGTTCGTAGCCAAGTACTCTATCCAGCTGAGCTACAGCCGCGAAGCCGCCATTATAGCGCAAAAATTTCAGGTCTCCGGCGCCTCGTCGATCGGGCGCGTGAGGTACACGCCCTCGCGCCCGACGATGGCNNCGCGCGCGGGCATGAGGACGGTGCAGCGGTCGCAGGGTGCACGCAACTCGGTCGCGCCGTCGGTGGCGATGAGTTCGCCGCGGGCAAACGTCTCGAAGCCCTCGCAGGGCCGCGCGAAGCGGAACTCCGGCGTGCGGATGACATAGGTCTGCAGCAGCTCGAAGCGGCGCTGGGCCGCGCGCGCGCGCGCCGCGGGCGCCGGCACGAGGCCGAAGTGGGCGAGGAAGCGCTGCGTCACCTCCACGGCGGTGGCACTGGTGGCCTGCAGGAAGTGCTGGCCGCATTCGACCACCAGCGCCACGCCCTGCCCATCGGCACGGCCGAAGCGGCCGAACTGAATCAGTGGCGTGCCCGACCCCAGGCCCTGCGGCATGACCAGATGGACCGAGGGATGGCCGATGGCCAGCGCGGCCTCGCCGTTGCGCGCATGGCCGGGGTAGACCCAGAAGGGCGTGACGTCCTGGCTGGTGGAGTGGATGTCGAGCAGGTGGCCCGCCGCGGCGACGATGGGGCGCAGCTCGCGCGCGCGCCGCAGCTCGGGGCTGTCCTCGGTGCCGTCGAGTTCGGCGTCCGACCAGATGCGGTTGAGGTTGTGCACGAGTTGCCGGCTGTCGAACGGGCGCTCGGGGTCGAAGCTTTCGTAGGCGGCCACGTTGGCCAGGCTCAGCGTGAGTGTGCCGCGCGAGGGGCGCACGCCGGCGTCGAGCAAGCCGGTGACGGCCACCATGCCGCAGAGTTCGTTGCCATGCGTGAGCGCGTTGATGAGCACATGCGGGCCCGGCCGGCCGGAGTCGAAACGGTGGACGTAATCGACGCCGGTGTTGCCGCGGCGGTAGGCGCTGAGATCCCTAGGCAGCACCTCGAGCCGCGGGGGCTTCTGCTCGGCGGTGGCGGGTGCGCTCGAGACGTTGGCGCTGTAGGCAGCCGATGGGGTCTCGGGGCGGAGGTCTTTGGCGCTCATGGTCTGCAGCCCTCGCTGGCGGCGGAGAGGTCGAACACCGGATCGACCGGGACCTGCAGCGCGGTGGCCAGCTGGTTGGTCTTGGAGGCCAGCGCGACGATGGAGAGGAACTCCGCATGCTGCGCGGACGTCATGCCCTTGGCTCGCGCCGCGGCGGTGTGCGAGTGCACACAGTAACTGCAGCCGTTGACGATGGAGACCGCGAGGTAGACAAGTTCGCGGGTGAGCGGGTCGAGCGTGCCCGGCGTGGCCATGACGCGCTTGACCTCGGCCCAGGTGCGCTCGAGCAGGTCTGGGTCGAAGGCCAGGTGCTGCCACATGGCGTTGACGAAGGCGGTGTTGCGGGTGGCGCGGATGTCGTCGAAGACGGCTTTGACGCGCGGATCGTGCTCGGGGTCGGGGTGGGGGCGGACGGTGGACATGGGGCGAGGGCGGGATGGGCGCGGGCGGAATGGGCGCGGGGGCGATGCCGCCCGACCCTGTCAATTCTGACAGGGGTGGGGCTTGCGCTGTCGCGCGCTTGTCTACAGTGGCTGCGTCACACACATCAAGGCCAACAGGGAGGCTTTTCGTGCAAACCGCAGACCACACGGCTCTGCGGCGGTCAAGGGCCGGCACGGCGCCCGCCAGAGGCGCCGGCCGGCCCGGCAGACCGATCAGCTCTGCTCGGCCCGCTCAAGCGCGCCGAACCCCGCCCCCGGCGCACAAGGGCTTTGGCAGAATGGCCGCTCCACCAACCGCAGCGAGGAGCACCGCCATGGCCGTCACCGTTCACATCGATCTGGGTTACGAATTCGACGTCAAGGCCAAGGCCGACGAGGTCTTCGCCGTGCTGTCGGACGTGCCGCTGTCGGTCAGCCACTTCCCCAAGGTGGAAAAACTCACCGACCTCGGTGACGGCGTGTACCAGTGGGAGATGCAGAAGGTCGGCACCGCGCAGGTGAACATCCAGACCATCTACGCCTGCAAGTATGTGAGCGACAAGGCCAAGGGCACGGTGAAGTGGACGCCGGTCAAGGGCGTGGGCAACGCGCTGGTGAGCGGCCACTGGAAGATCAAGGACAAGAAGACCGCCACCGGCGTCGCGCTGAAGATCGAGGCCGACGTGACGGTGGGGTTGCCCGCACTCATGCGCATGATCGTCGAGCCGGTGGTGGCCAGCGAGTTCGAGAAGCTGGTGGACGCCTACGTGGACAACCTCATCCGCCGCTTCGGTGGCGAGGCCTGATGGGCCGAGGAGCGGTGAACGGCCCCTCGACGCCCGCCCACCATCCCGAAACCACGGAGTTGTCCCGCGTGGGCGTGAACAATCTTGTGGATAAGCTCGGGCAAGTTCTGTAAAGGCATCTCAAGTTGTTGATTTGCAATGAAGTTCCTTGCGTTGCTCAGCAAATGAGCAGCGGCGCGAGCCGTCCGTGGCCCGACCATGCGCCACCCCTGATCCGCCCATGACGCGCTGGTATCCCCGCCTCGTGCTGCCCTCGGCCATCGACCTGGTCTGCGGCCTGCCCATGGTCACGCGCAAGCGCCAGCAGGTGGTGCCGCTGGCCTACGGGCGGGTGCTGGAGGTGGGCATCGGCACGGGGCTGAACCTGCGGCATTACGACCGGACGCGGGTGCAGTCCGTCACCGGGCTCGACCCCGGCGTGGAGTTGCACCCCAAGGCGCAGCGGCGCATTGCGCAGAGCGGGCTCAAGGTGGACCTGCTGGCCCTGTCGGCCGAGCAGATTCCCTGCGGCGACGCGAGCTTCGACAGCGTGGTGGTGACCTACACCCTGTGCACCATCCCCGACCCGCTGGCCGCGCTGCGCGAGATGCGCCGCGTGCTCGCGCCAGGCGGTGCGCTGCTGTTCTGCGAACACGGCCGCGCNCCCGACGCGCGCGTGGCGCGCTGGCANGACCGGCTGCAACCCCTCTGGGGCCCGCTGGCCGGGGGCTGCCACCTCAACCGCGACATTCCCGCGCTGCTGCAGGCCGCGGGCTTCACCTGCCCCACGCTGCACACGGGCTACGTGACCGGCCCGCGGGTGCTGGGCTACCACTACTGGGGCACGGCGCAGGCCGCCGAGCCTCCCGGTTAGTCATTTTTCGATAGCAGACATCGACCGGTTGGCGCTGGGGGCCCGGGAGAAATTCCCAGAATCCGGCCGTTGAGGGCCGCCCGGGCCGCGTGGGACGACGCCCGGCGGCTGATTCAGCGTTGCCTCAGAGGGTGTATCCCAAATCAATCTCCCATGCGTTAAATCCTTCAGGACGCCGAAGTGAATGGCGCAACGCAGGAGGTGAGCAATGGAGCAAGTGCAACGACAGCGCAGCGGGCGGCGCCCAGGACGCAAACCGCTCATTGGGCCCGAGCACCACGCGGTGCTGGTGGAGATTGCCACGCAGATGCCGCGCTGCTCGTTGGACGAACTCACCCGGGAGTTCAACCACCGCAGTGCGCTGAGCGTGTGCTCGGCCACCGTGCGCAAGGCCTTGCGCGAGGCCGGCGTCAAGCGCGTGCGCGCGCAGCGCAAGAGCGCTGAGCGCGCGGCCAGTGGTAGTGGTGCACGCTCGCGCGTGGGCTACCAGGCGCTGCACCGGCGCGCAGACGGCACAAGCGGCATGAACACCGATCTGACCGATGCCGAGTGGGCGCTGCTGGCCGATCTGTTTGAGCGCCAGGGTGGGCGCGGTGCGCCGCCGCGGCATGAGCGCCGGCTGCTGCTCAACGCCTGCCTGTACGTCGTGCGCACGGGCTGCGCCTGGCGGTTGTTGCCCAAGGAGGTGTTCCCGCCCTGGCGCGCGGTGTACAAGGCCTTTCGCGGCTGGGCGCATTCTGGGGTGTTCGAGGCCATGCACGATCGGCTGCGCCAGCAGTGGCGAGCGCGCATGGGACGCAGCCCCATGCCCACGGCCGCCATCATCGATGCGCAGAGCACGCGCAGCACGCCCCAAGGCGGCCCCAGCGGCTTTGACGCGGGCAAGAAGGTCAAGGGCCGCAAGCGCCATCTGGTGGTCGATACCCTGGGCTTGCTGCTGGCCGTGAGCGTCACGGCCGCCAGCGTGCAGGATCGCGATGCGGCCGCTGCGGTGGTGGCTGCCGCCAGCGCCAAGGCGCCGACCCTGCAGACGTTGTATGCCGACGCAGCCTATGGCGGGCGCAGCGCCCAAGCGATCGAACTCACCCACGGCATTGCCGTGCACATCGTGCGTCATCCCGGCAACCGCAGTACGGGGACGTGGCAAACCGCCCAGCAGCCGCTTTGGCCCGAGGAGGCTCCTGCGGGCTTTGTGGTGCAGGCCAAGCGCTGGGTTGTGGAGCGCACTCATGCCTGGAACGAACGATCGCGTCGCCTCCTCGCCCATCACGACCGCTCCACTTGGGCGCCCGTGGCTTGATCTGGCTCACCGAAGCGCGTATCCTCGCTACTAGACTGGCGCAGAGATTCATTTAGGAAACACCCTCTCAATCCTCGAGGTCGTCGGAATCGTCCCGGTGCGGGCCCCGGCCGCCTTTGCGGCGCGCGGCCCGTTCGGCGCGGCGGCGTTCGCGCTCGATGTCGGCCAGGCGAGCGGCCTCGGCCCAGGCGGCGAAGCGCTCGGGCGTCTCCAGCGTGATGCGACCGATGGTGCCGGCGCGGAACTCGCCGATCACCACCTCGGCCGCCTTCTGCAGGTTCACCCGGCCACCGGCCTGCAGCGCGCCGCGTCTGCGGCCGATGTCGGCAAGCAAGGCGTCGTCAGTGCGCGCGGCCACGTCCGCGGGGTCGCCAAGGCCGAAGCGCGCGGCCAGCAGCGCGGCATAGTCCTGCCGCAGCACGGCCAGGAGTTCGAGCGCGACCACCTCGTCGTCATAGGCATTGCGGCCGATGGCGCCGCTGGCGGCGAGAAAGTAGCCGCTGTGCGCGATGGCGATGCGCGGCCAGAGCATGCCCGGGGTGTCGTAGAGATAAAAGTCGTCGGCGAGCAGGATGCGCTGCTCCATGCGGGTGATGCCGGCCTCATCCCCGGTCTTGGCCATGCGCCGGCCCACCAGGGTGTTGATGAGCGTGGACTTGCCCACGTTGGGCACGCCGCAGATCAGCACCCGCAGCGGCCTGGCCAGCCCGCCGCGCTGCGGCGCAAGGGCTTGGGCCGCGTCGATGAGCGCGCGCGCCGGGGCGGCGACGCTGGCGTCGAGCGCGATGGCGCGCGTCTCGGGGCGGGCGTTGTACCAGTCCAGCCAGGCGGCGGTGCGCGCCGGGTCGGCCAGGTCCTGCTTGTTGAGCACCTTGAGCGTGGGCCGAGCGGCCGTGAGCTGCGCGAGCAAGGNGTTGGCGCTGGAGCCCGGCAGGCGCGCGTCCAGCAGTTCGATGACCACGTCGATGTCCTTCACGCGCGCGGCAATCGCCGCTCGCGTGAGGTGCATGTGACCGGGAAACCACTGGATCATGACGGGTGCTCTGCTGGAGGGTGCCGCAGGCCGCGGCAGGGAACCGCATTGTGCCCGCCGCGGCACGCCACTTGAGCAAGGGGGCAGCGAGATCGGCGCGCAGGCTTCAGGCCGGCCTGACGGCACGCCCGGCCGGCGCCGGCGCACCCGCGGACTGGGCGGCCGCCTGCGCGCCTTCGCGCAGCTTCTCCAGCGCCTGGGCCACCACGTCGCTGGTGTCCACCGGGCGAAGCAGGCTTTGCAGCAGCAGGCGCTGCAGGCTGCGGCGCGTCATGGTGTAGGTGCGCCCACCGTGGCTGATGAACATGAACAGTGCGCCGTTGGCACTGGCCCAGGTGAGCTGCGCGCGCCGCCAGCGCCGGCGGGCGAACAAATCCACCCAGACGCCGGGCACCAGGCTGCGCAGCACCTGCTCCATCGCCTCGCGCTCGGCCGCCGGCGCCGCCTCGAGCGGCATGGCACCCGACACGGTGGCCTCCTGCAAGCCGCCGAAATCGGTCGCCCCTTCGCCCAGCGGGGCATGGGCCGAATCGTCGGCGCCCCCGTGCAGCGGCGCCGCGCCCGTGGGCGCCGCCACGTCTTCGAGACCGGCGCGGTCGCGCTCCTGCGGCGTCATCCAGGGCTGCTCGCGCAGCTTGGGCACGCGCTGCTCGGNGGTGGCGGGCTGCAAGTCCTCGGCCAGCGGCGCCTGCGCCGAGTCCGCCACGACGGCACCGCCGGTGGAGCCCTCGTCGCGGCGCGCGCGCAGGCGGCGCAACCGCAGCACCGGCTCGTGCAGGCGCAGCAGCACCTCGAAAAAGTCCTGCCGCTCCGAGTCGGGCAGGCCGATGAGGTTGAGGCCCGCGGTGAGCGTGCGCAGCATGCCCGGGATCATGTCCATGAGCTTGGCCGGGTCGCGCAGGATGAAATCGCGCTTGACGCTCCAGACCAGGTCCGACACCACGAGGCCGAAGCCGCGCGGGTCGATCTGGTTGCTGGTGTCGACCAGGCGCGCATGCGCCATGGCCAGCGCCCACGGGCCGAACAGGAAATCCAGCACCTTGGCCGGCACCTTGTCCAGGTCGGGGCGCGAACTCATGTCGTAGGCAATCTGGTTGGCCAGCGCCTGCCGCTCCTCGGCAAAGCGCAGGCCCTGCAGCACCGCTTCGCGCTGCGCCGTCTCGGCCTCGTCGGTGCGCGCCCAGGACGACTCGAGCCGCGCCAGCGCGTTGTTGAACGGCTGGCCGCTCTCGATGTCCTGGTGGCGGTTGAGGTCGTTGAAGGTGCTGCGCACCCCATCGAAGAAGGCTTCGAAGCCGGGGCTCTCGGCATCGCGGTACCGGAAGCTGCGCTGCGCCACCCGCGCCATGAGGCGGCGGCCGGGGTGGGTGTCGTCGCTGAAGAAGCGCGGATCGACCATGGCCAGGCGCAGCAGCGAGGGCTCGAGCGCCACGATGGCCTCGCGCACGGGCTCGAGCAGCCGCGGGTCCTGCGCCACCTCGCCCACCAGCCGCCGCACGGCCTCGATGCCCAGCACCTGCTGCACATGCGTGGCGCGCTGGCGCAGTTCGGCATGCACCCGCGCCCGCGCCGAGGGCTGCGCAAATTCGCCCCAGGCGCGCTCATCGAGCGCCTCGGCCGTCGCGCCGGCGGGCTCGAGCGGCGGCAGGCCGGCCAGGGCCGCTGCGGCGCCTTGCTCGTAATACGACGGGGCCAGGGGCACGGGCGCCTCGGGCACGCCGCGCCCGGCGACGAAATCGTGAAACAGCGCGGGCGCCACGCCGGCCTGCGACAGGTCGACCGGCGCCCATCNCGCCGCCACCGCCCGCCATCGCGCCCCACGCGGCACCGGCGCCTTCCGCGCCGAGCCCGCCCGCAGCGCCGCCGCCCGGGCCACCCGAACCGCCGGGCCCACCCCAGCCGCCACCGGCGCCCGCAGAGCCCATTTCTCCCCAGCGGCTGCCCGCAGCTTCGGCACCCGGCGCGGCGGACCCCGGTACACGCCCCGCGCGGCCGCGCCCACCGGCACGGCACTGACCCGGTAGCTCACCGGCTGCAGCTGGCCTTCGCGCAGCACGCCGAGGACTTTATCGTACAGCCCGCGCAGCTCACGCCCCATGGGCACGGCCAGCGTGCGCAGCCAGCGGGCGCGGGTGGTGGCGTCGGCCGGTGCGTCCTCGATCAGCGCGAGCAAGGCCTTGGCGAACGCCTCTGGGCGCAGCGGGTTGTTCTCGGGCTGCACCCGGTCGAAGCCCTGCGCGGCGCTGACCAGGGCGTCGAGGTCGGCCATGACCGGGTCGACCTGCAGGCGCAGTTGCTGCGACAGGCGTGCGAACTCGATGCCCTGCGCCACCTGCGCGTCGTCGACCAGCGAGAGGTCGCCGAAACCGGTGGCCGCCGCCGGGGCGAAGTCGCCGCGCCGGGAGGGCTCGCCTTCGGCCTCGCTGGCGTCAAACGCCCGCGCCAGCGCGGCGGCGTAGTCGGCACTCCATCCGCCGCGCAGGCGCAGCAGCCCGGTCCAGGCCACGGTGAGCGCATCCCGCTCGGCGATGCGAGTGGTGGCCGTCTCGGCCAGGCGCAGCGACTCGACCGCCTCGTCCAGACAGGCCAGCGCCATCGGGCCCGCCAGGCGCGCGGCCTCCTGGAAACACCGCTGCAGCAAAGAGGATTGCACCGCCATGTCTGTGAAAAATTTCACGAAAGTTTAGCCATACCGGATGACGGGACCGCGTCCTCGTCAACCCCACGCCTTGCGCCTGCAGCCAGGCCTCGACACCGGCCGGCTCGTGGCACAGGCGCAGCGCGTCGAAGGCGGCCTGCGCCTCGGGGTAGTGCGTGCGCAGGCTGCCCAGCCATAGCTTGATGCGCCCGGCACGGTGGCGTGCCGGCACGCGGCGGCTGATCTGGCGCCAGAACGCGCCGAGCAGCGGCAGCACCTCGCGCCAGGGCACGGCAGCAGTCTGCGGCGGCTCCAGCCCGCGCGAGCGGGCGTCGTGGGCGCGGATGGCGCGCGCCAGCCCCGNGTTGCGCACCATGCCACGGCCCAGCATGAGGGCCTGGCAGCCGCTTTCGGCGCGGCAGCGCTGCGCGTCCTCCACCGTCCAGATCTCGCCGTTGGCCACCAGCGGGAGGCGTGGCACCGCGTCGCGGATGTCGCGCACGCGTGCCCAGTACGCGGGCGGCCGGTAGCCTTGCAGCTTGGTGCGGGCATGCACGACGAGCTCATCGGCGCCGGCGTCGGCGATGGCGCGGGCGCAGTCGAGGGCGCGGGCATCGTCACGGTGGCCCAGGCGCATCTTGGCCGACACCGGCACCGCAGGCGGCACGGCACGGCGCACCGCGGCCACGATGGCGTGGACGAGCTCCGGCTCGTCGAGCAGCACGGCGCCACCCCGGTGGCGGTTCACGGTCTTGGCGGGGCAGCCGAAGTTGAGGTCGATGCCCGCGGGGCGGAGTTCGGCCAGCACGGCCGCGTTCTCGGCCACGCAGACCGGGTCGGAACCCAGCAGTTGCGGGCGCACGGGCACGCCCGCCGGGGTGCGGCTGGCGTTGTGCAGCTCGGGCACGATGCGGGTGAACACCCGCGGCGGCAGCAGCTGGTCGGTGATGCGGATGAACTCGCTCACGCAGCGGTCCACTCCGCCCACACGGGTGAGCAGGTCACGCAGCGTGTGGTCCAGCAGGCCTTCCATCGGCGCGAGCAGCAGCGTCATGAAACCGTGCCAGTGAAGGGGGTGGGGTTCAGCCGAGCTTGCGTTTGAGCCGGATTTCCTCGACCTTGACCGAACCGAGCTGCGTGGTGCGCGCGGTGGGCAGTTCGCGCTTGAAGCCCGCGAGCTCGAAGAAGCGCAGCGCGCGTGCGTTGCGCAGCGGCACCCAGACGGTGACGTCGGTGCAGCCCTCGTCGATCAGGCCCTCGCGCGCGGCGTCCCACAGCGCCAGGCCCGCGCCCTGGTCCCAGTCGCCGGGCTGCACGTACAAGGCCCAGATTTCGCCGGTGGTGGGCTTGGATTTGGGGTCGCGCGAGCGGTCGAAGCCGACGAAGCCGGCCGGCCGGTCGCCATCGACAGCCACGAGCACCTGGGGCTCGCCGAACTCGACGGCCTCGCGCCACAGCGACTGACGCTTTTCGTCGGGCCGCAGCGCCTGCAAATCGCCCGCGGGCAGGATGTCTTCATACGCCGCCTGCANGGAGTGGACATGCANGGAGGCGATGGCGGGCACGTCGCGCTCGGCGACGGCCCGGACGGTGTAATAAGAGGACATGAATCGTGAAAAAGTTGACTGACGACGGGTTGCACGCTGCAACCGTTGGGTGGAATTGTCACCTCAGCCAAGGCCCTGCTGACGGGCCGTGCCGACAAAAACCGACAACTTCGCGCCCTCGGGCCGACAATTTTGAAACCAAATGCACACGGAAATGCCGCAGAATGGGCGCTGGTTCCACCCTGCTCCCGCCATGACCATGCCGCCCTTGCCTTTCAAACCCCTGCTGCTCGCGGGCCTGCTGCTGGCCGCCGCGCCGAGCTTTGCCCAGCCGGGCACTCCGAGCCGCGCCGGCACCTACAAGGATGTGGTCGGCGAAGTGTTCACTGTGCGCGGCGCCCAGCGCCTGCCGGCGCAGCCCGGTGACGCGCTGCAGCCCGCCGATACGGTGCTGACCGGCGAGACCGGCAGCGCGGCCATCGTGCTGCGCGACGGCACCGAGCTCATCGTCGGCCCGCGCTCGAACACCACGCTGGTGCGCTACGCCTTCGACGCCACCACGCAGGAAGGCAACATGCTGGTGCAATTGCTGCGCGGCAGCCTGCGCTATGTCACCGGCCTGATCGGCAAGCTCCATCCCGACAAGACCGAGATCAAGACGCCGACGCTGGTGGTCGGGGTGCGCGGCACCGACTTCATCGTGGAGACGCCGTGATGCGCCGAACGATGTCTGAAACCACCCGCCTGTTGACCTGGAGCGCACTGGCGCTGGCTGGCGCCCTGCTGGCCGGCTGTGCCACCGAGCCGCCCCGCCCCCGGCGCGCGTGACGTTGCTGCCCGAATCCGGCCGACAGACCGCAGTGGTGGTGAAGGCGGGCGAGCAAAGCCTGCGCCTCGACCAGCCCTACCAGTCCGCCGTGGCCGTGCCCGGCCAGCCGCTGCAGCGCGAGCAAAGCAGCGCCGAGGCGGTGAAGGCGCGCTACCCGAGCCTGATCGCCCTCAAACCCGTGACGGAGAAACGCTTCGTGCTCAGCTTCGTCAGCGGCACCTCGCGGCTCACGCCCGAGTCCGAGGCGCAGCTGCCGCAGGTGCTGCAGGACGCCCAGGCGCGCAAGGGCGGCGAGATCATCATCGTGGGCCACACCGACACCACCGGTGATGCGGCCGCGAACGACCGGNNCTCGCTGCAGCGCGCGCAGGCCATTCGCGACCTGCTCATCGCCCGCGGCTTCAAGCCCGAGCTGATTGAGGCCGTGGGCCGCGGCGAACGCGAGCTGCTGGTGCCCACCGCCGACAACGTGGACGAACCCCGCAACCGCCGCGCCGAGCTGATCGTGCGCTGATCAGAAAGCAACCCGCCCATGCGCATCGGCGTGCTCACCGGGGGCGGCGACTGCCCCGGCCTCAACGCGGTCATCCGCGCCGTCACCAAATCGCTGCTGCGCCAGTGCGGCGTGGAGATCATCGGCATCGAGGACGGTTTTGCCGGCCTGATGCAGGGGCGCTGGCGGCGGCTGGACTGGCAGGCCGTCAGCGGCATTCTGTTCAACGGCGGCACCATCCTCGGCACCAGCAACCGCGCCGACCCGCTGGCCAGCGAGGCCGACACCGCGGCCGCGCTGGGCCACGCGCGTTCGCTCGGCCTCGATGCGCTGGTGGTCATCGGCGGCGACGGCACCATGGCGATCGCGCATGGCATGACGCAGCGCGGGCTGCGCTGCGTGGGCGTGCCCAAGACCATCGACAACGACATCGCCGCGTGCGAGCGCAGCTTCGGCTTCGACACCGCGGTGGCCACCGTCACCGAGGCGCTGGAGCGGGTGCAGACCACCGGCCAGAGCCACAGCCGGGTGATGATCGTCGAGACCATGGGCCGCTACGCGGGCTGGATCGCGCTCGAAGCCGGCATTGCCGGCGCGGCCGACGTGATTCTGCTGCCCGAGTTCGACTACGACCCCGAGCGGGTGCTGGCGGTGTGCCGCGAGCGCGAACAGCGCCAACGCTACACCGTGATCTGCATCGGCGAGGGCGCCAAGCCCATCGGCGGCGAACTGACCATCGAGCGCCGGGTCGACACCCGCGGCGGCGCCGACCCCATCCGCCTCGGCGGCGTGGCCCACCGGCTGCGCGACTGGCTCGAGCCGCGCCTGTCCAGCGAGGTGCGCGCCACCGTGCTCGGCCATGTGCAACGCGGCGGCTCGCCCACGCCCTTCGACCGCGTGCTGGCCACCCAGTTCGGCAACCATGCGGCGCAACTGGTGCAGCAAGGCCTGTTCGACCACATGGTGACGCTGCGCGATGGCCGCATGGGCGCGGTGCCGATTGCCGAGGTGGCCGGGCAGAACCGGCGCATCACCGCCGACGAGCCGCTGCTGGCCACGGCGCGGCAGATCGGCATCTGCCTGGGGCATTGAGCGCTCATGGCCGGCGAACCGGCCCGGCGCGCAGCTCATGCGAGGAACCCGAAGGCCGCCACATGCGCGCCGCGGGCAGACCATCGATAACTTAGTTATTGATAGCAACAACTGACCGATTGGCGCTGGGGTTCGGCGCAAAACCCTGAAATCAGCGCCGCGTCCAGCTGCCTGCGGCCTCGCCGCCGGACTGGAAGGGCCCGAGCGGGTTCACCTGGCGTTCGGTGACGTCGATGCGCGGCTCGCCGCCGACGTTCTTGAACAGCACCAGGTCGTCGCGCGCCACCACCATGGCCTCGAAGCGCCAGCCCTCGATGTGGGTGATGCGGCGGAAGTTGAAGAAGTCGCTGAGGAATTCGCCCTCGCGCTTGCGGCTTTGCTGGCTGAAGCGGTAGACGTAGGCGCGACAGGCCGACTGCGCCAGCATGCAGTCGCGCACGCCACGGTCGAGCGCCTCCAGCGGCACGCCAGGGTGCGGCGCAAGCCGCGCCACCACCTCGGGGTAGGGAATGACGGTGACGTTGGCGCTGCTCTGCGGGTCGAACCCCAGATCGGCGAGCTGGGCCACCGAGGTCTTGTAGGGCTCGATGCGGTCGAACGCGGCCTTGGCCTCGTCGTAGGTGGAAAACGGCGAACTCGCCACCGAACTGCCGCGCGGCAACAAGCCACTGCAACCCGCCAGCCCCAGGGCGAGCAGCGCACAGGCCAGAGATCGCATGAACGCTTGCATGGTTTCAGTATCGCATGTCGAGGACGGGGCGCAAGCGGCGCAGATCAAGGGCCGCTTGGCACAATCGTGATCTGGAGCGGCACGCGCCGGCACAGCCGAGCACTTGCTGCCCGCGGCTCGACCGCACCCGCCTCGAACCCACCGCTTCCGCCCCGCTCTGTCCATCGCTGCCCATGACCGAAGCCCCCGCCCTGCCCCCTGAGCACCTGCCACGCCTGCACCGCGCGCTGGCCGCGCTGTTGCGCTCGCAGCGCGTGGGCGCGCTGGGCACGCTCGATGCGCAGGATGCCGCACAGCCCTTCGTCTCGATGGTGCCGTTTGCGCTGTTGAGCGCGGGCGAGGGTTTCGTCATCCACATCAGCGCGCTGGCCCCGCACACGGCCAATCTGCAGCAGGCGCCGCGCGCCGCGCTGATGGTCATGGCCAGCGAGCCCGCCGAAGGGCCGGTGCATGCGCTCGCCCGCGCGAGCTTCGACGTCCACGCCCACACGCCCGAGCCGCACAGCCCGGCCTGGCAGGCCGCGCGTGAGGCGTATCTGGCGCGCTTCCCCGAGGCCGAGCCGATGACGCAGCTGCCCGACTTCCGCTTCGTCACCCTCAGTGCGACGCGCGCGTCAGGTGGCGGGCTTCGGCGCGGCGCGCACCGTGCCGGGCGAGGAGCTGGCCCTGATCTTCGCCGCCGCGCGCGCCGGCGCCTGATNNGAGCCCCGCCGACACCGAACTGCGCGTGCACCATGTGGACGACGCGCTGATCGTCCTGGACAAGCCCGCAGGTCTGCTGGCCGTGCCGGGCGGCGGGCCCGAGGGCGCGGACTGCCTGGCCGAGCGAGCCGCCGCGCGCTGGCCGGATGCGCGCGTGGTGCACCGGCTCGACATGGCGACCTCGGGCCTGATCGTGTTCGCCCGCGGCGCCGAGGCGCAGCGACGCCTGAGCGCGGCCTTCGCGCAACGCGCGGTGCACAAACGTTACGAGGCCGTGGTCGCCGGCCACCTGAGCGGGCCCGGGCCGGCCGAGGGTTGGGCCGACATCGCCCTGCCGCTGATGCCCGACTGGCCCAACCGGCCGCGCAGCCGGGTCGATACCGAGCGCGGCAAGCCCAGCCACACGCGCTGGCAGGTGCTGGGGCATGAGCAGGTCGGCCCGCTGGCGGCCGCCACACGGCTGGCGCTCGAACCCGTCACCGGCCGCTCGCATCAGCTGCGGGTGCATTTGCTCGCGCTGGGCCACCCCATCGTAGGCGACGCGCTCTACACCGAGCCACCGGTGGCCACCGCCGCNCCGCGGCTGCTGCTGCACGCCTGCGCGCTGGCGCTGGCCCACCCCGGCAGCGGGGCGTGGCTGTCGTTCAGCAGCCCCGCGCCGTTCTGAGGAATCGGTTCAGCCTAGAAACCGCAGTTGGATGCGCCCGACGGTGCCGCGATCGGGGTGTCAGGCAAGGCGCGACGACGCAGCGGGCTCGTGCCCGCAAGGAGGAGCAACGCTGCATGGCGCCCCGAGCGCGGTGCCGACTGGTGCATAGCGTTCTCACCCAGACGGTGAGGGTTTCGGAACCGGCGAACGCTGGTTTCATGCGGGTTGTGGTGAAACAGGCAGCGGTCAACTGCGGTTTCTAGGCTCAGTAGAGCTGCGGCACGATCATTTCCGCCGGCACCGGGTGGCGGATGTAGTCCTCGTGCCGCTCGCGCGGCGGCAGCACCACGGTGGGGCGCTCCACCTCGGCGTAGGGCACCTGGCTGAGCAAGTGGTGGATGCAGTTGAGGCGGGCTTTCTTCTTGTCGTCGCCGGGCACGATCCACCAGCGCGCCTCGGGGATGTGGGTGCGCTCGAGCATGGCTTCCTTGGCGCGGGTGTAGTCCTCCCAGCGGCGGCGGCTCTCCAGATCCATGGGGCTGAGCTTCCACTGCTTGAGCGGGTCGTGGATGCGGCCGAGGAAGCGCAGCTCCTGCTCCTCGTCGGAGATCGAGAACCAGTACTTGATGAGCTGGATGCCCGAGCGCACCAGCATCTTCTCGAACTCGGGCACGTCGCGGAAGAAGGCCTCCACGTCCTCCTCGGTGCAGAAGCCCATCACCCGCTCCACGCCGGCGCGGTTGTACCAGCTGCGGTCGAACAGCACCATCTCGCCAGCTGCGGGCAGGTGCGAGACATAGCGCTGGAAGTACCACTGCGTGCGTTCGCGGTTGTTGGGCGCGGGCAGCGCCGCCACGCGGCACACGCGCGGGTTCAGGCGCTGGGTGATGCGCTTGATNNGACCCCCTTTGCCCGCGGCGTCGCGCCNCTCGAACAGGATGACCACCTTGTGCCCGCTGGCCACCACCCAGTCCTGCAGCTTCACCAGCTCGCCCTGCAGGCGGAACAGCTCGCGGAAGTAGCGGTAGCGCGTCTCGCGGCTCTCCTGCGTGAAGTCCACCGTGTCCTCACCGGCGAGCAGCGCGGGCATGCGGTCTTCGACTTCGAGCTCGAGCTCTTCGTCGTAGCCGTCGATCAGCTCGCGGCGCAGGCGCTCCATCAGATCGGCCGCGTCCGCGGCGGGCATGGGGTTCGGGGCGGTGGGGTCGGTCTTCATGCGCGCCAGTCTGGCGCTGTGGCGTGACAACCCCGTGACAAAGCTGCCACGAATCCGTCACACGACCGCCACAGCCCGCCGACGCACTGCGACGGCATACGAGCGACGCCAAAAGAGGGGCTCCGAGGATTTTCCCGGAACCCCAGCGTAAAACGGTCGGTTCTTGCTATCTTTTCAGGACTTCACATCATCCCCAGCAGGCGCGGGAACCACAGCGAGAGCGTGGGCCAATACGTCACCACGCCGAGGAAGCCCAGCATGGCCAGCAGCCACGGCCAGACCGCCACCGTGAGTTCGGTAATGCCCATCTTGGTGATGCCCGAGGCCACGTACAGGTTCAGCCCCACGGGCGGGTGGCACATGCCCACCTCCATGTTCACCACCATGATGATGCCGAAGTGCACCGGGTCGATGCCGAGCTTCATCGCCACCGGGAACAGGATGGGCGCGAAGATCAGCACGATGGACGAGGGCTCCATGAAGTTGCCCGCCAGCAGCAGGATGACGTTGACCGCCAGCAGGAAGGTGATGACGCCCAGACCGTTGCCCAGCATCCAGTCGGCCAGCGCCTGCGGGATGTTCTCGTTGGTCATGATGAAGCTGAACAGCACCGCATTGGTGATGATGTAGAGCAGCATCGCGCTCATGTTGGCCGAGTTCAGCAGCACCCGCGGCACGTCCTTGAGCCGCATGTCCTTGTAGATGAACACGGCGACGATGAACGCATAGACGGCGCTCATGGCCGCGGCCTCGGTGGGCGTGAACACGCCGCTGTAGATGCCGCCCATCACGATGACGATGAGCAGCAGCCCCCAGATCGACTCGCGCAGCGCCGACAGGCGCTCGCCCCAGCTCGCCTTGGGCAGGCGCGGGTAGTCGAACTTGCGCGCGCGCCAGTAGGTCACGCCGCCGAGCACGCCGGCGAGCGCCAGCCNCGGCACCACGCCGGCCATGAACAGCGCACCCACCGAGGTGTTTGTGGCCACCGAGTACATCACCATCACGATGGAGGGCGGAATCAAAATGCCCAGCGCCCCCGAGGTGGTGATGACGCCGGCGCCGAAGTTCTTCGGGAAGCCCGCCTTCACCATCGCCGGCAGCAGGATGGAGCCGATGGCCACCACCGTGGCCGGCGAGGAGCCCGACACCGCCGCGAACAGCGCACAGGCCACCACGCCGCCAAGCCCCAGGCCGCCATACCAGTGCCCCACCATGCTGGTGGCGAAGCGGATCATGCGCTTGGCCACGCCGCCGTGGGTGAGGAAGTTGCCCGCCAGGATGAAGAACGGGATGGCCATGATCTCGAACTTCTCGATGCCGGTGAACAGCTTGAGCGCCACCGACTCCAGCGGCACGTGCGAGAAGCCGAACAGAAAGGTCAGCACCGTCAGGCCGAGCGAGATCGAGATCGGCATGCCGGTGAGCATCAGCACCAGCAGGATGAGGAAGATGATGAGCGCGTTCATGGCTGCGTGTCCTTCTTCGCCGCGTCGCCGGCCACCGGGCGCGGATGCAGGTTTTCATCGAGCGCGAAGGTGTTGAGGTCCACCTCCGGCTTGCCCTCGTCGAGCCCGTCCACATGGCCGTGGTCGTGATGCGGCAGCTCACCCGTGCGGATGAAGTTCACCATCACCTGCAGGAAGCGAAAGCACATCAGCCCGGTGCCCAGCGGAATGGCGCTGTAGACCATCCAGGTCGGCCATTCCAGGTCCGGCGTGGTCGGCCCTTCGGGAATGTCGCCCACCGGGCGGCCCAGCAGCTGCAGGAAGAAGTGGTGCGCGCCGTTGTCCCAGACGAAGGTCGAACCCAGCCAGGCCACGATGAAGGTGAACAGCGCGCCCGCGGCCAGCCCGAAGATGATGAACTTCGCGCGCCAGCGCGCATCGAGTCGGTTGATCAGCACGTCCACTCCCACGTGGATGCCGGTGCGCACGCCATAGGCCGCGCCGAACTTGGCCATCCACACGAACATGATGATGGTGAGCTCCTGCGCCCAGCCCAGGTTGATCGAGAGCAGCCAGTCCTGCACGCCGGGAATCGGCCAGCCCGCCGCATAGCGGTGCAGCACCGCCACGAAGATGATCAGCGTCGCACCCGCCATGAGGAAGGTGATCAGCCACTCCTCCAGGTGATCGAGAATTTTCATGTCGCGTCTCCTGCGAAGGCACAAAAACGCGGCGCCGCCGGGCGCTCCGACGGGCCGCGTGCTCATGCGCCGCTTACAGCTTGCTGGGGTCGAAGCCGGTGACCTTGTAGATCTCCTGCAGGGTCTCCTTGCCCACGCGGTCGGCCATCTTGGCGTGCACCGGCACCATCGCCTTCTTGAGCGCCATGCGCTCGTCGGCGGTGGGGGTGTACGGCGGTCTTGCCGCTGGCCTTCACGGCCTCGAGCGCCTTGTCGTTCTCTTCCTTGGCGATCTTGTTGGCGTAGTCGGTGGCCTCCTTCATGGCCTGCTCGAGCTCGCCGCGGATGTCGGCCGGCAGCCCGTCCCAGAACTTTTTGTTCGTGATGACGGCATAGCCCAGGTAACCGTGGTTGGTCAGCGAGAGGTGCTTCTGCACCTCGTGCATCTTCTGCGTGTAGAAGTTGGAGATCGGGTTCTCCGTGCCGTCCACCACGCCGGTCTGCAGCGCCTGGTACACCTCGGAGAAGGCCATCACCTGCGGAATGCCGCCCACCGAGCGGATTTCCTCTTCCAGCACCTTGGACGACTGGATGCGGAACTTCTTGCCCTTGTAGTCCGCCGGCATCTTCAGCGGCGTGTTGGCCGAGAAGGACTTGAAGCCGTTGTCCCAGTAGGCCAGGCCCTTGACGCCCTTGGGCTCGAGCTTTGCCAGCAGGGCCTTGCCCACCGGGCCGTTGGTCACCTTGTGCAGATCGTCGTAGTCGTCGAAGATGAACGGCAGGTCGAAGGCCTCGAACTCCTTCACACCCAGGGGGCCGAACTTGGCCAGCGAAGGCGCGAGCATCTGCACGGCGCCGAGCTGCAAGGCCTCCATCTCCTCCTTGTCCTTGTAGAGCGAGCTGTTGGCATACACCTCGACCTTCACGCGGCCCTTGGTGAGCTCGCCCGCGCGCTTGGCAAAGAACTCGGAGGCCTTGCCCTTGGGCGTGTCCTGTGCCACCACGTGGCTGAACTTGATGACGATGGGCGACTGGGCCAGCGCGGGCACCGACAGCGTGAGCGCGGCCGCCGAGGCCAGGGCCAGAACGGAGCGACGTGCAAGACGGGTCATGGAGATCTCCTGTGGATGACGAATGGAAAACGAGCGCGAGTATCCGGCCGTCGTGCACCGTTGGCGATTGTGGAAACCCACATTCGCGCAGGCCCCTTACCTAGGGTTTACCCTGAGTTGCCAGCCTCTAGACTGCATCCATGCACCCGCCCGAGACGCCCGCCGGCACTGCGGCCATGCCCCTGGCCTCGCGTGAGCGCACGCGCGCCATCTGGTGGCTGCCGCTGGCCGCCTCGGTGGTGTTCGTCGCCGCGGTGGCTGCGCTGGCGCAGTACTGGTTCAACAAAGAGGCGGAAGACCGGCGCCAGACCCTGATTGCCGACGCACTCAACGTCAGCGCCCAGTTGCGCACCCAGCTCGACGTGGAACGCTCCCGCACCCGCACGCTGGCCGAGCAATTGCGCAAGACGCCGCACACCGAGCAGGCGCTGGCCGAAAACCCCGAGGTCGTCGCCGGCCTGCGCCGGCTCTGGCTGAGCGTGACCTGGCTCGACGCCAACCACCGCGTCATCGCCGAGGTGCCCTCGCCCCAGGCCCGGCGCACCGAGAGCAACACCGGCGAGCACTTTCCNGGCCTCTCCGCGCACCTGAGCGCGAGCTATCCCACCGCCGTGATCCCCGCCGACCGCTTCGGCGCCGCGGCCTCGGTGCCGCCCGAGGGCACGGTGGTGGTGCGCTACGCCCTGCCGGTGCTGCTCAAGAACGCAGCGCCCTGGTGGCTCACCCGCAAGTACGAGGTGCAGTTGCTCGACAGCGCCGACCAGCTCATCGCCTCGGTGGACGACGTGGCCGTGCCCGCCGTCGCGGCCGACCATGAAACCTACCGCCTGCCCATCGACGAGGACATTCCCGGCGCCCTGCTCGAACTCAGCGCGCGCGAGCGCACGCCGCGGCTGTGGACGCCGGTGCCGCTGGTGCTGATGGCGGGTTTCCTCGCGCTGATGGCCGTGGCCACCTGGCTGCTGCGCCGGCAGGTGCAGCAGGTCACGCGGGCCGAGGCCGCCTGGCGCACCGAGGCCACCTGGCGCAGCGCCATGCAGGACAGCGCGCTGGTGGGCCTGCGCGCGCGCGATGCCGAGGGCACGCTGCTGTATGTGAACCGCACCTTCTGCGAGCTCGTCGGCTACACNCCCGAACAGCTGCTGGGCCGCAAGCCNCCCATGCCCTACTGGCCGCCCGAAGCGCTGGAAGAAGTGATGACACGCAGCCGCCGCACCCTGCAGGGCCACGCGCCGCGCGAGGGCTTCGAGGCCGTGTGGCGCCACGCCGACGGTCGGCCGATCACGGTCATGGTGTACGAATCGCCGCTGATCGACGCCAGCGGCCGCCAGATCGGCTGGATGGGCTCCATCATCGACATCACCGCCAAGAAGCAGCTCGAGGAGCGTGAGCGCCGCCAGATCGAGGCGCTGGCGCGGCAGGCCCGGCTGTCGAGCTTTGGCGAAATCGCCTCGGCGCTGGCGCACCAGCTCAACCAGCCGCTGGCCGCCATTGCCAGCTACAACGCCGGCGTGCTGCAGCGGCTGCGGCAGCAAAGCGCCACCGACGCCCTGGTGCTGCAAGCCCTGGAACGCCAGGGCGAGCAGACGCGCGAGGCCGGCCGCATCGTGCAGCGCATGCGCGAATTCCTCACCCGGCGCCAGCCGCAGCGCGAGCGGCTCGACCTCGCCGCCGTCATCGGCCGCGTGCATGCCTTGCTGCGCCACGAGCTGCTGCGCCAGCACATCGATGTGAGCTGGCGCGCCGACACCGCCCTGCCCCCGGTGCTGGCCGACGAGGTGTTGATCGAACAGCTGCTCATCAACCTGCTGCGAAACGCCACCGATGCGCTGGAGGGCTGCGCGCAGCGCCGCATCGAGATCCGCGCCGAATGCACCGACCAGCGTTTCGCCCATGTGCACGTGGAGGACAGCGGTCCGGGCCTGCAGGGGCGCAGCTTCGAGGAGCTGTCCACCCCGTTTCACACCACCAAGCCCGACGGCCTGGGCCTGGGCCTGGCCATCTGCCGCTCGGTGGTGGAGGCCCACGGCGGCGCCTTCGATTGCGGCGTCTCGCGCTGGGGTGGCGCGCGCCTGAGTTTCACGCTGCCGTTGTTCGCCGCAGAATCCGGCCCCAGCGCCACCAGCGCATCCCGAACCCAGCCTGCCACCGCCGCCTGACCCCGATGAACGCCCCGACCGCCCCCTGCCCGCGGACGGCACCGTGTACCTCGCCGACGACGAAGCCGCCCTGCGCGACGCCCTGGGCTTCCTGTTTGCCGCACACGGCCTGCAGGTGCAGGCGTTCGACAACGGCGCCTCGCTGCTCGACGCGCTGGCGGCGGCCAGCGTGGCGCTGCCGGCCTGCATCCTGCTCGACGTGCGCATGGACCCGATGTCGGGCCTGCAGGTGTTCGACGAACTGCGCCGCCGCGGCAACCCGCTGCCGGTGATCTTCCTCAGCGGCCACGGCGACATTGCCATGGCGGTCGATGCGCTCAAGCTCGGCGCCTTCGACTTCATCGAGAAGCCGTTTCACGATGCCGTGCTCATCGAGCGCGTGCGCAAGGCGCTCGAAGCCTGCAACGAGGCCGTGGCGCACCAGTCGAGCGCACGCGCGCTGCTCGCCCGCATCGAGGGCCTGAGCGCTCGCGAGCGTGAGCTGATGCACCATGTGGCCGCGGGCAAGCTCAACAAGGTCATCGCCGACGAGATGCACATCTCCGTGCGCACGGTGGAAGTGCACCGCTCGCGCGTGTTCGCCAAGCTCGGCGTGCGCTCGGCCGCGGAACTCGCCACCCTGCTCGCCCGCACCGGGCTGTGACCCACGCGGCGCTCAGTCCTCTCGGGGTCGGCAACGGTCCTGAAAACCGCCGCGGCGCAGCGTCACCACCAGGGTGTCGCGGTGACCGGCTTCGGCCAGCGGCTGGATGGGCGTGCTCTCGTGGATCACCCGCGCATCGTCGAGCAGCAGCACCGACCACGGCTCGACCAGGGTGAAGCGCTGGCCCGCTGGGCCGTGGGCCTCGAACACCCGGGTCTCGCCGCCCTTGATGCCCTCACGCGCGACGAGGAACACCGCCACCAGATCCACCCCGTCGCGGTGCGCACCCTCGGGCGTGGGGCGGCCGATGCCGTCGGTGGTGTCGATGCGAAATTCATGCGCCTCGACGAACCAGCGCTGCGGCGCGGCGCTGGGCGCGCCGTGAAGGCCGTCGGCCACGCGGGCAAGCCAGCGCAGCAGCGCCGCCCAGGCCGGCCGCGCGGTGGTGGATTCGTCGATCGGCTCGAACCAGCGTTCGATGCCGCCGTGCAGCGCGTTGTATTCCACCGGCTGCCAGTGCGCGCGGTGCGGGCAGCGCGTGACGACCCTGGCCTCGACGGTGAAGCTCGCATGGCGGCGCCGGCGGTAACGCCNCCCGTCGCGCAGATAGCGGTCGCTGGGCAGGTCGCGCCAGTCGGCCTCGAAGGCTGCCAGCTCGCCTGGCGCCACGCCCGCAAGCCGCGCCACGTCGGCAGCGGCCAGCACGGCATAGCCCTGGCGCCTGAGGTCGGCATCGAGCGCGTCGGCGGGGGTGAGCGGCGGCGGGAACAATCGGTCAGACATGGCAGCAGGCGGTGGCAAACGCGGCGTCAATCAGGGAAAGCCGCGAGCTTACCCGCGCCCACGATGCCGTAGCCGCTCACCGGCATGACATGGATCAAGGCAGGTGTTTGCTGCGGCGGCTAGATTCATCGCCTCGTTTTTGGAGACCCGCATGGCCTTGCTCGAATGGACGGATGCGATGGCGGTCGATGTGCCCGCCATGGATGCCACGCACCAGGAATTCGTGGTGCTGCTGCAGGCGCTCGAAGCCGCCACCGACGGCGAGCTGATCGACCGCTACGCCGAGCTGCTCACCCACACCGATGCCCACTTCGCCCGCGAGGACACCTGGATGCAGGCCACCGGCTTTGCCGCCTCGAACTGCCACAGCCTGCAGCACAAGATGGTGATGGACGTGCTGCGCGAAGGCGAGCGGCGCGGCCGCGCCGGCGACCTGGACGTGCTGCGGGTGATCGCCCGCGAGCTCGCGCAGTGGTTTCCGCAGCACACCGACGCGATGGATGCCGCGCTGGCGCAGCACCTCAGGCGCACCGGCTTCGACCCCGCCACCGGCGCCCTCGCCCACCCCGANGCCTTGCCGCGCGCCGAACTGCACGGCTGTGGCGGCGCCACCTGCACCGACCCCGAGGAGTTCGCCCCGGCAGCCGCCGGCGCCGCGGGCTGAAGCGCCCCGCATCCGCCATGGCCACCCTGCCGCTCCAGCCCGACGCCGCAGCGCGCGCGCCCTGGCCCACCGGCCGCACGAGGACGTGCAGGCCCTGCTCACCGGCACGCTGTTCGTGGCGCTGGGGGTGGTGATGTTCGCGCAGGCCGGGCTGCTCACCGGTGGCACGGCGGGCCTGGCTTTTCTGTTGCACTACGCCACCGGCCTGGGCTTTGGCCCGGCGTTCTTTCTGGTGAACCTGCCGTTCTATGTGTTCTCGTTCCGGCGCATGGGGGCGACGTTCACGTTCAAGACCTTCGTGGCCGTGGCCTTGCTGTCGCTGTTCTCGGCGCTGCTGCCGATGGGGCTGGCGTTCAGCCGCCTGTCGGCGCCGCTGGCGGCGGTGCTCGGCGGTCTGCTGTGCGGCGCGGGCATGTTGATGCTGTTTCGCCACCGCGCGAGCCTGGGTGGCATGAACGTGCTGGTGCTGTACCTGCAGGAGCGCCTGGGCTGGCGCGCGGGCAAGGTGCAGATGGTCATCGACAGCCTGATCGTGCTCGGCGCGCTGTGGGTCGTGGGCGACGCGGTGCGGGTGGCCTGGTCGGTGCTGGGGGCGGTGGTGCTGAACCTGACGCTGGCCATCAACCACCGGCCCGGGCGCTACATGGCGGTATGAGAGGCTGAGCGCTGTGCAAAGACGGGGCAGCGCATGAGCCTTGAAGCAGCCCTGCTCGCCCTGGCGCTGGGCATCTCCCTGCTGCTGCGGCCCTGGCGCCTGCTGACCGGCGGCAGCGGCCTGCTCACGCCGCTGCTGGGCAGCCTGACGCTGTTGCCCTGGCTGTGGGCGCTGCCGCACATGCCGAGCATGCCGCTGCAGTTGCAGCTCTCGGGCGGCTGCCTGGTGCTGCTGATGCTGGGCTGGCCGCTGGCGGTGTGGGTGTATGCGGCGGCGGGCCTGCTGTCGGCCCTGATTGCGCCGGCGGCCTGGGAGGTGCTGGCGGCGCAGGCGTTCTGGGTGGGCGTGCTGCCGGGCACCTTCGCGCTGCTGCTGGGCGCGCTGCTGCGCCGCGTGGCCGGGCCGCATCCGTTCATCTTCATCCTGGGGCGCGCCTTTCTGGGCACGGTGCTGTGCACCTTTGCCGCGGCCAGCCTGTCGCAGTGGGCGGGGCAGGAGATCGGCCACACGGCGCCGGGCCTGGGCCTGGTGGGGCGGTGGCTGCTGGCCTGGGGCGACGGCTTCATGACCGGCATGCTCACGGCCATCTTCGTCGCCTTCAAGCCGCAGTGGCTGGCGACTTGGTCGGATCGGCTGTATCTGCGAAAAGGTTGAACCGCGCCGCCGTCGGCGCCCTTCGCCCGGCCTGCGCCCGGCCAGCATCGGGCCTGAGTTTGATGCAGATCAGCGTTCGTGCACGCCACGCGCTGTGGTTGAGAAAGATCAGGCACCCCTGCAGCGCGCCGCCGCACAGTGTGGAACACGCGCTGGGACGACTGGTCCGCGCGGTTTGCAGTGAAAGGATTTCCATCATGAAAGCACTCGTCGATCTGTTCTCCACCGACTATGGCCTGATGAGCATTGCCAGCATTGCGTTCATGCTGGGCATGGGTGTGTTCTTCCTGCGCCTGTTCACCAACAAGATGAACGACAGCGCCAAGAAGGCTGGCAAGTGACCCTGGTTGGCGGGGTTTGAGCGGCGCGGCGACCTCGACCGCGCCGTGTTTTTTCGGGCTTGAGTGCCTGCCTCGTCACGCACAGGGCGTGACGGCGAAACCTCAATCCAGCACCGCGGCGTACACCATGTTGCGAAACAGCGCGCGGTAGTGTTCGCGCTGGTTGGGTGCCTGGATCATCAGAATGGCTTGCAGCTGCAGCGCCGGGTCGACGAAGAAGCTCGTGCCGGCCAGCCCACCCCAGTAGTACATGCCCACCGAGCCCGGCGTGGGCGCCAGGCCCGGCGCGGTGCGCACCGCCACGCCCAGGCCGAAGCCGTGCCCCGGCGGCAGCAGCATGGCGCTGCCAGCGCTGGCGCGCCGCAGATGGCCGAGGTGGTCGGCCGTCATCCAGTCCACGATCTGCGGGCCCAGCAGGCGCACGCCGTCGAGCGCACCGCGGTTGAGCAGGAACTGCAGGAAGCGCGCATAGTCGCGCGCGGTGGACACCAGGCCGCCGCCGCCGCTCTCCAGGACACCGGGGCGGCGGTAGTCGGTGACGAGCATCATCGGTGCACCGTCGGGGCNCCTGGGGAAGGGCTCGGCCAGGCGCGGCAGCAGGTCTTCGGGCACGTCGAAGCGGGTGTCCTTCATGCCCAGCGGCTCGAACACATGGGCGGCGAGCCAGGCGCCCAGCGACTCGCCGCTCACCACCTCGATGAGGCGGCCCAGCACGTCGGTGGCGCGGCTGTATTCCCAGGCGGTGCCCGGCTGCACCAGCAGCGGCAGGGTGGCCAGGGCGTCGCAGAAGGCGGCGTTGTCGCGCTCGCGCGAGCCGATGCGCGCCTGCGCATAGGCGCGGTGCACTTCGGCGCTGCCGAGGAATTCGTAGGTGAAGCCGGCCGTGTGGCGCAGCAGGTCGTGCACGGTGGNGGTGCGCTCGGCGGCCACGCGCTCGGTGGCGCCGGCGGGCAGCACCTCGAGGCGATCGAACGCGGGCAGCCAGCGCGACAGGGGGTCTTCGAGCTGCACGCGGCCCTGTTCCACCAGCATCAGCACCGCGGCCGAGACGATGGGCTTGGTCATGGAGTAGATGCGAAACAGGGTGTCGCGGGTCATGGGCTCGCCACGCAGCGGGGCGCGCTGGCCCAGGTGCTCGAACAAGGCCACCTGCCCATGCCGCGCCACCAGCACCACGGCGCCGGGCAGCCGCGCGCGGTCGATGTCGGACTGCAGCGCGTCGAGCAGGCGCTGCAGGCGCAGCGGGCACAGCCCGAGGTCGGCCGGTCGGGTTTCGGGCAGGGGGTGCAGGCCATGCATCATCGGGACACTCCAGGGCGGGTCGGTCGGGGCCGGGAACGTGGGGGCGAATCGGGCGTGAGGGCGTGCTCGCGCGGTCTCACACGGGAACGCTGCGGCTGTGGCGCCAGGGCGGCAGCCGGGCACCGCAGTGGTGGCAGAACACCGCCTCGGGCAGATGGCCCTCGGTGAGGCATTCGTGGCAGCTGCGGGTGGTGANTGCGCCTTGGCGGCGCGCGGTCATTTCGGAGGTGACGATGCCCGTGGGCACGGCCAGCGTGCCCCAGCCCAGCAGCATCATCATCGAGGAGATCAGCCGGCCGAGGTCGGTCTTGGGCGTGATGTCGCCGAAGCCGACGGTGGTCATGGTGGTGATGGCCCAGTAGACCGCCACCGGGATGCTGGTGAAGCCATTCGCCGGCCCTTCGACCACGTACATCACCGTGCCCATGACGAGCACGATCATCAGCACCCCATGAGGAANCACGGCGATCTTGCGCCGGCTTGCCAGCAGCGCGGCGCCGAGCGACTGGAACTCGCCCATGTACGCGGTGAGCTTGAACACCCGGAACACGCGCAGCAGCCGCAGCACGCGCACGTCGATGAGGGCATGCACGCCCGGCACCAGCAGCGCGAGGTAGGTGGGCAGCACGGCGAGCAGGTCGATCACGCCGAAGAAGCTGCGCGCATAGCGCAACGGGTGGCGCACACAGACCAGCCGCGCGAGGTATTCCAGGGTGAACAGGGCGGTGAAGCCCCACTCCAGCGCCGTGAACCAGGCGCCCCAGCGCGCGTGCAGCGAGGCCACGCTGTCGGCCATGACCACGGCCACGCTGGCGAGGATGAGCGCGACGAGTGCGCGGTCGAACCACTGGCCGGCGCGGGTGTCGGCCTCGAAGATGATGGTGTAGAGCCGCAGCCGCCAGCCCGCCAGCGGCTTGCCGTAGGCCGGGGCATCGGAGCGCGCGGGGTTCAGCGGCGGCGTGGAGGGGCGGGTTCGGGCATGCAGCACGAGGGGGACGGCACACAGGCGGCCATGATACCGAGCAGGCTCACCATGCCACCCGGCCATTCAATGGGTCCCCTTTTGATAGCAGATGATGACCGTTTCGCGCTGGGGTTCCGGGAGAAACATCAGGAAACCGGCCCCGCGGCGGCCAGGCGCTGGCTTTCGGCCTCCTGCAGGGCGCGCCACATGACCTTGCCGGTGCCGCTCTTGGGCAGCGCGTCGGCAAATTCCACCACGCGCGGCGCCTTGTACACGGCCATGTGGGCGTGGCACCAGTCAATGATCTCGGCCTCGCTGACCTTGCCGCGCCATTCGCTGCGCAGCACCACGACGGCCTTGACCGTCTCGCCCCGGTATGCGTCGCGCGTGCCGATGACGCAGGCTTCGGCGATGGCCGGGTGGCGGAACATCAGCGCCTCTACCTCGGCGGGCCAGACCTTGAAGCCGCTGGCGTTGATCATGCGCTTGAGGCGGTCGGTCATGAAGAAGTAGCCGTCTTCGTCGACGCGGCCGAGGTCGCCGGAGCGGAAGAAGCGCTTGCCCTCGAACTCGATGAAGGNCTCGGCGGTGGCCTCGGGCCGCTTCCAGTAGCCCTGGAACACCTCCGGCCCGTGGATGATGATTTCGCCGGCCTCGCCGGGCGGCAGTTCGCGCCGGGTTTCGGGGTCGATCACCCGCGCGTCGGTGCTCATGAAGGGAATGCCCAGGCACTGTTGTTTCGGCGCATCGGGCGGGTTGGAGTGCGAAGGCGCGGCGGTTTCGGTCAGGCCGTAGCCCTCGACATAGCGCAGCCCGAACTGCTCGAGCAGGCGCTGCGCCACCGCCTGCGGCATGGCCGCGCCGCCGCCGCCGATGTAGAGCAGGCTGGAGAGGTCGTACTGCGCGAAGTGCGGGCTGGCCAGCAGGTCGATGACCATGGTGGGGATGTTGGTCCAGTGGGTGACGCGCCAGCGCGAGATCAGCCGCCCGGCGAGGTCACGGTCCCAGCGCGGCATGAGCACCAGCGTCGCGCCCATGTAGATGGCCGAGTGCATCACGCTGACCATGCCGGTGATGTGGAACATCGGCACCACCGCCAGGGTGACGTTCTCCGCGCTGCCATTGCCCCAGAGCGTGCTGGCCACGGCGTTGTGCATCAGGCTGGCGTGGGTGTGCATGCAGCCCTTAGGGAGGCCCGTGGTGCCGCTGGTGTAGGGCAGCACGCTCAGGTCGGCCGGCCCCGCGGTGTGCGGCGGCGCGGCGTGGCCGGCGGCCAGCGCATCGGCCCAGCGGTGCACCGCGCCGCCCATGAGCGCGGGCAGCGGGTGTTCGCCCAGCAGCCAGGGCTGCCAGGCCGCGGGCAGGGCATCGGCCGCGGGGTCGGCGGGGTCGAAGGCGTCGGTGAAGCGCGTGACGAGCAGGTGGCGCAGCCGCTCGGCCTCGGGCAGCGCGGCGCTGGCGGCGGCGAGTTCGACCGCCAGGTCGGCGGTGGTGATGGCCAGCCGGGCGTCGGGGTCGCGGATGTAGTGCTTGAGCTCCTCGGCGCGGTTCATCGGGTTGACCGGCACCACCACCGCATTGGCGCGCAGGATGGCGAAGTGCGCGATCACCAGCTGCGGGCAGTTCTGCATGCACAGCACCACCCGGTCGCCCGCGCGCACGCCGTGCGCGGCGAGCCAGCCCGCCAGCGCCTCGGCCGNCATCCGCAGCGCGGCATAGGTGAACACGCGGCCGAAGAACACCAGCGCGGCCTTGTCGGGGCAGCGGCGCGCGCTGATGTCGAGGTTGGCCCACAGCGAGGTGGCCGGCGGCGTGATGGCGTGCGGCAGACGCGCAGGCCAGAAACGGTGGTGCGCGCGAACGGGCGGCGGCAAGGTCGGCATGGACACTCCGGGAAGCGGCGGGAGCGGACATGCTAGGCAGGCTTGGCGCGCCGATTTGTCACTGCGGCGACGATTTGGGCGGGGCGGCGTTCTGCGCCGCACCCGCGGGGCCGGAGCGGGCTGCCGCCCACAAAGCCCCACGGCGGTCACAGCTGAAACGCCAGCCACAGCAGCAAGCCCTCGCCCACCTCGCGCAGCAGCGTGGGTTTGCGCGGGTGGTAGTCGCGCGCGAGTGCGGCGCGCTGCCCCACCCAGTCGGCAAACCGCCGCACGTCCTCGGGGGCGTTGAAGGCGAACATCAGCTCGAAGTTCAGAAACAGGCTGCGCTCGTCCAGATTGGCCGAGCCGACGAAGGCCCAGGNCTCGTCCACCAGCACCGCCTTCGCATGCACCATGCCCGGCAGCAGGCGCACGCGCGCGCCCGAGGCGGCGAGCTCGCGCAGCGCCCGGTGGCGCGCGAGGTCGGCCAGGTGGTGGTTCGATCGCGCGGGCATGAGCAATTCCACCTGCACGCCCCGGCGCGCGGCCAGGGTGAGCGAGAGCAGCAACGTCTCGTCGGGCACGAAATACGGCGTCACCGCCACGATGCGCCGCCGCGCGGTGAAGAAAGCCGACACCAGCACCGCGAACAAGGTGTCGTCGGCCTGGTCGGGGCCGCTGGGAATGAGCTGCACGCACGGCGCTGCGGCGGGCGGCGTCGCGGNGCAAGGTCGAGCCTCGGGCAAGGGCAGCCGAGGCGGCGCGTCGGCATCCTGCGCGAAGGCCCAGTCGCGCTCGAACAGCGCCCGCGCGGACTGCGCCGCCTCGCCGCGCAGGTCGAAGCTCANGTCCACCCAGGGGGCGTGACGGCCGTCGCCTGTGAAGTACTCGGCCGCGAGGTTGCGCCCGCCGCTCCACAGCCACCGGCCGTCGACGATCACCTTCTTGCGGTGGTTGCGCAGGTTGGTGCGGCCGCGCAAGCCGGTGCGAAACGGCGGCACGAAGCGACGCACTTCGACGCCCAGCGCCTGCACGCGGTCCAGATCGGGGTGGCCGCCCAGCCACGCGCCCACGCCGTCCACCAGCAGGCGCACCCGCACGCCGGCGGCCACGCGCTCGGCCAGCCAGCCGGTCAGCGCCTCACCGAAGGCATCGCGCCCGAGCACGAAGGTGCTGATCTCGATGTGCGACCGAGCCGCCGCGATGCCCGCCCGCAGCGCCTCGCGCGCGGCCGCCCCGTCGGCGTGCACCTGCAGCCCTCNGTAGGCCGCCGCCGGCGGCAANNAGCCAGCCTGCGCCAGGCACGGCAGGTCAAAGCCCTCGGCGGTGTGCGCGGGCGGCGCCGACGCGCGGGCCGGCCGTTCGCGCCGGCGCACCATCTTGCGGTTGCCGAACAGCAGATACAGCGGCAGCGCCACGTAGGGCATGAGCACCAGCGCCAGCACCCAGGCCACCGCGGCCGACGGGTGGCGGCGCTGGTGCAAGGTGCGCGAGCCGGTGACATACACCCNCAGGCCGAACAAGGCCAGCACGCTGTGCAGCGAAAAGGCATGGTCGAGCACGTAGTCCAGCATGCGCCTTATCATGCCAGCCATGCGAATGCGCCTGCATGTGCTGTTGCTGCTGCTCCTCGCCCTGCCCCTGCGCGGCTGGGTGGGTGACGCCATGGCCATGGAAATGGCCCAGGCCGCGCTGCAGGCCACCGCGGCAGCCTCCACAGCAGGCACCACGGCGGCCGCGCCGATGGCGGATGCCGACATGCCGGCCGACTGCTCGATGCACATGGCCATGTCTGCAGCCGGTCATGCAGCCGCGCCCATGGACATGCGCATGGACATGCACATGGGCGCGAACATGGTCGAGCACATGGCCGACCCCATGCCCGGCCCCACGGCCGCGCCCTCCACACCGACCCTTCCAACCCCGCTTCCCACGCCCACGCCACCGCAGCCGACCCCGCCGGCGGGCCGCACGCCGGCCATGCCGGTGCCTGCACGCTGTGCGACATCTGCCACGGCGCAAGCCTGGCCAGCGCGCCGGCCGCCCTCGGTGCCGTCGTGGCACCGCACGCCGCCCCCGCGGCCACAAGCACGCGCTTTGCCAGCGTGCTGCGCGCACCCGACCTGCGCCCCCATCCTCTGACCCCGCACCGGCCTGCGCAGCCACCCGGGCTGCGCGTTTACGCTTGCCTCGAATCATCAAATTCGATAGCAAGACATGACCAATTGACGCTGGGGTTCCCATGTTTTTCTGAAATTTCCCGTTCCCGGGCGGCACGCAACCGCCCTGGCGGTCGCGCTGGCGCTGGCGGGCTGTGCCAGCGCCCCGCCCGAGGCACCGCGCCAGGCCGTGGCCGCCGCGCTGGCCGGCCGCACCGGCGCCGTCGCCATCGGCGCGGACGACCTGCCCGCCGTTGCGCCGCCGCCGTCCGTGGCCACGCCCGACGCCCGCATCGACGCCCTGCTCGCCCAGCCCCTGAGTGACGCCGCCGCCGTGCGCATCGCCGTGCTGCGCCACCCGCAGATGCAGGCCTTGTTCGCCGAACTGCAGATCGGCCAGGCCGACGCCGAGCTCGGCGCCCTGCTGCCCAACCCGCGCCTGGCCCTCGGCCGGCTGACCGAGGGCGACCACCGCGAGCTCGACCGCAGCCTGCGCTGGGACGTGCTGGGCCTGCTGACCCTGCCCTGGCGGCTGCGTGCCGCCGAGCGCGCCCAGGCCGCCGCGCAGTTGCAGGCGGCGCAGCGCGTCATCGTGCTGGCCGCGCAGGCGCGCAACGCCTGGATCGAGGCGGTCGCGGCCACGCAGATCGCCCGCCACACCCGCCAGGCGCAGGACGCCGCCGAGGCTGCGGTGGAACTCGGCCGGCGCATGGTGCGCGCGGGCAACTGGAGCGCCTTCCAACTCGCCCAGACCGAACTGGCGCTGGGCGAAGCCCGCCAGCGCAGCCTGCAGGCCGACCACGCCGCCACGCTGGCGCGCGAGCGGCTGGCGCGCGCCATGGGCCTGGCCGGCCAGGGCGAGCGCCTGCGCCTGCCCGAGCGTCTGCCCGACCTGCCCGCCGCGCTGCCGCTGGACGAAGCCNNCGCGCCGAGGCGCGCGCTGGCCGAGCGGCTCGACCTGCGCAGCGCACAGGCGCAGACGCAGCAACTCGCGCAGGCGCTGGGCGCCACCCGCGGCACGCGCCCCATCGACGCGCTGGANCTCACGCTGCGCGACAACCGCATCAGCGACCCCACCGGCAGCGCGCGCCAGCGCGGCTGGGAAGTCGAGCTGCCGCTGCCGTTGTTCGACACCGGTGCAGCGCGCATCGACCGCGCGCAGGCCCAGCTCGCGCTGGCGCAGGCACGCGAGCGCGACGTGGCCGAGCAGGCCCGCAGCGAGGTGCGCAGCGCCTGGAGCCTCTGGCGCAGCGCCCATGCACAGGCCCGCCACTGGCGCGACGACCTCGTGCCCTTGCGCCAGCGCCTGACCGACGAGACCCTGCTGCGCTACAACGGCATGCTCGCCAGCCCCTGGGACGTGCTGACCCAGGCCGGCGCGCAGGCCGCCGCCGTGGCCTCGGCCATCGCCGCCGAGCGCGACTTCTGGCTTGCCGACACCGAGCTGCAGACCGCCCTCACCGGCACCTCGCCGCGCGCGCTCGAACGCCTGGGTGCGCTCGCCGCGCCCGACGCAGCCGCGGCCGCACCGGCCGCCGCCGCCCACTGACCCCCTTCCCTCGAAAGGCACCCACCATGCAACGCAGACAATGGCTTGGCAGCCTCGCGCGCGGCGCGGGCCTGGCCGTCGCCGCCACCGTCGGCCGCGCCGCCCTCGCCGCCCTGCCCGAGCCGCCCACCCAGAGCAGCGCCGAAACCGCNGCCGCCACTCACGCCCCCAACGGCCGGCCCTACCGCCCGGTCGTCACCCTCAACGGCTGGACCCTGCCCTGGCGCATGAAAGACGGCGTCAAGGAATTCCACCTCGTCGCCGAGCCCGTGGTGCGCGAGATGGCGCCGGGCTTTCGCGTCAACATGTGGGGCTACAACGGCCAGTCGCCCGGCCCCACCATCGAAGTGGTCGAGGGCGACCGCGTGCGCATCTTCGTCACCAACCGCCTGCCCGAACACACCACCATCCACTGGCACGGCCAGCGCCTGCCCAACGGCATGGACGGCGTNGGGCGGCCTCACCAGCCGCACATCGAACCCGGCAAGACCTTCGTCTACGAGTTCGAGGCCCGCCGCCCCGGCACCTTCATGTACCACCCGCACGCCGACGAAATGGTGCAGATGGCCATGGGCATGATGGGCCTGTGGATCACCCACCCCAAGGGCCGCCACCCGCTCATCGCCGAGGCCGACCGCGACTACGCCTTCCTGCTCAACGCCTTCGCCGTCGAGCCCGGCAGCGCCACGCCGCAGATCAACGTCATGCTCGACTTCAACATCTGGGCCTGGAACAGCCGCGTCTTCCCCGCCATCAGCCCGTTGGTGGCGCGCCAGGGCGACCGGGTGCGCATCCGCGTGGGCAACCTCACCATGACCAACCACCCCATCCACCTGCACGGCCATGAGTTCGAAGTCACCGGCACCGACGGCGGCCCGGTGCCCCGATCCGCGCGCTGGCCCGAAGTGACCACCGACGTCGCCGTGGGCCAGATGCGGCAGATCGAACTCATCGCCGACGAGCCCGGCGACTGGGCCTTCCACTGCCACAAGAGCCACCACACCATGGGCGCCATGGGCCACAACGTGCCGACGATGATCGGCGTCGATCAGACCGACCTGGTCGAGCGCATCCGCAAGCTCGTGCCCGACTACATGGCCATGGGCGACAAAGGCATGGCCGACATGGGCAGCATGGAAATGCCCCTGCCCGACAACACCTTCCCCATGATGACCGGCCAGGGCCCCTACGGCCCGCTGGAGATGGGCGGCATGTTCAGCGTGCTCAAGGTGCGCCCCGACCTCGCCCGCGGCGACTACCGCGACCCCGGTCCCTACCGCCAGCCACCCAACACCCAGGCCCGCGAATGGACCGGCAGCGACGCCCCGGCTCAAACCCCGGCGCCGCCCNNCACGCGCCAGCGGCCCCGCCGCCCCGCCAACGCCAGCGCCCACAAGCCCTCGGGCCATGGCCACCATTGACGCGCGCTCCGCTCACCCCCGTGCAATCCCGCACAATCCCCCCACCCTCGGATGCTTCGATCATGAACCGCAACATTGCTCTTTTTCCGCAGCAGCCCTGCACCTTTTCGTGCTGGGGTCCCCGGCTTTTTCAGCCGAATCCATGCCCCAGGGCCACGCCCACCACGGCCTGGGCACGGCCGCCGCCGCACCGGCAGCCGAAGCGCCCTGGACGAACGGCGAGGTGCGCAAGATCGACACCGCCGCCGGCAAGCTCACCCTGCGCCATGACGACATGCCGCACCTCGGCATGATGGGCATGACCATGGTGTTCAAGGCCGCCGACCCCGCGCTGCTGCAAGGGCTGACCGTGGGCCAGGCGGTGCGCTTCAAGGCCCAGCGCGAGGGCGGCCAGCTCACCCTCACCGCCATCGAAAGACGCTGAAGCCATGACCGACCCCGCCAGCACCGACAGCCTCACCGACGTCGCCGGCATCGAGGTCGGCCACTTCACCGATGTGCGCCGGCCCACCGGCTGCACCGTGGTGCTCGCGCGCGAGGGCGCGGTCGGCGGCGTGGACGTGCGCGGCGCCGCCCCGGCNACCCGCGAGACCGACCTGCTCGAACCCGGCAACACCGTCGGCGTGGTGCATGCCGTGCTGCTCGCCGGCGGCAGCGCCTACGGGCTCGACGCGGCCGGCGGTGTGATGCGCTGGCTCGAAGCCCAGGGCATCGGCCTGCCCGTGGGCCCGGTTCGCGTGCCCATCGTGCCCGCGGCGGTGCTGTTCGACCTGCACCTGGGCGACCCGACCATCCGCCCCGACGCCGCCGCCGGCGAAGCCGCCTGCGCTGCGGCCAGCCGCGCGCCGGTGGCACAGGGCAACGTCGGCGCCGGCGCGGGCGCCACGGTGGGCAAGACCTTCGGCATGGCCTGCGCGATGAAGGGCGGCCTGGGCAGCGCGGCGCTGCGCCTGGGCGGCGTCACCGTGGGCGCGCTCGTGGCCTGCAACGCACTGGGCGACGTGCGCGACCGCGGCACCGGCGCCCTGATCGCCGGCGCCCGCCGTGCTGACGGCTCGGGCCTGCGCGACACCCGGCGCGCGCTGCTCGCGGGCGAGCGGCCGCACCGCCTGCTCGCCGGCGCGCAGACCACGCTCGCCCTCGTCGCCACCGACGCCACGCTGGACAAGGCCCAGGCGCGGCGGCTGGCGCAGGTGGGCCACGACGGACTGGCGCGCAGCATCGACCCGGTGCACACCCCGTCCGACGGCGACACCGTGTTCGCGCTGGCCACCGGCCAGGCNGCGGCCTTCCCCGGCGCGCCCGACCTGCACCTGCTCTGCGTCATGGCCGCCGAAGCGGTCGCCCGCGCCACCGTGCGCGCCGTGCGCGCCGCACGCGGCCTGCAACTGGGCGATCTGTGGCTGCCCGCCGCCTGCGATCTCGCCCCGGCGGGCGCCGTAGCCCCGCCGCGCGCACCTGAGTCTGAGGCTCTGCGCCCCATGCCGCTGCTGCGACGCCCACCCAAAGCCACCCGCGGCACCGGCCGCAACCGCCTGCTGCCGCTGCGCGAGTGGCTGTGGTCGGCCGCGCCGGTGCTGCTGCTGGCGCTGGCGCTGCTATGGGGTGCGTACCTGTGGCTCAACCCGGTGCCACCGCAGCGGGTAACGCTGGCCACCGGCCCCGAGCAGAGCGCCTACGCGGCGTTCGGCGAGCGCTACGCCCGCGCACTAGCCGCCGAGGGCATCACCGTCACCCTGCTGCCCAGCGAAGGCTCGCGCGACAACCTGCGCCTGCTGCGCGAAGGCAAGGCCGACTTCGCCTTCGTGCAAGGCGGCAGCGACCCCGCGCCNAGTGGCAACGCCGCGGCCGACGACGAAGCCCTGCTGTCGCTGGGCAGCCTGTTCGTCGAGCCGATCTGGCTGTTCTACCGCGAGGACGCGGCCCGCCGCCACAAGACCGACGGGCTCCTGGCCAACCTGACCGAGCTCGCCGGCCTGCGCGTGAACGTGGGCACCGAGGGCAGCGGCGTGCCCGCGCTGATGGCGCAGCTGTTTGCCCTCAACCACCTCGAAGCCAGCCAACTGACCCTGTCGCACCTGCCGCAGACGCCGGCCACCGTGGCCTTCCTCGACGGCACGCTCGACGCGCTGGTGTTCGCCTCCGCCCCCGAGGCGCCGATGGTGCAGATGCTGCTGCAGACGCCGGGCGTGCGGCTGATGGATTTCGCGCAGAGCGCGGCCTATGCCCGCCGGCTGTCCTTTCTCACGCCCGTGGTGCTGCCGCGCGGCGCGGTCGACCTCGCCGCCGACGTGCCGCCGCAGGACGTGCGGCTGGTGGCCGTGACCACCACCTTGCTCGCCCGCGAAGACACCCACCCCGCGCTGCTGCAGCTCTTCACCCTGGCCGCGCGCACGCTGCACGGCGGTGCGGGCTGGTTCAACGCCGCGCGCGAATACCCCAACNNCTCGCCCACACCCTGGCCGGTTGCGCGCGAGGCCGAGCGCACGTTGCAGGGCGGCGCGCCGCTGCTGCAGCGCTACCTGCCGTTTGCCTGGGCCAATCTGGTGGAGCGCATGTGGCTGGCGCTGGGCCTGATTCTGGCCATCGTGCTGCCGCTCTCGAGGGTGCTGCCGCCGCTGTACGACCTGCGCATCCGCTCACGGGTGTTCCGCTGGTACGGGCGGCTGCGCGAGCTCGAACACGCCGTGGCCGCCGGTCGCACCGACGCGGCCAGCGCGCGCGAAGCGCTCGATGCACTGGAGCGCCAGGTGCAGAACATCGCAGTACCGCTGTCGCACGCCGACGCGCTGTACGCACTGCGCGAGCACATCCGGCTGGTGCGCAGCCGGCTCTAGAAGAGAGCTTTCTGCGGCCGTGCGCGCGGCCGTTCAGCGCTCGCTGCCGGCGGGCTGGAAGGCCTTGTCGGCCGAGACGCTGTTGCGCAGCGCCTGCTGGGCCACGGCATCGAGCGCGCCGTCGAGCACCAGGCCCGCCGAAACGATGCGGATCATGCCGTTGGCCATGAGCCGCGCCATGGAGCGGCGCGACATCGAGTGCGCCCGGCCGCGCGAGGAAGTGAACATGAACAACGTGCGGTGCGGGCTGCTCCAGGTGAGCTTGAGCCGCGTCCATTGCCCGTCGAGCATGAGTTCCACCCACGCGCCTTCGCTGATGGCGTCGCTGGCCGATTCGGCGGCCTCGCGCTCTTCCCAGGTGGCTTCGGGCTGCGTGGGGTCGATGGGCATGACCGCGTCGACATCCAGGTACCCGGCCTCGCTGGTTTCCGAGGCGGCGAGCCACGGCACCTCGGCCGGCATGGCCATGGCCTGCGCGCGCGCCTCGGCCCGCGCGGCCTCCTCGGCCGCGGCGGTGCGCTCGTCCGCCGGGGGCAAGGCCGGCAGCGCGTCGCCCGCGCTGGCCAGGCCCGCGGCGATCTGCGCGTCGCGCGCGGCGCGGGCCTCCTGCAGCACCTCCTCGTGGCAGGCGATCAACGCATCGAAGAACACCTGGATCTGCGTGGCCGGCAGCGCGATGAGCTGCAAGCCCGCGCGCAGCGTGGCCAGCATGCCGGGGATGATCTCCACCAGATGCGCCGGGTTGCGCCGGGCCAGACGCGGCTGCACGCTCCAGATCAGCGGCTCGACCACCGCCTTGTACTGCCGCACCTCGCTGTCGTCGGCGCGGCAGCGCAACTGCGCCTCGGCCACCACCTGCGCCCAGGGGCCGAGCAGAAAGCCGTGCACCAGCGCGGGAATCGGGCGGTCGGCCAGCTTGGCGCTCCAGAGTTCCACCTGGCGCTGCGCCAGCAGGTTGCGCTGCTCCACATGCAGCAGCGCGCGGGCGGTTTCCTCGCGCTGGCGGATGAGGGCCTGGTCGTCCTCCTTCCAGCCCGACTGCAGCACCTCGATCTCGTGGGCAAACGCCTCCACCCGCGGCGGCGGCGCCTGCAGAATGGCCTCCACCGCCGCCTCGACCGAGGCCATGAAGCGCGCGAAACCGGGCTCGTCCTCGCGGGTGAAGGCCAGGCTGCGGTCGGTGATGCGGTCCAGGAACTGCCGCGCCGGGTGCCGCGCGTCGCTGAAGAAACGCATGTCGGCCCGCGCCAGCGCCANCAGTGCCTCGTCGAGCTGGCGCAGCACGGTGCGCACGCGCGGCAGCAAGCGCTCGTCGGTGGTGAGGTTGTCCACCATCATGCGGGTGACTTCCTCACCGATCTGCTGCGCCAGCTCACGCCCGTCGAGCGGGCGCTTGCGCAGCACCTCGGCCTGCTGCTGGGCCGCCGCCGCACCGCCCTGGGCTTTGCGCCGCGCCTCGAGCCGGGTGATCATCGCGTCGACCTGCTTCATGTCCTGCAGCGTCACCAGCGAAGCCGGAATGGTGTGCAGAAAATCCTGCCCCGGGCGGCCGGAGACGGCCATGAGTTCGCCGAGATCGGTGTTGAACAAGCGCCGCAGTCGCTCGAGCGTGAGCACGGCGCGCGCCGTCTCGCTGGTGCCCTGGGCCTGGGGTGCGGCCGTGGCGCTGACGGCCAGCGCCGCCTCGTTGAGGCCGGCAGGCTCCACGCCGTGGCTGAGCAGCCACTCGTTGAGCTCACGGTAGAGCTGGCGCAACCCCACCGCAAAACGGCCGGACGAACTGGCCAGAATTTCCGAACGCACCTCGGGAATCACCAGGTGCGCGGCCAGCGTGTCGCGAAACGCCTTGGCGAACAACTCGGGCCGCAGCGGGTTGATGCCGGGCTGCACGCTGATCCAGCCCATCACCGTGCTCATGAGCGCATGAAAGCGCGGCAGCACCTCGGCCACGGCGAACTCGATGTCCTGCTGCACGCGGGCGAGCTCAATGCTCTCATCGAGCGCGCGCGCATCGAGCAGTTGCAGGTCCTCGAACTTCACCAGCGGCCGGCTGGCCTCCGCACCAGTGCCGCCGAAGGCGAGCACGCGCAACTGCCCGGTGAAGGCCGCACGCACCGAGTCGCGCGAGGCGGCCAGTTCGCGCACCACGGGCTCGAGTTCGGGGCGAAGGCCGCCGGGCTTGCCCGCCTGCTTGGGCGCGACCGCCGTGAGCAAGGCGTCGAGCACCTGGTCCATGAGCGCCGGCGCCTGCGACAGCGCCAGCTCCACCACCGCCGAGACGCCGACCTTGCGCGGCGAGGCATGCTCGACCAGACCGATTCTGCGGACGTATTTGGTGCTCATCCTTACAAGTATTGCAGGATTTGTCCGCGTTGCGCACCCCGGTCGGTAAGCACTCGCAACCGGGAACGCGAGGCTTTGCCTTACTTCAAAGCCTTGAAGCGCACGCGGTGCGGGCGCGCGCCTTCCTCGCCGAGGCGGCGCTTCTTGTCGGCTTCGTATTCCTGGTAGTTGCCGTCGAAGAACACCCACTGGCTGTCGCCCTCGGCGGCCAGGATGTGGGTGGCGATGCGGTCGAGGAACCAGCGGTCGTGGCTGATCACCAACACCGAGCCGGCGTATTCGAGCAGCGCATCCTCGAGCGCGCGCAGGGTTTCGACGTCGAGGTCGTTCGAGGGCTCGTCGAGCAGCAGCACGTTGGCGCCCTGCATCAGCGTCTTGGCCAGGTGCAGGCGGCCACGCTCACCGCCGGAGAGCGTGCCCACCTTCTTCTGCTGGTCACCGCCGTTGAAGTTGAAGCGGCCGCAGTAGGCGCGGCTGGGCATCTGGAACTTGCCCACGGTGATGATGTCGAGCCCGCCGGAGATGTCCTCCCACACCGTCTTGTCGGCGCTCAGGGCGTCGCGGCTCTGGTNCACGTAGGCGAGCTTGACGGTCTTGCCCAGGCGCACGGTGCCGGCGTCGGGTTGCTCCCGGCCCGCGATCATCTTGAACAGCGTGGACTTGCCCGCGCCGTTGGGGCCGATGATGCCGACGATGGCGCCCGCGGGGATGCGGAAGCTCAGGTTGTCGATGAGCAGCCGGTCGCCGAAGGACTTGGAGACGTTCTCGAACTCGATCACGTCATTGCCCAGGCGTTCGGCCACGGGAATGAAGATTTCGTTGGTCTCGTTGCGCTTCTGGTATTCGTAGTCGGAGAGCTCCTCGATGCGCGCCAGGCGGGCCTTGCTCTTGGCCTGGCGGCCCTTGGGGTTCTGGCGCGCCCACTCCAGTTCCTTCTTCATGGCCTTGGTGCGCGCGTCCTCGGTGCGCTGCTCCTGCTCCAGCCTCGCTTCTTNTTGCTCGAGCCAGCTCGAGTAGTTGCNCCTGTACGGGATGCCGTGGCCGCGGTCGAGTTCGAGAATCCACTCCGCGGCGTTGTCGAGGAAGTAGCGGTCGTGGGTGATGGCCACCACGGTGCCGGNGAAGCGTTGCAGGAACTGCTCGAGCCACTCGACCGATTCGGCGTCGAGGTGGTTGGTCGGCTCGTCGAGCAGCAGCATGTCGGGCTTGGACAGCAGCAGCCGGCACAGCGCCACGCGACGCTTCTCGCCACCCGAGAGCTGGCCGATCACCGCATCCCAGGGCGGCAGGCGCAGCGCGTCGGCGGCGATTTCGAGCTGGTGCTCCGACGCATCGCCGGCCGTGGCCAGAATGGCCTCGAGCCTGGCCTGCTCGGCCGCGAGCGCGTCGAAATCGGCGTCGGGCTCGGCATAGGCGGCGTAAACCTCCTCGAGCCGCTGCTTGGCCGCGAGAATTTCGCCCATGCCGCCCTCGACGGCCTGGCGCACCGTTTCGCTGGGGTCGAGCTGGGGCTCCTGCGGCAGGTATCCGATCTTGAGACCGGGCATGGGAATGGCCTCGCCCTCGTACTCCTTGTCCACGCCGGCCATGATCTTGAGCAGCGTGGACTTGCCCGAGCCGTTGAGGCCGAGCACGCCGATCTTGGCGCCGGGGAAGAAACTGAGCGAGATGTCCTTGAGAATCTGACGCTTCGGCGGAACGATCTTGCCGAGGTGATTCATGGAAAAAACGTACTGGGCCATGGTGTTCTGAGGGTCCAAAAAAGCGGCGCCCGTTGCAGGAATGCACAGCGCCCATGCGCCGATTATCCCCGCATGCGACAATGCAGGGCGTTGCGGCATCCAGTTCACCGCACATCAGCACACCGCTGGGGACTTGCGAGGCCTTCGCGCCTTTCGCCGCTCCCACTCCAGAAGTCCATCGGCCTCGACTGGCCCGGCATGCCCCGCATGCCGGAACAGGCCGGTGCNTCAAGCGCCCCGGACGGGCGCCTCCATATGAAGTTTGAAGATCTGAATCTGGCTTCGGCCATCGTCAAGGCCGTGCATGAGCAAGGCTACGAAACCCCCACGCCCATCCAGGCGCAGGCCATCCCGCTCATCCTCGCCGGCCACGACCTGCTCGGCGGCGCGCAGACCGGCACCGGCAAGACGGCCGCGTTCACCCTGCCCATGCTCGACCTGCTCTCGCGCGGCGAGCGCAAGCGCAACGCCCACGGCGGCACGGCCATCCGCGCCCTGGTGCTCACGCCCACGCGGGAGCTGGCCGCGCAGGTGGAAGAGTCGGTGCGTGCGTACGGCAAGTACCTCGACCTGAGCTCCACCGTCGTCTTCGGCGGCGTGGGCATGAACCCGCAGATCAACGCCTTGAAGCGCGGCGTGGACATTCTGGTGGCCACGCCGGGGCGCCTGCTGGACCTGCAGCAGCAGGGCTTCCTCGACCTCTCGGGCGTGCAGATGCTCGTGCTCGACGAGGCCGACCGCATGCTCGACATGGGCTTCATCCATGACGTGAAGAAGGTGCTGGCCCTGGTGCCCAAGGCCAAGCAGAGCCTGCTGTTCTCCGCCACCTTCAGCGACGAGATCCGGGAACTCGCCAACGGCCTGCTCAAGAACCCGCAGAGCGTGCAGGTCACGCCGCGCAACACCACGGTGCAGCGCATCAGCCAGGTCATCCACCCGGTGGGCCGCAACAAGAAGAAGGCGCTGCTGGCGCACATCATCCAGAGCAAGGATTGGAGCCAGGTGCTGGTGTTCACCCGCACCAAGTTCGGCGCCAACCATGTGGCCGAGTTCCTGAACAAGAACGGCATCAGCGCCATGGCCTTGCACGGCAACAAGAGCCAGAGCGCGCGCACGCAGGCGCTCTCGGGCTTCAAGAGCGGCGAGATCCGCGCCCTGGTGGCCACCGACATCGCCGCGCGCGGCATCGACATCGAAGACCTGCCGCACGTGGTGAACTACGACATTCCCAACGTCAGCGAGGACTATGTCCACCGCATCGGCCGCACCGGCCGCGCCGGCGCCTCGGGCGTGGCCATCAGCCTGGTGAGCCTGGACGAGGAAGGCTTCATGATGGACATCGAGCGCTTCACCAAGCAGGAGATTCCGGTGGAGTTCATCGAGGGCTATGGCCCCGAGCCCGGCGAGAAGGCCGAGCCCATCGCCATGGGCCGCCAGACGCTGTGGGGCGGCGCCGGCAAGCCGCCCAGCCGCGAGGTGATGGCCGCCGCCGCCAAGGCCGCCCGCGCCGAGATGATGCAGCGCATCCGCGAGAACAAGGCCCCGCGTGGCGGTGCCGCAAACAAGGGCGGCAAGAACCCGCGCAACGGCACCGCCGCCCAAGGCGACGCCGTGGCCGAGGACACCCCTGCGCGCAGCGATGCCCCCGCGCCGCCGGCGGTGGCAATGGCAACCGCCCGCCGCGCCCGGGCCGCCGCGGCAACGGCCGCAACGGCGCCGCCCCGCGCACCCGAGGCCCGCAACCCGGCCGCGCACGACGACGACCAGAGCGAATTCGCGCCCGACGAGCTGCCGAGCCACATCGACCCCCTGCGCACCAGCCTGCACACCCACCGCGGCGGCGCGCACCGCGGCAGCACCGCCGGCGGCCAGCCCGACCCGATGCGCACCAGCATCGACAGCATGGCCGGTGGCGGCCGCAACCGCCGCAGTGGCGGGGGCGGCGGGAGTGGTGGCGGCTTCGGCGGTGGGGGCGGCGGCCGCAGGGCGGTGGCGGCAACCGGGGCCGCAGCGGAGCGCCACGCGGCTTCGGCCGCTGAGTCTTTGCTCCGCAGTTGGCGCCTTTGTGAACGCCCCCAGCGCGACGGCCCGCTGAGAACCCCGTGCCGGGTGCCCGAAGGGCTGCTCAGGGCATCGTCACACCCGCACGAACAACGTCTGCAGCGGCTGGCCGTCGAGCGCGCGGCTGCGGTGGCCGTGCACCGTGGGGTCGAACACCGCGCCCGCGGGCAGGGTGTCGGCCGACAGAAAGCCCTNCCCGGGGCCGAACACGCGGCAGCTGCCGTCCTGCAGGCCGATTTCCATGCGGCCCTGCAGCACGATGAGCCACTGCGGGTGCGTGGTGCAGTGAAACGTGCTCTCGAAGCCGGCCGGGCTCCAGCGCCACTGGTAGCCGCCCGAGGGCGCGAGCGCCGAGAGCGCGGCCGCGGCGCTGCCCTCGCTCAGTTCGATCGGTTCATCACGAAAGCGGGCGCGGCCGTCGGCGTCGGTGTAGAGCACGGCGCGAAGCAGTTGGGGCATGGGCGGGTCTCCGGTTGAGGCGGCAAGGTCGCCGATGTTCGCACGGCGGCGCGGCGCCCCGCAGCAGCGCCGCGGCGTTTCGGGCCGCTGCATGCCGAACGCTTTCATGCGCCCTTGCTACGATGCCCGCATGAACACGACGACCCCTATCCCCTCCCCTGCTTCNCCCATCTGCTTCGGCCTGCGCGAGCGNGTGGTGCTCGTGACCGGCGCGGCGCAAGGCATCGGTGCGGCCTGTGCGCGGCGCTTTGCGCGCGAGGGCGCGCGCCTGGTGCTTGCCGACGTGGACGCAGCGCGCAACGAGGCGCTGGCGGCTGAACTTGGCGCGCTGGCGCTGCGCTGCGACGTCGGCGCCAAGGCCGACGTGGATGCGGCGATAGCGGCGGCGCTGGCGGCGCACGGCCGCATCGATGTGCTGGTGAACAACGCAGGCATCTTCAAGGCGGCGGATTTCCTCGACGTCACCGAGGCGGACTTCGACGCCGTGCTGCGCGTGAACCTCAAGGGCTCGTTCCTCATGGGGCAGGCGGTGGCGCGCGCCATGGTGCAGGCGGGCACCCGCGGCGCCATCGTGAACATGAGCTCGGTCAACGGGGTGATGGCGATTCCGAGCATCGCCAGCTACAACGCGAGCAAGGGCGGCATCAACCAGCTCACCCGCGCCATGGCGCTGGCGCTGGCCGACCACGGCATTCGTGTCAACGCGGTGGCGCCGGGGACGATTGCCACGGAACTGGCCGCGCAGGCCGTGCTCACCAGCGCCGAGGCGCGCGCACGCATCCTCTCGCGCACGCCGATGAAGCGCCTGGGCGAACCCGAGGAAGTGGCCGAGGTGGTGGCCTTCCTCGCCAGCGACGCCGCCAGCTACATGACCGGCGAAATCGTCACCGTGGACGGCGGGCGCATGGCGCTGAACTACACCGTGCCGGTGTGAGCGGGCCGCGCGGGGCCGCTGCGGCGCGCACCCGCCGGTTCGAAGCCCCGCGGGGCTGGTGCGGAACGGGTTTTCGAGCTTTTCGGCCCGGGCCCCAGCGCCAACCGGTCAGATTGCGCTCACTTTTTTGAAGTATCGTCGGGCGCTTGCAGGTACATCTGCGCCAGCCGCGCGCGCGCCGTGGGGGTGAGGGCGAGCGCGCGCGCGAAGTAGGCGTCGAGGCTGCCGTAGTCGCGCTCCACGGCGGCGAAGGCTGCGTGCAAGAAGTCTTCCTGCACCTGCCAGAGCACGCGCAGCACCTCGGGCGGGGCGCTGTCGGCATACGCCGTGGGCATGCGGTAGTGCCGGTTGGTGAGCAGGTAGTCCTGCATCACCGTCTCGTGCGGCACGTCGAGCGCGCGCAGCAGCAGGGCCACGGCAAAACCGGTGCGGTNCCTGCCGGCGGTGCAGTGCACCACCGCGGGCGCGTCGTCGGCAAGCAGGTGGGCGAACAGCTCGGCGAAGCGCTGCGAGTTGTCGGTGACGAAGGCGCGGTAGGTTTCGCGCATGAGCTGCGCAGTGTGCGCCGCCGTCAGCGCCTCGCCGCGCTCACGCAGGGCCTGCAGGCCCTGCACCACCGTGGGCTCGATGGGCAGCGGCTGCACGCGCACGCCCGGCAGCGCGTNAGGCTGCGCGGCGCGTTCGCGCTGGCCCCGCAGGTCGAAGCTGCGCGACAGGCCCAGCGCCTGCAACTGCGCCACGTCCTGCGCGCTCAGGCCCGCCAGATGGTCGGAGCGGAACAGCCGCCGCCAGCGCACGCTGCGCCCATCGGCGCTGCGGTAGCCGCCGAGGTCGCGGAAGTTGCTGGCCTTGCAGGGCAGGAGTCGGTCGGGATGGTGGGGCATGGGCGAGGAAGTGCAAGAGCCGGGCCAGGCAGGGGCCGCGGCGACGCGTCGATTGTGACCGGCGGCGGCGACAGGCGGCGATGCCCCGCGGCGCGCGGGGCTTCACACGGCCGACACCGCGTGGCCCAAAAACGGGCGCACGCGGCGCCCCGAAAGAGGAGGACTGTCCGAGAGCGTCCCCTGTCTATTCCTGTAAGGAGCTGGGATATGACCCGCTTCTCGATGCTCGTGTCAGTCGCTGGGCAGCTTCGTGCCGTCCTTGGTGATGACGTTCTGGCTCGAGTACTCGCTGCGCGCGGGGCGGCCGATGCTGCCCTTGGCCTTGACGTAGTCGACGAAGCTCTGGGTGTAGAGCAGGTAGGTGTTGACGTACTTGCCGGCCTTGTAGAGGGTGGACAGGGTGGCGTAGCCGTCACCGCCGGCGGCGACGAAGTCGTTGGTGGCGAGCACATAGGTGCGCGCGGGGTCGATGGCGCTCCAGGCGCCGGTGGTCTTGTTGCGCACCTGCACGTTGGACAGGCGCTGGCCCTTCGGCTTGCTCATGTCCACGTCCCAGCGCAGGCCGGCGGCGTAGGGATAGGGGCCGGTGCTGCCACCATCGACCACCGCCGAGATGCCGTCTTCGAGCGCGGCAATGACTTGCGCGCCGGTGAGGTCGAGTTCGACGATCACGTTGGTGAAGGGCAGCAGGGTGAACGCGGTGTTCATCGTCAACGGGCCGGCCGGCACCGAGACGCGCACGCCGCCGCCGTTCTGCAGCGCGAAGTCCGCGCGCTTGGCCTGGTAGAGGAAGGCCTCGGCCACGACCTGCGAGATGTCGCTGCCGCGCGCCAGGGTGTTGGCCTTCTCGCAGGCGGCGATGCCGCCGGCGCGGTNTGTCCTGGTGTCGCCGGGCACGCGCACCAGGCAGAGGTCCTGCGTGGCGCTGCCGATGACCTGGGCCTTGGCCGCGGTCACCTTGCCCTTGTAGCCGTCGAGCACCTGGGTGGCGCCGGCATCGGGCGTGACCACCTTGACGGCACTCTGCGCGGCCAGCCGGGTGGTGAGCGTGGCGCGGTCGGCGTCGGCCAGCGCGGTCCAGGTCTTGCCGTCGCTGCCAAGGCGCTTGTAGTTGTCGCCAATCACCAGGCTGGCCTGGCCACCGCACGCGGTGACGCGGCCGCGGTCGTCGAACTTGACGTTCATCAGGCCGAAGGCCTTGGCATATTCCCAGGNCTGGCCGATGCAGACGGTGTCACCGTCCTTGTTCTTCACCACCGTGGGGTAGGCGCCGGCGCTGTCCACGCCCTGGGCCTTGAAGTCGCCGAGCAGGGTGTGCGAATCGCCGCCGATGATCACGTCCACGTCGGTGAGCTGGGCGGCGAGCGCCTTGTCCTTGTCGTAGCCGAGGTGGCTGAGCAGCACCACATGGCGCACGCCCAGGGCGCGCACCTCGTCGATGGCTTTCTGCGTGGCGGCCACGGGCTCGAGGAACTGGGTGCTCTCCAGCGGGCGCGAGGACTGCTTGGTCTTCTGGTCGGTGGCCACGCCGACGATGGCCACGTCCACGCCGTCGATCTTCTTGAGGGTGTAGGGCTTGAAGGCGGGCTTGTCGGCGCTGGGCAGCAGCGGCGTGCCGACCTTGGGCACGATGTTGGCCGAGACGACCGCCGTGGGCGTGGGGCAGCCGCCTTTGGTGAGCATGTCGATGAAGGCGGCCGCGGTGGCGTCGCCGTCGTCGAACTCGTGGTTGCCCAGGGTGAAGGCGTCGAAGCAGATGGTGTTCATCATCTTCGCGTCGGCCTCACCCTTGAAGAAGGTGTAGTAGAGCGAGCCGGTGATGGCGTCACCCGCGTGCAGCTTGAGCAGGTTGGGCTTGCTCGCAGCGGCCTTGAACAGGGCGGTCTGGCGCGCGAAGCCGCCGATGTCGACCTGCGTGTCCACGCCGTCGAGCTTGAGCTGGAAGCTCGGGATGGCTTCGAGGTTGGAGTGGTGGTCGTTGATGTGCGCGATGTTGAGCTCGATGGGCTTGAAGCTCGGGTCGTCGCTGCCACCACAGGCGGCAAGGCTCAGGGCGGTCGCACAGGCGGCGACGAGGCCGGCGCGGTGCAGGCGGGCGAAGGGGGTGGTCGGTGCGGGCACGGATGTCTCTCCGAATGAAAGGGGAACGCTGCCACGCAGTGTGCGAACCGAAGATGACACGGCCGTGAAGCGGCGTTGACGCCACAGCCTGCCCGCCACCCTGCCGTTCCACAGGCCTGCAACTTCAGCAGGCCGTTCCCGCTGTCCGCGCAAGCCCTGTCCCTCGCGCGGGCATGGTCCCCGCGCGACAATCCGGGCCATTGCCCCAAGAGCCCGCCATGACGCCGCCCGCCGCCCCGACCCCGAAACCCCGACCGGCCCCGCCCCGGCCCAAGCCCGCGCCCGCCTGGCAGCGCCCACTGGTGCGCTGGGCCACGCGCTTCTCACTCGCCGCGCCGCGCTGGCTGCCCGATGCCGTGCGCCACGCGCCGCTCAAGGCGGTGTCCTACGCGCTGCGGGTGCATTACAAGGGTTGGGACTGAACGGGCACGGACGGGCACCCCGCGCTCGAAGCCTTGGGAACCTCTGCGGCGTGGCGCGGCGCGTGCCGGACGCCGCCTGAGCAGCCCGAAGGGGCTCGAAACAGCGGCTTTCCAAGGAGTTCTCGCCGTTCCCCAGCGCCAACCGGTGCGGTGGCGCTCCTTTTTCAGGAGTCTCCGGGCGCCCCGCCCTGCGCGCTCATGGCCTCGAGCGCATTGCGCACCCGGTCCGCCAGCGCGGAGGCGCCGGCGCTCAGCAGCACCAGGCGCTGGGTGGCGCGCGTCATGCCCACGTAGAGCAGCCGCGCGGCCTCGTCGAGCGACTCTTCCCGCGCGGGCATGCGGTGCAGGCCCACGATGGCGACGAACGGGAACTCCAGCCCCTTGGCGCTGTGCAGCGTGACGAGCTTGACCGTGGGCGCGGCCCAGTCGAAGTGGCGGAAGTCGCTGCCGCCCATGGACTGCAGCGCGATGCCGCGGCGGTGCAGCTCGCGCGCCACCGCGTTGAGCTGCGCCTTGGTGCGCGCGAGCACGGCCACGTCGCCTGGTGCAAGGCCGTCGGCCAGCGCGGCTTCAACCTGCGAGGCCGCGGCGGCGGCTTCTTCGGCGTCGCTGGCCACCTTGATGAGCCGGGGCATGGGGCCGCGGCGGCCGGCGCTGGCCGGGGGCACGCAGGGCACGGCGTCGTCGTCGTCGTCGGCGCCGGCGCGTTCATCGAGCAGGCCTTGCGCACAGCGCAGCGCGAGGGCGAGGATTTCTGCGGTGTTGCGGTAGTTCAGCCGCATGACGCTGGTGCGGCCGCGGGCCTGGATGCCGAGCTTGGCAAAGCTGAAGCTGCGGCGGGACTTCTGGTAGATGCTTTGCGCGTCGTCGTAGAGCACCAGCAGCGACTGCGTGGCCGGGCTGACCAGGCGCGTGGCCATGCGCAGCCAGGCGTCCTCGAAATCATGGGCTTCATCGATGAGCAGCGCGCTGTACTGGCCGCCGGGCACCAGCCCGGTTTCCACGCTGCGGCTCACGGTGGCGGCCAGTGCCTCGAAGTAGGCCTCGCCGCGCAGGTCGGCGCCCACGTCGAGCTGGTAGCTGCGCACCATGTCGTGACACCAGGCGTGGAAGGTGCGCACCACCACGGCCTGCTCGCTCACGCCGCGCTCGCGCAGCACGAAGGCGATGCGCTCGGCCAGCGCGCGGTTGTAGCAGAGCACCAGCACCGGCTGCTCGGGCCGCGCGGCGGCGGCGAGCTGCTGCGCGCGGAAGATGAGGATCATGGTCTTGCCCGAGCCGGCCGGGCCGTGGATGACGCGGTGGCCCTCGCCCAGCGTGCGGGCGATCTGCTCCTGCTGCAAGTCCATGACCTGCATCAGGTCCGGCAGCGGCGCCAGTGCGGGGCGGCCGTCGTCGAGCGCGAGCGGCTGCTGGGTCTGCACGCGCACCTCGGGGAAGAGGTGCCAGCGCACGCGGTCGCGCTGCGGCAGGCTCAGCGCGAAGGGGAAGGTCATGACGAACATGCCCCAGAGGCGCTTCTCGAAGTCGTAGGGTTCCACGTCCTCGACAAGGTCGTCGCGCAGCAGGGTCTTGTGCGCGGGGAAGACCTCGGCGAAGTCGCCCGTCTCGACTTTGCGGCGCTCGATTTTCGAGAGCACGCAGCCCCAGCCGTAGGGCACGCGCGACTTGCCGCGGAACGGCCCCTCGTCATGCACCAGCGCGGGGTCGGCCTGCAGCACGTCGTTGAGTTCGAGCGCGTAGGTGCGGGCCTGCACCAGCGGATGCGCCACGGTCTGCAGGCCGCGCTCGGTGGCCAGCTCCACCCGGTCGCGCGTGGTGCTGCGCAGGCTGGCGAGCGCCCAGTGCTTGACCTCCAGAATCAGCAGGCCGCGGCGCGNGCTGAACACCACGAAGTCGGGCTGGCGCTGGCGCGGCCCCACGGGCACGTCGTGCCAGACGAGGTAGTCGTCGCTGAGGCAGCGCTTGAGCTGGTGCAGCACCGCGCGCTCGCCGGCGTTGTCGCAGCGGCGGTCGATGGCGCTGAGGCCTTNGGGAAACACAGCCATGGCAGGGCAGGATGCGAACGAATGCGGACGATGCGCCCGATCATGCCAGCGCGCCAGCGGGCTGCATGCAGGCTTTGGGCAACGCTGATCAAGTCCCTCGCGCGCCGCGCATCCCGGCGGCGGGCGGTCTGCTTCAAAGCAAATGCTCGCCATAGCAACCGCTATGGCTGCGCTTTGCGCCTCGCATCCCATCCCGCGGCCCGGCGCGCATCATCGCGGGGACTTGTTCAGCGTTGCCTTTGTGCCCCGCGGGCGGGCCGCCGACGGGGATGCCTGCGCGGCTGACCGGCGGCCGCGTGCCGCGCCCACGCAGCGCAAACGCCTGCCGACCCCGGAACACGCGCCGGGCGACTGCCCGGGCCGCGGCTGCGTGCTGGGGGGTTCGCAGGCCGCCCCAGCGCCCTGCTGGCGAACCATCCACCGCCGCCCCAGCACCAAACGGTCAGGTGGCGCTATGGTTTTACAGCTTCGCGTCGGCAGCGAGCTGCTGCTCGAGCTGGTGGAGCACCCGGTAGCAGGGCAGCACCTGGTGCACGCTGGCGCGCGGTTCGCGGCCTTCGCGGATGGCGGCGAAGAACTCGCGGTCCTGCAGTTCGATGCCGTTCATCGACACGTCCACGCCGCTGACGTCGATCTTCTCGTCCTTGCCGGTGTAGAGGTCGTCGTAGCGGGCGATGTAGGTGGCGCTGTCGCCGATGTAGCGGAAGAAGGTGCCCAGCGGGCCGTCGTTGTTGAAGGACAGGCTGAGCGTGCACAGCGCGCCGTTTGCGGCCTGGAGCTGGATGCTCATGTCCATGGCGATGCCCAGCTCCGGGTGCATGGGGCCTTGCATGGCGTGGGCGCGCACGATGGGGCTGGCGGCCTGCCAGGCGAACAGGTCCACCGTGTGCGCGGCATGGTGCCAGAGCAGATGGTCCGTCCACGAACGCGGCTGGCCCAGCGCGTTCATGTTGGTGCGGCGGAAGAAGTAGGTCTGCACGTCCATCTGCTGCAGATGGAAGCGGCCCGCCTCCACCCGCTGGTGGACGTACTGGTGGCTGGGGTTGAAGCGGCGGGTGTGGCCCACCATGGCGACCTTGCCGGTCTCGCGCTGGGCGGCGGCCACCGCCTCGCCCTCCTTGAGTACGTCGCACAGCGNGATTTCCACCTGCACATGCTTGCCCGCGCGCAGGCAGGCGATGGCCTGCTGCGCGTGCATCTGCGTGGGGGTGCAGAGGATGAGCGCATCCACCTGCGGCAGCGCCAGTGCGTCCGCGAGCTCGGTGGTGGTGTGCGGAACGCCGTATTTCTCGGCCACCTCGCGGGTCTTGGCCGGCTCGCGGCCGATGAGCGAGACGACCTCGACGTCGGGGATGTTGCGGATCGCGTCGAGGTGCTTTTGCCCGAAGGCGCCGGGGCCGGCGAGGGCGACGTGCAGGGTCATGGCAGGGGCTCCTGAAGAGGGTTGGATCATCAAGCGCCGCTCCCGCTGCGGGAGGGCGGGTGCGGAAGCGGGCCGCGCGGTGCGGCAGCGCCCACAGGCCGGCCTTCTCCCAGAGGCGACGCGGCTCGGTCAGGCCTCAAGAATGAGGTGGCCCACGGCGGTGTTGCTTGCGGGCACATGGTAGAAGCGGTGGGTCACGCGGGGCGCAGGGCCGGTGGGCGGGGTGGCGCAGTCGGCCATGGCGCCACGGGCGATGAGCCACATGACGAGCTCGATGCCCTCGCTGCCGGCTTCGCGCACGTAGTCGATGTGCGGCAGCTGGGCCAGGCCCGCGGGGTCGGCGATGAGCCGGTCGAGGAAGGCGTTGTCCCAGGCGCGGTTGATGAGGCCGGCGCGCGCGCCCTGGAGCTGGTGGCTCATGCCGCCGGTGCCCCAGATCTGCACGTTCAGGTCCTCATCGAAGCTCTGCACCGCGCGCGCAATCGCCTGCCCGAGCGCATAGCAGCGCCGCCCCGAGGGCACGGGGTACTGCACCACGTTGACCGCCAGCGGAATCACCCGGAACGGCCAGGGCTCGCGCTGCGGGTCGCGCTCGCCGCAGAGCAGCGACAGGGGCACGGTCAGGCCGTGGTCCACCTCCATGCGGTTGACCAGGGTGAGGTCGAAGTCCTGCTGGATGACGGACTGCGCGATGTGCGCGGCCAGCTCCGGGTGGCCCATGACCGGCGGCACCGGCCGCGGGCCCCAGCCCTCGTCCGCGATGCCGAACTCGGCCGCGGTGCCCAGCGCGAAGGTGGGAATGCAGTCCAGGCTGAAGGCGTTGGCATGGTCGTTGTAGACCAGCACCACCACATCGGGCGTGTGCTCGCGCAGCCAGCGGCGCGAGAACTCGTAGCCGGCGAACACCGGTTGCCAGTAGGGCTCGGCGGTCTTGTGCAGGTCCATGGCCGCGCCGATGGCGGGCACATGCGAGGTGTAGACGGAAGCGGTGATGCGGGCCATGTCAGCGCCCTCCGGNNTGTGGGCCGCGCGGCCGGCGGCGCCTTGCGGCTGGCGGTGCGGCTGGGCGTCGCCGTCTTCGCCGAGGTAGCGGTTGCCCTCGATGGAGCGGCCGCCGGCGAGCATCATGGCGCGGTATTCGTCCTCGGTCATGCCGGTCATGGAGCCGGCCATCTGCTGGAAGCTCTTGCCGTCGGTGGCGCCGATCTTGGCCAGGAAGTAGATGTTGCCGCCCAGCGCCATGCAGGCGTTGAGGTCACGCGCCATCACGGCCGCCTTCTGCGCCTCGCTCATCGGCCACCCGTCGAGATAGGCGCGCTCATCGGCCTTGAAGCGCGCGCGGTTCTCGGGCTTCATCAGGCTCATGCAGAACTGGTTGAGCCAGTAGCCTTTGCGGCTTTGCTCGGCATCGAAAATGATCGTGCCGGGGATGTCCTTGTAGGGCTTTTCAAGCGCCATCGTGTCTCCTCAGAAGTCGGGAGTGAGCGAGCGTGAGGGTTCATTCACGCCACCTCCGGCCAGTACAACCGCATCGGGTTGTCCACCAGCAGTTTGCGCTGCAGCTGCGGCGTCGGGGCGANTGTGGGGATGAAGTCCACCAGCAGGCCGTCGTCGGGCATGTGGTGCTTGAGGTTGGGGTGCGGCCAGTCGGTGCCCCAGAGCACGCGGTCGGGGAACTCCTCCACGATGCGGCGGGCGAAGGGCACCACGTCGGCATACGGCACTTCGCCCGCAGCCAGGCGTCCGGACAGCGCTGGCGGCCCGCTGACGGAGAGGCGCTCGGGGCAGCTCACCTTGCTCCAGATGGTGGGGTGTTCGCGTAGCAGGCGCAGGAACAGGCCGAACTGCGGCCCATCGACGGGCTGGCTCACGTCGGGGCGGCCCATGTGGTCCACCACGACGGTGGTGGGCAGGGCGGTGAAGAAATCCCAGAGCTCGGGCAGGTCCTGCGCCTCGAAATACACCACCACATGCCAGCCCAGCGGCGCGATGCGCGCGGCGATCTCCATCAGTTCGTCGCGCGGGGTGAAGTCCACCAAGCGCTTGACGAAATTGAAGCGCACGCCGCGCACGCCGGCGGCGTGCAGCGCGAGCAGCTCGGCCTCGGTGACCGAGCGGCGCACCGTGGCCACGCCGCGCGCGCGGCCACCGCTGCTCACGCAGGCGTCGACGAGGGCGCGGTTGTCCGCGCCGTGGCAGGTGGCCTGCACGATGACGTTGCGCGCAAAACCCAGGTGGTCGCGCAGCGCAAACAGCTCGGCCTTGCCGGCGTCGCAGGNGGTGTACTTGCGCTCGGGCGCATAGGGAATTCGGCNGCCGGGACCGAAGACGTGGCAGTGCGCGTCCACCGCGCCCGGCGGCAGGACGAAGTGCGGCCGGCTGGGGCNTTCGAACCAGTCGAGCCAGCCTTCGGTCTTGGTGAAGCCGCCGGTGGTGGGTCGGGACATGGGGGTGCTCGGCTTGAAAGGCTCAGTGAAAGGCTCAGTCGATGTACTTCAGGCCGGCCTTCTCCAGCGCGGGCCGCATGGCGTACATGTCCAGGCCGAGCACGCCGCTGGCGAGCTGGGCGCGCTTGCCGGCCTCGGCGGCTTCGCGCTGGGCGGCGGCCTGGGCGGCCTGCGCGGCCTGCGCGGCGGGCACGACGACCACGCCGTCGTCGTCGGCCACCACCACGTCGCCGGGGTTGACGAGCGCGCCGGCGCAGACCACGGGCACGTTGACCGAGCCCAACGTGGCCTTGATGGTGCCTTTGGCGTGGATGGCGCGGCTCCAGACGGGGAACCGCATCTCGGTGAGCGGACGCACGTCGCGCACGCCGCCGTCGATCACCAGGCCGATGGCGCCGCGGGCGCGAAAGCTGGTGGCCAGCAGTTCGCCGAAGAAGCCGTCGGTGCAGTCGGCGGTGACGGCGGCCACCACCACGTCGCCGGGCTGGATCTGCTCGGCCGCGACATGCAGCATCCAGTTGTCGCCGGGGTGCAGCAGCACGGTGACGGCCGGGCCGCAGAGCTGCGCGGCGGGGTAGATCGGCCGCATGTAGGGCTTCATGAGGCCGGTGCGGCCCATGGCTTCATGCAGCGTGGCCACGCCGAAGGGGGCGAGCGCCTGCACGTCTTCGCGTGCGGGGCGCGGGATGTGGCGTTTGACGATGCCGAGTTGGTACATGGCGCGTTCCTTGGGCGTGGTGGTTCGTTGTCAGAGGCCGCGCGCTTCGAGCAGGGCGTCGAGCCGGGNGAAGACCCGCCGCGCGTTGGCTTCAAAGATGCGGTGGCGCTCCTCGGGGCTGAGCGCGCTGGCTTCGATGTAGCGCCGGGTGTCGTCGTAGTGGAAGCCGGTTTCGGGGTCGATGCCGCGCACCGCGCCGATCATTTCGCTGGCGAACAGAATGTTGTCCACCGGAATCACCCGCGCCAGCAGGTCGATGCCGGGCTGGTGGTAGACGCAGGTGTCGAAGAACACGTTCTTGAGCAGGTGCTCGGCCAGCAGCGGTTTCTTGAGCTCCTGCGCCAGCCCGCGGTAGCGGCCCCAGTGGTAGGGCGCGGCGCCGCCGCCGTGCGGGATGATGAACCGCAGCGTGGGAANATCCTTGAACAGATCGCCCTGGATGAGCTGCATGACGGCCGTGGTATCGGCGTTGATGTAGTGCGCGCCGGTGGTGTGGAAGCAGGCGTTGCAGGAGGTGGAGACATGGATCATCGCGGGGATGTCGTACTCCACCATCTTTTCGTAGATGGGGTACCAGTGGCGGTCGGTCAGCGGCGGGCTGGTCCAGTGGCCGCCGGAGGNGTCGGGGTTGAGGTTGATGCCCACGGCGCCGTACTCCCGGACGCAGCGCTCGAGCTCGGGGATGCAGGTGGCCGGGTCCACGCCGGGCGACTGCGGCAGCATGGCCACGGGCACGAAGTGCTCGGGAAACAGGCGGCTGACGCGGTAGACCAGCTCGTTGCAGATGGCCGCCCAGGTGGAGGACACGCCGAAGTCCCCGATGTGGTGCGCCATGAAGCTCGCGCGCGGCGAGAACAGCGTGAGGTCGCTGCCGCGCTGGCGCATGAGGCGCAGCTGGTTGGTCTCGATGGATTCGCGCAGTTCGTCATCGCTGATGCGAAGGTCTGCTGCGCGCGGCATCAGCGCGGGGTCCTGGATGCCGGCAATCTGGCGGTTGCGCCAGTCCTCCAGCGCCTTGGGTGCGGTGGTGTAGTGGCCGTGGCAGTCGATGATGAGGCTCATGGGGTCTTTCAGGACGAGGCGACGCGCGCCATGCCATGGCGGCGGATGATGGGATCGGCCTCCTCGCTCATCAAAAATGAGAGCAAGGAAGCACCGGATGACGCTGGGGATGGGCCATTTTCTTCGCCAACGTGGCCGTACGCGGCGGAAAACACGGTGCGGATCGCCGCTTCGGCCGGCAGCGGCGGCAGCAGCACGATGCCAGGGGCGCCCAGCATCTCGCTGCGCTGCTGGAAACCCAGGCTCACCGCGCCCTGCGCCACCAGCTGCGCCACCGGCACGCCCGCGCGGGCCTGCACCAGCCGATCACGCAGGCGCTCCATCAGGCCCCAGCGCTCGAACAGAGCCAGCAGGGCCGTGCCGCTGGGCCCGGTGGAATAGCCGATGCGCTCGGCCGCGAGCAGCGCGCGCTGCAGCGCCTCCAACGTGTCGATGCGCGGCGCGGGCGCGCCGCGGGNCACGGCGGCGACCATGTCGGCGCTGAACACATCCACGCGCGGGCCCGTCACGCAGCCCTGGGCGAGCAGCCGGTCGATGGCGTCGCGGGCGAGAAACACCAGGTCGAAGCGCTCGCCGGCGGCCACGCGGCGCTCGGCGTCCACGCCGCCGACGGACTCGATCTGCACCGGCACGCCGCTGCGCGCCGACCAGAGCGCGCCCAGCTCGGCCAGGATGTGCCGCGTCGCCATCGAGGAAATGCCGCGCAGCGCTGGCACGGCGCCGGCTGCGGGGCGGACGGCGCGGGGCCTGCAACCAGGGACGCGGTCGAGGCCATGGCCTGCCCCGCAATCGGGGCTGTGGCTGGGGCCTCGGTGGGGGCTGGAGCACGCGCGTCGGTCGGCATGTGGGCATTGTGGCGCGGGCCTGCGTTATGCATGAAGCCGTTGGAGCGTCTAGCAGGTATACCATCGCTTGATACCTTCAACCGCCCCCTGCCCTCATGGATTTGCGTCAACTCGAATATTTCGTGCGCGTGGCCGAGCTTGGCAGCTTCACCCGCGCCTCGCTCGCGCTCGACATCGCCCAGCCCGCGCTCAGCCGCCAGGTGCGGCTGCTCGAGGTGGAACTGCGGCAAACCCTGCTGCTGCGCAACGGCCGCGGCGCCGTGCCCACCGAAGCGGGGCGGCGGCTGCTCGAACATGCACGCGGCATCCTGCACCAGGTGGCGCGGGCGCGCGAGGAGCTGGGCCGCACCCGCGGCGCGCTGGCCGGCCGCGTGGCGCTGGGCCTGCCACCCACGCTGGCGCGGGTGCTGGCTGTGCCGCTGATGCGTGCCTTCCGCGAGCGGCTGCCCGAGGCGCAGCTCTCCATCAGCGAGGGGCTGTCCACCACCATGCAGGAGTGGCTGGGCCACGGCCGGCTCGACATCGCGCTGCTGTATGACGCGCCGCATGCCGAGGGCATCGACCTCAGCCCGCTGGTGGACGAGGCCTTGCTGCTGGTGCAGGCGCGCAGCCCGGCGCCGGGTGCGCAAGGCCCCGGCGTGCGCACGGCCACGGGCACCGGCGCGGACCTTGCGGCGGGCGAAGACGGACGTTCAGTCGAAACCGGCAGCGGCGACGGCCCGCCCGTGCGCCTGCGCGAGCTGGCCGACCTGCCGCTGGTGATTCCCAGCCGCCCCAACGCCTTGCGCATGCGGGTGGAGGCGGCGTTGGCCGCACTGGGCTGCCGGCCCACGGTGGCGCTGGAGATCGACGGCGTGGCCGCCATCCTCGACCTGGTGGCCGACGGCGCGGGCAGCGCCGTGCTCTCGCGCCATGCGGTGGCGAGTTCCGTGCGCCCCGCGGCTTACATCTGCCGGCCCATCGTCGAGCCGGTGCTCTCGGCCCGGGTGTCCCTGGCCACCAGCGCGCTGCGCCCGGCCACGCGCACCCAGGCGGCCACGCTCGCGCTCATCCGAGAACTGGTCGCGCGCCAGGGGCTAGGCACGCCGGTCGGCCCGAGCGACGTGGCGGCAAGCCCAGCGGCCTGACAGACCAACGCAAAGCTGGACAAGTCCGTGCGATGACGCGCGCCCGGCCGCGAGATGGACTGCGAGGCGCAAAGCGCCGCCATGGCGGGCGCCATGGCAAGCACTTGTCACGATGCAGGCCGCCCGCCGCCGGGATGCGCGGCGCGCGAGGGACTTGTTCAGCGTTGCCCTGCGCCGAGACGCCGGGGCGCCCCTGCCGGCGCCCCTACCCGCCGCATGGCGCGCGCGAACCGTGCGCCCCCGCCTGCGGCGGCGTTTCGGGGCGCTTCAACGGTATTTTTACCGGAACCCCAGCGCCAACCGGTCAGGTGTTGCTATTCTTTTTGATAGCCTGGGTCCGTAGCGCATCGGCATACGCCGTCCACGGCGCGCCCTTTGGTATACCGGCGAACGCGCCCTCGCGCGCCCGATCGGCCATCCACTGCTGCTTGCGCGCGGTGGCCTCGGCCATCAGCGGCGCAAAGCCGGCTTCCTGCACGGTGCGCGCGGCCTCGGTCATCTCCTCGGCGCGGCGCTGGCCGTGCTGCACCACGCGGCTGAAGAAGTACGCGCCCTGCTGCGCCCAGTCGATCGACGGGAAGGTCTCGGCCAGCGTGGGCAGCACATGGTCTTCCACGCCGTAGGCGCGCGCGGTGGCATAACTCTCGATCACCAGCGCCTCCAGCCCCTTGATCATCACGCTGCGCGCCATCTTGATCGCGCTGGCCACGCCCAGCTGCTCGCTCACCACCGTCACATCCATGCCCCAGCGCGTCAGCCGCCCGGCCAGCGCCGCCGCGTGGGCGCCGCCCAGCAGCATGGGCACGCGAAGGCCATAGGGCGGCACCGAAGTCATCACGCCGGCCTCTGTATACAGAGCACCCGCCGCTTCCAGCGCCGCGGCGGCGCGCTGCTTGGTGCCGGGCGAGGCCGAGTTGAGGTCCAGGAACGCCGTGCCCGGCGCCACGCAGGCGGCCGCCTCCTCGGCCACGGCCAGGGTGCTGGAGGCGGTCACGGCAGAAATCAGCACATCCGCCGCCGCGCAGACCTCGGCCATGCTGCCGCAGGCCCGCACGCCAGNGCGCTGCGCGTGCGCCCGCTCTGCCTCGGCCGTTTCCGGCGCGGCGAGCTTGCGGTCCCACACCGCCAGCGCCGCCACGTCGCTTTGCTGCACCAGCGCCTCGGCAAAGATCTTGCCCACCTCGCCGAAGCCGATGAGCCCCAGGCGCAGCGGTGCGGATGCAGGGGTGGAAGGATTGGGCATCTTGGGTCTCCTCTCGAGGTCGAACGGCTCCGGCGCCGAAGCCCCGCAACGCACCGCCTGGACAGGGCGGCCGCTGCGGCGCCGGCCCTGATTTTGCGCGCCCCGGCGCCGGGTTCGGCGTTGTCCGAGCCATGGCAGACGGCTCGAAAACCGGCTTTTCATATATTCAAATTGGTCTTACATCTCTATTCCTTAGTATTGACCCGGCATTTGATCGCCTCCTAGAATCCGCCCGTTTTGTCCCACCTAGGGACAACCCTAGCCGCTGCCGCCCGTCGGCCTCGGCGCCTCCGAGACAGGCCGTCGCCCCGACGTGCTGCGGAACGCGCCGCCACCCATCCCCACGGGGACCCTGCCCGCCGTCCCTCGAGACGCCGGCGCCACCCCGAGATGAAAGGAGAGAACATGACAGCGCTGGTCAAACCGTCCGTCGATGTGCGCCGCCTCACCCAGGGGCTCACGCAGATGCTGTTCAAACTCACGCACAACGGCTTCGCCCTGCTGGGCGTGGCCGTGGCCTTCGTGGCCATCGCGCTCATCGCCCGCCCCGATCTGCGGCAAAGCGGTGAGGCGCAGCTCGCGCAGTGGCTGCAGGAGCGCGTCAGCGCCCAGCAACCCGAAGACGCCGAGCCCAGCGCCATCGAGCGCGCCACCGCCACCAACCCCAAGGAGCTGCCGCGCGAGCAGGCGGCCGTCGCCTACTGGCTCAGCCGCAAGTACCGCGTCGCCCCCGAGCCGCTGGGCGCACTCGTCGCCGCCGCCTACGAAGTCGGCCGCAGCGCCAAGCTCGACCCCACGCTCATCCTCGCCATCATGGCCGTGGAATCGAGCTTCAACCCCTTCGCGCAAAGCCCCGTGGGCGCCCAGGGCCTGATGCAGGTCATGACCCGCGTGCATGCCGACAAATACCAGCACTTCGGCGGCCCGCTGGCCGCCTTCGACCCCGTGACCAACCTGCGCGTGGGCGTGAAGGTACTGCAGGAATGCATCGCCCGCGCCGGCTCGCTGCAAGGCGGCCTCAAGCTCTACGTGGGCGCCGGCAACGACGACAACGACGGCGGCTACGCCAGCAAGGTGCTCAGCGAGCACGCGCGGCTGCAGCAGGTGGCCCAGGGCCGCCCGGTGCCGCTGACCCCGCCGCAGACCGTGGCGGTGGGCGAACCCCGCGCAGCCATCACCCCCGCCGTGGCACCGGCCACCGACACCGCACACACCGACGCGCGCCTGGCCGGCTGAACCGCGCGCCCGCGGGCGGCGCCGGCGCGCTGCGCCGCCTTTGCTACACTGCGCGCCGTGCGCGACTGGCGATAGGCACGGCGGCAGCTCAAGCGGCCCCGCGCCGACGTGGACACCGAAGCCGGGCCCCGAGCCCCTTCACCAACCACTGGGAAGCGCACCGCCCGCCGGGCCGGATGGCCGTCGCGTCGGGCGTTCCGCCGTTCGCCTGGGCAGCCCTTGTCGCCGCGCAAGGACCACTTCCTCAAAGGACTGCCATCCATGTACCACCGCAGCCAGCTCATCGCACAGACCGATCCCGAACTCTGGGCCGCCATCGAGGCCGAAAACCGCCGCCAGGAAGACCACATCGAGCTCATCGCGAGCGAAAACTACGCCTCGCCCGCCGTCATGGCCGCGCAGGGCACGCAGCTCACCAACAAGTACGCCGAGGGCTATCCCGGCAAGCGCTATTACGGCGGCTGCGAATATGTGGACATCGCCGAGCAGCTCGCCATCGAGCGCGTCAAGCAGCTCTTCGGCGCCGAGGCCGCCAACGTGCAGCCGCACTGCGGCGCCAGCGCCAACGAAGCCGTGTTCCTGGCCTTCCTCAAGCCCGGCGACACCATCATGGGCATGAGCCTGGCCGAAGGCGGCCACCTCACCCACGGCATGCCGCTGAACATGTCGGGCAAGTGGTTCAACGTCGTCTCCTACGGCCTCAACGCCCAGGAAGAGATCGACTACGACGCGATGGAAGCCAAGGCCCGCGAAACCCGCCCCAAGCTCATCATCGCCGGCGCCAGCGCCTACAGCCTGCGCATCGACTTCGAGCGTTTCGCCACGATTGCCAAGGAAATCGGCGCCATCTTCATGGTCGACATGGCCCACTACGCCGGCCTGATCGCCGCCGGCGTCTACCCCAACCCGGTGCCGCACGCCGACGTGGTGACCTCCACCACCCACAAGAGCCTGCGCGGCCCGCGCGGCGGCATCATCCTGATGAAGGCCGAGCACGAGAAGGCCATCAACAGCGCCATCTTCCCCGGCCTGCAGGGCGGCCCGCTGATGCACGTCATCGCTGCCAAGGCGGTGGCCTTCAAGGAAGCGCTGCAGCCCGAGTTCAAGGCCTACCAGAGCCAGGTCGTCAAGAACGCTCAAGCGATCGCCCAGACGCTCACCGAGCGCGGCCTGCGCATCGTCAGCGGCCGCACCGAGAGCCACGTCATGCTGGTGGACCTGCGCGCCAAGGGCATCACCGGCAAGGAAGCCGAGGCCGTGCTGGGCAGCGCCCACATGACCATCAACAAGAACGCCATCCCCAACGACCCGGAAAAGCCCTTCGTCACCAGCGGCGTGCGCATCGGCACCCCGGCCATGACCACCCGCGGCTTCAAGGAAGACGAGGCCCGCCAGACCGCCCACCTCATCGCCGACGTGCTCGACAACCCGCGCGATGCGGCGAACATCGAGGCCGTGCGCGCCAAGGTGGCCGCGCTCACCGCGCGCTTCCCCGTCTACGGCGGCTGATGCGGCGCGCCGGCTGCGCCCTCCGCCGCCGGCGCTTCCCCACCTGACTCTGCCCGCCCTGCCATGAAGTGCCCCTTCTGCGGTCACGCCGAAACCCAGGTGGTCGAAACCCGCGTGTCCGAAGACGGGGACTTCATCCGCCGCCGCCGCCAGTGCGCGCACTGCGGCAAGCGCTTCACCACCTACGAGCGACCCGACGTCAGCTTCCCCGCCATCGTCAAGAAGGACGGCCGCCGCACCGACTACGACCGCGCCAAGCTGCGCGGCTCGCTCATGCTGGCGCTGCGCAAGCGCCCGGTCAGCACCGAGCAGGTCGACGCGGCCATCGAGCGCATCGAGGAAAAGCTGCTCGGCTCCGGCGCCCGCGAAACCCCCTCCGCCCGCCTGGGCGAACTCGTCATGCGCGAGCTCAAGAAGCTCGACAAAGTCGCCTACGTGCGCTTTGCCAGCGTCTACCGCAGCTTCGAAGACGTGGACGACTTCCGGGCGCTGGTGGACGAGGTGCGAAAGTAAGCGTCTGCCCGACGAACGGCACGCTCCGGCGGACGAGCGGCCGTTTCATTTCGTTGCGGCCTCTTTACACTCGACCCGACCATTCTCCATTCGGCCATGCGACGCATTTGCCCACGCCCCCAACCCGCCGACGCGGTCTCACGCTCATCGAACTGATGGTGACGCTGGCCTTGCTCGCCCTGCTCGCGACGCTGGCCGTGCCGAGCTTTCAGCGCCAGATTGCGGCGGCCAACGTGAGCAACGCCGCCAACGAGTTGCTGCTGGCCGCTTCGCGCGCGCGGACCGAGGCCATCCGGCTGGGTTCGCGCGTCACCGTCTGCAAGAGCAGTGACGGCGCCCAGTGCGACACCACCACGACCGGCTGGGAAACGGGCTGGATCACCTTCATCGACCCGGTGCGCACCAGCTCCACATCCGCCACCGTGGACTCCGGCGAGACCATCACCTTCAAGGTCAGCCCTCTGTCAGGCGTGAAGATCCTCGGCAACGGTGATCTCGCCAATTACTTTTCCTACGCTGCCGATGGCCGCTCCAAACTCATGAACGGCGGCTTTCTCGCTGGCCGCATCCGGGTCTGCAGTCCATCGGGCGCGCTCAACGACGACAACCGCGCCCGTGACTTGTGCATCTCCAACTCCGGGCGCGCCGTGCTGGTGACGCCCACCGGCGTCGGGCCGGCATGCCCGGCTCCCTCGTCTTCTGGCTGCTGATCATGGTCATGCGCTCGAACACCTCACCGGTCAGACTTTTCCCCGCCGCGAGCCATCGGCAGCGCGGCGCGACGCTGATCGAAATCCTCGTCGCGCTGCTCATCCTGAGCTTCGGTTTCCTCGGGATGGCGGCCCTGCAGGCCCGCGCCATCAAAGGCAGCGTCAGTGCCGAGCAGCGCACCCAGGCGACCTACCATGCCCAGTACATGCTCGACGTGATGCGCGTGGACCGGGAGCACGCACGCGGTGGCGACTACAACACCGGAACCGATGCCGTCTGCAACCCTGACGCCTTCGGCACCACACCCACCACGCTGGCAGACAACTCGCGCAAGCAGTGGCTCACCCTGGTCAAGCAAACCATGGGGCGTCCGGACGATGCCACCACCTGCGTTCGCATCCAGTGCGACGCCGACTACAACTGCACCGTTCGTATCCAGTGGGACGACAGCCGCGCCGGCGGTCTGACCGATCAAACCGTGGTCCTGAGTTCGCGCGTATGAACACCGTTCGTTCCATCGATCGGCCCACGGCCACCATGCCGCCTGCACAACGGGGCTTCACCATCGTCGAGCTCATGGTCGCGCTCGTACTCGGCCTGGTTCTGGTCGGCGGCGTGATCAACGTCTTCGTCACCAGTGGCCAGACGACGCGGGTGAACCAGAACCTCTCCCGCATCCACGAGAACGCGCGCTTCGCGGTCGAAATGATGGCCCGCGAAATCCGCGAAGCAGGCCAGGTGCCCTGCGGCTCGACGCTGTCTGCCAACGTCATCCGCGACGCCTCTGGCGGCGCACCCGTGGTGCCATGGTGGGCCAGCACCTTCAGCGGCATGGTGCAGGGTTTCGACAATACGACGAACTCCACGGCCATCAAAGGCTTTGGTGCGGGAACCGCGGATCGCGTCACCAACACCGACGCCATCCTCATCCTCCGTCCCTCGTCCGACGAAGCCGATCTTCGCCGCATGGCCTCTCACGACCCTGCCAGCACCAGCTTCAAGGACGCGACCACCATCACCACCGCCGTCCGCGACCGGTACTACTCGCGGCCTTCACTCATCTGCGACGGCCGAAGCGCCGCGCTGCTCCAGATTGGCGCGGCGAGCATTGGACTCGGCGAGTACGACTACGGCACCGGCACCCTGAATTGCAGCATGAACCTGGGCAGCGCCAACGACACCTGCTCATCAACGACCCCGCGCACTTTCGACGCGGGTGCACAACTCACCGTCTGGGACCCTGCCTTCTGGTACGTGGGCTTCAACGCGCGCGGCACCCGGTCGCTGTACCGCGTGGGCATCAAGGTCAACAAGACCACCGGCACCATCGAGATGGACGTGCAGGAAATGATCCCCGACGTCGAGAACCTGCAGATCGACTATCTCACCCGCAACCGCGACACCGGCAACGTGCTGGCCACCGACTGGAAGGCGGCCTCCGATCCTGCGTTCGCCAGCGGCTGGAACAGCGAAACCAACCCCACCGCCGAAGTCGTCGCCGTGCGGGCCACGCTGACGCTGCGAAGCACCGAAGCCGTCGGTGAAGGCGGCAACCCGCTGCAGCGGACCTTCGTCGTCCTCGGCGCCATTCGCAACCGGGAACTGTGACCATGCCTGCCCGTCGCCCCCATCTCTCGCAAGCACGCCGCCAGCAAAGCGGCATCGCGCTGATCATCAGCCTGATTCTGCTCGTCGTCATGACGATGTTCGGGCTGCTCGTCGTGCGCAACATCTCGAACGAAGAGCGGCTCTCCGGTTACGTCTACGACCGCGCGCTCGCTCTGCAAGGTGCCGAAGCCGCGCTGCGGCGGGCAGAAAACCTGGTTGAAACCATCAAACCGCAGCCCACCAGCGGCTGCAGCGACTTCACCTCGTCACCCAATACCGTCCATGTGTGCGCGCCCCGTCGCCGGCGAACACGCCGCGTTGGCTCGACAGCTCCTTCACCGACTGGGCCACGACCACGGCCGTCGTTTCCGGCGCGCTGACCGTCACCCCACGTATTTCGTCGAATACCTCGGCGACACCTTTCCCTGCAGCACCAATCCGGACTGCTCATCGCAACCGTGCAACTGCCTGCGCTACCGCATCACCGCGCGCGTGGGTGATGCTGGCCGTTCCCAAGTGATGCTGCAATCGGTTTACGCGACCGACCCCTGACACCCCGTGCCTTCAGACGCAGGAGCTCTCCATGAAATCCCTCCACTGGCCCTCGATCGCCCGCCATGGCCTGCTGGCAACCACTGCGGCCCTCGCTTTCGCGACCCAGGCCGTCACGATCCCCAATGTGCCGCTTTCGGTGCAGCAAAGCGTCAAACCCATGGTCATGCTCGTGTCGGGCAAAGACCANTCGCTTTTCTACGAAGCCTACAACGACGCCAGCGACATCGACGGCGATGGCGTGCTCGACATCCGCTTCAAGCCCTCCATCACCTACTTCGGGATGTTCAACCCGGCGTATTGCTACAAGCACAACGACAAGAACGACAACACCGGCCTGTTCGAGCCCGATGGTCTCGCGACCGCCCCAGGCGGCAAGTGCCCCGGCAAGTGGTCCGGCAACTGGTTGAACTACGTCACGACCAGCCGCATCGACGCGTTGAAAGTCGTGCTGTATGGGGGCACGCGCGAGGTAGATACGAATACGGAAACCATCCTCCGCCGCGCTTACATCCCCCAGGATGCCCACTCCTGGGCCAAGGAGTACACCAGCGAAGCCGTCGATGGCTACAAAATCACCGACTACACGCCACTGTCGCAACCATCAACTGGCAAACGCCANTTTTTTGGCAACCTTACCCGCAATGCTGGCTTGTCCTGCAGCACATTGAACGACTGCAGCAACCTNCCCCCACTCCTGTCCATCGTCACCGACTCCGATAAGCGGGTCTGGGACTGGGCATCGACCGAGCGTCCGGTGCTACGCACCTCTGGAACCTTTGGAACTGGCACGCGCAAGGACCGCACCATTCGCGTCAAGGTCTGTACGAGTACGTACGTCGGCGGCTGCAAGCAGTATCCAGACGGGAACTACAAGCCTATCGGCCTGTTGCACGACTATGGTGAGACCGATGCCATGCTATTCGGTCTGCTGACGGGCAGCTACGACCAGAACATGGCGGGTGGACGCCTGCGCAAGGTCGTCTCTTCGTTCAAAGACGAAATCAAAGCCAGCGACGGGACATTCACCGCAAGTGCCAAGATCGTCAAGACATTCGACAACCTACGGATCCGCGACTTCAACAACACGCGCACGGACAACGCCTACCGTTCGGGCTGGTTGACCAACGCAGCCCCTGTCTCAGGACAGTTTGTCGACTGGGGCAACCCGATTGGCGAGATGATGTATGAGGCCGTGCGCTATTTCGCGGGAAGAAAGAGNCCCACCACGGCGTTCATGGGGTCGACGGCGATCGATGGGGAGGTCGGTTGGTCGTCTGCGACATGGGACGACCCATATGACAGCACCAGCGCAGCCAAGGCACCCTATTGCGCCCGCGGAAACCTGTTGACGATTTCCGATATCAATGTTTCCTACGACTCCGATCAACTTCCCGGCGTCAACTCCAATTTCGGGGTGGGTATCACGACCGACCTCTCCGGGCTGAATGTCAGTACGGAGGCCGATTTCATCACCGCCAACGAGCCCGCCGTTCCTGGCCTTCGATTCATCGGACAGGTTGGCGCAACCTTCGACTCGGCGCCATCGCCCAAAACNGTTTCAACGCTCTCGAACGTCCGTGGCCTCGCACCCGAAGAACCCACCAAACAGGGTAGTTACTATGCGGCTTCGGTTGCCCGTTATGCAAAACGGACGGATTTGAGAGCGGGACTCGACAGCGCGCAAACGCTTGACAGCTTCGTCGTTGCCCTTTCATCTCCTCTGCCGCGCATCGAGGTGCCGTTCGCTGGAGGCAAAAAGGTCACCCTGGTTCCTTTCGCAAAGTCGGTCAGTGGNTCGGGAATCTTGCCCACAAAGGGCCTCTATCAACCGACGAACCAGATCGTGGACTTCTATGTCGACACGATTGCGAACTCCGGACCAGCCGACGCAGACCCGAGCGTGAATGGCGGTCGGTATTTCGCCAAGTTCCGCATCAACTTCGAAGACGTGGAACAGGGCGCCGACCACGACATGGATGCGATCGTGGAGTACACGGTTCAAGCCAACGCGGACGGCACTCTCTCTGTTAACCTGAAGCCGACTTATCAAGCGGGCGGCATCCAGCATCGCATGGGTTACATCATTTCAGGCACGACTGCAGACGGGGTGTATCTCGAAGTACAAGACGAAAGCGACACCACCGGGTATTTCTTGAATACACCGCCTGGGCAAGGTCCTGGATACTGTGATGTCCCGACCATGCCCACCGCCTGCAATCGCTTGCCCTACCTTGGCGCCACGTCGGCACCCGGAAACCAGACGACGCGCACGTTCACTCCTGGGTCGAGTTCGGCGGCCACTTTGCTGAAAGACCCACTGTGGTACGCCGCCAAATGGGGCGGCTTCATCGACCGCAACGGCAACGGCAAGCCCGATCTCAGCGTCGAATGGGACGCCGACGGTGACGGCGTTCCCGACACCTACTTCCTGGTGCAGAACCCGCTCAAGCTCAAAGAGTCGCTCAAACGCACGCTGGACAACATTGCGGCGCGCTCCAGCAGCGCGAGCAACATCTCGGCCAACAACACCAGCATTTCGTCGAGCTCACGGCTCTTCCAGGCGGTGTTCAACACCCAACGTTGGTCGGGTGACCTCATTGCCTACCCCGCCACGGCGGCTGGCGTGGGCAGCACGCCCGCATGGCAAGCGGCCGACGAACTCCCAGCGTGGAATGCCCGCAACATCTTCATGCGGCAATCCGACGGGTCGACAGCCAAGCTGACCACCTACGCGGCGCTGCCCAGTGGCGACCAGACGGCGCTGGTCAACGCAGACATCTTCCAGTACATCCTGGGCAACCGCAGCAAGGAAGTGCAGAACGGCGGCACGCTGCGCGACCGTGGCTCGGCCCTGGGCGACATCGTGCATTCCTCGCCGTATTTCGACAAGGTGAGCAATGCCATCTTCGTCGGGGCCAACGACGGTGCGTTGCACGCGTTCAACGCCGCGAACGGTCAGGAGTTGTTCGCGTTCATTCCGCGCGCCTCGGTCTCGCGCTTGAAGAACCTTGCGGGCATCGCGTATGACCATGAATATTTCGTCGACGGCGAGGTTGTGGCCACCCAGCGCGTGGCCGAATCGGGCAACAAGGCTTATCTGTTCAGCTTGCTCGGGCGGGGCGGCAAAGGCCTGTTTGCTTTGGACGCCACCAGCCCGGCCACCTTCTCAGCGAGCAACTTTCTGTGGGAGTACACCCCGCTGGCTCCACGNGCGGCCGCGGCCGATGCCGATCTCGGCCTGATGCTTGGCCGCCCTGCGATCGTCAAGCTCAACAACGGCAAACTCGGCTTCGTCGTCGGTAACGGCTACAACAGCACCAACGGCTTGGCCGTTTTGTACGTGTTCGTGATCAATACGGATGGCAGCATCGACCAAGTCAAGAAAATTGCCACCTCCGTCGGCAGCGACAACGGCTTGGCCGGTGTGTTCGCGGTGGACGAAGACGGCAATGGCACAGCCGACTATGTGTACGGCGGTGACCTCAAGGGCAATGTGTGGCGGTTCGACATCTCTTCAAACAACCCCGCGTCCTGGGGTGTTGCCTACAGCGGTGCGCCGCTCTTCACCGCGAAGGATGCAAGCAACAGCCCGCAGCCCATCACCGCCCCGCTGTATGCTGCCAAGAACAACAAGTCNGGGGACCCCAACTTCGGGAAATGGTTCGTGTTCTTCGGCACGGGCTCGTATTTCAAGGCTGGCGACGCCACCAACACCCAAACCCAAAGCTGGTATGGCGTGACGGTGGAAAGCACCCCGGTTTCCGGGGGCGGNGCGAGCCTCAAGACCCGCAGCATCATCAATGTGGGCACCATCGGTGGTAATCCGTCGCGGGCCTTTTCTGCAGCCACCGCCGGCGACATGACCGGCAAACACGGCTGGGTCATCGACTGGGACAACCCCGTGGTTGGTGAGCGGGTCATCACCGGTTCCAAGCTGGTGCAATTCGTCGTCCCCGCCTTGATGGCCAGTTCGATGTACCCGGTTCCGACCGACCCGTGCACGCCGGGCGGCAAGGGTTATCTGAATTTCGTCGATCCCTGGTCGGGTGCCGCGACGCCGGTGGACATTCTCGATGTCAATGCCGACAACAATTTCACCAATGACCGGCTGGGCACGGACATCGTGGGATCGGTTGATGTGGGTGTCGGCATCCCGACGGAAGCGCTCCCGATGACGGCGGGATCGCGGGTGATCGTGTTCGTCGGTGGCTCAGGCACGAGTTCGACCTCCGGCGCGCTCATCAAGAACATCACCGGCCTGGGCAGCGCGAGCTTCAAGGGCCGTGTGTCCTGGCGTGAAATCATCAAGGACTGAGCGATGACTCACCGAATGCCTCCCTTGCGCGCCGTGCGCGGCTTCACGCTGATTGAGTTGATGATCGTGCTGGCAATCATCGCAATCATCACGGCCATCGCTTATCCGAGCTACCAGAACCATGTGCTGCGTACGCGGCGGGCGACTGCCGCCGCCTGTCTACAAGAAATGGCGCAACAAATGGAGCGGCGCTACACCACCCAGATGAGCTACAACGCGCCAACCAGCGCACTGCCCACGCTGGCCTGCGCAAATGAACTCGGTGGCATCTACGCCTTTGCGTTCGCGACGGGGCAGCCGACCGCCACCACCTTCAATATCATCGCCACCCCGCAGGGCGCACAGACAGCAGACACCCGTTGTGGTGCGCTCGCGCTGAATCAGCGGGGTGAAAAGTTTGCGCAGGAGACCGATCAAACCGCCAGCTTGGTCTCGGCCTGCTGGCGTTAACTCCTCACTCTCGTCGTCTGGCGTTGCCAATCCTCGCCATGGCACAGGCCATTGCTGCGGTTTGCGCCTGGCCTGCCCGCCCAATGACAGTCCGCTCGACCACGCCCAACGGCCGGATTTTGGCTGCCCCCTTGTCCTACTCCCCCTCCACCGCGCGCTCGCCTTGGCTGAGCGCGCTTTGTTTCTGACGCCGCCCAATCCGCGGGTGGGCTGTGTCATCACCAGCACCGATGGCGCGGTGCTGGGTGAGGGCCACACACAGGCCGTTGGCGGGCCGCACGCAGAGGTGATGGCACTTCGCGACGCCGCCGCGCGCGGGCATGAGGTGCGCGGGGCGACGGTGTGGGTCACGCTCGAGCCCTGTGCGCATTTCGGGCGCACGCCGCCGTGTTGCGATGCACTGGCCGCGGCCGGGGTGCGGCGGGTGGTGGTGACGAACGTGGACCCGAACCCGCGCGTGGCGGGCGCCGGCATCGCGAGGCTGCGCGCGGCGGGTGTGGTGGTGGATCTGCTGCCGCAGGATGATCCGCTGGCTTTGGCCTCGCGTGAGTTGAACCTCGGNTTTTTCAGCCGCATGGTGCGCGGGCGGCCCTGGGTGCGGCTGAAAGTGGCGGCATCGGCCGACGGGCGAACGGCGCTGCCCAACGGCGTGAGCCAGTGGATCACCTCGCCCGAGGCGCGAAGCGACGGCCACCGCTGGCGTGCCCGCGCCTGTGCGGTGCTGACCGGCGCGGGTACGGTGCTGGCGGACGATCCCCGGCTCGATGCGCGNGGGGTGGATGCGCCCCGTCAGCCCCATGCGGTGGTGCTGGACAGCCAACTCCGCACGCCGCCCACCGCACAGCTATTCCAGGTGGCGCATAAGGTCTGGATCTTCACCACCCATGCCGACTCAGTGCGCCGCGCGGCCCTCGAGGCGCGCGGGGCCGAAGTCATCCGCGTGGCTGCGACGCCGGATGGGCGCGTTGCGCTCGACGCGGTGATGGCCGAACTGGCGCGCCGGGAGGTCAACGAAGTGCATGTGGAGGCTGGCGAAACGCTCAACGGCGCCTGGCTCGCTACNGGGCTGGCCGATGAGGTGCTGCTGTACCAGGCGCCGCGCCTGCTGGGTGCGGGGCGGGGCATGGTAGCGCTCAGGCCCTTCACCACGCTGGACGAAGCGCCGGCGCTCGTCTGGCGCGATGCAACACCCGTCGGCCCCGACCTGCGGCTGCGCGCCTGCGTCGCCGGGCACGAGCGTTTCTGAGGCCGCGAACCAGCCCGCCCACCGCCCCCGGCGGCCACAGCCCTGCACCCGAGCGGTGCGGCGGGCATTCCCTGCGAAAATAGCACGATGTTCACAGGAATCATCACCGGCGTCGGCCGCATCACCGACGTCCGCGCGCGCGGGCAAGGGCCCGGGCATGGCGTGCAATTGCACATCCAGACGCCGCCGGGCTACCTCGACGACGTGGGCCTGGGCGACAGCATCGCCATCAACGGCGCCTGCATGACCGTCACCACACTCGACGCGGCGGCCAGCGGCTTCAGCGTCGACGTCTCGGCCGAATCGCTTGCGCGCACGGCAGGACTGGACCGCAGCGGCGCAGTCAACCTCGAGAAAGCCTTGCGCGCAGCCGACCGCCTCGGCGGCCACATCGTTTCCGGCCATGTGGACGGCGTCGGCCGCGTGCTGCGCCTGGAACCCGTGGGTGAGAGCTGGCACTTCGAAGTCGCCGCGCCACGCGCGCTGGCGAAGTACCTGGCGTACAAGGGCTCGATCACCGTCAACGGCGTGAGCCTCACCGTCAATCAAGTGCGCGACAGCGCCGACGACTGCCGCGTGGACATCAACCTCATTCCGCACACCGTGGAGCACACGGCGCTGGGCGGTCTGCGCGCGGGCGACGCGGTGAACCTCGAGATCGACCTGATCGCGCGCTATGTGGAGCGCATGTTGAGCATCGACGCCGCCGCGGCCCGGCCCACNCCTCCAACCCCGAGGCCCACGCATGAACACCGCATCCAACACCGCCACGCCCGAACCAACGGTGGGCATCTCGCCGGTCGAGGACATCGTGGCCGAACTGCGCGCGGGCCGCATGGTGATCCTCGTCGACGAGGAAGACCGCGAGAACGAGGGCGACCTGGTGCTCGCGGCCGACCATGTGACGCCCGAGGCCATCAACTTCATGGCGCGCTTTGGCCGCGGGCTGATCTGCCTCACCCTCACCCGCGAGCGCTGCGAATACCTGAAGCTGCCNCCCATGGCCGCGCGCAACGGCACGGTCTACAGCACGGCGTTCACCGTCTCGATCGAGGCGGCCGAGGGCGTGACCACCGGCATTTCCGCCGCCGACCGCGCACGCACGGTGCAGGTGGCGGTGGCGCCGGGCAGCCGCCCCGAGGATCTGGTGCAGCCCGGCCACGTCTTCCCGCTGCAGGCGGTGGACGGCGGCGTGCTCATGCGCGCGGGCCATACCGAGGCGGGCTGCGACCTCGCCGCCATGGCCGGCTGCACGCCGGCTGCCGTGATCTGCGAGATCATGAACGACGACGGCACCATGGCGCGCCTGCCCGATCTGCAGCGCTTTGCCGCGCAACACGGCCTCAAGATCGGCACCATCGCCGACCTCATCGAGCACCGCAGCCGCACCGAGTCGCTGGTGCAGCCCATCGCCTCGCGCCCGATGCGCACGCCCTGGGGCGACTTCACTGCGCACGCGTTTCGCGACACNCCCAGCCAATCGGTGCATCTGGCCCTGGTCAAGGGCGAGTGGACACCCGACACCGAGGTGGCCGTGCGGGTGCACGAACCGCTGTCCGTGCTGGACGTGCTCGAGTGCGGCCGTGGCCTGCACTCCTGGAGTCTGGACGCCAGCCTGGCCTACCTGGAAGCGCAAGGGCGCGGNCGTGGCCGTGCTGCTCAACTGCGGCGAGGGGGTGAGCAGTTGCTCGCCCAGTTCGAGGGCCGCGCACGCCCCACCCACGCGCCCGAGCGCGGCCGCATGGATTTGCGCACCTACGGCATTGGCGCGCAGATCCTGCGCCACTGCGGCGTGCACAAGATGAAACTCATGGGCGCGCCGCGGCGCATGCCCAGCATGACCGGCTACGGCCTGGAAATCACCGGCTACATCCCCAAGGAATAAACCCATGTTCGGAGCAGACAAGGGCGAGGCAGGCGCGCTCGACGGGCGCTCGCTGCACATCGGCATCGTGCAGGCCCGCTTCAACGAGGCCATCACCGAGGCCCTGGCCGCCGCCTGCATGCAGGAGCTGCAGGCGCTCGGCGTCAACCCCAAGCACATCGACCATGTGCGCGTGCCCGGCGCACTCGAAGTGCCCGTGGCCCTGCAGGCCATGGCCGAGCGGGACAAGTACGATGCGCTGATCGCGCTGGGCTGCATCATCCGCGGCGAGACCTACCACTTCGAGCTGGTGGCCAACGAGTCCGGCGCCGGGGTGAGCCGCGTCGCGCTGGACTACCAGATCCCCGTGGCCAACGCCATCCTCACCACCGAGAACCTGGAGCAAGCCCAGGTGCGGCAGGTGGAGAAGGGCCGCGACGCCGCGCGCGTGGCGGTGGAGATGGCCCGGCTGCTGGAGAACCTGACATGAGCGGCGAGCAGGACGGTAAGGCTGGTGCGGCGCCGCGCAAGCCCGAGGGCGTGCGCAAGGCGGCGGCCAAGGCCGCGCGCTCGCGCGCTCGCGAGTTTGCGGTGCAGGCGCTCTACCAGCACCTAGTCGGCGGCAACCCGGCGTCTGACATCGATGTGTTCACCCGCGACCTCTCCGGCTTTCACAAGGCCGACGCCGCGCATTACGACGCGCTGCTCTACGGCTGCATCGAAGAAGCCGCGGCGCTGGACGCGAAGATCGAGCCGGTGCTCGACCGCAAGCTCAGTGAGCTCTCGCCCATCGAGCATGCGGTGATGTGGATCGGTGTGTGGGAACTGCTGCACGCGCCCGACGTGCCCTGGCGCGTGGTGATCAACGAATGCGTGGAGCTGGCCAAGTCCTTCGGCGGCACCGATGGGCACAAGTATGTCAACGGCGTGCTCGGCAGCCTGGCGCCGAAGCTGCGGCCGTCCGAGGTGGCCGCCGACCCGCGCGGGCAGCGCGCCAGCGCCTCGGCCGGGCAATGACCGAACGCGCATGAGCCGCGTGACGACGCCCCGCATCGCCCGACGCGCCGAGCGCATCGCGCCGTTCTACGTGATGGAGGTGGCCAAGGCGGCCAGCGACATCGCACGCGAAGCCGCTGGCAGCGCGCAGCCGATGATCTTCCTCAACATCGGCGAGCCCGACTTCACCGCGCCGCCGCGGGTGCAGGCGGCGGCCGAGCGCGCCATCCGGGACGGCCGCACGCAGTACACGCCCGCGCTCGGGCTCGATGCGCTGCGCGAGCGCATCAGCGGCTGGTACGCCGAGCGTTTCGGGCTGGACGTGCCGGCGCAGCGCATCGTGGTGACGGCGGGTGCATCGGCCGCCTTGCAGCTGGCCTGTCTGGCGTTGGTCGATGCGGGCGACGAGATCCTCATGCCCGACCCGAGCTACCCCTGCAACCGCCACTTCGTGAGTGCAGCCGAAGGCACGGCGCGCTTGATTCCCAGCAGCGCGGCCGAGCGGTTCCAGCTCAGCGCGGCGCAGGTCGAGGCGCACTGGGGTCCGGCCACGCGCGGCGTGCTGCTGGCCTCGCCCTCGAACCCCACGGGGACCTCGATCGAGCCCGCCGAGTTGCGCCGCATCGTGCAGGCCGTGCGTGCACGCGGTGGCATCACGCTCATCGACGAGATCTACCTCGGCCTGAGTTACGAGGAGCGCTTTGGCCACAGCGCGCTGGCCCTTGGCGAGGATGTGATCAGCATCAACAGCTTCTCCAAGTACTTCAACATGACCGGCTGGCGCCTGGGCTGGCTGGTGCTGCCCGAGGCACTGGTGCCCGTGGTGGAGCGGCTGGCGCAGAACCTGTTCATCTGCGCCAGCGCCGTGGCGCAGCAGGCCGCGCTGGCCTGCTTCGACCCGGAGAGCCTGGCCGAGTACGAACGCCGCCGTGCGGCCTTCCGCGCGCGGCGCGACTTCTTCGTGCCCGCGCTCGAGCGCCTGGGCCTGACGGTGCCGGTGATGCCCGATGGCGCCTTCTACGCCTGGGCTGACGCCAGCGAGGCGGCCCGCCGCCTGGGCGTGAGCGGCAGCTGGGACCTGAGCTTCGCCCTCATGCGCCATGCGCGTGTGGCGGTGACGCCGGGGCGCGATTTCGGCGATGCCGACACGGCGCGCTTCGTGCGNTTTTCCACCGCGGCGTCGATGGAGCATCTGCGCGAAGCCGTGGCGCGGCTGGAGGCAGCGCTGCGGTGAGCCCCACTCCGTGCCCGATGACACGTCGCCGGTGGCCGAGGCGCCCGCGGCGGCGGAATTTTTGGCCGGTGCGCATCTACTGGGAAGACACCGATGCCGGCGGCATCGTCTTCTATGCCAATTACCTCAAGTTCTTCGAGCGCGCGCGCACCGAGTGGCTGCGTGCGCGCGGCATTCACCAGCAGGCTTTGCGCGAACGCGCCAAGGGGCAGTTCGTGGTGAGCGAGGTGCAGCTGCGCTTCGAGCGGCCGGCGCGGCTCGACGATGTGCTGCAGGTCTCGGCCCGGCTGGTGGAGGCGGGCCGCGCCTCGTTCACGCTGGAGCAGCGCGCGCTGCGCCACGAAGGCGCGGGCGGCTCCACCCTGTGCTGCGCGGCCACGGTGCGCGTGGGCTGGGTCGATGCCCACAGCCTGCGCCCCAAGCGCCTGCCCGAAGACGTTTTGCAACGCATCTGCCCATGAATTCCAACCTCTCCATCCTCAACCTGGTGCTGCACGCCAGCGTCGTCGTGCAGGCCGTGATGGCGCTGCTGCTGCTGGTGTCCGTGGCCAGCTGGGCGGCGATCTTCCGCAAGCTGTTCGCGCTCAAGAAGGTGCGCGCGCTCAACGANGCCTTCGAGCGCGAGTTCTGGTCCGGCGCGAGCCTCAACGACCTCTATGCCGCCGCGGCCCGCAACGCGCGCAGCGCNGGACCGATGGAGCGCATCTTCGCCAGCGGCATGCGCGAGTTCCAGAAGCTGCGCGAGCGCCGCATCACCGACGCCGGCACCCTGCTCGACGGCGCACGCCGCGCCATGCGCGCGAGCTACCAGCGCGAGCTCGACGCCATCGAGGCCAACCTGTCCTTCCTCGCCTCGGTGGGGTCGGTTTCGCCCTACGTGGGCCTGTTCGGCACGGTGTGGGGCATCATGCATGCGTTCACCGGCCTGGCGGCCTTGCAGCAAGTGACGCTGGCCACCGTGGCGCCGGGCATTGCCGAGGCGCTGGTGGCCACCGCCATCGGGTTGTTCGCGGCGATTCCGGCGGTGGTGGCCTACAACCGCTTCGCGCACGACATCGACCGCGTGGCCAACATGCTCGAGACCTTCATCGAGGAGTTCTCCAACATCCTGCAGCGCAGCCTGGGCACGGGCGCGGCCAGCGCCTCGGCCTCCGGGCGCTGAGAGGCTGAACGCCGCCCTCCCACACACGAAACGCCATGCCCTCCGTCGCACCCCGTGGCCGCGGCCGCCGCACCATCAGCGAGATCAACATGGTGCCCTTCATCGACGTGATGCTGGTGCTGCTCATCATCTTCATGGTGACGGCGCCGCTGATCGCCCCCAGCGTCATCGACCTGCCGTCGGTGGGCAAGGCCAACAAGACGCCCGACCGGGTGGTGCAGGTGCTCATCGGCAAGGACGAAGGCCTGCAGGTGCGCGCGGGCGACAAGCCCGGCGCCGACGCCCGCGCGGTGACGCCCGACAGCCTGGTGGCGGCGGTGCGCGCGGCCCAGGCGGGCGATGCGAACAGCCCGGTGGTTATCAGCGCCGACCGCAGCGTGCGCTATGAAACCGTGGTGAAGGTGATGGACCGGCTGCAGCGCGCCGGCGTGCAGCGCGTGGGCCTGTCGGTGCAACTGACACCCTGACGCCCGGCCGCACCGGCGTTCAACCCGCCCCCAAGCCCATGCCCGCCGACCTCGCCCAACGCGCCGACCTGCTGCTGCCGCCGCCCGAGCCCGGCCGCGGCCGCGCGGTGGCGCTGGCCCTGCTGGCCCATGCGGTGCTGCTGGCCGCGCTGACCTGGGGCGTGAACTGGCGGCACGAGAGCGACACGCCCGCGGTGGAAGCCGAGCTGTGGTCGGCCGTACCGCGCCAGGCGGCGCCACCGCCGGCCCCAGCACCCGCACCGGCACCGGCGCCCGCGCCCGAACCGCCGCAGCCCACGCCACGCCCCACCCCGCGCCGCCGCCCACGCCGCAGGACGAAGCGCGCGAGGCCGAAANNTCGCCCTGCAGCAGCGCCGCGCAGCCGAGGCCCAGGCCCGTGCCCTGCGGGCGGCCAAGGAGAAGGAAGCCGCGCGTCTGCGCGCCGAACAGGCCGAGCAGAAGGCGCTGGCCGAGAAGAAACGCAAGGCCGCCGAGGAGGCCGAACGCAGGAAGGCCGCCGAGCGAAAGGCGGCCGAGGAAGCCGCCCGCAAGAAGCAGGCCGAAGCCGAGGCGGCGGCCAAAAGGCCGCTCAACAGGCCGCCAAGGCCCGGGCCGAGCGCGAGGAGGCGCAGCGCCTGGAGGCCGAACGGCAGGAGAACATCCGCCGCATGCAAGGCCTGGCCGGCAGCACCGGCAGCCGCAACGCCACCGGGCGCGACCTGCAGAGCGCCGGCCCCTCGGGCAGCTACGCGGGCCGGGTGGCGGCGCGCATCCGGCCCAACATCGTGTTCACCGACGAGGCCGCCGGCAACCCCAGCGCCGAGGTGGAGGTGCGCGCCGCGCCCGATGGCACCATCCTCTCGCGCAAGCTCATCAAATCGAGCGGCGTGAAGACCTGGGACGAGGCCGTGCTCAAGGCCATCGACAAGACCGAGCGCCTGCCCGCCGACACCGACGGCCGCGTGCCCCCGGCGCTCATCATCAGCTTCCGGCCCCGCGACTGAGACGGGCCCGCCGCCCCGCGCCGGCGCCGGCCGTGCCGGCGCATCGACGGACGCGCGCGAGCGGGCACGTATACCGGCTCACACGCAGCCACGCCCCCACGCGCGGGCTCGGGCGCCCGTGCGCGGGCGCGCCTGAGCGGCCCTGGATAACTCTTTTTTGATAGCGACACCTCACCAGTTGGCGCTGGAGTTTCGGGGAAATCTTCAGAAATCACTCGTAAACCACCTCCGCCAGCCCCTCGGCGGCCTGGGNCGACCAATGGGCAAGCGCGGCGTCGCTGGGGTAGGTGCGCGCGGCGTCGTTGAGGGCGAGCTCGAAGCGCACGCCACGCAGGCCGCTCGCGGGGGCTCGACGTCGCCAGCGGGCAGNCGCGTCGGCGCCGACATGGCGCTCCACCCGCAGGCGCAGCGGCAGCCCGCGCAGGCGTTCCTCGCCGTCGTCGAGCACCTCGCGCCGTGGCGGGAACTCGGCCAGCAGTTCATGCACGCGCGGCACCGTGCCGTTGACGGCCACGCGCAGGTACTTGCCGAAGCGGCAACGCGCGGCGGGCAGGTCCCAGAGCTGTTGCACCGAGAGCATCACGCCGCCGGAGAAACGGTCGGGCAGGGCGCGGCCCTGGACGATGATGAGTTCGTCGTCGCGCAGCACGCTGCGGTGCGCTTCGAGCAGGGCTTCGTCGAGGCGCGCGTCGATGACGGCGCTCTTGTCGTCGAGCTTGAACAAGGCAAGCCGCCCGCGCTGGCCGTTGATGACGCGCAAGTCGCTGACGATGCCCGCGAGCAGCACCGGCTCGGCGCTGCCGCGGCCTTCGCGCCCCTCGCGCGGGACGCTCTCGGCCACCTCGGCGATGCGCCGGCGCACGAAGCGGCGCACCTCGCGCTCGACGGCGTCGAACAGGTGGCCCGAGAGGTAGAAGCCCACGGCGGTCTTTTCGGCGGTGAGTTGTTCGCGCACGTCCCACGGCGTGGCGTCGACGAGTTCGGGCTCCTGGGTGCTGGCGCCGTGGGCATCGCCGTCGAGCGCGTCGAACAGGCCACCCTGGTTGGCGTTGGCTTCGCAGGCGGCGGCGTAGTCGAAGGCGCGGTCGATGCTGGCGAGCAGCGCGGCGCGGTTGCGCTGCAGGCTGTCGAAGGCGCCGGCCTTGACCAGGGCTTCGACGGTGCGCTTGTTCACCCGCGTGCGGTCGATGCGGCGGCAGAAGTCGAACAGGCTCTTGAACGGCCCGGCCTCGCTGCCCGCGGGCCCACTGCCGCGGCCTTCGCGCGCGGCGACGATGGCATCGATGGCCTGCTGGCCGGTGCCCTTGACGGCGCCCAGACCGTAGCGGATGACGGTGTCGGAGACGGGCTCGAAGCGGTAGGCGCCGAGGTTGACGTCCGGCAGCTCGAAGCGCAGGCCGAATTTCTGCGCGTCCTCCAGCAAGACCTTGAGCTTGTCGGTGTCGTCCATCTCCACCGTCATGTTGGCGCAGAAGAACTCGGCCGTGTAGTGCACCTTGAGCCAGGCGGTGTGGTAGGCCAGCAGCGAGTAGGCCGCGGCGTGCGACTTGTTGAAGCCGTAGCCGGCGAACTTCTCCATCAGGTCGAAGACCTCGTCGGCCTTGTCCTGGTCGATGCCGTTCTTGGCCGCGCCGGCGCGGAAGATTTCGCGGTGCTGCGCCATCTCCTCGGGCTTTTTCTTGCCCATGGCGCGGCGCAGCATGTCGGCGCCGCCGAGCGAGTAGCCGCCCAGGATCTGCGCGGTCTGCATGACCTGCTCCTGGTAGACCATGATGCCGTAGGTCTCGGCCAGCACCGGCTCGACCAGCGGGTGCGGGTACTGCACCGGCTCGCGGCCGTGCTTGCGCGCGACGAAGGTGGGGATGANGTCCATTGGCCCGGGGCGGTAGAGCGCGTTGAGCGCGATCAGGTCCTCCAGCCGCGAGGGTCTGGCGTCGCGCAGCATGCCTTGCATGCCGCGGCTTTCGAACTGGAACACCGCTTCGGTCTTGCCGTCCTGGAACAGCCGGTAGGTGGCGGCGTCGTCGAGCGCAATGCGCTCGAAGGCGAAGTCGGCCTGGCCGGGGTGGCGGCGGCGGATGAGCTCGGCGGCGATTTCCAGGATGGTGAGCGTGGCCAGCCCGAGAAAGTCGAACTTCACCAGGCCCACGGCCTCGACGTCGTCCTTGTCGTACTGGCTCACCGCCGATTCGCTGCCGGGCTGCTGGTAGAGCGGGCAGAAATCCGTGAGCCGGCCCGGCGCGATGAGCACGCCGCCGGCGTGCATGCCGACGTTGCGGGTGAGGCCCTCGAGCTTCTGCGCCAGCTCGATGAGGGTGCGCACGTCCTCTTCCTTCTCGATGCGCTCGGCCAGCACCGGCTCCATCTCGATGGCGTAGTTGTTCTTGTCGCCCTCCTTCTTGGGCACCGGCGGGTACTGCAGCGTCACGCTCATGCCCGGCTTGTTGGGAATGAGCTNTGAGAGACCGTCGCAGAAGCCGTAGGAGAGGTCGAGCACGCGGCCCACGTCGCGGATGGCCGCGCGCGNCGCCATGGTGCCGAAGGTGGCGATCTGGCTCACCGCGTCCTTGCCGTATTTCTCCTTGACGTAGTCGATGACGCGGTCGCGGTTGGCCTGGCAGAAGTCGATGTCGAAGTCGGGCATGGAGACCCGCTCCGGGTTGAGGAAGCGCTCGAACAGCAGCTTGTACTGCAGCGGGTCGAGGTCGGTGATCTTGAGCGCATAGGCCACCAGTGAGCCCGCGCCCGAGCCGCGCCCCGGCCCCACCGGGCAGCCGTGCGTCTTGGCCCACTGGATGAAGTCGCCCACGATGAGGAAGTAGCCGGGGAAACCCATCTTGATGATGGTGGCCAGCTCGAACTCCAGCCGCTCCACATAGCGCGGCCGCTCGGCTTCGCGCTCGGCGGGGTCGGNGAAGCGCTGGACGAGGCGTTCCTCGAGCCCCTGGAAGCTCACGTGGCGGAAATACGCGTCCACCGAGAGCGTGCGGCCATCCACCGGCGGAATGGGGAAGTCCGGCAGCCGCGGCTTGCCCAGGGTGAGCGTGAGGTTGCAGCGCTCGGCAATGGCCACCGTGTTGGCCAGCGCCGAGGGCAGGTCCGCGAACAGCGCTTGCATCTGCGCGGCGGACTTGAAGTGCTGCTCGGTGGTGAAGCGGCGCACGCGGCGCGGGTTGGCCAGCATCTCGCCCTCGGCGATGCACACGCGCGCTTCATGCGCCTCGTAGTCGTCGGCGTGCAGGAACTGCACCGGGTGCGTGGCCACCACCGGCAGCCTGAGCCGCGCGGCCAGTTGCACGGCGGCGGCCACGTGCGCCTCGTCGTCGGGCCGGCCGGCGCGCTGCAGTTCCAGATAGAAGCGGTGCGGAAAGGCCGCGGCGAGCTGCAGCGCCACGTCGGCGGCGCGCGCTTCGTCGCCTTGCAGCAGCGCCTGCCCCACCGGGCCGGCCTGCGCGCCCGAGAGCAGGATGAGCCCGTCGGACAGTTCGCGCAGCCAGGCCAGGCGCAGCACCGCCTGGGTGCGCTGCACGTTCTGCGTCCAGGCGCGCGCCAGCAGCTCGCACAGATGCAGATAGCCCTGCGGGTTCTGCACCAGCAGCAGCACGCGGCCCAGCGCCTCGGGCGCCGCGCCAGGCCCTTCGACGACCACCTCCGCGCCGATGACGGGCTTGACGCCCTTGCCGCGCGCGGCCTTGTAGAACTTGATGGCGCCGAAGAGGTTGTTGAGGTCGGTGATGGCCAGCGCAGGCTGGCCATCGGCGGCGGCCGCGGCCACCACCTCGTCGATGCGGCAGGTGCCATCGACGACGGAAAACTCGGTGTGGAGACGAAGGTGAACGAACATGCGGGCCATTGTAGGGACGGCCCGCCGCGGCGCTCAGAAAGTCACTTTTTCATAGCGACAACGTACCGGTTGACGCTGGGGTTCCGGCGTTTTATCCGAAAACCCGGCATCGGGCGGCTGACAGGCCGAGAGGGAATCGCTTGCGCCCGCCTTGACGCCCCGATACCCCTCAGCACCTGAGAAGCTGTGAACGAACCCGCAGCGCACGGCCGCGGGGTTCGCGCAGTTCAGCCGCGCTGCAGGCGGGCGGCGGCCTGCGCCACGCGGGCGCCGAACTGGCGGGCGGTTTCCAGGTCACCCGGCAGCATTTCGGCGGGCGAGGCGTCCGACGGGGTGGTGGCCATTGCGCCGGAGGAGGAACCGACGTAGTTGATGTCGTTGCGTTGCGCGGACTTGGCGTTGCTCGGCATCATGCCGGTGCCCACCCACAGGCCGCTGTGCTGCATGGCCAGGGTGAAGAAGTAGTGCAGCGTGGAGAGCTTGTCGCCGTTCATGGTGGCGTTGTTGGTGAAGCCGGCGAACAGTTTGTCCTTCCACGCCTGGGTGAACCAGGCTTTGCTGGAGGCGTCGGCGAATTTCTTGAACTGCCAGCTCGGGCCGCCCATGTAGGTGGGGCTGCCGAAGATGATGGCGTCGGCCGCGGCCAGGCGCTCCCAGGCGCCCGTGGGCAGGTTGCCGTCGGCGTCGATGGGCACCAGCTCGGCATTGGCCCCTTCGGCCACGGCTTGCGCCATGCGCAGGGTGTGGCCGTAGCCGGAGTGGAAGACGATGCAGATGCGGGCTTGGCTCATGGAAAACTCCTTGGGTTGAATGAAAGTGGAAGGGGACGGGTCGCTGGGATGGGGCGCGAAAACTCAGGCAGCCAGTTCGAACACCAGCACTTCGGCGTCCTGCCCGGCGTCGAGGTGGAGCTGNNGCTCGCCCTGCAGCAGCGCGGCGTCGCCGCCCTGCAGCGGCTGGCCGTTGACGCGCAGCGCGCCGCGCACCAGATGCACATAGGCCTTGCGGGCGGGGTCCAGCGCGAGGGTGGCAGCCTCCGCGCCGTCGAACAGGCCGGCATGGAGCCGCGCGTCGGCGTGGATGCGCAGCGAGCCGTCCGCGCNCGTCGGGGTCGCGATGGCGCGCAGCCGGCCGCGCTTGTCGGCGTCCGCAAACGCGCGCTGTTCGTACTCGGGCGCGATGGCGCGCTCGTTGGGCAGGATCCAGATCTGCAGCAGGTGCGTCGTGTCGTCAGAAGCGCTGAACTCGCTGTGCATCACACCGCGGCCCGCGCTCATGCGCTGCACCTCGCCCGGCGCGATGGACTCGGCGTGGCCCATGCTGTCCTTGTGCGCCAGCCGGCCGCTGAGCAGATAGGTCACGATCTCCATGTCGCGGTGGCCGTGCATGGGAAAGCCCGCGCGCGGGGCGATGAAGTCTTCGTTGATGACGCGCAGATTGCCCCAGCCCATGTGGGCGGGGTCGTAGTAGTCGGCAAACGAGAAGCTGTGCCAGGACGTCAGCCAGCCGTGTTCGGCATGGCCACGCTGGGCTGCGGGGCGAACGGTCAACATGGGGCACCTCCGTGGTTAGGTGCCTCCAATGTAGGCGCACACCATGCAAAAACATGTGGGTTGATTTGATGGCATCATTCAAATCCATTGAATGAATCGACCCCGCCGAATGCCCGACGCCCGCCACCTGCTCAATGCTGACGCGCTCGCGCTCATCGAGCAGGTGGCGCGCACCGGCAGCTTCGCCGCCGCGGCGCGCGAGCTGGGGCTGGCCCCCAGCGCCCTGACCTACCGGGTGCGCCGCATCGAAGACGCGCTCGACGTGCTGCTGTTCGACCGCAGCGGCCGACGCGCCGTGCCCACGGCCGCTGCGCGCGAACTGCTGCAGGAGGCCGCGCGAATCCTCGACGACCTCGACGCCGTCGCCCAGCGCGTGCGCCGCGTGGCCACCGGCTGGGAGGCGCAGCTCACCATCGCCGCCGACAGCGTGATCGACCGCGCCACCCTGCTCGACCTGTGCGAAGCCTTCCTCGCGGGCCAGCCGCCCACGCGGCTGCGGCTGCTGCACACCACNGCCTCGGGCACGCTGGAGGCGCTGACCAGCGGCCGCGCCGACCTGGCGCTGGGCGTCACGCTCGAAGCCGGCCTGCCCGAGGGCCTGCCGCACCGGCCGCTGGGCACGCTGGCGTTCGTGTTCGCAGTGGCGCCGCAGCACCCGCTCGCGCGGCTGCGCCGCCCGCTGACCGACGCCGACCTGCGCGAGCACCGCGCGGTGGCCGTGGCCGACAGCGCCCTGCACCGCCGCGCGCTGCACCTGGGCCTGCAGCCCGGGCAGGATGTGTTCACCGTGCCCGACATGGCCACCAAGCTGCAGGCGCAACTGCGTGGCCTGGGCGCGGGCTTTCTGCCCGAGCCGCTGGCGCGCCCGCACCTCGCCGGCGGCTCGCTGGTGGCCTGCACGCTGGCAAGGCCCGCGCGCGCCACCGTGTTGCACGCCATCTGGCGCGCGCCCGAGCGCAACGGCCTCGGTCCCGCGCTGCGCTGGTGGGTCGACCGGCTCGACGGCGCCCCCACCCGCGCCGCGCTGATGGGTGCGCGCGAGACTGCGCCACCCCGAACCTGACACGCCCCCGGGCCACCCCACCGGCGCGCGGGTGTAGAGTGCCATCCATCCCCACCCGCCCGAGAAAGCCCCGCCCCATGAGCCGCACGCCCGCCGCCCCCGTCATTTCGCCATCGTTGGCGCCGGCATGGCCGGTGTGGTCTGTGCGCGCACCCTGCGGCAAGGCGGCCAGCAGGTCACCGTGTTCGAGAAAAGCACCGGCGCAGGCGGGCGCATGGCCACGCGCGAGACGCCGCTGGGCGGCTTCGACCACGGCGCGCAGTACTTCACCGTGCGCGATGCACGCTTCGCCCGCGCGCTCGAGACCGTGCCCGGCCTGGTGCGCCCCTGGAGCGCCAACACCGTGCGCGTGCTCGANCCCCAGGGCCGCGTGGCCGAAGCCGCGCTGCCGCCGCGCGAGCCGCACTGGGTGCCGGTGCCCGGCATGAACGCCCTACCCCGCGCCTGGGCGCAGCCGCTGGCGCGGGATGGCGCGCTGCGCACCCACACCCGCGTCACCCGCATCGAGCGCGACGTGCTCGACAAGCGACGCTGGCAGCTCCACACCGAGGCCGCTGACGGCGCGGTGCATGTGCATGGCGGCTTCGACGCCGTGCTGCTCGCGCTGCCCGCGCCGCAGGCCGCCGCCCTGCTCGACGCCTCGGCGCTCGCCCCCAAGGCCGCACGCGCCCTGCANCGGGTGCACATGGCGCCGTGCTGGACGCTGATGCTCGCCTTCCCCGCGGCCATGCAGCCGGGGCTGGGCACGTTGGGGCCCCAATGGAACGCCGCGCGCAGCACGCACCACCGCGTGGCCTGGCTCGCGCGCGAATCCTCCAAACCCCGGCGCGACCCCATCGAGCGCTGGACGGTGCAGGCCAGCGCCGCGTGGCCCCACGAGCACCTGGAGGACGACCCCGCGCGCGTGGAAGCCAAGCTGCAGCGCGCGTTTGCCGAAATCACCGGCATTCGCGCCACGCCCGGCATGAGCGCGGTGCACCGCTGGCGTTATGCCCAAACCCTCNNGCCGCTGGGCCAGCCGCATTGGTGGGACGCCAAGGCCGGCCTGGGCGCCTGTGGTGACTGGTGCATCGGCCACCGGGTGGAAGACGCCTTCGTCTCGGGCCTGAGCCTGGCGCTGGCCGCGCTTTGACTTGGTCAGAAGCCCACGCCGATGGCAGGCTACGTCGGCCGCTTTGCCCCTTCGCCCACCGGGCCGCTGCATGCGGGCTCGCTGGTGGCCGCGCTGGCGAGCTGGCTCGACGCGCGCGCCCACCGCGGCCAGTGGCTGCTGCGCATCGAAGACGTGGACGCGCCGCGCTGCGTGCCCGGCGCGGACACCCTGATCCTGCAGCAGCTCGCCAACTGCGGGCTCACGCCCGATGCGCCGCCGCAATGGCAGTCGCAGCGCGGCGCGCACTACCAGCGCGCGCTCGATGCGCTCATCCAAGCCGGCCTGGCCTACCCCTGCGCCTGCACGCGCCGTGAGATCGAGGCCGCCTGGGCCGCGCGCGGCATCACCTGGCCGCGCCACGCCGAGGTGCCCTACCCCGGCACCTGCCGCGCCGGGCTGCAGGGGCGCGAAGGCCGTGCATGGCGGCTGCGAACCGACTTTCTGAAGCANAAACCCCGATACCCCAGCGCAAACTGGTCGGTTCGTGCNTCTTTTTCAGGAGCAACCGAACCCCTGCCACCCGCTGACGCTGTGCGCATCGAAGGCGCCACCGTCCACTGGCGCGACCGTCGCCTCGGCGCGCACGCGCAGGATGTGGAAGCCACCGTGGGCGACTTCGTGCTGCGCCGCGCCGACGGGCTGTGGGCCTACCAGCTCGCGGTGGTGGTGGACGATGCGCGGCAGGCCGTGACCCACGTCGTGCGCGGCGAGGACCTGGCCGACAACACGCCGCGACAGATCCTGCTGCAGCGCGCACTCGGCGTGCCCGCCCCGCGCTACCTGCACACCCCGCTGGTGCGCAACGCCGCGGGCGAGAAGCTCTCNCGCAGNACCCACGCGCCCGCGCTCGACACCCGCAACCCGCGGGCCGCGCTGGACGCCGCCGCCGCCGTGCTCGGCCTGGGCCCCGCGCCAGGCGCTGCGGGCGTGCCCGAGGCGCTCACCCACTGGACGGCGCAGTGGGCGGCGCGCTGGACGGCGCATGATGCCGCGCGCCAGCCCACCTCGGGCACGGCCACCCAAGGCAACGCTGAATAAGTCCCCGCGATGGCGCGCGCCTGGCCGCGGGATGGGGTGCGAGGCGCAGAGCGCAGCCATAGCGGGGGCTATGGCGAGCATTTGCTTTTGAGGCAGACCGCCCGCCGCCAGGATGCGCGGCGCGCGAGGGACTTGTTCAGCGCTGCCCTAGAATTGCGCCCTTTTTCACCCACGCCCATGACCCCCGCCGCCCCGCCCCGCCCCGAAGCCGTCGAGGCCGACGCCGCCCGATCGGGCGCCGCGCCTGCGCATGTGGCGCACCCGCAGCGCGTGCGCAGCTTCGTCACCCGCGCCGGCCGCACCACCACCGGCCAGGCCAAGGCGCTGGCCGAACTCGGGCCGCGCTTCGTGCTGCCGTTCCAGCACGCGCCGCTGGACGTCGCCACCGCNCTCGGCCGCAGCGCACCGGTGGTGCTGGAAATCGGCTTCGGCATGGGCGACGCCACCGCCCACATCGCCGCGCTGCGCCCGCAGGAGGACTTCCTCTGCTGCGAAGTGCACGAGCCCGGCGTGGGCGCGCTGCTCAAGCGCATCGGGGAGATGGGGCTGAGCAACATCCGCATCCTGCAGCACGACGCGGTGGAGGTCATCGACCACATGCTGCGCCCGGAGAGCCTCGCCGGCATCCACATCTTCTTCCCCGACCCCTGGCACAAGAAGCGCCACCACAAGCGCCGCCTGATCCAGCCGCCGCTGGTGGCCAAGCTCGCGCGCGTGCTCGCCCCCGGCGGCTATCTGCACTGCGCCACCGACTGGCAGCCTTATGCCGAACAGATGCTCGAGGTGCTCGGCGCCGAGCCGCTGCTGCGCAACACCGCCAGTGGCTACGCCGAGCGCCCCACCTACCGGCCCGAGACCAAGTTCGAGCGCCGCGGCCTGCGCCTGGGCCATGGGGTGTGGGACCTGGTGTTTCAGCGCCGCGCCTGAGCCCGCCCACGCCTCCCATCGCGGCGCCTCCTCACAGCGGCCGCTCATGCACGGAACGCATGGCTTCATCGCAGATCGGCAAGAACCCGGCGCACGCACGCGCAGCCGGCTGCACTATCGTTGCAACCACGCCGCGCCTGACGCGGCGAGATTCAACCTAAATCCGGCAGTTGGGCATGGTCGAGCGGGCCGTCGTCGGGTGGGCAGGCAAGGCGCAAACCGCAGCAATGGCCTGTGCCATTGCGAGGATTGGCAACGCCGCCTGCGCGCCCGAGGGCGGCTCGATCGGCCATGCAGCGCACTCACCCGAGAGGTGAACGTCAGGCACTACAGAAAATCCTTTCAAGACAAGGACCTGTAAGCAAAGACGAGCGGTCAACTGCCGGATTTGGGTTCAACCCGAGGAAGACCATGCCGTACCCCACCCGCCGCCGCTTCGGCGTGCACACCCTGTCCCTGGCCCTTGCGGGCGCCAGCCCCGGCCTGTGGGCGCAACCGAACGCGGCCAGCCCGCGGCGCATCGTGCTCGGCCAGTCGGTGCCTCTGACGGGCGCCGCCGCCGAGGTGGGCCTGGCCTTCGCGGCGGGCGCCAAGCTCGGCGTCGATGCCTTCAACGCCCGCAAGCCCTCGCCGGGCTTCAGCTTCGAGTTGCGCCAGCTCGACGACGGCTACGACCCCGCCCGCGCCGAGGCCAACGCGCGCAAGCTGCTCGCCGAGGGCGCGGATCTGCTGTTCGGCTTCGTCGGCACCGGCTCGTCGGACGCGGCCGCGCGCGTGGCCAAGGCCGAAGGCACGCTGCTGTTCGCCCCGTTCGCCGCCAGCGACGAACTGCGCGACGCCAAGCACCCCGAGGTGTTCCACGTGCGCCCAAGCCTGTCCGACGAGGCCTTCAAGATCGTGCGCCATGCCGTCACGCTGGGGCAGACGCGCATCGCCGTCGTGGGCGAGGCCGACGCCATGGGCCGTGCCGGCCAGGCCGCGGTGGCCCAGGCGCTGGACGAACTCAAGCAGCCCGCCGCCGTGGCGGTGCAGACGGTGCCGGTCAACAGCCCCCAGGTGGATGCCGCCGTGGCCGCGCTGATGAAGGCGCAGCCGCAGGCGGTGGTGCTGGTCTCGCTGTTCAACGCCTCGGCCGCCGTCATCCGCAAGATGCGCGCGGCCGGCTTCCGCGGCACGTTCATGTGTTTCTCGGTGGTCGGGCTCGATCCGCTGTTCACCGCGCTGGGCCCGGACATCGGCGGCGTGGTGGTGTCGCAGGTGGTGCCCTCACCCCGCAGTTCGGCCACGCCCATCGTCAAGGAGTACCTCGCCGCGCTGGACAACTCCGACCAGAGCCCGAGCTACGAGAGCCTCGAAGGTTTCATTGCCGCGAAAACGCTGGCCGAGGGCGTGCGCCGCGTCGGCAAGGGCTTCGACCGCGCCCGGCTCCAGGCCACCCTGGCCGGCATGACCGACTACGACGTCGGCGGCTTTCGCATCAACCTGCGTGCCGGCCTGCGCGATGCGGTGCGCAGCATCGACCTCGTGACCATCCGGCCCGACGGCCGCGTCGTGCGCTGACACGCCCCGCCCCATGACCCGGCCGAGCCGCCCCGCCGCCCTGCCCCTGCGCGACGGCGTGGCGCCGAGTTGCCTGGCCTTGCCGCAGATGCGCCACCTGCCCTGGCGCACCGTGCTCGACCTGCTCGCTGAGCGCCTGCCGCGGCTGAGCCGCGCCGAATGGGCCGCGCGCATGGCCGCCGGCGACGTGGTGGACGAGGCCGGCCGAGCGCTTGCACCAGATACGCCCTGCCACAGCGGCCAGCGCATCCACTACTGGCGCAGCCTGCCCGAGGAAACGCCCGTGCCCTTTCGAGAGGCCGTGGTGTTCCGCGACGCGCACCTGGTGGTGGCCGACAAGCCGCACTTCCTGCCGGTCACGCCCGGCGGGCGCTATGTGCGCGAGACGCTGCTGGTGCGCCTGCGCGCCGCGCTCGACCTGCCCGAGCTCAGNCCCCTGCACCGCATCGACCGCGAAACCGCCGGCCTCGTCGTCTTCAGCGTGCGCGCCGCCGAGCGCGACGCCTACCAGCGGCTGTTCCGCGAGCGGCGCATCCACAAGACCTACGAAGCCATCGCCCCCGCGCCGCGCGAAGCCATCGCCTGGCCGCTCACCCGCCGCAGCCACCTGCGCGAGGACGAGGCCGCCTTCTACCGCATGCGCGAGGCCGCTGCGCACGAGGGCCGCTCGCCAAACGCCGAGACCCGCATCCACCTGGTCGAGCAGCACGGCGCGCGCGCCCGCTACCGGCTCGAGCCCACCACCGGCCAGCGCCACCAGCTGCGCGTGCACATGAACGCCCTGGGCCTGCCCATCGTCGGCGACCAGTTCTACCCCACCGTGCGCCGCGGGCCGAATGAGCCCGAGGACTTCCGCGAACCCCTGCAACTCCTCGCCCGCGCCCTGGCTTTCATCGACCCGGTGACGGGGCAGGCGCGCAGGTTCGAGAGCGGCTTGCGTCTGGCGAGCCTTTGAGCTGCGGATGCGCCGGGCAAGCGGCCAGCGGGGCCGGCCGCGACGGCCACTCGAAACCCACTATGTCGCCAGGCGACCACCAAACGCGACGCGCCCCCGCGCCGGCTCTGCGTACTCGATGTGCACGCGCTCGACAGACCGCCCGAGCACATCGCTGGTGGCCGTCGCGAGCCTGCGAGCCTGCACCGCCCTCGTGTCGTCTGCCAGCCCATCGAAGTGCAGCACGGTGACGAACACCGGAAGCTCCGCTGACGAGAGCGACACGCCGCTCTCCGCATAGTGCCGTTGCGCGATCTCTTCCACACGCACCCACACGTGGCCCACCGGGGCATCGAGTTCATGCGCGAAGGCATCCGCCAGGTGCTGGGCAATCCTTTCGGATAAGGGCGCGTTCTCGGCAACGACAACTCGGACATCGACGATCGGCATGGCCGCATGTTCGCACATCCGGCTGCGGGATTCCAAAGGGGTGCGGGCAGGGCTGAGATTCAAGGCACAGGCCCGCTCGAAATGGGGCGGGCGGGAGCACCTTCCATCACCGGGCGCAACCCCTCAAGGCTCCGCAGCGGCGCGACTCGATCGACACGAAGTCCTCTTCACCGCCCGGCCAAGCCCTGCCGCAACGCCGCCAGCATCGCCACCTGGGCGCGCTCGCGGGCCTCGGGGTTGGCGCCCTGGTGCACGCCCTGCCCGGGGTGGGTGCCGTTGGGCACGTCGCGGCGCAGGCGCACGGNGGTGTGGCCGTCGAAGCCGTGGTAGGCGCCCTCGAAACCCAGCGCGGTGACGGCGGGCTGAACGTCCACCGTCTGGCCCTGCGCGGCGTGCGCCAGCGCGAGGCAGGGCGCGGCCGGCACCCAGTCGTCGGCCAGGCCGAGCAGCAGCAGCGTGGGGCTGGCGGCCCGGTAGCCGCGGCGCTGTTCGGCCTCGCAACCGGGGTAGTAGGCCACCGCCGTGCGCGCACGCACCGGCGCGGCGGCCACCTCGGCATCGTTGAGGTTGTTGGCCGCGAGAACCGTGCTGCCGCCATTCGACCAGCCCAGCAACGCCAGCCGCGCGGCATCGACCTCGGGGCGCGCAGCCAGCCACTGCAGCGCGCCCAGGGCGTCGCGGCGGCGTTGCGTCATGGTGATGGCGCGGGTGCCGATTCTTTGCGTGCACAGCTCGCGCTCGCCGCGCGCACCCAGCGAATCGAGCGCCAGCACATGCCAGCCCTGCGCATGCAGCAGCGCGGCGTATTCGCGGGTGCGGGCATTGGGCTCGCCGTGGGCATCGAGCATGCCGCCGCAGCCGTGCAGCAGCACCACCGCCGGCGCCGGCCCCGACACGGCCGCCGGGTACCACCAGCCGGCGAGGCGAATCGGCGCGCCCTGCGGCGCATCCAGGCTCGGCACCTGCACCGGCTGCACAGCCAGGGNCTCCGCAGGCGCCTGCGCGGCCGCCGCCCAGGCCACACAGGCCGCCAGAACGCCCGCGGCGAGCCGTCTCAAGAAAAATCCCTTGGAACCCCAGCGCGAAACGGTCATGTCTTGCTCCTGAAAAATGAGCACACTGACAGGCGGCAGCCGGGGAGCGACGCGCGTGCCCGCCTGCGCACCACCGCGCGAGCGGGCGCCAATCCCAGGGCAGGCGCGGGCCAGGCCCTCACGCGCCCGGCACTCGCCCGCAGGCGGTCAGACCCGCTCGGCCACCCAGCCCTTCACCGAAGCCAGCGCCTGCGGCAGGCCCGAGGCATCGGTGCCGCCGGCCATGGCCATGTCGGGCTTGCCGCCGCCCTTGCCGCCCACCTGGCTGGCGACGAAGTTCACCAGCTCGCCGGCCTTGACCTTGCCCGTGCTGTCGGCCGTCACGCCGGCGGCCAGTTGCACCTTGCCGCCGTCCACCGCGGCCAGCACGATGGCAGCCGTCTTGAGCTTGTCCTTGAGCTTGTCCAGCGTCTCGCGCAGGGTCTTGGCGTCGGCCCCGGCCAGCGTGGCGGCCAGCACCTTGATGCCCTTGACGTCCACCGCCTGACCCACCAGCTCATCGCCCTGGCTGGAGGCGAGCTTGCCCTTGAGCGCGGCCACTTCCTTCTCCAGGGCGCGCACCTGCTCGAGCGTCTGGCCGATGCGCGCAGTCAGCTCGGCCACCGGCGCCTTGAGCGCGCCAGCGGCCTGCGCCACGGTGCTTTCCAGCGACTGCAGGTAGGCCAGCGCGTTGGCGCCGGTGACGGCCTCGATGCGGCGCACGCCGGCGGCCACGCCGCTTTCCGAGACGATCTTGAACAGCCCGATGTCGCCGGTGCGCTGCACATGGGTGCCGCCGCACAGCTCGCGGCTGCTGCCGATGTCGAGCACGCGCACCACGTCGCCGTATTTCTCGCCGAACAGCATCACCGCGCCGCTCTTCTGCGCCGACTCGATGTCCATGATGCGCGCCTGCGTGGCCGCGTTGGCCAGGATCTCGGCGTTGACGATGGCCTCGATCTGGCGGATCTCCTCGGCCGTGACCGGCGCGTTGTGCGCGAAGTCAAAGCGCGTGCGCTCGGCATTGACCAGCGAGCCCTTCTGCTGCACATGGCCGCCCAGCACCTCGCGCAAGGCCTTGTGCATCAGGTGGGTGACCGAGTGGTTGCGCATGGTGGCCGCGCGCAGCGCGTGGTCCACGCTGGCCTTGACGTGGTCGCCCACGGCGATCACGCCCTGCACCAGCGCGCCGTGATGGCCGAACACGTCGGCCTTGATCTTCTGCGTGTCGTCCACGCGGAACCAGGCCGAGTCGGTGTCCAGCCGCCCCTGGTCGCCCACCTGGCCGCCGCTCTCGGCGTAGAAGGGCGTGGTGTCGAGCACGACCACGCCGCTCTGCCCGGCCTTGAGTTCGGCCACCGGCGTACCCTCGTGGTAGAGGGCCACCACCCTGGCCTTGGCCTCCAGCGCGTCGTAGCCGACGAAGCTGTTGCCCGCGCCGTGGTACTCCAGCGCACGGTCCATCTTGAACTTGCCAGCGGCGCGCGCCTGCGTCTTCTGGCGCTCCATGGCGGTGTGGAAGCCCGCCTCGTCCACCGTCACGCCGCGCTCGCGGCAGACGTCGTTGGTCAGGTNCAGCGGGAAGCCGTAGGTGTCGTGCAGCTTGAAGGCCACGTCGCCGCTGANGCGTCTTTCGCCGCCGGCCAGGGCGCCGTCGAGAATCTCCATGCCGTGCGCCAGCGTCTCATAAANACGCTCCTCCTCCACGCGCAGCACTTCGGCCACGCGATCGGCCTGCGCGGCCAGGTTCGGGTAGGCGTCACCCATCAGGCGCACCAGATCGGGCACCAGCTTGTGGAAGAAAGGCGTCTTCTGGCCGAGCTTGTAGCCGTGGCGAATCGCCCGGCGGATGATGCGGCGCTGCACATAGCCGCGGCCCTCGTTGGAGGGAATCACGCCGTCGCCGACCAGGAAGGCGGTGGCGCGCAGGTGGTCGGCGATCACCCGCAGCGAGGGGCTGTGCAGGTCGGTGCAGCCGGTCTCGCGCGCAGCGGCCCGGATGAGCGTGTCGAACAGGTCGATCTCGTAGTTGCTGTGCACGCCCTGCAGGATGGCCGCCAGCCGCTCCAGGCCCATGCCGGTGTCCACGCAGGGCGCGGGCAGCGGCACCACGGAGCCGTCTTCCTTCATGTCGAACTGCATGAACACGTGGTTCCAGATCTCGATGAAGCGGTCGCCGTCTTCGTCCGGGCTGCCGGGCGGGCCGCCAGGGATCTCGGGGCCGTGGTCGTAGAAGATCTCGCTGCACGGGCCACACGGCCCGGTGTCGGCCATCATCCAGAAGTTGTCGCTCTTGTAGCGGCCGCCCTTGTTGTCGCCGATGCGGATCACGCGCTCGGGCGGCAGGCCGATCTCCTTCGTCCAGATGTCATAGGCCTCGTCGTCTTCCGCGTAGACGGTGGCCAGCAGGCGCTCGGGCGGCAGCTTGTAGACCTCGGTCAGCAGTTCCCAGCCCCACTTGATGCTCTCGCGCTTGAAGTAGTCGCCAANGGACCAGTTGCCCAGCATCTCGAAGAAGGTGTGGTGGCGGGCGGTGTAGCCCACGTTCTCCAGGTCGTTGTGCTTGCCGCCGGCGCGCAGGCNAGNCTGGACGGACGCCGCGCGCACATAGGNGCGCTTGTCCGTGCCCAGGAACACATCCTTGAACTGCACCATGCCCGAGTTGGTGAACATCAGCGTGGGGTCGTTGCCCGGTACGAGCGGACTCGACGCCACCACGGTGTGCCCCTTGGACGCGAAGAAGTCCAGGAAGGACTTGCGGATGTCGGCAACGGAAATCGGCGGCTGGCTCATGGTGCGGCGCGGCTGGTTGGGAATGAGGCAAACGAGGGGCCCACAGGCCGCGCGGCGCCAGGCGTCATGCATGCCGCCCGCGGCCCGCGCGCTTGCGGGCAAAGCTCCAAATTATAGGTTTTGCCCTGTTTCACGGCGCCGGCACGCCCCGATGGACCCAGGCGACAGACACCCGCGCAGCCGCCGCGCTAGCATGATTGCTTTGCATCGCCCCGAACCTCTCCCAACCATGACCTCCGCTGCCAACCCGCTTTCCCTGCTGCGCGACGCCAGCCTGCTCAAGACCGACGGCCTGATCGACGGCCGCTGGGTGTCGTCCGAGCGCCGCTTCGCCGTCACCGACCCCGCCACCGGCCAGACGCTGGCCGAAGTCGCCAACCTCGGCGCCGACCAAGCGCAGGTCGCCATCGCCGCCGCCGACACGGCCTGGCCTGCATGGCGGAACAAAACAACCAGNGAGCGCAGCATCATCCTGCGCCGCTGGTTCGACCTCCTCATGGCCCACCAGGACGACCTCGCCCGCCTCATGACCGCCGAAAACGGCAAGCCGCTGGCCGAGTCGCGCGGCGAAGTCGCCTACGGCGCGAGCTTCATCGAGTGGTTCGCCGAGGAGGCCAAACGCATCAACGGCGAAACCCTACCCCAGTTCGACAACAACCGCCGCCTGCTGGTGCTGCGCCAGCCCATCGGGGTGTGCGCGGCCATTACGCCGTGGAACTTCCCGCTGGCGATGATCACCCGCAAGGTCGCGCCCGCGCTGGCCGCGGGCTGCCCGGTGGTCATCAAGCCGGCCGAGCAGACCCCGCTCACCGCGCTGGCCGCGGCCGAACTGGCGCTGCGCGCGGGCCTGCCCGCCGGGGTGCTCAACGTCCTCACGGCGGATGCCGACAATTCGGTGGCCATCGGCAAGGCGCTTTGCGCCAGCCCGGTGGTGCGCCACCTCTCGTTCACCGGCAGCACCGAGGTCGGGCGCATCTTGATGGCGCAGAGCGCGCCCACGGTGAAGAAGCTCTCGCTCGAGCTTGGCGGCAACGCGCCCTTCATCGTGTTCGACGACGCCGACATCGACTCCGCCGTCGANGGGGCGTTTGCCAGCAAATACCGCAACGCCGGCCAGACCTGCGTCTGCTCCAACCGCATCTATGTGCAGGACGCGGTCTACGACGCCTTCGTGGAGAAATTCGCCGCCAAGGTCGCCACCGCCAAGGTGGGCAACGGCTTCGAGGAAGGCGTGAACCAGGGCCCGCTGATCGAGCCCGCGGCGCTGGAGAAAGTGCAGCGCCACGTGGAGGACGCCGTCGCCAAGGGCGCCCGCGTGCTGGTCGGGGGCAAGCGCCTCTCGGGCCAGTTCTTCGAGCCCACCGTGGTGGCCGACGCGCGCGCCGACATGCTCTGCGCCCGCGAGGAAACTTTCGGCCCGTTCGCGCCGGTGTTCCGCTTCCACACCGAGGCCGAGGCCATCGCCGCGGCCAACGCCACCGAATACGGCCTGGCCAGCTATTTCTACAGCCGCGACGTGGGCCGCATCTTCCGCGTGGCCGAGGCGCTCGAATACGGCATGGTGGGCATCAACGTCGGCATCCTCGCCACCGAGCACGTGCCCTTCGGCGGCGTGAAGCAGTCGGGCCTGGGCCGCGAGGGCTCGCACCACGGCATCGACGACTATGTGGAGATCAAGTACCTCTGCCTGGGCGACGTCCTGAAGTAAAATCCGTGGCTTCGCGGGTGTAGTTCAATGGTAGAACGGCAGCTTCCCAAGCTTCATACGAGGGTTCGATTCCCTTCACCCGCTCCAAGCTTCTGAACCGGCCCGCGCGGCCGGTTTTCATGCCGAGCACCCCGTTTCTTCGCACCCTTGCCGCCTTGCTGGCGCTGAGCCTGCATGCGGTGCTGCTGCTGGCCATGCACGGCGCGCTGCACGATTTCGGCCGCCGCAAGCCGCCGCAGCCCGACCGGCTGGTCATCCAGCTCAGTCTGCCGCCGCCCGAAGACGCCGCGCCTCCACCCCCGCCGCCTCCGAAGCCGCCGCGCCCCAGGCCGCAGGCCAAACCGCCCGAGCCACCGCCCACGCCGCTGCAGAGCGCCGTTGCGGTGGCGCCGCATCCGCCGGCCTCGCAGGCCGCGCCACCGCCGCCCACAGCCGAGGAATGGGCCTTCGCCGCGAAATACACCTTGCGCAACAANCGGGGCTACCGCCACAACTGGGGCCAGCAGGTGCGCAGCATGATGGGCACCGCCGTCGAGGGGCCTGAGCAAGGCGTGGTGCGTTTTCGCATCGAGATCGCGCCCGACGGCCGCCTGACCCGCGTCGACACCCTGTGGACCACCTCGCCGGCGGTGGAACAGCGCGCACGCAAAGCCATCGCTGCCCTGCCACCGCTGCCACCCACGCCCACGGGCAAGCCGCTGGTGTTCGAGCGCACGATCTCCTTCAGCCCCTTCGCGCACGACGACCCGCCCACCTACGACCACGACTGCCTGCCCCAGCCGCCAGCCTTCCGCAACCCCTTCGTCTGGGACGGCAAGTCGCCGCAGATGCGCCAGCCGCCGCCGGAACCTGAACCCGCCATGACCGCGCAGGAAATGGAAGACTGCCTGCGCCAGTTGCCCCAGAACAACATCGACGCCGAGGCCGCCCGCGACCGCCGCGCCATGGAGCGTTGGGGCTGGAGCGGCAGCGCCGGGCCGGGCGCGGCTGCGGCCGCAGGTCAGAAGTAAGCCGCGCGTGCCTGCCGCAGGTCGATGCGGCCCTGCACGAATTTCTCCAGCGCGTCGTGGCGCAGGCTGTGCATGCCGGCCTTGACGGCGGCGTTGAAGATCTCGGTCGGCCGCGCGCGCTGCTGGATGAGCTGGCGCAGTTCGGCGTTGCTCTCGAGAATTTCGTAAATCCCCATGCGGCCTTTGTAGCCCTTGCCGCTGCAATGCTCGCAGCCCAGCGGCGTGCGCACCACGATCGCCTCGGGGTGTCGACACCNCGCGGCCTCGAGCAGGCGGCGCCGTCCGTCGCCGACTGAAAGCTCCGAGCCGGCGATGTACTCGAGGACGAGTTGGTCGAACTGCTCGGGCTTGAGCCGGTGCGGCTGCGCGCAGTGCGTGCACAGCGCACGCACCAGGCGCTGCGCGATGATGCCGACCAGCGCATCGGCGAAGTTCAGTGCATCCATGCCGAGGTCGATCAGCCGCACCACGCTCTCGGAGGCGCTGTTGGTGTGCAGCGTGGAGAGCACCAGGTGGCCGGTGAGCGAGGCTTCGATGGCGATCTTCGCCGTCTCCGCGTCGCGGATCTCGCCGATCATGATGATGTCGGGGTCCGCGCGCAGAAAGCCGCGCATGGCCGAGGCGAAGGTGAGCCCGATCTTGGGGTTGACCTGCACCTGGCGCAAGCCGGGCTGGGTGATTTCGATCGGGTCTTCGGCGGTCCAGATCTTGCGCTCGCCGGTGTTGACCTCGGCCAGCATGGAGTGCAGCGTCGTGGTCTTGCCCGAGCCGGTGGGCCCGGCCGCCAGAATCAGCCCGAAGGAGTGGGCGATCATGCGGTGGAAGGTGTCCTCGTCGCGCGGCTGCAGCCCCAGGCGCGAGAGCGGAATGGGCTTGGAGGTGGCCAGCAGGCGCAGCACCACGTCCTCGAGGCCGTCGTGCGTGGGCATGATGGCCACGCGCAGTTCGAGCTTGGGGCCACCGTATTCGGCGAAGTCGATCTTGCCGTCCTGCGGCCGGCGGTGCTCGGCAATGTCGAGCCGCGCCATGATCTTGATGCGAGACACCAGCGGCCCGCGCAGNNGCGGCAGTTGCAGGTAGGGCTCCAGGTCGCCGTCGCGGCGGAAGCGGATGAGCGTGGTCTGGTCGCCGGGGTTGGTCTCGATGTGGATGTCCGAGGCGCCTTGCTGCAGGGCGTCACCGATCATGCGGTAGCACAGCTGCACCATGCCGGCACTGGCGTTGGCGGCCTGCTCCTGCTCCTGTTCCGTTGAGGCCGAGAGCTCCACCAGCGCCTTGGAGACGAGCATCTCCACCTCGTTGAGCCTGGCGAGCTTGTCGCTGGCCGCGCCCTTGCCCGCGCCCATGTCGAGCGGCGCGGCCTGCTGGGCCAGCACCGTGGGCTTGGAGACGAAGGCGCCGGACTGCAGTTCGAGCCGGGTGGCAATGGCGTCGGCCGCGGCCCACACCAGCGTGATGTTGCGCCCGGTGCGGTAGGCGATCTTGCGCCGCAGGTCTTCGTCGGTGGGCGCGCTCGTGGCCACGAAGAACTGATCCTGCGCCTCGCCCAGCGGCACCACGCCGTACTGCAAGGCTTCACGCACGGGCAGCACGCGGAAGGCCTCGGCCGGCACGTCGAAACGCACCACGTCCACCTCCGGCACGCCAGCGACCCGCGCCAGCGCGTGGTCGAGGTCTTCCTGAGTGAACATTACGCGGGTGGTGACCAGCTCGCTCGAGCGCGAGCGCAAGAGCGCGGGGTCTTCTCGCTCGAGGGCGTCGAGCTGCGCGTCGCTGAGCAGGCCGAGCGAGCGGATGGCTTCGCGCAAGCTCAGCAGCGGCCGCCGGCGCAGCGCATCGCACTGCTCGAGCAGTTGCGGCAAGGACGCCGCCAGGGCCAGCCCAGCCGAGCCGGCACCATCGAGCCCAGGGGCGGAAGCGGAACCAAGACGCATGAACTCTCCTGAATCTTCACCACGGCCATGCCGGACAACCAGCCCGGCCGCATGACTCCCTGAAACCGATGTTTTGTTAACAAAGATTAACAGGCCGCGCCAAGCGTAGCGCATGACCCAGGTCAATCCGGCGCATGTGGCCGCGCGCTCTGGAGCGAGCGCTCCAAAAAACAACATCGCGCGAGGTTTCCTGCTGGGAGAAACGCTGACGACGCGATGTGCGCCCATGTGCCGCGAAGCGCCCGCGTGTGCCAAAGCGCCCAGCGCGCGCCAGCCTAAGGCGGCTCGGCTCCGATCAGATCAGGGCGACGCCCGTCTTGGCCTGCAGCTCCTCGTGGCTGACGCCGGNGGCGATCTCGGCCACCTTGAGGCCGTGGGGCGTGACGTCCATGACGGCGAGGTCGGTGATGATGCGGTCGACCACGCCAACGCCGGTCAGCGGCAGCGTGCATTGCGGCAGGATCTTGTGCTCCCAGCTGCCGTCCTTCTTCTTCGCGACATGCTCCATGAGCACGACCACGCTCTTGACGCCCGCGACCAGATCCATCGCGCCGCCCATGCCCTTGACCATCTTGCCCGGGATCATCCAGTTGGCCAGGTCGCCCTTTTCGCTGACCTGCATGGCCCCGAGGATGGACAGGTTGATCTTGCCGCCGCGGATCATCGCGAAGCTGTCGTGGCTGCCGAAGATGCTCGACCCGGGCAGCGTGGTGACGGTCTGCTTGCCGGCGTTGATGAGGTCGGGGTCGACTTCGCTCTCGTCGGGGAAGGGGCCGATGCCGAGCATTCCGTTCTCGCTCTGCAGCCAGACTTCGATCGACGGGTCGACGAAGTTGGCCACCAGCGTGGGCAGGCCGATGCCCAGGTTCACGTAAAAGCCGTCCTGCAGTTCCCGGGCCGCGCGGGCCGCCATTTCATCGTGGGTCCAGGCCATGGTCAGACTCCCTTCGGGTTNTTGCTTGGTGGTGCGCTTCTCGATGCGCTTTTCGGGCGTGGCATTGAGCACCAGGCGGTGCACATAGATACCGGGCAGGTGCACGGCGTCGGGGTCGAAGCTGCCAGTCTCGACGATCTCCTCGACCTCCACCACGCTGATGCGACCGGCCATGATGACCGCCGGGTTGAAGTTGCGCGCCGTGCGGCGGAAGATGAGGTTGCCGCTCTTGTCGGCCTTCCATGCCTTGCCCAGCGCCACGTCGGGCACCAGCGAGCGCTCCATCACATAGGTGTGACCGTCGAATACGCGCGTTTCCTTGCCCTCGGCGACGATGGTGCCCACGCCGGTCTTGGTGTAGAAGGCCGGAATGCCCGCACCGCCAGCGCGCAGCTTTTCGGCCAGCGTGCCCTNGGNGGTGAACTCGAGCTCGAGTTCGCCGGCGAGGTACTGGCGCTCGAACTCTTTGTTCTCGCCCACGTAGCTCGAGATCATTTTCCTGATCTGCCGCGTCTCGAGCAGCTTGCCCAGACCGAAGCCGTCCACGCCGGCGTTGTTGGAGATGACGCTGAGGTTCTTCACGCCCGAGTCGCGCAGCGCGTCGATCAGCGCCTCGGGAATGCCGCACAGCCCGAAGCCGCCCACGGCGAGCAACTGGCCGTCGGCGACGATGCCCTTGAGGGCCTCGGCCGCGGAGGGGTAGATTTTGTTCACACGGGTCTCCTGAGGATGGGAGATGCAACGATACTACGTAGCCGACTACGTAGTACTTCGTAATGACCACCCCGATCCGCAGCCCCCGGCGGGCGCCGCCGCAGTGGACTATGCCCTGGCGTTCGAGCTGGCGCCGATTGGCCTGGCACTGTCGCGCCAGCGCATCATCGTGGACTGCAACCAGCGGCTGTGCGAGATGTTCGGCGCCGCGCGCGATGAGCTCGTGGGCCAGAGCTTTCGCGTGCTCTATCCGAGCGCGGATGAGTATGAACGCACCGGCGCGCGCATTGCGCCGCTGCTCGGCCGCGGCGGCACCTATGCGGACGACCGCATCATGCGCCGCGTGGGCGGCCGCTTCGCGGGGAAACCTTCTGGTGCCATGTCACCGGCCGCGCGCTGCGGCCGCAGGCCCGCACGAGGCGGGCATCTGGAGTTTCGAGGACTTGTCCGCCCGCCGCCCCGTGCGCGCCGAGCTGACGCCGCGCGAGCGCGAGGTGGCCGCGCTGGTGATGGACGGCAAGAGCGCCAAGCAGATCGGCCGGCTGCTGGGCATCAGCCACCGCACGGTGGAGGTCTATCGGGCCAAGCTCATGCGCAAGTACGGCGCGGCAAGCACGGCCGAGCTGGTGCACCGGCTGCTGGCGGCCTGAACGGACGTCAAGGACTCGCCTTCGACAGCTCAGGCCCGCGCGGCCTGCCGCCAGGCGTGCAGGGCGGCGTCGGCATCGCCGCGCTGTTCGGCCAGTTCGGCCAGCGCGCGCCAGGCCGAGCGGGACAGCGCTTCGTGATCGGGCGCGGCAACGGCCTGGCGCAGCAGAAGTTCGGCCTTGCCCCAGAGCTGGCGCTTCATGCAGGCCATGCCGGCGAGGTGCTGCAGGCGCACGTCGCGCGCATGGGCCTGGTGCGCGGCCTCGATGCGGGCCAGCCACGCGCGATCGGCCTCGTCGTCGCCGGTGACGAGGCAGCGCTCGAGCAGCAGCGTGAGCCGCTCGGCCTGCGCGGCCGGCAGGGCCGAGGGTTCGCGCACCCAGTCCTGCCAGACCGGCTCGAGCCAGCTGCGCGCCCGTGCGGCATCCTCGCCGAGCGTGAGCAGGCGCCGTGCCGCCGCCATGGCGACTTCGGGCATGCGCTGCTCCGCCGATGGCAGGCCGGCCCACAGGCGCTGCAATTGCGCGGGGTCGTGCGCGGTCTTGAGCAGATCGGCCACGAGGCTGCGCACCAGGGTCTGCGCGGCCTGCGGCGTGAATGCGCGGTGCTTGGCCAGCAGGCGCGCGGTGTCCAGCGCCTCGGGCACCCGGTGCGCCAGACGCGAGGCCTTGAGGCGGATGCGCAGCGCCAGCGTGCGCCGCTGCGCGCCCTGGGGCAGGCTGTCGAGCCAGGTGAGGGCGGCCTCGGCGTCGCGCTCGTCGAGCGACCAGCGCGCAGCCTGCAGGCGCGCGCCTTCGCGCAGCTCCTGCACCACGGGGCCGTCGGCCGCGCCCGCCTGCGCGCCGCCGAGTGCAGCCTGCAGTTGCTCCTCACGGGCGTTGCGGTCCTGCAGGGCGTGGGCGCTCTGGGCCGCCACCAGGTGGGCCAGCGCGCGCAGCGCACCGGCATGGGCCAGTTCGCCCGGCGCGGCGGCGAGCGCATCGAGCCGGGCGAGCACGGCGGCAGCCGCCTTGCGCGAGCGCGTGAAGCGCCCGGCCACCAACGCCGCCAGGGATTCGACCAGGGCCGCATGGGCCGCGCGCTCGCGCTGCTGCGCACGCCAGGNCTGCGCCCGCGTGGGCAGCTCGAACAGGGCCGCGAGTGCGCGCAAGGCCAGGTGCAGCACGACGAAGGCCATCGCCAGCACCAGCAGCACCAGGTTGAGCGAGAGGTCCACGCGCCAGGGCGCCCAGAACAGCGTGACCGTGGCCTGGTTGTCGCCCGCGAACAGCGCCACCGCCACCGCGGTGGCGAACAAGGCCAGAAGCCACAGTGCCGCGCGCATGGCTCTGCCCTTACTTTCCGGCGGCGGCGGTGGCCAGCGCGGCCAGGGTGTCGTCCACCCGCGGCAGTTCGGCCGCGCGCAGCTGGCCCTGCACCTGCTGCAACAGGTTGGCGACGGCCTGGGTGCGGCGCGAGGCGGGATCGAAATACGTCTTCACCATGTTCGCGGCGGCGTCGAGGTCGGCACGGGCCACGGGCAGTTGCCGTGCCAGCAGGCTCAGACGGGCGTTGAGCAGGCGCAGCTTGAGGTTCTCGCGCAGGAAGAAGCTTTGCTCCGGCGACAGAAGGGCCGCCTCGGGGTTCTGCACCCGCGCCACCCGCACCAGGCCCCGCACTTCGCCGAGCACGGTGGCCAGCGTGCGCTGCCACCAGCTGGCGTTCGCCCGGGCGCAGGCGCGGGCCCGCCTGGCGCGCCGGTGCTGCGGGGCACGGCGTTGGCCAGCGGCAGATCGTCGGCCAGGCGCACCAGNCTCGTCCAGGCGGATGAGCAGCGCCGGCGTGTCGGTGAGGTTGGCGCTGCGGATGCGCTCCACGTCGCGCGCGATGGCCCGCTGCACGGACGCCAGGCGCGGCTGCGCGGCGCGGGCGAGGCGCTGGTCCGCGGCCTTGAGCGCCGAGAGCAGCGGCTCGGGGCTGCCGGTGAGCTGCGCCTGCTGCAGCGCCAGCCGCACGGCCGATTCGATGTCCACCACCATGTTCTCGTCGCGCGAGCGCGAGAGGGACTGCACGAGTTCCTCCACCTGCGCGCGCTGCAGGGCCACTTCAGCGAGCTTGGCGTCCATGACGGCCTGGCGGGCGTTGGTGTCGCGGGTCTGGTCGAGGGCCTGGCGCGCCAGGGTGCGCGCCTCGATGGCGGCGGAGCCGGCATCGGCGCTCTGGCGGGCCAGTTGCTCCTGCATGCCGTTGACCTTCTGCCACAGCAGGGCCGAAAGCGCGAGGGCGAGCGCCGCAACGAGCAAGCCCAGCCCGGCCAGCCAGCGCGGCGCGGTGCGCGCGGGCGGGGGCGCAAGCGTTGGAGCCGCGGCAGCCGCGGGTGGCCGGATCCCCCGACGGCCGGCTGCGCGGTTTCGGTGGCGGGGGCAGGCGCGTCGTTCATCGAATCGATTCTATCGACGCGGCCACGGCGTCGAGTTCGGGGCGTGACGCCCGCACCACACCGAAGCCGGCGCGCTGCGCGGCTTCGGCAATGCGGGCGTGGGTGCACACCGCGCGCGCGGCCTGCCAGCCTTGCGTGGGCAATTGCTGCAACAGGCTGGCGATAGCCTCGGAGCTGCTGAAAAGCCAGACGCTGCCGTCACCCGCCGCGCGCATGGCGCGTGCGCGCCCGGCGGCATCGAGCGCGGCCGGGCCGCGCCGGTAGGCCACCAGCGTCTCGACTTCTGCGCCGGCGGCGGCGAGTTGCGCGGCCAGCCAGTCGCGGCCCTGCGCACGGCCCTGGGCATCCCCGCCGCGCACGATGAGCACGCGCGCGCCCTCAGCGTGGGCTGCACCCGCGCCCACAGAGCTTCGGAGTCGAACTGCGCAGCATCGCTCGCTGGCGCGTCGATGCGCGAGGCCGGCCAGCCCGCGGCAAGCAGCGCACGCACGGTGCCCGGCCCGGTCGCCCATGCTCTTGTTTTAAGAGCACTTCCCGACCAATTTGCGCTGGGGTTTGCGCAATTTTTCTCAAAAACTGTTGGACGGCCGCCGCACTGACGAACATCACCGCCGCAAACGCCCCGAGCCGCTCGCGCGTGGCGCCGACGGCCGCGCGGTCCGCGGCGGGGGCGATGGCCAGCAGCGGCAGCGCCTCGGCCGCGAAACCCCGGGCGTTCAAGCCGTCCACCCAGGCGGGCGCCTGGTCGGCAGGGCGGGTGACCAGCACGCGAACGCGAGGCGCGTCGCCGCTCATGCTGTGGCGCCCTCTCTCCGCCTCTGCGCTTCTCAGTGCGCGCCCTGGGCCCGCAAGGCTGCGGCCACGCGCGNCGCCAGGGCCGCGGCCGCCGCCTCGTCCGCCACGGCCTCGGCCGCGTCAGCACGCAGCAGCGGCGCGTCACCCTCGGGCTCACNCCAGGCGGCGCGCAGGTGCAGCACGCCGGCCTCGACCTGCGCATGCGCCGCCAGCGGCATGGAGCAACTGCCACCCAGCGCGCGGCTGACGGCGCGCTCGGCGGCGGTGGCCAGCGTGGTGTCACGGTGCGCCAGCGGGGCCAGCGCGGCCAACAGATCGGCTCGGTCGCTGCGGATCTCGATGCCCAGCGCCCNCTGGCCGGCTGCGGGCAGCATGTCGGCGGTGTCGAACACATGGCGGATGCGCTCGCCCAGGCCCAGCCGCTTGANGCCTGCGGCGGCCAGCACGATGCCGGCGTACTGGCCCTCGTCGAGCTTGCGCAGCCGGGTGTCGAGGTTGCCGCGCAGCGGCTCGATGCGCACGTCGCTGCGGCCCAGCCGCGCGAAGCGCTCGCGCAGCAGCACCGTGCGCCGCAGGCTGGAGGTGCCCACCACCGCGCCGGNGGGCAGCGCGTCGGGGTGGGCGCAGGTGGCCGAGACCCAGGCGTCGCGCGGGTCTTCACGCTCCATCACGCAGGCCAGCACGAAGCCCTCGGGCAGGTCCATCGGCACGTCCTTGAGCGAATGCACCGCCAGATCGGCGCGGCCGTCGGCCAGCGCGACCTCGAGCTCCTTGACGAACAAGCCTTTGCCGCCGACCTTGCTCAGCGTGCGGTCGAGAATCTGGTCGCCCAGCGTGGTCATGCCCAGCAGCTCAACGCGGTGGCCGCGCGCCTGCAGCACGGCGCGCACGTGTTCGGCCTGCCAGAGGGCCAGGCGGCTTTCGCGGGTGGCGATGACGAGGGGGCGGTCGGCAGCGTTCAAGGCGTGGGTTCCGTCAAAGGGGCGGGGAGTCGATGATGCTAGCATGCGCCCTGCGGCGCGCCTGCAGGGCTGCGCCGCGGTTTGGCCCGCGGTGCAGCCGCAGAGCCTGCGCCCCTCCCCTCGCCCGGCGGGTGATGCGCCCGTCGGCTCCTGCTCCGACGCCTGCCCATGCCCCGCTCCGCTCCCGCCGCCGCCTCGCCCACCCGCCGCGCCCCAGCCGCCCGCCGCACTGACACCGAGCGCCCCCTGCTCGAAGACATCCGGCTGCTCGGCCGTCTGCTGGGCGACGTGATTCGCGACCAGGAGGGCGAGGCTGCGTTCGACCTGATCGAGCAGATCCGCCGGCTGTCGGTGGCGTTTCACCGCGACACCGACCACGCGGCCAACCTGGCGCTGAAGAAGCTGCTCAAAGGCCTGGGCAGCGCGCAGGCGGTGAGTGTGATCCGCGCCTTCACCTACTTCAGCCACCTNGGCCAACCTGGCCGAGACCGCCACCACATCCGACGCCGCGCCGTGCACGAGCGCGCCGGCCGTGCGCAGGAAGGCAGCATCGAACTCACGCTGCAGCGGCTGCACCAGGCGGGCATCGGCGCCAGCGCGATCTCGCGGACGCTGGCCGACGCGTATGTGTCNCCCGTGCTCACCGCGCACCCGACCGAGGTGCAGCGCAAGAGCATCCTCGATGCCGAGCGCGGCATCGCGCGCCTGCTGGCCGAGCGCGACGCCATCCGCGAGCGCGCCGCCGCCCACGCCGCCGAGCACTGCACCACGGCCGACGCACTGCTGCCGCGCGAGCTCGCCGCCAACGAGGCGCAGCTGCGCGCGCGGGTGCTGCAGCTGTGGCAGACGCGGCTGCTGCGCTTCTCCAAGCTCACGGTGGCCGACGAGATCGAGAACGCGCTGAGCTACTACGAAACCACCTTCCTGCGCGAGATTCCACGCATCTACGCCAACCTGGAGCACGCCCTCGGCGGCGCGGAGGTGGCGAGCTTTCTGCGCATGGGCCAGTGGATCGGCGGCGACCGCGACGGCAACCCCAACGTGAGCGCCGAGACGCTGGCCTATGCGCTCTCGCGCCAGTCCGACCTGGCGCTGCGCCACTACCTGACCGAGGTGCACTACCTCGGCGCNGACCTCTCCATGTCCACCCGGCTGGTGGCCGTGTCGGCCGACATGCAGGCGCTGGCCGAACGCTCGCCCGACCAGAACCCGCACCGCGCGGACGAGCCCTACCGCCGCGCGCTCACCGGCGTGTACGCACGCCTGGCCGCCACGCTCAAGGCCTTGAGCGGCGGCGAGGCGGCGCGCCACGCGGTGGCGCCGCAAAACCCATACCCCAACGCGGAGTCCTTTCTGGCCGACCTGCGGGTGATCGAAGCCTCGCTGCGCGAGCACCACGGCGAGGCGCTGATTCCGCAGCGGCTGCAGGCGCTCATGCGCGCGGTGGAGGTGTTCGGCTTTCATCTGGCCACGGTGGACCTGCGGCAAAGCTCCGACCAGCACGAAGCCACGGTGGCCGAGCTGCTGGCCGTGGCGCGCATCTGCGCCGACTACCGCGCGCTTGACGAGGACGCGCGCCAGGCGCTGCTGCTGCACATGCTCAACGACGCGCGGCCGCTGCGCGTACCCGATGCCGACTACAGCGCGCGCACCCGCGGCGAGCTGGCCATCTTCGAGACCGCGCGACGCATGCTCGAGCGCTACGGCGCGCGCGCCATCCGCCACGACATCATCAGCCACACCGAGACGGTGAGCGACCTGCTCGAACTGCTGCTGCTGCACAAGGAAGCCGGGCTGCTGCAGGGCACGCTCGATGCCCAGGCGCGCGACCGGCTCATCGTGGTGCCGTTGTTCGAGACCATTCCCGACCTGCGCCACGCGCCCGCGATCATGCGCGCCTTCTACGCGCTGCCCGGCATCGCCGATCTGGTGCTGCGCTCCGGCGGTGAGCAGGACGTGATGCTGGGCTACTCCGACAGCAACAAGGATGGCGGCATCTTCACCAGCAACTGGGAGCTCTACCGCGCCGAAATCGCGCTGGTGGCGCTGTTCGACGAGTTCGCCGCGCGCGGCCAGCCGGTGCGGCTGCGCATGTTCCATGGCCGCGGCGGCACCGTCGGCCGTGGCGGCGGCCCGAGCTTTCAGGCCATCCTGGCGCAGCCCCCGGGCACGGTGCGCGGGCAGATCCGGCTGACCGAGCAGGGCGAAGTGATTGGCTCCAAATACGCCAACCCCGACATCGGCCGGCGCAACCTCGAAACCCTGGTGGCCGCCACGCTCGAAGCCACGCTGCTGCAGCCCACGCAGGCCGCGCCCGAGGCCTTCCTCGACGCGGCCGCGCAGCTCTCCGAGGCCAGCATGGCCGCCTACCGCGCGCTGGTGTACGAGACGCCGGGCTTCGAGCAGTATTTCTTCAACGCCACGCCGATCCGCGAGATCGCCGAGCTCAACATCGGCTCGCGCCCCGCCTCGCGCAAGGCCACGCAGCGCATCGAGGACTTGCGCGCCATTCCCTGGGGCTTCAGCTGGGGCCAGTGCCGCCTGACCTTGCCGGGCTGGTATGGCTTCGGCTCGGCGGTGGCCGCTTTCCTCGACCGGCCGACTCCCACGCAGCGCAGCCGCGCGCTCGCCCTGCTGCGCCGCATGAACGCGCAGTGGCCGTTCTTTCGCACGCTGCTGTCGAACATGGACATGGTGCTGGCCAAGAGCGACCTGGCGCTGGCCTCGCGCTACAGCGAGCTGGTGCCCGATGCCCGGCTGCGCCGGCGCATCTTCGGCGCGCTCGAAGCCGAATGGCAGCGCACCGTCGAGGCGCTGACGCAGATCACCGGCGAGCGCGTGCGCCTGGCGAACAACGCGGCGCTGGCACGCTCCATGCGCCATCGCTTNCCCTACATCGACCCGCTGCACCATCTGCAGGTGGAGCTGGTGCGCCGCTACCGCGCCGGCCAGGACGACGAGCGCATGCGCCGCGGCATTCACATCTCCATTAACGGCATCGCGGCGGGTTTGCGCAACACGGGCTGACCCGCCTCGATCGGCGCCCGGCCGCCAGCCAGGCGGTCACGAGCGCCGGGTATGCTTGCGGGCCATGACGACTTCAACTGCTCACACCGTCCGCACCGCCGTCTTCCCCGTTGCCGGTCTCGGCACCCGGTTTCTGCCCGCCACCAAGGCCGCTCCGAAGGAGATGCTGCCGGTGGTGGACAAACCNCTGATCCAGTACGCCGTCGAGGAGGCCTACGCCGCCGGCATTCGCCACATGGTGTTCGTCACCGGGCGCAGCAAGCGCGCCATCGANGACCATTTCGACACCGCTTACGAGCTGGAGAGCGAACTCGAAGCCGCGGGCAAGCACGAACTGCTCGCCCTCGTGCGCTCGGTGCAGCCAGACGACATGGTCTGCAGCTACGTGCGCCAGCCGCGCTCGCTGGGCCTGGGCCATGCGGTGATGTGCGCCGAGGAACTCGTGGGCGACGCGCCCTTTGCCGTGCTGCTGGCCGACGACCTCATGGTCGGCCCGGCAGGCGGCGCGGGCGTTCTTACGCAAATGGTGCGCGCCTTCGAGCGGCTGGGTGGATCGCTGCTGGCGGTGCAGGACGTGCCGCTGGAACAGGTGCGCCGCTATGGCATCGCCGCGGGCCGCCCGGTGGAAAACGGCGTCACCCGCGTCGAGCAGTTGGTGGAGAAGCCCGCGCCCGAGCACGCGCCTTCACGCATGGGCGTGGCCGGGCGCTATGTGCTCACGCCGGGCATCTTCCGCGAGATCCGCAACCAGCCGCGCGGCGTGGGCGGCGAAATCCAGCTCACCGACGCCATCGCGCGGCTGATGTCCCTGGAGCCGGTGTATGCCTTCGCGTACGAGGGCAAGCGCTACGACTGCGGCAGCAAGGACGGCTTTCTGGAGGCCACGGTGGAGCTGGCGCTGCAACACCCGCAGGTGGGCCGGGCGTTTCGCGACTACCTGCGCAATCTCGCGCTCTAGGGCGACGCTGAACAGGCCCCTCGCGCGCCGCGATCAGCGGCGGCGCAGGATGTGGATGAAGTCTGCGCCCTCGGTGGTCTGCTCCAGCAGCTCGTTGCCGGTTTGCTTGGCGAAGGCCTGGAAGTCGCGCACCGATCCGGCATCGGTCGCCACGACCTTGAGCACCTGGCCACTGACGAGTTCGGACAAGGCCTTCTTCGCCTTGAGAATCGGCAGCGGACAGTTCAGGCCCCGGGTGTCGATTTCCTTGTCGATGTTCATGGTCTCGAAGCTCCTGCGGTTCAGCGACGATGGTCAGTTCTGTTTTTATAGCAGACCATGACCGTTTCGCGCTGGGGTACGGGGAAAATTCTAAAAACTGCTCGTTCAGGCCGGAAACACACCGGTGGAGAGGTAGCGGTCACCGCGATCGCAGACGATGAACACGATGGTCGCCTGCTCCACCTGCGCGGCGATGCGCTGCGCCACCCAGCAGGCCCCCGCGGCGGAGATGCCGGCGAAGATGCCCTCCTCGCGCGCCAGACGCCGGCAGGTGTCCTCGGCATCGGCCTGGCTCACGTACACGAGTTCGTCCACGGCGCTGGGGTCGTAGATCTTGGGCAGATACTCCTGCGGCCACTTGCGGATGCCGGGAATGCGCGAGCCTTCCGAGGGCTGCGCCCCGATGATGCGCACCGCCGGGTTCTGCGCCTTGAGGAAGCGCGACACCCCGGTGATGGTGCCGGTCGTGCCCATGGCGCTGACGAAATGGGTGATGCGCCCGCCCGTCTGCTCCCAGATCTCGGGGCCGGTGGTCTCGAAATGGATGCGCGGGTTGTCGGCGTTGGCGAACTGGTCGAGCACCCGGCCCTTGCCCTCGCGCACCATCTTGTCGGCCAGGTCGCGCGCGTACTCCATGCCGCCGCTCTTGGGCGTGAGGATCAGCTCGGCGCCGAAGGCCTTCATGGTCTGCGCGCGCTCCACCGACAAGTCCTCGGGCATGATCAGCACCATGCGGTAGCCGCGAATGGCCGCGGCCATGGCCAGCGCGATGCCGGTGTTGCCGCTGGTCGCCTCGATCAGCGTGTCGCCCGGCTTGATCTCACCACGCTCCTCGGCGCGCCGGATCATCGACAGCGCCGGCCGGTNCCTGACCGAGCCCGCCGGATTGTTGCCCTCGAGCTTGCCCAGAATCACGGTGCCACGCGGCCGCCAAACGTCGGCACCGAGGCGCTGCAAAGCCACCAGCGGCGTGCGCCCAATCGCGTCTTCGATCGTCGGATAGTTCATGGCTGCACTGTGCCATAATTTTTGTCTTCCCTGACCCGTGCCCGGGTGGTGAAATTGGTAGACGCAGGGGACTCAAAATCCCCGCCGCAAGGCGTGCCGGTTCGATTCCGGCCCCGGGCACCACCCCCTTCCTCCTCCCCAACTTCACGCGCGAACCGGCACGCCTTGCTGGCGGCATGTGAAGCGCGCTGCGCGCGCGGGTTCGATTCCGGCCCCGGGCACCACCCCTGTCTCTCCTCCCCAACTTCACGCTTGAGCTGGCACGCCTTGCTGGCGGCATGTGAAGCGCGCTGCGCGCGCGGGTTCGATTCCGGCCCCGGACACCCCCTGTCTCTCCTCCCCAACTTCACGCTTGAGCTGGCACGCCTCGCTGGCGGCATGGGAAGCGCTGCGCGCGCGGGTTCGATTCCGGCTCCGATCACTCGCCCTTTCCACGTCCGTCAAAACGGTTGCGCCGGTCCCCAGTCGCCGCTGGCGGCGACGTGGCTCACGATGCGACCGTCGTCGTACAGCAGGTGCACGGCAAACCCCGNGGGTTCGGCACGCCAGGCGGCGGGGCCGTCGTCGCGCCAGTCGAGGACGATCTGGTGCGCCGTCGAGGGCACGGTCAGCGCGCTCACCCCGGCGAACATGCCGACGATGCTGCGGTGCAAGTGCCCGCACACGATACGCCGCACCTGCGGATGCCGCCCCAGCACCTCAGCCAATGCCTCGCCCCCTTCGAGCAAGCCCATGGCGTCCATGTGCGCGATGCCGGTCTGAAACGGCGGGTGGTGCATGGCCATCAGCGTCGGCGTGTCGGGCGCCTGCGCCAGCGTCTCGTCGAGCCAGCGCAGCCGCTTGGCGCACAGTGCGCCATGCGGTGCACCCGGCACCACCGTGTCAAGCGCCACCACACGCCAGCGACCCAGCGTGTGCGCATGCTGTGCAAACGGCGCCATCGCCGCGTCCGGGGCGTGCAGGTAGGCGTGGTCGGTGAACGCGGCCTTGAGCGCCGGCACCGCGTCGTGATTGCCCGGCATGAGCCACACCGGGCAGGGCAGCGGCGCCAGCAGTTCGCGCAGATGGGCGTATTCCTGGGCGTCGCCGGCGTCCACCAGATCGCCGCTGACCAGCACCGCGTCGGGCATCGTGGGCAGCACCTGCACCGCGCGCACCGCCTGGGCGAGAAAGCCGGGCGTGTCGATGCGCCCGTCGAGCCTTTGCCCGCGACGCACGATGTGGCAATCACTGAGTTGAACGAGAACGGCAGGAACGGTCATGGGCGGGGCCTCCGGTTGCGACGCGACACCCGCCATGGTGCCGCGGCCGTTTGACACGCAGATTTCACATGAGCGGCCTAGGCTTGCCGGCCGACATGAAGCCTTTTCAGACGAACATTGTCGAGCCCCGCACCGGTTCACGTGAACAGCGCATCATCGAACTGGTGCGCGACCGCGGCGTGGCCGCCATCCAGGATCTCGCCAGCGAGTTCGACGTGACGCCGCAGACCATCCGGCGCGGCGTCAACCGGCTCAGCGCACTCGGCCTGCTGCGGCGGGTGCACGGCGGCGTCACCGTGCCACCGGCCAATGCGAACCTGCCCTGGGCCACGCGCGAGGTGCAGCACATCGACGCCAAGCAGCGCATCGCTGCCGAGGTGGCGCGCATGATCCCGGACGGCGCCTCGGTCGCCATCGGCCTGGGCACCACGCCGCACCAGGTGGCGCTGGCCCTGCGCGCCCACCGCGGGCTGCGCGTGGTCACCAACAGCCTGCGCGTGGTGCTCGCGCTCGCCGGCGCGAACGAGGTGGAGATCACCGTCGCGGGCGGCACGCTGCGGCCGGCCGACCTCGACGTGGTCGGCGAACCCGCAGCGCGCACCTTCGGCGCGTTCAAGACCGACTTCGCCGTCTTCGGCGTCGGCGGCATCGACGCCGACGGCAGCCTGCTCGACTTCCACGTCGAGGAGGTCGTCGCCCGCGAAACCATGCGCCGGCACAGCCGCGTCTCGCTGCTCGTGGCCGATACCAGCAAGTTCGGCCGCGCCGCCATGGCCCGGGGTGGCTCGCTGGCCGACGTGGACGTGCTGGTCACCGACGCCCCGCCCGCGCCACCCTACGAACATCTGCTGCAGGGCGCCAAACCCCGCGTGCGCCTGGCCGGGGGCGCGGCATGAGCGCCATCAGCCTGCGCGGCCTCACCCGCCGCTTCGGTGACCATGCAGCGGTCGATGGCATCGACCTCGACGCGGCAGCGGGAGCGTTCGTCGTGCTGCTGGGCCCCTCGGGCTGCGGCAAGAGCACCATGCTGCGGCTGATCGCCGGGCTCGAACCCGCCGACGGCGGCCGCATCGCCATCGGCGCTTGCGATGTCACCACCACCCCGGCGGCCGACCGCGGCATTGCCATGGTGTTCCAGAGCTATGCGCTGTTTCCCCATCTCAGTGTCGCGGAGAACATCGTCTTCGGCCTGCGCGTGCGCCGGCTGCCGCGCGCCGAGCGCGAGCGGCGGCTGCAGCGCGCCGCCGAACTGCTGGGCCTGCAAGCGGTGCTGCAGCGCAAGCCCGCCGAGCTCTCCGGCGGTCAGCGCCAGCGCGTGGCCCTGGGCCGCGCCATCGTCGCCGAGGCACCGGTGTGCCTGATGGACGAGCCGCTGTCCAACCTCGATGCACAGCTGCGCCAGCACATGCGCAGCGAAATCCGCGAACTGCAGCAGCGCCTGGGCATGACCATGGTCTACGTCACCCACGACCAGGCCGAGGCCATGACCATGGCCGACCGGGTGGTGCTGATGCGTGCCGGCCGCATCGAGCAGCAGGGCAGCCCGCGCGACCTGTACGAGCGCCCGGCCTCGGCCTTCGTCGCCGGCTTCATCGGCGCCCCAGCCATGAACCTCATGCCCCGCGACGACGGGCCCACGCTGGGCGTGCGCCCCGAGCACATCCGCCTGTGCGCCCCGGAGAGCGGATGGCCCGCGCGCGTGCTCAGCCACGAATACCTCGGCGCCGAGACCCTGCTGGTCTGCGAGGCGACGCACCGCAGCGGCAGCGCCCGGCTCGTCGTGCGCGCCGCGCTCGCGCACACCCCGGCGCGCGGTGAAGTCGTCGGCCTGTGCTGGAGCCCGGCCGCCGAGCACCACTTCGACGCCGCCAGCGGCCAGCGCCTCACTCCCGATTTCCCTCAACCCCCGGAGATGTCCCCATGAAACCCTTGCTTCGCACGCTGGGCCGCGCCCTCACCGGCCTGGCCGCTGCCGCCGCCTTTCAGATGCCGGCGCTAGCGCAGGAACTGCGTCTGTACTACCCCGTGGCCGTCGGCGGCCCGATCACCAAGATCGTCGACACGCTGGCCGCCGACTTCGAAAAGGAACACCCCGGCATCAAGATCAAGCCCGTCTACGCCGGCAGCTACCAGGATACCATCACCAAGGTGCTGACCGCCGCCAAGGGCGGCGACGCCCCGCACATGGCGGTGATGCTCTCCACCGACATGTACACGCTGATCGACGAAGGCGTGGTGGTGCCGTTCGACGAGCTGGTCAAGACGCCCGCCGACCGCGCCTGGATGAGCAGCTTCTACCCCGGCTTCATGAAGAACAGCCAGACCGGCGGCAAGACCTGGGGCATTCCGTTCCAGCGCTCCACCATCGTCATGTACTGGAACAAGGAGTTGTTCAAGCAGGCCGGCCTGGACCCCAACCGTCCGCCGCAGAACTGGGCCGAGCTGGTGGACTACGGCAAGAAGCTCACCCAGCGTGACGCCGCCGGCAAGGTCAGCACCTGGGGCGTGCAGGTGCCTTCGTCGGGCTTCCCGTACTGGCTGTTCCAGGGCTTCACCACGCAAAACGGCGTGGAGCTGATGAACGCCGCGGGCACGCAAACCTATTTCGACAAGCCCGAGGTGGTCGAGGCGCTGCAGTACTGGGTGGACCTCTCGCGCAAGCACCAGATCCATCCGCCCGGCGTCGTTGAGTGGGGCACCACGCCGAAGGACTTCTTCGAGCGCAAGGCCGCCATCATCTGGACCACCACCGGCAACCTCACCAACATCCGCACCAACGCCAAGTTCGAATTCGGCGTGGCCATGCTGCCCGCGGGCAAGCAGCGCGGCACGCCCACCGGCGGCGGCAACTTCTACGTGTTCAAGAAAGCGTCGGCGGCCGAGCGTGAAGCGGCCATGAAGTTCATCCAGTGGGTGACCTCGCCCAAGCACGCCGCCGAATGGGCGATCGCCACCGGCTACGTGGCCGTGAGCCCGGCCGCCTGGGACACGCCGGAGATGAAGAAGTACCTGGCCGANCTTCCCGCGCCCACCGTGGCCCGTGACCAGCTGCAATATGCCGTGGCCGAGCTCTCCACCCACGAGAACCAGCGCGTGACCAAGGCCCTCAACGACGGCCTGCAGGCCGCGCTCACCGGCGCCAAGACGCCGCAGCAAGCCCTGCAGGACGCGCAGCGTGAGGCCNNGAGCGCATCCTGCGCCCGTACCGCTGAGNNCGCTCGCCCCACCGTGAAGGCCGCCATGCCGCGTGCGAACGCCGTCGTCGCCTGGTTGCTGCTGCTGCCCGCCGTGGCGCTGCTGGCGGCCTTCACCCACTACCCGGCGCTGGCCACGCTGTGGCACAGCCTGCACAGCACGCCCAAGCCCGGCCGCGAGGCGCGCTTCGTCGGCCTGGACCAGTACCGTGCCCTGCTTGACGACCCGGTGTTCTGGACATCGCTCGTGAACAACGCCTGCTATGCCGCGGGCACCATCGTGCCGTCGATCGCACTGGCCATGGCGATGGCGCTGCTGGTGCACGGGCGATTGCGCGGCCGTGCGCTCGCGCGGCTGGCCTTCTTCACGCCGACCATTCTGCCGATGATCGCGGTGGCCAACATCTGGCTGTTCTTCTACACCCCCGACTACGGCTTGCTGGACCAGATCCGCAGCCTCTGGGGTGGCGCGGCGCACAACTGGCTGGGCTCGCGCGAGACGGCGCTGGGCGCGGTGATGGCCGTGGCGGTGTGGAAGGAAGCGGGGTTCTTCATGATCTTCTACCTCGCCGCGCTGCAGCAGCTCTCGCCCGAGCTGCGCGAGGCCGCCGCCCTNGAGGGCTGCAGCCGCTGGACCTTCTTCTGGCGCGTGACCTTTCCGCTGCTGATGCCGACCACGCTGTTCGTGCTGGTCAACGCGGTGATCAACGCCTTCCGGTTGATCGACCACATCGTGGTGATGACGCGCGGCGGCCCGGACAACGCCACCTCGCTGCTGTTGTTCTACATCTATGAGACCGGCTTCAAGTTCTGGGACAGCGGCTACGCCTCGGCGCTGACGCTGGTGCTGCTGGCCTTGCTGGCGCTGATCGCGCTGGCGCAGTTCGTGCTGCTGGAGCGCCGCACTCACTACCAATGACGACGCACCGGGCCTGCCGATGATCGACGACACCCCTTCGACCGCGCGCTGCGCACGGCGGCGGCCTGGCTGCTGGCCCTGGTCTGGGTGCTGCCGCTGGCGTATGCGCTGTGGTCGGCGCTTCACCCGAGCGACTATTCCGCACGCTTCGACCTGTTCGCGCCGTGGACGCTGCAGAACTTCGCCGCCGCCTGGCAGGCCGCGCCGTTTGCGCGCTATGCGCTCAACACCGCCACCCTGGTCACGGCCATTCTGGCGGGCCAGCTCGTGCTGTGCACCCTGGCCGCCTATGCGTTTGCGCGCTTCGACTTCGCCGGGCGGGACCTGTTGTTTGCGCTGGTGCTGGTGCAGCTCATGGTCATGCCCGACGTGGTGCTGGTGGAAAACTACCGCAGCATGCACGCGCTGGGCCTGGTGGACACGCTCAGCGGCATGGCGCTGCCCTACATGGCCTCGGCGTTCGGCATCTTCCTGCTGCGCCAGGCCTTCAAGCAGGTGCCGCGCGAGCTCGACGAGGCCGCGCGCATCGAAGGCTGCGGCGCCCTCGGCGTGCTCTGGCGGGTGTACGTGCCGCTGGCGCGTCCGGTGTACCTCGCCTATGCGCTGGTGTCGGTGAGCTTTCACTGGAACAACTTCCTCTGGCCGCTGGTGATCTCGAATTCCGTGCAGACGCGGCCGCTCACCGTGGGGCTGGCGGTGTTCGCGGGCACGGACCAGGGCATCGACTGGGCCATCATCAACGCCGCCACCCTGCTCTCCAGCGCGCCCTTGCTGCTGGCCTTTCTGTTGTTCCAGCGGCAGTTCGTGCAGAGCTTCCTGCGCGCGGGCATTCGCTGAAGGCCCCCAGCCCGCACTGCGCGCGGGCCTGTAAGCGCCTGTTCACCGTGTTGCTGCACGGTAAAGACCGCTTGAAGCCCGCCCATCCGCGCCAAAATGGGTGGGAAAGCCGGCGCCGTCGCGCCGGGTGGTGTCTGGAGCTTGACCATGATCGACAAACGTCTTTCCCTGCAGCCCGCTCGGGCGCCCTGGCCCTGCCGCGCTCGGCGCCCTACCGCTGGCGGCCCATGCGGACGAGTGGGCGCGCGTGTTGTCGTCCACGCCCATCGTGCAGCCGGTGACGGTGCAGCGCCAGGTCTGCGTGCCGCAGCAGGTGGTCACGCTCTGCGCCCAGTGGCCTGGGCGCGGTGATGGGGGCGATTGCGGGCGGCGCCATCGGCAACGCCATCGGCGGCGGCGCGGGCGCGACATCGCCACCGGCGCGGGCCTGATCGGCGGTGCGATTCTGGGCAACCAGATCGAGGGCTCGGGCGCGGCCCAGACGCAGACGGTGCAGCAGTGCAGCATGCAGAACGTGATGGAGAACCGTGTCACCGGCTACAACGTGACCTGGGACTACGCCGGCCGCCAGTACACCACCCAGATGGCCTACGACCCCGGCGCCTGGGTGCGTGTGCAGGTGGTGCCGGTCGAGGGCGTGTCAGCCACCGTGCCGGCTGCCCCCGCGCCCTACGCGCCAGCGCCCGTGCAACTGCCGGCGCGCTGAGAGCGGTGGCCTGCCGCGTCGGCCCTGCGCCGGCGGCCTGCCCACTTTGTCTCGAAATGCCGACGCCGCGCGTGGGCACGGCGCGTGGCCGAACGCGCCTCTGCTAGAGTGAAGGCAACGCTGAACAAGTCCCTCGCGCGCCGCGCATCCCGGCGGCGGGCGGTCTGCGTCGTTACAAATGCTCGCCATGGCATCCACCATGGCTGCGCTTTGCGCCTCGCATCCCATCCCGTGGCCATGCGCGCGACATCGCGGGGACTTCTTCAGCGTTGCCTGAAACTTTCAACCCGGAGACTGTCCCATGAGCGACTACCTGGCCGACGTGCGCAAATACGCCCCCAACGCAAGCGAAGCGGCGGTGAACAGCATCGTGAAGTACTGCGGCATCGCCTTGCGCAATGCCGACTCTTCCCTGGTGTCGGCCTCCGACCCCAGNGAACTCGCCACCGTGCGCGACGGCTTCGCGGCCAAGAAGCTCGGCCTCTCGGCCGAAGCGGCTGAGGCCGGCATCGCCAAGGTGGTCGAGAAGATGAAGGGCGTGAACCACAAAGGCCGCGTGACCTTCTACTACCTGCTCGCCGAGGCCACCGGCACGCTGGACAAGCTCGGCTGAGCCGTTTTCCGCATTTTTGCCGCACCCCAGCGTCAACCGGTCGTTATCTGCTCTTGATTTGAGAGCAAACCGGTGGCCGGGCTGGGGTGGCGCAATTNTCGGCGCAGCTCGCGCTTGAGGCGGGTGTTGTCGAGCTGGCGCGACTCACCCATGAAACTCAGCAGCGACAGGGGCAGCAGGCGCTGCGNCTCCTCGCGCCGCACCCGTGGCGGTCGCGGCAGGCCGTAGAGGTCGGCCGCCAGATCCATGTAGTCGCCCATGCGCAGGCGGCTGTCGTCGCTCACATGCACCACCCGCTGCGGCCGGCCGCGCCACAGCGCCAGCACGCAGGCGCGGGCCAGGTCGTCGGCGTGGATGTGGTTGGTGAACACGTCGTCCTCCGCCACCAGAACCGGCGTGCCGCGCAGCANGCGCTCGCGCGGCGTGCCGCCCGGCCGGTCGGGCGCGTAGATACCCGGAATGCGCAGCACGCTCACCCGCACGCCGCTGCGGCCATAGAAGCGCAGCACCCGCTCGGCGTCCACCCGCCGCTGCGCGCGCGNCGTGGCCGGGGCCACCGGGCGGGTTTCGGGCACGCGCGCACCGCCGCAGTCGCCATACACGCCGCTGGTGGAGCCGTAAACCAGCGCCGCCGGCGCACGGCGGCGGCGCAGCGCGCGCACCAGCGCCAGGGTGCGCGCATCGCGCCACCAGGCGAGCGCCGGTTCGGTGGGCGGTGGCGCCAGGTGCAGCACGCGCGTGGCCAGGCCCGCGAGCCGCGCCAGGCTGGCCGGCGCATCGAGGTTGCCCACCAGCGGCGTGATGCCGGCGGCGCGCAGTTCGGGCTTGCGCGCGGGCGTGGAGGAGAGCGCCAGCAGCCGCACGCGCGCGCCCAGCATGCGCGCCGCGCGCAGCCCCACGTCGCCGCAGCCCACGATGAGCACGCGCTCGCGGCGAAAGCGCGCAGGCAGCGCGCCAAGAGGGTTTTGGTTTGAAGGCAAAATTCCGCGTCTCGATTCGTTCGTCACACCCCACCGGCCGCGCGGCCGAGCCTGCCCTCAGCGGCGGCCCGGCGGAGCCGGTTTCAAGCATACCCAAGCCATGAGCCACACCATCACCGTCCAACCGAGCGGCCGCAGCTTCACCGCCAACGCGGGCGAAGCCATTCTCACCGCCGCCCTGCACCACGGCGTGGGCCTGCCCTATGGCTGCAAGGACGGCGCCTGCGGTTCGTGCAAATGCAGGATGCTCGACGGCCGCGTGGTGCATGGCTCGCACCAGAGCAAGGCCCTGTCGGCCGAGGAGGAAGCGCAAGGCTTCGTGCTGACCTGCTGCGCCGTGCCGCAGACCGACGTGGTGCTGGAATCGCGCCAGGTCACGGCGGCGGGCCTGCCGCCGATTCGCAAGATGCCCGCGCGCGTGGCCCGGCTCGAGCGCCTCTCGCATGACGTGATGCGCATGCAGTTGCAACTGCCCGCCAGCGATGTCATCACCTACCTCGCCGGCCAGTACCTCGACGTGCTGCTGCGCGACGGCACGCGGCGCAGCTACAGCATGGCCAACGCACCGCACACGCTCATGCAGACGCCCGAGGGCAGCAGCAGCCCGACGCCGATGGTCGAATTCCACATCCGCCACATGAGCGGCGGCAAGTTCACCGACCAGGTGTTCGGCACCCTGAAGGAGCGCGACATCCTGCGCGTCGAAGGCCCGCTGGGCAGTTTCTACCTGCGCGAGGAGTCCGACCGGCCGATGGTGCTGCTGGCCTCGGGCACCGGCTTTGCGCCGATCAAGGCGCTCATCGAGCACCTGCAGTTCCTCGGCAACACCCGGCCGGCCACGCTGTACTGGGGCGGCCGCCGCCCGGCCGATCTGTACCTCGACACCTGGGTGCGCGAGCAGCTTGCCGTCACGCCCTGGCTGCGCTACGTGCCGGTGGTGTCCGACGCGCTGCCCGAGGACGGCTGGACGGGCCGCACCGGCTTCGTGCACCGCGCCGTGCTGGAGGACACGCCCGACCTCAGCGGCCACCAGGTCTATGCCTGCGGCGCGCCCATCGTGGTGGACTCGGCCCGGCGCGACTACCTCGCCGCCGGCCTGCCCGAGCACGAGTTCTTCGCCGACGCCTTCACCACCGAGGCCGACAAGGCCGCCGCCTGACACCTGCGCGACGCCCCGGCGCGCGCTTGCGGGATCGCCCGCATGGCGCGCGCCCGCGGCCAGGGCTAGGATGGCCGCATGAAACGACGCATCCTGCTCCAACTCGGCGCGCTCGCTGCCGCCCTGGCCCTGCCCCAGGCCGCACTGGCCCAGGCGCAGACGGGCAACAAGCCCATCCGCCTGATCGTGCCCTACGCGGCGGGCGGCCCCATCGACACCACGGCGCGCGTGCTGGCCGAGCAGGTCAGGAACACGCTGGGCACGGTGGTCGTCGAGAACAAGCCCGGTGCGGGCGGCAACATCGGCGCCGATCTGGTCGCCAAGGCCGCGCCCGATGGCCACACCATCGGCATCGCGGCCGTGGCCACGCACGCCATCAACCCGTGGTTGTTCGCCAAAATGCCGTACAACGCGGCGACGGACTTCGCGCCCATCACCCAGCTCGTGCGCGTGCCCAATGTGCTGGTGATGAACGCGGCCACGGCCGACCGGCTCAACATCAAGACCCTGGCGGACCTGATCCGCTACGCCAAGAGCCACCCCGGCGCGCTCAACTACGGCAGCGGCGGCAACGGCAGCGCGGGCCATCTCGCGGGTGAACTGTTCAAGCGCGACGCGGGCATCTTCGCCGTGCACATCCCCTACAACGGCGGCGCACCGGCGCAGTTCGCGCTGCTCTCCGGCCAGGTGGACTTCAATTTCGACAACCTCGCCACCGCCTCGGCCAACATCAAGTCCGGCAAGCTCAGGGCGCTGGCCGTCACCACCTTGCAGCGCAGCCCCTCGCTGCCGGACGTGCCNCCGGTGGCCGACACGCTCAAGGGCTTCTCGGTCGACACCTGGTGGGGCCTGGTGGCACCGGCGGGCACGCCCAAACCGGTGATCGACCGGCTCAACGCCGCCTTCGTCGCCGCGCTCAAGTCGCCCGAAGTGCAGAGCCGCTTCGACACCCTGATGGCCGAGCCGACCCCGACCACGCCCGANGCCTTCGGCAGCTTCATGGCGGCCGAGCGCGCCAAGTACGAGCCCGTGGTCAAGGCCTCGGGCGCGAAGGTTGATTGAGCCTCCTCCCACCGCCGATCTCACGCCCGCCACCCCCATGAGCGACCGTTACCCTCACCCCGACCTCAACACCCTGCCCGAGGACCTGCGCGAGCGCATCCTGCAGGTGCAGGAGAAAACCGGCTTCATCCCCAACGTGTTCCTGGCGCTGGCGCGCCGCCCGGCCGAATGGCGGGCGTTCTTTGCCTACCACGATGCGCTGATGGCGCCCGAAACCGTGGGCCGCAGCAGCGGGCTGACCAAGGGCGAGCGCGAGATGATCGTCACCGCCACCAGCGCGGCCAACCGCTGCCTCTACTGCGTGATCGCGCACGGCGCCATCCTGCGCATCTACGAGAAGAAACCCCTGGTGGCCGACCAGGTGGCGGTGAACCACCGCAAGGCCGACATCTCGCCGCGCCAGCGCGCCATGCTCGACTTCGCGATGAAGGTCTGCCTGCACGCCGACACCATCGAAGATGCCGACTTCGAAGCGCTGCATGCCCACGGTTTCGACGACGAAGACATCTGGGACATCGCCGCCATCACCGCCTTCTTCGGCCTGTCCAACCGCATGGCCAACTTCAGCCACATGCTGCCCAACCCCGAGTTCTACCTGCTCGGCCGTGTGCCGAAGCCGAAATGAGACATCAAATTTGATAGCGCGAACAGACCGTTTCGCGCTGGGGTTCCGGCGTTTCTCCTCAGAATCGGAGCCCCCGCCCCCGACGGGCACCATCGCCCCGCCCAAATGCCAACTTTGCACGCAAAAGCCGCCACGGCCTGCGCGCAGCGCGGTAGACTGCGAAACAAGCCGATACATCCTTCATCGGCCGCAGAGCCCGCCCCATGCTGACCCGTCGCACCGTCAGTGCCGCGCAACTCGACAGCCTGCTGCACCCGCCCAGCCGGAGCAGCAGTGAAGACGCCTTGCGCTGGATCGGCTCGACCGAGCAGCTGGAAACCACCCACCCGCGCATCCGGCTGCTGGCGCTCAGCCTCACGCAATTGCAGCGCACGCCGCACGAGAAGGCGGTGGCCTGTTTCGACTACGTCCGCAACCTGCCCTTCGGCAGCGTGGGCGACGGCATCCATGTGCGCGCCACCGAGGTGCTCAAGCGCGGCCGTGGGGATTGCCACACCAAGTCCACGCTGCTGGTTGCGCTGCTGCGTTCCATCGAACTGCCGGCGCGCATGCGTTTCACGCTGCGCGGCGAGTTCCTGCGCGGCCTGCTCGACCTCGACAGCCTGCCCGTCATGCACTGCGCGGTGGAAGTGCTGCTCGACTGGCGCTGGATCCTCGTCGACACCCATGTCGTCGACCCTGCTTTNGCCTGCGCCGCGCGCCAGCGTCTGCGCAGCGAGGGCCACACCCTGGGCTGGGGCATTCACCTTCACGGCCAGACCGACTGGGACGGCCGCAACCCCGCCTTCGGGCAGATCGTGCCCGAAGACCACGACAGCTGGCCGCTGCGCGACTGGGGCGTGTTCGACGACCCCGCCCATTTCTACACCACCGTGCCCGAGGTGCGCCGCCGCCTGGGCTGGCGCGGCCGCATGCGCTGGAAGCTCGCCTCGCGGCTGGTGAACCGCCGTGTCAACGCGCTGCGCGAGAGCGCCCGTGGCTGCCCGCCCCGCCGCCTCGCCCGCGTGCGGCGGTGCGGGTTCAGGCGAAAGGCAGCCTGGCGAGGTAGTCGCGCAGGTGCGCGGGCAGCGGCAGCGAACGCTGCGCCGGAAAATCCACCCACACCACCGTGGCGCCGCCGCTGGCGCAGGGCGTCTGCGCCGGGTCGTCGGCCAGCGTCATCACGTGAAAGCTGTCGAAGCTGCTGCGCCCGACCTCGCCCACATAGGTGCGGATGCGGATGTCGCCCGGGTATTCGAACTGCCGCTGAAAGTTGCAGAACGCATTGACGATCACCGGCCCCTGGCCCGCCGGATCGACCATGCAGTTCGCCGCGCGAAACCACTCGATGCGCGCCGTCTCCATGTAGCGGAAATAGCTTGCGTTGTTCACATGCCCCATGGCGTCCATGTCGCCCCAGCGGATGGGGATGCGCATCTCGTGCACCTGGGCCAGGCGCGCGGGCAGCTCGATCCTCATACGCCGAACCCGTCGTCGGCCGCAATCACCGCGCCGTTGACGAAATGGCTCTGGTCGCTCGCGAGCATCACGAGCAGCGCATCGAGGTCCTGCGGTTGCCCCACGCGCTNGCGCGGCAGCATCTGGATGAGCTTCTGTCCGCCCTCGGTGGCCCAGTGGTGGTGGTTGATCTCGGTGTCGATGTAGCCCGGGCAGATCGCGTTGACGTTGATGCCGAAGCGCCCCCACTCCAGCGCCATCGCGCGCGTCATCTGGATCACCGCCGCCTTGCTCATGCAGTAGACGCCGATCTGCGGCAGCACCCGCAGCCCCGCCATCGAGGCGATGTTGATGATGCGCCCACCCGTGAAGCTGCCCGGCGCCGCCCCCTTGGCGCGCGCCACCATGCGCCGGCCCACCTCCTGCGCGACGAAGAAGGCGCCGCGCACATTGGTGTCGAAGATGAAGTCGAAGTCCTCCTCGCGCACGTCGAGCAGGCGCTGCGTGGTCGACACGCCGGAGTTGTTCACCAGGATGTCGATCGAGCCCATCTCCGTCTCGGCATGGGCCACCGCCGCGCGGATGGAGTCGGTGTCGGTCACGTCCAGCGCCACGACATGGGCCTCACCGCCCTCGCCCTGGATCTGCGCGCGCAGTTCCTTGAGCCGCTCCACGCGCCGGCTGGCCAGCACCACGGCCGCGCCGGCACGTGCGAGCGTGCGCGCGAACTGCGCGCCCAGGCCACCCGATGCGCCGGTGACCAGGGCGATGCGCCCCGACAGGTCGAGTTGATAGGCCATTGGAGAGACTCCTCGAATTCGGAAATGGAACGGTCGTTCGATTGTGCCTTGTGCGTGCATAAAATCAGTCGCCGCGCAGACAGGCCCGCCCGCACTGCGCACGCACAATCTCACCCGCTCCCCCACCGTCAGCGAGACCCCATGACCTCCGAAGAAATCCTTGCCCAGTTCGGCCCGCGCGAGGCCATGGAATACGACGTGGTCGTCGTCGGCGCGGGCCCCGGCGGCCTGGCCACGGCCATCCGCCTCAAGCAACTGGCGCAGCAGCACGGGCGTGACCTTTCGGTCGTGGTGCTGGAGAAAGGCTCCGAGCCCGGCGCGCACATCCTCTCGGGCGCCATCATGGACCCGATCGCCATGAACGAGCTCTTCCCCGACTGGAAGGCCCAGGGCGCGCCGCTGAACCAGCCGGTGACCGAGGACGTGTTCCTCATGACCAGCGAGACCGGCGCCACCCGCATCCCCAACTTTCTGCTGCCGCCGTGCTTCCACAACCACGGCAACTACGTGGTCAGCCTGGGCAACGTGGTGCGCTGGATGGCCCAGCAGGCCGAGAACCTCGGCGTGGAGATCTTCCCCGGCTTCGCCGCCGCCGAAGTGCTCTACGACGAGCGCGGCGCAGTCAAGGGCGTGGCCACCGGCAACCTCGGCATCGGCAAGGACGGCGAGCCCACCGAGAACTTCCAGCTCGGCATGGAGCTGCACGCCAAATACACCATCTTCGCCGAGGGCGCCCGCGGCCATCTGGGCAAGCAGCTCATCGCGCGCTTCAAGCTCGACGAAGGGCGCGACCCGCAGAGCTACGGCATCGGCATCAAGGAACTCTGNGAAATCGACCCCGCGCGCCACAAGCCCGGCCTGGTGCTGCACAGCGCCGGCTGGCCGCTCGACGAAATGACCTACGGCGGCTCCTTCCTCTACCACATGGAGGACAACAAGGTGGTGGTCGGCTTCGTCGTCGGCCTCGACTACGCCAACCCCTACCTCAGCCCCTTCGAGGAATTCCAGCGCTTCAAGACCCACCCCAACATCCGCTGGTATTTCGAGAACGACAAGGGCGAGGTCACCGCGCGGCGCCTGGGCTACGGTGCGCGGGCCATCACCGCAGGTGGCCTGCTCTCGCTGCCCAAGACGGTGTTTCCGGGCGGTGCCCTGGTCGGTTGCGATGCCGGCTACCTCAACGCCAGCCGCATCAAGGGCAGCCACGCCGCCATCAAGACCGGCATGCTCGCCGCCGAGGCCGCTTTCGAAGCCATCGGCGCGGGCCGCGCGCAGGACGAGCTCAGCGCCTACCCCGAAGCCTTCGAGGCCAGCTGGCTGCACACCGAACTCAACAAGGCGCGCAACTTCAAGCAATGGTTCAAGAAGGGCCGCACCGTGGGCACCCTGATGACCGGCGTGGAGCAGTACCTGTTCCGCGGCGCCATTCCCTGGACCATCCACCGCGACAAGCCCGACCACCTCGCGCTCAAGCCCGCGGCCGAGTGCGGCCCCATCGCCTACCCCAAGCCTGACGGCAAGCTCACCTTCGACCGCCTCTCCTCGGTGTTCATCAGCAACACCAACCACGAGGAAAACCAGCCCGCGCACCTCACGCTCAAGGACGCCAGCGTCCCGGTGGCGATCAACCTCGCGAAATACGCCGGGCCCGAGAGCCGCTACTGCCCCGCCGGCGTGTACGAGTTCGTGCCCGACGAAGCCGCGGGCGGCAATGCGCAGCGGCTGCAGATCAACGCGCAGAACTGCGTGCACTGCAAGACCTGCGACATCAAGGACCCCACGCAGAACATCGTCTGGGTCACGCCCGAAGGCGGCGGCGGCCCGAACTACGTGGGCATGTAAGCCACAGCCCGCACGCAGGAGGCCCTCATGCACATCGTCATCACCGGCGGCGCGGGCTTCCTCGGCGCGCGCCTGGCGCGCGAGCTGCTCGCGCGCGGCACGCTCGCACCCGCGGGTGCCCCGCAGCAGGCCATCACCTCGCTCACCCTGGTCGACCGCGCGCCGCCGCCGGCCGACCTGCTCGCCGATGCGCGGGTGCGCGCCGTCACCGGCGAACTCGGTGCCTTGCTCACGCCCTCGCCACAGGGCTGCGCGGCCGTGCCGGCCGGCACCGACGCCGTGGTGCACCTGGCGGCGGCCGTCAGCGGCGAGTGCGAGGCCGACTTCGACCTCGGCATGCGCAGCAACCTGCAGGCCACCTGGCAGCTGCTCGAAGCCTGCCGGGCCCTCGGCACCCGCCCGCTGGTGGTGTTCGCCAGCTCGCTCGCCGTGTTCGGCCAGGCGCCGGGCCTGCCGCTGCCCGAGCGCATCACCGACACCACCCTGCCCACACCGCAAAGCAGCTACGGCACGCAGAAATTCATCGGCGAACAACTGGTGGCCGACTACCACCGCAAGGGCTTCATCCGCGGGCGCAACGTGCGGCTGATGACCGTCAGTGTGCGCCCCGGGCGGCCCAATGGCGCGGCGTCGAGCTTTCTCAGCGGCATGATCCGCGAGCCGCTGGCCGGCGAGCGTGCGCGCGTGCCGGTGCCGCCCGACATGGCGGTGGCCCTGGCCTCGCCCGCGCGCACCATGGAGGGCCTGCTCTGCGCGCTGCAGGCCAGCGACGACGCCTGNGGGCCGCCGGTGGCCTTCAACCTGCCGGCGCTGCGCATCCGCGTGGGCGAGATGGCCGAGGCGCTTGCTCGCGTAGCGGGGCCGCAGGTGGCGGCCTTGCTCGACTGGTCCATCGACCCCGCCATCACTCGCGTCGTGGGCACCTGGCCGTCCCACATGGTGTCGGCGCGGGCACAGGCGCTGGGGCTGCAGCCCGATACCGACTTCGACTGTATCGTGCGCGACTACATGCGCGAAAACCCCGATGCCGTGCGCGCAGGCCGCGCCGTAGCATGATTTCATCCCCGTTCATGCCCTGGTGGGGCCGCGTGCCCGCCGGGCATGTGCTTTCGTTCCGGATTCCACAGGAGACCCCATGAAACTCAGGCACCTCGTTCTCGGTTTGAGTCTGGCCCTCGGCTTTGCGGCCGGCGCTGCGGCGCAGACGGTGATGAAGATCAGCATCTCCACCGCACAGAACTCGCACCAGGGCATCGCCATCGACACCTTCGCCAAGGAAGTCGAGAAGCGCACCAACGGGCGCTACAAGATCCAGACCTTCTACAACGGCGCACTCGGCGGCGAGCGCGAGTCCATCGAGGCCGTGCAGCTCGGCACGCAGGAGCTGGCCTTCAGCTCCACCGGGCCGGTGCCCAACTTCGTGCCCGAGGCCAAGATCTTCGACGTGCCCTTCCTGTTCCGCGACAAGGCCCATGCGCGTGCCGTGCTCGACGGCCCGATCGGCCAGGAAATGCTCGCCAAGTTCGAGCCCAAGGGCTTCAAGGCGCTGGCCTGGGCCGAGAACGGCTTTCGCCACATGACCAACAACAAGCGCGACGTGCGCACNCCCGAAGACCTCAAGGGCCTGAAGATGCGCACCATGGAGAACCCGGTGCACATTGCCGCGTACAAGGGCTTTGGCATCATCACCACGCCCATGGCCTTCCCCGAGGTGTTCACCGCCCTGCAGCAGGGCACCGTGGACGGACAGGAGAACCCGCTGTCGGTCATCATCTCGGCCAAGTTCGACCAGGTGCAGAAGCACCTCACGCTCACCGGCCATGTCTATTCGCCGGCGATCTTCCTGATGAACAAGGCCGCGTTCGACAAGCTCAGCCCGGCCGACCAGCAGGCCTTCATCGAAGCCGCCAAGGAAGGCACCAAGGCCAACCGCGCCCGCGTGGATGAGGACGACGCCAAAGGCGTGGCCGACCTGCGCGCCAAGGGCATGACCGTCATCGACAACGTGGACAAGGCCAAGTTCGTCGCCGCGCTCGCGCCCGTGAACGCCGAGTTCGAGAAGCAGTTCGGCAAGGCCAACCTCGACCGCATCCGTAACTACAAATAAGATAGCGCGTCAGCACCGTTTCGCGCTGGGGTTTCGGCCAATTGGCTTCGGAACCGGCCGCGGCGGGACGGTGCACGGCGTCCCGGCGGCGGTGCGGGCGTATGCTTCGCCCACCGCCCGCGCGCTGATGCGTGGCGCGCCCACCCGTCCCGCCCGCATCGTTCACACGCCCTGATTCCATGCGCCGCGCCTTTCTGCGCTTCGAACACCTCTGCACGCAAACGGCCTGGCTGGGTGCGTGCGCCATGCTGCTGGTGGCCGTCTCGCTGGGCGTGTTCCAGGTCATCACCCGCTTCGTGCTGGAGCAGCCCGCCGAGTGGACCGAGGTGCTGATCCGCTTCAGCTTGATCTGGATGGTGTTCCTCGGCATTCCGGCGGCCTTCCGGCAGGGCGCGATGGTCAGCGTGGACGTGCTCTACCGCTGGAGCCCGCCCGGCCTGCGCCGTGTGCTCGACGCGGTGGTGGCGCTGGCCGCCCTGACCCTGGTCGGCATCATCCTCTGGTGGGGCTGGGACTATGCCAACCGCGGCAAGGTGCAGACCATGATCGGCCTGGAGAGCGTCTCGATGTTCTGGGCCTACCTGGCCATGCCGGTGGGTGCGGGCTTCAGCGTGCTGGGCATCGTCGGCGCCTTCCTCGACCCGCGCCGGCTTGAACTGGAGACCGCACAATGAGCACCGCCATGCTGCTGACCATGCTGGCGTGCTTCGCGCTGTCGATCTCGGTGGCGGTGTCCATCGGGCTGTCGGCGGTGCTGGGCATCCAGATCGGCAACGCGAACATGCTCATCTCCGTCAAGGAGATGTTCAACGCCATCAACAAATTCCCGCTGGCGGCCATTCCGTTCTTCATCCTGGCGGGCAACATCATGGAGACCGGCGGCATCTCGCGCCGGCTGGTGGAGTTCGCGAAAAGCCTCGTCGGCGGCGTGCAGGGCGGCCTGCCCATGACCACGGTGCTGACCTGCATGATCTTCGCCTCGGTGTCGGGCTCTTCGGTGGCCACGACGTTCGCCATCGGCGCCATCCTGATTCCGGCGCTCATCCGCCACGGCTACCCCACCACCTGGGCGGCGGCGCTGCAGGCCACCAGCGCCGAGCTCGGCGTGGTGATTCCGCCCTCCATTCCGATGATTCTCTACGGCGTGAGCGCCGAGGTGTCGATCGGCGAACTCTTCATCGCCGGCATCGGGCCCGGCCTGCTCATCAGCGGCGCGCTGATGCTCTTCGTCTGGCTCTACTGCAAGCGCAAGGGCTGGGGCAAGAGCGACGGCGAGGGGCGGCTCGCCCGCACGCGCNNCACGCTGCAGGCCGGCTGGGCGCTGCTGATGCCGGTGATCATCCTCGGCGGCATCTACGGTGGCGTGTTCACGCCCACCGAGGCCTCGGCCGTGGCGGTGTTCTATGCGCTCATCGTCGGCATGCTGATCTACCGCGAGATCCGCCCCGGCGACCTGCTCGGCATCTTCAGGAAGTCGGTGCTCTCCAGCGCCGTCATCATGTTCATCATCGCCAACGCGGGCTTGTTCGCGTTCCTCATTACCCGCGCCGGCGTGCCCGATGCCATCGGCCACTGGCTGCAGCAGGTGCTGCAGTCGCCTGGGTGGTTCCTGCTCGGCGTGAACGTGGCGCTGTTCCTGATCGGCATGTTCATCGAGACGAGCGCGGCCATCATCGTGCTCGCGCCCATCCTCGCGCCGGTGGCCATGCACTTCGGCATCGACCCGGTGCACTTCGGCCTGATCATGGTGGTCAACCTCGCGCTGGGCATGGTCACGCCGCCGTTCGGCGTGAACCTGTTTGCCGCCTGCACCGTGGCGCGCATCTCGCTCGACCGCATGGTGCGCGACCTTGTGCCCTTCGTGCTGGTGGTGCTGGGCTGCCTGGCGCTGATCACATACTTCCCCGACATCGCCCTGACGCTGCGCGACTGGGTCTACGGCAAGCACTGAAAAGCCCGCAAGGGACTTGTCCAGCGCTGCCTGGGCGACGCTGAATCTGTCCCTGCGATGACGCGCGCCTGGCCGCGGGATGGGATGCGAGGCGCGCGAGGGACTTGTTCAGCGTTGCCCTAGAATCCGCGGTGTCAGGAGAGCGCCTTGCAACAGAGGCCGCCGAAGGCGCAGGTGGTCGGATCGACCCTGAACGCTCAGGTACCAGGACTGACGAGCGCCCCAACCGGCGCTTCCTTGCTGGAGAGAGACCGTCCGGGCACTGACCTCGGGCGGTCCACCGAAGGAGCAACCCGCAGTCTGCCGCGTGCCCGCGCGGCCGGCCCGGCGAATCTCTCAGGTAAAGCGGACAGCAGGGGCCGCCCGTGGCTCATGGCCACGGTTTGCCTTGCCCTTGCCGGAGACCTTTCTCATGTCCGCCTCCACCGACGCGCTGCTGCACACCCCGCTCGACGCCCTGCACCGCGAGCTCGGCGCCCGCATGGTGCCCTTCGCCGGCTATGCCATGCCGGTGCAATACCCCGCCGGCCTGCTGGCCGAACACCACCACACCCGCCAGGCGGCAAGCCTGTTCGATGTCTCGCACATGGGGCAGATCCGGCTGCTCGGCGCGGGAGCTTCCGAAGCGCTGGAGCGCCTCATTCCCATGGATGTGCAAGGTCTTGGCCTGCACCGCCAGCGCTACGGCCTGCTGCTCGACGAGCACGGCGGCATCCTTGACGACCTGATGTTCGTCAACCGCGGCGTGGCCGACGGCGGCGACCTGTTCCTCATCGTCAACGGCGCCTGCAAGCACGCGGACCTGGCCCACATCGAGCGGCATCTGGGCACGCAGTGCACGGTGCAGCCGCAGTTCGACCGCGGGCTGCTGGCGCTGCAGGGGCCGCTGGCGGCCGTTGCGCTCGCGCGCCTGCTGCCGCAGGTGCAGGACCTGGTCTTCATGACCGGTCTGGCCTGCACCTGGGAAGGCGCCGACCTCTACATCACCCGCAGCGGCTACACCGGTGAGGACGGCTTCGAGATCTCGCTGCCCGCAGCCGCCACCGANGGNCTTTCGCGCGCGCTGCTCGCGCAGCCCGAGGTCAAGCCCGCCGGCCTGGGCGCGCGCAACTCGCTGCGCCTCGAAGCCGGCCTGCCACTCTACGGCAATGACATCGACACCGGCACCACCCCGGTCGAAGCCGCGCTCGCCTGGTCGATCCAGAAAGTGCGCCGCAGCGGCGGTGCGCGTGCCGGCGGCTTCCCCGGCGCCGAGCGCGTGCTCGGCCAGCTCGACGGTGCGGTGCCGGTCGAGCGGCGGCGCGTGGGCCTGGTCGCGCGCGAGCGCGTGCCCGTGCGCGAGCATGTGGCGCTGGAGAATTTCGACGGCCAGACGGTGGGCGAAACCACCAGCGGCCTGCTCTCGCCCACGCTGAACCAGCCCATTGCCATGGCCTACGTGCAGGCCGACTACGCCGAACCCGGCACCGAGCTCTTCGCCATGGTGCGCGGCAAGCCCGTGCCCATGGTGGTGCAGGCCATGCCCTTCGTGCCCACCCGCTACTACCGCGGCTGAGAGGCTGTGGACGAGCCCGCCACGCCCGATTCATTCACCACTTCTGAGGCCTTTGCAGCCCTTCCCCGGCCCCTTCACCCCCTTTTCGCCCGTTCACCGTTTCAAGGAGTTTTCCCATGAGCAGCTTCGTCAAGTACACCCCCGACCATGAATGGCTCCGCGTCGAAGGCGATACCGCCACCGTCGGCATCACCCACCATGCGCAGGACGCGCTGGGCGACGTGGTGTTCGTCGACCTGCCCGAAGTGGGCAAGCACTACGACGCCAAAAGCGTGGCCGGCGTGGTCGAATCGGTCAAGGCCGCAGCCGACGTGTACATGCCCGCCGCAGGCACCGTGGTCGAGGTCAACGAGGCGCTGCGCGCCGACCCGGCGCTGGCCAACACCGACCCGCTGGGCGCGGGCTGGTTCTTCAAGATGAAGATCGACAACCCCGCCGAGCTCGATGCGCTGCTCGACGAAACCGCCTACGCCGCGCACGCCGCCGCCAGCCACTGACCACCGCGACGCCCTGCCGACACCATGAGCACCACNCCCGCCACCGTCGCGCTGGCCGCGCTGGAGAACCCCACGGCCTTCGTGGCCCGCCACATCGGCCCCGGGCCCGAGGATGAGGCCCGCATGCTCGCCGCCATCGGCGAGCCCTCGCGANNGGCGCTGATCGACGCCATCGTGCCGCCAGCCATCGCCCGCCGCGCCGCCATGAACCTGCCTGATGCCGTGGACGAGGCCCAGGCGCTGGACGAGCTGCGCGCCATCGCCCGCAGGAACCGCATCTGCCGGAGCTTCATCGGCCAGGGCTACCACGGCACGCACACGCCCGGCGTCATCCTGCGCAACATCCTGGAGAACCCGGCCTGGTACACCGCCTACACGCCCTACCAGGCCGAGATCTCGCAAGGCCGCATGGAAGCCCTGGTGAACTTCCAGACGATGGTGAGCGACCTCACCGCCATGGACATTGCCAATGCCTCCATGCTCGACGAGGCCACCGCCGCCGCCGAGGCGATGACGCTGGCGCGGCGCACGGTCAAGGCGCGCGGCTCGGTGTTCGTGGTCAGCGGCGATGTGCACCCGCAGACGCTCGAGGTCATCCACACCCGCGCCGAGCCGCTGGGCATCGAGGTCAAGGTCGTGCGCTCCAGCGACGAGTGGCAGGCCGCCATCGCGCAGGACGACTATTTCGCCGCGCTCAACCAGTACCCCGGCAGCAGCGGCTGGCTGGCGGACTGGCAGCTCTCGGCCGACCTGATCCACTCCAAACACGCCGCCTTCATCCTCGCCGCGGACCTGCTCGCGCTCACGCTGCTCAAGGCGCCGGGCGAGATGGGCGCCGACATCGTGGTCGGCAGCACGCAGCGCTTCGGCATGCCCATGGGCGCGGGCGGCCCGCATGCGGCCTTCATAGCCTGCCGCGACGCCTTCAAACGCTCCATGCCCGGGCGGCTGGTGGGCGTGAGCGTGGACGCGCACGGCCAACCGGCCTACCGGCTCGCGTTGCAGACGCGCGAGCAGCATATCCGCCGCGAGAAGGCCACCTCCAACATCTGCACCGCGCAGGTGCTGCCCGCGGTGGTGGCGAGCATGTACGCCGTCTACCACGGCCCCGAGGGCTTGAAACGCATCGCCGAGCGCGTGGCCCGCTACACCGCGGTGCTGGCCGAGGGGCTGCGCCAGCTCGGCGTGCACCTCGTCCACGGCACGGCCTTCGACACGCTCACCCTCGACCTCGGCACGGCCGAAGCCGCCGACGCGCTGCACCGCCGCGCCTCGCAGCGCGGCATGAACCTGCGGCGTTTCGCCGGCGGCCGCGCGTCCTTCGTCGGCATCAGCCTCGACGAAACCAGCACGCGCGACGACCTGCGCGCCCTGTGGGCGCTGTTCGCCGCCGAAGGGCAGGCGCTGCCCGACCTGGAGGCGCTGGCCGCGCGCGCCGGCACACTGATCCCGCCTTCGCTGCGCCGCACCAGCGCCTTCCTCACGCACCCGGTGTTCCACCGCCACCACAGCGAGACGGCCATGCTGCGCTACATCCGCGCGCTGGCCGACAAGGACCTGGCGCTGGACCGCAGCATGATTCCGCTGGGCTCCTGCACCATGAAGCTCAACGCCACGGCCGAGATGATTCCCATCACCTGGCCGGAATTCGCACAGGTGCATCCCTTCGCCCCGGCCGACCAGCTGGCCGGTTATGCCAAGCTCGACGCCCAGCTTCGCCAGTGGCTGTGCGAGGCCACCGGCTACCACGCCATCAGCCTGCAGCCCAATGCCGGCTCGCAGGGCGAATACGCCGGCATGCTGGCCATTCGCGCCTGGCAGGCCGCGCGCGGGCAGCCCCAGCGCAACGTGTGCCTGATTCCCGCCAGCGCCCACGGCACCAACCCGGCCACGGCCGCCATGGCCGGCTTCGAGGTGGTGGTGGTGGCCTGCGACGCACGCGGCAACATCGACATGGCCGACCTCGAGGCCAAGTGCGCGCAGCACAGCGATCGCCTGGGCGCCATCATGATCACCTACCCCAGCACGCACGGCGTGTTCGAAACCACGGTGAGCGAGCTCTGCGCGCTGGTGCACCGGCACGGCGGTCGGGTGTATGTGGACGGTGCGAACATGAACGCGCTGGTGGGCGTGGCCGCGCCGGGCGCCTTCGGCGGCGACGTGAGCCACCTCAACCTGCACAAGACCTTCTGCATTCCGCACGGCGGCGGTGGCCCCGGCGTGGGGCCGGTGTGCGTGGTCGAAGACCTCGCGCCCTACCTGCCCGGACACGCCAGCGCACTGGCCGCCGGCGCCTGCCTGGGTGCCGCGTCGGTCCAGGCTGCGTCAGCCCCCTCGGGGGCAGCGCACCTCGCGCGCGGGGGGGCCGTTTCCGCTGCGCCACTGGGCAATGCCGCGGTGCTGCCGATCTCCTGGATGTACATCCGCATGATGGGCGCCGACGGCCTCAGGCGGGCCACCGAAACCGCCATCCTCTCGGCCAACTACATCAGCGCGCGGCTGCGTGCGCACTACCCCACGCTCTACGCCAGCGAGAACGGCCATGTGGCGCACGAGTGCATTCTGGACCTGCGGGGCCTCAAGGAGACCAGCGGCGTGATGGCCGAGGACGTGGCCAAGCGGCTCATGGACTACGGGTTTCACGCGCCCACGCTGTCCTTCCCCGTGCCCAACACGCTGATGGTGGAGCCCACCGAGAGCGAGCCGCTGGAGGAACTCGACCGCTTCATCGACGCGATGATCGCCATCCGCGAGGAAATCCGCCAGATCGAAGCCGGCACCTGGCCGCGCGAGGACAACCCGCTGAAGAACGCCCCGCACACCGCGCACAGCCTGCTCGCCGCCGACTGGTCCCACCCCTACCCGCGCGAGGTGGGGGCGGCGCTGCACGCGCGCACCGTGCCCGGCGCGATGAAGTTCTGGCCGGCCGTGGGCCGGGTGGACAACGTCTACGGCGACCGCAACCTGTTCTGCACCTGCGTGCCCACCGAGGCNTGGGCGCGGGAAGGTGCCGCGGCCGACCCCGTGCCGGCCTGAGCCGCCGCCGCGACCGAGGCCGCGCCCGATGGACGTTCTGCTGTTGCTGCTGCTCATGGGCGCCGGCCTGGGCCTGGCCAACCGCAGCCTGCAGAGCGAGCGCGTTTCGCTGCTGGCGCGGCACTTCGCGCCGTTTGACATCCAGCGCCTCACCGAGACGCTGCTGCGCGGCTACCTCGACGCGCTCGACCTGCCCGAGGGCGCGGCGCGGCAGGCGCGCTGGCGCCAGCTCATGCCCACCGAGGAGGCGCTGGCCGACAAGCTCAGCCGCTTCGCCGCCGCCTTCGGCGCGCGCAGCGCCGTCGAAACCCGCGTCAGCACCCTGCCCATCGCCCTGCCCTGGGCGCACCGCTGGCTGCCGGCGGCGAGTTTCGATCTGCGCCGCGCCTTCGACATCCACGCCCGTGGCCTGCAGCGCGCCCTGCGCGTCGATGGCGGCGAGCCCACGCGCGACCGCGCCTACACCCTCATGGCCGAGCTGCTGCTGATGCAGTACACCTGCCACTGGTTCTGCCGCTCGCGCACCGTGGCCACCGCCCGGCTTGTCGCGCTGCACCAGACCACGCCAGCGCAGGTGCTGGCCGCCGTCACGCCGGCCACCCGCGAGGACTACGCGGCCTTGACCGGGCTGCGGCTGGTCTGAGCTAAGAACTTATCCGTAAATAATGTTGATGCTCAACGGCACTTTGCGGAACGCGATGATGGCTGCGGCGAGATGGTTGAGTGCGACGAAGCTGCGTTCGAGTTNTTCATAGCGCACGAGCAACTTGCGGAAGCGATTGAACCAGCTATGGCAGACTTCGACAACCCAACGCCGCGCCGTCTTGCCGGGCTGGCGCCGCTTGGTGTCGGCTTCCTTACGGCGATCGACGACGTGCGCGATGTAGCCATGGCTGTCGATGATGCGCGAGACTTCTGCGCTGCGGTAGCCGGCATCGGCGCACAGGTGTTTGCTGCGCCGCAACGGCGGGCTCTTTCGCTTGACGACGATGGCGCTGAGCACCTGCTCGATGCGCTTGCCATCATTGACGTTGGCTGCGGTCACGACGATCGACAACGGGACGCCACGCCCGTCCACCAGCAGGTGGCGCTTGCTGCCTTTTTTCCNCCGATCCGTCGGGTTGGGGCCGACAGCTTCTTGGGCCAGCGGCGCTTTGAACATGGCCCCATCAATGCTCTGCCAGCGCCAAGCGATGCCGGCCATCTCGTCGTACTCGGCCAGGCCGGCCTTCCACAGCGCCTCGAAGAAGCCCGCGCGCTCCCACTCGAGGAAGCGCTTGTGCACTGCGCTGGCGCTGCCAAAACGCTCCTTGGGCAGCGCCTTCCACTGACAGCCCGTGCGCAGCACGTACACGATGGCCTCGAAAACCTGCCGTGCAGGCTTGGGTGGTCGCCCTGCGCCGGGCTTGCGCAAGTACTGCTTTCGCGCAACTGGCACACGCGCCGGCACCAGCGGCTCCACCCGCGCCCAGAACACATCCGATACGACCCACGACTCAAGTCGCTTGGTTGCCATCTGCCTGCTCCGACGCCGCGCTCCATGCGGCTCGGGCAGACATTCTACTATTTACGGATAAGCTCTAAGCTGAGCTGAGCTTGGAACGAACCCGCCACGCCCGACTCATTCACAACTTCCGAGCGCTGGTCGACGCGTCCGTTGGCCCGGGCTCATTCACGCCGGCAGACCCCTCATCAGTGGCCAACGACTGATTCAATTTTGATAGCGTGAACCGACCGTTTCACGCTGGGGTTCCGGGATTCTCCTGGAAAAAGGCCTCAGACTGCCGTGCCGGCAGGCTGCAGGGCGAACGCATCCATCGCCAGCAGGCCGCCAACCACCTCGCGGCTGAGCCACTCGGTCTGCAGCGGCCGTTCGCCCCAGCGCGCGGCGCCCAGCGCGAAGAACAGCGGCAGAAAGTGCTCGTCGGTCGGGTGGGCGCGCAGGGCCTGCGGTGCGTGGTCGGCCCAGTGCAGCAGCGCGTCTGTGTCGGCGCGGCGCACGGCGTCCTCGACGAAGCGGGCAAACGTGTTCACATAGCCCACGTCGGCCGCCGCGCCGCTGAAGAACTCGCGCAGGTTGTGCGTCATGCTGCCCGAACCCACGAGCAGCACGCCCTGATCCGCAAGCCGCGCGAGCGCACGGCCGATGGCATACACCGCCTCGGCCGGAGCCTGCGGCAGCGAGACCTGCACCAGCGGCACGTCGGCTGCGGGGAACAGGTGCATCAAGGGCACCCAGGCGCCGTGGTCGAAGGGGCGCTCGCCATCGGCCTGGGCGCCGATGCCCGCCGCGGCCAGGGCGTCGAGCACCTGCTGCGCCAGAGCCGGGTTGCCGGGGGCGGGGTACGTCAGCGCGTACAACGCGGGCGGAAAGCCGCCGAAATCGTGCCAGGTGGCGGGCCGCTCGCCGGTGGTGACGGTGGGTCTGCGCGTCATCCAGTGCGGCGACATCAGCACGATGCCGCGCGGACGCGAGGGCAGCCGCTGCGCCCAGGCCCGCAGCGCCGGCCCGGTGCTGCCGGGTTCGAGCGCGAACATCGGTGAGCCGTGGCTCACGAACAGGGCCGGCAGCGGCGCACCACCGGCACGGCGGCCCTCACCGCTGGCGCGGTCGGGTGGGCGGGTTCCGGTGGGGCGGAGGGCATGGCGGTGTCTCGGGTGCTGCGCGGGCTGGGGTGGTCAGCCCGTCGTCACTGCCGCCAAGCCGTCGATGGCCAGCGGGTAGCCCTGCACGCCGAAGCCCGCCATCACCGCCCGCGCCGCCGGGGCGATGAAGCTGTGGTGGCGAAACGCCTCGCGCGCATGCACGTTGCTGATGTGCAGTTCGATCACCGTCACGCCCGCGCCCTTGATCGCGTCGTGCAGCGCCACGCTGGTGTGGGTGTAGGCGCCGGCGTTGAGCACCGCGCCGACCGCCGTGCCCGCCGCCTGCGCGCGGCCGGCTTCGTGCAGCCAGTCCACCAGCACGCCCTCGTGGTTGGTCTGGCGAAAGTCCAGCGCCAGGCCGTGCCGCGCGCAGGCGGCCTCGCACAGTCGCTGCACGTCGGCCAGCGTGGACGCGCCATAGACGGNCGGCTCGCGGGTGCCGAGCAGGTTGAGGTTGGGGCCGTTGAAGACAAAGACGGTTTTCATCGCGGGGTCATGGCGCGCACGGGCGCCGTGGGGGCTATGGAGCGGCTGGGCACAGTGTACGACGCGCCACGCTCCGCGAGGTACTTCAATATTCATAGCACTCACCGACCTTTTCGCGCTGGGGTTCCATCGAAAACCCTCGAAACAGCCCGCCCCGCCCTGTCCCGCAGCCGACCGCCGATCGTCCACGGCTGCCGGACAATGCCGCGCAGTGAAAACCCGCCATTTCGCGCAACTGCTTGCGCTCTCGGCGCTCTGGGGCGCCTCCTTCCTGTTCATCCGCATTGCCAGCCCCGCGCTCGGGCCCTGGGTGCTGGCCGCCGTGCGCATGGGTCTGGCCGCGCTCACCCTGGTGCTGCTCATGACGGCGCTGCGCCACCGCTGGCCGTGGGCGCACTGGCGCGAACTGCTGGGCCTGGCGCTGCTGTCGGTGGCCGCGCCCTTCGTGCTCCACGCCTGGGCGGCGCTGCACCTGAGTGCGGGCTACAGCGCCCTGCTCAACAGCACCGCGGTGGTGTTCGGCACGCTGGCAGCCGCCTGGATGGGGCAGGACCGGCTGACCGGCCGCAAGCTGCTCGGCTGCGTGCTGGGCTTCGTCGGCGTGGGCCTCATCGTGCGCCTGGGGCCCATCGCGCCCACCCGCGAGGTGCTGGTGGCGGCGCTGGCCTGCATCGGCGCGGCCGCGTGCTACGGCCTGGCCACGCCGTGGATGAAACGCGCCACCGAGCGGCTGGAGCCACTGGCCATTGCGGCCGCCATCCACCTCATCGCGCTGGCCGCGCTGCTGCCCGGTGCGGCCTGGGCCTGGCCGCAGGCGCGGCTGAGTGCNGGGGCGCTGGGCGCGGTGGCGGTGCTGGGCGTCGTCACCTCGGGGCTGGCGTACTGGATGTTCCTGCGGGTGATGCGGCACGTATCGCCGGTGGCCGCCGCCAGCACGGCGTTCATGATTCCGGTGTTCGGCGTCGCCTGNGGCGCGCTGTTCCTGGGCGAGCCGGTGGGCTCGGGCATGTGGGCGGGCGGCGCGCTGATTCTGCTGGCCACCGCCCTGGTGACCGGCTTCAACCCGCTGCGTGCGCTGCTTGCAGCCGCCAGACCCTGAGCGCGCAGACGCTGGCCACGGCCGCCGCCAGCATGGCCGCCCAGAACACGCTGGCAAGCCCGAAGCGCTGGCTCAGCAAACCGCCCAGCAGCCCACCCACCACCCNCGGCACGCCGTAGGCCAGCACGGTGTAGAGCGCCTGCCCCCGCGCACGCAGCCGGCCGGGGAAGTGGTGCGACAGCAGCGCGATGCAGCTCGTGTGGTGCGCCGCAAAGGTCAGTGCGTGGAGCGCCTGCGCCAGCAGCAACACCCNCAGCACACCGGCCCATTGCGCAGTCAGGCCCATGCGCAGCGTCATCGCCACGGAGCACAGCACCAGCCAGGCCGACAGGCTCAGGCGCGGCAACCAGCGCGCCTGGGTGTAGAACCAGCCGATCTCCACCACCACCGACAAGGCCCACAGCAGCCCAATCAATGTCTTGGAATAACCCAGCGCATCGAGGTAGAGCGAGAAGAACACATACACCGCAATGTGCGCGAGCACATGGAAGAACGCCGCCGCGAAGAACCAGCGCACCAGCGGCTGGGCGAGCACCGGCGCCATCGACACCCGCGCCTCGTGCGCGGGCAGCGCCTCCTTGAGGTCGGGCAGGCTCCACACGCTCGCGGCCACCGCCGCCAGGCTCAGCACCGTCCACAGCGCGAAGCTGCCCATGCCGTGGGCCTGGAACCACGCACCGGCGGCCAGCACGGTGACCAGAAAGCCCGCCGAGCCCCACAGCCGCACCCGGCCGTAGCGCCGCGCATCGAAGGCGCCGCCCGCGCTCACCAGATGCGCCAGCGCCGCCTCGCTCATGGGCATCATCGAGCTGGTGTGGGTGAACAGCAGCAGCAACACCAGCCCCAGCGCCCATGGCGACAGCGGCATGAACAACGCCAGCGACACCGCCAGCGCCACCGTGGCGCTGTAGCGCAGCAGCTTCACCCGCTCACCGGTGTGGTCCGACAGCCAGCCCCAGCCGTACGGCGCGAACAGCCGGGTGGCCGACTGCACCGAGCTCAGCACGCTGATGACGAACAGCCCGTAGCCCAGGCNCCTGAGCCACAGCGGCAGGTACGGGTTGAAGAAGCCGATGTGCGCGAAGTAACTCGCCGACAGCGCCGCGAACGGCACCAACACCCGACCCTGAACCGCCATGCGTGACCTATTTCTTCTCACTCCAGAGCACGCCGCCGGTGGCCCAGTCCGACTTCTTCACCTCTGTGAGGATGACGTCCACCGCCTCGGGCGAGGTGCCGAGCGTCTTGCACGTGGCCTCGGTCAGGGCCTTGACGAATTCCTTCTTCTGCTCGGGCGTGCGGCCCTCGAACATTTCGACGCGGATGGTGGGCATGGTGTCACTCCATAGGTTCAATCACGGTACGACGGGTCGATGCGGTCGAGCCGGCGCAAGAGCGCCGGCCATTCGGCGTCGCCGTCGCGCTCCTCGCCGTTGCCGACCCACTGGCGGTAGGTGCGTTCGGCCACCGCATCGAGCGGCACGATGAGCGCGCCGCCGCTGGCAGCCATGGCCTGCAGCTGCGCGCGNNCGCGCTCGAGGTGGTGCATCAGCATGTAGGNCTCGGCCACGCTGCGACCCACGGTGAGGGTGCCGTGGTTCTCCAGAATCAGGCCGTCGAGCTCGCCGAGCGCGGCCACCAGCCGCTGCCCCTCGGCCGCGTCCAGCGCCAGCCCCTCGTAGGCATGCCGCCCCAGGCGGCCGAACCAGCGCATGGCGTGCTGCGTGGTGGGCAACAGCCCCGCAGGCAGCATCGACAAGGCCATGCCCCACTCGGTGTGCAGATGCAGCACGCACTGCGCGCCCGGCCGCGCGGCATGGATGGCGCCGTGGATGGCGAAGCCCGTGGGGTTGACCGCATGCGGCGAGCCGTCGAGCTTGCGGCCGTGCACATCCACCTTGACCAGATNTGAGGCGCACACCTCCTCGAACAGCAGGCCGAAGGGGTTGATCAGGTACGCGCCGGGTTCGCCCGGCACCGCGGCGGAGATGTGGGTGTAGATGGTGTCGTCCCAGCCGTTGCGCGCGGCGAGCCGGTACGCGGCCGCCAGGTCGACGCGAAGGGCGCGCTCGGCCTCGGTCATTGGTCCCGTCCCCCTCAGACGGCGCCGGGCACCGGCGGCACGGTGTGCTGCACGTCACCGCACTGCGCGCGGTGGCGCAGCGCGTGGTCCATCACCACCAGGGCAAGCAAGGCTTCCAGAATGGGCGCGGCGCGGATGCCCACGCAGGGGTCGTGCCGGCCCTTGGTGATGACCTCCACCGGCTGGCCCGCCGTGTCCACCGAGGGACGCGGCACGAGGATGGAACTGGTCGGCTTGATGGCCACCGAAACCTCCAGGCCCTGGCCCGTGCTGATGCCGCCGAGCACGCCGCCGGCCTTGTTGCCGACGAAGCCTTCGGGCGTGAGCGCGTCCCCATGGGTGGAGCCGAAATCGGCCACGCTGGCGAAGCCCGCGCCGATCTCCACGCCCTTGACGGCGTTGAGGCCCATCATCGCCCAGGCGATGTCGGCGTCGAGCTTGTCGTAGATCGGCTCGCCCAGGCCCACGGGCATGCCCTGTGCCACCACGCGCAGCCGCGCGCCGCAGGAGTCGCCGCGCTTGCGCAGCGCATTCATGTAGTCCTCAAGCGCCGACACGTCGGCCACCGGGGCGAAGAACGGGTTGTTGGGTACATGGTCCCAGCTCTCGAAGCCGATGGGCAGCTCACCCAGTTGCGTCATGCAGGCGCGAAAGCTCGTGCCGAACTTTTCCTTGAGCCATTTCTTCGCCACTGCACCCGCAGCCACCGTGGGCGCGGTCAGCCGGGCCGAGGAACGGCCGCCGCCGCGCGGGTCGCGGATGCCGTACTTGCGCCAGTAGGTGTAGTCCGCGTGGCCGGGGCGAAAGCGCTGGGCGATGTCGCCGTAATCCTTGCTGCGCTGGTCGGTGTTGCGGATGAGCAGCGCAATCGGCGTGCCGGTGGTGCGGCCCTCGAACACACCGGAGAGGATTTCCACCGCATCGGGCTCGTTGCGCTGGGTGACGAACCTGCTCGTGCCGGGGCGGCGGCGGTCGAGTTCGAGCTGAATGTCGGCCTCGCTCAAGGCCATGCCGGGCGGGCAGCCGTCGATCACGCAGCCGATGGCCGGGCCGTGGGATTCACCGAAATTGGTGACTGCAAACAGGGTGCCGAAGGTGTTGCCGCTCATGCGGCGGATTATCCCGCAGCGTCATCGGCCGCCGGCGCGGCGGCGCCGTGGGCCCACTGCACCGCCTTGACGGCCTGCTGCAGACCGCGGCGCAGCGCGCTGAGCGCATCGAGCCGCTCCTGCATGGCCTCGATGGGCAGTTGCCCCTCGGCGCCGCGGCGCAGCAGCGCGGCCTTCAGCTGCGCGTAGTGGTGCTCCACCTCGGCCAGCGCATCGGCCACGCGGCGCAGGCGCTGTTCCACCGGCCCGCCCGCGGGCCCACCGCCGGGCCCATCACCGGGCGCCTCGGCCGCGCCCAGGGCGTCGAGCGCGGAGAGCAGTTCCTGCACGGCCCCGGCAAACGCCTGCTCCAGCGGCGTCGGAGCGACGGTGGTAGCAAGCGCCGCATCGGCGCGCAGACTCGCCGCCACCGACTCCTCGGCCTGCGCGGTGGCCACTTCCGCATAGCGCGCCACCCGCAGCAGCACCGGCAGCCGCGCGGCGCTGTCGGCACTCATCTCCGCGCGCTGCAACCGCACCACGAAATCGGCCACCGCGCGCTGCAAGGCATGGGCCACGGCGTGCTCGCGCGCGGCCTGCGCCTGCGCATCCTCGAGCGAAGGCACCGGTGCTGCGCCAGCCGGCGGCACCGCGGCCCCCAGTGCCCGCCGCAGCGCGCGCACCGACAGCGCACGCAGCCGCGCGATCTCGGCCTGCAGCGCATCCAGCGCCAGCACCGGCACCGCGAGCACCGTGTCGTCGAGAAAGCGCGGCCGCGCCTCGTCCTCCTCGGTGGTGTGGAAGCGCCGCTGCAGCCAGGCGGCCAGCCGGTCGGCCAGTGGCCACATCAGCGCCACGCCAAGCACGTTGAACAAGGTGTGGAACAAAGCCACCGTGAGCGCGGGCGACGGCGGCAGGCCGAGCCAGGCCTTGAAGGCCAGCAGCGCCGGCACGAGCCGGCAGCAGCACCAGGGCCACCGCACCGGTGATGAGGTTGAACAGCACGTGCGCGGCCGCCGCCCGGCGCGCATTCGCCGTGGCCCCGGCGGCGGCGATGGCCGCCGTGACCGTGGTGCCGATGTTGGTGCCGATGACCACTGCCGCCGCGCCCTGCGCCGTGAGCAGGCCCGACTGCGCCGCGCTGAGCGCCAGCGTGAGCGCCGCGCTCGAGCTCTGCATCAGCACCGTAATGAACACGCCGACGAGCAACTGCATCAGCACCGCGCCCACGCCGCTGCCCGCGGGCAGGGTCACGCCCTGCGCGACGCCGTCGAAGGCGTCCTTGAGCACCTCGATGCCGATGAACAGCAGGCCGAACCCCGCCAGCGCGGTGCCGAGCGCCCCGCGGCGCAGGCCCGCGCCGCTCATGCGCAGGGCCACGCCCAGGCCCACGAGCGGCAGGGCCAGCGCATCGATCTTCACGCCAAAGCCCAGCACGGCGACGATCCAGCCGGTCATCGTCGTGCCCACGTTGGCGCCGAACACCACCCACAGCGACTGGGAAAAGCTCAGCAGCCCGGCATTGACGAAGCCGATCACCGCCACCGTCACCGCGCTGGACGACTGCACCAGCGCCGTCACCCCAGCCCGGCCAGCAGGCCCCGCCAACGTGTGCGCGTGGAAGCGGCCAGCAGGCGCTCCAGCGCCGGGCCCGCGGCCAGCCGCAGCCCGCTGGTCATGAGCTCCATGCCCAGCAGGAACAGGCCGACACCACCGACGAGGCCGGCCAGCACCGAAGCCAGCATGAATCAGGGTGTGCCGGCAGCGCCGGCGGGCTCGTCCTCGGGCCAGTCGCGGATGTAGGCCTTGAGCATCTTGTTCTCGAAGTTCTGGCTTTCCACCACGGCGCGCGCCACGTCGTAGAAGCTGATGACGCCCATGAGCATGCCGCCGTCCATCACCGGCATGTAGCGGGTGTGCTTCTCCAGCATCAGCGGGCGGACTTCGTCGAGCTCCGTCTCGGGCGTGCAGCTCATGGGGCATTCGTCCATCACCGAACGCACATGCACCTCGCCCACGCTGCCGCCGTTCTTGGCCACGGTGTGAATCACCTCGCGGAAGGTGAGCATACCCACCAGCGCGCCGTGCTCCATCACCGCGAGCGAGCCGATGTCGAACGCGGCCATGGTTTCGATGGCGCGCTTGAGGCTCTCGTCGGGCGTGACGGTGTAGAGCGTGCCGCCCTTGACGCGAAGAATGTCGCTGACTTTCATGGCTGCGNNGTCTCCTCATTCCCGGCTGTCGCCGGCGTGGCGACGGGTGTCGGCCAATATAGCCCACAATCAGCGCCGACAACAGCGGTGCGCACCCGCGCGGCGGCCCGCATCGCTCCACCGAGGAGACCCCATGCCCGGCTATTCCGACCCCGGCTTCGACACGCTGGCGCTGCACGCCGGCGCCGCCCCCGACCCCGCCACCGGCGCCCGCGCGGTGCCCATCCACCTCACCACCTCGTTCGTGTTCGAGTCCAGCGAGCACGCAGCCTCGTTGTTCAACCTGGAGCGCGCGGGCCATGTCTACAGCCGCATCAGCAACCCCACCAACGCGGTGCTCGAGCAGCGCGTGGCCGCGCTCGAAGGCGGCATCGGCGGGCTCAGCACCGCCAGCGGCCAGGCGGCGCTACACCTCTGCGTGGCCACGCTCATGGGCGCGGGCAGCCACATCGTGGCCAGCACGGCGCTCTACGGCGGCAGCCAGAACCTGCTGCACTACACGCTGCGCCGCTTCGGCATCGAGACCACCTTCGTCAGGCCCGGCGACCTCGACGGCTGGCGCGCCGCCGTGCGCCCGAACACGCGGCTGTTCTTCGGCGAGACGCTGGGCAATCCGGGGCTCGACGTGCTCGACGTTCCGGCCGTGGCCGACATCGCCCACGCCGCAGACGTGCCGCTGCTGGTGGATTCCACCCTCACCACGCCCTATCTGATGCAGCCGCTCGCGCTTGGCGCGGATCTGGTCTACCACTCGGCCACCAAGTTCCTCAGCGGCCACGGCACGGTGGTGGGCGGCGTGGTCGTCGATGGCGGACGCTTCGACTGGGAGGCCAGCGGCCGCTTCCCCGAACTCACCGAGCCCTACGACGGCTTTCACGGCATGGTGTTCTCCGAGGAGAGTACGGTGGGCGCCTTCCTGCTGCGCGCACGCCGCGAGGGCCTGCGCGACTTCGGCGCCTGCATGAGCCCGCATACGGCGTGGCTGATTCTGCAGGGCATCGAAACGCTGCCGCTGCGCATGGAGCGGCACATCGCCAACACCGAGAAGATCGTGCACTTCCTCGCCGCGCACCCCATGGTCGCGCGCGTGGCGCACCCGCTGCTGCCCGGGCACCCCAGCCACGCCACCGCCAACCGCCTGCTGCGCGGCGGTGCGCGTGGGGCCGGCGCGGTGTTCAGCTTCGACCTNCGCGGCTCGCGCGCGCAGGGCCAGGCCTTCATCGAGGCGCTCAAGCTCTTCAGCCACCTCGCCAACGTGGGCGACTGCCGCTCGCTCGTGATCCACCCGGCCAGCACCACGCACTTCCGCATGAGCGACGAGGCACTGGCCGCCGCAGGCATCGGCCCGGGCACGATCCGCCTCTCCGTCGGCCTGGAAGACCCGGATGACCTCATGGACGATCTCAAGCGCGCGCTGCGCGCAGCGGAGAAGGCTTAGATTGGGGACTCCACAACCAAGGAGTGAGGAGACAGTCCCATGAATGCATCAACGTCGTTGCGGCGTGGCCTTGCCGCGACCATCCTGGCTTGCTGCGCCGCCCTGCCCGCCTGGGGCCAGGGTATCGAGCCTCTGCTGACCAAGAAGCAGGTGTTCGCCTACCCCGGCGCCTACACCACCACGTCCGGCACGGCGCTGGAACAGGTGAAGGTGGGTTATGAAACCTACGGCACGCTCAACGCCTCCGGCGACAACGCGATCTTCGTGGCCCATTTCTACAGCGGCACCTCGCACGCGGCCGGCAAGTACCAGGCCAGCGACGCCATGCCCGGTTACTGGGATGCGCTGATCGGTCCGGGCAAGCCCATCGACACCAACAAGTACTTCGTCGTCAGCGCCGACACCCTGTCGAACATCAACCCCAGNGACCCCAACGTCACCACCACCGGGCCTTCGTCCATCGACCCCGCCACCGGGAAACCCTATGGCATGCGCTTTCCCGTCATCGCGATGCGCGACTCAGTGCGGGTGCATCGCGCGCTGCTCGACGCCCTGGGTGTGAAGAAGCTGCGCGCCGCGGTCGGCGCCTCGGGTGGCGCCATCCAGGCGATGGAGTGGGCGGCACTCTACCCCGACTATGTGGAACGTGTGGTGCACGTCATCGGCCCGGGCTTNTCCATCCAACCGTGGGCCATCGGCCTGCTCGAAGCCTGGGTGGCACCGATTCGCCAGGACCCGAAATGGAACCAGGGCGACTACTACGGCCGTGAAGAGCCGCGTGAGGGTGTGGCGCAGGCGCTCAAGCTCGTCACGCTGACCACGCGCAGCTGGGGCTGGACCGACCGCACCTTTGGCTACAAGCCCGCCGCGGCCGACAAGCCGCCGCAGGCCGCCATCGACAACCGCTTCGCCGTCGAAGACGCGCTCACCAAAGCCGGCCTGGCCCGCGCCGCGGTGACCGACGCCAACAACAAGATCTACATGGCCAAGGCCAACCAGCTCTACAACGTCGAAGCCGACGTGGAGAAGATGAAGGCCCGCATTCTGTTCCTGCCGGCCAAGAGCGATCTGGTATTTCCGCCCGAGTTCAGCCGCAAGGCCGCCGAGCGCTACCGCGCGCTGGGCAAGAGCGCCGAGGTGTTCGAGATCGACGGCGACGGCGGACACCTCGACGGCCTGCTCGCAGCAGCCAAGGCCGCCAACGTCATCCGCACATTCATCGACCAGTGACCCACACCGCACCCGCACCATGCTGATTCCCGTCCACAACGCCACCACCTACTGCTACACCGGCGGCAAGGCCTTCGATGCGGCCAAGCCCACCGTGGTGTTCATCCACGGCGTGCTCAATGACCACAGCGTGTGGGTGCTGCAGACGCGCTACCTCGCGCACCATGGCTACAACGTGCTGGCGGTGGACCTGCCCGGGCACGGCAAGAGCGAGGGCGAGGCGCCGGCGAGCGTGGAGCAGGCGGCGGACTTCATCGCCGCCTTGCTCGACGCCGCGGGCGTGGCGCGCGCAGCCCTGGTGGGGCACAGCTGNGGGTCGCTGATCGCGCTCGAGGCCGCGGCGCGGCTGGGCGAGCGGGTGACGCATCTGGTGCTGGTGGGCACGGCCTCGCCGATGCGGGTCTCGGGCGCGCTGCTCGACGCGTCGCAACAGGACCCCGAGGCCGCGATCAAGCTCGTCAACGTGTTCAGCCGCAGCACGCTCGCGCCGCCGCCCTCGGCGCTGGGGCCCGGCACCTGGGTGTACGGGGCGGGCATGGCGCTGGGGCGGCGCGTGCTCGAACGCAACCGCGCGGTCAACGTGTTTCACCGCGGCTTCGTCGCCTGCGACAGCTACCGCGGCGCGGAGGATGCGGTCGAGCGTGTGCGCTGCCCGGTGCTGTTCCTGCTCGGCCGGTTCGACCAGATGACGCCGCCGAAGGCCGCGCAGGGCCTGATCGACCGCGCGCGCGCCGCCGGCAAGACCACCCGCACCGTGTTGCTCGACGTGGGCCACAACCAGATGACGGAAGCGCCCGACGCGACGCTGTCGGCGATTCGGGACTTTCTTCGCGCTGCGGCGTGAGAGGTCCGGCACTCACCCCGATTGACCGCGTGGACTCCTTGCTGAACCTGATGGCCGGCTGGGCGTTCTGGCGGCTGGCGCTGGCCGTCGGGCTCTCGGCGGTGCTGGCGGCTGCGCTGGCGTGGGCCGATCTGGGTGGAGTCGGCGCACCGGCGGTGGCGCTGCTGGTTGGCGTGGTCGCAGGCATCGGGTGGCAGGCCCGCGGCGAGCACCCCGCGCGTCACGCGTCCTTGGCGAACGAAGCGCCCCGGCTGTCTTGGCCCATCGCGGCGCTGGGCTGGGCGTTCCTCGGCGCGCTGTGGGGCGCGTGGCTGTGGGTGATGCCCAGCGCGAGCGGGCGCGGGCTGGCGCTGCTGGTGCTGGCCGCCCTGCCTGCCCTGGGCTGGATGCGCCAGAGGCCGCGTCGGCGCAGGCTGGCGACGCTGCTGGGGGCTTATGGGTGCCTCACGCTCGGCATGGTGGCGGGCTTTTTCTGGGTGGGCCGTGCGACATGAAGGTGCCCGCCCGTCCATCGCAACTTCGAACCTGGGATGCAAGCTGAGCTGATCACCCCGCCCATGACGCCCGAGCGCGCGGCCGCCATCGCTGCGGGTTTCGACCTGCGCGCGCTGCCCGAGGACTTTCTGGACAACCCGTTTCCGGTCTATGCCGCGCTGCGCNNGCGCGAGCCGATCCGGCGCATGCCCGACGGGTCGTACTTCCTCACGCGCCATGCCGACCTGATGGCGGTGTACCGCGACGCGGAGACCTTCAGCTCCGACAAGCACGTGGAGTTCGCGCCCAAGTACGGCCCCGAGTCCGCCCTTTACGCGCACCACACCACCAGCCTGGTGTTCAACGACCCGCCGCTGCACACGCGGGTGCGCCGCCTGATCATGGGCGCGCTCACCCGGCGCGCCATTGCCGAGATGGAGCCGGGCCTGGTGCGGCTGGTGGACGGGCTGCTCGACGCCATCGAGGCACGCGGCGGCGGCGACCTGATCGAAGACTTCGCGGCGGCGATTCCGGTGGAGATCATCGGCAACCTGCTCGGCGTGCCCCACGACGAGCGCGGGCCGCTGCGCGCCTGGTCGCTCGCGGTGCTGGGGGCGCTCGAGCCGGTGCTCACGCCCGCGCAGGAGGCCGCCGGCAATGCAGCGGTGCGCGAGATGCTGGCCTACCTCGACGGCCTGGTGGCCGAGCGCCGGCGCCACCCCGGCGACCCCGAGCGCGATGTGCTCACGCGCCTCATCCTCGGCGAGGCCGGCGGCGAGCGGCTGAGCCCGTCCGAGCTGCTGCACAACTGCATCTTCCTGCTCAACGCCGGGCATGAAACCACCACCAACCTGATCGGCAACGGCCTGGTGCTGCTGCAGGAATTCCCGCAGGCCCACGCGGACTTGCAACAGCTCCTGCAGGCCAGTGCCCGCGAGACGGGCGCGCAGGAGGCGTTGCTCACCCGCGCGGTGGACGAAATGCTGCGCTTCGAGTCCTCGAACCAGCTCGGCAACCGGCGCGCACTCGTCCCCACCCGCGTGGGCGGCGTGGACCTGCCCGCCGGCGCGCTGGTGACGCTGTGCATCGGCGCGGCCAACCGCGACCCGGCAGCCTTCCCCGAGCCCGAGCGCTTCGACATCCGCCGCGAACCCAACCGGCACCTGGCCTTCGGCTTCGGCATTCACCAGTGCGCAGGNCTGGGCCTGGCGCGGCTCGAAGGCCGCATCGCCATCGGCCGCTTCGTGCAGCGCTTTCCNGGCTACCGCCTCACCGAGGCGCCGGTGCGCGGCAAGCGGGCGCGTTTTCGCGGCTTCGTGCGCGCGCCGTTTGCGCTGGCGTGAGGCGCCGCCCACGCGCCCGCCGCGTCCGGTTCAGGGCCACCGCGCTGCGGCAGCCGCAACCTGGCTACTCCTTTTTCGGTAGCAACACCTGACCGGTCACGCTGGCATCCCGGTGGTTTTTCTGAAATGTTCGACGCTGGGGCCGGGTGTGAGCAGCAAGGCGTCGATCAGCGGCTCGGCGCGGGTGTGGGCCAGGTCGGCCAGCAGCACGCAGCGGCCATCCTCGAGCGCACCCACCCAGTCCAGCGCGATCAGGCGGTCCACCACCGGTTCGAGCTCCAGCGCGTCCACGCCGAGCCTGCGCGCCAGATCCGTCACCGTCAGCCCCTTGGCCTCGGTGGCGCGCGCGGCCTGCAAGGCGTCGAGAACCTCCACCGCCAGCGTGAAGCGCCAGCCCGCCGTGCCACCCTGGCGCCGCACGCCCGANNGCAGGCTGGGCAGGTAAGCCGCCACCACCGCGCCGAGCAGCACCACAATCCACAGCATGTACACCCACAGCAGCAGAATCGGCACCGTGGCAAACGCCCCATACACTTTGGACATGGCCGGCATGGCCGCGAGGTAGCNCGACAGCAGCCTCCGCGCCAGCTCCAGCCCCACGCCGACGAACACCGCGCCGGCAAACGCATGCCGCCAGTGCACCGCCGTGTTCGGCACGTAGCGGAACAGCGCCGCCACGGCCAGCACGCTCAGGCCGTAGCCCGAGAGGTTGAGCAGCCATTGCAGCGCCAGCGGCAGCGCCTGCACCCAGCCGCGCGAAGCCGAGGCCGCATACGACGCAATGCCCAGCACTGCCGCCAGCGCCAGCGGCCCGAAGGTGAGCACCGCCCAGTACATGAGCACGCGATGCGCGTACGGGCGGCGGCGCTGCACCCGCCAGATGGCGTTGAGCGTGCGGTCGATGGTGAGCACCAGCGACAGCGCCGAGCCGATGAAGAACGCAAAGCCCAGCGCCCNCACGCGGCTGGCCTTGGCCGCGAACTGCTGCAGCGCGCCCAGCACCTGCTGCGCGATGGCGGGCGGAAACAACCGCTCGGCCAGCCACTGCTGCAGCAGCAACTGCAGCTTGCCGAACGCAGGGAACGCCGAGAACACCGCCAGCAGCACGGTGAACAAGGGCACCAGCGAGATCAGCGTGGTGAAGGTCAGGCTGCTGGCGGTGAGGGCGAGGTGGTNCTCGCGGAACCGCGCGCGCAGCGTGCACGCGGTCTGGCGCCAGGGAAAGTCGCGCAGGGCTTGTGGCGTGGGCCACCAGGAGGGCATTGGCATGCTGGCTATGATGCCAGCCCATGACCCCCGCCCACCCCGGCGCCGGCCCTGCCGCCCCCTCCCGCCCCGGCGAGCCCGGGCGTGCGTGCCACGCGCGCGCTGGCGGTGGCGAGCCTGCTCGGGCTCATCGTGCTGTCGCTGGCCTGGGAGCTGTGGCTTGCGCCGCTGCGCCCGGGCGGCTCGTGGCTGGCGCTCAAGGCGCTGCCGCTGTGCATCCCGCTGGCGGGCCTGCTCAAGCACCGCATGTACACCTACCGCTGGCTCAGCCTGATGGTGTGGCTGTATTTCACCGAGGGCGTGGTGCGCGCCTGGAGCGACCCTGGCCCAGTTCGGCGCTGGCTGGCGTGGAGATCGTGCTGTGCCTGCTGCTGTTCACCGCCTGTGCGCTGCATGTGCGGCTGCGGTTTCGCGCGGCGGCCCTCGCCCCACGCCGACGCCGACCGCCTGAGTCCCAACTTTCTGCACCGCAGCCCCTACCGCCATGACGCCGCCGTCTGACGCCGCCGCCACCGCCGAGCTGCTGGCGGCGCTGCGCCATNNCGTCGGCAGCACCCAGGTCTTCACCGACGGCGACCTCAGCGCCTACGAGCGCGACTGGCGGGGCCGCGTGCGGGGCCAGGCCCTCGCGGTGGTGCGCCCGGGCAGCACCGAGGAAGTGGCGGCCGTGGTGCGCGCCTGCGCCGCCGCCCAGGCGGCCACCGGCGTGAGCCTGGTGCCGCAGGGCGGCAACACCGGCTTGTCGGTGGGCGGCGTGCCCGATGGCAGCGGCCGGCAGATCGTGCTCAGCCTTGCGCGCATGACCGCCGTGCGCGGCATCGACGCGGCCAACGCCACCCTCACCGTGGAGGCCGGCTGCCCGCTGCAGCGGGTGCAGGAGGCGGCCGAAGAAGCCGGCTTTCTGTTTCCGCTGAGCCTGGCGGCCGAGGGCAGCTGCACCATCGGCGGCAACCTGGCCACCAACGCCGGCGGCACCCAGGTGCTGCGCTATGGCAACGCCCGCGCGCTGTGCCTGGGGCTGGAGGCGGTGACGGCGCAGGGCGCGGTGTGGCAGGGCCTCTCGGGCCTGCGCAAGGACAACACCGGCTACGACCTGCGCGACCTGCTCGTCGGCAGCGAAGGCACGCTGGCCATCATCACCGCGGCCACGCTGGCGCTGTTTCCGCTGCCGGCGGCGCGCATCACCGCCTGGGCCACCGTGCCCTCGCTGGAGGCGGCGGTGGAACTGCTTGGGCGCGCGCGCCGCCGCCTCGACGCCAGCCTCACCGCCTTCGAGGCCATGAGCCAGTTCGCGCTCGGCCTGGTGGACCGGCACTTCCCGCAGCTCGAGGTGCCGCTGTACCGCGACGCGCCCTGGTGCGTGCTGCTGGAAAACAACGACCACGAATCCGAGGCCCATGCGACCGCGCGTTTCGANGCNCTGCTCGAAGCCGCGCTGGCCGATGGCTGCGTGCTCGACGCGGTGGTGGCCGGCAACCTCGACCAGGCGCGCCACCTCTGGCACCTGCGCGAGAGCATTCCGCTGGCGCAGGCGCAGGAGGGCCTCAACGTCAAGCACGACATCGCCGTGCCCATCTCGCGCATGGCGGCCTTCGTGCACGAGACCGACGCCGAACTGGCCGGCGCATTNCCCGGCGTGCGGCTGGTGGTGTTCGGCCACCTGGGCGACGGCAACCTGCACTACAACGTGCAGGCGCCCGAGGGCACCGACCCGGCCGCCTTCCTGCGCGAGCACGAAGCCGCCATCAACACTCGGGTGTACGACGCCGTCGCGCGCCATGGCGGCTCGATCTCGGCCGAGCATGGCATCGGCGCCCTCAAGCGCGACCTGCTGCCGCACTACAAGTCGCCGGTGGCGCTCGGGCTGATGCGCGCGATCAAGCAGGCGCTCGACCCCACCGGGCTGCTCAATCCCGGCCGCGTCGTGCGTGATTGAGGCGCAACGCACCGGCCTGGTGCGTACCGCCCGTCACTTCATATTCAATAGCAGAACCTGACCGGTTTGCGCTGGGATTCCGGCGTTTCTTCACGAAAACACCCGCACGAGGCCGGTGCGGGCCTGCCCCAGCATGGACAGGACGCTCCAACATGCCGCTCGCGCTGGACAAAGCCCATGCAGCGCGCGACACTGGCGTTGACAGACCGTGACAAATGTCACAATCAATGAACGGGTGCCGGGCGCGCCCACCTGGGTGGTCGGCGCAAGTCCAAAAACTTTGCGACGGAGGTGTGCCATGGGATTCTTCAGCCGCTTGTTCGGAACCGACAAGCTCGAACGCGCCGCCGAGGCCGGCTCCAAGCTGCCCACCAGCATCGGCGCGGGCAGCGAAATGGGCGTGGACGCGGCCACGGCAAGCGCCATCCTGGCCGAGCTCGACATCGACACCGCCATCTCCGCGCACGAGAACTGGAAGCTACGGCTGCAGAACTACCTCGACGGCCGCTCGCAGGAAGACCTGCGCCCCGAAGTGATCTGTCTCGACGACCGCTGCGACCTCGGCAAATGGCTGCACGGCCCCGGGCGCGAGCGGCTGGGCAAATACCCCGCGTTCACCGTGCTGGTGGCGCGGCACAAGTACTTCCACATCCAGGCCTCCAGCGTGGTGGCGCTGGCGCAGACGGGCGAGCGCGAGAAGGCCCAGAGCCTCATCGACGGCGCCTACCGCCACGCCTCCAACCAGGTGGTGCTGCTGCTCAAGGAGCTCAAACGCGGGCTGGGCGCGCGCTGAACTGTCATGACCGGTCCCTGCGCGGCCGCTGGGGCGGCCGCCTATACTGTGCCGCTGCCTTTGCCTGCCGCACACTTTGCCGTCATGCCCGACTCCCCGCCCCCATCGCCACCCCGTATGAAGACCTGATGCGCCTGGTGCACGAGCGCGGCGTGTACAAGGCCGACCGCACCGGCACCGGCACGCGGAGCATCTTTGGCCACCAGATGCGCTTTGACCTGCGCGCGGGCTTTCCGCTGGTCACGACCAAGAAGGTGCACCTCAAGTCTGTGATCTACGAACTGCTGTGGTTCCTGCGCGGCGACTCCAACGTGCGCTGGCTGCAGGAGCACGGCGTGACCATCTGGGACGAATGGGCGCGCGAGGACGGCGAACTCGGCCCCATCTACGGCGTGCAGTGGCGCAGCTGGCCCACGCCCGGCGGCGGCCACATCGACCAGATCGCCCAGGTCATCGACACCCTCAGGACCAACCCCGACAGCCGGCGCATCCTGGTCAGCGCCTGGAACGTGGCCGATCTGCCGCAGATGGCGCTCATGCCCTGCCATGCGCTGTTCCAGTTCTACGTGGCCCCCGCGCCAGAGCCCGGCGGCCGCGGCGTGCTGAGCTGCCAGCTCTACCAGCGCAGCGCGGACATCTTCCTCGGCGTGCCCTTCAACATCGCCAGCTACGCCCTGCTCACCCACATGGTGGCGCAGCAATGCGATCTCGACGTGGGCGACTTCATCTGGACCNNCGGCGGCGACTGCCACCTCTACGCCAACCACACCGAGCAGGTGGAACTGCAACTGAGCCGCGCCCCCTTCCCGCCGCCGCGCCTGCACATCAAGCGCAAGCCACCCAGCATCTTCGACTATGCCTACGAGGACTTCGAATTCCTCGACTACCAGCACCANCCCGCCATCAAGGCGCCGGTGGCGGTGTAGGCAGATGATGCTGGCCCCGCGCTCCCGCTTCGCGTGCTCCGCTGCCCCCGAGGGGCCTTCGCGCCTGGGACGGCCCTGCGGCGCTCATACCGGCCCCCACGCTCGCCACTGCGTGTGCTCCGCTGCCCCCGAGGGGCCTTCGCGCCTTGGGGCGGCCCGGCGGCGCTCATACCGGCCCCCACGCTCCCCGCTGTGCGGGGCTGTCTGCCATGCTGACCCCGCGGCAGCTCTGGGGGCTGGTGGCGCTCACGCTGATGTGGGGCGTGAACTGGCCCATGATGAAGTACTCGCTGCGCGAGCTCTCGCCCCTGTACTTCCGCGCGCTGACCATGACCGGCGGCGCCGTGTGGCTGTATGCGTTCTTTCGCGCGCGTGGCGTGCGCATGTGGCCGGCGCGCAGCGAGTGGCGGCAGATCGCCGTGCTGGCGCTGCCCAACATGCTGGGCTGGCATCTGCTCTCCATCTTCGGCGTCAAGGCCCTGGCCAGCGGGCGCGCGGCGATTCTGGGCTTCACCATGCCGGTGTGGACGGTGCTCATCGGCACGCTGTTCTTCGGCGAGCGGCTCACCCGGCGCGTGGTGTTCGCCACCGTCGCCGTGGCGCTGGCCATTGCCCTGCTGCTGTGGCACGAGGCCGCCGCGCTCGCCGGGCGGCCGGTGGGCGTGCTGTGGATGGAGGGCGCGGCGCTGGCCTGGGCCATCGGCACGCTGATGATGCGGCGCAGCCANCCCAGCCTGCCGGTGCAGGCCTTGACGGTGTGGATGATGCTGCTGAGCGCGGCGGTGATCTGGCTGCTGGCCCTCAGCCTCGAGCCCTGGCCGCAGTGGCAGTTCAGCGTGCCGATGTGGGGCAGCCTGGCCTACGGCGTGCTCATCAACTACGGCTTTGCGCAAATCATCTGGTTCGGCCTGGCGCGCCACCTGCCGCCGGCCACCAGCGCCATGAGCATCATGGCCGTGCCACTGATCGGCACCGCCAGTGCCACCCTCATCGTCGGCGAATGGCCCAGCTGGCAGGATGGCGCCGCACTGATCGCGGTGATGGCCGCCATGGCCTCGGTGCTGCTGCCGCCCCGCACGGGCGCGCGAGCGGCCCCGCACAAGGAGACCGCATGACCACCCTCGCCCTCATCTTCGCGCGCGCGGCCAACGGCGTCATCGGCAAGGACAACGCCCTGCCCTGGCACCTGCCCGAAGACCTCGCGCACTTCAAACGCACCACGCTGGGCGCGCCGGTCATCATGGGCCGCAAGACCTGGGAATCGCTGCCGCCGAAGTTCCGCCCGCTGCCCGGGCGGCGCAACATCGTCGTCACACGCCAGCGCGGCTGGGCGGCCGAAGGCGCCACCACGGTTCACTCCATCGAGGAAGCCCTCGAGGCNTGCGGCGACGCGCCCGANGCCTGGGTGATCGGCGGCGCCGAGCTCTACCGCCAGGCCCTGCCCCATGCCGCGCGCGCCGTGGTCACCGAGATCGACGCCACCTTCGACGGCGACGCGCATGCGCCAGAATTCGGCCCCGGCTGGCGCGAGGCCGCGCGCGAGACACACACCGCCGCCAACGGCCTGCGCTACCACTTCGTCACCTACGTCAACGACACAACCAAAACCTGAGGGAACCCCATCCATGTCCGGACACGGCTTTCACGTCCACGGCCCACACGACCACGAACTCGAGCACGCCGTCCACGGCGCCGCGCACGACGGCGACGACGCGCACCATGGCCACGCCGACAAGCGCATGACCAACCAGATCGCCCTGTTCACCGCGGTGATCGCCACCGTCGGCGCCATCTTCGGTTACATGGGCGGCGCCACCCAGGCCAACGCTGGCCTGTACAAGAACAACGCCGCCATCAAGAAGACAGAGGCGTCGAACCAGTGGAACTACTACCAGGCCAAGAGCAGCAAGCAGAACCTGGCCGAACTCGCGCTCGAACTCGCACCCGAGCCGCGCAAGGACTTCTACCGCGAGGAAATCAAGCGCTACAAGAGCGAGAAAGCCGAGATCAAGGCCAAGGCCGAAGCCCTGGAAGCCGAAGCCAGCGACTGGGACCACCAGAGCGACGAACAGATGCACCAGCACCACCGCTGGGCGCAGGCCACCACCGCGCTGCAGGTCTCCATCGCACTGGCCGCCATCGCCCTGCTCACGCGCAAGAAATGGCTCGAATGGGGCATGTTCGCCATGGGCGGCCTGGGCGTGGCCGTGGGCGCAGCGGCGGCGCTGCACGTCTGAGTTTCATCATTTTTGATAGCAACACCTGACCATTTCACGCTGGGGTTCAGCCCAAATCTCATGAAACTTGCCACCTGGAACATCAATTCGCTGACCGTGCGGCTGCCGCAGGTGCTGGAGTGGCTCGCCGCGCAGGCCGCCGCCGGCGCGCCGGTGGATGTGCTGGCGCTGCAGGAGCTCAAGCTCACCGACGACAAGTTTCCACTCGAGGCCTTCCACCAGGCCGGCTATGCGGCCGCCGTGTTCGGGCAGAAGACCTACAACGGCGTGGCGCTGCTGACCCGCGCGCCGCGGGTGCCGCAGGACGTGGTGCGCAACATCCCCGGCTTTGCGGACGAGATGGCGCGCGTCATCACCGCCACGGTGGACGCGCCCGGCGGCGCGCTGCGCGTGGTGGGGGCCTATTTCCCCAACGGGCAGGAGCCCGGCAGCGACAAGTTTGCCTACAAGATGCGCTGGCTCGATGCGCTGCGCGACTGGCTGCGCGAGGAGCTGCAGCGCCACCCGCGTCTGGTGCTGATGGGCGACTTCAACATCACCTTCGACGACCGCGACGTCTGGGACCCGGTGGCCCTGGCCGGCACCATCCACTGCACCGACGAGGAGCGCGCCCAGCTCGGCGCGCTCACCGCGCTGGGGCTGACCGACGCCTTCCGCCTGTTCGAGCAGCCGCCCAAGACCTTCAGCTGGTGGGACTACCGGCAGCTCGGCTTCCAGAAGAACCGCGGCCTGCGCATCGACCATGTGCTGGTGAGCGAGCCGCTGCGCGCGCAGGTGGCCGCCTGCACCATCGACCGCGCGCCGCGCAAGAACAAACAGCCCAGCGACCATGCGCCGGCGCTGCTGACCCTGGGCGCGGGGTAAGGGCGCGGCCAGCGCGTACGCCCGCTCCGATCACTCCAAGCCCAGCTCCTGGATCTTGCGCGTGAGCGTGTTGCGGCCGATGCCGAGCTTCTGCGCGGCCTCGATGCGCCGGCCGTGGGTGTGGGCGAGCGCGGCCTCGATCAGCCGCGCCTCGAAGCGCTGCGTCAGCGTGTCCCAGACGTCGGGGCGGCCGCTTTGCAGCAGGTGCTGGGCCTCGCTCAGCAAGGCCAGGTCCCAGCGCCGCCCGCGGCCCTCCACCCCGGCTGAGACACCCGAGAGCGGCACCGGGCTCCGCGTGGGTGCGGTCAGCGGGACGGCGGGCGTGGCCGGGGCCGTGGGCGTCGCAGCGGCCCCCGGTGCCGCGGCGCTCGGCGACGCAGCGGGCACGGCCTCCAGCACCTCGGGCGGCAAGTCCTCGGGCTCGATGACCTGGGCGCTGGCCATGACGGTGAGCCAGTGGCAGATGTTCTCCAGCTGACGCACGTTGCCGGGAANATCGAACGCCGCGAGGCGGGCCAGCGCGGCGTCGGAGATGCGCTTGGGCTCCACGCCGAGCTGCTGCGCGCTGTGCTGCAGGAAGTGGCGGGTGAGCATGGGAATGTCCTCGCGCCGCTCGGCCAGCCGCGGCAGGCGCAGGCGGATGACGTTGAGGCGGTGGAACAAGTCCTCGCGGAACGCGCCCTCGCGCACCCGCTGCTCCAGGTTCTGGTGCGTGGCGGCGATGACGCGCACGCTCACCTTGACCGCGCTGTGGCCGCCCACGCGGTAGAACTGCCCATCGGAGAGCACGCGCAGCAGCCGCGTCTGCAGCTCCAGCGGCATGTCGCCGATCTCGTCGAGGAACAGCGTGCCGCCTTCGGCCTGCTCGAAGCGGCCGCGGCGCTGCGCCTGCGCGCCGGTGAAGGCGCCGCGCTCATGGCCGAACAGCTCGCTCTCGAGCAAGTCCTTCGGAATGGCCGCCGTGTTGATCGCGACGAACGGGCCCTTGGCGCGCGCCGAGTGCTTGTGCAGCGCACGCGCGACCAGCTCCTTGCCGGTGCCGCTCTCGCCGGTGATGAGCACGGTGACGTTGCTCTGCGACAGCCGGCCGATGGCGCGAAACACGTCCTGCATGGCCGGCGCCTGGCCCAGCATCTCGGNGGTGTCGACCAGGCGCTCCTCGGCCACCTGCTCGCGCAGGCTCTCATCGAGCGCGCGGCGGATGAGCTCGACGGCGCGGGTGACGTCGAAGGGCTTGGGCAGGTATTCGAAGGCGCCGCCCTGGAAGGCCGAAACGGCGCTGTCGAGGTCGGAGTACGCCGTCATGACGATGACCGGCAGCCCCGGCCGCCGGGCCTTGACCTTGGCCAGCAGTTCCAGCCCCGAGCCGCTGGGCATGCGGATGTCGCTCACCAGCACCTGCGGGCCGGAGTCGGCGCCGGCGCCGGCGTCGTCGAGGTCGGCCAGCGCGTCGAGCACCTCGCGCGGGTTGGTGAAGCTGCGCGAGGCGAGATGCTCGCGCAGCAAGGCTTTCTCGAGCACGAAGCGGATCGACGGGTCATCGTCGACGATCCAGATGGGCTTCATCGGTGCGCTCCCTCGGGTGTGCAGGCGGCGGTCAGGGCAGAGGAATCAGAATCTTGAAATCCGTGCGTCCGGGCTCGCTGTCGCACTCGATCAGGCCGTGGTGCTGCTGCACAAAGGTTTGCGCCAGCGTCAGCCCCAGGCCGGAGCCGCCCTCGCGCCCCGACACCAGCGGGAAGAAGATGCGGTCCTGATCGAGTCCGGCACGCCGGGCCCGTTGTCGATGACATGCAATTCCAGTGCCAGCCGGTAGCGCTGCTTGCCAAAGGTCACCTGCCGCGCCACGCGCGTGCGCAGCACGATGCGCGCATCGCCCGCGACAATGCGCTCGTGCAGCGCCTGCGCCGCGTTGTGCACGATGTTGAGCAGCGCCTGGATGAGCTGCTCGCGGTCGCCGCGGAACTCGGGGATGGAGATGTCGTAGTCGCGCTGCAGCGTGAGGCCGCGCGGAAACTCCGCGAGGATGAGCGTGCGCACCCGCTCGCAGACTTCGTGGATGTTCACGTCGCCCACCACATGCGCGCGCCGGTGCGGCGCGAGCAGCCGGTCCACCAGCGCCTGCGGCGGTCGGCCTCGTGGATGATGACCTGGGTGTATTCGTGCAGTTCGCGCGAGGGCAGCTCCAGCTCCAGCAGCTGCGCCGCGCCGCGGATGCCGCCCAGCGGGTTCTTGATCTCGTGCGCGAGGTTGCGGATCAGCTCCTTGTTCGCCTGCGCCTGGTCGATCAGGCGCTCCTCGCGGTCCTGCCGCGCCTGGGCTTCCAGCGGCAGCAGTTCCACCACGACTTCGCCGGGTCGCTCGGTCTGCGCCACGATGACGTGCACCGGCAGCGGCTCGCGGTGCACGCGCTTGAGCTGCGCGTCGTAGCGCAGCGCGGCAAAGGCATTGGCCTGCGCGCCCTCGAGCGCATGGCGCAGCGGCTCGGGCTCGAGGAAGAAGTCGGGAAAGGGCGCGGCTCGATGCTGCGCCGCGAGACGCCGATGGCGTCCTCGAGCGCCGCATTGGCGAACAGCACCGTCGCGTCCGGCCGGACGACGGCCACCAGCGTGGCCAGCAGGTCGAAGGCGAGGTAGCGCGAGGGATGGGTGGGGGCGGGCTTTTTCTTCACGCCGCTCATTGTGCGGCGCTGGCCGCCGGCGCGGCGGGTGCCGGGCTCGCCGCCGGGGCGCTGACGCCGCCGTAGCGGCCGAGCTCGCGGCGGATGCCGGCAATGTCGGCCTCGGTGCGGGCAATGGCGGCCTTGAGTTCGGCCACGCGGTCGAGGTATTTCTGGTAGTTGCGGGCCTCGCCGCCGATCTTGTCGGGCTGGCCGTCCTTGTATTCGGCGCGCAACTCGGCGAGCTTGGCCTCGGACTTCCTCAGTTCGGATTCGAGCACCGCACGCGCATCGGCGTCGCGGGCGCGCTGGTCGTTCGGGTCACCCGCTGGGCGGGCTGCCGCCGGCCACGGGCGGCTTGGCGGCCGAAGCCGAGGCCGAGCCGTTGCGCGCGCGGTTGCCCTGCACGACGGTGACATTGCCGCCGTCGATGAGCTTGCAGTTCTTGTTCTTCGCGGCGGCGGGGTTGTTGGTGTATTCGTTGCCACAGCGGTAAATCGGTTCCTGGGCGAACGCCAGCGGCGCGACCAGGGCCGCGGCCAGGCTGATGGGCAAGACGATGGTGCGCAAAACGGATTCCTCACCTGCGGGGGCGCCGGGACAGACTGGCAAGTATCGGGCAAAGCGCGGCCCCGGCCAAACGATGCGTGCCCGGTTGGAGCGTGCGCGCCACACGAAGTTCGGCCGCTGGCACACCCCGAAACGAAAAGGACGGCCGAAGCCGTCCTTTGCTGCGCTGGCGCGCGATCAGAGCGAGTAGTACATGTCGTACTCGACCGGGTGCACCGCCATGCGGAAGCGGGTGACCTCGTTCATCTTGAGCTCGATGTAGGCGTCGAGCATGGAGTCGGTGAACACGCCGCCCTTGGTCAGGAAGGCGCGGTCCTTGTCCAGATGCTCCAGCGCCTGGTCGAGGCTGTGGCACACGGTGGGCACCAGCGCGTCCTCTTCGGGCGGCAGGTGGTAGAGGTCCTTGCTGGCGGCTTCGCCCGGATGGATCTTGTTCTCGACGCCGTCGAGGCCGGCCATCATCAGTGCGGCGAAGCACAGATAGGGGTTGGCCATGGGATCGGGGAAGCGCGCTTCGATGCGGCGGGCCTTGTCGGAAGCGACGTGCGGAATGCGGATCGAGGCCGAGCGGTTGCGGCTGGAGTAGGCCAGCTTCACCGGGGCTTCGAAGTGCGGCACCAGGCGCTTGTAGTTGTTGGTGGTGGGGTTGGTGATGGCGTTGAGCGCGCGGGCGTGCTTGATGATGCCGCCGATGTAGTACAGCGCGAAGTCCGACAGGCCGGCGTAGCCGTTGCCCGCGAACAGGTTCTTACCGTCCTTCCAGATGGACTGGTGCACGTGCATGCCGCTGCCGTTGTCACCGGCGTAGGGCTTGGGCATGAAGGTGGCCGTCTTGCCGTAGGCGTTGGCCACGTTCCAGACGACGTACTTCAGCGTCTGCGTCCAGTCGGCGCGCTCGACCAGGGTGCTGAACTTGGTGCCGATTTCGTTCTGGCCGGCACCGGCGACTTCGTGGTGGAACACCTCGACCGGGATGCCCATGGATTCGAGGATGAGCACCATCTCGGCGCGCATGTCCTGCGTGCTGTCGACCGNGGGCACGGNGAAGTAGCCGCCCTTGACGCTGGGGCGGTGGCCGCGGTTGCCGCCTTCGAGCTTGGCGCCGGAGTTCCAGGGCGCTTCGTACTCCTCGATGGCGTAGAAGGGGTTGCTCGGCTCGGTGCTCCAGCGCACGCCGTCGAAGATGAAGAACTCGGGCTCGGGGCCGAAGTAGGCGGTGTCGCCCAGGCCGGAGGCCTTAAGGTAGGCCTCGGCGCGCTTGGCGACGGAACGCGGGTCGCGGTCGTAGGCCTTGCCGTCACCGGGCTCGAGCACGTCGCAGACGAGGATCAGCGTGGATTCCTCGAAGAAGGGGTCGACGTTGGCGGTGTTGGGGTCGGGCATGAGCAGCATGTCCGNAGCCTCGATGCCTTTCCAGCCCGCGATGGACGAGCCGTCGAAGGCGTGGCCTTCGCTGAACTTGTCTTCGCCGAAGGCGGAGATGGGCACGGTCACGTGCTGTTGCTTGCCACGGGTGTCGGTGAAGCGGAAGTCGACGAACTTGACTTCGTTGTCCTTCACCATTTTCATCACGTCGGCGACGGTCTTGGCCATCAGATGCTCCTGGGTTGAAAGCTAGGGGATGTGAAAAGCGATGCGCTGAGGGGATGCAGATTCCGTGCCAGGACGTCGCCACGACGCAAAGCCTGCATCACCGCATTGTGCCTCGGGCAGCGGCCGGATTTCGCATGGTCTCGCTCGCGGATCGGGCATGGAGTGGACGGCCAAGCACCGGATTGGTGCGAACGAGTTGCACCAATCCGGTGCATCACTGTTCGCGCACCACTTCAGGGCCGATCGACAGCCCAAAAGCGGCCACGCCCTCGGTCAGCAGCGGCCAGGCGCGGGTGACAGCCTCGGGCGCGCCCTTGAGGCCGAGTTCGATGTGCCGGCCGTGCTCCGGGTGGTCCACGCTGGGCAGGCTGAACACCTTGACGCCGGGGTGCTCGGCTTCGATGCGCTGCATCAGCGGGGTGAGCGTGGCTTCCATCGCGCCGTAGACGATGAGCGAGCGCTCCTGCCAGGCGCCCTTGCGAAAGCGCGTGGAGTAGTGGTGGTCCAGCACCCATTCGATCATCGGCCAGGCCATGACCGGAAAGCCCGGCACGAAATGCACCATGCCACCGCCCGCGCCGGCGCAGGTGAAGCCGGCGATGCGGTTGTAGGGGTTCGGGATGAGGCGCGCGCCGACGGGNNAAACACCGCCATGTTGAGCCGGTGTTCGTTGTCGGCGCGGTGCGGGTCGTAGGGCTCGCCCTTTTCGGCGGCGATTTCGCGCATGCGCGCGCGGATGAGCTCGGCCGCCTCGGCGTGCAGGGCCAGCGGCACACCCAGCGCACGGGCGGCGCACTGGCGGGTGTGGTCGTCGGGNGTGGCGCCGATGCCGCCGGTGGAGAACACCGCGTCGCTGGAGGCAAAGGCGCGCCTGAGCACGGCGGTGATGCGCGCCGGGTCGTCGCCCACGTACTCGGCCCAGGCCAGCGGCAGGCGCGCGCGGCCAGCAGTTCGATGACCTTGGCGAGGTGCTTGTCGGCGCGCTTGCCGGAGAGGATTTCGTCGCCGACGACGATGAGCCCGAAGCCGCTGGCGGGCGGCTCAGCGCTCAGCGGGGGCGGCGGGTGGGGAATCGAGAGGTCGGTCGGCTTGGTGCTCATGCGCCAATGCTAGCGCGTCGGCCTGACCNTGCGTTTTGCGCTGCAGCAGCGCTCGCTTCGGCCTGCCGTAGCTGGGCCAGCGCGCTCAGAGCGTAGTGCGAGAACCAGAGCGAGGAGAACGCAAACACCAGGGTGTAGAGCCACAGCGCCACAGGCACGAGGATGAGGAAGGCGGCGGCGAACAGCGCGCCCGAGGCCCAGACCAGGCTCGGCGCCGCGCCGAGGTAGCCGCAGATCACCCNCATGACCAGCAGCTTGCCGCGGTGCTCGCGAAACAGGGCCTGGCGCTCCTCGCGGCTGGCGTGAACGGCCAGCGCATCGAAGGCCATGACGCGGTAGGTGAGCCAGCCCCAGATCAGCGGCGGCAGGATGAGGATGAGCGGCGGCACCAGCCACAGCGGCGAGGAGATCAGCAGCGCCAGCAGGGCCGCGAGCGTGGAGCCCAGCGACCACAGCACGCTCACCAGCAGCGAGCCGCCATGCCGGCGCTCGAGCTGCGGAAAGCGCCGCTGGGCGACGAGCTCGACCATGGCCGGCGTCATCATCAAGGCGACGATGAGCAGCGAGACCAGCGCCAGCAGCGGGGTGACGGTGAAGATGACGATCAGCGGCGCCAGCGCCGCCTTGAGCCGCGCGAGCCCCATGCCGTCGAGCCAGTTCCAAAGCGGCGCGACCCAGTCGGTGCTGTCGAGCAGGCCGCGCACCCAGGCCACGGCCGGGTCCCACCAGAACCAGCCCAGGCCGAGCGCAAGGCCGATGGTGAGCACCAGCGGCAGCATGGACAGCGCGATGACACGCGGCCGCCACAGGTACAGCGCGGCGCGCCAGAAGGAGTCGATCAGCAAACCCATGGCCGCGAGCATAACGGGCCGCCCCTGCCGGTCAAGCCCGGCGGCGGCGGGGCTGGCGGTCTGCGCAAACCGTGTCGAATTGAGTGACTCACGCCCGGCCGACGAGGCGCTTGAGGCCGAGCCACTGCTGCGACCAGAAGCCGTCGCCGTAGTCGCGCCCCCGCTCGACCTGGTCGCGCACGCCCGTGGGCTCCCAGCGCGGCGCGAAGTTGGCGGTGCCGAACAGCATGTCCCACCAGGGGAAGAGCACGCCGAAGTTGCAGCCACCCAAGACTTCTTTGGTTCTGGGTGCCCCCACGCCCCGCTTCGCGTGGTTCGCTGCCCCCGAGGGGCCTTCGCGNNCCTGGGACGGCCCGGCGGCGCTCATGCCTGCCTTGCCTCGTACCTCCCCGGCCGGCTGGGTCTCGTGGCCGAGGCCGATGGCATGGTGCAGGCGGTGGAAGCGCGGGCTTACCCACAGGCGCTCGCCGATGCGGCCGAAGCTCAGGCGCACGTTGGCGTGCTGCAGGCTTTCGCTGAGCTGGCTGAAGGCCACCAGGGCGACGAACTGCCCCGGCGGCACGCCGATGAGGATGGCCAGCAGCACGAAGATGAGGTCGGTGAGGATGCTGTCGAGCAGGTGGTTGCGGTTGTCCGTCCACATCGTGACCTGGCGCTGCGCATGGTGCAGCGCGTGCAGCCGCCACCACCACTCAAAGCTGTGCTGGCCGCGATGCAGCCAATAGTTGATGAAGTCGAAGACGACGAGGTAGATCAGGAAGCTCACCAGCCCGTGGTCGGTCACGCCGGGCCAGAGCTGGTCGAGGTGCAGCGTGGGCAGGCCCTGGCCACGCAGCACGGCAATGCCTTGCTCGAGCCAGTTCTCGAAGGTGAAGAACATCACCAGCTTGAACAGGCCGAGGCGGTGGATCAGGGTGTAGATCACGTCCACGCGCACGGCGCGGCGGTCGGTGATGGGCTCGATGGGGCGCCAGCGCTGCAGCGGCCCGATCAGCGCCACCAGCACCGCAATCTGCAGCAGACCGGCGAGCAGCCAGCCGGTGCCCTCGTACGCCTGGTCGAGCAGGTTGCCCTGGCCCAGCGCGAAGGCCAGCGGCTGCACCACGGATTCGAACAGCGCCTGCTGCGCCTGCGAGAACAGATCGGAAAGCCAGTCCATGCCGGGTATTTTGACGGCGCCTTCCCCATTCAGGCCTGATGCGCCGCAATCCAGGGGCGAAATGGGGATGCTCGCGCAGGGTCGCAAAGCGCAGGCCCCGGGCCTTGAGGCCGGTGATCAGCGGCTCCAGCACCTCGGGCGCCCAGGGCACGCGGCGCGACCAGATGCCCAGGTGGGCGAGCAGGATGTCGCCCGGGCGCACGTCGCGCAGCGCCTGGGCGAGCAGTTGGTCGTTGGGCCAGCGGTCGCTGGGCAGTTCGTCGCCGAGGAAGCCGGCGCTCGACCAGCCTACGTGCGCCCAGCCGCCCTCGCGCGCTGCGGCCAGCAGGGCCGGCGAGTGCTTGCCGCCGGGGCGCGCCACAGCGGCAACGGGGCCACGCCGGTGATGGCGCGCAGCCGATCGGCGGCGCGGGCGATGTCGGCGCGGTAGTCGTCGGCCGTCCAGACGAGGTCGCGCCCGGCCTGCGCGCCGGCGGTGGGGCGCACGCGAAAGCGCAGCGGCTCGCCGCCGCGCGCGGGCAGGTCGCCGCGCCAGTAGGCATGGTCGAAGGTGTGCGAGGCAAAGGCATGGCCTTCGCGGCCGCGCGCGGCCCACCACGGCGCCCAGTGGCTGCCGAGCGCGCCGTCGCCTTCCTTCGTGGCCTCGTTGGCCGCGAAAAACGTCACGCGCACGTCTTGGCGGTGCAACACCTCGGCCACGAAGGGGGCGATGGCCATGTGGCCGGTGTCGAAGGTGAGGTAGACCGGCTCGGGGCCGGCCTTGGCGGGTTTTTCGGGATTTTTGCCGGGGAACCCAGCGCCATCCGGTGCGGGGCCGCTATCAAAATGGATGCAGACAACGCCCCCACCCCAGCCGCGCGAGGGCACGGCGGCGGCTGCAGGCGGGTTCACTGGCGGGGTACATGGTCCAGCGTCCACACGCCGTGCGGCGACTTGCCCACGGGAATCTGCTGCACCACCTTGCGGGTGGCGAGGTCGATGATGGTGAGCTTCTTGGCCCAGCGCGAGGCGACGAACAACCGCTTGCCGTCGGCGGAGATGTCCATGTCGTCCGGGCCCGAGGGCGCGGGAANACGGTCCACCACCTCGAGCGTGAGGTAGTCGATCTTGCTGATGGTGTTGGCCACACGGTTGCTGACGAACACATGGCGGCCGTCGCCCAGCGCACGGAAGGAGTGCGCGCCCAGGCCGGTGAGCAACTTCTTCACGAGTTTGGGCGCCGGGCCGCTGACGTCGTACACCTCCACGCCGTCGCCGCCGGTCAGGCCCACGAGCAGCAGCCGGTCACCCGGCACGCCGAACACGTCGGCGGGCAGCGCGCCGGTCTTGATGCGCCATTTCAGCGTCTGCGTGGCCAGGTCGATGGCGACGAGTTCGTCGCTATCCTGCATGGTGGAATAAACCGTGGTGCTCTTGCTGTCGATCCAGAGGTGGCTGGGCGTCTTGCCGGTGGGGATGCGCTTGGCCAGTTGCAGTTCGCTGCCGTTCCAGCGGTAGATGTCGACATGGTTGAGCCGGTTGGCCGCGGTGACGAACCACTTCATGTCGGGCGAGAAGCGCAGGTGGTAGGGGTCGAGGATGCCGGTGAGGGTGCGCTGCACCTCGGCGGTGCGCGGGTCGATGAAGGTCAGCGAGTCGCCCAGCGCATTGGCGACGATGACGGACTTCTCATCCGGCGTGAGGTAGAGGTGGTGCGGCTCCTTGCCCGTGGGGATGCGCTTGACCTCGCGGCCCTGGTCGGGGTCGATGACACTCACCGTGCCGTCGAGCGAATTGAGCACGAACAACGGCGGCGCAGCCACGGCAAAGCCCGAGGCGGCACACAAGGCCAGCGCGAGCAGACGGCGAAACACGGGCAACTTCAAGATCCAGGCTTTCCCATATGGAGAGAGCCAACGAGTGTAGCGAGCGCGCCAGCCCAAAACGGCCGCAGACCGTAACATCCTCCCGCCATGGCATTGATCGACGTCAACGATTGCACGCTGGAGGTGCTGCACCTCGCCGCGCCCGAGGGCAAAGCCGACGCTGCGCCGCGCGCGCCGCTGGTGTTCCTGCACGAAGGCCTGGGCTCGGTGGCCATGTGGCGCGACTGGCCCGCGCGCCTGTGCGCGGCCACGGCGCGCGAGGGCTGGGTGTTTTCGCGCCGCGGCTACGGCCACAGCGAGCCGGTGCCCGACGTGCGCGGCCCCGCGCGGCTGGATGCACGCGGCCGGCGCATCGGCCGCCTGCAGCCCGACTACATGCACCACGAGGCCTGGGATGTGCTGCCCGCGCTGCTTCGGGCGCTTGGCGTGGCGCGGCCGCCGGTGCTGGTCGGGCATTCGGACGGCGGTACCATCGCCCTGCTCCACACCAGCCGCCACCCGGTGGCCGCGTGTGTGGTCATGGCGCCGCATGTGAAGGTGGAAGCCGTGTCGCTGCGCAGCATCGAGGCCGCGCGCGANGCCTTCGTGCACGGCGACCTGCGCGCGCGGCTCTCGCGCTTTCATGCCGATGTGGACGGCGCCTTCTGGCAGTGGAACGACGCCTGGCTCAACCCCGCCTTCCACGGCTTCGACATCCGCGAGGACTGCGCGCGCATCACCGCGCCGCTGCTGGCCATCCAGGGCGAGGACGACGCCTATGGCACCCTGGCGCAGATCGACGACATCGCCGAGCGCGCGCCGCACACCCAGCGCCTCGTGCTGCCCGGCTGCGGCCACTCGCCCCACCGCGACGCCGCCGAGGCCGTCACCGCCGCCATCGCGGCGTTTCTGGCGCCGATTGCCTGACGCGCCGCGGGCGCGCGCCGTGCACCCGGGGCCTGCACGCGGTCTGGCCGGCCGGCGCCCATTGGCCATCCAGCCATCCGCTGCACGGCCTGGGGCCCGCCGGAGCGGCCACCGGCGCACCCGCCCGCCACGCCACCCGCCGCCATCTTTTCAAAACGATAGCATCACCTGACCGGTTGGCGCTGGGTTTCCGCTGTTTTTGCTTACTTTTTGCCTGACGGGAGGACAAAACCCACCTGCGCCAGCGCCTGCGGCCCGAGCCAGCACCACTGGCCCGGCGCCAGGCCCTCGGGCAGGGTCAGGTCGCCGATGCGCGAGCGGTGCAGCGCCTCGACGCGGTTACCCACCGCGGCCACCATGCGCTTGACCTGGTGGTACTTGCCCTCGGTGAGCGTAAGGCGCAGCGCGCGCTCGCCGGTGGCCTCGCAGGCGGCGGCGCGCACCGGGCGCGGGTCGTCGTCGAGCACCACGCCGGCGAGCAGGCGCTGCACCTGCTGCGCATCCACCGCGTGCTTGAGCGTCACCTCGTACACCTTGGGCACATGGTGGCGCGGGGAGCTCAGCCGGTGGATGAACTGCCCATCGTCGGACAGCAGCAGCGCGCCGGTGGTGTCCTGGTCGAGCCGCCCGACCGCCTGCACCCCGGCAANGGCCGCCCCCTTGACCGGCCGCTGGCGCAAGGGCGCCGGCAGCAGCGAATACACGCTCGGCCAGGCCGAGGGCTTGTGCGAACACTCATAGCCCGCGGGCTTGTGCAGCAGGATGTAGGCCCGCGCGTGGTAGGGCCAGCGCCGGCCCTGCACCTCGAAGGTCAGCCCCTCGGGATCCACCTCGGTGCCCGGCTCGGGCGCCTCCACCCCAGGCAGGCGCACCCAGCCTTGCTGGATCAAGCCGGCACACACCCGCCGCGTGCCGAAGCCCTGGGAAAACAAGAGGTCGTCGAGGCGCATGGGGGCGCTCAAATCCGTCGGTGATCGTTGGCGGCCGTAGCGCCTCTCATACCGACCCGCCCAGGGATTGAGGGTGGGCACGCCGGTTGGCTCGAAATCGCGGGTGTTGCGCGTCACCACCGTCATGCCGTGCACCAGCGCCGTGGCGGCAATCAGCGCATCGCGCTCGTTGCGCCGGTCTGGCACGTGCAGGCGCGCGCACCGCCGCGCCACTGCGGTGTCGATGGGCAAGGTGCGCGCGGCAAACTCAGGCAACACCCGCTGGTCGAGCCAGGTCCGCAGGATGGCGCCCTGGTCCGCATCCCTGCGCTCGACCGACAGCACGCCGAGTTCAAGTTCCATCAAGCTCACGACCGAGACGAACAAGTCCGCAGCATCCACCGTCTGCGCCCAAGCGGCCACGTTCGCGTCCGCCTTGCCTGCGCGCACCTTGCGCAGTTCGGACAACACGTTGGTATCCAGGACGAACATCAGCTCAGCTCGGCCGGCCGTGCGTCCAGTTGCAGGCGCGGCGGATCGAACTCAAGCGCCTCGGCACCCGGCAAAGCCAGCGCATCGACGATGCTGCGACGCTGCCGCGTCAGTTGCTGATAGGCCTCAAAGCTCAGCAGGACATGCGCCGGCTTGCCTCGGTCCGTGATCACCACCGGGCCGCTGCGCGCCGCCTTCTTCGCGCGCGTCACGTCCTGGTTCAGTTCCCGACTCGACATGGTGGTGATGGTCATGGCGCGCCTCCGGCTTGCGCATGTAGCAACGTTTCTACATTTTAGTCGCTGATGGGAGAGCCGTCATCCCGCCTTTGCCCGGGGCAAACGCCGACATGCGCTGCGCCGGATCGTGCCCTGCGTGGGCCCAATCGACCAACCTTGGTAGGCCGTGTTGGACTTGAACCAACGACCAAGGGATTATGAGTCCCCTGCTCTGACCAACTGAGCTAACGGCCCGCAGCCGGCGCGGGGCCGGCCGAGGGCGGATTGTAGGGGGCGGGCATGGGCGAATGCCCCGGGGCTTCGGGCCTTGACTGGCTCAGCCGTCCCGGCTGCTGGCCTGGCTCAGCGCGTTGCTGAGCAGCTTGGACGTGATGTCGACGATCTGGATCATGCGGTCGTAGGGCATGCGCGTGGGGCCGATGACGCCGAGCGTGCCGACGACCGTGCCGTCCACCTCGTACGGTGCGCTGACCACGGACAACTCCTCGAAAGGCACTACCTGGCTCTCGCCGCCGATGAAGATGCGCACGCCCTCGGCCTGGCTGGAGACGTCGAGCAGCCGCATGAGCTGGGTCTNTTGCTTGAACAGGTCGAAAGCGCGGCGCAGCTGGCCGAGGTCGCTGGAGAAGTCGCTGACCGCGAGCAGGTTGCGCTCGCCGGCGATCACCACCTCCTCCTGCGCCTGGGTGAGCGCCTCGGTGCCGACCTGCACCGCGGCCTGCATGAGCTGGGCGATCTCGCCCTGCAGCGTCTCGACCTCGGCCTTGAGCTTCTCGCGCACCTGCTCCAGCGCCATGCCGGCGTAGTGGGCGTTGAGGTGGTTCGACGCTTCGGTGAGCTGCGAGGAGCTGAAGTCGGTCTGGGTGAAGATGACGCGGTTCTGCACGTCGCCATCGGGCGAGACGATGATGACCAGCAACCGCCTCTCGGAGAGCCGCAGAAACTCGATGTGCCGGAACACCGAGCCGCGCCGCGGCGCCATCACCACGCCGACGAACTGCGACAAGTCCGACAGCAGGTGCGCGGCGTTGGCGATCACCTTCTGTGGCTGGTCGGGCACGAGCGTGGGCGCGCGCAACTGGTCGCGCTGCACGGTGAGCATGGTGTCGACGAAGAGCCGGTAGCCGCGCGCGGTGGGCACCCGGCCGGCGGAGGTGTGCGGGCTGCTGATGAGGCCGAGTTCTTCGAGGTCGGCCATCACGTTGCGGATGGTGGCGGCCGAGAGATCCAGCCCCGAGGCCTTGGACAGGGTGCGCGAGCCCACCGGCTGGCCTTCGGCGATGTAGCGTTCGACCAGCGTCTTCAGCAGCGTCTTGGCACGGTCGTCGAGCATGGTCAAATTTTAATGATGTAATTTGCGCATGCGCTCCATCTTCCGCCATGTGGCCCTGATCGGCAAATACCAGAGCGGCGGCTCGCGCGCCTCGGCCGAGGCCATGCGCCAGGTGCTCGAGGACCTTGCCGGCATGCTGCATGCGGCGGGCTGCGAGGTCTCGCTGGAACGCGACACGGCCGACCAGGTGGGCCTTTCGGGCTACCCGGTGCTCGACGTGGGCGGCATCGGCACGCAATGCGACCTCGGGCTGGTGGTGGGCGGCGACGGCACCATGCTGGGCATCGGCCGCCAGCTCGCGCGCTATTCCGTACCGCTCATCGGCATCAACCACGGCCGGCTGGGCTTCATCACCGACATCGCGCTGGCCGATTTCCGCCAGGTGCTCGGCCCCATGCTGCGCGGCGAGTTCGACGAGGACCGCCGCCCGCTCATGCAGGCGCAGGTGCTGCGCGACGGCCATGTGGTGTTCGACGCGCTGGCCATGAACGACGTGGTGGTGCACCGCGGCGGCTCCTCGGGCCTGGTGGAGCTGCGGGTGGAAGTGGGCGGGCGCTTCGTGGCCAACCAGCGCGCCGACGGGCTCATCGTCGCCTCGCCCACCGGAGCCACGGCCTATGCGCTCTCGGCCGGCGGGCCCTTGCTGCATCCGTCGATTCCGGGCTGGGTGCTGGTGCCGATTGCGCCGCACACCTTGTCGAACCGGCCCATCGTGCTGCCCGACAGCCAGGACGTGAGCATCGAGATCGTCGCCGGCCGCGACGTGAGCGCCAATTTCGACATGCAGTCGCTCGCCTCGCTGCTGCATGGCGACCGCATCCGCGTGCGCCGCTCCGAGCACAGCGTGCGCTTTCTGCATCCGCGCGGCTGGAGTTATTTCGACACGCTGCGCGAAAAACTCCACTGGAACGAAGGGGGATCCTGACCGTGGCCTTGCGCAGCCTGCACCTGCGGGACTTCGTCATCGTGCAACAGCTCGAACTCGACCTGCACGGCGGCTTCACCGTGCTCACCGGCGAGACGGGCGCGGGCAAGTCCATCCTGATCGATGCGCTGCAGTTCGCCCTGGGCTCGCGTGCCGACGCCGGCGTGATCCGCGAGGGCGCCGCGCGCACCGAGGTGAGCGCCTGCTTCGACACCACGCCCGCCGTGCGGGCCTGGCTGGCCGAGGAAGGCTTCGACGCCGGCGATGAAGCGGTCGATGGCGCGGGTGATGGCGCAGGTGATGGCGCAGGTGGTGGCGCGGGCGAACTGCTGCTGCGCCGCACGCTCGACACGCAGGGCCGCAGCCGCGGCTGGATCAACGGCGGCAGCGCCACCGCGGCGCAGCTGCGCGCGCTGGGCGAGCATTTGCTCGACATCCACGGCCAGCACGCCTGGCAAAGCCTCACCCGCGCGGCCTCGGTGCGCGCGCTGCTCGATGCCTACGCCGGCGTCGCGCCCGGCACGCTTGACGCGCCCTGGCAGGCCTGGCGCGCCGCCGAGCACGCGCTGGCCGAGGCGCGCGCGGCCCAGCAGACCCTGGCCGCCGAGCAGGAACGCCTGGCCTGGCAGCTGCAGGAGGTGGACAAGCTCGCCCCCGGCGCGCACGAGTGGGACGAGCTCAACGCCGAGCACACGCGGCTGTCGCACGCACAGTCGCTCATCGACACCGCGCAGGAGGTGCTGCAGCGCCTCGAAGACGAAACCGCCGGCGCGGTCGATGGCCTCTCGCGCGCGCAGAGCGCACTGGCCGCCCAGGCGGCGGTGGAGCCNGCCTTCGGCGCGGTGGCCGAGGTGCTGGGCTCGGCACTCGCCCAGGCCGAGGACGCGGTGCACACGCTGCACGCCTGGCTGCGCCGCACCAGCCCCGACCCCGAGCGCCTGGCCGAGCTCGACGCGCGGCTCTCCGCCTGGATGGCGCTCGCGCGCCGCCACCGCTGCCTGCCCGAAGACCTGCCCGCGCTGCGCGAGCGCTGGCACGCCGAGGCCCAGCGGCTGGACGCCGCCGCCGACCTCGACGCCCTCGAAGCCGCCGCACGCCGCGCCGAGGCCGCGCTGCGCGAAGCCGCCGCCGCCGTCAGTGCCAAGCGGCGCAAGGCCGCGCCCAAGCTCGCCGCCGCCATCACCGCCGCGCTGCAGACGCTGGGCATGCAGGGCGGGCGCTTCGAGGTGGCGTTGCAGCCGCTGCCCGAGCCCACGGCCGCCGGCCTCGAGGACGTGGCTTTTCTGGTGGCCGGCCACGCGGGCAGCGCGCCGCGGCCGGTGGGCAAAGTGGCCTCGGGCGGCGAGCTCTCGCGCATCGCGCTGGCCATTGCGGTGAGCACCAGCGCGCTGGGCGAGGCGCCCACCCTCATCTTCGACGAGATCGACGTGGGCATCGGCGGCGCCGTGGCCGACACCGTGGGCCGCCTGATGCAGCAGCTCGGCCGCGACCGGCAGGTGCTGGCGGTGACGCACCTCGCGCAGGTGGCCGCGCGGGCCGACCACCATCTGCGCGTGTCCAAGGCTGCGGGCGAAGGCGGCCGCACCACCAGCGGCGTGCAGGCCCTCGACGCCGCGGAACGGGTGCAGGAGATCGCCCGCATGATCGGCGGCGAGCGCCGCACCGACACCACGCTGGCGCATGCGCGCGAGCTGCTCGAAGCGGGCGCGCGCAGTGCACCGCTGGCCCTCGCGGGTGAGGCGCCGTGAGCGACCAGCCCTCGGCCGCCGGCACGCCCGGACCCACGCCGCGCGCCCCGAGGTGGTGCTGATCACCGGCATGTCCGGCTCGGGCAAGTCGGTGGCGCTGCGCGCGCTGGAAGACGCGGGCTACTACTGCGTGGACAACCTACCGCCCGAGCTGCTGCAGCCCTTTCTCGCGCTTGAGCAGCAGCACGCCGCGAGCAAGGTCGCCATCGCGATGGACGTGCGCAGCGCCGCCTCGCTGCCGGCGCTGCCCGCGCAGCTGCAGGCCTTGCGCGAGCAGGGCCTGGCGCTCAAGACGCTGTTCCTCGACGCCACCACCGACACCCTGGTGCACCGCTATTCCGAGACGCGCCGGCGCCACCCGCTCTCGCGCGCCGACGAGGCCGACCAGCAGCGCGCGCTGGTGGATGCCATCGAGCTCGAGCGCGAGCTGCTGGCCGCGCTGCGCGAGCAGGCCCATGTGATCGACACCAGCCTCATGCGCGCCTCGCAGCTGCTGGCCTGCGTGCGCGATCTGGTGGCCGCGCCGGCCTCGCACCTCACGCTGGTGTTCGAGTCCTTTGCCTTCAAGCGCGGCATTCCGGTCGATGCCGACTATGTATTCGACGTGCGCATGCTGCCCAACCCGCACTACGAACCGCCGCTGCGCGCNCTCACCGGCCGCGACGCGCCGGTGGCCGAGTACCTGCGCGCGCAGCCCGAGGTGGCGCTGATCGAGGGGCAGATCCGCGACTTCCTCGCGCACTGGCTCGACGCGCTGGCGCGCCAGCAGCGCAGCTACGTCACCGTAGCCATCGGCTGCACCGGCGGCCAGCACCGCTCGGTCTACCTGGTCGAGCAGCTCGCCCGCCACTTCGCACCCCACTGGACCACGCTCAAACGCCACCGCGAGATCGGCGCGGGTTGAGGGCCACCACCCCAGGCGCCAGAACGGCCACGCGGGAACCAGCGCGAGCGCCCCTGGGCTCCCCGAGTGCCCGCATGTCGTCCCGGCGACCCCACCCGGGCCAGTCCTGGAGAAAAATACCGGAACCCCAGCGTGAACCGGTGAGGTTGCGCTATCAAAAAGGACCCCGAGATGACGAACCGCCCGCCCCGCTCGCCCCGGCCGCCGTCGGAGCCCAAGCCCGCATCCGCACCCGCATCCGCGCCCACCCCCTCGCCCGCTTCCATGCCGGCCGCACCCGCGCTGCGCCCGTTGCGCGGCATGCGCATCACCAGCCTGGCGCTCAACCTGCCGGGGCCGGCCGCGCTGATGCGGCTCGCCGCCATGGGCGCGCGCTGCCTCAAGATCGAGCCGCCCGCGCCCGCCGCCGCCCCCGCGGGCAGCAGCGGCGACCCCATGGGTCAGTACAACCCGGCCGCCTATGGCGAGCTGCACCGCGGCGTGCGCCGCCGCACGCTGGACCTCAAGACCGAGCGCGGCCGCGCCNNGCTGGCGCGCGAGCTCGCCGGCAGCGACGTGCTGCTGACGTCCTTCCGCCCCTCGGCGCTGAAAAAGCTCGGGCTCGACCGCGCGGCGCTGCGCCGCGCACACCCGCAGCTCGCCGTGGTCTGCATCGTCGGCGCCCCGGGCGCGCTGGCCGAGGCGCCCGGGCATGACCTGACCTACCTCGCCGAAGCCGGCCTGGTCACCGGGCTGGACCTGCCGCCCACGCTTTATGCCGACATGGCCGGCGCGCTGCTGGCCAGCGAGGCGGTGCTGCAGGCCGTGCTGATGCGCCGCAGGGCTGGCGCCGCCGCGCGCGGGCGNTGTGTGGAAGTGGCCCTGTCCGAAGCTGCGGCCTGGCTGGCGCTGCCACGGCACTGGGGCCTCACGATGCCGCGCGGCGCGGTGGGTGGCGCCCATGCGGGCTACCGCGTCTATGCCTGCTCGGACGGCCGGGTGGCCGTGGCCGCGCTGGAGCCGCACTTCGCCGCCGCCCTGTGCGCCGCAGCCGGCGTGGCCTTCGAGGGCATGGCCACGCTGCTCGCCCCGGCCACGCACGAGCGGCTGGCCGCCTTCTTCGCCAGCCGAACGCGCCGCCAGCTCGACCGCCTGGCCAGCCAGCACGACATTCCGCTGCACACCCTGGAGCAACGCTGAACAAGTCCCTCGCGCGCCGCGCATCCCGACCGCGGGCGGTCTGCTTCTTTGCAAATGCTCGCCATAGCCCCCGCTATGGCTGCGCTTTGCGCCTCGCACCCCATCCCGCAGCCAGGCGCGCGCCATCGCGGGGACTTGTTCAGCGTTGCCCTAGGCTGAAAAGCTGTGAACGAACCCGCCACGCGCGCTCATGCACGAGGGCGCATCACCGCCGCCCGGTAAGATGCGGCATGACCCAGACCCACACCCTCCCTGCGCCCGGCCTGCCGCGGCGCTTTCAGCGGGCGCCGCGCCGGTGCCCTGGCCTTCGCCTTCGTTACGGCTTTCGCGGCGTTCGGTGCGCATGCGGCCGATGCGCCCTCGCCCGAGCACAAGGAGCTGGTGGCGAAGATCCTCAAGCTGCAGCAGCCCGGCATCGAGCACGTGGCGCGCCAGCTCGCCGAGCAGCCGGCCGCGCAACTGCTCAACAGCGCGGGCGCAGCCCTGGCCTCGCGCGTGCCGGCCGAGCGGCGCGAGGCCGTGGCNCAGGAACTGCAGGCCGACGCCAAGAAGTATGTGGACGAGGCCGTGCCCATCGTGCGCGAGCGCGCCATCCGCCTTGCTCCGGGCACCATCGGCACGCTGCTGGAACAGAAGTTCAACGACGACGAGCTGCGCCAGATCATCGCCGTGCTGGAGAACCCGGTGTGGACGCGCTACCAGCAGCTCGGCGGCGAGATGCAGGCCGCCTTCGTCGAAAAACTGGTGGCCGATGCGCGGCCGGCGATCGACCCCAAAGTCAAGGCGCTGGAGCAGTCGATGGCGCGCCGCCTCGGCCTCGACACGCCCGCCGCCAAACCCGCGAAGAAGCCCGCAAGCCGCTGAGCGTCAGCGGGCAAACCCTCGGCGTGCGCAACGCAGCGCTACCGTGACCGCCACCCCAGCTACACCTGTTTTTGTAGCAGAAGATCGCGGATTGGCGCTGGCATTCCGATGGTTTGAATCGAATCCGCCGCCACCCAGCCGCCTGGCAGCGGCAGCGGCGGCCGCCTGGCCTCCAGCCGGGCGCGAAACGGGTGCAGCCGCAGGTCGTGCGTGAGCGCGTGCACGCGCGGCTCCAGCGCCTGCACGCCGCGCACGCCGCCGATCTGCGCCAGCGCCCCATGCAGCGCGGCCTCGTCGTCGAACAGCGCAAAGCAGTGCAGCCCGGCCCACACGCCGGGCACCGGGCGGCGTTCCAGCCACACCGCGCCCTCGGCGTCTTCCAGCCACAGCAGCCACAGCGCCTGCGCACCGCGCTGCAGGCGGCGGGTGCGCACCGGGTAGGCCTCGGGGCGGCCTTCGCGCCGGGCCACGCAGTCCGCCCGCAGCGGGCAGCGCGCGCAGTCCGGTGCGCGCGGCGTGCACAGCGTGGCGCCCAGGTCCATCAGGCCCTGGGTGTAGGCCGGCATGTCGTGCGCGGCGTGCGCCCCGTCGGGCAACAGCGCCTGGGCCTGCTGCTGCAGCGCGCGCTGGTGGCGCGCCTGCGAGAGGTCGGCGTCGAAGCCCAGGTAGCGCGCCAGCACGCGGCGCACGTTGCCGTCGAAGATCGCCACCCGCTCACCGAAGCAGAAGGCCGCGATCGCCGCCGCGGTGGAGGCGCCGATGCCCGGCAGGCTTTGCAGCTGCGTGGCCGTGCGCGGGAACGCGCCGCCATGCTCGGCGCGCACCGCCTGGGCACAGCGGTGCAGGTTGCGCGCGCGGCTGTAGTAACCCAGGCCGCTCCAGAGCGCGAGCACGTCGTCCAGCGGCGCTGCCGCCAGCGCCTGCACATCGGGAAAGCGCGTCAGAAAGCGCGCGTAATAGGCCCGCACCGTGCGCACCTGGGTCTGCTGCAGCATGATTTCCGAGAGCCAGACGCGGTAGGGATCGCGCGTGCCCTGCCAGGGCAGGTCGTGGCGGCCGTGCTGGCGCTGCCAGGCCACGACCTGCTGCGCAAACGCGGTGCGTTCCGGTCGGTGTGGAGGCCGGGCGGGCGCTGCGCCTTCATGCGCGCCGCGCCTGCGCGGGCGTTGGCGCGAGGTCGGGCGCGGGGACGTCGGCAAAGGCGTCGACCAGCGCATCGAGCTCTTCGCCGATGGCGCGCAGCGCCGCTTCCTGCGCGGCGAGCTCGGCCAGCCGGGCTTCGAGCCCGCCGGCGGCTTCCTCGATACGCTCGACCGCCTCGCGCCGGCGGCGGAACTGGCGGCGGCGTTCGCGCAGCTGGGTGTCCACCTGCGCCAGCGCCGACTTGTTCCAGGACTCGACCTCGGTCTGCAAGGACTCGTAGATCACCCGCACCCGCGTGCCCAGCGCGCGCACCAGGCGCTGCGCGAACTCCGGCTGCGCCAGCCGCAGCGCATTGCCCAGGCTGAGGTATTGCACATGGCTGTGCTCGACGGCTTCGAGCTCGGCGTGCGCGCGGGCGAGGTCGGGCGCCAGCGGCAGTTGCAGCGAGAAGCCGAACTCGGCATTGAGGCGCTGGAACGACGCGGTGAGCATGGCCAGGATTTCCTGTTGCAGGGTCTGCACCCGTCCACCGCCTCNGTGCAGCCGCGCGAAGGTGGCGGCGTAGGCCTTGCGCACGCCGAACTTGATGCCGCTCTGGCGCAGCGCGCTGCGCAGCTCGATCAGGTCCTCCTTGAGCGCGGCAGTGCCCAGCACGGCGTCGATGTCCTGCAGCAGCTTCATGTGGATGGAGCGCATGGCCAGCACCCGCGGCGCGGCGGCGTCGAACTCGCTGCGTTCGCCGTCGATGCGCAGGCGCATCTGCCGGATGACGGCGAGGTTCTTGCCGCGCANGCCTTCGAGCTCCTGCCGCTGCTCGAGCAGGTCGCGCCGCCGCACGTCGAGCAGCCGCCACACCTCCTCGCGCACCTTGCTCACCCCGGCATGGGTGGCCGCGCGCAGAATCTGCTGGCGCCGCGCGAGCAGCTTGTGCGCCAGCGNCCTCTTCGAGCTGCGGCAACTGGCTGCGTGCGAGCAGCGCATCGTCGCCCGTGACCTTGGCGAGCAAGCCCTTCTGCGCCGAGACGGCCAGCACCTGGTCTGCTGCACGCCGAGCATGCCGGCCACGCTCTCGCGCTGGCGCTCGATCTGCGCGCGCACCTGCTCGGGCGTGCTCAGGCCGTCCCAGAGCGCGTCGATCTTGTTGAGCACCACCAGCCGCGCAGCTTCGCCGTCGGTCTGCGTGGCCAGATGCTCGCGCCAGATGGCCAGGCCCGACTTGGTCACGCCGGTATCGGCGCCCAGGATGAACACCGCCGCCTGCGCCTGCGGAATGAGGTTGACCGTGAGTTCGGGCTCGGCGCCCACCGCGTTGAGCCCTGGCGTGTCCAGCACCACCAGACCCTGGCGCAGCAGCGGATGGGCAACGTTGATGAGCGCATGCCGCCAGCGCGGCACCTCGACGCGGCCGGACGCATCGGGCAGCGGGTTGTCCTCGGGAGCGTCGTCGTGCCAGAAGCCGAGTGCGCGCGCCTCGTCGATGCTCACGTGCCGCGTCTCGGCCACCTTGGCCAGCGCNNCAGCGAGCTGCTCGGCGTCGTTGACGTCGAGGCCCACCCGCGTCCATTGCTCGGGCGCCATGCGCCACTCCATCAGCGCCTGGGGTTGCAGGCGCGTCTCGATGGGCAGCAGCCGCAGGCAGGGCGCGATCTCCGGGTCGTAGCCGAGCTCGGTCGGGCACATGGTGGTGCGCCCCGCGCTGGNCGGCATGATGCGCCGCCCGTAGCCGGCGAAGAAGATGGCGTTGATGAGCTCGGACTTGCCGCGCGAGAACTCCGCAACGAAGGCCACCATGACCTTGTCGCTGCGCAGCTGCGCCTGCAGCTCGGCCAGGCGCTCCTGTACGGCGGGCTCCAGCAGCTCGCGCTCGCCCAGCCACTCATCGAGCAGGCGCAGGCGCAGCGCCAGATCACGCCGCCACTGCCCGTGCCGGTCGAACCGCTGATGGAACAACATCTCTGCCACGCGCCTTCCTCCTGCGACCCAATATAGCACCGGGCCGGGCACTTACCGCTGGCATCGCGGGCAGAAGAAGGTGCTGCGTTGCGCCTGGCGCAGGCTGCGCACGGGCGTGCCGCAGCGCGGGCAGGGCAGCCCTTCGCGGCCGTAAACCGCGGCCTCGAGCTGGAAGTGGCCGGCCGCGCCGTCAACACCCACGAAGTCGCGCAGGCTGCTGCCGCCGCGCTCGACCGCGCGCGCCAGCACGGCACGCACGGCCGCATGCAGGCGGTCGCTGCGCGCGCGGCTGAGCCGGTGCGCCGGCGTGGTAGGCCGGATGCCGGCCATGAACAAGGCCTCGCTCGCATAGATGTTGCCCACGCCCACCACCAGATCGCCGGCCATCAACGCGGGTTTGATGGCCGTGCGGCGGCGCCTGAGGGCGTCGAAGAAGGCGCGCGGGTCGAACTCGTCGCCCANGGGCTCGGGGCCCAGGTGGCCCAGGAGCTTGCGCGCAACGGGGTCGTCCTCACCCGCGCAGTGCACCACAGCGCCAAAACGCCGTGGGTCGTGCAGGCGCAGCGTACCCGCGCTGGTGTGCAGATCGGCATGGTCGTGCGGCCCAGGCGCGGTGGGCGCGTCCAGCAGCCGCAGGCTGCCCGACATGCCCAGGTGCACGAGGATGAAACTCCCGTCGTCGAGGTCGATCAACAGGTACTTGGCCCGCCTGCGCACGCCGCGAACGATGCGCCCGGCCAGCTGCTGCGCATCGGCCCCGAGCGGCCAGCGCAGCGGCTTGCCCAGCGCGAGCGCAAGAAGGCGCGCGCCGCGGATACGGTCGGCAAAACNCAGGCGGGTGACTTCGACTTCGGGCAGTTCTGGCATCGCATCCGGGGCCTTGAGGCTTGAACTATGATGAATCAATGAAGTATGCCCTCTGCGGCCTTGCAGCCGTTCTCGCGCTCACGGGCACTGCGCATGCCCAGACCGCCGCGCCCACGGCAGCGTCCGATGCGGACACGGCCGCGGCCGCCGCGCCGGTGACGAACTCGGCGCTCGATGCGCCGCTGCTCTACGAAATCCTGCTGGGCGAACTCAACGTGCAGGGCGGCGAGGCGGGCCAGGGCTACTCGCTGCTGCTCGACGCCGCACGGCGCAGCAACGACGCGGGGCTGTACCAGCGCGCGGTCGAGGTGGCCATCTCCGCGCGCGCGGGTGACGCGGCCGTGCAGGCCGCGCAGGCNTGGCGGCAGGCGCAGCCGCAGTCGCGCCAGGCCACGGCCATGCTGCTGCAGCTGCTGGTGGCGCTGAACCGGCTCGACGACGTGCCCGCGCTGCTCGCCTCGGCCGTCGAAGCCGCACCGCCGGCCGAGCGCGGCCTGCTGATTGCAGGGGTGCCGCGCTTCTTCGCCCGCACGCCCGACCGCGCCAAGGCGGCCGGCGTGGTCGAGCAGGCGCTCGAGCCCTACCGCCGCCGCGCCGACACGGCCGCTGCCGCCTGGGTGGCCACCGGGCGCTTGCAACTGCTGGCCAACCGGCCTGATGCGGCGCTCGCCGCCGTGCGCGAAGCGCAGGCCGCCGAGCCGATGAGCGAAGACGCCGCCCTGCTCGCCATCGACCTCATGGGCCCGAACCAGCCGCTGGCGCAGTCGCTGGTGCAGCGCTATGTGAACGCGCCNCGGCGCGACCCGGCCATCGTCCTGGCCTACGGCCGTGCTCTGCTGCGGCAGGACCGCCGCGCCGAGGCACTCGCGCAGTTCCGCCGCCTCACCGAGACCCAGGACAGCTACGCCCCGGCCTGGCTGGCCGTGGGCCTGATGCAGGCGCAGGGTGAGCAGCCACAGGAAGCGCGCGCCGCGCTGATGCGCTACCTCGAACTCGCGCCGACGCCCGGCGACGAGGCCACCCGGCGCGGCGCCACCCAGGCCCTGCTGACGCTGGCCCGCCTGGCCCAGGCGCGCGGCGACACGGCCGAAGCGCAGACCTGGCTCGACCGCGTGCCCAGCGACGACGACAACCTGGCGCTGACCGTGCAGCGCGCCAACCTGCTGGCGCGCCAGGGCCGGCTGGGCGAGGCACAGGAGCTCATCCGCAGCTGGCCCGAGCGCAGCGATGACGATGCGCGCACCAAGCTCATCGAGGAGATGCGGCTGCTACGCGACAACGGGCAGGCGGCGCGCGCCTACGAAGTCATCGGCAAAGCCCGCGAACGCTGGCCCGACGAGCCCGACCTCGCTTACGACCAGGCCTTGCTCGCGGAAAAGCTTGGCGACTTTCCCACTATGGAGCGGCTGCTGCGCGAGCTCATCGCCCGCCATCCGAGCTACCACCAGGCCTACAACGCGCTGGGCTACTCGCTGGCCGATCGCAAGCTCAAGCTCGACGAGGCGCACAGCCTCATCCTCAGGGCGCTGAGCTTCGCGCCCGACGACCCGATGATTCTCGACAGCCTCGGCTGGGTCGAGTTCCGCCGCGGCCAGCTCGACGAAGCCTTGCGCCACCTCGAGAAAGCCTATGCCGCCATGCCCGACGCCGAAATCGGCGCGCACCTGGGCGAGGTGCTGTGGCAGCTCGGCCGCCGCGAGCGCGCTNNCGAGGTCTGGCGCGCCTCGCGCGCGCGCAGCCCCGACAACACGGTGCTGCAGCAGACGCTCCAGCGCCTCAAGGTGAGCCCGTGAACGCTTTCGCGCCCGCGCGCCGCCGTGGGGTGGTCGCGGCCGCGGCCCTGGTAACTTCTTTTTTGATAGCAGGATGTGTCCAGATGCCGCTGGAGTCCGGGCCAAATCCTCAAGATTCCGCGTTCTGGAGCGGCCGTCTGGCCCTGACCGTGGCCACCGAGCCCGCGCAGTCCTTCTTCGCCGGCTTCGAGCTCGAGGGCGACGCCCGCACCGGTGCGCTGCGCCTGTTTTCGCCGCTGGGCAACCTGCTGGCCGATCTGCGCTGGTCGCCCACGGGCGCCACGCTGACCACGCCGGGTCAACCACCGCGCACCGCGGCTTCGGTGGAGGCGCTGAGCCGTGAACTCACCGGCACCGCGCTGCCGCTGCGCACCCTGTTCGCCTGGCTGCGCGGCGACGCCGAGCCCGCCGAGGGCTGGCAGGCCGACCTCTCCCAGCTCGCCGACGGGCGGCTGCGCGCGCAGCGGCTCGACCCCGCGCCGGCGGCGGATCTGCGGCTGATCCTCGAACGCTGAAGCCGCCCACGTCGCCGCCCGTGCAGGGCGTCCCCGCCGCAAGCCCTGCGTCCCCCTCGCGCGGGATAATCCGCGCCCATGAAGGCCATCTACGAGGTGCCGGCGCCGGCCAAGCTCAACCTGTTCCTGCACATCGTGGGCGGCGCACCGACGGCTACCACCTGCTGCAGTCGGCCTTCATGCTCATCGACTGGTGTGACCGGCTGCACTTCGAGCGCCGGGCCGACGGCCGCATCAGCCGCGAAGACCTGCGCGGCGCCCTGCCCGAAGACGACCTCATCGTGCGCGCCGCACAGGCGCACACCGGCTGCGCGCTGGGCGCCCACATCGGCGTGGAGAAGCACATCCCGGCGCAGGCGGGGCTTGGCGGCGGCTCGTCGGATGCGGCCAGCACCCTGCTCGCGCTCAACCAGCTCTGGGGCCTGAAGCTCGACCGGGGCACGCTGCTGCGCATTGGCGAGCGGCTTGGCGCCGATGTGCCGTTCTTCCTCGGCGGCGGCTCGGCCTGGGTCGAGGGCATTGGCGAGCAGCTCACGCCCATCAGCCTGCCGCCGACGCGCTTCGTGGTGGTCAAGCCCGCGGCGGGCGTGGAGACAGCGCGGTTGTTTCAATCGCCAACGCTCAAACGCGACGAAATTCCTGCTACAATTGCAGGCTTTGCAGCAGACCCCTACGGGTTTGGCCACAACGCCTTGCAAACCGCCGCGCAAGCGGCCTGCCCGGAGATCGGGGATGCACTGGCCTGGCTGGCCAGCCAGGGGCTCACGGGCCGCATGACGGGTTCAGGCAGCGCAGTGTTTGCGCGGCTCGACCCGGCAGGCAACGGCGTTTCAGCAGACGCCCGGCCCGGTTGGCAGTTGCGGGTCTGCAGCAACATGCCGGCTCATCCCCTCTCGGGTTGGGCGGCACGCGACAATTGACGGTTGACGGCCCACGCCGCCGACCTGTGTAGGGGAGTCGCCAAGTTGGTTAAGGCACCGGATTTTGATTCCGGCATGCGAGGGTTCGAGTCCTTCCTCCCCTGCCAAACCTTTTCGTTGCCGCGCAGCAACGACGCACCTTGAAGTCCTCACTCGAAAAGCTGGGAATCTCATGCAGGCCAACCAACCCGACTTCATGGTGTTCACCGGCAATGCCAACCCCGCGCTGGCCGCCGAGATCTGCAACCATCTGCACACCTCGCTCGGCGCGGCCCAGGTCGGCCGCTTTTCCGACGGTGAGATCACCGTCGAAATCAAGCAGAACGTGCGCGCGCGTGACGTGTTCGTCGTGCAGTCCACCTGCGCGCCGACCAACGACAACCTGATGGAACTGCTCATCATGGTCGATGCGCTCAAGCGCGCCTCGGCCGAGCGCATCAGTGCCGTCATCCCCTATTTCGGCTACGCCCGCCAGGACCGCCGGCCGCGCTCGACGCGCGTGCCCATCACGGCCAANGCCAACATGCTGCAGACCGTGGGCGTCTCGCGCGTGCTCACCATGGATCTGCACGCCGACCAGATCCAGGGCTTCTTCGACATCCCGGTCGACAACATCTACGCCTCGCCGGTGCTGCTGGGCGACCTGCGGCAGAAGAACTACGAGAACCTGATCGTTGTCTCGCCCGACGTGGGCGGCGTGGTGCGGGCGCGGGCGCTGGCCAAGCAACTCGGCTGCGACCTGGCCATCATCGACAAGCGCCGCCCGCGCGCCAACGTCAGCGAAGTGATGCACGTCATCGGCGACATCGAGGGTCGCAACTGCGTCATCATGGACGACATGGTCGACACCGCCGGCACGCTGGTCAAGGCGGCCGAGGTGCTCAAGGCGCGCGGCGCGAAGAAGGTCTATGCCTACTGCACGCACCCGATCTTCTCGGGGCCGGCGATCGAACGCATCTCGCAGGGCCAGGCGCTCGACGAGGTGGTCGTCACCAACACGATTCCGCTGAGCGAGGCCGGCGCGCACTGCGCCAAGATCCGCCAGCTCTCGGTNGGCCCCGCTGATCGCAGAGACGATCCAGCGCATTGCCACCGGGGAATCGGTCATGAGTTTGTTCTCGGATCTGGATAACCAGTTCTGATCCGNGGGCATCGAGCGGGCCTNGCGCCGCCTTCGGGCGGCTGCGGGCTCTTNTTTGCAATGGAGCCGCACTGGTCGCGGTCGGCTCTCTGAGGAGTCNNTGTCATGAAATTCGTCGCTTTCGAGCGTTCCAAGCAGGGTACGGGTGCGAGCCGCCGTCTGCGCATCACGGGCCGCGTGCCCGGCATCGTCTATGGCGCCAGCGCCGAGCCGCAGATGATCGAACTCGATCACAACGCGCTGTGGCAAGCCATCAAGAAGGAAGCCTTCCACTCCTCCATCCTCGAGATGGAACTGGGCGGCCAGGTCAGCAAGGTGCTGCTGCGCGATCTGCAGATGCACCCCTACAAGCAGCAGATCCTGCACGTGGACTTCCAGCGCGTGGACGCCAACACCCGCCTGCACATGAAGGTGCCCGTGCACTACAGCGGCGAGGAAGAGTCGCCCGCGGTCAAGATCGACAAGTGCCTGATCAACCACGTCGTCACCGAACTCGAAATCGCCTGCCTGCCGGCCGACCTGCCCGAGTTCATCGCGGTGGACCTCTCCGGCCTGAAGAAGGGCGTGTCGCTGCATGTGAACGACATCACCCTGCCCAAGGGCGTGAAGGTCGTCACCCACGGCAAGCCCAACCCGGTGCTGGTGTCGGTGGTGGCGGTCGAGGAAGAAGTCGTCGCCCCGGCGGCGGCGCACCCGCGGCCGACGCCAAGGGCAAGGGCAAAGGCAAGAAGTAAGCCTTCACCGGCCTGGCTCGGCGACCTTTGGGTGGCCGAGTCACACGGTCGCAGACGGCCCGCCTCGGCGGGCCGTCGTCGTTTCAGGCAGAGCCCCAGGATAATCCGGCCCCATGATCAAGCTCTTCGTCGGCCTGGGCAACCCCGGCCCGCAGTACGAGGCCACGCGGCACAACGCGGGCTTCTGGTGGATCGACGCGTTGTCTCGCGAACTCAAGGCCCCGCTCGCCCCCGACCGCGCCTACCACGGCCTGGTCGCGCGCACCAGCGTGCAGGGCCGCACCGTATGGCTGCTCGAGCCGCAGACCTTCATGAACCTCTCGGGCCGCTCGGTGGCGGCGCTGGCGCGCTTCTACAAGATCGCGCCCGAGGAAATCCTGGTTGCCCACGACGAGCTGGACCTNGCCCCCGGCGAGGCCAAGCTGAAATTCGGTGGCGGCCATGCCGGGCACAACGGCTTGCGCGACATCCATGCCCAGCTCGGCAGCGCCGACTACTGGCGGCTGCGCCTGGGCGTGGGGCATCCGGGCGTCAAGAGCGAGGTGGTGGGCTGGGTGCTGAAAAAGCCGCCGACGGATCAGCTCATCGCCATCGAGCAGGCGCTAGACCGCTCGCTCAAGGCCCTGCCCGCGCTCATCGAGGGCGAAATGGACAAAGCCCGCCTGCTCATCCACACCAGCCGGGCGCCGCGCCCCAAACCGCCCCCGAGACCCGGCCGAAAACCCGGCCAAGGCCGCGCCCAACGCGACACCCGCCGCACCGGGCGACGCCCCGGCTGGCAGCTGATCACTCTATTTTTGATAGCGCCACCTCACCGGTTGGCGCTGGGGTGACGGTTAAACCTTCAGAAACTCACTGAGGGCGACTCCGGAGGCTGCTGCAGCGGCTCGCGCCGCCGCTTCAGGCCTTCTCGGCCTGCAGGCGGCGAAACTTCTGCCACAGCGTCTCGCGGCTCTCGACGGCCTGCGGGTTGACCGGAATGCAGGCCACCGGGCAGAGTTGCACGCACTGCGGCTCGTCGAAATGGCCCACGCACTCGGTGCAGCGGCGCGGGTCGATCTCGTAGTGCTCCGCGCCGAGAAAGATGGCGTCGTTCGGGCACTCGGGCTCGCACACGTCGCAGTTGATGCATTCGTCGGTGATCATCAAAGCCATGACCGGCTCCGGCGCAGGCGCTGTGGGCGCAAGGGGTTCGTCACATGGGCGATTATCGGCGCTTGGGCCACCGCCGGCCTTGCCCGTAAGATCGTCCGGGTCATGTCGCACGAACTCGCCCATCTCGGCGCCCAGGCCCTCGCGCAGCACTACCGCCGCGGCTCGCTCTCGCCCGTCGAGGTGGCGCGCGCCACGCTGGCGCACATCGAGCGCTGGGAGCCCCAACTCCACGCCACCTACCTGCTGCGGCCCGANGCNGCGCGCAGGCAGGCCCGCGCCAGCGAGGCCCGCTGGCGGCGCGGCGAGCCGCTGAGTCCGCTCGACGGCGTGCCCTGCACCCTCAAGGACAACATCGCCACCGCCGGCGACCCGCTGCCGCTGGGCACCGCCGCCACCGACCTCACGCCCGCTGCGGCCGACGCCCCGCCTGCCGCCCGGCTGCGCGAAGCCGGCGCCGTGCTGCTGGCCAAAACCACCATGCCGGACTACGGCATGCTGTCCTCCGGGCTTTCGAGCTTTCACCCGCTGGCGCGCAACCCCTGGGATCTGCGCAANGACCCCGGCGGCTCCAGCGCCGGCGCTGCCGCCGCGGCCGCCGCCGGCTACGGGCCGCTGCACCTGGGCACCGACATCGGCGGCTCCATCCGCCTGCCCGCGGGCTGGTGCGGCGTGTTCGGCCTCAAACCCAGCCTCGGCCGCGTGCCCATCGACCCACCCTACACCGGCCGCGCCGCCGGCCCCATCACCCGCAGCGTGGCCGATGCGGCCGCCATGATGGCCGCACTCAGCCAGCCCGACGCACGTGACAGCATGAGCCTGCCGCCCCAGGCCATCGACTGGAGCGCCTTTGACGCCCCGCCCGAGTCCCTGAGCGGCCTGCGCGTGGGCCTGCTGCTCGACGCCGGCTGCGGCCTGCCGGTCGAACCCGAGGTGCGCGCCGCTATCGAGGCCGCCGCGCGGCACTTCGAAGACGCCGGTGCCTTCGTCGAGCCGCTGGCGCCCTTCCTCACCCGCGACATGCTCGACGGCATGGACCGCTTCTGGCGCATGCGTTCCCGGCTCGATCTCGCCGCCCTCGCGCCCGAGCGGCGCTCGCGCGTGCTGCCCTACATCCGCGCCTGGGCCGACAGCGTAGCCGGCCTCGACGGCGAAGCCCTGTTTCATGCCGCCAGCCAGTTCCACGCCACGCGCGTGGCCACCGTGCGCGCCACCGCGCCCTTCGACTGCGTGCTCTCGCCCACCGCGCCCGTCGTGGCCTTCGATGCGCACCTGCCCTCGCCCACCGACGACCCGCTGCGCCCGCTCGAGCACATCGCCTTCACCGTGCCCTTCAACATGTCCGAGCAGCCCGCCGCCTCCATCCCCTGCGGCATGAGCGCGGCGGGCCTGCCGATTGGCCTGCAGATCGCCGGCCGCCGCTTCGACGACCTCGGCGTGCTGCGCATCGCCCGCGCCTTCGAGCAGATCCGCACCCCCTGCCGCCCTGGCCCGCGCCCCCGAAGCCCCCACCGCCAGCGCGCGGCCGCACGCCGCCCTAGAATGACCGCGTGACCCTCCTCAACGCCGACCTGCACTGCCACTCCGTCGTCTCCGACGGCACCCTCACNCCCGAGGCCCTGGCCGCGCGGGCCAAGGCCAACGGCGTCGAGCTCTGGGCCTTGACCGACCACGACGAAATCGGCGGCCAGCACCGCGCCCGCGCCGCCGCCCACGACCAGGGGCTGGCCTGGCTCAGCGGCGTGGAAATCTCCGTCACCTTTGCCGGGCACACGGTGCACATCGTCGGCCTGGGCTTCGACGCCGACGACGCAGCCCTGNNCGCGAAGCGCCTGGCCCGCACCCGCGGCGGCCGCGGCGAACGCGCCCGCGAAATGGCCGAGGGCCTGGCCCGCGTGGGCATTCGCGGCGCGTACGAGGGCGCCCTCAAGTACGTCGGCAACCCGGAGCTGATCTCGCGCACGCACTTCGCCCGCTACCTGGTGGAAACCGGCGTCTGCAAGGACACCTACGAGGTCTTTCGCAAGTACCTCACCGAAGGCAAGCCCGGCTTCGTGCCGCACCGCTGGGCCACGCTGGGCGACGCCGTGGGCTGGATCACCCGCGCCGGCGGGCTCGCCGTCATTGCGCACCCCGCGCGCTACAGCTTCACCCCGACCGAGGAATACGCCCTGTTCTCCGAGTTCAAGGCCCACGGCGGGCGCGGCGTCGAGGTCGTCACCGGCAGCCACAGCAGCGCCGAAGTCGTCACCTACGCCCGCATGGCGCAGGAGTTCGGCCTGGCCGCCTCGCGCGGCAGCGACTTCCACAGCCCCGACGAAAGCCACACCGACCTCGGCGCCCTGCCCCCGCTGCCGGGCGAACTCACGCCGGTGTGGGACCTGCTGCAAGACCGCGTCGTGCACTGAAATCGCGGCACGTGCGCCCGCCGCCCGCCCCTGGGTGCGGGCGTACACTCAGCCCCATGCCCCAGCTCTTCAGCGTCCACCCGGACAACCCGCAGCCGCGCCTGCTCAAACAGGCGGTGGCGCTGCTGGCGCAGGGCGGCATCGTGGCCGTGCCCACGGATTCGAGCTACGCGCTGGCCTGCCACCTCGACGACAAGGCCGCCGCCGACGCCCTGCGCCGCCTGCGCGGGGTCGACGAGAAACACCACCTCACCCTGCTGTGCCGTGACCTGAGCGAACTCGCCAGCTACGCCCGGGTGGACAACCGGCAGTACCGGCTGCTCAAGCAGGCCACGCCCGGCCCCTTCACCTTCATCCTCGAAGCCACGAAGGAAGTGCCGCGCCGTGTCAGCCACCCGCAGCGCAAGACCATCGGCCTGCGCGTGCCCGATCACCGCACCCTGCAGGAGCTTCTGGCCCTGCACGGCGCGCCGCTGCTGGCCACCACGCTGATCCCGCCCGGCGCCACCGAACCGCTCAACGACCCGCAGGAAATCCGCGACCGCCTGCGCCCCGGCCTGGCCGCCGTGATCGACGCCGGCGCCTGCCCGCTCGAGCCCACCACCGTGGTGGACCTCAGCGAGGGCGAACTCGTCATCGTGCGCGAGGGCCGCGGCGAACTGGCCAAGCTCGGCCTGTGAATCCCGCGGCGGCGCCCGCCATGCGCGCCCCCGCGGCCGCGCCGGCCGCCAAGCCTGAGACAATTCCCCGATGGACACCTCCCACCTCATCCAGACCGTGCTGATCTACGCGCTGCCGGTGCTGTTCGCCATCACCCTGCACGAGGCGGCGCACGGCTACGTGGCCCGGCACTTCGGCGACAACACCGCGTGGATGCTCGGCCGCGTCACGCTCAACCCGATTCCGCACATCGACCCCATCGGCACCGTCCTGATGCCGCTGATGCTGTACTTCGCCACCGGCGGCGCTTTCCTCTTCGGCTACGCCAAACCGGTGCCGGTGAACTTCGGCCACCTGCGCAACCCCAAGCGCGACATGGTGTGGGTGGCGCTGGCCGGCCCCGGGTCGAACTTCGTCCAGGCGCTGTTCTGGGGTGTGCTGCTGTACCTGCTGGTGGGGCTGGGCCTGCAGGAGCGCTTCTTCATCGAGATGTGCAAGGCCGGCATGCTGGTCAACGTGGTGATGTTCGTGTTCAACCTCTTCCCGCTGCCACCGCTCGACGGCGGGCGCATCCTCGTCGGCCTGCTGCCGTGGCGACAGGCCGCGCTGCTCTCGCGCATCGAGCCATACGGCTTCTTCATCGTCATGGCGCTGGTCATCGCCGGCGTGGTCAGCACCCTGTGGATGCGCCCGCTCATGGGCCTGACCTACGGCGCGCTCGACGTGCTGCTTTCGCCCCTCTCGTTCCTGCTTCGCTGATTCTTTCCGTCCATCGCATGAGTGTTCTGCGCGTTCTCACCGGCATCACCACCACCGGCACCCCGCACCTGGGCAACTACGTCGGGGCGATTCGCCCGGCCGTTGCGGCCAGCCTGCAGCCCGGCACCGAGAGCTTCTACTTCCTCGCCGACTACCACGCCCTCATCAAGTGCGANGACCCGCTGCGCATCCAGCGCTCCACGCTGGAGATCGCCGCGAGCTGGCTGGCCGCCGGGCTCGACCCCGAGCGGGTGTTCTTCTACCGCCAGTCCGACATTCCCGAAATCCCCGAGCTCACCTGGTTCCTCTCCTGCGTCACCGGCAAAGGCCTGCTCAACCGCGCCCATGCCTACAAGGCCGCGGTGGACAAGAACAACGCCGCCGGGCTCGAAGCCGACCATGAGGTGACTGCCGGCCTGTTCATGTACCCCGTGCTCATGGCCGCCGACATCCTGATGTTCAAGTCGCACCGCATCCCGGTGGGGCGCGACCAGGTGCAGCACATCGAAATGGCGCGCGACATGGCCGCGAGCTTCAACCACCTCTACGGCGAGCATTTCGTGCTGCCCGAGGCCGCCATCGAAGCCCAGGTGGCGACCCTGCCCGGGCTCGATGGCCGCAAGATGAGCAAGAGCTACGACAACACCATTCCGCTGTTTGCCCCGCGCGAGGTGCTGCGCAAGCTCATCATGGGCATCCTGACCGACTCGCGCGCTCCAGGCGAGCCCAAGGACACCGAGGGCTCCGCGCTGTTCCAGATCTACCAGGCCTTCGCCACGCCCGAGGAAACGGAAGGNCTGCGCCGCGCCTACGCAGACGGCATCGCCTGGGGCGAGGCCAAGCAGCTCGTGTTCGAGCGCATCGACCGCGAACTCAGCCCCATGCGCGAGCGCTACGAGGCCTTGATGGCCGACCCCGCACGCATCGAGGCCACGCTGCGGCGCGGCGCCGAACGCGCCCGCGCCATCGCCACCCCGTTCATGGCCGAATTGCGCCGTGCGGTGGGGCTGCGGTCGCTGGCGCCGACGCAGCAGACTGCCCCGTCTGGGATGGAGGGCGCAGCGGCNGGGGCCCCAAGCGTCGGCCCGCTGCCCACCTTCAAGCAGTACCGCGAAGCCGACGGCCGCTTCTATTTCAAGCTCGTCGATGCGCGCGGCACGCTGTTGCTGCAAAGCGTGGGCTTTGCTTCGGGCAGNGAGGCTGGCGAATGGGTCAAGCGCCTCAAGACCGAAGGCGCGCAGGCGCTGGCCGCAGCCCACCCGCGCCTGGACGCGCAGGCCGCCGACCCGCAGAACCCCGCCGTCGCCGAGGCGCTGCAACAGCTTCGAGCAGCCGCCGAGGCGGGCTGACGGCCTGCCGGACGACGGGGCGACACAACCCCAGCAAAGAAAAAGGCCGCATGCAGCGGCCTTTTTCGTGGTGTGGCGGAGAGACAGGGATTTGAACCCTGGATACGGGGTTACCGTATACCGGATTTCGAGTCCGGCGCATTCGACCACTCTGCCATCTCTCCTGTGATCAGCCCGGCATTGTATCAGCCGCGCAGCACGTCCTGCCCGTCGAGGTAGGGGCGCAGGGCCTCGGGCACGGTGATGGAGCCGTCGGCGTTCTGGTAGTTCTCCAGCACCGCGACCAGCGTGCGGCCCACCGCCAGACCCGAGCCGTTGAGGGTGTGCACGAGCTCGTTCCTGCCCTGGGCGTTCTTGAAGCGGGCCTGCAAGCGCCGCGCCTGGAAGGCCTCGCAGTTGGAGACGGAGCTGATCTCGCGGTAGCAGCCCTGCGCGGGCACCCACACTTCGAGGTCGTGCGTGCGCGCCGCGCCAAAGCCCATGTCGCCGGTGCACAGCAGCATCACCCGGTAGGGCAGGCCGAGCTTCTGCAGAATGGCCTCGGCGTGGCCGGTCATCTCCTCGAGCGCCTGGTGGCTCTTCTCGGGGTGCACGATCTGCACCATCTCGACCTTGTCGAACTGGTGCTGGCGGATCATGCCGCGCGTGTCGCGCCCGGCGCTGCCGGCCTCCGAGCGGAAGCACGGCGTGTGCGCGGTCAGGCGAATCGGCAACTCGGCCTCGGTGAGGATTTCATCGCGCACGACGTTGGTCAGCGTGACTTCCGAGGTGGGGATCAGGTACAGCGCCTGGCTGTCCTCGCCTTCCTGGCCGCCCTTCTTCGCGGCGAACAGGTCGGCCTCGAACTTGGGCAGCTGGCCGGTACCGCGCAGCGTCTCGGCGTTGACGATGTAGGGCGTGTAGCACTCGGTGTAGCCGTGCTCGCGGGTCTGCACGTCCAGCATGAACTGGGCCAGCGCCCGGTGCAGCCGCGCCACCGGCCCGCGCATGAAGGTGAAGCGCGCACCGGAGAGCTTCACCCCGGTGTCGAAGTCCAGGCCGAGCGCCTCGCCCAGCTCCACATGGTCGCGCACGGGAAAGTCGAAGCTGCGCGGCGTGCCCCAGCGGCGCAGTTCGACGTTGCCGGTCTCGTCCGCACCCACCGGCACCTCGGGCTGGGGCAGGTTGGGGACGGCCAGCAGCAGCGCCTGCAGCTCGGCCTGCAGCGCGTCGAGCCGCGCGGCCGAGGCGTCGAGTTCGCCCTTGATGCCCGCGACCTGCGCCATCACCGCGTCGGCCTCGGCCGACTGGCCCTTGGCCTTGAGCTGGCCGATCTGCTTGGACAGGCTGTTGCGCTGGGCTTGCAGTTCCTCGGTACGGGTCTGCAGCGTCTTGCGCTCGGCCTCGAGCGCCTGATAGGCCGCCACGTCGAGGAAAGGTTGGGGAGATTTGCGGGTTTCGAGCCGCGCCACGACGGCGGCGAGGTCTTTTCGGAGCAGAAGAATGTCGAGCATGGGCCGATTGTAGTTTTCGGCCCCTGGGCGGCGACCGGAGGCGCTAGCCGAGGCTGGCCGGGTCAAGGTTGGCGCCGCAGAGGATCAGCGCCACCCGCTCGTGCGGCCGCACGGCCACCGCGCCGGTGCGCAAGGCCGCCAGACCCAGCGCCGCGGCGGGCTCGACGGCGAGCTTGAGTTCGCGCCAGAGCCACAGCTGCGCCTCGCGGATGGCGGCGTCGGGCAACAGATGCGCCTCGCGCACCCAGGNCTGGGTGAGGTNCCAGGCGATGGCGCCGATGCGCCGCGCGCCCAGCGAATCCGCCGCCAGGCCGCCGACGACCACGTCCACCGGCTGCCCGGCTTCGCGTGCCCGGTAGAGCGTGGNGGCGCCCTCGGGCTCGAGGGCAATCACCCGGCTGCGGTCTTCGAACCAGGCCGCCACGCCACTGATGAGCCCGCCGCCGCCCACGCTCACCAGCACCGCGTCGGGCGCGGCGCCGGCCTGCTGCTCGATCTCGCGCGCCAGCGTGGCCGCGCCAGCCACCACCTCGGGCTGGTCGTAGGCGTGGGTGAGCAGGGCGCCGGTTTCGCGCTGGCGCGCCAGGCAGGCTTCGAGCGCCTCGGCGTAGCTCGCGCCGGTGACCACCACCTGCGCCCCGAGCGCACGCAGCCGCGCCCGCTTGGCCTCGGCCGAGACCTCGGGCACGAAGACCTCGCAGCGCACGCCAAGAAAGCGCGCCGCCGCCGCGGTGGCAATGCCCGCGTTGCCGCCGGAGGCGACGATGACGCCGGCCTCGGGCAGCGGCTGATGCGCCAGCAGCCGGTTGAGCATGCCGCGCGCCTTGAAGCTGCCGCCCACCTGCAGATGCTCCAGCTTGAGCCACACCTGCGCTGCATCGATGCCCAGGGCCCGCCCGGGCAGCTTCCACAGCGGAGTTTCACGTAAAANACCTGAGCCCCCAGCGCCAAGCCGTGAGATGGCGCTATCAATTTCTAACCTGTTCATCGCAGGTGCTCGGGCAGCGCGCCGTCCACGCCGCTGATGCGCAGGCCCTTGGGCAGCGGGAACTTGACCGTCTCCTTGATGCCCGCGAGCGTGCGCACCGACACCGCGCCCAACGCCCGCAGCCGCGCAATCACCTGCTGCACCAGCACGTCGGGCGCGGAGGCGCCGGCGGTCAGGCCCACGCGCGCGCNGCCGCTGACCCACTCGGGGCGCAGTTCGTCGGCGCTGTCGATCATGTAGGCCTCGGTGCCGAGTTTGCGCGCCACCTCACGCAGGCGGTTGCTGTTCGAACTGGTGGGGCTGCCCACGACGATGACCACGTCCACATCGCGGCTGAGCAGCTTGACGGCGTCCTGCCGGTTCTGCGTGGCATAGCAGATGTCCTGCTGCTTGGGCTCGCGCACGCTGGGAAAGCGCGCCTTCACCGCGGCGAGGATGTCGGCCGCGTCGTCCACGCTCAGCGTGGTCTGCGTCACCACCGCCAGCCGCTCGGTCTGCGCGGGCTGCACGCGCGCGACGTCGTCCACGTCCTCCACCAGGTGGATGCCGTGGTCGAGCTGGCCCATGGTGCCCTCGACCTCGGGGTGGCCCTTGTGGCCGATCATGATGAACTCGAAGCCCTCGCGCGCGAGCTTGGCCACCTCCACATGCACCTTGGTCACCAGCGGGCAGGTGGCGTCGAACACGCGAAAACCCCGCCGCTGCGCCTCGGCCTCGACGGCCTTGGGCACGCCGTGCGCCGAGAACACCAGCGTCGCGCCCGCGGGCACCTCGGCCAGCTCCTCGATGAAGATCGCGCCCTTGGCGCGCAGCTCGTTGACCACGTAGGTGTTGTGCACGATCTCGTGGCGCACGTAGACCGGCGCGCCGAACTTGGCCAGCGCCCGCTCGACGATCTCGATGGCGCGGTNCACGCCGGCGCAGAAGCCCCGCGGCGCAGCCAGAACGATCTCCGACGCCGTGGGCGCCGCGGTGGACGGGGATGCGGTCATGGTCACAGCACCCCGATCAGTTGCACTTCGAAGCGCACCGGCTGGCCGGCCAGCGGGTGGTTGAAGTCGAACAGCACGGCCCCGTCCTCACGCAGCTCGCGCACCACGCCGGCCACCTTGCCCTCGCCCTGCGGGGCGGGGAACTCGACCACCTCCCCACCGCATAGTCGGCCCCGGGCTCGCCCAGCGTGTCGAGCAGCTTGCGCGCCACCCACTGCAGCATCTGCGGCTCGCGCGCGCCGAACACCTCGCCCGCGGGCAGGTCGAACACCGCCTGAGTGCCTTCCTCGAGCCCCAGCAGCCGCGTCTCCAGCGCCGGCGCCAGATGCCCCGCGCCGAGCGACAGCGTGGCCGGCGGGCCGGCAAAGGTGCTGACGACCTCGCCCGCCGGCCCGCTGAGCCGGTAGTGCAAGGTGAGAAAGGAGTCGGGTTGAACGCGGGACATGGCAAGCTCGATAAACTGCCTGCGATTGTAGAAAGGCGCCCGCGCCGCGCACCCGATGGCCCTCAAAGACCTTCCCGACGATGCCCGCCCGCGCGAGAAGCTGCTCGCGCGCGGCCCTGGCGCGCTCAGCGACGCGGAACTGCTCGCGCTGCTGCTGCGCACCGGGCTCGCGGGCAAGGGCGTGCTGCAGCTCGCGGCCGACTTGCTGGCCCCGCCGCCGGTGGGCTTCGGCGGCATCGCGGGCCTGCTGCATGCGGGGGCGGACGACCTGAAGCGCGTCAAGGGCCTGGGGCCGGCCAAGCGGGCCGAGCTGGTTGCGGTGCTCGAGCTCGCCCGCCGTGCCCTGGCCGAGCGGCTGCGCGAACGGGAGGTGTTCGACTCGCCGCAGGCGGTGAAGGACTATCTCGCACTGCACCTTGCGCCCAGGCCGCACGAGGTCTTCGCCGTCGTCTTCCTCGACCACCAGCACCGGCTCATTGCGATGGAGGAGCTGTTTCGCGGCACGCTCACGCAGACCAGCGTCTACCCGCGCGAGGTGGCCTTGCGCGCCCTGCACCACCATGCCGCGGCAGTGGTGCTGGCGCACAACCACCCCAGCGGACAGGTCGAACCCAGCCCCGCCGACGAGGCCTTGACGCGCTCGCTGCGGGCCGCGCTGGCGTTGCTGGACGTGCGCGTGCTCGACCACCTCATCGTCGCGCCCGGTGCGGCGCTGTCCATGGCCGAGCGGGGGCTGATGTGAAGCTGCAGGCGCGCTCGCTGCAGGACCTCGGCGCGCTGCGCACCGCGCTGGCCGAAGCTCGCGCGCAGGCCCTGGCCCGCGAGGCCGAACGCCGCGAGGCCGAGCGCCGCGCACGCGCCGAGGCCGAGCTGTTCGTGCGCGCGGTCGGGCCGGTGCGGCCCATCGCCGCCGTGGCCCATGCCCGCGTGCACCACCCCAANGCCCGCCCGGCGCCGCTGGCGCTGCAGCAGCAACGCGACGAAGCGGCGGTGATGCGCGAGGCGCTGAGCGACGAATTCGACGTGGGCACGCTGCTCGAGACCGACGAGCACCTGAGCTACCGCCGCCCGGGCATCGGCCCCGACGTCACGCGGCGGCTGCGCAGCGGCGAGTGGCGGGTGCAGGCGGAGCTCGACCTGCACGGCCTGCGCCGCGACGACGCCCGAACCGCCCTCTCCCACTTCATCCGCGAGGCCATGCTGCGCGGCCTGCGCTGCGTGCGCGTGGTGCATGGCAAGGGCCTGGGCTCGCCGGGCAAGACGCCGGTGCTCAAGTCGCGCGTGCACAGCTGGCTGGTGCAGAAGGCCGAGGTGCTGGCCTTCGTGCAGGCCCGCCCGGCCGAGGGTGGCTCCGGCGCGCTGCTGGTGCTGCTGCGCGGGCAGCGCGGCCCGGCCCGAGGCTGAACGCGTCAGCGACTGAGGCTCAGAGACTCAGGCCAGATCCCCTGCGAGTGAAGCCAGCGTCTCGGGCGCGATGGTGACGTGGGCGGGGTAGTGCGTGTGGTCGCAACCGAGCTTCACCGCCGCGCCGGCCTTCACCGCAGCGCGCATGGCGGGGCTGAGCTGGAAGCGCACGAAATGCACCGCGCTGGTCTTTTCGGCGGTTTCGCGGTCCAGATCCTCGTCGGCGATGGCGTAGACGCGCTCGCAGCCCTCGACCTCGACGAACAGACGGTCCTCGACGCCGATGAGGCGCGCGAGCTCCGCTTGCGCTCGTTGACGTCGGTGTACTCGATCATCAGCGTGGCCTTCCAGTTGCTGCCGTCGGGCACCAGCGGGGCGTAGGCGTCGATCTCCTGCTGGATCTCGTCCTCCTCGAAGATTTTCTCGATGCGCAGCATTTCCTGAATCTGGTAGCGCATGGACAGCTCGCTCTCGAACTGCAGCGTCAGGTGCTCGCCCAGGTGCACGGTGCGCAGCTTGCGGTGCGCCATGACCTCGGCCTTGTGCAGCTTGCGCCACTTGCTGTAGGCCTCCAGCGTCATGAGGCTCTCGGGCGTGATCTTGCCGGTGAGTTGCATGGGGTTCCTTTCGGTGCCGTCAACGTGCCGAAGAGTTATTCCAGCCCATAGGCCTTGCGCACGAGGGTGAGCGGATGCGCCAGCGTGGGCGTGCCGAGCTGGTTGACTTCGAAGCCTTGCGCAATGTGGTGGCCGCCGAGCGGGCAGTCGGAGCTGATGAAGTCGGGCGCGGCGCCGTCCTTGAGCGTCGCCATGGCCTTGAACACGGGCTTGCCGATCTTCATCGCCGTCGCGTGCGTGGCCTTCTTGACGCCGAAGGTGCCCGCGTGGCCCGAGCAGCGCTCGACGGTGTGCACCTCGGTGCCCGGAATCATCTTGAGCATTTCCTCGGTCTTGCGGCCGATGTTCTGCACACGGCCGTGGCAGGGAATCTGGTAGCTGACCCGGCCCAGCGCCTGCGGGAACTCGGTCCTGAGCAGGCCGTCGCGCTTGCGCGCCATCAGGTACTCGAACGGGTCCCAGAAGTGTTCCTTGACGAGTTGCACGTCGGCCTCGTCGGGGTACATCAGCGNGATTTCCTGCTTGAACATCAGCGCGCAGCTCGGCACCGCGGCGAGGATGGCATAGCCCTCGCGCGCATAGCGGGCCAGCACCGGGATGTTGGCCTGCTTGGCCACGTCGACCGCCTCGAGGTCACCGAGTTCGAGCTTGGGCATGCCGCAGCAGCGCTCCTTCTCGACGATGACGTAGGGAATGGCGTTGTGGTCGAGGATCTTGAGCAGGTCGAGCCCGATGCCCGGCTCGTTGTAGTTGATGTAGCAGGTGGAGAAGATTGCGACCTTGCCCGGGGTCTTGTCGCCGTCGACGACCTGCGTTGCCCGGGCCTTCGGGGCCGCCTGGCGGAAACGCCGCGTGGCCAGCTCGGGCAGCCAGGCGTTGCGGTCCACGCCGGCGACCGACTCCAGCGCGCCGCGCACGGCCGGGGTGCGCATGAGCGCGTTGGCCGCCTGCACGACGATGGGAATGCCGGCGAACTGGCCGTGCACGTCGGTGGAAGCGAGAAACTTCTCCGCTGCCTTCACCCCACCCTTGCGGAACTTGATGGCCTTGGCGCGCAGCATGGTGTGCGGAAAGTCGAGGTTCCACGGGTGCGGCGGCGTGTACGGACACTTGGTCATGTAGCACAGGTCGCACATGTAACACTGGTCGATGACCTTCCAGTAGTCTTGCTTGTCCACGCCGTCGACTTCCATGGTCTTGCTCTCGTCGACCAGGTCGAACAGCGTCGGGAAGGCGCCGCACAGGCTCACGCAGCGGCGGCAACCGTGGCAGATGTCGAAGATGCGCTCGAGTTCGGCGAAGCACTTTTCCTCGTCGTAGAACGCGGGGTTCTTCCAGTCCAGCGGATGCCGGGTGGGGGCTTCGAGATTGCCTTCGGTGGCCATGGGTCTCCTCTCCTCGTGTCGTTCGTCGCGCGGGGGCGCACGGCAGCGCCGCTGCCCGATGCCGTGCATTGGACACCGGAGGCGCCGATGCCCAACACACGACGCCGGAGCGTCAGAAGTTGTGAATGAATCGGACGCGTCCGAGCAGGCCGCCTAAATGCGCCCCATCAAGGCGCAAAGCGCAGCCGTAGCGCGGGCTACGGCGAGCATTTGCAACGCCGAGTGGACGCTTTTCGGCGGGATGAGCGGGCGTGGCGGGCTCGTTCACAGCTCAGTCGACCAGTTCGTTCAGCGCCTTGGTGTAGCGGTTGGCGTGCGAGCGCTCGGCCTTGGCCAGGGTTTCGAACCAGTCGGCGATCTCGTCGAAGCCTTCTTCGCGCGCCGTCTTGGCCATGCCCGGGTACATGTCGGTGTACTCATGGGTCTCGCCGGCCACGGCGGATTCGAGGTTCTGCCGCGTGGTGCCGATGGGCATGCCGGTGGCGGNGTCGCCGGCCTGCTCGAGGAATTCGAGGTGGCCGTGCGCATGGCCGGTCTCGCCTTCGGCGGTGGAGCGGAACAGCGCAGCCACGTCGTTCTGGCCTTCCACGTCGGCCTTGTTTGCGAAGTAGAGGTAGCGGCGGTTGGCCTGGGATTCGCCGGCGAAGGCGTCCTTGAGGCATTGTTCCGTCCGCGAGCCTTTGAGTGCTGGCATGGAAATCTCCTTGAGGGTTGTGAACATCGAGCCACGTTGCGTGCCGGGTGACGACCGCAACGGTTTCAGCTTAAACCTTCCGCATGACAGCCGTCCATCGGGCCACCCCGATGTCGAGTGCGCGCATGGGCTTTCACGCCCGCGGCTGAATCGCGGGCGTCAGGCGGCCCGCAATGACCCGCACGAGCACGTCGCCGGGCACGCCGTTACACTCGCTTACCTCTCTGCTCCACTCTTCCACATGCCCTGCTTCAACACATCCCGGTCCCTGGTTCTCGCCCTCGCATCGGGAGCGCTCGTCGCGCTGTCGGGATGCGAGTCGATGTCGGCTTCGCAATGCCAGGTGGCGGACTGGTACCGGGTCGGCCAGACCGACGGCGCCAACGGCGTGGCCGAATCGCGGCTGGCGGACTATGCGGAAGACTGCGCCAAGGTCGGCATCCGCCCGGATGCACAGGCCTACCGCCGCGGCTGGGACGTGGGTCTGGCGCAGTTCTGCCAGCCGGCCAATGGCTGGCGCCAGGGCGTGCAGGGCCAGGCCTCGAAAGAGTCCCTGTGCGCCGGGCGGCCGGACTTCCCGCAGTTCTCGCGCAACCTGCAGAACGGTCTGGCGGTCTACCGCACGAACGAGCAGATCCGCCGCAACAACGACGAGATCGCCCGGCTGCAGAAGCGCCTGGAGAAAGCCGCCAACGACGGCGAGCGCAACGCCATCCGCCGCGAGCTCAGCGCCATCGACCGCGAACAGTTCCGCCTGCGGCTGCAGCTCGGCCAGCAGCAGTTGCTCGCACCCTGAAGCGCCGCAGACACCCGCGCCGCCAGCGCCCGGGCCACCGGGGCGCCGGCTCACTAAAATTGACCCTCTCGGGCTGCCGGGCACAGGCTGTGCGCGGCAGCCGTCTTGCATGCCGCGCCTCGGTCGCCAGAGTGCGACGCCCGCGCCCCATCCAACGCCCATCGCATCTTCCATGTCCGACACCGTCTCGCAACCCGGCCTCGCGGCTTTGGCCAAGTCTTTCGAACCCGCACCGCTGGAGGCCCACTGGGGCCCTGTATGGGAGCAGCGCGGCTACGGCCGTGCGGGCTACCGCGGCACTGGCGCGCCCAAGGCCGGTGCGCCGTCGTTCGCCATCCAGCTGCCGCCGCCCAACGTGACCGGCACGCTGCACATGGGCCATGCATTCAACCAGACCATCATGGACGCGCTCACCCGCTACCACCGCATGAGCGGCTTCAACACGGTCTGGGTACCGGGCACCGACCACGCCGGCATCGCCACGCAGATCGTGGTGGAGCGGCAGCTGCAGGAGCAGGGCATCAGCCGGCACGACATGGGCCCCACGCCGGCCCAGGCGCGCAAGAACTTCGTCGCGAAGGTCTGGGAGTGGAAGGAGCAGTCGGGCAACACCATCACCCGCCAGATGCGCCGCATGGGCGACAGCGTGGACTGGAGCCGCGAGTACTTCACCATGGACGAGAAGCTCTCGGCGGTGGTGACCGAGACCTTCGTGCGCCTGTACGAGCAGGGGCTGATCTACCGCGGCAAGCGCCTGGTCAACTGGGACCCGGTGCTGATGTCGGCGGTGTCGGACCTGGAGGTGGAAAGCGAGGAAGAGGACGGCTTTCTCTGGCACATCGCCTATCCGCTGGTCAATGGTTCGGGGCACCTGACCGTGGCCACCACCCGGCCCGAGACGCTGCTGGGTGACGTGGCGGTGATGGTCNNCCCCGAGGACGAGCGCTACCAGCACCTGATCGGCCAGTACGTGAGGCTGCCCTTGTGCGAGCGCGAGATTCCGGTGATCGCCGACGCCTACGTGGACCGCGCCTTCGGCACCGGCGTGGTCAAGGTCACGCCCGCGCACGACGCCAACGACTACGCGGTGGGCCAGCGCCACCAGCTGCCCATCATCGGCGTGCTGCATCTGAACGCCACCATCAACGACAACGCGCCCGAGAAATACCGCGGCCTGGACCGCTTCGAGGCACGCAAGCGGATCGTGGCCGATCTCGAAGCCGCCGGCCTGCTGGTCGAGGTCAAGAAGCACAAGCTGATGGTGCCGCGCTGCGCGCGCACCGGCCAGGTGGTCGAGCCCATGCTGACCGACCAGTGGTTCGTGGCCATGAACAAGGCCCCCACGCTCCCCGCTGCGCGAGGTTCGCTGCCCCCGAGGGGCTGGCCCCGGCTTGGGCGGCCCGGCGCCGGGTCGGTCCTGCGNGCGGATACCCGGTCGATCGCGCAAAAAGCCATCGACGCCGTGGCCAGCGGCCAGGTGACGTTCGTGCCCGAGAACTGGGTCAACACCTACAACCAGTGGATGGCCAACATCCAGGACTGGTGCATCAGCCGCCAGCTCTGGTGGGGCCACCAGATTCCGGCCTGGTACGACGAGCAGGGCCAGGTCTACGTGGCGCGCAGCGAGGCCGAAGCACAGGCCCAGGCGGGCGCGGGCAAGCGGCTCACGCGCGACCCGGACGTGCTCGACACCTGGTACTCCAGCGCCCTGGTGCCCTTCTCCACCATGGGTTGGCCAAACCAGACCGAAGCCGCCACCGACGACTACAACCTCTACCTGCCCAGCAGCGTGCTGGTCACCGGCTACGACATCATCTTCTTCTGGGTCGCCCGGATGATCATGATGACCACGCATTTCACCGGCCGCGTGCCGTTCCGCCATGTCTACATCCACGGCCTGGTGCGCGATGCGCAGGGGCAGAAGATGAGCAAGTCCGAGGGCAACGTGCTCGACCCGGTGGACCTGATCGATGGCATCGCGCTCGAGCCGCTGCTGGCCAAGCGCACCACCGGCCTGCGCAAGCCCGAGACCGCGCCCAAAGTGCGCAAGCAGACGGAAAAAGAGTTCCCCGAGGGCATCCCGGCCTACGGCGCCGACGCGCTGCGCTTCACCTTCGCCGCGCTGGCCTCGCTGGGCCGCAGCATCAACTTCGACTCCAAGCGCTGCGAGGGCTACCGCAACTTCTGCAACAAGCTCTGGAACGCCACCCGCTTCGTGCTGATGAACTGCGAGGGCCACGACTGCGGCCTGATGGAGCACACCAAGGCCGACTGTGCCGTGGGCGGTTTCGCGCACGGCTACATGACGTTCAGCCAGGCCGACCGCTGGATCGTCTCGCAGCTGCAGCGCGTGGAGGCCGAGGTGGCGCAGGGCTTTTCCGAGTACCGGCTGGACAACGTGGCCAACGCCATCTACGACTTCGTCTGGAACGAGTTCTGCGACTGGTATCTGGAAATCGCCAAGGTTCAGATCCAGACCGGCGAGCCGCCGCAGCAGCGCGCCACCCGCCGCACGCTCATCCGCACGCTCGAGACCCTGCTGCGCCTGGCGCACCCCATCATCCCCTTCATCACCGAGGAGCTGTGGCAGAAGGTCGCGCCGGTGGCCGGGCGCGCGGGCGAGTCGGTCAGCGTTGCCGCCTATCCGCAGGCGCAGCCCGAACGCATCGACGAGGCCGCCGAGGCCGAGGTGGCCCGCCTCAAGCGTGTGGTCGANGCCTGCCGCGGCCTGCGCGGCGAACTGGGTGTCTCGCCGGCCACGCGGCTGCCGCTGCTGGTCGTGGGCGACGCCACCTTCATGCGCGCCAACGCGGCCGTGCTGCAGGCGCTGGCCAAGCTCAGCGAGGTGCAGGTGTTCGACGACGAGGCCGCCTGGGCTGCGGCCGCGCAGGCCGCCCCGGTGGCGGTGGTGGGTGAGGCGCGGCTGTGCCTGTTCATGCAGATCGACGTGGCCGCCGAGAAGGCGCGCCTGGGCAAGGAGGCCACGCGCCTGAAGGCGGAAATCGCCAAGGCCGAGGGCAAGCTCGGCAACGAGGCTTTCGTGGCCAAGGCGCCGGCCGCCGTGATCGCGCAGGAACGCCAGCGTGTGGCGGACTTCCGGGCGCAGCTCGAGAAGATCGACGCGCAACTGCAGCGGCTGCAGGCGCGCTGAACGGCACGAAACGTCGCTGAATCGCGCTTGGGGGCCTGTACCGGCCCCCTCGGCACGTCGCGGAGCAGCCCGATTGCGGTTTTTACGGTTTTTCGGTAGGATGCCAGCGTCAACCGGTGCGTAGACGCTACAGAAACAGGAGTACTGCCATGGAACCGTCCCGCCTGCCCTGGCCCCGCGTGCGCGCCTGCGCCGGCCTGGCCGCGCTGGCGCTGCTGGGGCCTGCGCGCACAGCGGGCCTGCCGCAACCGCGCCCGAGCGCGTGGTGCGTTACGCCTGCGACCGTGGCGAGACGCTGGAGGTGCGCTACCGCAGCCACCCCGATGTGGCCGTGCTGAGCTACCACGGGCAGCGCTTCGAGCTGCCCATTCAGCCCTCGGGCAGCGGATTTGCCTACGGCGACGGCCGCCACAACCTGCGCGGCAAGGGCGATGCGCTCACGCTGGAGGTGGGCCGCATGGTGCCGCTGCAATGCACGGCGCAGCCCTGAGAACCCGTTGAGGCAACGCTGAACAAGTCCCTCGCACGCCGCGCATCCTGGCGGCGGGCGGTTTGCTTCGTTGCAGATGCTCGCCATAGCAAGAGCTATGGCTGCGCTCTGCGCCTCGCACCCCATCCCGCGGCCAGGCGCGCGCCATCGCGGGGACTTATTCAGCGTCGCCTAAAGCGCGGTTCAGCGGGCCACGGTGGCCCGGCGCATCCCCGCGTGATGCACCCCACCCACGAGACCGGCAGAGCACGGCCCGGCGGGGGCCAGCGGCTTCAGCCCGCGCGCACCGCGTCCGGGTTGCGCAGGCGGATGTGCAGCTCGCGCAGCTGCTTCTCGTCCACCGGGCTCGGCGCCTGGGTGAGCAGACACTGGGCGCGCTGGGTCTTGGGGAAGGCGATGACGTCGCGGATGGATTCGGCGCCGGTCATCAGCGTCACGATGCGGTCCAGACCGAAGGCCAGACCGCCGTGCGGCGGCGCGCCGTACTGCAGCGCGTCGAGCAGGAAGCCGAACTTGAGCTGGGCTTCCTCGGGCGTGATCTTGAGGGCGTCGAACACCTTTTGCTGCACGTCGGCGCGGTGGATCCGCACCGAGCCGCCGCCGATCTCCCAGCCGTTGAGCACCATGTCGTAGCCCTTGGCGATGCACTTCTCCGGCGCGGTGGCCATCCAGTCTTCGTGGCCGTCCTTGGGCGCGGTGAACGGGTGGTGCACCGCCACATAGCGCTGCGCCTCCTCGTCGAACTCGAACATCGGGAAGTCCACCACCCACAGCGGCGCCCAGCGGTCCTCGAACAGCCCGTTCTTCTTGGCCAGCTCGCTGTGGCCGATCTTCAGCCGCAGCGCGCCGATGGCGTCGTTGACGATCTTGGCCTTGTCGGCGCCGAAGAAGATGATGTCGCCGTCGCGCGCGCCGGTGCGGGCAAGGATCTCGCTCACCGCCTTGTCGTGCAGGTTCTTCACGATGGGGCTTTGCAAGCCGTCGCGCCCCTTGGCGATTTCGTTGACCTTGATCCAGGCCAGGCCCTTGGCGCCGTAGATCTTGACGAACTCGGTGAGGGCGTCGATCTCGCTGCGCGGCATCTCCGCGCCGCCGCGCACGCACAGCGCCACCACCCGGCCGCCAGGCATCTGCGCCGGGCCGGAGAAGACCTTGAAGTCCACGTCGGCCATGACGTCGGTGAGTTCGGTGAACTCGAGCTTCACCCGCAGATCGGGCTTGTCCGAGCCGAAGCGTTGCATGGCCTCGCTGTAGGGCATGACCGGGAACGCGCCCAGATCGACCCNCAGCACCTCGCGGAACACGCCGCTGATCATGCCCTGGAACAGATCGCGGATCTCCTCCTCGGTCAGGAAGGAGGTCTCGATGTCGATCTGCGTGAACTCGGGCTGCCGGTCGGCGCGCAGGTCCTCGTCGCGGAAGCACTTGGTGATCTGGTAGTAGCGGTCGTAGCCGGCCACCATCAGCAACTGCTTGAACAACTGCGGCGACTGCGGCAGCGCGAAGAACATGCCATCGTGCACGCGACTGGGCACCAGGTAGTCGCGCGCGCCCTCGGGCGTGGACTTGGTCAGCATCGGCGTCTCGATGTCGATGAAGCCGTTGGCATCGAGGAACTTGCGCACCGCCATGGCCACGCGGTAGCGCAGGATAAGGTTGCGCTGCATGTAGGGGCGGCGCAGGTCCAGCACGCGGTGGGTCAGGCGGGTGGTCTCGGACAGGTTCTCGTCGTCGAGCTGAAACGGCGGCGTCACCGAGGNGTTGAGCACCGTGAGTTCATGGCACAGCACCTCGACCTTGCCGCTCCTGAGCTGCTCGTTGACCGTGCCCTCGGGGCGCGCCCNGACCACGCCGGTGACCTGCACGCAGAACTCGTTGCGCAGACCCTCGGCGGCCTTGAACATCTCGGGCCGGTCGGGGTCGCAGACCACCTGCACATAGCCCTCGCGGTCGCGCAGATCGACGAAGATCACGCCGCCGTGATCGCGCCGGCGGTTCACCCAGCCGCACAGGCGCACGGTCTGGCCGATCAGGTCTTCGGTCACCAGACCGCAGTAGTGGGAACGCATGGACATGTCAGACTTTCAACGAAGCGCCCGGGCGGGCCCGCCGCAAGGCGGGGCGCTCAGGCATGCGGTTGGGGAGTGGCCGCCGCACCGGGCGCGACGACCCCCATGGAAATCACGTACTTGAGGGCCTCGTCGACGCTCATCTTGAGTTCGATGACGTCGGCGCGCGGCAGCATGAGGAAGAAACCCGAGGTCGGGTTGGGCGTGGTCGGCACGTAGACGCTCACATAGTCGCCGCCGAGCTGCGTGGCCACCTCGCCGCCGGGCTGGCCGGTCAGGAAGGCGATGGTCCAGATGCCCTGGCGCGGGTACTGCACCAGCAAGGCCTTGGAGAACGCATGGCCGCTGCCAGAGAACAAGGTGTCGGCCACCTGCTTGACGCTGCTGTAGATGCTGCGCACCACGGGGATGCGGATCATCACCTTGTGCCACTGGCGCAGCCACCACTGGCCGAACATGTTGGCCACGAACACGCCGGTGAAGAACACGCCCGCGGCCACCAGGATCACGCCCAGGCCGGGGATGGCCCGCAGCTTGTCCGAAATCACGTGCATGCCCGGCACCAGCGCATCGGCGGCCCCGAGCAGCGCGAGGAAGATGCCGTCGAGCAGCCCGACCATCCACATCAGCACCCAGACCGTGATGCCCATGGGCAGCCACACCAGCAAGCCGGTGATGAAGTATTGCTTGAGGTGGCGCTTCATGGGTCGGGGCAAGAGGCGGGCGCAAGGGCGGCCGCTGCGGGCTCACGCCCGCCGGGCCGCCGCGGCACGCGGGTCAGTGGCAGGCGCAGGATGCGCCGCACGGCGCAGCCGCCGTCTCGGTCTTCGATTCGGTTTTGGCCTCGGCCGTCGCGGCGGCCGCACCGGCGCCGGCAGCTGCACCGCCACCCTTGAAGTCGGTGGCGTACCAGCCCGAGCCCTTGAGCTGGAAGCCTGCGGCCGTCACCTGCTTGCGAAAGGCATCGGCCCCGCAGGCGGGGCAGACGGTCAGCGGCGCGTCGGAAATTTTTGCAGAACGTCCTTGGCATGGCCACAGGACTCGCAGCGGTAGGCGTAGATCGGCATGACGATGAAGGACAGTGAAGAACGAAAAGCCTTCAATTATAGGCGCCGCCCGCCAGTTCAAGCCCGGCGCCGCCCCGACCGTCGGACCCACGCCCGGTTCTGCGTTCAGTGCGCAGCTTCGGCCACCTCGCTGCCCTCGAAATGGTGCACATGGCCCTTGTGGTCGGCCAGCCATTGCGGCAGCAAGGAGCCCGCCACCATGCCCACCACGGCGGCGCCCAGGCCCGCGAGCTGCTGCGGGAATGCGCTGGAGAGCGCCTCGGTGGCGACGAACAGCAGCCACACCGACAGGCCGGCGACCACCGAGAACACCGCGCCCTGGGTGGTCGCGCGCTTCCAGTACAGCCCGGCCACCAGCGGCACGAACGCGCCCACCAGGGGCACCTGGTAGACGCCCGACACCATTTCATAGATGGACGTGCCCTGCATGCTCACCGCATAGGCCAGCACGCTGGCGGTGAACACCAGCACCGAGATGCGCATGGCGCGCAGCGTCTGCGCGTCGCTCATGCCCGGACGCAGGTTGCGCAGGATGTTCTCGACGAAGGTGGTGCTCGGCGCCAGCAGCGTGGCCGACGCGGTGGACATGATGGCCGAGAGCAAGGCGCCGAAGAAGGCCACCTGCAGCAGCACGGGCATGTGCGTCATGACCAGCGTGGGCAGGACCTTCTGCGGGTCGTCCTTGAGCAACTGGGCGGTCTGCTCGGGCATGGCAAGCACCGCCGCCGTGACGACGAACATCGGAATGAAGGCGAACAGCAGGTACAGCAAGCCGCCGATGACCGGGCNCTTGCGGGCGATGTCGACGTTGCGCGAGGACATGACGCGCTGGAACACGTCCTGCTGCGGGATGGAGCCCAGCATCATCGTCACCGCCGCGGCGCCGAAGAACAGCCAGTCGTGCAGGCTGCCGGACTCGGGCAGCAGGCGCAGCTTGCCCTCGTGCGCCGCATAGCTGAAGANCCTGCCGGCGCCGCCCACCATGTCGGCAGCGAACCAGGCGATGGCGAGCAGGCCGGCGCCGATGACGATCATCTGCACGAAATCCGTCAGCGCCACCGACCACATGCCGCCGTACAGGGTGTAGACCAGCACGATCAGCGTGCCGATCACCATGCCCACCGCCAGCGACACCGCGCCCTGGGTGAGCAGGTTGAACACCAGCCCCAGCGCCGTGACCTGCGCCGCGACCCAGCCGAGGTAGCTGAAGATGATGATGGCCGAGCAGGCCGTCTCGATGCCGCGACCGTAGCGCTGGCGGTAGTAGTCGCCCAGCGTGATGAGCTTGCGCGGGTAGAGCTTGCCGGCGAAGAACAAGCCCACCAGCACCAGGCACATGGAGGCGCCGAAGGGATCCTCCACCACCGAGCCCAGGCCGCCGTCGACGAACCGTGCGGACACGCCAAGCACCGTCTCCGAGCCGAACCAGGTGGCGAACGTGGTGGCCACCACCACCGCCAGCGGCAGGCTGCGGCCGGCGACCGCGTAGTCCGCGGTGTTGTGCACGCGACGCGCGGCCAACAGGCCGATGGCCACCGACACCAGCAGGTACAGAATGATGAAGCCCATCAGCATCACGTCACTCCAGGAGAAAGTTCAACAGGGGATCACAACGGGGAGGCCAGCCGCACGCGCAGGATGAGTTGCATCACCACCAGCCCGAGCACGAAACCCAGGCCGCCGTACAACAGGGCTTGCAGCAGTTTGTTGGTGCGGCGCTGCTCGCGCAGCAGCTCCTGCAGCTCGCGCTCGCGCTCCTCGGGGCCGCGGCGCAGGTAGTCGTGCAGCAGGCGCGGCAGTTCGGGCAGCAGCTTGGCGTAGCGCGGCGCCTGGGCCTTGAACTCGGCCAGGAGCTTCTGCGGCCCGACCTGCTCGACCATCCATTTCTCAAGGAAGGGCTTGGCCGTGCTCCAGAGGTCGAGCTCGGGGTCGAGCTGGCGGCCCAGGCCCTCGATGTTGAGCAGCGTCTTCTGCAGCAGCACGAGCTGCGGCTGGATTTCGACGTTGAAGCGGCGCGAGGTCTGGAACAGCCGCAGCAAGACCATGCCGAGCGAGATTTCCTTGAGCGGGCGGTCGAAGTACGGCTCGCAGACGCCGCGAATCGCCGACTCCAGCGCATCGACGCGCGTCTGCGGCGGCACCCAGCCGCTTTCGATGTGCAGCTCGGCCACGCGCTTGTAGTCCCGCCGGAAGAAGGCGGTGAAGTTCTGCGCGAGGTATTCCTTGTCGAACTCGGTGAGCGTGCCGACGATGCCGAAATCGAGCGAGATGTAGCGCCCGAAGGTCGCGGGCTCCACGCTGACCTGGATGTTGCCGGGGTGCATGTCGGCATGGAAGAAGCCGTCGCGGAAGACCTGGGTGAAGAAGATGGTCACGCCGTCACGCGCGAGCTTGCGGATGTCCACCCCGGCGGCGCGCAGCCGGTCGACCTGGCTGATGGGGATGCCCTTCATGCGCTCCATGACGATGACGTCGCTGGCGCAGTAGTCCCAGAACATCTCGGGAATCAGCACCAGGTCCAGGCCGGCCATGTTGCGCCGCAGCTGGGCGGCGTTGGCGGCTTCGCGCACCAGGTCGAGCTCGTCGTGCAGATAGGTGTCGAACTCGGCCACCACCTCGCGCGGCTTGAGGCGCTTGCCGTCGGCGCTCAGGCTCTCGACCCAGCCGGCCATGGTGCGCATGAGGGCGAGGTCTTTCTCGATCACCGGCAGCATGCCGGGGCGCAGCACCTTCACCGCCACTTCGCGCTCCACGCCGTCGCNGGCGCGCAGCGTGGCAAAGTGCACCTGCGCGATCGAGGCGCTGGCCACCGGTTCGCGCTCGAAGCTGCTGAAGATCTCCGACACCGGGCGGCCGAAGGCGCGCTCGATGATGCCCACGGCCACCGCGCTGTCGAACGGCGGCACCCGGTCCTGCAGGCGCGCGAGTTCGTCGGCAATGTCGGGCGGCAGCAGATCGCGCCGGGTGGAGAGAACCTGCCCGAACTTGACGAAGATCGGCCCCAGACGCTCCAGCGCCTCGCGCAGGCGCTGCCCGCGCGGGGCGGAGAGGTCGCGGCCGACGCTGAGGATGCGCGCGAGCAGCCGCAGCCACGGGCGCTGGAAGCTGCTCAGCAGCAGCTCGTCGAGCCCATAGCGCAGCGCGATCCAGACGATGAACGCGCTGCGAAGGGTTCGTCTCATGCAGCGGCCCTGTCGGCAGCGTCCGCTGCCGGGCGCACGAACTGGCGCAGGGCGGCCGCGGCCGCACGCAGCGCGCGGCCGATGGCGTGCGCGGGCGCATCACCGACCAGGCGCGCGAGGTCTTCCTCCAGATCCCAGCGCACATGGTCCACCAGCCAGTTGATTTCGGCGGCGAACTGCACGTCGCCTTCGATGCGCACCGGCGGTTTGCCGCCGCTGCCCAGCGTCTGCGCCAGCGCCCAGGGCGAGGGTTCGGTCACGGTCAGCCGCAGGTCGGGCGCCACCGGGCCGCTCTGCCCGCGCTCGAACAGCCCGGCCGGCGTGACCTGCAGCAGCAGGTCGAAATCGCGCCAGGCCACCTGCACCTGCCGCCCCTTGTGCCGCTGCAGGCGCGCGCNAGCCTCGGGCTCCTGCATGAGCACATGGTTGAGCAGCAGCACCAGGCGCTGCTGCACCTCATCGATGACCCAGGGCGGCGGGCGAAGCGCCTGCGCCACCGACGGCGGCAGTTGCTCCAGGAGCGAAAACGGGAAGGGGGCGGCCATGGGGCGTGATTATTCCCTGATTTGAACCGTCCAAAACCGGGAGCAGCCGCGACCGTTCTGCGTCAGCACAAAAGCGGCGCCCCTGGGGGCGCCGCTTTCGGCGAGCACTCGCTCACGGCCTCACTGCAAGGCTTGCACGCCGGCGACCAGCCAGCCGGTGCGGCCGTCCTTGGCCTTGGACATGTTCCAGACTTCGCGGAAGGGGCTGGGGCCAGCAGAGGGTTCCTCGCGGATCATGCCGTTGAACTCCACGCTGGCGAGGTAGGCGTCGCCGAGGTCCTCGATGCCGAGCAGCTGGGCGTCGAGCATGACCACGTCGGTCTGGTTGGGCTGGCTGCCGCCGAGGCGCTCGCGCTCGGCCAGCTGCGCCTGGATTTCGGCGAGCATGGCATCGGTCATCATCGAGCGCAGGGTGGGGATGTCGGCGCGGTCCCACGCCGCCTGCAGGGTGACGAAATTGCGCTTGGCCGCCGCAAGGAAGCCCGCGGTGTCGAAGTCGGCCGGGATGCCCCAGCCCTGCGAGCCCGAGAGCACGCCCGCGCCAAGCGCCGAGCCGATCATCGAGCCGCCCGCGGGTGCCGTGCTGGCCTGGCGCAGCGTGGCCTCCTGCTCCCAGGGGCGCGCGGAGGCGTCGTTGCCGACCTTGTCGGGGCTGTAGCTGCGCGCCGCCGCCGGCGATGCGCCCGCGCCCGCATAGGCCAGCGTGCCTGCGCCGCCCTGGCCGCGGTTGCGGGCGCGCATCACCATGCCGATGACGACCATGATGACCAGCGCCAGCAGGCCGAACAGCAGCACCTGCCCGAAGGCCTCGCCCAGCCCCAGCGAATGCGCGAGCCAGGCCAGACCCAGGCCAGCGGCCAGGCCGCCGAGCATGGCGCCCCAGGGCTTGCGGGCCGGAGCCGCGGCGGGCGCAGCGCCCGGGGCAGCCTTGGGCGCGGCGGCGGGGGCCGCGTTCTGGGCGGGCGCAGCCGGCGCCTGCGGCGCGGCGTTGCGCTGCGTCACGTTGCTCGATTGCTGGCCCACCGACTTGCCGCCACCGAGACGGCGCGCGGCTTCGGCATCGAGGCTGCCCAGGGCCAGTGCAAGAACGACGAAGAGCGAGAACAGGCTTTTCACGGGGTCTCCAGGAGTGCGGGTTTTCTTCAGAAGTTGGGAATGAATCCGGCGCGTCCGAGCAGGCCGCCCAAAAGCGCCCAATCAAGGCGCAAAGCACAGCCGTAGCGCGGGCTACGGCGAGCATTTGCAACGCCGAGTGGGCGCTTTTGGCGGGATGAGCGGGCGTAGCGGGTTCGTTCACAGCTTCTTCAGCACTTGATTCCAACATGCAAGGCGACGATGCCGCCGGTCATGTTGTGGTAATCCACATGNACCAAAACCCGTTTGCTTCATGAGGGCTTTGAGCGCCTCCTGCCCCGGATGCATGCGGATGGACTCGGCGAGGTAGCGGTAGCTCGCGTCGTCGCCGGCCACCCAGCGGCCCAGAGCGGGCAGCACCTTGAAGGAATACCAGTCGTAGGCCTTCTCCAGCGGCTGCGCGACCTTGGAGAACTCCAGCACCAGCAGCTTGCCGCCGGGCTTGAGCACGCGGTTCATCTCGGCCAGCGCGAGGTCCTTGTGCGTCATGTTGCGCAGGCCGAAGGCGACGCTGACCAGGTCGAAGCGCGCGTCGGGGAAGGGCAGCCGCTCGGCATCGCAGACGACGGTGGGCAGCACCACGCCGGCGTCGAGCAGGCGGTCGCGCCCGGTGCGCAGCATGGCCTCGTTGATGTCGGTGTGCACCACGCAGCCGCTGGCGCCGACCTTGCGCGCAAAGGCCAGCGCGAGGTCGCCGGTGCCGCCGGCGATATCGAGCACCTGGTCGCCCTCGCGCACGTTGGCCACGGTGACGGTGTAGGCCTTCCACAGCCGGTGCAGGCCCGCGGACATGAGGTCGTTCATCAGGTCGTAGCGCGGCGCGACCGAGTCGAACACATGCTTGACGCGCTGCGCCTTCTCGCGCTCGTCGACGGTCTGGAATCCGAAATGCGTGGTGCTCATGGGTGGTGCGGCGTTGCGGTGCCGGCGGGCGGATGGGAGCGGCCTGGGGTGCCCTACGGACGCCGCGGGGGCTCGGAGAGGCGGCTTTCAAGGAAAACCCTTGCCACCCCAGCGCCAACCGGTCAGGTTTTGCTATGTATTTTGAAGTATCCAGACCTCAATGTCCACCGCAGGAGGGGCCGGCCTTGGCGGGCATGGGCGCATCGCGGTCGANNGGCCGGCGGCTTCGAGCCGGGCGGTGTACTCGGCCCACAGCGCATCCTGCTGCGAGCCGAGGAAGTACAGATAGTCCCAGGTGAAGATGCCGCTGTCGTGGCCGTCGGAAAACGTGGGCTGCACGGCGTAGTTGCCCACGGGTTCGAGGGCGAGGATTTCCACCTCGCGCTTGCCCGTCTGCAACACCTCCTGCCCGGGGCCGTGGCCCTGCACCTCGGCCGAAGGGGAGTACACCCGCATCAGCTCGAACGGGATGCGAAAGCGCGCGCCGTCGGAAAACGCGATGTCGAGCACGCGCGAGGCGCCGTGCACGGTCAGCTCGACGGGCGTGGGGTGTCGGTTCTGAGGCCGGCCATCGGGTGTCTCCTCTCGGGGTTCGGGGTCAGACCAGCACCCGCTCGATGCCGCCGGCATTGGCGGCGGCCACGTAGCGCGGCAGCCAGTCTTCGCCGAGGATCTGGCGCGCCATCTCGACGACGATGTAGTCGGCTTCGAGCAGGCCGTTCTGCAGGTCGTCCTCATAGCGCTTGAGGCCTTGCAGGCAGCTCGGGCAGCTGGTGAGGATCTTCACGTTCGCGCCGGGCGCGACCGCGCCGCTGTCGCGCAGCGCCGCCTCGCCGCGGCGGATCGACTCTTCCTTGCTGAAGCGCACCTGGGTGGCCACGTCGGGCCGGGTGACGCCGAGCGTGCCCGACTCGCCGCAGCAGCGCTCGCTCTTGAGCACCTTGTCGCCCACCAGTGCCTTGACCGTCTTCATCGAGTCGCCGAGCTTCATCGGGTTGTGGCAGGGCTCGTGGTAGAGGAAGCCGCCCTGCCCCTCGGGCAAGGTGATGCCTTTCTCCAGCAGGAACTCGTGAATGTCGATGATGCGGCAGCCGGGGAAGATGTCCTCGAAGCGGTAGCCCTGCAGCTGGTCGTAGCAGGTGCCGCAGCTCACCACCACGGTCTTGATGTCGAGGTAGTTCAGCGTGTTGGCCACGCGGTGGAACAGCACGCGGTTGTCGGTGATGATCTTGTCGGCCTTGTCCGATTCGCCCGAGCCGCGCTGCGGATAGCCGCAGCACAGGTAACCCGGCGGCAGCACGGTCTGCACGCCGGCGTGCCAGAGCATGGCCTGCGTGGCCAGCCCGACCTGGCTGAACAGGCGCTCGGAGCCGCAACCGGGAAAGTAGAACACCGCCTCGGTATCGGGCGTGGTGGTCTGGGGGTTGCGGATGATGGGCACGTAGTTCTTGTCTTCGATGTCCAGCAGCGCGCGCGCCGTCTTCTTGGGCAGGCCGCCGGGCATCTTCTTGTTGACGAAGTGGATCACCTGCTCCTTCAGCGGGGCCGCGCCCACCGTGGCCGGGGNGCGGGCCGTCTGGCGACGCGCGGCCACGCGCAGCAGCCGGTTGGCCAGGCGCTGGGCCTTGAAACCCACTCCCACCATGGCGCCGCGTACGAGCTTGATGGTTTCGGGATGGGTGGCGTTGAGGAAGAACATGGCCGCCGCGTTGCCCGGGCGGAAGGATTTCTGCCCCATCTTGCGCAGCAGGTTGCGCATGGCCATGGTGACGTCGCCGAAGTCGATGTTCACCGGGCACGGCGTGAGGCACTTGTGGCAGAGCGTGCAGTGGTCGGCCACGTCCTCGAACTCCTGCCAGTGCTTGATGGACACGCCGCGGCGGGTCTGCTCCTCGTACAGGAAGGCTTCGATCAGCAGCGAGGTGGCCAGAATCTTGTTGCGCGGGCTGTAGAGCAGGTTGGCGCGCGGCACGTGGGTGGAACACACGGGCTTGCACTTGCCGCAGCGCANGGCAGTCCTGACGCTGTCGGCAATCGCGCCGATGTCGCTCTGCTGCATGATGAGCGACTCATGCCCCATGAGCCCGAAGCTCGGCGTATAGGCGTGTTCGAGGTCGCTCGCATACACCGGCGCGCCAGGCTCGCCGCGTGGCTGCATGGCGCCGCGCAGCAGCTTGCCGCGGTTGAAGCGGCCCTCGGGGTCCACCCGCTGCTTGTATTCGGCAAACGGGCGCAGTTCCTCGTCGCTGAGGAACTCGAGCTTGGTGATGCCGATGCCGTGCTCGCCCGAAATCACCCCGTCGAGCGAACGCGCCAGCGCCATGATGCGCCGCACCGCCTCGTGCGCGGTCTGCAGCATGTCGTAGTCGTCGCTGTTGACGGGGATGTTGGTGTGCACATTGCCGTCGCCGGCGTGCATGTGCAGCGCCACCCACACCCGGCCCTTGAGCACGCGCTGGTGGATGGCGTTGCACTCGTCGAGGATGGGCGCAAACGCCGCCCCGGTGAACAGCGCGCGCAGCGGAGCGCGCAGCTGCGTCTTCCAGCTTGCGCGCAGTTCGTGGTTCTGCAGCGGGGCGAACAAGGCGTCGACCTGGTCGAGCCAGCCCTGCCATTGCGCGCGCACGCCGCGCACGAGCTCGAGTGCCTGCGCCACGCGCTCGTCGAGCAGCTCGGCACTGGGCACCTCGCCGCCCTCGCCTTGCGGGGCCAGCGGCAGGTTGCCGCCGCCGAGGAAGGCCTCGAGCTCGTCGCACAGGCGCAGCTTGTTGCGCAGCGAGAGTTCGATGTTGATGCGCTCGATGCCGTCGGTGTATTCGGCCATGCGCGGCAGCGGAATCACCACGTCTTCGTTGATCTTGAAGGCGTTGGTGTGGCGTGAAATGGCGGCGGTGCGCTTGCGGTCGAGCCAGAACTNTTTGCGGGCCTCCGGGCTGATGGCGATGAAGCCCTCGCCGCTGCGCGCATTGGCCAGGCGCACCACCTCGCTGGTGGCGCGCGCCACGGCGTCGGCGTCGTCGCCGGCGATGTCGCCGAACAGCACCATCTTGGGCAGGCCGCCGCGCTTGCTCTTGGTGGCATAGCCCACGGCCTTGAGGTAGCGGTCGTCCAGATGCTCCAGGCCGGCGAGCACCACGCCCGAGCGCGCGGCCTCGGCGAACAGATAGTCCTTGATTTCCACGATGCTCGGCACCGCGTCGCGCGCGTGGCCGAAGAACTCCAGGCAGACGGTGCGCGTGTGCGCCGGCATGCGGTGCAGCACCCACACGGCGCTGGTGATGAGGCCGTCGCAGCCCTCTTTCTGGATGCCCGGCAGGCCGGCGAGGAACTTGTCCGTCACGTCCTTGCCCAGCCCCTCCTTGCGGAACACGGCGCCGGGGATGTCGAGCCGTTCGCTGCGCAGCAGGGTCTTGCCGTCGGCGTCGAAGTAGCTGAGCTCGAAGCTTGCCACCTCCACGTCGTGGATCTTGCCGAGGTTGTGGTTGATGCGCGTGACTTCGAGCCACTGCGCCTCGGGCGTGACCATGCGCCAGCTCGCCAGGTTGTCCAGCGCCGTGCCCCACAGCACGGCCTTCTTGCCGCCGGCGTTCATGGCGATGTTGCCGCCGATGCACGAGGCGTCGGCCGAGGTCGGGTCCACGGCGAACACGAAGCCCGCGCGCTCGGCCGCATCGGCCACGCGCTGCGTGACCACGCCGGCTTCGGTGCGGATGGTGGGCACCTCGCGGTCCACGCCGGGCAGGCGGCGCATCTCCACCGGCCCCAGGGCCTCGAGCTTCTCGGTGTTGATGACGGCGCTCTTCCAGGTCAGCGGCACGGCGCCGCCGGTGTAGCCGGTGCCGCCGCCCCGCGGGATGATGGTCAGGCCCAGCTCGATGCAGGCGCGCACCAGCGCGGCCATCTCGGCTTCGGAGTCGGGCGTGAGCACCACGAACGGCAGCTCGACGCGCCAGTCGGTCGCGTCGGTCACATGGGCCACGCGCGAGAGGCCGTCAAACTTGATGTTGTCGCGCGCGGTGCAGCGCGCGAGCACACGCTGCGCCTGCCGGCGCAGGGCAGCGACCTCGCGCAGCCCGGCGTCGAAGCCTTCCACCGCCGCGCGCGCCATGGCCAGCAGTTCGGCCACCAGGGCGTCGCGCGCCGCGTCGGCCTCGGGCGTGCGGCGCTTGTCCACCTCGCGCAGGCGGTGGTGCAGGGCCTCCACCAGCAAGGCCCGGCGCTTGGGGTTGTCGAGCAGGTCGTCCTGCAGGTAGGNGTTGCGCTGCACCACCCAGATGTCGCCCAGCACCTCATAGAGCATGCGCGCCGAGCGGCCGGTGTGGCGCTCCTGCCGCAGCTGCTGCAGCAAGTCCCAGGCCCGCGCACCCAGCAGGCGAATGACGATCTCCCGGTCCGAAAACGAGGTGTAGTTGTACGGAATCTCGCGCAGGCGAGGCGCGTCGCCCTCGCGGGCCAGGAGCAGGTGCAGGGGTGTGGGAGCGTTCATCGCAATGGGCCGACCGGTGCGGGCACCGACCCGGATGGGGCCGCCCGACGGAGCCCGGAATGTTACCGCAGCGCAACATTCACAGGGCGCCGGTGGGGCCAAGCCCACGCGATCGGGCGCCGCCCGAAGCCCCGGCGGGCAAACCCGCTTGTCGGCCGCGTGTCATCCCGATTACATTGAAATGTCATATCCGAGGGCCACAATGCCCTTTTCCATTCCCACAGGAGCATCCATGAAACGCAGCCTCGTTGCCGCCGCCCTGGCGGCCGTCGTCTCGCTTCCCGCGGCCGCGCAGACCGAAATCCAATGGTGGCATTCGATGACCGGCGGTCTCAACGACTGGGTCACCGACCTGGCCAACGGCTTCAACGCCAGCCAGAAGGAATACAAGGTGGTGCCCGTCTATAAAGGCCAGTACGACGAGTCGATGACCGCTGCCATCGCGGCCTTCCGTGCGGGCAATGCGCCGCACATCCTGCAGGTGTTCGAAGTCGGCACCGCCACCATGATGGCCAGCAAGGGCGCCATCGTGCCGGTGGGCAAGGTGCTCATCGATGCGGGCTACAAGTTCGATCCCAAGGCCTACATCCCCGCCGTCGTGGGTTACTACACCGCGCCCAACGGCCAGATGCTGAGCTACCCCTTCAACAGCTCGACCACCATCCTCAACTACAACAAGGACGCCTTCAAGGCCGCCGGCCTGGACCCCGAGAAGGCGCCCGCCACCTGGCCCGAACTCGTCGCCGCTGCCGCCAAGCTCAAGGCCAGCGGCCACAAGTGCCCGTTCACCACGAGCTGGCAGGGCTGGACGCAGCTCGAGAGCTTCTCCACCTGGCACAACACCTTGTTCGCCTCGAAGAACAACGGCTTCGGCGGCCTGGACGCACGCCTGATGGTGAACAGCCCGCTGCACGTGCGCCACATCGAGAACCTGGCCAACATGGCCAAGCAAGGCCTGTTCGTCTACAAGGGCCGCAACAACCTCGGCGACGCGCCGTTCTACTCCGGCGAGTGCGCGATGCAGACCGGTTCGTCCTCCACCTACGCCAACATCAAGAAGAATGCCAAGTTCAACTTCGGCATTGCGCCGCTGCCCTACTACCCGGACGTGCCGGGCGCGCCGCAGAACACCATCATCGGCGGCGCCTCGCTGTGGGTGATGGCTGGCAAGCCGGCCAAGGACTACAAGGGCGTGGCCGAGTTCTTCAACTACCTGAGCTCGCCTGAAGTGCAGGCCAAGAGCCACCAGCGCACCGGCTACCTGCCCATCACCATGGCCGCGCTCGAACTGACCGAAAAGTCGGGCTTCTACAAGCAGAACCCCGGCACCGACACCGCGGTGAACCAGATGATCCGCAAGACCACCGACAAGTCGCGCGGCATCCGCCTGGGTAACTTCGTGCAGATCCGCGCCATTCAGGACGAGGAGCTCGAGCAGGTCTGGGCCGGCAAGAAGTCCGCCCAGGAGGCTCTGGACAGCATCGTCAAGCGCGGCAACGAGCAGCTCGAGCGCTTCGAGAAGGCCAACAAGGGCTGATTCGCCGCCGCCCATGCAACCACAGCGCCCCCGCGTGGGCGCTTTTTCCTTTCTACGCATGGCCGTCGAGAAACGTGTGCGCTTCAAGAGCGCCTGGCTGCCCTGGGTGCTGCTGGCGCCGCAGGTCATCGTCATCGTGGTGTTCTTCTTCTGGCCCGCAGGCCAGGCGCTGGTGCAGTCACTGCAGCAGCAGGACGCCTTCGGCACCTCGGTGGAGTGGATCGGCCTGGACAACTTCCGCCGCCTGTTCGCGGACGAGACCTACCTCGCCTCCTTCAAGACCACGGCCATCTTCTCGGCGCTGGTGGCCTTTCTGGGGCTGGCGATTGCGCTGACGCTGGCGGTGTTCGCCGACCGTGTGGTCAAGGCCGCGGGCCTCTACAAGACGCTGCTGATCTGGCCGTACGCGGTGGCGCCGGCCGTGGCTGGCGTGCTGTGGCTGTTCATGTTCGCGCCCAGCATCGGCGTGGTGAGCTATGCGCTCAACCACATCGGCATTCAATGGAACAGCCTGCTCAACAGCAACGACGCAATGGCGCTGATCGTCATGGCGGCGGTGTGGAAGCAGATTTCCTACAACTTCCTGTTCTTCCTCGCCGGGCTGCAAAGCATTCCGAAGTCGCTGATCGAGGCCGCCGCCATCGACGGTGCGGGGCCGTGGCGGCGCTTCTGGAGCATCGTTTTCCGCTGCTCTCGCCCACCACGTTCTTCCTGCTGGTGATCAACGTCGTCTACGCCTTTTTCGACACCTTCGCCATCGTGGATGCGGCCACCCAGGGCGGCCCGGGAAAGGACACGGCGATTCTGGTCTACAAGGTCTATTACGACGGCTTCAAGGCCATGGACCTCGGCGGCTCGGCCGCGCAGTCGGTGGTGCTGATGGCCATCGTGATCGCGCTCACCGTGGTGCAGTTCCGCTTCGTCGAGAAGAAAGTCACTTACTAGGCGTACCGCCATGGTCGAACGTCATCCGTTTCTCGATTTCCTCTCGCACTTGGTGCTCATCGTCGGCGTGGCGGTGGTGGCCTTTCCGCTCTACATCACCTTCGTCGCGTCCACGCAGACGGCCGATGCCATCGTGCAGGTGCCCATGCCGCTCACACCGGGGCCGCACCTGATGGAGAACCTCGCACAGGCCTGGCAGGGCGGCGGCGACGGCGCGGGCTCGCGTGCGCCGGTGGCGCGCATGATGACGGTGAGCCTGATCTCCGCGCTGGTCATCACCATCGGCAAGATCGCCATCTCGCTGCTCTCGGCGTTTGCGATCGTGTATTTCCGCTTTCCGCTGCGGCAGTTCTTCTTCTGGGCGATCTTCGTGACGCTGATGCTGCCGGTGGAGGTGCGCATCGGCCCGACCTACAAGGTGGTGGCCGATCTGGGCATGCTCAACACCTACGCGGGCCTGACGATTCCGCTGATCGCCTCGGCCACGGCGACCTTCCTCTTTCGCCAGTTCTTCCTCACCGTGCCCGACGAACTGGTGGAGGCCGCCCGCATCGACGGCGCCGGGCCCATGCGCTTCTTCAAAGACGTGCTGCTGCCGCTGTCGTCCACCTCGATCGCGGCGCTGTTCGTCATCCAGTTCATCTACGGCTGGAACCAGTACCTGTGGCCGCTGCTGGTGACGACCAACGAGGACATGTACCCGGTGGTCATGGGCATCAAGCGCATGATCTCCGGCGGCGACGCGGCCAACGACTGGAACATCATCATGGCCACCGCGCTGCTGGCCATGATTCCGCCTGCGCTGGTCGTCATCCTGATGCAGAAGTGGTTCGTCAAGGGTCTGNNGTCGACACCGAGAAGTGAACCCGCACGAACCCGAACGACTTTCCACATGGCTTCCATCGAACTTCAACACGTCATCAAACGCTATGGCCGGGGCAAAGGCGCGCTGCAGGTGCTGCACGGCATCGACGCGCACATCGGCGACGGCGAATTCGTCGTCATCGTCGGCCCATCGGGCTGTGGCAAGTCCACGCTGCTGCGCATGGTCGCAGGGCTGGAGGAAATCTCCGAGGGGCAGATCCGCATCGGCGAGCGCGTGGTCAACGACCTCGAGCCCGCCCAGCGCGACATTGCCATGGTGTTCCAGAACTATGCGCTCTACCCACACATGAGCGTGTTCGACAACATGGCCTACGGCCTGAAGATCGCCGGCGTGGCCAAGGCGGAGATTCAGCGCCGTGTGGACAAGGCCGCGGGCATCCTCGAACTCGGCGCGCTGCTGCAACGCAAGCCGCGCGAACTCTCGGGCGGGCAGCGCCAGCGTGTGGCCATGGGCCGCGCCATCGTGCGCGAGCCGCAGGCCTTCCTGTTCGACGAGCCACTGTCCAACCTCGACGCCAAGCTGCGCGCGCAGACGCGGCTGGAGATCCGCAAGCTGCACCGCGAACTCGGCATCACCTCGCTGTTCGTGACCCACGACCAGGTCGAGGCCATGACGCTGGCGCAGCGCATGATCGTCATGAACGCCGGGCGCATGGAGCAGTTCGACACGCCCGAGACGGTCTACAACCGCCCGGCCAGTACCTTCGTGGCGAGCTTCATCGGCTCGCCGCCGATGAACCTGCTGCGCCATGCGCCCAATGCCGACTTCGGCGGCCCGGTGGGCGCCATTCTCGGCATCCGGCCCGAGCACCTGGTGCTCTCTGACGGCGGCTGGCCGCTGCAGGTGGACACGGTGGAACTGCTCGGTGCCGAGCGCCTCATCCATGCGCGCCTGGGCGACGAACTGCTGACCGTGCGCACCGACGAAGCCACGCCCGCGCCCGCCCTGGGCAGCACCGTGCACGTGCGGCCGCTGCCCGACAAGCTGCATTGGTTCGACGCCGCCACTGGCCGGCGCATCGAGCGCGCCTGAACGCGGGCCTGCCCCACGCAACCGATTGACATGCACATGCCCACCCTCGCGCCCTGGCCCTACCCGCGCTGGATCGCCCACCGCGGCGCGGGGCGGCTCGCACCCGAAAACACCCTGGCCGCATTCCGCCTCGGCGCGGCGCACGGCTACCGCATGGCCGAGTGCGACGTCAAACTCAGCGCCGACGGCATTCCCTTTCTGCTGCACGACGCCACGCTGGCGCGCACCACGCGCGGCCTCCACGACCTGGCCGGCCCGCAGGCCAGCCCGGTCGCCGGCGAGCACCCCTGGGCCACGCTGTCGCAGCTCGACGCCGGCGGCTGGCACTCNCGCGCTTTTGCCGGCGAGCCCCTGCCCACGCTGGCCCAGGTCGCGCGCTACCTGCGCGCCAACGGTCTGCTGCTCAACATCGAGATCAAGCCCACCCCGGGTACCGAAGCGCGCACCGGCGCCGCCGTGGCCGAGGCCGCCGACCGCTTGTGGGCCGGCGCGCCGGTGCCCCCTGCTGAGCTCCTTCCGGCCNNCGAAGCCCTGGCCACCGCCCGCGACGCCGCCCCGGCGCTGCCGCGGGCGCTGCTGCTCGACAACCTCTCGGACGGCTGCCTGGACCATGCCCAGGCCCTGGGCTGCGTGGCNCTGGTGTGCAACCACGCGCTGTGGGATGCCGCCCTGGTGGAGCGCGCCCGGGCGCTGGGCCTGCGCTGCTTGAGCTACACCGTCAACGANCCCTGGGCCGCCGAGCGGCTGATCGCCCTGGGCACCGACGGCATCATCACCGACCGGGTCGATCTGTTCGCGCCGGCGTGAGCAAGCGAGGTAAGAGTGAGGGTGCGCAAGCCCGCATCACTCCCACTCTGCCAGCGCCGCCTTGTGCTTGCCATGCCCCATCCTCAACTGACGCAGACGATTCTCGTGTCGACGCGTGGACTTTCGTTGGCCCAGGATCTGCCGTGCCTGATCACGCGCCCTGGCCCAGGCAGCGCGTTTCGCGAGCAAACTGTGCCCGACGAGCAGTTCGAAACGGTTGCGCTTCATTTTCATCTCCAGAATTTGCATGAGCGGGTCATGGATGATCCGCATCGTTGAACCGCGGTCGGGTCGCTGCAAGTTTTCAGCACCGCTCGGGGAATGTGGCAGCCTTTACAGTCCGGGGCATCCAACAGCGTAAACAGCCCGGCTCGGAGGCTCCCATGAAAACCGTCTACCTTCTCAACTCGCCCGTGTTGACTGCCTACGGCCTGTGGCGCTACGCCGGCCCCATTTCGGTTGCGCAGGCCCGCCAACGGCTGCAGAACTGCGAAGTGCGCTCGGCCATCGGTCACGAGGCCAGCGCGGCGCTACTCGCCCGACTTCTCGAGCGGCCGGTGGCAGTCCAGCGTGTTCGTGCGACGCTGGAGCCAGGCGACTGCGCGCTGGTCCTTCGGCTGCTGGACCGGCTGCCGGAGGGCATGGTGCTCGATGACCGGCAACTTGCTGAAACGCCGCACGAGTTGTCCTGGATGGAATTCGTCGAATCCGCCGAACCGGGCGAGGCTCAACCCTGAAACATCCCGCTGTCGACCCCACCGCACGAATCATGGAGACCACAATGACCACCAAGAACTCCACCCGCCGCATCCTGCTCTGTGCCACAGGCATGTCGCCGCAGGTCGTCACCGAGACGCTCTATGCGCTCGCGGTGAAGCCGCCCAAAGGTAAAGCGCCGTGGATTCCGACCGAGGTGCACCTCGTGTCCACCGGAAAAGGNGCCGAGCATGCAAGGTTGAATCTGCTGTCGGACCAGCCAGGCTGGTTCCATCGCCTGTGCAGCGACTACCGCTTGCCGCATATCGCTTTCGAAACTGGCCACATCCACCGGCTCACCGACGACGCGGGTCAGGTACTTGACGACATCCGAACCCCTGCCGAGAACGAAGCCATGGCCAATCAGTTCGCCCAGCTGGTACGCAGCTTCACGGAGGCGAGCGGCACCGAGTTGCACGTCTCCATTGCGGGTGGTCGCAAGACCATGGGCTATTACCTGGGCTACGCTCTCTCGCTGTTCGGGCGACCGCAGGATCGGCTCTCGCATGTGCTTGTGAGTTCGCCCTTCGAGGCGCACCCGGAGTTCTACTACCCCACGCCATACGAACGCGTCATTCACACCCGCGATCCACAGGCTCCGCAGGCCGCAGACTGCCAGCATGCGCAGGTCGATCTGGCCGAGATTCCGTTCGTTCGGCTACGCGACGGGCTGCCCGAGCGCCTGCAAACCGGTGCAGCCAGCTTCACCGAGACCGTGGAAGCCGCCAACCGTGCCTTGGGGTCGGTTCAGCTGGGCATCGACTTGCGCACCCATCGCGTCACCGTCAATGGCGACACCGAGATCGACTTGGGTGATCGCGGCTTTCCCCTGTACGCCTGGCTGGCGCACCGCGCCCTCGACGGGCGCCCCGAGGTCAGCCTGCGCGACCCGAAGAACACCGACTGGCGCGACGAGCTGCTGCCGCTAGCCAAGCGGCTGTATGGCCCAGACTCGGCCGCCTTCGAGGCACTGGAGTCCGCACTGCAAGGCAACGACAAACATGGCGGCGGTGTCAGCTATTACCTCGGGCCCATCGTCACGCGCGTCAACACCAAGCTGACCAGTGTCCTCGGCCGCCCTCTGGCGCTCCGCTGCGCCATCGAGTCACACGGCCGCCGGGGCGACACCCGGTACCGTCTGCCGCAAGGGCTCGACATTCAGATCACGCGCTGAGATCCTGCACAGGCCCCCTACGCCGCCGCTCATCCACTGTCAAGCGCCATCTACGCGCCCTCCCAGGAGACCTTCATGGGTCAGCCCATCTGGCATTTCTGCCTCGTGTCCGAGCAACCGCTGGCCAACGCACTGCCCGCTTTGGCTCTGCAACCTCAGGTTCGCGGCGTCGTCCTCGCCCGGACTGCTGTGATGCACCAACGTGCGCAGTGGCTTGCTGACGTGCTGCAATCGCGCGGCTTGGAAGTGGAGTTCATGGAACTGCCGCCGCCACAGGACGTCGGGGCCATTCGTCAGTGCCTGAGCCAGTGGCTGGGCACCCACGGCGGCCGCTCCGTTCTGCTCAATGCGACCGGCGGCACCAAGACGCTCTCGATGGTGGCCATGCAGGTCTTCGCCGAGCACGGCTTGCCCGTTCGCTACCTTGACGAGGCCAATGGCCTGTGGATCGACGTGCTCGGAAACGGCACGCCTTACCCGTTGCCCAACGTGGCTCTGCGCATCGACGACGTGGTCGCCCTGCATGGCCTGCGGGTACGCGCGCGGCACGACGACCCGCAGTGGCCGCAATGGATCGGCATCGCGCGCATGCTCGGAGCTGGAATCGGTGGGCTGCTGCACGAGTTGTCCCGGCTGAAAGGGGCGATGGGGACTGGCCAGAACAACGGGACGCCGAAATTTGACGTTCCGCGCGGGCTCATTGGCCCGCTCGAAAAAGCCGGCATCATCCGCCGGAGCGAGGCTCTTTGGTGCCTCAACACCCCAGCAGACCAGAGCTTCCTGACCGGCGGCTGGCTGGAAGACTATGCGCTGGACTGCGCCCGCCAGGGGCTTGCGGGCGACCGCCTGGTGCAGGACATCGCCAGCGGCGTCAAGGTCGAGGAAGTCAGCGCGCGCGAGACCAACGGCCAGCGTCCCGACAACGAGCTCGACCTCCTCATCCTGCGCAACGGCCGCCTCTTTGCAGTAGAGTGCAAGACCTCCGTCGGCAAAGCAACCGGCAAGGCGCAGAACATACCGGAAATCCTCTACAAACTCGCCTTCCAGCGCCGCATCGGTGGCCACTCCACCCGGTTGGCGTTGCTGCACCTCAGCCAGGTGACCGGGCCTACCGAAGAGCGCGCCCGCATGGCCAACATCAAGCTGTGGGGAACGCGCGACGTGCCCCGCTTGACCGAGCGTCTGCAAAGATGGGTCGGTGGGGATGGCGCCGTGCGCTGACGGCCTCCCATCCACCGGGCACGCAGCCCCTCCCACCGCGGCTCCTGCGGCGACTGGCGCCGCCGGGCGCTGACCCACCGCCTTTCTCCCAACCAACCCGCGACCACCAACGCACCTCTCCTGAGGCGAGGTGCAAGCGGCTGCGCGCGCGCGGACGACGGCCTCACCCGCTCGACAGAGCAACACCCCGGCACGATCGGCCCCAAATACCCGCCTCCTGACGGGCAATACCGCAGCCCCGACCACCCGACGGCCATGGCCATCACGCGGCGCCGACGCCGATGACACCACATCAGCGCGCGCGGCTGCCTTCAGGACCGTGTTCGAGATTCAACATAACGATATCGGTCGCCCGCGAACCCTATCGGACGGCCGACGGCTCGGTTCACGCCGCTTTCAATCGCATGCGGAAGAACCTTCAAGACACTTGTGAAGGCTGGCGTCTGCATGCGTTTTGGAATCGGACGTGGACGAACCTTCTGCGAGCTGGCGTCTTAACGCCGGATGGGGAGTCTTCATCCCGTCTGGGAATCGGGCGTGTTGAACACCGACCACCTTTCGAAATCTCTCCCGACTGTTGAGTCTTAATCCCGCTTGGAAATCGGGCGTGGTCGAACCCTTCTCTGGGAGGGACTTCAGGAGATGGAAAACGTCTTAATCCCGTTTGGGAATCGGGCGTGGTCGAACTGAACTTGAGTCGCTCATGAGCGAGCAGCGCGGCGTCTTAATCCCGTTTGGGAATCGGGCGCGGTCGAACTTTTGGAGAGAAATGAAAGTTTGTGTGATCTGGGTCTTAATCCCGTTTGGGAATTGGGCGCGGTCGAACACAGCGCGGCTTCTTTTATCTCCCTACCTGGGGCATCTTAATCCCGTTTGGGAATCGGGCGTGGTCGAACGGAACGTCCTCTCTGCGTTTATTTATTCTTACGAGTCTTAATCCCGTTTGGGAATCGGGCGTGGTCGAACCTGAACGCCGTAAGGTTGAGCACAACTCACCATGGTCTTAATCCCGTTTGGGAATCGGGCGTGGTCGAACGGCCTACGTGGAGGTCAAGGTGTCCGAACTCGGTCTTAATCCCGTTTGGGAATCGGGCGTGGTCGAACGCACCCATCTTCGTCCGAAGCTCAGGAGATTTAGTCTTAATCCCGTTTGGGAATCGGGCGTGGTCGAACTTTAACCACACTAGGAGGTTCATCATGCTTAAAGTCTTAATCCCGTTTGGGAATCGGGCGTGGTCGAACGCGACAGCATCAGCAAGCACGAGGATCTTGCGGTCTTAATCCCGTTTGGGAATCGGGCGTGGTCGAACCTTATCATATCCAAGAATAACATGATGTTCAAGTCTTAATCCCGTTTGGGAATCGGGCGTGGTCGAACCTTAGAAAGGAAATCGCCCATGAAAAGGTTTAGTCTTAATCCCGTTTGGGAATCGGGCGTGGTCGAACCTCCAATACGCCAAGCGTCAAGCCGAAAGCAATGAAGTCTTAATCCCGTTTGGGAATCGGGCGTGGTCGAACAGGTTTCTCCTGCGGCAGCAGCCACCCGAGCTGCGGGTCTTAATCCCGTTTGGGAATCGGGCGTGGTCGAACGGGCGTAGACGATGAAGAGCTTTTCGACACCAAGTCTTAATCCCGTTTGGGAATCGGGCGTGGTCGAACTAATTGAAAACCTTTCTTTTGTTTACTTTACAAAGTCTTAATCCCGTTTGGGAATCGGGCGTGGTCGAACATGCATGGTCTCGACGAACACACCAAATAAGTCTTAATCCCGTTTGGGAATCGGGCGTGGTCGAACTGTCAAGCCGTTCCTCAACCTGTAAACGCTTTAGGTCTTAATCCCGTTTGGGAATCGGGCGTGGTCGAACTGTTTTAGTATTTTTAAGGAGATAAACATGTCTTAATCCCGTTTGGGAATCGGGCGTGGTCGAACAGTAAGTACAGTGAGGATGTCAGAGTCTTTCTCGTCTTAATCCCGTTTGGGAATCGGGCGTGGTCGAACATCTATTCTTACGATATTATCTTTGATCTCAAGTCTTAATCCCGTTTGGGAATCGGGCGTGGTCGAACCCATAGGAGGCGTCGCCGACGCCGTGGTTCGTAAGGGTCTTAATCCCGTTTGGGAATCGGGCGTGGTCGAACCTGATCGTCGTCATGCCCACGGGGATCTTGTCGGTCTTAATCCCGTTTGGGAATCGGGCGTGGTCGAACCCAGCATCCTGCACGCCGTCTACGACTGGGCGGTCTTAATCCCGTTTGGGAATCGGGCGTGGTCGAACCATGACAAACACAAAAGGATTTCCCTCAAAAAACAGTCTTAATCCCGTTTGGGAATCGGGCGTGGTCGAACGTTTGGAGTAGATCATGATCCTCATCTACGGCTGTCTTAATCCCGTTTGGGAATCGGGCGTGGTCGAACGTCAGGAGTTCACCATGTTCAAGTCCATCGTCAGTCTTAATCCCGTTTGGGAATCGGGCGTGGTCGAACGCAAGACGTGCCAAAATACCATCAGGTGTTTTGGGTCTTAATCCCGTTTGGGAATCGGGCGTGGTCGAACCTATGAGAGAAGAATTCAAGCAACCACCATGGAGTCTTAATCCCGTTTGGGAATCGGGCGTGGTCGAACCGGTACAAACGTGCCCGCTATCAAGCAGGCCAGTATGTCTTAATCCCGTTTGGGAATCGGGCGTGGTCGAACCTACATGGACTTTCTCTCTCTTTACACAAAGGTCTTAATCCCGTTTGGGAATCGGGCGTGGTCGAACGCCGCACCCCAGGCCCGGGCCACGCCTGGGCAAGTCTTAATCCCGTTTGGGAATCGGGCGTGGTCGAACAAGAAAGCTACCAACAGAATCATTTGTCCATGTCTTAATCCCGTTTGGGAATCGGGCGTGGTCGAACTAGACAAGGAGAACGGCAATGAACAAAGTTGTTGTCTTAATCCCGTTTGGGAATCGGGCGTGGTCGAACTCTACCTCGCCAAGTGCTTGTCAGTCAATGCGTTTTGTCCTGTTCGCTGCGCGATCGGCGTTCTTGGACCAGGTCTGTTGCTTGCATGATGGCGTTTGGTCGATTTTTGCTTTTCTATCAAGGCGCTGCGCGTTTCACTCGGGGCCATTGCTGGTTTCGGCGGGGCAGGCGTCGCCGGCCCGCAGTTGCAGCGGGGTCCACGCTTGCCTCGACAAGAGGTGTTGGCTTGTACCTCCGGGGTCGACTGGCTTGCGCATCCCTTGTGCAACACCCCGTTGGATGCGGGGGATCGTGGTCTGGTTGCACTCAGCCCCGGCTTGCCGCCATCCACCTTGCCAGGCTTTGGTGCGCACAGGTGTATGAACCTGCACGCCGTGCGGCCGCTCCGTACGGGCGGGTTTCTGCGCTTCGTCCGCTCGGCCTCGGATCGGGGAGGCTTCGAGTTGGAGTCGGTTGGCACGGGATCGCTTCCGGATTGTCGGTGCCGTTTCAATGCGTGGCACAACTGGAAAGCTTTCAACAGCGGGGAAGTCACTTTTTCGTAGCACCCTAGGGCCGACTAGTGCTGGCCAGCAAGTCGTTTCACCATCAAAGGACGAAAAATGATGGGTTGAGTGTGCGGGTGGAGGTTCCCAAGGTGCGCAGGCGCTCGCTTTCAGCGGCTGTGAGCACGTAGCACACGAGACGGTCCTGGGTTTGGTGCAGCAGGGCGCGAGCGTGGCCCAGCAGTGCGCTGCGCTGTGGTGGCGTGAGCCAGGCTTCGAAGACGCTTTCCTGCACGCGCTGGCCGTACCGCTCAAGCAGCCGTACGAGGCGGTAGCGGCGGCGGTCGTTGGCGACGTCGAAGGCCAGCACGTGCAGTTCCTCGGTGGAGGTCGGGAGCGATGGCGCGGGCATGATGGCGAAGGGGTCAGAGCAGGTAGTAGTCGGGCTCAGGGATGGCTTGCGGCATCTGGCCAATGACGCGACGGCGGCCGAGGCCCCGCAGATCGAGGCTGTAGAGGCGCACCTGGTCGAGCCGTGGTTCGATTTCCCTGGCGACGTGCGCGAGCAGCCGCTCGACCTCATGGGGCGTAAGCCACGCTTCGAAGACGCTTTCCTGAACACGCAGCATGCGTTGCTCACACAGGCGCGCGACGCTCCTGCGGCGGGCGTCGTCCGCGATGTCGTAGGCCAGAATGACAAGCTTGCTCATGGGTGCATGGGTATCAGCGCGCGCCAGGGTTGGTAGGCATCGGGCTTGCCGAGGATGGCTTTGGCCCAGGCATCGACGTCACGTTCGATCAGACGGCGCCAGTCGGCGGGGCCGGCAGCGGGTTCGTCGAGTTCGCGCCCGACAGGGCTGGCGAGCTNTTGTTCGACGGCGGTGATGAAGCGCCGCTTGAGGTCGACGGGGAGTCGGCCCGGATTGGCAGCGTCGACGTGCGCTGGAGTGACGTCGTCGCGGTTGAGGAAGCGAAGCACGACGGCGTCGACGACGAGGCTGCGGTAGGGTTCCATGAGGTCGGACGCGAGCGCAGCATGGCCGTCCTTTGGCGCATGCAGGGCGCCAACGAAGGGGTCGAGGCCGCGGCGAACGATGAAGGTGTGCACGGTGTGGAAGAGAATGGTGTAGCCATAGGACAGCAGCGCATTCACCGGGTCTTTCGNGGGTTGGCGGTTGCGGGTGTCGAAGGCCCAGGCGGGTGGCAGCAGGGTGGCGAATGCGTCGAAGTGGATGCGCGCGGCGGCCCNCTCAAAACCACGTACGGCATCGAGTGTGGAGGCGCGGGCGCACTGCGCGTGAAGCCGCTGCAGGGCCATGTCTTCACCCCGGTCGCGGTCAGGGCGAAAGCGCCGGTAGCGTCGAAGCAGTACACGGCTGTTGGCAATCTTGGCCTGCACGATGCGCTGCGCCATGGCGATGCGGAAACCGCCGTCGGTCAGGCGCGCGAATTGCGCTGCACGCAACTGCACCTGACGACCGCTCATGGGGACAAGCAACCCCGCGGGTTGCTCCGGCGCGCTGGAGGTGAGCAGCAGGGCGGCATCATGCCGCAGCAGCAGGCGCAACGCGCCGAAGCTGACGGCACCTTCGGTGTCGGCGAGAACCTGGTCCACTTTCTCGGCGGGGATGCTGGCGAGTTCCTCTTCTCCCTTTCCGACGACGAAGCGCTCGCCGTCGATGTGCAGGTAGGCGCCCGGCTCGGTGAGGTAGAGAGTGCGCAGGCGGGGTGCGGGTTCGAAGGCCGGCGGCTCGACGGCGCGCTGCTGGGCAATGGCCTGCAGCGCAGGGTTGCTGGCAAGGGGGTCTTCAACCGTCTCGGTCACCGATGCAGACCGGAGAGTAGGGCCAGACTTCGACGAGGCATCCGCAGCGACGTCGATGACTGCGTTCGCAATCTGGGCAGGGCGATGGGCGGCCGGCGTGCCAGGTAAAACCCACGGCGCCGCGCCGGGCTGGACGGCGCTGATGTGTCGGCCGCGAAACTGCACGCCCAGGAAGCTGAAGCCTTGGTCGAACTGGACGACGCGGGTTTTGGCCTGGTTGAGCCGCATGCCGGCGCGGCGCAGCCAGTCGGCAGCGCGCTGCAGGCCGTGATAGGCTTCTTCGCGAGTGGCCGCGGCGAGCACAAAGTCGTCCGCATAACGCACGGCGCGCCAGGGGCCTTCGGCAAGGGCTTTGTCCAGCCCATCCAGGAACACGTTGGAGAGCAGCGGCGACAGCGGGGAGCCCTGCGGTANCCCTTGCGTGCGAACAGTTTGCCGGCCGTCACTCCATTGCAGAGGCAAGCCAAGCCAGTGACGCAGCAGTGGCAACAGTGAGCCGTCTGGCAGATGGTCGCCAAGACGCTGGAGCAACACGGCCCACGGGATGTGGTCGAAACAACTTTGAATGTCGGCTTCGGCGACCCATATCAAACCGCTGTCACGGGCATCGCAGAGGTGTTGCACGGCCCGCGGTACGCTGCGCCCGGGGCGGTAGCCAAAACTGAAGTCCTCGAAGCCCGGGTCGAGCAAGGGGCCGAGGGTGATGGCGACGGCGCTTTGCAGCACCCGGTCGGCCACGCAGGGCACGGCAAGGATGCGCGGGGACTTGCCCGCGCGGGTGAGTTCGATGCGGCGCAGGGGCAAGGCCTGGTAGGCGCCCGCCTGAACCTGCCTGCGCAGTTGCGGCAGCCGGCCAAGAATGCCTTGGGCGAACTGGGCGACGGTGACGCCGTCGACGCCTGGACCGCCGGCATTGGCCCGCACGCGCTCCCAGCCGGCGAGCAAGGTGTCGTCGAGGAGCGATCGGTCCAGCAGGGGCAGCGCGACGTTGAGGTCCATCCCCGGAATGTAAGAACCGAAGTAAGGATGCGCCCCGCTTGAAAGTTTGCCGGGTCTGCGATGCAGGCACCCCGACTCTCGTCATCCCGCAGACTCCAGCTTTCGGGTGAGCGGGCGGTTACCGGGCTGGACGTGTACGCTCCAGGACTCTGATCAGCCTGAGAATGTTCTCAGGTGGCGCACCTGACGACGGCATCTTGGATGTGGGCGCATACGCGTTGCAGGTTGGCTGGTGGTCGTCAACATCAGCATTCTGGTTTTGGCCGCGCGCAACGCCCGCACCGGTCAGTTGGGCGTTTGGCAAGCTGGCGCAACGTTCACCCAGCCTTCACAAGGCGGCCGGGGGCATGGAACTGCGAAGAGGTTGCTCGATGGAGCGCTTGCCAGCGTGCATTGCAGGATGTGGCTGTAGCCGGGACCGCGGCACCAGCATGGAGAGGGCGAAGCTTTGCGCAGCGCCCAGCCACCCGCCTAGCAGTTGTGTGCGCACGCCGTCGGCACCAATGAAAAGCTCTGCGGTGGCCGTCTGATGTGTGTGGCAGCGGCGTGCCATGACACGGTGTCCGCAGGTGCGATGCCGCCACTGACCTGCCCCCGCCAGCCGTACCACGGTAAACGAGAGAAGTCCGTCAACCCAGGAGAATGACGGACATGAAGAAGAGCAGGTTCAGCGACGAACAAATCATTGGCTTCTTGCGGCAGGCCGAGGCCGGCATGGGCATCCCCGAGTTGTGCCGCAGTGGCGGCTTCAGCCAGGCCACCTTCTACAAATGGCGCGCCAAGTTCGGCGGCATGCAGGTCTCCGAGGCCCAGCGCCTGCGCGAGCTTGAGAGCGAGAACGCCAAGCTCAAGCGGCTGCTGGCCGAGGCCCACCTGGACATCCACGCTCTCAAGAGCGTCTTCGGGGTAAAGCGCTAGCCCCACAAGCGCGGCGAGAGGCCATCCGACAGATGATTGAGCAGCATCACCTCTCTGAACGACACGCCTGCCGCCTTGTGGGGCTATCCCGAGACAGCTACCGCCACCCACCGCAGCCCAGCAGGCTCAATGCCACCCTGGGTGAGCAGATTCGGCAAACGGCCCTGGTGCGCCGCCGGTTCGGCTATCGGCGCATCCACGACATGCTGCGCGAGCAGTTTCCAGGGTGAACCACAAGCGCATCTACCGGCTGTATCGGCAGGCCAACCTGGCAGTGAAGCAGCGTCGCAAAGCCAAACGGCCAACGCAGGAACGCGTGCCGCTGCAACTGGCCAGGAACATCAACGAGGTGTTGAGCATGGATTTCGTCTCGGACAGCCTGTGCAATGGACGGCGCATCAAGTGCCTGACGGTGGTGGACGATTTCAGCAAGGAGTCGGTCGAGATAGCGGTGGACTACGGCATTTCGGGCCAATACGTCACGCGCGTGCTCGACCAGGTGGCACGGTTTCGGGGCTACCCGGCGGCGGTGCGAACGGACAATGGCCCAGAGTTCACCAGCCGGGCGTTCCTGGCCTGGACGCACAAGAACGGGATTCGGCACATCCTGATTGAGCCGGGCAAGCCGATGCAAAACGGCTACATCGAGAGCTTCAACGGAAAGTTCAGAGATGAATGCCTGAATGAACAGTGGTTTGAATCGTTGTCACAGGCGCGGCAGTGCATTGCGCGCTGGCGCCAGGATTACAACGAGGTCAGGCCTCACAGCAGTCTGGGACGCATCCCGCCGGCACGATTCGCCCAGCAGCACCGCCAGCGCGCTGGCGGTGCTGCTGGCAGTGGGCAGAAACAAAACNNTTCGATTAACCTTCAACCTNNCGGACTTCTCCAATACGTTGGTACGGTCAATGGGGGCAGGTCACCACAGCCCGACGCCAGCAGCCCGGTAGCCCATTGCGGCCCAGGGGATGTCGCAAAGTTGTGGGCTGGCGTGCGTTGCGTCCAGCAACTCGATGAGCTTGCATTCCACGCCCAACCTGCGGGTGGTGGCCAGCATTTCACTGGCTTCTGCGAGCGATTGCAAGGGGTGATTGACCACGATGCGCACCCTGGATGTTGGCGGCCTCTTTCGATGCTTTGCAGCACTTTATCGATGCTCAGCCCCATGCTGTGTTGTTGCCGTTGCGGGTTGAAGGAATCGATGTGCAGCTTGAGTTCGTCGACCCAGGGCAGGGCACGTTCGAGCAGGCCAGGGTGAGCGCCGTGGGTGTTGATGGACACCAGTGCGCCACTGGCCTTGCTAAGCCGAGCGATTTCAGCAAGCTGTGGGTGCAGGGTAGGCTCACCACCGGTCAGGATGATCTCGCTGATCCGGCGGTTACCAGCAGCCAGCGTGTCCAGCACATGTTGAATGTCTGGCAACGACAGATGCGTGTTGTCTTTGGCTTGCCCTTCGTTGTGGCAGTAAGCGCAACGTGCCGTGCACGCGCTGGTAAGGAGAAAGCGGAGTTTGAGCGGGGCGGGGTTGTTGCGCTGCATGACACGTCTCTTTCAGATGTTCCACCAGCGTGCAGTATGTTGGAGCACGGGTGCACCGAGTCACTGTGCAAGCTTGCCGATGCTGAGCGCGTCCCGTTTCGCCATTCGCGGGGGTAGCCCTACCGTGTTGATCCGGTCAGAAGAGCGCTTCAAGCCACTTGCTCAAGGATTGGCGCGTGCAAGTCGGGCGCAAGCGTTGCGGTTCGGCTGCGGTGAAAGCCCTGTTTGCGTCGACAGCCCAGCACGTTGCGCAAAGAGCCTCGTGACGATCGCAACGCTGGCTTTTCCAGGAGAGGCATTGCGATGTGGAGATCCATCCCCGAACTGTAGGCACCGCAGCGCAGATGCGCCCCACTCGATAGTTTGTGACTGCCGCGATAGGGGAACTGCAGTGCAAGGGCTGCACCCGCCCTGGATGCGGGCCGGCGGCGGCGCCAGCCCGTTTTCAAGCGCTCAGCGCTGGTCTGTCCATTTGAGGTTCGGCACTCTTTTCCAATCGCTGGAAACACGCAGCGGATGCGGCTTGAAAGCCTGATCGGCAGGCGAATCGATGCGGCTCTCGCGAATCCAGTCCGTCAATCGTTGTGTGAATTGACGAATCGCCCACCTTGGCGAGGGTTGCGCGAGGGTTGGAGCGAAGAGTTCGATGCGCTTGTCTCTGGCCCGCTCAATGTCGGTGTCGTCGAGCTTGGAGGTGGAAACCAGCCAGTTGTTGTTGAAGTTGCGGGCGAGGTCGTGACCGATGGAATCGAGCTTGTAGATGGCGTTTTGCGCCTGGCTCGCTGATTCGCCTTCTCGGTTGGCCTCCCGGCGCGACAGATTGGCCGTTTTGGCCTCGATGAGGAGAGTACGGTTGCCGCAGGTGACGATCAGGTCGATTTCGTTATTACGCCCCTTCTCTGCGCCAACCTGAACGCCGCAGGCCCAATCGTCCGGGCCAGCCTGGGCCACGATGGAGGCGAGATGGGCTTCAAGCCAACCGCCCATCAAATAGTCAAGCTCCGATCGGTGACTGAAGCGCAGGTACAGCGCGCCACCTGACTCGGCAGGCAACTCAGCCAATACACCATGCTCGCACATCAGCCGGCCAAGCTTGCCGGAAAGAGAACGCTGCAGCGGGCTCCCACGTACGGCAAAGAGCCCCTCCTCGGGCTTGGAACTCGCCCGGTCGCCCCACCGGGGTGACCGGTCCGAACCATTCGTCTTCCNCCTCGGCAGCATGCTCGCGATATCCATGCAGAGCCAGTTGAGGTCACCAATGTTGGCGTCGAGTAGCGCCTCGTGCAGCGTGCGTCGCTGCATCCGGCGCTGAAAGACCTTCGAGGCACTGGCGCACCCCGCATCGGGCTTGCCAGAGGCGAGCACAGCCTCTCGAACCCCCAACATCGGCCGCATGGGTCGGGCAATCGAGTCACGACCCCGAATATGCTCGATACGGCGGTTCTGGGTGTCGACATACATCATTTGCAGGGGCTCGAGCGCTCGTACGGCCGCCTGACCGGCGTCGCCAAAGGCCATGGACATGAGTTTGGTACCGCCCGTGAGGTTGATGACGACGCGCTCGGTGCGGTCNNCCAGGGCGAGCGCCTCAAGAATCTCCTCGGCCTGTTGCAGCAGGGCTTTGTATCCATCACCGTCGCTCAGCGGAAAGTCGATGATGTCCCTGTCCTTCGGCGCATGCTTGGTGCTTCGCAACAGCTGTCGCAGGTTCTGGGCTCGCTGCCTCATGCTGGGCGTGGTGGCGAGTACGACGCGTGGCGTAGGATCGTGCGCGAAGCCCAGGTACTGCGGGACGAGTTCCTGGCTGACGAGCATGATGGTGGTTTCAGGGGACGGCTTGATGTCCCCTTTTGCCTTGCGCGGCTTGCCGACGACGGCTGGCAATTCGATATGCTCACGCGCAGTGATTCGGTAATGCGTCAGCGTGGCGCCGCAGGCGGCCATTTGCGTGGCACTGAGTTCCTGCCCGCGCAGTTGCGGCGGAACATCGAGGTCAAGCGAATAGAACTCAGCTCCGCGTTCTCGTACCGCGGCTGCGCCTTTTACTGGCAAGGTGCCAATGACGATGTCGCCGCGCTTGAGCACTTGGTAGTCCAGGTGTTCGACATACTCGTCCACAGGGTGCGGCCAGAGGTCTTTCCGCTTGGCTTGCAGAATGCGTGCCCAGCGCGCAGCACCCTCATGTCGGGAAACAAAATAAACGGTCATGGGTAAGATCCTCAATTCGACGATGGGGTCGCCTGTGGACAGGCGCGAAACGCGTGATGAACGTGGCGTGTCGGGAGAATGCGGTACGCACCAAGCCCGAAGGTCGTCTTGGTGCCGACATGCAACCACTCCCCAATGGCCAGCCATGCCCAGGCCATGCGCACGTCAGCCGTGGCCTTGTAACGCAGCCAACCGGTCAGTCCGCCCATGGGTACTTCCGCTTGCTGGCGCGCGGAGTAGCNGGAAAGGTCATCCCAGTACAGATCCTGTTCACTGAGGATGAGTGAGGCAGCCTCGTGCTGAGCCTCAACCGCACCAGGGAGGTCGGAAACACGCACCCCAGCAAGCATCGCTGCACGGGCCAGCACTCGTTTCACAAGCACGGTCGCGACGGGCGCGCTGCGCAGCAGTCCGCCTTCGCTCTTGACGCGCAACGGCGTGATCAGTTGCAGGCCGATGTGTTTCGGGATTCGGCGCGAGTCAAGCTCGAAAACATTTGTGACAACGTGATACCGTCGCTTGGCTGGGGCGTCGAAGCGTCCCAATGAACAAGTTCGTATCTGACNTACGCTGAACCGGCAACGTGCCGAGCCCATGCCAACCTCACCGAGAGCCTGAAGGGCCTCAGCGCAGATCTGCTCCCAACCGCGTTGCGGGTTGGCGAAGTACAAGTCGGTCACGAGGTCATCGCCCGGCGCATACACCATGCGACTGTCCAAGGGTGGCAACATCCACCAGGGCTTGGGCCGCGTTGCCTCGGCAACCGAGGGAGGATCTTCGCCGCCGATGAAGCTCGCAAATACCTCGGGTGCATGCCGCGCGAGCATCATGCCCAAGCCACTGTGCAAAAGTGCCCCAGGAAAACCTGACCAGTGCAATCCATGGCTTCGTAACGCGTAACGCCAGCGGCTCAGCCGCAATTGCGCAGCACTGTCAGCCGCATCGTGGAGTTGCCTCGGCGATGTGGGCGAGGTTGGTCTAGGCTGTACACCAGCGACATCGGGTTCGGCTCGTCGGTGCGGTGTCGTACCCGGGCAGGTGGAGCGTGCGGCCGCTCATTCGCCAGACCTCGCGTGGCCGAGCAAGGCGTTGCCTTGCATGTCGAACAACCCGCCTGGCCATCCGACAGGAACGTGCGCCCACGTCTCCCCGACGTGATGTACCGTAGTGCCTGCAGGCCCGCCTTCATCGCTTGCGCGCTGGTCGGCGCCAGCAGAGTTGCGCCAGGCACCTCACGAAAGTTCTCGCTGCATTTCGCTGGCCCTCGCGCCTTGCCAGAGTCACTCTCGATCAGAACATCGTACGTGCGTAACGTCTGCCGAGTCTCAGTCAAGGCGGTAATGCCCTCGCCCCGTCGCGACCCCCACCAACCCGATACAGCCAAGCACCCGCTCTGGGTCGCCACAACCAAAACGGGCATCTGTACGCCTGTCATGCGGGAACAGGGCTGCGTCACCGCGGAACCTACGACGCATACCGGGTTGACATTGAGTTGAACCGCCGGGCTGGACACCATTTCAAACCTGCTCATGCCTCATCCACTTCTGGCAGGCATGAGAAACGCCCTCGGGCAGGCCGCCTTTCCCTCGGATGACGAGATTGGCCCGAAACCCCAAGATCACGACCGCCGCGTTGGTGATGAGCGAGCCTTCAAGGCGGATCGGAAGCCAGTGACGTGAGCGGTCTGGGTGCAGAGCGAGGTGCCGCGCGGATGCGCCCATTCGCAGATTGAAGGTGTCAACAATGACCGACAAGGCAATCTCGATGAACTTCAGAACTTGCGGGATTCGCATGTTGTCCCCTCTTCATTGGTGGTTCTATGTTGGGTTCGATTGTGATCGAACCCGTTTGGGTGAACGCGCCCGCAAGGTTGCAAGCGCGAGGCGTCTGCAGGACGTGCTGCCTCAGGCACCGAGAAGAGTCTCCAGCGCGCGCTCGATTTCTGAGCGCCGTCGACCGTCGGCAAACTGATAGGTGGCTTGGCGGTAGCCGGTGGCGACGGAATCCCGACCTTTCCCGAGAAATGTGACGAGAGTGAGATTCATGGGCGGAATTGTTGGATTCAATCAATCGCGCAATACAGGCTTCCCGATACGGGCGTGAACAAGGTAGCGCGCTAACTGGCGCCCTCCGCATATCATTCAATTTGAACCCTAAAAGTCGCTACACCGCCGGGGAAAAGCGCCGCGTCATGATGCATTTGTTCCACCCACGTGAGGCGACGGGTTGACGCGCACGATCGTTCCTTGGTTACCCAACAAACGAATCGTGACTGCAACGCCCGCAAGTTCGCCATATTTCTGCAAGCGGGTCCTCTGCACCTCAGGCATTCCCTGAACGATCTTTAGCGCATCGCCTCCGATTGCCGTCGCTTTACGTACGGGATTCCCGTCCTTGAATACGACCACAAGCACCTGCCTTGACTTATCCCAGCTCACTTTGACCCCGTCTCTCTCCACTTCTCTGGCCGCAACCGAGACCTGGGAGGAGACGACGCCTTGCGTCGAACCAGCGGAACTGATTGCAAGTCCGCCAGAGGTAGGAGTTGGATTTATCGCAACAGCCCGGTGCGCCAAAGCGGGAATTGCACCGCTCGCCACCGCGTAATCGGCCAAAACGAGCCTGCTTTGCTTGGCCTTCTGAAACGGGTTGTTCCGGCTCTCCATTTTCATGTGTCGAAGGTTCATACCAACCGGCAGCTTCGTCGCACGGGCTACGTCGGCCATGGCCAGGAGATTCATCATCTGCGNGGAACTCTTCCAGTCTGGGATGGCCGAGCTCATCTGGTCCTCGAACCCTGCAATGAGACCAGCGAGGCGGTCTGGCGTGAGGGCACCTTCAGGTTCGTTCGGATCATTGGGGATCAAGCGGCAGCGTCCGCCGTCGAGCTCGAAGCGAATCTGACCCAAGCCGAACGGCTTTCCCATGCCAATCGAGTGGAGCAGCGAAGAGTTTCCACCCCAGGTCATTGCCCACAACAGGGCGCCCAGTTCGACGGGTCGAAGGTTATGAAACACGATGCGACCGTTGAATCGCGACCCCGCAGGCAGCGTGCGAAGGACAATTTGGACTTTCTTGTTCTTCTCTTGCTCTGCGGTCGGTCTCTGAACCTGAACAGTCGTCGCGGGCCGAACCGGGTAGCGCTTGAAGCCGCGAAGTGTCGGTGCTTGATTGTCATCGCTGCGGATGTAGGTCGCATATGTCCTTTCAGGCCGGAGACTCCATCGATGAGGGTCGGCGGCCTGGGTGACGTAGCTAGGGAAGTAGCTGGGCTTGGGACTGTTAAGGATGGTGTCCGGCTGCCGCTCGACCTCGAGTCGGTGAGTCGCGATCGCCATTTCGCAGTTAACCCGGCCGCGAAGTGCGTCAGCCTGGGACCTCGCNNCGTTGATGGCGCCAAACAACAGGTCGGCCATGTCGTAGCCGTGCGCTCTTCCAGGGGGCAAGAGGTGAGAGGGGCTTACATTTGACACCATCTCGTGCGTCGAGAAATCTCCCGCGAGTTTGGGCATGAACGCCAAACCGATGCGCAGCGGCGAGGCCCCGGACGGCGGAAGATAAAAGACAGGTACATCTCCGCCTTCGCGATAGTGCCTCTTCCAGTGCCCCGGCCAAGACATCTCGGGGCTCGCCTCTTCATCCCCGTGCACACGCAGAAAGTCACGCCAAACCGCCGCTGGCACATCGATGATCTGATCCAGCCGCAGGTCGTAGAAGATAAAGTCAAGGTGTTTCCCCGGNNGCTTCCTGCTATCCGAGATCTGCCCCGTGAAAACAGGGATGCCCTCAGTGCGGCCCTTGAACAGGGCACCCGCTTTCAGCCCATCAAGGTCGAATCGGATGCTTCCCGGTACACAGCCCCTGCCCCGACATAGTTGATGCCAGCGCCTGTACTTGTCGCGTACTGACATCCGAGCTTGAAATATCGTTTCATCCTCACCCAAACCCAATGCGGACTCCAGGTCACGATGATCAAGCCGCGTCATCAAACATGGAATGATCTGGTTCCCGCCGTCAGGGGTTCGGCGCAAGAACCCAGTCCTAACTTTTCNCCTGACAGCCTGGAAGTACGGCCCCGATGAGCTCGAGATGTCCCGCAGCGCCGGGCGTACGTCATCAAGCTTGCTGAGTCGGCCAAATGCGGCAATCTCGACCACGCTGCGAAAAAGTCCTTTCAGGCTGGAACCCGGTATGGCCTGCCGTCCGTCGGGAAGCACGAAAGGCCACACGGCGCCCGGGGTATCTCGATTGGCCCGTTCTTGCCGGCCACCAACGAGCAATGGAGTCTCCGCCTGGACGGTGTAATAAAGCTCGCCGCTGAGCCCGTCCGAGAAAGGTATGTCGTGCGAGACACGCAGGCCCCACTCCGGAAGGAAAACGTGCGGAGACAGTGGAACGAAGTTGTATGGGGCGTCAATGACCCCAATGGAGGCGCTCCCTCGATCTGCCTCGCCTCCTGGATGTCGGTGACCGCCCCCGCGCTGCCCATCACGCTTGGGCCGGTAGAACGCTGGCATGTTCAGTACTCCTGCGAAAAACCGATAAAGCAAGCCGCGACCTGAATCAGCCCAAGTTCAGGGTGATCACGCCAATAACGGCGATAGCGCAACACGCCCAACTTGGGGTCATATGCCAAATGCCGACACTCGTCCCACAACAAGTCACCTGTGATTTGATGTTCAGTCGCGACTACACGCCAGCCTGCGCGCGGCGGACGGGAGACAGTGATGCTGCGGCCGTCTTGTGTCGCCGCCTCCGCTTGCAGCAGACGACCCCATTTGGGTTGAGGCGTCGGAAGTTCCCCATCGAACGCCTGTTGATATGACTGAAACAGCAGCCACCCGCTCAATGGCTTCGTCGCGCGCAATGCGTTCCAAAGTGCTTCGTGTGTCTCATATGCGTCGGTGCGGAGGCTCATTCCGCCTGAGCGCATGGCCGACAAGCTGCGCCACAATGGCTGCGAACGCAGACGTTGGTAATCCTCTAGGACCTGTCCGATTTTCGAAACGCTCATTCCCAACCCTCCGTCATGACGCGGCCTTGAGCCACGGCTCGCACAAAACAATCGGTGGCTTGCCTCTAAACACTCCGTGTCCCGTGGTACNTTTGGCGCCCAGCGCGAGCCGACCATCGCACAGATCGCGAAGGGCCGCTACAAAGCTGCGCTGCACCTGTTCGACAGACAATCCATATCGGCAGAGGCTGCGCGCGAGGCGTTCAAGATCAACGGCAACCCGAATGCGGGTCTGCGCTTCGGTGAGGCACTCTTCCTCGAACAGCATGTGTTCACGCACACNCCCAGTGAACCGGTCAATACTGTTGTGCATGAGTCGCACGGGCTTTGACAGCGTCAGATACGCATCGTNCAAAAACATGCAGCCCGCCCATCCAACCCCTCGACGCCCTCGCTGGGNTTTGTTCTTTACCTCGCCAANAAGCGCGCGGACCTCGGGCGGAATGTCTCGATCAGAGTCAACATCCTGTGTCTCTGCCCACTGGCCAGCGAATCGTCTCGCGTGAAAAGCCGTGCGGTGCGCAAGCACACCCTTGACGGATGACCCGGGGATCAACGCTTCCCGGCTAGAGCGCGGCCGGCCGCCACGCTCACCCCATTCGATACGACGCTCGGTGATGGGCAGGAGATCTGGAACTTTGTCCGCGCCGCTCGTCTGCTCTACGGGCACATCGCCTTGTCCGATGCGCCACAGTCCCTCAGCCCGAAGCTCGAGAAATGACTCGATCCACCCTTGACGAACTACCTGACCCGGTTGGATTGATTTCAAACCGGCGATTGACGATGGGTCAGCGCCCAATGCGCCAACAGCACGGACATCGCCAGGGTCGCGCAGGTCGAAGCGAGCCGTGTGCAAGCTGACGCAGCGCATGCCCCCAAGTCCCGCGCGAGTGCCGCCGCCAAGGCGAAAGCCAGGGTGGCTGAAAANGGCCAATAATTTGCGAAAGATATCCTCCGATCCATCAGCCGAGTACTGCAAACGCAGTTCGAGTGCGAATCGATGTCCGGCGGGGAGGATGGTTCGGTCGAACTTCCCCGCGTCGGCCGCGGCGCCGCGATGGGTCAAACGCACGCGGTTTCGATGCAACGGCATTCGGTGCTGATGGACAACATCTTTGAGGATCGGGTCTGTTCTCAGACGCTCAGCCTCAACCCCAAGAAGAAGTCCGGTTGTAGCTCGACCTCTGCTGTCGAGAAGAGAGCCCCAGCCCACATGCAGGCGGGACGCCAACCCATCCGCCCGCGCTTGAAAACCAAACAGTTCCCTCGCAGAGTCTGTACCCTTCTCTTGCGTCCACAATGATCGCAACACGCCGGCGACACTCGTCGCCGGCAAAGCCGGCAAGCCGTTTGCGTCCCGCACCAAGGCGCTGTCGAACACGCCGTCCGACGCCCCCGTGCTTATAGATAGCGGCGTGGTCGCCTCGAGCACGACCCGCGCGACGTGCAAGACGAAATCGTATCGTGTGGTTGCCGATGCGTTCATGACCTCATCCTTTGCGTCGGTTGGGCTCGTCCATCAGACGGCGAGCAAGACGTTGCACGAGTTCTTCCTCACAGTCACCGTTGTTGCCGATCCGCTCTTTGATCCAATCGGCAAGGACGATCCAATTCACCCTCTCCCCGCTTTTCGGCACCTCCAAACTCCAACCCTTGCTGCTGGCCTTGATGACTGCACCATCTCCCTCGAACAATGCTCGATACAGGTCCTTACCAGCTTTGAACCGGGCCACTTCAAGCACACTGCCCCACTGCGACCGGGATGGGAACATGTCGGTCGCATGCTCCGGCAACCCCAGATTGCGTCTTACGGCGTCGGTGAGCTGGCGGTAATCAGCTGCGATGGCAACAACGCGCTGTTCTAACGTCGAGGCATCGGTCTCGACTTGCTCGCAGAGCCATCGTGCGAGCGCCGATTTGGGCATCGTTGCCAATGATGGTTCCTGCGGCGATTGAATGGCGGNGGAGAATGCTGGGTGTGCTCCCGCGAGCATCGGTGGATTGACCCACACGCGACCTAGCCCGCTCTGCACGTGGAGGCCAACCCCGCGGGCAAGCTGCCTGATCGTGGCGCGCACATCTGCGCCCGAAGGAAGAGACGCCGTGATGACGCTGCCGGCTCGAATCACCTTACGCTCGACCTCGTAGCCCTTTCGAGTCGCGTTCCAAGCACTGTACGAGCGGGAGCGCAAGAAACTCCGGGACCAGTCGATTCGAGAGCCGTTGGGTAGTCCAAGACATTGAACGTCGAGCGTGTTCGTGGGCCGCCCCATGGCGTCACAGGGCGCGAGATCGGACAGCAGCCACAGTGTCAAAACGCCATTTTCAGCAGAACCGTGCACAGGGCGCAGGTCGTCTTCGAATCGCTCAATCTCTGCGCGGCCATACTCCGCCGAACGCGAGCGGCCCAAGAAAACGACCCCGCGCAGGGCTGCGCAGACTTGTTCAAACAATGCTGGGTCGACATCCTCGTCCGCCTCGACGAAGGAGACGAAAGTCTGCCCACGTGAAAGGGAAGAGTAACCAAACAGTTGCCCGTCAGCCGCTCGCCCTGTGGTGCCGTCGACAGCCGTCTTCATCCGGTAGCCTCGCTCCGGCTTGATCCAGCGCCCGTCCGCAGAGATGTAACCCTCCCGCAACTGCTTCGCCTGCTCAGTGCCCCCAGACGGTCCACGAATAGCGTCGACATGTTGGAAGTTATGGATCAGGCTCGCTTCGACGCCTGGACCAGCTGGCTTGTTCGATTTTGGAAAGTGCCAGCAGAGCGGCACCGGCCAAGCGATGCAATGACTGCCTTGGCATGGAAAGGCATCAGAAANACGCACCCGACCGCTGTGGAAGACCAAATCGGAGACATCGACCGGGAGCAGCGAGTACAACTGGGCCGCCGCAGCGCCAAGCAGCGCCGATCCCGGGACCCGGTCCAGCGTATCGTGTGCGCCCTCGGTCGCGGACCGCTCACTGAATACACAGTCGTCAATCAGTCGGATCGAGAGAGATTGGTGCAGCATGATCATTCGGCCTCCAAACTCAGAATGGCCCGACCCAATCCCCTGCTGCGATGCCCACCAACCGCCGAGATCAGTGGCAGCACCTCCCGCAGCTTTTGTACCCAATCAAACGGAACCGCGCGACCGGGCATCGGTCCGATGCTTGCTCCCAAGTCAATGGGAACGACGACCTCGATACCTCGCAAACTGCGATCCTTGGCACTGCCGCTGTTTTCGTCGATTGCCGTCGCCATCAAGATCCGGAACAGAGCCGCCCGCTGGGCGCTTTGTGCGTCCGCCCGAAGCCATGCCCGCAGGTCCTCAGGCAATCGGGCGTCACTGACCCGCAATGCGCCGCTGGTCGGCGCCCCGTCGACCGTGATCCGCTCCGTTCTTTGCCCGAACAAATGTGCCACCACCATGCCGTCGGCATGTCCAGCCCAGCCCCAAGCATGAGCACGCTCAAAGGCGTCGCGCAGAAGTCCCTTGATGTGACGACCTGGGACACACGGTAGACCGTCCTGATCACGATGAGTCGCGACATCGACCGCTGCACCAGCGTCTCGTCCCGTCCCAATATGCCAGTAGCTCTGGATTTGGAGAAGAAGCCGATATCTCATGAGACGGCCTCGGTTGCTTCAAGCGAGAAGCGCACAGAGTGGCTGACAGCCAACAGGTCCAGCGCATCCCCCAACGGACTGACCAAAACCTCTGACGGGCCATTCGTTCTCGAGCAGGACCGATCGATCCGGCCAGAATCGTCACTTACGTCCGCTGTCTCGATGCACGATGTTTTCGCGTAGGGTAGATCCGAACCGTCCGGTGCATAGCAGCGCAATAGCTTGGCTAACAATTGATCCAGCTTCCTCAACTTTTCCGGATAGGTTTGCTCCATCCGCTGTCTCCAGCGTCGCCAGCTGATACGCGCCTGCGCGGGATCGAGATGCAGCATATTGAGCAGGCCACGAATCGGCCCCCTCGCCATCCCCTCTGAGCGCAAGTGAGCAACCAGTCGCTCCAGGTCCTCGAGGCAGGGAAGACGGCAATTTTGGGACGCCGAGACCGCGTAAGTCCCGAGCGTATGGATGTAGCGNNGATCACCCTCTGAAGTCGACGTCCGCGCAATCAGTTCCTGGTAATCACCCGCCATCGACGCTGTCAGTCGGANAAACGCCACCGACGACGGCGGCATCGATGAAGCTCTGGAAGCGCTGTCCGATCTTTCCGGCACCGATTCCTTTGCGCGACTTTTCGCGTAAGACATGATGGACTCCGCCAATTTGACGGCGGCTGCGAAGGGCTGATTGGCCGCGACGAACGCGACGCCAAAGCCCATGGTCATATGCCCGGGCAAACCGGTCACGCCATATCGGGACAATTCGGCAAGCTGGCGTCGGCTTTCTTCTTCAAATGCGCAGGCAAAAGACCGGACGTACGCCAACGCCAAGTCCGCTCGAACAAGCACGATGACATCGTCCCCACCCAGAAGAATCGGTCTCGCGGCAAGTCGCTCACCATTCTTGCGGGCCGGTAGCAGTACGTCCAGCGTGGCTCTCCGCGCGGCGTGTCGCGTACTGCGTTCGATGGCTTTGGAAAAAGTTTGGTAGATCCGCGGGTATGTTTCCGGGTCGTTTCGAACCGCTTCGCCCATACGTATGAGGATCTGCCCCATCCCGTTGCCGTCGGCATGAATGACTGCAATGTTTCTGTCTTCGTCCAGAAAGGGAAAAGACTCATCGTCTGGCGCGTCTGTATCAAGGTTACGTGGCCAGTCGCGCCAGGTGAGGTGCGAGTCCAAAGGGGTGTAACGATCGATAAAACCTGCTTGACTCAAATCGGCATAGGATTTGATCGAGCGGACCGTCGCGTCGACCCCNNCATCCTTCGGGTCGTGAGTCACGGCTGCGCGCCCTGTACGCCGAGACCGAAGTGTGACGGGCGATGNCAAAGGGTATGTGCCGCGCTCTCTGCTGGAGAGTGACCGCGCATCTTTTTGCGCATTACTGAAGGCGTCGGGATACGAGTCACCTTTGCCGCGTCCGAGTACGAACTCCAGGCCTGGCGCTCGCTGCTGGACCGCCAAAGTCCACAGGCTGGCGAACCTATCCAATGGTTCAGGCGTATGGCTGAACGCGTAGAAAGCGCCGCCTGCCCTGCGGGAGAACTCGACATCTTCACGCGTCTGTGAGGCAGCAAGCACGGCGTCGAGCAGGTTACCCGGTGCATCTTCGTTTGTCAGCAGATCGATCAACTCACTCGCGCCTATGGCGTCTCGCAGTCGACCGGAGGCGAAAATGAATGCTTGGATCGACTTGACTTCAAACGTGAGGCTCTCCAATGTCTCCTCCCTTCATAGTCTTGATCTGTTCCGAATTTTTACCAAATTTTTCATACGATGCAGGCCGCGATACGCTCGGTTCTTGCGCGAAGTCACGGATTAGCCGGGCTGCCAACACGATCGATCGGTCATCCAACGTGGTCCCTTCGACAAACCCGGGTTCATGAAAAGACACCGCAATGTCGAGCGCGGACAGTGCGCCCGCGGAAAGCCTGTCAGACCAGCTTTGAATGCGAGCTGCAACGCGCCGACCATCCAACGAGACTAGTCGCTCTGCCGCCCCATCGCTCATCAGAGCCAAGCCGTGGACTCGCGATGCATCCAACAAGCCGTGTTGGACATCGCCGATGCTGGCGTTGTCGACAAAGCAGGTTTGGTTGGCATGCTCGCCCTTCGCTCGGGAGACGTCACCGAGTACTTCGCCGGCTCCAGCCCGAACGCAAACGGCCGCTCCGTCTCCAACCTGCCACCAGAACACTTGGCGGCGGCCGAACACGGCCAGCAAGAGCGTGCCACGAAGCTCAGCGACGTTGCGTCGCTCAACCTTGGACAGATCCTCAAGCAGTCCCTGCGCATGCAGCAGCACGCGCGATGCAAGGATTTGAGCGCCTTGGATGACTTCAGATGTAACGCCATCGAGCCAGGGGGCAACCTCATTCTCCAGAGTCATGACGAGACGAGTGATGCCTACGACGAGAGCGCGAGCGCCCAATTCACTCACCGCGCCCGAGCCAGCGCCGTCGCTGAGCGCCAGGATCGGACGGGGATGCGAGCGCCAAAACACAGCGTCCTGACACGGAAGTTGCCGCTTCCGGTGTGCCAGCCCTACCACCGCATCACCAACGATGCGCCAATCGCCCAACTGAACTTCTGCTACCGAGTCGGACGGTTCGGCGATGGACCGACCCACGTCTGACGCCGACACACTGTCACCACCCACGCTCGGCTGCATCGTATGAGAGCTTTCTCGCCGAGGGCTTGACTGGTCGGCTTTACAAACTGACCCAGCCTGTTGCGGCTCCTGTGAGTAGACGATGGTCGTCGATTTCGATGGCGGGACGCTCTTCGCGACCGACGTTGGTGCCGACTTCTGCGCATCGCGAGACACCCGCTCTGCTCCCGGATCCGGTTGAATTTCCCCGTATGCAGTGGACCCGTTCGCGATGCACTCAGCCGTTGGCGCACGGGACTGCCGGTTATCCGGGGCGTGTTTGATTTCCGACAGTTCCAACTTCAAACCCTCCGTTTGCGCGACATGGTCAGATACTCCCCAAGAGTCGATGGNGGGCAGTTGGACCGAAGCGTCCGAGGACGTGCTCGCAGACACCCGCGCCATCGACGCCGAAAGCCACATGAAGAATTCACGGAATTTCAGCCCCTGCAGGTTAACCGCGGGTTTAGCCGAAAAGGCGCCAAGCGTGCCCATGTCGGCACCAGCAACCCCAATCGGCAGGCTCACGAGTTNTTTCGACTGCGACAAGCCGTGCGCGCGCTGCGCAGCCGTCTGCCACGAATCCGTCGGTGCGCCATCGCTGATGATCACCAGCCACGGTTGATAGTAGGGTGTGCCGACCGCCCGGTAGCGTGCCTTGCGCTGTTCGAGGTCGTCGAGCGCCATACCGACCGCCGCGCCCAAAGGCGNTGCCCCCGAGGCATGGAGCGGAACGGTGCCGGCGATTTNTTCCACGACGGTGAAGTCGAAGATGCGCTGCGCAGATCCGCCTGCGGCGTAGGCCGCAAGCTCGACCGACCATCTGGCAAGGTCGTCTCTTTTCAATTCCTCAAGCAGCAATCCGACGCCGGCATTGAGCTCGTCGATCGGCTCACCGCTCATCGAGCCGGAAGTGTCCAGCACAAGTGCAAGCGGGCAACGCGGGCTCGGGTTCTCGATCAGATCGTCGTTCATGTTGGAATTCTCCTGTTCGGGCAATGGAATGAAATGACTTCTAGTGTGGTGCAGCGGCTGTCGATCGCTACGATACTGGTCGACTGCTCAGGCCGAAAGGCGCGAGTCCGAGGGTGCCAATCCGCGGTATTCACCCGATTTTGGCGTCGCAGGTCGAATCGCGACCTCGTGCCAACCGAACCCCATTTCCCGCTGGTACAGCCGAAGCACGTGGATCCACTCCGCGACCGAGGTCCGATTGCCTGGGTCCGCAGCACCGCCTCGGAATGTACGGATGAACTGCTCTTTCACCTTGTGCGGCAGGTGGCTCCAGATGTTGTACCAAGGCCCTTTCGGGATACCACCACCACCAATGCCGTACGGGAAGTACCCGTTTTGGATATTTGCGACAGGACCCTCACCTCCGACGACATCGTAGGGATGACGCCCGAGCATCAAAACCTTGAAGATCAAAATGGCCAGCGCAAATTGCTCGCTTTCCAAGTTTCGGTTGACCTTGCTCAGCTCTTTGCCGTGCAGCTCCGGCGGAAGCATGTCCGCCGCGGCAACCGCGCAGCGGAACGTCTTGCCGGCGTGAGACAGTTGCCAGCTGTCACAATCAATCAGTACCACACGGTCGCTCTGGGNGTCGCACAGAAAGTTGGCAAGGTTGTAGTCGCCGATGTAGATGCCCGCACGATGAAGCCCCGCGATGGTGCGCAGTAGGTCGAGCAGGTAACCAACCAGCCTTTGCCGATCAAGGCCAGGGAAATGCTCCTGGTACGCCTTGGCATGTGCAAGCACGTTCATGCGTACACCCGGCGCTCTCAGCATGGCGTAGCCACACCATGCTCGCGATTCATCGAGCACCAGCAGCCGCGGCCATGCAAGACGGTCGAGAAGGGATCGGTCAAAGTGTTGGCTCTGGACGAGCGCCATCATCGCGCCAAGCTTGGGCTTCAGTGTTGCACCCCGCTTGGACAGCACTTCATTGTGATACCTCTTGACGACGACGCGCGGGTGCTCACAAACCGCAAATACGGCGGCCTCGCCCCCATTGGCAAAGGCCTCATCCTCCAGTTGCACCTGCTCGCCATGCTCGTTGAAAACCGACTGACCCATTTCGACCCTCCCTGGATTTCGCTTCAAAAGACCTCTGATACCTGCTCAATCGAACAAGCTGTCCCACAGTTCGGAGACGACATAGCCCACGCCAGCGGCAACCACCAGAGGTACTGCCACTGTTGCCGCTGCAGCAACACCTCCGGATATGCCGAGCGTTGCGAGCGCAGTTGCTGTGCCAGCGCCGGATACGGTAGCGGCCGCAGCGGCTGCCGCACCGCTGGTACCACCTTTCGCGCTTGCCTTGAGGACGTCGACGGCAACGTCCGCCACTTCCGCCTCCCCATTGAGCACACTGACGCACCCCGAGACGGCCGCCACCCCACCGCCGATAACGGCGCCACCGATTCCCCTGCTTTGGCCGCCGTCATGGCAGCGCTCATGAGACTTCCGCTGCCCGCCGCGCCGGCACGGTGGGCCAGCGCCTCCGTCGTCTTGGAGGACACTCCAGAACTGCTCATGCGCTTGCTCACGCCAGCTTTCTGAGCCGCCCGATTGAATGCGTCAGCGGTCTCCGGGAGCCAACCAATTTAGCGCTACGGTACTTTCCGTCCGCACACTGCTTGACCAGCTTGTCGATGCCAGCCTGGCTCGTGACGTCTTTCACCTGGATGCGCTCAATGACGCGGCCGGACTTCGTCGTGACCAGATCGACGGTGCTGGCGGTTGTGCTCCGGGTAAGCTCCGTGCGAGCACCGCTGAGCGTTCGCAGGTGCCGTAGGTTGCACCCGTCCTGCACGAAGATTTCCTGAATGTGCCCCTTGAGGTGTGGATTGGCTCCAGCGCGCCCCAACGCTCGGCCAATCACCACCCTCATACGCCGTCTTTCCAACCACCGCACCATGCCCCGGGTTGGATGCACCAACGACCAAACCATTGGACTTTTCGTGGCTAATCATTTGACTCTCTCCTTGGTTGTTTGAATATTTCGAATGATCAGATCGGTTTTAGTCATTAATTTCCGCTCAAAGATCAATTGAGTCCATGCCATATTTTCCAGCAAACTCAGCGACACTCCCTAAATGAAAAATTTCATGTCAGTTCGCTTCGTCATTCGAACTAGCCGGTGATAGGGGTGAGCCCAAATCAACAAAGGGGTATTGGACACCTCGCAAAAGGCTGCCTTGCTCATTGAAAAATTTCAGGTGTAAGCTCGCGGCAGCCTCAGCTTAATGGCAAACAACCAGATCGCAGCGTCGCAACCACCGCAAAATGCTCACATTCCCCGAGCCTCGATGCCTCCCGGCCAAACCTGAGAGATTGGACCACTGTGCAGCCTACGTCAGACGCGGTCTCCCAACTATAAATCGTGTGTACTCAGTGCAAATCCCCTCGTGATTTCGGCTAAGACTTGGATAACATCACCAACGATGTCATCTATCGCTTTGTTGACTGAATTTTGACGATGAAATTTTGCAGATTTAGCTGCATAAGCAGAGCAATCATGCGCTGCTACGCCATGCAAATCAAACTTTGACTTGACAATCGGAGCCCAAATTTAAACAAAAACATTCCGAGCGAACACGATTTGCAATATTTCAGCGTTGGACGGCTGAAATTTGGTCGACAGCATGCGGGGAATATGTTGCGCTCCGGCCCCAACCGATAGCCAAGACAGCTCAAGCTCTTTCCCAGGTTTGCGGCTATGTGGCTATCGGCGCCTTGGTAAAACGCACGAAACATGACGGCCTATCGCGAAGCGAAGGCCTCGCGTGCCGAACAAATCAAAAGCAACGCTGGCTGCTGGAGCCAGGTGCATCTCAGCGCCGCCAGACCAGCGCCAGGGCGCTGCCCTGGGCGAGCACCAGGGCCGCGTAGGTCAGCATGCGGCCGTCATGGCCGAGCAGGATGAGGCCGGCGGCGAGCACGGCCGTACCGACTGCAAAAAAATAGCAAACGATGACCGGACGGCGGCGGGGTTTCGGGATTTTTGTCCAAAACCGCCCGCCAGACCGCCAACAGCGCCGCCGTGACGGCCGCCGGCGCCAGAAAGTTCAGGACGTGCCACAGTGCGTCGATCGGGCCCATGCGTTGGCGGCGGGTGTGCGGGGGTTGGCAGCGGGGGTCGGTGAGGCCGGGACGTTTGCGGGGCAAGGGCTCTGCCGCCCGCGCCGACCGACCGGCCCGAAGCGCCGGCGCACCGGCTGCAACGCCGAGGCCGCGAAAGCCCGCCGGGTGAAGCCCTGCCTCGTACGGCCCAACCCCGTCATGACCTTGTCAATTTTATAATCCACGCATGGCAGTTTGGGCCCTGGGCATCAACCACACGACCGCGCCGCTCGATCTGCGCGGCCGGTTTGCCTTTGCGCTGGACCAGTTGAAGCCCACGCTGCAGGGCCTGCGCCAGTCGTTCGCGGCGCACCCCGAGGCCACGCTGCTGTCCACCTGCAACCGCACCGAGATCTACTGCGCCAGCGAGCGGCCGCAAATCGACCATGCGCTGTCCTGGCTGGCGCGCACCGGCGGCGTGAGCGCCGATGCGCTGCGCGCCCACACCTATGCGCTGGAAGACGCCCAGGCTGCGCGCCATGCATTTCGCGTGGCCAGCGGGCTCGATTCCATGGTGCTGGGCGAGCCGCAAATCCTCGGCCAGATGAAGAGCGCCGTGCGGGCGGCCGAGGAAGCCGGGGCGCTGGGCACCACGCTCAACCAGTTGTTCCAGCGCAGCTTCTCCGTGGCCAAGGAGGTGCGCAGCAGCACCGAGATCGGCGCGCACTCCATCAGCATGGCCGCGGCGGCGGTGCGGCTGGCCGGGCAGTTGTTCGAGGACCTGACCGAGGTGAAGGTGCTGTTCGTCGGCGCGGGCGAGATGATCGAGCTCGCGGCCACGCACTTCGCGGCCAGGCAGCCGCGCGCCATCGCCATTGCCAACCGCAGCCTCGAGCGCGGCGAGCGGCTGGCCTCGCGCTTTGGCGCAGAGGTGATGCAGCTCTCCGAACTGCCCGCGCGGCTGCATGAATTCGACGCGGTGGTCAGTTGCACCGCCAGCACGCTGCCCATCATCGGCCTGGGCGCGGTGGAGCGCGCCCTCAAGGCGCGCCGGCACCGCCCGATTTTCATGGTGGACCTGGCCGTGCCGCGCGACATCGAGCCCGAGGTCAAGCAGCTCGAGGACGTCTATTTATATACCGTGGACGACCTCTCCAGCGTGGTGCAGACCGCGCAGGCCAGCCGGCAGGCGGCCGTGCAGCAGGCCGAGGCCATCATCGACGCGGGCGTGCAGAGTTTCATGCACTGGCTGCACCAGCGCGACCCCGAGCAGGGCGTGGTGCCGCTGATTCGCCAGCTCAACGAGCAGGCCGATGCCTGGCGCGCCACGGAGCTTGCGCGTGCGCGCCGGCTGCTGGCCAAGGGCGAGNNCGTGGACGCTGTGCTCGAAGCCCTCTCGCGCGGCCTCACCCACAAAATGCTGCATGGCGCCCTGGCCGAACTGCACGCCGCCGACGACCTTCAGCGCGAACACACCGCACGCGCCGTGCGCCGCATCTTCCTGCGCTCGCAGGACAAAGAACGCTAGCGGCGGCTGAGCCGCACCTCGGCGCCCGCCCCGGGTCGCCCGCCCGACGCCGCGCGACAGGCCGCCCAAGGGCGCCTGCCCGACCCTCACGACCCGCCCGGCCCTTTGCGCCGCCCGCCCCGACCGAGCCGCCTCGATCGCACCGCACCGGCAGCCCTGCCCTCACAGCCCTGCCCCATCAGCCCCGCACCGACAGCCCCGCCCCCATGCGCCCCTTTCTTCTTCAACAGCTCCAGCGCAGCGAGCAACGCCTGGCCGAGCTCGACTTCCTGCTCTCGCGCGAGGATGTGATGGCCGACATGGACGGCTTTCTCAAGCTCTCGCGCGAGCGCACCGAGGTCGCCGCCGTGGCCGAGCGCGCCACGCGCCGGCGCCAGCGCGAGGCCGAGCTGCACGACGCGCGCCGCCTGCTGGCCGAACATGCCGACGACGCCGAGATGCGCGCCATGGCCGAGGAAGAAATCGCCGCCGCCGAGGCCGAACTCGCCGCACTCGAGGCGCAGCTGCAGCGCCTGCTGCTGCCGCGCGACCCCGACGACGCGCGCAACGCCTTCCTCGAAATCCGCGCCGGCACCGGCGGCGAGGAATCCGCCCTGTTCGCCGCCGACCTGCTGCGCATGTACAGCCGCTACGCCGAGCGCCAGGGCTGGCGCGTGGAGCTGCTGAGCGAGTCACCCAGCGACCTCGGCGGCTACAAGGAAGCGGTGCTGCGCATCGAAGGCGACGGCGCCTATGGTGCGCTGCGCTTCGAGTCCGGCGGCCACCGCGTGCAGCGCGTGCCCGCCACCGAAACCCAGGGCCGCATCCACACCAGCGCCTGCACCGTGGCCGTGCTGCCCGAGGTGGAGGCGGCCGAGGCGGTNCGGCTCAACCCGGCGGAACTGCGCATCGACACTTTCCGCGCCAGCGGCGCCGGCGGCCAGCACATCAACAAGACCGACTCGGCCGTGCGCGTGACGCACCTGCCCACCGGTCTGACCGCCGAATGCCAGGAGGGCCGCAGCCAGCACGGCAACAAGGCCAAGGCGCTGCAGGTGCTGGCCGCGCGGCTGCAGGAGAAGGAGCGCCGCGAGCGCGCCGAGCGCGAGGCCGCCACGCGCAAGAGCCTCATCGGCAGCGGCGACCGCAGCGACCGCATCCGCACCTACAACTTCCCGCAAGGGCGGCTGACCGATCACCGCATCAACCTCACGCTCTACCAGCTCGGCAGCATCCTCGAGGGCGAGCTCGAGCCCGTGGTGAGCGCGCTGCGCAACGCCCACGAGGCCTTGCAACTGGCCGCGCTGGAAGCCTCCGTGGCGGCGTAGGGCCCGGCTGGCCCCGGGGCCTGCGATGATGCGCGAGGCGCCCGGGCGGCGTTTCGCGCGGCCTCGAGCCCCGGCACACCGTCCTCCAACCCGATTTTTGACGTTTCACCCCGATCCCCAGCGCGAAACGGTGCATTGACGCTATGTTTTCAGGAGTCGATCAGCCCCCACCAGCGACCCTCGCGCAGGCGCTGGCCCAGGCGCGCACGCGCATCGACGCGCTCGATGCGCAGATGCTGCTGCTGCACGCGCTCTGCCGGCCCGTGCACGAGCGCGCCTGGCTGCTCGCGCACGACCGCGATGCGCTCGATCCTGCCGCCGCCGCACGCTACGCCGCGTTGGTCGAGCGCCGCGCCGCCGGCGAGCCGCTGGCCTACCTGCGCGGGGAGCGCGAGTTCTTCAGCCTGCGCCTGCAGGTGGACGCCCGGGTGCTCGACCCCCGGCCCGACACCGAAACGCTGGTGCACTGGGCACTCGAGCGCCTGGCCGCCTGCCCCGCGTCGTCTGCGCCGGTGCGCGTGCTCGACCTCGGCACCGGCAGCGGCGCGATTGCGCTGGCGCTTGCCCACGCCGGCCGCGACGCCAGCGGCCGCACGGTCGACGTAAGCGCCGTGGACGCCAGCACCGACGCCCTTGCCGTGGCGGCCGCGAACGCGCAGCACCTGGGCCTGCCGCTGCGCCTGCTGCACGGCGACTGGTTCGCGCCGCTGGCCCCGGGCGAGCGCTTTGCGCTCATCGTCTCCAACCCGCCCTACATCGCCGAGGGTGACGCCCACCTCGGCGCGCTGCGGCATGAGCCGACGATGGCGCTCACCAGCGGCGCCGACGGGCTGGACGCGCTGCGCCACATCGTGCGCGGCGCCAGCGCCCACCTGCAGCCCGGCGGCTGGCTGCTGCTCGAACACGGCTGGGACCAGGCCCAGGCCGTGCGCGAACTGCTGCAGGCCACAGGCTTCAACGCGGTGCAAAGCCGCCACGACCTCGCCGGCCATGCGCGCTGCAGCGGGGCTGCTGGCCAGGCGCCTGAGCCCGCCCGGCGAAGGCCCACTCCGACCCATGCGCCCGCAACCCGCCGGCCACACAGGGCCGAAACGCCGGACCGGCCCCTCCCCCACGCCACCCCCGCGAAAAACCACAAGCCGCCGATTTGCTTGCAACCTGCGACAATTCGGGTTTTCACCAACGCCGAGCCTGCGCCACCGCTTCCCCCGCGCAGGCCCGCACCCCAGAGGCAGTGACCATGAGCAAGGACGACACCCAGCAGCGCATCGACGACCTGGTCAAGACGCACGACATCGTGCTCTTCATGAAGGGCACGGCGAGTTTCCCCATGTGCGGCTTCTCCGGCCGCGCGGTGCAGATCCTCAAGGCCTGCGGCGTGGACCCCAAGACCGTCACCACCGTCAACGTGCTCGAGGACGAAGCCATCCGCCAGGGCATCAAGGAATACAGCAACTGGCCGACCATCCCGCAGCTCTACGTCAAGGGCGAATTCATCGGCGGCTCCGACATCATGATGGAGATGTACGAGAGCGGCGAGCTGCAGCAGCTCGTGGGCACGGCGCGGGTCTGACGACGCCGCGCAGGGCCGGGCGCGCCGAACGCGCCCGCAGCCCCCGGCGCGCTGCGGCCCGCGCGCCGGACCTCCCCTTACTTGAGCTCGAACTGCCAGTTGCGCTGCGCGGCGAACACGGCGTTCGGGTATTCGGGCCGGCCGCGGCTGCCGTTGTAGCGGCCCAGCGCGAGGAACAGGTCGCCGCGCTCGCGGTCGAGGTAGTGGCGAAGAATCACGCAGCCGAACCGCAGGTTGGTCTGCATGTGGAACAGCTTGCCTGGATCGCCATCACCGATCAGCCGCGACCAGAACGGCATCACCTGCATGTAGCCGCGCGCGCCCACCGGGCTGACGGCGAATTTGCGGAACGCGCTCTCCACCTCGATGAGGCCGAGCACCAGCGATACGTCCAGCCCGGCGCGGCGGCTCTCGTACCACACGGTCTGCAGGAACTCGCGGCGCACGTCCAGATCGGGCTTGCGCTTGCGCAGCCGCCACACCATGGCCGCGAGCCAGCGCAGATAGACCAGCCGCGCCTCGGTGGTGGCGAACTCGGGCACCGGCGGCGCGCTGTTGGCGATGGCCGCGCTCAGGGCGCTGCGCACCGAGTCCGCCAGCGGCTCCTCGATCTGGCCGCCGGCCCAGGCATGCTCCTGAAACGGTAGCAGCACCAGACCGAACCACGATGGGGTCAGCAGTTTTCTTCTCGAAATCATCAGCCAAACACCGGTTCCCGGCCCACCACGGGCCGCGCCGGCCAAAACAACGATGCGCCCACCGCGCGAGCGGCCTTCCGGCCCACGCGCCGCGGGCCTTGGGCGCTCGGCACCCGCGGGCGCAGGCCCACGCTCAGGCGCAGGCTCAAGCCGCGGCGGCCAGCCCGGCACGCCCAGGCGCTGCGCCAGGAAGGCGTGCAGTTCGTCCGTGGCCACCGCCGTGGCGGCGCTGTCGCGGCGGTGCTGGTATTCCACCTTGCCCTGTTGCAGGCCGCGCTCGGAAATCACCACCCGGTGCGGCACGCCGATCAGCTCCCAGTCGGCAAACATCGCGCCCGGACGCTCGCCGCGGTCGTCGAGCATCACGTCCACCCCCGCGGCTTCGAGGCGGTCGTGCAAGGCCTGCGCGGCTTCGGCCACGGCCGCGCTGCGGTCCATGCCGATGGGGCAGATCACCAGCGTGAACGGCGCAATCGCGTCGGGCCAGATGATGCCGCGCTCGTCGTGGTTCTGTTCGATGGCGGCCGCCGGCAGGCNGGTGATGCCGATGCCGTAGCAGCCCATCTCGAAGAACGCGGGCTTGCCGTCCTCGCCGAGGAAGGTGGCGTTCATGGCGCGGCTGTACTTGGTGCCGAGGTAGAACACATGCCCCACTTCGATGCCGCGCTCGATCGCCAGTTCCCCACGGCCGTCGGGCGAGGGGTCGCCGGCGACCACGTTGCGCAGATCGGCCACCAGCGCCGGCTCGGCCACGTCGCGGCCCCAGTTCACGCCGCGCAGGTGCACGCCCTCCTCGTTGGCGCCGCAGATCCAGTCGGCCATCACCGCCACCTCGCGGTCGGCCACCACGGTGACCGGCAGTTTGAGGCCGATGGGCCCCAGATACCCCGGTTCGCAGCCAAAATGCGCCACGATCTCGGCCGTGGTGGCAAAGCGAAAGCCCGCCTCCATCCCCGGCAGCTTGCCGACCTTGACCTCGTTCATGTCGTGGTCGCCGCGCAGCAGCAGCAGCCAGATGCGCGTGGCTCTCACCTCGCCTTCTTCGTCGAGCGTGTCGGTGGCCAGCACCAGCGACTTGACGGTGCGCTGCAGCGGCAGGCCCAGCAACTCGGCCACCGCCGCGCAGGTGCTGCGCCCGGGCGTGGGCACGCGCGCGAGCGCCTCGGCCGGCGACGGGCGCGGGCCCGCCGGCTCGAGCGCCTCGGCCTTCTCCAGGTTGGCGGCGTAGTCGCTGTTGGGGCAGTAGACGATGGCGTCCTCGCCGGTGGCGGCAATCACCTGGAATTCTTCGCTGAGGTCGCCGCCGATGGCGCCGCTGTCGGCCGCCACCGCCCGGTAGCGCAAGCCGAAGCGGTCGAAGATGCGGCGGTAGGCCTGTGCCATGACTTGGTAGCTCACTTGGGCGGACGCCGCATCGCGGTCGAAGCTGTAGGCGTCCTTCATGATGAATTCACGCCCGCGCATCAGGCCAAAGCGCGGCCGGCGCTCGTCACGGAACTTGGTCTGGATCTGGTAGAAGTTCCTCGGCAGCTGCTTGTAGCTGCGCAGGTCCTGGCGGGCGATGTCGGTCACCACCTCTTCACTGGTGGGCTGCACGACGAAATCGCGGCCGTGGCGATCCTTGATGCGCAACAGCTCCGGGCCCATCTTGTCGAAGCGGCCCGTCTCCTGCCACAGCTCGGCGGGCTGCACCACCGGCATGGTCAGTTCCACGGCGCCGGCGCGGTTCATCTCCTCGCGCACGATGGCTTCGACCTTCTGAATCACCCGCAGCCCCAGCGGCATGTAGTTGTAAATGCCTGCGCCCAGGCGCTTGATCATGCCCGCGCGCATCATCAGCCGGTGGCTGACGACTTCGGCATCGGCGGGCGCTTCCCGCAAGGTGGCAATGTGGAACTGGCTGGCTTTCATGGAACGAACGCTGAAGAGCCCGCGCGCGAAGCCGCGCGCGGCGCGGTCACGAGGGGCGGGCATAAGGAAAACGGGTCTTTGATGTCCATCATGTGACGGGCATAATGACCGCAGTTTCAAATTTGGGGTTCGATTATGCTTGACCGGGACGGCTTCAGGCCCAACGTCGGCATCATCCTGCTCAACCAGAAAAACCAGGTGTTCTGGGGCAAGCGCATCCGCACCCACAGCTGGCAGTTTCCGCAGGGCGGCATCGACCGGGGTGAGACNCCCGAACAGGCCATGTACCGCGAGCTGCACGAGGAAGTGGGCCTCAAGCCGGAGCATGTGCGCATCATCGCCCGCACCCGCGACTGGTTGCGCTACGAGGTGCCCGACCGCTACATCCGCCGCGACGCGCGCGGCCATTACAAGGGGCAGAAGCAGATCTGGTATCTGCTGCAGCTCACCGCCCAGGACTGGAACCTCAACCTGCGCGCCACCAACCACCCCGAGTTCGACGCCTGGCGCTGGAACGACTACTGGGTGCCGCTGGACGTGGTGGTGGAGTTCAAGCGCGGCGTCTACGAGCTTGCGCTCACCGAACTCTCGCGCTACCTGCCGCGCCAGTCGTCCAACCGCTTCCTGCGCGGCGGCCCGCGGCTGCGCGACCCGGTCGGCCTGCTGCGGCGAGAGGGCGCGGCGGACGCNCCCTTCGAGCTGCCACCGGGCGCCAGCTTCGACCCCGACCCCAATGCCGCCCTGCCCGCGACCGACGAGTTCGCCGCCCGGCCGTCCCCTGCGGCCGGGCAACGGCCGGATTCCCATGTTTGAAGCGCGGGGGACGGTGGGCCGCCTGGCGCGCTCGCTGTGCGCCGCTTCGGTCTGCCTGCTGGGGGCGGTTGCGCTGGCGCAGGCGCCGCGTGCCGACGACGATGCGCCGCAGGCCGCCACCCCGATTCCCACGCTGGCCCCGCCGAGCTTCGACCTCGGCCGGCTGCTCACGCTGCCGCGCCCGGCCGGCGCCACGCTGGATTTCGGCATCGACCCGCAAACGCTGAGCGTCAGCCCCGAGGGCGTGGTGCGCTTCGTTCTCGTGGCCTCCTCAGGCAGCGCCCGCACGGTGGTGTACCAGGCCATCCGCTGCTCGGGTTTCGACTACCGCATCGAGGCCCGCTACCAGACGGCCGACGACGGCACCGGCGCCTGGAGCCGCGCGCCGGAGGCCAGCCCTGGCTGCCCATGGCCGACACGCCCATGGGCCGTACCGCGCGGCTCGTCGCGCGCTCGGGCGTGTGCGAGGGCCGGGTGCCCGGCGGCCGCGCCGACGACATCGTGCGCGCCCTGCGCACCGGGCGCGTGGTCGGCTACGAGTGAACCCAAGACGGAACAAGGTCACCGCGGTTGGGTCGTTCAGGCGCCGCTGGGCCTGACGCCGAGTGGGCGCTTTTCGGCGGGATGAGCGGGCGCGGCGGGTTCGTTCCCAGCTTCTCAGCGCGTGCGCACCAGGTTGTCGCGGTGCACCATCTCCGGCTCGGCGGTGTAGCCGAGCAGCGTCTCGAACTCCGACGAGGGCTTGCGGCACAGCAGCCGCGCCTCGGCGCTGGCGTAGTTGGCCAGGCCGCGCGCCACCTCGAGGCCACGCGCGTCGCGGATGGCGATCACGTCGCCGCGCGAGAACTCGCCCTCCACCGCCGTCATGCCGATGGGCAGCAGGCTCTTGCCCTCCTGCAGCAGCTTCTGCACCGCGCCGTCGTCGATGGTGACGGCGCCGCGCAGTTGCAGGTGGTCGGCCATCCACTGCTTGCGCGCCTGCTGCTTGGCGGTTTGCGCCACCAGCAGCGTGCCAATGGCCTCGCCCGCAACAAGCCGGGTCAGCACATCGGCCTCGCGGCCCCAGGCGATGACGGTGGACGCGCCGGAGCCCGCGGCGCGCCTGGCCGCGAGGATCTTGGTCAGCATGCCGCCGCGGCCGATGGCCGACCCCGCGCCGCCAGCCATGGCTTCGAGCGCCGGGTCGCCCGCGCGCGCTTCGCTGACGAACTCGGCCTCGGGGTGATTGCGCGGGTCGGCGGTGTAGAGGCCGCGCTGGTCGGTGAGGATGACCAGCGCATCGGCCTCGACCAGGTTGGCCACCAGGGCACCAAGGGTGTCGTTGTCGCCGAACTTGATTTCGTCGTTGACCACCGTGTCGTTCTCGTTGATGACCGGCAGCACCCCGAGCTTGAGCAGCGTGAGCAGCGTGGAGCGGGCGTTGAGGTATCGCTCGCGGTCGGCCAGATCGGCGTGGGTGAGCAGCACCTGCGCGCTGCGCAGGCCGTTCTCGCGCAGCTTGCTCTCGTACATCTGCGCCAGCCCCATCTGGCCCACGGCGGCAGCGGCCTGCAGCTCGTGAATCTCATGCGGCCGGGTGGCCCAGCCCAGACGCTTCATGCCCTCGGCGATCGCGCCACTGGAGACCATGATGACCTCGCGCCCCTGGCGCGAGAGCGCGGCAAGCTGGCGGCACCACTCGCCGATCGCCGCCTCATCCAGCCCCCGCCCCTCGTTGGTGACCAGGCTCGACCCGACCTTGACCACGATGCGCTGCGCCCTGCGCAGCACGTCCGAAGCGAAGTTTTTCGACATTTCCCTGTCTACCCCAGCGTCAAATGGTCAGGTTTTGCTATCGTTTTTGATAGACTCAGCAGCGGCCGCAGCTCCTTCGGCCGCCGGCGCGAAGCGCGGGTCCGCCGCGGGCGCCGGCTCGGCCAGCATGCGCTGCGCCTCCAGGTGCTGGTACACCGCGCGCACCAGCGCATCGCAGCCCTCGTGCGTGAGCGCCGAGATGCCGAACACCGGGCCTTTGTAGCGCAGCCGCCGCACCACGTCCTTCACCCGCGCCTCGCGCTCCTCGGCCGGCACCATGTCGAGCTTGTTGAGCACCAGCCAGCGCGGCTTCTCGTACAGCGTCTTGTCGTACTTCTTCAGCTCGGCCTGAATGGCCCTCGCCTGCGCCACCACATCCACCGACTCGTCGAACGGGGCCATGTCCACCACGTGCAGCAGCAGGCGCGTGCGCTGCAGGTGCCGCAGGAACTGGTGGCCCAGACCCGCCCCCTCGGCCGCGCCTTCGATGAGGCCGGGCACGTCGGCCACCACGAAGCTCTGCTCCGGCCCCACGCGCACCACGCCGAGGTTGGGATGCAGCGTGGTGAACGGGTAGTCCGCAATCTTGGGCCGCGCGTTCGACACCGCCGCGATCAGCGTGGACTTGCCGGCATTGGGCATGCCCAGCAGCCCCACGTCGGCCAGCACCTTGAGCTCGAGCTTGAGGCTCTTGCGCTCACCCGGCCAGCCCGGCGTCTTCTGCCGCGGCGCGCGGTTGATGGCGCTCTTGAAGCGCATGTTGCCGAAGCCGCCATCGCCCCNCTTGGCCAGCAGAATGCGCTCGCCGGGCTTGAGCAGTTCGAACAGCACTTCGCCCGTTTCCGCGTCGCTGATGATGGTGCCCACCGGCATCTTGAGCGTGATGTCGTCGCCGGCGGCGCCGAACATATCCGAGCCCATGCCGTGCTGGCCGCGCTTGGCCTCGAAGCGGCGCGTGTAGCGGAAATCCACCAGCGTGTTCAGGCTCGCATCGGCCACCGCCCAGACGTGCCCGCCGCGCCCACCATCGCCGCCGTTGGGGCCGCCGAATTCCTTGTATTTCTCGTGTCGGAACGAGACGCAGCCGTTGCCGCCGTCACCCGCGATGACGTCGACCAGCGCTTCATCGACGAACTTCATGTCTTCTCCCAGGGCTTTGCGACAACCGGACGCCCGCTGCAATGGGCGAGCGCACCTCTGCGGAAACACGCCGGGCCGCGCAAGTGCTTCTGGCTCTCAATCGACCGGCGGGCCGGACGCAGCCCCGACCTTGGCGTGCTCAGAAACACAGAAGCCCCGACCAGGCGGGGCTCCGGGCGTGTTCAGCGAACCAATGCTCAGGCGGGCGTGACGCTCACCGTGTGCTTGTTCATCGCGCCTTTGACGGCGAAGGACACACGGCCGTCCACCAGCGAGAACAAGGTGTGGTCCTTGCCCACGCCGACATTGGTGCCCGCGTGGAACTTGGTGCCGCGCTGACGCACGATGATGGAGCCTGCGCTGACCATCTCACCGCCGAACGCCTTCACGCCGAGCATCTTGGGCTTGGAATCGCGCCCGTTTCGCGTAGAGCCGCCGCCTTTTTCTGTGCCATGACCTGTTCTCCTTAGGCCGAGATGGCCTCGATGCGCAGTTCGGTGAACTGCTGGCGATGCCCTTGCCGCTTCTGGTAGTGCTTGCGGCGGCGCATCTTGAAGATACGCACCTTGTCGTGCTTGCCGTGCGCCACCACCGTGGCCTTGACCACTGCACCGGACACCAGGGGCGTACCCACCTTCAGTTCCGCGCCGTTGCCGACAGCCAGAACCTGGTCGATCACGATTTCCTGGCCTACGTCCGCAGCAATCTGTTCTACTTTGATGTTTTCGCCGGCAGCCACGCGATACTGCTTGCCACCGGTTTTTATGACCGCGTACATGTAAACCTCTTGTGAAAAACTCTGCCGCCCATCTGCCGCAGAGCCTTCCATTATAACCTGCTTGCTGAAAAACTGACAGCCCCTGCCTGCGGTAGCCCAGGTTGCGCCGGGGCGCTCCCTATAATGAAGCGTTTGACCCCGCTGCGCCGCCGCCCGTCGTGACCGCCCCGACCCCGCCACCCCCAACGCCCTCGCACTCGTTGCCGACGACATGGCCGAGGTCGATCGGGTCATCGCCCGGCGGCTGGATTCGGGCGTGCCGCTGGTGGGCGAGGTGGCGCGCTACATCATCTCCGCCGGCGGCAAGCGCCTGCGCCCGGTCCTGCTGCTGCTGACCTGCGGCGCACTGGGCTACCGCGGAGCGCAGCGCTTCAACCTCGCCGCGGTGGTCGAATTCATCCACACCGCCACCCTGCTGCACGACGACGTCGTCGACGCCTCCACCCTGCGCCGCGGCCGCGCCACTGCCAACGAGACCTTCGGCAACCCGGCCAGCGTGCTGGTCGGCGACTTCCTGTATTCCCGCGCATTCCAGATGATGGTCGAAGCCAACGACATGCGCGTGATGCAAACCCTCGCCGACGCGACCAACGTCATCGCCGAGGGCGAGGTGATGCAGCTCATGAACATGCACGACGCCTCGCTCAGCGAAGAGGCTTACCTGCAGGTCATCCGCTCGAAGACCGCCAAGCTGTTCGAAGCCAGCGCGCGCCTGGGCGCCCTCCTCGCCGGCAGCCCGCCGGATATCGAACANGCCTGCGCCGACTACGGTCAGGCCCTGGGCACGGCGTTCCAGGTCATCGACGACGTGCTCGACTACACCGGCGACCGCAGCGAAATGGGCAAGAACCTCGGCGACGACCTGCGTGAAGGCAAGGCCACCCTGCCGCTGATCGTCGCCATGCAGCGCGGCACGCCCGAGGAAGCCGCACGCGTGCGCCACGCCATCGAGAACGGCGCCACCGACGCGCTCGACGCCATCGTGGCCATCGTGCGCCGCACCGGGGCACTCGAGGCCGCCACCGAGGCCGCCCGCGCCGAAGCCCAACGCGCTGCCGACGCCGCGCGGCGACTGCCGATAAATGAACATGCCGAGGCTTTGCTACAATTAGCGGCTCAGCTTCTGGAGCGCAGGCACTGACGGCCTTCAGACAGCGAAAAGCGGGGTGTAGCTTAGCCTGGTAGAGCGCTACGTTCGGGACGTAGAGGCCGGAGGTTCGAATCCTCTCACCCCGACCAGATACCGCCGGTTGTCTCACGCAGGCGACTGTCGCGACAAAGCTTCCCCTCAACGGTTTACAGGCCTGCTTCGATCGGCGAAGATCGCCTGTCGTTTCACTTTGTCGTGCCCTCGCGTCGTTCATGGCCCTCACCGATTCCCCGACCTTCCAGAACGCCAATGTGGCCCTGCCGGGCCTGGCCCGCGCCCTGGTGACGGCCGGCAAGCTGAGCCAGAAGACCGCCGAGGAGCTCTACCTCAAGGCCCAGGCCGGCAAGTCGAACTTCATCGCCGAACTCACGGGCAGCAAGGCCGTCTCGGCCAACGATCTGGCCCACACCATGTCGGTTGCCTTCGGCGCGCCGCTGATCGACCTCGACGCGGTGGACGTGCAGCGCTTGCCCAAAGGCGTGCTCGACCCCAAGATCTGCCTCGACCACCGGGTTCTGGTGCTGAGCAAGCGCGGCAACCGGCTGATCGTGGCCACGGCCGATCCCTCCGACACCAAGGCGGCCGAACAGATCAAGTTCGCCACCCAGCTCGGCGTGGACTGGGTGATTGCCGAGTTCGACAAGCTCTCGCGCCTGGTGGAGCAGACCAGCGTCTCCGCGTCGCAGGCGATCGACAGCATCATCAGCAACAGCGAGTTCGAGTTCGACATGGCGTCGATCGAGGAGGACACCGGCGCAGCGGAAGCCGACGCCGGCAACTCCGAAGTCGATGATGCGCCCGTCGTCAAGTTCCTGCAGAAGATGCTGGTCGATGCAGTGAACATGCGCGCCTCGGACCTGCACTTCGAGCCCTACGAGTTCAACTACCGCGTGCGTTTCCGCATCGACGGCGTGCTCAAGGAAATCACCTCGCCGCCGGTGGCCATCAAGGAAAAGCTGGCCTCGCGCATCAAGGTGATCTCGCGCATGGACATCTCGGAGAAGCGGGTGCCGCAGGACGGGCGCATGAAGCTCAAGGTCGGNCCCGACCGCACCATCGACTTCCGCGTCAGCACCCTGCCCACGCTGTTCGGCGAGAAGATCGTGATCCGTATTCTCGACCCGAGCAGCGCCAAGCTCGGCATCGATGCCCTGGGCTACGAGCCCGAAGAGAAGGAGCGCCTGCTCAAGGCCATCGAGCGGCCCTACGGCATGATTCTCGTCACCGGCCCCACGGGTTCGGGCAAAACGGTGTCGCTCTACACCTGCCTGAACCTGCTCAACAAGCCCGGGGTGAACATCGCCACCGCCGAAGATCCGTCGGAAATCAACCTGCCNGGGGTCAACCAGGTCAACGTCAACGAAAAGGCGGGCCTGACTTTCGCAGCGGCGCTCAAGGCCTTCCTGCGGCAGGANCCCGACATCATCATGGTCGGTGAAATCCGCGACCTGGAAACGGCCGACATCGCCATCAAGGCCGCGCAGACCGGTCACCTGGTGCTCTCCACCCTGCACACCAACGACGCGCCCGCCACGCTGGTGCGGCTGCGCAACATNGGGGTGGCGCCGTTCAACATCGCCTCCAGCGTGATTCTGATCACCGCCCAGCGTCTGGCACGTCGCCTGTGCCCGAACTGCAAGGCACCGGCCGACTATCCGCGCGAGGCCCTGCTCGACGCCGGCTTCACCGAAGAGGAGCTCGACGGCAGCTGGATGCCCTACCGGCCCGTGGGCTGCTCCATGTGCAACGAGGGCTACAAAGGCCGCGTCGGCATCTACCAGGTCATGCCCATCAGCGACGAGATCCAGCGCATCATCCTGCGCGACGGCAGCTCGCTGGAGATTGCCGAGCAGGCCAAGCTCGAAGGCGTGCGCTCCTTGCGCGAAGCGGGCCTGCACAAGGTCAAGCTCGGCGTCACCTCGATCGAGGAAGTCCTCGCCGTCACCAACGAATAAGATCAGCATCGGGAGTGCGACATGGCAACAGCGGCGTCCAGAGACATCAAGGACTTCGTCTTCGAGTGGGAGGGCAAGGACCGCAACGGCAAGCAGGTGCGCGGTGAACTGCGCGCCTCCGGCGAGAACCAGGTGCAGGCCACGCTGCGCCGCCAGGGCGTGTTCCCGACCAAGATCAAGAAGCGCCGCATGCGTGCGGGCAAGAAGATCAAGGCGCGCGACCTCGCCATCTTCACCCGCCAGCTCGCCACCATGATGAAGGCCGGCGTGCCCTTGCTGCAGTCCTTCGACATCGTGGGCCGCGGCAACCCCAATCCCTCGGTGACCAAGCTGCTCAACGACATCCGCATGGACGTCGAGACCGGCACCTCGCTCAGCGCGGCGTTTCGCAAGTACCCGATGTACTTCGACAACCTGTACTGCAACCTGGTCGAGGCGGGCGAGGCGGCCGGTATCCTGGAGCAGTTGCTCGACCGCCTGGCCACCTACATGGAAAAGACCGAGGCGATCAAGTCCAAGATCCGCTCGGCGCTGATGTACCCGATTTCCGTGATCGTGGTGGCCTTCGTGGTGGTCACGGTGATCATGATCTTCGTGATCCCCGCCTTCAAGCAGGTCTTCACCTCTTTCGGGGCCGACCTGCCCGCGCCCACCTTGTTCGTGATCGCGATGAGCGAGTTCTTCGTGACCTACTGGTGGCTCATCTTCGGCGTGATCGGCGGCGGCTTCTATTTCTTCATGCAGGCCTGGAAGCGCAGCGAGAAGGTGCAGATGTTCATGGACCGGCTGCTGCTGAAGATCCCCATCTTCGGCCCGCTGATCGAGAAAGCCGTCATCGCCCGCTGGACGCGCACGCTGTCCACCATGTTCGCCGCCGGCGTGCCGCTGGTCGAAGCGCTCGATTCGGTGGGTGGCGCGTCGGGCAACTCGGTGTATTCGATGGCCACGCAGCGCATCCAGCAGGAAGTCTCCACCGGCACCAGCCTGACGGCGGCCATGGGCAATGCCAACATCTTTCCCAGCATGGTGCTGCAGATGACGGCCATTGGGGAGGAATCCGGCGCGCTGGACCACATGCTGGGCAAGGCCGCCGATTTCTACGAGGCCGAGGTGGACGAAATGGTGGCCGGTCTCTCCAGCCTCATGGAGCCCATCATCATCGTGTTCCTGGGCGTGATCATCGGCGGCATCGTGGTGTCGATGTACCTGCCGATCTTCAAGCTCGGCCAGGTGGTCTGACGATGGACATCGCATGGCTGCCCGCCGCGCTCGGCGGTGTGCTCGGGCTCGTGATCGGCAGCTTTCTCAACGTCGTCATCCACCGGCTGCCGCGCATGCTCGAGCGCCAATGGGCGGCTGAATGCGCGCAACTCAGTGGCAAGCCCGCCGAGCCACAGGCGCGCTACAACCTATGGATGCCGCCCTCGGCCTGCCCGCACTGCGGCCACCGCATCCGCTGGTTCGAGAACATCCCGGTCCTGAGTTACCTGGTGCTGCGCGGCCGCTGCTCGAGTTGCAAGGCCCGCATCAGCCCGCGCTATCCGTTGGTGGAGATTGCCACCGGTGCCCTGTTTGCCTGGTGCGTGGCGCAGTGGGGCCCGACGCCCGGTGCTGTCGCCTGGGCGTTCTTCAGCGCGGTGCTGCTGGCCGCCGCCCTGATCGACTGGGACACCACGCTGCTGCCCGACGACCTGACCTACCCCCTGCTGTGGGCCGGCCTGATCGCTGCCGCCCTGCGCTGGACGCCCGTGCCGCTGACGGATGCCCTCTGGGGCGCGGTGGCAGGCTACGGTTCGCTCTGGCTGGTGTACTGGGCGTTCAAGCTCGCCACCGGCAAGGAGGGCATGGGCTTTGGCGACTTCAAGCTGTTCGCCGCACTCGGGGCCTGGTTCGGCTGGCAGGCGCTGGTGCCCATCATCCTGATGGCCTCGGTGATCGGAGCGGTGGTGGGCATCGCGCTCAAGATCTTCAGCGGGCTGCGCGAGGGCGGGTATGTGCCCTTTGGCCCGTTTCTGGCGGGCGCAGGTCTGACGGCCATGGTGTTCGGACCGCAGTCCATCCTCCGCGCGGTCGGGCTCTGAGAAGTTGTGAACGAACCCTCCGCGCCCGATTCATTCACAACTTCTGAAAGCGGCGGCACGATGGGTGCGGTGTTGCGCGTCGGCCTGACCGGCGGCATCGGCAGCGGCAAGAGCACGGTCGCCGCCGCGTGGCAGGCGCTCGGGGCCTGGGTCGTGGATGCCGATGCCGTGTCGCGTGCGCTGACTGCGCCCGGCGGCGCCGCCATCGAGCCCATCCGGCAGGCCTTCGGGCCGGACTTCATCGCGCCCGATGGCGCGCTCGACCGCGCCCGCATGCGCGAGCGCGTGTTCCAGGATGCGCAGGCGCGCCAGCAGCTCGAAGCCATTCTCCACCCCCTGGTGGCCGAGGCCACCCGCGCCGAGGCCTTGCGCGCGCAGGCAGCGGCCGCCGCCCTGGTGCTGTTCGACATTCCCTTGCTGGTCGAGTCCGGGCGCTGGCGCATGCAGCTCGACCGGGTGGTGGTGGTGGACTGCCTGCCCGAGACGCAGGTGCGCCGCGTGATGTCGCGCAGCGGCCTTGCCGAGGACGAAGTCCGGCGCATCATGCGCGCGCAGGCGCCGCGTGAACAACGCCTCGCCGCGGCCGATGCCGTGGTGTTCAACGACGGGCTTTCATTGGAACAATTGCGAACCGAAGTTCGCGCGCTGAGCCAATGCTTCGGGCTATGATCCCGACTACGGAAGCCCCAGCGTGATCCTGTACGAATATCCTTTCAACGAGCGCATCCGGACCTACCTCCGGCTCGAACACCTGTTCCGCCGTCTGGCCGAACTCGTTGCCCGCAGTTCAGCGCTCGACCACCATTTCGCGCTGACCACGATCTTCGAGATCATGGACGTGGCCACGCGCGCCGACCTCAAGTCCGACGTGCTCAGNGGCCTGGACCGGCAAAAGCTCATCCTCAACGGCTACCGCGGCAACCCGGCGATTTCCGAGGCCGTGCTCGACGAGGTCATCGCCCAGCTCGACCACGGTTTCACCACGCTGAGCCAGCAGCCCGGCAAGGCCGGCCAGTCGCTCACCGAAAACGACTGGCTCATGAGCGTGCGCAGCCGTGCCGCCATCCCGGGCGGCACCTGCGAATTCGACCTGCCCGCCTACTATGCGTGGCAGCATGCCGAACCCGCCCAGCGCCAGCGCGACCTCGCCCGCTGGACCGCCTGCCTGCACCCGCTGGCCGACTCGATCCACCTGCTGCTGCAGATGCTGCGCGACTCGGGCCTTCCGCAGAAGGTCATGGCCACGGGCGGGCAGTTCCAGCAGACGCTGCCCCAGGGCAAGACCTTCCAGCTCCTGCGCCTGCGCATCGACCCGGCGCTCGGCCTGATTCCCGAGATCAGCGGCAACCGGCTGCTGGTGTCGGTGCGGCTGATGCGCCTGGGCGACGACCAGCGGCTGCATGCCGCCGGCGAAGACGCAGGCTTCGAATTGACCTTGTGCGCCTGAGCGCGGTGCCGCGAGTGAGCGCGGGTTGCCCGGCGCCTGAACCCACGCCCCCTGCCCAAGCCCATGACCGACCAACGCGCCCGCCCCGACCCCGAGGAGCCGCCCGTCCGGCTAGTGAAGTGCCCGGCGTGCGGCGGGCCGAGCCGCTACCACCCGAGCAACCCGGACCGCCCCTTCTGCAGCCCGCGCTGCCGCCAGCTCGACCTCGGCGCCTGGGCCAGCGAGCGCTTTCGCCTGCCCGCCGACGCACCGCAAGAGCCGCAAACGCCCTCGGCAGCGCCTTTTCAAGACGTTTAGTCCCAAATGCCAGCGCCAACCGGTCAGATGGTGCTATTTATTTTGTAGTATTCAGATGGAGCGCAAACCGCGCTCCTCGGCCAGCCAGCGCAACACCGGCACGGTGCCGGGCAACACCGGGGCCACGCGTACCGGCAGATGTTCCCAGGCAAAGGCCTGGCCCTCATGCATGTGCAGGACGCCCTGCCACTGCGTGACCTTGCAGAAATGCAGGCACACCAGGGCATGCGGGTAGTCCACGAGTTGCGTGCGCCAGGTCGGCGCCGGGCCGATGAGCAGGCCGATCTCCTCCTGCAACTCACGGCGCAAGGCCGCCTCCACCGTCTCGCCGGCTTCGAGCTTGCCACCCGGGAACTCCCAGTAGCCCGCATAGACCTTGCCCGGTGGGCGGGTGGTGAGCAGGAAGCGGCCGGCGGCATCGAGCAGAATGCCCACGGCCACGTCCACCGGCTCGCGCGCGGCCTGCGTGCGCGGCTGGTCCGCGTCAGCCACCAGGGGGCGCCTGGGGTGCTCACGCCGCCTCTTCGGGGCGGCGGCCCATGTAATCGCGGGCGAACTGGTAAGCCACCCGGCCGCTGCGCGAGCCGCGCTCGAGCGCCCAGATCAAGGCCTCGGGGCGCGCGGCCTCGATAGTTGCGGCATCCGCCCCGAGCGCGCCGAGCCACTGGGCCACGATGCTCAGGTACTCGTCCTGGCTGAAGGGGTAGAAACTCACCCACAGGCCGAAACGCTCGGACAGCGACACCTTCTCCTCGACCACCTCGCCCGGGTGAATCTCCCCGGATTCGCTGGGCGTGGCGCCGAGGTTGTCCTTCATGTACTCGGGCAGCAGATGGCGGCGGTTGCTGGTGGCGTAGATGAGCACGTTCGGCGAGGCCGCCGCCACCGAGCCGTCGAGAATCGACTTGAGCGCCTTGTAGCCGGACTCGCCCTCCTCGAAGCTCAGGTCGTCGCAGAACACGACGAAGCGCTCCGGCCGGCCAGCCACCACGTCGACGATGTCGGGCAGGTCGGCCAGATCGGCCTTGTCGACCTCGATCAAGCGCAGCCCCTGCGGCGCAAACGCGTGCAGACAGGCCTTGATCAGCGAGGACTTGCCCGTGCCACGCGAGCCGGTGAGCAGCACGTTGTTGGCGGGCCGCCCCTCGACGAACTGGCGCGTGTTGCGCACGATCTTCTCGCGCTGCGCGTCGATCTNCCGCAGGTCCTCGAGGCGCACGGCGGCGAGCTGGCGTACCGGCTCCAGCGCCCCATGCCCGGAGGCGCGCTTGCGGTAGCGCCAGGCCACCGCAGCGGACCAGTCGGGCGCCGTCAGCGGCTGCGGCAGCACGGATTCGATGCGGGCGATCAGCGCCTCGGCGCGCTGCAACAGGCGCTCGAAATGTTCATTCATGGCAGCAGGCGGAAACGTCCGGGGTTCAGGACCGGTAGTCGGCGTTGATGCTGACGTAGTCGTGGCTCAGGTCGCAGGTCCACAGCGTGGCGGCTGCATTGCCCCGGCCCAGGCCGACGCGCACCGTGATCTCGGCCTGCTTCATCACCCGCTGTCCGTCCTCCTCACGGTAGGCCGGATGGCGGCCACCCTGCGTGGCCACGTGCACGTCGTCGAGGTGCAGGTCGATCAGGGTCTGGTCCAGATCGTCGATGCCGGCATAGCCCACCGCCGCCAGGATGCGGCCGAGGTTCGGGTCGCTGGCGAAGAACGCCGTCTTCACCAGCGGCGAATGGGCGATCGCATAGCCCACCCGGCGGCATTCGTCCTCGTCGGCACCGCCCTCGATGCGCAGAGTGATGAACTTCGTCGCGCCCTCGCCGTCACGCACGATGGCCTGCGCCAGTTCGCGGGCCACCTCGGTGAGCGCTGCCACCAGTTGCCGGCCGGCGGCCGAATCGAGCGTGTCGATGCGCGCATGGGCCGCCTGGTGGGTGGCGATGAGCACGAAGGAATCGTTGGTCGACGTGTCGCCGTCGATGGTGATGCTGTTGAACGAGGCATCGGCCAGTTGCCGGACCAGCGCGGGCAGCAGTTCCGGGGCGATCGCGGCGTCCGTGGCGACGAAGCCCAGCATGGTCGCCATGTTGGGCCGGATCATGCCCGCGCCCTTGCTGATGCCGGTCACCGTCACCGGCACGCCGTCGATGAGGATGCGCCGGCTGGCCGCCTTGGGCACAGTGTCGGTCGTCATGATGGCCTCGGCCGCGCGCGCCCAGTGGTCGATGCGCGCGTCCGCCAGCGCGGCGGGAAGGCCGGCCTCGATGCGCTCGAGCGGCAGCGGCTCCATGATCACCCCGGTGGAAAACGGCAGCACCTGCTCGGGCGAGAGCCCCAGCTGGCGCGCCGCTGCAATGCAGGTGGCCCGTGCGCGCACCAGGCCCTCGGCCCCGGTGCCGGCGTTGGCATTGCCGGTGTTGATGACCATCGCGCGGATGCCCGCCCCGCGCGCCAGATGCTCGCGGCACACCTGCACTGGCGCGGCGCAGAAACGGTTGCGGGTGAACACGCCGGCCACGCTCGCACCCTCGTCGAGCAGGAACACGGTCAGGTCCTTGCGGTTGGCCTTGCGGATGCCCGCTTCGGCCACGCCGATGCGCACACCGGCCACCGGCCGCAATTGCGCCGGGTCCGGCGCGGACAGATTCACGGGCATGGGCTTCTCCTGACGGATGGGTTGGGCTTTCGCGTTTGGCCGCCGGCGCGCCGCACTCAGGCGAGCTTGCCGTGGCAGTTCTTGTACTTCTTGCCACTGCCGCAGGGGCAGGGATCGTTGCGGCCCACCCGCGGCACGGCGGCCACGCGCGTGGGCGGGGTCTGCGTCTGGGCGTCGACCACGACCTCGACCTCGCCGGTTTCGGTGGGCGCCGTGTACGTGACGTTGGCGATGTGCTCGGCGCGCTGCTCCATGGCCTCGGCGGCCTGCTCGATCTGGTCGCCCGACTGCACCCGCACGGTCATCAGCACCTTGGTGACATCGTTCTTCACCGCGTCGAGCAACTGGCCGAACAACTCGAAGGCTTCGCGCTTGTATTCCTGCTTGGGCTGCTTCTGTGCATAGCCGCGCAGGTGAATGCCCTGGCGCAGGTAGTCGAGCGCACTCAGGTGCTCACGCCAGTGGGTGTCGATGCTTTGCAGCAGCACCACGCGCTGGAAGGGCAGGAAGTTGTCCGGCCCGATCTGCGCCGCCTTGGCATCGAAGGCCGCGTGGGCGGCCGCCACCACCATCTCGACGATCTCGTCGTCCGTGATGGCCGAGGCCGCCTCCACCCGCTCGCGCAGCGGAATGTCGAGCTGCCATTCCTCGGCCAGCACCTTCTGCAGGCCATCGATGTCCCACTGCTCCTCCACCGACTCGGCAGGCACGTACTGGCGAACGAGGTCGGTGAAACAGCCCTCGCGCAGCGCGGCGATCTGCGCCGAGAGGTCGGCCGCATCGAGGATGTCGTTGCGCTGCTGGTAGATGACCTTGCGCTGGTCGTTGGAGACGTCGTCGTACTCCAGCAACTGCTTGCGGATGTCGAAGTTGCGCGCCTCCACCTTGCGCTGCGCACTCTCGATGCTGCGCGTGACGATGCCCGCCTCGATGGCCTCGCCCTCGGGCATCTTGAGCCGGTCCATGATGGCGCGCACGCGGTCACCCGCGAAGATGCGCATCAAGGGGTCATCAAGGCTGAGGTAGAAGCGCGACGAACCCGGATCGCCCTGCCGGCCGGAGCGGCCGCGCAGCTGGTTGTCGATGCGGCGGGACTCGTGCCGCTCGGTGGCGATGATGCGCAGGCCGCCGAGCGACTTGACGAATTCGTGGTCCTTCTGCCACTGCGCGCGCAGCTGCTCGATCTGGGCCTTGCGGGTCGCTTCATCGAGGTTCGGGTCGGCCTCGATGGCCTCCACGAGCTTCTCGATGTTGCCGCCGAGCACGATGTCGGTTCCGCGACCGGCCATGTTCGTGGCAATGGTGATCATGCCGGGCCGGCCGGCCTGGGCGACGATGTCGGCCTCGCGCGCATGCTGCTTGGCGTTGAGCACCTGGTGCGGCAGCTTGGCCTGGGTGAGCAGGCCGGAGATGAGTTNCGAGTTCTCGATCGAGGTCGTGCCCACGAGCACCGGCTGGCCGCGCTCGTGGCACTCCCGGATGTCGGCGATGGCAGCGTCGTATTTCTCCTTGGCCGTCTTGTAGACGCGGTCGAGCTGGTCATCGCGGCGGCTCGGGCGGTTGGGCGGGATGACCACGGTTTCCAGGCCGTAGATCTCCTGGAACTCATAGGCCTCGGTGTCGGCCGTTCCGGTCATGCCCGCCAGCTTGGCGTAGAGGCGGAAGTAGTTCTGAAACGTGATGGAGGCGAGCGTCTGGTTCTCCGCCTGGATGGCCACGCCCTCCTTCGCCTCAACGGCCTGGTGCAGACCATCGCTCCAGCGCCGCCCGGTCATGAGGCGGCCGGTGAACTCATCGACGATGACGATCTNCCNCTCCTGCACCACGTAATGCTGGTCGCGGTGGTAGAGGTGATGCGCCCGCAAGGCCGCATACAGGTGGTGCATGAGGGTGATGTTGGCCGGGTCGTAGAGGCTCGCCCCGGGGGCGATCAGCCCATGCTCGGCCAGCAGACGTTCGGCGTTCTCATGGCCGCGCTCGGTCAGGTAGACCTGGTGCGACTTCTCATCCACCGTGAAGTCACCCGGCTTGGTCACGCCCTCGCCGGTGCGCGGGTCGGCCTCGCCTTCCTGCCGCTCCAGGAAAGGCACGATGCGGTTCATCGACACATACAAGGCCGTGTGATCTTCGGCCTGCCCGCTGATGATGAGCGGCGTACGGGCTTCGTCGATGAGGATGGAGTCCACCTCGTCGACGATGGCGTAGTTGAGGGCGCGCTGCACACGGTCGGCCGACTCGTAGACCATGTTGTCGCGCAGATAGTCGAAGCCGAACTCGTTGTTCGTGCCGTAGGTGATGTCGCTCGCGTACGCGGCCTGCTTCTGCTCGCGCGAGAGGTGCGGCAGGTTCACGCCGACGCTGAGGCCGAGAAAGTTGTAGAGCCGCCCCATCCACTGCGCATCGCGGTTGGCCAGATAGTCGTTGACCGTGACCACGTGGACCCCGCGCCCCGCCAGCGCATTGAGGTAAACCGCCAGAGTTGCGGTGAGCGTCTTGCCCTCGCCGGTGCGCATCTCGGCGATCTTGCCGTGGTGCAGGGCCATTGCGCCCAGCATCTGGACGTCGAAGTGGCGCATCTTCATGACGCGCTTGGAACCCTCGCGAACGACGGCAAACGCCTCGGGCAGGATGTCGTCGAGGGAGGTTCCCGAGGCCACGCGCGCCTTGAACTCCTCCGTCTTCGCGCGCAGCTGCTCGTCCGTCAACTGCGCGAACGACGGTTCCATGGCGTTGATGCGCTCGACCGTCTTGCGGTATTGCTTGAGCAGGCGGTCGTTGCGACTGCCGAAGATTTTGGTCAGGAGATTGGTAGCCANTGCGTGAGGGTTCGCCCCGCCCGGTGGTGCGACGAGACGCCCGATTCCTCGATGAATTGAACGGCAGGGCCGCTGGCGATCAGCCACCCTGGAGGAGCCCGCGTGCGACCGCCAGCCCCGAAACTTTTCGATTTTAGCGCGCCACCTGTTGCGGGGCGGAGCCGGTGCGGCGGCCGCAGCCTGCGCCACGGCGCCCTTGGCGAGCCCGGCGCCTGCGGAGAGAAACGGCATGGGGTCCTGCGGCANCCCTTGCACCAGCACCTCGAAATGCAGGTGCGGCCCGGTGGATCGACCCGTCGAGCCGACCTCCGCAATCTTCTGCCCACGGCGCACCATGTCCCCCTTGTGCACGAACACGCGCGAGGCATGGGCGTAGCGGCTCACGAGCTGGTTGCCGTGATCAATCTCGATCATGTTGCCGTACTCCGGGTGATACTCCTGCGCCACGACCACACCGCCCGCCGCGGCCAGAATCGGCGTGCCCGGCGACGCGGAGAAGTCGACGCCGGTGTGCAACGCGCTGCGCCCGGTGAAGGGGTCGATGCGCCAGCCGAAGCGCGAGCCCAGCTCCACGTCATGCACCGGCGGCGCCGTGGGAATCATGGCGCTGCGCAGGCGCTGCTCCATCAGCCGCGACTCGATCACCGTGAACAGATCGAGGCGCTCGGCGCTGCCGGCTTCCAGGTGGTCGAGCGTGTCCTGCAACTGGGACAGGGTCAGGGAAGGCCCGGGGATCAACACCCCGCCGCGACCGGGCGGCGCCTTCAGGTCGGGGCGATGAACGCCTGCGAGGCCCGAAACCCGTTCGCCCAGCGCATCGAGCTGCGTGATCCGTGCTTCGAGTTCGCCGAGCTTGCGCGCCATGAGATCGAGGTTTTCGCGCAGAAAGCGCTCGCGCGCGGCGGGCTCGCCCTCAGCCCCTCACCAACCCAGGCCACCGCCCANGGACCAGCCGTGCCGTGCGGCTGCCGAGACGCCCAGATGCAGCAGGGCGGCCGCGGCGATCAACACCGCGAGCGCGAACAGCGCGATCACACCCAATCGGGCCGCCGAGAGCTCCACCACGCGGGTTCGCGCGAGCCGGGGATCCGTGATAATCAATTGCACTTCGCCTGCTCCTTCGACAACCCAGCATTCCCACCTTGTCCGCCGTTCGCCACCATCACGCCATCACGCTGCACGAGGCGGTGCACGCATCGCCAACCCTGGGGCGGCTCGCCGAACTCTGCCGCGAGTCGGGTGAACGGCTTCAGGCCGTGCTCCCGCTGATTCCGCCGGCCATGCGAGCCACCGTCCAGGCTGGCCCCATTGAAGGCGAGACCTGGTGCCTGCTGGTGCAGGGTGCCGGCTCGGCAGCAAAATTGCGCCAACTGCTGCCCCTGATGCGCTTGCGCCTGGCGAGCGCGGCTGGGGTGAGATGACCATTCAGATCAAGGTGCTTGCCAAATCGGCGCCTTGAGCATTGCCCGACGCCGTGGTGCCGATTGTCCGAATCGAACGGACGACCTACCGTTTACAAGGCGGTTGCTCTACCAACTGAGCTAAATCGGCGCACCGGCTGGATTCTATCCCCAGAGCTTCGACGGCCACATCACAGCGCCCATCGCCTACTTGATGCGCCGCAAGGATGGCCGTGCCCCGCTGGGCGCCGCGGGCGGCTCGGGGGTGGCTCGGCTCCCTCGCCGTCGTCCGTCACGGTCGGCGTGACCAACTGGACCACCGGGCCGTCTGGCCGCGGCGGTTGGTCCTCGGATCCCTCAGCGAATTCCTCATCTGCTTCGACAACCGGGAATCCCATGCCCTGCCCGTTCTCCCGCGCGAAGATGGCGAGCACGCGGCCCACCGGAATGCGGATGTCACGCACGACGCCCGAGAACCGCGCCTTGAACTCGATGTCCTCGTTGCCCAGTCGCAGCGCGCCGGTGGCATCGGGGCCGATGTTGAGCACGATTTCACCGTCCTTGACATATTCCCGCGGCACCCGCACCGACGCGTCGACGCTGACGACGAGATGCGGCGTGTAGCCGTTGTCGGTGCACCATTCGTACAGCGCCCGGATGAGGTACGGACGCACGGTGGAGATGTCGAGCGCGTTCATGCGGTACGGCGTTGCAAGTCTTACTTGCGCATGACCTTTTCCGAGGGCGTCAGCGCCTCGATATAGGCCGGACGGGAGAAGATGCGCTCGGCGTACTTGAGCAGCGGCGCGGCGTTCTTGCTCAGTTCGATGCCGTAATAGTCCAGGCGCCAGAGCAGCGGCGCGATGGCCACGTCGAGCATGGAGAAACCCTCGCCGAGCATGTACTTGTTCTTCAGGAACACCGGGGCGAGTTGCGTGAGCCGGTCGCGGATGTGGCCGCGCGCCTTCTCGAGCGCCTTCTCGTTGCCCTTGCTCGCCCGGTTTTCCAGCGTGGAGACGTGGACGAACAGCTCCTTCTCGAAATTGAGCAGGAACAGGCGCACGCGGGCCCGGTCGACGGGGTCACCGGGCATGAGCTGCGGGTGGGNGAAGCGCTCGTCGATGTACTCGTTGATGATGTTGGATTCGTACAGGATCAGGTCGCGCTCGACGAGGATCGGCACCTGCCCGTAGGGGTTCATCACGTTAATGTCTTCGGGCTTGTTGTAGAGATCGACGTCGCGGATCTCGAAATCCATGCCCTTCTCGAACAGAACGAATCGGCAGCGGTGCGAGAACGGGCAGGTCGTACCCGAATACAAAACCATCATGAGGCAGTCTCCTGAAAATCGAAAGAGTGGCATGCCACCGAACGACCCGTTCGGTACATTCCACTTGGGGTTCCGGCGGGCCACCAGGCACCGCCGGAGATGGGACATTCGCGAGCTTACTTCACGTCTTTCCAGTAGGCCGCATTGAGCCGCCACGCGAAGAAGGTGAAGACCGCAAGGAACAACAGCACCCACACGCCGATGCGAACGCGCGTGTTCTGCGCGGGCTCACCCATCCATTGCAGGTAGTTCACCAGGTCCGCGACGTTGCGATCGTATTCCTGATTCGTCATCGTGCCGGGCGTGAGCTGCTCCCAGCCCTTGAACACCTCGACCTCGTGGCCGTGTTCCTGCATCTTGGCGAAGATGGGCTTGCGCATGCCTTGCAGTTCCCAGAGGACGTGCGGCATGCCGACGTTCGGGAAGGCCAGGTTGTTCCAACCGGTCTGGCGGCTGTCGTCGACGTAGAAGTCGCGCATGTAGGTGTAGAGGTAGTCCGCACNCGACCCTTTGCTGCCTGCGCGCGAGCGGGCGATGACGGTGANGTCCGGCGGCACCGCGCCAAACCACTCCTTGGCCTGCTTGGGGTCGATGTTGGCCTTCATGGTGTCACCGACCTTGTCGGTGGTGAACATGAGGTTGTCCTTGATCTGCTGCTCGGTCAGGCCGATGTCGCGCAGACGGTTGTAGCGCATGTAGGCCGCCGAGTGGCAGTTCAGGCAGTAGTTGACGAAGAGCTTGGCGCCGTTCTGCAGGGAACCGAGGTCGGTGGTGTTGACCGGGGCCTTGTCCCAGGGAATGCCGCCTTCGGAAGAGGCCGATGCCCCGCCGACCAGGCCGCAGGCGGCCACCAGGGCGATGACGAATGCTTTGATGTTCTTCATGGTCTNGCGCTCCCGATNCAATGTGCGTGGTAGACGACGCGATCAGGCACGGGCTTGGGCGTTCCCCAACGACTCCACCATGGCATNCAACAGGAAGAAGGCGAAATAGAACAGCGTACCGAACTGCGACACCCGGCCGCCGATGGGCGACGGCGGCAGCATGCCGAGGTAGCCCAGCACCAGGAAGTTCACGACGAAGGCCGCGTAGAGGTACTTGTGCCAGTCGGGGCGGTAGCGGATGGACTTGACCGGGTTGTTGTCGAGCCAGGGCAGGAAGAAGAGCACGATCACCCCGGCACCCATCGCAACCACGCCCCAGAACTTCGCATCGATAGCGGACAGGAGCGCGCAGACCACCACGGCGGCAGCGACGATGACGCCTTTGAACAGACTGGACATGCGCAGCTTGACGACGGCCACGCCCGCAGCCAGCAAGGTACACGCCATGAGCACGTAGACGAACTCGGTGGTGACGGCGCGCAGCATCGAGTAGAACGGCGTGAAGTACCAGACCGGCGCGATGTGCGCAGGGGTCTGGAACGGGTNCGCGGGGATGAAGTTGTTGTACTCGAGGAAGTNACNCCCGAACTCGGGCGCGAAGAAGATGATCGCGGAGAACGCCATCAGGAACACACCGACGCCGAGGATGTCGTGCACGGAGTAGTACGGATGGAAGGGGATGCCGTCGAGCGGGTGGCCGTTGGCGTCCTTGGGCGCGTTGGGCGCCTTGATCTCGACGCCGTCGGGGTTGTTGGAACCCACTTCGTGCAGCGCGATGATGTGCGCGACCACCAGACCCAGCAGCACCAGCGGCACGGCGATGACGTGGAAGCTGAAGAAGCGGTTGAGCGTCGCGTCACCGACGACGTAGTCGCCGCGGATCCACAGCGACAGGTCCGGGCCGATGAAGGGGATGGCGGAGAACAGGTTGACGATCACCTGCGCACCCCAGTACGACATCTGCCCCCAGGGCAGCAGGTAGCCCATGAAAGCCTCGGCCATGAGGGCAAGGAAGATCATGCAGCCGAACAGCCAGACGAGTTCGCGCGGTTTGCGGTAGCTGCCGTAGATCAACCCGCGGAACATGTGCAGGTAGACCACGATGAAGAATGCCGAGGCGCCGGTGGAGTGCATGTAGCGGATGAGCCAGCCCCAGGGCACGTCGCGCATGATGTACTCGACCGAGCCGAAGGCCAGCGCGGCGTCCGGCTTGTAGTGCATCACGAGGAAGATGCCGGTGACGATCTGCAGCACCAGCACCAGCAACGAGAGCGAACCGAAGATGTACCAGATGTTGAAGTTCTTCGGCGCGTAGTACTCGCTCATGTGCTCCTTGAAGAGCTTGGTGGCCGGGAACCGGTTGTCCACCCAGTTCATGAGCTTTTCGCCCGCGGAGGCGTTCGGAGAGATCTCCTTGAATTCTGCTGCCATGAACCGTCTCCTCAGGCCTTCTTGTCCTCACCGATCAACAGCTTGCTGTCGGAGAGGTACACGTGCGNGGNGATTTCAAGGTTGTCCGGCGCCGGTTTGTTCTTGAACACGCGGCCGGCCAGGTCGAAGGTGGAGCCGTGGCAGGGGCAGAAGTAGCCGCCCTGCCAGTCGTCGGGCAGCGAGGGTTGGGCGCCGGTCTGGAACTTGTCCACCGGCGAGCAGCCGAGGTGGGTGCAGATGCCGATGGCAACGAAGACTTCGGGCTTGATGGAGCGCACTTCGTTCTGGCAGTAGGCCGGTTGCTGCTCGCGCTTGGATTGCGGGTCGGCGAGCTGCGGGTCGAGCTTGGGCAGCTCGGCGAGTTGCTCGGNGGTGCGACGCATGATCCACACGGGTTTGCCGCGCCACTCGACGGTCATCTTCTNCCCGGGTTTGAGCGAGGAAATGTCGGCCTCGACGGCGGCACCGGCGGCTTTGGCGCGCTCCGAGGGCTCGAAACTGCTGACGAAGGGAACGGCAACGGCAGCCGTTCCGACCGCGCCGGCACAACCGGTTGCGATCAGCCACGTCCGCTTGCTGCTGTCGAGAGGGGTGTCACTCATGGGTTTCCTCTGCGGGAAGTTTGGGGATTCACGGTCAGCACGGGATTGTATCTGAGCACCCTGCGCGCAAACCCGCATGCTGCCGGCTCCGCGCCGGGCAGGTTTGACGCAGGTCAGCGGCGGTGCATACTGGGACGCGTTTCTACTGCAAGGAGCAATTCGTGGGCATGGTGTCGGAATTCAAGGAGTTCGCCCTCAAGGGCAATGTGATGGACCTGGCGGTGGGTGTGATCATCGGCGGAGCCTTCGGCAAGATCGTGGACTCGATGGTGGGCGACCTGATCATGCCGCTGGTGGGCGCCATCGTGGGCAAGCTCGATTTCTCCAACCTGTTCCTGGTGCTGGGCAGCGCGCCGCCGGGCACGGCAATGACGCTCGATGCGCTGAAAAAGCCGGCGTGCCGGTGTTCGCCTACGGCAGCTTCATCACGGTGGCGGTGAACTTCCTGATCCTGGCCTTCGTGATCTTCATGATGGTCAAGCAGGTCAACCGCCTCAAGCGCGAGGCCCCCCGGCGCCACCGGCCGAGCCGGCTGCACCGCCGGAAGACGTGGTGCTGCTGCGGAAATCCGCGACGCGCTGCGGAAATAAGTCACGCCGGCGCGGCCGACGTCAGCTCGCGCGCCATGCGCACGGCCGCCAGGAAGCTGGCGGCATCGGCGCGGCCGGTGCCGGCGAGGTCGAAGGCGGTGCCGTGGTCGGGGCTGGTGCGCACCAGCGGCAGGCCGAGCGTGACGTTCACGCCTTTGTCCACGCCGAGGTATTTCACCGGGATCAGACCCTGGTCGTGGTACATGGCGACGACGGCGTCGAAGGCGCCGGTGCGCGCGTTCATGAACACGGTGTCGGGCGGGTGCGNACCGCTGGCCGCGATGCCCTCGGCCTGAGCGGCGGCGATGGCCGGGGCGATGATGTCGATCTCCTCGCGCCCGAACAGGCCGCCCTCGCCCGCATGCGGGTTGAGGCCGGCCACCGCCAGCCGGGGCGCGCGGGCCAGCAGCCGCCCGAGCGCGCGGTGGCTGATGCGCAGCGTCTCCAGCACGGCATCGAAACGCACGGCCTCGATGGCCTCGCGCAGCGCGACGTGGATGCTGACCAGCACCACGCGCAATTCATCGTTGGCCAGCATCATGCGCACCGGCATGTCGGCCAGGGTGCAGCCGGCATGGGCGGCGGCGCGCGCCTGCAGCAGTTCGGTGTGGCCGGGATACGGCACGCCGGCGGCGGCCAGGGCCTCCTTGTGCAGCGGGGCGGTGACGAGGGCGGCGATCTCGCCGCGCAGCGCCGCGTCGGCCGCCCATTCGACGCAGCGCGCGGCCAGTGCGCCGGCCTCGGCCTGCACCCGGCCCCAGGCGATGGGCGGGGCGGTGTCTCCGATCTGCAGCACCGNGATGACCCGCGGCGGCAGCCCGGCCAGGTCACCGATCGCTTCGATGGGCACGACGGGCAGGGTCGGGCCGGCGGCGTCGCTGATGCAGCGCACGGCGCGGCGCATGATGCCGAGGTCGCCCGCGACGAAGCAGCCGGCCAGCGCCTCGGGGCAGCGGCNGTAGGCCTTGGCGATGATCTCGGNGCCGATGCCGGCGGCGTCGCCCAGGGTGAGCGCGATGGGGCGCTCGGCCGGATGAGGGGCTGCGGTCGGCATGGGGTTTCAGGCCGGGTTGTCGATGTCGATGAAGCGGTGCTCGAGGCCGAACTCGGCCGCGACCGCGGCGGCGAGCGCGGGTGCGCCGTAGCGCTCGCTGGCATGGTGGCCGCAGGCGATGAAGCTCACGCCGCATTCGCGCGCCAGATGGGCCTGCGGCTCCGACATTTCGCCGGTGACAAAGACCTGCGCGCCCGCGGCGATGGCGGCCTCGAAATAGCCCTGCGCGCCGCCGCTGCACCATGCTAGTTTTTCAATAGCATCTTCGGACGCAATGACGCTGGAGCACGGCCGATTCAGCGTGGATTCGATGTGCCGCACCAGCGCGGCGGCGTTCATCGGCGCCCGGTCGGCCGCCCAGCGGCCCAGAAAGCCCAGCTCCTGCTCGCCGAAGCGCGCCTGCGCCTCCCAGCCCAGGCGCGCCGCGAGCTGCGCGTTGTTGCCCAGGGTGGGGTGGGCGTCCAGCGGCAGGTGGTAGGCGTAGAGGTTGATGTCGTGCCCCAGCAGAAGCGCCAGCCGCTGCTTCAGCCAGCCGGTGACGCGGCCGTCCTGGCCGCGCCAGAACAGGCCGTGGTGCACGAAGATCGCGTCGGCGTCGTTGGCGATGGCGGCTTCGATGAGGGCGCGGCTGGCGGTGACGCCGGAGACGATGCGCCGCACCGTGGAGCGGCCTTCGACCTGCAGGCCGTTGGGGCCGTAGTCGCGAAAGCGCGCGGGCTCGAGCAGCGCGTCGAAGCGCTGCAGCAAGGTGTCGCGGTGGACGCTGCCGGGTGCGCAGGGGCGGGGTTCGGTGCTCATGGCCCGATTGTCCGCCAACGGCCGAGCGCCTGGCTCCCTGCCCTGCCCTGCGCAGGCGCCCGCCTACAATTTGCGGCCAGCGCCCGCTGCCGGGCGCTCGAGAAGGAATCATGAAGCGACTCTGGCTTGTTTTCGCGCAGACGGTGACGGTGGCCTTGGGCGTGTGGTTCGTGGTGGCCACGCTNCTGCCGCAGTGGCTGGGGTTGCGCGTCGGCGCCACCGGCGGTTCGATCGCGGTGATCGAGGCGCCGCAGACGGCGGGCAGCGCCGCGCCGGGCGGGAGCTTTCGCCATGCCGCGCGCAAGGCGGCGCCGGCGGTGGTGAGCATCATCACCAGCAAGGCGGCGGCGCGCAATCCGCATGCGAACGACCCGTGGTTCCGCTTCTTCTTCGGCGAGCCCGACGACCAGCCGCAGGCCGGCCTGGGCAGCGGNGTGATCGTCAGCCCCGCGGGCTACATCCTGACCAACAACCATGTGGTCGAGGGCGCGGACGAGATCGAGGTGGTGCTCAACGACAGCCGGCGCGCCCGTGCGAAGGTGATCGGCACCGACCCCGACAGCGATCTGGCGGTGCTCAAGGTGGAGCTGGACCGGCTGCCGGTGATCGTGCTGGGCAATTCTGACGCCTTGCAGGTGGGCGACCATGTGCTGGCCATCGGCAACCCCTTCGGCGTGGGGCAGACGGTGACCAGCGGCATCGTGAGCGCGCTCGGGCGCAACCAGCTCGGCATCAACACCTTCGAGAACTTCATCCAGACCGATGCGGCGATCAACCCGGGCAACTCGGGCGGCGCGCTGGTGGACGTGGACGGCAACCTCATGGGCATCAACACCGCGATCTACTCGCGCTCGGGCGGCAGCATGGGCATCGGGTTTGCCATTCCGGTGTCGACGGCGCGCGCGGTGATGGAGGGCATCGTGCGCGATGGGCGGGTCACGCGCGGCTGGATCGGCGTGGAACCCAACGAGCTCACGCCGGAGCTGGCCGAGACCTTCGGCATCGCGCCAGGCCAGGGCGTGATCATCACCGGCGTGCTGCAGAACGGCCCGGCGGCACTGGCAGGCATCCGGCCCGGCGACGTGATTCTGGAAGTGGCCGGCCAGCCCGTGGGCAATGTGAGCGCCTTGCTCAGCGCGGTGNNGCGGGGCCTGCCGGGCGAGAGCACGCCGTTCACCGTGCAGCGCAAGGACCAGCGGCTCGAGCTGCGCGTCACCCCCGGCGAGCGGCCCCGCGCACGTGCCCGGGCGCGCTGAGCGCCCGCAACCGGTCACTCCTTTTTCAGGAGCGAAACCTCACCGGTTGACGCTGGGGTACAGCCTGTTTTTCCTGAAACGGCTCAGGACTGGGCCGTGTCGGCGTCCGCGTCGGGCGCCTGGGTGTGCTTGATGAAGATCTTGGCGGCCCAGATGCCGGCCTCGTACAGCAGGATCATGGGAATGGCCAGCGCGAGCTGCGAGACCACGTCCGGCGGGGTGACGATGGCTGCGACGATGAAGGCCAGCACGATGAAGTAGGAGCGGAAGGCCTTGAGCTTGTCGATGCTCACCACCCNCAGGCGCGCGAGCACGACCACGGCGATCGGCACCTCGAAGGCCACGCCGAAGGCCAGGAACATGGTGAGCACGAAGCTCAGGTAGGCCTCGATGTCGGGGGCGGCGGTGATGCTCTTGGGCGCAAAGCTCTGGATGAACTTGAACACCTGGCCGAACACGAAGAAGTAGCAGAACGCCACGCCGATGAGGAACAGCACGGTGCTCGAGATCACCAGCGGCAGCACCAGCTTCTTCTCGTGCGAGTACAGACCCGGCGCGACGAAGGCCCAGATCTGGTAGAGCACCACCGGCAGCGCGAGCAGAAAGCCCGTCATCAGCATGATCTTGAGCGGCACCATGAAGGGCGAGATGACCGAGGTGGCGATCAGCGTCGCGCCCTTGGGCAGATGCGCCACCAGCGGCGCGGCCAGCAAGTCGTACAAGGGGCCGGGGCCGGGGTAGATGGCCAGCGCCGCCACGGCCACGCCGATGGCGAGCATGGCCTTGATCAGGCGGTCGCGCAGCTCCATGAGGTGCTGCACGAAGGGCTGCTCGGTGCCGGCGAGTTCGTCTTCCGGCGTGGGTTTCGGGGTGTCGGACATGGGGTGTGGACGCAGGCGGGGCGCTGGGCGGTCCGAAGCCGTGGGCGCTGCGCGGGGTGGTCAGTCGAACTTCTTCGGACGGTAACGGGCCACGCGGGCGGCACCCGACTGCGCATGGGTGCGCACGCCGGCACGGGCCTTGTACCACTGCGGCGTGGCCCCGCGCTTGAGGCGCCAGTTCTTCTTCGGGTGGCGGTAGGTGGGCGGCGGCGCCTCCCAGCCCAGGCCGCTGGAGCTCACCGGCGTGTCGGGGTTGAGGCCGGCGGTGGCCTCGCTCCACTGCTGCTCGAACTCAGCGGCGCTGGTGTGCACCGTCTGCTCGACTTCGCGCGCCGCGTTCTCCACCGTCTCCTTCATCTTCTTGAGCTCGTCGAGCTCCATGGAGCGGTTGACCTCGGCCTTGACGTCGGCCACGTAGCGCTGCGCCTTGCCGAGCAAGGTGCCCACCGTGCGGGCCACGCGCGGCAGCTTTTCGGGCCCGATGACGATCAGGGCCACGGCGCCGATGAGCGCCATTTTGGAGATGCCGAGGTCGAGCACGGGAGCGTTGCGCGGGACGGGTCAGGGCCTCAGGACGCGGCTCAGGACTTGGTCTTGGCTTCGACGTCGATGGTCGTCTTCTCGGAGGCGGCGGTGTTGGTCACCTGCCNCGCGGGCGCGGCCGGCTTGTCCTCGGCGCTGCTGCCGTCTTTCATGCCGTCCTTGAAGCCCTTGACGGCGCTGCCGAGGTCGGAGCCGATGTTCTTGAGCTTCTTCGTGCCGAACACCATCACCACGATCAACAGCACGATCAGCCAGTGCCAGATGGAAAAGGAACCCATGGAAATCTCCTGATGAAGAGCGCTGATTCTAGTCCGCTGCCGATCTGCGGGCCGCGCGGTGGGAATTCAAGCGGCGGGCGGGGGCATGAGCGCGGCGGGCGTTTCCGGCGCCCGGCCCGCACGCATCAGCCCTTGAGCCAGGGCCGCGGGCCGCCCATGACGTGCAGGTGCAGGTGGTGGACTTCCTGCCCGCCCTCCAGACCCGTGTTCACCACGATGCGGAAACCGCCTTCGGGATACGGCCGGCAGCCCTGTTCGAGCGCGAGCCTGGGCGCCAGCGTCATCATGCGGCCGAGCCAGCCCTGGTCGGCCTCGGTGACCTGGGCCATGGAGGCGATGTGGCGCTTGGGCACCATCAGGAAATGCACCGGCGCCCAAGGCGCGATGTCGTGGAAGGCGAGGAGTTCGTCGTCCTCGTAGACCTTGCGCGAGGGAATCTGCCCGGCAACGATCTTGCAGAAGATGCAGGCCGGGTCGTGGTCGGTCGGATGCGTCATGGCGGCGGCGTTCACTCGACGGGTTGTTCCTTGTTCATGCGCACCATGCCGAGCACGATGCGATAGAGGAACCAGATGGAAATCAGCCCCCAGGCGATGAGCCCGGGCAGCAACAACAGGAAGAACAGCGGGAAGGTGAGCACATAGAGCGCCCCCACCCACAGCACGGTGCGGATGCGCCAGCGAAAGTGCGAGGCCATCCAGGTGCCCTCGGCGTCGCCCTTCTTCACCAGGTCGATGATGAGGGCGATCAGCAGCACGCCCACACTCACCTGCGCGCCGGGCAGCACGGCGGCCACGGCGACGATGAGGTGCAGCAGGTAGCTGATCCAGCTGACGGTGCGCAGGCTGTCGAGGCGCTGGTCGTCGTCGTTCGATGCGTTCATTCCCCCGCTCCTTCCCGGTTGAGCGCCTTGCGCAAGGCTTTTCCTCGAGGCCGCTCAGGCCCTCGCGGCGTTGCAGTTCGGCGGCCACGTCGGCCGGGCGCAGGCCGAAGTGGGCCAGCGCGATCATGCAGTGAAACCACAGATCGGCCACCTCGTTGACGATTTTCCCGCGCTCACCCACGCCGTGCTCGGCGTCCTTGGCGGCCATGACGACCTCGGTGGCCTCTTCGCCGACCTTCTTCAGGAACGCGTCCGGCCCCTTGGCCAGCAGCCGCGCGACGTAGCTCGACGACGGGTCGCCGCCGCGCGCGGGCAGGCGGCTCTCGATCACGTCGGCCAGGCGTTCGAACACCTCGCCGGGGGCCAGTGGGGTACAGCGCTCATCGGTAGATGCTCTCCGGGTCCTGAGCACGGGCTCCACCACCTTCCAGGCGCCGTCCTCGTAGCGGTTGAAAAACAACTGTGGCGGCCGGTGTGGCAGGCGATGCCGGGCTCGTGCCCGGTCTGCGTGACCTTGAGCAGAATCACGTCGCCGTCGCAGTCGAGCCGGATGTCGTGCACCGTCTGCACATGGCCCGATTCCTCGCCCTTGAACCACAGCCTGTTGCGCGAGCGGCTGAAGTACACCGCGCGGCCGAGTTCGGCGGTTTTCTGCAGCGCCTCGCGGTTCATCCAGGCGAACATCAGCACGTCGCCGGTGGACGCCTCCTGCGCAATCACCGGCACCAGGCCTTGCGCATCCCATTTCACTTCGTCGAGCCAGTTCATGGGGGCATTGTCGTGGATGAGCGGCTGCTTCAAATTTATGAGCACAACCTCACCGGTTGGCGCTGGGGTTCGGGCCAAAAACCTTCGAAAAGCTCCCGCAGGCGCTCACTGCCGCACGGGAATGCCGCGCTCGGCCATGCGCGCCTTGGCCTGGGCCACGGTGTATTCGCCGTAGTGGAAGATGCTGGCGGCCAGCACGGCGTCGGCATGGCCCTTCTGGATGCCGTCGGCCAGGTCGTCGAGCGTGCCCACGCCACCGGAGGCGATGACGGGCACGTCCACCGCGTCGCTCACCGCGCGGGTGAGTTCGAGGTCGAAGCCGGACTTGGTGCCGTCGCGGTCCATGCTGGTGAGCAGGATTTCCCNCGCGCCGTACTCGGCCATCTGCCGCGCCCAGGCCACGGCGTCGAGCCCGGTGTTCTTGCGCCCGCCGTGGCTGTAGACGTCCCAGCCCTCGCCGCGGTCGAGCAGGTCGGTGCCGAAGCGGCGCTTGGCGTCGATGGCCACGACGATGCATTGCGAGCCGTACTTCTGCGAGGCCTCGCGAATGACCTGCGGGTTGGCGATGGCCGCGGAGTTGAAGCTCGTCTTGTCGGCGCCGGCGTTGAGCAGGCGGCGCACGTCGTCCACGGTGCGCACGCCACCGCCGACGGTCAGCGGAATGAACACCTGCGAGGCCACGGCCTCGATGATGGGCAGGATCAGGTCGCGGCCGTCGCTGGTGGCGGTGATGTCGAGGAAGGTGAGTTCGTCGGCGCCCTGGTCGTTGTAGCGCGCGGCGATCTCCACCGGGTCGCCGGCGTCACGCAGTTCGACGAAGTTCACGCCCTTGACGACGCGCCCGCCGGTCACGTCCAGGCAGGGAATGATGCGTTTGGCCAGCATGGCAGCTCCGGTGGGTGGCGGCTTCAGAAGCTGCCGGTTCAGCCGCGGCCGTTGAGCGCGTCGGCGCGGGCCTGCGCGGCGGCANNAAGTCGAGCGCGCCGGTGTAGATGGCGCGGCCGCAGATCACGCCCTCGATGCCTTCGCCCTNNCCACGGCGCACAGCGCCTCCACGTCGGCCATGCTGGAGAGCCCGCCCGAGGCGATCACCGGAATGCTCAGGCCCTGCGCCAGACGCACCGTGGCCTCGACGTTGATGCCGGTGAGCATGCCGTCGCGGCCGATGTCGGTGTAGATGATGGATTCGACGCCCCAGTCCTCGAACTTCCGGGCCAGGTCCAGCACCTCGTGGCCGGTGAGCTTGCTCCAGCCGTCGGTGGCGACCTTGCCGTCCTTGGCGTCGAGTCCGACGATGATGTGGCCGCCAAAGGCGATGCAGGCCTCCTTCAGAAAGCCCGGGTTCTTCACCGCCGCCGTGCCGATGATGACCCAGCGCAGGCCGGCGTCGATGTACTGCTCGATGGTGTCGAGGTCGCGGATGCCACCGCCGAGCTGCACCGGAATGTCCTCGCCCACCTCGGCCAGGATGGCCTTGACCGCGCCGTGGTTCTTGGGCTTGCCGGCGAAGGCGCCGTTGAGGTCCACGAGGTGCAGGCGGCGCGCGCCCTCGTCGACCCATTTGCGCGCCATGGCGGCCGGGTCTTCGCCGAAGGTGGTGGCCTGGTCCATGTCGCCTTGCTTGAGGCGCACGCAGTGACCGTCCTTGAGGTCGATGGCGGGAATGAGTTGCATGGTGGTGTCAGACTGGCGCGCGGAAGATGCGGCGCGCACGGATCGGCGGCAGGGAATCAGGGATTCCAGTGCAGGAAATTGCGGTAGAGCGCAAGGCCCTGGGCAGCACTTTNTTCAGGGTGGAACTGGGTGGCAAAAATATTATCCCGCGCCACCGCAGCGGTAAAGCGCGCGCCGTAGTCGGCTTCGCCCGCGCTGTGGCGCGCATCCGACGGCCGCGCGTAGAAGCTGTGCACGAAGTAGAACCAGCTGCCGTCGGCAATACCGTCCCACAAGGCGTGGCGCGGCGCCGTCTGCCAGACCTGGTTCCAGCCCATCTGCGGCACCTTGTAGCGGCTGCCGTCGGCCTGGGTGCGGCCGGCGAGGTCGAAACGCACCACCTCGCCGCCGATCACGCCCAGCCCCGGCGTGCCCACGCCCGCGGGGCCCTCGGCGCTGTGCTCGAGCAGCATCTGCATGCCCACGCACACGCCGAACAGGGGCTTCTTCTCGGCCGCTTCGAGCACCGGCTCGAGCAGGCCGCTCTCGCGCAGCTCGCGCATGCAGTCGGGCATGGCGCCCTGGCCGGGCAGCACCACGCGGCCGGCGTCGCGCACCTGCGCGGGATCGGCGGTGATGAGGACGTTGACACCCGTGTCGCTCGCCGCATGCAGCACCGCCTGCGCCACCGAGCGCAGATTGCCCATGCCGTAGTCCACCACGGCCACCGTGTTTGCTTTCTTATTCATAGCACCCTATGACCGTTTGGCGCTGGGGTCTGGCCAGAATGTCTGAAAAAACGTTCACAGCGAGCCCTTGGTGGAGGGCACCACGCCGGGCGCGCGCGGATCGAGCTCCAGCGCCGCGCGCAGCGCCCGGCCGAAGGCCTTGAACACCGTCTCGGCCTGGTGGTGGGCGTTGGCGCCACGCAGGTTGTCGATGTGCAGCGTGACGAAGGCATGGTTCACGAAGCCCTGGAAGAACTCGTGCATGAGCTGGGTGTCGAAGCTGCCGATCATGCCGCTGGTAAAGGGCACGTGCGCCACCAGCCCGGGGCGGCCAGAGAAGTCGATCACCACGCGCGAGAGCGCCTCGTCCAGCGGCACATAGGCATGGCCGTAGCGCCGGATGCCGCGCTTGTCGCCCACGGCCTTGGCCAGCGCCTGACCGAAGGTGATGCCCACGTCCTCGACGGTGTGGTGGCCGTCGATGTGCAGATCGCCCTTGGCCTGGATGTGCAGGTCGATCAGGCCGTGGCGCGCGATCTGGTCGAGCATGTGGTCGAAGAAGCCGATGCCGGTGGCGAGCTCGGCGCGGCCCGTGCCATCGAGGTCGATGCGGACGGTGATCTCGGTCTCGGCCGTGCGGCGGGTGACTTCGGCGGTGCGGTTCATGGCGGGGTTCCCGGTGGGTCTGGAATCGGTCGGCGTGGGGTGGGTCAGCGGCTCTGCACCTCAGGCGGTGGCCTGCGGGTCGGTCAGCGCGGCCTGCAGCGCCTGCAGCATCTGCGCATTTTCCTCGGGCGTGCCCACGGTGAGCCGCAGGCAGTTGGCCAGCAGCGGGTGCAGCGCCGAGACGTTCTTCACCAGCACCCCGCGCGCCTTCATGCCGGCGAACAGTGCGTGCGCGTCGGGCACGCGCAGCAGGATCATGTTGGCCTCGCTCGGCCACACCTGCACACCGGGCAGCGACGCGAGCCGCTCGGTCAGCGCGGCGCGCTGGCTGCGCAGCTCCGCCGCCTGCACGGCGAACACGTCGGCATGTTCGATGGCGAACAGCGCGCATTCAGCGTTGAGCACGCTCACGTTGTAGGGCGGGCGCAGCTTGTCGATCTCGTGGATCAGCGCGCTCGGGCCGATCATGTAGCCCAGCCGAACGCCCGCGAGGCCGAACTTGGAGAGGGTGCGCATCAGCAGCACATTGGGGTAGCGGTGCGGGTGTTCGCGCAGCCGGTCGATCCAGCTGCGGCTGGAGAACGGCTGGTAGGCCTCGTCCATCACCACCAGGCCGCCCAGGCGCGCCTGCAGCGCAATCAGGCGCTCGATGACCGCGTCGTCCCACAGATTGGCCGTGGGGTTGTTGGGGTAGGCCAGGTAGACGATGGCGGGGCGGTGCGCCTCGATGGCCGCGGTCATGGCCACCTCGTCAAGCTCGAAATCGGGCGTCAGCGGCACGCCGTGGTAGGCCAGGCCCTGCAGCCGGGCGCTCATGGCGTACATCACGAAGCCGGGCTCGGGCGCGAGGATGCTCGCGCCGGGCCGGTCGCAGGCCATGGCCAGCAGCGCGATCAGCTCGTCCGAGCCGTTGCCCAGCATCAGCGAATAGCCGTGCCGCGGCATGCCCACGTAGGCCGCGAGCGCCTCGCGCAGCACCTCAATGCGCGGGCCGGGGTAGCGGTTGATCTCCACCGCGCCCAGCCGCGCGCCCAGCTCGGCCTGCAGCGCCGGGCTCAGGCGGTAGGGGTTCTCCATCGCGTCGAGCTTGATGAGGCCGCGCGCATCCTGCACCGCGTAGGCGTGCATGCTTTGCACGTCCTGGCGCAGCACCGCGCGGGCGAAGTCCTCGGGCGATCGGGCGTCNNGGTGGCGCTCATGCAGCCCCCGCATCGGCGGCACGGTGGCCAGGCGCAGCTCGGCGGCGCGCGCATGCGCCTGCAGGCCCTCGCCGTAGGCCAGCTCGGCGGCAATCGTGCCCAGCGTCTGCGCGCCGCGCTCGCTCACCTCGATCAGGCTGCTGCGCTTCTGGAAGTCGTACACCCNCAGTGGCGAGCTGAATCGCGCGGTGCCGCTGGTGGGCAGCACATGGTTGGGGCCGGCGCAGTAGTCGCCCAGGCTTTCGCTGGTGTAGGCGCCCAGGAAGATCGCGCCGGCGTGCCTGAGCAGCGGCTCCCAGCACTGCGGCTCGCGGCTGGACACCTCGAGGTGCTCGGGCGCGATGCGGTTGGATATCGCGCAGGCTCNTTCCATGCTGCGGGTGTGGATCAGCGCGCCGCGGTCGCTCAGGCTCTTGGCGATGATGGCCGCGCGCGGCATGGTGGGCAGCAGCCGGTCGATGGCGGCCTGCACCGCGTCGATGTAGGCGGCGTCCGGGCACAGCAGAATGCTTTGCGCGAGCTCGTCGTGCTCGGCCTGGCTGAACAAATCCATCGCCACCCATTCCGGCGGCGTGCTGCCATCGGCCAGCACCAGGATCTCGCTCGGGCCGGCGATCATGTCGATGCCCACCAGGCCGAACACCCGCTTCTTCGCGCTGGCCACGTAGGCATTGCCCGGGCCGGTGATCTTGTCCACCTTGGGCACGGTGGCCGTGCCATAGGCCAGCGCCGCCACCGCCTGCGCACCGCCGATGGTGAAGCCGCGGGTGACGCCGGCCACGTGGGCGGCGGCGAGCACCAGAGGGTTCTTCTCGCCGCGCGGCGTGGGCACCACCATGATGATCTCGCCCACCCCGGCCACATGCGCGGGAATGGCATTCATCAGCACGCTGCTGGGGTAGGCCGCCTTGCCGCCGGGCACGTAAATGCCCACGCGGTCCAGCGGCGTGACCTTCTGGCCCAGCAGGGTGCCGTCCTCGTCGCGGTAGGTCCAGCTCTCGCCGCTGGCCCGCTTCTGCGCCTCGTGGTAGCGGCGCACGCGGTCGGCGGCGGCCTGCAGCGCGTGGCGCTGGGCGGCGGGCAACGCCTCGAACGCGGCGCGCAGCTCGTCCTGGGTGAGTTCCAGCGCCGGCAGCGACGCGGCGTCGAGCGCGTCGAAGCGGCGGGTGTACTCCAGCACCGCCGCGTNCCNCCGCTCGCGCACGTCAGCCAGGATGTCGGCCACGCGCTGCTCGATGGCGGCATCGGTCTCGGCCGACCAGTGCAGCCGCGCAGCGAAATCCGCCTCGAAGGTCGGCGCGAGGGTGGAGAGGCGTGCAGGAGAGGCGTTCAATTCCATGGCTGAAAAGGATTCGGTGCGGCGCTTCGGCAGGCCGCCGCTGGGGTCATCCGGGAATGCCCCGATTGTCCGTCATTGGCGGTTGACCGTGGATTCGCAAGGCGACGGTGCAGCGACGGCCGGTGTTCAGGGCTGGCGGATCTGGATCTGGCCGGCCAAGGGTCCGAGCCGTGCACCGCCAGCAGGTTGATGCCCATCGGAAACACCCGGTAGCCATGCCGATCGATCACGGAGCGCAAGGCGGCCTCGTCGGTCTTGATCTTCTCGATCATCATCACCGGGCGGCAGCGCGCAAGCGTCTGTTCCGCACCGGCCAGGGCCTCGAGTTCCATGCCCTCGATGTCGATCTTGAGGAAGTCCAGCCTCGGCAGCGCAAGGTCGTCGATGGCCATCATGGCCGTGGCCTGCAGGCGCGCCTCGTCGTAATCGATGGCCTGGCCGATGAACTCGGTGCGTGCCGTCTTGCGCAACTCCAGGCTGCCGAAGCTCGCCGGGCTGCCGTAATCGGGCACCGGCACGCCGATCTCGCCGCGCTGCGCACCCACGGCGGCCCAGATCGCCCGGGCGTTGAAGCAGTTGTTCAGCGCGAGGTTGCCTGCCAGCGCGTAGAACACCCGCTCCTGCGCCTCCACCGCAATCACCTGGCCCCAGCCGGTCATCGCCCGCGCCCACTCCAGCGTGTGCACGCCGATGTTGGCGCCGCAGTCCAGCGCCACCACGCCATCGCCGAAATGGCTGCGCCGGCCACCGAGCAGTTGCACCGCGAAATCCACCTCGGCGGCGTCGAAGCTCGAGGTCTGCAGCAGCTGATACCCCACGCCGTAGCCACCGCGCTCGGTCAGGCGGTAGTCGTTGCGGTTGACGATGAGCGTGCCTTGGTGCGTGGCCGCCAGCACGAATGCGATCGGGCGCGGCGGCGGCCGGCTCATGGCCGCGGCTCCGCCGATTGGTTCGCGGTGGCCTGGGCGAAGGCGTCGATCAGCGGCCGCAGCGCCTCACGCTTGAGCTTGAGCGCGGCCTGGTTCACCACCAGTCGCGAGGAAATGTCCATGATGCGCTCGACCTCCACCAGGTCGTTGGCTTTCAGCGTGTTGCCGGTGGAGACGAGGTCGACGATGGCATCGGCCAGGCCCGTCAGCGGGGCCAGTTCCATGCTGCCGTAGAGCTTGATCAGGTCCACGTGCACGCCCTTGGCCGCGAAGAACTCGCGGGCGATCGCCGTGTACTTGGTGGCCACCTTCAGGCGCGAGCCCTGGCGCACCGCAGCGGCATAGTCGAAGTCCGCGCGCACCGCCACGCTGACGCGGCAGCGCGCAATGCCCAGGTCGAGCGGCTGATACAGGCCCGAACCCGCCCCCGCGCTGCTCCACTGCGCTCGGTGTTCGAGCAGGGTGTCGAGCCCGGTCACGCCGAGGTCGGCCCNCCCGTATTCGACATACGTGGGCACATCGGTCGCGCGCACCAGCACCACCCGCACGTCGGCGCGGTTGGTGGGCAGGATGAGCTTGCGCGAGGTGTCCGGGTCCTCGAGCACCTCGATGCCGGCGCGTGCGAGCAGCGGCAGGGTTTCGTCGAAGATGCGCCCCTTGGAGAGTGCCAGTGTGATCATGAGGTGATGCGCTCGATGTCCGCGCCCAGGCCGCGCAGTTTGGTTTCCATGTGATCGTAGCCGCGGTCGAGGTGGTAGATGCGGTCCACCCGCGTCTCCCCGTCGGCGACCAGGCCGGCAATGACCAGGCTAGCCGAGGCGCGCAGGTCGGTGGCCATGACGGTGGCGCCGGAGAGCCGCTCCANCCCCTCCACCACCGCCACCTTGCCGTCGATCTGGATGTTCGCGCCCAGGCGCACCAGCTCGTTCACATGCATGAAGCGGTTTTCGAAGATCGTCTCCGTGACCTTGGCCGTGCCACGCGCCACGCAGTTGAGCGCCATGAACTGCGCCTGCATGTCGGTGGGAAACCCCGGGTACTCGGTGGTGCGAAAGCTCTGCGCCGTCAGCCGTCCGGCAGCGCGGATACGGATGAAACCCTCGCCCGCCAGCACCTCGGCGCCGGCGTCGCGCAGCTTGTCGATGACCGCGTCGAGATGGTCGGCGCGCGCACCGCGCAACACCACATCGCCGCCGGTGGCCGCCACCGCGCAGAGGAAGGTACCCGCCTCGATGCGGTCGGGCACCACGGTGTGCGCACAGCCGTGCAGCCGCTCCACGCCTTCGATGCGAATCCGGCTGGTGCCGTGGCCCTCGATGCGCGCGCCCATGGCGATCAGCATCTCGGCCAGGTCGACCACTTCGGGCTCCTGCGCGGCGTTCTCCAGCACCGTTTCACCTTCGGCCAGCGCGGCGGCCATGAGGAAGTTCTCGGTCCCGGTGACGGTGACCATGTCGGTGACGATGCGCGTGCCCATCAGCCGCTGCCGGCCCGCGGCCAACCTGGCCAGCATGTAGCCGTGCTCGACACGAATGTCAGCCCCCATGGCCTGTAGCCCCTTGATGTGCTGGTCCACCGGCCGCGAGCCGATGGCGCACCNCCNCGGCAGCGAGACGGTGGCCTCGCCAAAGCGCGCCAGCAGCGGCCCGAGCACCAGCACCGAGGCCCGCATGGTCTTGACGAGCTCATACGGCGCCTCGGGCGAGCTCAGCGCCGACGCGTCGATGCNGACCGCATCCGCACCCTCGGCTTGCGCCTGCACCCCCATGTTGCGGATGAGCTTGAGCATGGTGGCCACGTCCTGCAGCCGCGGCACGTTGTGCAGCTGCACCGGCTCGGGCGTGAGCAGCGCGGCGCACAGCTCGGGCAGGGCGGCGTTCTTCGCCCCCGACACGGTGAGTTCGCCGTGCAGCGCGCGCCCACCGCGAATGAGCAGCTTGTCCATGCTCAGCGGCCCGCCTGCGCCGACCACTCCGCCGGGGTGTGCGCCTTGATGGACAAGGCGTGGACCTCGTCGTTGTGAATCTTCTCGCCCAGCGTGGCGTACACCATCTGGTGGCGTGCGATCGGGCGCTTGCCCTCGAACGCGGCGGAAACGACCAGCGCGCTCCAGTGGCGGCCGTCGCCCTCGACGCGCAACACCTCGCACGGCAGGCCGGCGGCGATGAGTTTCTCGATGTCCTGGGCCGTCATGTCAGATCCACACAGCCGTTCCGAAGGCAATGGCGTTCCCCGCCGAGGAGGGCGAGCGCAGCGAGTCAGGGGTTGATTCATGTCAGTTGCGGATTTTGTAGCCGATGCGCAGCAGGTGCAGGCACAGCGCGGCGACGAACAGGAAGGCGCCTCCCACCACCGCCAGGCTGTACCACGGCGAGACGTCGCTCACACCGAAGAAGCCGTAGCGGAAGCCGTCGATCATGTAGAAGAACGGGTTGAGGTGGCTCACCCGCTGCCACAGCGGCGGCAGCGAATGGATGGAATAGAACACGCCGGAGAGGAAGGTCATCGGCATGATGATGAAGTTCTGGAACGCCGCCATCTGGTCGAACTTCTCGGCCCAGAGGCCGGCAATCAGCCCGAGGCTGCCCAGCAGCGCCGCGCCCAGCACGGCAAACACCAGCGCCCACAGCGGCGCCACCAGCGGCGGCACCGCAAACAAGGCCCCGCTGCATAGACCNNCCAGCCCCACCACCACACCACGCAGGGTGGACGCAGCCACATACGCCACATACCACTCGCGGTGCGACAGCGGGGTGAGCAGCAGGAACACCAGGTTGCCCATGATCTTGCTCTGGATCAGGCTCGACGAGCTGTTGGCAAACGCGTTCTGCAGCACGCTCATCATCACCAGGCCAGGCACGAGGAAGGCCGTGTAACTGAACTGCCCGTACACCTTCACATGGTCCTCCAGCACATGGCCGAAGATCATCAGGTACAGCAAGGCGGTGAGCACGGGCGCCGCAATGGTCTGGAAGCTCACCTTCCAGAACCGCAGCACTTCCTTGTAGAACAGGGTGCGCCAGCCGGTCATGCGGCCTCCCGCGCGGCGGCGTCACCTGCCATGAGGCCGAGGAACACATCCTCCAGGTCGGCCTTGCGCACCTCGATGTCCTGCACATGCAGGCCGGCCTCGCGCACGGTGGCGAGGTGGCGTTCCACGTCAAGGGCATCGTGCACGGGCAACTGCACGATGCGCCCGGTCACGCGGGCGTGGGCAGCGAGCGCTGGCGGCAGGTCGCCGTCGATCTTGAAGCGCAGCACGTTGCTCGACGCCGACTGCAGCAGCGCCGACGTGCGCTCCAGGGCGATCACCCGGCCTTGCTTGAGCATGGCGATGCGGCCGCACAGNGCCTCGGCCTCTTCGAGGTAATGGGTGGTGAGCAGCACGGTGTGTCCCTGGCGGTTGAGCCGGGACACGAATTGCCACAGGGTCTGCCGCAGCTCCACGTCCACGCCGGCGGTCGGTTCGTCGAGCACGATCACNCGGCGGGCGGTGCACCAGCGCCTGGGCCACCAGCACGCGCCGCTTCATGCCGCCGGAGAGCTGGCGCATGTTGGCCTGCGCCTTGTCGGCCAGGCCCAGGCCTTCGAGCAGTTCGTCGATCCAGGCGTCGTTGTCCTGCACGCCGAAGTAGCCAGACTGGATGCGCAAGGTCTCGCGCACGTTGAAGAAGGGGTCGTACACCAGTTCCTGCGGCACCACACCGAGCCGCCGTCGCGCCTCGGCGAACTCGCGCTGCACGTCGAAGCCCTGCACGCTGACCCGTCCGGCGCTGGGCCGGACCAAGCCGGCGAGGATGCTGATGAGCGTGGTCTTGCCCGCGCCGTTGGGGCCGAGCAGGCCAAAGAACTCGCCCTCCTCGATGTCGAAACTCACGCCATCGAGCGCCTGGTGCACTGCGGAGGCGCCCCCGCGCGGCGCGGAAAAGACTTTGGAGACGGACTGGAACGAAATCGCGGGCATGGAAGCCGCCGATTTTAGCGGGCCGGGCGCATGTCGGCCCGGGCGGGCCACTGGCCCGTCGGGATCCGCGGGCGGCAAGGGGGCCGTCAGACGGCCTCGGGCAGCAACGCCGAGACGCCGTACACGCCGGCGAGCTGGCGCAGCTTGGGCACCAGGCCCTGCACGGCGAACCGCCGATCGAGCGCCAGCGCCTGGCGGCGCAGTTCGAGCAGCACGGCCAGCGCCGAGGAGTCGAAACGCGTCAACTCGGCCGCATCGACCACCACCGGGCCGGGCTGCGCAGCCAGTTGCGCCGAGAGCGCGGCCAGGCAGGCCGTGGCCTCGCGGTGGGTCAGTTCGGCGGGGAGTTTCAGCATGGCGGTGAGACGGGCTGGCACTCAGCCCTTGCGCTGCGCGTTGGCCTTGTTGCGCTCGGCCAGGGCGGCGATCAGGCCGTCGATGCCTTTGGCGTTGATCTCCTGGGCGAACTGGCCGCGGTAGGTGTCGACCAGCCACACACCCATCACGTTGAGGTCGTAGATCTTCCAGCCCGCGCCCTCGCCGGNGGTTTTCTCGAGCCGGTAGTCGAGCTGGATCGGGTCGCCCTTGCCGCCGCGCACTTCGCTGCGCACCACGACCTCGCTGTCCTGCGGCGAGGCGCGGAACGGCCGCATCACGATGTCCTGGTCGCTGACCTGCGAGAGCGCGCCCGCATAGGTGCGCACCAGCAGGGTCTTGAACTCCTGCTGCAGGCGTTGCTGCTGCTCGGGCGTGGCGCGCCGCCAGGCCGGCCCGGCCGCCGACGCGGTCATGCGCTTGAAGTCGACGTTGGGCATGATCTTGGCATCCACCAGCGTCATGATCTTCGACACGTCGCCGTTCTGCAGCGACTTGTCGGCCTTGATGGCGTCGAGCACCTCCACCGACAGGCGCTTGATGAACGCATCGGGCGCCTCGTCGGCGGCGTGCGCGGGCAAGCCCTGCAGACCCAGCAGCGCGACGGCGAAAGCTGCGATGGCTTGCGAAAAGTGGCGTCGTTTCATCTTCGTTCTCCTTGTACGGGCGGCGGGGCGCAGTCCTGCCCCACGGCCATCAACGGGCCAGGCCCCTCGGCGCCGACCCCGGCGCGGGGCCGATTGCAACAAATTCCTCGCCTGCCTAGGGCGAGCGACCCGCCGCAGCGCCCCTTCNCGCACTCGGCGCGTCGTCCTCGGACGGTGGCGAGCCATCGTGAACGTCGTTGCGGCGCTTTTGCAGGTAGACGTCGCGGGTGAAGCTGTACTTGTCCAGGGCCGCCTCGTCGAGCAGGGAGCCGGCGCGCAGCAGGCTCGCGCGCCGGTCCACCAGGTCCAGCACCGTGAAGCTGTTGCGCGTGGGGATGTGATCGACGTGCTGCACCGGGTCGGCCGGGCGGTCCACACCGAAACGCGCAGCGGCGTCGCGCACGGTCGAGGGGCCGAACAACGGCAGCACCAGGTACGGGCCCGAGGGCACGCCCCAGCGCCCGAGCGTCTGACCGAAGTCTTCGGGGTGGCGCTCGATGCCCATTTCGCTGGCGATGTCGATCAGGCCGAACAGGCCCCAGAGCGTGTTGATGTTGAAGCGAAAGAAACTGTCCATCGCTGCGGCGGGCTTGGCCTGCAACAGGTTGTTGACGAAGGACCAGCCGTCGCCGAGGTTGGCGAAGAAGTTGCTCACGCCGGTGCGGATGGGACGCGGCGTGACCTCGTTGTACGCCACGGCGACAGGTTTGACCACGGCGGCGTCGACCGTCTCGTTGAACTGGAAGATGCCGCGATTGAGCGGCTCCAGCGGATCCGCCGGGTTGGCTGTGGGGCCGGTGGCGCAGCCGCCCAGGGCGAGCGCCGAGGTCAGCACGGCGAGCGCGCCGAAGCCGCGCCGCCACGCCGTGAGCCGCGCGCCGGCCTTGACCGCNNGAACTGCGCGCTCACTTTGCGCCTCCCGCGGCATCGGGTGCCGGGCTGCCCCCTCGGCCGCCTTGCTGAAGAGCATCTGGCCGATCAGGTTCTCCAGCACCAGCGCCGATTGCGTGGAGGTGATGGTGTCGCCGTTGGCCAGCACCTTGTCAGAGGCGCCGGGGTCGATGCCGATGTACTGCTCGCCCAGCAGCCCGCTGGTGAGGATCTTCAGCGAGCTGTCCTTGGGAAAACTGTAGCGGCTTTGCATGGCGAGCGTGACCTTGGCCTGGAAGGTCTTGTCGTCGAAGCTGATGCTCTCGACGCGGCCCACCACCACGCCCGCGCTCTTGACGGCCGCCTTGGGCTTGAGCCCGCCGATGTTGTCGAACTTCGCACTCACACGGTAGTCGGGTTCGAAATTCAGGCTCAGCAGGTTCGCGGCCTTCAGAGCCAGGAACAGGATGGCGGCGAGTCCGATCATCACGAACAGGCCGACCCAGACATCGTTTTCGAGCGTTCCATGCCGCCCTCCTCAAAGACTGAACATCAGCAGGGTCAGGATCACGTCCAGCCCCAGCACCGACAGAGAGGCGACGACCACGGTACGCGTAGTCGCCTGCGATACGCCCTCGGGCGTGGGTTGCGCCTCGTACCCTTGCAGCAGGGCAATGAAAGTCACCGCCACACCAAAGACGAAGCTCTTGACGACACCGTTGCCCACGTCGCTCCAGACGTCCACGCCGCCCTGCATCTGACTCCAGAACGCGCCGGCGTCGATGCCGATCATGGGCACGGCCACGAGCCAGCCGCCGATGACGCCAACCGCGCTGAAAACCGCAGCGAGCAAGGGCATGGCAATCACCCCGGCCCAGAACCGCGGCGCGAGGATGCGTTGCTCGGGATCGACCGCCATCATCTCCATGGCCGACATCTGTTCGCCCGAGCGCATGAGGCCGATTTCGGCCGTCAACGAAGCTCCGGCGCGGCCGGCATAGAGCAGCGCGGTGAGCACCGGCCCGAGTTCGCGCACCAGCGACAGCGTCACCAGCAGGCCCACGGCCTCGGAAGAGCCGTAGCGCTGCAAGGTGTTGTAGCCCTGCAGGCCGAGCACGAAGCCGACGAACAGGCCCGAAACCGAGATGATGGCCAGCGACTGGTTGCCGAGGAAGAACACCTGGTCGCGCACCAGCCCGAAGCGCTTGAGCGTGGCGCCGAGCATGAGCACCAGACGCCCCAGCAGGCGCGCGCCGTCGCCCCNAGCCCGCAAGCACACGGCGCGTGGCGTAACCGACGTCGGCGGGGCGGAACCAGCTCATTGCACGCGCTCCTTGCGCTGGCCGGCGGCGGGCGCGAAGTCGGCCTCGATCGGGGTGCCGGGGTAATGAAAGCGCACCGGGCCGTCGGGCAGACCGTTGACGAATTGCCTGACCAGCGGGTCGTCGGAATGGCGCACCTCGTCGGGCGTGCCTTCGGCAATGATGCGGCCGTTGGCCAGGATGACCACCTTGTCCGAGACGCTGAAGGTTTCCGGAATTTCGTGGGAGACGAGCAGGCTGGTCATGCCCAGCGTGTCGTTGAGCTGGCGGATCAGCCGCGCGGCGGTGCCGAGCGCGATCGGGTCCAGGCCGGAGAAGGGTTCGTCGTACATGACGAGGTCGGGGTCGAGCGCGATGGCCCGCGCCAGCGCGACGCGGCGGTTCATGCCGCCGGAGATTTCCGAGGGCATGAGGTGACGCGCACCGCGCAGGCCCACGGCGTCGAGCTTCATGAGCACGATGTCGCGGATCAGGCTCTCCGACAGGTCGGTGTGCTCACGCAGCGGAAACGCCACGTTGTCGAAGACGTTGAGGTCGGTGAACAACGCACCGAACTGGAACAGCATGCCCATGCGCCGGCGCGCGGCGTAAAGCTGCGGGATGTCCATGCGGGTGACGTCCTGCCCGTCGAACAGCAGTTCGCCTTTCTGCGCGCGCTGCTGGCCGCCGATGAGGCGCAGCGTGGTCGTCTTGCCCCCACCGGTGACGCCCAGCAGGGAGGTGACCTTGCCGCGCGGAATGGTGAAGGAGATCCCGTCGAGCACGAAGCGCTCCCCGTAGCCGAAGCTCAGGTTGCGCAGTTCGACGAGGGCATCGCTGGACGACGTGGGGTTCATGAATGCGAAAGCCGACACACAGGGCCGGCTTTCGGATCATAAGGGATTCAGGAAAACCCTGAGCCCGCCCGAGGGCGGGTGGGTTTGGGGGCGCTTGGGGTCACGCTGAACACGTCCCTCGCGCGCCGCGCATCCCGGCGGCGGGCGGCATCGCGGGGACCGATTCAGCCTTGCTTCAGCGCGGCAGTTCGCTGTGGCCCATGAGGTAGGCGTCGACAGCGCGAGCGGCCTGCCGGCCCTCGCGGATGGCCCAGACCACCAGCGACTGGCCGCGGCGCATGTCGCCCGCGGCAAACACCCCGGGCACGTTGGTCAGGTAGCCGCCGTGGTCCTCGGTGCCGGCGCGGGCGTTGCCGCGGGCATCGCGCTCCACACCGAAGGCTTCGAGCACGCTGCTCACCGGATGCACGAAGCCCATGGCCAGCAGCACGAGGTCCGCCGGCCAGACCTTTTCGGTGCCGGGAATTTCCACGAGCCTGCCGTCCTTCATCTCCACGCGCACGGTTTGCAGGCCGGTAACCTTCCCCTTCTCGCCGAGGAAGGCCTTGGTGGAGATGGCGAACTCGCGCTCGCAGCCCTCTTCGTGGCTGGAGCTGGTGCGCAGCTTGATCGGCCAGTAGGGCCAGACCAGGGTTTGTTNCTCCTGCTCCGGCGGCTGGGGCATGACCTCGAACTGGGTGACGCTGGCCGCGCCGTGGCGGTTGCTGGTGCCCACGCAGTCGCTGCCGGTGTCGCCGCCGCCGATGACGATGACGTGCTTGCCCTTGGCCGAGATCTGGCCCTTGAGCTTGTCGCCCGCGTTGACCTTGTTCTGCTGCGGCAGGAACTCCATCGCGAAGTGGATGCCGGCGAGGTCGCGGCCGGGCACGGGCAGGTCGCGCGACTGCTCGGAGCCACCGGTGAGCAGCACGGCGTCGAACTCGCGGTTGAGTTGCTCGGGCGTGACAGTCTCGCTGGAGAAGTTGGTGACCTTGCTGCCCTCGGGCAAGGCGCCGACGAGCACGCCGGTGCGGAACTTCACGCCCTCGGCGACCAGCTGCTCCATTCGGCGGTCGATGTGCGATTTCTCCAGTTTGAAGTCGGGAATGCCGTAGCGCAGCAGGCCGCCGACGCGGTCGTTCTTCTCGAACACCGTGACCTCGTGGCCCGCCCGCGCGAGCTGCTGGGCCGCGGCCAGCCCCGCAGGCCCGGAGCCGACGATGGCGACCTTCTTGCCGGTCTTGTGCGCCGCAGGCTGCGGCTGCACCCAGCCCTCGGCCCAGGCGCGGTCGATGATGGCGTGCTCGATGCTCTTGATGCCGACGGCGTCGTCATTGATGTTGAGCGTGCACGCCGCCTCGCAGGGCGCGGGGCAGATGCGGCCGGTGAACTCGGNGAAGTTGTTGGTGCTGTGCAGCACCTCGATGGCCTGCTTCCAGTCGCCCCGGTACACCAGGTCGTTGAAGTCAGGGATGATGTTGTGAACCGGGCAGCCGTTGTTGCAGAACGGCGTGCCGCAGTCCATGCAGCGCGCGGCCTGCACCTTGGCCTGCGCGTCGTCGAGGCCGATGACGAATTCGCGGTAGTGCTTGAGCCGCTCGGGCACGCTGCTGTAGCCCTCCTCGATGCGGCGGTACTCCATGAAGCCGGTGACTTTTCCCATGATGGTGAACTTTCTGTGCTGGAGGGCGGATCAGCGGGCGGCTGCGGTTGCTTCTTTTTGGTAGCAACACCCTGCGGTTTCACGCTGGCATCCTGTTGTTTTTGCGTGAATCTCGGCCAGAGCCCGTTTGTACTCGTTGGGGAAGACCTTGACGAACTTCGCGCGGGCCTCGGGCCAGGTGTCGAGCAGTTCGCGCGCACGGCGGCTGCCCGTCCAGCGGTGGTGTTCCTCGAGCAGCTTGCGCAGCTGCGCCTCGTCGGTCTGGCCGCGGTGCCAGGTGGCGCGGTCGGTGGTGGCCTCCTGCTCGGTCGCGCTGAGCACCTTCTCCAGGCTGACCATGGCGGTGTTGCAGCGCTTGGCGAACATGCCGTCTTCGTCGTAGACGTAGGCCACCCCGCCGCTCATGCCCGCGGCGAAGTTGCGCCCGGTCTTGCCCAGCACCGCCACGGTGCCGCCGGTCATGTATTCGCAGCCGTGGTCGCCCGTGCCTTCAACGACTGCCGTCGCGCCCGACAGACGCACTGCGAAGCGCTCGCCGGCCACGCCGCTGAAATAGGCCTCGCCGGTGGTGGCGCCGTAGAGCGCGGTGTTGCCGACGATGATGTTGCGCGTGGCTTCGCCGCGGAAATCCAGGCTCGGCCGCACCACCACACGCCCGCCGGAGAGGCCCTTGCCGGTGTAGTCGTTGGCTTCACCGATGAGGTAGAGCGTGATGCCCGGCGCGAGGAAGGCGCCGAAGGACTGGCCGCCCGTGCCCTCGAGCTGGATGCGGATGGTGTCGTCGGGCAGCCCCTCGGGGTGCACCTTGGTCAGCGCGCCCGAAAGCATGGCGCCGACCGAGCGGTTGACGTTGCGCGCCACCTCCATGAACTGCACCTTCTCGCCGCGCTCGATGGCGGCGCGGCTCTTGGCGATCAGAACGTTGTCGAGCGACTTCTCGAGGCCGTGGTCCTGGCTTTCGCAGTGGAAGCGCGGCACCTCGACGTTGAGCACCGGGCGCGCCAGCAGGCGGCTGAAGTCCAGGCCGCGGGCCTTCCAGTGTTCGACCGCCTGGCGCATGTCGAGCAGGTCGCTGCGGCCGATCAGCTCGTCGAACTTGCGGATGCCGAGCTGCGCCATGATCTGCCGCGCCTCTTCGGCGACGAAGAAGAAGTAGTTGACCACGTGCTCGGGCTTGCCCGAGAACTTCTTGCGCAGCACCGGGTCCTGCGTGGCCACGCCGACCGGGCAGGTGTTGAGGTGGCACTTGCGCATCATGATGCAGCCTTCGACGACCAGCGGCGCAGTGGCGAAGCCGAACTCGTCGGCGCCGAGCAGCGCGCCGATGACCACGTCGCGGCCGGTCTTCATCTGGCCGTCGGTCTGCACGCGGATGCGGCCGCGCAGGCGGTTGAGCACCAGCGTCTGCTGCGTCTCGGCCAGGCCGATTTCCCACGGGCTGCCCGCGTGCTTGATGGACGACCAGGGCGAGGCGCCGGTGCCGCCGTCGTGACCGGCGATCACCACATGGTCGGCCTTGCACTTGGCCACGCCCGCGGCGATGGTGCCCACGCCGGTTTCCGACACCAGCTTGACGCTGATGCTCGCCTGCGGCGCGACGTTCTTGAGGTCGTGGATGAGCTGCGCGAGGTCTTCGATGGAGTAGATGTCGTGGTGCGGCGGCGGCGAGATCAGGCCCACGCCGGGCACCGAGTAGCGCAGGAAGCCGATGTACTCGGACACCTTGGCGCCCGGCAGCTGGCCGCCTTCGCCGGGCTTGGCGCCCTGGGCCATCTTGATCTGGATCTGGTCGGCGCTGGCGAGGTACTCGGCGGTGACGCCGAAGCGCCCCGAGGCCACCTGCTTGATGCGCGAACGCAGGCTGTCGCCGTCCTGCAGCGGCAGATCGACCTCGACCTTGTCGGGCCCGATGATGGAACCAACCGACTCGCCCTTGCGGATTGGGATGCCCTTGAGCTCGTTGCGGTAGCGCGCCGGGTCTTCGCCGCCTTCGCCGGTGTTGCTCTTGCCCCCGATGCGGTTCATCGCGATGGCCAGCGTGGCGTGCGCCTCGGTGGAGATGGAGCCGAGCGACATCGCGCCGGTGGCGAAGCGCTTGACGATCTCGCTGGCGGGCTCGACCTCGTCGAGCGGAATGGCCTTGGCCGGATCGACCTTGAACTCGAACAGGCCGCGCAGCGTCATGTGGCGGCGGTTCTGGTCATTGATGATCTGCGCGTATTCCTTGTAGGTCTGGAAGTTGCCCGCGCGGGTGGCGTGCTGCAGGCGCGCGATGGCGTCGGGCGTCCACATGTGCTCCTCACCGCGCACGCGCCAGGCGTATTCGCCGCCCACGTCGAGCGCGTTCGCCAGCAGCGGGTCGTCGCCAAAGGCGGCCTTGTGCTGGCGGATGGCCTCCTCGGCGATTTCGAACACGCCGATGCCCTCGACACGGCTGGCCGTGCCGGTGAAGTACTTGTCGATGGTGGCGCTGTTGATGCCGATGGCCTCGAACAGCTGGGCGCCGCAGTAGCTCATGTAGGTGGACACGCCCATCTTCGACATGATCTTGGACAGGCCCTTGCCCACCGCCTTGATGTAGTTGGCAATGGCTTTCTCGGCCGAGAGGTCGCCCGGCAAATCCTTGTGGATGGCGGCGATGGTCTCCAGCGCGAGGTAGGGGTGGACGGCTTCGGCGCCGTAGCCCGCGAGCACGCCGAAGTGGTGCACTTCGCGGGCGCTGCCCGTCTCCACCACCAGCCCGGTGCTGGTGCGCAGGCCCTCGCGCACCAGATGCTGGTGCACGGCCGAGAGCGCCAGCAGCGCCGGAATGGCGACCTGGCCCGGCGCGACGCTGCGGTCGCTGAGAATCAGGATGTTCTTGCCGCCCCGGATGGCATCGACCGCAGCCGCGCACAGCGAGGCGAGCTTGGCCTCCACGCCCTCATGCCCCCAGGCCAGCGGGTAGGTGATGTCGAGCACCTCGGAGCGGAACTTGCCGTGGGTGTGGCGCGCGATGTCGCGCAGCTTGGCCATGTCGGCGAAGTCGAGCACGGGCTGGCTCACCTCCAGCCGCATGGGCGGGTTGACCTGGTTGATGTCGAGCAGGTTGGGCTTGGGGCCGATGAACGACACCAGCGACATCACGATGGCTTCGCGGATGGGGTCGATCGGCGGGTTGGTCACCTGCGCGAACAGCTGCTTGAAGTAGTTGTAGAGCGGCTTGTTGCGGTCGCTGAGCACGGCCAGCGGGCTGTCGTTGCCCATGGAGCCGATGGCCTCCTCGCCGGCCTGTGCCATGGGCGCGAGCAGGAACTTCAGGTCTTCCTGGGTGGTGCCGAAGGCCTGCTGGCGGTCCAGCAGCGGGATGGCGCTGGCCGGCGGCTCGGCCGCGGGCACCTGCGCGGGCAGGTCGTCGAGGCGGATGCGCAGGTTCTCGATCCACTGCTTGTAGGGCTTGCTGTTGGCCAGCGTGGCCTTGAGCTCGTCGTCGTCGATCATGCGACCTTGCTCGAGGTCGATGAGGAACATCTTGCCCGGCTGCAGGCGCCACTTGCGCACGATCTTGCTCTCGGGCACGGGCAGCACGCCGGCTTCCGAGCCCATGATGACCATGTCGTCGTCGGTCACGCAGTAGCGCGCCGGGCGCAGGCCGTTGCGGTCGAGCGTGGCGCCGATCTGGCGGCCGTCGGTGAACACGATGGCCGCCGGGCCGTCCCAGGGTTCCATCATGGCGGCGTGGTATTCGTAGAACGCGCGGCGGCGCTCGTCCATCAGGGTGTGCTGCTCCCAGGGCTCGGGGATCATCATCATCACCGCCTGGCTGATGGGGTAGCCGGCCATGGTGAGCAGTTCCAGGCAGTTGTCGAAGGTGGCGGTGTCAGACTGGTCGGGGAAGCTGATCGGGTAGAGCTTGAGGTCCGCGCCCAGCACGGGCGAGGACATCACGCCTTCGCGCGCCTTCATCCAGTTGTAGTTGCCGCGCACGGTGTTGATCTCACCGTTGTGCGCCACGTAACGGTACGGGTGCGCCAGCGGCCACTCGGGGAAGGTGTTGGTCGAGAAGCGCTGGTGCACCAGGCCCAGGGCCGAGACGCAGCGCGGGTCGCGCAGGTCTTCGTAGTAAGTGCCCACCTGATCGGCCAGCAGCAGGCCCTTGTAGATCACCGTGCGGCTGCTCATGCTGGGCACGTAATACTCTTTGCTGTGCTTGAGGCCCAGGCGCTGGATGGCGGCGCTGGCCGTCTTGCGGATCACATAGAGCTTGCGCTCGAGCGCGTCCTGCACGATGACGTCGTCGCCGCGGCCGATGAACACCTGGCGCAGCACCGGCTCCTTCTCGCGCACGGTGGGCGACATGGGCATGTCACGGTTGACCGGCACGTCGCGCCAGCCCAGCAGCACCTGGCCTTCGGCGCGGATGGCGCGCTCGAGTTCCTGCTCGCAGGCCAGGCGGGAGGCGTGTTCCTTGGGCAGGAAGATCATGCCCACCCCGTATTCGCCGGGCGGCGGCAGCGTCACGCCGACGCTGCCATCGGGCGCGATGCCCTTGGCGGCCATTTCCTCGCGGTACAGCGCATCGGGGATCTGCAACAGAATGCCCGCGCCGTCACCCATGAGCTTGTCGGCGCCGACGGCGCCGCGGTGGTCGAGGTTCTCCAAGATCTTCAGCGCCTGGGACACGATGGCATGCGACTTCTGTCCCTTGATGTGCGCCACGAAACCGACGCCGCAGGCATCGTGCTCGGCGGACGGGAGATACAGGCCCTGCTGCTGAAGGTGGTGGCGTTCGGCTGCCGTGGTCATGGCGCACTCCTGAAAGAAAGACGAACCCCGAAGTTTAGTGCAGCGCAGCGAGGTCGAGAATTTTTAAATGGGGTCAGATACTTAAAAATTTGCTGTCGCGGAATCCTTTTCATTAAATAGGGACACATCAAAATTCGTAGCATTTATACGCCATTTGACGCTGGCTATCCGACCAATCAGCCCCGATCGGCTTCGCCGAGCCGCGTGGCCGCCCCGGTCGGCCCGGTTTCACCCGCCGGCCGGCCTGAAGTTCGAGTCCTGCGAGGAATGCCGCCCCACCCAGCGCCCAGCCGCCGCGCAGGTGCGGTCCAGGTGAGCCTGCTCCGCCGCAGGCAAGCCGGCAGCGACGCGCCGCGCATAGGCCGCCTCGCGGGCAAACGGGGTGTTGCCCAGCGTCCACCACAGTGCCGGGGGTGTGAGCGTGGCATTCTGCCGCTGCCCGGCATAGACACTGTGGCTGGACCAGGGCCACGCCGCCGCGTCGGCCGCCAGGCCCGCACGCGCCGGCGCCAGGTCCATGTGCACCATGCAGTTGAGCAAGACCTCGCTGGGTTCGACCACCGTCGAGCGAAAGCGCCCTCCCACAAGGTGCCGCTGCGGCCGTGGGCCTGGTTGAAGGCGCGCACGTAGCGACGGCCCAGCGCCTGCATCAGCCGCGCCAGGGCTGCCTCGTCGCCCGGGGTGAGCAGCAGGCGAAACGAATCGTCCAACAACACGTAGGCATGCAGGGCGACGCGGGTTTCGAGCGCCGCATCCGCGAGCAGGCGCAGGAACAGCGCGCGATCGGCGTCGTTCAGGAAAATGGCTTGGCCGTTGTTGCCACGGTGCAGCACATGGTGCGGGCAATTCGGCACGGAGAGTCGGGGCAGGCGGGCCATCGGAGGTCCGTTTGGAACAGCGGTGGGGCATACTGTACCCAGCCGCCGCAGCGGCGCTTTCGTCGTCTCGCAACCCAGGAGCCACGCCATGAAGACGCCCTCCCCACCCCCTCGCGCCTGCGCACGCGCCTCCTCGGCGGCGCGCTTCTGATCGCCACGGCGGGCCTCACCGCCTGCGGCGGCGGGGCTACCACCGCCCACCGTACTACCCCGAGCCCCCAAGCAACCGCCCGTGGACATCAAGCCCTACACCCCCGCCGTCGCCTACGACCAGGACATCGCAGAGCGCGTGCGCCGCTACCTCGGCTCCGACCCGCGGGTGGGCGTGGAGACGCTGGTGGTCAACGTGGAGAACCAGGTCGTGTACCTGAGCGGCAACGCCAAGAGCCCCGAGGCCGCGCGCCTGGCCGTGGCCATGGCCGAACGGGTGCAGGGCGTGCGCAAGGTGATCAGCACGATGAACGTTTATTAAGACGACGCTGAACCCTCTGGCCGCGCACCCGGCAGGGCAAAGCGCGTGGCGGCCAGGGCCTGCAGACCGAACTCCTCGAGGATGGCGTGCAGGCGTTCGGCTGCGCTGCGCTTGCGCTGGCCGGTGTAGCGGGCGAGGATCAGCTCGTTCTTCAGGCTGTGCTCCCAGCCGACGAGTTCGGTCACGGTGACCTGGTAGCCGCTGGCCTCCAGATACAGGCAGCGCAGCACGTTGGTGAGCTGGCTGCCCAGTTCGCGGGTGTGCAGCGGGTGGCGCCACAACTCGGCCAGCGGCGTGCGCGAGAGGTTCAGCGCCTTCGATGCATTGAGGGCGCGGGCCACCTCGGCCTGGCAACACGGCACGAGCGCCATCGCACGGGCGCGTTTCTTCAGGCCGAAGGCGATGGCGTCATCGGTTGCCGTATCACAGGCGTGCAGCGCGGTGACCACGTCGATCTGGGCTGGCANGCGCCTGGAATCGGCCGATTCGGCCACGGAGAGGTTGAGAAACTGCATGCGATCGAAGCCGAGCCGCGCGGCCAGCTCGCGCGAGCGTTGCACCAGCTCGGCGCGGGTCTCGATGCCGTACACCCAGCCCTCGCCCCGTGGGCGAAACCACAGGTCGTAGAGCACGAAGCCGAGGTAGGACTTGCCCGCGCCGTGGTCGGCGAGGCTTGGGCCGCCGGGCGTCGGGGGCAGTTCGTCGAGTAGCTTTTCGATGAACTGCACCAGGTGCAGCACCTGCTTGAGCTTGCGGCGCGAGTCCTGGTTGAGGCGGCCCTCGCGGGTGAGGATGTGGAGTTCCTTGAGCAGTTCCACCGACTGGCCGGTGCGCAGCGCCAGTTGGCTGGCGACGTCAGCCGGCGATTCGGTGCGGCGCTTNNGGTGGTTTCGGGTTTCATGGGGCGAGCTTGCCACAGCGGGTCAATCGCGGCGCTGATCGGGCGGAAGCCAGCGTGCGCCCACATCGAGCACGTCCCAGCCGGCCGGGCCCAGGCGTTCGAGCAAGGCCATGTTGGCCTCGTAGATGCGCTCGGCGTGCGGATAGGCCGCCACGGCGCGGTCGATGCTGGCCTCGCGGATGAGGTGCAGCGTCGGGTACGGCGCGCGGTTGGTGGCGTTGGTGATGTCGCCGGGCGTCGTGCCGGCAAACTGGAACTGCGGGTGAAACGGCGCGATCTGCAGCACGCCTTCGAGGCCGAGTTGCACCAGCCGCCGTTCGGCTTCGCCGACGAGGTCGTTGAACAGCAAGAAATCGGCGTCGGCAAGCGGCGCGATCAGCAGCGTGGTGTCGCGGACCTCCGGGTCGGCCGCGGCGAGAGTAAGCAGTTCGCGCTCGACTGCTTCGAGCAGTTCGCGCCAGCCGGTCTCGAAACTCACGGCGTAGTGGATCTGGCCCTTGACGTGCACCGCCTTGGCAAATGGGCAGAGGTTGAGGCCGATCACGGCGCGCTCGAGCCAGCGGCGCGTGTCGGCGATGACGAGGTCGGCGTCCTCGGGGCTTGGGCTCATGGGGCAGAACGGGTGGCTGAGGCGGTCAGGCCAGCGGCGCGGTGGCAAGCAGGTGCTGGCCGGTGAGGCGCTGGTGCTCACGCGCCGCAAAGCGGTCGGTCATGCCGGCGATGTAATCGGCCACCGCGCGCGAGCGGGTCGCTGCCGACGCGGCGCCCTCCCCGGCGCGCAGGGCGCGGTCGGCGAAGTGCGGGGCCATTTGCGTGGGGTCGTCGAGGTAGGCGGCGAACAGATCGGTCACGATGCGCCGCGCCCGGTCGGTGGTTTCGACCACCCGCGGGTGGCGGTAGAGCTGCTGGAACAGAAAGCGTTTGAGCACGGTGATGTCCGCGCGCAGTTCCGCGCCGAACTGCACCAGCGGCGGCGAGCGACGCACGGCCTCGACGTCGGCCACGCCCGCGGCGGTGATCGCCTCACGCGTGTGGGCAATCAGGTCGTAGACCTGCGCGCTCAACATGCGGCGGATGGTCTCATAGAGCAGCCGTCGGGCGTCCAGGCCCGGGAACTCGGCCAGGACCGCCGCCTGGTGGCGGGCGAACAGCGGCACGTCATGGAGCTGGTCGAGCGTGATGAGGCCCGAGCGCACGCCGTCGTCAATGTCGTGCGCGTTGTAGGCGATTTCGTCGGCGAGGTTGCACAGCTGCGCCTCGAGGCTGGGCTGGGTGCCGTCGAGAAACCGGCGCGCGACGCCCTGCGGTTCGTCGCGCTCGAGGCGTTCGGCGTTGCGGCGCGAGCAATGCTTGAGAATGCCCTCGCGCGTCTCAAAGCTGAGGTTCAGGCCGTCCCNACTGGGGTAGCGGTGCTCCAGGTGGTCGACCACCCGCAGGCTCTGCAGGTTGTGCTCGAAGCCGCCCCAGTCGGCGCCCTCGGCGCTCATGCAGGCATGCAGCGCATCCTGGCCCGCGTGGCCGAAGGNGGTGTGCCCGAGGTCGTGCGCCAGGGCAATGGCTTCGACCAGGTCCTCGTTGAGGCCGAGCGTGCGCGCCACCGAGCGCGCGAGCTGCGCCACCTCGAGCGAATGCGTGAGCCGGGTGCGAAACAGGTCGCCCTCGTGGTTGAGGAACACCTGGGTCTTGTAGACCAGGCGGCGAAACGCCGACGAATGGACGATGCGGTCGCGGTCGCGCTGGAAGGCGGTGCGCGTGGGCGCGGGCGGCTCGGGCACGCGCCGGCCGCGGCTGGCGCCCGCGTGGCAGGCATAGGGGGCCTGGATTTGAGGAATTTCGCCGATACCCCAGCGCGAAATGGTCATGTTTCGCTATGATTTCAGGAGTATCCAGATGGCCAGTCGGGGCGCGATNNGCGCGGCTCACCCGGCCGTGCAGGCGTCGATGACTTCGCGCACCACGGCGTCCGGCGCCGGGCGCACCACGGCGCGGCCGACGCCGTCGATCAGCACGAAGCGAATTTCGCCCGCCTCGGCCTTCTTGTCCACCCGCATCAGAACCAGGTAACGGCCCGCGTTGTCGGTGGCATCCAGCCGCGGCGCGCGCACCGGCAACCCGGCCCGCTCGACCACACGGCTGAGGCGGTCCACAAAGCCGCTCTCCACCAAGCCGAGGCGCTGGGACAGATGCGCCGCCATCACCATGCCGCAACCCACCGCCTCACCGTGCAGCCACTCGCCGTAGCCCATGCCGGCCTCGATGGCGTGGCCAAAGGTGTGGCCAAAGTTGAGAATCGCGCGCAAGCCCGATTCGCGCTCGTCCTGGCCGACGACTTCGGCCTTGATCTCGCAACTGCGCCGCACGGCGTGGGCGAGCGCCCGGCGGTCCAACGCGCGCAGTGCGTCGACGTGCGCCTCGGTCCATTCCAGAAACGCGGCATCGGCGATCGGGCCATATTTGATGATTTCCGCGAGCCCGGCGCTGAGCTCACGCGGGGCAGCGTCGCCAGGGTCGAGATCGCAGGCCACGAGGCCCGGCTGGTAGAACGCGCCGATCATGTTCTTGCCCGCCGGGTGGTTGATGCCCGTCTTGCCGCCCACGGACGAATCGACCTGCGCGAGCAGCGTGGTGGGCACCTGGACGAAGGGCACGCCCCGCATGTAGCACGCCGCGGCAAAGCCAGTCATGTCACCCACCACACCGCCGCCGAGGGCGTACAGCACCGTCTTGCGGTCGCAACCCCGCTCGAGCAAGGCGTCGAAGATCAGGTTGAGCGTCTGCCAGTGCTTGAAGGCCTCGCCATCGGGCAGGGTGACCGTGTGACCCGCNNGCGTGGCGCTTCGNNCCAGCGTGGCTGCGAGCCGGTGCGCATACAAGGGGCCGACGGTGGTGTTGGTGACGATCAGCGCATCGGTCGACCGCGGCACGGCATCGAACGTTGCCGGATCATCGATCAAGCCCTCACCAATCAGGATCGGATAGCTGCGTTCGCCGAGATCGATCTCGACGCGTTCGGTGGCGGGGGTGCTCACGACTTCCATGCCGCGAGTCTACACACGGGCTGAAGGCGTTGCCCCTGCCGTCCGCCGATGCACACAACCGCCACCGCTCAGCCGACCGCAGCACAGCGCGGGATGAGACGCCCGCGCCGTCAGGCGCGATAGCCCTCGTCCGGAGCGCCCGCAAGCTGCTGCGCCGCCAGCTCGAGCTGCATCACGATCATGTTCACCAGGGTGGCGACCGAGGGGCGGCCGGTTTCGATGACGAAATGCGCGGTCTCGCGGTAGAGCGGGTCGCGCACGGCATGCAGTTCGCGCAGACGCTTGAGCGGATCGTCCACCTGCAGCAGCGGCCGCTGCGTGTCGCGGCGCAAACGCCGGGCGAGGTCTTCCGGCTGGGCGTGCAGGTAGACCACCTTGCAGCGGCTGCGCAGGCGCTGCCGGTTCGCGGCTCGCAGCACCGCCCCCGCCGGTGGACAGCACGCCATCGCCCAAGGCGCTGAGTTCGTCGATCACCTCCTCTTCGATGTCGCGAAAACGCGCCTCCCCTCGGCAGCAAAATCGCGGATCGAGCAGCCGATTTGCTGCTCGATCCGCGCATCCGCGTCGGAGAATGGCAGTTGAAGGCGCCTGGCCAGCATCCGCCCGACGGTGGTCTTCCCGGAGCCGGGAAGACCGACCAGCGCGATCACGGTCAGGGCACCTTGCGCAGCACCGTCGCGTCGATGGTGACGTTCTGCGTCGGCGGGCCGCTGTCGATCACGGTGATCTTGGTGTTGACGGAATCAGCCAGAGTCGTGACCGTGGCGGTACCGCTGGTGGTCGTCACCGCCGTCGACAGACCGGTGATGGTGACCACGCCGTCGGCATAGCTGGCGGTTGCCCAGGGCGTGCTCAGCGGCGTCGCCTCGACGTTGCGCGACTGCACGGTGATGGTGCCACCGGCGGACATGCCCGAGAGGTTCACCTTCACGCTCTCGCCCTGGATGACCGTGACGGCATTCGAGGACACGATCAGCCCGCAACCCAGCGGGTTGTCAACCAGCGTGACCGTGGCGTTGGCAAACGCGCCGCGGGTGTCCTGTACCTCGATGAGCACGCTCGTCGTGGCCGGCACGCAGCGCAAGCCCTTGGAGCCCGTCGTGAGCGTGATGACGTTGCCCGAGACCGTTGCCTGGAGCAAGGTCGGATCGGAGCTGCGCACCGTCAGCGGACCGACGCCGCCGATGGCCGTCAGCGTGATCGGCGCCTGCGAGTTCTCGGACACCGACACCGACGCCGGGACCAGGTTGAACTGCGGCGATCCCGCGATGATCTTCTCCACCGTCATCTTCGCCGTCTGATTCAGCGCGTCGATGACCGTCACGTCAAACGGGCCACCCACCGCCTTGAGCAGCAAGGACAGCTCGTTGCCGTTGATGGTGGCGTCGAGGGCGATGTCCAGCACCGACACCCGGTAGGGCGGCGTACCGCCCGTGATGATCGCCTTGACCGTGTCGCCCACATACGACGTCACCGAGCTCAGCGACAAGGCGAGCGGGTCGCCCACCGTCACCGCCACCGTCACCACCCCGGTGTTGCGGTCGCGAATCTGGACGTTCGCCGTCCCCTGGCCAACGGAATTGATCAGCAGCACTTCGCCATTGATCGAGGCGTTGACGATGCGCGAGTCACTGCTCGTCACCTGGTAGGGAGCAACGCCGCCGTACACCCGGTACTGCTGGACGACCCNCAGCGGCATGCGCAGCGCCGACGGCGCCGTGGTCAACACCGTGGGCTGCTGCGGGTTCGATCCGGAGGAACCTCCGCCGCCCCCACAGGCGCTGAGAACGGCCGCCATCATCAAGGCAGCCAGGAAAGACAAGACACGCATGAGAATCCTCCTGAATCGAATGGGGTGCGGGCGCAGCGGTGCGTTCAGCGGGTGGCTGCGCGATCGGAGATCATTTTCGGGGTGATGAACACCAGCATCTCCTGTTTTTNGGCGCTGCGCGAGCGTGTTTTGAACAGATTGCCCACGGCAGGAATGTCACCAAGCAATGGCACCTTGGTCTCGCTTTCGGTTTCGTCGAGCTCGAAAATACCGCCGATGACGACCGTTCCACCGTTTTCCACCAGCACCTGCGTCTTGATGTGTTTGGTGTTGATTGCAATTCCAGCGGCCGTAGTTTCACCGCGGCTATCCTTGTTCACATCGACGTCCAAGATGATATTGCCTTCGGGCGTGATCTGTGGCGTGACTTCCAGTTTTAGCGTGGCACGACGAAACGCCACCGCTGTCGCCCCACTGGACGTGGCCTGCTGATACGGGTACTCAGTACCCTGCTCAATTAGCGCCTTTGTCTGGTCGGCCGTGACCACACGAGGACTGGAGACGACCTTCCCTTTGCCATCTGCTTCCAGCGCGGAGATTTCGAGGTTGAGGAAACGGTTGGCCGCCGCGCTGAACAGGGAAACCGCAAACGACGACGGGTTGTAGCCGTTCTGTCCAATGGCCGGCAGGTTCACGAAGGTGGTGTTGGCCGAATCGAGCGCGGTGCCGGTCTGGCCCGTCGTTCCGTAGATCGCACCGTACGAGCCGCCGAGGGCAATCCGGTTGTTGTTCCCCACCGAATAACCCGGGTCCCCACCGCGCACCCCTCGCAGGTCACTGCCGCCGAGCTTGACGCCCAGAGACCGCCCGAAGGTGTCCGACGCCTCGACGATGCGCGCTTCGATCAGCACCTGGCGCACGGCCACATCAAGCTTGTTAATCATGTCCTGCACCTGAGCAAGTCGGCTCGGGATGTCGGACACGAACAACTGGTTGGTCCGCGGTTCGGCAATCACCGAGCCGCGCGGGCTGAGGATGCGCGCATTTGCGCCGGATGCGCCGGTCGACGCCGTCAGCTTCGCGGCGATTTCCGCGGCCTTCGTGTAATTCAGCTGGAACGACTGGGTCTGCAGCGGCTCAAGGCCCTGAATGGCTGCGTTGGCCTCAAGTTCCTGCTTCTCCTTCGCGGCCAGTTCGTCCTTTGGCGCGATCCAGAGGACGTTGCCGGTCTTCTTCATGCCCAGCCCTTTGGCGCGCAGGATGATGTCCAGCGCCTGATCCCAGGGCACGTCCTTCAACCGCAAGGTCACGGCGCCACTGACCGAGTCCGACGTGACGATGTTGAAGTTGGTGAAGTCGGCGATGACCTGCAACAGCGAGCGCACGTCGATGCTCTGGAAGTTGAGCGACAGTTTCTCGCCATTGAACCCTTGCCCCTGGGTGAGCTTGTTCGGATCGTAGCGCTGCGGCCNGACCTCGACGACAAACTGGTTGTCGCTCTGGTAGGCCGAGTGCTCCCAGGCCCCCTTGGGCTCGACCACCATGCGGACGCGATCGCCACTCTGGAACGTGGTCACGGTCTGGATGGGCGTGCCGAAATCAGTGACGTCAAGGCGACGGCGCAGCCNCTCAGGCAGGGAGGATTTCAGGAACTCCACGACCAGGGTCTGGCCCTGCTGCTTGATGTCCACGCCCACCTGGTTGTTGGGAAGATCCACCACGACCCGGCCCGCACCGTCCGCGCCACGGCGGAAATCCAGGTCCCTGATCGGCAACACGTCGGTGTTCTGGTCCTCCGCAAACACCTGCGCCGTCTTGACCGCCGGAGCCGCCGGAGCCACAGGATCGAGAACCACCATGAGACTCTTGCCCCGAATCTCGGCGCGGTAAGTCGTGGGCTGCTTCAGGTTCAGCACCATGCGGGTGCGCTNCCCGGCCTGCACCACGTTGACCGTCTTCAGGTTGCCCTGGTTGACCTCGACGGCGTTGCGACCCATCCCATTGGATACGCCCGGAAAATCGAGCGCGATGCGCGCGGGCGCCTGGATCGCGAATCCGGTCGGGACGGCCGTCAGCGGCTGCGCGAGGTCAACACGAATCACCTCCTGCCCGCCCTGAATGGAGCTCGAAACCGCCTCGATGGCGTTCTGCGCATGCGCGGCCAGGGCCATGCACATCACCCCCAACGCCGCGAGCGCTCGCCGCATATGCCCGTACCGCAGGCTTTGACCGTCGTTCATTTGGACCTCTCTTGCAATTGCAGTGTCGCGGGGCGTTCCATCCACTCTCCCGTTGCGTCCTGCACGATTTCGCGCAGGACGATCTCCGTCTCCGTGATCCTCTGGATCCGTCCGTAGTTCTGCCCGATGTAGTTGCCGGGACGTACCTGGTAGATCAGGTTGTCGACCTTCAGCAGCGCGACGCGCTGGTTGCCCTTGTCGATGCTGCCGACCATCCGCATCGCGTCGAGCGGAATCGCCTCCAGCGGCTCCTTGCGACGGTTCAGTTCAGGCGCGACCAGCGCCGCATTGGCAGTGGCCGAGCCCGACTGCTGTCGCAGCGCCTGCAGCAGCCGCTGGTTGCTGAAGGGCTCGATCGCGCCTGTTTGGGCATACGGCTGGGGCACGAACTTCTTCGGTTCGGGCAAAGGCGCCACGTTGGGCTTGGTGATGTTGCGCTGCTCGCGCATCCACTGCTCGAGTTCCTCCTGGCCCGGGTCCGCACAGCCCACGAGCCATGCAAGAGGCAGCATCGCGAGCACCAGCAAATACCGCGCGCTCATTTCTTGCCTCCTTTGGGAGCTGCTGCCTTGCGTTGCGCTGCGATCTCTTCCGGATCAAGGTAGCGGAAGGTCTTGGCCGTCGTGTCGAGCACCAGGACGCCACCAGGCGCGGGCGTGATGGACAGGTTGTTCAGCGTGACGATGCGCGAGAGACTGGCCACGTCGGCCGTGAAGGCACCGATGTCATGGAAGGTCCCCGTCACCCGCAAGGCAATCGGCAACTCGGCGTAGTACTCCCGGACCGCGACCTGGCCGGGGCGGAACAACTGGAATTGCAAGCTGCGGCCGACCCCGGCCTGGTTGATGTCAGACAGCAGCGCATCCATTTCGGCCTTGCTCGGCAGTTGCTTCTCGAGCTGCGTCACATACTGCTGGACCTGCTCACGCTGCTTGCGCAGGGCCTCGAGGTTCACCGCCTGCGCGAGCTTTTTCTTGTATTCATCGCGCAGCTTGACTTCTTTCGCCTGCTCGGCCTCGAGCTGGAGCTTCGAGTCTTCCAGCAAGGCAAACCACAGCGCGCCAACGACGAAGGCAATGACGCCCAAGGAGAGCAGCGCGCGCGGCAGCCCCGGCCATTCGGCAGGGTTCTTGGGATCCAGGTTGCGGAATTGGCGAGCCAGCCGGTCAGACCAGCTCACGACGGCTTCGTTTTTGCGACAGTCACCATGATGGACCTCTTTACTGCTTTGGCGCCGAGGCTGGTGCCGCCGAGGCCGCTGCCGCCGCTTCCGGGGCCCGCCGCAAGTTGACCCGCAAGGTGAAGTTCGAGACACGCCGCTGGTCACGCGGCGTGAGCGCGACGTTGGATGCGACGATCTCGACCAGTTCCGGCCGCGTGAGCCACGGGCTGTCGTTGCCGAGGCTCTTGAGGAATTCGGAAACCCGGTCGTTCGACTGCGCCACGCCGTTGATGGTCACCACCAGACCTTGTTGGCGGATGGCCGTCAGGTACATGCCGTCCGGAAGGATGCGAACCAGTTCGTTGAGCAAATGCACCGGCAGGTTGCGGTCGGCCTGAAGGCCTTCGACGGCCTGCTGGCGCGCGCAGGGCGGCGATCTCATCCTGCAGGCTGGCGATGTCCTTGATCTGGTTGTCCAGGCGACGGTTTTCCGACACGAGGAAAATGTTGCGCGCCTGCTGGGCGCTGATCTGCGCGTCGTACCACAGGTAGATGAGCCCCGCGATGGCCAGACCGACCACCGCAGCCGCGGCCAGACTGACGTAAAAGTGCTCGCGCCGCAGCTTGCGCGCGGCTTCGCGATGGGGCAAGAGGTTGATCAGAATCACTTCAGAAACCTCCGCATGGCCAGTCCGCACGCCGTGAGGTAGGAGGGGGCTTCGCGGCGCAGCTTGTTCTCGCGCACGCCGCCGCCGACCACCATGCCACCGAAGGGGTCGATCACGCTGCACGGGAAGGACGTCTGCTGCGTGACCGCGGCGGTCAGCCCGCCAAGGGTGGCCGAACCACCGGCGAGCATGACGTAGTCCACCCGGTTGTGCGGCGTGCTGGTGAAGAAGAACTGCAGGGCGCGGCTGATTTCCTGGGCCATGCCCTCCACGAAGGGGCGCAGAACAACGTCGGAAAAATCGTCCGGAAGGTCGCCGTTGCGCTTCTTGCTCTCCGCCTCCTCCGGCGTGAAGCCGTACTGCCGAACGATGAGTTGCGTGAGTTGCGCGCCACCGAAGGCCTGGTCCCGCTCGTAAAGCACGTCCTCGTTGCGGATGACCTGCATGCTGGTGGTGTAGGCACCGATTTCGAACAACCCCACGATGGCGTCCGCTCCGCCGTCGGGCAGCGCCTCGATGAGCCGGGCGGCCGCCCGGCGCGAAGCGTAGGACTCGACATCGAGCACCACCGGCTTGAGCCCGGCGGCCTCGGCCAGCCCCTGGCGGTCCTGCACCTTGTCCTTGCGCGATGCCGCGATGAGCACATCCACGTCGCCGGCCGAATTGGCGCTCGGGCCGATGACGCAGAAATCCAGACTCACCTCATCGAGCGAAAACAGGATGTATTGATTGGCCTCTGACTCGACCTGGACTTCGAGCTCCTGCTCCGACAAGCCATCAGGCAGGACGATCTTGCGCGTGATGACCGACGACGCCGGCAGGGCCAGGGCGACGTTCTTGGTCCGCGTGCCGCTCTTTTTGACCACGCGGCGCACGGCCTCGGCCACTTCGTCGAACTTCTCGACATTGCCGTCGGTGATCCACCCCCGCTCCAGGGGTTCCATGGCGCAGCGCTCGAGCACCAGCTGGCCATCGCCCTGGCGCCCGAGTTCCACCAGCTTGACGCTGGAGGAACTGATGTCCAGCCCCACCAACGAAGCAGGCTGCCGGCTAAACAAAGACCCCAATGAGATCAAGACAGTCCCCTGAATGTGGCCGGATACGACCCTTACGATTTGAGAAATCACTTCAATGCTATCAGCAAGCTTCTTGAGCAAGCGTCAAAATCGTGCGCCGCGGGTCACAGAGCGTTGCCAAAAGCCGACGCCTGCGCGCGCGGCCGTGACGCGTTGCGCATCCGGCGCTCCCTATTCGGGAGCGGAATGGATGCGCAAGCTTTGGAAACATCGCGCCAACGGCCTGGTTTCTATAATCCACCGGCTTTTCCAGGCCCTCTCTCATGCCCTCCGAAACTGAAACTCCCGGCGCCGCGGCGGAGGCCGAGCGCGCGCCCGTGGTGGCTGCGCGCACTGTTGTGGGCCCTGGGGCTCGCGGCCGCNGGAGCGGCCTCCGTGGCGCTGCTGGTGGCCGTGGCCCTGGCCGTCGCCTACCCGAACCTGCCCGACGTATCCAACCTGCTCGACTACCGGCCCAAGCTGCCGCTTCGGGTCTACACCGAAGACAAGGTGCTGATCGGGGAATTCGGCGAGGAGCGGCGGCGGCTCACGCCGATCAACGAGATTCCCAAGGTGATGAAGGACGCGGTGCTGTCCATCGAGGACGCGCGCTTCTACCAGCACGGCGGCGTGGATTACCTCGGCGTGATTCGCGCGGGCCTGGCCAACCTGGGCAAGCTCAAGAGCCANGGGGCCTCCACCATCACCATGCAGGTGGCGCGCAACGTTTACCTGTCGTCCGAGAAGACCTACACCCGCAAGATCTACGAGATTCTGCTGACCTTCAAGCTCGAGCACCTGCTCACGAAGGACCAGATCCTCGAGGTCTACATGAACCAGATCTTCCTCGGCAACCGCGCCTACGGTTTCGCCGCCGCGGCCGAGACCTATTTCGGCAAGCCGCTCAAAGACATCACGATCGCCGAAGCCGCGATGCTCGCCGGCCTGCCCAAGGCGCCCTCGGCCTACAACCCGATCAGCAACCCGGCCCGCGCGCGCGCGCGCCAGCTCTACATCATCGACCGGATGCTGGAGAACGGCTTCATCACCGCAGCCCAGGCGGAGGCCGCGAAGAAGGAAGAGGTCAAGGTGCGCAGCGCCAACGACAGCAGCCGCGTGCACGCCGAGTACGTGGCCGAAACCGTGCGCCAGCTGGTGTTTGCCCAGTACGGAGACGAGACCTACACCCGTGGCCTCAACGTCTACACCACGCTGCTGTCGCAGGACCAGACGGCGGCTTACACCGCCATGCGGCAGGGCATCATGGACTACGAGCGGCGCCAGGTCTACCGAGGGCCGGAGCAGTTCATCAACCTGCCGCCGCCGGGCAAGGAGCGCGAGGACGCCATCGACGACGTGCTGGCCGACCATCCGGACAACGGCGACGTGCTGGCCGCCGTGGTGCTCTCGGCCGATGCGAAGAAGGTGGTCGCGGTGCGACAGAACGGCGAGACGGTGGAAGTCACCGGCGAGGGCCTGCGTCCGGTGCAGTCGGGGCTGTCGGACAAGGCCTCGCCCAAGGTGCGCATTCGCCCCGGCGCGGTGATCCGCATCGTGCGCACGCCCAAGAACAGCTGGGAGATCACCCAGTTGCCGGAGGTGGANGGGGCTTTCGTGGCCATGGACCCGCGCAACGGCGCGATTCGCGCGCTGGTGGGCGGTTTCGATTTCAACAAGAACAAGTTCAACCACGTCACCCAGGCGTGGCGGCAGCCGGGTTCGAGCTTCAAGCCCTTCATCTACTCGGCCGCACTCGAGAAGGGCTTCACCCCGGCCACCGTGGTGAACGACGGGCCGCTGTTCTTCGATGCCGGCGTCACCGGNGGCCAGCCCTGGGAGCCGAAGAACTACGACGGCAAGTTCGAAGGCCCCATGCCGCTGCACACCGCCCTGGCCAAGTCGAAGAACATGGTGTCGATCCGGGTGCTGCAGGCCGTGGGCACGCAAAACGCGCAGGACTGGATCACCCGCTTCGGCTTCGATGCGGACAAGCACCCGCCCTTCCTGACGATGGCGCTGGGTGCGGGTTCGGTCACGCCGATGCAGATGGCGACTGCTTATTCGGTGTTCGCCAACGGCGGCTACCGCGTCAANCCCTGGCTCATCACCCGCATCACCGACCAGCGCGGCCAGGTGCTGCTCGAGAGCGAGCCACCGGCGCTCAACGTCTCGCAGCGCGTGATCGAGCCGCGCAACGCCTTCATCATGAACCGGCTGCTTCAGGAGGTGGCGCGCTCGGGCACGGCCGCGCGCGCCTCGGCCACGCTCAAGCGCATGGACCTCGCCGGCAAGACGGGCACCACCAACGACTCGATCGACACTTGGTTCGCGGGCTACCAGCCCAGCCTGGTGGCGGTGGTGTGGATGGGCTACGACACACCGCGTTCACTCGGTGACCGGGAAACCGGCGGCGGCCTGAGCCTGCCGATCTGGATTCGCTTCATGCAGACCGCGCTCAAAGGTGTGCCGGAGATGGAGACCCCGCCGCCCGAGGGCGTGGTCAACGTCGGCGGCGAGTGGTACTACAGCGAATACGCACCGGGCTCCGGTGTGAGCAGCCTGGGCCTGGACGACAAGCCCGCGGGCGGCGGCACGCCCATGCCCGAAGCCGGCGACGCGCCGCGGCCCGCACCCGCGGCCCCGCCCTCGGACGAGCGGCGGCGCATTCTGGACTTGTTCAAGAATTGAGCGCGGCGGGCGGCTCGCTCGAAGAGCGGGCCCAACTGCCACCGCCGCCCCGCGGCGCTTCAGGCGGCTGTGAAGTCCAGCGGCAGCCCGGCCTGGGCGCTGGCGTCTCGGCTGAGTTGGGCGTAGAAGTCCACGCCGGTCTTGGTATCCGCCCAGTGCGTGCCGTCGAACACGAAGTGGTAACCGCCCGAGCGTGAAGCCAGCCAGACTTCGTGCAGCGGCTTCTGCAGGTTCACGACGATCTGGCTGCGGTCGGGAAAGTCAGCGTCACCATGCCGCCGACGCGCTGGTTGTCGATGTCGGCCTCGGTGTCTTCGTTGAAGCGGTCGCAGGCGAGTTCGATGCGGCGCAGCAGGGCCTCGGCGCGGTCCATGTATTCGAGGTCGGTCATTACAATCGGCGGATGATGAAACTGCGGCAAATTCTAGTCAGCACGCTTGTCCTTGCTGGCGTCGCGGCCGTCACCGGGTGCGGGCAGAAAGGCCCGCTGGTGCTTCCCACCGCGCAGCCCGCAACCGCCGTCGCAGCGCCACCTTCTGCAGCCGCTTCCTCTCCCGCACGATGACGCCTGAACGCCTTCCCGGCCACCCCCATCTGGCCTACCGGGGCGATGCCCTGCACCTCGAAGAGGTGGCCCTCGACGCGCTGGCCGAGCGCTTTGGCACGCCGCTGTTCGTGTACTCCAAGGCGGCCATGCTGCAGGCGCTGGCGGCGTATCAGCGCGGCTTCGCGGGGCGCGACGCGCGGGTGTGCTACGCGATGAAGGCGAATTCTTCGCTCGCCATCCTGCAGCTCTTTGCGCGCGCGGGTTGCGGCTTCGACATCGTCTCCGGCGGGGAACTGCAGCGCGCCCTGGCCGCCGGGGCGGATCCGGCGACGATCATCTTCTCCGGCGTGGGCAAGACGCGCGCGGAGATGGCCGCCGCGCTGCAGGCCGGCATCGGTTGCTTCAACGTGGAGAGCGAGGCGGAGCTCGAGGTGCTCAGCGCCGTCGCCCAGTCCCTGGGGCTGCGTGCGCCGGTGAGCCTGCGCGTGAACCCCAACGTTGACGCCAAGACTCACCCCTACATCTCCACCGGGCTCAAGGGCAACAAGTTCGGCATCGCGCACGAGCGCGCACTGGCGGCGTACCGGCATGCGCATGCGCTGCCTGGGCTGCGCGTGGTGGGCATCGACTGCCACATCGGCTCGCAGATCACCGAGGCCGCGCCCTACCTCGATGCGCTCGAGCGCGTGCTCGACCTGGTCGACGCGATCGAGGCCGCGGACATCACGCTGGAGCACCTGGACTTCGGCGGCGGCCTGGGCATCGACTACCACGGTGAAACCCCGCCGGCCGCCGATGCGCTGTGGGCGCAGCTGCTCGAGCGGCTGGACGCGCGGGGCTACGGCCAGCGGCGCCTGCTGGTCGAACCCGGCCGCTCCCTGGTGGGCAATGCCGGCGTGTGCCTGACCGAGGTGCTCTACCTCAAGCCCGGCGAGGAGAGAAGCTTCTGCATCGTCGACGCCGCCATGAACGACTTGCCGCGNCCCGCGATGTACCAGGCCTACCACGGCATCGTGCCGCTGCACGGGCGGCCCACACTGGATGCGCCGCTGTGGGAGGTGGTGGGCCCGGTGTGCGAAAGCGGCGACTGGCTGGGCCACGACCGCGCCCTGGCGGTGCGTGCGGGCGACCGGCTTGCGGTGTTGTCCGCCGGCGCGTACTGCATGAGCATGGCGAGCAACTACAACACCCGCACGCGGGCCGCCGAGGTGCTGGTCGACGGGCGCGAGGCCCACCTCATCCGCCGCCGCGAGACGCTGCCCGAGCTGATGCGTGACGAGGTGCTGCTGCCCTGATGCTTAGTTTTTGATAGCATCCACCGACCGGTTCACGCTGGGGTTCCGGCGGTTTTCTTCAAATTTCGCAGCCAGCGCAGGCCCCGGGCGCCCAGCAGCAGCCCCAGCACCACGGCGTAGACGGCCACCTCGGCAAAGTCGTTCTTGCCCGCGCGCATCCAGAAGAAGTGCAGCACGGCCAGCACCGCCACGGCGTACACGAGCCGGTGCAAGGCCTGCCAGCGCGCGGCCCCCAGGGCGCGGATGGCGCGGTTGAACGAAGTCGCCGCCAGCGGCACCAGCAGCACGGAGGCGGTGAACCCCACCAGGATGAACGGCCGCTTGGCCACGTCGCGCAGCATGTCGGCAGCATCGAAGCCCTGGTCGAAGCCAGCCCAGGCCAGCACATGCAGCAGCGCGTAGAAGAAGGTGAACAGGCCCAGCATGCGCCGAAACCGCGCCAGCGCCGCCCAGCCCGTGAACTGACGCAGCGGCGTGACCGCCAGCGTGGCGCAGAGCAGGCGCAGCGTCCAGTCGCCGGTGCCGCGCAGCAGGGCTTCGGCCGGGTTGGCGCCGAGGCGGTCGGTGGCCGCCGCGAACACCAGCCACGCGGCCGGCGCCGCGGCGAGTACGAACACCACCCCCTTCGCCCAGGGCGAAAGCAGCCCGCGCATCAGGCGCGGCGGCGAGGCCGGCGGGCGGCGGACGGTGGGGTCGACGGCGTTCAGAGGCTGAGAGGGAGTTGGGCGTGCCCGAAAGGGCGCACCAAAGCGCGCCCGAGAAGGCGCAAAGCACAGCCGTAGCGCGCGCTACGGCGCGCATTTGCAACGCCCGCGGGCGTGCTTTGGGGCGTCAAGGCGGGCATGACCGATTTCCTCTCAGCCTCAGAAGTTGGCCTTCAGATCCATGCCGGCATAGAGGCTGGCCACCTGGGCCTCGTAGCCGTTGAACAGCAGCGTCTTGCGCTTCTTGGCGAACAGGCCGTCCTCGCCGATGCGCCGCTCGGTGGCCTGGCTCCAGCGCGGGTGGTCCACGTTGGGATTGACGTTGGAGTAAAAGCCATACTCCTGCGGCGCCGCGCGGCCCCAGGCGGTGACGGGCTGACGGTCGGTGAAGCGGATGCGCACCAGGCTCTTGGCGCTCTTGAAGCCGTACTTCCACGGCACCACCAGGCGCAGCGGCGCACCGTTCTGCTTGGGCAGCACCTCGCCGTACATGCCAAAGGCCAGCAAGGTCAGCGGGTGCTGGGCCTCGTCCAGCCGCAGGCCCTCCACATATGGCCAGTCGAGCACGGCCGAGCGCACGCCCGGCATGGTGGCCGGGTCGGCCAGGGTGGTGAATTCGACGAAGCGTGCGCTGCCCAGCGGCTCGACATGGCGGATCAGCTCGCCCAGCGAATAGCCCACCCAGGGAATCACCATCGACCAGCCTTCGACGCAGCGCAGGCGGTAGATGCGTTCCTCCATCGGCGCGAGCTTCATCAGGTCTTCGAGCGCCATGCGGCCGGGCTTCTTCACCAGGCCGTCGATCTGCACCGACCACGGTTCCGTCTTGAGCCGGCCGGCCAGGCGCGCCGGGTCGGACTTGTCGGTGCCGAACTCGTAGAAGTTGTTGTAGCTGCTGGCGTCCTTGTAGGAGGTGAGCTTCTCCATCGTGGTGGCGCCGGCGACCGTGGATTTCACCGCAGGCAGCGGCGTGAGCTGGCCCGGCGCCGTCTGCGCCAGCGCGTCGCGCGCCGCCCAGCTGGCCAGTGCAGCGCCCGCCGCGCCGGTGGCCAGCCGGGCCAGCCAGGCCCTGCGGTTCTCGACCAGCGCGCGCGGCGTGATCTCGCTGGGTGTGGGGTGTTCGTACCNCCGGTCGGTCGGTCGGATGAGCATGGCGGCCTCGCGGAATGGGGCATGACGAATGGCATGCCAGATGAGCCGGATTCTTTCAGGTCCGCCCCAAACGAAAACGCCGTGGAGGAATACCCCACGGCGTGTGATCTCGCAGCGTCCCTGCCGCCCGTACTCTGCTCAGAGCGTGCCGTAGCTGTGCAGGCCGCTCAGGAACATGTTGACGCCGATGAAGGCAAAGGTGGTGATGGCCAGACCCACCAGCGCCCACCAGGCCGCCACCGTGCCACGCAGACCCTTCATGAGGCGCATGTGCAGCCAGGCGGCGTAGTTGAGCCAGACGATGAGCGCCCAGGTTTCCTTCGGATCCCAGCTCCAGTAGCCACCCCAGGNCTCGGCCGCCCACAGCGCGCCGAGCACGGTCGCGATGGTGAAGAAGGCAAAGCCCACGGCAATGGACTTGTACATCACGTCGTCGAGCACTTCGAGCGCGGGTAGCCGCTCGGCCAGGCGACGGCGGCCAAACAGAATGCCGCCGACGATGAGCGCCGACACGCCGAAGTACACCGCCCAGTAGCTGCTCAGGCCCGAGGCCGAACCCGAGGCCATGGCATTGGGCGACTGCCGGAACACGATGGGCTCGAAACACAGCACCACGCCCAGGATGAACAACGGCGCGAGCTTGTACCAGCGCGTCTCGCCGGCGGACTGCTTGATGAGGTAGGCGAAGGCCACCATGGCCGCCAGCGCGAAGGTGCCGTAGCCGATGAAGTTCGCCGGCACGTGGATCTTCATCCACCAGCTCTTGAGCGCGGGCACGAGCGGTTGAATTTCCTGCGCGTCGCGCACCAGGGTGTACCAGAGCAGGAAGCCCACGGCGGCGCTGACCACCAGCATCACGAAGGCGCCGAGCGCACGCGTCTTGTACTGCGCTTCGTAGTACAGGTAGAACAACGTGGTCATCCAGCAGAACAGCACGAACACTTCGTACAGGTTGCTGACCGGGATGTGGCCGATGTCGGGGCCGATCTGGTGGCTTTCGTACCAGCGCACCATGGTGCCGATGAGCGCCATGGTCACGCCCACCCAGGCGATCTTCGAGCCCAGGCCCTCGAACGTGTCGGACTGGCTGCGCGCGAACATGCCCACCCAGTAGAAGGCCGTGCTCATGAAGAACAGCAGGCACATCCACAGAATGGCCGACTGGCTGGAGATGAAGTACTTGAGCCAGAACACCGTGTCGGCGCGCTTGAGGTCGCCCTGGTAGGAGGCGATCGCCAGCAGCGAGGCACCGGCCACCACCAGCATCAGCGTGCGCAGCGGCCCCCAGAACCAGCCCAGCCAGATGGCCAGCGGCGTTGCGCACAGCAGGANTGCCTTTTCGTAGACATCCATCGCGCCGCCGTAGCGCGCGAACGCCACGCCGGCGCCGGCGACCACGAGCAGCGCAAACAACCAGTCGTAGAGCGAGCGCCGCGCGAAGTAGCCTTCGTTGAGAGTCAGCGTGGTGGTGGCCGTGTTCATGCGGAATCCTTCATGCCGAGAAGTTTGGTCTTGAGTTGCGCGAACTCTTGGTCGCCGTCGAGCGTCTTGCGATTGGTGGAGAGCCATCGTCGCCTGCGCTGCCGTGCCCTGGGGTGCGGGCACCACCCACACCCAGAGACGCCGCTCGCGAACATACAGCATCGCAANAACCCCAGNAATCAGCAAGGCGCAGCCGATGTAGACCACGGTCTTGCCCGGTGCACGCGCCACCTGGAACACGCTGGCCTGCACCTGCTTGAAGTCCACCAGTTCGAAGGCCATGGGCGCGGGATAGAACTGCGCGTCGCTGAGCGCGAGCACCGACTGGTTGAGGAAGCGCCGCGCGGCTTCGGTGTCGGTGATGGGCGGGAGGCCCGCCTGCTCGCGGGCGATGGCGTTGAGCTCGTAGAGGCTGCCGTTGAGGATGCGCAGCAGCACCTCGCCCGCGCGTTCGCGATCGTGCTTGGGCACGTTGGCTTCCATGAAGTCCGAGATGGCCTGCAGGCCGCCGTTGGGCTTGCCGTCGGCGCGCGGCTCCGCGCCGGCGAACAGGGCCAGCGCGCGCGCGGCCGAGCCCGCGAGCTGCTGGGCGAGTTCGGGGCGCGAGCCGTCCACCGCGTGCCGGGCGTAGCGCGACACGGCCTGGGCCCGCAGCGCCGGGTCGGCCAGCGCGTCGCGCAGGCGCAGGAAGCCGTCCATCGAGCCCTTGTCATCGGCGGGAATGCGCAGGTAGCGCATGGGCTCGGCCGGGGTTTCGCGCACGCCGAGCAGGAACACCGGTGCGCCGTCGCCGGTGTCCACCGGCAGCATGTAGTTGTTGAATTCACGCGCCTGGCCGGCGGCGTCGCGCAGCTTGTAGCTCACGCTCGGGCCGACGTTGCGCAGCGTCTTGGGTGTGACGCTCTTGTTGCCCGCGCCCAGGTGCTGGCCCAGGGTGCTGGCGAGGTCGACCTTGCGCACGTCCACACCGCGGTCGGCACCGCCCATGTTCTCCACGTTGATGACGCGCAGGCCGGTGAATTCGAGGGTGAGCTTCTCCGCGTCCGCGTCCTGGCCTCTGGTGAGCTGGGTTTTGCTGCCGATGGTGCCCTCGACCTCGAAGGGCTTGGTGGCCGCCCGCATGGGCACGGCCCGGAGCTTGACCTGCGAGCCGCCATCGTCGAAGCTGGACTGGTAGATCTCGATGCCCTTGTAGCTGGCCGGGTGGTTGACTTCGACGCGGGCTTCCTTCTGCTCACCGGTGGCCTTGTCGTGGATGATGATGTCGCTCGCGAAGAGCTTGGGCATGCCGGTTTCGTAGTACTCGACGACGAACTTCTTGAGCTCGACGGCGAAGGGCAGCTCCTGGATCAGCACGCCGTCGGACTGGCTGAGGATGGCCGTGCTCGACTGCGTGCCCTCGGACACCAGCAGGTTGCCGCGGAAGGTGGGGTTGCGGTCGGAGAGGCGGTGCTGCGGCGGCACCTCGGAAATCAGGCCGCCGCCCTTGTACGGCGTCTTGCCGGCAAACAGCATCTGCGCGCGCACGATGAGGTCACCGTCGAGCAGGCCGCCGAGGCAGATCAGCACGATGGCGCTGTGCGCGGCCAGGTAGCCGATCTTGTTGGCCGCGCCGGCCTTGGCCGCGACCATCCAGCCCGGGCCTTGCGCGGTTTCGCGCTGCTGAAGGCGCACTTTCCAGCCGCCCGAGGCGAGCATGCGGCCGATGCGCTCGGCCGCGGTCTGCGGCGCTTCGGGCAGAAGGCCTTCGGCGCGGTGGTGGAAGGCCTTGAGGCTGCTTTCGCGCAGGTCTTCCTTGTAGGTCTTGAGGTCGGCGAGGATCTTGGGCGTGTTGCGCGCGATGCACAGCGAGGTGCTGGTGACGAGGAAGGCGAGGATCAGCAGAAACCACCAGGCGCTATAGACCGAGTAGAGGCTGATGGCGCGAAACACCTCGGCCCAGAACGGGCCGAACTGGTTGATGTAGTTGCCCATGGGCTCGTGCTGCTTGAGCACGGTGCCGATCACCGAGGCGATGCAGATGACGGTGAGCAGCGAGATCGCAAAGCGCATGGACGACAGCAGTTCCACCGCAGCGCGCATCGAACGCGAGCCGAAACGAAGCTCAAAACCTTGCGTGGAGACTGTCATCGATCGAATGTCCGTTCGTCCGTGGACTGCAAGAAAAAGGGCGGGACTCTTCAGAAGACCCGCCCCGCATGGGATGCTCGTGGCCGCCGAAGGTTCACCGCCGTCCGTCCGAACGGGAAACCCCTGATCCTGCGCCGCGAATATTAACGCTTTCTTATATGTCAGGTGCCGCGCCGGGTTGCTGCCGGCGGGCGGGGCCTGACGCCCCTCAACCTCTCGGATTCAGCGCAAGCCGGCGATGAAGTCGGAAACAACCTTGATTTCCCGGTCATTCATCTTGGAGGCCACGCCGGTCATCTGCACGCTGTTGTTGCGCACGCCATCGCGGAAAGCCTGGAGCTGGCTGACGGTGTAATCCGCGTGCTGGCCGGCCAGGCGCGGGTACTGGATGGGAATGCCCGCGCCGTTGGGGCTGTGGCAGCCCGCGCAGGCGGCGATCTGCCGGTCGGCGATGCCGCCGCGCCAGATGCGCTCGCCCAGCAGAATGGTCTNTCGGGTCCTGGCGGCACCGGGCTTGGCCTTCTGCGTGGCCAGCCAGGCGGCGATGTTGCGCATGTCGGCGTCGCTCAGCGGCGTGGCCATCGGCATCATGATGGCATTGGCGCGCTTGCCGGACTTGAACTCCATGAGCTGCTTGACCAGGTACTCCGGGTGCTGCTGGGCCAGCGAGGGTANGGTCGGCGTGGTGGAGTTGCCGTCGGCACCGTGGCACGCGGCGCAGACGGCGGCATAGCTGGCCTGACCCTTGGCGAGGTCGGGCTTGGCCGCGGCGGCGGCCTTCTCGTCGGCGGCCCAGGCGGTGGTGGCGAGGCTGGCGGCCAGCAGAATCGGAACAATCGGCTTCATGGTGTTTGTGAGGGTGTTTTCTGTGAGCGCGAACCGGCGGATTCTACAATGCACCCCTACCCGAAGGTCTTTGACCTCGCGCAAGTTCCGGCGCCTTCGCGAGGATTCGGGCGCCACTGCGCCGCCGCCTCGCGGCCGCCAGCGGTGCCCAACCGACGCAGCCCCCTCCCCCTTGATCGCCCATGAGCTCCAGCCCCACTCCACCGCCTTCCCAGGCCTCGGCCCCGCCGCCCTCACCCAGCGCCCATGCGGCGGCACAACCCACGGCCGCGGCCGCAATGGGCTGGATGCACACCGCGCGCTTTCTCACCACCGCGCCGGAGCTGCACTTCCTGCCCGCGCTCGAGGTGCCGGAGATCGCCTTCGTGGGCCGCTCCAACGCCGGCAAATCCACCTGCATCAACACGCTGACGCAGCAGCGCCAGCTCGCGTTTGCCTCGCGCAAGCCCGGGCGCACCCAGCACATCAACCTGTTCGCGCTGGGCAAGCAGGGCGTGACCGACGCGGTGCTGACCGACCTGCCGGGCTACGGCTACGCGGCCGTGCCGCAGCGCGACAAGATCCGCTGGCAGCAGGTGATGGCCAACTACCTGGTCAGCCGCGAGAACCTCGCCGGCGTGGTGCTGCTGATCGACCCGCGACTGGGCATGACCGAGCTCGACGAGGTGCTGCTCGAAGTCATCCGCCCGCGGGTGGAGGCGGGCCTGAAGTTCATGCTGCTGCTCACCAAGGCCGACAAGCTCACCCGTTCCGAGCAGGCCAAGGCGCTGTCGATCGCGCGACTGCAGGCCGGCGGCGGCGAGGCCAGACTCTTCTCCGCCCTCAAGCGCCAGGGCGTGGAGGACGTCGCCCAGCGCCTGTGGCAGTGGACGCACCCGCACCCACCGGCGATTGAGCGGTTTTTTACCGCCACCCCAGCGTCAAACCGTCGGTTAACGCTATTGAAAGAGGAGTGCTCTGCATGATCGAGACCTACCTCCAGCCGCTACCCCACGGCATCACGCTAAGCTGCCGCGCCGCCGGCGCGCGCGGCCAGCCGCTGATGCTGTTCCTGCACGGCTTCCCCGAAGCCGCGTTCGTGTGGGACGAACTGCTCGAAACCTTTGCCGCGCGCGGCTTTCGCTGCGTCGCGCCGAACCTGCGCGGTTACGAACACTCCAGCGCCCCGACCGAGGTGGCCGCCTACCGCCCGCGGCATCTGGTGCAGGACATCGCCGAACTGATCGCCCGCGAATCNCCCGGCCAGGCGCTGGCCGCGCTCGTCGCGCACGATTGGGGCGGCGCGCTGGCCTGGAACCTCGCCAACCAGCACCCGGAGTTGCTGGAGCGGCTGGTCATCCTCAACGCACCGCATCCGGGTGCCTTCTTGCGCGAACTGCAGCGAAACCCGGACCAACAGGCGTCCAGCGCCTACATGAACTTCCTCTGCCGCAGCGATGCCGAGGCCTTGCTCGCCGAAAACGACTTCGCCCGCCTGTGGCCCTTCTTCACCCGCATGGGCGCCGCCCACGACCCGAGCGACCCCGACGCGCCGCCCGGCGCCGGCTGGCTCACCGAGGCGAGGCGCGCGCAGTACCGCGCGGTCTGGCAGGCGGGCCTCACCGGCGCGCTCAACTACTACCGCGCCTCGCCGCTGCGCCCGCCCAGCGAAACCGACCCGGCCGCCGCGACCGTGTCCCTGCCGCCCGAGATGCTGCGCATCGAGGTGCCCACCCTGGTGCTCTGGGGCCTGGCCGACACGGCGCTGCCCGCCGCCTTGCTCGACGGCCTCGAACACTGGGTGCCGCACCTGACCCTGCACCGGCTGCCGCGCGCCACCCACTGGCTGGTGCACGAGCAACCCGAGCGCATCACCCAACACATCGACGACTTCCTTGCCCACGCCTGATGCATCAATTTTGATAGCAAAAGATGACCGGATGGCGCTGGGGTTCCGGGTAGTTTTCTGAAAATTCTGGACGGGAGGGGCTTGGGGAGCTTCCCGGAGCGCATGGAACTCGTGGGGCTGGTGGGTGGGCTTGGGTGGGGTGTTGGAGTTGGGGACTGCGTGGGCCGTTGAGCGGCGCTGTCCTCTGGTTTGGTTATGCATTGCGGGACTCGGCGTGCGGCGCACCTCGCTTTCCCCTATCCCCGCCCCTTTCCGCCCCCGCCGGGGCGGAGGAGCCCGGATTTGGTTGCTTCGCGCCGGCTACGTGTTTTTGGCGCGTGAGGTCGCGGTGCGCTTCTTCGTGCCTGCATTGGGGAACCTGCTGTTTTAGCCGCCTCGGGGTGCAGGGACGCCGCCAGCGGGCGGCTGCGCCGCCCGCGAACCCGAGTGGCGTGGCGGGTCGGTATGCGAGGCAGCGGGCCGGACACACATCGCCGAAGTACGAGGTGCGCGGCACGCGGTTCGTTGCGGCTCCGGCACGCTCGCGCCCATGTCCGCGGGCCGCGCCAGCGCCGCTGACGGCGCGCCCACACGTGCGAGGTCGTCACAACGGGTGGCGGACCCATCTGGGCGCGAAGAAGCGCACCGCGACCTCACTTGCCGTAGAAGCGCAGCCAGTCACCAGAAACAAAATCGGGCTCCCCTTTCCGCCCCGGCGGGGCGGAAAGGGGCGGGGAGATAGGGGGATGACCTTGCCCCGAAAACCGGATCCCTTGCTGAGTGGTTGAATCGAGGCAAGGAGAACGGAAGTGACGAAGACAACGAGGGCGCGATACACGCTGGAATTCAAACTCGAGGCGGTCAGGCTGGTCAGGGGTGGGCAGAGCGCGGCGGCAACAGCCAAGACCCTGGGGATTGCTGAGCAGACGCTGCACAACTGGCTCAAGGCGGACAAGGAAGGCCGCTTGGCCGGTGCGGGCACGAAGCCGGTGAGCCCGGAGCAGATGGAGATTGCGAGGCTGCGAGCTGAGCTCGCGCGGGTGAAGATGGAGCGCGACATCTTGGGAAAAGCAACGGCGTACTTCGCGCAGCAGCGGCAGTGAAGTACGCCTGGATTGAACGCAACCGCGAGCACTTCCCGGTGTCGCTGTGCTGCCAGATGCTTGGCGTGAGCCCAAGCGGCTATCACGAGCACAAGATCCGCTTGGCCAAACCGAGGCGCACCATCAGCGACGATGCGCTGCTGGTGCACGTGCGCGCGATTCATGCCCAGTCGCGCGCAGAGTACGGCTGGCCGCGTGTGTGGAAGCAACTGCTCGCACGCGGTATCGGGGTGGGCAAGGAGCGCGTGCGCAAGCTCATGAAGCTGCACGGCATCAGGGCGCGGGGCAAGCGCAAGTTCAAGGCAACCACCGACAGCGCCCACGGCCTGCCGGTGGCCGAGAACCTGCTCAATCGCGAGTTCAGCCCGGCCGCGCCGAATCGTGTCTGGACGAGTGACATCACCTATGTGGCCACAGATGAAGGCTGGCTGTACCTGGTGGCCGTCATCGACCTGTTCAGCCGTGAGGTGGTAGGCTGGTCGATGCAGCCGCACATGCGGCGCGAGATGGTCATCGACGCACTGCGCATGGCCTGGTTCCGACGCAGGCCAGAGGCCGGGCTGATCTTCCACAGCGACCGTGGCAGTCAATACTGCAGCGGGGACTTCCAGGCTGAACTGGCAAAGTACGGCATGCGCAGTTCAATGAGCCGCAAAGGCAACTGCTGGGACAATGCGCCCACCGAAAGCCTGTGGGGATCGCTCAAAGTTGGCAGGCTACACGGGCAACGGTTCGCAACCCGGCGCGCGGCGATGGACGAGATCGTCGACTGGCTGACGTTCTACAACCACCGGCGACTTCACTCGTCGCTGGGCTACGTCAGTCCCATGCAGTTCGAAAGGGCATGGCTTGCCGCCCAGAAAAGGCAAGCCGCGTAACGGTCTCAGTTATGGGATCCGGGAAACGCGGGCAAGGTCAGGAAGCGAGGTGCCCCGCCAACAAGCGAATCACCGGCGGCAGCCCGGCGGGCGGGGATCGGGGGAACGCGAGGTTCCACGCCAATCAACGCCCGCATCCGTGCCGGCAGAGAACACGGTGCAGCACCCGCCGGACACCGTATTCCACAACGACCCAACGACCGTTTCACCAGGAAGCCCAGCACGGCCCCCGGTGCAGCAGGAAAACCCCAACCCTTAAGGCAACGCTGAATAAGTCCCCGCGATGGCGCGCGCCCGGCCGCGGGATGGGCTGCGAGGCGCAAAGCGCAGCCATAGCGGGGCAATGGCGAGCATTTGTAACGACGCAGACCGCCCGAGGCCGGGATACGCGGCGCGCGAGGGACTTGTTCAGCGTTGCCTTACACCCGCTCAACACCACCGCAATCCCTGCCCCACACCGATGCACATGGTGCACAGCGCATAGCGGCCGCCACTGGCGTGCAGGCGGTTGACGGCGGTGGTGGCCAGGCGCGCGCCGCTGGCGCCCAGGGGGTGGCCCAGGGCGATGGCGCCGCCCCAGGCGTTGACGCGCGCATCGTCGTCGGCCAGGCCGAGCTGGCGCAGCACGGCGAGCCCCTGCGCGGCGAAGGNCTCGTTGAGTTCGATCACGTCCATCTGCGCCAGCGTCAGCCCGGTCAGCGCGAGCACCTTCTGCGTCGCCGGCGCGGGGCCGATGCCCATGATGCGCGGCGGCACGCCGGCGGTGGCCATGCCCACCACGCGGGCGCGCGGCGTGAGGCCGTGGCGCGCGGCGCTGGCTTCGTCGGCCAGCAGCAGCGCGCAGGCACCGTCGTTCACGCCGCTGGCGTTGCCGGCGGTCACCGTGCCGTCGGGTCGCACCACGCCCTTGAGCCGGGCCAGGGCCTCCAGGCTGGTTTCGCGCGGGTGTTCGTCGGTGTCGACCACCACCGCTTCGCCCTTCTTCTGCGGGATGTGCACCGGGCAGATCTCGCGCGCCAGGTGGCCGGCCTGGATGGCCGCCACGGNCCTTTGCTGACTGGCCAGCGCCATGCGGTCCTGCGCCTCGCGCTCGATGCCGAACTCGGCGGCGACGTTCTCGGCCGTCTCGGGCATGGAGTCCACGCCGTAGCGCTCCTTCATCAGCTTGTTGACGAAGCGCCAGCCGATGGTGGTGTCGTAAACCGCGTTGGCGCGGCTGAAGGCGGCTTCGGCCTTGGGCATGACGAAGGGCGCGCGGCTCATGCTTTCCACGCCGCCGGCGATCATCAGGCCCGCCTCACCGGCACGGATGGCGCGCGCGGCCGTGCCCACCGCATCCAGCCCGGAGCCGCACAGCCGGTTGACGGTGGCGCCGGGCACCTCCACCGGCAGGCCGGCGAGCAGGCTGCTCATGTGGGCGACGTTGCGGTTGTCCTCACCGGCCTGGTTGGCACAGCCGAAGATGACGTCGGTCACGGCTGCCCAATCGACCGAGGNGTTGCGCGCCATCAGCGCCTTGAGCGGGATGGCGCCGAGGTCGTCGGTGCGCACGCTGCTCAGGGCGCCGCCGTAGCGGCCGATGGNGGTGCGGATGGCGTCGCAGATGAAGGCGTGGTTCATGGGGTCTCCGGGTTCTGGGGTGGCATGGGGCTCGACAGCGCGCGGCCCCGGTCGGGCGATGCGTGGATGCAATCACCCGAAACTGTACCCGCTGGCGGGTCGGCCACCGCGTGCCTGCGCGACAATGCGCGCACCATGCTGATTCAACCTCCCAGGCCGACGTGCGCCGTTTCTTCTGCGGGGTGCATGCCAAGCAGCAGAGCGGTGCGCCGATGGAGCCCATCGAGACGCTGGCCGCGCTGTGGATTGCCGAGCACCCCGAGTACCACGCCGCGCTGGCCGACGTGGACGCCGCGCTCGCGGCCATGCTCGACGCCGACCCCGCGCGGGAGAACCCGTTTCTGCACCTGTCCATGCATGTGTCGATCAGCGAGCAGTGCAGCATCGACCAGCCGCGCGGCATCCGGCAGGCGGTGGAACTGCTGGCCGCGCGCCGCGGCGATCTGCATGCCGCCCACCATGAGGTGATGGACTGCCTGGGCCGCATGATCTGGGAGAGCCAGCGCGCCGGCCGCATGCCCGACGGCGCCGCCTACATCGACTGCGTGCAGCGCCGCGCCACGCAGGACGGGGCGCCCTGAGCACTGGCCATCACTTCTTTTGATAGCACCCAACGACCGTTTCGCGCTGGGATACCCGGCAAAACACCCGAAAACCGTCGCCAGAGCACGAAACCCGCCGCAGCGGGTTTCGTCATCGGCCGGCAGGCGAGCGGATCAGCGGAAGCGCGACTCGGGCACGGTCTTGAGCTCGGTGGAGACCTTGCTCAGGTAGTTCGAGATGGCCTTGAGCTCGGGCAGGCTGAACTGCCCCACGATGCCGCCCATGACCGGGTTCTCACGGCCCCAGGTGGCATGGGTGTCGTTCTTGTAGCTCTTGAGCGCGACGTACAGATAGTCCGCCGGCTGGCCCGCGATCTTCGGGTAGCTCGGGTCGATGGGCTTGGAGAAGTTCTCACCGTGGCAGGACGCGCAGGCGCCCTTGGTGATGAGCTCGGCCACCTTGGCGTCGGCCGCACGCGGCTGCGCGGGCGCCACCGGGAAGGGCGCGCCGTGGTCGGCGTAGAAGGCAGCCAGGTCGGCCATGTCCTGGTCGGTGAGGCTGGCCGCGATGCCGCGCATGGTCGGGTTGCGGCGCGCGCCCTTCTTGTACTCGCCCAGGGCGGTGACGATGTACTTGGCGTTCTGCCCGTTGAGCATGGGCACGCGGTAGACCTCGGGGAAGGTGGCCTTGTAGCCCGGGATGCCGTGACAGCCGATGCACATCTCGGCCTTCTTGCCGCCCGCCGCGGCGTTGCCGCTCAGCTCTTGCGCCTGTGCGGAAAAAGACGTCGCAAACGCGACACTGAGTGCAGCTACCGAGGTCAGCAAAGGGTTCATATTGCGCGCAGAATCGTTCGGGTTTTGATAAATATCAACGAAGAATTATATCGACCGTCGGGTACCCTCCCGGATTCGCGTTTTCCATTACTGCACCACCGCCCTCGCCCATGAAATTCACCGGCAGTTCCTCCTACGTCGCCACCCAGGACCTCATGCTCGCGGTCAACGCCGCCATCACGCTCAAGCGCCCGCTGCTGGTCAAGGGCGAGCCCGGCACCGGCAAGACCATGCTGGCCGAGGAGGTCGCCGCGGCGCTGAACCTGCCGCTGCTGCAGTGGCACATCAAGTCCACCACCAAGGCCCAGCAAGGGCTTTACGAATACGACGCGGTGAGCCGCCTGCGCGACAGCCAGCTCGGCGACGAGCGCGTCAAGGACATCCACAACTACATCGTCAAGGGCGTGCTCTGGCAGGCCTTCGTGTCCGAGCAGCCGGTGGCGCTGCTGATCGACGAAATCGACAAGGCCGACATCGAATTCCCCAACGACCTGCTGCGTGAACTCGACCGCATGGAGTTCCACTGCTACGAAACCCGCGAGATGGTGCGCGCGCGGCACCGCCCGCTGGTCTTCATCACCTCCAACAACGAGAAGGAACTGCCCGACGCCTTTCTGCGCCGCTGCTTCTTCCACTACATCAAGTTCCCCGACGCCGACACCATGCGCCAGATCGTCGACGTGCACTTCCCCCATCTCAAGCGCGAGCTGCTCACCGCCGCGATGAAGACCTTCTACGACGTGCGCAACCTCCCCGGCCTCAAGAAGAAGCCCTCCACCAGCGAACTGCTCGACTGGCTCAAGCTGCTGGTGGCCGAGGACATTCCGCCCGAAGCCCTGCACAGCGCCGATGGCAAGGTCAGCGTGCCGCCGCTGGTGGGCGCGCTGCTCAAGAACGAGCAGGACGTCACCCTGTTCGAAAAGCTCGTGTTCATGAACCAGAGGAACCGATGAGCGCCTGGGTCGAACCCGTCGTGCTGCGCGAGCGCGGCGTGCGCCTGGAGCCGCTCGCCCCCGCGCACGAGCGCGGCCTGCGCGAGGCCGCCGCCGATGGCGCGCTGTGGACCATCCGCGTCACCTCCGTGCCCGAGCCCGAGCAGACCCGCGCCTACATCGACGCCGCACTCGTCGCCCGCGATCGCGGCGAACGCATGCCCTTTGCCGTTCTTGACGAAGCCAGCGGCCAGGTGCTCGGCAGCACCAGCTACCACGACATCCTGCCCACCGTGAGGCGGCTGGAAATCGGCTGGACCTGGTACGCCCGGCGCGTGCAGCGCACCCATGTCAACACTGTGTGCAAGCTGCTGCTCATGCAGCACGCCTTCGACACCCTGGGCGCGCGCATCGTCGGCTGGCGCACCGACAACTACAACTTCGCCTCGCAGCGCGCCATCGAGCGCCTGGGCGCGAAGAAGGACGGCATCATCCGCGGCCAGGCGCTGCGCCGCGACGGCACCATCCGCGACACGGTGATGTACAGCCTGAGCGCCTGCGAATGGCCCGAGGCGCGCGCCCAGCTGCTCGACCGCCTGCGCCACCACGACGCGGCCGCTCAGCCTGCCCCAGGAGGCGCCGCATGCTGATCGACTTCTTCTACACCTTGCGCGCGGCCAAGCTGCCGGTCTCGGTCAAGGAGTTCCTCACCCTGCTCGAAGCACTGCAGGCCGACGTCGTCGGCCCGCGCGCCGAGGACGCCTGCAGCCTCGACGACTTCTACTACCTCGCCCGCACCGCCCTGGTGAAGGACGAAAAGCACTACGACAAGTTCGACCGCGCCTTCGCCGCCTACTTCAAAGGCGTGGAACTGCTCACCGACTTCACCAAGGAGATCCCGCAGGACTGGCTGCGCAAGCTGCTCGAACGCGAGCTTTCGGCCGAAGAGAAAGCCGCCATCGAGAAAATGGGCTGGGACGAGCTCATGGACACGCTCAAGAAGCGGCTCGAAGAGCAGAAAGAGCGACACGAAGGCGGCAACAAATGGATCGGCACCGGCGGCACCAGCCCCTTCGGCCACGGCGGCTACAACCCGCAGGGTGTGCGCATCGGCGGCAAGGGTGGCAACAAGTCCGCCGTCAAGGTCTGGGATCAGCGCGCCTACCGCGACTACGACGACACGCAGGAACTCGGCACGCGCAACATCAAGGTCGCCCTGCGCCGCCTGCGCAAGTTCGCGCGCGANGGGCATGAACTCGAACTCGACCTGCCCGACACCATCCGCGCCACCGCGGCCAATGCGGGCTACCTGGATCTGAAAATGATCCCCGAGCGGCACAACAACGTGAAGGTGCTGCTGCTCATGGACGTGGGCGGCACCATGGACGAGCACATCACCCGCGTCGAGGAGCTGTTTTCCGCCGTCAAGAGCCAGTTCAAGCACCTCGAGTTTTATTACTTCCACAACTGCGTCTACGACTTCATGTGGAAGAACAACCGCCGGCGCTTCGCGGAGAAGTTCCCCACCTGGGACATCATCCGCAAGTACAACAAGGACTACAAACTCGTCTTCGTCGGCGACGCCACCATGAGCCCCTACGAAATCCTGCAGCCCGGGGGCAGCGTCGAATACAACAACGAAGAAGCCGGCGCCGAATGGCTGCAGCGCCTCACCCACGCCTTCCCGAAGTTCACGTGGATCAACCCCGAGCCGCAAGGCGTCTGGGAATACCGCCAGAGCATCGCCATCATCCGCCAGCTCATGGGCAACCGGATGTACCCGCTCACCCTCAAAGGGCTCGAAGACGCCATGCGCTTGCTGAGCAAGTAAGCGGCGCCAAAACGCGCATCGGCCTTCGAGCGCGCTGAGCACACACTCGCGCACCACGTGCCACATGGCACACCGCGCGCCATCGCAACACATCGGGTGATTGGCTTTGCGGCCCGCCCGATTCAACTGCGCCGCCGCGCCTGCATCTCGGCGCCCATGCGGGCCAGCGCGTGCGCATCGAACAAGCTCTGCGCGGCCGGGTAGGTCAGCGTCTCCTCCAGTTCCACATGACCCCGGTTCATCGCCGCGAAGTCGGCGGCCAATCTGCGCACCTCCTCGTCCGCAACCGGCGCGGCAGNCGCCGCCTGCCAGGCTTGCAGAACCGTTCGCAGCCGCGCCCAGTCCCGCTCGAATCGCTGGTGCTCCTCCTGCAGCCGGGCCACGACTTCGCACTGGCGGGCGTCACCTTGTGCCAGCAGGGCCGGGAACACATGCAGTTCCTCGTCCTCATGGTGTTTGGGCGCTGCCAGGTCGAAATACCGCAGCACGTCCGCGGCCGCCGAGCGCGCGCTGACGTCGGTCCNCCGGGCCTCGACGTGGGCCACCAGCCGCTCCAGCAAGTCCGACATGCGCAGCACTTTTTCATGGCAAGCCTGCAGCAGGTCGAACGGCGCTTCGAAACCCGCGGCGGGCGCGCTGAATCCGGGAACGGAAGCAGACGGTGGAAGATTCACGGCGCGTTGCGACTTGGGAGGCCAACCGGCCGGACATCGGCCAGATCGAGGTTCAGATACGCTGCGCCATTGTCGCAGCAGACCGCCCACTACAATGCAGCCACCCTGGTCCGCGCAGGGCCATCTCCGCAAAGCCGCCGTAGTTCAATGGATAGAACGGGGACCTCCTAAGTCTCAGATACAGGTTCGATTCCTGTCGGGGCGCCATAAACGACAAAGCCGCTGCAACCGGAGTTGCAGCGGCTTTTGCGTGCACAGCGGCCCATAACGGGCCGCGTGCTCACTTCACCATGCGCGACGGATCACAGCGCAGCGTAACCCGGGTTGGGCAGCACGCCACCGACGAGCTTGGGCGTGTTGAGCTTGCGCGGCTTGACCTTGCCACCCTGAGCGGCCAGCCAGGTCTCGACCACTTCCCAGACCTGCTTGTTGCCCTGGTTCTTGGCTTCCTCGGCCACCGGAGCCCAGCCGGCCACCTTGTAGGTCTTGTTCGCCTCGATCGGCTTGCCGTTGAGGCGCATGTCGTCAATGCGCTTGCCGACGCTCGCCGTGGGGTTGCAGGTGTAGGTCATGCCACCCACGCGCACCATGTCGCCGCCCTGCTGGTAGTACGGGTCAGGGTTGAAGAGGTTGTCGCACACGTCTTCGAGCACGGTCTTGATCGTCTCGCCGGTCATCTCGGTGATGGTGGCGTACGAGTATGTGGTCGCGGTCATGTCCAGCAGCCACTCACGGGTGATGGCCTGGCCCGGCAGCAGCGTCGTGCCCCAGCGGAAGCCCGGCGAGAAGGCGATGTCGGCGCCCTGCACTTCCATGAGCGCATCGACGAGCAGCTGGTCGCCGGTGCCGTTGAAGTTGCCGCGGCGGTACAGCAGGCCTTCGGTGACGGCGAGCTTTTCATTGAGCTTGCTCTCGTACGGCGCGCGGATCTTGGTGATGAGCGCATCCATCTCCTTGTCCGCCGGCAGCATGTTCGAGAACACCGGCAGCAGCTTGTAGCGGTAATCGACCACCTTGCCGCCCTTGACGTCGAAGTCCAGCACGCCGAGAAACTTGCCGTTCGAGCCGGCATTGGTCACCAGCGTCTTGCCGCCCTTGTTGCTGACGATGGTGGCCACGGGCATGCCATCGTGCGTGTGGCCACCCATGATGGCGTCGATGCCGGAGACCCGGCTGGCCATCTTCAGGTNCACGTCCATGCCGTTGTGGCTGACGACGACGACGACCTGCGCCCCCTTGGCGCGGGCCTCGTCGACCATCTTCTGCATGTTCTCGTCCTGGATGCCGAACGCCCAGTCGGCGACCATGTAGCGCGGGTTGGCAATCGGCGTGTACGGGAAGGCCTGACCGATGATGGCGCAGGGCACGCCGTTGATTTCGCGGATCACGTAGGGCTTGAACACCTGGTCGCCGAAGTCCTGCGTCTTGACGTTCTGTGCGACAAAGTCCACCTTTCCCGCGAAGTCTTTCTCGACGATCTCCTTGACGCGATCCATGCCCAGCGTGAATTCCCAGTGGCCGGTCATCACGTCGACGCCGAGCAGCTTGCAGGCGTCGACCATGTCCTGGCCGTTCGTCCACAGCGCGGTGCCAGAGCCCTGCCAGGTGTCGCCGCCGTCGAGCAGCAGCGCACCCGGACGGCTCGCCTTCATGCGCTTGACCAACGTGGACAGGTGGGCGAAGCCACCGACCTTGCCGTAGCGCTTGGCGGCCTTCTCGTAGTCGAGATAGGTCAGGGCATGCGCCTCGGCGGTGCCCGNGCGAACCTTGGCCACCTTCAGCAGGTGCTCACCCACGAGGTGGGGCAGGTTGCCCTTCATCGAGCCGATGCCCAGGTTGATGTTGGGCTCGCGGAAGTAGATCGGCTTGAGCTGCGCATGGCAGTCCGTCATGTGCAGGAACGACACGTTGCCGAAGCGAGGAATGTCATACAGGCCGTTCGCGGCCGTCGCAGCATCCGCTTCGGCCCAGGTGCCCAGCCCCATCCCAGCCATCGTGCCCGCACCCAGCACCTGGAAAAATTCGCGTTTCGTCAGATTCATATTTCTGCAACCAATGATGTTTCGGCTATGAAAAAACCCGGCGGGGCCGGGTGAGTCGGTGAATTATTGGTTCACCGGTGACTTCGGGTCGAGCAGGAGCGCCATCACGTCGCGAATCTGCGCTTCGCTGAGGATGCCTTTGTGACCGGCGCGCGGCATGTTCGAACAGGCGTTGTAGGCCTTGGAGTTGTAGATCTTGCCCCAGGTGTACTCCACGATGGCTTTGGCGGCCGGGCTGTTCGGGTCCGTCACGCCGCGCAGTTTGCCGTAGTTGTACAGGCTCGGGCCGATGGTGCCGAAGGAGATTTCCTTCTTGTCGATCTGGTGGCAGTTGTAGCAGTTGCCCCCATTGACCACCTTGGCATCGTCGGTCCAGGTGAGACCACGGCCGCTTTGCGCGATTTTCTCGCCCTCTTTCCAGTCACCGAGGAACTTGCCGTCCGACGGCCACTTGATGGTCTTGAGGTTGATCTCCTCGATGCGCTTGGCCGTCGCCTCATCGAGCGGCTTGCCCGCGACGTCGGCCGCGCTGCAGACGCGATCGGTCTCGTCCGCGTTGAAAAGCACCTCGGCCTTGACGATGCCCTTGTCGTGGAAGTTGCTGCGCACGATCGCGTTCGTCATGGCGTCGTAGTCGGGCGTGCTNNGCCCGCGCCACCCGCGCAACCCGCAAGCACCGCCAGCGCAGCGGTCACGGCCGANGAGACCCAGAATGTTCTTCGTGTTCATGTCTGCACTCCTCGAGATTTAGCGCTTGATCGCCGGCACCGCGGACTTCGAGCCATTGCTGTTGACGCCCAGGTACACGCTCAGCGCAATGGTGGCATCACCCGCGTAGTCCGGTTCGGNGAAGCGCTGCTGACGGTAGCAGTCGTTGAGGCGGTGCTGCATGCTCCACATCTGCCCGTTGGACACGCGGTAGGCCGGCCAGGCCGCAAAGCCCACGCCATCACCCGGGTTCTTGGTCAGGTTCGGCAGATCCTGCAGACGGATGCGCCAGTTGTCGCCGCTGTGGCATGAGGCGCAGGAGAAATCATGCGGACCGCCGCGCTGGAAGAACAGGCGCTTGCCGATTTCATACGCTGTTTTCTCTTCGGGGCGGTTCTGCGGCACGTTGAACTTCATGCCTTTGGACTCAGCGCCGATCCAGGTCACGAGCGCGGTGATGTTCTCTTTCTCGCCCTTGCCAAACGGCGTCTTGGCGATCTCGACCGGGTTGAAACCCTGGAGCGTCTCCATGCAGGTCAGCAGGCGCGATTCGAGGTCCTGCACCTTCTTCGTGTCGGGGAAGTAGCGCGGCAGTTCCACGAACGCGCCCTTGACCACGCCGGGCCCTTTGCCGAGGTCACACTGTTCCAGCGACGCATTCTTCGGGCCGCGTTTGGTCTTCCAAAGACTTTCACCCTTGGCCTCGAACAAGTCGGCCGGATTGCCGTCTTGCAACATCGCCCGATACTCTTCGATCGAGTCGACGGCGGACTTCTGTGCCATCGCCGAACCGGCCATGAGCCCGCCGACGACCAACAGAGACCATGCGTTTGCCTTCATCATGTGTGCCTCGTAGGTTGGGAAAAGAAAAAGGGTGAAGCGCGAACCCCACCCTCGGATCAGGTTACCCTGACTTCAGGACACCGTGGCTTCGTCCGTACGGGTGTCGCCTTTGTTGTCTTTCCAGGTCACGGCAATCTTGTCGCCAGCCTTGGCGCCCTTGACCGTGAACTGCAGGAAGGGGTTCTTCGAAACCGAGGGGCCCCACTCGGCCGTCATCACGGTCTTGCCGTTGAGCTTGGCTTCCACGTCCTGAATGAAGTGCGCGGGAACCAGCTTGCCAGCTGCGTCTTTGCGCTGACCGGATTCCATTTCGTGGCTCATCAGCACACGGACCGTGGCCTTGTCGCCGGAAGCTTGGGCGCGGATGCGCATCGGATCTGCCATGTCAATTCTCCTGATTCAAAAAATGCGTTAAGACGTTGCGTGAGCCGGCATCAGCCGCCGCAGCCGCCGAGCGTGACCTTGACTTCCTTCTTGGCGTACAAGGCCTTGCCATCGTTCATGATGGCGACCGCGTACACGTCGGACGACTGGCCCATCTTGGCGCGGGTGGAGAAGTTGGCTTCGACCGCGTCGGTCACATTGAACAATGCCACCAGAGCGGCGGGGTTCTTTTCGACGAGGATGAGAACCTGCTTCACGCCCGGCAGCGAGGTGCTGGCGCCCANGGGCACGACCGCGCCGTTTTCGGCGATGTCCGGACCGGTGATGGTGATGTCCTTGCTCTCCGTGGGCGCGCCGGCGCCGAGGGCCTTGACGGTGTCGGCCACCGTCTTGGCGTGGAACGCATCGGTGCTGTAGGCGAAAGCCTGTTCGGTGAACAGACCGGTGGAAGCCAGCAGGCCCGCCACCACGGCGCTTTGCTTGAGGGCTTCGCGACGAGTTTTCATGAGTGATCTCCTTGGATGAAATGAATGATAGGAAGCCCCGCCTGAGCGAACAACCGGGGATTCCCTGACGGACTTACTTTCCAGCTCCGGCCGCGAGCCAAGCCGCGATGGTCTTGGCGTCTGCGTCGCTCAAGGTCTGCGGCGGCATGGGGATGGCACCCCACACGCCGGAACCACCGGCCTTGATCTTGCCGGCAAGGTAATCCGTCTTGCCGGGATACTTCTTGGCGATGTCCGCGAACGACGGACCGACGATCTTGTTCGTCATGCCGTGGCAGGCGGTACACGCGTGCTTGGCCGTCAGCGTCTGGGCCGCCTTGTTGTCCGCACCACCGCCACCGCCAGCTGCGGCCGCGGGTGCAGCCTGCGCAACCACCGTGGCCGCTGCGGCGGCCGCGCCGGGAACGAAGGTCTTGGGCTCGGGCTTGGTGGTGTCGGCACCACGCTGCGGACCGACGATGCGGTTCTGCTCAGCCAGGTTGCCATGCGCGTTCCGGGCATAGTCCGGCAGGAAGGACGCCACCTTGGGTTCCGCGGCGCAGTTGGTCATGCACGCGGTGTTGTTGGTGTCGTACTTCTTGGTGCCCTTGAACTCGTTGCCCGGCCACATGTTGTGCATGGTGGTCATGCCATTGCGGTTGGGCATGCGCTGCTGCACCTCGGCGATGTTCTTGTCCGACAGGGTGAACTTGTCGGGCACGATGCCGTTGAGGTTGAGCAGGAAGGCCGTGACGGCGTACACCTCGTCATGGGTCAGCGACTTCGGGGCATTCCACGGCATGGCGCGGTTGATGTAGTCCCAGATCGTCGACAGCGTGGCCACTTTCATGAACGTGGTGCGGCCGGCGTGTTCGTCCTTGAGCTTGGCGACGTGGCCGGTCTCGATGTCTTTCGGCCCGATACCGCCCGCGAGCGGGCTGAACACCTCGTTGGAGTCACCGAAGGTGCCGTGGCAGCTCGCGCACTTGGACTCCCAGACATCCTGGCCCTTCTCGACGGAACCGGAGCCCGGCGGAAGACCCTTGAAGTCCGGACGGACGTCGATATCCCAGGCGGCGATTTCCTTCGCGGTGGCCGTGCGGCCCACGCCGGGGTACTTTTCTGCGGCTTGCGCCGTGACGCCAGCAGCTGCGGCAAACAGTGCGGCCGTCAGTACGGCTTTACGAAAGCTGGACATTCTTGACCTCTCCGTTTTCTTCGACCAGCCACGACTGGATCGCGTTGTTGTGATAGATCGAGCGGGTACNCCGCACGGCGCGCAGTTGCCGGTAGGTCGGCTGGACGAAGCCGGTGTCGTCCATTGCGCGGCTCTGGATGATGGCGGGCTTGCCATCCCAGACCCAGTCGATGTTGAAGCGCGTGAGGGCCTTGGAATGAACCGGGCCTTCGAGCCGCGCCTGGCGCCAGTTGCGCCNCCCGTCGACGGAGACGTCAACCTTCTTGATCTTGCCGTAGCCCGACCAGGCCAGGCCCGTGATGTTGTAGAAGCCGCGGTCAAGCAGCACCTGGCCACCCGAGGGCGTGGTCACCACGCTCTTGCATTGCTGCAGGTTGCTGTACTGGCGGTGCTGACCATCGGGCATGAGGTCGATGTAATGCACGGCCTCGTCCTTCGCGGCATAGGGCATGTCGCCCAGCTCGATGCGGCGCAGGTACTTGACCCAGCTCACACCTTGCACGCCCGGCACCACGAGGCGCAGCGGGTAGCCGTTTTCAGGACGCAGCATTTCACCGTTCTGGCCGTAGGCCACGATGACCTCACCCGACTTGATCAGGCTCATCGGGATCGTGCGGGTCATCGAAGATCCGTCAGCGCCTTCCGCGAGAACGAACTTGCCGTTCTTCCAATCCGCGCCCGCCATCTCCAGCAGGGTGATCAGCGGCACGCCGGTGAATTCGCTGCAGGAGAGCATGCCGTGGGTGTACTGCACGGTGGGCACGGCCACGTTGCCCCACTCGGCCGCGGTGTTGGCACCGCACTCGATGAAGTGGAAGCGTGAGACCGAGGGCAGACGCATGATCTCGTCCATGGTCAGCACCAAGGGGTTCTTGACCATGCCGTTGATCATCAGGCGGTGCTTGGACGGGTCGATGTCCCACCAGCCCTGGTGATGGCGCTCGAAGTGCAGACCGCTGGGCGTGACGATGCCGAACAGCGACTGCAGCGGCGCGAACGACACCGAAGCCTGGGTGGTCTGCGTCAGGCCGGGGCTGATGCGGCGCTTGACGTTGGCCTCGTACTTCGAGGGCATGCCATAGCTGCCCTCGGGGTCGACGCCCTGCCCCAGGCCTTTGCTGTGCTCGGGCAGGTTCAGGATGTTGGGGTCACCACCTTCGCTGGGCACCGGGTTGCCCTGGGCGAGAGCGGCCGGCACGGCAGCGCCGGCTGCAGCCGCCGCAAAGGCGTTGCGAATGAAGTCGCGGCGGCCGCGCTNGGCCTCGCTGAAGACGGTCTTGATACCGTCCTGACTCAGGAAGTTCTCGGGCGCTTTTCGCACCCTTCCCGAGTTGATGGCTGGATGATCCACACGTTCTCCTTCTGTGCGATAGACGCTCGTTGCCAGTGAATAACAAAACGGTATGCCGGCCCCGCCGGTCAACCCTCTTCCTTCATTTCGATCGCGACCTGGGTGCACACCGCCCGGCAAACCAGGGCAGCCGACTCGTCCGCGATGCGATAGAACACTTGCGCTCCCTGCCGGCGCTTGGCGACCACGCCTGCGCGGTACAACATGTTGAGGTGCTGCGACATGTTCGATTGCGCCGTTTCAATGCCTTCGAGCAGTTGGCTCACGTTCTTTTCGGCGTTGCAGAGCTCGCTGATGATGCGCAGGCGGATCGGCGTGGAGAGCAGGCCGAAGAGCTCGGCCGCCTTGTCGAACACCGCGAGGCGCTCCTTTGCGTCGTCTTGCATGTCATCCGAACTTTTGAATATGAGCACATGCGAATATAAAGGTTATACGACGGAGCTGAATCAGGGATTACGCTTAGTCGATGAATTTGGTCGGGCAGGGCGCCATCAGGGACGCCCCGACCGGATTCGCGTGCCGGGGCGACGGGCGTGCCCCCTGGACCTGCGTCACGCCCGTGCCCACGCGAACCTCGTAACCGCTCAGAACTTCCAGCCGACCTGCACGCCGAACGAGTTCTGGTGCATGCGGATGGTTTCGAGGATGGNGGGCGCGCCTGCCGGCATCATGCTGTTGAACATGGAGGCGCCGGTGACCTTGTTCTCCTTCGCGTGGGCGTAGGCGAAGGTCACCTCCATCTTCGGCGACACGGCATAGGTGGCGCCGAGCGTGTAGTGGGTGGTGATGACGCCCGGCGCGATGATGTTGAAGCTCACGTCACGCGCCTGCACCGGGTTGTCGCTCTTGTTGATGCCGGCGCGAAGCGTCAGGCCGCTCATCGCCTCCCACTGCACGCCAAGCTTCCAGACGTTGATGCTCTTCCAGCCGAAGCCCGGGCCGCCCGGGGAACCCAGCGGCGCCATGTTGGTGCTGGGGTTGCTGATGGAACTCACACCGCCGTAGTTGATGCGCTGGTAGTCGAGCGCGACCAGCGCCTTGGGCGTGACGCGGAAGGTGCCGCCGATGGTGTAGTTCTCGGGAATGTCGAAACTGCCGCTGCCCGCGAACAAGCCCTTGTACTTGTCGAACTTGCCCATGCTGATCTTGGGCGAGTAGGTGGCGCCAAGGGTGACGTTGTCACCGAACTTGCCGAGGTAGCCGATGCGAACACCCACGCCGCTGCTGTGGGCGTAACCGTTGTTGGTGAGTGCCGAGGCGTCCTGGCTCATCGGGTTGAAGGCCTGCAGGCCGAAGGCCTTGAACTGCTGGAACACCAGCAGCGGCGAAACGCCCACGGNGTGCATGTCGTTGATCTTGTAGCCCACGGTCGGCGCGACGATGAGTTGCATCAGGTCGACGCCGAGCTGGCCGTTGCCGCACAGCACGTTGGCCGGGCCCATGCCGCAGTTGATCTGGCCGCCTTTGTAGTCGGTGTTCATGCCGCCGTTGCCGTAGACGGTGACGTTGACGCCGATGCGGTCGTTGACCTGCTGGTTGTAGCCGAACTCGGGCACCAGGAAGGTGTTGCTGCCGCTGTCGACGCTGGCGTTGAGCGGCGCGGCGGGGCCGGTGCGCTCCATGCCGCGGCTGGGCTTGAACACGTCGATGCCGGCCTCGAGCCGGTTGCCGGCGGTGGCCGCGGCCGCGGGGTTGTTGATGCCGGCAAAGGCGTCCTCACTCATGCCGACGGCGGCGCCGCCCATGCCTTTGGCCTTGAGGCCGAAGCCGTGCGGGAAATAGCCGTCGGTGGCATGCGCGGACAGGATGGGCGCGCCGGCCAGCGCGAGGACGGCCAGGGCTCGAAGGTGCATGCGGTGCTGTTTCAAAGGGTTCTCCTCGGTTTCGTTCAGGGGGTCGGGACGCTTTGTCGCGGGGCGTCCTCAGATTTCACCCTTGGATGCGCGCTCCATCATTTCCCAGATGGTGTCGCGCACGGCCATGGCGTGCTCCTTGAGCGGCGAAGGCAGCTTGCGGCCCATCTTCACCATCATGTCCATGTTGAGCGTGTAGAGCCACAGGCTGCCGTCGTCATGCTCGACGACGGTGATGCGGCACGGCAGGTAGGCCGCCATGTGCGGGCTGAAGTCCACCATCTCACGCGCGGTGGTCGGGGTGCAGAAGGAATAGACCTTGAGGAACTTCTCCTTCTTGCCGGAGCGGGCTTCGAGCTCCTTGGACAGCGGCAGGTCGCCCACGCCCTTCATGTTCCGCTCGGAGGCGATCTGGATGAAGATCTGTTCGATGTCGTCAACGCTGACACCGGGCTTGACCTTGCGCTCCCAGGTGGTGGCCACGGCGATGTCGCCGTTGCCCTCGATCCAGCGATCCCACATGCGGCTGGCCTCGGCGCCCGCACCGTCTTCCAGTTTGCCGAACGTGCTGATCGTGCCGCACCCGGACAACAACGCCGCCCCAGCCAACAACGCCACTTGCACCACACCTCGCCATGCCTTCATCTGACACTCCTCGAAAATCGATCTTGGATCCCGCCCGCATCCCCCGGATGCGAAATGCAGAACCGGAATCGGGGCGTGTGTCAATGATGAGCATCAAATCCTCATGCGACCATCGGTATCTACCCTATACCCTTCCGGGTATGGTACGGAACCGACGCGGCGCGCACGTCACTTGAAACGGTAGTGGTCGCGATTGAGGACGGCAGCCACCGCCGTCACTTCCTCGGGGAACAGGCCGAGGTTGAGTTCGGTGTTGCACTGCTCGACCATGCCGCGCAGCAGGCCGGGCGTGTTGATGCGACCCTGGGGGCGATAGATGGCGCTGCCGTCGCCGCCGACCTTGCGGATATGGCACTCGGCGCAGCGGTGCTCGGCGATGAGCTTCTGGCCGAGTTTGAGGTNCGCGTCATGAAACAACGCGGNGGTCGCCATCGCGCCGCCGGCGACCAGGCATGTTGCGAACCCCGCGGACCAGACGTGCAGCTTCATGGGCGCCTCCTATGCTTTGATAAAACGCAATGGTTGGGCACAGTCTCGCAGAAAGAAAAAACCCGCCACGGGAAAACCCGTGGCGGGGTGAAGAAAGCGGCGAGTACCAGTCGCGCTTCCCGTTCCACGAATCGGTTCGGTTGCCCGTTCCGACCCTGGAGACCATGATCGTGACGCCGGGAGGGCTTCCTCCCTGGCGGGAGCGGGCGGAGCCCGCTCACATATCATTAATAACCGATATACGAATTTTCCATCATTCCGCGGCTTTACGCCAAGACCCACGGAACCAGGAAAACCCTCGGGGGTATTTACGCGTAGCGGGCCGCCATCACGTCGAGGTGGATGGGTTTGATGCGCGAGGCGTTGCCCGCGCAGCCGAAGGCTTCGAAGCGCAGTTTGCAGATGCCCTTGGCGGCCTTGCGGGCGGCTTCGAGGGCCTTGCGCGGGTCGAATTCGGAGGGCTTCTCGAAGAAGACCTGGCGCATCGCGCCGGTCATGGCCAGGCGGATGTCGGTGTCGATGTTGACCTTGCGCACGCCGCTCTTGATGCCGCGCTGGATTTCCTCGACCGGCACGCCGTAGGTTTCCTTGATGTCGCCGCCGTACTTGCGGATGATCTCGAGCCACTCCTGCGGCACGCTGGAGCTGCCGTGCATCACCAGGTGGGTGTTGGGGATCTGCGCGTGAATGGCGGCGATGCGGTCGATGGCGAGGATGTCGCCGGTGGGCTTGCGGGTGAACTTGTAGGCGCCGTGGCTGGTGCCGATGGCAATGGCCAGCGCGTCCACGCCGGTCTTGGCGACGAAGTCCTTGGCCTGCACCGGGTCGGTGAGCATCTGGTCGTGGCTGAGCTTGCCCTCGGCGCCGACGCCGTCTTCCTCGCCCGCCTCGCCGGTTTCGAGCGAACCCAGGCAGCCGAGTTCACCTTCGACCGAGACGCCCACCGCATGGGCCATCTCGCAGACCTTGGCGGTGACGTCGACGTTGTACTCGTAGCTCGCGGNGGTCTTGGCGTCCTCGCGCAGCGAGCCGTCCATCATCACGCTGGTGAAGCCCGAGCGGATCGACTGCTGGCAGACCTTGGGCGTGGCGCCGTGGTCCTGGTGCAGCACGATGGGGATGTCGGGGTACATCTCGGCTGCGGCCAGCACCATGTGGCGCAGGAAGGGCTCGCCCGCGTACTTGCGCGCGCCGGCCGAGGCCTGCAGGATGACCGGGCTGTCGGTTTCCTGCGCAGCTTCCATGATGGCCTGGATCTGCTCCAGGTTGTTCACGTTGAAGGCAGGCACGCCGTAGCCGTGCTCGGCCGCGTGATCGAGCATCTGGCGAAGGGAAATCAGGGCCATGGGGGCTCTCCGGTGGGGTTGCTGAAGGAAATTTCTGGAAAAGGCGCCGGATGCCAGCGCCATTCGGTCAGGTGTTGCTATTTATTTGGAAGCACGCTCGTTCAGGATCTCGATCGCCGGCAGGGTCTTGCCCTCGAGCATTTCGAGGAACGCGCCGCCGCCGGTGGAGATGTAGCCCACGTCCTTCTCGATGCCGTACTTGGCAATGGCCGCCAGCGTGTCGCCGCCGCCGGCGATGGAGAACGCGCTCGACGCGGCGATGGCCTGGGCGATGGCTTTGGTGCCTTGCTCGAAGGGGGCGAACTCGAACACGCCCACCGGCCCGTTCCAGACGATGGTGCCGGCGGACTTGAGCTGCGCGGCCAAACGCGCCGCGGTCTCGGGGCCGATGTCGAGAATCATGTCGCCGGCGGCGACGTCGGCCGCCTTCTTGACGGTGGCGGCCGCATCGGCCTTGAATTCCTGCGCCACGACCACGTCAGTCGGGATCGGCACCTCGGCGCCGCGCGCGGCCATGCCGTCGATCACGGCGCGGGCCTCGGAGACCAGGTCGGGCTCGGCCAGGCTCTTGCCGATGGGCAGGCCGGCCGCGAGCATGAAGGTGTTGGCGATGCCGCCGCCGACGATGAGCTGATCGACCTTCTCCGACAAGGCCTTGAGGATGGTGAGCTTGGTGCTGACCTTGGAGCCCGCCACGATGGCCACCAGCGGCCGCTTGGGGTTGGCCAGGGCCTTGGAGATGGCGTCGATCTCGGCCGCCAGCAGCGGCCCGGCGCAGGCGATCGGCGCGAACCTGGCGATGCCGTGGGTGGTGGCCTCGGCCCGGTGCGCGGTGCCGAAGGCGTCGTTGACGTAGATGTCGCACAGCGCGGCCATCTTGCGCGAGAGGCCTTCGTCGTTCTTCTTCTCGCCGGGGTTGACGCGGCAGTTTTCGAGCAGCACCACCTCGCCGGGCGCGACGGCAAAACCGCCATCGACCCAGTTGGCGACCAGCCGCACCTCGGTGCCGAGCAGTTCACCGAGGCGCTTGGCCACGGGGGCGAGGCTGTCCTCGGGCTTGAAGGCGCCTTCGGTGGGGCGGCCCAGGTGGCTGGTGACCATGACCGCCGCGCCGGCGTCGAGCGCCATGCGGATGCACGGCACGCTGGCGCGCACCCGCGTGTCTTCGGTGATGGCGCCGCTGTCGTCCTGCGGCACGTTGAGGTCGGCGCGGATGAACACGCGTTTGCCGCGTGCCTGGCCGCTGGCGCAGAGGTCGGAGAAGCGCAGGGGTCGGTCATGGTGGTGTGCTCCTTCCCCGTCGATCAGGCGCGGCCCACGTGCTGCACGAAGCGCAGCATGTTGCAGGTGTAGCCGTACTCGTTGTCGTACCAGGACACGACCTTGACGAAGGTGCTGTCGAGCGCGATGCCGGCTTCGCTGTCGAAGATGGAGGGCAGCGAGCAGCCGCGGAAGTCGGTGGAGACAACCTTCTCATCGGTGTAGCCCAGCACGCCCTTGAGCGGGCCGCTGGTGCTGGCGGCCTTCATGGCGGCGCAGATGGCGTCGTAGCTGGCGGGCTTCTCGAGTTCGACCGTGANGTCCACCACCGAGACGTCGGAGGTGGGCACGCGGAAGGCCATGCCGGTGAGCTTCTTGTTGAGCTCGGGAATCACCACGCCCACGGCCTTGGCGGCACCGGTGGACGAGGGGATGATGTTCTCCAGAATGCCGCGGCCGCCGCGCCAGTCCTTGCTGGAGGGGCCGTCCACCGTCTTCTGGGTGGCGGTGGCAGCGTGCACCGTGCTCATGAGGCCGCGCTTGATGCCGAAGGTGTCGTTGAGCACCTTGGCCACCGGAGCCAGGCAGTTGGTGGTGCAGGAGGCCGCGGAGACGATGGCCTGACCGGCGTAGGTCTGGTGGTTCACGCCGTAGACGAACATGGGCGTGGCGTCCTTGGACGGGGCGGACTGCACCACTTTCTTCGCACCGGCGGCGATGTGCTTCTGGCAGGACTCTTCGGTGAGGAACAGACCGGTGGACTCGATCACCAGCTGCGCACCGACGTCGCCCCAAGCCAGCGCGGCCGGGTCCTTCTCGGCGGTGAGGCGGATGCGGCGGCCGTTGACCACGAGATCCTTGCCATCGACGGCGATGTCGCCCTTGAACGGGCCGTGCACGCTGTCGTACTTCAGCATGTAGGCCAGGTACTCGGGCTCGAGCAGGTCGTTGATGGCGACGATTTCGATGTCGGAGAACTCCGCTTCCTTGGCCACGGCACGAAAAACCATGCGCCCGATGCGGCCGAAGCCGTTGATGCCGATCTTGAGAGTCATGTCAGTCTTCCTTTTCAATCACAAAACAAATCTCAGGACACCGCCGGCTGCGCCAGCGTGGTGAGCAGCGCGGAGAAATCCGCGATCACCCGGTCGGGGTTGCAGGNCTCGATGGGTTCGCCCATGTTATAGCCGTAGGGCAGCGCCCAGACCGCCACCCCGGCATTGCGCGCGGTGGCCACGTCGATGGACGAGTCGCCCACGAAGAGCGCGCGCTCGGCCGGCACCGACCACTGCGCCATGCAGGCATGGATGGCGGCGGGGTTGGGCTTCTTGACCGGCAGCGTGTCGCCGCTGATGACGCGGTCGAAGAAGGGCCCCAGCGCGTGCGCGTCGATCACGGTCTGGGTGTAGCGGCCTTCCTTGTTGGTGACCACCGCCAGGCGCACGCCGCGCTCGCGCAGCTCGGCCAGCACCTCGCGCACATGCGGGTACAGGTGGCTGCGGGTGCCGCAGCGCGCCTGGTAGTGCTTGCCGAACTCGGCCTCGATGAGCTTGAACGCATCGGACTTGCGCACCGTGTCGGTCGTGGTGTTGCCGGTGAAGGCCAGGGCCTGGATGAGCAGCTCGCGCGTGCCGTGACCGATCCAGTCGTTGACCTGCTGCTGGCTCACCGTGGGCAGGTCGAACTGGGTGAGCGTGTCGTTGACGGCGTCACAGATCTCGGGGGCGGTCTCGATCAGCGTGCCGTCGAGGTCGAACAGAATCAGGTCGTAGCGGCGCATGGTGTGTGGGGACGCTTCGCGGTTCAATGGCTCGAGGGCACGATGTGCTCGGGCAGGGCCGGCTCGTTGCGGTGCGCGGCGCGGTGCACCAGGGTGCGCACGGCCTCGACGACGCGCTCGGCGGTGATCCCGAAGTGCTTGTACAGCTCGGGCGCGGGCGCCGATTCGCCGAACGTGCTCATGCCGATCACGATGCCGTTGCGGCCCACGTACTTGCGCCAGAAGTCCGGGTGCGCGGCTTCGACGGCGACTGCGGGCAGCGCCATCGGCAGCACCTTGTCCTGGTAGGCCTCGGGCTGGCGGTCGAACAGGTTGGTGCAGGGCATGGAGACGACGCGCGTCGGGATGCCCTGCGCCTTGAGCTGCTCGTGCGCGGCCATGGCGATGGAGGTCTCGGAGCCGGTGGCCAGAATCACCGCCTGCGCGCCCGGCGCCTCGGCCAGCACATAGCCGCCACGGCGGATGCCTTCGACCATGGACAGCTCGGTCAGGCGCGGCAGGTTCTGCCGCGAGAGGGCCAGGGCGCTCGGGCCGTCCTGGCGCTCGACGGCGCAGGCCCAGGCCACGGCGGTTTCCAGCGCGTCAGCTGGGCGCCAGACATCCAGACCCGGGATGATGCGCAGCGAGGGCACGTGCTCGATGGACTGGTGCGTCGGGCCGTCTTCACCCAGGCCGATGGAGTCGTGGGTGAACACGTGGATGACGCGCTGCTTCATCAGCGCGGCCATGCGCACGGCGTTGCGCGAGTAGTCGCTGAAGGTCAGGAAGGTGCCGCCGTAGGGGATGTAGCCGCCGTGCAGCGCCATGCCGTTCATGATGGCGGCCATGCCGAACTCGCGCACGCCGTAGGACAGGTGGTTGCCCCAGGTGTCGCGGCCGGCCTTCACGCAGCCCTTGAAGTTGGTGAGGTTGGAGCCGGTCAGGTCGGCGCTGCCGCCGAAGAACTCGGGCGTGAGCGGGGCGATGAGTCCAGCGCGTTCTGGCTGGCCTTGCGGGTGGCGACGGCCTCGGGACGCGCGGCGACGGTCTCGAACACGGCGGCGATGCGGTCACGGTAGTCGGTGCTGAGCAGGCCGGCCATGCGGCGCTCGAACTCCGCGGCCTCGAGCGGGTACTGGGCGCGGTAGGCCTCGAAGCGCTCGCGCCAGGCGGCCTCGGCGGCGCGGCCGCGCTCACGCGCATCCCACGCGGCGCGCAGGTGTTCGGGCACCTCGAAGGGCGCGGCCGTCCAGCCCAGGGCTTCGCGGGTGGCGGCCACTTCGGCGGCCCCAGGGCGGCGCCGTGCACGTCGTGCGTGCCGGCCTTGTTGGGCGAGCCCATGCCGATGACGGTCTTGCAGCAGATCAGCGTGGGCTTGCCGTCGGGGCGCAGAGCCTGCGTGCGCGCGGCGCGGATGGCGGCGTCGACGGCGGCGGTGTCGTGGCCATCGACGGCGCGGATGACGTTCCAGCCGTAGGCTTCGAAGCGCTTGGGCGTGTCGTCGGTGAACCAGCCTTCGACGTGGCCGTCGATGGAGATGCCGTTGTCGTCGTAGAAGGCGATGAGCTTGGACAGGCGCAGCGTGCCCGCGAGCGAGCAGGCTTCGTGGCTGATGCCTTCCATCATGCAGCCGTCACCGAGGAACACGTAGGTGAAGTGGTCGACGATGTCGTAGCTGACGCCCTCTTCCTCGCGATTGAACTCCATGGCCAGGAGCTTCTCGGTCAGCGCCATGCCCACGGCGTTGGCGATGCCCTGGCCCAGCGGGCCGGTGGTGGTTTCCACGCCGGGGGTGATGCCGACTTCGGGGTGGCCCGGCGTCTTGCTGTGCAGCTGGCGGAAGGCCTTGAGCTCGTCCATCGGCAGGTCGTAGCCGGTGAGGTGCAACAGCGCGTAGATCAGCATGGAGCCGTGGCCGTTGGACAGCACGAAGCGGTCGCGGTCGGGCCACAGCGGGTTGCCGGGGTTGTGCTTGAGGTGGCGGTTCCACAGCACTTCGGCAATTTCGGCCATGCCCATGGGGGCGCCGGGGTGGCCGGATTTGGCTTTCTCCACCGCGTCGACGGAGAGCATGCGGATGGCGTTGGCCATCTCGCGGGCGAGTTCGGGGTCGGGGTCGTCATCACTCGGTTTCCTGGAAACAATGGGTTCAGCCCTGGCCCAGCGCGCGCTTGCGGCGCTCCATCATGCGCCAGATGAAGGGGGTGAAGATGAGCTGCATCGAGAGCTCCATCTTGCCGCCGGGCACGACGATGGTGTTGGCGCGGCTCATCCACGAGCCGTTGATCATGTTGAGCAGGTACTGGAAGTCGATGCCCTTGGGGTTGGCGAAGCGGATGACCACCATGCTCTCGTCGGCGCTGGGGATGTCGCGGGCGATGAAGGGGTTGGAGGTGTCCACCACCGGCACGCGCTGGAAGTTCACGTGCGTGAGGCCGAACTGCGGCACGATGTAGTTCACATAGTCGGGCATGCGGCGCAGGATGGTGTCGACCACCGCCTCCTGGCTGTAGCCGCGCTGGGTCTTGTCGCGGATGAGCTTCTGGATCCACTCGAGGTTGATCGAGGGCACCACGCCAATGAGCAGGTCGGGGTACTGGGCCACGTTGACGGTCTCGGTCTTGACCGCGCCGTGCAGGCCTTCGTAGAACAACAGGTCGGTGCCGGCGGGAATGTCTTCCCACGGCGTGAAGGTGCCGGGCTCCTGCTTGTAGGGGCAGCTTCCTCGGCGTTGTGCAGGTACTTGCGGCACTTGCCGGTGCCGTCGGTGGCGTACTGGCGGAACAGGTTTTCGATCTCGGGGAACAGGTTGCCCTCTTCACCGAAGTGGCTGAAGTGGCGGTTGCCCTTGGCTTCCTCTTCGGCCATGCGCTGCTTCATGGCCTTGCGGTCGTAGCGGTGGAAGCTGTCGCCCTCGATGACGGCGGCCTTCAGACCCTCGCGGCGAAAGATGTTCTGGAAGGTGCGCGTGACGGTCGAAGTGCCCGCGCCGGAGGAACCGGTGATGGCAATGATGGGGTGGCGTTCGGACATAAGGCCTCCAACAAGGGAAATGTGAAACTTTCTGCCGTTACCCCAGCGCAAACCGGCGAGGTAACGCTATCAATTCAGTAGTTGACCACCCGCCGCTCAGTCGCGGAACAGGGAGCGCTCGGCGAACAGGGGTTGTCGTCCTTGAAGGCGACGGGCTCGCGGTGGTAGCGCTCGATGCGCTCGACCTCGTTCTTGCTGCCGAACACCAGGCCGATGCGCTGGTGCAGCGACGTGGGCTGAACGGTGAGCATGGGCTCGCGGCCGGTGCTGGCGCGGCCGCCGGCCTGCTCCATGATCATGCCGATGGGGTTGGCCTCGTACAGCAGGCGCAGGCGGCCGGGCTTGCTCGGGTCGCTTGGTGTCGCGCGGGTACATGAACACGCCGCCGCGCATGAGGATGCGGTGCGCCTCGGCCACCATGGAGGCGATCCAGCGCATGTTGAAGTCCTTGCCGCGCGGGCCGGTCTTGCCGGCCAGGCATTCGTCCACATAGCGCTTGACGGGCGGCTCCCAGAAGCGCGAGTTCGAGGCGTTGATGGCGAATTCCTGCGTGTCCTCAGGCACCTTGAGGTTCGGATGCGTGAGCATGAACTGGCCCAGGTTCGGGTCCAGCGTGAAGCCGGCCACGCCGTTTCCCACCGTCAGCACGAGCATGGTGGTGGGTCCGTAGAGCGCATAGCCGGCGGCGAGCTGATGCGTGCCGGGCTGCAGGAAGTCGGCCTCGACCACGTCGCGGCCGGAGTCGATCACGTCCTGGGGCGCGCGCAGGATGGAGAAGATCGAACCCACGGTGACGTTGACGTCGATGTTGCTCGAGCCATCGAGCGGGTCGAACACCAGCATGTACTTGCCGCGCTGGTAGGTGGCGGGGATCTGGTAGGGATGGTCCATCTCCTCCGACGCCATGCCGGCGAGGTGGCCGCTCCACTCGGTCATCTGGGTGAAGTACTCGTTGCTGATGACGTCGAGCTTCTTCTGCACCTCGCCCTGCACGTTCACGCCGGTGGCCACGTCGGCCGCCGGGTTGCCCAGCACGCCGCCGAGCTCGCCGAACGCCACCGACCGCGCAATCGCCTTGCAGGCCAGCGCCACGTCGAGCAGCAAGGCGTTGAAGTCACCGCTGGCGCTGGGGTAGCGACGGCGTTGTTCGATCAGGTATTGCGTGAGCGTGAAGCGGCGGCGCGTGGTCATGTCGGGGTTCTCGGGTGCGGTCAGGGAAAGGAACGGAGGTCAGCGGGCCGCTGCGGCGTCGCGCAGCGCTTTCATCACGCCACGGTAGCCGCCGTCGGCGTCGGGCGCGCCGAAGACGGCGCTGCCCGCCACGCAGGTGTCGGCGCCGGCGGCGACGATGCGCGCGATGTTGTCCACCTTCACGCCGCCATCGACCTCGAGCCAGATCGGCTGGCCGCCAGCGGCCATGTGGGCGTCGATGCGCGCACGCGCGGCGGCGAGCTTGGGCAAGGTGGCCTCGATGAACTTCTGGCCGCCAAAGCCCGGGTTCACGCTCATGAGCAGCACGATGTCGAGCTTGTCCATGACGTGGTCGAGCCAGTCCAGCGGCGTGGCCGGGTTGAACACCAGGCCGGCCTTGCAGCCGTGGTCGCGGATCAGCGCCAGCGTGCGGTCCACGTGGCGGCTGGCCTCGGGGTGGAAGGTGATGATGTTGGCACCGGCCTTGGCGAACATGGGCACCAGCGCATCCACCGGCTCGACCATCAGGTGCACGTCGATGCCGATCTTCACGTGCGGGCGGATCGCCTCGCACACCAGCGGGCCGATGGTGAGGTTGGGCACGTAATGGTTGTCCATCACGTCGAAATGCACCAGGTNCGCGCCGGCGGCCTCGATGGCGCGCACTTCCTCACCCAGGCGGGCGAAATCGGCGGACAGGATGGAGGGGGCAATGCGCAGGGTGGAACTCATGGGGGACTCGCAGGAGATGGTGGTGTTCGGTGTCGTGTGAAGCGCCCTGGCATCAAGGCCGTTCAGCCGGCGCGGCCCGCATGCCAGGCGCGCAGATGCGCCACGCCCACGCCATCGAGGCTGGGCAACTGGCGCAAGGCGCCAGAAAAATCATGGTGCGCCGTGAAGTTGTTGGGCGTGACGATGGTGGCCAGCCCCGCGGCCTGCGCCGCCTTGAGGCCGTTGGCCGAGTCCTCGAACGCCAGGCAGGCCGACGCCGGCAGCCCCAGACGCTCGAGCGTCTGCAGATAGACCTGCGGATGCGGCTTCTTCTTCGGCGCGGTGGAAGCGTCTTCGATGACCTGGAAGTAGTTGCGCCAGTCCGGGCCGATGGATGCCCGCAGCAAGGCAGCGATGTTCACCGGCGACGTGGTGGTGGCGATGGCCAGGCGCAAGCCGTCGTTGTAGGCCGACTCGATGAGCCGCAGCACGCCCGGGCGCAACGCCACCGCGCCGTCCTGCACGGCGCGCTCGTAGGCGGCCGTCTTGAGTTCGTGGATGTGGTCGATCGTCTCGGACATGGCCTGGCCGTCGAGCGGCTTCACATCCGGGTGCACCTCGTTCCAATAGTGCGCGATGCGCTCCTTGCCACCGGAAATCTCGAGCAGGCGGATGTACAGCGGCCCGTCCCACTCCCAGCCCAGGCCCAGCTCGGCGAACGCATGGTTGAACGCCGCGCGGTGCGCACTCTCCGTGTCGGCCAGCGTGCCGTCCACGTCAAAGATCAACGCCTGCAAAGCGGCTGCGTTCATGACCGGGGATCCTTGCAAAAAGAGGGATACTGTGCGGTGCGAGACCAGCGCAGGGGTCAATAACCCATGCGACCGGGTTTGACTGTACTGTGTCAAATCCATAAACTCCAATCACGTTTTTCTGTGAGCCATCAGAAAAAACTGATGAATTGAATTTCTCAGGCATGCGATGCGGCCCTACACCCTCAAACAAATGCACACCTTCGCCGAAGTGGCCCGCCAGGGCTCGGTGTCGAAGGCTGCGCAGAAGCTGTTCGTCACCCAGCCCGCCGTCTCCATGCAGCTGCGCCAGCTCGAGGAGGCCTTCGGGCTGCCGCTGTTCGAGCCCGTGGGCCGCAACATCCGGCTGACGCAGGCTGGCGAGGAGTTTCTCACCCAGGCGCTCAAGGCGCTCGGGGAGTTCAAGAACCTCGAGGCGCTGATGGCCGAACACCTGGGCATGCGCCGCGGCCGCTTCGATCTGGCCGTGGTCAGCACCGCCAAGTATTTCGTGCCCATGCTGCTGGTGCGCTTTGGCCGGCAGTTTCCGGGCATCGAGGTGCAGCTGAAGATCGACAACCGGGAGAACGTGTTGTCCTGGCTCGCCCGCAATGAGGCCGACCTGGTCGTGATGGGCCGCGCCCCGGACGACCTGCCCTGCGAAGCCGTACCCTTTGCCACCAACCCGCTGGGCATCGTGGCCGCGCCCAACCACCCCCTGGTGCGGCGCAAGCANATGGCGTTCTCAGCGCTGGGCGATCACCGCTTCGTGGTGCGCGAGCCCGGCTCGGGCACGCGCGCGGCCATGGAGCGTCTGTTCGCCGAGCACGGCACGCCGCTACACGTGGCCATGGAAATGCCCAGCAACGAAACCATCAAACAGGCCGTGATGGCGGGCATGGGGCTGAGCTTCCTTTCGCTGCGCACGGTGCGGCACGAGCTCGCCTCCGGCCACATGGCCTTGATCGACGTGGAGGGCATGCCGCAGGTCGGTCACTGGTACGTGACCCACCTGCAGCACAAGAAACTCTCGCCCGGCGCCCGCGCCTTCAAGGAATTTCTCATCGAGCAGGCCGGCGGGCTGATGGACAGCTGGAGCTGAGTCGACGGGCGCTGCGACTCACCCCGCCGTCTTCGCCTCCTCGAGCGCGGCCATGCGGTCGCGCCGGCGCAGGTAGCTCGCCAGCGTCCAGACGAACAGCAGCGCCGACACGCCGAGCGCCGTCGCCGCGATGGGCCGCTCAATGAACACCGAGAAATCCCCGCGCGAGAGCAGCAGCGTGCGCCGCAGATGCTCCTCGAACTGCGGCCCGAGGATGAAGCCCAGCAGCAGCGGCACCACTTCGAGCCGCAGCAACATCATCAGGTAACCCAGCAGGCCGAAGGCCAGCAACACCCACAGGTCGAACACGTTGTTCTGCGTGCTGTACACCCNCACGCAGGTGAACAGCACGATGCCGGGAAAGAGCGGATACGGAATGCTCAGCAGCCGCACCCACATGCCGATGAGCGGGATGTTGAGGATGACGAGGATGATGTTGCCGACCCAGAAGCTCACGATCAGCCCCCAGAACAGCTCCGGGTGGCCGCTCATCACCTGCGGCCCGGGCTGGATCCCCTGGATGGTGAGCGCCGCGAGCAGCAAGGCCATGATGGCGTCGCCCGGAATGCCCAGCGTGAGCGTCGGGATGAAGGCCGTGCCCACGCCGGCGTTGTTGCAGGNCTCGGGCCCGGCGATGCCCTCGATGGCGCCCTTTCCGAAGCGCTCGGGCGTGCGCGAGAGGCGCTTTTCCATCGCGTAGGACAGAAACGTCGCCATGCCGCCGCTGGTGCCGGGCAGCGCGCCGAAGAAAGCCCCCAGGCCCGAGCCACGCAGCATCGGTCCCCAGGAGCGGCGCCAGTCCTCGCGCGTGGNGAGCTGGTCACGCAGGCCGAATTTCTGCTCCACCCGGCTGANCCGAGGCTGGCCCGCGCTCTTGATGACTTCGGTGATGGCAAACAGCCCCATGGCGATCGGGATGAGCCCCAGGCCGTCGGAGAGCTCGGGCACGTCGAAGGTGAAGCGCATGGTGCCGCTGTTCACGTCGGTGCCGATCAGCCCGAGGATCAGCCCGAGCACCATCATCGCCACGCCCTTGAGCGGCGAGCCCTGCCCCACGGTGGAGGCCGCCACCAGCCCGAGCAGCATCAGCGCGCAGTATTCGGCCGGCCCGAACTTGAGCGCCGCCTCGGCCAGCAGGGGCGCGAACAGCATGAGCAGCACGATGCCCACGGCCGAGCCCCAGAACGACGCCACGCTCTTCATGAACAGCGCCACGCCGCCGCGGCCCTGCTTGGCCATCGGGTAGCCGTCGAGCACGTCCACCGCCGCCGCCGCATGGCCGGGCACGCCCAGCAGGATGGAACAGGTGCCGCCACCGTAGTCGGCGCCGAAGTACACGCCGGCCAGCATGATGAGCGCGCCGGTGGTCGGCAGGTGGTAGGTGATGGGCAGCAGCAGCGAAATGGCGATCAGCGATCCCAGCCCCGGCAGCACGCCCACCAGGCAGCCGAGGAACACGCCGATGAAGCAGTACCAGAGGTTCGTCCAGGTCAGCGCCTCATGCGCGCCCAGCGAGAGATTGGCCATGAAGGCCGTGAGCAGTTCCATGCCTCAACCTCCGAAAGGCCATGCGAACGCAAATGCCGGAAGCGTCATCTGCAGCCCCACGGTGAAGATCAGCCATGCCAGCAGCGCCAGCGCCAGCCCGAGGACGATGGAGCGCCGCCAGCGGTAGGGGCGCTCCGCCGCGGTGGCCACCAGGGTCAGCGCCAGCGTGGCCGGCACCAGGCCCGACCGCTCCACCAGCAGCGCAAACACCACCACCGCAGCCAGCACGGCGGCGAGCGCACGCGGCCGCCACGGTGGCGGCTCCAGCGCCTGCACCGCGCGCCGCAGCGACAGCAGCGCGATCAGCCCTCCCAGGCCAGTCAGCACCCAGCCCAGCACGACCGGGAAAAACCCCGGCCCCATGCGCGCCGTCTCGCCCACGGTGTAGTGCTGCGACGCATAGCGCACCACGAACAGGCCGATGGCGATGCAGGCAAGCCCGCCGGCGAGTCCCGCCAGTCCACCCGCAGCTTCATGTGCCGCCCCCGAATGATCAGCGCCCACGGGCGCGGTCGGTGCGACCGACTTCATGGTTTCGTTCCTCCTCGGCAATGGGGTGTATGGCTCATGAAGCGAGAGCATGGCACAACCGGCGGCGGGCTCATCGCGCGCGCGTGACAGATGCACGAGGGCGACGGCCCCGCTAGATTCCGCAGCCCGCGCGCAGGGGACGATCGGCTCCGCCCGATTGACCCCATTCTTGACACGGATCAAGACTTTCCCCAACTCATCAGAAAACCCTGATTGCTTGACAAGATAAATTGAATTTATCTTATGGGTAGGCGAGCCTACATTCGCGCCATCTCATCCAACCACCGGAGATTCAGATGGATCAATCGAACCGTTACGCCGACCTGAGCCTGAAGGAAGAAGACCTCATCAAGGGCGGCCGCCACATCCTCGTGGCCTACAAGATGAAGCCCAAGGCGGGCCACGGTTACCTCGAGGCCGCTGCGCACTTCGCCGCCGAATCCTCCACCGGCACCAACGTGGAAGTCTCCACCACCGATGAGTTCACCAAGGGCGTGGACGCGCTGGTCTACCACATCGACGAGGCGACCGAGGAGATGCGCATCGCCTACCCGATCGACCTGTTCGACCGCAACGTCACCGACGGCCGGATGATGATCGTCTCTTTCCTGACGCTGGCCATCGGCAACAACCAGGGCATGGGCGACATCCAGCACGCCAAGATGTACGACTTCTACATGCCGCCGCGCGCCATCCAGCTGTTCGACGGCCCGAGCAAGGACATCTCCGACCTCTGGCGCATCCTGGGCCGCCCGATCAAGGACGGCGGCTACATCGCCGGCACCATCATCAAGCCCAAGCTGGGCCTGCGCCCCGAGCCGTTTGCCGAGGCGGCCTACCAGTTCTGGCTTGGCGGTGACTTCATCAAGAACGACGAACCCCAGGGCAACCAGGTGTTCTCGCCGATGAAGAAGACCATTCCGCTGGTCTACGACGCGATGAAGCGCGCCATGGACAAGACCGGCGAAGCCAAGATCTTCTCGGCCAACATCACCGCCGACGACCACTACGAGATGATCGCCCGCGGCGAGTACATCCTCGAGACCTTCGGCCCCGACGCCGACAAGGTGGCCTTCCTGGTCGACGGCTACGTCGGCGGCCCGGGCATGGTCACCACTGCGCGCCGCTGCTTCCCCAACCAGTACCTGCACTACCACCGTGCGGGCCACGGCGCGGTCACCTCGCCGAGCTCCAAGCGCGGCTACACCGCCTACGTGCTGGCCAAGCTCAGCCGCCTGCAGGGGGCTTCGGGCATCCACGTGGGCACGATGGGCTTCGGCAAGATGGAGGGCGACGCCGACGACCGCGCCATCGCCTACATCATCGAGCGCGACAGCTACACCGGCCCGGCCTACCACCAGGAGTGGTTCGGCATGAAGCCCACCACGCCCATCATCTCGGGCGGCATGAACGCGCTGCGCCTGCCGGGCTTCTTCGAGAACCTGGGCCACGGCAACGTGATCAACACCGCCGGCGGCGGCTCCTACGGCCACATCGACAGCCCGGCCGACGGCGCGCGCAGCCTGCGCCAGGCCTACGAGTGCTGGAAGGCCAAGGCCGACCCCATCGAGTGGGCCAAGGAACACCGCGAATTCGCCCGCGCCTTCGAGTCCTTCCCCAAGGACGCCGACGCGCTCTACCCCGGCTGGCGCGAAAAGCTCGGCGTGCACAAGTGATTGGCGCCGGCGCCGACACGAAAAGCCCCACCGGGGCTTTTTTGACGCTGAAGGCCGTACCCCAGCGCCAATCGGTCATCATTTGCTATTGATTCAGGAGTAGCCATGTCACTTGCCGAGTCCTTCCGCGTGCAGGAGGAGCCGTACTACCAGGCGCAGGGCCGCGAGGTGGCGCTGTTCGAGGCGGCCTACGAGGTGCGGCTGCCGGTCATGGTCAAGGGGCCGACGGGCTGCGGCAAGTCGCGCTTCGTCGAGTACATGGCCTGGAAGCTGCAGCGCCCGCTCATCACCGTCGCCTGCAACGAGGACATGACCGCCAGCGACCTCGTCGGCCGCTACCTGCTCGAAGACGGCGGCACGCGCTGGCTCGACGGGCCGCTGACCACGGCCGCCCGCATCGGCGCCATCTGCTACCTCGACGAGATCGTCGAGGCCCGCGCCGACACCACCGTCGTCATCCACCCGCTGACCGACCACCGCCGCGTGCTGCCGCTGGACAAGAAGGGCGAGCTGGTGCGCGCACACCCGGACTTCCAGCTCGTCATCTCCTACAACCCGGGCTACCAGTCGCTGATGAAGGACCTCAAGCCCTCGACCAAGCAGCGCTTCGCCGCCTTTGACTTCGACTACCCCGAAGCCGAGGCCGAGGCGCGCATTCTGGTCGGCGAGACCGGCATCGACGCCGAGCGCGCCCGCGCCCTGGTGAAGATCGCCGAGGCCGCGCGCGCCCTCAAGGGCCACGGCCTGGCCGAGGGCATCTCCACCCGGCTGCTGGTGCATGCGGCGCTGCTCATGCGCCAGGGCGTGGAGCCCGGCGACGCCTGCCGCGTGGCCCTGGTGCGCCCCATCACCGACGACGTCGACATCCGCAACACGCTGGACCACGCCATCGACGCGGTCTTTGCCTGACCTGCACGACAGAGCCCTCCGCCCGTGCCCCACCGCTTCTTCATCGCGCAACGCCCCGCCGAGCCCGGTGCCGAGCAGCTCGCCGCCTGGCGCGCGCGGCTCGACACCCGCTTCGCGCAGGTCGACGAGGTGTTTGCGCCGCTGATGGCGCAGGCCGCCGTGCGCCTNGCACGGCGAGCCTTCGACGCCTACCTCGACGCCGCGCGCACGCTGGGCAAACTCGGCCGCGGCGTGGAGCCCATGCTGGTGTTTCTCGAGGAGTGGCCCGAGGCGGTGCATGCGCTGGGCGACGATGCGCANGGCCTGCCGGCGCTGATGGCCGCCGTGCAGGCGCTGCAGAAGTCGCCCAACGGCCGCGCCATCGCGCCGCTGATGCAGACGCTCGCCGCCGTGGCGCGGCGCCTGGCGCGCGCGAGNCCGCTGGAGCAGTACCTCGCGCTGTGCGTGGAGCTCATGCGCCGCACCAGCGGCTCCATCCATGGCCACCACACCACCTTCGAGAGCCCGGGCCTGATCCCCTTCCTCGGGGTGGCGCCCAAGCTGCTGGCGGCGGTGGCCCTCGGCGGCCTGCGGCGCTGGATGGAGTACGGCATCCGCCACCATGGCGCGCACCCGCAGCGCCAGGCGGAGTACTTCGGCCTGCAGTCGCCCGACAGCCGGGCCGTGCTGCAGCGCGAGCGCCACGGCACCTTGTTCGCCGACGTGCAGCGGCCGCTGGAGCTCACGCTGCGCGCGCTCTGGCGCGAGGACGAGGCGTTGCTGGTGCCCTACTCCACCGCCTTTGACGAGCTGCGCCAGCCGGTGCCGTACTACGACGCGCGCGGCCTGCGCGTGCCCGACGTGTTCGACGATGCGCACGGCGTGCGCGGCATCGACCGCTACCGCGCGGTGCTGGCGCACATGGCCTCGCACCGGCAACACAGCCGCGCGCTGATTGCCGACAACTGGAGCCCGTTCCAGCGGCTGGCGGTGGAGTTCTTCGAGGATGCGCGGGTCGACGCCCTGGCCTGCCGGCGCTACCCCGGCCTGCGCCGCATCCTGCTCGCCCTGCATCCGCGCCCCGTGCCCGAGGCCTGCGACCCCGAAACCACCTCTTGCCTGCGGCACCGGCTGGCCATGCTCTCGCGCGCCTTTCTCGACCCCGCGCACGGCTACACCGACGCGGTGCTGCTGCAGACCGTCGCGGCCTTCCACGCCGCGCTGGCCCAGGGCGAATCGAGCAGCGCCGAAATGGCCCAACTGGCGCTGCAATGGGTGGCCACCACGCGGCGCGCGAGCGACCAGTTCGCCCGCGTGCATTTCGACGACACGGTCATCGACTACCGCGACGACAACCGCCACCTCTGGCGCTTCATCGAAGCCGGCGACGAGGAGGAGAGCTTCGACCTCGAACCCAGGAGCGCCGAGGCCGAGGAGGTCGACCGCCTGCCGCCGCGCCTCTACCCCGAATGGGACGAGGCCACGCAGACCTACCGCCCCGACTGGGTCAGCGTCTACGACCTGCTGCACCCCGCGGGCGACGCCGCCGTCATCGACCGGCTGCTGGCCCGCCACGCCGGCCTGGCGCGTGAACTCAAGCGCTGGCTGGACCTGCTCAAGCCGCAGGACCGCGTGCGCCTGCGCTACCAGGAGGAAGGCAGCGAGCTCGACCTCGACGTGGCGGTGCGCGCCCTGGTGGACTTCCGCGCCGGCCACACGCCCGACCCGCGCATCCACATGAGCCACCGCACCGACGGCCGCAGCATCGCCGTGCTGTTGCTGCTCGACCTGTCGGAATCGCTGAACCAGCGCGCCGGTGACGGCACGCAGACGCTGCTCGAACTCTCGCAGGAGGCGGTGGCGCTGCTGGCCTGGGCCATCGACCAGCTGGGCGACCGCTTCGCCATCGCCGGCTTTTCATCGAACACGCGGCACGAGGTGCGCTACCAGCACATCCTGGGCTTCTCCGAAACCTGGGGCGATACGCCCAAGTCGCGGCTGGCGGCGCTGCGCGCGAGCCATTCCACCCGCATGGGCGCGGCCCTGCGCCACGGCGCGCACTACCTCGGCGCACGCCAGGCCGACAAGAAGCTGCTGCTCATCCTCACCGACGGCGAACCCGCCGATGTGGACGTGGCCGATGCCAGCGCGCTGATCGCCGACACCCGCGAGGCGGTGAAGGAACTGTCCAGCGCCGGCATCCACTGCCACGCCATCAGCCTGGACCCGAACGCGGACCGCTATGCGCGCGACATCTTCGGCCACCACTACACCGTCATCGACCGGGTGGAGCAACTGCCCGAGCGCATGCCGCAGCTGTTCATGAGCCTCACCCGCTGAGGCGCGCGGGTGATGAGGCACTCAGGCGGGCGGATATACGGATTTTGGCGGCATGGACCGCCGTTGAAAGCGCTTGGCGGCCTTTGACGGCTTTTGACGACTTTTGACGGCGGCTGGCGTGCCGTCAGATCGCCTGCAAGGCCGCCAGGTCGGCGATGCGGTAGACGCGGCCCTGCTTGTCCAGCGGCTCGATCACGCCTTCCTTGACCAGGCCGCTCACCTCGCGGCTGACGGTCTCGAGCTTGAGGTCGAGCATGGCGCCCATGTCCTCGCGGGCGAACAAGGTGGCGATCTCGGCGTCGGCGGCGCTGCGCATCTTGAGCACGAAATGCGCCACCCGCTGGCGCGCCGTGCCGAAGTTCAGATCGGCCAGCCAGTCGTCGGCCTCCTTGAGCGCCTGCTGCCACTTCTCCATCAGCCGCTTGTGCAGCCGCGGCGAGTTCGAGCCCAGCGTGTGGATGACCGACAGCGGGATGCGGCAGACGGAGATGTCGGTCAGCGCCACGGCGTCGCTGTCGTAGCGCTGCGTGGCCAGGGCTTCGAGGCCGGCCACGTCGCCCGAGCGCAGCACGCGCACGATGCGCTGGCGCCCGTCGGGCGTGTAGCGCACCAGCTTGATCATGCCCGTGCGCAGCGTGAAGATGCCTTGCGCAGCGCCGTGCTCGGTGTAGAGCGTGGTGCCGGCGCGGATGTCGAGGTCGTCGATGGGCGCGTGGATGAGACCGAAATCCTCCTCGTTGAGGTCGGCAAACAGCACCATCTCGCGGATGCCGCAGCTGCGGCAGTCGGACGTGCCTTTCCAGGCCGATTCGGTCTTGATGGGAATCATGGGCTTGCGCGCTCCGTCGTTGAAACCGTGTCTCCGTCATGCGATTGTCGCATGGGGTCACCGAGGGAATCGAGACGACTTCAACTTTTAGCAACCGATCACCGTTTTGCGCTGGGGTATGGGGTGAAAACCCCAGAAACCGTGTGCCTGAAGGCCGTGGAGAGGCCATCAAGCCCCCAGCCCGCGTGCGGAGCGCTGCGAAGCCCTCCCCGCAGAACGTGTGAGCGAACCGGGCGCAGCCGGTTCGCTCCCAGATCGTCAGGCCCGGCGCACGGCCGCGCGGCCCTGGTTGAGCCGCTCGTCAAGGTAGGCGGCGTAGAAGTCGGGCAGGTAACNCCCGACCAGGCGCTCGGCCACCTCCTTGCCGCCGCGGCCGAAGAACAGCACCGTGGGCGCCACGCGCACGCCCCAGCGGTTGGAGAGTTCGTCGTGCGTGGTGGGCTTGCCGTCGAAATCCACCGCGGTGCGGCGGCTGCGCTTGTCCACCTGCACCACCTCGATGCGGCCCTCGGCATACAGCGGCGCGAGGTAATGGTCACGCGCGACCACGCAGAACGGGCAGCCCTCCAGACTCACCATCACCACCAGCGGCTCACCCCGCTTGAGCGCCTGCGCCAGCTGCGCGCGCAGGTCCGCCGCGGGTTGCAGCACGGCGTGCGCGGCATAGGCCGGCACCGCCGACAGCAGCAGCCCGGGCGCAGCCGCCGCGAGGCCCGCCGTCTGCAGCCAGCGCCGCCGCGTGAAGCGCGCCATCAAGGCATCCGGCAAGACACCACCGGCCGGCGTCTCGGATGGGAAGGGTGCGGGCTGCGCCGCGGTGGCGGGGATGCGGGTCATTTGGCCTCCTGCTCCATGAGCAGATAGGTGTTGTAGGCGTTCATGCGGTTGGCCACCTTGAACAGCGGCAACGCCTCGAAGGCCGACCAGTCGGTGGCGGCATAGGCGGACTCAAAGGGCTCGAGGTTGCGCGCGGCCTCGCCCATGGTCTTGCGCAGGTAGGCGAGGTAGTCGCGGGTGAGCTGCATGTCCTTGCGCGCTTCGTTGGACAGCGGGCCGTGGCCCGGCACGATCAGCGTGGCGTCGAAGCCCAGCAGCGTGTCGAGCGCGGTGATCCAGTGCCCGCTGTCGGCCTGGCCGACGAAGGGAATGCGGCTGCGAAACACCAGGTCGCCGGCGAACAGCACCTTGCGGTTGGGCAGGTAGACCGCGAGGTNCTCCGGCGTGTGCGCCGGGCCCAGGTGCTTGAGCACGAAGGTTTCACCGCCGAGGGTGAAGGTCTTGCCGTCCTGCACCCACTCGTCGGCGGGCACGAGGCGGGTGGTTTCGTCGATCCACGGCGCCAGGTCCTGGCGCGAGGCGATGAGGCGCTGGCGCGCGGTTTCGGAATTCAGGTACTCATTGGCCGCCCCGTGCGCGATGATGCGCGCGCCGGCCTTCTGGAAGGTCTGCAGGCCGTAGATGTGGTCGGCGTGGTAGTGGGTGACGACGACGACCTTCACCGGCTGCGGCGTGATCTTGGCGATCTCGGCCAGCAGCTGCTCGGCCAGCGCGGGCGAGCCCAGCGCGTCGATCACCACCACCCCTTCGGGCGTGACCACGAAGGCCGCGTTGGAGATGAAGTTGCGGTTCGCACTCGAACCCAGCGCCGACAGGCCCTCCACGTAATACACCGAAGGCGCGACCTGCACCGGCTTGACCGGCGCGCTGTCGGCCTGTGCCCGCGCGCTCAGCGCGGTGGTCGCCAGCGCGAGCGTCAGCACCGCGCCGGAAGCGCGCCGCGCGAGAGCCTGAAGAAGAAGTGGGGTACGCATGGGGTCTCCGGGCATCGTTGTCGTGGGATTCGGCCGCGCGCTGGGCGTTCCCGGCAGGCGCGCCGGACGTTCCCGGCCGTTGCCCTGCGGGACTGCGCGTTCGCGCAAAAGCTTGACGGCCGTCAACATCGCGCGGCGGCGCGCCGCTAGCATTTGTATCAATCCTCACTGAATTATTGAAGAATCTCATGAGTCTGGCAAATTGGGTCGAAGCCTATGGCGAGGGCACCGTCCTCGCCGTGGGAGGCGCGCTGATCGGCGCCGCGTTCGGTTTCATGGCGCAGCGCTCGCGGTTTTGCCTGCGCTCGGCGGTGATCGAGTTCTGGCACCGGCGCTTCGGCGAGAAGCTCGCCGTGTGGCTGCTCACCTTTTCCTCGGCGGTGGTGGGCATCCAGCTGCTCACGCTGCTGGGCGTGCTCGATGTGGGCACCTCACGCCAGCTGGCCTCGCGCGGCAGCCTCTCGGGGGCGCTGATCGGTGGCCTGTTGTTCGGCGCGGGCATGATCATGACGCGCGGCTGCGCCAGCCGCCTGCTGGTGCTCTCGGCCAACGGAAACCTGCGCGCGCTGNNCTCGGGGCTGATCTTCGCCGTCACCGCGCAGGCCGCGCTCGGCGGCGCGCTCGCACCGCTGCGCGAAGCCATCAGCGGCTGGTGGACGGTGGACGGCGGCGCCGCGCGCGACCTGCTCGCGCTCACCGGCACCGGCCACGGCGCGGGCCTGGCCTTCGGCCTGGTGTGGGCGGCGGCGGCACTCTACTTCGGCCTGCGCAGCGTGGGCGGCACCTGGAAATGGGTGGGCGGCATCGGCGTGGGCCTGTGCGTGGCGGCGGCCTGGTGGTTCAGCTATGCGGTCTCGCAGAACACCTTCGAGGTGGTCAACATCCAGGGGCTGACCTTCAGCGGCCCGTCGGCCGAGTGGCTGATGCGCGTGCTCAGCCACCCCGCGCCCAAGATCGGCTTCGATTTCGGCCTGATGCCCGGCGTGTTCCTCGGTTCGCTGATCGGCGCGCTGGTGGGCCGCGACTTCAAGGTCGAGGGCTTCAAGGACGGCTACAGCATGCACCGCTACATCATCGGCGCCGTGCTCATGGGCTTTGGCTCCATGCTCGCCGGCGGCTGTGCCGTGGGTGCGGGCGTGACCGGCGGCGCCATCTTCGCGCTGACTGCCTGGGTGGCCCTGATCGGCATGTGGCTCGGCGGCGGCTTCATGGACTGGCTGCTCGACGGCAAGCTGGCCAATGTCAGCTTTCCGCTGCACCCGCGGTTCAACCCAAGGCGCCCTGAGCGCCCCAGCCGCACCCACTGTTTTCGATTGATCGAGGAAGAAAGACCATGAGCACTGCATCCGCCCTCCGTCCGGCCCGCGCCCGCACGGCCCTTGCCGGCCTCGCCCTGGCGGCATTCTCCACCCTGACTGCCGCACAGACCCCGCCCTCGATCGTGGAGCTTGCCGCGCAGCGCTGCGGCATCTGCCATGGCCAGCGCGGCGAGAGCACGAACGAGCAGTTCCCGCAGCTCGCGGGCCAGAATGCGCGCTACATCGTCAAGCAGCTCGAAGACTTCCGCGCCGGGCGCCGCAGCAACGTGGCAATGGACGTGGTGTCCAAGGAGCTCGACGCGGCGCAGATCGAGGCGATTGCCAAGTACTACGAGCAGCAGACGCCCCAACCGCACCCGAGCACCGATGCCCTGCTGGTGGGCGTGGGACGTTATGTGTGGGAGCGCGGCAACCCCTTCAGCCGCGTGCCGGCCTGCGCCTCCTGCCACAAGGATGCCGTTGGCCGCGGCAACGCCCACCTGCCGCGTCTCGCAGGGCAGCATCCGCTTTATGTGGAGAACCAGCTCAAGCGCTTCCATGTGCGCGAGCGCAAGAACGATGCCGGCCCGATGACCTTCGTCACCGACCGGCTCACCGAGCTGGAAATGCGCGCGGTGGCCGCCTACATCGGCGGCATGAACCCGCCGCGCTGAAATTCACAGGGGCGGCAGCGGGTGGCCGCCCTGACCCATCGCGGCGCCTGTCCGGCGTGCGGCGCGGCGGCCACCGCCCGGTCGAACCGACTCACTTGCCGCTGATGTACTCCGCCACGGCGGCCATTTCCATCGGCGTCATCTTCTCGACGATGGTGTGCATCACCGCGTTGTCGTTGGTGCGCTCGCGCTTGTTGAACTGTTTGAGCTGGGTTTCGATGTAGTTCGCATACTGCCCAGCCAGGCGTGGCAGGCTGGCCGTGCCATGACCATCCTTGCCATGGCAGCTTGCGCAGGCAGGCACACCGCTGAACTTGTTGCCGTGCAGGTAGATGTACTTGCCCACGCCGGCGAGGTCGGCGTCCTTCACCGGCTCGGGCTCGACCTTCTGCTTTTCGAAGAACTTGCCCAGCGCCATCATGTCCTCGGGGCTGAGCTTGGCGACCATTTCGGCCATGGCCGTGCTCTTGCGCTTGCCGGTCTTGAAGTGGTCGAGCTGCTTGGCAATGTACTCGGCGTTCTGGCCCGCCAGGCGAGGGAACACCTCGCTGGAGGACTCGCCCTCGGCGCCGTGACAGACGAAGCACACGCCGCCGATGATTTTCTTCGCACGCGCCTCGTCGCTTTGCGCATGGGCGCTTGACGCGAGGAACGCACCGAGAAGGAGGGGAAGCAGATGCAGGCGTCGCATGGTTATATGCTCACAAAACGAATCATCGGTTGAAAAAGCGATGCCGCCCGACATGGGGGCGGCACGGCGAAAGGCCGAGGGCACGGCGCCAGGGAGCGCCGCCGCCGATCAGCCCAGCGTGTCGGCCCAGATGTTGCGGGCCCAGCCCAGGGCGTAACGGCCCTCGAGCTCGCTCGCGGCCTTGGAGACGCCACCCGAGTCGGGCACGGTCAGCATGGTCTTCTTCTCCGCGTCATAGCGGTGGACGCTGGCCACGTGCACCGCGTCTTCGTCGGTCACGAAGCTGTAGCAGGTGTTGTTGTAGATCGGCATGCCCGGCACCGGCTTGCCGCTGAGCAGGGCGATGACGGCCGCTGCGCAGGTCTTGCCATGCTGGTTGGCCATGTGGCCGGACTTGGGCATGGCCGGCGCGATCTGGATCGAGTCGCCGATGACGTGCACGTTCTTCGCGGCCTTGGATTCGAAGGTGAGGAAGTCCACCTCGCACCACCGGTTGTTGGCCGTGGCCAGGCCGGTCTTGACGGCGATGTCGCCGGCGCGCATGTTGGGCACCACGTTGGCCACGCCGGCCTTGAAGTCCTCGTTGAACTCGAACTTGAGGGTGCGGTTGGCGGCATCGACGTCGGTGACGCGGTGCTTGGGCCGGTACTCGATCATGCCGTCGTAGTTGTCCTTCCAGGCCTTGAGGAACAGGGCCTTCTTCGACTGGATGTCGTCGTTGGCGTCGAAGATGATGACCTTGCTCTTGGGCTTGGCGCGCTTGAAGTAGTTGGCCACCATGCAGGCGCGCTCATACGGCCCGGGCGGGCAGCGGTAGGGCGCCAGCGGGATGGACAGCGCGTAAACGCCGCCGTCGGGCATGGCTTCGAGCTGCTTGCGCAGCGCCACCGTCTGCGGGCCGGCTTTCCAGGAGTGCAGCACCTGGTCCTGCGCGCCGGGTTTGGCCATGCCGGGCAGGGATTCCCACATGAAGTCCACGCCGGGCGAGACGATGACGCGGTCATAGGCCAGCGTGCTGCCGCCGGCCAGGCGCACCTGGCGCTTGTCCACGTCGATGGCCTCGACGCGGTCGCGCACCAGGGTGACGCCGTGCTTCTTCACCAGCGTGTCATAGCTGACGGTGATGTCGTCCATCGACTTCAGGCCCGCGAGCACGAGGTTGGATATCGGGCAGGAGATGAAGGTGGGGTTGGGCTCGACGAGGGTGACGTCGATGCCGCCCTNCGACCACATGCGCAGGTACTTCGCCGCCGTGGCACCGCCGTAGCCGCCGCCGACGACGACGACCTTGGGCTTGTTGCCGCCGACGCTGGCGCAACCGGAGAACAGGGCGGAACTGGCGAGCANCCCGCCGAGGGCGGCGCCTTGAACGAATTGACGACGTTTCATATGCGGTCTCCTGCTTACTTCTTGAGCGTGGCGAAATAGCCGGCGAGCTGGCCGAGCTGCTCGTCGGTGTAGCCCTTGGCGATCTGGTGCATGAGGGTGGCGGGCTTGCGGCCGGACTTGAAGTCGAGCATCTTCTTCAGCAGTTCGTCCTTGTTCTGCCCGGCGAGCGATTCCATGCCCTTCTCGGCCACGCCGTGCGTGCCATGGCAGTTTGCGCAGGCGGCTGCCCAGCTGCGCAGCTGCACCGCATCGACGGGCTGCGCCATGGCCACGGCCCACGGCCCGACGGCCACCAGGGCACCGATCGCCCACTGTTTCAAGACCTTCATGTCATCTCCTCTGTGTGAATCCGAACGCCGCAGGGCGAGACCCCGACGAGACCTGGAATGCGCCGGCGGGTGGCGCAAATCCGGCAGCCCGTCTAGTTTCATTGATGTTGATCAACGAAATTTCACGGGCAATGGTAAAGGAATGCAACCCGCGCGACACCGGGGAAACCCCGGAGACCTCGCGTCAGCCCGCTGTCAGACGTTGTGTGGGCACCGCGCGCGAGCCGTCCGCATCCCGGTCCGCCGGCCGCCAGGGCATCGCCCGACCTTCGCGCACGCAGCAGCGCCCCGCCCCTTGCGCGCGGGGCGTTCCGACGGAATCAGCGGGCTGTGTCAGGGCAACGCTGAACAAGTCCCCGCGATGATGCGCGCCGGGCCGCGGGATGGGGTGCGAGGCGCAAAGCGCAGCCATAGCGGTTGCTATGGCGAGCATTTGCTTTGAAGCAGACCGCCCGCCGCCGGGATGCGCGGCGCGCGAGGGACTTGATCAGCGTTGCCTTCGACCGCAGACGGCACTCAGGCCGAGCCCATCGGCGAGGGCAGGTCGGTGTCGATGGCGATCTGCGTGCACACCGCACGGCACAGGGTGGCCACGCGGTCGTCGATGATGCGGTAGTAGATCTGCACCCNCTCGCGCCGCTTGCCGAGCACGCCGGACTGGTAGAGCGTGTTGAGGTGCTGCGACATGTTGGGCTGGGTGGTGTCGATCTCGCGCAGCAGTTCGCCGACGTTCTTCTCGCCGTTGCACAGGCTGCTGATGATCTTGAGCCGCATCGGCGCGGACATGACGCGAAACACCTCGGCGGCGAGTTCGAACACCTGGTCGGATTCGTCGGTGGCGGGGACGGGTTCCCGGGTCTTGGGCTTGTTCATCGGCAGCGGTTCTGACGCAGCAGGAATGCGGACATGATGCAAATCATTGTGCAGCAGAGCCGCGATTCGGCCAATCGGGCCCGACCCGCACCCCGCGCACGGCACGCCGGGCCTGCGCAGCCGCCGGGGACGCTCGCGCAGGCCGCGTTCGGCATGTTTTTGACGGAAACCCAGCGCCAAACGGTCAGGTTAAGCTATCTTTTTGATGGTCCGATGGGGGCGCTTCACCCTGGCGCAGGGCGCGCACCGCCTCGCGCAGGTCGGCGGCCCAGGCGCGCCGGTCGCGGCCCTGGGCCTGTTGCGGCGCGCCGAAATGCACCACGGCGACCACGTCCTCGCCCAGCGTGCGCCAGATGGAGCCGAGCAGGCTGTCGTCGCCGACATAGCTCGGCCGCGGGGTGGGCCGGCCACGCGTGTCGAGGAACTGCAGCGCCACCGGCAGCACCGGGGCGTCGGTTGCGATCGCGGCCTGCAGCAGGTTGGCGTGGAAGGGCAGCACGTCGGCGCCCTCGCTGGTGGTGCCTTCGGGGAACACGGCCACCACCTCGCCCTCGCGCAGCGCCTGCGCCATGCCGTGCACGGTGCGCAGCGCGTCGCGGCGGGATTCGCGCTCGATGTAGAGCGTGCCGGCGGCGCTGGCCATGCGGCCGATCAGCGGCCAGCGCTTGACGTCGGCCTTGGAGACGAAGCGACAGTGGCGCGCCGCATGCAGCACCGGAATGTCGAGCCAGGAGATGTGGTTGGCCACCATCAGCACCGGCCCTGCGCGCGGCACCTCGCCGCGCACCACCAGCCGCACGCCCCAGATGGCCAGCAGTTGCGCCGCCCAAACCTGCACCCGCGCCTCCCGGTGCGAGGGCGCGAGCCGCGGAAACCACCAGAGGATGGTGAACAGCCCGCCGAGCACATGCGCCAGGCCGCGCAGCAGCCGCCACAGCGCGCGCAGCGGCTTCATCGGCGCGGGCCGGCGCCGTCCAGCCAGGCCGCCACCGCGGTGGCATCGACCACGGCCAGGCGCGGCGCCTGGGCTTTCGGCGGCAGGGCCAGCGGCAGGCGCAGCAGGCGGGCGTCGCGCGCCACCAGCGCGGTGCAGGTCTGCGCCTGCGGCGCGAGCACCAGCGACAGGTCGTCGAGCTTGCGCAGCCGCCAGCCCGCGCCGCCGGGTGCGGCCGCTTCCACGCCCAGCCACTCGTCGCCCGCGGCCATGCCGGCGCGCTCGGCCGCGCCCCCGCGCAGCACGGCGGTGAGCTTGATGCCATTGGTCTCGCTGGCGCGCAGGCCCAGGCGCGGCGCCCAGCCGGCGGCGTCCGACTCCTGCCGCACGCCGTGCGCGGCGAGCAGTTCGGCCACCGGCAGCTCGCCGGTGCCGTGCACCCAGGCGTCGAGCTCGGCGTCGAACGGACGGCCGCCGACCGCCTGCAGCGCCGCGCGGATGGCGGCCTCGTCGATGGGCCCGCCGCGGCTCGTGGCCCACAGCGCGCGCATCACCGCATCGAGCGAACCCCTGCCCTCGCGGCGCAGCGTGAGGTCCAGGCACAGCGCCACCAGCGCGCCTTTGGTGTAGTAGCTCACCGTGGCGTTGAGGGTGTTTTCGTCGGGCCGGTAGTACTTGACCCAGGCGTCGAAGCTCGCCTGCGCCACCGACTGCACCGCGCGCCCCGGCGTCTGCGCGACCTGCTGCGCCGTCTTGCCCAGCAGCTTGAGGTAGGTTGCGTCGTCGATCAGGCCGGCGCGGCGCAGCAGCAGGTCGTCGTAGTAGCTGGTGAAGCCCTCGAAGAACCAGAGCAGCCGGGTGTAGTTCTCGCTCCCATAGTCATAGCGCGCGAACTCAGAAGGACGCAGGCGCTTGACGTTCCAGGTGTGGAAATACTCGTGGCTGACGAGACCGAGCAAGGTGGTGTAGCCCTCGCTCGCGGCGCGCTCGTCCAGGCGCGGCAGGTCGCGCCGGGAGGCGATCAGCGCCGTGCTGTGGCGATGCTCCAGGCCGCCGTAGCCGTCATCCACCGCATTGAGCATGAACACATAGCGATCATGCGGCGGGCGACNCCGCGGGTGCCAGAAGCGGATGGCCGCCTCGCAGATGCGCCGCGCATCGGCCAGCAACCGCTCGCCATCGAAGCTCGGCGCCGCGCCGCTGACGACGAACCGGTGCGGCACGCCGCAGGCGGCGAACGCGCCACTCCAGAACGCGCCCAGTTCCACCGGGCTGTCGGCCAGCTCGTCGTAGTCCTGCGCGAGGTAGCGGCCAAAGCCGCGCGCGTCGGTGCGCGCCGGCGTGAGTGCCGTGGCCACCTGCCAGCCCTTGGGGAAGGCCGGCGCCGGCAGCTCCAGCGCATGCGGCGCCGCATGCAGCCCCTGCACCCGCAGGCACAGGCTGGTGGGGTTGAAGAAGCCGCGCTCGGCATCGAGCCAGGCCGCGCGCACCGAGGCATCGCGCGCCCACACCGTGTACTCGACCGTGAGCGGCTGCGCCGGGTTGCAGATCACCTGCCAGCGGCACTTGTCGAGCTGCGTGACGCCGAGCGCACGCGCGCCCTGCCGCGCCTGCAGCCCTTGCAGATGGCGGGCGAACTCGCGCACCAGGTAGCTGCCCGGTATCCAGACCGGCAGCATCAGCTCCTGCACGGCGGCCGGCTCGCCAATGGTGAGGGTGATGCGCCAGAGATGCGCGTGCAGATCGGCCGCTTCGATGCGGTAGCGGACTGGGGCGGAGGTGGCGGTCATGCGGGCAAGTGGGTGGTCAGGTCGCCGCCGCGCCGAGCAGGCAGCTCAGCGCAGCCACGAGGGTCAGGCGAAAACGCAGCGGCAGCCAGTGGGCCAGGCCGGCGTCGACCCAGGTGCGGCGGTCGACGAGGTAGCACAGCGCGAGCACCACCGCGAGCGCGGGCAGCCCGGCGTAGGCCGGCATCAGCAGCGCCACCCAGGCCAGCAGCGCCGGTACGACGCCCCAGACCAGATGAAACCGATGGCCCTCGGTGTGGGTGGCCGCATAACGCAGTCCCACCCCCAATGGATGCCACCGAGAAACGACACGATGGCTGCGCCGTACCCCTGCAGCGCCAGCGCCACGAAGGGCACCAGCTCCGCGTCCACCAGCCACATCAGCAGCGCCAGGCCGGCGAACGGCAGCAGGCCGCCGTAGCCCAGGGCGAGGATGAGGCGCTCGGTGGCGGCGTGAGGCGTGGTGCTCATGCGGCGGGTGCTGGAGCGCTGGATCGCTGTGGTGGGATCAGCGCTTGGCCTGCGATGCAGCGCCCTGCGGCGCGGACTGCGCCTGCGTCATGAGCTTCTCGAGCTGGGCGGCGTTGATCGCGCCGGGCACGCGCGAGCCGTCGGCAAAGAACACCGTGGGCGTGCCGGTGATGCGGTACTTGCGACCGAACTCGACGTTGCGCGACACCGCACCGGTGTCGCAGCCGGCAGCAGCCTCGGGCACGGGCACGCTGCGCAGCATCCAGTCGTCCCAGACCTTGGACTTGTCCTTGGCGCACCAGATGCCGCGGGACTTCTCGGCCGAATCCTTGCTCAGGATGGGGTAGAGGAAGGTGTGGATGGTGACGTTGTTGACCTTCTGCAGGTCGGCCTCGAACTTCTTGCAATAGGTGCAGTTGGGGTCCACGAAGACGGCGATCTTGCGCGAGCCGTCGCCGCGCACGGTGGTGAAGGCGTCCTTGAACGGCAGCGCGGCAAAGTCCACCGCGCTGAGCTTGTCCTGCCGCTCTTCGGTCAGGTTGCGCTTGGCGCGGGTGTCGATGAGCGTGCCCTGGATCAGGTAGTTGCCCTCGGCGTCGGTGTAGAGCAGTTCGCTGCCATTGATGCGCACTTCCCACAGGCCAGGCATGGGCGTCTTGCTCACCTCCTCGATCTTGGGCAGGTTGGGCAGGCGCTCGGCCAGGTTCTTGCGGATGGCGGCTTCCTGCGCGAAGGCGCCGAACGAGAGGCCCAGCAGGGCGAGCGCCAGCGCGCGAGAGGTCAGACGGAACATGAATGAAAGGCTTTCGGGTCGGAGGTGGGAGAAATGGAGGATGGGCGGCCGCAGTGAAGGGGCACGGCGTCAATGGGGTGGGAGTGTCCGGGCGGCGGAAAGGTTCATCGCGCGCTGCGCCACCCAGTGCTTGAGCCAGCCGGCGCGGTCGAAGCCCGAGAGCCCGCGGTTGCGCAACGTGCGCGCCGCGTCGCCGGGTGCGAGGAACAGGCGCTGCAAGGCGTCGGTCACGCTGCCGGTGAGCCACACGTCGGCGGCGCGCTCGCGCTCGTAGCGGCGCAGCAGCCGCAGGTCGCCCACGCCGCGCCAGTACTCACGCTGATGGATGGTGCGTGCGAGCGCCGCCGCATCGGCCAGGCCCAGGTTGAGCCNCTGGCCGGACAAGGNGTGCACGCTGTGCGCGGCGTCGCCGGCCAGCGCCCAGCCGGGGCCGACCCAGCGCGCCGCGCGCGCGAGCTGCAATGGCCAGCGTGCGCGCTCGGCCGCGAGCTGCACCGCCCNCAGGGCGCTGCCACTGGCGGCCTCGATGGCGGCGCAGAACGCGGCTTCGTCCTCGGCCAGCAAGGCCTCGGCCCGCGCGGGCGGCACCGACCAGACCACCGCCACCGTGTCGCCCTGCGGTCCGCCCAGCGGCAGAAAGGCCAGAATCTCCGCGCCTGCGAACCATTGCCGCGCCACCTGCCCGTGCGGCCTGGCGCAGCGCAAGCGGGTGGCGATCGCATGCTGCTCGTACGGCGTGACCTCGTACTGCACGCCGTACGCCTCGCGCGTGGCGCTGGCGCGGCCTTCGCAGACCACGGTCAGCGTCGCCTCGACGGGCTGGGAGACGGGCTCGATGCGCGGCTGGAAGCGCACGGCGTCGGCCAGCAAGGCTTCGAGCGCGGGCACGTCCACGATCCAGGCCAGGGCGGCCGCGCCTTGCTCCGCGGCGTCGAAGTGCACGGCGCCACCGTCGTCGCCGAACACCTCCATGCGCAGCACCGGTGAGGCGTCCTGCACGGCGGGCCAGCAGCGCAGGGAGTCGAGCAGTGCGCGAGATGCGTCGTTGAGCGCATAGGCACGCACGTCCGGCGCGGCCGACGGCGCCGCCTCGCCCGTGGCCAGCGCCACGCGCAGCCGCTCGCGCGCGAGCAGGAGCGCCAACGTGCGGGCCACGATGCCCGAGCCGCGGATGCAAATGTCATGGGTGGCGACCATGGGTACGATTGTAGAAGCGGGCTACCATCGCCGGCTTTGATGAAGGCCATGCCCCCGATGTCTGAACACCGTCCCTCCCCGCCGCCGATCCCGCCGCCGCGCTTGCCCCGGATGAGGGCGGGGTCTGTGCGCAGCTGGAGGGCTTGTTCGTGCACCCGGTGAAGTCCTGCGCGGGCGTGGCGGTGCGCGAGGCGCTGCTGACCGAGGCCGGGCTGGATCTGGACCGCGCCTGGATGCTGGTGGACGAGGCCGGCGAATTCGTCACCCAGCGCGAACTGCCCCAACTGGCGCGGGTGGTGCCGCGGCTGGGCGTCACCGACGTGGTGCTGCGCGCGCCGGGGATGCTCGCGCTGCACCTCGCGGCCGACGCGGTGGAAGCGCCGGCACGGGTGCGCATCTGGGACGACGAGGTCGACGCCTGGGACATGGGCGATCTGGCCGCGCAGTGGTTCAGCGACTTCACCGGGCAGCGGCTGCGCCTGGTGCGCTTCGACCCCGAGGTGCGGCGCCTGTCCTCGCGGCGCTGGACGGGCGGCGTGGAGGCGCCCAATCTGTTCTCCGACGGCTTTCCGCTGCTGGTGACCAGCAGCGCCTCGCTCGTCGGCCTGAACGAGCGGCTGGCCGCCGCGGGCCATGCCCCGGTGGACCTGCGGCGTTTCCGGCCGAACCTGGTGCTCGGCGGCGTGGAGCCGCACGACGAAGACCGGCTGGCCGAGCTGCGCATCCGCACCGACACCGGCACCGTGCGGCTGGCCCTGGTCAAACCCTGCGCACGCTGTCCCATTCCGGACGTGGGCCCGACAGCGGCGCGCGCGGCACCNGCGGTTGGCGACACCTTGCGCGGCTACCGCGCGGACGCCCGGCTCGGCGGCGCTCTCACCTTCGGCATGAACGCCATCGTGCTCGAAGGCGCTGGGCAGGTGCTGCGCGTGGGGCAGCCGGTGGCAGCCGACTGGGCCTTCGGCTGAAGGCAACGCTAAGCAAACTCCCACGATGACACGCGCCACGCCTGCAGGCGGCGGCCGTGCGGCGTCGCAGCCGGCCAGCCAGCCTGCAGGGCGCCGGTAAAATCAAGCGCTTTCCCTCCCCATTCCCGAAAGCCCTTCATGAGCCTCCAATGCGGCATCGTGGGCCTACCCAACGTGGGCAAGTCCACCCTGTTCAATGCGCTGACCAAAGCCGGCATCGCCGCTGAGAACTACCCGTTCTGCACCATCGAGCCCAACGTGGGCGTGGTCGAGGTGCCGGACCCGCGGTTGCGCAAGCTCGCCGACATTGCGCACCCCGAGCGCATCGTGCCGGCCATCGTGGAGTTCGTGGACATCGCCGGCCTGGTCGCGGGCGCGAGCACGGGCGAGGGGCTGGGCAACAAGTTTCTCGCACACATCCGCGAGACGGACGCCATCATCAACGTGGTGCGCTGCTTCGAGGACCCCAACGTCATCCACGTCGCCGGCCGGGTGGACCCGATCGCCGACATCGAGGTGATCCAGACCGAGCTGTGCCTGGCCGACCTCGGCACGGTGGAGAAGAGCCTGCAGCGCTACATCAAGGCCGCCAAGAGCGGCAACGACAAGGAAGCCGCCAAGCTGGTGCAAGTGCTCACCAAGGTGCAGGGCGCGCTCGACGAAGGCCGCCCGGTGCGCACGCTCGAGCTCAGCGACGAGGAGCGCGCGCTCATCAAGCCGCTGTGCCTCATCACCGCCAAGCCGGCGATGTTCGTCGGCAACGTGAGCGAGGACGGCTTCGAGGCCAACCCGCTGCTCGAGCGCCTCAAGGACTACGCCGCCACGCAGAACGCCCCGGTGGTGGCCATTTGCGCCAAGATGGAAGCCGACATGGCCGACATGAGCGACGAAGACCGCGCCCTGTTCCTCGCCGAGATGGGCCAGGACGAACCCGGTCTCAACCGCCTGATCCGCGCCGCCTTCAAGCTGCTGGGCCTGCAGACCTATTTCACCGTGGGCGAGAAGGAAGTGCGCGCCTGGACCATCCACATCGGCGACACCGCGCCCAAGGCCGCCGGCGTCATCCACGGCGACTTCGAGCGCGGCTTCATCCGCGCGCAGACCATCGCATACGAGGACTTCATCGCCTGCGGCGGCGAGCAGGGCGCCAAGGACGCCGGCAAGATGCGCGCCGAAGGCAAGGACTACGTCGTCAAGGACGGCGACGTGATGAACTTCCTGTTCAACGTCTGAGTCGCCAAGCCGTTTTCCTGATGTTTCATGAAACACCAGGAAAGCATGAAAACCTCAATAAAACCGCGCAGTTGCGCGGTTTTATTGTTTCATAGCGCTGCTTCAAGTTTCCCGAGCAGTCAATGCATGCCTGAGTACGCTAGCGAGTACAGCTCTTGGAGTATGTGCGAATAAGTGAGTATAGTGCCGCTGTCGCCATGACAAGGAGTCAGCCACATGCTTACCGACACGCACTGCCGCAACGCCAAGCCCAGGGAAAAGCTCTACCGCTTGAATGACCAGCGCGGGCTCTACCTCGAAGTCAAGCCCAACGGAGTCAAGGCTTGGCGATACCGCTTCACACTGAATGGCAAGGCCAGCATGTTTGCGCTTGGCGAATACCCTGCTGTTACGCTCTCTGAAGCCAGGGAACGCAGCGAGGCCGCACGCAAACTGGTCAAGCAAGGCATCAATCCCGCCCAGCAAAGGCAGCTCGACCGCATCCGGAAAGCCAGCGAAGCAAAGAACACCTTCGAGATCGTCGCCAAGGAGTGGCTGCAGACAAAGGACTGGGAAGATGTCACCAAGAACCGGCGTCTGGATATGCTGGAACGCGTGGTGTTCCCCAGTATCGGCAATATGCCGGTTCGCGAAATAACGCCAGCCCATATCCTGGACATCCTGCAGAAAACAGCAAAGCGTGGCGCCCCCACGGTCGCCGCCGAGGCGCGGCGCACCATGTCCGCCGTATTCGAGTTCGCCGTCGCCACCCTGCGAGCCGACAGCGACCCGGTTTGGCCGGTACGCAAGGCGCTACCAGCAAACAAGACCCAGCACAAACCGGCGCTGAGTAAAGAGCAGATCGGCAAACTGCTGAGCGACTTCGCAAACCACCGTTGCAGCTTTCAGGTAAGTCATTGCATGCAACTGATGTGGTGGACCCTAGCGCGACCGACCGAAGTGGCCGAGGCGGCCTGGGATGAGTTTGACCTTGAGAAGGCTGTTTGGCGTATCCCTGCGCAGCGCATGAAAGCGCGCAAGGAGCACCTCATGCCTCTACCACGTCAGGCAGTGGACATGCTCAAAGGACTGCATGCCATTACCGGCAACCGTAAGCACCTGTTTCCCGGCCGGGATGATCGCAACGCTCCCATGTCCGCCGCATCGCTTCGCCAGGCGCTCAAGGTTTTGGGGTGGAGCGGCGCCTATAGCCCACACGCCACGCGGACCACCGGCAGTACCCGCCTTAACGAGATGGGCTACCGTCCCGATGCCATCGAAGCGCAGCTTGCCCATGCTGACCAGAACAATGTGCGTCGTACCTACAACCACGCCACCTATTTCGATGAGCGTCGCGCCATGATGCAGGAATGGGCGGACAGATTGGACGAATGGAAAGAGCAAGCACAGGCATGACCACAAAGATCATGGCTCCAGATATTCCCAACTCCGATGCCGTCGCCGAGCTGCGCACCAGAGCAGAGGCAACCTGCGACCGATATGGCGTCCAGCGCCGCGAGCAATGTGTAAATGCTTTTCTGCGGCTGGCAGAAAGTTTTCGTTGGCGTACGATGCCGCCCCTGAAATTGAAGAAGGCACACTTGAGCAACTAAAAGACTCCGAGATGCGGCGTCCCGGTTAAGCAAGGCGCTTCGAAGCCTGGACGAAGAGTCGGCAGCGCTATTACCCGAATTTCTGAGGAAGGACCTGCCTACCCATAAGCTGTTCTGCGAGTCGCTACACTCCGTGAGCAGGCAACTATCAGCGTCCGGAGCAAGCAGAGAACATGAGGCCAAGGAGCTGATCGCGAAGCAATTTATCGTTACCTGCCAGCAATTCAGAATTCCGATCAAGTGGAGCAAGGAGTTCGAGTACCACTCGGTGAACAGCAAGAACGAGCCATCCGCCTATCTCCTCGGCGCCATCTATGCTGCAGGCGGCATGAAGGCCGATGCTGAAACCACGCCTGCTCATCGCGCCAATCACTATCTGGGGCGTTTCAGCAAAGGATTTACCGTCGCTATCGATGGAGTTGTAGTCCGGGTTCTGCTGAAGAAAACAGTGATAGAGCCCAATCTTTACATGTCCCAGATAATGAAAGCCGTCTCCGAGGGACGTGAACCAACCCTGCCCACAAGCAGCATCCTTACGGCATCTTGCCAAGGATACGAGCTTGGATTGTCTCGGCCATTTTGTGAAACATTCGACTGGCACAGCTGAGGCCACTGCTCGACACCGGTTTGCATGCTGGGTGATTTCAGGCCCGAGAATAGGGAGTGCAGGTGACAACCGTGCTTTCTGACTTCATAACCAGATCTTTTGCATGATCCCTTCGTGTTTCAATACGTTAAGAGGAACAACATGCAAATCATCAAGACGCAGGATGTCTGCATGAAGATCTCGGTCAGCCGGACAACCCTCTGGCGACTTTGCCAGACTGAAGATTTCCCGAAGCCAGTTCGGCTAGGCCCTGGCGGCCGTTTGATTGGCTTTTTGCCCACGAGATCGACGCATGGCTTGAGACTCAGGCGGCGGAGCGTGAGCACGCTGGTTGTCCGGCTCGCCAGAGGGCGAAGTCATGAGCCGCATCCGCATTGATGACTCTGCGGAATATTGGTGGTCTCTGCCTTGCAGCCTGCTGCGCGATTCGCGGCTGAGCTATGAAGCGCGAGGCGTGGCTTGCCACTTGCTCTCGCTAGGCCGTAACTGGCAGTTGCGCGCTGTCGCACTGCCGCGCGTGCTGCACGATCAGTCGCGAGCGAAAGGCCATCTTGGGCGAGACCTTTGCCGCCGCATCCTGCGCGAACTTGAAGATGCCGGCTACCTGGCGCGGAGGAAATTCCAGGACGAGGAAGGGCTTTGGCGATGGGAGTCCGTGTTGACACCCGTTTCGCAAAAGGTGCCACAGACATCCATGGCCGGCTTGGCCGGCGACGGAGAAACCGTGGACGGCGCATCCGTCGCCGGTCAGGGCGGTGATATAGGTGTAGGTGAATACAAGGAAGAAGTAGTAGTNAAAAATATAAAACCACTACTACAGACAGGGGCTGTGGATAACTCTCCGAAAACNGGNGAGGCTTCCGCGCCCTTGGACTTGTCGCACCCTTCTCTTCTGCCCTACCTGCGCGTCATCGCCGACGTAACCCGCCGCTTCGGCCCCTCGCTCTCAGCACAACAGATACAGCTTGTCGCCGACGAGCTGGCTGGCGTCCTGTCGGCAGCCGGTAGTGGCAAGCACGCGGGCATCCGCTCCGTGCGCTCATGGTTGCTGGCCGTGATGAATAGCGCTGTCGCNGGGGAATTCATTCCTGAGTTCGCGCCGAATATCGTCCGCTGGCGAAAGAACCGACAGGAGGCGATGGAGGCAATGCAATTGCGCGCCCCAGTGCAACAGTCAGAAGCCGAGCGTCAAAAAGCAAAGGCTGAACGCATAAAGGCCATCGCCGATTTGAAAGCGATGTTCCACGGTGAACGAAATGATCGACGCGGATGAGATGGTTGCGCTGATCGAATCGTGCCGGCGCGAGATGCAAGCCATGCTTCCGGCCGATGAATTTGCCAGCTTGAGTAGCAAGACCAGGCAAGACTATCGCCAGCTTGGCCGCACGCTATTACAGCGCGCTCGCTACGCCGAAGGCGGGGTGGCNCAAGTAATCACGGCCACCCAGCGTCCGACAACCTACTACAAGCGCGTCGCAGCGCTTCGCTACTGCCTGTACGCCGATCTTGTCGAGCAGCTGAAAAGCCTGCATTCCGCGCTCTCTGCTCGGCCTGTGGACAGGTTGCAGGTAATGGCCATTCGGGCCCAATTGCAGCAACAGAGGGCGGTGTTGCACGAGTTCGATATAACCCGGCAAAGCGGCCATCCCGGAGAGCGCCGCAAGCGTGCCAGCAAGCGGCAAGCCTTGCGCAGCCTNCCCGGCGACTGGCGCGAGCAACTGTATCAGCGCGCTGCAAAAGGCAAGTATGCCGATGCAATTCTGGTCGCCGCGCTGACCGGCTGCCGCCCGGAAGAACTGCGGCGCGGCGTGCTCATTCGCCGGGTGGACAATCCGCGCAGCGGCATGGGCGAGATCAGATTCGAAATCGATGGCGCCAAGGTCAAGGCGCATCAAGGCCAGCCGCACCGCTTGATCGCCTATGGCGCACACGATCCCCATCCATTGCTGGAGGCTCTGCGCATCCGGCTAGCGAGGCGGCGGGAATTGCTCGTTTACATTGACAGCCCGGTCAACTTCACCGTCGAAATCCGTCGGCTGGCACGTAGCCTCTGGCCGAAGCACAAGCACGCTATCACGGCGTACTGCCTGCGCCACCAATGGGCGGCCGACCTGAAACGGCACGCGGCTGCGGACTCAGTCAGCCAGGGGCTGGGACATGCCAGCGCCAAGACACGGCGACACTACGGGCAAGCCAATCAGGCCAGCAGCCGGCATGCCCTGCATCCCATCGCCATCGAGGCTGAGCGCTCCGTGAGGCCGACTACCGCTAAGGCGCCGCGCCATCGAGCAGCCTCAAGCAAGACAGTCACCCCTGAAGAGAATCATGGCGGGGTGAGGTAAAACGCAGTTCATTTGCGGGACATCACTGATGAGACGCTGCCATGTCACGCCTGAAGGACGAAACCCTATCCATCCGCACCTCCGCTGAGATCAAGCAACTTCTGCGCTTGGCTGCTGATCGCGAGCGTCGCTCGGTGGCTTCAATGATCGAAATTCTGGTGCTGGAATACGCTCGTACGCATGACCTGAAACCAGATCCTCAAGGCCTGTTGACCTGCCCCCGCCAGCCGTACCATGGTAAACGAGAGAAGTCCGTCAACCCAGGAGAATGACGGACATGAAGAAGAGCAGGTTCAGCGACGAACAAATCATTGGCTTCTTGCGACAGGCCGAGGCCGGCATGGGCATCCCCGAGTTGTGCCGCAGCGGCGGCTTCAGCCAGGCCACCTTCTACAAATGGCGCGCCAAGTTCGGCGGCATGCAGGTCTCCGAGGCCCAGCGCCTGCGCGAGCTCGAGAGTGAGAACGCCAAGCTCAAGCGGCTGCTGGCCGAGGCCCACCTGGACATCCATGCCTTGAAGAGCGTCTTCGGGGTNAAAGCGTTAGCCCCACAGGCGCGGCGCGACGCCATCCGACAGATGATTGAGCAGCATCACCTCTCGGAGCGGCACGCCTGCCGCCTTGTGGGGCTATCCCGAGACAGCTACCGCCACCCACCGCAGCCCAGCGAGCTCAACGCCACCCTGGGTGAACAGATTCGGCAAACGGCCCTGGTGCGCCGCCGGTTTGGCTACCGGCGCATCCACGACATGCTGCGCGAGCAGTTTCCAGGGGTGAACCACAAGCGCATCTACCGGCTGTACCGGCAGGCCAACCTGGCAGTGAAGCAGCGCCGCAAAGCCAAACGGCCAACGCAGGAACGCGTGCCGCTGCAACTGGCCAGGAACATCAACGAGGTGTTGAGCATGGATTTCGTCTCGGACAGCCTGTGCAATGGACGGCGCATCAAGTGCCTGACGGTGGTGGACGATTTCAGCAAGGAGTCGGTCGAGATAGCGGTGGACTACGGCATCTCGGGCCAGTACGTCACCCGCGTGCTCGACCAGGTGGCACGGTTTCGCGGCTACCCGGCAGCGGTGCGAACGGACAACGGCCCGGAGTTCACCAGTCGGGCGTTCCTGGCCTGGACGCACAAGAACGGGATTCGGCACATCCTGATTGAGCCGGGCAAGCCGATGCAAAACGGCTACATCGAGAGCTTCAACGGAAAGTTCAGAGATGAATGCCTGAATGAACAGTGGTTTGAATCGTTGTCACAGGCGCGGCAGTGCATTGCGCGCTGGCGCCAGGATTACAACGAGGTCAGGCCTCACAGCAGTCTGGGACGCATCCCGCCGGCACGATTCGCCCAGCAGCACCGCCAGCGCGCTGGCGGTGCTGCTGGCAGTGGGCAGAAACAAAACTTCGATTAACCTTCAACCTCGGACTTCTCCAATACGTTGGTACGGTCAATGGGGGCAGGTCACTGTCAGTAAAGGGAAATATATGAGGGTGGTGAATGCCGAGGAGGTGCAAGCGCACGTCAAAATCAAGAAGCTGAGGAAATGGAGTAGTCAGAGACTGATAACAGGGTATTTGTAGAGACAGTACCCCATTTAATGGCTATGATTACCCCATTTAGACGGCCTGGGCCTACATTCCATGCACTCGCTCACACCCGAGTACCTTGCCGCGCTTCGCTTCGATGGCACCCAGGCCGCCACGTTGCGCACACTGGGCGAGTATCAGGGCAAGCAGCAACTCTATGCCGCGCAGTCGCCNGAAGCCCTCAAGGGTCTGTGCCAGATCGCGGTGGTGGAGTCCACCGAGTCATCTAACCGGCTGGAAGGCGTTGTCGTCGCACCCTCGCGGTTGAAGTCGCTGGTCATCCGCAACGCAACGCCAAAGAGCCGTTCCGAACAGGAGATCGCCGGCTACCGCGATGCCCTGGCGCTGATCCACGAGTCTGCCGCGCACATGCCCTTCAGCGAGGGTGTTGTGCTGCAACTCCACACCCTGCTGTACCGTTACATGCCACAGGCGGGCGGGCGCTGTAAGGCTACCAATAACGACATCATCGAGCGTCACCCGGACGGCACGTCACGTCTACGCTTCCAGCCGGTCGCTGCGCACCTCACACCCATGGCTATGACCGATCTGGCCGGGCGCTACGCCACCGCGCTGGATCAACACCTGGCCGACCCCCTCGTACTGGTGCCGCTGGCGATGCTCGATTTTCTGTGCATTCACCCCTTCCCGGACGGCAACGGTCGCATGTCCCGCTTGCTGACCCTGCTGCTGCTCTACCACTTCGACTATGCCGTGGGGCGCTACATCAGCTTGGAACGCATCTTCGAGGAAACCAAGGAAGGCTATTACGAGACGCTGGAAGCCAGCTCGCAGGGCTGGCACCAGGGGCAGCACGACGCAAAGCCTTGGCTCGACTACTTCTGGGGTGCCTTGCTGCGGGCATACCGCGAGTTCGAGGAGCGTGTCGGCACCATCGAACGTGGCCGTGGCAGTAAAGGCGACCGGGTGCGAGCGGAAGTGCTGGGGCGCTGCCTGCCGTTTTCGATTTCCGAAATCGAAGANGCCTGCCCGGGCGTGAGCCGGGACATGGTACGGCTGGTGCTGCGGGCGATGAAGTCAGAGGGATTGATCGAATCGACTGGCAAGGGAAGAGGGGCAAAGTGGAAGCGCGTCACAGCAGGCACCTCGGATAGAGCAGCGGTTCTGGCGATTGACCGCAAGATGGATCAGTGAGGACTCTACATGGATAACGTTTTCCAGTTCCGCGACCAGCTCATCGAGCGATACGGCAGCTTTTCCCGCAGTTTCGTTCGCATCGCCGCACCTGATATCCAAGCCGAGGTCGAGCATCAATATGCGCAAGGCCGCTATTGGCCTGAACCGCTGGTGCAGATCAACCCGAATTATCAACGTCAAGGCACAGTGCAGGATCTGGTGGCGGANGGGTCCCTGCATCCTGCCTGCGCAGACATCTTTCAGGTTGGGAAGACGGAAGGCAAACCAAGTCCCCTGCATCTTTACAAGCACCAAATGGAAGCCCTGGCCAAAGGCCAGGAACATAANAGCTATGTGGTCACAACCGGAACGGGGTCNGGGAAGTCCCTGTCCTTTTTCATCCCGATCATCGACCGCATTCTCAAGGCCAAGGACTCCGATGGCAAAGCACGTACCAGGGCCATTGTCATCTATCCGATGAATGCCCTGGCCAACAGCCAGCTGGAAGAACTCGACAAGTTTCTGCATGGCTATGCGCCAGAGCTTCATCCCTTCACCGTCAAACGCTACACCGGCCAGGAAAGCAAGGCGGAACGCACTGCTATTGCGGATGATCCACCCGATATCCTGCTTACCAACTTCATGATGCTGGAGTACATCCTCACGCGCTTCGACGAAGTGGATCGGCGCGTGGTGGAACACTGCGAGGGACTTGAGTTCCTGGTGCTGGATGAGTTGCATACCTACCGTGGCCGTCAAGGAGCGGACGTTGCCTTGCTGGTGCGTCGCCTGCGAGAGCGCCTGAAAGCCGAGCAACTGGTCTGCATCGGTACGTCGGCCACCATGTCCAGCACAGGCAGCCAAGCCGACCGCAACCGCGTGGTTGCTGATGTAGCCAGCAAATTGTTTGGCACCCGGATCAGCGAGCATGACGTCATAGGCGAGACACTGGAGCGCGTCACTAACCCGCTCAAGGACGTCAACGCCATCCGCACCGAACTGCCGGCAACAATTTCACGAAATCAGGATGCTTGGGCTGACTTTGACGCGTTTCGCAATGATCCGCTGGCCATCTGGGTGGAATTGAATCTGGGCATCGAACTGCCTGCGGACGAGCCTCCAAGGCGTGCGAGACCCATGACGCTGGAAGAGGCCAGCCGCCGTCTCGCCGAAGACGCGGGCTGCCAGCCTGAAGCCGCTCGTGCCGCCCTGCAACGTTTTCTGGTGGCAGCCCATGATGTGCGCTCGCCCCAAGGCAGGCCGCCTTTCGCGTTCAAGCTGCACCAGTTCATCAGTGGCCCGGGCAAGGTGCTCACCACGCTGGAAGAGCGTGGCAAGCGCCATGTCACGCTCGATGCGCAGCGTTTCGCACCCGGGCGGCAGCAAGAGAATGTGCTGCTTTACCCCACGCATTTCTGCCGCGATTGCGGCCAGGAATACCTGCCTGTCTGGCGCGCACAGCAACCGGTCAGCTTCAGCCCGCGTGAAATCGACGATATCGCAGCAGAAGACGACACCGCCAGCTATGGCTTCCTGTGCCCACTGGTGCCCGGGCAGCAATACGGTGGCCTGCTTGAAGACCTGCCGGAAACCTGGATCGACCTCAGCCGAAGCGAGCCCAAAGTCAAGTCAGCCTACAAGAATGCCGTTCCCTATATGGTCACGGTCGATGCCAAAGGACAAACAGGCTCCGGGACGGAGTTCTGGTTCATTCCCGGAAAGTTCCGCTTCTGCCTGAACTGCGGCACGACACACGAAGCCCACGGCAAAGATGCCAACCGCCTCTCCAGTTTGTCCGGNGAAGGCCGTTCTTCGGCCACTACCATGATTGCCCTGGCGGCCTTACAGCAACTGTTTGCACTTCCCGAGCCAGCTCCAGGCCAACCTGATCCGCGTAAATTGCTTGGGTTTACCGACAACCGCCAGGATGCAGCGCTGCAGGCGGGTCACTTCAACGATTTCATTTTCCTGTTGACGCTGCGTGCCGGCTTGATCTGCGCACTACAGGCAAGTGGCGGCCAGCTTGATGAAGAAAACCTGGCCGAAAGCGTATTCAAGGCCCTCGGCTTTCAAGGGGTCGATGAAGCCACCTTGGTGGAATATCTGCGCACTCCCAAGCTCATGGGGCTGGCACGGCAGGAAGCGCAACGCACCTTGCGATTCATTATTGCCTACCGGCTGCTGCGCGATCTACGGCGTGGCTGGCGCTTCAATAATCCGAATCTGGATCAGCTTGGCCTGTTGCAGATTCGGTACCGAGACCTAGCTGCCTTTAGCGCTGACACCAGCATCTTTGCCGCAAACAGCACCTTGAACAAACTGACGGCGGTGCAGCGAGCAGTTCTGTACGAATTACTGTTCGACACGCTGCGTCGCCATCTGTGCCTGGAAAGCCGTTACCTCGACCCGGTCGAGCAGGACAAGGCACGTACCAGCGCCCACACCTATCTGAATGAACGCTGGGCTTTTGCCCCCGACGAGAAACTCGATACCGGCCGTTATCTCATCCTCGGCAAGCGCCCGGAATACAAGGGCAAACCGCGCACCGACCTGATGACCGGTGGCCCACGCTCCCGACTGCTGCGGCAAATAAAGGCTGCCGATTTCTGGCGTGCCAGCGCCTGTGCCGGCGAAGTCGCGCAGTGGAAAGATGCCGAGTGGGCCGTTCTGATCGAAGACATGCTCAAGGCAGCCAGCAACTATGGTTATGTGCAAAAACATGCCATTGATTCGCAGCTTGCTGGCTGGCGCCTGAACGCAGCTGCCCTCGAATGGTGCCTGATTGCCAATGAACCACCGGCAGAGAGTAATCGCATCAACCAGTACTTCCGTAGCTTGTATCTCAGTATTGCCGACTTGCTGCGTCAGCCGTCCCATCCGCTGTTTGATTTCGAGGCACAGGAACACACGGCCCAGGTGGATGCACCGCGCCGGCAACTGCTGGAGCAGCGTTTCCGTTACACAGAAAAAGACAGGCAGGACTGGGCGCAGAACCCGGCCCACGAAGCGCCGCTGGAGCGCCTGCCGGTGATGTTCTGCTCNCCCACCATGGAGCTGGGCGTGGATATCTCCGCACTCAACACCGTGTACCTGCGCAATGTGCCGCCGACCCCGGCCAACTACGCCCAGCGCAGCGGCCGTGCGGGGCGTTCGGGCCAGCAGGCGCTGGTCATCACCTACTGCGCGGCACTCAGCCCGCATGACCAGTGGTTCTTCCGCAATGCCAACGAGATGGTGCATGGCGTGGTACGCGCACCCACACTCGATCTGGCCAACCGCGACCTGATCGACAGCCATCTGCAAGCGGTCTGGCTGGCCAGCACCCAGGTGCCGCTGGACGACAGCATTGCGCCCATGCTGGATCTTGATCGGCCCGGCAAACCACTGAAACAGCCCTTGCAGGAAGCGCTACAAGCGCAGACCGTCCAGCAGCGTGCCCTGGCCAGTGCCTGCCGGGTCATCGATCAGCTCAAGGAAGAGCTGGCAAGCAGCGCCTGGTTCACGCCTGACTACGTACACCAGGTCATCGCCAATGCACCCAAGGCGTTCTCCGAAGCGCTGGAACGCTGGCGCGTGTTGTTCGATGCAACGCGTCAGCAGATGGACATGGCGGATCGCATCGTCAAGAGCCATACCGCTTCGCACACCGAGCGCCAGAATGCCCAGCGCCGTTACGGCGATGCCGCGCGCCAGTACGCCGTGTTGCTCAAATCCGGTAATGGCCAGAACAACGACTTCTACACCTATCGCTACCTGGCCAGCCAGGGCTTCCTGCCAGGCTACAACTTCCCGCGCCTGCCGCTGATGGCCTGGATTCCTGCCCGAGGCGGCCAGACCGCCAATGGCAGGGACGACGAGGGCAGCATGGTCAGCCGTCCGCGTTTCCTGGCTCTGTCAGAGTTCGGCCCTCGCAGCCTCATCTATCACCAGGGCCGCATGTACCGCGTGGTGCGAGCCAAACTCAACGTCGGCAATACAGACCACATTTCCGGTAGCAGCCAGTTGGCCACTATTGCCTCTCTGGTGTGCAGTCAGTGCGGCTACGGGCATCTCGGTGACCCGGGCGGCGAACAGCCGCTGGTCAATCGCTGCGAAAACTGTGATGCCTTGCTCACCGAGCACGATTGGGTGCGCGAGCTCTATCGCATCGAAACCGTGGAGACGGTAGCCACCGAGCGCATCTCCATCAACGACGAGGAGCGCCAGCGTCAGGGCTTCGAGTTGCAGACCACCTACCGTTTCCTGCCCGGGCCCGATGGCCAGATTCAGAAGCAGAAAGCCGAAGTCCGGCTGGGCGAAGAATTGTTGGGCGAACTCACTTATGCGCCTGCTGCGCAAATCTGGCGTATCAACCGCGGCTGGCGCAGGCGTAAGAACAAAGAGCAACTGGGCTTCTACATCAATCCCATTACCGGCACCTGGAGCAAGCAGGACGCACCGGATGCGGAAGACGACAACGGCAACGACGATGCCTTGCTGGAAAAGGTGCCCAACCAACGCATCGTTCCTTTTGTGGAAGATCATCGCAACCTGCTGATCTTCGCGCCTTCGCATGCCCTGTCGCTGGAGGCCATGGCTACCTTGCAGGCTGCCCTCAAGCGTGGCATCGAAATGACCTTCCAGATCGAGGAATCCGAACTGGTGGTCGAGCCACTGCCGAAGTCCGACGAGCGTCGCGCCTTGCTGTTCTACGAAGCGGCCGAAGGCGGTGCGGGTGTGCTCACTCGCCTGGCAAATCATCGCGACGACCTTGCACTCGTCGCCAGCAATGCCCTGCAACTGATTCACTACCGCGCACCGCAGAGCGGCGTTTGGACGCTGGACGATCTGCCATCACTGGAGCAGACCGATGAACTTGGCAATCATCAATGCGAGGCCGGCTGTTACCAATGCCTGCTCTCCTACTTCAATCAGCCGGATCACGAGCACATCAACCGCCGTAACGCAGATGCGCTCAAGCTGTTGGTCGCGCTGGCCAACGCCCAGGTGAAGCCCGTAACGAACAGCCCGGCCGCCATTGCCTCAGCGACTTCAGAAGACGAGCTGCTCGACGCCTGGCTGTCCGCACTCCGCCAGGCCGGGGCTAGACAACCTGATGCGGTCAATGTACCCGTCAACAATGGCGCAGCCATCGCCGCAGCCCAATACAAGGCATCTCGTGCGTTGGTGTTTCTGTCCGCAGTGGATGAGCAGACCGCCAGCGTGCTGCAGGACAAAGGCTGGCAGGTGCTCGATTTTTCGGACGCTTCACACTGGCCACAACAATTCGCCGCACACGCCGATGTATTCGGCCCCAAGGAATAAAGGTACATGACAGCCCTTGAACACGACTTTCTGCCCGGCAGCCTGGTACGTGCCCGAGGCCGCGAATGGGTGGTGCAAAACGACTCCCGCCGCGACTGGCTGCGCCTGCGTCCATTGAGCGGCGCCGAGGACGAAAGCATCGCCCTGATCCCAGAGTTGGAACTCCATCCCGTCGAACCAGCCTCCTTCGAATGGCCCGATCCCGCGCACGCCGGCAACCACGCCGCCGCGCTGTTGCTGCGCGATGCCTTGCGGATGACACTGCGTGCCGGTGCCGGCCCGTTCCGCTCCTTTGGCAATATCGCCGTGGAGCCGCGCGGCTACCAGCTTGTGCCGCTGCTGATGGCACTGCGACTGTCTACCGTGCGCCTACTGATCGCTGATGACGTCGGCATCGGCAAGACCATCGAAGCCGGCCTGATCGCACGTGAGCTCATGGACCGTGGCGAAATCGCCCGCTTGGCCATCCTATGTCCGCCACATCTGGTCGAGCAATGGCAAAGTGAGCTGGAAACCCGTTTCAACCTGCACGCGATCGCGCTGACCTCGGCATCCGCATCGCGCATCGAACGCGAACTGCCGCATGGCGTGCGCCTGTTCGACCATCATCCCGTGGTGGTCGTCAGCCTGGACTACATCAAGAGCGAACGCCACCGCGAACAGTTTCTTGCCGCTGCCCCTGAATGCATCATCGTTGACGAAGCCCACACGTGCGCCAGCAGTGGCGCCGGCAAGCAATTGCGCTTCGAGTTGCTGCAGCGCCTTGCCCGTGACGAGCAGAGACACCTGATCTTGCTGACCGCCACCCCGCACTCCGGTGACGAAACCGCCTTCTACAACCTGCTGTCGCTGCTCGATCCCCGCTTTGCAGCGCTGCAAGGGCGCATGACGGCCTCCGATCCGCTGCGTCAGGAACTCGCCCGCCATTTTGTGCAACGCCGCCGCAAAGACATCGTCGAGTGGCAGGCTGAAACCCAGGATGGACGNGGGTTTCCCCGCCGCATGAAAACCGAGCTCACCTACCAGCTCAGCGGCGAATGGGGTGCGTTCTTCGATGCCGTGCAGGACTACTGCCGGGAAATGGCGGAAGCCATTGAGCAGCAAGACACGCAGCAAGGTGGCGCCCGCCTCATCTGGTACGCCACTTTGGCCTTGCTGCGCTGTGTGGCCTCTTCGCCTGCGGCGGCCGTCAAGGCCCTGACCACGCGGCTGGAAGGCACCATGGCGGATGACAACTTGCTCAGTGACGAGCGCCTGCACGATGGCGAGGCCGACGATCTCACGGGCAGTGATCTGGAGCCGCCCGCCCAAGTGCAGGACGCCAGCCGCCTGCAAGCGCTCATTGCCGAAGCACAGCGCCTTTCCGGCAAGAAGGGCGATCCCAAGCTGGCCGCGCTCATCCGGCACATCGGTACCCTGCTTGAAGATGGCTATCACCCCGTGGTGTTCTGCCGCTACGTTGCCACTGCCCATTACGTGGCCGAGCACCTCAAGGCCGCCTTTCCCACGGCCACCGTCGATGCCGTCACCGGCGAGCTCACCCCGGAAGAGCGCCGTGAGCGCGTGGAAGATATGGAAGAGGCCGGGCGACGCATCCTTGTCGCCACCGACTGTCTTTCCGAAGGCATCAACCTGCAACATCTGTTCACCGCCGTCGTCCATTACGATTTGGCCTGGAACCCGACACGCCATGAGCAACGCGAAGGCCGCGTTGACCGTTTTGGCCAGCAGGCCGACGAAGTCCGTTGCACCATGCTTTACGGGCAGGACAACCCGGTCGATGGTTTCGTGCTCAACGTCATCCTGCGCAAGGGCGAAACCATCCAGAAGGAGCTGGGCGTGCTGGTGCCCCTGCCCGAGGACGAAGCCCGCATCAACCAGGCCCTGGTCAAGGCTGCTCTCATGCGGCGCAGCGACAGTAGCATGGCCCCGCGGCAAGCCAGTTTCGATTTCGGCGAATCCGAGCAACTGCTGGCGCCGTTGCAGGCCCAATGGCAGGACGCCCTGGAAAAAGCCAAGGCCAACCGCACCGTCTTTGCTCAGCGCCGCATCAAGCCCGACGAGGTATTGCCGGAGTGGCATAAACAGCAACAAGCCCTGGGCACCCAGGCCGATGTACAGCGTTTCCTGCAAAGCGCCTGCGTGCGCCTCGGATCGCCTCTGGAAATGAGCCGCAAGCAGGCCCGCTTCCTGCCCCAGCATCTGCCCGAAGCCCTGCGCCAGCGTCTAGCCGACGAAGGCATCAACAAACCGCAAAGCATCGACTTAGCCGAACTGCACCGCAGCCACCCACTGGTCGGCCTGCTGGCTCAGCACCTGCTGGAAGATGCACTCGGCAGCGAACATCCGCTGGCCACCCGTTGTGCCGCCACGCTGACCGACGACGTCGATGTCGCCACTACGATCTATCTGCTGCGCTTGCGCCATCAGCTCAGCTACGTGCGCCGTCGCGAGCCTTTCCAGATGATGGCCGAGGAGACCGTGGCCCTGGCCGTGCGTGGCCGTGCCAATCCGCAATGGCTGGCCGATGACAGCGTGAACCGCCTGCTCGAATGCACGCCCAGTGGCAACCTGCCCGCAGAAGCCGTGCAACGCGAGGTGTGCGCCGCGCTCGATTTCCTCGCCGCGCATCCCCAACCACTGCAAGCCCTGGCAGAGCAACGCGCCCAAGCCCTGTTGGCCGACCACGAGCGCGTACGCGCCGCCGCCCGCGACGTGGGCCACCACAGCGTCAGCCCCTGCCTGCCAGTGGATGTGATGGGTGTGTACGTGCTGCTGCCCGACTCGCTATAAGCCTCGGCCTAAAGAAGAACAACCATGAAACGCATCCGCAAGACCCAGGCCACGCTGGATTTGCCCACTCTCAAGCTTGAAGGTGGCCTGTTCCTGCCCGACCAACTGGAAAAAGCCGCCCAGGGCCGCGCCAGCGCCCAGAGCGAGGCCGATTACGGCACCCCCAAGGGCGTCAAGCTCAAGGACGAATACAGCCGCGCCTTCCAGATCGCCTGCGCCCAGTGGCAGCACTTCGCCGCGCAGATGGAGCGCGCCGACGTCGATGCCGCCCAGCTCACCACCGCTTTCGTGCACGAACTGCTGCGCGATGCCTTCGGCTACGCCACCCTGCAAGCCACTTCGGCACAGTCGGTNGGGGAACTGCGCTACCCCGTCAGCCTGACGAACGGCAGCCTGCCCGTACTCGTTGCCCCGTATTCCCTGGGGCTGGACGAGGCCGACGCGCACTTTGCCGTGCAGGGCGGCGGCAGTCGCAGGAAGGCNCCNTTCCAGGCCATGCAGGAGCTGCTCAACGCCAGTACCGACCACCTCTGGGGCATCGTCAGCAACGGCAGGCAACTGCGCCTGTTGCGCGACGCCGCCAGCCTCACCCGCCCCAGCTTTCTCGAAGTCGATCTGGCCGACCTGCTGGGCGGCCAGCGCTACGCCGAATTCGCCAACGTCTGGCGCCTGCTGCATGCCAGTCGTGCGCCCGGTCATCGTGTACAAGGAGCTGAAACCTGCATATGGGAACAATGGCGCAGCGAAGGCCAGCAAGAAGGCACCCGCGTACGCGATGGCCTGCGCGATGGCGTCGAGCAGGCGCTGCTGACCTTCGGTCAGGGCTTCCTGCAACACCCCGACAACCACGCCCTGCGCACCGCCCTGCATGACGGCACACTCAGCAAGGACGCCTTTTTCCAACAACTGCTGCGCCTGGTCTACCGGCTCATCTTCGTCTTCACCGTGGAAGAGCGCGGTGTGCTGCACCCGCGAGACGATAGCACCGAAGCACAAGCCGCCCGCCGCGCCTATGCCGAAGGCTATGCCCTGAGCCGCCTGCGCGAGCTGTGCCTCAAACGCCGTGCCCGCAGCCGGCACGATGACCAGTGGCAGGCCATCCGCATCGTCTTCCGTGGCCTGGCACAAGGCGAGCCGCGTCTGGCCTTGCCCGCCCTGGGCGGCCTGTTCGCTCCCGCGCAATGCCCCCATCTGGATGCCGCCAGCCTGGACAACGCCCACCTGCTGGCCGCCCTGCAGCACCTGCGCTGGGCCAAGCCGGCCGGCGCGCAAAGCCTGGTGCCGGTGGACTATCGCAACATGGGCCCGGAAGAGCTGGGCAGTGTCTACGAAAGCCTGCTGGAACTGGTGCCCGCCATCGACCTGCCCGCCCGCACATTCGGCTTCGTCGGCCGCACCGAGGAAGGCAGCACCGCCGGCAACGCCCGCAAGCTCACCGGCAGCTACTACACNCCCGACAGTCTGGTGCAGGAGCTGATCAGGAGCGCGCTCGACCCCGTCATCGAGCAGCGCCTGGCCGCCAACCCGGCCAATCCCACCGAGGCGCTACTGGCCATCCGCGTCATCGACCCGGCCTGTGGCAGCGGCCACTTCCTGCTCGCCGCCGCTCGCCGTCTGGCCGAAAAACTGGCCCAGTTGCGCAGCCTGGAAGGTGGGCAGGAAGGCGCCATCCAGCCGCAGGACTACCGCCATGCCCTGCGCGAGGTGGTGACCCGCTGCATCTTTGGAGTGGACCGCAACCCCATGGCCATCGAACTGGCGCGCATGGCGCTGTGGCTGGAAGGCTACGAGGAAGGCCGCCCGCTGGGCTTTCTCGACCACCACCTGCAGGTGGGCGACGCCCTGCTGGGCCTGACCGACCTGAACGTGCTCGAACAAGGCATCGCCAAGGATGCCTACAAGCCCTTGAGCGGCGACGACAAGGACGTCTGCAAGGTACTGGCCAAGGCCAACGCCGCCGGTCTCAAGCAAATAGACAAGGATCTGAACCGAAAACAGATGCTGCTGGGTGTGGACAACCGCAGCGGCCTCGATGCCCTGCGCGCCATCGAAACCCTGCTCGCTGACACNCCCGAGCAGGTGGCCGCCAAGGAACAGGCCTGGCGCCGCTTTCTGGAAGACTCCGCCCACAGCCCGCTGGCCCACGCCGCCGATGTGCTAGTGGGCGCCTACCTGCTGCCCAAGACGGAGGACACGGCAGAAACTGTGCCCACCAGCATCACCCTGCATGCGCTGCTGACCGACCCGCAACGCGCCCAGACCGAGCACGCCGCGCCCATCGCCGCTGCACGCGCGGTTTGCGAACAGGCCCGCGTGTTCCACTGGCCGCTGGCCTTCCCGCAGGTGTTTGCGCAGGGCGGCTTCGACTGCGTGCTGGGCAATCCGCCGTGGGAGGTGTCGCAGATGGGCGAGGAGGAATTCTTCGCCACACGAGCACAGCACATTGCAGAACTGGCGGGCGATGCGCGCAAACAAGCCATTGCTGCACTGCCTGAAACCGATCCGCGTTTGTGGGATGAGTTTGTCAAAGAAAGCCAACGGATTGCGGCCGCCAACAACTTCTACCGGGAATCGGGGCGCTTTCCATTAACGGCTGTCGGCAAGCTCAACACCTATCCGTTGTTTGCTGAAACGATGAGCCAGATTGTCCATTTCAACGGACGGGCTGGCTTTATTGTCCCTTCCGGTATTGGTACTGATGACTCCACCAAGCGATTCTTCAACAGCTTGGTCAAAAACAATCGGCTTGTTTCCTTCTTCGGCTTTGACAACGCCAAGAGAATTTTTCCTTCAGTCCATCCAGATACACCATTCGCTTTGGTGACTGTCGGAGCAACGGAATCTGAGGCGGAGTTGGCTCATTATCTGCTTGCCGTCGAGCATTTGGCCGACCCGCGCCGCCGCTTCACCCTCACGCCTGAGGAATTCCGCCTCATCAACCCCAACACGCTCACCTGCCCGGTGTTCCGCAGCGAGCGCGACGCGGAACTGACCAAGAAGCTCTACCGCGCCGCCCCGGTCCTGATGCGCGATGCCGTGATCGCAGGCGAGGGCAAGCAGGCCAAGGTGGTGGAACCCGCGCAAAACCCGTGGGGTATTACGTTCTCGCAAGGTCTATTCAACATGACCAGCGCAAGCCACCTGTTCAAGGACGAGCCAGCTGCCGATCGCCTGCCGCTGTACGAGGCCAAACTGATCCACCAGTTCGACCACCGCTGGGCCACCTACACGCCAGACGGCAACAGCCGTGATGTCACGCCGGCGGAAAAGGCCGACCCGGCTTTCACCGTCACNCCGCGCTACTGGGTAGACGCCCGCGAAGTCTGGCTGCGCGTCGCCCGCCTGCCCGAGGGCTTGATGAAGGCCCTCAAGGACGGCAANCCCCAGGCCACCGTGCTGTGCGTCACCCAGTTGCTGTTCGGTCACTACCTGGCCGAACAGCGTCGCACCCATCCGGGCATGGGCCTCTACCCTGCATGGAAAGCCTTTGTCGCCCGGCATCCCTATGCACGCACCATCGCCCCCACATCACTGGGGTTCGTCGGGGATAANCCCCCATGTCTGCAACCGCTGAATGAGGACTACCTGCCCGCCGAAAGCGAAGCCAAGGTGCAGCCCTACACGCCCGGCGCCCGCAACGCCACCGCCTGGTACGCCACCGACCCAGACGCTGAGCGCGCCATACTGGCGCTCGCCGCCGGCTACGGCCATCTGCCGGCGCCGGAAGGCCCTCTGGCTGACGAGTCCGACTTGCTCAACCTGGCCGAACGCTGGCTGCAGGCCGCCTGCCCGCAGTGGTTGATGGGGTGGCGAGGTATTACAAATGCGACGAATGAGCGAAGTGTGATTGGCACCGTTATGCCNTTTTCTGGCGCCGGAAACAGTTGCCACCTTGTGCAGACATCTGAATCAATAGCAGCTGGCAAAGTAGCTGCATTTTTGATGAATATTTCTTCTTTGGTTTTTGATTTCGTTGCTAGGCAGAAAATCGGTGGGGCAAATTTTAATTTTTATATCCCCAAGCAGTTGCCTGTCTTTCCACCAGACCGCTACACCGAAGCCGATCTCGACTTCATCGTCCCGCGTGTACTGGAGCTGACCTACACCGCCTGGGATTTGCAGCCCTGGGCCGAGGAGTTGGTGAGCGCATGGAAAACGAAAACCGACGACTGGAAGCCCGGCACCCCCGAGGCCATCCGCCGCACGCCGCTCACGCCGTTCCCCTACGACCCCGACCGCCGCGCCACCCTGCGCGCCGAACTGGACGCCTACTACGCGAGACTCTACGGCCTTACCGAGGAAGAACTGCGCTACATCCTCGACCCTACCGACGTCATGGGCGAAGACTACCCCAGCGAAACCTTCCGCGTGCTCAAGAACAAGGAGCTGAAGGAGTTCGGCGAATACCGCACGCAAAGGCTGGTGCTGGAGGCGTGGGACAAATTGGAAATCGGAGAGTTGGCATGAAATCAATGGAAATTGGTGAATCGGTTGTTGAGGATGTCATCCTGCATCAGGTTGGCAATCGCCTGCGAGAAGAGCCACTGATCTTGGCTAATCAATGCTTTGACATCACGGAAAGCATCGCGAACCTGATACTTGGCGGCTATCTACGAGGCATCGTTAGCGATAAAAATCAGTACATGCTCACCCATGAAAGCGATATGGCGCTGAATGACGTGGCTCACCATGTGTCTGCTTTCTTTTCCAAGAAAATCTCTTTTGTAGAGCTTTCTAGGAACTTGGCTACACACTTGTACGCTTCGGCACATCACCCCAACATCGCATCAGGAGATTTGTTTGTCATTTTGTTTGACAAGCTGAAACTGGATGGGCAGTACAAGTCTGCTATCGGAGTTTACAAGGCGGAATCAAAGCAGCAGTACATTTCCACCGGTGCCGATGGAGAAAGCAGGCAGCTCGAAGTGTCAAGCGGCATCAATCCGGATCTGATTGACAAAGGCGCACTCATCGTTGATGGCTCTGAAATCATTTATGCCATCGACCGCCCGAGCAGCCGCACAAAATACTGGATTGAAGATTTTCTGAAAGCGAAGCAGGTTCCCAATGAGAACACNAAAACAGCCGTCGCTGCCGGGCTGATAGAGAAGGTTCGGGACAACATCGAAAGCCCCGTGGCAAGGCAGGACTTCTGCCGCGAGGTCATTGCCTTGTGTGCAGACCGGGACGAAGTGCCGGGCGATGAGATCAGGACGGTGTCAGAGAAATACGTCTCCTCCGATGTGTGGAGCACCGAGCTGGCCAGAATCACTGAACGCAAGGGGCTGGTGGATGCCGACGAAATCAAGGTGCCGACCAGAAACCTTCAGGCCAAGCTGAANAANATGTTTAACCGTATCAATCTGGGCCAGGATATCGGATTGATACTGCCGGACAGCCTTTCGTTCAATGATGCAAGCTTCAAGGATGACGGGCAAGCCATCCAGATAAGCATAACACTGGGGAAGAAGCATGGGTGAGTCATCGAAGACATCAGGTGAGAATGGCGAGAAGATCACGGAAGAACTCCTGAAGCTGATTGGGTGGAGCAACCTCCTGAAGGGCGTCAGCATTCCATGCAATAAAGCAGCACACGACAAGCAAACGCATGGCAATGATTTTGTGTTCATCTATGACAATCCGCTCCATGACAGCCGGACAGACGTTGTTTATATCTCCTCGAAGAACGCCAAAAATGGCTACCCCAAAGGAGATCAAGGCGTCAGGACTGCGTTCAAAGGCCACCTGTCGGAGCTTGATGAGATAGTCTCCTGCTCAAAAATCAGCTCGGAAGTCAATCAAGCAATACAAACCTTCGGGGCCGCAGGCAAAAGAAGCATATAGGCCTGCTAGTGTGGACGCATGGAGACAGGGAGACACTGGATAAAGACATCAAGCCCGCCTTGAGTCGTATCCAGTTGGATTTATCGTCAAACTGTCCCTTATATCTCGTGGATATGGCTCGGGCCTCCTTCATCAAAGAGGCGATCAGTCACTTCAGGGCCATCAAGCAAGGGCAGCAATACCATTTTTATTACCCCAAGCTTGGAAATGTCATTGCAAACGCAGATGAGCGATACGGCGATCTGCTGCCAATTGAGCTTTTGGCTTCAGACCTTATCCCCTTCCGTTTCATGCTTGGAGAAAAAGCCTCTCTCTGCCTGTATGCCAAGCTGGCATTCTCGGAAGAATCCCTAAAGAAACTTTGCAGCTTGGCCTTCGACTTTGCCGATGGCTGGGTGCAGGATATTTTCATCGGCTTGGAAAGCTACCACCCGGCAGACGACAAGCAAGTGAAAGATGCTGTCCTGATGGCCTTTCGGGAAAGGAAGGCAAGCATCAAGGTGTTTTGCTACAAAGAGTCCGTTCTCGATCTTTTGGAGTGCTGATATGGATAAGCCGGCCAAGCAATTTGATTATGAACGGGCCATGCTCTGNGGAGATCGCTTGAGAGTGCTGCTCAATAGCGATCACATCAGCAATGGTGAGATCACTGAAACCCTGAAGGAAAAGGGAATATTTATCGGCAGCGGTGAAAAATCCGATACCGTGCCACTGTTGAGTGCCTGCCTTCTCACGCCGAGTGAGTTCACGAATCTTGTCGAAAAATCATTTGTTCGCGAGTCTGGAAAGAAGTACTCCTCCAGCAAGTTCAAACTGACATCTTCAGATGCCGACTGGAAAACGGAAATTCAAAACAACTTTGACTCGGTGATTGAGGGTATCAAGCTGGGGGATGATCGAGTGTTTGCTTCTGAACCATCCCTCTCGATTGACCCTGATGGAAACGTAAGAATCACATATTCCGTACGTGTCCTCGACTTCAGCAAGGACTGGATTAATCAAGAGATCACTTACCCAGGTGAAATTCTTCTCAAGCAATCCGGCAATGGCTTGGAAATTGAAGTCAACAAATCCAGAACATCACAAGACACCAACAAGCTCAATGATGTCATCACTAGCGCCATTGGAAAGTTCTGCAAGTCAAAAGGCATTACCACGGATGAAAAGCCGGAGTCCATTCTATTTGATGACTTCACAAACAGTGAGCGCATCCGTTTCTTTCTGCAGTTGACATCCGTTAATACTCCTGAACTCTCCTTCAAGGAGATTGGAGATTTCGAGATCATTCGAGATCAGGAGGCNGGGGCGCTGCCAAAAGAGGAGCGAATTGAGTGGATGGAGGGGCATGTCAACAAGATACAGATAAAAGGAAGTGATCTTGGAAAAGTCTTCCTTCTCAAGGAGGAAAGCTATTATCAGTATTACTACCTGATAAAAATGACGGCTACATATGCCTTCAAGTTCGGTGCAAACGCTGGCGACTGCGGCATTGAATTTGCCTTCTCTGGAAAAACGTCAAGAGATGATAATTACTCTGGAACTGTTTTTGACTTCAGCATTGAGCGACTTCCGCGCCTGGAGGAAGGGAGCAAGAATCGCGTCAGAAAAGACATCATCCANAAAATTCAAGCCGCAATAGATGTGGCCTTCAAGCATGTCAAGCCGTAATCGATATCCCAAGTGCAAGCGCGCCATCGAGTGGAACCGGGTGGATTGGACGCAGACATGAACCCCTTGCAACGCACCCTCATCGAAAAAGCCGGCCACGACAACGGCTTTGAGCATGTGCTGTCGCCGGTGGGCGATGCGGTGACACTGGCTTCGGCCCGTCATCGCAGTCAGGCAGTGGTGACAGCATTGGCCGAAGGCTTTGAAGTGCGCTTTCAGCCGGCCACGCCCGCGCTGTTGCCGGAGTTGCTGCGCAGCTTTCAGCCCTGGGCCGGTGCTGCTGGCGTGTTCTGTGTGCCCACCCTGGCTGATCTGGCCGCCCTGTTGCGCCGTGCAGCCAGTCTGTCGCAGGCCTTGCCGAACCAGGCGGTAAGCGACTACCACGCTGCCGTGGCGCAAGCGGTGGAAGCGATGCCTGCCGAAGCCCGGGGCACGGAAGTCGAACGCTTGGTGCGTCAGCGCGTGGGGCAGGCGCGTTACCGCGATGCCTTGCTGACCTACTGGGGCGGTTCCTGCGCAGTGACTGGCGTCGCGGTGACTGAAGCCCTGCGTGCCAGCCATGCCAAACCCTGGGCCGAGTGCGCCGGTGATGCTGAGCGGCTGGATGCCTTCAATGGCTTTCTGCTGGTGGCCAATCTGGATGCATTGTTTGATCGCTTTCTGATCAGCTTCGACGATACCGGGTACTTGCTGACCAGCTCCCGCCTGACCGCAGGCGATCTGCAGGGGCTTGGCATTCAGCCGGGCATGAGGCTGCGCTGGCTGGCCCGCGAGCACTTGCATTATCTGCAATGGCACCGCGAGCGCTTCCTGCTCACATCCTGATCGAGGAAATAGCATGGCCAAGGCCGAAGCAAGCGTTGAAGAACTGGTTTCCATGATCGAGCGCGGCGAGCTGCGCTTGCCGGAAATGCAGCGCCAGTATGTGTGGCGTTCTACACGGGTGCGCGATTTGCTGGATTCGCTGTATCGCGGCTACCCATCGGGCGCCATCCTGCTTTGGGAAACGGATGAAGCCGTGCCGCTGCAGGATTTCGCGGTCAGCCAGAGCACGAACCCCTACCAAAGCACGCGGCTTCTGCTGGATGGTCAGCAGCGTCTGACATCACTCTCGGCCGTCATTCGCGGCGAGCCGGTGTCGGTGCGCGGTCGCCGTCGGCCCATCGATTTGCTGTTCAATCTGGAGCATCCCGACCAACTGGCCGTCGTGACCGAAGTGGATGAGAACGGCGATGACGCTGAGGTCGATGAGGAAGGCGAGCTGGGCGGCGACGAGGCCGACGCCAGCGAGGACGAACTGCTGACGCGCTTCAACAAAATGACCTTCGTGGTGGCGACCCGGAAGCTGGAGCAGTTGCCGCAGTGGGTGAAGGTATCCGAAGTCTTCAAGACCGACAGCGATGCGCCTTTCCTCAAACGTGCGGGCATCAGTGGCTTTGATGATCCGCGTTACGAGAAATACAGTCAGCGCCTGGCCCGGCTACGCGGCATTCGCAAGTACGTGTATCGCATGGACGTGCTGGAGCGAACACTGTCCTACGACGAGGTCACGGAAATCTTCGTGCGGGTCAACTCGCTGGGCGCCAAGCTGCGCAGCTCCGATCTGGCTCTGGCGCAGATCACGGCCAAATGGCGGCACTCGCTGCAGACCTTCCTGGACTTCCAGCGTGCTTGCGCCCAGAACGGTTTCGAGCTGGATCTGGGTTTGCACCTGAAGAATTTGATGGCCTTTGCCACCGGGCAATCCCGTTTTCTGACCGTCGGCAGCCTGACCCTGGACGTACTGCAGCAAGCGTGGAAAGAAGCCTGCGAGGGAATGGAATTTGCCCTCAATTTCGCACGCAGCAATCTGGGTATCGACAGCCCTGCCTTGCTGTCATCGCCCTTCTTACTGGTGGTACTGGCCTACTTTGGACACCGCCGCGACTATACCCTCAGCACGGAAGAGGCGCAGCAGTTGCGCTACTGGGCCCTGGCCGCCAATGCCAAAGGCCGTTTCTCACGGGGTTCCAGTGAGACCATTCTGGATCAGGATTTGGCGACCATCCGCAATGGCGGCGGCGTCAATGAACTGATCGACCGGCTGAGGCTGCAGTTCGGCCACCTTGAGATCACGCCGGAAGAGCTGGAAGGGCGCAACCAGCGCAGCGCACTGTTCAAGACCATGTTTCTGGCGTTTCGTGCGGCAGGCGCCAAGGATTGGCGCAGCCACCTGGCCATTGCTCTGGACCACTCGGGCAGTCAGCACCGCTTGCAGTTTCATCACATTTTCCCCAAGGCCTTGCTGCGCGGCAGCTACACCCCGCGCGAGGCCGACGACATCGCCAACCTGGCTTTCATCGGCGGCAAAACCAATCGTGCGATCAGCGACAAAGCGCCTGTGACCTACCTGTTGCCGCTGGTGGCGCAGCACGGTGAAACACCATTCGCCGCACAGTGCATCCCGGTGGAGGAGGAACTGCTGGTACTGGATCAGTACAAGGCGTTCTTGCAAGAGCGCCGCAAACGCATCGCGGCGGCACTGAATGCTTTCATCCATACGACCGCTTGAGCTGTCAGTGCCACCGTGTTGCCACACTATGACCCACATGTCGCCACAATGCTGCCGCCATGTTCAACACAATGTTGCCACGCTGTTCACCACATTGACGCCACTTTGTGCACACAGTGTTGCCACCATGCCTGACACATTCCGGGTGGGACGCAGGCCGAGAGTCGCTTGTCCCCGGCGCGATGAGCACATTCTTTGTGCTGGCTCGCGAGAGCACAAAGAATGTGGCCGCTGGGCTCGATTTCGCCAGAAATCGGGCGCGGCGGCGTGGGGACAACGAATGGTCGATGCGTCCAGCCTGCACCATATGAAACCCCGCTGCGGCCATGCGCCGGGTTGCCGCCCTGTGCGGCTGGCGGGTGAGAGCATGCCGCACAGGGCATGCCTGCTCGGTGGTGGGAGACTGAACTGACATGGCCAACCCTCGCTCGCTGGTCTACGCGCTTTACACCCATTGGGACACCGTGGAGCTTTTGGTGCGGCTGTCGCGCGAGTTTGCCGTGCTGACCAGCGATCAGGTGTTGAACGGCATTGCCAAGGTATCCGGGCAACGGGATGCCGAAACGCAGGGCGCGGTGCTGCGTGCCCTGGTCAATGCGGACATCCTGCAAACCTTGCCGCGCAGCAGCGATCTGCAGCTCAATGCCTATGTGCTGGAGTTCGTGCGCGGGCTCACCCGTGAACATGAGCTGGGCCTGGCTGCCGTACTGCAGGCGCGTGTTGCGGCCATCCGTGAAGCCACCGAAGCACTCAATGAAGGGATGCTCGGGGCCGACATGGATCGCGTGCGCGGAGCCGCCAACAAGCTGGCAGAACTCTTCCGCCAGATCAGCCTGCAGCTCGATCAGGACCGGCACGCGCTCTTTGAACTGGCGGAAAACGCTAAAAGCGCCGACAGCAGCATGCCGATCAGCCAGCGCTACCGCGAGGTGCTGGAAGCCTACGATCATTATGTGGAGCCGATGAACCAGATGATGGACAGCGGCTCGCAGGGCACCTTCTATCGCTATCTGGAAGAAGCGGAGCGTGCGCTCGACTTGAGCCTGGAGCAATTGTCGGTACAGGGTGCGCTCTACTCGCATCGCCTGCAGTTACGTCAGGTGGCGCACCAGGCCAAGGAGCTGCGGCGCTTTGGCCGGCTGGTTGCGCAACAGTGCGCCGATACACTGCTGCCCTTACGCGAAGAGCTGCGTCAGCACAACGCACTGACCAGTGCCATCAGCTTGCTGTTGGGGCAGGTGCGCAAACGCGGCCTGCGTCGCGCACTGTCGCACCCGGCGGATGAGACCGCACTCCCCGTCTGGCGCAATGAGCGCGGTTTCAAATTGCAATTGGGCGATGAGGTGCGGGCGGTCATGGCTGCCGCACGCCAATACCAGCCGCAGGCGGTGGCCTTTCCGCAGGATGAACCCGGCGATGACGTTCCGTTGCTGGAGCAGGTGGACGAAGCCGCTATTCATGCGCATCTGGCCCGCAGCCTGCCAGTGGAAAATCTGCTCGATTGGCTGCACAGCCATTACGCCCACCTGCAGGATGCCACACTGCTGCGCCTGTTCCATGACCTGCAACATGAGCCCGGCTGGCAGTTCGAGGCAGCCAGCCAGCCTGANAAAACCACGTTGCAGACGATTCGCGTCCTGCATCACCCTCACCGCGTGAGTATCCCGCAATGACGATCCCACACGCTCTGGCAGCCGCTCTGTCGCAAATGCCGGCATTGGCCGACCTGTTCCGCTTGTTTCTCTCCGGCAAACACCTGAATCGAATGGCCGAGCCCGCGCTGTGGGCGGAGCTGGAGCAGCACGAGGCCAGCTATGTCGGCTTGTTTGCCGCGCAGGGGTTCGAGCTGCGCCTGGATGTCAGGGGCTTTGCCTGGTTTCACAACAGCGTCAACAGCAACATTGGCAAGATCAGCCGCCAGCTGGCCTTGCTGTTCATGGTGATCTTCGATGCCCAGGCCAACGCCGGCAAGGCCCTGCAGCGCTTTACCGATTGGCTGATCGACAGCGCCTGGCTGGCCGAGGTTTACAAGCAACAGCAAGACCTGCTGGATGCCGAGGGCCTCAACCCCGACGCCCTGGTGGAGCTGATGGGCCGCGCCTGCAACCTCGGCTTTGCCGTGCCAGAGCCGGCGGGCTGGCGACTGCTGCCCGCTGTATGCCGTTACCTCGATCATTTCGAGAGCCTGGCGTTGACGGCCAAGACTGATGGCGACGAGCCGAGCGTGCCAACGGAGGAATACTGGGCTGCGGATGCGCCAGAGGACGAGGAGGACACCTGATGCAGTACGGCTTCCAACGTCTGGTNCTGCTGGGCAGCGCCGGTTACTCGCGCGCCGAGCTGCCGCTCGATGGTGCGGTCTCTCTGGTGGCGCCCAACAATACCGGCAAGACCAGCCTGATCAATGCCCTGCAGTTTCTGCTGATCATCGACCGCCGCCGTATGGATTTTGGTGCGCACGATGTGGATAAGAGCCGGCGCTTCTATTTCCCCAACAACAGCGCCTATGTGCTGCTGGAGGTGTCGCTGCCGGAGTCCGGCACCGTAGTGCTGGGCTGCGTGGGCAAAGGGGTAAGCTTCGAGTACGAGTATTTCGCCTATGCCGGGCCGCTGAAGGTCGAGGAGTTCTGCCTGCCGGATGGCACCTTGGTGGCACAACCGCAACTGGCAAGCCATCTGGCCAGCTTTGGGCGCCGGGTGTTCAGCTACAGCAGCAGCGAATTTGCCGACATGGTCTATGGCGGGCGCAGCCGCAAGCTCGCCAGTCAGCAGGATTTCTGCGTTTTCCGCCTGGAGCACGCCAGCGATGCCAGCGTTTTTCAGCGGGTGCTGACCCGCACGCTGCGCCTGGACAAACTGCGCTCCAGCGAGGTAAAGGACTATCTGCTGCAGATTTTCCGGCGTGACCTGCCGGATGCCAGCATCGACTTCAAGGCTGAATGGGACAAGGCGTTTGCCGACCTCAACGCCGAACGCAGCCAGTACCTGGCCGCTGTGCGGCTGCAAGCCACCCTGGGCGAACTGGAACAGAAGCAGGAGGCCCGCCTGGTGTTGCGCGGCAAATTGCTGTGCTGGCGTCCCTTGATCGACGCAGCACTGGGCCAGTGGCAACAGCATTACGAGACCCGCCAGCAAACCTTGCAGCATGAGTTGGCGCAGTGCGATACCGAGCTGCAGCGCCTGCGCGAACAGGATATGCAGTCGGCTGGCGAGAAGAAAGAGTGCGAGTTGGAACAACAACAGCTCCGCCAGCAAAGCGAACAGTTGCGCGCGTTGCAGCAGCGTTTTGCCTTGATCCCTGANACGCGCCCTGTTGGAGGCGCGCCGCCGCGAGCTGCAGGAACAACGGGATGCGCTGGTGGTACGGATCGGCCAGGCCCAGAGCCGCACGCCTGCGGCCATCGAGCGCGAGCTGGCCCGGATCGAACGGGAATCCGCGCAGTTGGCTCAGGAGTTGCGCACCCAGGGCAGAACCTCTATCAGCAACTGGCCGGTGTCGTATCTGCGGAACAACTCAGTGCGCTGAACAAGATGCTGGCCAAGCCGGTACTGACTTTGGGCAGCGAAGACTTCCATCTCGATGGCAAGGCGCTGATTGCAGCCTTGGCCGATGCTGATGCCCGGCAACTCAGCTTGCCTGGCCTGCAACTGCGGCTGAAAGCCCTGCCCGCGCAGTATCAGCAACGCACTCTGGCGGAACTGGGCGAATTGCAGCAGGAGCTGCAGCAACAGCAGGCTCAGCTGCAAGAACAACTGGCCACCGCCCAAGCCCTGGAGAGGGTCAAGCAACAGCGCCAGGCATTGGAGCAGCAACTGACACAGATGGATGCCGAACTGCGAGACTACGCGCAAATGCAGGATCTGCAGCAGAGCGAGGCCGAGCGCAAGACGCGGCTGCAGACACTGGAGGACAGGCTCGCAGAACTCGGCACCCATTTGGCCCAGTCAGCACAGCGGCACTACGCACTGGATCAGCAGCGTCAGCAACGCCAGCAGGATTTGGCGGCCTTGCAGCAGCAACACCGGCAGATCGAGCAACGCCGTCATCAGCGCATCGACCACGAAGGCCCCTTCACCTGGCTGGCCGAGTTGCCACACCANCCCTGGCTGGCCCAGCCCGAGTTTGCGCCGGAACAACTGGCCGAACGGCTGCAGACTTATCTGACTGACTGCCGCCAGTTGCTGGAGCTGGATGAGCAGATCCGCCATCTGCTGGGTGAAATCCATAGCGGCGGATTGACCAAGTATCAGTTTGTCGGCGAACCGGAAAACGAGATTGTTCGTCTCGTTGAATTCGCCCATCACCTGCCGCAGGAAGCCGAAGCACTGGAAAAGAAGGTACGCTCGGCGGTGGTGAATGTGGCCGCCTGCCTGCGCGAGCTGCGTGACGGCCTGTTTGCCTTCAAGCGCCGGATGCGCGAGTTCAACCGCAAGATCAGCGGCCGGCAACTTTCCGATCTGGCAGTGTTCAAGATCGAACCCGAAGACGAAACCATTCTGGTCGAAGCCATCGAACTGCTGATCAGTACCGCCGCCACTGTGGACAGCGGCGAAACCTTCGAGCTGTTCAACCAGCAGAGCGTCCTTGACGACGAGCAGCTCAATCGCGCCAAGACCCTGCTGATCGAAGAGGGCAATGCCCGCCACGGCCTGCGCGTGGCCGACCTGTTTCGCCTGCGCTTCTGGGTCGGCAAGGCAGACCGCGAGCCGGAAGCCTTCGATGACCTCGACAGTGCCGCCTCCAATGGCACCGTGCTGATAGCCAAACTGGTGACGGGGCTGGCGATGCTGCATCTGATGCAGGATCAGCGTCGCCCCATCCAGGGCATCTGCTATCTGGACGAGGCACTGGCCCTGGACGCCCGCAATCAGCGCAGCCTGATCGACACGGCGGCGGAGTTCGGTTTCTCGCTGATTTTTGCCTCACCCGCGCCGCTGACGACCGTGCGCTACTGCGTGCCGATTCACACGCGCAACGGCAGCAACCAGATCAGCCGCCATAGCTGGCAGGTCATCGAACCGCTGGATGCCTGAGTATGGATCGAACCCTGCGCGCAGCCTTGCTCAAGCTGCATGGCCAACAAACCCTGCCGGCCAGCCATTTCACCGCCGCTCAGCGCAGCGCTCTGGATCGCTTTGCCCGGCAGACCGGAGCGGTAATCTGCCAGCGTCAGGGGCGCGGTGATGTTTACCGTGTCAGCGATCCGCGACTCTTCGATATCCATCTGAGCGCACTCTCNCCCCAGGTCGGGATGCTTACCACGGACGACCTGCCGCTGCGGGCGCAACACATCGCCCACGCGCGCGACAGCAAAGCGCGCAATCATCAGCATGAGTGCTACTANCCCTTGCTCAAGGCCGTTGGCGAAAAGGTTCTCTGGCGGCAAGGCGAACACGGGAGCGAACTGCCACTCAGCCAGCTCACGCACCACTTCGGGGCTACCAGCCTGCGCATTGAAACTGGCGACACCTGGCAAAGCGGGCAGCCGCTCTGGCTGGTGGAGAACCAGGCGCTGTTTGACCGCACGGATTGGCTGCCAGTAGGAACGCAAGCCACCCTGCTGTACTACGGCGGACAGCTTGATGGCCGGCTTCTCGCCTGGCTGGGGCAGCGCCCGCGTGCAAGCCGTGTCGTACTGTTCCCGGACTATGACGGGGTGGGGTTGGCCAATTTCGCGCGACTCTTTGCACAGCTTGGTGATGCTTGCGAATGCTGGCTGATGCCCGACTGGCAAAGCAAACTGGCACGCTATGGCAGCCAGCGGCTATGGCAGGATACGTTTCGGGACTTCGCCAGTGCCGTTGCCCAGTTGCCCGACTATCTGAGCCCGTTAACCTCACAAATGCGCCAATCCGGACTGGCGCTCGAACAAGAAGCGGTCTGGCTATCTGTTCTGTAGGTGCCCTTTGAGTAAGCTCGCAATGTCACCTGGGGCCAGGCCAGCCTCTAGGGACCGCCTCAGCGCCTGCTCCAGTTGTTGCCAGCCCTGCGCTGAAGAGACATTACTGCCTATTGTTTCGGTCAGACGGAACATCAGTCCTTCAAGTAGTTCTTCGTCACCCACGTCCGCTGCGGTCTGCTCCGCCAGGGCCAAGAGGACGTTGCGCGCAGATGCCAACGAGTCGATGGGCACCCCGGCCAATGCTGTAGGGGTGCTGATGACACGATCCACCCTGACGACTGTCACCAGATCAAGGGCCTGATCGACGCCCGGCTCGATCTCCATGCGGATCAGCACATCGCCAGCCAACAGAAAGCGGGTTTTGATAAGCCCGGGCTGCTCATCCTGAAACAACCACACCGGCTGGTTGTTGGCCTGCAGCAGGCTTAGCATGAGCCTGCTGTCATCCAGTGCCCCGCGATCCTGCCACTGGTGCAACACGTCGCTACGCAGGCGACCGCCTTCCATACCGAGATGATGTAACAGGCCGACCACACGTTTGGCGGAGATCACCTGTTCTTTGCCTCGCAGCCAGACCGAGAGGTTAGCGGTGCGGATACCAGTGGCTTCGGCGATCCGCCCCAGCGTTTCCCGCGCAGTCTTATCAAGGCGGCGGCAAAGGCTGGCAATTGTTCGGAGGCAAGGGTTGGCATGTTTGGTTCTCTGGATTCACTGTAAATCACTATAAGGCTTATTGACCAACAAGACGAGCGCGCGGGGCTTGGCGATTCGCGCATATTGTTGTTATAGTAAATTATCGTTAGACATTTTGAGAGACTATCATGCGCAAGCCAAAGCAAGCCCGTCCGTTGCGCTTGCGGGAATACGAAGCAGCCATTGCTGCACTCAAGGAGCAGCATCCCTGGCTTGCCCGGCAGATCGTCGAACCCGCGCCGGGTCATCTGCCCGTGGTGGCACATCTGTTTGCCCAGGTGGAATACCTGCTGCCACCCGCTGTGCTCGCACGCAAGGGTTCGCTGTCCGTGAGCTGCAACCGGGATCGCCTGGCCATTCATTACCAGCCGCCGCGACCCCACAGCGAACGTGCAGCAGCCGTGTTCGATCTAATTGCCCAGACCAAGCACCTTTCGCTGCAAAAATGCCCCGTCTGCGGTGTACAGATTGTCGGGGACGGCATCCGTCCGAAACGCTGCCCGCAACATGACGGCATCCAAGGATTGTTTGCCGAAGAAGTGCGCCGCAGCCGCCAGCTCATCGTCGAACANGGGGTACAGCAGGTGGTGCACGATCTGGGCAAGGTGACGACCGAAGATGTACGCGCCGCCATAGCGGTTGAAGATGAGCCCGTCCCAAGTGAGGCCAAACCGGAGCAGGTTCAGGAGCAGCCGACAGAAACCGCTAAATCAATGCCCTTGCCGAGCATCGTCTTTGTCGATGAAGCCGGGCTGGAGGCGTTCGTGGATCGCCACCGATCGAAAGGCGATGACAAGTTCAAGCGCGCGCAGGCGATGGCGGAGCGGATCAAGCGGGCGGGCCATGGTAGCCGCCACCTGGGCCTGCTGCCCCCGGACTGGAAAGCCCTTCTGGATGAGTTCGCGCAGGCCTTTCCAAACTTCCATGAACTGGCCGAGCTGATGCGTGATCACTTCGCCTTGTCCAGTCTGGGCGATGGCCGGGTGTCCTGGCCTGCCGTGTTGCTGGTCGGCCCGGTGGGCATCGGCAAAACCGAGGCGGCACGCTGGCTTGCCGATCAGCTCGTGCTACCGTTCCGGGTCTTCGACATAGCGAGTACGCAATCAAGTTCGCCGCTCGCCGGTTCCGAATCATTTTGGAGCAATTCCGAGCCAGGCCAGTTCTTTGAGCTGTTGGCCTACCAGCCACTGGCCAACCCAGTAGTGGTACTCGATGAACTGGACAAGGCCAGTAACGGCAGACCGCAATACGATCCGCTGGCGGCACTCTATACCTTGCTGGAACCGCGCAGTGCGCGGAATTTCATCGACCTGTCGATCCGCGACTTTGCCATCGACGCCAGTCATGTGAACTGGATCGCGACCGCGAATGAGCTGGAGGCGATTCCGGGGCCGCTACGCTCACGGCTGACGGTGTTGCACATTCAACCACCCAAGCCGGAGCAGGTCAGAAGCATCGCGCAGTTGATTTACAACCGACTCCGCGACGAGTCGAGCTGGGGCACGGCCTTTGCCGAGCGACTGGATGATGATGTCCTGTCCCGTCTGCAAGCCTTGCCGCCGCGAATTGTGCGTCTGGTTCTGCAGCGGGCCTTGGGCGCGGCAGCTCGTGATGGCCGNGGAGTCGTCCAGGTGCAAGACATCAGGCCGCTGGTGGAGATCAGCCGCCGTGGCGTTGGCTTTGTCAGCGAGGGATGGAATTGAGGTTGGCGATCCAGGCCGCACCGGCGGCCAGCGCATCGGCCTCGCTGGCATAGGTTGTCGATGGGCCGCTGATGATGCAGGGCTCGGTTTCGCCGTCGCCTTCCACCGTCCACAGCTCCCAGGTTCCGTCATTTTTCCAGCTAGGGATGGCGGTGTAGGGTTTGTCTTTCAGCGCAGCCAGCGCGGCATCTACTTCGGGGCGAATCTGCAACTCACCCGAGTAGATATAAGGTGTCGCGCAGCGGTATCAGATCGACTCATGTTCCGTGCTCCAGAAAAGATCCAGTAGCGCGCTCGCCTGCAGGTAAATACCGGGGTTGCGTGCTTCACTCGGGCCAGCAATGTTGAGAATAGCGATGGCATGACCAACCAGCCAGTCTTGCCATGCCGCCAACAGCTCTTCTGTAGGGTAATGCAAATCGCACAGCAGCAGCGGCTTGCCGTGTCCCGTCGCCAGATCGCGAGTGAGCAAGCTGCCACCTTCGAGCCTGTCCCGGTAAAGGATCAGTGTGGCATCCGCATCCAGCACATTGCGTTTGGTGCGCTGGCGATAGCCGATGGATTCGGTCTCCATCAACTGGTAGCGAGCATCCAGTACGCCATCAGCGGCCCGTCGGCCTGCCGGGCACCAGCCGCCGTGCGGAATTTGCTGGGCAATGGCGAAATCCAGCGCCGCCCGGTCTACGCCGGTCTGGCCGCCGGAGAGGATGCGCTGAATGCTCACCCTTGCCCCGTTGCGGCGACCGCGCAACTCACTTGAACCTCTGCGCCGGGCTGATCTGCCGAGAGCTGGCCGATGCGTCCGCGCTGGCTGGCAAGCTTCAGTTGCTTGCGAACCTGTGCCAGGCTGCGCTTTTCGATCACTGCGGTATAGCTCGCACCCAATTCACCATCCGGGTCGATGAACAACTCGATACGCGTCACCGGAAGGCCGAATGTCGTGAAGCTGCGCGCCGGCGTCAGCGACCAACTGCCGGGAGCATCGGGTGTAATACCGTTCAATACGTGCATTGGCAAGACGTGGCGGCACTCCACGGCGGCGGCAATGGCCGGCTTGATCTGCAACCAACGGTTGAAGTCTGGGGCTGTGCCATCCATCAGCACCACCGGCATGGCGGCCAGTAGCAGTGCGTTCATCCCTTGATATTCCTGATCCAGAAGCGGCGATCATCGACCGTGAAGTTGGGGTCATAGCCGACCAGCGTCAGCAGTGAACCGACATAGTAAAGGCCGAACTGATTCATCAGCCAGCGCTCCATCGCCGGGTCACTTGGCAGCTTACTGTACGGGGNGATTGGCCCGTCACCGCGAACCTGGCCGCTGGTTTTGCCGGAGATGGAAAAGCTCTTCCAGGTCAACACGAAGTTGTTCGACTGTTTCGGCAGCTCCGGCGCGCAAAGCGACAGATTGCTGAAGCGCTCTGAGCGCTTGGCGTCGTGCCAGAGCACTGCGTCAAAGCGAATGCAATCACTGGCTTTGAGCGTGAGGCTGCGGGTCAGCGTCATCTGATCAGCCGGAATTTGCAGATTGCTGATCACCACCTTGGGCCACTCCGGGGCGCGACCGTCGGTAGAAAGATTGTGGCGCAAGGCGTTATGCAGTGGAGTGCCCAGCAAGCTGTTGCGGCTTGCCGCGCTTGCGGGCGTAGCCGCTTGCGCCAGACTGGTTCCAATGGATTGTCCCAGTCCGTTCAGGGAATCCAACGCCCCCTGCATGTCGGTTGTGGCGCAGCCCGTCAATACAAAAGGCAGAAGCAGCAAGCTCCGGTAGTGTTTCATCGCAGTTCCTCGCGAGGTTATCCGTTGAAGATGGCATTGAGCCGGGCGCACCAGATTTCCGCCGCCCGACGGCTCATGGGAAAACTGAGTACTGGTCGTTGCGGATCGGCGGTTTGCAGCTCGATGGCGAAGTTTTTGGCGCGTACCGTGCGCTCGAAGGTCGGCACGCTTATGCCTGTGCGGTTGACCTGACGGCTACCGCCGTTCATCTCCATGCTCTCGACCTCGCGCCAGGTCATCCGCCAGCCGAGCAGCCAGGAGAAGTCGTGCAGTTTGTATGCGTCATTGACCACATCGCAGGCCGCGATCTTGCGATTCCGGGAGTCAAAAACAAGGAATGCCGGCGCGGGATAACCCAGGAGATGTCCAGCATCGAATGACAGCCCCTGCTGGGCGTTGAGCTTGGCGACAAGGGCCTGACAGCGGGCCTGCAAGCGCGCCAGAAAGCGGAAGGACAGCGTGAAAATCGCCAGTGAAATCAGCAGATAGAGCATCAACTCACTGGTCAACAACCCCCACAGCGATGTCTGTGACAGGCGCGCAGGCCCCACGCCGACCATCGCCAGTACAAGAATCAGCGTAAGACCAGCGGCAGCAAGACCTGAAAGCCCAGCCACCGGAACTGCCAGCCCCGCCGCCGCTCCCACCCCCGCAGTCTTCCAGACGCTTGCCATACGTCATTTCCCCATTTTGTTACTCATAGAGGCCATTCTATGGGGACTGCATTCAATTGTCACTTATAGTGCGGGCACTCATCGGGCGTAGCCCTATAGAGGGTACTCATAGAGTCATTTCTCTTTAAGAAGAGAGAAATATGGCCCTTGATCCCCGACTACGCTTCGGCCTGAAGCTGATAGAAATCAGAAAGACCAGAGGGTGGTCGCAAGAACGCCTAGCACTGGAAAGTGGCTTGGCGCGCAGCTACCTAGGNGGTGTTGAGCGTGGGCAACGCAACATCGCCTTACTCAACATCTTCAAGCTGGCCGAGGCGCTNGGGGTGGAGCCTTCAGTACTGCTGGAGGCGCCGGCGGCTGGACAGGAGCCTGCACCGTAACATCGTAGCGCTACGGTAGCGTAACGTTACGATGGTCACTGCCTAGTCGCTCGCGGCAGCTATCGCAGCCATCTGCTTTCAAGAATAATTAAAGTGCACTAAAATGGCACTTACGCAATTTTACGCATTAAGGGTCATAAAAGTGACTTTTCATCTCTCGACTCCCGCTGAGATCCTGCACGCGCTGGGTGCTCGTCTGCGGGAGCAGCGGCTTGCCCAATCGCTTACGCAGCGTGAACTGGCGCAAATGGCCGGACTGTCCTTGGGGCGTTGCGCAAACTCGAAAGCGACGGTCAGTGCTCGCTGGAAACGCTGGTCCGTGTCGCGCAGGCACTTGGCTTGCTGGAGGCGCTGGACGATCTCTTCGTGCTCAAACGGCAATCCATCGCCCAGATGGAGCAGGTGGACCTTGTCAGCCGCCGCCAGCGTGCGCCGCGTAAGAGAACATCATGAAGCTGCTTACCGTGCATTATTGCGGCTGGGGAGAAGACTGGCCGTTGGGACGCCTGGCCGATGACGGTCAATCCCTGCTCTTCGAATATTCTCCCGAAGCTCTGTCTCAAGGCTTGGAACTGTCGCCCTTGCACCTCAAGCTGCGTGCGGATGCCTACGGTGGTTTTCCGACCCATTTGCATCGCCTTCCGGGCCTAATAGCCGACAGTCTGCCTGACGGCTGGGGTTTGCTGCTGATGGATCGCCTGTTCCGTCAACACGGCTTGCGCCATCCCGGGCCACTGGACCGCCTGGCCTTCATTGGTGAGCGCGCGATGGGCGCGTTGCGCTTCGTTCCGGCAAGCGACGCCGGCGCCCACGAGCCCGACTGGTCNCTGCTGGCGCTGGCCGAGCAAAGCCGTCTCGCGCTCGCGGGCGAGGCGGGGGCAGCCCTGCGCGAGCTCGCGCTCACCGGCGGCTCACCGCAAGGGGCCAGGCCCAAGGCCTTGGTGCAGTACGACGCAATGACCGGGCAGGTCAGCACCCGTCCGGATGCGCCCGGCAGCCCCTGGCTGGTCAAGTTCCCGGCGCAGAACGAACACAAGGAGGTCTGCGTCATCGAGCAGCTCTATGCCGAGTTGGCTCGGGATTGCGGACTGGAAGTGCCCGAAAGTCGCTGGTTCGACCTTGGCCCTGAACTGGCCGCCTTCGGCGTCGCGCGCTTCGACCGGGAAGGTGGGCAACGTGTCCCGGTGCATAGTCTGGCTGGATTGTTGCAGGTGGATTTTCGCCTGCCCGGTGCCACCGACTACACCGCCTTCCTGCGGGCTACCCGTTTCCTGACGCGCGACGAGCGCGAAGTGGAGAAAGCCTACGCGCGAGCCGTCTTCAATGTGCTCTTCCACAATCGTGACGACCATCCCAAGAACTTCGCGTGGCGTCTCGGGCCTGACCGGCGCTGGCGTCTGGCACCGGCATTCGACCTGACCTTCAGTGAAGGCCCGATGGGCCAGCATCACCTGGACGTTTGCGGCGAAGGTGCTGCCATCGAACGCCGGCATTTATTGCGTCTGGCGGAGGAAGGTGGCATCCCAAGGAAACGGGCGGAAGAGGTCATCGAACGGATGTTGCTGCAGGCAAGCTCATTGGGTGAGCGGTTGGAGCGTGCGCCGATCAGGCAGATGCTGGCGCAACAGATCAAATCCACCATTGATGCCTGTCGCCGGCGTCTGGAAAGCTGAATCCGAGCCGGCGCAACGGCGCCAGATCAGGGTTGAACGTACTCAATGCTGAGTTTCTTGAGTACAAACATGAGTATGTTTTTTAATGGAGCAGCATGGTGAACTGTTCATTCAATGACTTGCAGTCACAATCGCTGTTCAACGTCTGATCGGCCCTGCAGGCGGCCAGCAGCACTTTTTGGTCTTTCTGCAGGAACCCCAGCGCCAACCGGTGCTGCTTCGCTACCAATAACAGAGCATCAGGACACCCAGGACAAGCCACCCGGGAACAGGTGCAGCAGCCCTGCGGTCATCACCAGGTAGCGCAGGAACTTGCCGATGGCCATGTAGCCCACGCAGGGCCAGAAGGGCATCTTGAGCCAGCCGGCCACGGTGCACAGCGGGTCGCCGATGACCGGCAGCCACGACAGCAGGCAGGCTTTCGGGCCCAGGCGCTCGAGCCAGTCGAGCGCCTTCACATGCACCGTGGAATGGCGGCGGTGCTCCACCAGGGCCAGCGCGCCGCGGCCCAGCCACCAGTCGAGCGCGCCGCCGGCCGTGTTGCCGGCCGTGGCCACCAGAATGGCCGGCCAGAACAGATCGGGGTTGAGCTTGACCAGGCCGAACACCGCCGGCTCCGAACCCATGGGCAGCAAGGTGGCCGAGATGAAGGACACCACCGCCACCGTGCTCAACCCGTACTCGGGCAAGGCCAGCAGGGCGAGGAGTTGCGTCAACCAGTCGGGCATGGTGCGCGGCAGTGTATCGGCTTGAATCGGCGGCGTCAGGCTGCTGAAAAAGTGAGCAGATACAATAGCCGCCATCCCCGAATGTCCGACCGCGAGCCACCGCCGCAACGCTCTGGCTTGCCCTTTCGCCCACTGCGCTCAACCCCATGCACATCGGCCCCCATGTCCTGGCCAACGGCTTGTTCGTCGCCCCGATGGCCGGGGTGACGGATCGGCCGTTTCGCCAGCTCTGCCGCCGTTTCGGTGCGGGGTATGCGGTCAGCGAAATGATCACCTCGCGGCCCGACCTGCGCGACAGCGTGAAGACCCAGCGCCGCGCCGACCACACCGGCGAGGCGGGCCCGATTGGGGTGCAGATCGCCGGCACCGAACCCCTGCTGATGGCCGAGGCCGCGCGCTGGAACATCGACCGCGGCGCGCAGATCATCGACATCAACATGGGCTGCCCGGCGCGCAAGGTGTGCAACAAATGGGCCGGCTCGGCGCTGATGCAGGACGAGGCGCTGGCGCTGGCCATCGTTGAAGCCGTGGTGGCCGCCTGCGCGCCGCAGGGCGTGCCGGTCACGCTGAAGATGCGCACCGGCTGGTGCGCGGCCGAGAAGAACGCCCTGCGCATCGCCCGTGCCGCCGAGGCCGCCGGCATTGCGCTGCTGACCTTGCACGGCCGCACGCGCGAGCAGGGCTACCGCGGCGAGGCCGAATACGACACCGTCGCCGCGGTCAGNGCCGCGCTGCGCATCCCCGTGGTGGCCAACGGCGACATCGACAGCCCCGAGAAGGCGCGCGCCGTGCTGCGCCACACGGGTGCAGATGCGCTGATGATCGGCCGCGCCGCGCAGGGCCGGCCGTGGATCTTCCGCGAGATCGAGCACTTCCTGCGCACCGGCGAGCACCTCGCCCCACCTCTGGTGGCCGAGGTGCGCCGCGCCCTGCTCGAACACCTGCAGGAGCACTACGCTTTCTATGGTGAGCACGCCGGCGTGCGCTCGGCGCGCAAGCACATCGGCTGGTATGTGCGCGGCTGGCCCGGCGCCGAGGCGTTCCGCCAGCGCATGCTCACCCTCGACACCGCCGCGCTTCAGTACGCCGCGGTGGCCGACTACCTCGACCGGCTGGCCTCCCAGACCGAGCGGCTCAGCCCCGCCGCCGCGGCGGCCCAGCCCGAACCCCTGTCCGAAGTCGCATGAGCAACTCCACCATCGACGCCTGCATCCGCGCCAACCTGGCCAGTTACTTCCGCGACCTGGGCGACACCGAGCCCGGCGCGCTCTACGACATGGTGGTCAAGGCCGTGGAGCGGCCGCTGCTCGAAGACGTGATGCAGCGCACCGGCAACAACCAGTCGCGCGCCGCGCAGTGGCTCGGGCTCAACCGCAACACGCTGCGCAAGAAGCTGCTCGAGCACGGCCTGCTCGAGTGAGCTTCTCGCGCGACCCCACACCCACTTTCTCCAACCTCTCCCGCCTCGCTGCTTGCCCTGCCCGATGAACGCCCTGCTCTCCGTCTCCGACAAAACCGGCCTGCTCGACTTTGCCCGCGCGCTGCACCAGATGGGCGTGCGCCTGATCTCCACCGGCGGCACCGCCCGGCTGCTGGCCGACGCCGGTCTGCCCGTGACCGAGGTGGCCGCGCTCACCGGCTTTCCCGAGATGCTCGACGGCCGGGTGAAGACCCTGCACCCCAAGGTGCACGGCGGGCTGCTGGCGCGCCGCGACCTGCCCGAGCACATGGCGGCGCTGGCCGCGCACGGCATCGAGACCATCGACCTGCTGGTGGTCAACCTCTACCCCTTCGAGGCCACCGTGGCCCGGCCCGACTGCACGCTGGCCGACGCCATCGAAAACATCGACATCGGCGGCCCGGCCATGGTGCGCAGCGCCGCCAAGAACTGGCGCGACGTCGCCGTGCTGACCGACGCCTCGCAGTACGGCCGCGCGCTCGCCGAGCTGCAGGCCGGCGGCCTCACGCTGCGCACCCGTTTCGAGCTGGCGGTGGCCGCCTTCAACCGCATCAGCAACTACGACGCGGCCATCAGCGACTACCTCTCCTCCATCGACTTCGACGACACCGCCGCCGTGCCGCGCCGCCACGAATTCGCCGCGCAGAGCAACGGCCGCTTCGTGAAGCTGCAGGACCTGCGCTACGGCGAGAACCCGCACCAGAGCGCCGCCTTCTACCGCGACCTGCACCCCGCGCCGGGCTCGTTGGTGACGGCGCGGCAGCTCCAGGGCAAGGAGCTGTCGTACAACAACATCGCCGACGCCGACGCGGCCTGGGAATGTGTCAAGAGCTTCGGCGCAGAAGCCGACGCGCCGGCGGCCTGCGTCATCGTCAAACATGCCAACCCCTGCGGCGTGGCCGTGGGCGCCGACGCGCTCGAGGCCTACCGCAAGGCCTTTCAAACCGACCCGACCAGCGCCTTCGGCGGCATCATCGCCTTCAACCAGCCGGTGGACGCCGCCGCCGCGCAGGCGGTGAGCCAGCAGTTCGTCGAGGTGCTGATGGCGCCGGCCTACAGCGCCGAGGCGCTCGCGCTGCTCAAGGCCAAGGCCAACGTGCGCGTGCTCGAAATTCCGCTCGACGGCATCGACCCCGCCGGCGCCACGCCCTGGGCGCGCGGCCTCAACGCGCATGACGTCAAGCGCGTGGGCTCGGGCCTGCTGATCCAGAGCGCCGACAACCACAGCCTGCAGCGCAGCGAACTCAAGGTGGTCACCAAGCGCGCCCCCACTGAGCAGGAAATCGACGACCTGCTGTTTGCCTGGAAGGTCGCCAAATTCGTCAAGAGCAACGCCATCGTCTTCTGCAAAGCCGGCATGACGATGGGCGTGGGCGCGGGCCAGATGAGCCGGCTCGACTCGGCCCGCATCGCCAGCATCAAGGCGCAGGCCGCCGGCCTGTCGCTGCAGGGCACGGCCGTGGCGAGCGACGCCTTCTTCCCCTTCCGCGACGGGCTCGACGTGGTGGTCGATGCCGGCGCGAGTTGCATCATCCAGCCCGGCGGCTCGATCCGCGACGCCGAAGTCATCGCCGCGGCCGACGAGCGCGGCGTGGCCATGGTGTTCACCGGCGTGCGGCATTTCCGGCACTGAGCATCGCCAGCGAACGAAAAAGCGGCCCGTGGGCCGCTTTTTGATGTTTCGCGCCGTAATCCAGCGCCAACCGGTGAGGTTGCGCTATCGTTATTGAAGTGACCGAAAGACCGTCTCGGCGGCTTCGAGGGTTTGCGCCAGATCCGCGTCGGTGTGCGCGGCGCTGACGAAGCCAGCCTCGTACAGCGCCGGCGCCACATACACGCCGCGCGCGAGCAGCCCGTGGAACAACTGGTTGAAGCGCGCGCCGTCGCTCTTCATCACCGCCGTGTAGTTCTGCGGCAGCTCGGGCAGCAGGAAGAAGCCGAACATGCCGCCCTCGCTGTCCGCGCTGAACGCCACGCCCGCGGCCGCCGCGCGCGCCTGCAGGCCCTGCACCAGCGCGCGGGTCTTGGCGGCAAGGGTCTCATAGAAGCCCGGGCGCGCAATCTCGCGCAGCGTGGCCAGCCCGCAGGCCGTGGCCACCGGGTTGCCCGACAAGGTGCCCGCCTGGTACACCGGGCCCAGCGGCGCGAGGTGCTCCATCACCGCGCGCCGGCCGCCGAAGGCCGCCAGCGGCATGCCGCCGCCGATGACCTTGCCCAGCACCGTGAGGTCGGGCGCAAAGCCGGGAATCGCCCGCGCATACAGGCCTTGCGCGCCGCCCAGCGCCACGCGAAAGCCGGTCATCACCTCGTCGAACACCAACAGCGCGCCGTGCTGGCTGCACAGCTCGCGGCAGCGCTGCATGAAGGGCACCGACGCGCGCACGAAATTCATGTTGCCCGCGATCGGCTCGATCATCAGGCAGGCGATGTCGGCGCCATGCAGGGCGAAGGCCTCCTCGAGCTGCGCGAGGTTGTTGTATTCCAGCACCAGCGTGTCCTGCGCCACCACGGCCGGCACGCCGGCGCTCGTCGGGTGGCCGAAAGTGGCCAGGCCTGAGCCGGCCTTGACCAGCAGCGCATCGGCATGGCCGTGGTAACAGCCCTCGAACTTCACCAGCTTGTTGCGTCCGGTGGCGCCACGCGCGAGCCGGATGGCGCTCATCGCCGCCTCGGTGCCCGAGCTCACCAGCCGCACCATGTCCATCGACGGGACGTGACGCAGAATTTCCTCGGCCAGCTCGATCTCGCGCTCGGTCGGTGCGCCGAAGGAGAAACCATCACGCGCCGCCTTCTGCACCGCCTCGAGCACCGCGGCATGGCCGTGGCCAAGGATCATCGGCCCCCAGGAGCCGATGTAGTCGATGTAGCGCTGGCCGTTGGCGTCCCAGATGTAGGCACCCTGCGCACGGGTGATGAAGCGCGGCGTGCCGCCCACGGCGCGGAAGGCCCGCACGGGCGAATTCACCCCGCCCGGAATCACGCGGCGGGCGCGCTCGAACAGCGCGAGGTTGAGGTCTTGGGTGTCAGTGTCGGGTGTCATTGAAGGGGGATTCCATCAGATCGGTCATCGAGCCCGCGTCGGAGGCATCGTCGGCCTCCCGGGCTCCTCATCCTCGGCCTGGGCCCAGAACAGCCGGTCGGGCACCAGCTGCCCCATGCCCACGCGGTAGGCCGCCTGCAGGCTGCGGTCGAGGTATTGCAAGGCCTCCTGAAACGCCGCGACCAGGTCGCAGCCCGTGGCCAGCAAGGCCGCCACCGTCGAAGCCAGGGTATCCCCGGCGCCGGCAAACGCCACCTCGAACCGCTCCACCGACTCGCTGCCCAGCGTGCTCTGCGCCGACGCCAGCACATTGCCCAGCCGGTGGTCGGCCTGGCCCATGCCCGTCACCAGTACATAGGGCGTGCCCATCTCGGCGGCTGCGCGCGCGAGTTCGCGCGGCGTCGGCGCCCGTTCATGCGCCCAGTCGGGCAACAGCCAGCGCGCCAGCGTGCCGTGGTTGCCCACGAGCAGCGTCACCTGCGGCAGCAGCAGTTCACGAAAGGCATCCTGGTAGGCCTCGATGTGGGCTTCATCCCACCAGGAGAGGTCGGGCATGCTGGCAATCACCGGCACGTCCGCATAGTCGCTGGCGAGTTCGGCCAGCGCGCCAAGCACCTCGGCGCTGCCCGCGAAACCCACGCGGATGGTGCGCGCGCGCGTATCCTCGAGCACCGTGCGGGCCTGCGCGATCACGGCGTCTTCTTCGAGCGGCTGGAAATCGAAGATGCCGGTGGTGTCGCGCACCCAGGCACCGGTGAGCACCGGCATCGCATGGGCACCCACCGAAGCCACGGCCAGCAGATCGGCCGCCAGCCCGCCGGCGCCGGTGGGGTCGTTGGCATCGACCACGAGCACGCCGGGCGGTGGCGCGTCGCTCGCATCCGCCGGTTCGTCGCCCGGGGCGGGATCAGGGAAATTCATAGACCAGAAAGCGTCCGCGACGGCAACGAGCGGGGCGAAAGCGCCACACCGCACCGATACAATCGTTGCATTCTATGTGAAGGCCTTTAAGCTGTGACTGAAACAAAGACGTGGATGTGCCTGATTTGCGGCTGGATTTACGACGAGAGCCTCGGTGACCCCGAGCACGGCGTGGCCCCGGCACGCCGTGGGAGCAAGTCCCCATGAACTGGACCTGCCCCGAATGCGGCGCCCGCAAAGAGGACTTCGAAATGGTCGCATCTGAACCCAACCAACCGACAGCACACGCGCCACCCATCGGCGCGTGCACACACAGGCGGGAGAGCAGCGACGTGAGTTCCACCGAGCCCGGTCACAAGGTGCTGGTCATCGACGACAGCAACACCATTCGACGCAGCGCGGAGATCTTCCTCAAACAAGGCGGGCACGAGGTGATGCTCGCGGAAGACGGCTTCGATGCCTTGTCCAAAGTCAACGACTTCAAACCCGACATTATCTTTTGCGACATCCTCATGCCGCGCCTTGACGGCTACCAGACCTGTGCCATCATTAAAAAGAATGTGAACTTTTCCTCGGTTCCGGTGGTGATGCTCTCGTCCAAGGACGGCGTGTTCGACAAAGCCCGGGGCCGCATGGTGGGTTCGCAGGACTATCTGACCAAACCCTTCACCAAAGACCAGCTGCTGCAAGCAGTCCGCCAGTTTGGCACGACCCACAAGGAGTGAAACCATGGCCATTCACAAGGTGCTCGTCGTCGACGACTCCAAAACCGAGCTGATGTTCCTGTCCGACCTTCTGCGCAAGAACGGTTTTTCCGTGGCCACCGCCGAGAACGCCGACGACGCCATGCGCCGCCTCGGCGAGGACAAGCCCGACCTCATCCTGATGGACGTGGTCATGCCCGGCCAGAACGGCTTCCAGCTCACGCGCGCCATCTCGCGCGACCCACAGTTCGCCGACGTGCCCATCATCATGTGCACCAGCAAGAACCAGGAAACCGACCGTGTCTGGGGCATGCGCCAGGGCGCACGCGACTATGTCACCAAGCCCGTCGACGCGACCGAGCTGCTCAGCAAGATCAAGGCATTGAACTGACTTCATGGCCAACCGCGACGCACTTCGGGAATTCCAGAGCCGGCTCGCCAGCCGACTCCAGGAGGCACGGGCGGCTGGCGGCGCAGCGTCGTGGCTGGCCGTGAGCGCCCAAGGTGCCGGCTACCTGTTNCCCCTCAACCACGCCGGCGAGATCTTTCCCTGGGCCGCCCCGCAGCGCGTACCGCACGCTCAACCCTGGTTCGCCGGGGTGGTAAACCTGCGCGGCGGCATCAGCGGCGTCGTGGACCTCGGCGCCTTCATCTCCGGCGGTGAATCGGCACCGCGCAACGAACTGCAGCAGGCGCAGAGCCGTCTCGTCTCGCTCAACGAAGCCCTCGGCGTCAACTGCGCATTGCTCGTCGACCGCCTCGCCGGCCTCAAAGGCGTCGAATCCTTCGTGGAATCGTCCGCGCCCCCGGCCGACGCGCCTCCCTATTTCGGCCACCGCTACACCGACGAGCAAGGCACCTCCTGGCAGGAAATCAACCTGCAGTCGCTCGCTCTCTTCCCCGCGTTCCTGAGTATCAGTGCTTGAGTAACTGAAAGGCAGTCAAGATGTCCATCACCGACCAAATCAACAAAATGCTGGGCCGCTCCGGATCGACATCCAAGACCAGCGCGGACGCCGGCAGCATGGACGCGAGCTCCGTCGCCGCCTCGGCCCTCGAGCGCACCCAGAGCCTGGAGTCCGAGCAACTCAGCACCGCCGACTTCGGCGAAAGCCGCGACGTGCAGTCCCCTGTGCCCGAAGCGGTCGGCGACGGCACCGACGACGCCGTCAGCCTGCCCATTCTGGGCCGGCATTCGGCCGCGCAGCACCAGCGTGTGCTCTCGGCCGTGCTGGGCGTATCCCTGGTGGTCCTCGGTGCCGTGACCTTCGTGGCCCTTCGTCAGGCCGACACGGTGGCCAAGCAGGTGGGGGCCACCGGTCAGGCGCTCATGCAGTCGCAGCGTCTGGCCAAGGCCGTGTCGCAGGCGCTGGTGGGCAGCCCGCAGGCCTTCCCCGAGGTGCGCGAAAGCGGCGACTCGCTGGTGAAGACGGTTCGTGGTCTCAAGGACGGCGACGCGGCGCTCGACCTGAGCCCGGTCTCCGGCGCCGCCACCATCGAGAAGGTGGAATCTCTGCTGCCACTGGTGGAACGCGCCGAGAAGAGCGAAGCCACGGTGATGAAGCAGGAGAAGATCCTGACGCAGGTGGGCGCGGCGCTGCGCACCATCAACCGGCAGTCGTCCGACCTGCTCGAGATCGCAGAGACGATCTCGTCCCTGAAGCTGCAGCAGAACGCNCCCGCGGCCGACATCTCGGCAGCGGGCCAGCTGGTGATGTTGACGCAACGCATCGGCAAGTCCGCCAACGAGTTCCTCACCATGGAAGGCGTGAGCCCGGAAGCCGTGTTCCTGCTCGGCAAGGACTTGAACTCCTTCAAGGAAATCGCCCAAGGCCTGCTCGACGGCAGCCCCGAACTGCGGCTGGCCGGCACCAAGGATCCGCAGACCCGCGAGCGCCTCGAGGCCTTGCTTAAGCTCTACGAAGACACCCGCGCGCAGGCCGGTGCCATTCTGGGCAACCTGCAGGGCCTGGTCTCGGCGCGCGAGGCGCAATCCGTGATCCTGGCCGACAGCGAACCCCTGCGCAAAGGCCTGGAAGAGATCCAGGCGCAGTTGTCCGAGCGCACCGGTCTGGGCGCGGGCTCGCTGCTCCTGCTGATCGTCTCCGCGCTGATCGCCCTCGGCGCCGCCGGTGGCCTCGCCTACGTCCAACTGCTCGACAGCCGCCGCCGCCAGGCCATCGCCGAACGCCAGCGTCAGGAAGCCATGGCGCAGGAGCAGGAAGCCAAGCGCATCAACGACGCGAACCAGGCGGCCATTCTGCGATTGATGAACGAACTGCAGAACGTCGCTGAAGGCGACCTGACGCAGGAAGCCACGGTGACCGAGGACATCACTGGCGCCATCGCCGACTCGGTGAACTACACGGTGGAAGAACTCCGGCTGCTGGTGGGTAACGTGCAGAGCACGGCCACCCGGGTGGCGCAGACGACGACCGAGGTGGAGTCCACCTCGACCGAACTGCTTGCCGCCTCCACCGAACAGCTGCGGGAGATTCGCGAAACCGGTCAATCGGTGCTCGACATGGCGGCGCGCATCAACCAGGTGTCCGCACAAGCCCAGGAATCCGCCGCAGTGGCGCGCCAATCGCTGCAAGCCGCCGAATCCGGCCTGCAAGCCGTGCAGAACGCCATCGGCGGTATGAACGCCATCCGTGACCAGATTCAGGAAACCTCCAAGCGGATCAAACGGCTCGGTGAATCGTCGCAGGAGATTGGTGAAATCACCGACCTGATCTCGGACATTACCGAACAGACCAACGTGCTCGCCCTTAACGCCGCCATCCAGGCCGCCTCGGCCGGTGAAGCAGGGCGCGGCTTCTCGGTGGTGGCCGAGGAAGTGCAGCGGCTGGCCGAACGCTCCGCCGACGCCACGCGCCAGATCTCGGCGCTGGTGAAGACCATTCAGACCGACACCCAGGACGCCGTGGCCGCCATGGAGCGTTCCACCCAGGGTGTGGTTGAAGGTGCCAAGCTGTCCGACAACGCGGGTACCGCCCTGTCCGAAATCGACCGTGTGTCGCGGCAACTCGCTGAGCTCATTGAGCAGATTTCTCAGGCCGCCTCCCAGGAAGCGTCGTCCGCCAACGAGGTGGCGGGCAACATCCAGCACATCTTCGCGGTGACCGAGCAAGCCGGTGAAGGCACCCGCTCCACGGCGGCGCAGGTGCGTGAGCTCTCTCGCATGGCCGAGGAACTGCGCCAGTCCGTTGCCCGGTTCAAGATCGCCTGATCGCCGGCCCTGCCGTGACTGCGTTCGCGCCCATCGCCTGGTGACTGATTGATCAACATGCACATCGACGCCGACACCCCCACAACGCCTCCGATGCGTCGACTGTCGATCTCGGCCCTCTGGCCTGGGTCCATGACGAGCTTCGCAAATCGCTCGATGCGGCGACCAAGTCGCTGCGCCGCCACCTCCGCGATGCCGAAGCACTGACTGGCGCCGACATCGGCACGCTCGACCTGAGCCAGTTGCGCATGGCGCGCCAACAGCTGCACCAGGCGGTTGGCGCCACGGAAATGGTCGGGCTTGCCGCGCCGGCGCGCGTGCTGCGTGCCATGGAGTCGGCGGTTGCGGTGTTCGTCCAGCGGCCCGAGAAATGCACGGCACAGGCCGTGGATGCCGTCGAGCGCGCGAGCTTCGCCCTGGTTGAGTATCTTGAGCTGTTGCTCGATGGTCATCAGGCCTCGGCCGTCGGTCTGTTCCCCCAGTACCGCGACGTGCAGTTGCTCAGCGGCGCCGAGCGGATACACCCTGCCGATCTGTGGGAAGCCCAATGGCGTTGGCGCCCGGTCGGTCCGCGCACAGCCCACGCGGCGGGTTCGGTGGACACGCTGCCGGATCGGCGCGTGGTGGACCAGGCCGTTCTTGCACTCATGCAACGTGCGGACCGCTCGAGTGCCGCGCAGCTCACCGAGTGCTGCCGCGCGGTCGGAGCCACCGCCCAGGACGACCACGGCGCGAGCTTCTGGTCGCTGGCCGAAGCCGTCTTCGAAGCCGTTGCCCAGGAACTGATTCCCATCGATCTGTACGTCAAACGCGCGGCCTCGCAGGTTCTGGTTCAGTATGCGTCGTGGACCAAGGGTGACACGCGCGTCTCCGAGCGGCTGGCNCAGGACCTGCTGTTCTTCTGCGCCATCGCCGCTCCGAAGCGCTCCGCCCAGACCCCAGCGTTGAACCGGGTGTGCGCGGCGTATGGCCTTGGCACCGGTGAATCCATCGACTACGAGCAACGGCGCTATGGCCGCGTCGATCCGGCGTTGCGCATTCAGGCCCGCAAGCGGATCGAAGCCGCCAAGGAAGCCTGGACGGGCATCTCGGGCGGCAACCTCGCGGCCAGCCGCGGTCTGGTCGACCAGTTCTCGCTGTTCAGCGATTCCATCGTCAAGCTGCACCCGCAGAGCGAGGGCCTGGCGCACGTCCTGCGGGAAGCCGCCGAAGCCACGGCACGCTCCGGCAAGGCGCCCGACGCCGAACTCGCGCTCGAGGTGGCCACCTCGGTGCTTTATCTCGAGGCGGCGCTCGCCGACCGCAATCTCGACGAGTCCGAACTAGGCGAGCGCTCGGCGCGCCTGGCCGAGCGCCTGCGTCGGGTTCTGGCCGGCGGTGCCAGCGAGCCCTTAACGCCCTGGATGGAGGATTTGTACCGCCGCGTCAGTGACCGCCAGACCATGGGCACGGTCATCGGCGAGTTGCGTGTCACGCTCGGTGAGGCGGAGAAAGCGCTGGACCAGTTCTTCCGACACCCGGAAGACCACAGCGTCCTCAGCACCGTGCCGCCCTTGCTGTCGCAGATGCGCGGTGTTCTCTCCGTGCTCGGCCTCGACCAGGCCACGCAGGCGGTGTTGCACATGCGCGCCGGCGTGGAGGGGCTGTTGCACGACGGGGCCGCCCAATCTACGGCCGATCTGCAGTCCTTGTTCGATGGCCTGGCCAACAACCTCGGTGCGCTCGGATTCCTGCTGGACATGCTCAACTACCAGCCGGCGCTGGCCAAGAAGCTGTTCACCTTCGATGCCGAGCGTGGCGAACTGCGCCCCGTCATGGGCCGCAGCGAGCCCGAAGCTGGCGCGGCACCACTGGAATCGACCCTTCGCCCGCGGCTGCGCCGACGCTCTCCCCGAGCCTGTAGCCGCTGCGTCGGNTCGCAGCCGCGTCCCCGACGCAGCGGCGTTCGCGCCCACCTTGCCGCCGCTGGACCTGCCGCTCGAATTGCCCTTAGCGGTGCAACATCTGCACGCCGAGGAAGCCGCCAGCCTGCCCGGCATCGACTTCGAGCTGCCCCGTTGCAGCCGCCTGCGGCCGAGCCACCCACTGCTGAACCCCTCGCGCCGGTCGCCGCCACGCCAGCGAGCCCGCCTGCGCCGGCTGCGCCCTCGGACGAGGAAGACGACCTCCGCAGCATCTTCCTCGAAGAAGCCCAAGAGGTCATCGGCAACGGATTGGCCGCGGTCGAGGAACTGCAGCACAGCCCTGCCGACCTCGAGCAGCTCACCACCTTGCGGCGCGCCTTCCACACGCTCAAGGGCAGTTCCCGCATGGTCGGCCTGTCGGAATTCGGCGAAGCCGCATGGTCCATGGAGCAGGTGCTCAACGGCTGGCTGGCCGAGCACAAACCCGCCAGTGCCGAGCTCTGCCAGCTGTCAAAGAAAGCCCTCGAGGCCTTTGGCGACTGGGCGACAGCCATTGCCGCCAACGCAGAGCAGGGTTGGCAAGCNGCCCCCTTCCAGCGCCTCGCTCAGGCGTTCACCAACGAGCAACGGGTCCTCGATCTCCCACTGTTCGGCGGTGGGTCTGCCGACGTCCTGGAACCCGCGGTCGAAGCACCTCCCGAAATGCCCGCCGAGCCCGGCGTCGAGGAAGTCGTCGCACCCGACCTGTCGCTGCCGCTCGAGGTCCCGGGGCCAGAGGTCGAGGCCGATGCCCAAGCCGCAGCCACACCATCCGACGAGACCCTTGCGGTGTCCGGTCTCGACGTCGTCGAGTCGACGGCCTCGGCCGATGAATTCGCCTGGCCGCCGGAGTTCGTTCCGGCGCAGGCTCCTGTCGAGATGCAAGCCGAACCGGTCGCTGACGTGCCCGTTCTCCCCGGCATCGAAGCCCTGTCCATCGAGACACCCGAGGAGCCCGTTACGGCGGTCGAACCCGCCACGGAGCTCGCGCCGGCGGAAGAGGAGGAGGCTTTCCGGACGATTGGCGGCTTGCGCATTGGCATTCCGCTCTACAACGTCTACCTCAACGAGGCCGACGAGTGGTCGCGCCGGCTCACGACGGTCCTGGCGGAGTGGTCGCTGGAAGCGGATCGCCCCGTCCCTGCCGACGCCGAGGCGCTGGCGCATTCGCTCGCAGGCAGTTCGGCAACCGTTGGCTTCACAGCCTTGTCGGACCTGGCACGCACGCTCGAACACACGCTGCACCGGCTGCACGACCACCCGGGTGGCGGCGGTTCNCCACGCCGCGGCCTGCAGGAGGCGGCCGAGGACATCCGCCGTTTGCTTCACCAGTTCGCAGCCGGTTTCCTCAAGGAGCCCGATCCGCAGGTTCTTGCCGCGCTGAAGTCGCTCGAGTTCGCGCCACCGGAGGAGCCGCCTGTCATCGAAGAGGCGGTTGCCGAGGCCATTGGCGAACCGATCATCGAGCCCGCGCCGGTCGTGCCTGAACCCTTGACCGCTGCGGCGCCGCCTGTGGCCGAGCCGCCCAGCCCCACCACGACGGACACGTCGGCTGCATCTTTCGTGCCGCAGGCGCCCGAGGTTCCGCAGCCGGCCGCCGTCGAGATGCCTCCTCGGGTCGCGCCGGCGCTCGAGGATCGGCTTGCCGACATCGCCGAGGAAACGTCCCAGATCAACGACGTCCTCGANCCCGACCTCTTCCCCATCTTCGAGGAAGAGGCCCTGGAGTTGTTGCCCCGGTTGGGCGGCGCCCTGCGCCAATGGGCGGCGCGTCCGGACAACACCTCGGCGCGCTCGGAAGTGCTGCGCACGCTGCACACGCTCAAGGGCAGCGCGCGGCTGGCCGGTGCCCTTCAGTTGGGCGAGATGGCCCACCGCATGGAGTCCGAGATCGAGCATGGGCAGCGTCACCGTCGTCGGNNCGAGGACGTGGACCAGTTGCTCACCCGGCTCGACCTGCTCGAGGCGCGGTTCGAGTTCCTGCGCCGGGCGCAGGACGCCGCCATGNNGCCGAGCCGGCGTCTCAGGCAGCGCCCATGCCGGAGCTGGCCGCCGCGGCACCGCTGTCGACGCCTGCCCCGCTGCCGGCCGGGGTCGAGGCGCCGAGTGCGCCGCCCGTCNGTGGCTGAGCCGACTCGACGCGCGCGTGGCGACATTGCACTGCCTGCGCCGCTGCTGACCGCGTCGGTCCGGGCGGCCGCCAACCAGATGGTGCGCGTGCGCGCCCAGCTGCTCGACCGTCTGGTGAACCAGGCCGGCGAGGTGATGATGACCCGCTCGCGGCTGGAGGCCGAACTGCAGCAGCTGCGCGGTTCGCTCAACGATCTGACGGGCAACCTCGAACGTCTGCGTCAGCAGCTGCGCGACATCGAACTGCAGGCTGAGAGCCAGATGCAGTCCCGCCTGGCCCAGGCCAAGGACACGCAACAGAACTTCGACCCGCTCGAGTTCGACCGCTTCACCCGGGTGCAGGAACTCACCCGCATGATGGCGGAGTCCGTCAACGACGTCGCCACTGTGCAGCGCGCCATCACCCGCACGGTGGAAGCCACCGAAGACGATCTGATCGCCCAGGCCCGGCAGACCCGGGCGCTGCAGCAGGACCTGCTGCGCACCCGCATGACCGAGTTCGAGGGCATTTCCGAGCGCCTCTACCGCGTCGTACGCCAGGCAGCCAAGGACACGGGCAAGCAGGTCAAGCTGGACATCGTCGGCGGCTCGATCGAAATGGACCGCGGCGTGCTCGATCGCATGACCGGCGCCTTCGAGCACATTCTGCGCAACTGCGTCGTCCACGGCGTCGAGGCGCCTGCCGCCCGCGAGGCGGTCGGTAAGCCGGCCACCGGCAGTATCACCATCGAAGTGCAGCAGGCCGGCAACGACGTGGCCGTCACGTTTGCGGACGACGGCGCGGGCCTCGATCTGGAACGCATCCGGGCCAAGGCGGTGCAGCAAGGGCTGCTCCGCCCCGACGAGCCGCTGAGCGAAGCGGCCGCCGCCGATCTGATCTTCATGTCCGGCTTCTCAACCGCCAGCGAAGTGACCGAGCTCGCGGGGCGCGGCGTCGGCATGGACGTGGTGCGGGCCGAACTCCAGGCCATGGGTGGCCGCATCGAAACCACGACGCAAACCGGCCAGGGCACCCGCTTCAAGCTCGTGCTGCCGCTGACCACGGCGGTGACGCAAGTGGTCATCATGCGCACCGGCGCGTTGACCATCGGCGTGCCGGCCAACCTGGTGGAAATCGTGCGCCGCGTGACGCCCACCGAGCTGGAGCGCGCGTACCGCGACGGCGAGCTGCAGTTCGCCGGGGAACGGCTGCCTTTCTTCTGGTCCGGCGCCCTGCTGATGGCCTCGGCACGCAGCGAGGAGCCCCGNGCGCGCAGCATTCCGGTGGTGATCTTCCGAAGCGCGGACCAGCGCGTGGCCGTTCACGTCGACGACGTGCTCGGCAACCAGGAAGTGGTGGTGAAGAACCTCGGGCCGCAACTGGCACGCCTGCCGGGCCTCGCGGGCATGACCATGCTCGCCTCCGGCGCCGTGGTGCTGATCTACAACCCCGTGGCCCTGGCCACGGTGTATGGCGAACAGGCCCGCGAGTTTGCGGCCGTTGCGCTGCAGGCCCAGGCCGCCGAGGGCGCCGGCGCAACGACCCCGACGCCGGTGGTACCGGAGGCTCCCCGCGTGCCCCTGGTGCTGGTGGTGGACGACTCCATCACCGTGCGCCGCGTCACGCAACGCCTGTTGCAGCGCGAGGGCTACCGTGTGGCGCTGGCGGCCGACGGCCTGCAGGCGCTGGAGCGTCTGCAGGAGGAGCGCCCGGCCATCGTGCTCTCGGACATCGAGATGCCGCGCATGGACGGTTTCGACCTAGCACGAAACATCCGCGCCGACGCCGCGCTCAAGGATCTGCCCATCGTGATGATCACCTCCCGCATCGCCGAGAAGCACCGGGAGCACGCGCAGGCGCTGGGCGTCAACCACTACCTGGGCAAGCCGTACTCGGAAGAGGAACTGCTGAGCCTGATCCGTCGCTACACCGAGGCGGCCATCACCGCCTGAGGGGCTGACACCATCCACCCGCGATCGGCGGCCCTGCCGTCATCGCGGGTTTTCGTTTTTCGGACCACTGCGTAGCGTTCGAGCGTGCGGCGGCGCGCCTCGTCGTGCATCACCAGCGGCGCGGGGTAGCTTTTGCCCAGGTGAACGCCTGCAGCGGCGAGATCGACGGCGCGCGCCGTCCATGGCGCGTGAATCAGCTTCGGCGGCAATTCGGCGAGTTCGGGCACGTAGCGGCGGATGAAGCGGCCCTCGGGGTCGAACTTCTCGCTCTGTGCCACCGGGTTGAAGATGCGAAACCAGGGCTGTGCATCGCAGCCGCTGGAAGCGCACCATTGCCAGCCACCGTTGTTGGCCGCGAGGTCGTAATCGTTGAGCGCCAGCGCAAAGTAGCGCTCGCCGCGTCGCCAGTCGATGCCCAGATCCTTGACGAGAAAGCTGGCCGCCACCATGCGCAGCCGGTTGTGCATGTAGCCGGTCTGGTTGAGTTGGCGCATGGCCGCATCCACCAGCGGGTAGCCGGTACGGCCCTCGCACCAGGCGGCAAAGGCGGCGTCGGCGCGGGCGCCATGCTCCCAGGTGATGGCATCAAACTCAGGCTTGAAGCTGCGCGTGACCACCTGCGGATGGCTGGCAAGGATCTGGAAATAGAACTCGCGCCAGATCAGTTCGCCCAGCCACGTGGCGGCACCGGCGCCGTCCTCGCCCTGCGCGGCGGCATGGGCGGCCGCCGCGAGTTCACGCACCGACACCGTCCCGAAGCGCAGATGCACGCTGAGGTAGCTCGGGCCTTTGACGGCGGGAATGTCGCGGGTGCGGTCGTAGCGCGCCATGCGGGCGCGAAAATCCTCGAACAGGCGACGGCCCCCACTGGCGCCGGGTGCGAGCCGCGCCACCTCGGGCGCGGACGGCTCGAAGCCGATGGCCGCGAGCGAGGGGACTTCACCCATCGCCACATCCGGCCGCGATGCCAGCGCGGCAGCGTGGGTTGCGACCTCGTGCGGCTGCAGATGCTGGGNGGTCAGGCTGCGCAGCCAGGCCTGTTTGTAGGGCGTGAACACGGCATAGGGGCGGCCCTGCTGGGTGCGGATTTCGCTGGGGCCGAAGATGACCTGGTNCCTGTACAGGTGCAGCGCCACACCGCGCGCTGCGAGCGCGCCGCGCACCTTCGCGTCGCGGGCCAGTGCGTCGGGTTCGTAGTCTTCGTTGGCAAACACCACCTCGACGCCGAGGGTCTCGGCCAGTTCGGGGATGGCGGCGCTGGCGCGTGCGTGCCGCACGATCAGGCCACCTTGCGCCTGGCCCGAGAGGCGCCGCAGTTCGGCGTCGAGCTCGAGCACGCTGGCATGGATGAAACCGACCCGGCGGTCCTGCGCCGGCAGCGGGTCGAGGATGTCGCGGTCGAACACAAACACGCCGTAGACCCGCGCACAGCTGCGCAGCGCGTGCGAGAGCGCGGCGTTGTCATGCGCGCGCAGATCGCGCCGGAACCACATCAGGCCGCTGTGAAAAGGGGGCCGGGTGTTCATGGCTAGAATTCCTCCATGCCCCGCGATTCTGCCTGTGTCGACCTGACGCACCACTTCCTCATCGCCATGCCCGGCATTGAGGACGAGACGTTCGCGCGCAGCGTGGTCTACCTGTGCGAGCACACGGCGCAAGGCGCGTTGGGCCTGATCATCAACAAGCCGAGCGACATCAACCTGCGCGGCCTGTTCGACAAGGTGGATCTGCCGCTGCGCCGGCCTGATCTCTCCGATCTGCCCGTGTTCAACGGCGGCCCGCTGCAGACCGACCGTGGGTTCGTGCTGCACGACAGCATGGCCGCGCCCGACCACCCGGACGATGGCACGGTTTACGCCTCGACGCTGGCCGTGCGCAATGGCATCGAGATGACCACCTCNAAGGATGTGCTCGAGGCCCTCGCCTCGGGTGCGGGGCCACGGCGGGTGCTGGTGACGCTGGGGTATGCGGCGTGGGAAGAAGGCCAGCTCGAATCCGAACTGATCGAGAACAGCTGGCTCACCGTGCAGGCCGATCCGGCGGTCATCTTCGACACGCCGGTGGAGCAGCGCTATGCCCAGGCGCTGGCGCTGCTGGGCATCGACCCGACCATGCTTTCGCCGACGGCGGGCCGCGCATGAACGCTGCCGGCTCCGTCGACCCGCGCCTGCAGACCTTTCTCGCTCTCGATTTCGGCGCCAAGCGCACCGGCGTGGCGGTGGGGAACCGGCTGCTGCGGCAGGCCAGCCCGCAGCCCACGATTGCCGCCGCGGCCGCGGCCGCACGGCTCGATGCCGTGGCCCAGCGCGTGCGGGAATGGCAGCCCGACGCCCTGGTCGTCGGCGTGCCCCGCCACCCCGATGGCGCGCCCCACGAGAACACCGCCCGCGCGCAGAAGTTCGCCCGCCAGTTGCGCGAGCGCTTCAGGCTGCCGGTGTTCGAGGTGGACGAGCGCTACAGCACCACCGAAGCCTTGCAGGACGGCGCGCGCGATGCGGATGCGGGCGCGGCCTGCGTGATCCTCGACCAGTTTCTGCGAAGCCTATGACCTCCTCTGAAAGCGGCGCGCTGTTCCTCGATGCCGAAGCGCTCTACGACGACATGCTCCACGGCGTGCAACGCCTGTGCACCTCGCCGCGCACCCGCCTGGTGGGCATCACCTCCGGCGGGGCGTGGCTGGCACAGCGGCTGCAGCGCGACATCGGCCTCGCCGGCGAGCCGGGCATCATCTCCTCGGCCCTGCACCGCGACGATTTCTCCACCCGCGGGCTGGCCGCAGGCGGGCAGACCGTGCTGCCCTTCGAGGTGGAGGGGGCCGACATCGTGCTCATCGACGACGTGATCTACACCGGCCGCACGCTGCGCGCCGTGATCAACGAGTTGTTCGACTACGGCCGCCCGGCCAGCGTGAAGCTGGCCGTGCTGGTGGGCCGCGGCGGCCGCGAGCTGCCGCTGCAACCCGACTACGCCGCCGCGCGCGTGGTGCTGCCGGCGGCGCAGTCGCTGGCGCTGGCGCGCGCGGCCGACGGGCGCTTCAGCTTTCATGTGCAGGAGGCCTGAACCATGCTGCGACGGCACAACCCGCAACTCAACCGCCATGGCGAGCTGATTCATCTGCTCTCCACCGAGGGCTTGTCGCGCGAGCTGCTCACGCACATCCTCGACACGGCGGCGAACTTCGTCAGCGTGAGCGACCGCGAGGTCAAGAAGGTGCCGCTGCTGCGGGGCAAGAGCGTGTTCAACCTGTTCTTCGAGAACAGCACCCGCACCCGCACCACCTTCGAGATTGCCGCCACGCGGCTGAGCGCGGACGTGATCAACCTCGACATCGCGCGGTCTTCGACCGCCAAGGGCGAGTCGCTGCTCGACACGATTGCCAACCTCTCGGCCATGGCAGCCGACCTGTTCGTGGTGCGCCACAGCGAGGCCGGTGCGCCCTACCTCATCGCGCAGCATGTGGCGCCGCATGTGCATGTGATCAACGCCGGCGACGGCCGCCACGCGCACCCGACGCAGGGCCTGCTCGACGCCTACACGATCCGCCACTTCAAGAAGGACTTCTCCAACCTCACGGTGGCCATCGTCGGTGACGTGCTGCATTCGCGCGTGGCACGCTCGGACATTCATGCGCTGACCACGCTGGGCTGCGCCGAGGTGCGCGTGGTCGGCCCCAAGACGCTGGTGCCCGCCGACATGGCCGCCATGGGCGTTCGGGTGTGCCATTCGCTCGAAGANGGGCTGCGCGGCTGCGACGTGGTCATCATGCTGCGGCTGCAGAACGAGCGCATGAGCGGCGCGCTGCTGCCCTCGAGCCAGGAATATTTCCAGAGCTACGGCCTCACGCCGGAGAAGCTGCAATGGGCCAAGCCCGACGCCATCGTGATGCACCCCGGGCCGATCAACCGCGGCGTGGAGGTGGATTCCGCCGTGGCCGATGGCGGCCAGAGCGTGATCCTGCCGCAGGTGACCTTCGGCATCGCGGTGCGCATGGCGGTGATGAGCATCGTCGCGGGCAACGAGGCGTGAGAGGGGTCGAACGATGAAAGTGTTGATTCAAGGCGGGCGCATCGTNNGGACCCCGCATCGGGCCGCGACGCCGTGGGCGATCTGGCCATCGCGGCCGGCCGCATCATCGCCATCGGGCAGGCGCCCGATGGTTTCACGCCCAACCGCACGCTCGATGCGCGCGGCTGCGTGGTGGCGCCGGGCCTGGTGGATCTGGCGGTGCGGCTGCGCGAACCCGGGCATGAGCACGAGGGCATGCTCGAGAGCGAGATGGCCGCTGCGGTGGCCGGCGGCATCACCAGCGCCGTCTGCCCACCCGACACCGACCCCGTGCTCGACGAGCCGGGCCTGGTCAACATGCTGCGCTTTCGCGCCGAGAAGCTGCACCAGGCGCGGGTGTTCCCGCTGGGCGCGCTGACCCGTTCACTCGCCGGCCAAGTGCTGACGGAGATGGTGCAGCTCACCGAGGCCGGCTGCGTGGGCTTCGGCCAGGCCGACGTGCCGCTGCCCAACACCCAGGTGCTGCAACGCGCCCTGCAGTACGCGAGCACCTTCGGCTACACGGTGTGGCTGCGGCCGCAGGACGCCGACCTCAGCGGCGGCGTGGCCGCCAGCGGCGCGCTGGCCACGCGCATGGGCCTCTCCGGCGTGCCGGTGATGGCTGAAACCCTGGCCCTGCAGAAGATCTTCGCCCTCATGCGCGCCACCGGTGCGCGCGTGCACCTGTGCCGCCTCAGCAGCGCCGAGGGTGTGGCGCTCGTGCGCGAGGCGCGGCAGAGCGGCCTGCCGGTGACCTGCGACGTGAGCATCCACTCGCTGCACCTGACCGATCTCGACATCGGCTACTTCGACAGCCGCGCGCGCCTCACGCCGGTGCTGCGCCAGGCGCGCGACCGCGAGGCGCTGCGCGAAGCACTGGCCGACGGGACCCTCACCGCCCTGGTGTCGGACCACAACCCGGTGGATGCGGACGCCAAGACCCTGCCGTTTGCCGAGGCCGAACCCGGTGCCACCGCGGTAGAGCTGCTACTCGGCGCCGCGCTCAAGTGGGGGCAGGACGCGGGCGTGAGCCTGCAACGCACCCTGGCCACCATCACCCACGCGCCCGCGCAAGTGCTCGGCACGGCACTGGGCACCCTGCAGGCCAGCCTGGGCCGGCTGGTGGAGGGGGCNGTGGCCGACGTGTGCGTGTTCGACCCCGCCGCCGAATGGCGCGTGAGCCCGGCCGCCTTGCGCAGCCAGGGCAAGCACACNCCCTTCGACGGCTACGCCCTGCCCGGCCGCGTGCGCGCGACGCTGGTCGGCGGCCATGTGGCTTACGAGGCGCCGCCGGCGGCGTGAAGCCCCGCTGGCCGACGAGGACTTGGCAGGGTTCTCGCCGGCGTATGCCGTCTTGTGGCCCGCGATGGGCGCTCACGGGTCCCTCGCACGGTGCCCGGGCCCCCGCCGTGCCGCCACGGGCCTCGGCGAGACCTGTTGGGCAATTTTTCGGCAGAACCCCAGCGCCAAACGGTCTGTTCTTGCTATCTTTTTGATGCATTCGCATCACCCGACACCCCTCACTTGCCGCGCAGATCCACCACCCGCTTGGCCTTGCCCTGGCTGCGTTCGACGCCGCCTTCGGCCCGCAGCTCGATTTCCACGCTGCTGCCCACGTAGACCTTGATCTCGTGCTGCAGCATCTTGGCCGCGGCGCGCGCCTCAATGCTCTCGGGGGNCACGCCCGGGCGGGTTTCCACGGCCACGCGCAGGCTATCGAGCGGGCCTTCGCGGGTGAGGATGCACTGGTAGTGCGGCGCGAGTTCGGGGCGCTTGAGGATGAGTTCCTCGATCTGCGAGGGGAACACGTTGACGCCGCGCACGATCATCATGTCGTCGCTGCGGCCGGTGATTTTCTCGATGCGGCGCATGGGCCGCGCCGTGCCCGGCAGCAGCCGCGTGAGGTCGCGCGTGCGGTAGCGGATGATGGGCAGCGCTTCCTTGGTCAGGCTGGTGAACACGAGTTCGCCCATCTCGCCGTCGGCCACGGGCTCGCCGGTGTCGGGGTTGATGATCTCGGGGTAGAAGTGGTCTTCCCAGATGGTCGGGCCGTCCTTGGTTTCCACGCACTCGCTGGCGACGCCGGGGCCGATGACCTCGGACAGGCCATAGATGTCCACCGCGTCGATGCCCATGCGCTCTTCGATGGCGCGGCGCATGTCGTTGGTCCAGGGCTCGGCGCCGAAGATGCCGATGCGCAGCGACAGGCTGCGCGGGTCGATGCCCTGGCGCTCGACTTCGTCAGCAATGGCGAGCATGTAGCTCGGCGTGACCATGATGATGTCGGGCCGGAAATCCTGGATGAGCTGCACCTGCCGCTCGGTCTGGCCGCCACCGAAGGGCACCACGGTCAGGCCCAGTTTTTCGGCGCCGTAGTGCGCGCCCAGGCCGCCGGTGAACAGGCCGTAGCCGTAGCTCACATGCACCATGTCGCCCGGCCGTGCACCCGCGGCCCGGATGCTGCGGGCGACCACGCCGGCCCAGGTGTCGATGTCTTTCAAGGTGTAGCCCACCACCGTGGGCTTGCCCGTGGTGCCGCTGGAGGCATGGATGCGCGCGCACTTCTCGCGCGGCACGGCGAACAGGCCGAAGGGGTAGTGGTCGCGCAGGTCCTTCTTGGTGGTGAAGGGGAACTTCGCCAGGTCCTCGAGCGTGCGCAGCTCATCGGGGTGCACGCCCGCGGCGTCGAACTTTGCGCGGTACACCGGCGAGTTCGCATAGGCGTGATGCAGCGTGGCCTTGAGGCGCTTGAGCTGCAGGGCGCGCAGCTCGTCGATGCTGGCGCGCTCGATGGGCTCGAGCGCGAAGGTGGCGGCGGTCATGTGGCGTGTCTCCTGGGGTGCGTGTGGGTTCTGTTTCCTTCAGGCGGGCTCAAGCGCCTGTCTCGGGCAGCACGGTGCCGCTGATCTGCGCGCTCTTGCCGCGAAACAGCGCCACCACCTGGCCGTGCTGGTTGCGCACCGTCATGTCGTAAATGCCGTGGCGGCCGCTGAGCACCTGCTCCACCCCTTCGCAGGTGAGCACGTCGCCTTCGTGCGCGGGCTTGAGGAACTCGATGCTGCAACCCGCGGCCACCGCATTCTTGTTGTAGCTGTTGCAGGCGAAGGCGAAGGTCGAGTCGGCCAGCGTGAAGATGAAGCCGCCATGGCAGATGCGGTGGCCGTTGAGATGCAGCGGCTGCACCGCCATGCGCATGACGGCGCGGCCCGGCGCGCATTCGAGCAGCTCCATTCCCATGGTCTCGCGCGAGGCGCGGTCGGCAGCAAACATGGCCTGGCCCACGCGCTGCGCGAGGGCGTGGCGCGCGGCGTCGTCGGCCGCAGAGGGTGGGGGTGGCTCATGGTCATTCGCCCTTGAAGTTCGGGGTGCGCTTTTCGCGGAAGGCCATCACGCCTTCGATGTAGTCGTGCGTGCGGCCGAGGGCGGACTGCATGTCGCGCTCGGCATCGAGCTGGGCATCGAGCGTGCGCGTGCCCGCCTCGCGCAAGAGCGCGCGCGTGGCCACCAGCGCCTTCGTGGGCAGGGTGGCCAGCCGTTCGGCCAGGGCCAGCGCGGCGGCCAGCGGGTNCTCGGCCACGTCCCAGATCATGCCCCACTCCTTCGCCTGCGCCGCACCCAGCTTGTCGCCCGTCATGGCCAGCGCCAGGGCGCGCGCCAGGCCCAGCCGCTCGACCAGGAACCAGCTGCCGCCGGCATCGGGAATCAGCCCGATCTTGCTGAACGCCTGGATGAAACTGGCCTGCGGCGCGGCGATGGCGATGTCGCAGGTCATGGCCAGCGACGCGCCCGCACCCGCGGCCACGCCATTGACCGCGGCCAGCGTGGGCATGCGCAGCCGCTGCAGGCGGCGCACCGTGGGGTTGAAGGCCTGTTCGATCACCGGGCCGGGGTCGGCGCGCGCGACCAGGTCGGGGCCGGGCGTGAAGTCGAACTCGGCCAGGTCGGCGCCGGCGCAGAAGCCCCGGCCCGCGCCAGTGATGACGAGCGCGCGCACGGCGGCGTCGGCCTCGGCCCGATCCAGCGCGGCCCACAACGCCTGGTGCATCGCGCGGGTGAAACTGTTGAGCGCCGCCGGGCGGTTGAGCGTGAGCACGGCGACGGCGCCGCGCACCTCGTACAGAACGGGTTCTTCGGTCATGGGGTCTCCTCGGTGGCGGCAAATTTACCATTGACCGACCGGTCGGTTGGTCAATGTTTTCCTTGGGCGCGAGCCGCTATAGTGCCTCGACCCTGGCCGCATTCCACACCGGCAGAACCCGCAGACCCCTTCCAGGAGACCCAGACCATGACCTATGAACACATCCTCGTGCGCACCGAAGCCGAGCGCGTCGGCCTCATCACCCTCAACCGCCCCAAGGCGCTCAACGCGCTCAACAGCGCGCTGATGGACGAACTCGGCGCCGCGCTCAAAGCCTTCGACGCCGACCCCGCCATCGGCTGCATCGTGCTCACCGGCAGCGAGAAGGCCTTTGCCGCCGGGGCCGACATTGCCGCCATGGCGAAGTTCGAATTCCATGAGGTCTACCGCGACGACTTCATCACCCGCAACTGGGAGACCCTCCGCAGCATCCGCAAACCCGTGATTGCCGCGGTGGCGGGCTTTGCGCTGGGCGGCGGCTGCGAGCTGGCGATGATGTGCGACTTCATCATCGCCGCCGACACCGCCCGGTTCGGTCAGCCCGAAATCAAGATCGGCATCATCCCCGGCGCCGGCGGCACGCAACGCCTGCCGCGCGCGGTGGGCAAGTCCAAGGCCATGGACCTGGTGCTGACCGGGCGCATGATGGACGCCCAGGAGGCCGAGCGCGCCGGCCTCGTCAGCCGCGTGGTGCCGGCCGACAAGCTGATGGACGAAACCCTGGCCGCGGCCCTCACCATCTGCGGCTACGGGCAACTGGCGGTGATGGCGGCCAAGGAGGCGGTGAACCGCGCCTTCGAGGGCGGCCTGTCCGACGGCGTGATGTTCGAGCGCCGTCTGTTCCACGCCTTGTTTGCCACTGCCGACCAGAAGGAAGGCATGGACGCCTTCCTGACCAAGCGCGCGCCGAACTTCCGCAACGCCTGAACTCCACGGCCCCCGGGCGCGCGCCGCGCCAGGGTTGGCGGGCGCCCGTGGACGTCGAAACCGGCCGGAAATTTTGGCTATAATCTGCGGCTTGCTGGCGCTTTAGCTCAGTCGGTTAGAGCGATGGAATCATAATCCACAGGTCCGCGGTTCGAGTCCGTGAAGCGCCACCAGACACACCAGCCCGCGCCGTGAACACGGCGCGGGCTTTGTTGCCTGCGACAACGTCCCGCTCAGCGGCGGCGTGTGTCCACGGCGCCCAGGCCATAGACCGACGCCGGGTGCAGCCGGCGCGACACCAGCGTGGCCATCACGCACGCCGGCAGCAACAACGGCAGCGCCGCGTACTGTCCGGTCATCTCGAACACCATGACCGAGGCCATGACCGGCGCGTGCGTGGTGGCGGCCAGCAACGTGGCCATGCCCACCACGGCAAACCACACCCCATCGGCCGCGCCGGCCACCCCGAGCGCCTGCGTCAGCGCCGACACCAGCACACCGAAGGCGGCCCCCACGAACAGCGTGGGCGTGAACANCCCGCCGGGCGCGCCCGACCCCGTCGTCGCCCCCACGGCCAGCACCTTGAGCAGCAGCAACACCACCAGCGCCTGCCACGGCTGGGGCGCCACCAGTTGCCGCTCGATGCCGCTCTNCCCGTTGCCCCAGACCTCGGGGTGCCAGAGCGAGAGCAGCCCCACCACCAGCCCGCCGAGCGCAAAGCGCACCGGCAGCGGCGCGCGCAGCCGCTCGAAGCCGCCGCGGGTCACGTCGAGCCAGCGCATGAACAGCGCGCCCACCATCCCCGCCAGCAGCCCGGTGCCCACCATCAGCGCCACCCGCGCCGCATCCGGGGCCATCAGTTCTGCCACCGGAAACAGAATGGAGCGGTAGCCCAGCGCCACCGAGGTGCCGTAGGCCATCACCGCCGCCACCACCACTGCGCCGAGTTGCGACAGCGCGAGCGAGCCCAGCAGAATCTCGGCCACGAAGATCGCGCCCGCCAGCGGCGCGTGGTAGGCCGCCGCCAGCCCCGCCGCGGCGCCGCAGCTCACCAGCAGCCGCAGGTCGATGGCCGAGCCCAGCACCCGACCCAGGCCCGAGGAAGTCAGCGCCGCCAGCAGCACCATGCCGCCCTCGCGGCCGACTGCACCGCCGCTGCCCACCACCAGCAGTGAAGCCGGCACCTTCTGCAGGCCGGCGCGCACGTCCAGCCGGCCGTCGCCAATGGCCACGGCTTCGATGTAGTCGCCGCTGTGGGCATGGGCGCTGGGCCGCTCGCGCCGGCGCTGCGCGGCCCACCACAGCAACAGCCCGGCGATCAGCGCGCCCGCGGGCGGAACCAGCGCGCGCAACTCCGGCGGCATGGCCTGCGCCGCCGCCACCAGATGGCCTTCGCGCGCCCCCAGCAGCGCCTGCTCCAAGCCGAACAGCAGCGCACGAAAGCCCGCCACCGCAAGCGCCCCGAGCACTCCCGCCAGCGCCCCAAGCAGCAGGCCTAGCCAGGCCGCATCCACGCGGCCGAGCCCCGCGCGAAGCCCGCGCAGCAGGCGCCTCGCCAGCGGCCTCAGCATGTGCTGCCACGCCGCACCGCTGCGGCAGGAGGGGGCGCCGCGCCACCTACGCGACACGGCCGGGCCCAACCGGTGGAACCGGTACGGAGATTGGAGTAGCCTCACTTGCATGCACACACCTCGTCCCGGCAATTGTCCACGGCCGCGCGGCGCAGCGCTGGGTGGCAACCCGCGCGGGACCGGCCCATGAGCCTGAGCGCCCTGCCCCGCTGCTGCTGCAGTTTGCCGCCGCCGTGGTGCTGAGCTTCGTGCTCGGGCTCGAACTGCACAGCTACCGGCGCGCGCAGGACGAAGCGATCGGCTTCGGCACCACGCGCACGCTCACGCTCATCGGGGTGGCGGGTTTCGTGCTGTGGCTGCTCGACGGCGCCATGCCGCGCGGGCTCTACCTCATGGGCCTCGCTGCGCTGGCGGTGTGGCTGGCGGTGGACCTGGTGCGCGGCGCGCGCACGGGTGCGGCCAGCGCGCCGTCTGCGGCCGACGGCGGCGCGCTGCTGCCGGCCATGATTGCACTGCTTGCCTATGCGCTGGGGCCGCTGGTGATGACGCAGCCATCGTGGCTGATCGCGGCGGTGCTGATCGTGGCGATTCTGATGCTTGCGGAAAAACCGCTGATCCGCCGCGTCTCCGACGCTGTGCCCCTGGCCGAAGGGGTAACGCTGGGCAAGTTCATCGCAATTGCCGGGCTGGTGCTGCCGCTGCTGCCCGAGGCCACCATTCCCGGCACCGGCGGGCTGAGCCTGGCGCGGGTGTGGCTGGCGGTGGTGGTGATGTCGGGCATTTCCTACCTGGCCTATCTGGCCCACACCTATGCCTTCCCGCGCGGCAGCGTGCTGATCACCGGGCTGCTCGGCGGCCTGTATTCGAGCACCGCCGCTACCGTGGTGCTGGCGCGCCAGGCACGTTCCGAAGCCGCGGTGGCGGCGCCGGCGGGCGCTGCCGTGGTCCTGGCCACGGCCATGATGTACCTGCGCCTGTGGCTGGTGTTTCTGGCTCTGGGCCACGTGGCCATGGCGCGGGCGCTGGCGCTGCCCTTCGCGGCGCTGCTGCTGGGCTCGCTGGCGGTGGCCGGCGTGCTCTGGCGGCGCGCGCAGCGCGAAAGCCCCGCGCCCGCCGTGGCGCACGAGCCGCCACGCAACCCGCTGGACCTGCCGGTGGCGCTGCTGTTTGCCGCCTTGTTCGTGCTGTTCGCCGCGGTGACGAACTTCGTGACCGAGACCTTCGGCGCCAGCGGCCTGCGCTGGCTGAGTTTTGCCGCGGGCTTTTCCGACATCGACCCCTTCGTGCTGAGCCTGCTGGCCGGGCACTTCGCGGTGAGCGAGGCGGCCATCACCGCGGCCGTGCTGATCGCCAGCGGCAGCAACAACCTGCTCAAAGCCGGCTACGCCCTGGCCTTGTCGCGCCGCCGCGCGCTGCTGCCGGCGGCGCTGTGGCTGGTGCTGACGCTGCTGCTGTCCCTGGCCTGGACGCGCTGGCAAGCGGCCGGCTGAGCGCGCCATGCTCCAATGATGTGAGCACGATCGACCCCATCATGCGCGACACCACCAGCAAGCCGCCCGAGGCTGGACCTGCCGATGCGCGGCCTGCGCCGCCCCCAACCCCTGCCCCGCCCGTTGGTGTGCTGCGCCACACCTTTCGCCTCAGTGCCTTGCAGCGCCAGGCGCTGGCGGTCACGCCGGCGGTGGTCTGCGGTGCTCTGGCCGCGCGCTGGCCGGCGACCACGCCGGAGACGCCTTGGCTGGTGGCCTGGGTGGTGTATGCGCTGGTGTACCTGGCGCTGGTGGACCACATGATGTGGCATGCCGATGCCCACCACACCCGGCGGCGCGCCCAGCGCAACGACCCCGGCGCGGCGGTGCTGGCGGTGGTGGTGACGGTGGCCACGCTGGCGAGTCTGTTCGCGGTGGCGCTGGCGGTGGACACCGCGCGCAGCCTGCGCGCTNNGCGCGCGGCGCACCTGGGGCTGGCCACGCTGTCGCTGGCCTGCGGCTGGCTGCTGATCCAGACCGCGTTCACCCTGCATTACGCGCGGCTGTACTGGCGCCCGCCGCCCGGNGGCGATGCGCCGGCGCGGGGCCTGAGCTTCCCCGGCACGCCGGAGCCGGACTACCTCGACTTCCTCTACTACGCCGCGGTGATCGGCATGACCTCGCAGGTTTCGGACGTGGCGGTGGGCGGGCGGCACCTGCGGCGGGTGACGCTGATTCACGGCATGCTGTCCTTCGCGTTCAACCTGGTGGTGCTGGCGATTGCGGTGAACGTGCTGGCCTCGGCGCTGGCCTAAGGCAACGCTGAACAAGTCCCTCGCGCGCCGCGCATCCTGGCCGCGGGCGGTTTGCTTCGTTGCAGATGCTCGCCATAGCAAGAGCTATGGCTGCGCTCTGCGCCTCGCACCCCATCCCGCGGCCAGGCGCGCGCCATCGCGGGGACTCATTCAGCGTTGCCCTAAGACATTCCGACCGGGTCGCGCCGGGCCCGGGAAATACAATCGGGGCCTCCTCAGCCTCTGGATGAACACCATGAACCGCTGGACGAAACGCCTCGCTGTTTCCCTTTCCCTCGCAGGCCTGCACGCCCTGACCCTGGGCTCGGCGCTGCTGGCCTTGCCCGCGCACGCGCAGGACGCGGTGCGCNNGCCTTTCCCGAGCGCGCTGCGCGGCACGCTGGTGGTGCAGACGGCGCCCGAGGTGCTGCTCGATGGGGCGCCGGCACGGCTGTCACCCGGTGCGCGCATCCGCGACGTGAACAACCTGCTGGTGATGCCCGCGCACCTGGCCGGGCAGGAACTGACCGTGAACTACCTGCGCGATCCGCAGGGCCTGGTGCACGAGGTCTGGATTCTCAACGCCGCCGAGGCCGCGCAGAAGCGCGCCGGCGCCAGCAGCGGGCGCAACTTCCTGTTCGCCTCCGAGGCCGACACCACCCCGCGCGACGACGGCAAGACGCCGTTCAACCAGCTGCCCAAGTTCCCGGCCCGCTGAGCACGCGGCCGCGCCGGGGCCTGCGCGGCACCCGCGCGGCCGCCGTGCCGTCCACGTAAGCCCTCCCGGGCTGCATTTTTGGCTATTTTGCCCAGACCCCAGCGCCATCCGGTCAGGTAGCGCTATCAAAAACAAAGCACTTCAGGAGCCTGCCATGGCCAAGAAAATCTTCATCAAGACCTTCGGCTGCCAGATGAACGAGTACGACTCGGAGAAGATGGCCGACGTCATGCGCGCGGCCGAGGGCTTCGAGCCCACCGCCGACCCCGAGGAGGCCGACCTCATCGTCTTCAACACCTGTTCGGTGCGCGAGAAGGCGCAGGAGAAGGTGTTCAGCGAGCTCGGCCGCGCCGCGCAGCTCAAGAAGCTCAAGGGCACGCGCATCGCCGTGGGCGGCTGCGTGGCCAGCCAGGAGGGCGAGGAGATCATCAAGCGCGCGCCGTATGTGGACGTGGTGTTCGGCCCGCAGACGCTGCACCGCCTGCCCGAGCTGCTCGCCGCGCGCGAGCGCCGCNNGCGGCCGCAGGTGGACATCAGCTTNCCCGAGATCGAGAAGTTCGACCACCTGCCGCCCGCGCGGGTGGAGGGCGCCTCGGCCTTCGTCTCCATCATGGAAGGTTGCTCCAAATACTGCAGCTACTGCGTGGTGCCCTACACCCGCGGCGAGGAGGTCAGCCGCCCGTTCGAGGACGTGCTGGTGGAGGTGGCGGGCCTGGCCGAACAGGGCGTCAAGGAAGTCACCCTGCTGGGGCAGAACGTCAACGCCTACCGCGGCGCCATGGGCGACTCGGGCGAGATCGCCGACTTCGCCACCCTCATCGAGTACGTGGCCGAGATTCCCGGCATCGAACGCATCCGCTACACCACCAGCCACCCCAACGAGTTCACGCAGCGCCTCATCGACGTCTACGCCCGCGTGCCCAAGCTCGTGAGCCACCTGCACCTGCCGGTGCAGCACGGCAGCGACCGCATCCTCATGGCCATGAAACGCGGCTACACCGCCATGGAGTACAAGAGCATCATCCGCCGCCTGCGCGCCGTGCGGCCGGCGCTGGCGCTCAGCAGCGACTTCATCGTGGGCTTNCCCGGCGAGACCGACGAGGACTTCGCCAGACTCATGCAGCTCATCGACGACCTGGGCTTCGACAACAGCTTCTCCTTCATCTTCAGCCCGCGCCCCGGCACGCCGGCGGCCAACCTGCACGACGACACGCCGCACGCGGTCAAGCTCGCGCGGCTGCAGCAGGTGCAGGCCGCCATCGACGCCAACATGCGCCGCATCAGCGCGGCGATGGCGGGCAGCGTGCAGCGCATCCTCGTCGAAGGCCCGTCGCGCAAGAACCCTGCCGAGCTCATGGGCCGCACCGAGTGCAACCGTGCGGTGAACTTCGACGGCGGCCCCAACGCCGCGCGCCTGGTGGGCCAGCTGCTCGACGTGCGCATCACCCAGGCCCTGCCGCACTCNCTGCGCGGCGAGCTGGTGCTGCGCGAGACGGCGCTCGCCTGATCATCAAAATTGATAGCGATAAGCGACCGATTGGCGCTGGGCTCCAGCCCAAAAACCTGAAAACTTCGCCCCGAAGGCCCGTCTGACGGGCTTCACGCGCCGCCACGCTCGCGCAGGTGGCGCCGGTAGTCGCCGTGGGGAATGGGTGTGGCCGCGTCCACCGCGCGGTTGTAGACGTAGACGAAGGCCTCGCAGACGCCGCGCCCATGCGCCAGCGCGGCGGGCAGTCGTTGGCGCAGGTACAGCGACCCCGCGGGGTTCGTCGGGTCGTATTCCTCAAGCGCATCGAGCCGCACCAGCTGGGCCTCGCTCACCGCATACAGCAGCCCGGCCACCCGCGCCGGCCCCGGCACCAGCGCCGGGTAAGGCCCGAGGTCGAACAGCCGCCCCGGCACCGTGGCCTCGCCGATGCAGCGTGCGCCCTGCATTGCTCCATGCAAGGCCAGGCCGGGCAGCAGCGTGCCGTAGATGAACAGCAGGGGTGGGGTCAGCGCGCGCGACACGGCCGGCACCGTCGCCCGGAAATCCGGGTCGTCCGTCAGCGCGGCATGGGCGGCATGCCGCCGCCGAAGCCCTTCATGCCGCCCATGCGCTTCATGAGCTTCATGAGGCCGCCGCCCTTCATCTTCTTCATCATCTCCTGCATCTGCTCGAACTCCTTGAGCAGGCGGTTGACTTCCTGCACCTGCACGCCCGCGCCGGCGGCGATGCGGCGCTTGCGCGTGGCCTTGATGAGCTCGGGCTTGCGGCGCTCCAGCGGCGTCATGCTGTGGATGATGCCCTGCTTGCGGGCGATGTCGCGCTCGGCGCGCGAGAGGTCGGCCTCACTGGCCTTGGCGGCCATCTGCGTGGGCAGCTTGTCCATCAGGCTGGAAAGCCCGCCCATCTGCTTGACCTGCTGGATCTGCGCGAGAAAGTCGTTCAGGTCGAAACTCGCGCCACTCTTGACCTTGGCCGCGAGCTTCTGCGCCTCGGCCATGTCCACGCCGGCGGCCACCTGCTCCACCAGCGCCACGATGTCGCCCATGCCCAGGATGCGCCCGGCATGGCGCTCGGCGTCGAACACCTCCAGGCCGTCGATCTTCTCGCTGGTGCCAGCGAACTTGATCGGCGCACCGGTGATCGCGCGCACCGACAGAGCCGCGCCACCGCGCGAGTCACCATCGGTCTTGGTGAGGATGATGCCGGTCAGCGGCAGCGCCTCCTTGAACGCCTTGGCCGTGTTGGCCGCGTCCTGGCCCTGCATCGCATCGACCACGAACAGTGTCTCCACCGGGTCGAGCGCGGCGTGCAGTTCGGCAATCTCGCGCATCAGCGCCTCGTCGATCGCGAGCCGACCGGCGGTGTCCACCAGCAGCACATCCACATAGTGCTTCTTCGCGTAATCGAGCGCGGCGCGCGCGATGTCCAGCGGCTTCTGGTCCGGCGTGCTCGGGAACCACTCGGCCCCGGCTTGCGCCGTCACGGTCTTGAGCTGCTCGATCGCCGCGGGCCGGTACACGTCGGCCGACACCGTCAACACTTTCTTCTTGCGCCTGGTGATGAGGTGGCGCGCGAGCTTGGCCGTCGTCGTCGTCTTGCCCGCGCCCTGCAGGCCGGCCATCAGAATCACCGCGGGCGGCTGGGTGGCCAGGTTCAGGTCGGCCACGCCCTCGCCCATGGTGGCGGCGAGCTCGCGGTTGACGATGCCCACCAGCGCCTGCCCGGGCTTGAGCGAGCCCATCACCTCCTGCCCCAGCGCCTTCTCCTTGACGCGGGCGATGAAATCACGGACCACCGGCAGCGCCACGTCCGCCTCGAGCAAGGCCATGCGCACTTGGCGCAGCATGTCGGCCACGTTGGCTTCGGTGATGCGCGCCTGCCCGCTGATCTGCTTGACCAGGCGCGAGAGCTTTTCGGTGAGGGCGGAGGCCATGATGGAAAGGGGGAAAAAGGCTTGGGGGCAAACGCTGCGGACCGTGCTGCGCACACGCGCCACACACCGCGGCGAGGGTCGCGGCCCGCGCGTTCGCACACGCGGCGCCGCACCGGTGAAAGGGCTGCAACCCGGTAAACTCGGCCCATGATTCTATCGAGTCCGCCCCTGCCCAGCGTCTGGCTGTCCGCGGCGGCCGCCCTGGTCTACGCCGTNCACGGCCCTCGGCGCCGAGCGGCTCTCCTGCCCCGCGCACGGGCCTTGCTGCTGCTGGCCTGGGTGCTTCATGCGTGCACGCTGGCGCTGGGCCTGCTCGAGACGCCCGCGCGCTTTGGCTTCGCCCCGGCGCTGTCGATGATGGCGTGGCTGGTGCTCACCGTCTATGCGGTGGAGAGCCAGGTCTANCCCCAGCTGCGCGCACGCTGGCCGCTCGCCGGCCTCGGCACGCTGGCGGTGCTGCTGCCGCTGGCTTTCCCCGGCGCGCCGCTGCACCCCAGCGCTTCGGCCTGGCTGCCGCTGCACCTGGCGCTCGGTCTGGCCTCGTACGGCCTGTTCGGCGCCGCCGTGGTGCATGCCGCGCTCATGACCCGCGCCGAACGGCTGATGCGCGAGGGCGCCGGCGCCAGCGTGGGTCTGCCGCTGCTCACGCTCGAGCGGCTCACCTTCCGCTTCGTGCAGGCGGGCTTCGTGCTGCTCACGGCCACGCTGATCGCCGGCCTGTTCTTCGGTGAGCAGCTCTATGGCGCGTCGCTCGCGCGCTGGAAGTGGGACCACAAGACCATCTTCTCGCTGCTGGCCTGGCTCACCTTCGCCGTGCTGCTCGCCGGCCGCGCGCGGCTGGGCTGGCGCGGCCGGCGCGCCGTGCGCGTGCTCTACATCGGCGCGGGCCTGCTGCTGCTGGCCTATGCCGGCTCGCGCTTCGTGCTCGAGGTGGTGCTAGGGCGCGCACCGTGAAGGCGCTGGTCGTCCTTGCCGCACTCGCGGGCCTGGTCTGGCTGCTCACCCGGCCGCGCCGGCTGAACGCGCGCCACCGCGCCGAACGCAGCACCGCCGCGCGTGAACCCGAGACCATGGTGCGCTGTGCCCACTGCGGCACCCACGTCCCGCAGGCCGACGCCCTGCGCGGCCGGCAGGGCTGGTACTGCAGCGCCGCCCACCGCGACCAGCACGAGGGCTGAATGCGCCACGCCCACGAGGCCGCAGACGCCACCACCTCGTGGTTCGGCGCGGACTCGCGGCTCATGCCCGCTGCCGACGGCTCCGTGCGCGAGCGCCGCACGCCCGCGGGCCCGTGGACCGTCCTGATGACGGTTCGCGTCGTGGTTGCGGCCGTGCTGCTGGCGTTCCAACTCGCCGACAGCCTCTGGCTCGGGCACGCCTGGGCCTGGCCGCCGGTGCTGGTGGGCGCGCTGTACCTGCTCATCACGCTGGCGGTGCGGCTCGCGCGCCTGCCATCACCGCGCTGGCCGCGCCGGCACTGGGTCTGGACCGTCGGCGTCGACGTGCTGTTCTTCTCCGTGCTGCACCTCATGCGCGGCAGCGCGCTCAATTTCACGCCCCTGTTCGCCCTGCCCGTCATGCTGGCCGGCATCATCGGTTCGCGCCGGCTCGCGCTGGCCACCGCCGCGGCCATCACCCTGGTGCTGCTGGCCGACGCCTGGGGCCGCTGGCCGCTGGACATTCTGGGCGCACCCGCCACGGCCACCATGCAGGCCGGACTCACCGGCCTGGGGCTGTTCGTGGTGGCGCTGGCCACACAGCAGCTCGCCGCGCGGCTGTCGCGTCAGGAAGAGGTGGCCCGGCGCAGTGCGCGGCTGGCGCGGGTGCAGACCCTGGTCAACCAGTTCGTCATCGACAGCCTGAGCGATGGCGTGCTCGTCGTCGACCGCACGCTCGACGTGCGCGCCGCCAACCCCGCCGCACGCACCCTGCTGGGTTGGGATTTCGAGGCGGCGACCAGCACCGCGCCCATTCCACTGGGTGACACCCACTGCCTGCCCCTGGCCGGGTTGGTCGAGCAGACCTTTCTGCACGGAAACATCGACGGCGTCGAGGTCGAACTCCACGCCACCGAGGACGCCGCGCCACTGCAGCTGCAGGTGCGCACCCGGCTGGCTTCGGTGGTGGCGGAAGGGCGGGAGAACCTCTGCCTCGTCTTTCTGCAGGACCGCCGCGAACTCGAGGCCCGCGTGCGCAACGAAAACTCTCCGCACTGGGCCGGCTCGGCCGCCGTGGCGCACGAAATCCGCAACCCGTTGTCGGCCATCGTGCAGGCCAATGCCTTGCTGGAGGAAGAGTTGACGCAGTCCGCCCACCAGCGCCTGAGCGCGATGGTGCGGCACAACGCGCAGCGCCTCTCGCACATCGTGGATGAGATTCTCGACGTCGCACGCGTCGAGCACGTGGGCATCGACCCCACGGCCGACAGCCTCGAGCTCGAGCCCGCCGTGCGCTCGCTGTGCGCCGAATGGCTGGCCCAGGAGGGCCACGGCATGGCGCTGCAAGTGCACACGGATCCGCACACCCACACCGTGCGCTTTTCCTTCTCCCACCTGCAACGCATTCTGGTCAACCTGCTCGACAACGCGCGCCGCCATGCACACCCCGGCGGGACCATTCGGGTGCATGCGGGCCGCAACCCGGCGGGCGAGGTGAGCCTGAGCGTCTGGAGCGAGGGCCCGCCGCTGGAACCCTCGGTGCGCCGCCATCTGTTCGAGCCCTTCTTCTCGTCCCAGACCCGCTCGAGCGGCCTCGGACTCTACATTTGCCGCGAGCTCTGCGAGCGCCACGGCGCGCACATCGACTACGCGCGGCGCCCGCCCGCTGGCGGCCTGTCGCAGCAGGAGGGCAACGAATTCCACATCCGCTTCGAAGAGCGCCCCTCCAACCTCCGAACCGTCGAGGCCCCGGCCGACACTGTCCGCGCATGAACGCCCCGCGACCAAACCCACCCGCGCGCGTGCTCGTCGTCGACGACGAGCCCGATCTGCGCACGCTCTACGAACTGGCCCTGCTGCGCGAGGGCCTGCTCGTCGACACCGCGGCCACGCTGGCCGAAGCACACGCCTGCCTGGATCGCCAGCCCTATGCGGTCGTCATCACTGATATGCGGCTGCCCGATGGCCTGGGGCTCGAGCTGCTGCACCGCCTGCAGGCGCAAGCCCGCAGTGAGCGCTGCATCGTCATGACCGCCTACGGCTCGGCCGAAAACGCCGTCGAAGCCCTCAAGGCCGGCGCCTTCGATTACCTCACCAAGCCGGTCGATCTGCGCCAGTTCCGCACGGTGGTCAGTTCAGCCGTCGCGGACGCGCGCGACCGCCGCACGGCCCCCACCCCGCCGGCTGCGGANCGCTTCGCGCGCGCCTGAGGCCGCACCCCGCGCAGCGCCGCGGCAGCCCCCGCGCGCAACCCGGCGCTGGCCCGGCTGGTGGGGGAATCCAACGCCATGCGGGCGGTCAAGCAGCGCATCGCCAAGGTGGCGCAAAGCATGGCGCCGGTGTTGGTGCAGGGCGAGTCGGGCACCGGCAAGGAACTGGTGGCCCGCGCCATCCATGCCTGCAGCCACCGTGCCGACGGCCCCTTCGTCGCCGTCAACTGCGGGGCGATCCCGGAGAACCTGCTCGAGGCCGAGTTCTTCGGTGCGCGCAAAGGCTCGTACACCGGCGCCACCCACGACCGCGCCGGCTACTTCCACGCCGCGCGCGGCGGCACGCTGTTCCTCGACGAGATCGGCGACCTGCCACTGGCGATGCAGTCCAAACTGTTGCGGGCCATCCAGGAGCGGCGCGTGCGCCCGCTTGGCGCCACCGAGGAAGAAGAGGTGGACGTGCGCATCGTCAGCGCCACGCACAAGGACCTGGCAGGNGAAGTCCACGCGGGCCGTTTCCGGCAGGACCTGTATTACCGCCTCAACGTCATCGACATCCTCGTGCCGCCGCTGCGCGAACGCCGCGAGGACCTNCCTGCCTTGTGCGATGCACTGCTCGCGCGCATCGCCGCCGAGTCGGGTCTGCCCGCGCCGCGGCTGTCGGCGCGCGCGCTGCAGCTGCTNGCAAAGCCACCCCTGCACGGCAATGTGCGCGAGCTGGAAAACCTGCTCTACCGTGCACTGGCCCTCAGCGAAGGCGGCGAGCTCGAGCTCGACGACGTCGTCAGCCCCGGATAGCCGAGCCGGCAGCCCCTGGTGTCAGCGCGGGCCCCGCACCGGGCCCCGGCGCAACGCCGCCCGAGGCGACCNATGGATTTGCAACGCTGGCTCGACCAGCAGGAGCGCGAAGTCCTGCTGCGCACGCTGTCCGACACCGGATTCAACCGCACCGCCGCCGCCGCGCGGCTCGGCCTCAACCTGCGCCAGATCCGCTACCGCATGGCCCGTCTGGGCATCTCGGCGCCCGGGAAGGGTCAGGACGATGACGAACCCGCCTGACGCCGCCCCGGTCGAGGGCGCAGACCCGCTCTGGCGGGGCGGCTGGTACCGCTTCGCCCGCGCCCTGCCTTCACCCAACTTCAACGCACGGCCGGCGGATGCGGTGATCGACCTGATCGTCATCCATGCCATCAGCCTGCCGCCGGGCGTCTACGGTGGCGGCGCGGTTCAACGCTTCTTCACCAACCGGCTCGACTGGTCAGCCCACCCCTGGTTCGAGCAGATCCGCGGGGTGGAGGTGTCGGCGCATTTCTACATCGAGCGCAGCGGCGCGCTCTGGCAGTTTGTCAGCTGCGATGACCGCGCCTGGCACGCCGGTGCATCCCACTGGCGCGGCCGCGATGGTTGCAACGACGATTCGGTCGGCATCGAACTCGAGGGCGCCGACGGCGACCGCTTCACGTCCGAGCAATACGAGGCCCTCGCCGCCGTGTGCACCGCGCTGGCGCAGCGCTATCCCATCGGCCATGTCGCCGGCCACCAGCACATCGCACCCGCGCGCAAGTGGGACCCCGGCGCGGGTTTCGACTGGCGGCTGTTGCAGGCTCACCTCGATTGGCCGGATCGGTATTTTCCCGAAGGCGTCCTGAACAGCCGGCTCGGCTGAGCCGCCCTCCACCGGGGTGCTGCAAACCCCGCCGGTCGCCCGGCACCAGCATCGGCGCGGGCTCCAGCCGCAAATCCGCGTGCAGGCCGCATGCCGTCTGCACGTCCGCAGACGAATCCCCGAACGACAAGGCATCCGCCGGCATGGCCGCTTCCGGTTGCATTCGGTCACCACGACGGCCGCCATCGGCCGCGCACTGCGGTTCTGCGCGAAAAACCTTCGGTACACTACATCTAGTGGCTTGCAAGCACTGCAGACCCCACCTATAGTGCCAACCGAACGCCGAGCCTGTCACCGCACTCGGCCGTGCGCACCGCTTCAGAACAACACGCCGGGCCTTGCGCGCCCGCCCAGAGATCGAGAGGAACCCATGCACACCGCGACACCCGCATCGAGCACCGCCCACCCCAACGCCATGCCCTCCCCGCGNACGGACCGCGCCGGCAACCCGGCGTCGTCCTTGTCGCAATACCAGATCATTCGCCGCAACGGCGCCGTGGTGCCGTTCACGCCGGACAAGATCGCCATCGCGATGATGAAAGCCTTTCTGGCCGTGCACGGCACGCAGGGCGCGGCCTCGGCCAGCGTGCGCGAGGTGGTGGATGAACTCACGCGCGGCGTCGTGCGCGCGCTGATGCGTTCGCGCCCCGGCGGCGGCACCTTCCACATCGAGGACGTGCAGGACCAGGTGGAACTCGGCCTCATGCGCAGCGGCCATCACGAAGTGGCCCGTGCCTACGTGCTCTACCGCGAACGGCGCGCCCAGGAGCGCGCCAAGCAGTCGGCACAGGCCACCGAAAGCGCAGCCACGCCGGTGCTGCATGTCACGGACGGCGACCAGCGCCGCCCGCTNGACCTCGCCCAGTTGCGCGAGCTGGTCGATGCCGCCTGCGAAGGCCTCAGCGCCGACGTCAAGGCCGAGCCCATCGTGGCCGAGACGCTGCGCAACCTGTACGACGGCGTGCCGCTCGACGAGGTCTACAAAGCCGCCATCCTCGCCGCGCGCACGCTGATCGAAAAGGACCCGGACTACACCTTCGTCACCGCGCGCCTGCTGCTGCACACGATCCAGAAAGAAGTGCTGGGCGAAGACCTGCGCCCGGCCGACATGGCGGCCCGCTACGCGGAGTATTTCCCGCAGTTCATCCAGAAGGGCATCGCCCACGAATTGCTGGACCCACGGCTGGCCCAGTTCGACCTGGATCGCCTGGGCGCCGCGCTGAAGGCCGAGCGCGACCTGCAGTTCGACTACCTGGGCCTGCAGACGCTGTACGACCGCTACTTCCTGCATGTGCGCAAGACGCGCATCGAGCTGCCGCAGGCCTTCTTCATGCGCGTGGCCATGGGGCTGGCGCTCAACGAGATCGATCGCGAAGCGCGTGCCATCGAGTTCTACGAGGTGCTGTCGTCGTTCGACTTCATGTCGTCCACGCCGACGCTGTTCAACTCGGGCACGCTGCGCTCGCAGCTCTCGAGCTGCTACCTCACCACCGTGCCCGACGATCTGGACGGCATCTACGAATCCATCAAGGAGAACGCCCTGCTCTCGAAGTTCGCCGGNGGCCTCGGCAACGACTGGACGCGCGTGCGCGCCCTGGGCAGCCACATCAAGGGCACCAACGGTGAATCGCAGGGTGTGGTGCCCTTCCTCAAGGTCGTCAACGACACGGCCGTGGCGGTGAACCANGGGGGCAAGCGCAAGGGCGCGGTCTGCACCTACCTCGAGACCTGGCACCTCGACATCGAGGAGTTCCTGGAACTGCGCAAGAACACCGGCGACGACCGCCGCCGCACGCACGACATGAACACCGCGAACTGGATTCCGGATCTGTTCATGAAGCGGGTGATGGAAAAGGGCGAGTGGACCCTGTTCTCCCCCTCGGACGTACCCGACCTGCACGACCTCTTCGGCACCGCGTTCGAGAAGGCGTACGTGGCCTACGAGGAGAAAGCCCGCCGCGGCGAGATCAAGCCCTGCAAGACCGTGCAGGCCGTGGACCTGTGGCGCAAGATGCTGTCGATGCTGTTCGAGACGGGTCANCCCTGGATCACCTTCAAGGACGCATGCAACGTCCGCAGCCCGCAGCAGCACGCCGGCGTGGTGCACAGCTCCAACCTCTGCACGGAGATCACGCTCAACACCAGCGACACCGAGACCGCCGTGTGCAACCTGGGTTCGGTGAACCTGGCGCGCCACCTCACGAACGGGCAGATCGACCACGACAAGCTCAAGCGCACCATCGGCACGGCCATGCGCATGCTCGACAACGTGATCGACATCAACTACTACGCCGTGAAGAAGGCTCGCGACTCGAACCTGCGGCATCGACCGGTCGGGCTGGGCATCATGGGCTTTCAGGATGCGCTCTACGAGCTGCGCATCCCCTATTCATCGGAAGCGGCCGTGGAATTCGCGGACCGCTCGATGGAGGCCGTCTGCTACCACGCATATTGGGCGTCGACCGAACTCGCCGCCGAGCGCGGCAAGTACTCCAGCTACAAGGGCTCGCTGTGGGATCGCGGCATCCTGCCGCTGGACACGCTGGAACTGCTGGCCCAGCAGCGGGGCGGCTACGTGGAGGTGGACCGCTCCAGCACGATGGACTGGGAGGCCCTGCGCGCAAAGATCGCACGCGACGGCATGCGCAACTCCAACTGCGTGGCCATCGCCCCCACGGCCACCATCTCCAACATCATCGGTGTGGACGCTTCCATCGAGCCCTGCTTCGGCAACCTTTCGGTGAAGTCCAACCTCTCGGGCGAATTCACCGTCATCAACAGCTATCTGGTGCGCGACCTCAAACGCCTGGGCCTGTGGGACGAGGTGATGGTCATGGACCTCAAGCACTTCGACGGCTCGCTGCGGCCCATCGATCGCGTGCCCGAGGACATCAAGGCACTCTACGCCACCGCGTTCGAGATCGAGCCCTACTGGCTCGTGACCGCTGGCGCGCGTCGACAGAAGTGGATCGACCAGGCGCAGTCGCTCAACATCTACATGGCCGGGGCCTCGGGCAAGAAGCTTGACGAGACCTACAAGCTCGCCTGGGTCAGCGGCCTCAAGACCACCTACTACCTGCGCACCATGGGTGCGACGCACGCCGAGAAGTCGACGGTGAAGGCCGGCCGGCTCAACGCGGTGGCGGCGCAGGTCGATGGCGGTGTCGCAGCGGCGGCGACGGACACCGCCGCGGCCACCGACATCCGCTTCTGCGCCATCGACGACCCAGGCTGCGAAGCCTGCCAGTGATCGGCACGATGCCAACGCACAACAATTTCGCGCAACGATGCAAGCGTTCGCTTTTCAATCTGCATCGTTGCTCCCATAATTAGAGCACTGGACCAACCATGTTGAACTGGGACGACGACATCNACGGCAGCGGCACAACCTGCACTGCAACCTGCCCCCTCGGCGGCGCGACGAGCAGCCGCCCTGCTCCCTCTCTGCCTCCGCTGCCTCCCCGCCGCTGTGCGCCGGCTCGACGATGGGGCACCCATTCCTGCGACGGCGTCCGCCGCCACGACGGGTTCGATGCAAGCCGCGCCGGCCGCCAGCCACCGCCGCGTGGTGGCGGCCGACAAACGCATCATCAACGGCCAGACCGACGTCAACCAGCTCGTCCCCTTCAAGTACAAGTGGGCCTGGGAAAAGTACCTCGCCACCTGCGCCAACCACTGGATGCCGCAGGAGGTGAACATGAACCGCGACATCGCGCTGTGGAAGAACCCCAACGGACTCACCGAGGACGAGCGGCGCATCGTCAAGCGCAACCTCGGCTTCTTCGTCACGGCCGATTCGCTGGCGGCCAACAACATCGTGCTCGGCACCTACCGGCACATCACGGCGCCCGAGTGCCGGCAGTTCCTGCTGCGCCAGGCCTTCGAGGAGGCCATCCACACCCATGCGTACCAGTACATCGTGGAGAGTCTGGGTTTGGACGAAGGCGAGATCTTCAACGCCTACAACGAAATCCCAGCCATCCGCGCAAAGGATGAGTTCCTGATTCCGTTCATCGACGTGATCATGGATCCCTCCTTCAAGACCGGCACNCCCGAGGCTGACCAGACCCTGCTCAAGAGCCTGATCGTTTTTGCCTGTCTGATGGAAGGTCTGTTCTTCTACGTCGGCTTCACGCAGATCCTGGCGCTGGGCCGGCAGAACAAGATGACCGGTGCGGCCGAGCAGTACCAGTACATCCTGCGTGACGAGTCGATGCACTGCAACTTCGGCATCGACCTCATCAACCAGCTCAAGCTCGAGAACCCGCACCTCTGGACGCCGGAGTTCAAGGCCGAGATCAAGTCGCTGTTCCTCAAGGCCGTCGATCTGGAATACCAGTACGCGGAAGACACCATGCCGCGCGGCGTGCTCGGCATGAACGCCTCGATGTTCAAGGGCTACCTGCGCTACATCGCCAACCGGCGCGCGACGCAGATCGGGCTCGAAGCGCTCTTCCCGAACGAGGAGAACCCGTTCCCCTGGATGAGCGAGATGATCGATCTGAAGAAGGAGCGCAACTTCTTCGAGACGCGCGTCATCGAGTACCAGTCGGGCGGCGCTCTGTCCTGGGATTGATCGCCCCGCCGGATGAACATGCTCTTCAGTCATGCACCGCTGCCCCGTACCGTCTCGATGCAGATGGCGCGTGCAGCGTGCGCCCGAGTTCACGCGGCCGCCTCGGCGCGGATTCGCGTGAATCGCTTTGTGCAGCCTCTCACGCACGAAGTGTTTTCCCTGTCGACAACGTGATGTAGGAGATAGACATGGCTACTGACAAGAAGGCTGCTCCGGCGAAGAAGGCTGCTCCGGCGAAGAAGGCTGCTCCGGCGAAGAAGGCTGCTCCGGCGAAGAAAGCCGCTCCGGCGAAGAAAGCCGCTCCGGCGAAGAAAGCCGCTCCGGCGAAGAAGGCTGCTCCGGCGAAGAAGGCTGCTCCGGCGAAGAAAGCCGCTCCGGCGAAGAAAGCCGCTCCGGCGAAGAAAGCCGCTCCGGCGAAGAAGGCCGCTCCGGCGAAGAAGGCCGCTCCGGCGAAGAAGGCCGCTCCGGCGAAGAAGGCCGCTCCGGCGAAGAAGGCCGCTCCGGCGAAGAAGGCCGCTCCGGCGAAGAAGGCCGCTCCGGCGAAGAAGGCCGCTCCGGCGAAGAAGGCCGCTCCGGCGAAGAAGGCCGCTCCGGCGAAGAAGGCTGCTGCACCCGCCCCGGTTGCGCAGACCACGCTGAACCCGCAGGCGGCCTGGCCCTTCCCCACCGCCAAGAAGCCCTGAGCTTCAGCCCCGGTTGACAGCGGTTTGAACATCGCTGGCGTCACATCGCCAGCGATGTTCGTCAGCCGTTGTTCAGCGAGAGAAGATCTTCCGCGGCGAGCCGGTAGTTCTGCGGCCCGCGCTGCGCGATCTTGATCGCCCNCAGGCGGTTGCCCAGGCGCGCGCAAGCCTCGAGCGACCATCCACGCTCCAGGCCGTACAGCAGAGCGCCGCGCCAGGCGTCGCCACAGCCCGTCGGATCGACGACGGCATCCGGCACCACGGCGTCGACATGGCTGCGCTGCCCGTCGATCCAGATTTCGCATCCCTGCGCCCCGAGCGTGACCACCAGTGCCTCGACGCGCCGTGAAATTTCGGCAAGCGTCCAGCCCGTGCGCTCGCACAGCATCTTGCCTTCGTAGTCATTCACGGTGACCCAGGTGGCTTGCTCGATGAAGCGGGCAAGTTCCGCGCCGTCGAACATCGGCAGGCCTTGGCCGGGATCGAACACGAAGGGCACGCCACGCTCGCGCAGTTGCTGGGCGTGCGCGATCATGGCCTCCCGGCCATCGGGGGCGACGATGGCGAGCCGGATGTCCTCACGCTGCGGCACCGGCAATTCATGGGCGAACATCATCGCGCCGGGGTGAAATGCGGTGATCTGGTTGTTGTCGCAGTCGGTCATGATCATGGCTTGCGCGGTGTAGGTGTCAACGCGGGCATGCACATGATCGGTTGCAATGCCAAGGTCGCGCATGCGCTGCAGGTACTCCTCACCGTCATTGCCGAGCGCCGCCAGCGGCAGGGGTTCGCCACCCAGTTGCTTCAGCGCGTAGGCGATATTGCCCGCACACCNCCCGAAGTCGCGCCGGAGCGCGGGCACCAGGAAGGACACGTTGAGGATGTGCAACTGGTCGGGCAGGATGTGCTCGCCAAAACGCCCCTCGAACCGCATGATGGTGTCGAACGCCAGCGATCCACAAATCAGAGCTGCCATGTGTATGTCCTGAGGCAAAGGCGGCGCCTGGCCGCTCAAGGATAGAAAAGGAACAAGCGGTATCCCGCCACGGGCTCACCGCCCAGCGCGGCGGCATCGACACCCAGGGCCAGGGAACTGCTCCAGTCGCCTGCAGCGGGCAAGGCGCCCGGCGCATTCGTTTCTTCGGACTTGAGAACGCGGCGCAGCAGCACGCGGTCCTGTGCGTCGGTCAGCGTCAGTTCCACCGCCGGCGTGCGAACGGTAAACGGTGCGGTGTTGCGCAGTTGAAAACTGAGTTGGTAGCGCTGGTCCGCGGTCCGCCGAAACGTCGAGGNCTCGATGTTGATGGCGTCGATGCGTCGCGGATCTTCGACGGTGCAGCCCAGCGGTTCGCACAGTGCCTGGATCCACGGACGCAGCGGCGGTTTGAGCGCGGCCAGCAGGTCTCGCTCGTGCACGACGACCTGCAACACCAGCGCGACGAAGAGCAGCAGCGCCATGAAGCCCAGACCCGCGCGGACCGCCGGGTGGCGCCAGCGGCCGCNGCGGCGGGCCTGCTGCAGAAAGGCCACGTCTTCTGCGTCGTCGGACTCGGGCGTGGTGGTGGGGGCGCTGAGCGAGGAGTGGAAGGCCGAGTCCACTGCTTCGGCGGCCGCCGGCGGCCGCGAAGAAGACCGACCCCAACCGGTGGCTGGCGGAACTGATTCCGAGGTGGGGGCGCCCGCGGTTCGCGGAGGCTCCTTCCGGGTGGGCACCGCGGCTGGCGCTGGCGCATTTGCAGCAGTCGGCGAAGGGGCGGTCTCCTGCACCGCGCTGGCGCGCAAACTGTCGGTGGGGTGCCGGGCGGGCTCACCGCTCAGAGGCGACGCAAGCGATGCGGATGCGTCACGGCGTACGGAGGAAGGCGGCTTCGGCACGTCGGCCGACGCGACACCCGCGCGCCCATCCGCCGAGGTCGGCTGAGACGCCGTGGCCGTGGCGCCTGCGCCCGGCGGCTTCACTGGAGGGGCCGTGGGCGGGCCGCCTTGCATGTGGGACCGCGCGTCGAAGACATCGCCGCAATGCCCGCAGCGCACCCACCCCCNGGAGATGCGCAATTGATCGGCCACCACCCGAAACAAGGTGCCACAGGAGGGGCAGCGCGTGACCTGACTCATGGGCGGTGGATTGTAGGGGCCACCGAAGCGCCGAAGCCGGCTCAGCGGCGCGCGGTCATGAGCACCCAGCCGTCCTCGGCATCGGCCACGTCGAGGGCGAGGTAGGGGCTGTAGGCTTCGCGCAATTCATCGGCCTGGCGCTGCAGGATGCCTGCCAGCACCAGCGAACCACCCGCTGCCACATGGGCGCACAGCAGTGGCGCCAGCACCTTGAGCGGTGTGGCCAGGATGTTGGCCAGCACGGTGTCGTACCGGCCCTGGGCGAGTTCCGGCAGGCCGGCATTCAGTTCCACGCCGTTGGCGGCGGCGTTGTCGCGGGTGGCGCGCACCGCTGCTTCGTCGATGTCCACCGCGTCCACCAGATGAGCGCCATGCAGCGCAGCCGCAATGGCCAGAATGCCCGAACCGCAGCCGTAATCGAGGGTGCGGCCCAGTGCTTGCGTGCCCCGCGTCGCGATCCAGCGCAGGCACATGCGGGTGGTGGGATGGGTGCCGGTGCCGAAGGCCAGGCCGGGGTCGAGCCGGATGATGCGCTGTGCTGCGGCCGNGGGCTCGTGCCAGGTGGGGACGATCCAGAAGCTGGGCGTGATCTCGACGGGCGCGAACTGGCTCTGCGTCAGCCGAACCCAGTCCTGCTCGGGCACCGCCACCGGCGCGTCCATCGAGCAGCCCGCGAAGAAGTCCTGCAGCGCGAGCAGACGGGCAGCCTCGAGCGCAGCGGCTTCGGTGGCAAACAGGGCGCGCACACGGGAGTGCTGCCAACCTTCGCGCGGCGGCGGCATGCCGGGTTCGCCGAACAGCGCACGCTCGGCTTCGGTGTCGGCATCGGCGTCTTCGACCGAAACGCTGAGCGCATCAAGCGCATCGAGCGCTTCGCCGATGGCCTCGACACGGTCTTCGGGGCAGGTCAGCGCAAGTTCATGCATGGGGTGTCGGCGGGTCGTCAAAGGGTGGCGTATGCGAACTGCGCGAGCGGGTGCGCTGGGCGCTCAGCGCGCGCTGCTCAAGCCACTCTTCGAGGTAATGGATGTTGGTGCCGCCCGACTGGAAGCGTGCATCGACCATCAGCTCGCGGTGCAGCGGGATGTTGGTGTTGATGCCCTCGACGACGGTCTCCAGCAGCGCGGTCTGCATGCGCGCCAGCGCCTGTTCCCNGGTGTCGCCGTGCACGATGATCTTGCCGATCATCGAGTCGTAGTTGGGCGGCACGAAGTAGTTGGTGTAGACGTGCGAATCCACCCGCACGCCCGGGCCCGGCGGGTGCCACGTGGTGATGCGCCCTGGCGAGGGGATGAACTTGTACGGGTCCTCGGCGTTGATGCGGCACTCGATGGCGTGGCCGCGCAGCTGGATCTGCCGCTGGGTGAAGGGCAGCTTCTCGCCCGCCGCGACCATGATCTGGGTGCGCACGATGTCCACGCCGGTGATGAGTTCGGTCACCGGGTGCTCGACCTGCACCCGGGTGTTCATTTCGATGAAATAGAACTCGCCGTTCTCGTACAGGAACTCGAAGGTGCCCGCGCCGCGGTAGCCGATCTTCTTCACCGCCGCCACGCAGCGCTCGCCGATGCGGTCGATGAGACGGCGCGGAATGTCGGGGGCCGGCGCCTCTTCGATGACTTTCTGGTGGCGGCGCTGCATGGAGCAGTCGCGCTCGCCGAGGTAGACGGCGTTCTTGTACTTGTCGGCGAGGACCTGGATTTCGATGTGGCGCGGGTTCTGGAGGAATTTCTCCATGTAGACCGCCGGGTTGCCGAAGGCGGCACCGGCTTCGGCCTTGGTCATCTGCACCGCGTTGATCAGTGCGGCCTCGGTGTGCACCACGCGCATGCCGCGCCCACCGCCGCCGCCGGCGGCCTTGATGATGACGGGGTAGCCGATGGTCTTGGCGATGCGGCGGATCTGCCCGGGGTCGTCGGGCAGTTCGCCGTCGGAGCCCGGCACGCAGGGCACGCCCGCGCGGATCATGGCCTGCTTGGCCGAGACCTTGTCGCCCATGATGCGGATGGACTCGGGCGTGGGGCCGATGAACTGGAAGCCGCTTTTCTCGACCCGCTCGGCGAAATCAGCGTTCTCACTGAGGAAGCCGTAGCCGGGGTGGATGGCCTCGGCATCGGTCACTTCGGCCGCGGAGATGATGGCCGGCATGTTGAGGTAGCTCAGCGGCGAGGCGGCGGGGCCGATGCACACGGCCTCTTCGGCGAGCTTGACGTACTTGGCGTCGCGGTCGGCCTCGGAATAGACCATCACCGCCTTGATGCCGAGCTCGCGGCAGGCGCGCTGGATGCGCAGCGCGATCTCGCCCCGGTTGGCTACGAGAATCTTCTTGAACATGGAATCGATCTCGGGGCGGCGCTCAGGCGATCACGAACAGCGGTTGCCCGTACTCGACGGCCTGGCCGTTCTCCACGAGGATTTGTGTGATGGTGCCGGACTTGTCGGCCTCGATTTCGTTGAGGATCTTCATCGCCTCGATGATGCAGACGGTGTCGCCCTCCTTGACCACGCTGCCGAGTTCCACGAACGGCGCCGCACCCGGGCTGGATGCGCGGTAGAAGGTGCCGACCATCGGCGACTTCACCACATGGCCTTGCGGTTCCGCGGCCGGCGCGGGCGCTGCCACCGCAGCGGGGCTGCAACGGCCGGCGCCGCCACCACGACCGGGGCGGCCGCCGCCAGCGGGGCGGCGGGCAGGGCCGACGGGCCACCCTTGACGATGCGAACCTTGCCTTCGGCTTCGGTGATTTCGAGTTCCGAGACGTTGGATTCGGACACGAGGTCGATCAGGGTCTTGAGTTTGCGCAGATCCATGGGCCTTCCTGCCTGAGACGTGAGAAAGTGTGCGAATGTACCTCAATTTCTCACAATTGACGCGAACTGAAGTCAATTCGCGCGATCTGCGCCGATTGAAATTTTTTCGCGCAGGGCAGAACGCCACTGCAATGGGCTCAGATCGAGGCCCAGGTGCTGATTTCGGCCGGCGTGACCTTGCCCATTTTACGTTGCACGATGCGCCCATCACGCCCGAAAACGACGCTGAACGGCAAGGCGCCCGCATTGTTGCCCAGTTGCTTCATCAGCTCGCCGCCTTGCAGGCCCGCGAGCCCGATGGGAAAGCTCACGCCGCTGCGCGCAAGAAAGGCGCGCACGGCGCTCGGCTGGTCAATGGCCAGGCCCACGACCACCCAACCGCGCGCCGCCTGTTCGCGGTAGAAGCTGTCGAGCAAGGGCATCTCGGCCACGCAGGGCGGGCACCAGCTGGCCCAGAAGTTGAGCAGCAGGGGTTTGCCCTTGAAGTCGGCGAAGGCCAGCGTGCCGCCGCCAGGTTTTTCGTAAGTGAGCGCCCACAAAGACCGGATTTCGTCGGCGCCGGCGGCCACGGCGCCGGGGTCAGCCGCCACCAGGCGACGCCGGCGCCGGCCAGTGCGGCCAGGGCGCCCGCGGTCGCCAGCACACCGCGGCGGGACGTGGGGGCGTTCTGATGAGGGTTCGATCCGTCGGTCGTCATGGTTCGCATCATGCCTCAAGCAAGGCCTGCACGGCCGCCACATCCCCACGCAGGGGCCGGCCTTTGGCGTCGGCCCTCGGGGCGGTGCGCAGATCGTCCCGGTCGAGCACGATGAAGTGCACGCCCACACTCGTGCCAGTCGGCACACCGGGCATGGACGCTGAGCGCGGGCACCGGCTCGCCGCGCGGGCCATCGGCATTGCGGGCCTCGAAGGGCACGCCCGCGTCGATCAGGGCAATCTCGGGCGACTTGGGGTCGTCGCAATAGAGCTGGATCATCACATCCGACAGCCGGGTGGCTGTGCCTTGCCAGACGGCGCCGGTCAGGTGCGGGCGAAACGCCGCCATGCGCCGCATCCACTGCAACGCCAGCCGGCGCAGCGCGGCGAGCTCCTGTGGCTGCGTATCGGCGCAGAACAGGGCCAGGTACTCACGCACCGCGTCGTCCAGCGCCTCGTTGTCGGGCAGCGGGGTGCGGGCACCCAGGCCCAGTGCCTTGACCGCGCGCTGTTTGGCCCCGCGGTAGTCCAAACCTTCTTCGACCACCAGCCGCGCGGCGAGCGCTAGCAGTTCCTCATGCACATGCGTCATGCGCGCATTGTGCCGCCGCCGGAGGTCAACCCGAATCCAATACGGCCATTCCAAATGCTTCTATTTTCATAGCGCAACCTGACCAATTGGCGCTGGAGAACGGAAAGAAAAGCCCAAATTTCGCTGAAATGCACCGCTCCGATGGCCTGAATGCGGCCCAGTAAGCCCCGCCGCGGCACCAAAGGCTTTCTAGAATCGGCCATGCACATTCACATTCTCGGCATCTGCGGAACCTTCATGGGCGGCCTGGCCGCGTTGGCGCGCGAGGCGGGCCACACCGTCACCGGCTGCGATGCCGGCGTCTACCCGCCCATGAGCGACCAGCTGCGCGCGCTCGGCATCGACCTCATCGAGGGCTACGCAGCCGACCAGCTCGCGCTCAAGCCCGATGTCTTCGTCGTCGGCAACGTGGTCAGCCGCGCGCGAGCCGCCGATGGCGCGCCGAAATTCCCGCTGATGGAAGCCATCATGGACGCCGGCGCCCGCTACACCAGCGGCCCGCAATGGCTGGCCGAGCAGGTGCTGCAAGGCCGGCATGTGCTGGCCGTGGCGGGCACGCACGGCAAGACCACCACCACGTCCATGCTGGCCTGGATTCTGGAAGACGCCGGCCGGCAACCCGGCTTCCTCATCGGCGGTGTGCCGCTGAACTTTGGCGTGTCGGCCCGCCTGGGGCACGCCGCGCCCGGANNGCCCACGCAGGACTCAGGCCGCCCCCTGTTCGTCATCGAAGCCGACGAATACGACACCGCCTTTTTCGACAAGCGCAGCAAGTTCGTCCACTACCGGCCGCGCACTGCGGTGCTGAACAACCTCGAGTTCGATCATGCCGACATCTTCGACGATCTTGCAGCCATCGAGCGGCAATTTCATCATCTTGTGCGCACCGTGCCCGCCAGCGGCCGCGTCGTGGTGAATGCGCTGGAGGAAAGCCTGCAGCGCGTCATCGCCCAGGGCTGCTGGAGTGAGCTGCGCAGCTTCGGCAGCGCCGTGGCCGACTTCGCCGCCACCGGCGAGCCCGAGCACTTCCAGGTGCTGCGCCGGGGCCAGCCCGTGGCCGAAGTGACCTGGGGACTGAGCGGCGTACACAACCAACTCAACGCGCTGGCCGCTCTCGCCGCCGCCGAACACGTCGGCGTGCCGCCCGAGCGCGCGGCCGCCGCCCTGGCGCGGTTCGAGAGCGTCAAACGCCGCATGGAGGTTCGCGGCCGCATCGCCCGCGACGGCGGCGAGATCGTCATCTACGACGACTTCGCCCACCACCCCACCGCCATTCGCACCACGCTCGACGGCCTGCGCCGTCGCATCGGCCCGGGCGAACGCATTCTTGCCGTGTTCGAGCCGCGCAGCAACACCATGAAACTCGGCACCATGAAAGCCCAGTTGCCCTGGGCCCTGGAGAGCGCCGACCTCGCCTTCTGCCATGCCGGCGGCCTCGACTGGGACGCCCGCGCCGCGCTGGCNCCCCTGACCTCACGCGCCCAGGTCGCCGACGACCTGCCCACCCTCGTCCACCAGGTCACCCACGCCGCCCGCGCCGGCGACCACATCGTGTGCATGAGCAATGGGAGTTTCGGGGGTGCATGGGCGGTTGATGGAGTCGCTGGTCGCACCCGGTGACGACGCCCGGCTCGCCGTTGCCCTGCCCCGCACCTGAGAACGCGAGCATGCGCGACGCCATCGCCGACGCCTACGACCGCACGCCTTACGAGTCGGGCTGTTTTCCGTTCACCCACCCCGCGCGCATGGGGGCCGTGGCGCGCCTGCATGGCATCGAGGCGCCCTTACCGCAGAACTGCCGCGTGCTGGAAATCGGCTGCGCCATGGGGCAGAACCTGTTGCCGCTGGCCCTGCAGTACCCGCAGGCTCATTTCGTCGGCGTAGACCTCTCCGTCGTGCAGATCGCTCGCGCCAGGGCGTCCGCGAACGACCTGGGCATCGAAAACGTCGAGCTTCTCCACGGAGACATCCGCGCGTTGCAGGACCAACTCCGCGGCCCGTTCGATTTCATCATCTGCCACGGCGTGTACAGCTGGGTGCCGCCGCCAGTGCGCGACGGCATCCTGCGCTGCTGCGCAAGGCATCTGACGGAACATGGCGTGGTAATGATCAGCTTCAACGCGCTGCCGGGCGGCTGCGAGTTCAGGCGCACACGGGATCTGGTGTTGAGCCTTACCACCGGCGTCGATGCATCCGACCTCCCGGAGCGCCATCGGCGGGCCAGAGCCGCCCTCGAAACACTGCTCCGGGACACTGGCGAACACCTCGATGCCGCGATGCGCAGCGCCATTCAGACCTTCATCGACGCCCCCGCAAGCTACGCCATCCACGAATACCTCTCTGACTACAACGAGGCGTTCAGCCTCAGTATGTTCACCGCCCATCTCGAGCCACACGGCTTGCGATACCTGGCCGATGCCCAGCTCGACATCGACGGTGCGCGCGAACGCCTGGCCCAACGCAGCGGTTTGACCACCCGAGGGATGAGCCCGCTCGCCCTGGAAGAAACGCTGGATGCCCTCGTAGGAAATGCCTTCCGGCGTGCACTGATCGTCCGAGACACTGCCCATCACGGAAGTTACCCTGACCTGAAAGCACTTCGATCCATGGCGGTTGCCTGTCGGTTTGCCGAGGTCACGGAAGCCGCAGATGGCACCGAGATCACCGCGCCCATGACCCTGCAGACACCCGCCGGCCGCACCCTGCGGCTGCTGCTGCCGGCGGCCAAAGACACCGCGCGACGGGTCCTGCGNGGGCAACCGTGCTATATCCCAGTCGGTTCCGTGTTGGCGGATCGCAACTCTCCCGAGGTCGCAATCGTCCTCAAAACCCTGCTCCGCCTTGCAACGGAGGGTTTCGTCGACCTCGTCACTTCACCACTCGCCATTGCGGCTAAGTTTCCCGACCCACCTAGACTCTGGCCGTGGGCGGCGTACGCTTTGCGCAGCGGCACGGGGCTGTTCTGCGGCACCACGCACGAACCACGCGAAATGACCTCCGAAATGCGCTGGCTGCTTCAGACCATTGACGGACACCGGCCCGTGAGTGAATTGGAGCGCCTTTGGCTCGCTCAACCCGGTCGCCTTGCCCTCTCCACGGAACCCAAATACTCACCGGTTGACAAAAACGAAGCGGCGGAAGATCCGCCGCTTCGCTCATTGCTCCAGTCGCTTCATGCTCTGGGCGCGGTCACCTGAACGCGGCCCGATACACCCGACCAGCGCTCATGACCACCCCACGCCTCGGCGCGCAAGCACTCCGTTAGCGCTCAACCGCAGGGATACTTCGTCATGCAACTCGCCTTGTTGTTCGCGTTTGGATTCGCACACGTTGGCGCGCCCTTCGTGTAGTACCAGTTGGTCTCGGGGATGGTACCCGCTCCCGCGCGGGTCGTCGCAGCCAGCGACCCGAGGTTCATCAAACGCGGTGATTGCCACGCTTGCTTCGACGTTTGTTTTGCCAAGATACTCATTGCTCACCCACTCTGTTCCGTGACTTCGTCAGAATACTTCAACGACACCCAATTTGAGCCAAAAAGACCGTCGGCGTGGCACTCCGGACAGATGGAACACAAAAATTCACACCGAAACAACGATTCAATCGCTGCCCGGCAGCCGAAACTTATCAGATCGACGTATGCCCGGCCCGGACCGCCAGCCAAGACCTCACATGCAAGGGTATCGCGTGCCGTTGAAATTGCAGATCGTGACCATGCCGAACATGAACCACACACCTTCGTTCTGCGTGCCCATGCCGCTCAACGTCGCTCGAGCCAACGAGCCGAAATGCGTGAGTGAGGGTCGCACCCAAGGCGTCAAATTTGGAGCTTCGCCGTTGGCGTGGTGCGTACGCTGGAGGGCACGAGCGTCAGCCATTTTCAGGACCTCCGGGTTTGGTGTCTTGTCGGGCGGGGTTCACCTTCAACTGAACGATACCAGAGTTTGCTTACAAATTGACGCATATAACGTGGCAGCCGTACGTCGCCCCGTTGCAGTCCGACATCCTGGCGCCCATGAGGGCGATTACTCGACAGAAGACAGAAGGTCAAACAGAGCGTCCTCGAGATCTTCAGCGAACCCCGACATGTCATAGAGCGAAGAACGCCGGATTCGCTCCACCTCTCGTTTCTTGAACGCATCGACCGCCCCGCGGTCCTGCACAGGTTCAGCAGACGCCCGCGNGTAGTCCGTCGCATCCGCAGCAACCCATTGCGAACCGCCTGCCGCGTCGAGGATGCTGGCCGCAACCCGCCCTGCAAAACGTGGCCCGGATCGGGTCAGCGTCGGCACCCCGGCCCATATCGCATCGGCCGTCGTCGTGTGCCCGCCATATGGCCATTGATCCAAAGCCAGGTCGAACGCCGTCAGGCGGTCAAGGTGGGCAGCGGGCGCTAGCGCAGNGGCAAAGCGCAAACGCCGGTCGGCATTGGCCAATCCACGTGATCGGGCGTAGGCGAGCAACCGATCCTCCGCATCGCGGCCAGGGTCAAGCAGGGTGAGCGTGCTTCCCTCGCTTTGCGCGAGGACATCGACCCACAAATCGAACACATCGCGCCGCCATTTCCAGGACTGATTGAAGTTGCACAGGGCCAGTCCATCAGGGGNGAGACCCGCATCCGCGCGCGTCAGTTGCCGCGGAACGTGCCGCTTTGGGTCATTGGGTTGGTAGCAACGCGGCAGGCGAATCAAACGCTCCCGGAACTCGGCCTCGCTTCCGGGCGGCAGGGTGATGTCGTCACCGATGAAGCCATCCAGCCCCTCGACGCTGGTGCTACCCGGGTGGCCCAGGAAGTGCAGGTGCACACGCGCTGGCCGCCGCGCGGCGATGCCCGGACGCCCGCCGATGTTGTCGGCGTCGAGGTCGATCAGGACGTCGATGTCCGCTTCGTGGATCCGTCGTGCAATCGACGCGTCGCTCTCAGCAAAGGCGTCGACCCAGTGCTCGAAGGCAGCTTGACAGCGTTCGCGGTACCGATCATCGCTCGAACCGCCGAGGTTGATGGCGAAGGTTTCGACGCGGCTTTGGTCGTGCGCCTCGAAAAGACCGGCTGCCAGAATTGCGGTGGCGTGTTGCCGAAAATGCGCACTCTGATACGCCACCCGCAAACGACCAGGCCGGCGTAATCGACGCGGCGCGAAACGTGCGACTGGCCCCGAAACGGGATGGGTGGGCAGGTCGCGAAAGATCGAGACCGGCCAACTCTCCGGCATTCCCAGCAGGGTGTAGCGCGAGACCCGCGCGGCCCGTTGGCGGTTGATCTGTAGCGCACTGAGCAAACGCGGCTCGAGCGCCTCAGCCGTGTCCCAGTCCAACGTGGACTGCGCCTGCCACCAAAGGGCGGACAGGGCCACGGGGTCCTCGGGGTGGCGCAGCAGCAGTTCGTCCCAGATCTGCATGGCCTGCACCGCACGCCCCATGGCCTGCTCGATCGACGCCAACGCCTCCCAGCCGAGCGGGTCCTGCGGCGCCTGGTCGATGGCTCGCTCGAATGCCCGCCCAGCGGCTTCCAGCCGCTCGAGCCGAAGCAGCATGAAACCCAGTTCCATCCAAACCGCCGCAACGGAACCATCACGGGCACACATCGACTGGAGATGAAGCAATGCGCGCACCGATTGCCCACACGCATCCAACAGTTCGGCATGCCGCAGTCCAAGAGATACGCCAGCTTCGGGGACGGGCACAGAAGACTGCAGCGCCTGCATAGCCGCGGCGCCATCACCGCGAGCCAGCAAACGCTCAACCTCGTCAAGCAATCGCATTCGTGCGTTGCCGTCGCCTTCGAGCATGTCGCTTCCCATGTTCATTGGCTGCGCAAATTCACCTGTGCGGCGTACCACTGGCGGCGATGGCTTCCATCGCTTCCACCAATCGAGTGCACAGCGTCGCAAAATGAGGCGAGGACCGCCGGTACGCGACACGCCAGGCCGGGGCCGAGCGCGCGAGTTGACTTCCACGCTCGAATGCCGCTCTGAGGCGCTGCGGTTTGGGGAGCGACAGCAGAAAGCAAGACTCCACCCACGGCGTGATGGCCTGCATCGGAGACAGGCGCGCCCAACTCGGCGCAACCGTTCGGCTGCGCCCCAGGAAACACACGGCGGCAACCTCCACCCCTTCCGCGGGCACTCCGACGACGGGCGTTGTATGGACGCGAAAGCGCGGCAGTCCATACCGACCAGGACGCTGCCCGCGCTGCGACGCACCCAGCAAGAAACTTTCGCCGCGCAGCCGCGCGCCCGGATAGCCCGGCCAGACACGCACGCAGCCTGCGGCATCGACCTGCACGCGAACCACGTCATCGCTGAACACGGGGAGTCCACGCGCGGCGAAGCCGGCGGCCAGGGTGGATTTGCCCATGCGACTCTCGCCTGGAAACAGAAACGCCCGACCTCCCACCGCGACGCAAGCCGCGTGAACCAAGGTGTGCCCATGCAACACCAGCGCCAGTGGCACGAACGCATGCAACACCGTGTGGTGGAACAGATCACGCGAAATACCGGGCGCCCGCGCAACGTGCAGTGTGGCGCCCTGCGCCGAGGCGTCGGCTGGCAACCAGGCGCGCGATCCACAATACGACTCGAACACGGTGCCCCACGGGCCGTGCGCCACGGACAGCGATCCGGTTCGGTGCACGCTCCACTGGCGTGCGGAGGGCTCGGGCAGGCCTTGTCGCGCCTTCCGGAGAAGCAACAGGTCGACATCCGACCCATGCCCAGGGGTAGTTCGCAACCGCTCAATTCCGTGAAATCAAAGTCTGACTCGATGCACAGTCCGTGCACGCGGTAGTGGTTCGATCCCGTCGCTTTACTCATGGGCTGAATCGGACGCGGTTGACTTTGAAGTCCGGCTGGCGATGCCGTGGACTCCTGACGAGGAAAGCCCATCCATCCAGGCAAGCAGTCTTTCCGCCGCCTCGAACACAGCCGAGGCATCCTCCGGGAATCGAACTCTCGCGTTGCCCACCTGCGCTTGAAACGCATGGACGGCGGTCGTTGCATGCCGCAAACCTGCCACATCTGACCGATCGGACCGCATGCCGCCGTCATTCGCGCGGATGGGAAAGCCCAACAAGTGTCCCAGGTGGATCTTGTCGCTACGCCACACGCACACATCCGGCAGCGCCGCGCTGGCCCATCGGCGGGCGATGAATTTCGTCCAGCCCTCGCGATCCCGCCAGTGCAGGGGCAGCGCAAGGCAGAACGAAATGAGCCGGCGGTCGGNCCAGGGGTCGCGCAGTTGCACGCCATACCGGCCGGCGACGCGCTCGTAACCCTCGAGCCCGCGCACCACGCCAATCGGAAACAAGGCCTGCAGATGCTCGCGTACGAGGCGCGGCCGGAGCCAGGCGGCCCGGTCATCGCGCAGACTGGCGGCCTGCATGCGCTCAGCCAGGCTAATGCTTCGGCCGATGTCGCCCGCTTCGCGTACCCAGTTCAGGTCGTGCCCGCGCTGCCAGCGACGCAAGCGGCGCCAAAGCGCCCGGGCCGCCGGCGGCGCGAGGTCGGCGTACAGAGCCCGCGCAAGCTGGTGCAACGGCGAGCGCCCTTGCTCATAGGTGTGGTGCCGTTGCCGCAGACGCGCCTCCCGCCAGGCGGCGTGCCAGCTGTGCTCCCGGGCGGTGCGCAGCAGCGTGTCGCCCGGGGCATAGAAGCAGAGGTCGCCCGTTGCGCCGTGCAGCAGCACCCGCTGACCTCGACGCTGCGCGGCCAGGCACATCATGCCGATGAGCGAAATGCCGTCGTCGACCGGGTGCGGGCGCGCAAAGAACGCGGCCACGTCGGCAGACGACACCGGCCCGCGCATGGATGGCACNNGCGCTGGTCGATGAGTTCGGCATCCAGCGTCCGNTGCCAGCTCTTCGATCGCGCGCGACTCGATGCACTGGCTGGGGTCGTCCTGTACGGTCGCGAAGAAGCGCAGCGGCCGACCCGCGCGCACGCGAGAAGCGCCCACGGCAACCGTGGCCGTGTCCATGCCGCCGCTGGTGATGAGGCCAATGGCATCCAGATCGCGGGTGCGGTCATGCACCGACTGGACGACCAGCGCATCGAAAGCCTCCAGCGCCTCCTCATCCGACGCATACCGGGACATTTCGGGCACCGGCCAGTGCCACCACGTCCAGAGCCGCTGCGCACCATTCGCCCCGATGCGCAAGGCAGTCCCCGGCATGAGGATGCGCACCTGGGCAAGCCACGACACGCTCCAGTCAAACTCCGTGAAGGCCGGGCACAGCGCGTAGGCGATGCGCTNCGATGTTGGGCTCGGGCTGACGCCGCCCGTGGCCAGCAACGCCTCGTCCTCCGACGCCAGCGCGAAATAGCCGGGCCGCACGGTGTAGTACAGCGGCCGCGCGCCCATGGCGTCGCGGGCGAGGACGAGTTCGCGGGCCTCGGTGTCCCAGATGGCCAAGGCGAAATCGCCCAGCAGGCGGGGCAGGACTTCGGCGCCGAAGGCGCGCCNAGAGTGCAGCAGCAGCTGGCGGTCGTCCTCTGCCACTTCGCGGGGAAGGTTCTCGCCCACACCGCGCAGGGCGGTGATCAGCTCATCCCGGTTGTCCAGGCGGCCGTCCCAGATGAGGATGAACCGGTCGAGCCGGGCGATGGCTTGCCGGGCCGAGGGCCACTCGGGCAAGGGCACGGCATTGGGATGCAGCAGGCGCTCGCCCAGCGCAACCGGCCCGTCGACAAGGTGCCGCTCGCCATCCGGGCCGCGGGCCGCTTGCGCCTGCAGCACAGCCGCAAGCGCCTGCGCATCGGCCGCGCGGCCGCCGAAGGACAGCACCGCCGCCAAGGCCGTCATGCGGCCCTCCGGAACCTGGCGCCGTGGCGGGCACGGCCAGCAAGCTCAGCACCCATGGCTGCGGGCGATTGCATCGACGAAGGACTGGGCCTCGCGGGCATCGGCGAAGCGGCGCGGATGGCGCTCACGCAGCAGGGCCGCGATGTCGGNCGCGGTGCGGCTGCCATCCATGAGCGCAAGCGTATGCGCCAGGGCCTCGCCCTGCTCGTTGCGCCGGGGCCGATGGTCCAGCGCCATCGAGCGCAGGTCGCTGGCGCGCAGGGCCTGGCCGAGAAAGGTGGAATGCCGCTGGCTTCTGGAGCCGTTGCCAAGCGTCCACGTCCAGTCGCCCCAGGGCGGCCGGCGCAGCGCGAAGTCGAGCCGATCACCGGCCTGGACCGGCCACGGCGGGTCCAGGGGCATGAGCTGGGGCGTCCAGTGCAGNNGGGCCGGTCTGTGTGGGCCGGTGCCGACCCATGCGTCGCCAAGGTGCAGCCGGATCCAGCCGAGCACGCCGCTGCACGAGCCGGCGCGGTCGATTCCGAAGGCCACGTGGTGGTCGAGCACCGTGTCGCTCGCGGTGCGCAGGTCGGCCTCGGCCAGCACCTCGGGTGGCGCCAGCAGCGGCCAAGCGCTGGAATGTTCGCGCGAACCCGCGAGGAAGCGGTTGGCCGCAAAGCGCCGCAGGTGGGAAAAGTCGAAGCCCAGGTGCGGCCGCGACCAGGCGCCGATCCATTCGTCGTGAAACCCGATGGCCTCCACCGGCGCAACCATGAGCTGCGCCGCATCGGGAATCAGCACCCCGCCGGGCTTGAGCCAGCGGTCGCGCGCGCGGAACAGCGAGGGCAGCAGGTCTTCCATGTACAGCATGTTGCCGGTGAAGACGGAGACGATGACGTCCACCTTCTCGGGCAGTTCGATGTCTTCGATCCGACCCTGAAACGCCTGCACGCGGTCGCCAAGTCCATTGCGCTGCGCGACTTCGAGGGCCGAGTGCACCACCACTTCGGGGTCCACGAAGAACACCTTGCGCGCACCCGCGCGCGCGGCCACCAGGCCGTGAATGCCCAGGCCGCAGCCGAGGTCGAGCACGACCGAGTCCGGGGTGACGACGCGCTCGATGGCGGCGGCATAGGCGCGGTTGCGGGTTTCGTCGAACACCATGGAGTGGTGGCCGGCGACGTCTGCGTACGACATGGCGTTCGGAGTGAAAGGGTGAGAGCGGCGTGGATCAGAGCAGGCGGGTGTAGCGGCGGCTGGCGTGCTCGCCTCCGATGAGGACGCGGCCCTTCCAGCACACCCAGGCGTGCGCACCAAAGCCCTCGTGGGCATCGAGGGCCACGCCGATCTTCAGCTCGCTGGCTTGGCCGCAGTGGGTGAGTACCGCATGCAGCAGCAGCGCCTGGCGCAGGCAGCTGGTGGGCCAGGGCGTGTAGCGCGCGGCCAGGCTCACGGCCCGGGCCCAGTCCAGCACCTGCGACTCCGCGAGCCGGGCGTCGGTGCGCGCCGGAAAACGCCGCGCCAACCAGTCTCGGGTGACCGCGTAGCCTTGTCGCCGCAGCCGCAGGTCCACCCGGGGCAGCCAGAGCAGTGCCCACAGGTATGGCCGCCAGGGCACGGCGCGCAGACGCTCGGGCGTGGGCAGGCGCACGGCCATCATGGCGATGGGCGGCCCGCCACTCAGCCGGCGCCGACCCTGACGAGGCCGGCGTCCACCAGCTCGGACAGAAGCGCGGTGAGGTCAGCCTGCAGCCGTTCCGGTGTGACCTCGAACTCCTGCTGCAGGCGCGCCATGACCTCGGGCGCACGGCGCGTCTCGACCAGCAGCTGCCAGACCCGCGTGCCCACGGCATCGAGGCCGAAGTATTGTTCGTTGGCCAGATTGAGCAACACGGTCTCACCGCCGAGCTCCTGGTGGAGCACGTCGGGCGAGGGGTCAGTTCCTCGGTCCAGAAGTCAGGCATGGGGCGTGGTGGGCTGGGAAGAGGTTTGCGAAGAATTTAGCACGTCATGCACCTGCGGCCGAGGGGTGGTGGTGCGCGCACCCTCTGCCGCTGCGCCCAGGCGGATCACCCGGTCGGCCAGGGCCAGACTGGCGGGGCGGTGGGTGACGAGGATCACGGTGCGCCCGCGGAACAGGGTGGCGCAGTCGCGCAGGAAGTCGAGTTCGGCCTGGGNGTCGAACATGGACGTGGCTTCGTCGAGGACGACGATCCGGGGTTCGCGCAACAACGCGCGCGCGCCAGCGCGCTGGCACTGCCCGCCCGAGAGGCGCACGCCGCGGTCACCGATGGNGGTGTCGTAGCCTTGCGGCAGCTGCGCAATGAAGCCGTGCGCCTGCGCCAGCCGCGCCGCGCGTTCGATGGCAGCGAGGTCGGCACCGGGGCGCCCGAAGGCGATGTTGTCGCGCACGCTGGCGTTGAACAAATAGACCTGCTGGGGCACGAGCGCGATCTGCTGGCGCAGGCTGTGCAAGGCCACCGTGGCGACGTCCTGACCGTCGATGGTGACGCGCCCGCCCTGCGGCACGGCCAAGCGCAGCAGCAGGGCGATGAGCGTGCTCTTGCCCGCACCGTTCTCACCCGTGACGGCGAGCGTGCGGCCGCCTTCGATGGTGAGGTTGAACTCGTGAAACAACGGCTCGCGCCCGGGGTAGGCGAAGTCCACGCGCTCGAAGCGAATGGCGCCACCGGCCACCTGCANGCGCGGGTGCATGCGGCTGGTAGATCTCGGGGGCTGCGCGAGGATGTCGAGTACGCGCTCCAGCGCGGCACGGGCGTGCTGGTACTGGCCGTAGGTTTCGCTGAAAGCGCCAACCGGCCGCGTGAGCAGCGACACGTACAGCAGGAAAGAGACCAGCGCGCCTTTGCCCAGTTCACCCGCAAGCAGGCGCTCGCCGGCCAGCGCCAGCAGGCCGATGGCCGCCATTGCGGCGACCCAGTACACGCCGGGGCCCAGCGCGGAATCGACCCAGTGCTGGCGCAGCGTGAGCCGGCGCAGTTCCTTCACCCGGTCGGCATAGCGGGCGGACTCCAGCGGCTCGCGCGAGAACGCCTTGATGGCCGGCATCATCTGCAGGTTCTCGTCGGCCGTGGCCACCATTTGGGCGTAGGCCTCCTGCTGGGCCTGCGACAGCGGCCGCATGCCGCGGCCCAGCCATTTGACGAGCAGGTAGAACACCGGCACGGCCACCAGCGCCAGCGCCGCGAGCACGGCGTCGATGCCCAGCATCATGAGCACTGCGCCGGCGGCGGTGGCCAGCATGGGCAGCAGGCCCACGACGGTGTGGCTGAGAAACTGGCCGACGACGACCACGTCGTTCGACAGCACGGCCAGCATGCGGCCGTGGCGGTTCTGCTGGAAGTAGGCGAGCGGCAGGCTTTGCAAATGGTCATACGCGGTTCGGCGCAGCTGGGCCAGCACGTCGGCCACGCGCCGCGCGGCGAGGTAATTGCCAAGCGCCTGCAGCACGACCTGGGCGCTCACCAGCGCCGCCAGCCAGCCCAGCAACATGCCCAGGCTGCCCGGTTCCATGCGAAACAACACCTCGGCGGCCTGCCCGCCCACCCAGGGCACGGCCAGCGACACCGCGGTTTCCGCCAGCAGAAACACCGAACCGGCCCCGAGCATGCGCCGGTGCGGCCGCGCCAGGCGCGCCAGCGTGCGCACGAAGCCCGGGAAGTCCAGCGAGATACCCGCCGCGCTCATGCGCGCCGCCTCCGCCGCAGCCGAGCGGCCAGCGCCCGTGCGAGGTCGCTCGGGCGCTCGTGAAAGGCCAGGGTAAAGCCCACGGCCACCCAGGCGTCGTGGCGACCGGTCCAGCGGCCCGGCCAATCCCGGTCCACCCACAGGCCAAGCCAGCGGCGTCGCCCGTCGCCCGGCGCCCAGCGGTCGAGCGCCTGATCGGGCCCCGGGCCCTCGGGCCAGACACCCAGGTGGCGCAGCCAGCGGGCCATGGTCCAGGCGGCCGGCGCGAGGCCGGTGGCCTGCACGCGGTCGGCCACGATCGTCCAGTCGGGCGGGCGGACCTGCACGAAGCGCGAAAAATCCACCACGCGGTTGAGCCCCACATGGGGTGAGCACACGTATTTGGTGACGGCCGGGTGGATGAGCATGAAGGCGACTGTATCCGCGTCGTCCAGCCGCCAGCCCATGGGCGCGCGCACACGCCGGTCGACCAGCGCATCGGCCATCGCGCTGCGCGTGCGGCCGGGGGCGAGGATGTCCCAGTGCAGGTCAATATCCAGTCGGCCGCGGCGCCAGGTGGCTTCGTGCGCACTGGCCCCCTCGTCGATGCAGCGGTAACCCAGGCCGGCCAGCGCGTCGGCGGCCCGTGCGCGCTGGGCGGGGCGCACCAGGATGTCGATGTCGGTGGCGCTGCGCTGGTGGGGGAGCGTGCAGGAGTTCCCGGACGGCGCAGCCCTTGAGCACGGCATGGTCGATGCCGGCCTGATCGAAGGTCTCGCCGATGCGGCGCAGCGCATGCGACTGCAACAGGTACTGTGCCGCGTCCGCCTGCTGCTGGGCCTTGAAGCGCTGCACCCGCGCGGGCGGCAAGCCCGCAGCCAGACCGTGCGCGACCAGAGCCTGCCACCAGAACCCGGTGAGGCCATGGGCCAGGAGGAAGTCGACGAAGCCCTCCGCGTCCGGGCTGGTCAGCGCTGCTTCGAGCGCGCTGGCGGGCAACTGGCCGAGCGCGCCCGCCACGGCCAGGCGGTGCCGGTCCCACACTGCGCTGGGAGGTGGCGCCATGCGAGCCCCTACGTGGCGTGGCGCCGGCCGCGCGAACCGCACCGGCACCCCGCGGGCGCCGACGCCCGCACGCGCACCCGAGGGCATGCGGGCAAGCACCCCTCAAGACATCAAAAACAATAGCAGACACTGACCATTTGGCGCTGGGATTCAGGCCGTTTTCTCAAAATCGCGCCCTGTGCGCCCGTCACGCGCCGCGCTGGGGCCAAACGGGCTCAATACGCCAGCGTGGAGGTGCGCAAATCCACCGTCACCAGGGGCTGGCCCAGTGCGGCGGTGGCGGCTGCGGCGAAGCCGCGCGACCAGGTGGCGTCGGACCAGCGCTCGGGGCCGGCGGCCTGGGCGACGGCGAGCACCTTGTCGGCCAGCAGCACCTTGCCGCTGGCGCGCAGCGGCTCGCATTCGAGGGCGATGAACTGCGCGTCAAGCCAGGCGCGCGCCGCCTCGGGCGTGCTGCCAGCCTCGCCGGCGTCGAGGGTGAGGGTTTGCCGGTCGTCGATGACCAGGGAAACGCGGGGGTGCATGGTCGATCTCCTTCGGAAGCGTTCACGTCGGATCGGGCGCGCGCCGCGCCGAGCCTCATTGTGCCCGTGCGCGGCGCGCCTTCACACCGTCGGCCAGGGTCTGCAGCACGGCGCGGGAGTCGTCCCAGCCGATGCAGGCGTCGGTGATGCTCTTGCCGTATTCGAGGCGCGAGGGATCGTCCTTGCCGGCGGTGAATTTCTGGGCGCCGGCTTCGATGTGGCTCTCGACCATCACGCCGAAGATCTGCCGCGAGCCTGCCGCGAGCTGGCCGGCGATGTCGCGCGCGACGTCGAGCTGGCGCTCGTGCTGCTTGGCGCTGTTGGCGTGGCTGCAGTCCACCATGAGCGTGGGCGGGAGCTTGGCGGCTTCGAGCTCCTTGCAGGCGGCGGCGACGCTGTCCGCGTCGTAGTTGGTGGTCTTGCCGCCGCGCAGGATGACGTGGCAGTCCTTGTTGCCCTGGGTGCGCACGATGGCGACCTGGCCGTTCTTGTGCACCGAGAGGAAGTGGTGCGGCCGCGCGGCGGCCTGGATGGCGTCGATGGCGATCTTGAGGTTGCCGTCGGTGCCGTTCTTGAAGCCGATCGGCGCCGACAGGCCCGAGGCCAGTTCGCGGTGCACCTGGCTCTCGGTGGTGCGCGCGCCGATGGCGCCCCAGCTGATGAGGTCGCCGATGTACTGCGGGCTGATGACGTCGAGGAACTCGCTGCCCGCGGGCAGGCCCAGGCGGTTGATTTCGATGAGCAGCTGGCGCGCGATGCGCAGGCCTTCGTCGATGCGGTAGCTCTCGTCGAGGTAGGGGTCGTTGATGAGCCCTTTCCAGCCCACGGTGGTGCGGGGCTTTTCGAAGTACACGCGCATGACGATCTCCAGCGTGTCGGCATGGCGCTCGCGCTCGGCCTTGAGGCGGCGGGCGTAGTCGATGGCCGCAGCCGGGTCGTGGATGGAGCACGGGCCGATGACCACCAGCAGCCGGTCGTCCTTGCCCGCCATGATGTGGTGGATGCGCCGGCGCGTGTCGGCGATCAGCGCCTCCACGGGCGTGCCGCTGATGGGGAAGAAGCGGATCAGGTGTTCGGGCGGCGGCAGCACGGTGATGTCCTTGATGCGTTGGTCGTCGGTCTGGCTGGTGCGGTCGGCGGGACGCGGCGACCAGACGTCGGTGCTGGCCTGGGGCTTGGGGGTCATGAACGGCTCCTGCAATGAAAGGATGGAACGGTGGAAATTCGCGACCCCAAGAAAAACCGCCGGGCTGTGAAGCTGCGGCGGTTTCAAGGAGGGTCTGGATGCTTACGCGTTCGCCTCTCGTCCGCCGGGGACAGAGAACCAAAAGTAAAAACCAAAGGCGAAACGCGAAATCATGGGCGGCAATGTAGCACAGGATGGCGGCGGCTGGCTTACGCCGTGCCGCCCACGGTCAGGCCGTCGATGCGCAGCGTGGGCTGGCCCACGCCCACGGGCACGCTCTGGCCTTCCTTGCCGCAGGTGCCCACGCCGGAGTCGAGCCGCATGTCGCGCCCGATCATGGAGACGCGCTTGAGCACGTCGGGCCCGCTGCCCACCAGCGTGGCGCCCTTGACCGGGTACTGGATCCTGCCGTTTTCCACCCAGAAGGCCTGGCTGGCGCTGAAGACGAACTTGCCGCTGGTGATGTCGACCTGCCCGCCGCCGAAGTTGGTGGCGTAGAGGCCGCGCTTGATGCTGGCGACGATTTCCTCGGGCTCGAGCGAGCCGCCGAGCATGTAGGTGTTGGTCATGCGCGGCAGCGGCACGTGGGCATAGCTCTCGCGGCGGCCGTTGCCGGTGGGCTTGACGCCCATGAGGCGGGCGTTGGTCGCATCCTGGATGTAGCCCTTGAGAATGCCGTCCTCGATCAGCACCGTGCGTTGGGTGGGCTGACCCTCGTCGTCCACGTTGAGCGAGCCGCGCCGGTCGGCGATGGTGCCGTCGTCGAGCACCGTCACGCCCTTGGCCGCCACGCGCTGGCCGATGCGCCCGGAAAACGTGCTGGAGCCCTTGCGGTTGAAATCGCCCTCGAGGCCGTGGCCGATGGCCTCGTGCAGCAGGATGCCCGGCCAGCCCGAGCCCAGCACCACCGTCATCTCGCCCGCCGGCGCGGGCCGCGCCTCGAGGTTGGTGAGCGCGGCCTGCACCGCCTCGTCCACGTACTGCGCGATCAGCGCATCGTCGAAATAGCTCAGCCCGAAGCGCCCGCCGCCGCCGGCGGAGCCGACTTCGCGGCGGCCGTTGTGCTCGGCGATCACCGTCACCGACAGGCGCACCAGCGGCCGCACGTCGGCCGCGCGCGTGCCGTCGGCGCGGGCGATCAGCACCACGTCGTACTCCGCAGCCAGCCCCGCCATCACCTGCACGATGCGCGGGTCGCGGCTGCGCGCGAGCTGCTCCACCCTGGCCAGCAGCGCCACCTTGGCGTTGCTGTCGAGCGTGGCGATGGGGTCCAGCGCGCCGTAGAGCTGGCGGCTGGGCGCCACCTTGCGCGCCGGTGTTCGCACGCGCCGGCTCTGCGCGGCCTGCGCAATGGCGCGAACGGTGTGCGCGGCGTCCATCAGCGAGGCTTCGGAAATGTCGTCGGAATAGGCAAAGGCCGTCTTCTCGCCGCTGACGGCGCGCACGCCCACGCCCTGGTCGATGCTGAAGCTGCCGGTCTTGACGATGCCCTCTTCCAGGCTCCAGCCCTCCGAGCGGGTGTACTGGAAGTACAGATCCGCATCGTCGACCTGGCGCAGCCGGATGTCGGCCAGCGCGCGGCTGAGGTGCGACTCATCGAGGCCGAAGGGTTCGAGCAGCAGCGCCTGCGCCGTGGCGAGCCGCTCCAGGGTGGGTTCGCGGGAGATCATGGGGGCATTGTAGGCAGCGGGGCCGGCCGCTGCAGCGCAAGGATTTGGGGCAACGCTGAACAAGCCCCTCGCGCGCCGCGCATCCTGGCGGCGGGCAGTTTGCGTCGTTACAAATGCGCGCCATAGCAGGAGCTATGGCTGTGCTTTGCGCCTCGCACCCCATCCCGCGGCCAGGCGCGCGCCACCGCGGGGACTCATTCAGCGCTGCCTTGGGGCAACGCTGAACGTGCTCCTCACCCGCCGCGCAACAGCTGCAGCAGCGCCGAGTCGTCCTGCTCGGCCAGGCCGGTGGCCACGGCGCGGGCGAACACGGCGGTGGCGGCGGGGCCGAGCGGCCCGGTGAAGCCGGCGGCGCGGGCGGCGGCCACGGCCAGGCGGGTGTCCTTGGCCAGCAGGCTGACGTGGGCGCGCGGCGCGGTGTCGCCGGCGAGCGCGCGGCGCATGCGGTCGGTGCCGATCCAGCTCTGGCCGCTGGAGCGTTCGATCACGTCGAGCGTGCGCGCCGCATCCAGCCCCAGGCGCTCGGCCAGCGCCAGCGCCTCGGCCGCGCCAACCAGCTGGATGCCCGCGAGCAGGTTGTTCACCAGCTTGGTGCGCGCGCCGTCGCCCACGCGCTCGCCGACGAGGAACACCGGATCGGCCAGGGCGTGCAGCAGGCCGTGCTGCGCCGCCACCACCGGCTGGGCGCCCGCGACCATGAGGCTCATGCGCCCCTCGCGCGCCCGCGCCGGGCCGCCGGACATGGGCGCGTCGAGCGTGTGGATGCCGTGCGCAGCCAGGCGCGCGGCGAAGCGCTCCACGTCCTCGGGGGCGATGGTGGGGCACAGCAGCACGGTGTGGCCCGCACGCGCGCCGTGTGCGAGGCCGTGCGGGCCGAAAAGCACGTCTTCGGTCTGCGCGGCATCGACGACGCAGACGATCGTCACGTCATTTTTGATAGCAACGTCGGACGGATCGGCGCTGGGGTCTGCGCCTTTTTCCTGCAGACGCTGCACTTTGGCGGCGTCCAGGTCGCACACGCTGACGCGCCAGCCGCGCGCAAGCAGGTTCTCGGCCATGGCGCCGCCCATGTGGCCCACGCCGACGAGGCCCACCGCCCCGGGCGCGTCGGGTGGGGCGCTCATGTCTGCACCAGCCGCTTGGCGCGCGAGATGGACATGAGCATGCCCAGCGCCAGCCCGAGCGTGACCATGGCCGTGCCGCCGTAGCTGATGAAGGGCAGCGGAACGCCCACCACCGGCAGGATGCCGCTGACCATGCCCATGTTGACGAAGGCGTAGGAGAAGAACATCACCGCGATCGCGCCGGCCAGCAGCCGGGTGAACAGGGTGGGCGCCTGCGCCGCGATGACGAGGGCGCGCAGCACCAGCGCGATGAAGCCGCCGATGAGCAGCAGCGCACCGAGCAGGCCGAACTCCTCGCCGAAGGCGGCGAAGATGAAGTCGGTGGTGCGCTCGGGCACGAACTCCAGGTGCGTCTGCGTGCCCTGCATGAAGCCCTTGCCGGTGAAACCGCCCGAGCCGATGGCGATCATGCCCTGGATGATGTGAAAGCCCTTGCCCAGCGGGTCGCGCGTGGGGTCGAGCAGGGTGCAGATGCGCTGCTGCTGGTAGTCGTGCAGGATGGGCCAGCGCACGCCCTCGGCACACCAGTCGTCGCCGAAGAACACCAGCGCGCCGATGGCCGCCACCCCCAGCACCACCGGCGGCACGACGAGCCGCCAGCTCAGGCCGGCGAAGAAGATGACCGACACGCCCGAAGCCAGCACCAGCAGCGCGGTGCCCAGGTCGGGCTGCTTCATGATGAGCCCCACCGGCACCGCCAGCAGCACACCGGCGGCGAGGAAGTCCACCGCGCGCAGCGCGCCCTCGCGCTTCTGGAACCACCAGGCCAGCATGAGCGGCATGGCGATCTTCATGATCTCGCTGGGCTGGATCACCACGCCCACGTTGAGCCAGCGCCTGGCGCCCTTCTTGGTCAGGCCGAACAGCGCCACCGCAATCAGCAGCGCCACGCCCACGGTGTACAGCGGCACGGCCACGCGCATGAGGCGCTGCGGGGGCACCTGCGCCACCACGAACAGGATGAAACCCGCAATCAGCATGTTGCGGGCATGGTCCACGAAGCGGGTGCCGTGGTCGTAGCCCGAGGAATACATGGTCAGCAGCCCCAGGCCGCAGAGCAGGAAGATGGCGAACGCCAGCGGCCCGTCGAAGCCGCGCAACATCGGCGCGGCACGACGCCACAGCGNGGGTTGATCGAACACGACGGCCATGGAGCGCGATTATCCTGTGCCACGCCCCGCCCTCCCCACCGCCCTGCCCATGCCCCTGCTTGCTTCGCCCGCCGCCCCGCCAGTCACGCACCTGCTCTACCTGCACGGCTTTCGCTCCTCGCCGCGCTCGGCCAAGGCGCAGCACATGGCCGCCTTCATGCAGCGCACGCACCCCGAGGTGCGCTGGTGGTGCCCGCAGCTGCCGCCCTCGCCGCGCGAGGCCATGGCGCTGGTGCGCGAGGGCATCGTCACCTGGCCGGCCGACCGCATNGGGGTGGTGGGGTCATCGCTGGGCGGCTTTTACGCGACCGCGGTGGCGCANAAGCAGGGCTGCCGCGCCGCGCTGATCAACCCGGCGGTGCACCCGGCACGCGACCTGGCCCGCTACATCGGCGAGCAGACCTTCTGGCATGAGCCCGATGCGCACTTCTTCTTCCGCGCCGAATACGTCGAGGAACTGCGCGCACTCGACGCCGGCGCGCTCAGCCAGCCGCAGCGCTTCCTCGTCTTCATCGCCAAGGGTGACGAGGTGCTGGACTGGCGGGAGATGCACGCGCGCTTTCGCCCGGCGCAGGTGGAGCTGATCGAAGGCGGCGACCATGCGCTGAGCGACTTNCCCGCGCGGCTGCCGCGGCTGCTGGCGCACTTTGGTCTCGGGCAACGCTGAACAAGTCCCTGCGATGACGCGCGCCCGGCCGCGGGATGGGGTGCGAGGCGCAAAGCGCAGCCATAGCCTTTGCTATGGCGAGCATTTGTAACGACGCAGACCGCCCGCGGCCGGGATGCGCGGCGCGCGAGGGACTTGTTCAGCGTTGCCCAAGGCACTTCAGCAAGCTGAACCCGCCTCGAAAGCTGGGACAATTCCCGCCATGCATGCATTGTTTGAAGACGCCGGGCGCTTTCTCGCCGGGCGGGTGTTGTCCGAGGCCGAAAGCTCGGCGCAGATCGAGCTCGACAGCGGCAAGCGCGTCAAGGTCAAGGCGGCGAACATTCTGCTCAGGTTCGACCAGATGGCGCCGGCCGATCTGCTGGCGCAGGCGCAGGGCCTGGCCGCGGGCATCGACCTCGACCTGGCCTGGGAGTTCGCACCCGAGGACGAATTCGGCTTCGCCGACCTGGCGCGCGAATATTTCAGCGCCCAGGCCAGCGTGGCCGAGCAGGCCGGCACCTTGCTGCGGTTGTTCGAGGCGCCGCACTACTTCCGCCGCGCCGGCAAGGGGCGCTTCCGCAAGGCCAGCGCCGAGGTGCTGCAGCAGGCGCTTGCGGCCATCGAGAAGAAGAAGCAGATCGCCGCGCAGATCGACGCCTGGGCCGGCGAACTCGCCGCCGGCCGCTGCCCCGAGCCCATTCGCGCGCAGCTCTACAAGATCCTGTTCAAGCCCGACAAGAACGCGCCCGAATACAAGGCCGTGGTCGAGGCCNNGCGCGCCAGACGCAGCGCGCCCCTGGCCTTGCTGCAGGGCGCAGGCGCCATCGCCTCGGCCTATGAGTTCCACTGGCAGCGCTTCCTGTTCGAGCACTTNCCCAAGGGCACCGGCTTTCCCGAGCTGCAGGCCCCGGCGATCGCCGACGCCGAGCTGCCGCTGGCCGAAGGCGTGCAGGCCTATTCCATCGACGACTCGCACACCACCGAAATCGACGATGCCCTCTCGGTGCAGGGCCTGGGCACGGGCCGCGTGACGGTGGGCATCCACATCGCCGCGCCGGGGCTGGCGATTGCGCCGGGCAGCGCGCTCGACCAGCTCGGCCGCAGCCGGCTCTCCACCGTCTACATGCCCGGCTACAAGATCACCATGCTGCCCGACGCCGTGGTGCAGACCTACACCCTGAGCGAAGGGCGCGCGGTGCCGGCCGTCTCGCTGTATGTGAGAGTGGATGAAGAGAGCCTGGCCATCCTCGGCAGCGAGACGCGGCTCGAACGCGTGCCCATCGTCGCCAACCTGCGCCACGACCAGCTCGACGGCCTGGTCACCGCCGAATGGCTGGAAAACCCCGGCCTTGGCGACCAGACCCCGATACCCCAGCGCAAAACGGTCGTCCTGCGNCTCTCATTTTTATACCGCTTCGCACGCCACCTGAAAGCCGGCCGCGAGCTCTTGCGCGGCAAGCCCGAGAACTTCAACCGCCCGGACTACACCTTCCGCCTCGTCGGCAACGATGGCGCCGTGCCCACCGGCACCGAGCGGGTGGAGATCCACACCCGCCAGCGCGGCGCACCGCTNGACCTCATCGTCGCCGAGGCCATGATTCTGGCCAACGCCACCTGGGGACAGTGGCTGGCCGAACTCGGCGTGCCCGGCATCTACCGCAGCCAGGCNTCGATGGCGCCGGGCGTGAAGGTGCGCATGGGCACCAAGGCGCTGCCGCACGCCGGCCTGGGCGTGCCGGCCTACGCCTGGAGCACCTCGCCGCTGCGCCGCTACACCGACCTGGTGAACCAGTGGCAGATCATCGCCTGCGCGCGCCACGGCCGCACCGCCGCGCTGGCCGCGCCCTTCAAGCCCAAGGACGCCGAGCTGTTCTCCATCATCAGCGCCTTCGACTCGGCCTATGCCGCCTACAACGGCTACCAGGCGGCCATGGAGCGCTTCTGGACGCTCAAATACATCGAGCAGAACGGCCTCACCGAGCTGGAAGCCACGCTGCTGCGCGACAACGGCGGCGGCGTGTGGCTGGCCCGCGCCGACCACCTGCCGCTGGTGTTCAGCGCGCTCGGCGGCGGCGCCCTTGAGCGCGGCGCGCGGGTGCGTGTGAAGCTCGGCGCCATCGACGAAATCACCCTCGACGTCAGCGCCACCGTGCTCGAGCGGCTCGACGCCACCGGCGACGCCGCCGCACTGGCCGGCGCGGACGACGAAGCCGAAGACGGCGAAGTCGCCGCCGCCGGGCCGATTGCGATCGCGCTCGACGTCGACGACGCCCCCGCCGATGCCCCAGGCGCCGCACCGGAGACCGCCGCNGCCGTGAAGCCCACCGCGTCCTTCCTCGGCAAGCTCGGCGTGATGCAGTGGGCGCTGGGCATCTCGGTGCTGGTGCACGCCGCCTTGCTGACCGTGCGCTTCGTCGACCCCGAGGGCTTCAACCGCGCCTTCCAGGACACGCCGCTGGAGGTCATCCTCGTCAACGCCAAAAGCGCCGACAAGCCCGACCCACGCCAGGCCCAGGCCATCGCGCAGCATGCGCTCGCCGGCGGCGGCGAGGCCGAGCGCGGCCGCGCCACCTCGCCGCTGCCCGCCTCGGCGCTGACCGAACTCGGCGACGCCGCCGAGGAAGCCCAGCGCCAGATCGAGGCGATGCAGCAGCAGCAGATGGCCTTGCTCACGCAGCTGCGCGCGCAGATCGCCGCCCTGCCGCCGACCGACCCCAGCAGGCCGCGCGCAGCGCCGAGCCCGCGCGCGCGAGGAAAGCGCCGCCAGCTGCAGAAGATGCTCGCCGAGATCGAGCGCCGCATCAACGAAGAAAACGCCCGCCCCAAGAAGCGCTACATCAGCCCCTCCACCCGCGAGGCCGAGTACGCCGTCTACTACGACCATCTGCGCCACAAGATCGAGGACAAGGGCACCGAAAACTTCCCCGAGCTCGCCGGCCGCAAGCTCTACGGCGAGCTGACCATGATCGTCACCGTCAACTTTGATGGCCGCGTGCTCGACACCGAGGTGGTGGACAGCTCCGGCAACCGCGCGCTCGACCGGCGCGCGCAGGCCATCGCGCGCCAGGCCGGGCCGTTTGGCAGCTTCACNCCCGAGATGCGCCGCAAGGCCGACCAGATCGTCGTCGTCTCCCGCTTCAAGTTCACCCGCGAGGAAACGCTGGAAACCCGACTCACCGAGCGCTGACGCGCCACCAACACCGCGCTGCGCCCACTTCGCCCCCGCCCATGCACGACCCCGACCTCTACTGCGTCATCGGCCACCCGGTGGCACACAGCCGCTCGCCGTGGATCCATGCGCGCTTTGCCGAGCTGACCGGCCAGGCCATGCGCTACGAACGCTGCCTCGCGCCGCTCGACGGCTTTGCCGCCACGCTGGCCGCCGAGCGCGCGCGCGGCCTGCGCGGCTGCAACGTCACCGTGCCCTTCAAGCACGAGGCCGCCGCGCTGGCCGACGTGAAGAGCGCGGCGGTCGAACTCGCCGGGGCGGCCAACACACTGCGCTTCACCGACGACGGCCGCATCCTCGCCGACAACACCGATGGCGCCGGCCTGGTGGCCGACCTCACGCGCAACGCGGGCGTGGCGCTGGCCGGCTGCGACCTGCTGCTGCTGGGCGCCGGTGGCGCGGCCGCCGGCGTGCTCGCGCCGCTGCTGCGCGAGCGGCCGCGCCGCCTGGTGCTGGCCAACCGCACCTTGGCGCGCGCCGAAGAGCTCGTGGCCCGCCACGCCGGCCTGGCCGCTGCGGCCGGCACCGACCTGCTGGCTTGCGCGCTCGACGACGCGCGGCTGCGCGCGGGTTTCGACGTGCTGGTCAACGCCACCGCCAGCAGCCTCGCTGGCGACGCGGTGCCGGTGACGGCCGCGGCGTTGCGCCCGGGTGCGCTCGCCCTCGACATGATGTACGGCGCCGCCGCCCACGGCTTCTTGCACTGGGCCACGCAGCACGGCGCGCGCNNGCGCGACGGCCTGGGCATGCTGGTGGAACAGGCGGCCGAAGCCTTTCAGCTCTGGCGCGACGTGCGCCCGCCCTCGGCCCAGGTGCTGGCCGAGCTGCGTGCCGTGGTGGACGCCGAAGCGGCGCATTGAGAGCCTGAGAGGAAATCGGTCATGCCCACCTTGACGCCCCAAAGCACGCCCGAGGGCGTTGCCAATGCCCGCCGTAGCCCGCGCTACGGCTGTGCTTTGCGCCTTCTCGGGCGCGTCCACCCTCTCAGCCTCTGAGCCCGCAGGGAACGGGTGACACCGCAGAGATCGGCGCAACGATGAAGCTCCTCTCCCGCTGGCTGCTCGCGCTGGTGCTGGCTGCGCTGGCGCTGCAACTGTTCTTCGTGGGCCGCATCGCGCTCATGGCGGTGGTGGACCCGTCCTCGAGCAGCTTCGAGCGCTCCGANGCCTGGCGCCTGGCCACGCAGAAAGAGGGTCTGCGCTGGCGCGAGCAGTGGGTGCCGTATGCGCGCATCTCCGACCACCTCAAGCGCGCCGTGATCGCCAGCGAAGACGCCGACTTCATCAACCACGACGGCGTGGAGTGGGAGGCCATCGAGAAAGCCTGGGCCAGGAACGCCAAGGCCGAGGAAGCCGCCGCACGCCGCGCCGCGCAGGCCGCGCGTGCGGGCAAGCCGGCACCGGCGGCGAAGATCGTCGGCGGCTCCACCATCACCCAGCAGCTCGCCAAGAACCTGCTGCTCTCAGGCGAGCGCACGCTGCTGCGCAAAGGGCAGGAATTCGTGCTCACGCTCGCGCTCGAGGCCTTCCTCTCCAAGCAGCGCATCCTGGAGATCTACCTCAACCACGTCGAATGGGGCGAAGGCGTCTTCGGCGCCGAGGTCGCTGCGCAGCACTACTACCGCAAGAGCGCCGCGCAGCTCAGCCCCTGGGAGGCCGCGCGCCTGGCCGTCATGCTGCCGCGCCCCAAGTATTTCGAGAAGCTGCCCAACTCCGCCTACCTCAGCCACCGCGCCGGCGTGATCGTCGCGCGCATGGGGATNGTGGAGTTGCCGTGAGCATCCCAGCGCCCTGGGGGCTCGCGGCGCAGCCAGGCCTTGCCGCAGCGTGGCCGTTGCGCACGCGGGTCCTCGCCGCGGCGCTGCTGGGCCTGGCACTGCTCGCGTTCATCGCCTCGAACCCCTGGTTCGCCGTGCTGGACGACGAAACCACCATTGCCGTGGCCGCGGCGCAGCCCGCGTGGGAGACGCTGTCGCTGTTTCTGGCCGGCACCGGGCAACACTGGCACCCGCCGCTGTCGGACCTGTTGCTCCACGGTTGGCTGCTCCTGGGCGGCGGTGAATCACTCACCACGCTGCGGCTGCCCAGCGTGCTGCTCTACCTCGCAGGGCTCGCGGTGCTGGCGCAGGCGGCCAACCACCTGGCCGGGCCGCGCGCGGTGCTGCCGGTGCTGGTGCTGGGGTGCTCTCGCCCTACGCGTTTCACTTCGCGCGGCTCGCCGGTTGGTATGCTTGGTGCTTCTTTCTGGTGGCGGCGCTGAGCCTGGCTTACATCCGTTGGCTGCAGCAAGCCTCGGCCGCCCGCGCGACGGTGTTTGCGCTGCTGGGCCTCGCCCTGGTGGCGTCGAACTATCTGGGCTGGGCCTTGCTGGCCCTGCTGCTTTTTGACGCCTGGCGGCACGGTGCGCCCGCGCGCACGGCGCGGCGGCAGGTGCTGGCCTTGGCCGCCCTGTTCGCCGTGGCGGCCCTGCCGCTGCTGCCGTCGGCATTGGGGCTGATCGAGCCCGGCAGCGCCTGGCCGCGCTGGACGCTGGGCGCTGGCCTCAACGCCGTCTACAACCTGTTCGTGCTGTTTGCCAGCGAGGCCGTGGCCCCGTGGTACTGGCGCTGGAGCCTGCCCGTGGGCGTGGCGGTGGCGGCCTCGCTGGCGCTGGCGTGGCGGCATGCGGCGCCGCTGGCGCGCCGGCTCGCGCTTGACGCGGCCGTGCTGTTCCTGCTCCTGGCGGTGCTGGGCGCGCTCAACACCAAGCGCCTGCTCATCCTCATGCCCTGGGTGGTGCTGTCGCTGGGCACGGCGCTGGTCTGCGCGCCGCCGCGCCAGCGGCAGGGGCTGGCCCTGGCGCTGCTGGTCATCGGGGCGCTGGGCTGGCTGGGCACGCTCACCCGCGCGCACTACGCGGCGATGCATTTCGTCGAGCCCTGGCGGGAGCTGGCCGCACAGACAGCCCCGCGGTGCGCGCAGGGGCGGTGGTGCTCACCAACAGCCGGCCATTTTCCTTCGAACTGCACCAGGCGCTGATGCAGGATGACCCGTCATCCCCGCGGCACGGATGCCGGGCTACGCACAGGGGGAGCGGGTGCGGTCGTACTTCGAGACCCCCATCGGCTCGCTGGATTTTCTTCGTGGCGCGCCAGATGTGCGCCACGTCGTGGGCGTGCAGCACCGCATGGACGACGACCAGCGCGTCACCGCCTGGCTGGACGCGCACTGCCTGCGCAGGGCGGCGCGCGGCTGGTGGAAGATGGCGGCCAGGCCCTCAAGCAGCGCTGGTTTCCCGGCTACGGGCAACGGCGCTGGCGGGTGGAACTCACGCGCCACGACTGCACGCAGGCCTCGCAGACGGACGCCGGCGTGCGCTGAGCGAGCTCGCCCCTATCATCCCCCATGCTCGCCAAGCTCACGGGTCTGTTGCTGCTTGCCCTGGTGCGCCTGCTCACCGGGGCGCAGGCGCGTTGGGTGGGGTGTCCGCCCAAGGCCGAGCAGCGCATTTACTTTGCCAACCACCAGAGCCATGCCGATCTGGTGATGATCTGNGCGGCGCTGCCGGCGGAGCTGCGCGCCATCACCCGGCCGATTGCCGCGCGCGACTACTGGACGAAGACGCGCTTTCGGCAGTGGATCACCACCGAGGTGTTTCATGCCGTCTATGTGGAGCGCGAGCGCCGCGGCGACGAAGACCCGCTGGCGCCGCTGATCCAGGCGCTGGAGAACGGAGACTCGCTGATCCTGTTCCCCGAGGGCACGCGCGGGCACGGCGAGGAGCCGCAGCCGTTCAAGGCCGGGCTGTACAACCTGGCGCTGAAGTTCCCCGACGTGGTGCTGGTGCCGGCCTGGATTGCCAACGTGCAGCGCCTCATGCCCAAGGGCGAGGTGGTGCCGGTGCCGGTGCTGTGCTCGGTGAGCTTCGGTGCGCCGATCCGGGTCGAGCCCGGCGANGACCGCCACGCCTTCCTCGCCCGCGCGCGCGAGGCGGTACTGGCCCTGCGGGAGGTGTGACCCCGTGAACCAGTTCTTCCGCAGCCTCAGCCCCGACCAGCAGGTCGGCGCGTTGTTCATTCTGGTGTTCGGGCTGCTGGGGCTGGCTTCGGTGGCGGCGCTGCTGCTGTCCTTGCGCGAGCGCCCCGACACGCCCGAGGGCGAGGCCGCGGCCGAGCGGCTGCGCTCGGCGCGCCGGCTGCTGCGCACCACCTGGGCGATGGTGTCGGTGTTCTGGCTCGCCTGGGTGCTGGGCGAGCGCGCGGCCACGGTGCTGTTCGCGCTGGTGTCGTTCTTCGCGCTGCGCGAGTTCGTCACCCTCTCGCCCACGCGCCGCGGCGACCACCGCAGCCTGGTGCTGGCCTTCTTCGTGGTGCTGCCGCTGCAGTATGTGCTGGTGGCCACGCGGCATTTCGAGCTGTTCACCGTGTTCATTCCGGTGTACGTGTTCCTTGCGCTGCCGGTGGTGAGCGCGCTGGCCAACGACCCGCAGCGGTTCCTGGAACGCAACGCCAAGCTGCAGTGGGGCATCATGGTCTGCGTCTACGGCATGAGCCATGTGCCGGCGCTGCTGTTGCTGCGCTTTGCGCACTGGGAGGGGCGCAACGCCTTCCTGGTGTTCTTCCTCGCCGCGGTGGTGCAGACCGGCATGCTGGCGCAGCATCTGGCGAGCCGGCGCTGGCCGCGGCCGCCGCGTGCGCCGCAGATCAGCCAGAGTTTCAACTGGCGCAGCTGGGGCATCGGCGTGGCCGCGGGCTCGCTCACCGGCGCGCTGCTCGCGGGCATCACGCCGTTCAAACCGGGGCAGGCGCTGGCCATGGCCCTGATCGCGTGCGTGGCCGGGTCCTTCGGTCATCTGGTGATGAAAGCCCTCAAGCGCGACCGCGGCGTGCCGAGCTGGGGCACCGAGGGCCGCGCAGTGACCGGCGCGAGCGGCCTGCTCGACCGCGTGGATGCCCTGGGCTTTGCCGCGCCGGTGTTCTTCCACTCGGTGCGCTGGTATTTCGGGGCGTGAGGGCACCCAGACGGGCCCCGAACCTGCTCCAGACGGCCTGTGCTTGTGCATTTTTGAGTTTATTGGGCCAGACCCCAGCGTCAACCGGTCAGGTTCTGCTATATTTTTGAAGTCATGAGAATTCTCGGCATCGACCCTGGCTTGCGCGTGACGGGCTTCGGCGTGGTCGATGCCGAGGGCGCGCAGCTGCACTACGTGGCCAGCGGCGTCATCAAGACCGACGCGGCCGCGCAAGGCGACCTGCCCGCGCGGCTCAAGCTGTTGTTCGACGGCATCCGCGAACTCCACGCGCGCTACACGCCCGACTGCGCGGCCGTCGAAATCGTCTTCGTCAACGTCAACCCGCAGGCCACCCTGCTGCTGGGCCAGGCCCGCGGCGCCTGCGTGACGGCGCTGGTGGCCTGCGACCTGCCGGTGGCCGAGTATTCAGCGCTGCAGATGAAGCGCGCCATCACCGGCCACGGCCATGCCGCCAAGGCGCAGATCCAGGAAATGGTGCGCCGCCTGCTCACCCTGCCGGCCCTGCCCCGCCAGGACGCCGCCGACGCCCTGGGCCTGGCCATCACCCACGCCCACGCCGGCGCCTCCCTCGCCCGCATCGGCGCCGGCGCGACTTTGCAGCGCAGCACGAGCGGGATGTACCGGGGCGGAGGGTGCGGTAAGGTAAGGTAAGGTAAGGTGAGGTGAGGTGCGGGGTTGGCGCTGCGGAGCGCGCCATCGCGCGGCAGGGTTGGCAACGGGCGCTTTCGTTTGGGTCGGCCGCGCGGGGTGGCCTGACGCCGTTTCGACAACGTCACCAATGCCGCCCGCCAAAACCTCGACACATCGCGCTCCGGCCCTCATGGCCTTGGCCTTGTGCCCCGCTCCATTGCTGGGGCACCCCGGCCCGCCACCCGCGCCCCTACGCCAGCCGCTCCAGAATCAGCACCCCGAAGAACGCCAGCGCCGCAATCACCGTCCATTTCAGCAGCCGCAGGCCGAAGCGGCGAAACCGGGCGTCACCGGTGCCGATGTAGAACACGAACGACACCCCGGCTGCCAGCAGCAGAAGCATCATCGTCCAGCGAAACAGCAGCATCGCGTGGGGGCCGCTGGGGTGCGGGCGTAAGGCAGCCGAAGGGTCGCGGGGCTACCAGGCCAGCGCCGGCCGGGTGAAGCCGCGCGGGCGAGGCGCTCGTTCTCGAAGCTCACGAGTTCCCAGCCTCGGGCTGGGCCAGCAGCACGCGCAGCAGCCGGTTGTTGAGCGCATGGCCGGAGCGGAAGGCGCTGTATTCGGCCAGCAGCGGCTTGCCGATGAGGTAGAGATCGCCCATGGCGTCGAGGATCTTGTGCTTGACGAACTCGTCGTCGTAGCGCAGGCCGTCGTTGTTGAGCACCTTGTAATCGTCCATGACGATGGCGTTGTCCAGCCCGCCACCCAGCGCCAGGCCGTTGGCACGCAGCGCCTCCACGTCGCGGGTGAAGCCGAAGGTGCGCGCGCGGGCGATGTCGCGGGCGTAGGAACCCTCGCCGAGGTCGAACACCACGCGTTGGCCGGTGGCGTCCACGGCCGGGTGGTCGAACTCGATCTCGAAGCTGAGCCGATAGCCGTCGTACGGCGCGAGCCGCGCCCACTTGACACCGGCGCCCTCACCCTCGCGCACCTCCACCGGCTGCTTCACGCGGATGAAGCGGCGCGGCGCGTTCTGCGCGACGATGCCGGCACTTTGCAGCAGGTAGACGAAGGATGAGGCCGATCCGTCGAGGATGGGCACCTCTTCGGCAGTGATGTCGATGTAGAGGTTGTCCACCCCCAGGCCGGCACAAGCCGACATCAGATGCTCGACCGTGTGCACCCGCGCCCCCGCGTTGGAGATGGTGGAGGCCAGCCGGGTGTCGGTCACGGCCTCGGCGGACACCGGAATGTCCACCGGCTCGGGCAAATCCACGCGCCGGAAGACGATGCCGGTGTCGGCCGGCGCCGGGCGCAGCGTGAGCTCCACACGCTGCCCGCTGTGCAGGCCCACGCCCACCGCACGGGTGAGCGCTTTGAGCGTGTGTTGAGCAAGCATGCGCGGATTCTCCGTCAGTCCGCCTGTTTGCGCAGGAATGCGGGAATTTCGATGTCGTCCATGCCGCCCGAGGCCAGCGCGTCCANCCGCTGCGCGGCCTGGGTGCGGTTGGGCTGGCGCCACACCGCGGGGCTGCGCAGATCGCCATAGTCGGNGGTGGCGGCGATGCCCAGGCCTTGCGGCACGGCACCGGCCGGTGCCACCGGCTGGTTGTCGGTGCCGGTACGCAGCACCTGCAGCGGCGGCGCGTTGCGGCGCGCGCCCTGGCGCGAGAGGCCGGTGGCCACGACGGTGACGCGGATGTCCTCGCCCAGCGAATCGTCGTACGCGGTGCCGTAGATCACGTGCGCATCCGGCGAAGCGTAGGCGCGGATGGTGTTCATCGCCAGCTTCGACTCGGAGAGCTTGAGGCTGCCCTTGGCCGCGGTGATCAGCACCAGCACGCCCTTGGCGCCGGAGAGGTCGATGCCCTCGAGCAGCGGGCAGGCCACGGCCTGCTCGGCGGCGATGCGCGCGCGGTCCGGGCCGCTGGCCACAGCGGTGCCCATCATGGCCTTGCCGGGCTCGCCCATGACGGTGCGCACGTCCTCGAAGTCCACGTTCACATGGCCGGGCACGTTGATGATTTCCGCAATGCCGCCCACGGCGTTCTTGAGCACGTCGTTGGCATGGGCAAAGGCTTCGTCCTGGGTGATGTCGTCGCCCAGCACCTCGAGCAGCTTCTCGTTGAGCACGACGATGAGCGAATCGACGTTCGCCTCCAGTTCGGCCAGGCCCTGGTCGGCGTTGGTCATGCGGCGGCCGCCTTCCCAGTCGAAGGGCTTGGTGACCACGCCCACGGTGAGGATGCCCATTTCCTTGGCGATGCGCGCGATCACCGGCGCCGCGCCGGTGCCGGTACNCCCGCCCATGCCGGCGGTGATGAACAGCATGTGCGCGCCGGCAATGGCGGCGCGGATGTCGTCCTCGGCCGCCTCGGCGGCTTCGCGGCCCTTGTCAGGCTTGCTGCCCGCGCCCAGGCCGCTGGTGCCGAGCTGGATGGTGCGGTGCGCGCTGCTGCGGGTCAGCGCCTGCGCGTCGGTGTTGGCGCAGATGAACTCCACGCCGCCGACGGCGCGCTCGATCATGTGCTCCACGGCGTTGCCGCCGCCGCCGCCGACACCGATGACCTTGATCTGCGTGCCTTGGTTGAACTCTTCGACTTCGATCATTTCGATGCTCATGATGCGCTCCTTGCTGCTGAACTGTTGAAAACCTGAAAACGAACACGCTGGAAACCTCTTGGTTGAGCCGTGGTGCCATCGCTGCCCCACGGCCCTCGCATTCGGGTGCGGGGCTGCCGCGGGCGCGGTGCGCAATGCGCGCGTGCTGCATGGTCAGAAGTTCCCCACGATGAAATCCTTGAGGCGGCCGAAGGCCGTCTTCATCGAGCCCGCCTGCCGCGCCACCTTGAGGCCACGCAGGCGCGACAGGCGCGCCTCCTCCATCAGGCCCATGACGGTGGCGCAGCGCGGCTGGGCCACCATGTCGGCCAGGGCGCTGGCGTAGTGCGGCACGCCGCGGCGCACGGGCTTGAGGAAGATGTCCTCGCCCAGTTCGACCATGCCGGGCATGACGCTGGCGCCGCCGGTGAGCACGATGCCCGAGGACAGCACCTCCTCGAAGCCCGAGGCGCGGATGACCTGCTGCACCAGCGAGAAGATCTCTTCCACGCGCGGCTCGATCACGCCGGCCAGCGCCTGGCGGCTGAGCATGCGCGGGCCGCGGTCGCCCAGGCCAGGCACCTCGACCTGCTGCTCCGGGTCGGCCAGCAGCTGCTTGGCGCAGCCGGCTTCGACCTTGATGTCTTCGGCGTCGCGCGTGGGCGTGCGCAGCGCCATGGCGATGTCGCTGGTGATGAGGTCGCCGGCGATCGGAATCACCGCGGTGTGGCGGATGGAGCCGCCGGAGAAGATGGCCACGTCGGTCGTGCCCGCGCCGATGTCCACGCAGGCCACGCCGAGCTCGCGCTCATCCGCGGTGAGCACCGCCTGGCTCGAGGCCAGCGGGTTGAGCAGCAGCTGCTCCACCTCCAGCCCGCAGCGGCGCACGCATTTGAGGATGTTCTCGGCCGCGCTCTGGGCACCGGTGACGATGTGCACCTTGGCCTCGAGCCGGATGCCGCTCATGCCGATGGGCTCCTTCACGTCCTGCCCGTCGATGACGAACTCCTGCGGCTCCACCAGCAGCAGGCGCTGGTCGGTCGAGATGTTCACCGCCTTGGCGGTCTCCATGACGCGGGCCACGTCGGTGGCGGTGACCTCGCGGTCCTTGATGGCCACCATGCCGCTGGAGTTCATGCCGCGGATGTGGCTGCCGGTGATGCCGGTGAGCACGCGGGTGATGCTGCAGTCGGCCATCAGCTCGGCCTCCTTGAGTGCCTGCTGAATGCTTTGCACGGTGGCCTCGATGTTGACCACCGCGCCGCGCTTCAAGCCGTGGCTCGGCGCCACGCCGAGTCCGGCGAGCTTGAGTTCGCCACCGGCGAGCACCTCGCCCACCACCACCATCACCTTGGCGGTGCCGATGTCGAGCCCGACGACGAGATCCTTGTATTCCTTGGCCATGGTGCTTATCCGTTCCTTCGATCCTGGGGTGCCGTGCGGTGCGGCGGCGTGCCGGCCGGCGCTGTGCGCGGCGCCGCGGGTCGGGCCGATGGCGAGCCCGGTGCGGCGGCCACGGTGCTCACGCCCCGCAGGCGCAAGGCATAGGCATTGGGGTAGCGCAGATCGGCCGACTCGATGGCATCGGCGGCGCGGCCATAACGCGCGGCGGCCTGCGCCACGGTGTCGATGAAGCGCGCCGTGCGCTGCACCANCCTCGTCGCGCTGCCGCGGCCGAGTTCGATCTGCGCGCCGCTGTCGAGCGCGGCGCGCCAGTTCGCGCGCTCGGTCAGTTCGAGCGCGTCGAGCGTGGCGTCGAGCCGCGCGAACATCGGCGCAAGCCGCCGGTAGGTGGCCAGCACCTCGGAGGCCTGCGCATTCGGCGCCCACAGGCGCGGCAGGTCGCTCTCTGGGTCGCCGAGGTTGGCCTCGAACACGGTGCCGTCGCGGTCCACCAGGCGGGCCTCGGCGTCTTCGTCCTCGCGCGACCACAGCGCAATCGCCTGGTGTTCTTCGAGCGTGACGTGCAGCCNGGTCGGGAACTCGCGGCGCACGACGGCGCGGCGCACCCAGGGCACGGCCTCGAAGGCGTCGCGCACCCGCGCCAGGTCAAGGGTGAAGAAGTTGCCCGAGAGGCGCGGCAGCACGTTGGCGCGCAGGGTGGCGGCGTTGTTGTGGTGCACCTCGCCGTCGACGACGATGGCGCGGATGGCGAACACCGGGTGGCGCATCGCCCAGCCGGCAAACGCCAGCAGCGCAGCCGCGAGCACGGCCATGAACAACACCGTGGCGGTGAGGTTCATGAGCCGGACGTCGAGCGGCTGCGGCAGGTTCTGCATCAGACGGCTCCGGTGGGCGGCGGTTGTCCAGCGTGGCGGCGGCGAGCACCTGCACGCACAGGTCCTCATACGCCAGCCCCGCCGCGCGGGCGGCCATGGGCACGAGCGAGTGGCCGGTCATGCCGGGCGAGGTGTTCATCTCCAGCAGGAAGGGCTTGCGGTCGCTGGCGCGGATCATCAGGTCGGCGCGGCCCCAGCCGCGGCAACCCAGGGTGCGGTAGGCGGCCAGCACGATGCGCTGGATCTCGCGCTCCTCGGCATCCGCAAGGCCGCTGGGGCACTGGTAGCGCACCACGTCGGTGAAGTACTTGTTCTGGTAGTCGTAGGCGCCCTCGGGCGCGACGATGCGAATCACCGGCAGCGCCTGCGCCTCGGCGCCGGTGCCCAGCACGGCGCAGGTGACCTCCTCGCCGTCGATGAACTCCTCGCACAACACGTCGGCGTCGTAGCGCGCCGACAGCGCCACCGCCTCCTGCATCTGCGAATAGCCGCGCACCTTGCTCACACCCAGCGACGAACCCTCGCGCGGCGGCTTGACGATCAGCGGCAGGCCGAGCTCGTCGGGCACGGTGCGCACGCGCTCGGCGCCCTGGTCGTGCGCGCCAAGCCAGACGTAGCGCGGCGTGGGCAGCCNCTCGGCCTGCCAGATGCGCTTGGTCATGACCTTGTCCATGGCCACCGCCGAAGCCATTACGCCCGAGCCGGTGTAGGGAATGCCCAGCAGTTCGAGCGCGCCCTGCACCGCGCCGTCCTCGCCCCAGCGGCCGTGCAGCGCGATGAAGCAGCGGTCGAAGCCTTCGTGGCGCAGCGCGCAGAGTTCGCGCTCGGCCGGGTCGAAGGCGTGGGCGTCCACGCCGCGTGCACGCAGCGCCTGCAGCACACCGGTGCCCGAGAGCAGCGAGATCTCGCGTTCGGCCGAGCGGCCGCCCATCAGCACGGCCACTTTGCCCAGTTCGGAGGTTTTTCCTCGGTACCCCAGCGTCATCCGGTCACCTTTTGCTCTTGTTTTTGAAGCATTTCGACCACCTGGGCGCACACCGCCCCGATCGAGCCCGCGCCCATGCACAGCACCACGTCGCCGTCGCGCGACTGCTCGGCGATGACCCTCGGCAGTTCGCCCACCGCCTCCACGAACACCGGCTCCACCTGCGCGCCCACACGCAGCGCGCGCGCCAGGCTGCGCGCATCGGCGGCGACGATGGCGCCTCGCCGGCGGCATAGACCTCGGTGAGCAGCACCCGGTCGGCGCTGCCGAGCACGCGCACGAAGTCCTCGAAGCAGTCGCGGGTGCGGGTGTAGCGGTGCGGCTGGAACGCCAGCACCAGCCGCCGGCCCGGGAACGCGCCGCGCGCCGCGGCCAGCGTGGCCGCCATCTCGGCGGGGTGGTGGCCATAGTCGTCGATCAGCGTGAAGCGCCCGCCGTCGGCCGCGGGCAGTTCGCCGTAGCGCTGGAAGCGCCGGCCCACGCCCTTGAACTGGCGCAGCGCCTGCAGCACGGCGGCGTCGCTCACGTCGAGTTCCACGGCGATGGCGATCGCAGCCAGCGCATTGCGCACGTTGTGTTCGCCGGCGAGGTTGAGCTCCACGTCGAGGTCGGGCAGGGTCACGCCGTTGCGCCGCTGCACGGTGAAATGCATCTGCGCGCCCACCGCCCGCACGTTGACGGCGCGCACCTGGGCGTCCTCGGAGAAGCCATAGCTCGTCACCGGGCAGGTCACGCGCGGAAAGATGGCGCGCACCGCCGGGTCGTCGATGCACAGCACCGCCGTGCCATAGAACGGCATGCGGTGCAGGAAATCCACGAAGGCGGCTTGCAGGCGCGCGAAGTCGTGGCCGTAGGTCTCCATGTGGTCGGCGTCGATGTTGGTCACCACCGCCATCACCGGCATGAGGTTGAGGAAGGAGGCGTCGGACTCGTCGGCCTCCACGACGATGTACTCGCCCTGCCCCAGCCGCGCATTCGCCCCGGCGTTGTTGAGCCGCCCGCCGATGACGAAGGTGGGGTCGAGCCCCCTTCGGCCAGCACGCTGGCCACGAGGCTGGTCGTCGTCGTCTTGCCGTGCGTGCCGGCGATGGCAATGCCTTGCTTGAGCCGCATCAGCTCGGCCAGCATCAGCGCCCGCGGCACCACCGGAATCTTCTTCGCGCGGGCGGCGAGCACCTCGGGGTTGTCGGGCTTCACCGCGGTGGACGTGACCACCGCGTCAGCGCCCTCGACATGGGCTGCAGCATGGCCGACGAAGCAGCGAATACCCAGGGCCCCAAGGCGGCGCAGCGTGGCGCTGTCGGCCAGGCCCGAGCCCGAGATGACGTAACCCAGGTTGTGCAGCACCTCGGCAATGCCGCTCATGCCCGAGCCGCCGATGCCGACGAAGTGAATGTGACGGATCGCGTGTTTCATGGTCTGTTCTTTTCGGTCAAGGCCTCGCAGGCCGCGACCACGGCTTGCGTGGCCTCGGTCTGCCGCAGCGCATGGGCGCGCTCGGCGCGGCGCAGCAGTTCGGCGCGGTCCACGCCCTGCACAAAGGCCGCCAGCGCCTGCGGCGTGCACTGGCTTTGCGGCAGGAGCCAGGCGCCGCCCGCGTCGGCGAGAAAGCGCGCGTTGGTGGTCTGGTGGTCGTCCACCGCGTGCGGAAACGGCACGAACAGCGCGGCCGCGCCCACGGCGGCGAGTTCGGTCACCGTGCTCGCGCCGGCACGGGCGATGACGAGGTCGGCCTCGGCAAACGCACGCGCCGTGTCCTCGATGAAGGGCGTGAGCGTGGCCTGCACGCCGGCGGCGGCGTAATTGGCGCGCAGCGCCTCGATCTGCGCGGCGCCGCTCTGGTGCGTCACCTGCGGCCGCGCCGCCTCGGGCAACAGGGCCAGCGCCTGCGGCACGGCTTCGTTGAGCGCCTTGGCACCCAGGCTGCCGCCCACCACCAGCACGCGCAGCGGCCCCTCGCGGCCGGCGAAACGCTCGGCCGGCGCGGCCTGCTGAAGAAAGGCCGGGCGCAGCGGGTTGCCCACCCAGCGCGCGCCCTTGAGGACGTCGGGGAAGGCGGTGAACACCGCATCGGCCACACCCGCCAGCACCTTGTTGGCCAGTCCGGCGACCGAGTTCTGCTCGTGCAGCACCAGCGGCTTGCCCGCGGCCACGCCCATCAGGCCGCCAGGGAAGGTGATGTAGCCACCCAGCCCCACCAGCACGTCGGGCCGCACACGGCGCACCACGGCCAGGCTTTGCCAGAACGCCCGCAGCAGCTTGAGCGGCAGCAGCACCAGCGTCTTCAGGCCTTTGCCGCGCACGCCGCCGAAGGCCACCGGCTCGAAGGCGAAGCCCTGCGGCGGCACCAGCCGGCTCTCCATGCTGTCGGGCGCGCCCAGCCAGTGCACGCGCCAGCCGCGCTCGCGCAGCGCCTGCGCCACCGCCAGCCCCGGGAAGATGTGGCCGCCGGTTCCGCCCGCCATCACCAGCGCGCAGCGAGGGGTGGGGTTGCGCCCGGCACGCTCATACCCGCCNNCTCCGCGCATCAGCATGCGATTCTCGGCATCGACCCGCAGGACGATGGCGATGGCCACCATGCCCATCAGGATGGCCGAGCCGCCGTAGCTCATGAACGGCAGGGTCAGCCCCTTGGTCGGCAGCGCGCCGAGGTTCACCCNCATGTTGATGAAGGACTGGAAACCGACCCACAGCCCGATGCCTTGCGCCACCAGCCCGGAGAACACCCGGTCGAGCGCGATGGCCTGGCGGCCGATGTGCATGATGCGGCGCGTGAGCCAGAAGAACATCACGATGAGCGTGAGCACGCCGAGCAGGCCGAACTCCTCGCCGATGACGGCGAGCAGAAAGTCGGTATGGGCCTCGGGCAGCCAGTTCAGCTTTTCCACGCTGCCGCCCAGCCCCACGCCGAACACCTCGCCGCGCCCGATGGCGATCAGCGCATGCGAGAGCTGGTAGCCCTTGCCCAGTGCATGCTTCTCGCTCCAGGGGTCGAGGTAGGCGAAGATGCGCTCGCGCCGCCAGTCGGACAGCGCAATCATCAGCCCGAAGGCCACCAGCAGAATGGCCGCGATCAGGAAGAACATGCGCGCATTCACCCCGCCCAGGAACAGAATGCCCATGGCGATGACGGCGATCACCAGGAACGCGCCCATGTCGGGTTCGGCCAGCAGCAGCATCCCCANAAATGCCACCGCCGCCCCCATGGGCAGCACCGCGCGGAAGAAGCGCTCCTTGACCTCCATGCGCCGCACCATGTAGCCCGCCGCATAGAGCACGATGGCGAGCTTGGCCAGCTCCGAAGGCTGGAAGTTCATGATGCCCAGCGAAATCCAGCGCCGCGCGCCATTGACCCCGCGACCGACAAAGGGGATGAGCACCGCCACCAGCAGCAGGATGGCCAGCACGAAGATCCACGGCGCGGCCTTCTCCCAGCGCGCCATGGGCACCTGGTAGGCCAGCAGCGCCACCGCAAAACCCAGCACCAGCGACACCAGATGACGCATCAGGAAATGGGTGTGCGCATAGTTGGCGAACTTGGGGTTGTCGGGCATGGCAACCGATGCGGAATACACCATCACCAGCCCCCAGGCCAGCAAGGCCACCGTCACCCACAGCAGGGGCTGGTCGATGGCGCCCAGGTGCGCCTGCGCGGGCGCCGCACCGCGCAGCGGGTCCACGCACCGGCAGTGCGCCCTCCGCGCGCCAGGCGGCCACACGCTCGCGCAGCCGCGCCAGCCAGCCGCCCGCCAGTGCGTCACTGGCGCTCATGGCGTGCCCTCCAGGCTCAGGCCGGCGTCCTCGGCCAGGGCCGCGACCGCTTCGCGGAAGACTTCGGCGCGGTGGCCGTAGTCGCGGAACATGTCGAAGCTCGCGCAGGCCGGCGACATCAGCACCGCATCCCCGGNCTGCGCCAGCGCCGACGCCCGCGCCACGGCATCGGCCATCGAGGCCGCATCGACCGGCGTCAACCCCGCAGGCTCGAGCGCGGTGCGAATCAGCGGCGCATCGCGCCCGATCAGCACCACCGCGCGCGCGTGGCGCGCCAGCGGCTCGGCCAGCGGCGAGAAATCCTGCCCTTTGCCCACGCCGCCGAGGATGAGCACCAGCTTGCGCTCCCCGCCGAGGCCGTTGACCGCCGCCACCGTGGCACCCACGTTGGTGCCCTTGCTGTCGTCGATGAATTCCACGTCGCGCACCACCGCCACCGTCTCGACGCGGTGCGGCTCGCCGCGGTACTCGCGCAGGCCATGCAGCATGGGCGCCAGCGGGCAGCCGGCCTCGGTCGCCAGCGCCAGCGCCGCCAGCGCGTTGAGCGCGTTGTGCCGCCCGCGAATGCGCAGCGCGTCGGCCGGCATGAGGCGCTGCAGCAGCGGCGGCTCCTCGGCCGCGGCGCGCGACGGGCCCGGGGCAGGTCGTCCGCCGGCTGGGCACGGACCAGCCAGGTCATGCCATGCACCGTCTCCAGTCCCCAGTCCCCGGCGCGCGCGGGCAGGCCGCCACCGAACGCCACCACCCGCCGCGCCGGCGCGCCCTTGGGCGGGGATCGGCTGGGGCCATGGCCCACACCAGCGGGTCGTCCCGGTTGAGGATCATCGCGGCGTCCTGGCCGAAGATCCGCGCCTTGGCCGCTGCATAGGCGGCCATCGACCCGTGCCAGTCGAGGTGGTCCTGGGTGAGGTTCAGCACGGTGGCCGCGGTCGGCTCGAACGCGCCCGGTGCTCCAGCTGGAAGCTCGAGAGTTCCAGCACCCAGACCTGGGGCAGATCATCGGCGTCGCAGCGTGCGGCCAGGGTGTCGAGCAGCGTGGGGCCGATGTTGCCGGCCACGGCCACCCGCTTGCCGCAGCGCGCCACCAGTTCCCCGGTCAGCGCCGTGACCGTGGTCTTGCCGTTGGTGCCGGTGATCGCCAGCACCTGCGGCGCATAGCCTTGCTCGGCTCGCAGGGCGTGCAGCCCTTGCGCAAACAGCGCGAGCTCGCCACCAATCCAGGCACCGCAGGCTTTGGCCGCCTCGCGCGCGGCGGCGGTCTCCGCGGGGAGAGCCCCGGGCTCAGCAACAGCGCCTCGGGCCCGACGGACTCGACCAGCGCCGCGTCCAGCGCGCCGGTGCGCACCTGCACGGCGGGCCATTCCTGCGCCAGCGTGGCCGCCTGTGGCGGCGTCTCGCGCGTGTCGGCCACCGTGACCTGGGCGCCGGCGCGGGCGCACCAGCGCGCCATCGCCAGCCCGGACGCACCCAGGCCCAGAATCAGCACACGACGGTTCGCGATCTCTTGCATGGTGGGTTTCAGCGCAGCTTGAGCGTGGACAGGCCCACGAGGCACAGCAACATGGTGATGATCCAGAAGCGCACGACGACCTGCGTCTCCTTCCAGCCTTTTTCTCGAAGTGGTGGTGCAGCGGCGCCATCAGCAGCAGGCGCCGGCCCTCGCCAAAGCGCCGGCGCGTGTACTTGAACCACAGCACCTGCACCATGACCGACAGGGCCTCGGCGACGAACACGCCGCCCATGACCGCCAGCACGATTTCCTGCCGCACGATGACCGCCACCGTGCCCAGCGCCGCGCCCAGCGCCAGCGCACCCACGTCACCCATGAACACCTGCGCCGGGTGCGCGTTGAACCACAGGAACGCCAGCCCCGCACCGCTCATCGCGGCACAGAACACCAGCAGTTCGCCCGCGCCGGCAATGTGCGGAATGAACAGGTAGCGGGCGAACACCACGTTGCCCGACACATAGGCGAACACGCCCAGCGCCGCGCCCACCATCACCACCGGCATGATGGCCAGTCCGTCGAGCCCGTCGGTGAGGTTGACCGCGTTGCTCGAGCCGACGATGACGAGGTAGCTCAGCACCACGAAGCCGAGCACGCCCAGCGGATAGCTCACCTCCTTGAAGAAGGGCACCAGCAGGCCGGCCTTGGGCGGCAGGCTCACGTCGAAGCCCGACTGCACCCAGCTGATGAAGAGTTCGAGCACCCGCTGGTTGGAGTTCTCCGAGATGCTGAACACCAGGTACAGCGCGGCCACCAGCCCGATGACCGACTGCCAGAAATACTTCTCCCGCGAGCGCATGCCCTCCGGATCCTTGCGCACCACCTTGCGCCAGTCGTCCACCCAGCCGATGGCACCGAAGCCCAGCGTGACCAGCAGCACGATCCAGACGAAGCGGTTGCTCAGGTCCATCCACAGCAGCGTGGCCACGGCAATCGCCAGCAGCACCAGCACGCCGCCCATGGTGGGGTGCCGCTCTTGGCCAGGTGCGTCTGCATGCCGTAGCCGCGAATGGGCTGGCCGATCTTGAGCGCCGTGAGCCGCCGGATGACGGCCGGGCCGGCCAGCAGGCCGATGAGCAGCGCCGTGAGCGCGGCCATGACGGCGCGGAAGGTCAGGTACTGGAACACCCGCAGGAAGCTGAATTCCGGCGAGGTGGCCTGCAGCCACTGGGCCAGGCTAAGCAACATGGTTGTCTCCTGATGGCGTCGGGCGTGGCGCCGCGGTGAGCACGGCCTCCACCACCCGCTCCATGCGCATGAAGCGCGAGCCCTTGACGAGCAGGCTGCGCACCTGTGTCCGCAGGCCCGTCACCGCCGCGAGCAGGCTGTCGATGTCGGCGTGGGCGACGACGCCGTCCTGCGCCTGCGCCGCGCGCACGCACTGCGGACCGAGCACGTGCACATGCTCGATGCCGCTGGCCCGGGCCAGCGCCAGCGCCTCGGCATGGAAGGCAGGGCCCTGGTCGCCCACTTCGCCCATGTCGCCGAGCACCAGGAGGCGTGGCGCCGGCAAGGCGGCGAGCATGGCAATGGCCGCGCGCGCCGAATCGGGGTTGGCGTTGTAGCTGTCGTCGACGAGCGTCAGGGGCTGCGCGCCTTCGCGCAGCACATGCACCCGCGAACGGCCCTTGACCGGCTCGAAGGCTTCGAGCCCCGAGTGCACCGCCTCGAGCGGCGCACCTGCCGCCAGGGCGCAGGCCGCCGCCGCGGCCGCGTTGCGCACGTTGTGGCGGCCCGCCATGTGCAGGGTCAGGGCGGTGCGGCCGGCCGGCGTGCGCAGAGCCACGGCCCAGGCATCTTCGCGCCAGTCGGCCTGGGCGCTCACGTCGGCTTCCACCCCTCGGCGTCNGGTGAAGCGCAGAACGCGGCGGGCGCCCGCCGCGGCCTGCCACAGCGCGGTGTAGGCATCGTCAGCGGGGATGACGGCGGTGCCGTCCGCACGCAGCGCGTCGATGACGCTGCCGTTCTCGCGCGCCACCGCTTCGACGCTGCCCATGAATTCCAGGTGCTCGCGCTGGGCGTTGTTCACCAGCGCCACCGTGGGCTGCGCGATGGCCGCGAGCTGGGCGATCTCGCCGGGGTGGTTCATGCCGAGTTCGACGACCGCGGCGCGGTGCCCGGTGCGCAGGCGCAGCACGGTCAGCGGCACGCCGATGTCGTTGTTGAGATTGCCCTGCGTGGCCAGCGCAGCCTCGCCCTGCCAGGCCCGCAGGATGGCGGCGATCATCTGCGTCACCGTGGTCTTGCCGTTGCTGCCGGTCACCGCGATCAGCGGCAGCTCGAACTGCGCGCGCCAGGNCGCCGCCAACTGGGCCAGCGCGCGCCGCGCGTCGGGCACGAGCAGTCCGGGCAGGCCGCTGGCCGCCAGCCGCGCCTCGGCGGCGGCTTCGCAGACAGCAGCCACGGCGCCAGCCTCGCGCGCCTGCACGAGGTAGTCCGCGCCGTCGAAGCGCTCCCCGCGCAGGGCCACGAACAGGTCACCCGCGGCCAGGGTGCGCGTGTCGGTGTGCACGCGCAGCGGCGNCACCGCGGCGTCGCCCACCAGGCGGCTGCCGGGTATCCAGGTGTGCGCCTGCTGCAGGCTCATCATCGNCCGCGCGCATGGCTGCTCCTGGGTGGTGGATTCGCGCTGTGCCAGCGCGGCCAGCGCGTGCGCGCGGTCTGNAAACGGGCGTTTCACGCCGGCGATCTCCTGGTAGTCCTCATGCCCCTTGCCGGCGAGCAGCACCACGTCGGCCACGGCGGCTTGCCGCGAGACGACTTCGGTGATGGCGCGGGCCCGGTCGCTCTCGATGAGCCGCGGTGGCTGCGTCATGCCGGCGCGAATCTGCGCGAGGATGCCCTCCGGTGGCTCCGACCGCGGGTTGTCGCTGGTGAGCACCACGGCATCGGCGAGTCGCTCGGCGACCGCACCCATCTGCGGACGCTTGCCGGCATCGCGGTCGCCCCCGCAGCCGAACACGCACCACAGGCGCCCGCCCCGCCCAACGGCGAGCGAGCGCAGCGCGCGCAGCACCTGCTCCAGCGCATCGGGCGTGTGCGCATAGTCCACCACCACCAGCGGCTCTCCGTCGCCCCCGAACCGTTCCATGCGACCCGGCACGGCGTGCAGATGGGCGCAGGCGTCTGCCGCCGCAGCCAGCGGATGGCCCAGGGCCCGCAGGCAACCGAGCACGACGAGCAGGTTGGCGGCGTTGTAGTCCCNCACCAGGTGGGTGTGCACGGGCTGCACGTCATCGCCCTCGCACACCTCGAAGGCCAGGCCCTCGCCCTGCGCGGTGGGGCGGTAACCGATGGCGCGCGCCTGCAGTCGGGCGTCGTCGGCCGTGCCCACCGTCCAGAGGTCCAGCCGGCCTGCGAGTTCGTGCGCCAGTTCGCGGCCCTTGGGGTCGTCCACATGCACGACCGCGGCGCGCAGACCGGGCCAGTCGAACAATGCGCGCTTGGCCTGCCAGTAGGCATCCATGCTGCCGTGGTAGTCCAGGTGGTCGCGGGTGAAGTTGGTGAAGGCGGCGACGGCGATGCGCGTGCCGTCCAGGCGGTGTTCGGCGATGCCGATCGACGAAGCCTCCATCGCGCACACCGTCACGCCTTGATCGGCAAACGTGCGCAGCGTGCGCGCGAGCAGCACCGGGTCGGGCGTGGTCAGGCCGTTGTGCACGATGTCGGGCAGCACTCCGGTGCCCAAGGTCCCGATGATCCCGCACGAAACGGTCGGATTGCGCTTCATTTNTGAGAGCGCCTGCGCCAGCCACCAGGTGGTCGAGGTCTTGCCGTTGGTGCCGGTCACGGCCACCACGTCCAGCGCCTGGGAAGGCTCCCCGTGCCAGATCGATGCGATCGGGCCGGTGGCGGCCTTGAGGCCGCGCAGCGCAGCAGGTCTNNCGCCGTCGAGGCCGAAGGCTTCCACCCCGTCGCGCTCGACCAGGCAGGCCACCGCACCGGCCCGGCGCGCGGCATCCACATAGGCCCGCGCGTCGGCGGCCGCGCCCGGCCAGGCGATGAAGGCGTCGCCCGGCTGAACCTGCCGGCTGTCGCTGCACAGCGCATGCGCGCCGCGGGCGCGCAGCCATTGCACCGCTTGCTCGGGGTGTCGAGCTCGCGCATCAGAACGACTCCTCAACCGTCTGCACCACCACCTGCGGCTTGACCGCCATGTCCGGCGGCACAGCCATGAGGCGCAGGGTTTGCTGCACCACTTCGCTGAACACCGGCGCCGCCACCAGGCCGCCGTAGAACTCGCCATTGCTGGGCTCGTCGATCATCACCCCGACGATGAGCCGTGGCTCGTCGATGGGCGCCATGCCAGTGAACCAGGCGCGGTAGCGGTTGGTCGCATACCCTTTGCCGACCTGCTTGCGCGCCGTGCCCGACTTGCCGCCGACCGAGTAGCCCACGGTCTGCGCGCGCTGGCCGGTACCGCCGGGGCCGGCGGCCATCTGCAGCATCTTGCGCACGGCCGCCGCCGTCTGCGGGGAAAACACCCGCANCCCGTGCACCGGAGCGTCCCGCTTGAGCATGGTGACGGGGATGAGTTCGCCGTCGCGGGCCAGTGCGGTGTAGGACTGAGCCATCTGGAACAGCGAAGCCGACAGGCCGTAGCCGTAGGACATGGTGGCCTGCTCCACGGGCTTCCAGGTCTTCCACGGCCGCAGGCGGCCGGCCACCGCGCCGGGGAACTCGATGTGGGGCTTCTGCCCATAGCCGAGGGCGACATAGGTGTCCCACATCTCGCGCGGCGTCATGCGCTGGGCGATCTTGAGGGCGCCGACGTTGCTCGACTTCTGGATCACACCCTCCACCGTCAGCGTGCCGTAGTTGTGGGTGTCGCTGATGGTGAAGCCCCCATGCTNGTAGCGCCCGGGGGCGGTTTCGATCAGCGTCTGCGGCGTGACCCGACCGGCTTCGAGCGCCATGGCCACGGTGATGGGCTTCATGGTCGAGCCGGGCTCGAACACGTCGGTGAGTGCGCGGTTGCGCAGCTGCTCGCCCGAGAGGTTGCGCCGCGCGTCGGGCTGGTAGCTCGGGTAGTTGGCCAGCGCCAGCACCTCGCCGGTGAGTGCGTCGAGCACGACCACGCTGCCGGCCTTGGCCTTGTTGGCGGTCACCGCATCGCGCAGCTTCTGGTAGGCGAAGAACTGCACCTTGGAGTCGATGCTGAGCTGCAGGTCGCGGCCGTCGACCGGGGNGACTTGCTCGCCCACGTCCTCGACCACCCGGCCGAGACGGTCGCTGATCACGCGGCGCGAGCCGGNGCGCCNCGCGAGCTCGCGGTCGAACGCAAGCTCCACCCCCTCCTGCCCGTGGTTCTCCACGTTGGCGAAGCCCACGATGTGCGCGGCCGCCTCGCCCTCGGGGTACATGCGCTTGTAGTCGCGGCGCAGGTACACGCCTTTGATGTTCAGGGCCGCGATCTCCCGCGCCACGGGCTCATCGACCTGGCGCTTGAGCCAGACGAAGGTCTTGTCCTCGTCGGCGAGCCGGCGCTGCAGTTCGGCCAGCGGCATGTCGAGCAGCTTGGCGAGCTTGCGCAGCGCGGCCGGGTCGCGGTCCACGTCTTCGGGAATGGCCCAGATGCTCTGCGCCGCGACGCTGGAGGCGAGGATGAGGCCGTTGCGGTCGAGGATGCGGCCCCGGTTGGCCGGCAGCTCGAGGGTGCGCGCGAACCGGANCTCGCCCTGGCGCAGGAAGAAGTCGTTGTTCCACACCTGCACATAGGCCGAGCGCAGGGCCAGCGCCGCGAAGCCCAGCGCCAGCGCGGCCACGATGAGCTTGCTGCGCCACACCGGCGTACGCCCGGCGAGCAGGGGCTGGAGCCATAGAGCACGCCGCGACTCATCGCGCCCCCGCTCGCGGCCGAAGCCGGCGCCGCCGATGCGGCCAGATACTGGGTGATGGCCGGGGTGGCCGTGCGCATGTGCAGCTGCTCGCGCGCGATGCGCTCGACCCGCAGCGGCGTGGCCTGCGCGCGCCGCTCCACCTGCAGGCGCTGCTGCTCCGAGGCCAGCGTGCGCGCCTGCGCCTGGGCCCGCTCCAGTTCCACGAACAGGTGGCGCGAGGCGTACTGCACATGCACCAGATACATGGCGCTGGCGACCACCGCGAGCAGCAGCACGAGGTTGAGGCGTGTCATGCCGAGGTCCTTTCCGCCACCCGCATGACGGCGCTGCGCGCGCGCGGGTTGGCCGCGACCTCGGCCGCCGAAGGCCGCACCCGCTCCAGGGCGCGCAAGGCCATCGGCTTGGGCGCGGCAAACGGGGCACGGCGGTCGTAGACCTCACGCGAATGGGCGGCGATGAACTGCTTGACGATGCGGTCCTCGAGCGAGTGAAAACTGATCACCACCAGCCGCCCGCCGGCGCGCAGCACGCTCAGGCTCGCCTGCAGGGCTTGCTGCAGTTCTTCGAGCTCGGCGTTGATGAAAATCCGAAGAGCTTGAAAGGTCCNGGTCGCCGGATGCTGGCCGGCCTCGCGGGTCTTGACCGCGCCAGCCACGAGCTCGGCCAGTTCGGCGGTTCGGTTGAGGGTTTGGCCGCTTTCCCGGCGAGCCACAAGCGCCTTTGCAATCGACACAGCAAACCGTTCTTCGCCGTAATCACGTATCACCTCCGCAATCTGCTGCTGGCTGGCCTGGGCGAGCCATTGCGCCGCGCTCAGCCCGCGCGTGGGGTCCATGCGCATGTCGAGCGGCCCGTCGAAACGAAAAGAAAACCNCCTTTCGGGGCTGTCGATCTGTGGGGAGCTGACACCCAGATCCATCAGCACGCCGGCCACGCTGCGTGGCGGCAACTCGCCAAGCTGGCCGAAGCCCTGGTGACGGATGGAGAAACGCGCGTCGTCGATGCGCGCGGCATGCGCGACGGCTTCGGGGTNCCTGTCGAAGGCGATCAGCCGGCCCTGTGCCGACAGCCGCGAGAGGATGCGCCGCGCATGCCCGCCGCGACCGAAGGTGGCATCGACGTAAGTGGCCTCGGGGTCGGTGACGAGCGCGTCGACCGCCTCGTCGAGCAACACCGTGGTGTGGACGTGTTCGCTCACGGTCGCCTCAGAAGGAGAAGTCCTTGAACACGTCGGGCATCTCGGCCTGCATGGCCTGCGCCTCTTCGGCTTCGTAGGTCGCCTTGTCCCAGAGCTCGAAGTGACGCCCCATGCCCAGCAGCACCACATCCTTGGTGATGCCCGCNNCCTGGCGCAGCTCCGGCGAGATCAGCACGCGGCCGGTGCCGTCGAGCTCCACGTCCATCGCGTTGCCCAGAAAGATGCGCTTCCACCACTGCGCGGACAAGGGCAGTTCGGCGATGCGCTCGCGGAACTTCTCCCACTCGGGGCGCGGAAAGATCATCAGGCAGCCGTGCGGATGTTTGGTGATGGTGAGTTGGCCGGCCGCGGTGGCGCCAAGGACGTCACGATGCCGGGTCGGTACGGACAACCGGCCCTTCGCATCCAGACTCAGCGCTGACGCCCCTTGGAACACCTCGATCCCCTCGTTGAGACCTCGTCCTGCGGTGACGAGGGCACTTTCCACCACTTAATTGCACTTTTTGCACTGTAGCAGGAAATGCGCAGGCCGCAAGCGCTCTTGCAACGAAGTTTTTCAATGAAATCAAGGACTTAGGGCGTAAATTTGAACGCCAGCCGGGCGAAAGCCATTCAGAATGAAGGACTTGCGACGCTTACTGAAGGTATCGCTTCAAGCCGGCGACGGATGCGTTTTGGCGGTAAAAGTACCGGCCGGCGGCGGGGGCGAACGGGCGCCCGGTCGATCAGAGAATGAAGCGGGAGAGGTCGTCGTCCTGGCTGAGCGCGCCCAGGCGCTCGTCGACCAGGCCGGCGTCGATGCGCACGGTCTGCCCCGCGCGCTCGGAGGCGGCGAAGCTGATGTCTTCGAGCAAGCGCTCCATCACCGTCGCGAGGCGACGTGCGCCGATGTTTTCCGTGCGCTCGTTGACCTCGTGCGCAATGGTGGCGATGCGGTGGATGCCCTCGGGCGTGAAGTCCAGGTGCACGCCTTCGGTGCCGAGCAAGGCCTGGTACTGCCGGATCAAGGAGGCATGGGTGCGGGTGAGGATGGCCTCGAAGTCGGCGACCGACAGCGGCTGCAGTTCCACCCGGATGGGGAAACGCCCCTGCAGTTCGGGAATCAGATCGCTCGGGCGGCTCAGATGGAACGCCCNCGAGGCGATGAACAGGATGTGGTCGGTGCGCACCATGCCGTAGCGGGTGGAGACGGTGGTGCCCTCGACCAGCGGCAACAGGTCGCGCTGCACGCCCTGGCGCGAAACGTCGGCACCGCCGTGCTCGGCGCGCGAGGCCACCTTGTCGATCTCGTCGATGAACACAATGCCGTTCTGCTCGGCGTTGTGCAGCGCGCGGCTGCGGATCTCGTCTTCGTTGATCAGGCGGGCAGCTTCCTCGTCGACGAGCAGCCGCCGGGCCTCGCCGATGCGCAGCCGCCGCGTCTGCCGGCGGCCGGCCATCGCCTGGCCGAACAGGCCACGCAGCTGCTCGGCCATCTCCTCCATGCCGGGCGGGGTGGCGACGTCGATGCTGGGGCGCGGTTCGGCGACTTCGATGTCGACCTCCCGCGCATCGAGTTCGCCCTCGCGCAGCTTCTTGCGAAACACCTGCCGTGCGGTGCTTTCGCTCTCGCCGCCGGACANCGCCGCGCGGCGGGGCAGCAGGGCGTCGAGCAGGCGCTCCTCGGCCGCGTCTTCGGCGCGCGCCTGGACCTCGCGCAGCGCGACCTCGCGGGCCTGCTTGACGGCGATCTCGACCAGGTCGCGCACGATGGCGTCCACGTCCTTGCCGACGTAGCCGACCTCGGTGAACTTCGTCGCCTCGACCTTGATGAAGGGCGCATCGGCCAGCCGCGCGAGGCGGCGTGCGATTTCGGTCTTGCCCACGCCGGTGGGGCCGATCATGAGAATGTTCTTCGGCGTGATCTCGGCGCGCAGGTTCTCGTCGACCTGCTGGCGGCGCCAGCGGTTGCGCAGCGCGATGGCCACGGCGCGCTTGGCCTGGGCCTGACCGACGATGTGGCGGTCGAGTTCGGCGACGATGTCTTGCGGGGTCATGGCAACGGGGCGAGGCAGCGGCCCTCATGCCGGGGCCGACAAGGTTTCGATGGTGTGGTGCAGGTTGGTGTAGATGCACAGTTCGCCGGCGATTTTCAGCGACTGGCCGACCACCTCCTTCGCGCCCAGCGTGGTGTGCTCGAGCAGGGCGCGTGCCGCCGCCTGCGCATAGGCGCCGCCCGAGCCGATGGCGACGATGCCATGCTCGGGTTCGAGCACGTCGCCGTTGCCGGTGATGATGAGGGAGGACTCCAGATCGGCCACGGCGAGCATGGCTTCGAGCCGGCGCAGCACGCGGTCGGTGCGCCAGTCCCGGGTGAGTTCGATGGCCGCGCGCAGCAGGTGGCCCTGGTGTTTGTCGAGTTTGGCTTCGAAGCGCTCGAACAGGGTGAACGCATCGGCGGTGGCGCCGGCGAAGCCGGCCAGCACCTTGCCCTGGTGGAGCTTGCGCACCTTGCGCGCCGAGCCCTTGACGACGATGTGGCCGAGCGTGACCTGCCCGTCGCCGCCGAGCGCGACTTCGATGCCGCTGGCGGTGCGCCGGCGCACGCCGAGAATGGTGGTTCCGTGGAAGGCGTCCATGGCAGGGCTGGCGAACCCGCGCAAACGATCAGTCGGTGCGCACCATCACATGGGCGACGTCGGAAATGCCCAGCACCTTGAAGAAGCCGGCGACCAGCCGGTGCACCGCCATGAACTGCACCATGCGGCCCTGGGTCTGCGCGGTGGAGACCCAGTTGAGCAGGGCACCGGCAGCGGCGAAGTCCACCCGGATGAGCCGCGAGCAGGCCAGGCTCATGACCTCGGTGCCGACGAAGCGCTTTTCCAGGGTCTCGAGCGTCTGCGCGATGTCGCCGACCAGNNCGTGCCCGAGTTCGACCACCACGGGCTTGGCCAGTGTGGAGTCGAGGTTGGTGCTGCGAAAGTCGGTTTGCGCGAAGTTGCTGGGGCGCGTCGGAATGTCGTCGGTGGGCAGGCCGATGATGGTCGTCGGGCCTTCGCTGTCGAGCTGGCCTTCGGCGCTCAGGCGGCGGAAGGTGCACCGCGGCGCCTCCCAGGTGGNGGGCGAGACTTCATAGGTGACGCAGTAGTCGAGGGCGGCGACCTCGAACTCGTCGGCGCGGCCCATGACGCGCAGCAGCGCCAGCCGCAGATGCCACCACTGCGGATCGACCGTGCGATCGCCCGAGGGCGCCTTGGCGACGAGCAACTCGAGCAGGCGGTCGGTGCCGGCCATGTGGATGGCCACCGGATGCGAGGCCCACTCGGTGAAGACGGAGGCGAGCGCGGGCACCGCGTCGGTCTCGATGGCGGTGAGGGCCGACCAGTCGAACTTCCACGGCGATGGAATGCGTGCGCAGATGGCCTTGAGGTTGGTGATGGCGGGCAGGCCCAGGCGGGCGGGACAACTCCAGTTCGTGCCCTGCGCGCCGCTGCCCGCCTGCTGCGTCGCCGCAAGCTGCGTGACCATGCCCGGCAGCGAGAACCACTGCGGCGCCGAGCGCTGAAACTGGTTGGCGAAATCGACGGCGGCGATCTCGAACCGCTCTTCCTGGCCGGTGGCGCGGTAGAGGTCGAACAAGGTGAGCCAGAGCTCGATCGGGTCGCGCCCTTCCTCGGCGCGGCCGAGGGCGTCGAGCAGGATGGCCTCGGCGCCCTTGTCGTCCCCGTTGGCAAAGCGGATGCAGGCCTCTTCGAGGTCGGGGTCGTGGGCGACCTCGTCCACTTCAATGGCGTGCGACTTCGAGTTGGAGAAACCGCTGGTGGTGGTTTCCTGGTAGGCCATGCCGACCGCGATCCTGGGCGGTGGTGGCGGCTTGCGCGGCGGCTGTGCAGGTGCAGGGCCCGCAGCCGCGCGCTGGGCGGTGGGTGCAGGGGCTGCCGTGGGCGCGGCCGCGGTGGGTGCGGTGGCCGGCGCCGTGGGGCCGGCGCCTTCGCAGCCGGGGATTCAGCCGGGGCCGACGGCGCCTCGCGGCCGGTGGTGACCGGCGGCGCCACGGTNGGTCGAGGACACCGGGAAGACGCTGCTGTTGACCGAGGAGACCATGGAGTCGCGATGCTTGGTCTTCCACCACTGCATCGACATCTGCGCTTCGATCTCGTCGATCTTCTTGAGGGTGTTGGCGCGCTCGGCCGGCTTCGACGGCAGGCTGCTCTGGAAGAAGGACGGCCGGTTGGTGGCGGTGACCTGGCCCGAGAGCTCGCGCCGGCGCAGCTTGCGCAGCATGTCGAACTCGCGCTTGCGCACGAAGTCGTTGCGCTTCTTGCGCTCGATCAACTCCTTGAGCATCTGACTGTGCCCACTGTCCTGCATGGACGAAGGGTTGTCGAGGTCGGCCCAGTTCGTGGTGGGGTTGCGCACGAAGCGCGCCACCTTGCCGAGCAAACCACCTTTTTCGTCTTTGGCCATGGGCGCAGTTTCTCACGAATGGCGCGGGCTATGACCAGCCCGCGCGCCTCGAAGGATCAATCGCCGAACATTTTTTGCCGCAGTTCGCGGCGCTGCTGGGCTTCGAGGGAGAGCGTGGCCGTGGGGCGCGCCAGCAGGCGGCCGATGCCGATGGGCTCGCCGGTTTCGTCGCAGTAGCCGTAGTCGCCGGCGTCGATGCGGGCGATGGACTGCTCGATCTTCTTGAGCAGCTTGCGTTCGCGGTCGCGGGTGCGCAGCTCCAGGGCGTGCTCTTCCTCGATGGTGGCGCGGTCGGCGGGGTCGGGGACGACGACGGTGTCTTCGCGCAGGTGCTCGGTGGTTTCACCGGCGTTGTTGAGGATGTCCTGCTTGAGCTGCTCGAGCTTGCGGCGGAAGAACGCGAGCTGCTTGTCGTTCATGTACTCCTCGTCGGGCATGGCGAGGATGTCCGCATCGGTCCACTGCTCGACCGGCTTGGTCTTCCAGACGTTGGCGAGTTTGGGGTCTTTTTCACGGGGNNGCGAAAACGGGTGAGGGGGCGTGGAAACGGTGGCGGTCATGATGGGAGCGTAGCTGGCCTTGGCGGCCGTGGAGGCCACCGTCTGGGCCATGGAGGGAACGGTGATCTGCGCCAGGCGCGCCGAGGGGCGGCTGGCACGGGCGATGCCTGCAGCGGAGGACGCCGGTGCGGGTGCGACCGGCGCGGCCACGGCGGGCGCAGGCGCTGGTGCACGTGGCTTGCGCTCGGCGGCCGGCGCGGTCGCGCGCTGGGGCGCCGCTGGCTTGCCGGCGGCGGACGGCGGGGCACCGGAGCGACCTGGGCGGTCTTCGCGGGTTTGGTGCCCTTGGCGGCCGGGGCAGCGACGGCCTTGGTCTTGGCGGCCGGAGCCGCCTTGGGAGCCGGAGCCGCCTTCACGGCCGGGGTAGCCTTCGCCTTCAGCGCGCGGGCTGGCGCCGGGGCGATGGCGCGGGTCTTGGACGGTGCGCGGGTGGCGACGGGCTTGGCGGCCGGGGTCGCCTTGGCCTTGGGGTTCGGGAGGCCGCGGTTGCGGGGCGCGAGAAGCCGCCGGCTTCGGCCGGGCCTTGGCATCGACCTGCTTGCGAGCGGTCTGGGTCTTCACGTCCTGTCTCCTCGATGGGCGCTGGGCTGCCCGGGACGGGGCCTGCGCGGGTGCGCTGGGGGCGCCCGGGTCGGAACCGGCGCGCGATTGTATCGGCTTCCCCAAGCCAACCCCATGAGTTGCAGAATCGAGACAAACATGGCCGTGTGCTGCGTTGTCGGGGTGACGCTTGTCACACCAGGCTTTGTTCGAGCCCCTGGATGAGGATGTCGCGCGGCAGGTCGATGCCGATGAACACGAGCTTGCTCACGCGCGGCTCGCCCTCGGCCCAGCGCGGCCCGAGGTCGCTGCCCATGAGCTGGTGCACGCCCTGGAAGATGACCTTGCGGTCGGTGCCGGCCATGGCGAGCACGCCCTTGTAGCGCAGCATGCGCGGGCCGTAGATGTTGACGATGGCGCCGAGGAAGTCTTCGAGCTTGGCGGGGTCGAAGGGGCGCTCGGCGCGATAGACGAAGCTCTTGACGTCGTCGTCGTGATGGTGGTGGTGCGGGTGGTTGCAGTGCTCGCCGTGCGCGTGGTCGTGGTCACAGTGCGCGTGGTCGTGGTGGTGGTCGTGATCATGGCCCTCGTCTTCCTTGAGGAAGTCGGGGTCGATGTCGAGCTTGGTGTTGAGGTTGAAGCCGCGCAGGTCGAGCACCTGCGCCAGAGGCACCTCGCCGAAATGCACCACGCTTTGCGGCGCGCGCGGGTTCATGTGGGTGAGGCGGTGCTGCAGCGCGGCGAGTTCGTCGGCGCTGACCAGGTCGGCCTTGCTGATGAAGATGCGGTCGGCAAAGCCCACCTGGCGGCGCGCTTCCTGGCGGTCGTTGAGCTGCTGTTGCGCATGCTTGGCGTCGACGAGGGTGAGGATGGCGTCGAGCAGGTAGCTTTCCGCGACCTCGTCGTCCATGAAGAAGGTCTGCGCCACCGGGCCGGGGTCGGCGAGGCCGGTGGTTTCGATGACCACGCGCTCGAAGTCGAGCTCGCCGCGGCGCTTGCGCGCGGCGAGGTCTTGCAGCGTGGTGCGCAGGTCTTCGCGGATGGTGCAGCAGATGCAGCCGTTGCTCATCTGGATGATCTGCTCCTGCGTGTCGGTGACGAGGATGTCGTTGTCGATGTTCTCCTCGCCGAACTCGTTTTCGATGACGGCGATCTTCTGGCCGTGCGCCTCGGTGAGCACGCGTTTCAACAGCGTGGTTTTGCCCGAGCCGAGAAAGCCGGTGAGGATGGTGGCGGGAATCAGTGCCATGCGGGGAGGCTCGAGTCGTGGAAAGCATTGCGGCGGCGCGGCGCGCGAGCGGGGCGACAGTGTAGCCGCGCGCTGGCCGATGCCCAGCAACCACTCTACATGAGGTGTCAAGCCCGGATTTCAATCCTTTTTGATAGCAATATCTGACCTGTTGGCGCTGGGGTTCCGGTGAATTTTGCCGAAACACGCCCTCACAGCGGCTGGCGCAGCACCACCAGGCCCTTGAGGTAGTCGCCCTCGGGGAAAAACAGCGTGGCCGAGTGGTCGGNGGCGGCGGCCAGGCGCTCGGTGATGGCGCCGTCCACGCCCGCGTCGATGCCGGCGGAGGCGACGATCTTGTGGAACAACCCCGCGTCGATGCCGCCCGAGCAGGAGAAGGTAAACAGCTCGCCGCCGGGCGCGAGCAGCTTGAGCGCGAGGCGGTTGATGTCCTTGTAGGCCCGCGCGGCGCGCTCGGCATGCGCGGCGGTGGGGGCGAACTTCGGCGGGTCGAGGATGATGGCGTCGAAGCGCTCGCCAGCGTCGAGGAAACGGCGCAGCGAGGCGTTGACGTCGGCATCGAGAAACTGCGCGCGCACCGCGTCGAAGCCGTTGAGCGCGAGGTGCGCGCGGGCGCGCTCGAGCGCAGGCGCCGAGGAGTCGATGGACACCACCTCGGCCGCGCCGCCCGCAAGCGCGGCCACGCTGAAGCCGCCGGTGTAGCAGTAGCAGTTGAGCACGCGCGCAAAACCCCGGTGGCGGGTGTGCGCGGCGAAGCGCGCGCGGTTGTCGCGCTGGTCGAGGTAGAAGCCGGTCTTGTGGCCGTGGGCGATGTCCACGGTGAGGCGCCAGCCGTGCTCGCGGATGGTGAGCTCGGTCTCGCCGCTGCCGCGCAGCCAGCCGGTGGCGTCCGTCAGGCCCTCGAGGGCGCGCGCGCTGGCGTCGGAGCGCTCGTACAGCCGCGGGCAGCCGGTGACCTGCAGCAGCGCGTCGGCAATCACGTTCTTGAAACGCTCGACGCCGCAGGCGGTGAACTGCGCCACCAGCGTGTCGGCGTAGCGGTCCACGATGAGGCCGGGCAGGCCGTCGGTTTCGCCGTGGATCAGGCGCACGCCGTCGCTGTCGATGCCGAGCAGGCTGCGCGCATGCACGGCGCGCTCGATGCGCGCGCGCAGGAAGGCGGCGTCGATGCGCTGGGCTTCGTCGAAGCTCCAGACCCGCGCGCGGATGCGCGAGGCCGGGCTGAACGCCGCCCAGGCGAGGAACTGCCCGTCGGCCGATTCGATGCGCACCGTTTCGCCCGCGTCGGCGCCGCCCTTGGCGATGGCGCCTTCGAACACCCAGGGGTGGCAGCGCTGCAGCGAGCGTTCCTTGCCGGCTTTGAGTCGGATGGTTTTCATGCCGCCGATTGTCGCGCGGCCTTTGCGCCGGTCAGCGCCGGTCTTTGGCCTTGGCGCGCGGGTGGGCGGCGTCGTAGGCGCGCGCCAGATGCTGGAAGTCGAGCCGGGTGTAGACCTGGGTGCTGGTGATGCTGGCGTGGCCGAGCAGTTCCTGCACCGCGCGCAGGTCGCCGCTGGACTGCAGCACATGGCTGGCGAAGCTGTGGCGCAGCATGTGGGNGTGCACCGGCGTGGCCAGTCCCGCGGCGGCTGCGCGTGCGCGCAGGCGCTGCCAGATCGACTGCGCGGTGAGCCGCGTGCCGCGCCGGCCGACGAACAGCGGCTCGGTGGGCGCGGCCGGCCCGCGCACGGCCAGCCAGTGGTCGAGCGCGTCCAGCGCCGCGCGGCCCACGGGCACGCTGCGCCGCTTGGCGCCCTTGCCGGTGACGTGCGCCTCGGCGGCCTCGCGGTCCACCCNAGCCGCGGCCGGCCTGCGCGGCTTCGGCGCTCGCCCCACGTCCAGGCCGACGAGCTCGCCCACGCGCAGGCCGCAGCCGTAGAGCAGTTCGACCATGGCCGCGTCGCGCGCTTCGAGCCAGGGGTCGGCGGCGTCGTTCGCATGGTCGGCGAGCTGCACCGCGTCGTCCACCGGCAGCGCCTTGGGCAGCAGCCTGGCCGCCTTGGGCGCGCGCACGCCTTGCACCGGGTTGGTGGCCATGCGTCCCTCGCGGCCCAGCCAGGCATAGAAGCCGCGCCAGCCCGAGAGGATGAGCGCGATGCCGCGTGCCGAGCGCCCGGCCGCATGCATGCGCGCAACCCACTGGCGAATGTGGTGCGGCTGCACGGCGTCGAGCGCCACGCCCGCCTCGGCCGACTGGCGGGCGAGTTTTTCCAGGTCGAGCCGGTACAGCGCCAGCGTGCGCGCGGCCAGGCGCTTGACCACCCGCACATGCTCCAGGTAGGCCAGCGCCAGCGNGGGCAGCTCGAGTGGGCTGGCCGCGCCGGCTGGGCCTTCAGCGGCGTCGCGGGCTGGGGCGGGCATGGCCGAATGCCTCTCAGCGCAGCCGCGAGAGCGCGGCGCTGGCGGTTTCGCCCAGGCGCTCGAGGAAGTCGGTGGCCATGCCTTCGTGGAAGCGCTGCACGTCGGGCGAGGCCAGCACCAGCAGACCGAAGGCCTGCGGTTGCTGGCCTTCACGCAGCGCGATCAGCGCCAGCGACGCGGCCTGCGCGGGTTCGGCCAGCCAGCCCGCCGCCTCGAAGCCGGCGTTCACGCCCACGTAGGGTGCCATCAGCGAGGAGGCGAGGCTCTTCACATCGGCGCTGGCGCCCTGTGCCCAGGCTGCGTCGGCCGGGGCGAGCGGCAGGTCCCAGACCTTGAGCGCGACCTGCGGCACCAGGAAGCGTTCGCGCAGGTCCTGCTCGATGAGCGCGGGCAGCTCGGCGGCGGATCGCGCCAGCAGCAGCGCGCGCAAAGCNNCCAGCAGCCGCTCGGCGATCAGCATGTTCTCGTTGCCGTGGCGGATCATCTCCATCAGGCGGCGTTCGAGCGTCTTGATCTTCTCGCGCAGCATCTCGGCCTGACGCTCCTGCAGGCTGACCGCGCGGTTGCCGTGCGGGCTGGTGAGCAGCACGGCCGAGAGCAGCTCGGCATGGCGCGAGAAGAAGTCCGGCGTGTTGAGCAGGAAGTCGGCAATGTCGTCTTCGGTGATGGGGTTCATGGCGGTGGGCGGCGGCGTCATGGGACAAGCGGGGTTTTCAGCGACGGAGGGATTCTTCGGGTGCGGCGGNNACAGCTCGATCTCGCCTTCGAACACGGTCACGGCCGGGCCGGTCATGCGCACGGCATCGCCCTCGCGGCCCGACCACTCGATGGTGAGCCGGCCGCCGCGGGTGGCCACGTCCACGCACGCATCGAGCAGGCCCAGCCGGATGCCCGCCACCACCGCCGCGCAGGCGCCGGTGCCGCAGGCCAGCGTCTCGCCGGCGCCGCGTTCGTACACCCGCAGGCGGATGTGCGCGCGGTCCACGATCTGCATGAAGCCCGCATTGACGCGGCGCGCAAACGCCGGGTGATGCTCGATGCGCGGGCCCAGCGTGGCCACCGGGGCGGCGTCCACGTCCGTCACCTGCAGCACGGCGTGGGNGTTGCCCATCGACACGACTGCTACATTAACCGTAGCACCTTCCGACCATTTCACGCTGGGGTCCGGCGAAAAACCTTCAATATCCAGCGGCCACAGCCGCCACGGGCCCAGGGNCACGGCCGCGCGGCCTCGTGGGTCGAAGGGGATGCGGTCCAGTTCGAACACGGGCGCTCCCATGTCCACCGTAACCCGCCCGCCGGCCTGCACCTGCAGCGACAGCACGCCGCCCGCCGTGCGCACGCGCACCGGGTTGTCGCGCGTGAGGCCTTTGTCGTGCACGAAGCGGGCGAAGCAGCGCGCGCCGTTGCCGCAGTTCTCCACCTCGCCGCCGTCGGCGTTGTGGATCACGTAGCCAAAGCCGATGCCAGCGGCCGCGTCCTCGGCCGAGGGCGCGCGCACGCTCAGGATCTGGTCGGCGCCGACGCCGAAATGCCGGTCGGCCAGGAAGCGGTACTGCGCCGTGCTCAAGCCCAGCACGCCGCGCGTCTCGTCGAGCACGACGAAATCATTGCCCGCGCCCTGCATCTTGGTGAAGCGAATCTTCATGCGCGCCGATTATCCGCCCAGCGTTCTCCTGCGCGACAGGCACCGGCGCGGCGCCTGCCCAATAATGCCGCCATGGTCCGCCCCACCCAACTCCTGCACCCGCAGCGCGAAAGCGCCCCGCTGCGCCCCGCCGCCACCGTGCTGCTGCTGCGCGACGGTCCGCAAGGCTTCGAAGTGCTGATGACGCGCCGCAGCGCCACGGCCAGTTTCGCGCCCGGCGCGTATGTGTTTCCGGGCGGCGGCATCGACGCCGCCGACGCCTCGCCCGAGGCCCAAGCCCAGGCCACGCGCCGCAGCGGCCAAAGCGCGCAGCACCTCACGCAGGCCATTGCCGCCATCCGCGAGAGCTTCGAGGAACTCGGCGTGCTGCTGGCCCGCCATGCCGACGGCCGCATGGCCGACGCGGCCGACGTGGCCGCGCTCGACCGCAAGGCGCCCTTCCTCGCCCAGTGCGCCGCACGCGGCCTCACGCTGGCGGCGGCCGAGGTGTTCGTGCTGGCGCACTGGATCACCGACCGCGACCTGCCACGCCGCTTCGACGTGCCCTTCCTGGTGGCGCGCATGCCCGAAGGCCAGGTGCCGCTGGCCGACGAGGCCGAACAGTTCGAGCCCGTCTGGGTGCGCCCGGCCGATGCACTGGCGCGCCATGCCGCGGGGCAGTTCTTCATGATCTTCCCGACCATCCGCACGCTCGAGCGCCTGCAGACCTTTGCCCGCGTAGACGCCGTGCTCGCCGCCTGCGCCGCCAGCGAGGAGCCGCTGTGGACGAGCTGCCCACGCGCGGGCCTGCTCGGCGGGCGCGAGGCGCGCTACATGGAGCACGAGCCGCCCTACGGCGAGCTCGAACTCGTCTGCCCCGACGGCCAGATCCTGCACCCGCTCGACTGGCACCGCGACGAACCCACGCCGCTGCTGCGCAACGTGCAGCGCCTGACCGCGCGCAACCCCGGCGCCATGACCGGCCCGGGCACCAACAGCTACCTCGTCGGCGACCCCACCACCGGCTACATCGCCATCGACCCCGGCCCGGTGGACGAGGAACACCAGCAACGCCTCTGGCGCGCCGCCGGCGGCGACATCCGCGCCATCGTCTGCACCCACTCGCACCCAGACCACTCCCCGGCNGCGCGCCCGCTGCAGGCCCTGTGCGACCCGCAGCCGCCCATCTACGGCCTGCCCTCGGCCCCCACGGCGCGCGCCGCCAGCGCCTTCACGCCCGACTGCAGCCTGTTCGACGGCGAACTGCTGGTGCTGCAAAGCGCCGACGGCGCGGTCACCCACACGCTCGAGGTGCTGCACACNCCCGGCCATGCCGCCAACCACCTGTGCCTCGCGCTGCGCGAGGACGGCCTGCTGTTCAGCGGCGACCACATCCTCAACGGCAGCACCACCATCGTCGACCCGCCCGACGGCGACATGAGCGCCTACCTGGACTCGCTCGACCGCCTCGCCGCCCACGCCCAGGCGCACGGCGTGCGCTACATCCTGCCCGCGCACGGCTACGTGATGGGCGACGCCCTCGCGGCCATCGCCCGCCTCAAGGCCCACCGCCTGCAGCGCGAAGCCAAGGTCATCGCCGCCATGCAGGCCGAGCCCGACGGCAGCCTGCAGGACTGGGTGCGCCTGGCCTACGACGACGTGCCCGAACGCATGTGGCCGCTGGCCGAGCGCAGCCTGCTCGCCCATGTGCAGCGCCTGCGCGCGCTCGCACCCGGCAACGACTGAACCCAGGGTGATCCCCTCCGTCCCGCCACACCCCGCCACCGAGGGCGAGCGCCTGGCCAAACGCGTGGCCGCGCTGCGCGGCTGCTCGCGCGCCGAGGCCGAACGGCTCATCGAAGGCGGCTGGGTGCGGGTGGACGGCGAGGTCGTCACGCAGCCGCCGCACCGTGTGCACGCCAGCCAGCGCATCGACATCGCCCCCGACGCACGCCCCGAGCCGCTGCGCCCCGCCACCCTTCTCTGGCACCGCCGCGCCGGCGAGCCCGCTCCCGTGCCAAGCGCCGATGCGCGCTGGAGCGCCGACCCCTCGTTTGAGCGCCTGCTGCCGCGCCACCTGCGCGCGCTGCACGCACCGCTGCCCCTGCCCGCCCACGCCGCGGGCCTGCTCGTGCTCACGCAGGACGCGCGCATCGCCCGCCGGCTGCAGGACGAGCGCGCGCTGCCGCAGCAGGAATGGCAGCTCGACTTCGACGGTACGCTCGACGACAGCCGGGTGGCCGCCCTGCAGCACGCCACCGGATCGGCCTGCAAGCTCAGCGTTGGCAGCCGAAGCGCCACACGCACCCGGCTGCGCGCCGTCGGCCATGCGCTGGACGTGGGCGAGCAGCTCGCGGCCGCCTGCGCGCAACTCGGGCTGCCGGCCGTGGCAGCGAAGCGCCTGCGCATCGGCCGCATTGCGCTGGGCGCCCTCCCCGAAGGTCAGTGGCGTTTTCTGCAGCCCTTCGAGAGATTTTGACGGCAACCCCAGCGCCGAATGGTGAGGTTGCGCTATGACTTTGAATTGCGGTGGGTGGGCAGTTCAGGGGTCGCTGGGTGGCGGTGGACGGGATTGTCTGTCGGGGTCTCGCGTTTGAACCGCTGCACTTTTCCGCAGAGGCCGCCGCNTGGCGCAGACCTCTGACCTTGCCCGCGTTTCCCGGATCCCATAACTGAGACCGTTACGCGGCTTGCCTTTTCTGNGGCGGCAAGCCATGCCCTTTCGAACTGCATGGGACTGACGTAGCCCAGCGACGAGTGAAGTCGCCGGTGGTTGTAGAACGTCAGCCAGTCGACGATCTCGTCCATCGCCGCGCGCCGGGTTGCGAACCGTTGCCCGTGTAGCCTGCCAACTTTGAGCGATCCCCACAGGCTTTCGGTGGGCGCATTGTCCCAGCAGTTGCCTTTGCGGCTCATTGAACTGCGCATGCCGTACTTTGCCAGTTCAGCCTGGAAGTCCCCGCTGCAGTATTGACTGCCACGGTCGCTGTGGAAGATCAGCCCGGCCTCTGGCCTGCGTCGGAACCAGGCCATGCGCAGTGCGTCGATGACCATCTCGCGCCGCATGTGCGGCTGCATCGACCAGCCTACCACCTCACGGCTGAACAGGTCGATGACGGCCACCAGGTACAGCCAGCCTTCATCTGTGGCCACATAGGTGATGTCACTCGTCCAGACACGATTCGGCGCGGCCGGGCTGAACTCGCGATTGAGCAGGTTCTCGGCCACCGGCAGGCCGTGGGCGCTGTCGGTGGTTGCCTTGAACTTGCGCTTGCCCCGCGCCCTGATGCCGTGCAGCTTCATGAGCTTGCGCACGCGCTCCTTGCCCACCCCGATACCGCGTGCGAGCAGTTGCTTCCACACACGCGGCCAGCCGTACTCTGCGCGCGACTGGGCATGAATCGCGCGCACGTGCACCAGCAGCGCATCGTCGCTGATGGTGCGCCTCGGTTTGGCCAAGCGGATCTTGTGCTCGTGATAGCCGCTTGGGCTCACGCCAAGCATCTGGCAGCACAGCGACACCGGGAAGTGCTCGCGGTTGCGTTCAATCCAGGCGTACTTCACTGCCGCTGCTGCGCGAAGTACGCCGTTGCTTTTCCCAANGATGTCGCGCTCCATCTTCACCCGCGCGAGCTCAGCTCGCAGCCTCGCAATCTCCATCTGCTCCGGGCTCACCGGCTTCGTGCCCGCACCGGCCAAGCGGCCTTCCTTGTCCGCCTTGAGCCAGTTGTGCAGCGTCTGCTCAGCAATCCCCAGGGTCTTGGCTGTTGCCGCCGCGCTCTGCCCACCCCTGACCAGCCTGACCGCCTCGAGTTTGAATTCCAGCGTGTATCGCGCCCTCGTTGTCTTCGTCACTTCCGTTCTCCTTGCCTCGATTCAACCACTCAGCAAGGGATCCGGTTTTCGGGGGCAAGGTCACTGCTTCCCCTATCCCCCGCCCCTTTCCGCCCCGCCGGGCGGAAAGGGAGCCAGATTTTGTTTCTGGTTTCTGGCTACGCTTCTACGGCGCGGGGCGTCGCGTTGCGTTCCTTCACGCGCAGATGGGTGCGCCACCCGTCGTAGTGACCTCGCACGCGTGGGCGCACCGCCAGCGAGCGCTGGCGCGGCCCGCGGACACGGGCGCGAGCATGCGTGAGCCGCAACGAACCGCGCGCCGCGCGCTCCAGGCGTCGGCGGGGTTTATCAGGCCCGCTGCTTCGCATACCGATCCTTCACCCAAATCGGGTTCGCGGGCGGCGCAGCCCGCCCGCTGGCGGCGTGCCCGCCCATGCGAGGCTGCTAGGACAGCAGGTTCCCCAATCTCAGCCAGAAGAAGCGCACCGCGACCTCACGCGTCGAACACGCGTAGCCGGCGCGAAGCAACCAAATCCGGGCTCCCCTTTCCGCCCGGCGGAAAGGGCGGGGATAGGGGGAAAGCGAGGTGCAACAGCCCCCACCCCCTCGATCACCAAAGCCACCACGCAGGCAGCGTTCGCACGTCAGATCAGAGGTGCCATCCCACGCAACCTCACACCCAAAAGCCCCCTCACCGCTTCGGCACCAACGAACAATGCCCCGCATTCGCCGCCGGCCNCGACCCCAGCGCCAGGGGCGGTGGCTCGGCAAAGCGGTCGTGGGGCAGGCTCGCCCACCAGTCCGCCGCCAGCAGCCCGAGCACCGAGGCCCAGAGCAACCAAGGCATTGCGCGCCGTGTCGTCAACGGCGGCCGTGGGCGCCCTTTGTGTCTCGCCATCGCCTCCATCCTCAGTCCGCCAGCCCCAGCGCGCGGCGCAGCCGCACGCCCACCACGCTGCCCGCAAAGGCCAGCGCAAACCAGATCCAGCCGTGCAGGCTGCCGGTGGCGATGCCTGAGAAGTACGCACCCACGTTGCAGCCAAACGCCAGCCGCGAGCTGTAACCCAGCACCAGCCCTGCCAACACCGACGCCGCCCACGCCCGCGTGCTCAAGCGCACCGCAGGCGCGCCCTGCCNCCGCCAGCGCGCCGCCAGCAGCGCGCCGCAGAGCAAGCCGAGGTCGGTCACGCTGGTGTTGTCCGTCAGCACCGACGCGTGCAACTGGGCCTGTTGCGCCGTCTGGCCCCAGAACGCGTCGTTTGACAAGTCCACGCCAACGGCCTGCACCAGCTTTGCGCCCCACAGCCCCAGGCCATAGACGATGCCCCACGGCTGCCCCGCCACCACCAGATTGGCCACCGCCAACAACGCCAGCGCCAGCGCCGCCCACCACACCGCCGGGCCGCTCCAGCGCGACGCAAAGGCCGCGCCCACGCGCCGCTGCCCGCTCCACCACCACAGCAGCGCCGCCAGCAGCGCCAGTGCGCCGAGCTGCGCCGCCAGGGTGGGCGCTGCGCCCAGCGCCTGCACCAGGTTCACCGGCGGCAGCGCCCNCAGCGCCAGCCACGCCGGCAGGTGAGATGCCCCTAGAAAGCTCCCCGCCACGAAGGCCGGTAGCACCGCCAGGCTCACCGGGTGGCCGAGCCCCGCCTTGTACAGCGTGCCCGAACCGCAGCCATCGGCCACCTGCATGGCTGCGCCGAACACGAACGCCCCCACCAGCAGGCTCACCGACAACGGCCCATTGGCCGCGGAAAGCTCGGGGTGCGTGGCGAGCAGGGGCACGCTCAAGCCCATGGCCACCGCAATCCCGGCGAACTGCGCCCACAGCCNCTTGGCATCGCGCCGCGTGATCCACACCCGCCAGCCGGTGGTGAAGCCAAACGCCGCCCCGGCCAGCGCCAGCCCGTAGCCCACGCCGATCACCCACAGAAAGCCCTGCCGCCAGCCAACCAGCCAGGTGATCGCCACGAAGCCCGCCAGCGCGCCGGCCAGCACGCCCCAGGGCCGCCGCCGGCTGTGCGGGCCCATGCCGGGCACGGCCGCACCGCCGGGCGAAGCCTGTGGCAATGAAGCCCCAGGCTCCATCGCCGGGGCGAATCGCGCGCTGCCTGTGGCCGCTGCGCTCATGGCGTGCTCCAGAGGCTGCGCAGCTGCGCCCACAGCTGCTCGGCGCGGCCGGGCACGTTGGCCATGGGCGCGCCGGCCTGCGACCACTCCACCATCGACCCCGGGTACAGCTTCACACCCGGCACGCGCAGCAGCTCGGAGAGCACGAACCAGTTCGTCGCCGCCCAGTGGCCGGTGTTGCAGAAGCTCACCGTCGCGGCGGGCACCTGCGCGCTGCGCCACGGCGCCTGCGCCGCGATGCGCGCAAGCGTCGCCCCGTCCGGCAGACGGCCGCTGCCATCGGGGAACCATTGGGCGTTGTCGAAGGGCTGCGCACCCGGCAAGGTGCCCGGGCGTGCGGCCGCGGGGGCTTTGCGCTGCCCGCGGAAGAAGGGCTCGGGTCGTGCGTCGAGCAGCAGGGTGCGCCCGTCGCCCAGTTGGGCGCGGATCTCGGCGGCCTGCGCGCGCACGCGCTCGTCGGGGCGCGGCGTGAAGGCCGACGGGGCTGGCGTGGCCGGGTGCGCCGCCATCGGCAGGCCGGCACGCTCCCACGCCTCGGCACCGCCGTTGAGGATGGCCACCTCGCGCAGGCCCAGCCAGCGCAGCGTCCAGTACACCCGGGCGGCGGCGCCGAAATCCGTCGGGTCGTCCGCGTCGCCGACGATGAGCACCGGCGTGGTGTCGTCGATGCCTAGGCTGCGCACCAGCGCGGTGTAGTCCGCTAGGGGCCGCAGGGCGCCGGGGTTGTTCGACGGCCCGCGCCAGCGCGCATAGGGCGCGCTCACCGCGCCGGCGGGCCAGCGCGCGCCTGCCGCGTCCGCGGCGTCGGGCTCGCGGATGTCGAGGATGCGCACGCGGCCAGGCAGGGTAGGCAGCGCCTGCGCTTCCAGCAGCGGCGCCAGGCGGGGCGCTGCGGCGTGGGTGCCCCAAGGNNCACGCGCGGAGGCNNCGGCAGGCCGATGGCCAGCGCCGCCCCGGCCCAGGCCAGCAGGCTCGGCGGCTCATCCACAGGCCGCCGGCCTGCCGGCGGGTGGCATCGAGGTTCCGAATCGTCATGCCCGCAGTGTGGGCACCGCCGGTTCAAAAGGGAACGAATGAATTTTCATACCAATACAACCGCAAGGCATGAAGCCGGGCGGACCCCGCGGGCCCAAATGGCCGCGGGATGGCTCCTGGCCTCCGCTGATGCGCTTGCGGACGCGACCGTGGGTTCGCTGCCTGCCATTCAGCCCACGAACAGCCCCGCGCGGGCGGCCTCGGTGATGGCGGTGACGCCGGGGTGGGTGATGCGGCGCTCCACCGAGATGGCGAAGAACTCCTCCACCAGTTCCTCGCTGCGCCCGATGCAGGCCGCGCCGGTCTGCGCGAGCACCTCGGCTTCGAGAACCGCTGGCGCGACGAACACGCCGCGGCCCTCGCGGCCGAAGGCGGTGAGCAGCGCGCCGTCGTCGAACTCGCCGACGATGCGCGGCGCCAGCCCCTCGCGCGCCAGCCAGCCATCGAGCTGGCCGCGCAGCGCCGAGTTCGGCCCGGGCAGCAGCAGCGGCATGCCATCGAGGCAGCGCGGAAACGCGCCCTGCAGGCTCCGTTGCAAGGCGGGCATGGCAAAGAAGCTGGTCGCGGTGCGGCCGAGCGGGTGGTTGAAGGCGCGCACGCTCAGGCGGCGCGACAGTGGTTCGTCGGCAATCACCAGGTCGAGCCGGTGCAAGGCCAGCTGCGCCAGCAGGTCGCCCAGCTTGCCTTCGCTGCCCACCAGCCGCACTGGCTGCGCCAGTGCGAGCGCCGGCTCCAGCAGCCGGTAGGCGACGGCCTTGGCCACCGAATCGGCCACGCCGACGCGAAACTCCAGCACCCGGCTGGCCTCCGGCTGCGGCCGCCTCAGCGCCTCTTCGAGCTCGCGGCCGAGCGCGAAGATTTCGTCCGCGTAGCGCAGCGCCGTGCGCCCCTCGTCGGTCAGCACCAGCTGGCGGCCGCTCTTCCTGAACAGCGCGCAGCCCAGCCGCTCCTCGAGCAGCTTGATCTGACCCGAAAGCGTCTGCGGCGTGGTGGCGAGCTGCTCGCCCGCGCGCACGATGCCGCCCGAGCGGGCTGTCACCCAGAAGTAATGCAAGTGCTTGAAATTGATCATGCGCCCACCAGACGTTTCGAAAATTCGAACTGAAATTATTTGAAATACGAATTTACTCGAAACGTTGGCTTGCCTACACTGAATCCGTCCCCACCTACGGGGTCCCAACGCGACATTGAAGGAGTGATGCCATGCGTCTGAGCACCAAAGGCCGTTTCGCCGTCACGGCGATGATCGATGTGGGTCTGCGCGAGAAGGCCGGACCGGTGTCGCTCAACGACATCGCCATGCGGCACCACATCTCCATGTCGTACCTCGAACAGTTGTTCGCCCGCCTGCGCCGCGCCGGTCTGGTGGAGAGCACCCGCGGCCCCGGCGGCGGTTACACCCTGGCGCGCCGTGCGGGCGAAATCAGCGTGGCCGACATCATCGCCGCGGTCGAAACCGGCCAGCCCGAGGGCGAGGAGCGCGAGACCTCCGCCGCCGTGCCCAGCCATGTGGCCGCCATGACGGCGCAGCTGTGGTCGGAGCTGAATGCGCGCATGCAGGCCTACATGCAGTCCATCACGCTGCAGGCGCTCATCGACGAGCAGCGCGCCCAAGGCGTGGTGGTGGAGACCGAGCCCGCGCACAAGCTGCAGCGCGGCATCTACCGCCGCACGCCGGAGCGCGCCGTCAAGCCCGTGCCGGTGGCCGCCAATTCGGTGTTCGACCTCGGCCGCCTCGCGCTGGGCGGCCGCTGAAGCCCCACGCGCCGGCTCGGCCCGGCACCACAGATCGCCCCAGGCGCGCAGCGTGCCCGGGGCGTTTGCTTTTCAAGGAGCGCCGAGCCGCTGGGCGCGGCAGCCGGAAAATGTGTGAAGCCCGCCGATACGCCGGATTCTGTGCACCCCGGTTGCCCGGGGCGTGACCGTCATCAATCTGGGCCGGGGTCGCCCGCCCGGCTCGGTGCCACCTACCCGCACACTCCGCGAGCCGCCTCATCGTGTGCCTATTTGGTGTTGCTGCGCGTAGAGATTGCCCGTTTCACCCGAACTCAATCGGCTCGTCTCTGTTGCTCTGATCCTCACCTTGTACCTTGCGGCTTTCGGTGGAGAGGTGTTACCTCCTACGCTGCCCTGTGCAGTCCGGACGTTCCTCCAGTGCGCCCTTTCGGGCCTTGCACCGGCGACGGCCTGGCGGGCTTCACGGCGCTGATTATCCCCCGCGGCCCTTCGTCGGCCCGCTACCCCACCGCGCGTCGGGTAGGCAGGCGGGCCGCGTAGGGTACAACCCCGGCATGAAGACCCTGTTTGCCTCCACGCCCGCGCTGCGCCGGGCCCATGCCGTGTTTCGCCTGGCCTGTGCGGCCGTCCTGCTTGCGGTGAGCGGCTGCACCACGGTCGAGGGCGTCACCACCACCGCGCTGGCCGGCCGTGCGGTCGAGCATGTGGTCACCGGCCAGGGCCGCCCCACCGTGGTGTTCGAGAACGGGCTGGGCGGGCAGCTGCAGTGGTGGGGCAAGGTGCTGCCCGAGGTGGCGCGCGAAACCACGGTGTTTGCCTACAACCGCGCCGGCACCGGCGACAGCGCGGCCGCACCGCCGCCGCGCGACGGCGCGCACATCGTGGAGGAACTGCGCCAGACCCTGCGCGCCGCNGGGCTCGCCCCGCCTTACGTGCTGGTGGGCAGCTCGCTGGGTGGCTTGTACGTGCAGCTCTATGCGCGGCGCCACCCCGAGGAGGTGGCCGGGCTCGTGCTGGTGGATTCGACCCACCCGCTGCAGCTGCACGGCGCGGGCGCGCTGGAGAACTGGCCCGCCTGGCTGCGGGTGATGCTCGACTCCACCGCCTCCCCGCCACGCAGCAGGAGNCTCGACGCGCTCGACGCCACCGGCCAGCAGGTGCTCGCCCTGCCGCCCTACACGGCCGGACCGGTGGTGGTGCTCAGCGCCGCACAGCCCATGCGCGAAACCTCCACCCCGCTCGCGCGCGACAGCAACGCCAAGCGCGCCGACATCGTGCGCCTGTACCCCGGCGCGCAGCAGGTGTGGGTGGACAGCGGCCACGTCATCCAGTTGGAAAAGCCCGAGGCGGTGGTGGCGGCGGTTCGCGAGGTTCTGGCGCGCGTGCGCGGCGGCAGCGCGCCCGCGCGCTGAAGCGGATCCGGCACCGCGCCCGAGCCCACCCCACCGCGCTTCGGCCGCGAAACGGGCCGCCGTGCGGAGCTCTGCGCCTATCATCGGCGGCTGTCTGCTTGATCGCTACAAGCCCGCCATGATCCGACTCTCCGAACTCAAGCTGCCGCTCGCCCAGCTGCCCGTGCTGCCGCGCCGCGCGGCCGACGCACCGGCCGAAACCGAGGCCGACCGCATTCCCGCCCCGCACCCGCTGGCCGCCCTGCGCGCGCTCGCCGCCGAGCGCCTGGGGCTCGCTGAGGCCGACATCGCCACGCTGGAGGTGTTCAAACGCAGCTTCGATGCGCGCAAGGCCGAGATCATGGCCGTCTACATCGTGGACCTGGGCCTGCGAGCGGGGCTCGACGAGGCCGCGCTGCTGGCGCGGCATGCCGGCCAGCCGCACATCCAGCCCACGCCCGACATGCACTGGCAGGCGCCGGTGCACGCGCCGCAGGGTTTCACCCAGCGCCCGGTGGTGGTGGGCTTCGGCCCGGCGGGGCTGTTTGCGGCGCTGGTGCTGGCGCAGATGGGTTTTAGGCCCATCGTGCTCGAGCGCGGACGCACCGTGCGCCAGCGCACCAAGGACACCTGGGGCCTGTGGCGCAAGCGCGTGCTCACACCGGAGTCGAATGTGCAGTTCGGCGAGGGCGGTGCGGGCACCTTCTCCGACGGCAAGCTCTACAGCCAGATCCGCGANCCCCGGCACCTCGGCCGCAAGGTGATGGACGAGTTCGTGCAGGCCGGCGCGCCGCCCGAGATCCTGTACGAGGCGCANCCCCACATCGGCACCTTCAAGCTGGTGAAGGTGGTGGAGCATCTGCGCGAGCGCATCATCGCGCTGGGCGGCGAGGTGCGCTTCGAGCAGCGCGTGACCGACCTGCTGATCGAAGCCGACGCCAGCGGCGCGCGNCGCGTGCGCGGCCTGGCCGTGCTGGACCAGCGCAACGGCACGCCGTACACGCTGGACGCCACGCATGTGGTGCTGGCGCTGGGCCACAGCTCGCGCGACACCTTCGCCATGCTGCACACGCGCGGCGTGTTTCTGGAAGCCAAGCCGTTTTCCATCGGCGTGCGCATCGAGCACCCGCAAAGCACCATCGACCGCGCCCGCTGGGGTCGCCACGCCGGCCACCCGCTGCTGGGCGCGGCGGACTACAAGCTGGTGCACCACGCCAGCAACGGCCGCACGGTCTACAGCTTTTGCATGTGCCCGGGCGGCACGGTGGTGGCGGCCACCAGCGAGCCCGGGCGGGTGGTGACCAACGGCATGAGCCAGTATTCCCGCGCCGAGCGCAATGCCAACGCCGGCCTGGTGGTGGGCATCGACCCGTCGGACTTCCCCGCGCAGGACCGCGCAGCCTGGATCGACGCCTTCGGCCCCGAGGACGGCGCGCGTTTTGCCGACGAGGCCGCGGCGCTGGCGCGCGCGCAGCCGCCGCGGGTGCATCCGCTCGCGGGCATCGTGCTGCAGCGCGCGCTCGAATCCCGCGCCTTCGCGGCGGGCGGCGGCACCTACGAGGCACCAGGGCAACTGGTGGGCGATCTGCTCGCCGGCCGCACGTCCACGGCGTTTGGCGAGGTGCTGCCCTCGTACAAGCCGGGCGTGAAGCTGGGCGACCTCTCCGCGGTGCTGCCCGCCTACGCCATCGAGGCCATGCGCGAGGCGCTGCCGGTGTTCGGCCGCCAGATCAAGGGCTACGACCGCGCGGACGCCGTGCTCACCGGCGTGGAGACGCGCACCAGCTCGCCGCTGCGCATCACCCGCGGTGAGGACTTTCAAAGCCTCAACACCCGCAGCCTGTTCCCCGCCGGCGAGGGCGCCGGCTATGCGGGCGGCATTCTCTCGGCCGGGGTGGACGGCATCAAGGTGGGCGAGGCGGTGGCGCAAAGCCTGGTGGCCTGAGACGCGGCCCACCTGAAAGCGAAAAACCGCAGCGATTGCTGCGGTTTTCATAGCGCCTTCTGACCGGTTGGCGCTGGGGTTCCGGCCAAAAACCTGAAAACTTCAGTATTTGGAGGCCTGCAGCGCGGCGATGCGCTCTTCGATGGGCGGGTGGGTGGCAAACAGCGCGCCGATCGAGCCCGCAATGCCCAGCGCGGACACGCTCTTGGGCAGCTCGGCGGTGTGCAGGCCGCCCAGACGGGCCAGCGCGTTGATCATCGGCTGCTTGCGGCCCATGAGCTGCGCGGCGCCCGCGTCGGCGCGGAACTCGCGCTGGCGGCTGAACCAGGCCACGATGATGGCCGCGAGGAAGCCCAGCACGATGTCGAGCACCACGGTGGTCACCATGTAGCCGATGCCGGGGCCGCTGTCGCGGTCGTCGCCCTTGCGCAGGAAGCTGTCCACCGCGTAGCCGATGACGCGGCTCAGGAACACGACGAAGGTGTTCATCACGCCCTGGATCAGCGTCATCGTCACCATGTCGCCGTTGGCGATGTGCGCCACCTCGTGGCCGAGCACGGCCTCGATTTCCTCGTGCGTCATGTTCTGCAGCAGCCCGGTGGAGACGGCCACCAGCGCCGAATCGCGGAACGCGCCGGTGGCGAAGGCGTTGGGGTCGCCCTCGAAGATGCCCACCTCCGGCATGCCGATGCCGGCCTTCTGCGCCAGGTTGTGCACCGTGTTGACGAGCCAGGNCTCGTCGGCGTTGCGCGGCTGCTCGATCACCTGCACGCCCGCGCTCCACTTCGCGATGGGCTTGCTCATCAGCAGCGAAATGATCGCGCCGCCAAAGCCCATGATGAGCGCGAAGCCCAGCAGAGCGCCCAGGTTGAGCCCGTTGGCCGTGAGGTAGCGGTTCACCCCGAGCAGGCTCGCGACGACGCCCAGCACCACCACCACGGCGAGGTTGGTCAGAACGAAGAGTGCAATACGTTTCATGTTCGACGATCGTGTCAGAGACAGATGAGAGCGCCCCGCAACCCGGGGCTCGTTGCGCCGATGGTAGGGGCACCGGGCGGCAAATCAAGCCAGGCCGCGCGAAATTCCGCGCCGGGGTGGGAAATGGGGCAGCGGTTGGGGGTGGCTGGGTATCCCGGCGACATCCCGGCGGCTTTCCGCCAACGCCCTTCAGCCGCCTGCGCTCGTCGGGCTCGCACCGCGCCGCCCCTGGCGCCGGCAGGGTGCGTCCTGGGGCTGCCGCGTTCTTGCTCGCACCCGGTACGTCCGCCGCGCGCCCGCCCTTCGTTGAGCTTGACGACGACCCGCGACACGGCGGGGGCTTTGCTGTGCCCCCTACCGCCGCCCGGCCCACGGCCCGCCGTCGGTTTCCGATGCGCCACGGCCCCAGCGGCCGTCGAAGCTGCGGCCATCAGGGCTCAGGCGGAAGATGAAGCCGCCCTGGGCGTTGTCCTGCACCCAGCGGCCGCGCATGGTGTTGCCCTCGATCACGCCCTCGATGCGGCCATTCTTGTAGTCGTAACGGCCCACCACGCGTCCCCCTCCTGCTGCAAGCGCATGGCGCCGAAATCCGTCTGCCAGGCCCCGCCCACACGCTGTTGACGGCACCGGCCGGCGCGGCCGCGGGGCTGCGGGGACGGCCGGGGCAGGTGCCGCCGCGCCCGGGTCCAGACGGTAGATGTAGTACACGTTCACATAGTCCTTCGGCCCGCAGTGCGCCCGGATGTAGAACGCACCCGGCCCGCCGCGCGGGCGGTGAGTTGGCCGCTGGCGGTGTGCGTCACCGGGCCTTCGCGCCAACCGGTGACCACCTCCGGGCCGTCGCTTTCAGCCCCGCCCTCCTGGCCGGCGTAGAGCTTGAGCGAGGGGTGTAGCCCGTCTGCGTGTTCTGCCGCTGCTCCAGCTTGACCGACACGGGAAAACTCGCCCCGGCTGCGATCGAACCGGGTATGCCTTGCCACTCGCAGGTGATGCTGATCGCCATCGGCCGGCCGTCGCCGGTCACGTACCGTTTGAGCGCAGCGGCCGAGTGCGCGCCAAACTGCCACTCGGCCGGCGTGTAAGACGTGTCGGCCCACACCTGGCGCCGCGTGTCCGTCAGCACCCAGGTCTGGGCCTGCGCGACCCCCACAGGTTCAACCCCAGCAAGACCGACCCGACCAGGCGAAACGTCGAAATGCTCATGGCGCTCCTCGCGTGCAACAACATGTTTCACGCTACGCCTGCGCCCAAGGGGCCGCAAGCCCGTTCGCCGCGCCTTGTGACCTGCGTCAAATCCTGCGCTCGTCAGGGAGGGCCGTCGGTGCGCTGAAGCGGGTGGCGATTGTCCGGGCGACCATACGGCTCTACGTACCGGCACCTTGACTCAGCGGAGCCGCCATAACCCCGTGCCGCCCCGTTGAACGCCGCCTGGGCCGGAACACCTCGGCGTCGTCGTAGAACGCCGGGGCTTCGTTGGCCGCCCACCAGCCCGGCACGCCCAGCACGGGCAGCGGGGTGAAGGGTTTGGCGGCCAGGCGCTCGGGCGTGAGGTCGGCGGCGGCGCGGGCGTCGAGCGTGGGCAGGTCGGGCCACGGTTCGGGCACGCGCCAGACGTGCACGGTGATGGATTTGTACGGTCGCACCAGTTTTTCCAGCGCCGCATNGGCGAAGACGAGCAGGTGCGCCTGCGCCCACAGCGGCCGCAGGGCACCGAAGGCGCGGGGCCAGTCATGCGCCACCAGGACCGCCCACAGCGCGTCCGGGGCACAGAGGAAGGCGCCGTTTTCGTCGAGCAGGGTGATGGCGTCGCGCACCGGGCCGCGGGTGCGACCCACACCGTGCGCGGCGATCTCGGCCGCCTGCAGCGCATTCATGCGCAGCTTCGTCTGCGGCATGCCCAGCCAGCAGATTCCGTTGAAAANATCGTGCAGCCCAGCGCGAACCGGTACTTGCCTGCTCTGAAAAATATAGCTTTCATACGCCTCGCCGGGCGGCAGATGCTGCTGCGGCACGAAGCGCACGGGCAGGCCCGCGCGCTGCGCGGCGGTGTCAAGCGCGGCGGGCAGCGGGGCGCCTTGGCTCAGATGTTCGGTGACCCTCCGAACGTCCGCCGACCATGGAGCGAACCATGGACCGACAAACTCCGCTGGCATGAACGGTGGGCCGATCATTTCGAGGTAAGGAGGTCAACATCGCACGCTACCGGGGAAGAGCGCGCCTCACATCGGCAGTGGCCGCTCAAGCCTGACCTGGGTTGGCGGGCCCTTGAGTGGCAGAACGGTGAAAAACGATGGGTACTGACGAAACAACTTGTGAAGCGGTGCGTTCGTTGAACCCAAGCCCGCCGCCCGCAGCGGTGCGCCAATCTGGTTGAGGTGCTTGACCGTGTGCGGGCGCCACTCCGGAAAGGCCGCAAGAATTTTCTTGACGGCCTGTATTTCCTGGGGCGTCGGACGCACGGGCAAGGCCGCAGACGCCTCCGTCTCCACTGGTTTGGGGCTGCTCTTTGGCTCAGCCACCCCGGTATGCTTCGGACGCACTGCTCCCAAGGGTTCCGTTTTGGCGGTCGACAACGGCTTGGTCAATGAGGACGTTGCTGAGTTGCTGCCCAAGCCAGGTGCAGAATTCAACGCGTCCAAGGCTGGAGGCGCAGCCGGTGTCAATGTCGGCCGCTCTGGTGCCGGGGTTGGTCGAAACGCACNGACGTGATCAAAAAAACCCACCATCGCCTCAAAGGCCACTGCCTTTCGCGCGAAGCACCACACCTCACATCCCAACTCCCGCAACTGCAGCGCGAGCGGCGCGAAGTCGGCGTCACCCGAGGCGATTCCAAACCGGAAAACACCTTGCTGGAAGTGCAGCATCAGCGCGTCGACGATCAATGCCGCATCCGTCGTGTTCTTGTTGANGGGAAGGCAGGGCAACAAACGCGCCCCAAACTCGCGCCAGACGGGTTTGAGATCTTCTTGATAGAGCAACCGAGCGTCACCGTGGACGTGGCAGCTGAAACCCTTGCCGATGTGTTGTCCGAACTGACTGTAAATCGCACGGAGTTGTGCCGGGTCATGGAAGTTATCGGCGTCGATCAACAAAGCAGCACGCAGCGGCACTTGGCCATTCGACAAGACACGCATCGGCTCAACCTCCACCTCAATCAAGCCACCCGCCACCCCAGCGCCTCGCCCGCGGCGAGCGGNNCGAGCTCGGCCTCGCCGAAGGGGAAGGCGGCGGNGGGCGTCCAGCGTTCACGGCGCAGGGTGAGGGTGCCGCGGTTGCGCGGCAGGCCGTAGAAGTCGGGGCCGTGGTGGCTGGCGAAGGCCTCGAGTTTTTCGAGCGCGCCGGCGGCGTCGAAGGCCTGGGCGTAGAGCTCCATCGCGGCGTGGGCGGTGTAGCACCNCGCGCAGCCGACGGCGGCTTCCTTGAGATGGGTGGCATGCGGCGCGCTGTCGGTGCCAAGGAAGAAGCGCGGGTGGCCGCTGGTGGCCGCGGCGACCAGCGCCTGCCGGTGCTGCTCGCGCTTGAGCACGGGCAGGCAGTACCAGTGCGGGCGAATGCCGCCGGTGAACAGGGCGTTGCGGTTGTAGAGCAGGTGGTGGGCGGTGATGGTGGCGGCGAGCTTGTCGTCGGCCTCGGTGACGTACTGCGCGGCCTCGCGCGTGGTGATGTGCTCCATGACGATGCGCAGGCCGGGGAAGTCGCGCCGCAGGGGGCTGAGGACGCGCTCGATGAACACGGCTTCGCGGTCGAAGAGGTCGATGTCGGCGTCCGTCACCTCGCCGTGCACCAGCAGCAGCAGGCCTTCGCGCTGCATGGCTTCGAGGGTGGCGTAGGTGTTGCGGATGTCGGTCACGCCGGCGTCGCTGTTGGTGGTGGCGCCGGCGGGGTAGAGCTTGACGGCCACCACGCCGGCGGCCTTGGCGCGGCGGATTTCCTCCGGCGGCAGCTTGTCGGTGAGGTAGAGCGTCATCAGCGGCTCGAAGGCCATGCCGCTCGGCACCGCCGCCTGGATGCGCGCGCGGTAGGCAAGCGCCTGCTCGGCCGTGGTGACCGGCGGCTTCAGATTGGGCATGACGATGGCGCGCGCGAACTGCGCGGCGGTGTGCGGCACGGTGGTGGCCAGGGCTGCGCCATCGCGCAGGTGCAGGTGCCAGTCGTCGGGGCGGGTGAGGGTGAGGGTGTCGGCACTCATGGTGGGGGATTGTCCCAAAAGCGCCGGGCCTGCCGCGCCGCCCGGCCCTGCGGACGGCGCACAACGAAAACGGGCACCCGAGGGTGCCCGCTGCGAGGGATGGGCCGCGCGTCAGTGCGAGAGGATCTTGTTGAGGAAATCCTTGGTGCGCGGCTGGCGGTTTTCGGGGTGGCCGAAGAACTCGTCCTTGGAGCAGTCTTCCAGGATGCGCCCGCCCACGTCGATGAAGATCACGCGGCTGGCGACCTTGCGCGCAAAGCCCATTTCGTGGGTGACGACCATCATGGTCATGCCCTCCTTGGCGAGCGTGACCATCACGTCGAGCACCTCGCCCACCATCTCGGGGTCGAGCGCCGAGGTGGGTTCGTCGAACAGCATGACGATGGGGTCCATCGAGAGCGCACGCGCAATGGCCACGCGCTGCTGCTGGCCGCCCGAGAGCTGGCCGGGGAACTTGTCCTTGTGCGCCATGAGGCCCACGCGGTCGAGCATCTTGAGGCCGCGCGTCTTGGCCTCGTCGGGGCTGCGGCCCAGCACCTTGACCTGCGCGAGCGTGAGGTTCTCGGTGACGGACAGGTGCGGGAACAACTCGAAATGCTGGAACACCATGCCCACATGGCTGCGCAGCTTGGGCAGGTCGGTCTTGGGGTCGTGCAGGGCCACGCCGTTGACGTAGATCTCGCCCTTCTGGAACGGCTCGAGCGCGTTGACGGTCTTGATCAGCGTGGACTTGCCCGAACCCGACGGCCCGCACACCACCACCACGTCGCCCTTGGCGATGCTGACCGAGCAGTCGTTGAGCACCTGCACCGGGCCATACCACTTGGATACGTTCTTGATTTCAATCATGGTTTTCTCCGAAGCACGCACTCAACGCACGATGGCGATCTTCGCCTGCAGCCGCTTGACCATCCACGACAGGGCAAAGCAGATCACGAAATACACGACGGCCGCGAGCAGATAGGTCTCCTCCGGGCGGCCGTAGATCTTGCCGGCGTTGGTGAAGCCCTTGAGCAGGTCGTACGCGCCGATGGCATAGACCAGCGAGGTGTCCTGGAACAGGATGATGGTCTGGGTCAGCAGCACCGGCAGCATGTTGCGAAACGCCTGCGGCAGCACCACGAAGCGCATGTTCTGCGCATACGTCATGCCCAGCGCCTGCCCCGCGAACACCTGCCCGCGCGGGATGGACTGGATGCCCGCGCGCATGATCTCGCTGAAGTAGGCCGCCTCGAAGGCGATGAAGGTGATGACGGCCGAGTATTCGGCCCGGTGGTTCGCGCCGTCGGGCAGGTATTTGTAGAAACCCGCGGGAACGAGCAGGAAGAACCACAGAATCACCATCACCAGCGGCACCGAGCGCATGCCGTTGACGTAGATGGTGGCCGGCCAGGTGAGCACGGCCTTGCCCGACAGGCGCATGAGTGCGAGCAGGGTGCCAAAGAAGATGCCGCCGATCGTGGCCACCACCGTGAGNNCTGCACGCTGAAGGCAAAGCCCCGAGCACGAACTTGCGGATGATGTCCCAGTCGAGCCAGCTGAAGTCAAGGCCCAACATGATCAATGCCCTCCCGCGCCGCCGGCTGCGATGAAGCCAGGAATGCGCACCTTCTTCTCGACGAAGGCGAAGATGCGGTTCACCGCAAAGGCCGAGACCGCATAGGCCGCAGTGACCGCGAGGTACACCTCGATGCCGCGCGAGGTTTCCTCCTGCGCCTGCATGGCGAACATGGTGAGTTCGGAAATCGACACCGCGAACGCCACCGAGGAGTTCTTGAGCAGGTTCATCGACTCGCTGGTCAGCGGCGGTAGGATGATGCGAAACGCCATGGGCAGGATGACGTAGCGGTAGGTCTGCGCCGTCGTCAGGCCCAGCGCCATGCCGGCGTAGCGCTGGCCGCGCGGCAGCGCCTGGATGCCGGCGCGCACCTGCTCGGCAATGCGCGCGGAGGTGAAGAACCCCAGCGCGAACACCACCAGCAGAAAGCCCGGCACCTGCTGGAAGGCCGGGATGATCTTGGGCACCACGAAGTACCACAGGAACACCTGCACCAGCAGCGGAATGTTGCGAAACAGTTCCACCCAGGCATTGCCCAGGCGCACCAGCCAGGGGCTTGCGGGCAGGGTGCGGATCACACCCACCAGCGCGCCCACGGCCACGGCCACCACCCAGGAGGCGCCGGCCACGGCCAGCGTCCAGCCCCAGGCGTCGAACATCCATTGCAGATAGGTGCGGCCGCTGCCGTCGTCGTTGAGGAAAACTTGCCAATCCCAGGTCATGTCGGTCTCCGTGGGTGCGCGCGTCAGTGCACGGGCTTGCGTGCGGCGCGCTCAAAACGACAACCCCGCCGCAGCAAAGCCTTAGGGCAACGCTGAACAAGCCCCTGCGCGCCGCGCATCCCGGCGGCGGGCGGCCTGCTTCGTTGCAAATGCTCGCCATAGCAAGGGCTATGGCTGTGCTTTGCGCCTCGCAATCCATCCCGCGGCCGTGCGCGCGTCATCGCAGGGACTTATTCAGCGTTGCCTTGGAGCGGGGTTGTCTGTCTGTGGGCCGATAAAGAAGCCAGTCGGGCGCCCGAGCGGGGCGCCCGAACGCGGGCTTACTTCGCCGCGTAGGCTTCCATGGGCTTGTCGTTCGGATGCGCCCAGGCTTCCTTGAGGCTTTCGCTGGCTGGCAGGCCCACCTTGGCGCCCTTGGGCGGGATGGGCTGCATGAACCACTTGTCGTAGATCTTCTGGATTTCGCCGGACTTCATGAGGCCGGCAAGGGTGTCATCGGCGAGCTTCTTGAAGGCGGGGTCGTCCTTGCGCATCATGATGGCGATGGGCTCGACGGAGAGCACTTCACCGACGATCTTGAAGTCCGCCGGGTTCTTGGCGTTGGCGATGTTGCCGGCCAGGATGGAGCCGTCCATCACGAAGGCGTCGGCACGGCCGGATTCGAGCAGCAGGAAGCTGTCGGCGTGGTNCCTGCCGTAGACTTCCTTGAAGTCGATGCCGCGGGCGCGCTCGTTCTTGCGCAGCGTCTGCACCGAGGTGGTGCCGGTGGTGGTGGCGACGTTCTTGCCGTTGAGCTGGGCGATCGAGGTGATGCCGGAGTTGGCCTTGACGGCGATGCGCACTTCTTCCACGAAGGTGGTGTAGGCGAAGGCCACGTCCTTCTGGCGCGCGGTGTTGTTGGTGGTGGAGCCGCACTCGATGTCGACCGTGCCGTTCTGCACCAGCGGAATGCGGTTCTGCGAGGTGACGGACTGGTACTTCACCTCCACCTTCTTGCCGATCTGCTTCTCCAGGTTCTCGATGATGCGCTGGCACAGCTCGACGTGGTAGCCGGCGTACTTGCCGTCGCCCAGCGTGTAGGACAGCGCGCCCGAGGAGTCGCGCACACCCATGGTGATGGTGCCCGNAGCCTTGACCTTGGCGATGGTGTCTTCCGCGTACGCGCTGCCCACGGTGAGGGCGGCAACGGCGAGAGCAACGAGTGGCTTCTTCATGAGAGAGTCCTTGCAGTGAAATGTGAAGGGATTGTCACAACGCGAATTCTAGGCAGTCGGGCTCGCGGGAAAACCCGCAAGCGCCGGCGCTGCCGACCGGTGCACGGCGCAGGCACCTCAGCAGGATTCGTGCCGGGGACGTGGCGAAATGTAATCGCCCGCTGCGGGTCTGACCAATGCCGATGCGGGCGCTGGGTCATGCCGTTCCTGCATGTCCGGACAAACCCTGATGCCGCGAGGGCGCCCCGGGTCTCATCCCGCGCTGGCCAGAAACTCCCACAAGGCCTGCGCCGCGTGGTGCGGGCCTTCGGCTTCGGCCGGGCGCTGGCGGTAGGCGCGCAGTTCCATCTGCAGCGACAGGCCGGGCAAGTCCGGCGGCGCGGCGCAGACCAGGCGACCGGCTTCAAGCTCGCGGCGCACCGCGCTGTGCGGCAGAAAGGCCACGCCGTGGCCTTCGAGCGCCATGACCTTGAGGCCCTCGGCCATGTCGGTTTCGTACACGCGGTCGAGGTGGATGGCCGTGCCGGCCTGCTTGAGCAGCAGCTCGGTGAGCCGCCCGAGGTAGGCCCCGCTGCCGTAGGCGAGGTAGGGCACCGGCCGCGCCACGCTGCCGGGCAGCGCCCAGGCCGGGGCGCCATCGGGCAGCGCGCGCACATAGGGCTGCAGCGTCTCGTGGCCGAGCGAGACCATGTCGTAGCGCGCGGGGTCGAGTTGCAGCGGCTGCGAGGGGTGGTGGTAGGCGATCAGCAGGTCGCAGCCGCCCTCGACGAGTTGCATTGCCGCATCGTGCACGTTGAGCGCGATCAGCCGGCTCTTGAGCGGCCCGAAGCGNNCGCGCAGCTGCGACACCCAGGCCGGAAAGAAGGTGAACGCCAGCGTGTGCGGCACCGCAAAGCTCACCACGTCGTGCGTGGTGCCGGTGTGCGCGCGCAGCATGGCTCGGGCGCTCTGCAGGCCTTGCAACACCTCCAGCGCCTGCGCGTACAGCGTCTGGCCCGCGGGCGTGAGGCGCGTGGGGTAGGCGCTGCGGTCCACCAGGTNCACGCCAGCCCAGGCTTCGAGCGCCTGGATGCGCCGCGAGAACGCGGGCTGGGTCACGTGACGCAACTGCGCCGAGCGGCTGAAGCTGCGCGTCTCGGCCAGGCTCACGAAGTCTTCGAGCCATTTGGTTTCCATGGCCTGCATGATAGGCCTGCGGCCCGACACCTCACCAGTGCATTACTTTTTGATAGCACCATCAGACCGGTTGACGCTGGCATCCGGCAAGTTTCAAGCAAATTGACGGAACCGAGGCACTGGCGCCACGCCGGCGCGGTACATTCGCGCCCATGAAGCGCATTCTCATCCTCGGCGGCACCGGCTTCGTCGGCCGCCATCTGTGTGAACGGCTGCAACGGGCCCAGTGGCGCATGACCGTGCCCACGCGGCGGCTGGCCAACGCGCAAAGCGTGCAAAGCCTGCCGCTGGTCACACCGCTGCAGGCCAACGTGCACGACGAAGCCGCCCTGCGCGCCCTGCTGGCCGGGCACGACGCGGTGATCAACCTGGTGGCCATCCTGCACGGCAACGAAAGCGCCTTCGAGCGCGCCCATGTAGAACTGCCCGAAAAGCTGGTGCGCGCGGCCCGCGCCGTGGGCGTGCGCCGGGTGCTGCATGTGAGTGCGCTGGGCGCGACGGCCGATGCGGCGTCCATGTACCAGCGCAGCAAGGCGCGCGGCGAGGCGGTGCTGCGCAACGCGGCGGCGGCCGGCCTGATCGACCTCACGGTGCTGCGCCCGAGCGTGATCTTCGGTGCCGACGACCGCTTCCTCAACCTCTTCGCGCGGCTGCAAGGCCTGCTGCCGGTGATGCCGCTGGCCGGTGCGGCCACCCGCTTCGCCCCGGTGTGGGTCGAGGACGTGGCCGAGGCGCTCGCTCGCAGCCTGGTGCAGCGTGAAAGCCTGGGCCAGGTGGTTGAAGCCGTCGGCCCTGAGGTCTACACGCTGGCCGAGCTGGTGCGCCTGGCCGGCGCCTGGGCCGGCGTGAACCACGGGCGGGGGCGGCCGGTGTGGCCGCTGCCCAGGGCCCTGGGCTGGCTGCAGGCCGCCGTCATGGAATGGCTGCCCGGCGAGCCACTGATGAGCCGCGACAACCTCGCCTCGATGGCGGTGGACAACGTCGCCAGCGGCCAGTACCCCACGCTACAGGCGCTGGGCATCACGCCGGCGGCGCTCTCGGCCATCGGTCCGACCTACCTCGGCCTTCGCGGCCCGCGCAGCCGGCTCGACGCCCTGCGCAGCCGGGTGGCCTGAGCTGAGAGGCTGCGAGGCAATCGGTCATGCCCGCCTTGACGCCCCAATACCCGCCCGATTGCGTTGCAAATGCGCGCCGTAGCCCGCGCTACGGCTGTGCTTTGCGCCTACTCGGGCGGGCATTGGGGCGCCCCTTCGGGCACGCCCAATTCCCTCGCAGCCTCTGACCCCCTTTCTGAATCGGACACCTGCCATGCGCCAGCTCTTCATCGGCAACAAGAACTACTCGTCCTGGTCGATGCGGCCGTGGGTGCTGATGCGCGAGGCGGGCATTCCGTTCGAGGAAGTGATGGTGCGCTTCGACGGCTTCGGCCCGCAGAGCGACTTCAAACGCCGCGTCGCCGCCGTCAGCCCCGTGGGCAAGGTGCCGGTGCTGGTCGACGGCCCGCTCGTCGTCTGGGACACGCTGGCCATCGCCGAGACGCTTGCCGAGCAGTTCCCCGACCGCGCCCTGTGGCCGCGCGACGCTCTGGCCCGTGCCCGCGCGCGCAGCGTCTGCGCCGAGATGCACAGCGGTTTTTCCGCGCTGCGCGCCGCCTGCCCGATGAACATCGAGGCCGAACTGCCNGAGATCGGCGCACTCGTCCTGCGCGACCAGCCTGCGGTGGCGGCCGACCTGGCGCGGCTGGTGGCGATGTGGAGCGAGTTGCTGCACGCCCACGGCGGGCCCATGCTGTTTGGCGCCTTCAGCATCGCCGATGCGTACTTCGCGCCGGTGGTCATGCGCATCCACACCTACGCGCTGCCCGTGCCCGACGTGGTCGCGGGCTATGTGCAGCGCGTGCGTGCCCTGCGCGCGGTGCGCGAGTGGACCGACGCCGCCCTCGCCGAGCGCGATTTCCTCGATTTCGAGGAACCCTACCGCCTGCGCGGCACCGCACCGCGCTGAGACGTTGTGATCAAACCCGGCGCGCGCCGCGCAGCGCGCGTCATCGTTCCCGCCGCCACGGCTGATTCCCGACCCCGGCGCAGGGCCGTCAGCCTTTCTTCATGTTGCAGGTGTAACATCCAGTTGCCGTTGCGTCTGGCCGGTTCGGCCGTGAACTGCAACGTCACCCGCCGAGTGCGCCATGCCCAAACGCCGCCCCTCTGCCGAGCCGTCGCACGCCCTGCGCGCCTGGGCGGTGGCGCAACTGCCCTGGGCCTTGATGGCGGCGGCCGTGCTGGTGGCCCTGGGTGTGCGCACGCCCGCCGCCCTGGTGAGCGCGGGCCTGCTGGCCGCAGCCGGCGGCCTCATGCTGTGGCAGCGCATGCGGCGCGCGCGCGTGGCCGAAGACGAAGTCGCCTCGCGGCTGCAGGAGGAACGCGAGACGCGCAGCATGGAGAACATCCGCCCGCTGGAATGGGGCGACGGCCTGCGCAGCGGCCACCCGCTGATCGACCAGCAGCACGAGCAACTGCTGTCCATCATCAACCGCATCGTGCACAACGGCCACCGCACGCACGACCGCGCGCTGATGCAAAGCCTGCTGGACCTCGCGGTGAAGAAACTGCGCGAGCATTTCGAGACCGAAGACGCCTTGCTGCGCCGCATCCGCTTCCCCGAGGCCGAGCAGCACCTCGCCCAGCACCACTGGCTGATGCAGACGGCCGAAACCCTGGCCGAGCGCTACCGCAGCGGCGAAGCGCTGATCGGCGAGGTGCTGGACTTCTTCGTCGACGACCTCATGCAACGCCACATGATGCGCGACGACGCCGCCTTCGCCCTGCGGCCGGCCGTCGCCGCCTGACGCTGCCCGCATGGGCCCCGCCGGCGCCCGGGCGGCCACCCGGGTGAAGCCGCCGCTGCACCCGCCCGCGGCCCGGGTCACCCCAAGCGCCCGCATCACCCCATCGCCCGCCGCACCCCCTGCCCTACACTGCGCCCATGCCCTCCGCGATGAAGATCTACCGCGTCGGCGGCTCGGTGCGCGACCAGTTACTCGGCTTGCCCGTGAAAGACCGCGACTGGGTCGTGGTCGGCGCCACGCCCCAGGACCTGCTGGCCCAGGGCTTCGTGCCCGTGGGCCGGGACTTNCCCGTCTTCCTGCACCCGCAGACGCACGAGGAATACGCACTCGCCCGCACCGAGCGCAAGACCGCCCCCGGCTACCGCGGCTTCGTGGTGCATGCGGCGCCCGAAGTCACGCTGGAGGAAGACCTGGCGCGGCGTGACTTGACTATCAATTCAATAGCAGTTGACGACCAGTTGGCGCTGGAGTCCGGCCCGGCAAACCTCGAAAGCCACCTCATCGACCCCTACGGCGGGCTGCGCGACCTGCGCNNGCGCGTGCTGCGCCACGTCACCGAGGCCTTTCGCGAAGACCCGCTGCGCATCCTGCGCGTGGCGCGTTTCGCCGCGCGCTTCGCCGACTTCACTGTGGCGCCCGAAACCCTGGCCCTGATGCGCGAGATGGTCGCCGCCGGCGAGGTGCAGCACCTCGTGGCCGAGCGCGTCTGGCAGGAACTCGCCCGCGGGCTGATGGAAGACGCCCCACAGCGCATGTTCGAGGTGCTGCGCGCCTGCGGTGCGCTCGCCGTGCTGCTGCCCGAGCTCGACCGCCTCTGGGGCGTGCCGCAGCGCGCCGACTACCACCCCGAGATCGACACCGGCATGCATGTGATGATGGTGCTGCAGCAGGCCGCCCGCCTNGGGGCGCCGCTGGCCGTGCGCTTCGCCTGCCTCACCCACGACCTGGGCAAAGGCACCACGCCTGTCGACGTGCTGCCGCGCCACCTCGGCCATGAGGAGCGCAGCGTCACGCTGCTGCGCCCGGTGTGCGAACGCCTCAAGGTGCCTACCGAGGTGCGCGAGTTCGCCGAGGTGGTGGCGCGCGAACACGGCCACATCCACGCCAGCCTGTCCTTCAGCCCCGCGGCCACCGTGCGCCTGCTCGAACGCTGCGACGCCCTGCGCAAACCCGCGCGCTTTGCCGACGCGCTGCTCGCCTGCGAGTGCGACGCCCGCGGCCGCCTGGGCTTCGCGGACCGCCCCTACCCCCAGCGCGAACGTCTGCTGCAAGCCCTGGCCGCCGCGCAGTCGGTGGACACCGCCACGGTGGCCGCCCAGGCCGCCGAGCGCAGCGCCCAAGGCAAGGCCATCGGCGCCGCCGTGCATGCGGCGCGGGTGGCGGCGGTGGCGCAGCTTTGGCCCGCGCAAGTCCCGGACACAGCCGACCCGGCGGGTCGACGGCCCTCGCAAACGGCCTGAACGCGCTGGACACCGGACGCGCGTCATTGCGGCGACGCGGTGAGCCGTGCTTCAGCGCACGTGCTGCCGCACCCAGCCCGCAATCTGCGCCGGCGAGGTCATGGCGCCGGCCTGGCGGGCGATTTCGCGGCCGCCCTGGAACAGCGCGAGCGTGGGGATGCTGCGGATGTTGAAGCGAGCGGCGAGCTGCTGCGCCTCTTCGGTATTGACCTTGGCCAGGCGCACGCGCGGTTCGAGCTGGGCAGCCGCCTGCTCGAAGGCCGGCGCCATCATGCGGCACGGCCCGCACCAGGNGGCCCAGAAATCCACCAGCACGGGAATCTCGGTGCGGCCGATGTGGCGGTCGAAGTTCGATTCATCGAGCGCGACCGGGTGCGCGTCGAACAACGGCTGGTGGCATTTGCCGCAGCTCGGCGCGCTGCCCAGCGCCTCGGGCGCGACGCGGTTGGTGGTGTGGCAGTGCGGGCAGACGATGTGCAGGGGCTCGGACATGGCGGTTTCCTCAAGACAATGCCGATCAACTTGGGGCTCAGCGCCGGCTTTCAAGACGATACCCCGTTGGGTATGCCGGAGCGTTCATGTGCCCCCGTCGTCCCACACCAGGGCGGCCGCCGCGAAGCTGCCCACCTGCTCGCCCAGGCCCGCGGCGCAGAGGCGCACGCCGGCGGTCAGCGCGGGAAAGCGCGCATCGATCTCGGCCTGCAGCCGCGGCAGCAGCCAGTCGCGGTGCGGCCAGAACACCCCGCCGCCGAGGGCGATGCCTTGCAGATCGAGCGTGACCACCAGGTTGTAGAGCATGCGGCCCATCACGGTGCACAGCCCCTCGACCTGCGAGCGCGCCGCGGCCTCACCCGCTCGGGCGGCGGCGAACAGCGTCGCCGCATCGCGCCCGAAGCGCCGCGCCATGGCGCCGCCGGCCACCTGGGCCTCCACATCACCCCGGTTGCCGCAGCCGCAGACGGTGCTCTGGTCGTCATTGACCACCTGGTGGCCGGCATGGCCCGCGTTGCCGTGCTTGCCACGCAGCACATGGCCGTCCACGCACAGCCCGGTGCCCACGCCGGTGCTCCAGGTCACGTAAGCGCAATGCGAAAGGCCTTGCAGCGCGCCCCAGCGGCGCTCGGCCTCCAGGGCGGCGATGGCATCGTTCTCGATGCGCAGCGCCACGGTTTGCGGCAGCGCCGCGCGCAGCGGCGCCTGCAAGGGCAGAAAACGCCAGTCGTTGGGCAGCCCGGTCTCGCCGCCGCTGAGGCCGCCGCAGAGGTTGGGCGTCACCAACCCGAGCCCGCCCTGCGCATCGGCGCCGAAGGGCCCGGCCGAGGCCACGCCCACGCCGGCGAGCGCCGCGCGCTGGACGCCCGCTTGCGCGCAGGCGGCATCGATCAGCCGCAGCACCTGCGCGGCCAGCGCCTCAGGCGGGCCTTCGCGCACCGTGGCCTCGCGCTGGGTGGCCAGCAGCGCCGGCCGGCCATCGGCGCCGCGGCGCGCCAGGGACACGGCGAGCTTGGTGCCGCCGATGTCCACGCAGGCCCGCAGGCCGGCTTCAGCGCTCATCGACCGGCAGATCGAGCATGGCCCATTCGTAAAACCCGCCGGGGAACAGGCCCACGCCCTTTAGGCCCAGCAGGCGATCGAGCACGAACCAGGCGCCCGCGGCGTACTGGCCGGTGTTGCAGAACACGATGCCGCTGCGGGGCTTGAACATGCCCGGCAGCGAGAAGATGGCGCGGTATTTCTCCGGGCTGAGGAAGCGCCAGGAGCCGTCCTCGGCCTGCTCGTACAGCCACTCGAGGGNCAGCGGCACGCTCCCTGCGATGCGTCCGCGCTTCGGAATGGCGGGCACGCGCTCCAGCCCCAGGTACTGCGCGATGGGCCGGGTGTCGAACAGCGGCTTCTTCGCCTTGGCCGCGGCCTGCACCTGCTCGCGGCTGGCGACCATGCCCGCGCGGGCGGGCTGGGCCGTCCACTGGCTCTGGCCCATGGGGGCGATGGCGTCGGTGTCAATCTCGCCACCGGCCATGATCCAGGCGCGCACGCCGCCGTTGAGGATGGCGATCTGCTCGGGCGGCACGCCATAGACCTGCAGCATCCAGACGAAGAAGGCCGCTTCCTGCAGCGAGGTGGCGTCGTCGCCCGTGGGCGTGACGACGATGGGTTTGCCCGGTTCGAGCTGCACGCCGCGCATGCGGGCCTGGAACTCGTCGGCGCGCAGCATCTGGAAGTCGATTTCCTTGCCGGCGATGTCACGCTTGGTGCGCAGGCCCCAGAAATTCACCGACAGCGCATCGGGCAAATGGCCGCCCACCTGCTCGAACACGGGCTTGCCGCCCACGGTTTCGTACCGGGGCTTCTCGGTCAGGCTGTTGAGGTTGTCACGCACGTCCACCACCTGCACCTGGGCCTGGTNGGTCCTGAGCCACTTCACGTCCACCAGCGGGCCGGGCAGGGTGAGGGCGCTGGCCGCGCCGGCGGCCAGCAGCGCCGCGCCGCCCAGCAGGGTGGCGAACATCGCCTGGATGCGCTTCATGGGGTCTCCTCCAAAGGGTTTTGTGATAGCACGGGGGTATGCGTGGCGCCACGGTAGCCGAGCCACGCACCGCGGTCAAGGCAACGCTGAATAAGTCCCCGCGATGGCGCGCGCCTGGCCGCGGGATTGGGGTGCGAGGCGCAAAGCGCAGCCATAGCGGGGCTATGGCGAGCACTTGCAACGAAGCAGACCGCCCGCGGCCGGGATGCGCGGCGCGCGAGGGACTTGTTCAGCGTTGCCTCAAATCCAGCGCGCGATGAGGCTGGCCAGCGCGCTGAGCAGCAGCGTGGTGGTCAGCGGAATGAACCACTCGCGGCCGAACAGGCGGAAGCGGAAATCCCCGGCAGCCGGCCAAAGCCCAGCCGCTGCAGCCAGGGCGTGAGGCTGTTGATGAGCAACAGCGCGAGGAACACCGCAATCAGCCAGCGAAACATCGGCGACCTCTCCCTTTACAGCCGGTGCGTGCGGTCGCCCGCGGCAAAGCCCCGCGCCGGCCAGCCCGCGCCGGTGGCCAGCCCCAACACCTTGAACAGCTCACCCATTTCATGCTCGGCCACCAGCCGGTGCGCCATGGCGCGAGTGGGCAGGTCGGCCGCGGCCATGCGCTCGGCCAGGCCGCAGTTGAGCAGGAAGCGCGCCTGCGAGGTGTAGCCCAGCACCTGCAGCCCCGCGTCCTGCGCGGCCAGCGCGATGCCGCTGAAGTTCACATGCGCGGTGATGTCCTTCTCGCCCGGGTCGACCAGCGGGTCGGCGTCGGCGCGGTGGGCGCGGTGGCACATCAGCGTGCCGGCGCTGCGCTCGGGGTGGTAGTACTCGGCCTCGGNGAAGCCGTAGTCGATGAAGAAGGCCGCGCCGCCGCCGCGGCTCGCGCGCAGGCGCTCGGCCAGCGTGGCGATGAAAGCCTCGGCCTGGGGGTGGATTTCGGTGAGGTAGTCGTGCGCCCCCTCGGGCTCGACCGGCGGACGCAGCGCGGTGGCGCGCTCGGCCCAGGCGAGCGCGCCCGCCGCATCAAGCGTGACGCCGCGCTCCAGCCANNCGCCCCCGCGGCGCGCGAGCAGCTTCACCGGCATGGCGTCGAGCACCTCGTTGCCCACCACCACGCCCTCGATGGCCTCGGGCAGGGCGTCGGCCCAATGCACGCGGTCGGCCCAGGGCGCCAGGCGTTCGCGCTGGCGCGCGCGCAGGCTGCCGGAGAGCTCGACGATGGTGTAGCGGCGCAGCCGCACGCCGCCCGCATCGAGCGCGGCCAGCAGCTGCGCGGCCAGCGNCCCGCTGCCGGCGCCGAATTCCCAGACCTCGTCGGTGCCGGTGCGCGCCAGCGCCTCGGCCACGGCGTCCGCCAGCGTGGCGCCGAACAGCGGCGAGAGCTCGGGCGCGGTGACGAAATCGCTGCCCGCACCGCCCTGGCCCTGCGGAAAGTGGCCGAACTTGGGCGCGCCGCCGCTGTAATACCCCAGCCCCGGCGCATACAAGGCCAGCGCCATGTAGCGGTCGAAGCCGATCCAGCCGCCCGCGGTGCCGATGGCGCGCTGGATCAAGGCGTGCAGCCGCGCATCGCCCGCAGCGCTGCGTGGCTTGGGAGGCGTCGGTACACTTGCGCGCTCATCCATATGCCTCGCATTGTCCCCCAATGACACCCGCCGACACGCCCCGTCCGCCCGAGCGCGCCGCCGCGCGGCGTGGTGCTGGTCACGGGCGCGGCGCAGCGGCTGGGGCGCGCGGTGGCGCTGGACCTCGCCGCACAGGGCTGGCGGGTGGCGGTGCACTACCGCAGCTCGGCCGAGGAAGCTCTTAAAACCGTAGCAGACTGTGACCGTTTGACGCTGGGGTCTGCCGCTTTTTCTGCAGATCTGGACGACGAGGCCGCCGCCCGCATGCTGCTGCCGCGCGTGGCCGCCACGATGGGGCCGGTGCAGGCCGTGGTGCACAGCGCCGCGTTGTTCGAGCACGACGACGCGATGAGCTTCAGCTACGCCGCGATGGAGCGCCACCTGCGCACCAACTGCGGCGCGGCCATCGTGCTCGCGCAGGCACTGGCCGCGCAGCTCGCCGCGCGCGCCCAGGCCGGCGAGGCCGACGCCCGCGGCGTGGTGGTGCCGCTGCTGGACCAGAAGCTGTGGAACCCCAACCCCGACTTCCTCAGCTATACCCTGTCCAAGGCCGCGCTGGAATCGGCCGTGACGCTGCTGGCCCAGGCGCTGGCGCCGCGGCTGCGGGTGGTGGGCGTGGCGCCCGGGCTGACCCTGACCAGCCCCTGGCTCAGCGACGAGAAGTTCGCCGCGCTGCACGCCCTGAGCCCGCTCGGGCGTTCCTCCACGCCCGAGGACGTGGCGCAGGCGGTGCGCTTTGCGCTGGACAACCGGGCGCTGACCGGCACCACGCTGCTGGTCGACGGCGGCCAGCACCTCATGCGCTTCGAGCGTGACTTTTCGATGATGTGACCCCGCCATGCCCGCGCCCACGGCCCACGCCTCGCAAAGCCTCACCCTCACCGGGCTGCGCTTCGATGCCAACCTCGGCATCCTCGAGCACGAGAAGAGCGCGCCGCAGCCCATCCAGGTGGATGCCGAGCTCAACCTCGGAGCGCAGCCGCTGCTGCCGCGCGATGACGACATCAGCCACGTGCTGGACTACCGCAAGGTGCGCCGCATCATCATCGAAGAGTGCACCGCCGAGCATGTGAACCTGCTCGAAACCCTGATCGGCAAGCTCGCGCACCGCCTGCTGCAACTGCCCGGCGTCATCGGCGTGCGGGTGAAAATCGCCAAACTCGAAATCTTCGACGACTGCGAAGTCGCCATCCGTGCCGAAGCCGGCCAGTGGTGAGCCCCGCGCCGTCCTGCCCCCGTCCCCGACCATGCTTTCGCCCCACGCCACCCCCGCCGACGCCGCGCCCACCGACGCGGACGCCGAACGCGCCCGCAAGCGCGCCGCCTTCGAGGCGCACAAGCTCGAAAAGCGCCTGTGCCGCGAGGTGGGCCGCGCCATCGTGGACTATTCAATGATCGGCGAGGGCGACCGCGTGATGGTCTGCCTCTCCGGCGGCAAGGACAGCTACGGCCTGCTCGACATCCTGCTCAAGCTGCAGGCCCGCGCGCCGGTGCGCTTCGAACTCATCGCCGTCAACCTCGACCAGAAGCAGCCCGGCTTCCCCGCCGAAGTCCTGCCCAACTACCTGCGCGGCCTGGGCATTCCGTTCCACATCGAGACGCAGGACACCTACTCCATCGTCAAGGAGAAGGTCCCCGAGGGCAAGACCCTGTGCAGCCTGTGCAGCCGGCTGCGCCGCGGCATCCTCTACCGGGTGGCCAGCGAGCTCGGCGCCACGCGCATCGCGCTGGGCCACCACCGTGACGACATCCTCGCCACCCTGCTGCTCAACATGTTCTTCGGCGGCAAGCTCAAGGCCATGCCGCCCAAGCTGGTGAGCGATGACGGCCGCCACGTCGTCATCCGCCCGCTGGCCTACGTGGCCGAGCGCGACCTCATCCGCTGGGCCGAGCACCGGCGCTTCCCCATCATCCCCTGCACGCTGTGCGGCAGCCAGGAGAACCTGCAGCGCGCGCAGGCCGTGGCGCTGCTGCGCGAGTGGGAGCGCAAACACCCTGGCCGCCTCGACAACATGCTGCACGCGCTGCAGCACATCGTCCCCTCGCACCTGATGGACACCCGCCTGCACGACTTCGCCCACATCGAAGCCACCGGCCGCCCCGACCCCGAGGGTGACCGCGCCTTCGACGCCGACCCCTGGCCCGAAGCCGCGCCCGCGGGCGTGCAGGTGGTGCATTTCGGTTGACGGAGGGCGCGCGCATGGCCTCGATCGTGGTGATGGAAGACGACGCGGGCACGCGCATGCTCGTGTCCTCGGTGTTGACGAAGGAAGGCCACCGCGTGGCCGCTGCGGCCGACGGCGCTGCGGGCCTGGCGCTGGTGCAGTCGCTGCGCCCGGACCTGGTGGTCAGCGACGTGCACATGCCCGGCATGAACGGCTTCGAGATGCTCGCCGCCCTGCGCGCCAAGCCCGAATTCGCGGCGCTGCCCGTCATCCTGCTGACCTCGCTGCAGGAGCGCGTGCACATGCGCATCGGCATGACCACCGGCGCCGACGACTACATCACCAAGCCCTTCCGCCCCGGTGAACTGCGCGAAGCGGTGGACGCCCAGCTGCGCAAGCGCGAGAACCAGCTCGCCATGCAGCGCATGGTCACCGACACGGCCGTGCGCGAGGCGCTGGAGGAACAGACGCAGAAGCTCGCCCGCCTCTACGAGCACCGCCTGGCCAAGGCGCTGAGCGACCGCTGGCCCACCGCCACCGAGGCCAGCGCCGAAGACGAGCGATTCGCCGACGCCACCGTGCTCTTCGTCGACATCCCCGCCTTCCCGCTGCTGGCGCAGGCGCTGGACGCGGCCGAACTCACCACGCTGGTCAAGCGCTTCTACGGCAGCGCGGGCGACACCGTGTACCTGTTCGGCGCGCACTACATGCAGTTCATCGGCGAGGGGCTGCTCGCCATGTTCGTCGACACCGCCGACACCGAATCGGTCAGCCACAGCCTGCGTGCCGCCCGCGCCGCGCTGGGCCTGGCCGACGCCGCGCGCAACATGACGCGCCACCTGCACACCATCAGCGCCGGGCGGCGCCTGCCCGATTTCGACGTGGCCATGGCGCTGCACCACGGGCCGGTCACCATCGCGCGGCTGCAGGACCCNTTGCACGACGCCGCCGGCCAGGTGCTGCCGGTGGGCGAGACCACCGTCACCGCCATGCAGCTGCAGCGCCAGGCGCAGGCCATGGGCTGGGCCATCGCCGCCAGCGCCTCCACGCTGCGCGCCATGACCGGCGCCGTGCGCACCGACCGGCGCGCGCTGGTGCAGCTGCCCGGGCGCAGCGCGCCGCTGGATGCGGTCGAGCTCGTCGGCCTCGCCTACTGAACGGGGGCCCATCATGCGCCGCTTCTCCCTGCGCTGGCTGCTCACCGCCAGCCTCGTGCTCGCCGCGCTGGTGCCCACCGGTGTGGCCGCCTGGCTCATGGCGCGTGCAGGCACCCAGGCCATCGCCGAACTGGCTGCCACCGTGCTCGACCGCATCGCCGACCGGGTGCAGCTCGGCACCGAGGACCTGCTGCGACAAGCCCCGCACGCGCTCGACGCCCTGCTCAGCGAGCGGCCCACCGCCGAGGAAACCCGCCGCGCCGGTGCCTGGCTGGACAACCCGCGCGACTTCGAGACCATGGCCTTCGCCCTCACGCGCCAGTCGCCCGACGTGCCCGCGCTGTACTTCGGCTCCGACCGCGGGCGCTTCGTCGCCGTGCTGACCGAGGACGGCCGCACCCGCGTGGCCGTGCGCGAGGCCGACGGCACCGGCCGCCACGTCTATGCCGTCGCCGCACCCGGCGACCGCAGCGCGGTGCCCGAGGTGGAAACCCGCAACTTCGAGCCGCGCACCCGCACCTGGTACGGCGGCGCGGTGCAGGCGCAGGGGCGGGTGTTCTCGCCGGTGCAGATCAACGGCAAGGAGCTGCGCGTGACCCTGTCGCAGCCGGTCTATGACGACCACCAGGGCGTGGCCGGCGTGTTTGCCGCCGACCTGCGGCTGGCCCGCCTGGCCGAGAGCCTGCGCACCCAGCGCATGAGCGCGCGCGGCGCCGCCTTCGTCATGGACGAGCAAGGCCATCTGCTCGCCAGCTCCGCCGGCGACGCGCTGCTGCACAGCGCCGACGGCCGCAGCACGCTGCGCAGCCCCGCCGACAGCGCCAACCCGGTGATCCGCGAGGCGTTTGCCGCCCTGCAGGCGCTGCACGCCCAGCGCCGCGAGGACAGTGTGGCGGTGGACACCGGCCTCAAGCGCATCGCCACCGCCGCCGGGCCCGTGCTGCTGGTGCAGCGACCCTTCGGCGAGGCGCTGGGCCTGCGCTGGCGGCTGGTGGTGGCCGCACCGGAGGCCGACTTCACCGCCGGCGTGCAGCAAGCGCTGAAGACCTCGCTGATGGCCATCGGGCTGCTCGCCCTGGTCGGCGCGGCGGTGGCCTGGTGGCTGGCGCGGCGCATCGCGCGCCGGCTCGAGCAGCTCGGGGACTCGGCCCGCTCCATCGGCGCGGGTGCGGTGCCGGAAGTGGACGGCACCACCCGCATCCGCGAGGTGCACCAGCTCTCGAACGTGCTGCACGACAGCGCAGCGCAGATCGACCGCTACCGGCAGCAGGTCGCACACGACGCGCAACAGCTCAAGCTGGCCAACGAAACCCTCGAAGCCCGGGTGGCCGAGCGCACCGCCGAACTTGAAGCCTCGCGCGAGGAGGCGCTGGCCGCCGCGCGCGCGAAGGCGGCCTTCCTGGCCACCATGAGCCACGAGATCCGCACGCCACTCAACGGCGTGGTGGGCATGGCCACGCTGCTGGCGGAAACGCCGCTCGACGCCGAACAGCGCGACTACCTGCACACCATCCGCCTCTCCAGCGACCAGCTGCTCTCGGTCATCAACGACATCCTCGACTTCTCCAAGATCGAGTCGGGCAAGCTCGAACTCGAGGCCGAGCCGGTGGCCCTGCGCGCCGCCGTGGAAGAGCCTGCGACATCGCCGCGCCGCGCGCGCGAGAAGGGCATCGAGCTTCTGATCGACATCCCGGACCACGAACCCGGCCATCTGCCCGAGGGCATCCTCGGCGACGTCACGCGGCTGCGGCAGGTGCTCATCAACCTGGTGAACAACGCGGTGAAGTTCACNCCCTCCGGCGAAGTGGCGGTGCAGTTGCGCCAGCTCGGCGTGCCCGATGCCCAGGGCCGCGTGACGCTGGAATTCCGCGTGCGCGACACCGGCATCGGCATCCCGCCCGAGCGCATCGGCGCCTTGTTCCAGGCCTTCAGCCAGGCCGATGCGTCCACCACTCGCAAATACGGCGGCACCGGCCTCGGGCTGGCGATCTGCCAGCGGCTGGTCAAGCTCATGGGCGGGCAGATCGGGGTGGAGAGCGAGCCCGGCAAGGGCTCGACCTTCTGGTTCACCGTGGTCGCGCCGGTGGCGCATGTGGACCGGCCCTCGGGCTGGGTGGCGGCCAGCCGCCTCAAGGGCAGCCGCGCGCTGGTGGTGGACGACAACCCGACCAACCTGCGCCTGCTGCGCCGCCAGCTCGAACTCTGGGGCATGGAGGTGGCGGTGGCCGAATCGGCCGCCGAGGCGCTGCACTGGCTCGAGGGCGTGGGGCTCGAGCCCGCCGGCGGCGACGCAGCGGCCGGTGGGGCGAACCTGCCGCGCTGGATGCCCGACCTCATCATCACCGACATGCACATGCCCGACATGGACGGCGTGATGTTCGCCCGCGCCCTGCGCGACCACCAGCCGTGGAAGAACGTGCCGCTGGTGCTGCTGAGCTCGGGCTTCCTGCCCACTGGCGACGACAACGCGCGCCTGTTCGACGCGCGCCTGCTCAAGCCCGCCCGCCAGGCCCAGCTGTTCGAGACGCTGGCGCGCTGCCTGTCGTCGGACACGCTGTCGCAAAGCGCCGCCACCCGCACCACCGCCGACGACGTGCGCCGCCATGCCGCCGTGCTGGTGGCCGACGACAACCCCGTCAACCTCAAGGTGGCCGGTGCCATGCTCGGCAAGCTCGGCTACGACGTGCGCACCGCCGTCGACGGCCGCGAGGCCGTTGCCGCGGTGGCCGAAGCCATGGCGCAGGGCACCGCGCTCGCCGCCATTCTGATGGACGTGAACATGCCGCAGATGGACGGCCTGGAGGCCACGCGGCTGATTCTTCAGCGCTGGGGCCCGCGCGCGCCGGCCATCATCGCGCTGACCGCCGCGGCCCTGCCCGANGACCAGGCCCGCTGCGCCGAGGCCGGCATGGTGGACTACCTGACCAAGCCCCTGCAGGTCTCGGCCCTTGCGCTGGCACTCGAACGCTGGGCCAACGCCGGCGCCGACGCTCCGGCGGCCGCCCCGGGCGCCGATGCAACCGCAGCCGAGCCGCCGGCCGCGCCCGATGCCCCGGCAGCGGACGAACCGGTCATGGATTTCAGCCGGCTGGAGGAATTCCGCGAGTTCGACGACGATGAACAGACCATGACGCGCGAGGTGGTCGCCCTCTTCCTCAACGACCTGCCGGCACGGCTGCAGGCCATCGAGGCCGCGCTGGCGGAGGCNCGTGTGGAAGCGGTGTCCACCGCCGCGCACGCGCTCAAGGGCTCGGCGGGCAACATCGGCGCGCTGGCGCTGCAGAGCTGCTGCGCCGGGCTCGAAGCCGCGGCCCAGGCCCAGCAACTGCCCGCTGACGCCGCGGCCGTGATGGCCCGCCTGCACGCGCTGGCCGATGCCACCCGCACTGCGCTGGCCAATTGGCAGGCGGCAGGTGGCGCCGCCGGCTGAACCGCAGCCAACCGACCGACTGCCCCCTGCCATGCCTTTGAACGCCACCCGCCTGCTCGCCATCCGCCACGGGGAGACCGCCTGGAATGTGGACACCCGCATCCAGGGCCACCTCGACGTCGCACTCAACGAAACCGGGCTGGCGCAGGCCGCGCGGCTGGCCCGCGCCCTGGCCGCGCGCGGCGAGCCGATCGCGGCGATCTACAGCAGCGACCTGCAGCGCGCCTGGCACACGGCCCGCGCGCTGGCAGAGGCCACCGGAGCGCCACTGGTGGCGCACGCGGGCCTGCGCGAGCGCCACTTCGGCCACCTGCAGGGCCTGACCTATGCCGCCATTGCCGAGCAGCGGCCCGAGGACGCNCGCCGCTGGCGCGGCCGTGACCCGCACTGGGTGCCCGAGGGCGGCGAGTCGCTGGCGGCCCTGCATGCGCGCGTGCTCGAGACGGTGCATGCGCTGGCGGCGGCGCACCCGGGCGAGCAGATTGCCATCGTCTCCCACGGCGGCGTGCTCGACAGCCTGTACCGCGCCGCCGTGGGCATCGAGCTGATCGCGCCGCGCACCTGGAAGATCACCAACACCGCGGTGCACCGCTTCCTGCGCACGGAGGAGGGCTTCGGCCTGCTAGCCTGGGGCGACACCAGCCACCTCGACGAGGCGGATGCGGCGCTCGACGAGCGCGCGGGCTGAGACGCCGTCAACCCACCCTGCCCGCCGCGCCCCTTCGGCGTTGGCGTGCGGGGCCGCGTCAGCGCGGCTGGCGCTCGACTTCGGCGCGCGGGTAGCGGCGGCCCTGGGCGTCGTAGCAGTAGCGCGCGTCGCAATGGGTGATCTGCAGCGGCCCGGGCGGCAGCGGCTGCAGGCGCCAGCGTGGCGGGGGCGGGGGCGGCGGCGGGTCGGGCAGCAGGTCCATCTTGGTGCCGCAGGCGGCGTTCATGGCGGCGATCTGGGCGTTCATGCGGGCGCGCTTCTCGTCGTCGCCCAGCGTGCGGATGGAGGAGACGAAATCGAGCTCCTTCTTCGCCGCGAGGCATTCCGAGCTCTGGCTGCGGTCCGGCGGGCTGGGGGTGGTGCGGCCGCGCGCTCGGCCTGCTGGGCTTCGCGCGCGGCGTCCTGCTCGCGCGCCAGGCGCATGCGGGCCTGTTCGGCAGCGCGGCGCTCCTCNCTCAATCTGCGCCGGGGTGCGCGGCGGCGCCACCAGGGTAGCGCGTTCACCGCTGGGGCAGGNGGCGTCGGCGTACACCGTCTTGCCGGCGGCATCGGTGCAGCGCCAGACCTGGGCGTGCGCCACGCCCAGCGAGAGGCCGAGAGACACGAACAGGGCGAAGCGGCGAAGCGGGGTCATGGGTCGGGTGCCTTGGGGGTGCGGGCCGGTACGCATCGGACAGCGCAGCCGGGCCTTGCCTACAACGCCCCATGGTACGCCGCGGATGACCCGTGCGCAGCGCCCACCCGACTTCGGGAGGATTTCCCGCTTGCCCCGGACGCGCCGCCGGCTCACCATGCGCGCATGAACCCGAGCCAGATCATCGTTCTCGCCACCCCGGTCTTCCTGCTGCTGATTGCGCTGGAATTCGCCTGGGAGTTGCGCACGCGCCGCGGCAGCTTCGGCCTGGCCGACGCGATCAACAGCCTCTCGCTGGGCATCCTGAGCCAGATCAGCGCGGTGTTCACGCGGCTGCTGCGCATCGGCCTGTACACGGCGGTGGCGGGCAGCCTGTCGCTGGTGCCGGCCGAAGCGGCGCAGGCGTTCTGGACGAGCTGGTACGGCTGGCTGCTGGCGCTGTTGTTCTACGACTTCTGCTACTACTGGCACCACCGCCTCGGCCACGAGGTGGGCGTGCTGTGGGCCGCGCACGTGGTGCACCACCAGAGTGAGCACTACAACCTCACCACCGCGCTGCGGCAGACCAGCACCGGCGCGCTGCTGGGCTGGGTGTTCTACCTGCCGATGGCGCTGGCGGGCGTGCCGCCGCTGGTGTTCGGCGTGGTCGCGCTCATCGACCTGCTCTACCAGTTCTGGGTGCACACCGAGCATGTGCCGCGGCTGGGCTGGTTCGACCGCTGGTTCTGCAGCCCGAGCAACCACCGCGTGCACCATGCCGTCAACGACCGTTACCTCGATCGCAACTACGGCGGCGTGCTGATCGTCTGGGACCGGTTGTTCGGCACCTTCTGCGAGGAAGACCCGCGCGAGCCCTGCGTCTATGGCACCCGCGCGCCGCTGCGGAGCTGGGACCCGCTGTGGGCCAACGCCGAGGTCTATGCCGCGCTCGCCCGCGATGCCTGGCACACCCGGCGCTGGAGCGACAAGCTGCGCGTGTGGCTCAAGCCNCCGGGGTGGCGGCCGGCGGACGTGGCCGCGCGCTTTCCCAAGCCGCCATTCGACATCGGCCGCGTGCAGCGCTTTGCGCCACCGATGCACCCGGGCGTGGCGGCGCTGGTGGTGCTGCAGTTCGTTGCGCTGCTGGCGCTCTCGCCGTTGTTCCTCTGGCATGCCGAGGGCCTGAGCGGCCTCCACGCCCTGGCGTGGTTCGCCGCGCTCACCGCCGGCCTGTGGGCCACCGGCGCGGCCGCGCAGGGGCGCATCCACTGGCTGGAGATGCTGGGCCTCGACGCGGCGGCGCTGGCCACCGCCAGCAGCGCCACCGGCTGGGTGGAACTCCACCTGGTGAGCAAGCCGCTGGCCCTGCTGATTGCTTTGATTTTTGTAGCAACCTCTCACCGGTTGGCGCTGGGGCTCCGGCAACAAATGCCACAAACGTCGCCGCAGGCCGCCTCCGCGGGCGTCGAGCGCTCGCTGGCAGGCCGCGGATGGCTGCTCGCGGCGCTGGCGGCCTCGCTCGCGGGGGATGTGGCGCTGATGCTGCCGGGGTTGTTCATCGTCGGGCTGGGGTCATTTTTGCTGGCGCACCTGGCGTACCTGGTGCTGCTGCGGCGCGATGCGCCGTGGTTCGCCAGCAAGGGGGCGCTGGCCGGCACGCTGGCGGCNGGCTGCGGGGTCTACGCGGTGCTGTGGGCGGGCGGGCTGCCCGAGGGCCTGCGCCTGCCGGTGGCGGTGTACACCGGGGTGATTGCGCTCATGGCCGCACAGGCGCTGGGCCGCGCCCGCACGCTCGGCGACGGCGCGGCAGGGTCGGTGGCCATCGGCGCCTGCTGCTTCATGCTCAGCGACGGCCTGCTGGCCTACAACCGCTTCGTGCAACCGCTGCCGGCGGCCCAGCTCGCGGTGCTGGGCAGCTACTACGCGGCGCAGTGGCTGATCGTGGGCGGCTGGGTGCGCGGCCGGCGCTGAGCCCTTATTTCACGTATCCGCGCGCGCTGCGCGCGGCGGCCCATCCCGTTCGATGCCCCTGCCGCGCCCCGGTGGGCGGAGCGCACGCGGGCGAGCTCAGCCCTGCAGGGCCTGCCACATTTCCTTGTCGCGCTCGGCCGTCCAGATGCGCGGGTGCTTGATGCCGCTGGCTTCGTCGTAGGCACGGCTCACGTCGAACGGCAGGCAGTGTTCGTAGATGAACACATGGCCGAACACCGGGTCCATGCTCTTGCGCGTGTGGGCCATGGCGGCCTTGAGGTCCATTTTCGCGGCCACGGCTTCCCGGCCGGCCTGGAACAGCGTGCGCACCCAGCGCTGGGTGTAGTCCAGCGCCTTGTTCACATTGGCGCTGCCCTTCATCGCCTCGCCGCGGCCCGGCACCAGGGCCTCGGCACCCAGGGCGCGCAGGGCCTCGAGCGTGGCGGGCCACTCTTCGAGCTGGGCGTCGCCGGTGTAGACGCCGGCCTCGTATTCGACCAGGTCGCCGCTGAACAGCACCTTCTCGGCCTCGACCCAGGCAATGGTGTCGCCGCGGGTGTGGCCGGGGCCGGGGCTCCAGATCTGCACCTTCACGCCGCCGAGGTCGAGCGTGAGCCGGCCCGGCACTTCGCCGCGCACCGGGTCGCCGCCCGCGACGACCAGGGTGGGCCAGGTCAGGCCGGNGATTTCCTCCGCGCCGCGGAACAGGCGGGNGAAGCGCTCCATCTCGCTCTTCATGTCCTGCGCGCCGCGCTCGACGATGAGTTCGTAGGTGCCCTGGCTGGCGATGATGTCGGTGCAGCCCTCGGCGGCGAAGGCGCTCGCGCCGAGCACGCGCACCGCGTGGTAGTGCGTGAGCAGCACGTACTGGATGGGCTTGTCGCTGACGGTGCGGATCTGGCGGATCAGGTCGCGCGCCATCGCCGNGGTGGCGGTGGCGTCGCTCACCAGAATGGCGCGCTCGCCGATGATGACGCCCGAGTTCGGATCGCCCTCGGCGGTGTAGGCCCAGCAGTGCTCGCTCAGGCGTTCGAAGGTGATCTTCTTGTCTTGTAGATCGGCTTGGCTGGCGAAGGCTTTGGACATCGGGGTCTCCGGGGCGAGGGGCAACAGGGCCGCGACAGGGCTGAGGCGGCGGGACGGAATAGTTTACCTAATCGAAATGCATTTCACATAGGTAAACATCGGCCGCGCGACGCCGCTGCCGCGTGAACACCGGTGTCACAGGCCTGTCACACGCGCCGCCTAGCCTCTGCCCCCGTTGCGCTCATCGGCGGCCGGCGCCCCGCGCCCGGCCCCAAGCTCCCGCGCCATCCGCGCGACGACGACGCGACCCCTCACACTCAGCTCACCAAGGAAACACCGTCATGCACGATGTGCAGGAATCGAAGCGGCCACGCGCGCAGGCGCGCTGGCATCTGGGTCTGATCGCCTGGGCCGTTGCGGCCCTGATGTCCGCCTGCGGCGGCGGGGGCGATGACACGCCGGTGGCCAGCGCACCCGCTGCGCCAAGCCCGAGCGCGCCCGCGCCGGTCACGCCCAGCCTTCCTGCACAGCCCAGCACGCCCAGCGCCAGCGCGCCGGCGACGCCGCAGCCGGTCGTCACGCCACCGGCTGCCGTCACGCCGCCGGCCGCGGCACCGACCGACCCGAACGTCGACATCGACTGGACGCCGCCGGTGTTCCAGAGCGCCACCCTGGCCGCCAACGGCACCCGCATCACCCTGACCTACAACGAGACGCTGCAGGTCATGCGCCTGCCGCCGCTGTCGGCCTTCACCGTGCGCGTCGATGGCGCGGTGGTGCTGCTGGCCAGCGTCTCGGCCTACGACCGCGAGGTGCGCCTCGACCTGGCCCAGCCCGCCCCCTGCGGCAGCGTGGTCACGCTGAGCTATGCCGACGCCTCACCCGCGAACGACATGTACGCCATCCAGGACGCCTGGGGCAACGACGCCGCCAGCCTGAACGACGTCCCGGTGGCCAACGCCAGCACCATCACCGGCGGCCCGATCACCTACCTGCCCGCGACGACCACCACCTCCGGCCTGTCCGACGCTTCGGCCGCGGTGGCGCTCGATGCGCTCTACATGCTCGTGGCCGATGACGAATCCAGCATGCTGCGGGTGTACCCGCGTGCCGACGGCGCGGCCGTCAAGGAGTGGGACGCCGGCGCCGCGCTGGGCGTGAGCGGCGAGCTCGACCTCGAGGGCGGCGCCCGCATCGGCAACCAGATCTTCTTCACCAGTTCGCTCAGCAACAAGAAGAACGGCACCGTCGAAGCCAGCCGCGCCTGGGTGTTCTCGCTCGACGTCACCGGCAGCGGCGCTGCGACCAGCATCAGCGTGGCCGCCAAGCGCGGTGACCTGCGCGCCCAGCTCATCGCCTGGGACAATGCCAACGGCCACGGCAAGGGCGCGGCCTACTACGGCTTCCAGGCCTCCACCACCGGCCTGCCGCCCGAGCGCGTGGACGGCTTCTCCATCGAGGGGCTGACGGTCTCGCCCGACGACAACTGGCTGTGGTTCGGCTTCCGCGCGCCGCAGGTGCCCACGGCCGCGCGGGCCAAGGCGCTGATCGTGCCGGTGCGCCGCAGCGACTTCTTCACCGCCGCCACGCCGACCTTTGGCGCGCCGATCGAGCTCAACCTCGGCGGGCGCGGCATCCGCAGCCTCGACAAAATCGGCTCGCAGTACCTGATCATCGCCGGGCCGGCCGGCGGCGCCAGCGACGACGCGCCTGCGGACTTCCGCCTCTACCGCTGGTCGGGCAACCCGGCCGACGCGCCGGTCGAACTGGGCAACGACCTCGACCCGCTGCGCGCGGCCACCGGCGGCAGCTTCGAATCGCTGCTGGCCACCGGCAGCAGCACCGGCAGCTGTGTGCTCCTGGTGCAGGACAACGGCGACACCGTCTGGCCCGGCGAAACCCAGGCCTCCGGACCTGCCGGCGGCGCGCCAGCGCTTCCAGGCGCAACGCGTGCTGCTGGCCGACCCGCAGGCCCTGCCCGGTGCGCCGCAACTCGCGCGCAGCACGCCCGCCAACGGCGCCACCGATGCCGGCACCACGGCCGACCTCACGCTGGTGTTCAACCGCGGCATGGCGGCCGGCAGCGGCAGCTTCACGCTGAAGAAACGCAGCGACGACAGCGTGGTCAAGACCTTCACCGTGGGCACCACGGCGGTCGACGTGGCCTACAACATCGTCACCCTGCGCCTGGGCACGCCGCCGCTCTCCACCAGCACCGACTACTACCTCGAGGCACCCGCCGGCGTGCTCAGGACCACGACGGGCGCAGCTGGGCGGGCCTCTCCGGCCCCGGCGCGCTCGCCTTCCGCACCGCCGCGCCGCCCGCGGTGCTCATCACCGAAGTCAACTCCAACGCCACCGGCGGCGACTTTTCGAGCTCTACAACTTCGGCACCACGGCCATCGACCTCTCGGGCTGGAAGTGGGTGGACGACGACGGGCTGAGCTTCACCAACGCCAGCGCGGTGAGCTTCCCCAGCGGGGCCAGCCTCGCCCCGGCGAGCGGCTGGTGATCGTGCAGGCGGCGACCGACACCACCTTCCGCAGTGCCTGGGCGCTGCCGGCGGGCGTGCGCACGCTGGCCTTCGGCGGCCCCGGCCTGGGCAAGGGCGATGGCGTGCTGGTCTACACCGGCAGCGGCGCGCTGGCGGCGGCCCTGAACTACAAGGGCAGCGCCGTCACCGCCTCCGATGGCACGGTGGTGCCGCCGGCCACGCGCTGCGCGGGCGGCTCGGTGCCAGCCAGCGAACACGCGGGCACGGCCATGGGCAGCACCGGCAACGACAAGAAGTCCGCGGTCTGGAACAGCGCCTCCACCAGCACGCCGTGCTACCAGACGGCCGTCAGCGGCGCGCTGGGCGCCTATGCGCAGACGGGCGACGCAACCAGCGTCGGCTCACCGGGCTTCTGATCGGCGGGCGTTCGACGGCGCGCCCGTACCACCACCCCGGCGATCTGCCGGGTGGGCTCAACGAGCCGGCGCGCTGCGGCGTTCGGTGCCCATGCCGCGCTCGAGCAGGTCGATGACCTGCTCGGCAAAGTCGGCATAACTCATGGGCCCGCCAGGGCGCAGCCAGGTGAAGGTCCAGTTGATCATGCCGAACAGCATCATGGTGATGGCCGCCTGGTTGTGCTCGTTCANTGCGCGCGGGTAGGCGCGGCGCAGCGCGCGGGTGACGGCGGCCACCACGTCGCGCTGGCGGTTGAGGATGAGTTCGCGCGGCGAGACGCCGCCCAGCGCCTCGTCGGGCGCGTCGCTGAGGAACTTCACGTCGTTGAGCAGCGCCACGTGCCGCGTGGCCGAGTGCTCGTACTCGACGAGAAAGCTGCGGATGAGCTCGTGCAGCGCGGCGCGGTCGTCGAGGCGGCGGCGCTGCGCAGCGGCCTCGACCTGCGCGATCAGCAACAGCAGGCGCTGGGTGTAGCGGTCGAGCAGGTCGAACAGCAGCGCGTCCTTGGCGGTGTAGTAGTGGTAGAGCCGCGCCTTGCTGGTGCCGCAGGCGGCGGCGATGTCGTTCATGCTGGCCGCGGGGTAGCTGCGATCGGCGAAGCAGCGCGCCGCGGCATCGAGGATTTCGTCGCGCTTGAGTTCGTGACTGGCGGATTTGGGTCGGGCCATGGGGCGGGATTATGGCAACCGCGCCCGCAGGGCCGAACGGTGACGCTCAGATCAGCGCCCCGGGCTTCTCGCCGCGCTCGTAGACCACGTGCGCGCGGCCGACGATCAGCGGGTCGAGCTTGCCGATGCGCTCGACGTCCTTGTTCGCATACGGCAGCTTGTGCAGCACGTAGCGCATGGCGTTGAGGCGGGCGCGCTTCTTGCAGTCGCTCTTGACCACCGTCCAGGGCGAGTCGGCAGTGTCGGTCTCGAAGAACATGGCTTCCTTGGCGCGGGTGTAGTCGCCCCATTTGTCGAGGCTGGCCATGTCGATGGGGCTGAGCTTCCACTGCTTGAGCGGGTGGTTCTGCCGCTCCTTGAAGCGGCGGCGCTGCTCGGCCTGGCTGACCGAGAACCAGAACTTGATGAGGTGGATGCCGCTTCGCACCAGGTTGCGCTCGAACTCCGGCGTCTGGCGCATGAATTCGTTGTATTCCTCGGGCGTGCAGAAGCCCATCACGCGCTCGACACCCGCGCGGTTGTACCAGCTGCGGTCGAACAGCACGATCTCGCCCGCCGTGGGCAGGTGCTGCACATAGCGCTGGAAGTACCACTGGCCGCGCTCGGTTTCGCTGGGCTTCTCCAGCGCCACGACGCGNNCGCCGCGCGGGTTGAGGTGCTCCATGAAGCGCTTGATGGTGCCGCCCTTGCCCGCGGCGTCACGGCCTTCGAAGAGGATGACCACGCGCTGGCCGGTTTCCTTCACCCAGGCCTGCAGCTTGAGCAGTTCGACCTGCAGGCGGAACTTCTCCTTCTCATACGTCGCGCGACGCATGAGGTTCTTGTAGGGGTAGCCGCCATCACGCCAGTCGGGGGCGAGTTCGTCGTCGGGGTTGACGAGCGCGGCGCGCGCCTTGCGCTTGCCCGCAGCGGCATCCTCACCGAGCAGCATGCGGCGCAGCACCGTGGCGTCGTCGGGCGCGGCGCCTTCGAGGATGGCGCGCAGCGCCTGCGCCCGGTCGCCCGCGGTGCCGGGGGCGGCGGGGTCGAGCAGGGTCTTCACCGCCTCGATGCTCTTGTCCTGCGCGGCTTCGGTGGCCTCATGGGCCACATAGGCTTCCAGGCTGCGGCCCTTGACCGGCGACACGTCGCCGCGCGCGGCGGGACGGGGCAGCGCGGCGGTGTGCGCCTTCTTCGCGGCGCGGGCACGGCGGCTGCGCTCGGCAGGGCGGTCAACGGATGCGGCGGTGGGCGATGCGGGCTTCTCGGCCATGGGGCTCCTCCTCGGACAGTGCAAAGGTTTCACTGTGCGCCGCTGCCCGGGCCGGTGGATTGATGCAGGTCAAGCGCTGTCATGCGCCGGTCACACACCGGCGGCACGGCCGCGCGCCACCCGGCATTCGTTCACACGGCGGGCGCGGGCGGGCTCGGCCGGTCGTCAGACCGGCCAGACGACGCCATAGTCGTTGAGGATGGCGTCGAGCGGCACGTCGTGCGGCTCGGGCTCGAAGTCGTCGATGAAGCCGGGGCCGTAGCCCAGGCCCACGGTGAAGGGCTTGGGCTGCAGGCTGGCCAGCGTGCGGTCGTAGAAGCCGCCGCCGTAGCCCAGGCGGTAGCCGCCGGGGCCGTAGCCCACGCAGGGCACGAACAGCAGCGTGGGAANGATGACTTCGGTGTCCTTGGGCTTGGGGATGCCGTAGGCGTCCTCTTCCATCGGGCAGCCGGGGTACCAGGCGTGGAAGGTGAGCGTCTTGTGCTGCTTGTTCACCACCGGCAGCCCGATGCGGCGCAGCTGCGGTTCATCGAGCAGTTCGCCGTCTTCCTTCCAGCGGTGCAGCGCGGGCAGCGGGTCGAACTCGCCCTTGATGGGCCAGTAGGCGCCGATGACGGTGTCGGGCCGGCCCACCAGCCAGATGCGCAGCACGCGCTGCAGCGCCTCGGCGCGTTCGAGCCGGTCAGGGAGCGCCAGCCGCTGGGCAATCAAGGCCTGGCGCAGGGCTTTCTTGTCGGNGGCGGCGTCGCGGTTCGAACTGTCCATAATGCTTTGCATGCGTTGGCTTTGCATTCTGACACTCTCCCGAACCCTCTCCCGAGCCCTGCTCCGTCTTCGTCACGGCGTCGCCATGTTGGCCGCGGTGGCGCTGGCGGTGCCGGCCTGGGCGCAACTGGCCGCCGGCGACGATGCGCTGCTGCAGATGCAGCAGGCGTTTCGCAAGGGCGACAGCAAGCGCCTGAGCGCGCTGCTGCCGCAGGTGCGCGGCCATGTGCTCGAGCCNTGNGGGGCGTACTGGGAGCTCAAGGCGCGGCTCGACACCGCCACGCCGCAGGAGGTGCAGGCGTTTCTGGAGCGCTATGCCGGCACCTACCAGGAGGACCGTCTGCGCAACGACTGGCTGCTGCTGCTGGGCCAGCGGCGCGATTGGGCGGGCTTTTCCGCCGAGCTGCCGCGCTACCGCATGAACGACGACCGCGAGGTGCGCTGCTATGCGCTGGCGGTGCAGCACGTCAGCACCGGCGCGGACGTGGCCGACGAAGTCCGGCGCCTGTGGTACGCCCAGCGGGAGGCCGACGACGGCTGCACCTTCGCCGCCGACCGGCTGCATGCCTCGGGCAAGCTCAAGCCGCTGGACATCTGGCGCAAGGCGCGGCTGGCCATCGACGCCAACCGGCCGCGTGCGGCGCGCGCGGCCATCGAGATCGAGGCGCCCGATGTCTCCGCGGCGGTGGCCGACATCGTCGCCAACCCGGCGCGCTACCTCGACAAGCACCGCCTCACCGTGGGTCGCAAGCGGCAGGAGCTGGCGCTGCTGGCGCTGATCCGCCTCGCCTCGAGCGACCCCGACGCCGCCGCGCGCCGGCTCGACACCGGCTGGGCGCAGGTGCTCACCAGCGAGGAACAGAACTGGGCCTGGGGCGTGATCGGCAAGCAGGCGGCGCTGCGGCTGCAGGACAACGCCAGCGAGTATTTCGCCCGCGTGAGCCGGCCGGCCGATCTGCATGACGAACTGCTGGCCTTCGCCGCACGCGCCGCGCTGCGCCAGGGCCAGTGGCCGGCGGTGCGCCGCAGCATCGAGGCCATGAGCCCGGCGGCCCAGGCCGATGCGACCTGGAGCTACTGGCTCGCGCGCGCGCTGCTCGCGGGCATCCCGGCGGACGAGCGCGCAGCCTTTGCCGCCGAGGACGCCCAGGCGGCTGCGGCCGGCGCTGCGGCGGCTTCGGCCAGCGCATCGGCAGCAGCATCAACGCCGGCGGCCGTGGCGGGCAGCAGCACGGCCGCGCGCAAGCCGGCGGCTGAAGCCTTGTCCGTGCGCCGCCACCATGCGGAATGGCGGCGTGCGCGCGCGCTGCTCGAGGGCATCGCCTCGCCGCGCGGTTTCTACGAGATGCTCGCGCTCGAAGACCTGGGCCAGCGCATCAGCGTGCCGCCGCGCCCGGCCCCGCTGAGCGCCGAGGAGAAGGCCGCCGCACGCGCCAACGGCGGCCTGCAGCGCGCCCTGCTGGCCATTGCGCTGGGCCTGCGCACCGAGGGCGTGCGCGAATGGAACTACACCACCAACCTGCACCAGAGCGGCGGCATGAACGACCGCGAACTGCTCGCCGCGGCCGACTTCGCCTGCGAGCGCCAGATCTGGGACCGCTGCATCAACACCAGCGAGCGCACCCGCGCGGTCATGGACTTCGGCCAGCGCTTCCCCATGCCGCACCATGACGCGGTGCTGGCGCGCAGCCGCGACATCGGGCTCGACCCGGCCTATGTCTACGGCCTGATCCGGCAGGAGAGCCGCTTCATCATGGACGCGCGCTCGGGCGTCGGCGCCTCGGGGCTGATGCAGGTCATGCCGGCGACCGCACGCTGGACGGCCAGGAAGATCGGCCTCAACGGCTTCACGGTCGATCAGCTCAACGAGCGCGACACCAACATCGCCATCGGCACGGCGTACCTCAAGCTGGTGCTCGACGACTTCGGCGGCTCCATGCCGCTGGCCGCCGCGGCCTACAACGCCGGCCCGGGCCGCCCGCGCGCCTGGCGCAACGGCCCGGTGCTCGATGCGGCGATCTGGGCGGAGAACATCCCGTTCAACGAGACCCGCGACTATGTGAAGAAGGTGCTGGCCAACACCACCGCCTATGCCGCGCTCATCACCGGCCAGCCGCAATCCCTGCGCGCGCGCCTGGGCACGGTCGGCCCCGCGCCAGCGGCGGCCAGGNNAACCCCGGAGAACCGCGAGTTGCCGTGAGGGCGGGCCTCTCCATCATTTCAAAGATAGCGCCACCTGACCGGTTGGCGCTGGGGTTCCGGCAGAAAACCTCGAAATTTGACGAAAGCGAGGGGTTGGGGGCGGATGGGCTTCGGAAGGGCATTGGGCTTGGTGGGGTGCCGGGGTGACCTGCCTCGGCTCCCTTTCGACCCCTGCGAGGCGGCCCGCCTGACGTTCACTTTTTCGCCCGACGTGGTCGACGTGGTCATGTCGCCGACACCGCTGGGGCGTTGCACTGACCTTGCCCGCGTTTCCCGGATCCCATAACTGAGACCGTTACGCGGCTTGCCTTTTCTGGGCGGCAAGCCATGCCCTTTCGAACTGCATGGGACTGACGTAGCCCAGCGACGAGTGAAGTCGCCGGTGGTTGTAGAACGTCAGCCAGTCGACGATCTCGTCCATCGCCGCGCGCCGGGTTGCGAACCGTTGCCCGTGTAGCCTGCCAACTTTGAGCGATCCCCACAGGCTTTCGGTGGGCGCATTGTCCCAGCAGTTGCCTTTGCGGCTCATTGAACTGCGCATGCCGTACTTTGCCAGTTCAGCCTGGAAGTCCCCGCTGCAGTATTGACTGCCACGGTCGCTGTGGAAGATCAGCCCGGCCTCTGGCCTGCGTCGGAACCAGGCCATGCGCAGTGCGTCGATGACCATCTCGCGCCGCATGTGCGGCTGCATCGACCAGCCTACCACCTCACGGCTGAACAGGTCGATGACGGCCACCAGGTACAGCCAGCCTTCATCTGTGGCCACATAGGTGATGTCACTCGTCCAGACACGATTCGGCGCGGCCGGGCTGAACTCGCGATTGAGCAGGTTCTCGGCCACCGGCAGGCCGTGGGCGCTGTCGGTGGTTGCCTTGAACTTGCGCTTGCCCCGCGCCCTGATGCCGTGCAGCTTCATGAGCTTGCGCACGCGCTCCTTGCCCACCCCGATACCGCGTGCGAGCAGTTGCTTCCACACACGCGGCCAGCCGTACTCTGCGCGCGACTGGGCATGAATCGCGCGCACGTGCACCAGCAGCGCATCGTCGCTGATGGTGCGCCTCGGTTTGGCCAAGCGGATCTTGTGCTCGTGATAGCCGCTTGGGCTCACGCCAAGCATCTGGCAGCACAGCGACACCGGGAAGTGCTCGCGGTTGCGTTCAATNNCCAGGCGTACTTCACTGCCGCTGCTGCGCGAAGTACGCCGTTGCTTTCCCAAGATGTCGCGCTCCATCTTCACCCGCGCGAGCTCAGCTCGCAGCCTCGCAATCTCCATCTGCTCCGGGCTCACCGGCTTCGTGCCCGCACCGGCCAAGCGGCCTTCCTTGTCCGCCTTGAGCCAGTTGTGCAGCGTCTGCTCAGCAATCCCCAGGGTCTTGGCTGTTGCCGCCGCGCTCTGCCCACCCCTGACCAGCCTGACCGCCTCGAGTTTGAATTCCAGCGTGTATCGCGCCCTCGTTGTCTTCGTCACTTCCGTTCTCCTTGCCTCGATTCAACCACTCAGCAAGGGATCCGGTTTTCGGGGCAAGGTCAGCTTCCCCCTATCCCCCGCCCCTTTCCGCCCCGCCGGGCGGAAAGGGAGCCCGATTTTGTTGTTGGTCTCTGGCTACGCTTCTACGACGCGGGGCGTCGCGGTGCGTTCCTTCACGCGCAGATGGGTGCGCCACCCGTCGTAGTGACCTCGTACGCGTGGGCGCGCCGCCAGCGGGCCCTGGCGCGGCCCGCAGACACGGGCGCGAGCGTGCGTGAGCCGCAACGAACAGCGCGCCGCGCGCTCCAGGCGTCGGCGGGGTTTATCAGGCCCGCCCCTCGCATACCGACCCATCACGTCAATTGGGTTCGCGGGCGGCGCAGCCCACCCGCTGGCGGCGTGCCTGTACCCCAGAGGCTGCTAGGACAGCGGGTTCCCCAATCTCAGCCAGAAGAAGCGCACCGCGACCTCACTCGCCAAAACGCGTAGCCGGCGCGAAGCAACCAAATCAGGCTCCCCTTTCCGCCCCGGCGGGCGGAAAGGGGCGGGGGATAGGGGGAAAGCGAGGTCCAGCGCCCGCGCAGCCTCCCGAAAACACCAGACCACCACGGCAAGCCTCCACGGCTCGCCGTCGCCCTCCAGCCCTCCGCATGGGGATCACCCGCGCCCACACCCGACACGCCCCTCTCCGTTCGACGGCGGCCCCCAGCCCGCCGCAGCGAACGAAAAGGAAACCGCCCCGCCCCTCACCCCTCCCACGGCAGCATCAGCGTCAGCGTGGTGAGCTTGGCGAACTCGGGGTGGAACTGGTCGATGATGGCTTGCGGGTCGGGGCAGAGGTGGGTGTCGCCGATGACGCCGAACTGCACCCCGCCGCCGTAGCTCAGGATGGACACGCCCAGCCCGATGTCGCCCGACTGCGGCACCCAGAACATGGTCTGCTCGAGCGTGGCGCCGCAGAACTGCAGCTTCTCGCGCGGGCCGGGCACGTTGGTCATGACGGCGGTGGTCTTGCGCGAGAACAGGCTCAGCATCGCGTCCTGCGCGGGCTTGATCAGCAGGCCGGCCACCGCCAGCAGGCCAAAGGCCAGCAGGGGCTGCGTGCTGCCCTTGAGCTCGCGCATGCGGCGGCGCACCTCGTAGAGGCGCTCCACCGGGTTTTCGATGCCGATGGGCAGCACCAGTGGCACCAGGCCGAAGCGGTTGCCGAGCTTCCATGCCTCCTCGAGAGGCCGCAGGTTCACCGGGATCATGGCGCGGATTTCCTTGCCCGCCACGTCCTCGCCGCGCTCGCGCAGGTAGGCGCCGATGGCGCCGGCCACGCAGCTCAGCAGCACGTCGTTGATGGAGGCGCGCAGCGCGCGGCCCACGGCCTTGACGTCGTCGAGCGGCAGCGGCGCGCAGGCCACCCGCTTGGCCCGCCCGGCCTTGCCCTTGAGGCTGGTTTTCGAGTCGTCGGGCATGAGGGCGAGCGAGGCCGCGTCGTTGAACACCTGCACCGCCAGCCGAGCCGCGTCGGCCGCGGCGTCGAGCGTGCCCTCCACGCCTTGCGCGGGCTTGCGCAGCAGGTGCAGCGAAGCCGCAGCGCCGTCGCCGGCGGCGTCGAGCGCCTTCACCGCCATGTCGGTCAGCGGCTTGAGCAGGGCGTGCGCAATCCAGTCTTCCGCGCCCTGCGCAGGGGCTGCGGCGGCCTTGCGTCGTTTGGGGGCGCGGCNGCCGCCATCGACCAGCGACATGGTGACCGAGATCAGCGCGATGCCGTCGGCAATGCAGTGGTGGATGCGCACCACCAGCGCGCTGGCCTCGCGGCCCTGCTCGTCGCGGTAGTTTTCGATGAGGTGCATCTTCCACAGCGGGCGGCGGTGGTCCAGCGGCTCCATGGCCAGGCGGCCGACCAGCGCCTGCAGGGCGGCCTGCTCCTTGCCGCGGGCCACGCGCGGCAGGCGTTCGCGCACGACGTGCTGGTGGATGTCGAGGTCGGGCACGTCGACCCAGGTGGCGCCGGCGGCGTCCTCGACCACGCGCTGGCGAAAGCGCGGGTACTTCAGCAGCCGCTCGGCAATGCGGGCGCACACCGCCTCGTAGTCCACCCGCGGCGCGAGCGTCCAGACGCCGAGGATGACCATCAGGTTGCTCGGGTTGTCCATGCGCAGCCAGGCGGTGTCGACGCGGCTCATGCGCTCGCCGGTGAGGCCGAGCATGCCGCCGGCGGTGCGCGAGACCTGCCGGCCCAGGCTACGCGCCGCATGCAGCGCAGCGCCTGCGGCCTCGCCCGCGGCCTGCTGGGCCATGGGCAGCACGGATTCGATGGCTTGCAGCACGGCTTCGGCGCCGCCGGCTGCAGGAAGCGCTCGAGGGCGTCGGCGCAGGCTGCGGCGCCGACGAAGGCGCATGTGCAGCCGGGCCAGCGGTGGAGGCGTTGCGGCGCGTGGGCGCGCCCGAGCGGATGGTCTTGGTCACCATGGTGGGTTCCCGTCGCGGCGGGCAAGTTGGAATGGCGCCCCTATTCTGGCGAGAGGGCGCTGCGTAAGATACGCGAACTTTCCCCACACGCACCGCCCCGAGGAACCCGCATGTCCGCCGATCTGAAAGCCCGCTTCGAAGCCGCCGTCGCCAACTCCAAGAACCTGAGCGAGCGCCCCGACAACGCCACGCTGCTGCAGATCTACGCGCTCTACAAGCAGGCCACCGTGGGCGACAACGCGGAGAAGAAGCCCGGCTTCGGCGACATGGTCGGCCGCGCCAAATGGGACGCCTGGTCCAAGCTCAAGGGCACCTCGGCCGACGAGGCAATGCAGCAGTACATCGCGCTGATCGATTCGCTGAGCTGATCGCGCCCACGCCGCCCCGCGCGGCCGGCTCGTTCACAGCTTCTCAGGCGATGACGCCGCGCACGCGCAGCGCGGCGATCTGTTCTTCCGACAAACCCACCTCGCGCAGCACCGCGTCGGTGTCGGCGCCGAGCGCGGGCGCGTTGCGCCGGTGCGCGCCGGGCGTGCGCGAGAGCTTGGGCACGATGCCCGGCACCTCGAGCGCGCTGCCGTCGGCCAGGGTGATGCGCTCGATCATGCCGCGCGCGCGGTAGTGCGGGTCGGCGGCGATGTCGGCCACGGTGTAGATGCGACCGGCCGGCACCTCGGCCGCGTCGAGCGCGGCCAGCACCTCGGCCACGGTGCGCTCGGCCGTCCAGGCGCCGATGGCCGCGTCGATCTCTTGCACGCGGGCCACGCGGCCGGCGTTGTCGGCCAGTTGCGGGTCCTGGCCGAGGTCATCGCGGCCGATGGCGTGCATGAGGCGGCGGAAGATGCTGTCGCCGTTGCCGGCCACCAGCACATAGCCATCGCGGCAGCGGTAGGCGTTGCTGGGCGCGATGCCGGGCAGCGCGCTGCCTGCGGGCTCGCGCACCACGCCAAAGGCGCTGTATTCGGGCAGCAGGCTTTCCATGCAGTTGAACACCGCCTCGTAGAGCGCCACGTCAATGACCTGGCCGAGGCCCGAGCGTGCGCGCTCGTGCAGCGCCATGAGCACGCCGATGACGCCATGCAGCGAGGCCAGCGTGTCGCCGATGGACACGCCCACGCGCACCGGCACCTGGCCGGGCTCGGCCGTNNGGTGGCGCAGACCGCCCATGGCCTCGGCCACCACGCCGAAGCCGGGCTTGTCGCGGTAGGGGCCGCTCTGGCCGTAGCCGCTGATGCGCAGCATGACCAGGCGCGGGTTGAGCGCGTGCAGCGCTTCGGGCCCAAGGCCCCAGCCCTCCATGGCGCCGGGGCGGAAGTTTTCGATCAGCACGTCGGCCTCGGCGGCGAGGCGGCGCACGATGTCCTGCGCCTCGCGCTGGCGCAGGTCCAGCGCCAGCGAGCGCTTGTTGCGCGACTGCACCTGCCACCAGACCGAGGTGCCGTCCTTGAGCAGGCGCCAGCGGCGNNGCGGATCGCCGCTGCCGGGCGGCTCGATCTTGATCACCTCGGCGCCGAAATCCGCCAGCGTCTTGGCGGCAAACGGGCCGGCGATGAGTTGCCCGAGTTCGAGCACCTTGAGCCCGGCAAGCGGGCCGGTGGACACGGATGCGCCATCCGTCGGCGCGGCGGGGGAACTGGGGGATGCGGTGGACGTCACGGGCGATGGGGACTACGACGGTGGTGGGTTCTCAGGCGTCCTTCCTGGCGGCGCGTTTGGGCGCGGCTTTGGGCGCCGCCGGCTTCGCTAGCGCCGCCGCGGCCGCCTTGGCCGCGGGCTTCCTGGCCGGGGTGGCGAGCAAGGTGTCGAGGTTCTTCACGATTTCGGCCTCGATGCGGTCCTTGAACGCGCCGAGCAGAAAGCCGAGCCTGGCCTCGAGCTCGAACGCATGCGGCAGCACCCTGAGCGTGCCGCTGGCGCCGGTGCGCTGGAAGTGGACGGTGTCCTCGTCGTCGCCCTCTTCGTAGGTGCAGGCCATGCCGAAATCGCGCTCGGCTTCCTCGGCCCAGCGCAGGGCGATCTTGCGCGCCGCGGCGTGGCCGAGCTGGTGTTCGCGGTGGATGTGGATGGTGGACATGGGGCTAGCTTTCCTTCGGGGCGGCCGCCAGGGCCTTGAGTGTGGCATGGCGCTCGCCCTGCGGCAGCGCGGCGAGCCGGCGCACCGCATCATAAAAGGAGCGCCACTGCGCAGGCGTGGCGCCGCCGCCCTCGCGCGCGAGCAGCGCCTCGAAGCCGGGGCGCAGGTCGTCGTAGACGCCGAGCGCGCCGAAGCTCGCGTTGTTGGCCTTGGCCACCCAGGCGTCATAGCCGTCCCAGCGGGCAGCCGGGTCGCGCCAGCCGGCCTTGAGCGCGGCATACCGCTGCCGGAAGGTGGCCATGACTTCATTTTTCATAGCAGTTACTGACCGGTTGGCGCTGGGGTTTCGAGTGTTTTCTTCAANAACGGCCGCCAGGTCGGCCCGGGTGGCGCGCGTGAGCACGGCGAAGGCCTCGCGCTGGGCCTGGGCGCGTGCCCAGCTCGCACGCGCGGCCTCGCTGCCGTGCGCGGCCAGCCAGCGCGCCACGCCGGCGCGCTCCACCGCGCTGGCGAAGGATTCGTTGAAGGCCGTGTCGCCCTCCACGTACAGCACCTGGTGGGCGAGCTCGTGGAACATCAGCCGCGCCAGGTCGCCCTCGTGCCCGAGCGCGAAGGTCGACAGCAGCGGGTCGCCGCCGAGCCAGTTCAGCCGGCCCAGGGTGGAGTACGCCGGCACGCCGTAGACATCCACCTCCAGGCCTTCGGCGGCCACGGTGCGGGCCTCTTGCCGGGCGTCGGCCTCGGCGAAATACCCGCGGTAGCCCACGCAGCCGACCACCGGGAAACACCAGGTCTTGAGCGTGAGCGAATCAGGCGGCGCGGCCACCAGGTTCCACACCGCGTAGGGCCGGTGCAGATCGGCGTAGCGGTGGTAGGAGGCGTTGTCCGGCAGCGCCAGCGCCTCGACGGCGAAGGCCCGCATGGCCTGCGCCAGACGCAGCCGCTGGCGCAGCGCGGNGCNGGTGGCGGGGTTGGCCAGCCAGTCGTCGATGGGGCGCGCGGCGGCCAGCAGGTCGAGGTGGCCGCGCACGGCCTGCGCGTAATAGCCCACGCCGGCGCAGCCGCCGAGCGCGCCCAGGCCCAGCACCAGCAGCGCGGCGGACAGCGCGCGGCGCAGGGCGCGGCCACCCGCGCCGCGGCTCGGCGGCCGGTTCGGCGTGGCATCGGGCCGTGGCGCCATGGCGCAACCCGGCCGGCTCAGGCCGGCTGCGCNCGGCGCGCTGCGCTCGACCTGCACCGCGCAGTCGTAGAAGGTGGGGCCGTGGCCGAGGTCGGTCAGGCGCTGGCTGGTGAGTTCGTTGACGTTGGTGCCGTCGCGCCCGAGCTTGCGCCACCAGATGCCCAGACCGTTGACCACGCCGGGGCGCGCCCGCGCGCTCACGCGGGCCAGGCAGCGGTGGCTGCCGCGGTCGTTGAACACGCGCACCTCGTCACCGTCGGCAATGCCGCGCGCGGCCGCGTCGGTGGCATGGATTTCGAGCAGCGGTTCGCCCTCGATGTCGCGCAGGCTTTGCACGTTGACGAAGGTGGAGTTGAGGAAGTTGCGCGCCGGCGGCGAGATCATGGCCAGCGGATAGCGCGCATCGGCTCCGGCGGGTTCGTGGTTGGGCACGTGGTCGGGCAGGCCGTCGAGGCCCAGCGCCGCCAGCCGCGCGCTGTAGAACTCGCAGCGCCCCGAGGGCGTGGGAAAGCCGCCCTCGGCGAACGGCGCCTCGGGCAGGTCGAGCGGCGCAAAGCCCTCGTCGAGCAGGCGCTGGAAGTCCAGCCGGTCGCCAAACGCGGTGCGGCACAGCGTGAGGTCGTCGTCGGCGAAGCAGGNCTCGGTGTAGCCCATGCGCGCGGCGAGCTGGCGGAAGATCTCGGTGTTGGGCCGCGNCCCAAGCGGCGCAATCGCCGGGCGGTTGAGCAGCACGTCAGTGTGGCCGTAGCTGGTGTGGATGTCCCAGTGTTCGAGCTGGGTGGTGGCGGGCAGGATGAAGTCGGCGTAGTCCGCGGTGTCGGTGCGGAAGTGTTCGAGCACCACGGTGAACAGGTCTTCGCGCGCAAAGCCCTGCACCACGCGGGTCGAGTCGGGGGCCACCGCCACCGGGTTGCTGTTGTAGACCACCAGCGCCTTGATCTTCGGGCCGAAAGCGGGCGAGGNCTCGCGCAGCCGGTCGTCACCCACGCCCTCCAGCAGGGCGTTTCCGATCGTGACCATGTTGATCGTGCGCGGCTGCCGGCCCGCCAGCAGGTCCGGCCGCTGCAGCGCGGCGCGGTCCACCGGGAAATGGCCCGAGCTCGACAGCAACACCCCGCCGGCGCGGTGCCGCCAGGNCCCGGTGAGCGCGGGCAGGCAGGCCACGGCGCGCGCCGCGTTGCCGCCGCCGTGCACGCGCTGCATGCCGTAGTTCAGCCGGATGGCCGCTGGCTTCGTGGTGCCGTAGGCGCGGGCGAGGTCTTCGATCTGCTGCACCGGCACACCGCACACAGCCGCCGCGCGCGGNNGCGGCCACTGCAGGGCGCGCTCGCGCAGCCGCTCGAAGCCCAGCGTGTGGCGCTCGATGTAGTCCTCGTCGAGCCAGCCGTGGGTGATGAGCTCGTGCATCAGCGCCAGCGCCAGCGCCGCGTCGGTACCGGGCAGAAGCTGCACATGCTCGTGGCACTTTTCGGCCGTCTCGGTGCGCCGCGGGTCGATGCACACCAGGCGCGCGCCGCGGCGCTTGGCCTCCTGCGCATGGCGCCAGAAGTGCAGGTTGCTCGCAATCGAGTTGCTGCCCCAGATGAGGATGAGCCGGGCCTCGGCGAAGAACTCGATGCGCATGCCCAGCTTGCCGCCGAGGGTGTGGCTGAGCCCCTCGCCGCCGGCGGTGGAGCAGATGGTGCGCTCCAGCAGCGACGCCCCCATGCGGTGGAAGAAGCGCGCCGCCATCGATTCGCCCTGCACCAGGCCCATGGTGCCCGCGTAGCTGTAGGGCAGCACGGCCTCGGGGTTGCGCGCAGCGATCGCCCCCAGCCGCGCCGCGATGGTGTCGAGCGCCTCGTCCCACGACACCGGCGCGAACTGGCCGCTGCCCTTGGGACCGGTGCGCCTGAGCGGCTGCAGCACACGCTCGGGGTGGTAGCTGCGCTCGGCATAGCGCGAGACCTTGGTGCACAGCACGCCACCGGTGGCCGGATGCGCCGGGTTGCCCTGCACCCGCACGGCCACGCCGTCCTGCACGGTGGTCAGCAGCGCGCAGGTGTCCGGGCAGTCATGCGGACAGGCGCCCCGCACCACGGTGGTGCGTTTTTGCGCATCCGTTCGCGCATGCATTTCGGCGTCAACTTTTTCACGGTTTTCCACGACAATCACCAGCTTTTCATCTTTTCGCGGGCGCGTTTGCGCCAGCGCAAACATTCATCAGGGGTATTGAAGCATGCATTTTCCCGTCCTGAGCCGACGCCGTTTCACCCTCGCCGCCGGCGCGGCTGCCGTGCTGGGCGCCAGCCGCGCCATCGCGCAGGAGGAGCGCCTGGTGCTGGGCCAGTCGGCCGCCTTCAGCGGCGCCGCCGCCCAGCTGGGCATTCAGTTCCATGCCGGCGCCAAGCTGGCCTTCGACCAGCTCAATGCGCAAGGCGGCGTGGGCCGGCGGCAGATCCACATCCGCCAGCTCGACGACGGCTACGAGCCCGACCGCTGCGCCGAGAACACGCAGAAGCTCATCGGCGAGGACGTGTTCGCGCTGTTTGGCTACATCGGCACGCCCACCAGCGTGGTGGCCCTGCCCGTGGCCACGAAGGAGAAGGTGCCTTTCGTCGCCCCGTTCACCGGCGCCATGAGCCTGCGCCAGCCCTTCAACCGCATGGCGTTTCACCTGCGCGCGTCCTACAACGACGAGACGGCGCTGATCGTCAAACAGCTCACCAACCTCGGGCTGAAAAAGATCGCCGTCTTCTACCAGAACGACGTCTACGGCAAGGCCGGCCTCGACGGNGTGACGCAGGCGCTGGCGCTGCAGAACCTCAAGCCGGTGGTGACCGCCACGGTGGAGCGCAACTCGGTGGACGTGGCCAAGGCGGTAGCCGAGATCGTACCCACCGCGCCCGACGCGGTGGTGCAGATCAGCGCCTACAAGTCCTGCGCGGCCTTCATCCGGGCCGCGCGCAAGGCCGGCTACGGCGGCACGTTCTACAACGTGTCCTTCGTCGGCACGCAGGCGCTGGCCGACGAGCTCGGCAAGGACGGCGCGGGCGTGGTGGTGTCGCAAGTGGTGCCCTCGCCCTACAACGCGGCCAACGCCATCACCCGCGAATTCGTCGCTGCGGCCAAGAAAGCCGGCGACGTGCAGGTGAACTTCTCCAGCATGGANGGGTATCTGGCCGCTCGCATGCTGGCCGAGGGGCTCAAGCGCGCGCCCAAGCCCAGCCGCGACGGGCTGGTGGCCGGTCTGGAGTCCATCGGCGACATCTCGCTCGGCGGCTTTGCACTCTCTNNCTCGCCCTCGAACCATGTGGCCTCGAAGTTCGTGGAGCTGTCGATGCTGACCGGCGACGGCCGCGTCCGCACCTGAGGCCCGAGCCGCGCGGGCCGGCCGCCGGCATCGGTCAGCCGATGGCACGGCTCTGCGCCAGGCCCTGAAGAAACCGCTCGCTGCGCGCGAGCTGTTCGAGGGTGACGTATTCGTCGGGCTGGTGCGCCTGGGCGATTTCGCCTGGGCCGCAGACCACTGTGGGGATGCCCGCGGCCTTGAACAGGCCGGCCTCGGTGCCGAAGGCCACCAGCGTGGTGCGCGCCTCGCCGCTGAGGCGCTGCGCCATGCGGGTGAGCGGCGCATCCGCCTCGGCGAGAAAGCTCGGCACGTCGCAGATCGGCTCGAACCGGAAGCCCGCTTCCGGCGCCACCCGCTGCATGGCCGGCTGCAGCGCGGCGGCGGCGGCCTCCACCTCGCGCTGCATGGCGGCGGCGTCGGCGGTGGGCAGGTCACGGAACTCGTAGCGGAACTCGGCGTCGCGCGGCACGACGTTGTCGGCGATGCCGCCGTGGAACTGGCCCACGCTGACGGTGGAGAACGGCACGTCGAAACCCGGGTAGCGCGGCTCCTCGCGCTCGAAGCGTTCGGCCATGTCGCGCAAGGCGCCGATCACGCGCGCGGCCATTTCGATGGCGTTGACCGACTGCGGCGTGAGCGAGGAATGCGCCTCCTTGCCGCGCACGCAGCAGCGCCAGCGCCGCACGCCCTTGTGCGCGATGGCCGGCACCATGCCCGTGGGCTCGCCGATGATGCAGGCCAGCGGCGCGATGCCGGCCTCGCGCATGTCGGCAATGAGTTCGCGCACGCCGAAGCAGCCCACCTCCTCGTCGTAGCTGAAGGCGAAGTGCACCGCGAACGGCGCGTCGCTGTCCAGAAACCGCTGCGCCTGCGCCAGCGCCACGCCGATGAAGCCCTTCATGTCTGCCGCGCCGCGGCCCCAGAGCCGGCCGTCCTTCACCGTGGCCGACAGCGGCTCCACCGACCAGGCCTGGCCGTCCCAGGGCACGGTGTCGGTGTGGCCTGAGACGATGACGCCGGCCGGCTTGCCCTCGCCGAGGGTGGCGAACAGGTTGGCCTTGCTGCGGTCGGCGTTGTAGGTGAGGCGCGAGGCCACGCCGAGCGCGCGCAGTTCGTCGCGCACGTAGTGGATGAGTTCGAGGTTGCTGCGCGCACTGACGGTGTTCATCTGCACCAGGGTGCGCGCCTGGGCGAGGGCGTTTTCGGACGGCTGCATGCGGGCATTCTGCGGGAAATCCCCAAGCGCCGCTGGCACCAGGGAGACCAGCGCGCGACAAGCGCGTGCGCGCTTGTGGCTAGACTGGTTGGCATGAAGCTCATCGACTCGATCCTCACCCAGTCCGCGTCCATCGCCGCGCTGCGGCGCGACATCCACGCGCACCCTGAACTCTGCTTCGAGGAGCAGCGCACGGCCGATCTGGTCGCGGCCAAGCTCACCGAGTGGGGCATTCCGATCCACCGCGGCATGGGCACCACCGGCGTGGTGGGGATCGTGCACGGGCGCGACGGCGGCGCCTGCGGCCGCGCCGTGGGCCTGCGCGCCGACATGGACGCGCTGCCCATGCAGGAGCACAACCACTTCGCCCACGCCAGCCAGTACCCCGGCAAGATGCACGCCTGCGGCCATGACGGCCACGTGGCCATGCTGCTGGCCGCGGCCCAGCACTTCGCGCGGCACCGCAACTTCGACGGCACGGTGTACCTGATCTTCCAGCCGGCCGAGGAAGGCGGCGGCGGCGCGCGCGAGATGATCAAGGACGGCCTGTTCGAGCGCTTTCCGATGGAGGCCGTGTTCGGCATGCACAACTGGCCGGGCGCGGCGGTGGGCCACTTCGCGGTGAGTCCGGGGCCGGTCATGGCGTCGAGCAACGAGTTCAAGATCACCCTGCGCGGCAAGGGCAGCCATGCCGCGCTGCCGCACCTCGGGCTCGACCCGGTGCCGGTGGCCTGCCAGATGGTGCAGGCCTTCCAGACCATCATCAGCCGCAACAAGAAGCCCATCGACGCGGCGGTGCTCAGCGTCACCATGATCCACGCCGGCGAGGCCACCAACGTGGTGCCCGAGAGCTGCGAGTTGCAGGGCACGGTGCGCACCTTCACGCTCGAGGTGCTCGACCTCATCGAGCGGCGCATGAAGGAAATCGCCGAGCACACCGCCGCCGCCTTCGGCATGGGCTGCGACTTCGAGTTCCGCCGCAACTACCCGCCCACCATCAACTCCGCCGCCGAGGCCGAGTTCGCCCGCCAGGTGATGGCCGAGATCGTCGGCCCCGAGCAGGTGCAGGTGCAGGAGCCCACGCTCGGCGCCGAGGACTTCGCCTACATGCTGCAGGCCAAGCCGGGCGCCTACTGCTTCATCGCCAACGGCGACGGCGCGCACCGCGAGATGGGCCACGGCGCCGGCCCGTGCACGCTGCACAACCCGAGCTACGACTTCAACGACGAACTCATCCCGCTGGGCGCGACCTACTGGGTGCGCCTGGCCGACCGCTGGCTGGGCACGCCGCGCGCCGGGGCAGGCGCATGATCGGCGTGGTCGAGGCCTTCGGCCAGCTACCGCGAGGCGCGCGTCAAGTTCCTCGAAGCCGCGGCCACGGCGGGTCTGCGCATCGCCTCGCACAACCATCCGCTGCCGGGTGTGGAGGGCGAGACGCTGGCGCTGGACACCGCGCTCGACTGGCCCACCAGCAAGGGCCGCGCGCAGCGGCTGCTCATCGTCAGCAGCGCCTGCCACGGCATCGAGGGCTATTGCGGCTCGGGCGTGCAGGTGTTCGCGCTGCACGACGCCGAATGGCGCGCCGCCGCGCACGAGGCCGGCGTGGCCGTGCTCTACCTGCATGCGCTCAACCCGCACGGCTTTTCCTTCGGCCGGCGCGTGACCCACGAGAACGTGGACCTGAACCGCAACTTCCAGGATTTCAGCCGGCCGCTGCCCGCCAACCCCGACTACGCCGCCCTGCACCCGCTGCTGCTGCCGGCGCACTGGCCGCCCGATGCCGAGAACCAGGCCGCCATCGACGGCTGGATCGCCACGCACGGGCTCGGCGCCTTCCAGGCCGCCGTCTCGCGCGGCCAGCACCAGTTCCCCGACGGCCTGTTCTTCGGCGGCACCGCGCCCACCTGGAGCAACCGCACGGTGCGCAGCGTGCTGCGCGAGCACGGCGCCGGCATGGCGCGCATCGCCTGGATCGACCTGCACACGGGCCTGGGGCCCAGCGGCGTGGGCGAGCGCATCTTCGCCTGCCGCGACGACGCCGCGGCGCTGGCACGCGCCCGCGCCTGGTGGGGCAGCGGCGTGACCTCGATCTACGACGGCTCCTCCACCTCGGCCTTCCTAACCGGGCTGATGTGGGGCAGCGTGTACGAGGAATGCCCGCAGGCCGAGTACACCGGCATTGCCCTCGAGTACGGCACCGAGCCGGTGCCCGAGGTGATGACGGCGCTGCGCGGCGACCACTGGCTGCATCTGCACCCCGAGGCCAGCCCCGAACTCGCCCGCGCCATCCGCGCACGCACCCGCGCCGCCTTCTACACCGAGACCGACACCTGGAAGGGTCAGATCGTCAGCCAGGCGCGGCAGGCCATGTTCGAGGCCGTGCACGGTCTGGCGGACTGAAGCCGGTGGCGCATCCGGCCGTACCGGTCGTGCACCGGACGGCCGGGCGCGCATCCAGTCACTTCGTTTTCATAGCACAACCTGACCGGTTGGCGCTGGGGTTTCGGGGTTTTTTCAAATTCCCGCCGCTTTGGTGCTGTTGCAGCGCCCACATGCGCGCATACACCCCACCCTGGGCCAGCAGGGCCGTGTGGGTGCCGCGTTCGACGATGCGGCCCGCCTCCATCACCAGAATCTCGTGCGCATCGACCACGGTGGAGAGCCGGTGGGCGATCACCAGCGTGGTTTTGCCCTGCGCGACGGACGCAAGCTCGGCCTGGATGGCGCGCTCGTTGGCGCTGTCGAGCGCGCTGGTGGCCTCGTCGAAGATCAGGATGGGCGGGTTCTTCAGCAGCGTGCGCGCAATCGCCACGCGCTGCTTCTCGCCGCCCGAGAGCTTGAGGCCGCGTTCGCCCACCAGGGTGTCGTAGCCCTTGGGCGTGGAGGCGATGAAGTCGTGGATGTGCGCCGCGCGCGNCGCCGCCTCCACCTCGGCCTGGCTGGCGCCGGGGCGTCCGTAGGCGATGTTGTAGGCCACGGTGTCGTTGAACAGCACCGTGTCCTGCGGCACGATGCCGATGGCCTGGCGCACGCTGGCCTGGGTGAGCGCGCGCAGGTCCTGCCCGTCGATGCGGATCGCGCCGGCCTGCACGTCGTAGAAGCGGTAGAGCAGCCGCGCCAGCGTGGATTTGCCCGCGCCCGAAGGCCCGACCACCGCCACCGTCTTGCCCGCGGGAATCTCGAAACTCAGCCCCTGCAGAATCGGCCGCGCCGCCTCGTAGCCGAAGCGCACGTCCTCGAAGCGCACCGCGGGCGGTCCGGAGAGGCGCAGCGGCTGCGCGTCAGGCGCGTCGGCCACCTCGCGCTCGCGGTCCATGAGGGTGAACATCTTGTCCAGGTCGGTCAGGCTCTGCTTGATCTCGCGGTAGATCACGCCGAGAAAGTTCAGCGGGATGTAGAGCTGGATCATGAAGGCGTTGACCATCACCAGGTCGCCCAGCGTGAGCCGCCCCTCGGCCACGCCCTGCGTGGCGCGCCAGAGCATGGCCACCAGCGCCACGGCGATGATGAGCTGCTGGCCGGTGTTGAGCAGCGAGAGCGTGGTCTGCGCCTTGAGCTTGGCGCGGCGCAGGCGCTGCAGGCTCTCGTCGTAGCGGCGCGCCTCGAAGGCTTCGTTGTTGAAGTACTTGACCGTCTCGTAGTTGAGCAGCGAGTCGATCGCGCGGGTGTGCGCGGCCGAGTCGAACTCATTGGCCTGGCGGCGAAACTGCGTGCGCCACTCCGTCACGGCCACGGTGAAGGCGATGTAGAGCACCAGCGCGGCCAGCGTGATCCAGACGAAGGCGGCATCGAACTTCACGCCGAGGATGGACAGCACCAGCACCACCTCGATGAGCGTGGCGCCGATGTTGAACACGGTGAAGGAGATCAGCGACTCGATTGCGCGCACGCCGCGCTCGATGTCGCGCGTCATGCCGCCGGTCTGGCGCTCCAGGTGAAAGCGCAGCGACAGCGCATGCAGGTGCTCGAAGGTCTGCAGCGCGATGGCGCGCGCCGCGCCGAACGTGGCCTTGGAGAACACCAGCTCGCGCAGCTCGGTGAACAGCGAGGTCGAGAGCCGCAGGCCGCCATAGGCCAGCAGCAGCCCCACCGGCACCACCAGCGCCACGGTGGCTGCATCGGGCTTGGGCGCCATGGCGTCCACCAATTGCTTGAGCAGCACCGGCACGCCCACGTTGGCCAGCTTGGCGCCGACCATGAAGGCCAGCGCCGCGATCACCCGGGCCTTGTAGCGCCAGAGGTAGGGCAGCAACCGGCGCAGCGTCTCGCCGTCGGAGCGTGGCCGGCCCGGCTCCGCAGGGCTTGGCGGGGGCCATCAAATCGGCGCATGGGGGACAATCCGCAACATCAGAAAAGCCTGAGATTGTGCCCATGTCCGACATCCTTCCCTCCGGCATCTCCGCCAACACCACACCGGTGAACGCACCGCGCGTGCCGCTGCCCACCGACAAGGAACTCGTGCTCAAGGTCGTGCCCCTGCCCAAGGACTGCAACGCCAACGGCGACATCTTCGGCGGCTGGGTGATGGCGCAGGTCGACATCGCCGGCTCCATCGTGCCCGCGCGCTATGTGCAGGGGCGTATGGCCACGGTGGCGGTCAACCAGTTCGTGTTCAAGCAGCCGGTGCGCGTGGGCGACATCCTCTCCTTCTTCGGCGGCATCACCCGCGTGGGCCACACCTCCATCACCGTGGATGTGGAGGTGTACGCCGAGCGCTACGACACCCAGGGCCAGTACATCAAGGTCACCGAAGCCACGCTGACCTACGTCGCCATCGACGCCCAAGGCCGCCCGCGAGCCATCCCACGCGAGCACCTGCCCGCCGGGCTCTGAACGCCCCAGCGCGGGACTTGTTCAGCGTTGCCTTAAAGCCGCCCGTGGCGGCCCTCGCCGCCGGCGAACCGCGCGGCCCCTGCAAGGCATCGGGAATGCGCGCGCGGCCACGCTGCCACTCCTGGTGCAGCGCCTCGCCCAGCGGCAGGTCCCACTGCGCATAGGCGCTCTCGCGGTCGGCGCGCATCGTGGCCTGGGGAAGGCGGCGAGCTCGCGCGCCAGCGCCAGCGCCGCGTCGCGCGACTGCCCTGTGGGCACCACCCGGTTGGCCAGACCGATACGCAACGCCTCCTCGGCGCCCACCTGGCGGCCGGTGAGGATCAGGTCCATCGCATGGCCCATGCCGATGAGCCGCGGCAGCCGCACCGTGCCGCCGTCGATCAGCGGCACGCCAAAGCGCCGGCAGTACACGCCGAAATAGGCGTCGGCCTCCATCACCCGCAGGTCGCACCACAGCGCCAGTTCCATGCCGCCGGCCACGGCCGCGCCAGCCACCGCGGCGATCACCGGCTTGGACAGCCGCAGCCGCGACGGCCCCATGGGCCCGCGGGCATGGGGATCGGCGGGGTCGAAGTCCTCGGCCATCAGCGCCTCTGCGGCGGCTGCGCCCTGCGTGGCGGCCAGCCGCGCGCCGGCCTGCAGATCCCAGCCGGCACAGAAGCTGCCGTGCGCGCCGTGGAACACCGCCACCCGGGCGGCTGCATCCGCGTCGAAGTCCAGAAACGCCTGGTACAAGGCCGCTGCCGTCGCGGCATCGACGGCGTTGCGCACCGCAGGCCGCGCGAGCGTGACCACCCAGACCTCGCCCATGCGCTCGACCCGCACCGCGTCCGCCGCGCTCATCGCGGGGCCTGCGCGCCGGCTGCCGCGGGCTCTGGCCACCAGCCCACGCGCATGGCGGGGTCGGTCGCGGCGGCGATCTCGGGGGCGCTGGCGTCGATCTCCATGCGCAGCAAGGCACCGGCCATGGCCTTACCCAGGTTGTCGGCCCGCAGATTGCGCGCCCCGCCACCCTGCAGCGCACCGCGAAGCACGATCTTGAGCGCGAGCAGATTCGGCAGCGGCCACAGCGACACCGCATCGTCGGCCAGGGGGCCCAGCCAGGGCTGGAAATGCGCGCGCACCCGCTCGGCGGTGACTTCGCGCGCCAGTAGCGCATAGCCGTCGGCATTCCAGGCGAACAGGCCGAAGTCGATCCAGTCGGCCTTGTCGCCGCTGCGCGCATGGGCCACGCGCACCAATGGCACGCGCCCCAGGGGCTCTGTGGGGTTCATGGGGCATCTCCCAGACATTCGATGCGCACGCCGGGCTCCACCTCGGCGCGCGCGATCAGCGTGGGCCAGATGCCCAGCAACTCACTCACGTTGTGCAGGCCGTTGAAGCCGCAGGTGTAGGCCGGCCCACTGAGCGCAAGCCACGGGAACAGGCGGCCAAAGCCCTCGGCCGCGGCCTTGTCGGGCGTGCGCAGCACCAGCCGCGTCCAGACCTCGTTGAGCGCGGCCAGCGCCTCGCCCGTGGGACGCGGCGACAGCGCGCCGTGCGCCGAATCCAGCCCCGGGTACTCGACGAACAGCTCGTCATGCACGATGCGCTGCTCGCGCAACTGGGTGCGGATGATTTCGGTGGCGGCCTGCGCCTTGGCCCAGGCGTCGGGCCAGGCGAAACCCCAGGTCACCTCGGCCTTGTAGCCGTCGCGATAGCCGCCGACGACCTTGAGCCACTCGCCCGGCGGCTGGCCCCGCGCGCCGGTGAGCCGCACGCGGTCCTCGCCCTCGTCGTGCAGAGTGACGCCGCCCAGATCCAGCACCACGTCGGGCGAGCGGTAGGCATGCGGGTCGTGCACCTCGTAGAGCAGTTGCTGGCGCACGGTGTCGAAGTTCACCCGCCCGCCGGTGCCCGGCGGCTTGGTGAGCAGGGCGCCGCCGTCCTGCGCCACCTCGGCCACCGGGTAGCCGATGTGCGCGAGGTCGGGAATCTGCTGCCACAGGCCTTGCGCGCCGAAATTGCCGCCGCTGCCCTGCCCCGAGCACTCCAGCCAGTGCCCCACGGCCAGCCCCTGGGCAAGGCGGCCCCAGTCCTCGTCCGTGACCGCATCCTCCAGCCGCCAGCCCAGGCCGTGCACCAGCGGCGCGAGGGTGAGCGCCGCATCGGCCACACGGCCGGTGATGACGATGTCCGCACCGAGCGCAAGCGCATCGACGATCGGCCGCGCGCCCAGGTAGGCGTTGGCGAACACCAGCCGCTCGCGCACCGCATCCACCGGCTCGCCGGTGAACAGATGGGCATGTCGCCCGAGGCCGGCGGATGCGTCGAGCAGGCGCGGCAGCACGTCGTCACCCGTGACCACCGCCACCCGTGCGCGCCAGCCCTTGCGCTCGAAGGCTTCGAGCACCGCCAGCGCCGCGCCGCGCGGGTTGAGCCCGCCCGCGTTGCAGACGAAGCGCACGCCGTTGGCGCGCAGCGCGGGCCACAGGCGCAGCAGCATGGGCAGCACGTCGCGCGCATAGCCCAGGCTGGGGTCGCGCTGGCGGTCCTTCTGCAGAATGGCCAGCGTGAGCTCGGCCAGATGGTCGCTGGCAATGTACTGGACACCCGCGCGCTCGATGCTCGCAAGCACGGGCCGCGGGTTGTCGCCATAGAAGCCGAGACCGGCTCCGATCCGCACGTATTTCATGTCGATGAGATTGCGTGGCACCTGCGTGACTGTGTACGCGGGACAACCCTAGCGTCAGTCTCGAGTAAGACAGCTATAAACCGGCTGACCCGAACACCCCGCCCCACCTCCAGCGGAGAACACTCGCGTGCAATTGCTGCAACTGCTCATCAGTGGCGTCGCGCAGGGCTGCATCTACGGCCTGATCGCGCTGGGCTTCGTGCTCATCTACAAGGCCACGGAAACCGTGAGCTTTGCCCAGGGCGACCTGATGATGGTCGGCGCCTTCGGCGGCTTTCTGACCATGACGCTGCTGGGCTTTCCGTTCTGGCTGGCCTTCATCGCGTCGGTGCTGGGCATGGCGGTGTTCGGCGTGGTGCTGGAGCGGCTGGTGATTCGCCCCATCCTGGGCCAGCCGGCGTTTTCCATCGTGATGCTGACCATCGGCGTGGGCTATGTGCTGCGCGGCGTGGTCACCATGATTCCCGGCATCGGCACCGACACGCACACCCTGCCCGTGCCCTATGCGAACGAGGTGCTGCGCTGGGGCGCGCTGGTGATTTCGGCCGAGCAGGTGGTGGTGATCGGCGTCACTGCGGTGCTGTGCGCGCTGCTGTACGCGATGTTCCGCTACAGCAAGCTCGGCATCGCCATGCAGGCCTCGTCGCAGAACCAGCTCGCGGCCTACTACATGGGCATTCCGGTCAAGCGGCTCAACGGCCTGGTGTGGGGCCTGGCCGCCGGTGTGGCGGCAATCGCCGGGCTGCTGCTCGCGCCCATCACCTTCGTGCACGCCAACATGGGCTTCATCGGCCTCAAGGCCTTCCCTGCCGCGGTGGTGGGCGGCTTCGGCAGCCTGCCCGGCGCCATCGTCGGCGGGCTGGTGATCGGCGTGGTCGAGGCGCTTGCCGGCTTCTACCTGCCCGAGGGCTTCAAGGACATCGCACCCTACATCGTGGTGCTGATCATGCTCGTGCTCAAGCCCAACGGCCTGTTCGGCGAGAAGCTGCGCAAGAAAGTCTGAGAGTCGCACACGCATCCAGCACGGCCTCTGAACCCCTGAACGTCCACACCGCGCACCATGCGATTCATCTTCAAAACCGACTACGACCAGGACATCCGCCTGGCCAAACATGGCGGCCATGTGTTCTGGTATTCGCTGCTCGGCCTGGCGCTGCTGGCCGCGCCGTGGCTCATGTCCGAGTACGCGCTCGCGCAGCTGACCTTCGTGCTGATCTACGCCATCGTGGGCCTTGGGCTGATGCTGCTGGCGGGCTTCACCGGTCTGTTCTCGCTCGGCCATGCGGCCTTCCTCGGCGTGGGGGCATACACGGAAGCGGTGCTGGCCAACGCGGGCTGGCCGTTTCCGGTGTCGATTGCCATCGCCGGCCTGCTCTCGGCGGCGGTGGGCATGGTGGTGGGCCTGCCGGCGCTACGGGTGAAGGGCATTTACCTCGGCATGGCGACGCTGGCCTTCGGCTTCATCGTCGAGGAGGGGCTGGCGCGCTGGGAGTCGGTCACCGGCGGCAACGCGGGCCTGTCGGTGGCGCCGCCGGCCATCGGCGGCTGGGTGATCGACGGCACGGTGGGCTTTTACTTCCTGTGCCTGGTGCTGTGCGTGGCGGCCACGCTGGCCATCGTGAACCTGCTGCGCGCGCCCACCGGCCGTGCCTTCGTGGCCATCCGCGATTCGGAAATCTCGGCGCAGAGCATGGGCATTCACCTGGCGCGCTACAAGACGCTGTCGTTCGCGCTGTCGGCGGCACTCGCCGGCATCGGCGGCGCGCTGTATGCACACAAGATCCAGTTTCTCTCGCCGGACCAGTTTTCCATCATCCAGTCCATCGACCTGTTGCTGCTGGTGGTCATCGGCGGGCTGGGCTCGGTGCACGGGGCGTTTCTGGGGGCCATCTTCCTCATCGTCATGCCGCAGCTCATTGCCGCGGCCAAGGACTATCTGCCCGAGTCGGTCGGCCAGTCCACCGGCCTGCAGGGCACGGTCTATGGGCTGGTGCTGATTGCCTTCGTGCTGTTCGAGCCCATGGGCCTGTACGGCCGCTGGCTGAAGGTGCGCACCTGGTTCCAGCTGTTCCCGTTCTACCGCAAGGGCATGTTCAAGCGGCAGAAGTCCTTCCAGAAGTCCGACCGCCTCAAATGAGCCACATCCACACCGAATCGACCGAGGTGCTGCTCTCGGCCCAGGGCCTGAGCGTGCGCTTCGGCGGCGTGCTGGCCGTCAACGACGTGAGTTTCGACGTCAGGCGCGGCGAGGTGTTCACCCTGATCGGCCCCAACGGCGCGGGCAAGACCACGGTGTTCAACCTCATCAGCCGCATCTACACCCCGACCAGCGGCCACATCGACTACCTCGGCCCGCACGGCATGGTGCGCCTGACCGACCAGCCGCCGCACCGCATCGCCGGCCTGGGCATTGCGCGCACCTTCCAGAACATCGAGCTGTTCGAGCACGCCTCGGTGCTGCAGAACCTGCTGATCGGGCGGCACACCCACCGCCGCACTGGCCTGTGGCAGGACATGCTGTTCACCGCGCGCACGCGCCGCGCCGAGATCGAGGCGCGCGAGAAGGTGGAGCAGGTGATCGACTTCCTCGACCTGCAGCACCACCGCGACTCGATGGTGGCCGGCCTGCCCTATGGCGTGCGCAAGGTGGTGGAGCTTGCCCGGGCCTTGTGCACCGAGCCGCGGCTGCTGCTGCTCGACGAACCGTCCTCGGGCCTGAACGTGGAAGAAACGGAAGACATGGCGTTCTGGATCTCCGACATCAAGAACGACCTCGGCATCACGGTGCTGATGGTCGAGCACGACATGAGCCTGGTGTCCAAGGTGTCCGACCGCGTGCTGGCCATGAGCATGGGCGCCGAGCTGGCCATGGGCACACCGGCGCAGGTGCAAGGCGATGCCAAGGTGATCGAGGCGTATCTGGGCACGGTGGACGACGTGAGCAGCCTGCGCCGCAGCACGCCGCTGGAGGTGCGCCCGTGAACACGACAGCCCCCTCCGCCGACGCACCCGTGNCTGCGCCTGCTCAACGTGGAGAGCGCCTACGGGCCGATCCGCGCCATCCGCGGCGTGAGCCTGCAAGTGCGACGCGGCGAGATTGCCACCGTGCTCGGCTCCAACGGCGCGGGCAAGACCACGATCCTCAAGACCATCAGCGGCATCATCGACCCCGCNAAGGGCTCGGTGGAGTTCAAGGGCGAGGACATCACCGCACAGGGCCCGGCGGCCATCGTGCGCCGCGGCTTGATGCATGTACCCGAGGGGCGCGAGGTGTTCCCGCTGCTGTCGGTGCGCGACAACCTGCTCATGGGCGCCTACACCCGCAGCGACCGCGACGGCGTGGCGCGCGACATGGAGATGGTCTTCAACTACTTCCCCATCCTGCGCGAGCGCGCCGCGCAGGACGCGGGCCTGCTCTCGGGCGGGCAACAGCAGATGCTGGCGATCTCGCGCGCGCTGATGGCCGAGCCCGAACTCATCCTGCTCGACGAGCCCAGCCTGGGCCTGTCCCCGAAGCTGACCAAGGAGATCTTCGAGATCGTGGTGCGCATCAACCGCGAGCGCTGCACCACGATTCTGCTGGTCGAACAGAACGCGAACATGGCCCTCAACGCGGCGGACTACGGCTACGTGCTCGAGAACGGCCGCATCGTCATGGAAGACCGCTGCGAGCGCCTGCGCGAGAAGGAGGACATCAAGGAGTTCTACCTCGGCATGAAGGAAGCCGGCGTGCGCGCCGAGCGCCGCTGGAAGAAGAAGAAGACGTGGAGATGAGATGAGCAACCTGTGGAATCTCTCCGCCATCGCGCCCCGGACCGACATCGTGCTCGCGGGTGACACCATCCCCGCGATGTTCTGGAATGCCGTCGCGCAGCGCGGCCCCAAGGTGTGGCTGCGACAGAAGGACCTGGGCCTGTGGCGCAGCTGGACNTGGGAGCAGACCGCGCAGGCGGTGCGCGAGATCGGCCACGGGCTGATCGCGCTGGGCTTTGCGCCGCGGGAGACGGCGTCCATCCTCTCCAACACCAACATCGAGTGGGTGCTGTGCGACCTGGCGGTGCTCAGCGCAGGCGGCGTGGCCAATGGCATCTACCCCACCGACGCGGCCGAACAGGTGCATTACCTGTGCGAGGATTCGCGCACCACGGTGCTGTTCGTCGAGAACGAGGAACAGCTCGACAAGGCGCTGCAGGTGCGCTCGCAACTGCCGCTGCTGAANAAAATCGTGGTGTTCGACATGGAGGGCCTGCGCAACTTCGACGACCCGCAGGTCATGAGCCTGGACGCGCTGCGCGCGCTCGGGCGCGAGCACCTCGCCGAGCACCCGCAGGCGCTGGCCGAGCGCGTGGCCGCCGTCAAACCCGAGGACCTCGCCATCCTGGTCTACACCTCGGGCACCACCGGCAAACCGAAAGGGGCGATGCATTCGCACCGCGGGTTGGTGTACACCGTGCACGGCTACAACACCTTGATCGCCCGCGACGAGAGCGACGAGTGCATGTGCTTCCTGCCGCTGTGCCACATCGCCGAGCGCATGGGCGGCGAGTATTTCTCGCTCTACACGGGCGCCAAGCTCAACTTCGTGGAGAACCCCGAGACGGTGCCCGAGAACGTGCGCGAGATCGCGCCCACCGTCTTCACCGCCGTGCCGCGGGTGTGGGAGAAGTTCTATTCGGGCGTGATGATCGCGCTCAAGGAGTCGAGCCGTCTGCAGCAGGCCGCCTATGCCTGGGCCATCGGCGTGGGCCAGCGCGTGGCCGAGCGGGTGCTCAAGGGCGAGGCGGTGCCCGGCGCGCTCAAGCTGCAGTTCCGCGTGGCACGCGCGCTGGTGCTGGACAACGTGCGCAAGCTCATCGGCATCCACCGCGCGCGCTTTCTCGTCACCGGCGCGGCGCCGATCTCGCCCGACCTGGTGCGCTGGTATCTGGCGCTGGGCGTGCCCATGCTCGAGGTCTGGGGCATGACGGAGACCTGCGGCGCCTCCACCGGCGTGCCCGCGCAGCGCATCAAGCCCGGCAGCATCGGGCCGGCGGCGAGCTACAACGAGGTACGGCTGGACCCGCAGACGGGCGAAATCCTGGTGCGCGGCCCCAACGTGTTCATGGGCTATCTGAACCTGCCGGAGAAGACCGCCGAGACCATCGACGCCGACGGCTGGCTGCACACGGGTGACGTGGGGGTGGTGGATGAGGAAGGGTATTTCCGCATCACCGACCGGATGAAAGACATCATCATCACCGCGGGCGGCAAGAACATCACGCCCAGCGAGATCGAGAACGAGCTCAAGTTCTCGCCCTACATCACCGATGCCGTGGTCATCGGCGACCAGCGGCCCTACCTGACGGCCATCATCATGATCGACCAGGACAACGTGGAGAAGTTCGCCCAGGACCACGACGTGCCCTTCTCGAACTATGCCAGTCTCACGCGCGCACCTGAGGTGCAGCAGCTCATTCAGGGCGTGATCGACGAGGCCAACAAGAAGTTCGCCCGCGTCGAGCAGGTCAAGAAGTTCTGGCTGCTCGACACCCAGCTCAGCGCCGAGGACGAAGAACTCACGCCCACCATGAAGCTCAAACGCAAGCTGGTACAGAAGAAGTACGCCGAGCAGATCGAGGCGATGTACCGCTGACCCCGTGTGAAGCCGCTTTATCGACCCACCCACGAAGGAGACACTCCATGAACCGCAGATTCAGCTTGATGGCCGCCAGCCTGCTGCTGGCATCGGGCGCGGCCCTGGCGCAGAGCCAGGGCGTCACCAAGGACGAGATCGTCATCGGCACCATCCAGGATTTGTCGGGGCCGCTGGCGGGCTTCGGCAAGCAGGTCCGCAACGGCATGCAGCTGCGCGTGGAGGAAGCCAACGAGCAAGGCGGCGTCAACGGCCGCAAGCTCAAGCTGCTGGTCGAGGACGACGGCTACGACCCCAAGCGCTCGGTGCTGGCGGCGCAGAAGCTGGTCAACCAGGACAAGATCTTCATCATGGTCGCGCACCTGGGCACGGCGCAGAACATGGCGGCCATGCCGGTGCAGTTCCAGAAGAACGTGGTGAACTTCTTCCCGGTGACGGCCGCGCGTGAGATGTACGAGCCGCTCCACCGCCTTAAATACTCCTTCGCCGCGCCCTACTACGACCAGATGAAGGCTGCTGTGCCCAAGCTGGTGAAGGAGAAAGGTGCGAAGAAAGTCTGCACGATCTACCAGGACGATGAATTCGGCCTGGAAGTCTTTCGCGGGGCCGAAGAGGGCCTGAAGTCCATCGGCATGCAGTTTGCCGAGACCACCACCTACAAGCGCGGTGCCACCGACTTCTCGTCGCAGATGCANAAGCTCGCCTCCGCGCAGTGCGACTTCGTGGTGCTCGGCACCATCATCCGCGAAACCATCGGCGCCATCGGCACCGCGCGCCGGCTCAACTTCAACCCGACCTTTCTCGGCTCGAGCGCTTCCTACACCGACCTGATCCACAAGCTCGGCGGGCCGGCGATGAACGGCCTCTACGCCACGATGACGGTACAGAACCCCTACCTCGACGAGGCNTCGCAGCCCATCCGCTTCTGGGCCAACAAATACAAGACCAAGTTCAACGAGGACCCGACCGTGTTCTCCATCTACGGCTACAACGCGGTGGACGCCTTCATCCGCGGCGCCGCCAAGGCCGGCCCCAGCCTCAGCACCGACAGCTTCATCAAGGCCATGGACAGCATGACGCTGCCTACCGACATCTTCGGCAGCCCCGAAATGACCTTCACCGCCACCAAGCGCCTGGGCAGCGACAAGTCGCGCCTGTCGCAAATCCAGGACGGCCGTTGGAAGGTGGTGCTGGACTACGCGAAGATGAAGTGACCCCGGCTGCCGGGTTGCGCGAGCGACCCGGCGGTGATCGCGAGATGCCGCCTGCGGGCGGCTTTTTGTTTTTCAGCGGTCCTGACAACTTCAGGTTGGCACGGCGGGTGGGAAGCAGGTCACTTCGTCCGCACTGCTTCACGAAAGAAGATAACTGCGCAGCAAAGCGGTTGGTGCGCCGGGACATCCTGTTCGTGCAGCCTATTGATCCGGCACGCTGAAGTTTTCAAGCTGCGTACCTGACGAAGGGGTCTTGGAAGTAGGAGCGCACGCGTTCGGGGTGTGCTGCGACGAAGGCCATATGCTCGTTGGCGGCGGCGTGCAGCTTGGCCTTGGTGCGCACAGGCACCTTGGTGGCGATGGCGTGCTTGAGGTCGGCGTTGAGTCGCTCATCGGGGTTGAGCTCGGGGCTGTAGCTGGGCAGGTAGAACACCTCGATGTCGGCCTGGTTCTCGGCCAGCCAGGCTTTGACGGGCTTGCAGTGATGCACGCCCAGGTTGTCCAGGATGAGAAAGACCTTCTGACCGCGCCTGCGACCATCGGCCACCAGCGCCTCGAAGAACTCGATGAGCCGCTCGTGGTTGAAAGCACCATCGATGATCATCCAGTTCGCCCGCCCCCGGTTGGTGACGGTGGAGATCATGGAGAGCTTCTGGCGCGTGCCGCCCACGGCCAGCGTCACCGGGGTCTTGCCGCGCGGGGCGTAGCTCCTGCCGCGCACATCGGTGTTGACCAGCGCGGTCTCGTCGCCCCAGTGGATTTCTCCGCCCTCGGCCCTGGCGCGACGCTCGATGGCCGGGTACTCGTGCTCGAGCCACTGCCGCACGGCCTCAGGTCGCTGTTCGTAGGCGCGCTTGATGGGCTNTTGTGGCGTGAAGCCCCAGCGCCGCAGGTACTCACCGGTGGCACGAATGGAGAGCTTCACACCGAACTCGCGCTCGATGAACTGCATGACCGCTGCGCGTGTCCAAAGCGCGAACTCCATCTTCAACTGCTCGGGGCGCTTGTCGCAGATGGTGCGCTGAACAAACGCTTCCTGCTCGGGATTGAGTAGGCGGCCTTGGCCTGCACTGCGCCCACGCGCTGCAGGCTTGAGGGCCGCCCAACCACCAGCAACGAACAGATCTACGGCTTTGCGCACCGTCGGGTAGCTCAACCCCGTGAGCGCAACGATCTGCATCACCGGCANCGCCCTCACATGCAACCGCACGACTTGCTTGCGCCTCTCGTGCAGTTGCTCAAGCTTCTGGTAACGAGCGTCTTCTTTGTCCATAACGCTCTGACTCCGGGATCATCGAAAAGTTCAAACTTCATGCGGCCGTATCAATAACGTTCGAGCTGAGCGGCTGACGCCGGCAGGGCACTCGAGCGAAGGGTTAGGCGGCACCCGCAGCGCTCGCCGTTCCTACGCAGCAATGGGCTCCCGAACATGTACTTTGCGCTCAATGTCTTTCTGCGTCGGGAGGGTCTTGAGATCGTAGTTGGCTTGCAGCACCAGCCAGGACGCGGCATCCCCGCCGAAATATTTGGCCAAGCGCGCTGCCGTATCAGCAGTGATGCTCCTGCGTTCCTTGACGATCTCGTGGATGCGGGTGGCCGGAACATCCAGCGCGGCGGCCAGGGCGTTGACACTGAGCCCAAGCGGGACGAGAAAGTCTTCGCGAAGAACCTCACCAGGGTGAACTGGCCGCATGCGGTCTACAGGATGGCCCATTTCTCTCTCCTTTANGTGGTAGTCGACGATCTCGACTTCCGACGGCCCGGCTGCGGTCCAGACGAAGCACACCCGCCACTGGTCGTTCACTCGGATGCTATGTTGTCCCTTCCGATCACCCTTGAGCGCTTCGAGGCTGTTGCCCGGCGGAGAACGAAGGAACTCCAAAGTCTGCGCGGCATGAAGCTGCGCGAGCTTCCGCTCGGCGATGCGAGCGAGCGCTCTGAACCGCTTGACCGACTTGCCCTCGAACAGTGCCTGCGTGTCCTTGCACTTGAACGAGAGGATCATGGCGCAAGTGTATTACGCCGCGCGTAAGATGACAAGCGAACGTGGGCAGGGTCGTGGCCTGTGCCGCCTAACGTTTGAGCTGAGCGGCTGCCGGCGGCAGTCCGCTCGAGCGAAGGGTTAGGCGGCACTGGTGAAGGTGCGAGATCCCGTTACCTCAGACTTGGAACGTCAATCGCGGCCACTGAATCGACCAGCTGCGCGCTAAAGAAGGCTTGGGTGTGCTCTTGCTTCATGTGCGAGGCGAACGCCGACTGATCAGCGAAGTGCTCCAAGAGGACAAATGAGTCATTGTCGGAAATCGCTTGGAAGAACGTGAACTCGACGCAGCCTGGCTCCTGACGTGTAGCGCTCTCTAGCTTAGCGAGGGCTATACGTAGTTGGTGGCTCTGGCCAGGTTTGCCGGTGATGCGAGCGATCTTCCGAACGGCCGAGGTTGCAGTATCTTCTTGCATGGGGCTCCTTTGAAGTTTAGTACACGATGGCATGCACGATCGGCGCGAGCAAGCAGGTTCTTGCGGATTCTGCTATCCCGGGCCAACAGTGCTAGCTTTGTGCCGTCTAACGCTTGAATTAAGCCGCGCCGCGAAGCGGCGTCGGCTTAAATGAATTGTTAGGCAAAGCTATGCCCCGACTTTACCCAGCGTGCCAAGCGAGATATGCCTACAACAGCACCCCAAACTAGAAATATTGGAGCAACCCCAAAGAGAAACCAACCAACAGGCTTGAAGCCAGCAGGCGTCAATGCACTGAGAATATGGGCGATTGTCCAGCCTATGAACCAGAGGCACGCAATTGCAAACCAGAACCGCCTCTTTGGTGTGTCGAGTTTAATCATGACTGTTTGCCGAGAATGCTTGCCAAGTTGCTTGCGATGTGGCGAACACTCGCTGCACTTTCTTTGTAGTAGGACGAATCAAAGAATTGCTCAGGATCATGCGAGCGCGCCTCAAGCTCCTTCTCACGGAAACTAAGGATGCTGGCAAAGGTCTCAAGGTCATATGCTTTGATTTTTGCAGCGAGCTGCTCGTCCATCATGCCTGCATTGACTGCAACTACGAAAACGTACTGGCGCAAAAACTCCCTTGGTAGATCCACGTCGCCTCCTTTGCCTAACGTCTAGCTTGAGGGGCGGCCGGAGCCCGAAGGGTGGAGGGCACCTGCAAGCGCAGCTTGCAGGCCGTCCCCTTGAAGCGATGGTTAGGCCCCGGCGAAGGCTCGGTGTTGCGTTCAGTCCATGACATAGACAATTCTACGCACGCTACAGCCCAATATGGCCTCCAACTGATGTAGCTGCTGGTCGTTCGGCGCGACGTCTTCTCCTGCGTACTCAACATTGATCTGGAACTGAGCAAAACCGACGTGCTTGCCGAAGTCGAATTGGTTGAACTGCAACTCGGCATGGCAGCACGGAACCTTGATGAGTTGGTTCTCGTTCTGGATGCTCTGCAACGGTCCTGTGTACCACCAATCTGAGTAGTCATATGCCTTCACTACAGCTTTGCAGGCTGGGCAAGAGAATCGGTCGAAGTCGGCCCCGCTGTCAATAAAGCGCGGAACTGAGTGCGTTTTTGTCTCGATGGGGTAATCGCCGCGATAGACACCATCAAGAAAGGACACTGCTTCCTCAATAGTTTGGTCACTCGGCACAAAGGACTTGTCGGTGGGAATGAAAATGGTTGTGAACTCTGCCATAAGAGAACTCCAAAAATGGGCCTAACGGCTCTGAGCTAAGCGGCAAGTGCGCGACAGCGCACTTGTCCGCTTGAGCGAAATGTTAGACGCCCGGCCGATCGCGTAGTGCCAGAGTGAAGTAGGCATCGAGCGGAACCTCTTGTGATGGCGCGTGAGGAAACACTATACGACCACCGTCCTCGACGAACCCAAGCAGCAAGTTGCGCACAAGGCCAACAGCCAGACAGAGCGCCTGAAGCGAATCGCCCCCGCTGATCCGCGAGTTCGCGAAAAGATCAGGAAGCGCGACCGGACAAGCCCAGAGATGCTCCTCGAGCTCATACGGAGTGCCGATCTGAACGCGAATAGGTACCTCAGAACCATCCGTTCTGATACCCAAGAACTCCACCGCTGCGACTGGAGACCAGGATTCCACGGGCGTCTAACGTGCAAGCTCAGGGGCGCGGAGCCGGCTTGCCGGCGGAGCGTCCCTCTGGAGCGGCGGGTTAGGTTTAGTGCTGCAACTCAAGGAAGGGCGAAAATTTTTCATCCAAAACCTCATATTGCGCAATGAACCACTTCTTGATGTCCGATTGCTTCTTAACGTTTGCGGAGCGCTCCTCTCCAACGGGAACACCCTCAAGTTCAGCTTGAAGAGTCTGTAAATCAATAGCCTTGTGGTAGAGCTCTTTCTCAAGGTATGTAGCTACGTCAGTATTCAGCAGCCACTTGGCCTCACGTGTGGCCACCAAGAACTTGAAAACCTCTTCATCTTTGGCCTTGCCGCTTGTCATTATCGATGCGAGCAAATTTCTCGATGCTTCGTATACGGAGAAACGTCGATCAAATAGCTCGAACTTCAATTTGTTCTGTGCCGTTCTCCACTGGCGATAGGCGATAACTGCGCCCAAGACGGCAACTGTGGGCGTAAGAAGTGCGGCCAAGTAGTTTGTCCAATGCGGATCGCAGCTCATAGAAACCTAACGTAATGTATCCCGCAGAACCTGCGGGATAAGCTGGACGGTGCGGGATACTCTGGTCACGTCTTCCTCCCCAAAACGCTAATAGATCATAGACTTGCACGCTTGTACCTGTTTTTACATACAGGTATAAAGCAGCCATGAAACCCGGCACGCCCTCTTTCACATCGACCAGGCTCCTNGACCAGCTTCGGGAGCGCATCCGGTACCTGCACTATAGCCTCCAGACGGAGAAGGCCTACCTGTATTGGGTGCGCTTTTTCGTCCGCTGGCATGGTCGCGGTGGGGTGATGCGGCACCCGCGCGACATGGGCTCGGCGGAGGTCGAGGCATTTCTCAACATGCTGGCCAATGAGCGGCAGGTTTCGCCATCCACCCACAACCAGGCGCTCAGTGCCATCCTCTTTCTGTACCGCGAGGTGCTGGCTGTGGATCTGCCATGGCTGAACAGCTTGAATCGCCCGGCGCAGAAGAAGCGCATTCCGAGTGTGCTGACACGAGAGGAAGTGGCCACGCTGCTGCGCTTCCTTGACGGCGAGATGGCTTTGCTGGCCAAGCTGCTGTACGGCACCGGCATGCGGTTGATGGAGGGTCTTCGCCTGCGCATCAAGGATGTGGACTTTGATCGCCAAGTGATTGTGGTGCGCGATGGCAAAGGTGGCAGGGACCGGGTGGTGATGCTGCCACAGTCGCTGGCACCGGCGCTCAAGGCGCAGTTGCTGCACGCCCGCGCGGTGTGGGATACCGACGCCAAAGCCGGTCGCGGTGGCGTGCAAACGCCGCATGCGCTGGAAAGGAAATACCCGAAGGTGGGCAGCACCTGGGCCTGGTTCTGGCTGTTTCCTTCCCCGACGCTGTCGGTAGANCCCCGCTCGGGTGTGGAGCGGCGGCACCATCTGTTCGAGGAGCGCTTGCAGCGCGCCGTCAAGAAGGCTGCGGCTCAGGCCGGCATCGCCAAGCCGGTGTCCGTGCACACGCTGCGCCATTCCTTCGCCACGCACCTGTTGCAGGCGGGCACCGACATTCGCACGGTGCAGGAACTGCTGGGGCATTCGGATGTGTCCACCACCATGATCTACACGCATGTGCTCAAGGTGGCAGCCGGCGGCACGGCCAGCCCGCTGGATGCACTGGCGCCGCCCGTCTGACGCCGCCATAGCCGCGTCGCTCAGCACGAGGCCACGGCGAGAGGCACCAGCGCGCCAACGCTCACGCCACGATGTAGGCCCCTGCGCCTGTGGACAGCAGCTTGCCGTCGGCGCCGCGGAACTCCATGCGGGTGCTGGCCACGCGGGAACCCAGGCGCAGCACCTCGGCGTGCAGGGTGAAGTGTTCGCCGATGCCGGGGCGCAGATAGTCGATGCGCAGGTCGATGGTGCCGAGCTTGGCGAAGCGGTGCAGCCGCTGCTCGGGCGACTCGTCCATGTGCCGCGCGCCGATGGCGGCCATGACGGCTAGGCCGCCCATGGCGTCGAGGCCGGCGCTGATGACACCGCCGTGCAGCCGGTTGTAGCTGTAGTGGCCGACGAGCTCGGGCCGCATGGCAATGCGGGCGACGACCTGCTCGGGCCGCAGCGAGGTGATCTGCAGGCCCAGCACGCGGTTGAAGACGATTTNTTCCTCGAAGATGGCCTTGAGGCCGGTGATGAACTCGGGCTCGAATTCGGCGGGCGTGGGGATGGCTTTGCTCATAGGGCCCATTGTCGCGCGGCGAGTTCCTTCATGATTTCCTCGGCGCCGCCGCCGATCATCATCACCTTGACTTCGCGGTAGATGCGCTCGCTCACCGTGCCGCGCATGTAGCCCATGCCGCCGAGCGTCTGCACCGCCGCGTCGGCGCAGAACTGCAGGGTTTGTGTGGCGTGGTTCTTGAGCAGGCAGACCTGCGCCACCCAGTCGGGCCCGAGGTCTTGCGCGTCGGCGCGGTCGGACAAGGCGTCGAGCCAGGNCTGGGTGCTCAGGCAGCGCATGCGCATGTCCATGAAGCGGTGGCGAATCACCTGCCGCTCGATGAGCGCGGCGCCGAAGGTCTGGCGCTGGCGCGCCCAGGCCAGGGCTTCGTCCTCGCAGGCTTGCGCGAAGCCCAGCGCCATGGCGGCGAGCGAGAGGCGCTCGCCGTTGAAGTTGCGCATGATCATGCGAAAGCCGTCGCCCTCCTCGCCGAGGCGGTAGCGCTGGGGCACGCGCACCGCGTCGAAGCGCAGGTGCGCGGTGTCGGAACAGTGCCAGCCCATCTTCTGCAGGGGCGTGCGCGAGATGCCCGGCCGGTCCATGGGCACGACGATGAGCGACAGGCCGGCCGCGCCGCGCTGCGCGCCGGTGCGCACGGCCAGCGTGAGCCAGTCCGCGCGCAGGCCCGAGGTGATGAAGACCTTTTCGCCGTCGATCACGTAGTCCGCCCCGTCGAGACGGGCCGTGGTGCGCAGCTGCGCCACGTCGGAGCCGCCGCCGGGCTCGGTGATGCCCAGCGCGGCCACCTGCTCGCCGCGCAGCACCGGCGGAATCACCTCGGCCTGCAGCTCGGGCGTGCCGTGGGCCAGCAGCGGCGGCAGACCGATGTTGTGCGAAAACAGACTGGCCATCACGCCGCCGCTGGTGCCGTGGCGCGCCAGGGTCTGCGTCATGGCATTGCGCGCACGCCAGGAAGCCGGCGTGCCGCCCAGCGCCGCGGGGTAGCCCAGGCCCAGCAGGCCGAACTCGGCGGCCTCGCGGTACAGACCGGGGTCGATGGCGCCGGCGGCCTCCCACGCGTCCACGCGGGNGCGGATGCGCTCGCGCGCGAAGCGCTCGGCCGCCTCCTGCAAGGCGGCGATGTCTGCTTCTGTTTCGATAGCATCCATGCACCAGTTCACGCTGGGGTTCCGTCGAAAACAATCAAAACCTGGCCCGGATGCACCTGCTGGCCCGGCGCCACGGGCACGTGGGCGATGCACGCGCGCCGCGGGGCCGCGATCTGGTGCTCGATCTTCATGCTCTCCAGGGTCAGCAGCGTCTGTCCGGCGTCCACCGCGTCGCCGTCGGCCACGCGCACCGCCACCACCTTGCCGTTGAAGCGCGCGCGCAGCTNGCGCGCGGCCGCTGAGGCGTCAGCGCGGATGGGCGCCTGGTGAATGAGGTCTTCCAGTTCGAGGGCGTCCGGCCCCCATTGCACCGCCACGCGGCGCGCGTCCAGCGGCACCATCCACACCGGGCGGCGGTAACCGTCGATCGACACCGCCTCGCCCGTCACCTGCGCGCGGTGCGACGCGCCGGCGAGCGTCAGTTCCACCGCGCCGCCACCGCATTCCCGCAGCGCCACGTCCAGCGTCTGCTCGCCCACGCGCCAGCGCAACGGGCGCACGAACGGCAGCGGCAACGCCGCGGCCGCGGGCCGGCCACCCAGGCTGGCGGCCGCCAGCGCGGCGCACACCGTCTCGGCCCCGGGCGTGAGTGAGGCGCGCAGCGCCTCGGCGTGTTCGGCGAGGAAGGGGATCGTCGCCCCGCCGGCCTTAAACAGCGGGTGGCGCAGGCAGGCGGCGAGGAACGCGCGGTTGGTCGGCAGGCCCTGCAGCACGGTGGCGTCGAGCGCGTGCGCCAGCCGCTCGATGGCCGCCTCGCGCGTCGCGGCATGGGCGATCCACTTGCCCAGCATGGCGTCGTAGTGTGGCGTGACCTCGGCGCCCTCCTCGATCGCATGGTCCAGCCGCAGGCNTTCGGTGGCCTCGGGCGCCACGAAGCGTCGCACCCGGCCCGTCTGCGGCATGAAGTGCGCATCCTCGGCGCACAGCCGCACCTCGATCGCATGGCCGCTGAAGTGAATTTGCTCCTGCGCCAGCGGCAGTGGTTCGCCGCGCGCGATGCGCAACTGCCACTCGACCAGGTCCAGCCCGGTGCGCAGTTCTGTCACCGGGTGCTCCACCTGCAGGCGCGTGTTCATCTCCATGAAATGGAAGGCGCCGTCCTCGTCGAGCAGAAACTCCGCCGTGCCCGCGCCCACATAGCCGGCAGCCTGCGCCAGCGCCACCGCGCAACGCCCGAGTTCAGCGCGTAAGGCCGGTGTCACCGCCGGGCTGGGCGACTCCTCGATGAGCTTCTGGTGCCGCCGCTGTACCGAACAGTCGCGCTCGCCCAGGTGCACGCAAGCGCCGTGCGCGTCGGCAAGAATCTGCACCTCGACATGGCGCGGCCGGCGCAGGCCGCGTTCGAGCAGCAGGTCGCCGCAGCCGAAGCTGGCCGACGCCTCCGAGCGCGCGCTGTGCAGGGCCGCCGCGAGCGCCTCGGGCGATTCCACCCAGCGCATGCCGCGCCCACCGCCGCCGGCCACCGCCTTGACCATCAGCGGGTAGCCGATGCGTGCGGCTTCGGCCTGCAGCGTGGCCTCGGTCTGCGCCGCGCCGAGGGATGCGGGCAGCACTGGCACGCCGATGCGCAGCGCCAGCGCCTTGGCCGCGGCCTTGCTCCCCAGCGCACGGATGGCCGAGGGCGGCGGGCCGACCCAGGTCAGGCCGGCGTCGCACACGGCCTGCGCGAAGTCGGCGTTCTCGCTCAGAAAGCCGTAGCCCGGGTGCACCGCATCGGCACCGCTGGCGCGCGCGGCCGCGATCAGCGCGTCGATGCGCAGGTAGCTCTCGGCGGCCGACGCGCCGCCCAAGGCCACGGCACCGTCGGCCTCGCGCACATGCAGCGCGTGGTGGTCCGCGTCGGAATACACGGCCACCGTCTGCAGCCCCATGCGCCGCGCCGTGCGAAACACGCGCCGGGCGATCTCGCCCCGGTTGGCCACCAGCACGCGCTTCATGCGCCGGCTCCTCCCGCCGCCAGCGCCCAGGGCGGGGCTCACGCCGCGCAAAGGCCTGCAGGCCGGCGGCCGCCTCCGGCCGCGCAGCGCGGCGGCGAAGGCCAGCGCGGCCTCGTCGCGCAGATCGGGCAGCGGCGCCTGCAGGCGCTGCAGCAAGCGCTTGGTCACCGCCACCGCCGTGGGCGCTGCGGCACGCGCTTGCGTCAGCACGGCCTGCAGGGCGTTTTCGAGGGCTTGCTCCTCGACCACCGCATCCACCAGCCCCAGCGCCTGCGCCTCCTCGGCCGCATACCGCGTGCCCGAGAGCAGGCAGCGCCGCGCCGCCGCGTCGCCCAGCCGCCGCCATACATAGGGCGCGATCTGCGCGGGCGGCAGGCCCAGCGTCACCTCCGGCGCGGCGAACACCGAGCGCCGCGTGGCCAGCACCCGGTCGGCGCAGCACACCAGGCCCAGGCCGCCGCCCATGGCCGCCCCATCGACCACGGCGACCAGCAGCTGCGGCAGCGCGGTCAGGGCATGCAAGGCGTCGCCGAACGCCCGGTTGGCATCGACCAGCGGGTCGTGCGCGCCCGGCGCCAGCGGCTGCCCGATGGCCGCGGCAAAGCGGCCCAGGCTGCCGCCCGCGCAGAACGCGCCGCCCGCGCCGCCGAGCACAACGATGCGCAGCGTGGCGTCGGCCTGCGCGCGCAGGCTGGCTTCGTACAAGGCCAGCACCATCGCGTCGGACAAGGCATTGCGGCTGGCGGGGTCGTTCAGCGTCCAGCGCTCCACGTCGCCCTGGCGTTCGATCAACAGCGTGTCCATGGGGTGATTTCGCAGGTGGTGAAGGAATCGGGCGCGGGAGCCGTCACCCACGCGTCAGCCGAGGGCCGGCCGCTTGGCGATGCCCATGATCTTGGTGAGGATGCCCAGCATCACCTCGTCCGCACCGCCGCCGATCGAGGCCAGGCGGCCATCGCGGTACATGCGCGAGACCTTGTTGTCCCAGGTGAAGCCCATGCCGCCCCAGAACTGCAGGCAGGTGTCGGGCACGAGGCGGTTGAGCCGGCCCGCCTTGAGCTTGGCCATGGTGGCCCACTCGGTCACGTCCTGGCCGGCCACATAGTGTTCGCAGGCGAGGTAGGTCAGCGCGCGCAGGCTCTCCACCTCGGTCTTGAGCTCGGCGAGCTTGAACTGCACCCATTGCTGGTCGGCCAGGCTCGCGCCGAAGAGCTTGCGCTCCTGGGCCCATTCGATGGTCCAGTCGATGCAGTTGTTGAGGCTCTGGATGCAGCTCGCCGCGGCCCACAGCCGCTCCTCCTGGAACTGCTGCATCTGGTAGATGAAACCCGCGCCCTCCGCGCCGATGCGGTAGCGCTGCGGCACGCGCACCTCGTCGAAATACAGCAGGCCAGTGTCGCTGCTGTTCATGCCGATCTTGCGGATCTTCTGCCCCACCTCGAAGCCCTTGACCTGCTTGCCGTTCTCGCGCAGCGGCACCATCACCAGGCTCTTGTTCTTGTGCGCCGGGCCGTCGCTGGTGTTGACCAGCATGCACATCCAGTCGGCCTGCAGGTTGTTGGTGATCCACATCTTCTGGCCGCTGATGAGGTAGTCGTCGCCGTCCTTGCGGGCATAGGACTTGATGGCCGACACGTCGCTGCCCGCGCCCGGCTCGCTCACGCCGATGCAGCCGACCATGTCGCCGGCGATGGCCGGGGCGAGGAACTGGCGCTTGAGTTCCTCGCTGCCGTGGCGCGCCAGCGCCGGCGTGCACATGTCGGTCTGCACGCCAATGGCCATGGGCACGCCGCCACAGTGGATGTGCCCCAGCGTCTCGGCCATGGCCACCGAGAAGGAGTAGTCCAGCCCCGCGCCGCCGTACTCGACCGGCTTGGTCAGCCCCAGCAGACCGAGTTCGCCCAGGCCTTTGAACACCTCGTGCGCGGGGAAGATCTCGGCCGCCTCCCACTCGTCGACGAAGGNGTTGATGCGCTCGTCGATGAAGCGCTTGAGCGTGTCCTGAACCTGCCGGTGCTCGTGGGTGAATTGCATGGTGGGGGTCTCCTTGGGCTCGTGGTGTTCACATGCGCGCGACGCCGAACTGCATGGGCCGCACGGTGCGGGCCGCACCTTCGGCGATGGTGTCCAGGCAGAACGCGAGCACGGCGCGCGTGTCGCGCGGGTCGATCACGCCATCGTCGAGCGCCAGGCCGCTGGTGACGAAGGCATCGGCCTGCGCCTCGAACATGGCGACGATCTGGTCGAACTGCTTCTTCGATTGCTCGGGGTCGGGCGCACGGCCTTTACGCGCCAACGCTGCCTCGGTCACGATCTGCATGGTGCGGGCGGCCTGCTCGCCACCCATCACCGCCGTCTTCGCGCCGGGCCAGGCAAACAGGAAGCGCGGTGAGAACGCCCGGCCGCACATGCCGTAATTGCCCGCGCCGAAGCTCGCGCCGCACTGCACCGTGATCTGCGGCACGGTGGCATTGGTCACGGCCTGGATCATCTTGCTGCCGTGCTTGATCATGCCGCCCTGCTCGCTGTCCTTGCCCACCATGTAGCCGGTGGTGTTCTGCAGGTAGATGATGGGATGGCCGAGCTGGCACATCCACTGGATGAAGTGCGTGGCCTTGTTCGCCCCGGCCACGTCGATCGGGCCGTTGTTGCTGATGAGGCCCACCGGGTGCCCGCCGATGCTGGCTTGCGCGCACACGGTCTGCGCGCCGTACAGGGGTTTGAACTCCAGTACGCGGGAGGCATCGACGATGCGCACCATGACCTCGCGCATGTCGACCGGCTCGCGCAGGTTGGCGGGCATGAGGCCGAGCAGTTCCTCGGCGTCAAATGTGGGCGGCTCGGCTTCGGCCGCACGGGCTGCCGTGCCCGCCCAGCCGCTGTGGGCCATCACCGCGCGCGCCAGGCCCAGCGCATGGCGGTCGTCCTCGGCCAGGTATTCACCGAGGCCGGACACGCCGCAGTGCATCTCGGCGCCGCCCAGCTCCTCGTCGGTAGCCACCTCGCCGGTGGCGGCCTTGAGCAGCGGCGGCCCGGCGAGAAAGGCGCGCGAGCGCCCGCGCACCATGATGACCACGTCCGACAGGCCCGGCATGTAGGCCCCACCCGCGGTACCCGAACCGTGCTGCACGGTGAGGACGGGCAGGCCCGCCGCCGACAGCCGCGCGAGGTTGCGAAACAGCGCACCGCCGTGCACGAAGCCCTCGACACGGTAGTTCATCAGGTTCGCGCCGGCGCTTTCGACCAGGTGGACGAAGGGCAGGCGGTTTTCCAGCGCCATCTCCTGCACGCGCAGGATCTTCTCCAGCCCGCCGGGCTGGATGGCGCCGGCGTCGATGCCCGAATCGCTGGCCACCACCATGCAGCGCACGCCGCTGACGAAGCCGATGCCCGCGATCGCGCCGCCACCGGGCACGGATCGTTCCGGGTCCTTCGTGTCGCGCAGGTATCCGGCCAGCGACATCAGCGGCAGCCAGGGCGCGCCGGGGTCGAGCAGCAAGGCCACACGCTCGCGCGGCAGCAACTGGCCGCGCTTGTCGAACACGGGGCGCGAGCGCGCCGATGCGTCCGCCGAGCGCGCCTCCAGGGCACGCAGCGCCGCGATCCGTTCCAGCGCGGCCTCACGGCGCGCNNGCGCCGTCGCCGATGCGGGGTTCCAGGTGGAGGCTGGGAAACTCATGACCGNAAACACCTTCGGAATTTCGTAGCGCGGGAAGCCGTCGAACGGGCGCACCGCCTCGCGCGCCTGCACCTTGGGCGAGGCCACGAAGTCGCCCCAGCCCATGCGCACCTGGGGCCGCGCACCGTCCACGCGCAGCACACTGCCGCTGATGAAACTCGCCGCTGGGGAGAGCAGAAACACGATGGCCGCCGACACCTCCGCCTCGTTGCCGAAACGGCCCGCCGGCACGGTGCGGGCCATCTCGCGCAGCATGGGGCCGGCCTCGGGCGGGTAGTGGTCCATGCCACTGGAGGCGATGTAGCCCGGCGCCACGGCGTTGACCCGCACGCCGCTGCGCGNCCACTCCAGGGCGGCCGTCTCGGTCAGGCTCACCATGCCCGCGCGGGCCGCGCCACTGTGCCCCATGCCGGGCATGGAGCCCCACATGTCGGCCACGATGTTGACGATGGCGCCGCCGTGCGACTGCATGTGCTGGCGGTAGCACTCGCGCGCCACCAGAAAGCCGCCGGTGAGGTTGGTGTCGAGCACTGCCTTCCAGCCCTTGGCGGTGATGGTCTCCAGTGGCGCGATGTACTGGCCGCCCGCGTTGTTCACCAGCGCGTCGATGCGGCCATGGGCGGCCAGCACCTCGGCCACCAGGGCCGAGACGGCGGCCTCGTCGCGGATGTCGCAGACGCGGCCTTCGGCCACGCCGGCGTCCTGCGCGATCTCCCNGGCCACCGTGTGCAGCTTGTCCGGGTTGCGGCCCACCAGCACCACGCGCGCGCCGAGCGCCGCGAGCTCGTGCGCAGTGCAGCGCCCGATGCCCGAGCCCCCGCCGGTGACGACCGCCACGCGGCCCTCGAACAAGCCCGGGCGGAACACGGAACGGTAGGAGGTGGTGACGGCGTTCATGCGCGCTCCTGCAGGAACAAGTCCAGCGCGGCGTCGGCGAGGGTGTCGAGCGTGGCGCGGCGTGCCGGGTCAAACCACTGCACAGCCCAGTTGAGCGCGCCAAAGATCATGAGCCGCGCGAGCCGTACGTCGCCGCGCAACAGGCCCTGCGCCTGCAGCGCCTCGAGCACGGGGTTCCACACCGCCTCGTAGTCGCGGCGCAAGGCGTTGACCTCGCGGCGCTGGGCTTCGGACAAGGAGCGCCACTCATAGAGCATCACCGGGATGAAGTCGCTCTCGGGCCCGAGCAGCACCTCGAGATGGTTGCGCACCAGCACGCGCAGCGCCGCGCGGGCGTCGATCGGCTCGCCCGCATCCACCGCGATCTGCATGGCCCGCGCCTGTGCGGCGAGCGCGCGCTCCATGCCCTCGAGCATCACCGCGCCCAGCAGCGCCTGTTTGCTCTCGAAATGGTAGAAGGNGGAGCCCGACTGCATGCCGGCCGCGGCTGCAATGTCGCGTGTGGAGGTGGCTGCGAAGCCTTGCTGGCGAAACAGCCGCGCGGCTGCGCGCAGGACGGCCTGGCGGCGGTTGCCGTCGTCGCGCTCCTCGGGGCGCTTGCGCGGGCGGCCGCGCCCGCGGGCTGCCGGCGCGGCGGTGTCCGGCTCAAGTTCGGGCGGAACGAGTGCGGTGTTGGAAAGACCCATGGCGGCACACGATAGCAGCCGCCATGATTTTTAGCAAGCAAACGCTTTGCATAATTAAACACCGGCGGACGATGCCGACCGCGGGCCGATCACAGCCGCGAAAAATCGGGCAGGCGCCGTTCCATGAAGGCGGTGAAAGCCTCGCGCGCGGCTGGCTCGCGCAGCATGCGGCCGAAGCACGCGCCCTCCTCGCGCATCTGGCGCAGCACGGCGTCGGTCTGCCCTTGCTTCATGAGGCGCTTGGTCTCCACCAGGGAGGCGAGCGGCTTGGCCGCGAGTTTGCGCGCCACCGACTGCGCCAGGGCGTTGGCCTCGGTCGGCGGCACCACGCGGTTGACCAGCCCGACTTCCAGCGCCGCCTCGGCCATGAAGGGTTCGCCCAGCAGCAGCGCCTCGGCCGCGCGGTGATAGCCGAGCATCTGCGGCACCAGCAGGCTCGATGCCGCCTCGGGGCACAGGCCCAGGTTCACGAAGGGCATGGAAAACGCGGCGTTGTCGCCCGCATAGACCAGGTCGCAGTGAAACAGCAGCGTCGTGCCGATGCCCACGGCCGGGCCGCAGACGGCCGCCAGCAAGGGCTTGGGGAAGGTGGCGATGGCGCGCAGGAAGCGGAACACTGGCGCGTCCTCCTGCGCGGGCGGCTGCTGCAGGAAGTCGTTGATGTCGTTGCCGGCGCTGAACACCGTCTCGTGGCCCTGGAATACCACGACACGCACCGAGGCATCACCCGCTGCGGCTTCGAGTGCATCGGCCAGCGCCGCGTACATGGCCGCGGTGATGGAGTTCTTGCGATCGAGCCGGTTGAAGGTGATGGTCATCACGCCGGCTTCGACGTGGGTGAGGATGTCGCTCATTGCAAAGCTTCCTTGACGAAGTCCAAACGGTCCTGGCCCCAATACATCTGGGAGCCAACGANAAATGTGGGTGCACCGAACACGCCGCGTGCCACCGCCTCCTGCGTCGCGGCTTTCAGGCGCTCTTTCACTTCGGGCTCGGACGCAAGCGCGAACAGCGCCTGAGGGTCGAAGCCGGCACGCTGCAGAGCGGCGCCCACGACCTGTGGTTCACCCATGTCCAGTCCTTCCACCCAGATCGCGCGAAACACGGCGTCCGCGTATGGCGCCATGCGCGCTTCGTCCCTCATCTGCAGGCCGATGGCGCCGCGCATCAGCGCAAGGGTGTTGATCGGGAAGAATGGGTTGTGCCTGAACGCCACGCCATAGCGATGCGCGAAACGCTCCAGGTCGGCCATCACGTAGCGACCCTTGGCGGGCACCTGCATCGGCGAGTGGTTGCCCGTGGCCTGGAACACGCCGCCCAGCAGCATGGGCCGGAACACGAGCGCAGCGCCGGTCTCCTGCGCGATGCGAGGAANGCTGCGTCCACGCCAAATAGGCGGCGGGGCTGCCCACATCGAAATAAAACTCGACTTCTTTCAAAACTTCTCCATCCAGGGGCGAAGGTCCAGTTCGTGGGTCCAGGCATCGCGGGGCTGGGTGTGCAGCATCCAGTAGGCGTCGGCAATGTGCTCGGGGTTGAGGATGCCGTCCTGGTCTTTCAGGGCATAACGTTCCGGGAAGTTCTCGCGAATGAACTCGGTGTCGATTCCGCCGTCGATCACGGTGTGCGCCACATGGATGCCGCGCGGCCCGAGCTCTCGCGCCATGCTCTGCGCCAACGCGCGCAGGGCGTGCTTGGCGCCCGCGAACGCCGCAAAGCCGGCCGAGCCACGAATGGACGCGGTGGCCCCGGTGAACAGGATGGTGCCGCGCTCGCGAACCACCATGCGTCGGGCGACCTCGCGCGCATTGAGAAAACCGGCGAAGCAGGCCATTTCCCAGATCTTGAAGTACTTGCGCGCGGTTTCTTCCAGGATGCTGGCGCGCACATTGGCCCCGATGTTGAACACCAGCACCTCGATCGGGCCGATCTGCGACTCGATCTTCTCGACCAGCGCGGCGACCTCTTCTTCCTGGCGCGCATCGCTGGCAAAGCCGTGCGCGCGGCCGCCTTCGGCCTGGATGCGCTCGATGAGCGGCTGAAGCTTCTCCAGGTGGCGCCGAGTGGCGCAGACGGTAAAGCCGCCTTTGGCGAAGCGGCGCGAGATCGCGCCGCCGGTGGCGTCGCCGGCGCCGATGACGAGAGCGACCGGTTCTGCCATCGCTATTCCTTGTAGTAGACGACCTGGTGGGTCGTCGCCAGCAGCTCGCCCGCCTCGTTCCACAGCTGGCCGGCGTGGTCGAAGTAGCCGTTGCGAAAGCCCTGGCCCTTGGCCTGCGCCAGCAGGTAGTCCGTGCCGGTGGCGGCGAGCTGCGCGGCATCGGCGTGGTAGTAGACCGTCATGGTCACGGTGCCGATCGGCGTTTGCGTGGCTCGGCGCAGCCACAGACGCGGAAAGAAAATGTCCGCCATGGCGGTGAGCGAGGCGAAGTCCAGCGGCCGCAGCGGCTCGTCGCGCACCCACAGGCGCGTGAGACTCTCCGCGCCACCCTGCCCTTCCCAATGCCGCGGCATGAGGCCGGTGATGAAGCGCGTGTCGTAGCGGTTGAGCCACTCCACGCGCTGGCGCGGGGTGCGCGGCACGTCGGCCGGAGGCGGCACCTCGGGCGGATGGGCCTCGTGGCCGCTCCAGGTGTCGCGCCGCACGGCCGTCATCACGGTGGCGACAATCATCGTCTCGTCGCCCTGGCGCAGTTCGACGATCCAATGCTGGGTGGAACGGTTGGTGCGGGCCGGCCGGGCGTGCGCGCTGAACGCGCCGTCGGCCAGCGCCGCCGCGTAGTTCACCGTGAGCGCGACGGGATCGCCCACGCGACGGGGTCNTTGCAGCACGGCGTTGAGCACCTGCGCCGCCGTGATGCCGCCGTACGGGCCGATGAAGTTGGCGTAGGCGGGGCTGGTGGCGCCCGTCATCACGCCCTCGCCTTGCGGCACGAGCGAGATCGCGTCGTCGAAGTGATGCGTCATACGGCAGTGCCNCGGCAGCGTGCGCAGCCNCTCGGCCATGCGCGGCCACAGCTTCGTCTCCTGCTCCGTTCGGAACGGGCCGAAGTGGCCGATGCGCCGCACGGCGAGTTCGGACGGCGCGATGCGCTCGATCTTGCGCGGCGCGTTTTCGTAGAAGCTCATCAGGCTTTGCGTGCCACGCAGCGTCATGAGCTCATCATCGGTGATCGACAGCGCCAGCACCGGGAACCTGGCGCGCGCGAAGGACTCGCGCGCCGCCTCACCCTCGGCGCCCAAGTTGTAGCGAGGGTTCAGGCACCACTTGCGCCACTGCATGATGACGCCCGCCGGAAGATCGCCCACCTTGCGCAGCTTGCGGCCGGGGAAGTAGCCGAACAGGCGGGTGAACACCGGCACGGCGACATACCAGAAGTACAGCACCATGCGCTTGAGCTGGGGCGCGTTCTCGCGCCAGTAGCCGCTGCCGGCCGCCACGCTGAGCAGGCCGCTCACCTTGTGCTGGTTGGTCAGGAGGCCGGGCAGCTGCGCGCCCAGGCTGTGGCCCAGCAGGTAGAGCGGTGCATCAGGCAGCGCGGCGTGCGCGTGGTCGATGGCGGCTTCGTAGTCGCGCGTCCAGTCGTACAGGTCGGCGCGAAAGCCCTTGAGCGAAGCGGGCGCGGAATCGCCCGAGCCGCGGTAGTCGAACGTGGTGACGCGCCAGCCCTGGCCAGCCAGCCATTCGGCGAACTTCGCGTAGTAGTCCTGCCGCACGCCCATGGCGCCGCCGATCACTACGCTGCCCTGGGGCACACCCACGCTTTCGTACACCCGTGCGGAAAGCGGCGTTCCGTCCGTGGACTTCAAGCTCACAGCGTGCATCGTGTTCTCCTCAGGTGCTGTGAAAGGGAAGGAGCCGCTCTTGGCGGCGGCTTCTCATGTGAAGGGTTTTAAACCCTCTCGAAAATCCCCGCGGCGCCCTGGCCCATGCCCACGCACATGGTGACCATGCCATAGCGCTTCTGGTGGCGGCGCAGCGCATGCACCACGGTGGCGGCGCGGATGGCGCCGGTGGCGCCCAGCGGGTGGCCCAGCGCAATCGCGCCGCCGATGGGGTTGACTTTGGACGGGTCCAGGCCCAGCGTGTTGACCACCGCCAGCGACTGCGCGGCGAAGGCTTCGTTGAGCTCGATCCAGTCGAGGTCGTCCTGCTTGAGCCCGGCGCGCTTGAGCGCGGCGGGGATGGCCTCGATCGGCCCGATGCCCATGAGGTGCGGCGGCACGCCGACGGCGGCGAAACTCACGAAGCGCGCCAGCGGCGTGAGGTTGAAGCGCTTGACGGCCGCCTCGCTGGCGAGGATGAGCGCGCCCGCGCCGTCGCTGGTCTGGGAGCTGTTGCCCGCAGTGACGGAGCCGCGTGCGGCAAACGCGGGCCGCAGCTTGGCCAGGCCCTCGAGGCTGGTGTCGGGCCGCGCGCCTTCGTCGAGGTTGACGGTGCGGGTGCGGGTGGAGACCTCGGCCGTGTCCAGATCGACGCTGCGCTCGGTGATTTCCACCGGCGTGATCTCGTCGGTGAACTCGCCGGCCTGCATGGCCGCGAGCGCGCGCTCGTGCGACTGCAGCGCGAACGCATCCTGCGCGTCGCGGCTGACCTTCCACTGCTGCGCGACCTTCTCGGCCGTCAGACCCATGCCATAGGCGATGCCGTAGTCGTCGATGTTCTCGGTGCTGCGGAAGATGGCGGGCGAGAGGCTGGGCGAATTGCCCATCATCGGCACCATGCTCATGCTTTCGGTGCCGGCGGCGATCATCACGTCGGCTTCGCCCACACGGATGCGGTCGGCCGCCATCTGCACGGCCGACAGGCCCGAGGCGCAGAAACGGTTGACGGTGATGCCGCCCACGCTCTTGGGCAGGCCAGCGAGGATGGCCCCCACCCGGGCGACGTTGAGGCCTTGCTGGGCCTCGGGGATGGCGCAGCCGCAGATTACGTCTTCGATGGCTGCGGGGTCGAGCCCCGGTGCTTGAGCCACGGCCGCGCGCAGCACATGGGCAAGCAGGTCGTCGGGGCGGTGGTTGCGGAAGTAGCCGCGTGCGGATTTGCCGATGGGGGTGCGCGTGGCCGCGACGATGTAGGCGTCTTGCAATGCGTGGGTCATGATCGTGTCCTTCGCTCTTCCTCAGTTGCGCAGCGGCTTGCCGGTGGAGAGCATGGCCATGATGCGCTCCTGCGTTTTGGGGTGGGTGAGCAGCGAGCCGAAGGCGCGCCGCTCCAGCGTCATGAGGTAGTCCTCGGTGACGAGCGTGCCCGGATCGACGTCGCNCCCGGTGAGCACGGTGGCAATCTTCTCGGCGATGTGGAAGTCGTGCGCGCTGATGAAGCCGCCGTCGCGCATGTTGACGAGCTGCCCGAGGATGGTGGCGCGCGCATCGCGCCCGGCCACGGGGAACTGGCGCTTGAGCGGCGGCCGCCAGCCGCCTTCGGCCATGGCGCGCGCCTCGTTCAGGGCCACGTGCAGCAGTTCGTCGCGGTGTGCGACGACGAGGTCGCTCTCGAGCAGGTAGCCGAGTTTGCGCGACTCCAGGGCACTGGTGCCGACCTTGGCCATCGCAGCGGCGGTAAAGCCCTCGGTGAGGAACGGCAGCAAGTCCTTGCCGGTGGACAGGCGGGCGTTCTCGGCGGCGCGGCGCGCGATGTAGGTGAGACCGCCGCCACCGGGAATCAGGCCCACGCCGACCTCGACCAGCCCGACGTAGCTCTCCATGTGCGCGACGCGGCGTGCGCAGTGCACCGCCAGTTCGCAGCCGCCGCCCAGCGCCAGGCCGCGCACGGCGGCCACCACCGGCACGTTGGCATAGCGGATGCGCAGCATGATGCGCTGCAGTTCGGCCTCGGCCTCGTCGATGGCGGCCACGCCGCCCATGAGGAAGCCCGGCAGCATGGCCTGCAGATCGGCACCGGCGGAAAACGGCTCGTCGGGCGACCAGATCACCAGGCCGCGGTAGTCGGCCTCGGCGCGGTCCACGGCCTCGGCCAGGCCCTCGATCACGTCGGGCCCGAGGGTGTGCATCTTCGAGCGCAGCGAGGCGATGAGCACGTCGCCACCCGCCTCGGGCAGCGTCCACAGGCGCAGACCGTCGTTCTCGAACACCGTCTGGCCGCTGGCCTCGGGGCGCGGGCCGCCCTCGCCGAGCAGCAGTTCGGGGAACAACTGGCGGCGGTAGACCGGCAGCTCGCGCCGCGGCTCGAAGCGACCGGAGCTGGGGTTCCAGGAACCCTCGGCCGTGTGCACGCCGCCGGCCTGGGCCACCGGCCCTTCGAAGACCCAGGCCGGCAGCGGCGCCTTGCACAGCGCTTTGCCGGCGTCGATGTCCTCCTGCACCATCCGGGCGACCTCGAGCCAGCCGGCTTCCTGCCAGAGCTCGAACGGCCCCTGCTTCATGCCGAAGCCCCAGCGCATGGCCTGGTCCACGTCACGCGCAGTGTGGGCGATGGTGGCCAGATGCACCGCGGCGTAGTGGAAGCTGTTGCGCAGAATGGCCCAGAGGAAGCGGCCTTGCGGGCCTTCGGCGTTGCGCAGCAGCTTCAGGCGCTCGGCGGCGGGCTTCTTGAGCATGCGCTCGTACACCGCGTCGGCTTTCTCACCGGCGCTCACATAGTCGCCGCTGGCCAGATCGAAGCGCAGCACGTCGCGGCCGACCCTCTTGTAAAAACCCGCCTTGGTCTTCTGCCCGAGGTTGCCGAGCTCGATGAGCCTGGCGAGCACCGGCGGGGTGCCGAAGCTGCCGTAGAAGGGGTCGGTGTCGAGGCTGAGGTTGTCCTGCAGCGTCTTGATGACGTGGGCCATCGTGTCCAGCCCCACCACGTCGGCGGTGCGGAAGGTACCCGAGCTTGCGCGGCCGAGCTTCTTGCCAGTGAGGTCGTCGACCACGTCGAAGCTCAGCCCGTAGTTCTCCACCTCCTTCATCGTGGAGAGCATGCCGGCGATGCCGATGCGGTTGGCGATGAAGTTGGGCGTGTCCTTGGCGCGCACCACGCCTTTGCCCAGCGTGGTGGTGACGAAGGCTTCGAGCGCGTCGAGGATGTCGCCCTGGGTGGCCGGCGTGGCGATGAGCTCGACGAGCTGCATGTAGCGCGGCGGGTTGAAGAAGTGGATGCCGCAAAAGCGCGGGCGGATCGACTCCGGCAGCGCCTCCGACAGCCGCGTGATCGACAGGCCCGAGGTGTTCGAGGCAAGAATCGCCTGCGGGGCGACGAAGGGCGCGATTCGGTGATAGAGGTCCGTCTTCCAGTCCATGCGCTCGGCAATCGCCTCGATGACGAGGTCGCATTCACCGAGCAGCGCCATGTGCTCCTCGTAGTTCGCCGGCTGGATCAGCACCGCGTCATCGGCCACGCCCAGCGGCGAGGGCTTGAGCTTCTTGAGGTTGTCGATGGCGCGCAGGGCAATGGCGCTTTTCGGGCCGGGTTCGCCGCCGGGCCGCCCCAAGGCGGANNCCCCGCCCCTCGGGGGCAGCGAACCACGCGAAGCGGGGAGCGTGGGGGCCTTGTTGGCGGGCAGATCGAACAGGACGACCGGTACCTTGACGTTGACCAGGTGCGCGGCAATCTGCGCACCCATCACGCCGGCGCCGAGGACGGCGACTTTGCGGACGTTGAAACGGGACATGGGGGTTCCTGAAGATTCGGGTTACTGCACCCGCACCCAGACCTGGGTGCGGAAGAAGGGGCCGATGAAGCCGCGCACCTGCAGCTTCCTGCCGCCTTCGAGCGGAGTCATGCGCAAGGTGTATTCCTTGCCGTTTTCGGGGTCGAGAATGCGGCCGCCTTCCCAGACGTTGTCGGTGTCGGACTTCTTCGCGCCGCGGATGATCTCCAGCCCCAGTTTGGGCTGGTTCCTGCGGTCGTCGGTACAGGCCGTGCAGTTGGGCTCGGCGCTTTGCACCAGCGCCTTCTCGATGCGGCCGTACAAAGCTCCTCCGGCGCCGGGCGCGATGCGGATTTCCGCCTTGGCCTCGCCGGTCTTGTCGTCGATGTTGCGCCACAGGCCCTCGGGCGTGTTCTGCGCCATCGCCGAAGCGCTCATTGCTACAAAAACAAAAGCAAACAAAGACCGTTTCACGCTGGGGTTCCTCGCAAAAGATGGAAAAACTGCCGCAGAGGGCCCTGCGGCAGTGCCGCATCATCACGCCAGCGCCAGATCGGTGTCCATCAACGGCGCCGCCCCGCGCGCGGTGCGCATGAGCGAGAGGGTTTCCGGGAACAACTTGGCGAAGTAGAAACGGGCCGTCTGCAGCTTGGCCGGGTAGAAGGGGTCGGTGTTGCCGGCGGCGATTTCGCGCAGCGCCACCTGCGCCATGCGCGCCCAGAAGTAGCCGAACACCAGGTGGCCGGCCACGCGCAGGTAGTCCACGGCAGCGGCGCCGACCTCGTCAGGGTTCTGCATGCCCTTGAAGCCGATTTCGGTGGTGAACTTGGTCATCTGGTCACCCAGCATGGCGATGGGGTTGATGAACTCGGCCATCTTCTCGTTCACGCCCTCTTCCTCGACCAGTTGGGCGACGAGCTTGCCGAATTTCTTCAGCGTCGCGCCGTTGTTGGCGAGCACCTTGCGGCCCAGCAGGTCCAGCGACTGGATGGTGTTCGTGCCTTCGTAGATCATGTTGATGCGGGCATCGCGCACAAACTGCTCCATGCCCCATTCCTTGATGTAGCCATGGCCGCCGAAGACCTGCTGGCACATCGTCGCCGCCTGATAGCCGTTGTCGGTCAGGAAGGCCTTGGTGATGGGGGTGAGCANGGAGAGCATTTCCTCGCTGTCCTTGCGCACCTTTTCATCAGGGTGGTGGTGCACCTTCTCCAGCAGCACCGAGCAGTAGATGGCCAGGGCACGCCCGCCTTCGGCATAGGCCTTGGCGGTCAGCAGCATCTTGCGCACGTCGGGGTGCACGATGATGGGGTCGGCGGGCTTGTCCTTGGCCTTGGGGCCGGAGAGGCTGCGCATCTGCAGCCGGTNCCTGGCGTAGGCGAGCGCGTTCTGGTAGGCCACTTCGGTCAGGCCGAGCGACTGGTTGCCCACGCCCAGGCGCGCGGCGTTCATCATCACGAACATGGCCTGCATGCCCTTGTTGGGCTGGCCCACCATCGTGCCCACCGCGCCGTCGAGCACGATCTGCGCCGTGGCGTTGCCATGGATGCCCATCTTGTGCTCCAGGCCGCCGCAGTAGATGCCGTTGCGCGCGCCGAGCGAGCCGTCCGCATTCACGAGGAATTTCGGCACGATGAACAGGCTGATGCCCTTGATGCCGGGCGGCGCATCGGGCAGGCGCGCAAGCACCAGGTGCACGATGTTCTCGGCCATGTCGTGCTCACCGGCGCTGATGAAGATCTTGTTGCCGGTGAGGCGGTAGGTGCCATCGGCCTGCGGCTCGGCCTTGGTGCGCATGAGGCCGAGGTCGGTGCCGCAGTGCGGCTCGGTCAGACACATGGTGCCCGTCCATTCGCCGCTGACCATTTTGGGCAGGTAGGCGCTCTTCTGTTCCGGCGTGCCGTGTTCGACCAGCGCGGCATAAGCACCGTGGGTGAGGCCCGGGTACATCGTCCACGCCTGGTTGGCGGAGTTCATCATCTCGTAGAGGCACTGGTTCACCACCAGCGGCAGCCCCTGGCCGCCATACTCCGGCTCACACGACAGCGCCGGCCAACCGCCGGCGACATAGGTCTGGTACGCCTCCTTGAATCCCTTGGGCGTGGTGACGGCATGCGTCTCGCGGTCATGCCGGCAGCCCTCGGTGTCGCCGCTGATGTTGAGCGGGAAGATCACTTCGCTGGCGAACTTGCCGGCCTCTTCGAGCACGGCGTTGATCGTCTCGGCATCCACGTCGGCATGGCGCGGCATGGCGCGGAACTCGTCGGTCACCTTGAACAGTTCGTGCATGACGAACTGCATGTCGCGAAGCGGCGGGGTGTAGGTGGGCATGGGAAGCTCCTTGGAAAGGACGAAGAAGAAGGACAGAAAGGCAGGGACCGGGCCGCGCGCGTACCGCGACTCAGCCCGCAGACGACGCGCCGTAGCGCGCCAGCACATCGTCGAAACCGGCCAGCGCCCGTTCGATCGCGCCGGGTCTGCGCAGGAAACGCGCCTCGTAATGCAAGGCCAGGATCAGGCCGTGGATGTTGAAGGCCACTTGTTGCTCGTCGATGTCGGCGCGCAGATGGCCCTCCTCGCGCGCCTGCACGATGGCGCGCACCATGGCCGCCTGCCAGATGTTCACCGACTCGGCCAGCGCCTCGCGCACCGGCCCCGGCCGGTCGTCGAACTCGACCGCGCCGCTGATGTAGATGCAACCCGAATCAATCTCCGCGGAGGTGCGGCGCATCCAGTTCGCGAACAAGGCGCGCAGGCGCGGCAGGCCGCGGGGCTCGCGCATGGCGGGGTAGAACACCTCCTCCTCGAATCGGCGGTGGTATTCGCGCACGACCGAGATCTGCAGTTCGTCGCGCGAGCCAAAATGCGCGAACACGCCCGACTTGCTCATGCCCGTGAGTTCGGCCACGGCGCCGATGCTCAAGCCCTCCAGGCCGATGTGCGCCGCCAGCCCCAGCGCGGCATCGACGATGGCCGCCTTGGTCTGCTGGCCCTTGGCCAACGGGCGCCCGCCACGGCGGGGCGCGGTTTCATCGGCAGACACCAGTTCCAGACGGGCGCGCTTTGCGGTCGCCATGCTGCAGTTCCCTCAATAAAACGAACGGTCGTTCTATTTTGCAGCATTCGCTCCCATGCCGTCCATCTCCTTACGGTTCTAGAGGAGAGCGTCTAGGGTGGCGCCGAGGGCGCCCTGGCGCGACGAGCGACGGCTCGAGGCGCAGGCCAACGTGCAAGGCGCAGACACGGAGCTTGTCGCAGGCCGCGAGCCACCGGTGCTGAAAATGGTGGGAACCCGCGTCGCCCACGGTCCGCAAGCCCCGCGCGCCGAGGTTCAGCGGACGAACGCCTGGACCGTCTGGGTCTGCTCGCCCAACCCGTCGATGCCCAGGTGCATCACGTCGCCCGGCCGCAGGAAGCGTGGCGCCGGCGTTCCGTCCTTCTTCTTGATGCCCATGCCCACGCCAGGCGGCGTGCCCGTGGTCAGCACGTCGCCGGGTTCGAGCGTCATGAACTGGCTGACGTAACTCACCAGTCGGGCCACGCCGAACACCATGGTGCGCGTGTTGCCGGTCTGCATGCGCTGGCCATTGAGGTCGAGCCAGAGCCCGAGCCGCTGCGGGTTGGGCACCTCATCGGCCGTCACCAGCCACGGGCCGATCGGCCCGAANNTGTCGCAGCCCTTGCCCTTGTCCCAGGTGCCACCCCGCTCGAGTTGGAAAGCGCGCTCACTCACGTCGTTGACCACGCAGTAGCCCGCCACGTGGCGCAGCGCATCCTTCTGCGCCACATGGCGCGAACGCGTGCCGATGACGACGCCGAGTTCCACCTCCCAATCGGTCTTCTTCGAGCCCTTGGGCAGCATCACAGGATCGTTCGGCCCCTGGATGCAACTGGTCGCCTTCATGAACACCACGGGTTCGGTCGGCAGCGGCATGCCGGCCTCGGCCGCATGGTCGGCATAGTTGAGACCAATGGCAATGAACTTGCCCACCCGCGCCACCGGGCAGCCCAGGCGCGGCTTGCCCCGCACGGCGGGCAAGGCGGCGGGGCGCAGTTTGGCCAAGCGTGCCAGGGATGCCGGCGACAAGGCCTCACCCGTCAGATCGGGCAGGTGGGCGCTCAGGTCGCGCAAGACGCCTTCGGGGTCGATCAGACCCGGTTTTTCTTTCCCTTGCCGGCCATAGCGGACGAGTTTCATGGTTTGAACTCCAATGCAAAGCGGTCATTCTGGGGTCTGCGGCAGCGAAAAACTGGGACCTGTGCGACACGCTGGTTCCCGAGCCGCAGCCGTCCTTGCCCTCGAAAGCGGACCTGGCGGCCGGTCAGCGCCCGGGGTGAGAGCGAACTCCAGCCTCAATCGCCCCACTTCTCGCGATACAGCTTCCACGCGGCCTCCCACGCCGCAGAACCGAAGGCGCCACCGCTCTGGTGCGTCAGCGCGACCGGCCACGTCCCAAGCGAGAGGCCGTGGTCACGGGCCGACCNGGCGAAATCGAGGTCGTAGAAGTGGAACGAGAAACGCGGGTCGAAACGCACACCCGTATCCAGCAGTCTCGAGCGCCGGGCCGCGAGAAACACCCCGTCGAGCAGTTCACAACCCACCCCGCTGGGGCCAAAACGAGACAGCCGGCCGAAGGGCGTCCGACCGTGTGCCACCGTTCCACTCAGAAACGCCTTGTCGTCCCACACGAAGCGGCCGTCAGGCGCCCGGCTGGCAAAGGCCCAACCCGGCTGGCGCGGCTGCCGCCGGCGATTTCCCGCTACGCCAATGACGTCGAAAGCCTGCAAACCCTGGTGCACATGGTCCATGAGAAAGAAGTCGTCGAACCAGACGTCGTCATGCACGAACAGAACCCATTCGCTCGCCGACGCGTCCTCGATCGCCGCGTTGTAGATCAACGGCAACCCGCGACTGTTGGAAAACGTGATGCGGGGCACCAGGCGGTCATCCGCCTGCAGGCGGCGCAACGACAGCCCCAGGGCGGACTGGCTCCAGAACGCCGTCTCGGCCAGTCGGGTAGCGGCAACGAGGGTCAGTTTCGGACTGGACATGACTTTCAGAAGCGTCGCGCGACGGCGGCAGATTCAACGCGCTCGGCGGCTCCGCTCATTTCACAGGGCCGATCTTCGCGCGAACCGGGCGCGCTCAGAGCATGACGTGCAAGCTCTCCGGCAGCGCCTCGGTCGGCAGCCGTCGAAAGCCCGATCGCACGAACCGATGGATACGGCCGAGGCTGAACGCCAGCAGAACCCCTGCGCNGACCTGGGCCTCCACCGTGGGCGCGGCGACGTCGGCGTTCAGAGGCTCCCGCGCCCATTGACGCCATTGCGCCTCGAGCTTGTCGAAAAACAAAGCCATGCGCTGCTGCAGGCGCTCGTGCTCGTTGACCAGCGCATCGCCCGCCATGACGCGGGCGAGCCCCGGGTTGGCCTCTGCGAATCGAAGCAGAGCTGAAACCGCCTGGGCGAGCCTTTCCGGGGCCGGCGCTTCGCGGTCGGCAATCTGGCGCGTGAGCGAGAACACCGAGTGTTCGATGAAGTCGATCAGGGCCTCGAACATCTGCGCCTTGCTCGCAAAGTGGCGATACAGCGCCGCCTCGCTCACCTGCAGGCGCGCCGCCAGGGCCGCCGTGGTCACACGCTCGGCGCCCGGCTGCTGCAGCATGGCCGCGAGGGTCTGCAGGATCTGCATCCGCCGCTCGCCCGGCGGAGGGCGCTTGCGGGTTGGCGTCGCCCCACCCGTTGCGGACGCATTGGCGGGGCTGTCGGCGGAAGGTTCGACGTCGGGCATGAAACAATCGGACGAGCTTTCGCGCCGATTGTCACACGGGGCGCCGCATGAGCCAGGCGCGTGCCGGCGGGCTCAATGCGAGCGAATCATCGTGCCGTAGGCTTGATCGGTCAGGATCTCCAGCAGCATGGCGTGCGGCACCCGACCGTCGATGATGTGCACGGCGTTGACTCCACTCTTGGCGGCGTCGAGCGCGCCACTGATCTTGGGCAGCATGCCACCCGAAATCGTCCCGTCAGCGAAGAGTTCGTCGATTTCACGCGCCGTGAGGTCGGTCAGCAACTCGCCCGCTTTGTTCAGCACGCCCGGCGTGTTGGTGAGCAGCACCAGTTTCTCCGCGCCGAGCACGGTGGCGAGTTTGCTGGCCACCACATCGGCGTTGATGTTGTAGCTCTCGTTGTTCTCGCCGAAACCAATGGGGCTCACCACCGGGATGAAGGCGTCGTCCTGCAAGGCCTTGACCACGCTGGGGTCGATGGAAACGATGTCGCCGACCTGCCCGACATCGTGTTCGACGGACGGGTCTTGTGTNNTGTCGAGCATGCGGAGCTTCCGCGCCCGGATCATGCCGCCATCACGGCCGGTCAGGCCCACGGCCTTGCCGCCCGCCTGGTTGATCAGGCCGACGATGTCCTGCTGGACCTCGCCGGCAAGCACCCACTCGACCACCTCCATCGTCTCGGCATCGGTCACCCGCATGCCCTGGACGAACTNCCNCTTCTTGCCCAGACGGTTGAGCGCCGTTTCGATCTGCGGCCNCCCGTGCACGACGACCGGGTTCATGCCGACCAGTTTGAGCAGCACGACGTCCTCGGCAAAGTCGGCCTGCAGCGCGGGGTCCGTCATGGCATTGCCGCCGTATTTGATGACCAGCGTCTTGCCGTGAAACCGGCGGATGTAGGGCAGCGCCTGGGCAAGGATTTCCGCCTTGTCACGCGGGTCGATGGAGGGCAAGGGGTTCTCGCTCATGGACGGGGCTCGACTGAAACTCGGTCGGAAACAACTTGGCAGCAACGTCAGATCACACGCTGCACCGACGACGCGACATGCTTGAACTCGCGGTACGGCGCCGAATGCCACAGCCGCCAAAGGCTCTTGACATGCCACATGAAGTGGCGGAACCGCCGCCGGCTCGCATGCTGGGCGAGGTGCTCCACCATGGCCTCAGACACCGCATCGATGCTGTAGCCGCGTGCCTGCAGGCGCAGGCAGAAATCCACGTCCTCGCAGTACATGTAGTACCCGGTGTCGAAGCNCCCGAGCCGCATGAACACGTCCGAGGGCAGCAGCATGAACGCGCCGTTGATCCAGTGGCGGGGCTGGACCCGCTGCCGGTAGCCCGGGACGAAGTAACGGCGCAGCAGGGCCGCGGGCGTAGGCAACTCGCGCGCGAGGTCGCGCGCGGGCACCTGACCATTGGATTGCAGCGGGTAGGCACAGCCCGCCTCCCCGCNGGCAAGGCGTTGCAGCAAAGCGGGAAAAGGGTTGTCCGAGAGACGGATGTCCGGGTTGAGCACACAGAAGTACGCGGACTTGCACCAGCCGAAGGCCTGGTTGTGGTTAGCGCCGAAGCCCAGGGGCTTGACGTTGCGCACGATGCTCACCGCAAATGGCCACTCACGTTCCTCGATCCAGTGCGCGAGCGCTGGCTCGGGCACGTTGAGGGTGACGATGACCTCGTGGATGTCCGGCGTGGCGAATTCGGCCAAATCCCCAAGCAGCAAAGGGATTTCGTCGCCATGTTCATGGCTGACGATGGAGACGGTGACCGGTTTTCTTGTCATGGAAACACTTCTGCGTCGTTCAGGCGAACACCTTGCCTGTCCTTCGCCGACAGACTGGGGCCGCCGGCAGGAAGCGGCCAATCGATCGCAAGGTCAGGGTCGTCCCACGCGATGCAACGCTCGAAATCCGGCGCATAGTAATCCGTCGTCTTGTACAAAAAGTCAGCACTCCCGCTCAGGACGACAAACCCATGGGCCAAGCCCGGCGGCACCCACAAAAGCCTGTGATTATCACCGCTGAGCTCCACGCCCACCCACTGGCCAAAGGTGGCGGACGATTTTCGTATGTCCACCGCAACATCGAACACCCGTCCGCAGGCCACGCGCACGAGTTTTCCCTGCGGCTGCCGAATCTGGTAGTGCAGGCCCCGCAGCACACCCTGGCTGCTGCGGCTGTGGTTGTCCTGCACGAACACCGTGGGCCGGCCGACCGCAGCGTCGAAGGCCCGCTGGTTGAAGGACTCGAGGAAAAAGCCGCGCGCGTCCCCGAACACCCGGGGCTCGAGAATCAGCACATCCTCGATGGCGGTGCGGATGACGTTCAAGGNCCGCTCCTCGCGCAACAACCGCAACAAATATTGTCCGTAACCGTTTTTCGCCAAGGGTTGCGCCAGCCGTTCGAGTTGGGCAGCGTCGATGAATCCGTTGCGCCAGGCGATCTCCTCCGGGCAGGCGATCTTCAAGCCCTGCCGGTTCTCCAGCGTGGCGATGAACTGACCGGCATCCAGCAGGCTTTCATGGGTACCCGTGTCAAGCCATGCATAGCCCCGTTGCATGATCTGCACGGTGAGTTGCCCCCGCTCCAGATAGGCCTGGTTGACAGCGGTGATCTCCAGTTCGCCGCGGGCGCTGGGTTTGACCGTCTTGGCAATTTCGACGACCTGCTCGTCGTAGAAATACAGGCCCGTCACCGCGTAGCTGCTCTTGGGCTGGCGGGGCTTTTCTTCGATGCTGACAGCGCGGCGCTGCGCATCGAACTCGACCACCCCATAGCGCTCGGGATCCTGGACGTGGTAGGCGAAGACGGTCGCCCNCTGCGCCTGGGCATCGGCCGCGCGCAGGAGGGGGACGAAGTCGTGGCCGTAGAACAGGTTGTCGCCCAGCACGAGGGCACTGGGCGCGCCGCCGATGAAGCGCTCACCGATCAGGAAAGCCTGCGCCAGCCCATCCGGGCTGGGCTGCACGGCATACTCGATCTGCATGCCCCACTGGCTGCCGTCACCGAGCAGCTGCTGAAACCGCGGCGTGTCCTGGGGCGTGCTGATGACGAGCACATCACGCAAACCCGCCAGCATGAGCGTGCTCAGCGGGTAGTACACCATCGGCTTGTCGTACACCGGCAGCAACTGCTTGCTGATGGCCAGCGTGGCCGGATGCAGACGGGTGCCCGACCCGCCGGCGAGCACGATGCCCTTTCGCGCTGGTTTCATGCGCGCACCCAGGCTGGCGGCTGGGNTAGATCCTCCACCACCCGCGCGACCCCTGGCTGCCAAGGCGGCAGGCACAAACCGAATGTGCTTTGCAGACGACGCGTGTCGAGCCGCGAGTTCAGCGGCCGGCGCGCGGGCGNTGNGTAGGCGCTGCTGGGAATCGGTTCCATGGTCCGGACTTTCATTGTTCTGGCGACCTCGCTCTGCCGGCGGGCCTCGTCGAGCAGGTAACGCGCATAGGCAAACCAACTGGTTTCGCCCGAGGCGCTCAGATGATAAAGCCCCGCGAGACGCGGCTCCAATATGGCTTGACGCAAGGCATGGGCCGTGACATCGGCAATCAGGTCGGCCCCGGTGGGGGCGCCGACCTGGTCATCCACCAGCCGCAGGGACTCTCGCTCGGCCGCCAGACGCAGGACTGTGCGGATGAAGTTGCCGCCATGACGCGCATAGACCCAGCTCGTGCGAAACACCAGGTGACGCGGGCACGCGCTGCGCACCGCCAGCTCCCCTTCGAGCTTGGTCTGGCCGTAGACGTTGAGCGGCGCGGNGGCGTCGTCCTCCGTCCAGGNGCGGCTGCCGGCGCCATCGAACACATAGTCGGTCGAATAGTNGACCAGCCAGGCACCGCAGGCATGGGCTGCTTCGGCCAGCACGCGCGGCGCAAAGGCGTTGATGGCGCGGGCTGCATCCACTTCGGTCTCTGCGCGGTCCACGGCCGTGTAAGCGGCGGAGTTGACGATGATCTGCGGCTGGACCGCCTGGACCGTTTCCCGCAAGGTCTCGGGCTGACGGAAGTCGCTCGGCCACGGCTCACCGCTCGAGCCCAGGGCCACCACCTCACCCAACGGGGCGAGGCTGCGCTGCAACTCGCGCCCGACCTGCCCGCCTTTGCCAAACAGCAGGATCTTCATGTCAGCCGTGCGCGTATTGGGTACGGACCCATTCGCGGTAGGCGCCGCTTTGCACGCGAGCGACCCACTCCGGATGATCCAGATACCACCGAACGGTCTTGCGAATGCCCGTCTCGAAGGTTTCCGCGGGGCGCCAGCCCAGTTCCCGTTCGATCTTGCGGGCGTCGATGGCATAGCGCCGGTCGTGCCCGGGCCGGTCCTTCACATGGGTGATCTGCTCGCGGTAGCTGCGCCCGTCGGGCCGGGGCTGCAGTTCGTCGAGCAGCGCGCAAATGGTGTGCACGATGTCGATGTTGGGCCTTTCGTTCCAACCGCCCACGTTGTAGACCTCGCCGGGCACACCCGCTTCGAGCACCCGCCGGATGGCGGAACAATGGTCGCTCACATACAGCCAGTCGCGCACCTGGAGGCCGTCGCCATAGACGGGCAACGGCTTGCCGGCCAGCGCATTCACGATCATCAGCGGAATGAGCTTCTCCGGGAAGTGAAACGGCCCGTAATTGTTCGAACAATTGGTGGTGAGCACCGGCAACCCGTAGGTGTGGTGCCACGCGCGCACCAGGTGGTCGCTGGCGGCCTTGCTGGCGCTGTATGGGCTGTTGGGCTCATAGCGACGGGTTTCGGCAAAGGCCGGCTCATCGGGGGCCAGCGACCCGTAGACCTCGTCGGTGGACACGTGCAGGAAGCGAAAGGCCGCCTGCTCGGCCGCATCGAGACCGACCCAGTACGCCCGGGCGGCCTCGAGCAGGCGAAAGGTGCCGACGACGTTGGTCTGGATGAACGCCTCGGCGCCGTGGATGGAGCGGTCGACATGGCTCTCGGCGGCGAAGTGGATGATGGCCCGAGGCCGGTGCTGGGCCAGCAGCCGCGAGACCAGGTCGCCATCCCCAATGTCACCCTGGACGAACACATGGCGCGGGTCGTCCATCACCGCGGCGAGGTTCTCGCGGTTGCCTGCGTAGGTGAGCTTGTCCAGATTCACCACGGCTTCGTCGTTGCGGGCGAGCCAGTCGAGCACGAAGTTGGCGCCGATGAAGCCCGCGCCGCCGGTGACCAGAATCATGTCGTGGTGAGAACGTGTGGAAGCAATGAAAAACGCGCACTCCGGGGTTGGGTGCGCGCACGATTATGTCATTGCGGCTTGACAAAACCGCCCGTGGCGGCGGCGGCAAACCGTCGGGTCAGAAATGAATGCCTTGCATCATCTGCTGCAAGGCCTGCGCCTCGGGCGAGAGCTGCGGCTTGGCGCTCTTGTCGCCCTTGGCGGCCGCCGAATCCGGGAACATGCGGAAGCTCGTGTTCATCACGATCTGCGCGACCCGCGGCACCAGCGCGTGCATGACCTGACCCGTCACGCCCAGCCGGGTGGCGATGCGTACCGGCTTGAAGATGCAGGNCTGGGCGACCAGATCCGCGGCCTGCTCGGGCGAGAGCGTGGGCACGTTGTTGTAGATCTTGGTGGGCGCGATCATCGGCGTGCGCACCAGCGGCATGTTGATGGTGGTGAAGGTCACCCNCTGGTCGGCGAACTCGCTGGCGGCGCAGCNGGTCCAGGCGTCGAGCGCCGCCTTGCTGGCCACGTAGGCGGAGAAGCGCGGCGCGTTGGTGAGCACCCCGATGGAGCTGATGTTGACCACATGCCCTTNGCGCCGCTGCGCCATGCCGGGCAGCAGTCCCATGGTCACGCGCAGGGCGCCGAAGTAGTTGAGCTGCATGGTGCGCTCGAAGTCGTGGAAGCGGTCGTAGCTGCTCTCGATGGCGCGGCGGATGGAGCGGCCCGCGTTGTTGATGAGATAGTCGACCCCGCCGTGCTCGGCGATCACCTGGGCCACGAAGCGGTCGCAGTCCTGCATGTCCGCAATGTCAACCGTGTAGGCGATGAAGCGGTAGCCCTTGGCCTTGGCTTCGTCGCAGGCGGCGTCGAGTTTGTCCTGGTCGCGCCCGCAGATAAGGGTGGTGGCGCCGGCCTCGGCGAATTTGTGGGCTGCGGCCAGGCCGATGCCCGACGACCCGCCCGTGACCAGCACCACCTTGCCGGCCACCGTGCCGCGCAGCGAACGGTCGATGTGCAGTTCGGGGTCGAGATGGCGCTCCCAGTAGTCCCACAGCCGCCAGGCATAGTCCTTGAGGTTGGGGCAGGCAATGCCCGAACCCTTGAGTGCGGCCAGCGTCTCGCGGCAGTCGTAGCGGGTGGGGTAGTTGACGAAGGTGAGCATGTCCTCGGGCAGCCCGAGGTCTTGCATGACCGCATTCCGCACCCGGCGCACCGGGGCCAGCGCCATCAGCCCTTTCTTGACGCTCCTGGGGATGAAGCCGAGCAGCGCGGCATTGACGAACACGTTCATCTTGGNGGCGTGCGCCGCGCGGCTGAAGATGTCGAGCACCTCGCCCACCCGGTAGCCCACGGGGTCGACGAGGTGGAAGCAGCGGCCGCTGCCCTGCACGGTGTGCGCGATGTGGTCGAGCGCGTCGACGACGAAGTCCACCGGCACGATGTTGATGCGCCCGCCCTCGAGGCCGATGGACGGCATCCACGGCGGCAGGATCTGCCGCATGCGCTGGATGAGCTTGAAGAAGTAATACGGCCCGTCGATCTTGTCCATCTCGCCGGTGGTGGAGTCGCCCACGACCATGGCGGGGCGGTAGACCGTCCAGGGCAGCTTGCACTCCGTGCGCACGATCTTCTCGCTCTCGTGCTTGGTCATGAAGTACGGGTGCTCGTAGTTTTCCGCCTCGTCGAACATGTCTTCGCGGAACACGCCTTCATACAACCCGGCGGCGGCGATGGAGGACACATGGTGGAAGTGCCGCGCGTCGATGGCGCGCGCGAGTTCGACGGTGTTGCGCGTGCCTTCGATGTTGGCAGCGATCTGGCTTTCCTCGTCAGCCTGGAGGTCGTACACGGCGGCGAGGTGGAAGACGTGGTCGATCTGGCCCTTGAGCTTCTTCANGTCCTCGCTGCTCATGCCGAGCTTCTTGCGCGTGAGGTCGCCCACCACCGGCACCGCGCGAGCGGCGCTCACACCCCAGGCCGCGCGCAAGGCCGGGACCTNTGAGAGGCTCTCCTCGCGGATGAGGAAGTGCACCACCGCGCCCTTGCGCGCGAGAAGCTTCTTGACCAGGCGCTTGCCGATGAAGCCCGTGGCCCCGGTGACGAAATACTGCATGTGATGGTCTCCGTGCGTTCCCTATCGAACCCCGATTCTGACCGCGGCGTTTTACCGCCTGCTTCCGCACAAACCCGCGGAAAACGGCGATTTGCACTGGGCAATTTAGGAGCGAAACCCTACACCCGACGGGCGTTGGCGCCGTACAGTGCCATGAACGGTCGGCGCGGCACGCGCGTGTTCGGGCCGTGTTGTTCCACCCATCCCGGAGGCCCCTCATGGTCAAGAAAGTTCAAAAGTCCGCTGCCGGCAAGAAGACGGCCAGCCCGCTGCCGTCCTCGGTGAAGGATTCGGCACAGCAGATCTGGCTGGCCGGTCTCGGTGCCTTCACCAAGGCGCAGACCGAAGGCGGCAAGGTGTTCGAAACCCTGGTGAAGGAGGGCCTGGCCATTCAGCGCAAGACGCAGGCCGCGGCCGAAGAGAAGATCACCGAAGCCACCAGCAAGATGGCCCATGTGGCCACCGGCCTGACCAGCAAGGCCACCGGCCAGTGGGACAAGCTTGAGAGCATCTTCGAAGAGCGCGTGGCGCGCGCGCTGAACAAGCTCGGCGTGCCCTCGGCCAAGGACGTGGAGGCGCTGGTGGCGCGCATCGACGAGCTCAACCGCAGCGTGCAACGTCTCTCGGCCAAGGCCGCTCCGGCGCGCAAGGCGGGTGCCACGGCCGCCAAGCCCACCGCCCAGGCCCCGGCCAAGCCGCGTGCATCGGCCAAGGCACCGGCCAAGAAGGCGGCCACCGCGGCCAAGACGCCCCGCCGCGCCGCGGCGAAGAAGGTGGCGGCCGAAGCAGCGCCCGCTGCCGAGTAACGCGGAACGCGCGCCGGTGGGTCGGCTCACCGGCGCGGCACGGGCCGTCCTGCGCTGGCCTGGCGCGGCCGGCGTGACGCACAATCGCATGAACGGCCCGCCGCAACAGGGCCTCGAGGAGACACCCGCATGCGCAAGACCCCTGCGATTCGCCTGGCCACCGTCAACGGGGCGGCGGCCCCTGCACGCGGCGAATCACCACGGATCGCGCTGGCGCTCGCCGGCGGCGGGCCGCTGGGCGCCATCTACGAGATCGGTGCGCTGTGTGCCCTGCAGGAGTCGCTNGCGGGGGTGGATTTCACCGCACTGGATCATTACGTCGGCGTGTCGGCCGGCGGCTTCATCGCCGCGGCGCTGGCCAACGGCATGACGACGGACGAACTGCGCCAGGGCTTCATCGACAACAGCGACGAGAGCGCCGAGGTGTTCGACCCCTCGTGGCTCACCATGCCGGCCTGGCGGGAGTTTGCGCGGCGCGCGCTGCGCGTGCCCGGCCTCAGCGCCACGGCGCTGTGGCGCGGCCTGGTGCAGCGCCGCTCGTTCATCAGCGCGCTGGAGCGGCTCGGCCCGGCATTGCCCACNGGGGTGTTCGCCAACGACGAGGTGGACCGCCGGCTGGCCCATCTGTTCTCACAGCCGGGCCGCAGCAACGACTTCCGCCAGCTCGCCACCCGGCTCACGCTGGTGGCCACCGACCTCGACAGCGGCGAGGCCGCGCCGTTTGGCGAGCCGGGCTGGGACGATGTGCCGATTTCCCGCGCGGTGCAGGCCAGCTCCGCGCTGCCCGGCCTGTTCCCGCCGGTGGAGATCGGGGGCAAGTTCTACGTGGACGGCGCGCTCAAGAAAACCCTGCATGCCACGGTGGCGCTGGAGTCNGGGGTGGACCTGCTGCTGTGCCTGAACCCGCTGGTGCCCTTCGACGCCACCGCGCCCGCGCAGCCCGAGGTGATGCGCCGGGGCTTGAGTGCGGAGCACCGGCACATTCCGCGCATCGTCGAGGGTGGGTTGCCGGCGGTGCTGAGCCAGACGTTCCGCACCATGATCCACTCCCGCCTNGAGCTGGGCATGAAAGGCTACGAGCGCGCCTACCCCGAGACGGACATCGTGCTCTTCGAGCCCGACCACCGCGACCCGGAGATGTACCTGGCCAACACCTTCAGCTATGCGCAGCGCCGCCACCTCGCCGAGCACGCCTACCAGCAGACGCGCCATCTGCTGCGCGCGCGGCGCAGCCATTTCGCCGCCACCTTCGCGCGCCACGGCATCACGCTGGATATGGCTGCGCTCGACGACCCGCACCGCCGCCTGGTGGAGCCCGCACCCGCGCCCACGCGCATGGGTCAGGCCATCGCGCGGCTGCAGGAGGTGATGGACGATCTCGACCACGTGCTCGCGCGCGCCGAGCGGCGCACGGCAGCCTGAGCGGGCTGGAGCGTCCCCTCCGGCCCGATCCGCTCACAGTCCCGAGCCCCTCGCCTGCCCCGCGCCCCCTCCCAAGATGGCCAAGAAAGCCCCCGCCGCACGGCCGAGCGCATCCTCGAGGTCACGCTCGAGCTGTTCAACCGCTTCGGCGAGCCCAACGTCTCGACCACGCTGATCTCGGCCGAACTGCACATCAGCCCCGGCAACCTCTACTACCACTACCCGGCCAAGGACGAGCTGATCAACAGCCTGTTCGACCGCTACGAGCGCGGCCTGGGCGAACTGCTGCATGCCGCCGATGACGTGCGCGACGTCGAGGACGCCTGGTTCTTCCTGCACACCTTGTTCGAGCGCATCTGGGCGTACCGCTTCCTCTACCGCGACCTCAACGACCTGCTGAGCAAGAACCGCCGGCTCGAAACCCATTTCCAGCAGGTGCTGCGCAACAAGACGCGCGCGATCAAGGCGCTGCTCGACGGCATGAGCCGCTCGGGCGCGCTGCACATCGACTCGCGCGAGACCGAGGCCACGGCCACCAGCATGGTGGTGGTGCTGACCTACTGGCTCAGCTACGAGTACGTGCGCGACCCGCGCCACGCCCTCGAGCCCGAGAGCGCGCAGCACGCGCTGCTGCGCGGTGCCCAGCATGTGCTGCAGCTGCTCGTGCCCTACCTGGAGCCGGCCCAGCGCGCGCACCTGATCGCGCTGGCCACCGCGTACACGCCCGCAAGCGGCACCTGAGGGACATTCCTGGGCTTTTGGCCTGAAACCCAGCACCAACCGGTGAGGTCGCGCTATTGTTTTTGAAGTTTTCGGGTGATGGCCGTTCAGCCTGCAGCGGGGTAGCGCGACTGCGCGAGCACCAGCAGGCCGTCGAAGATCAGCCCTTCGACGAGTTCGAACTGCGAGGACATGCTCGGCGCCATCTTCCAGCCCGCACCGCCGGTCATGAAGCACGCGGGCTCCTCGCCGCTCTTGTCGCGCAGGTGGCGCACCATGCAGTCCACCGCGCCGGCAATTGCGAAGGTGCCGCCGCTGGTGAGGGCGTCGCTGGTGTTGGNTGGAAAGCAGCGCACCTCGCCGGTGGGCACGTGCAGGCCGGCGGTGCCTGACTCCAGCGCGCGCAGCATGATGCCGTGGCCGGGCAGGATGAGCCCGCCGAGGAAGTGCCCGCTGGCGTCCACCGCCTCCACCGTCACCGCGGTGCCCACCATCACCACCACCATCGGCCNGCGGCGGCCCTTGGCCAGCAGCCGTGCGCGCGCGCCGATCATCGCCACCCAGCGGTCGGGGCCGAGCCGCGTGGGGTGGTCGTAGCCGTTGGTGATGCCGCCCTCGGCCGCGCTGGCGATCACCCATTGCGGCGCGACGTCCCACAGTTCCATCTGCTCCTGCACCCGGCGCTTGACGGCGTCGCCGGCCACGTTGCAGCCCAGCATCCGGGTGGGCGCCGGCAGCCGGGCCCAGTCGCCCTCGCCGAGCTTCTCGATGTTCTCAAGGAAGCACACGCCGTCGGACAGCAGCCGCGCCCCGGAGCGCGGGGCGTCGTACATCGCCCACTTCAGTCGCGTGTTGCCGACGTCGATTGCCAAGAATGTCATGCGCGGCATTATTGCGGGTTTGTGGCGCTGCGCCGTCACCGCGGTGGCACGCGGCGCGGCTACAGTGGGACCTGTCCTCAACCCCACAGGAGAATCGCATGGGACTTTTCAGCTTCATCAAGGAGGCCGGCGAGAAGCTCTTCGGCCACAAGGAAGTCGAGCAGGCCGCCGCCGCCGTCAGCGCCAACCCGCAGGCCCAGCCCACGCTGGAGGAACTCAACACCCGCGCCGCGCACGCCATCCGCGACTACATCGAGGCGCAGAAGCTCGGCGTCACCGGCCTGTTCGTGCTCTATGACGGCGCCAGCGGCAAGGTCACGGTGCAGGGCGAGGCGCCCACCCAGGCGGCGCTGGAGAAGGTCACGCTGTGCTGCGGCAACGTCAGCGGCGTGACCTCGGTGGAAAACCTCATGTCGGTCGCCGCCCCGGCCGAGGAGGCGCAATACCACGACGTGGTGCGCGGCGACACGCTCTCGGCCATCGCCAAGAAGTTCTACGGCAACGCCAACAAGTACATGGTGATCTTCGAGGCCAACAAGCCCATGCTCAGCGACCCCGACAAGATCTACCCCGGCCAGAAGCTGCGCATTCCGCCGCTGGGCTGAATCGCGATCGCCCCCGCCTGCGAGACCCTGGGCGCCGCCGCCGTGGACGATCTCACCGCGCTCTCGGCCGAGGCGCTGTCGCGCACCATCCATGCGCGCGAGGTCTCGTGCCGCGAAGTGATGGCGGCCTACCTCGCGCGCATCGAGCGGCTCAACCCGCACTACAACGCCATCGTGAGCCTGCGCGACGCCGACGCGCTGCTGCGCGAGGCCGATGCGCGCGACGCCCAGCTCGCCCGCGGCGAGTCGCTGGGCTGGATGCACGGCATGCCCCAGGCCATCAGGGACCTGGCCAACGCCACCGGCCTGCCCACCACGCTGGGCTCGCCCCTGATGCGCCATTTCGTGCCCACGCAGGACGGCCTGATGGTCGCGCGCATGAAGGCCGCGGGCTGCATCGTCATCGGCAAGACCAACGTGCCCGAGTTCGGCCTGGGCTCGCACACCTTCAACCCGGTGTTTGGCACCACCCGCAACGCCTGGGATGCATCGCGCGCCGCCGGCGGCAGCAGCGGCGGCGCGGCGGTGGCACTCGCGCTGCGGCTGCTGCCGGTGGCCGACGGCTCGGACTTCATGGGCAGCCTGCGCAACCCCGCCGCATGGAACCATGTGTTCGGCCTGCGCCCCGCGCAGGGCCGGGTGCCGATGTGGCCTGCGCCCGAGGTGTGGGTGTCGCAGCTCGGCACCGAGGGGCCGATGGCGCGCACCGTGGCCGACCTCGCCCGCCTGCTCCAGACCCAGGCCGGGTTCGATCCACGCGCTCCTCTTTCCATAGCAACTACCGACCAGCTGGCGCTGGGCTGCGGCGAGAATTCCTCAAAATCGGCGCCGCAGCCACGCATCGGCTGGCTGGGCGACCTCGGCGGCTACCTCGCCACCGAGCCCGGCGTGCTCGCGGTGTGCGAGGCGGCCTTGTCGCGCCTGCAGGCCGCCGGCTGCGCGGTGGAGCCCACAGCGCCGGGCTTCTCACCCGCATCCGTCTGGGACGCCTGGCTCGTCTGGCGCCAGCTGCTCGTGGCCTCGCGGATCGCACCCTTCATGCACAGCGCCGCATCCCGCGCCCAGGTCAAGCCCGAAGCGCAGTGGGAATACGACAGCGCGCAGGGCCTCAGCGGCGCGGCCTTCCTGCGCGCGAGCGTCGAGCGCAGTGCCTTCTACCAGCACCTGCTGGCCTTGTTCGACCGCTTCGACGCACTGGCCCTGCCCGCCGCGCAGGTCTGGCCCTTTGACGCCGAGCAGCGCTGGCCCACGCACATCGGTGCCGTGCAGATGGACACCTACCACCGCTGGATGGAGGTCACGATTTACGCGAGCTTCGCCGGCCTGCCCGCGCTCAGCATGCCCGCGGGCTTCGACACGCGCGGCCTGCCCATGGGCCTGCAACTCATCGGCCGGCCGCAGGGCGAAGCCGCGCTGCTCGCACTGGCCGCGCGTTACGAGGCGGCCAGCGCCGACCTGCTCGCTAGGCGGCCCCTCGCGGCGCATTGAGGCCACCGGGGCGCTGGCCCGCTCACAGCGCGCCGAGCCAGCAGGCGCGCTGAATCGCCGAGAGCTTGTTGTCCACCTGCAGCTTGGCCATGGCGTTGGCAAGGTGGTAGTTCACCGTGCGCTCGCTGCAGGCCAGCCGGTCGGCCGATTCGCGCGCGGTGAGGCCATCGAAGGCCAGCGCCAGGCACTCGCGCTCGCGCGGGCTCAGCACCGCCTGGGCTTCGACCAGCGTGCTGCGCAGCAAGGGCCACAGGTTCAGCACCGACCAGGCCAGGGGTGCGGCCTCGGCGCGGTCGTGAAACTCGCGCGGACTGAACAGAAAGCACTCGAACGCGCGCGAGCCCGGCAGCGCAAACGCCACCCGCACCACGCTCTGAAACCCGTGCGCCAGCCACAGCCGCCGCCAGCGGCTGCCGCTTTCGAACGCCGACTTGGCCACATGCTGCCAGGCCACCAGCGGCGCGTTCGAGTCGCGCCAGGGCGCGCCGAAATCCTCGCTGTCGGCCAGCGCGCGCGCCGCCTCCAGCAGGGACGGCGGGTGCAGCGCCAGCACGCGCCGCTGCGTGGGGCCGCCGAAGGGGCCCGGCCCCAGCACCACCACCGACTCCACGGCGAACTCGCGCAGCGCCTGCACCCAGTCGCTGAGGACGGCGTCGAGAGCCAGGCTGTCAAAATTAACAGGGGGTGCATGGGCGCGGGGCGGAAAAATTCCACAATACTAGGCGTAACGTGCCTTCCTTTGCTGCGCCTCAACCATGTCCGGCCTCACCCGCAAGCCCCCGTCAACCCGCAGGCGGAGCCCACCGCCCGTGCGGCGCGCGGGTCGCCCACAGGCGCCTCGAACGCCCTGGGCGCGTGGCTGCGCCACCCGCTGCTGCTGGCGGCGCAGGCCATCGTGCGCAGCGTTCCGGCGCGCTGGGCCACGCTGCTGCAAACGCCCATCGAGTCGATTCTTCACCCCTCGCCGCGGCGGCTCAAGCTGCTCGGCGCCTTCACGCTGATCGGCCATCCGTTGTTCTACTGGATCTGGCACGACCTGCTGCCACAGCCTTACGAGAACCTCGGCGCGCGGCTGGCCATGGCGGCGCTCGGCATCCCGCTGCTGCTCGACGGCGTGGCCCAGCGCCCGCAATCGACCCGCACGCAACGCCTCTACAACCTGATCTGCTTCATCCAGCTGCCGGTGTTCTTCTGCTGGATGTATGCGATGAACGGCTACAACGGCGTCTGGCTCGCCAGCGTGGCGGCCATGGTGGTGATCTATTTCCACCTGACCGATTGGCGCATCGCCGCCGTGGCCTCCATCGCCGGCTTCGCGCTGGGCACCACGCTGGGCGACTGGCAAGCCATCGCGCTGGAGGGGCATACCCTCACGCCGCTGCCGGTGGCCAACAGTGCCACGGTGGTGCTGGCCTTTGCGTGGTTCGCCGGGCTGATGCTCGGCCTCTCGGGCGCGAACCTGCGGCGCGAGCGGCTCGAACACGCGCTGGCCACCATCGGCATCATGGCGCATGAGCTGCGCACGCCGCTGTCCACCGCGGCGCTCATCGGCGATGCGCTGCGGCAGGAGTCCGCCCGCCAGAGCGACCCCGCCCGCGCCGCGCAGCTCGACAAGCTGGCGCAGCGGCTGCTTGCGCTGGTGCGCTCGATGAACCACCACATCGACCTGCAGATCGCCAACGCCCGGCTGCTGCAACTGCCCAACTACGCCGACCTGCTGTCGGCACAGGCGCTGGTGACCGAAGCCGTCATCGCCTACCCCTACCGCACCCAGCGCGAGCGCGAGTGCGTGGAGGTGGTCATCCACGGCGACTTCAGCTTCCGCGGCTCGCATGCGCAGTTTCTGCGCGTCATCGACAACCTGCTGCAGAACGCCTTGCGCTCGCTGCAGGTGGCCAGTTCGGTGCTGAGCAAGGGCGACATCCGCATCGAGGTTGGCCACCGCGGCCGCGAAGGGCGCATCAGCGTGAGCGACCGCGGCATCGGCATCGACGCCGCGGCCCAGGCGCGCATCTTCGAGCCCTTCTTCTCCTCCGACGGCGGCACCGGCCACGGACTGGGCCTGGCCTTCTGCCGGCGGGTGTTGCAGGCCAGCGGCGGCAGCATCCGGGTCAAGTCCGCACCGGCCAAAGGCGCCACCTTCACCCTGGTGCTGCCGGTGGAACACGACAACCCGGTGGACACCCCACCCAACCCCCACCCATGAGCTTTCCCCTGTACCGCCGGCCCGGCGGCGTGGCCTTCCTCGACGACGACTTCGCGTACCTCGAGATGCTGGCCGACGTGCTGCCCGAACGCTGGGCCGTGCGCCTGTTTCTGCGGCCCGCGGACTTCATCAACACCTTGCAGCAGGAACCNCCGCTGTGGGACGCCGACGCCTGGCGCCACCGCGAAATGCTGGACCACTGGCGCGAAGGTCGCTCGCTGATCCCGCAGCTGCTGCAGTACTGGCAGTCCGACGGGCTGCGCCGCTTCGCGCTGCACCGCGTGGCGGTGGTGGACTATTCCATGCCGGCCATGAACGGCCTGCAGGTGCTCGACGAGCTCGTGAACTGGCCCGGCGCGCGCGTGCTGCTCACCGGCCGGGCCGATGAGCAGATCGCTGTCTCCGCCTTCAACCGCGGGCTGATCGAACAGTACCTGCCCAAGCAGTCGGCCGAAATCGGCCAGCGCCTCACCGCCACCGTCGAGGCCCTGCTGCTCGCCGCGCACGAGCCCTACCAGCAGAACTGGCGCATCACCCTGGCGCGGGAGCAGCTCGCGGTGCTGGCCGCGCCGGCGGTGGGCGAGGCACTGCAGGCGCTGTCGCAGATGCACGACTGGGTGGAGCATGTGGTCATCGGCGACCCGTTCGGCGTGCTGGCGCTCGACGCCCGCGGCCAGGTGGTGTGGCTGCAGCTGGAGACGGCCGAGCGGCTGCCCGCGCTGGCCGAACTCGCCCAGCAGCAAGGCCTCGACGCCGGCGCGCAGCAAGCCATCCGCGAGGGTCGGCAGCTGCTCGACGTGGAGCTCCTGCTCGCGCTGGGCCTGCCCGCCGAAAGCGCGCGGCTGCGCGAAGCCCAGCTGCTGTGTTCACGTCCGGCGCTGTGGGCCAGCGTGGTGCAGCTGCCCGACACCTTGTGCCCGGGCGAGCGCCTGAGCTACGCGGCCTATGCCGCAGCGCGCGCCCATCGCCAGGTCGAAGAACACGCGTCACCGCGCTGACGAGCGCCCTGCGGGTTCACTCGCCTTCGGGCACGCCGGCCAACGACGCCGCGCGGGCCTTGCGCGCCAGCGGCCATTCCCAGGGTTTGACCAGCGGGGCAATCTCGGCGGCCACCGCCTCGACATGGTCGAGCTCCGCGTCGGCCAGCCCGGCATGCACCGTCAGGCGCACCATGGTGCGGTTGCGGCTGGTGGCCGGCGCGCAGAACACCGCGCCGAAGACGCCACGGCTCTCCAACGCGTCGCGCAGCACCAGCGTCGCCGGTTCGGTGCCGGATTCGAGCGCGATGATCTGCTCCGTGCCCTGGTGCACCGGGTAGCCCAGCGCCAGCANGGCGCTGCGCAGCCGGCGGGTGTGGCGCATCAGTTGCTCGCGCGCCTCGTCGCTGCGGCGGATCACCTCGAAGGTGGCGCCGAGCGCGGCGATCTCGTGCGGCAACAGGCAGGAGCTGAACATGTTGGGGTAACTCGTGCTGAGCACGTAGTTGCGCATGGCCGTGGGCATGGTCATGAAGCCCGCGCGGCCGGCAAAGGCCTTGGCCAGGCTGGCGGTGATGAAGTGCACCCGCTCGCTCAGACCCAGGGCCACACACAGCCCCGCGCCGCCCGGGCCGTGGGTGCCGAGCGAGTGCGACTCGTCCACCAGAATCATGCAGCCGCCGCGCTCGGCCACGTCCACGATGTCCACCAGCGGGCACACCGCGCCCGTGGTGCTGTAGACCGAATCGACCACCACCACCCCGGGGCCGTGGCGCTCGATCAGGCGCTGCAGGTGCTGCGCATCGTTGTGGCGGAAGGGGTGGGCCGGCGCCTGCGCACGCCGCGCGCCCTCCCACAAGGAGGTATGGGCCAGGCTGTCGAGGTAGACCGGCGTCTCGGCGTCGGCGATCGACTGCAGCAGCCCCAGGTTCGCGCTGTAGCCGGACTGGCAGATCAGGCCATCCTCGTGGCCCACCCAGTGCGCCAGGGCTTTCTCCAGCGCGCGGGCCGGGTGGCTGTCGAGCAGGAACACGCTGGACTGGATGACGAACTCGCCATCGCGGCGCAGGGCGTCGGTCTGCGCGCGCACGATGTCGGGGTGGCCGGTGAGGTTGAGATAGTCGTTGCCGTTGAGGCGCACGGCATCGGGTCCGGCGTCAAGCCCGTGCAGCAGCGAGCGGCCGCTCCACAGCGTGTTCCAGCGGATGGTGAACTCGCGCTCGATGCGACGCTGCAGATGCGTGCTGATCGGCGCCATCGGGCGTGGCGCCGCCGCAGCGGCAGCGGATCGGACGGGGGTGCGGGGGTGTCGAGAAGGTCCATGGGCAAGCTCCTTGAGGGAAAAAGCCCATTGAAGACCTGGATCATGAGAATCCGGCGATGACCCCTGTCAAGTTTGACAGGGGGTGAACCCCAGGCTGGGGCGAATCTGTTAGCGCAACTCTGAAAAAGTCCCCGCGATGACGCGCGACTGGCCGCAGGATGGGATGCGAGGCGCAAAGCGCAGCCACCGCCCTTGCCGTGGCGAGCATTTGCTTTGAAGCAGGCCGCCCGCCGCCGGGATGCGCGGCGCGCGAGGGACTTGTTCAGCGTTGCCTGAAGGATGCCTCAGCCCTGCCGCCAGGGCAGGCCGTGGAAGCGCCAGCCGCCGCGGCGGCCACGCTGCGCGTTTTCGTCGGGGTCGCCCTCGAAGCCTTCGAGGATGTTGTAGGCGGTGAGGCCCAGCTCCGTCGCCCGCCGCGCACCGGCGACCGAGCGCACGCCGCTGCGGCACAGCAGCACCAGGGGCTTGCCGGCCGCGGCCGCCTGGCGGATGCCCTCGTCGAACGCCGGGTTGGGCACCATGCCCGGCCATTGCTTCCAGGCCACGGGCACGGCGCCGGGCACGAAACCCACCCATTCCCGTTCGGCGTCGGTGCGCACATCCACCAGCACCGCGCGGCCTTCCTGCACCCATTGCCAGGCCAGCTGCGGCGAGACGTCACCCGCATACCCTTCGGCGGGGCGCGGCGACAGCAACGCGCCACCGCCGGCATCGTGCCGCAGGCCGGAGCTGAGGTTGGCCGGCACGGCTTCGTCGATGCGGCGCGGCTTGGGCAGGTCCAGCGCATTCATCAGAGCGATGAATTCGTCGCGGCTGCGCCCGGCCACGCGGGCGTTGCTGCGCTTTTCCACGCCGATGGTGGAGTGGCTGCGCCCCTGGTAGTCGTGGCCCGGCCAAACCAGGGTGTCGTCGGGCAGGGCGAACAGCACTTCGGTGAGGCTGCGGTAGAGGTCGGCGGCGCTGCCGGACTGGAAATCCGTGCGGCCGCAGCCGTTGATGAGCAGGGTGTCACCGGTGAACACATGGCGCTGGCCGTCTGCGGCCTGCCAGAAGTAGCTCATGCTGCCCGCCGTGTGACCCGGCGTGGCCAGCGCGCGCAGCACCTGGCGGCCGAAGCGCAGCTCGTCGCCGTCGCGCAGCTGCACCGCCGCGGTGTGGATGCCGCAGGCGGCCGGCGCGGCGGTGCGGGCACCGGTGTGCTCGGCGATCAGGCCCGCGCTGGTGATGTGGTCCGCGTGGGCATGGGTTTCGACCGTCCAGAGGAGCTTGAGGCCGTACTCGCGCAGGCTGCGCAGGTCGCGCTCGAGCTGCTCGTCCACCGGGTCGATGAGCAGGGCTTCGCGGCTTTCCTCGTCGAACAGGATGTAGGTGTAGGTGCTCGAGGCGGGGTCGAACAGCTGGATCGGGTTCATGCGCGGCGCGGCGGTGGGAAGAACGGGTTATGCGAACTTGGTCAGCATCTCGGCCACGTGCTCGGGCGGCTGGTCGCCCTGCTCGATCATGCAGCCGACCATGGAGAAGAAGGACTTGTCGAGCGCCTTGCGCGCCGCGGCAAGCTGCTGGGCGATCTTTTCGCAGTCGGCGTCGGAGTCGATGAGCTTCTGCAGACCGCGCAACTGGCCTTCGATGCGGGCCAGGCGGGCGCACAGCGCTTTTTCTTTTCGGGGTCGACGATCCTGCTCATGAGACGGCCTCGGTCAAGTGGATGATCGTTCCATGATAGCGAAGCGCCCCTGGCGCGGCTGCGCCCTGCGCGTCAATCCCCGCGCGGGCCGCGGTTCGACAAGCCGCAGCCGAGCCGCTAAGATTGACGTTTACGTAAACGTCAACTGACGACACGCTTCTCTTCACTTGCGGAGCCCCGTTCATGCCTGCCGCCTTTCTCGCCGAAGACAGCCGCCTCAGCCCCTGGGTGGTGCCGCATGAGGGCAAGGCCCGCGCGTTCGACCTCGCGGCCCTGAAAACCAATGCCAAGCCCTTCTCCCTCGGGGACAAGGCGCGCGACGAGGCCGCCGTGGAGGCGCTGGCCGCCGAGCTCGACGTGTGGCAGAACCTGTTCTATGCCGACGGGCGCCACCGGCTGCTGGTGGTGCTGCAGGGCACGGACACCTCGGGCAAGGACGGCACGATCCGCAAGGTGTTCTCGCGCATGAGCCCGCTGGGCGTGCGCACCGTGGGCTGGAAGGCGCCCAGCGCCGCCGAGCGCGCGCACGACTACCTCTGGCGCATCCATGCGCAGGTGCCGGGCAACGGCGAGATCATGGTGTTCAACCGCAGCCATTACGAAGACGTGCTGGTGCCGGTGGTGCAGGGCTGGATCGACGCGCGCCAGACGCAGCAGCGCTACGCCCACCTCAACGACTTCGAGCGCATGCTGGTGGAGACCGGCACCACGGTCGTGAAGTTCATGCTGCACATCAGCGCCGAGGAGCAGCGCCAGCGCCTGCAGGAACGCATCGACGACCCGACCAAACACTGGAAGTTCCGCCTCGACGACCTCGAGGCGCGCAAGCACTGGGCGGACTACCAGCGCGCCTACGAGGCGCTGCTCAATGCCACCAGCACGCCATGGGCGCCATGGATCGTGGTGCCCGCCGACTCNAAGACCCACCGCAACCTGATGATCGCCAGCGTGCTGCGCGACGTGTTCCGCACGCTGGACCTGCGCTACCCACCGGAGGACCCGGCGCTCGCCGGCCTCAAGATCACCTGACCGGCCCCTTCCCCGCCCAACGAACGCCCCACTGCCATGACCGACCTCTCAGCCGACTACCAGGCGCTGGCCGCCTACCGCCCCACGAACAAGGTGCGCTTCGTCACCGCCGCGAGCCTGTTCGATGGGCATGACGCCGCCATCAACATCATGCGCCGCATTCTGCAGAGCATGGGGGCGGAGGTGATTCACCTTGGCCACAACCGCAGTGTCGACGAGGTGGTGACCGCGGCGCTGCAGGAGGACGCGCAAGGCATCGCGCTGAGTTCCTACCAGGGCGGCCACATGGAGTACTTCAAATACATGGTGGACCTGCTGCGCGAGCGCGGTGGCGCGCACATCCAGGTCTTCGGCGGCGGCGGCGGGGTGATCGTGCCGGCCGAGATCCGCGAGCTGCACGACTACGGCGTGGCGCGCATCTACAGCCCCGAGGACGGTCAGCGCATGGGCCTCGCGGGCATGATCGGCGAGATGGTGATGCGCTGCGACCGCGACTTGAGCGGCTTCGCACCGACCTCGCCCGACGCCATCACCGGCCACACCGAGGCCGCCTGGCGCGCCCTGGCCCAACTCATCACCGCGCTGGAGAATTCCAGGCTTTCCGAGGCGGATGCCAGCGCCATCCGGTCAGTAGCCGCTACNAAAAAGATACCCGTCCTGGGCATCACCGGCACCGGCGGCGCGGGCAAGTCCAGCCTCACCGACGAGCTGATCCGCCGCCTGCGGCTGGACCAGGACGACGCGCTGCGCATCGCCGTCATCAGCATCGACCCCTCGCGGCGCAAGAGTGGCGGCGCGCTGCTGGGCGACCGCATCCGCATGAACGCCATCAACCCCTGGCGCCAGGGCCCGCGCGTGTTCATGCGCAGCCTGGCCACGCGCGAGGCGGGCAGCGAAATCAGCCAGGCGCTGCCTGACGTGGTCGCGGCCTGCAAGGCCGCGGGCTTCGACCTCGTGATCGTCGAGACCAGCGGCATCGGCCAGGGGGACGCCGCCATCGTGCCGCATGTGGACGTGCCCCTGTACGTGATGACGCCCGAGTTCGGCGCCGCCAGCCAGCTCGAGAAGATCGACATGCTCGACTTCGCCGAGTTCGTGGCCATCAACAAATTCGACCGCAAGGGCGCAATGGATGCGCTGCGCGACGTGTCCAAGCAGGTGCAGCGCAACCGCGAGGCTTGGACCACGCCCACCGACCAGATGCCCGTCTTCGGCACCATGGCGGCGCGCTTCAACGACGACGGCGTCACCGCGCTGTACCAGGCGCTGCGCGCGCGGCTGGCGGAACTCGGCCTGCCCGTGCGCGAAGGCCGACTCGCCCCNGTGGCGGTGCGCCACAGCACGAACCAGACGCCGGTGGTGCCCGCCGCGCGCAGCCGCTACCTGGCCGAGATCGCCGACACGGTGCGCGGCTACAAGCGCAAGGCCCGCGCGCAGGCCCGCCTCGCTCGCGAGATCCAGCAACTGCGCGAAAGCGCCCGCATGCTGCTCGAAGCCGACCCGAGCAAGAACGGCAGCGACAAGCCCGGCGCCTACGGCACGGTGCTGGCCCTGGCGGATGCGCGTGCCCAGCGGCTCGAACCCGCGTGCGCCAAACTACTCGCGCAGTGGCCCGACATGCAGAAGGCCTACGCCGGCGACGAGTACGTGGTGAAGATCCGCGACAAGGAAATCCGCACCCGGCTCACCCACACCACGCTCTCGGGCAACACCATCCGCAAGGTGGTGCTGCCCAAGTACGAAGACCACGGCGAGCTGCTGCAGTGGCTGATGCTGGAGAACGTGCCCGGCAGCTTCCCCTACACCGCCGGCACCTTTGCTTTCAAGCGTGAGAACGAAGACCCCACGCGCATGTTCGCCGGCGAGGGCGACCCCTTCCGCACCAACCGGCGCTTCAAGCTGCTTTCCGAGGGCATGCCGGCCAAGCGGTTGTCCACCGCCTTCGACTCAGTCACGCTCTACGGCAACGACCCCGACCGGCGGCCCGACATCTGGGGCAAGATCGGCAACTCGGGCGTGAGCGTGGCCACGCTCGACGACATGAAGGTGCTGTATTCGGGCTTCGACCTCTGCGACCCCGCCACCTCGGTCAGCATGACCATCAACGGCCCGGCGCCCACCATCCTGGCGATGTTCTTCAACACCGCCATCGACCAGGCGATGGACAGGTTCCGCGCCGACAACGGCCGCGAACCGACCGACACCGAGGCGGCCAAGATCAAGGAATGGGTGCTCGCCAACGTGCGCGGGACGGTGCAGGCCGACATCCTCAAAGAGGACCAGGGCCAGAACACCTGCATCTTCAGCACCGAGTTCAGCCTCAAGGTCATGGGCGACATCCAGGCCTATTTCGTGCACCACGATGTGCGCAACTTCTACTCGGTGTCCATCAGCGGCTACCACATCGCCGAAGCCGGTGCCAACCCGATCAGCCAGCTCGCGTTCACGCTGGCCAATGGCTTCACCTTCGTCGAGGCCTATCTGGCGCGCGGCATGCACATCGACGACTTCGCGCCCAACCTGAGCTTCTTCTTCAGCAACGGCATGGACCCCGAATACACCGTGATGGGCCGCGTGGCGCGGCGCATCTGGGCGGTGACGATGCGGGAGAAATACGGGGCCAACGAAAGGTCCCAGAAGCTGAAATACCACATCCAGACCAGCGGCCGCAGCCTGCACGCGCAGGAGATCGCCTTCAACGACATTCGCACCACGCTGCAGGCGCTGATTGCCATCTACGACAACTGCAACAGCCTGCACACCAACGCGTATGACGAGGCCATCACCACGCCCACCGAGGAGTCCGTGCGCCGCGCCATGGCCATCCAGCTCATCATCAACCGCGAGTGGGGCCTGGCCAAGAACGAGAACCCCAACCAGGGCGCCTTCATCATCGACGAGCTGACCGAACTGGTGGAAGAAGCCGTGCTGGCTGAGTTCGAGCGCATTGCCGACCGCGGCGGCGTGCTGGGGGCGATGGAAACGGGCTATCAGCGCGGCAAGATTCAGGACGAGTCGATGCACTACGAGATGCTCAAGCACACCGGCGAGCTGCCCATCATCGGCGTCAACACCTTCCGCAATCCGCACGGCGACCCGGTGCCCGAGAAACTCGAACTCGCGCGCAGCACCGAGGAAGAGAAGCAAAGCCAGCTCGAGCGCCTGCAGGACTTCCACCGCCGCCATGCCGCGCAGGCCCCAGCCATGCTGCGGCGGCTGCAACAGACGGTGATTGACAACGGCAACGTGTTCGAGGTGCTGATGGACGCGGTGCGCTGCTGCTCCCTCGGCCAGATCACCGACGCGCTGTTCGAGGTGGGCGGCCAGTACCGACGCAACATGTGACCCACATCAAAGGCGCCGGCACGCAAAGCGGCGAATCTGCGCACTTCCCTGTGCGTCCACCGCTTTGCACTTTTTGCCATGCGCCCACTCGCCCTGCTTGCTGCACTGCTCGTGGCCAGCGCCCCGCTGGCTCCAACTCCCGCCTCGGCCCAGACGGCCAAGACCCGCGCGGTGGATGTGGATTTGCGCGCCCGGCTGGCCGAGGTGCAGGCTGACCCGAGGCTTTTCGACGCCATGGTGCAGCAGGGCCGCAAGGTGGCCGCCTTCTGCGCCAACTGCCACGGCGAGGGCGGCAACAGCACCAAGCCCGATATTCCCAACCTCGCCGGGCAGAACCCTGCCTACGTGCTGGAGCAGGTGCGCCAGTTCGCCGTCGGCAAGAGGCGCTATGAGTTCATGGAGGGACTGATCAAGGCGCTCAGCCCCGATGAAATGGTGGGCGTGGTGCTCTACTACACCCAGCAGCCGGTGCGCCCGCAGCCGGTGAGCGATGCGGCCCTGGCGGCCCGGGGCAAGGCCTATTACGACAAGATCTGCTTCCGCTGCCACGGCGAGGAGGGCCACGGCACCGAGCAGTTCGCCCGCATCGCCGGGCAGCAGCGCGACTACCTGCGGATCAGCCTCAAACGCTACCGCGACGGCAAGGGCCCGCGCATCGACCCCCTGATGGCCGCCAACACCCGCGGCATGAGCGACGCAGACATCGAGGCCGTGGTGGCCTACGTGTCATCGATGCGCTGAGCGACGACGCCAGGGTCGCCCCGCTCACTTCGGGGCGTCGGCGCTTTCGAATTCGAGCGAATGCATCCAGGCGGCGTGCCGGGGCGCGCGCTTGGTCTGCGCCCACTCGTTGAGCATGTCCCACTTGACGGCGGCGGCCCGCGCGGCCTGCTCGGCTGTGCCGGTGTTGGCCGCAAGCTCCAGCCGGTGGCCGTTGGGGTCGAAGAAGTAGATGGACTTGAACAAGGTGTGGTCGGTCGGGCCGACCACGGGAATGCCCGCCGCTTCGAGCCGCGCCTTGGTGTCGATCAGCGTCTGCACGTCATCGACCTCGAAGGCGATGTGCTGCACCCACTCGGGCGTGTTCACGTCGCGCCCCATCTCGGNGGAGTTGGGCAGTTCGAAGAAGGCCAGTACGTTGCCGTTGCCCGCGTCGAGGAAGATGTGCATGTAGGGGTCGGGCGCCTTGGTCGAGGGCACATGGTCCTCGGCGAAGGCGAGGATGAAGCCCATGTTCAGGTGGCGCTGGTACCACTCGACGGTTTGCTTGGCGTCCTTGCAGCGGTAGGCGACGTGGTGGATTTGCTTGATCTTCATGGCGGTCTCCAGGGTCAGGGTGGGGCCGGCGCCGTTCAGGCGCTCTCTCGCGCCAGGCGCAAGGCCTCGCGCAGCACGGCGATGTCGCCGATGTGGTTGGCCAGCAGCAGGATGAGGCGCGCGTTGAGCGCTTCGCTCTCGGCGTCACTCAGGCCGCGGTGGGTGTCGATCAGCGCCTCGTAGAAGTCGTCTCCGGGCGAGAACTCACGGAAGTAGCGATGGCCGGGTTCGGCCAGGTTCGGCTGGATGTTCAGGGACATGGGCGGATCTCCTGGGCAACGCGGGGTCAGAGGTTGCAGGTGGCGCGGTCGAGGGCGCGCTGCACGGCCCCGGCGTCGAAGCGGCGCCAGCGCGCCGCCACGTGCTGGTCGGGGCGGATCAGGTAGAAGGCGCCGTCCTGCGCGTCGTAGCGGCGCGCGGCCAGCCCTTGGGCGTCGGCCACCACGCGCAGACCGTCGATCTGGCCGCCCGCGGGGGTGATGACGAGCGCGTCGATGGGCAGCGCGCCGTCGCGGAGCGCACGCAGGGCCGTGCACAGATCCGCGGGGAGGTCTTCCACACGGTGCGCGAACACCAGCAGCGCGAAGCGGTTGCCGACCTGGTCGAGCAGCCAGGNCTCGTGCGGGCCGACGCGAATCGGCGCGTCGTCCATCGGCGCGCCGGGCACCATGTTGCCGGCGAACGCATCGACGTCGGGCGTGTTGAGCACGGACGCGGTGAGGAACGAGGGCACCGACAGACGGCCCGAGTTCACCAGCCGGCGCGCAAATGCATGGTGGCGGGCCAGCGCGAGCGCGGCGTCACGGAACACGCGGCTCACATGGCTCTTGGNGGTGATGAAGTCGGTGGAGCGGGTGGAGTTGAGGATGTTCTCGTCCGCGGCGAAGGCACGGTCGGCGCTGTAGCTGTCGAGCAGCGCCAGCGGGGCCTGACCGTTCATAACGAGTTGCAGCTTCCAGATCAGATCGTCCACGTCCTGGAAACCCGAGTTGGCGCCGCGCGCGCCAAAGGGCGAGACCTGGTGCGCCGCATCACCCACGAACAGCACATGGCCGTGGCGAAATTCCTTCATGCGCCGGCACTGAAAGGTGTAGACGCTGACCCATTCGAGCTCGAAGGGCCGCGCATCCCCCAGCATGGCGCGGATGCGCGGGATCACCCGCTCGGGTTTCTTCTCCTCCTCGGGGTCGGCGTCCCAGCCGAGCTGGAAGTCGATGCGCCAGACGTTGTCGGCCTGCTTGTGCAGCAGCACGCTCTGGCCAGGGTGGAAGGGCGGGTCGAACCAGAACCAGCGCTCGGCGGGGAAGTCGGCCTGCATGACCACGTCCGCAATCAGGAAGCGGTCCTGGAACACCTTGCCCTCGATGTCCAGCCCCAGCATGCGGCGCACCGGGCTGCGCGCGCCGTCGGCCACGATGAGCCAGTCGGCGTCGATCTCGAACGGCCCGTCGGGCGTCTCGACCGAGAGGTGCACATGGTCGGCCAGCGGCTGCACGCCCACCACCTTGTATTTCCAGCGCAGGTCGGCGCCAAGCTCGAGCGCGCGNNCGATCAGCGTCTCTTCCAGGTAGTACTGCTGCAGGTTGATCATGCCCGGGCGCTTGTGGCCGGGCTCGGGCACGAGGTCGAAGTGGTAGACCTCCTGCTCGCGCAGGAACGTGCGGCCGACGTTCCAGCTCACGCCCTTCTCGCACAGGGGGCCNNCCACGCCGAGGCGGTCGAGCACCTCGAGCGCACGCTTGGCGTAGCAGACCGCGCGCGAGCCGACGGACACGGTGTCGTCCTCGTCGAACAGCAACACCGGAATGCCCTTGAGCCGCGCATCCACCGCGGCGGCCAGACCCACCGGCCCGGCACCGACGATGACCAGCGGCCGCCGTTGCGGCGCGCCGGCCTGCAGGTCGGCCGGGGAGACATACGGGAACTTTGGATACTGGTAGGTGCCCATGCGCGCGAGCTTCGGTGAAACGGAACGGATGCGCAATTTACCATAGGTAAATCAATTCACCTATCCGTAATTTTTGATCCCGTGCGGGATGGCCTTCGCAGCGGGCGCCTCGGCAGCCCGATCGGCCGCCCGGGCCTTCGCCCGCGCCCTCGGGTGGCGGCTCGCGCACAATCCGCACGGTCATCTCCTCGCAGCCCGTGCCCATGCCCACCCCAACCACCCCACCGCCGCTGAGCTTCGGCCTGGCGCTGCGCATGACGCGGCCGGGTTTTCTGCTGATCACGGCAGTGGGCGTGGTGCTGGGGCTGGCCTCGGCGTCGGCCTGTGGCTGCGGTTTCAGCAGCGCGCGGGCGGCGGCGGCGCTGCTGCTGGCGCTGCTGGCCCATGCCGCGGCCAACGTGCTCAACGACGCGGAGGACGCGCGCAACGGCGCCGACGCGGCCAACACCGCCGGCCTGTACCCCTTCACCGGTGGCGCCCGGCTGATCCAGAACGGTCAGGTGACGGTGGAGGACACGCGCCGTCTGGCGCTGGCGCTGCTGGCCCTGGTGGTGCCGGGTGGCCTGCTGTTGGCCGTCTACAGCGGCGGTGGGCTGGTGCTGATCGGGCTCGCTGGGCTGGCGCTGGGGTGGGCGTATTCGGCGCCGCCGCTGGCGCTGATGTCGCGCGGGCTGGGCGAACTCGCCGTGGCCGCCGCCTGGTGGCTGGTGGTGGTGGGGGCGGACTACAGCCAGCGCGGCCAGTTTCTGTGGGTGCCGGCCGCCAGCGCGCTGAGCTACGCGATGCTGGTGGCCAATGTGCTGCTGATCAACGGCGTGCCCGACGCGCCGGCCGATGCCCAGGTAGGCAAACACACGCTGGCCGTGCGCCTTGGCCCGCGCGGCGCGGCGGGGCTCTACCTGCTGATCGCCCTGGCTGCACATGCCTGGCTGGCNGCTGGGGGTGTGGGCGCAGGTGCAGCCGGTGGCGGCAGCCTGGGGTTGGTGTCGCTGCCGGTGTCGCTGGCGGCCGCGGCCTTGTTCATCCGGCACGCGGGCACGCCCCAGGCCTTGCGAGCGGCCATCGTGCTCACGATTGCCGCAGCCACGCTGCATGGCCTGGCCATGGCCGCGGGTTTCGTGGCGATGGCCCACGCCTGAGGCCGCGCGGCATTCGCCGGCACTTGACCCGCGCGACGCCCGGCCGGCACGCACGGGGCGCCAGCCGCCGGCCATGGAGGCGCAACGCCACCGCGGCTGGGGTTTTGTCCGGGCGCAAGGACACCGCAAGCCTGCAGGGGATAATTCCGCAAATTTTGCAACCGCGGGTCAGCGGCCGTCGCGAACGGCCAGGACACCCGCCTGACTGTCTGGGACCATCATGCAACGTGTCGACGATTTCCGCCTCCGCCTGGGCTCGCACGAGCTGGTGCCCATCGTCATCGGCGGCATGGGGGTGGACATCTCCACGGCGGAACTGGCGCTGGAGGCTGCGCGCCTGGGCGGCATCGGTCACATCTCGGATGCGATGGTGACCGACGTGTCGGACCGCCGCTTCGACACCAGCTTCGTGAAGGAAAAGACGAAGTTCTACAAATACAACCTGGACAACCTGGACAAGTCGGCGGTGAAGTTCGACCTCGGCCATGTGGCCGAAGCCACGCGGCTGCACGTGGGCCGCACCATGGAGGCCAAGCGCGGCCCGGGCCTGATCTTCGTGAATTGCATGGAAAAGCTCACGATGAACGCGCCAACCGAAACGCTGCGCGTGCGGCTGGCTTCGGCGCTGGATGCGGGTATCGACGGCATCACGCTGAGCGCGGGGCTGCACCTGAATTCGTTTTCGCTGATCGCCGACCACCCGCGCTTTCGCGATGCGCAGCTCGGCATCATCGTGTCCTCGCTGCGCGCGCTGCAGCTGTTCATCCGCAAGAACGCGCGGCTCGAGCGCCTGCCCGACTTCGTCGTGGTGGANGGGCCGCTGGCCGGTGGGCACCTGGGCTTCGGCATGGACTGGGCGCAGTACGACCTGCAGACCATCGTCAGTGAAATCGCCGCCTGGCTCGCGCAGGAGCAGCTCGCCATTCCGCTGATTGCCGCTGGCGGCATCTTCACCGGCAGCGACGCGACGGGCTTTCTGCAGAACGGCGCGCAGGCGGTGCAGGTGGCCACGCGCTTCACCGTCACCCACGAATGCGGCCTGCCCGACGACACCAAGCAGGAATATTTCCGCGCCAACGAGGACGACATCGAGGTCAACACCATCTCGCCCACGGGCTACCCGATGCGCATGCTCAGGAGCTCGCCGGCGATCGGCTCGGGCATCCGGCCGGGCTGCGAGTCCTACGGCTACCTGCTCGACGCCAAGGGCCAGTGCGCCTACATCGACGCCTACAACCGCGAAGTCGCCCTGCATCCGCAGGCCAAGGACATCCGCGTGTGGGACAAGACCTGCCTGTGCACCCACATGCGCAACTTCAAGTGCTGGACCTGCGGCCACATGACCTACCGCCTCAAGGACACCACGCACCGCCTGAGCGACGGCAGCTACCAGCTGCTCAGCGCCGAGCACGTCTTCCGCGACTACCAGTTCAGCACAGACCACCGCATCGCGCTGCCCGAGGCACTGGCCACGGCCTGAGGCCTGACCCGCGCGCTGCACCGCCCCGGTGCCGGAGCGGCGGCGCTCACACCAGGCTGGCGAGGTGCGCGCGCAGGCCGGTGGGGTCGACGAAGCTGAGTTCGTACATGGCGGCGAGCCCGGCCGCCTGATCGGCGCTGAGGTCGGACGCGCAGATGATGAAGCGGCTGCGGTCCAGGCCGAGCCGTTTCTTGAGCCGCAGGTATTTCTCGATGTCGCGGCGGAACTCGCCCGATTTGCACTCGATGCAGATCGGCTCCTTGCCCTCGGGCAGCAGCACCACATCGAGCTCGTGCAGGTCCTCGTTGGGGAAGGTCACCTCCACGCCGCGGGCGCACGAGAACGCCTGATGGCGCGACTGCATCAGCTGCAGCGCCTCCATCAGCGCATACCACTCCAGCCAGCCGCCCTCGAAGAACGCACGCACGGCCGGCGCGCTCTGCAGGTTCAGCCGCACGATCTTCTCGGGCTTCTGCCAGACGTAACGGGCAAAGAAGGTGTGCGCATACAGCTGCCGGCACAAGGTGTTGACGGCCTGCGCGTCCTTCTGGCCGAGCTTGGAGAGGTCGAGGTTGACCCACGCAAAACTCTTGCGGTAGCCGAAACGAACCCGCTCGAGCAGTTCGGCGAACAGGTCGTAGCGCTCGCCCAGGGCACGCGCGGCCTCGTCGAAAAAGCCCGAGGTGTCCACCCGCGAAGGGTCGAACCGCGCCTGCACCTGCCGCGCGGCAAACCAGCGCGCCAGCGGCGCATGCTGCGCCTCGGTGGCCAGGGCGCGGGTGTTGAACACGTCCTCGTCGTCGAGCGCGTTGCCCTGCGGCGCATCCGAGGCGTCGGCAGTCTGCGCCGCAGCGGCGTCGGCCGTGGGCGCGGCGTCCGCGCCCTCCTCCTGCTGCTGCAGCGCGATCAGTTCGCGGCGCAGGGCGACGAAGCGCTCGAGCAGTTTCTCGACGAAGAACACCGTGTCGTACACCGTGACTTCTGTGCCACAGCGCGCACACGCACGCTTGCCGCCGTGCGGNNCTGTACCTTCCTCGGCCACGAAGCCACAGGCGTTGCAGCGGTAAATCGCCATCGGTCACTCTCTCCCTTGAACCGTTCGTTGCTACAAAACAGGATTAAACCTCACCATTTGGCGCTGGGGTTCGGCCCAAAACATGCTGAAACACGCCGTTTGAAGCCCCGGGGCACCCGCGAGGCGCTACGCGGCCTTGGTCGGGGCCCGGAAGGCCCTTCGCGACCCGTTTGAACCGCCGCCCGCCACGGCCCGCGCTGCGCGCCGCGTGCACCGGCGCGGGCCGCAGGCCCCAGCCTGGGCGCCATCTTAGGGCAACGCTGAACAAGTCCCTCGCGCGCCGCGCATCCTGGCGGCGGGCGGGCTGCCTCGTTGCAAATGCTCGCCATAGCCCCAGCTATGGCTGCGCTTTGCGCCTCGCACCCCATCCCGCGGCCAGGCGCGCGCCATCGCGGGGACTTATTCAGCGTTGCCTTAGCGAGCCCCAGCCCCGCCCCGCCGCACCGCCCGCGACGCCATCGCCGCCCACCTTCACACCAGCTGCCACACAAGCCCGCCACAATCGCGGCATGACGTCCACCACCTCCCTGCTGCACCTGCCGCCCTTCGTCGGGCCGACCGAGCACTCCGACCCGATCACCGCGCTGGCCCAGATCCAGCGCATCTATGCCGCCGCCACGGCGCATCTGCGTGACGCGCTGCGCCGCTTCGTCGCCGGCGAGCCCCCGCCCGGCCATGACGGCGCGGCACCGACCGACGCGGAGCGCACCGCCTGGCCGCGCNNGCGCGCCCACTACCCCTATGTGCGTGTGCAGGTGGACAGCCGCCGCGCGGTGGACCCGGGCCTCGCCTGGGGCTTCGTGGCCGGGCCCGGCCGCTTCGAGACCACCATCACCCGCCCCGACCTGTTCGGCCCCTACCTGCTGGCGCAGTTCGAGGCGCTGCGCGCCAACCACGGCGTGACGCTGGAGGTGGGCACCAGCAAGCTGCCCATGCCCTTGCACTTCGCGCTGGATGAGGGCGAGCCGCTCGAAGTCGCGCTGCCCGAGTCGCGCCGCGCGCTGCTGCGCGACGTGTTCGACCTTCCCGACCTCGGCGCCATGGACGACGGCATCGCCAACGGCACCGCGCCGCAGCGCCCCGGCGAACCGCAGCCCCTGTCGCTGTTCAACGCGCCGCGCGTGGACTACTCGCTGCACCGGCTGCGCCACTACACCGGCACCGCGCCCGAGTGGTTCCAGAACTTCGTGCTGTTCACCAACTACCAGTTCTACATCGACGAATTCATCGCGCTGGCGCAGGCCGAGATGGCGCGCATCGATGGCGACTACCTCGCCTTCGTCGCGCCCGGCAACGTCGTGACCTGGCGCGCGGGCACCACCGAAGCCGAACGCGCCGCCTGGCTCGCCTGGCCGCAAGGCGAGGCCCCACCGGCGCGCCTGCCGCAGATGCCGGCCTGGCACCTGCTGCGCGCCGACCGCAGCGGCATCAGCATGGTCAACATCGGCGTGGGGCCGGCGAACGCCAAGACCATCTCCGACCACATCGCCGTGCTGCGCCCGCATGCGTGGATCATGCTCGGCCACTGCGCGGGCCTGCGCAACAGCCAGCGCCTGGGCGACTACGTGCTTGCCCACGCCTATGTGCGCGAGGACCATGTGCTCGACGAGGAACTGCCGCTGTGGGTGCCGATTCCGGCTCTGGCCGAGGTGCAGGTGGCGCTCGAAGCCGCCGTGGCCGAGGTGACGCAGCTCGACGGCGCGGAACTCAAGCGCGTGCTGCGCACCGGCACCGTGGCCAGCACCGACAACCGCAACTGGGAGCTGCTGCCCTCGCGCGACGCCCTCACCACCCCCGAGCGCCGCTTCAGCCAGAGCCGCGCCATCGCGCTGGACATGGAAAGCGCCACGCTGGCGGCCAACGGCTTTCGCTTCCGGGTGCCCTACGGCACGCTGCTGTGCGTCTCCGACAAGCCGCTGCACGGCGAGATCAAACTGCCCGGCATGGCCAACGCCTTCTACCGCGAGCGCGTGGGCCAGCATCTGCGCATCGGCCTGGCGGCGGTCGAACGCCTGCGCGCCGCCGGNCCCGAGCGGCTGCACAGCCGCAAGCTGCGCAGCTTCAACGAAGTCGCGTTTCAATAGCACCCGACCCGCCCGCCATGCCGCAGGGACTTCATCTGGCCTTTACCTGCGATTCACACGCAGGCCCTACCATCGCAGCCATGCACCGGCATGAACCGGGCCGCCGCTGAGAACCCACCCGCCATGACGTCCCCACCGCCCCGCCCCACGCGCGCCGAACGCCCTGTTCGCACGGCCTCCATCCCGCCGGCTCGCCGGCCGCGCGGGCCGTGCTGGCGCTGGCGCTGGCGGCGGCTGCGGCGCTCGCGCTGGGGGCTGCGCCGGCCCGGCGCGCGCCCCGGCGGCGGCGCTGGCAACGGAGCTGCCCACCACCTGGTCGCAGGCCCCGGCCGGCGACACGACCGCGCGCACGCCCCTGCCGCCGCAATGGTGGCAGACGCTGGGCGACGCCACGCTCGACACCCTGATGCAGCAGGCGCTGGCGCACAACACCGACCTCGCCGCCGCGCGCGCCGCACTCGCCCAGGCCGAGGCGCTGCGCGACGCGCGCGAGGCCACGCTCGGCCCCAGCCTGTCGCTCTCGGCCTCGGCCCAGCGCAGCAAGAGCGGCGGCGCGCCGGCAGGCAACGCCTTTGCCACCACGCTGGGCGCGAGCTTCACGCCCGACCTCTTCGGCGGCAACCAGGCCGCCTTCAGCGCAGCACAGGCCGACGCCCGCGCCGCCTGGGCCAGCCTGGCCGGCACGCGGCTCACGCTCACCGCCAACCTGGCGCTGACCTACATCGATCTGCGCAGCCAGCAGCAGCGGCTGGAGATTGCCGAGCGCAACCTCGCGGCCCAGCAGTCCACCCGCGCGCTCACCGCCTGGCGGGTGCAGGCGGGGCTGGCCTCCTCGCTGGACCTGGAACAGGCCACGCAGGCCGTGGAGCAGACGGCGGCGGCCATGGTGGCGCTGCGCACCGCCATCGGGCAGGACGTGCATGCGCTGGCCGTGCTCAGCGGCCAGCCGCCCGCGGCCCTGCGCGAGACGCTGCTGCCCCCGCGCCGCTGCCCCAGGCGTCCNACCGCGCCCGCACGGGCCGCGCCGGCCGAGGTGCTGCGCCAGCGCCCCGACGTGCGCGCGGCCGAGGCGCGGGTGCAGGCGGCGCTGGCGCGGCTGGACCAGGCGGCCGCGGCGCGCTGGCCCAGCGTGTCGCTGAGCGCGTCGCTGGGGCTGCGTTCGCTCACGCTGGGCAGCCTGCTCGATGGCTCGGTGGCCAACGCGCTGCTGGCGAGTCTGGCCGTGCCCTGTTCGACGGCGGCGCGCTGGCCGCGCAGCAGCGCGCGCAGNGCCGCCGCGCTGGAGCAGAGCCGGGCGCAGTGGACGGGCACGGTGCTCGCCGCCCTCAAGGACGTGGAGAACGCGCTGCTGGCGCTGCGCCAGGACGCCGAGCGGCTGCAGCACCTGCAGGCCGCCGCCACCGCCGCGCGCAATGCGGAGCTGATGGCGCAGGTCCGCTTCCGCAGCGGCGTGATTGACTTCCGCACCGTGCTCGACGCCCAGCGTGCCACGCTTTCCACCCAGGACGCGGTGGAGGTGCAGCGCGCCACCCTGCTGGCCGACCAGGTCCGGCTGATGCAGGCGCTCGGCGGCGGCTGGTCGCCCGACGCCAGCGCCGCCGAACCCGGCAGCCCCGCCAGCCGCGCCGACGCCGCCCCGACTCCTCCAGCTTCTTCCTGAGCCCATTTGCCATGAGCACCGACATGCCCCCGAGCCCCCGACGTCCACCGCGCCCGACATGGCGGCGCTGCTGGGTGCCAGCAAGCGCCGCTGGTGGCAGCGCACCGGCCTGTGGGTCGGCGTGGTGCTGCTGGCGGCCGCCGGCGCCGCCGGCTGGTGGTGGAAGGCGCGCGAGCAGGCGCAGGCCGCGCCGCGCTACGTGACCGAGCCGCTCAAGCGCGGCAAGCTCACGCTCACCGTGTCGGCCAACGGCACGGTGGTGCCCACGCGCACGGTGAACATTGGCAGCGAGCTCTCGGGCACCGTGAAGCAGGTGTTCGTGGATGTGAACGACCGGGTGAAGAAGGGCCAGGTGCTGGTGCTGCTCGACACCGCCAAGCTCAGCGACCAGGTCAAGCGCTCGCAGGCGGCGCTGCAGGCNCGCGCAGGCTCGCGCGAGCAGGCCAAGGCCACGGCGGCCGAGGCCCGCGCCAACCTTGCGCGGCTGGAGGAGGTGGCGCGGCTTTCCGGCGGGCAGGTACCTTCGGCGGCGGAGCTCGACAGCGCGCGCGCCGCCGTGGCCCGCGCGGTGGCCGGCATCGACAGCGCCGAGGCGGCCGTGGCCCAGGCGCAGGCGCAGCTCGCCACCGACCAGACCAACCTCTCCAAGGCCTCCATCGTCTCGCCCATCAACGGCGTGGTGCTCTCGCGCTCGGTGGAGCCGGGCAACGCGGTGGCGGCCTCGCTGCAGGCGGTGACGTTGTTCTCGCTGGCCGAGGACCTGGCGCAGGTGCAGGTGGACCTTGCACTCGACGAGGCCGACGTGGGCAACGTGCAGGACGGGCAGAAGGCCTACTTCACCGTGGCGTCCTATCCGTCACGCCGCTACCCGGCCACCGTCACCCGCGTGGCCTACGGCTCGACCAAGACCGACAACGTCATCACCTACCCCACGCGGCTGGAGGTGAACAACCGCGACCTGTCGCTGCGCCCGGGCATGACGGCGGCGGCCACCATCATCGCCACCGAGCGCGACAACGTGCTGGTGGTGCCCAACACCGCGCTGCGCTTCAACCCCGACACCGCGCAGGCCGCGGGCAAGGCCGGCGCCAGCAGCGGCGGGGGCGTGACCTCCATGCTGATGCCGCGCATGCCCTCCACCGGGCCGAAGAAGCCCGGCACCGAGAACCGCCGCGGCCCCAACGCCGAGCGCCGCATCTGGGTGCTGGANGAACGCCAGCCGGTGGCGGTGAAGGTGACGGTGGGCATCAGCGACGGCCGCATGACCGAAGTCAGTGGCGCCGACCTGAAGGAGGGCATGGCGGTGATCGTGGACCAGCGTTCGGGGGCGGCGAAATGAGTGCCGGCACCGCGCCCGGCCCCGCGCCGGTGGCGCAGGGCGAGGTGCAGCCGCTGATCCGGCTGCGCGGCGTGACCAAGGTCTATGGCGAAGGGGCCACCGCCTTTCATGCGCTCAAGGGCATCGACCTCGACATCCGCGCCGGCGAGTTCGTCGCCATCATGGGGCCGAGTGGCTCGGGTAAGTCCACCGCGCTCAACATGCTGGGCTGCCTGGACCGCCCCACCGCCGGCGAGTACCTGCTGCAAGGCATTCACGTGGAGACGCTGGACCGCGACGGCCGCGCGCTGCTGCGCCGGCGCTTTCTGGGCTTCGTGTTCCAGGGCTTCAACCTGCTGGCGCGCACCTCGGCGCAGGAGAACGTGGAGCTGCCGCTGATCTACCGCGGCATGCCCGCGCGCGAACGGCATGCGGCGGCTGCGGCCGCGCTGACCGAGGTGGGCCTGGCCGGCTGGGAGCACCACACGCCGGGTGAANNCTCGGGCGGGCAGCAGCAGCGCGTGGCGATCGCGCGCGCCATCGTGACCCAGCCCGCGGTGCTGCTGGCCGACGAACCCACCGGCAACCTCGACACCGCGCGCAGCCAGGAGATCATGGCGCTGCTGGCGCGGCTCAACGCCGAGCGCGGCATCACCATTCTGATGGTCACGCACGAGCCCGACATGGCCGCCTGGGCGCACCGCATGGTGCACTTCCGGGACGGGCAGATCCAGAGCGACACGCGCAACCCGCAGCCCACGCGCGTTGGCGCGCCGGCCGCGGCCACGGAGGCTGGCTGATGTGGCTCNAACACGCTGCTGCTGGCCTTGCGCTCGATCCGGCGCAATCTGCTGCGTTCGTTCCTGACGGTGCTGGGCATCGTCATCGGGGTGAGCGCCGTCATCACCATGGTCACGCTGGGCAACGGCGCGACGGCGGCGGTGCAGAGCCAGATCTCCAGCCTGGGCACCAACCTGCTGCAGATCCGCCCCGGGCAGCGCATGGGTCGGNNGGGCGCGGCCGGCGCGCCGGCGTTCCGCGAGGATGACGCCGAGGCCATCGCCAACCAGATCACCGGCGTGGCCGCGGTGGCGCCCGAGTCGCGCACCGGTGCCACCGTGGTGGCCAACGGCCGCAACTGGAGCACCGGCATCGTCGGCACCACCGACGACTGGCTCACCGTGGGGAACTGGACGCTGTCTTCGGGCCGGCCGTTCTCCGACAGCGAGACCCGCGCGGGCGCAGCGGTGTGCTGGATCGGCGAGACCATCCGGCGCGAACTGTTCGGCGGCGGCGACGTGATCGGCCAGCAGCTGCGCATCCGCCGCATGTCGTGCGAGATCGTTGGCGTGCTCGCCAGCAAGGGCCAGGGCGCCTTCGGCAACGACCAGGACGACGTGGTGGTGCTGCCCATCCGCACGCTGCAGCGGCGCATCACTGGCAACACGCGGGTCAACACCATTCTCGTCTCCATGCGCGACGACGCCGACCCTGCCCGCGTCAAGAGCGCGCTCACGCAGCTGCTGCGCGAGCGACGCAAGCTCGCCGACGGGGAGGAGGACAACTTCAACATCCTCGACACCAAGCAGCTCGCCGACACCATGTCGGGCACCACACGCATCATGACGCTGCTGCTCGGCGCAGTGGCGGCAGTGAGCCTGCTCGTGGGCGGCATCGGCATCATGAACATCATGCTGGTGAGCGTGACCGAGCGCACCCGCGAGATCGGCCTGCGCCTGGCTATCGGCGCGCTCGAGCGCGAGGTGCTGCTGCAGTTCCTCATCGAGGCGGTGGTGCTCGCCTCGCTGGGTGGCATCGTGGGCATCGTGCTGGCCACGGCGGCCTCGGTGGGCATTGCCGCGGTGATGGGCATCCCCTACCTGTTCAACCCCGGCATCAACCTGCTGGCCTTCGCCTTCTCGGCGGCGATTGGCGTGCTGTTCGGCTACTTCCCGGCCCGGCGCGCCGCGCGGCTGGACCCGATCGACGCGCTGCGGCACGAATGATCCTAAATCCGGCAGTTGACCGCTCGTCTTTGCTTACAAGCCTTTGTTTTCAAAGAATTTTCTGTGCTGGCTGACGTTCACCTTCTGGGTGAGTGCGCTGCATGGCCGATCGAGCCGCCCTCGGGCGTGCAGGCGGCGTTGCAAATCCTCGCAATGGCACCGGCCATTGCTGCGGTTTGCGCCTTGCCTGCCCACCCGATGACGGCCCGCTCGACCATGCTCAACTGCCGGATTTAGGATGATCAGTACCCAGCCCCTCGGTTTGCTACGTTTTCAGTAGCACCCCATGACCGGTTGACGCTGGGGTGCCGGGTATTTTTCTCGAAAGTGCGCGCTCAGGCGGCGCGTGGGCGCACTTTGGAGGCCGCGAGCTTGGCTCGGGCCCGCGCGGTCTCCACGTCCTCGGCATGGGCCAGGGCCACGCCCATGCGGCGGCGCTCGAAGCTCTCGGGCTTGCCGAACAGGCGCAGGTCCGTGCCCGGCACGCGCAAGGCCGCGTCCACCCCGTCGAACACAATGCCCTGGGCGTCGATGCCGCCGTAGATCACCGCGCTCGCGCCCGGGTTGCGCAGGCTCGTGTCCACCGGCAGACCCAGGATGGCGCGGGCGTGCAGCTCGAACTCGCTCTGGTGCTGGGTGCACAGCGTGACCAGGCCGGTGTCGTGCGGGCGCGGGCTCACCTCGCCGAACCAGACCTGCTCGCCCTTGACGAACAACTCGACGCCGAACAGCCCCAGCCCGCCGAGGTTGCCCGTCACCGTCCTCGCGATGTGCCGCGCCTTCTCCAGCGCGGCGGGGTGCATGGCCATCGGTTGCCAGCTCTCCACATAGTCGCCGCGCACCTGCACATGGCCGATGGGGTCGCAGAAATGCGTCTCGACCGCGCCATCTGCGCCCCGCGCCCGCACGGTGAGCTGGGTGATTTCGTAGTCGAAATCGATGAAGCCCTCGACGATCACGCGGCCATGGCTCACCCGGCCGCCGGCCATGGCGTAGTCCCAGGCTTTCTGCACGTCGGCCGGGCCGTCGATCCTGCTCTGGCCCTTGCCCGAGCTGCTCATCACCGGCTTGACGATGCACGGATAGCCGATGCCCGCGTCGATGGCGGCCTGCAGCTCGGCCAGCGAGTCGCAGAACCGGTAGGGGCTGGTCGGCAGGCCCAGGGTCTCGGCCGCCAGGCGGCGGATGCCTTCGCGGTCCATGGTCAGGCGGGCCGCGCGNNCGGTGGGAATCACCGTCACCACCCCTTCGGCCTCGAGCTGCTCGAGCATGGGCGTGGCGATGGCCTCGATCTCCGGCACCACGAGCTGCGGGCGCTCGGCTTCGATCAGCGCCTTGAGCTGCGCGGGATCGCTCATCACCAGGGTGCGGGCGTGGTGCGCCACCTGCTGGCCCGGCGCATGCTCGTAGCGGTCGGCCGCGATCGTCTCCACGCCCAGGCGTTGCAGCGCGATGATGACTTCCTTGCCCAGCTCACCGGCGCCGAGCAGCAGCACGCGCGTGGCCGAGGGGGACAGGGNGGTGCCGAGGGTGGTCATGCGGTTTCTCCAAAAACGGGGTGGGGTGTGTTCAGCGCCAGCGCGTGGCCATCGCCTCGCCCAGACGCACGGGCCGCGCCGGGGTCCAGTCGGGGTTGAGGCGGGCCGTGTCGCGCGGCCACAGCACGATGACGGTGGAGCCGAGCTGAAACCGCCCCATCTCCTCGCCCTGCGCCAGCCGCAGGTTCTGCGTGTCGTAGCGCCACTCGCGTAAGTGACCCTGGCGCGGCGGCGTCACCACCCCGTGCCAGACCGTGGCCATGCTGCCCACGATGGTCGCGCCCACCAGCACCAGCGCCAGCGNACCGTCGAACGTCTCGAACACGCAGACCACGCGCTCGTTGCGCGCGAACAGCCCCGGCACGCCGCGCGCCGTGGTCGGGTTGACCGAAAACAGCGCGCCGGGCACGTGAATCATGCGCAGCAGCCGCCNCGCGCACGGCATGTGGATGCGGTGGTAGTCGCGCGGGCTCAGGTACAGCGTGGCAAAGGCGCCGCCGTCGAACTGTGCCGCCAGCGCCGGGTCGCCGCCGAGCAGCGCCTGCGCGCTGTAGTGGTGCCNCTTGGCCTGGAAGATCTGCCCGCCCTCGATCGGCCCGCACTGGCTGACCGCGCCGTCCACCGGGCACACCCAGGGGCTGGCGGCGAGCGGACGCGCTCCGGGCTTGAGCGCGCGGGTGAAGAAGTCGTTGAAGCTCGCGTAGGCCGCGGGGTCGCTCACCGCGGCCTCGCTCATGTCCACGCGGTAGCGGCGAATGAACCAGCCGATCGCGCGGCGCGTCCAGGGCTGCGCCGTCGCCTGCGCGGCCCAGCCGGCCAGCGCCGTGAGAGCACGTTTGGGCANAAGGTATTGCGGCAACACCGCGAGACGGTCGAGCACAGGCATTCCAGCAGACTAGCCGTCGTGAACGCACCGGCTGCGGCCGGGGATGCACGACTTCGGATGTGAGGTCCGCGATTGTAGAAGGCGGCCCCTCGAGCCCGTCCGCGCACGCAGGGCACCCGCCGATTGCGTTCCGCGGGCATTCGCTTTAATATGCATGCATATTAATTGGAGTGCAGCCGTGACCCTTGCCGCCAACCCCGCCGCCCGCGCCACCTCTTCGCCCTCGGCGCTGCCCGTGCTGGTGGCCGGCGGCGGCATTGGCGGGCTGGCCGCGGCGCTGGCGCTGGTGCGCCAGGGCTATGAAGTGCTGGTGCTGGAGCAGGCCGCCGAGCTGGGCGAGATCGGCGCGGGCATTCAGCTCGGCCCCAATGCCTTTGCCGCGTTCGATGCGCTCGGCGTAGGGCCGCAGGCNCGTGCGCGCGCCGTCTACACCGACTGCATGGTCATGCACGACGCGGTGGACGCCTCGCTGGTGGGCCGCATCGAAACCGGCGAAGCCTTCCGCGCGCGCTTTGGCAACCCCTATGCCGTCATCCACCGCGCCGACGTGCACCTCTCGCTGCTCGAAGGCGCGCAGGCCAGCGGCCGCGTGGCCTTTCACACGGCCACCCGGGTCGAGCGCATCGAACAGGACGCGGCCGCGGGCACCGTCACCGGCATCGACCAGCACGGCCGGCGCTGGACGGGCCAGGCGCTCATCGGCGCCGACGGCGTCAAGTCCGTCGTGCGCCAGCAGTACGTGGGCGATCCGCACCGCGTCACCGGCCATGTGGTCTACCGCGCCGTGGTGGACAAGGCCGACTTCCCGCCNGACCTGCAGTGGAATGCCGCGAGCCTCTGGGCCGGCCCCAAATGCCACTTGGTGCACTACCCGCTACGCGGCGGCGAGCAATACAACGTGGTCGTCACCTTCCACAGCCGCGAGACCGAGGAATGGGGCGTGCGCGAAGGCAGCAAGGCCGAGGTGGAGAGCTACTTCCAGGGCATTTGCGCGCAGGCGCGCCAGCTGATCGAGCTGCCCAGAAGCTGGCGCCGCTGGGCCACCGCGGACAAGGACCCGATCGAGAACTGGACCTTTGGCCGCGTCACCCTGCTCGGCGACGCCGCCCACCCCACCACCCAGTACATGGCCCAGGGCGCCTGCATGGCGATGGAAGACGCCGTCACGCTCGGGCAGGCGCTGCGCGCGTGCGAGCACGACTGGCCCGCGGCCCTGGCGCTCTACCAGAAGAACCGCGTGGCGCGCACCGGGCGCATCGTGCTCTCCAGCCGCGAGATGGGGCGCATCTACCATGCCACCGGTGTGGAGCGGCTGATCCGCAACCAGATGTGGAAGGACCGCCCGCAACCGCGTTTCTACGACGCCCTCGAATGGCTCTACGGCTGGCGGCTCGACAACTGCCTGCAGCAGGGCTGATCTTCGTCCACCCACCGCCCCGAACCGCCATGGAACCCGAACTCGGACGCCTCGAAGACCTGCCCGCCGACTACCGCGAGGCCCTCACCGCACGCCACCTGGTGCCGCTGTGGCCCAGCCTGCGCGCGGTGCTGCCGCCGCATGTGCCGGCCCGCCGCACCCAGCCGGTGCACTGGGCGTATGCGGCGCTGCGCCCGCTGCTGATGCGCGCGGGCGAACTCACGCCCATCGAGAAGGCCGAGCGCCGCGTGCTGGTGCTGGCCAACCCCGGCCACGGGCTTGAGAAGATGCAGGCCAGCGCCGCGATGTACCTGGGCATGCAGCTGCTGCTGCCCGGCGAATGGGCNCCCAGCCACCGCCACACGCCCAATGCGGTGCGCATGGTCGTCGAGGGCGANGGGGCCTGGACCACGGTCGAGGGCGAAAAATGCCCGATGCAGCGCGGCGACCTCATCCTCACGCCCACCGGCTTGTGGCACGAGCACGGCCACGATGGCGACGCCCCCGTGGTCTGGCTCGACGTGCTCGACCTGCCGCTGGTGTACTACATGGAGGCNTCTTACGTCGTGCCCGGCACCCGCCAGGCCGTACGGCCCGAGCACGGCGAACACCGCTGGCGGCGCGCGGGCATCGCGCCCAGCCCCGTGTTCACCCGCAGCGACAAGCCCTTCCCGCTGCTGCGCTACCCCTGGGCCGAGGTGCGCGAGGCCTTGCTGCAGCTGGCGGCCGAGCCAAGCGGCGACGAAGCCGTCCAGGTCACCTACGTCAACCCCGAAACCGGCGCCGACGCCCAGGCCATTCTGGGCTTCTACGCCCTGCTGCTGCGCCCGGGCCAGACGCTGGCCCTGCCCGCACGCTCACCCGCGCAGGTGTTTCACCTGATCGAAGGCAGCGCGCGCGTCGAGGTGGCCGGGCAGCGCTTCACGCTGGCCCCGGCCGACACCTGCTGCGCGCCGGGTTTCGAGCCGGTGACGCTCACCAACCTGCAGCCTGACGCGCCGAGCTTCATCTTCATCGCCGACGAGTCGCCCTTGCATCGGAAGCTGGGGGTGTATGAGGTGCGCGGGGGTGACGACGCGGGGTCGCGTCGTCGCGGGGTGGTCGCCGCAGGCGTGCGTAGGTACGTGCAGCGCTTACACCTCGCCCCCGGTATCGCCCGGCAGGGACGGGTTGGGCTGGAAGACATCGTGGTGATGTCGGAGACAATGGCGAAATGAAAACAGCCCGCTTGATGCGGGTTGTTTTCATGCGTTCAAGAGTTCCTTGAGCTTTACTGGAAGATCATTGCTTGGCCGCGTCGTCGGGAGATCATTCTTTGTCGGCTGCTGTCGCTGAGACATCCTGCTGATTTCCGCTGATCTCTGCGCCGCCTGTCTGAGAGCCCTGTGGACCACTTCCGGTGTCTGATGGATCTTCATGTGGCACCCCTTGGTCAAAGTTTGCGACAGATAATAAATGCACTTCTGGCGACGTGGAGTAGGTGTTTTTCTCCATATGTGCATGCAGTGCCTTGCTCCATTCTGATAGCAATCCCTTTGGCTGATGCACGGTGATAAAAATAGTTCTTGCCTCTTTTCGATCAATCACAAACCCGTGCGACGGGTAGCCCGTTACAAGTCTGGCAAGGCCGTCGGCTCGAAGGTTTTTGCTCCTCTCGTTGAGACGCTGACCATACGCGAAGGCAATCTCAGTCGCCCGCTGCATTTCCGCCAGCTTCATGGGATCTATCTGAGCAAAGATCGGCTCGAACAGGCCTGTTGTCAGTTTTGTACAGATGTCAGAGGCTACTCGGGTCGACAGCCCTGCCTGTGTAAGTTCGACCAGATTTGCACGGAAGGCGCCCATGGCATGGTTCTGAAGGTAGCTCACAGCCTGCAGGATGTCCAAACCAGAGTTTCTGCCCATGATCTCGTCACTTTTTCTGACTTGGATGTCGAGCGGTCNCAACTCGCTCATGTCGTCCAAAANAAGAGCGGATGCGCCAACCACCAGCAGAGTGCCTGCGCTCTTGCAGTACCTCGGAACAAGAGCGTCAAAACTGGAAAAGTTATGTTGTAGCGCGCGCGANNTCCGAAACCCGGCGTGAGGGTCGCCACCAGGCGTAGACAGCACAAGAAGCGCCTTGTCATTCTTCTTCTTTGCGAGGGCATTACAGACGGCCTGGTTGACCTGCCCCCGCCAGCCGTACCATGGTAAACGAGAGAAGTCCGTCAACCCAGGAGAATGACGGACATGAAGAAGAGCAGGTTCAGCGACGAACAAATCATTGGCTTCTTGCGACAGGCCGAGGCCGGCATGGGCATCCCCGAGTTGTGCCGCAGCGGCGGCTTCAGCCAGGCCACCTTCTACAAATGGCGCGCCAAGTTCGGCGGCATGCAGGTCTCCGAGGCCCAGCGCCTGCGCGAGCTCGAGAGTGAGAACGCCAAGCTCAAGCGGCTGCTGGCCGAGGCCCACCTGGACATCCATGCCTTGAAGAGCGTCTTCGGGGTAAAGCGTTAGCCCCACAGGCGCGGCGCGACGCCATCCGACAGATGATTGAGCAGCATCACCTCTCGGAGCGGCACGCCTGCCGCCTTGTGGGGCTATCCCGAGACAGCTACCGCCACCCACCGCAGCCCAGCGAGCTCAACGCCACCCTGGGTGAACAGATTCGGCAAACGGCCCTGGTGCGCCGCCGGTTTGGCTACCGGCGCATCCACGACATGCTGCGCGAGCAGTTTCCAGGGTGAACCACAAGCGCATCTACCGGCTGTACCGGCAGGCCAACCTGACGGTGAAGCAGCGCCGCAAAGCCAAACGGCCAACGCAGGAGCGCGTGCCGCTGCAACTGGCCAGGAACATCAACGAGGTGTTGAGCATGGATTTCGTCTCGGACAGCCTCTCCAGCGGCCGGCGCATCAAGTGCCTGACGGTGGTGGACGATTTCAGCAAGGAGTCGGTCGAGATAGCGGTGGACTACGGCATCTCGGGCCAGTACGTCACCCGCGTGCTCGACCAGGTGGCACGGTTTCGCGGCTACCCGGCAGCGGTGCGAACGGACAACGGCCCGGAGTTCACCAGTCGGGCGTTCCTGGCCTGGACGCACAAGAACGGGATTCGGCACATCCTGATTGAGCCGGGCAAGCCGATGCAAAACGGCTACATCGAGAGCTTCAACGGCAAATTCAGGGATGAGTGCCTCAACGAGCAGTGGTTTGAATCGTTGTCACAGGCCCGGAGTGCATTGCACATTGGCGGCGGGATTACAACGAGGTCAGGCCGCACAGCAGTCTGGGACGCATCCCGCCGGCACGATTCGCCCAGCAGCACCGCCAGCGCGCTGGCGGTGCTGCTGGCAGTGGGCAGAAACATAATTTCGATTAACCTTAACCCCGGACTTCTCCAATCAGCTGGTACGGTCAATGGGGGCAGGTCATGGTAGCCATCCATGTTGATCTCCCTGAATAGGTGATGAAGTCTATGTCGGCCATTTCTTCCTTGCCTGTGATGCGTGACGACGAAAGTGTAACCACTGCCGTCTAAACTGAACTATTACCCGCGCCAGCGCTCGCTTGCGGCGTGCCCACGCGTGCGAGGTCACTACGACGGGTGGCTTACCGATCCGGGCGCGAAGAAACGCAACGCGACGCCCCGCGCCGTAGAAGCGTAGCCAGAGACCAACAACAAAATCGGGCTCCCCTTTCCGCCCCGGCGGGGGAAAGGGGCGGGGATAGGGGAAGCGCCGCGGCCCGCGCCTCAGCCCGGCGGCCGGCTGTCGATGAAGCTCTGGCGCTGCATCAGCTTGTCGTAGAGCTTGTGCAGGTTGGGGTGGTCGTCGCGCCAGGCGATGTCGGGGAAGCGGAAGTCGAGGTAGCCCAGCGCGCAGCCCACGGCGATGTCGGACAGGCTCAGGTGGATGCCGCTGCAGAAAGGCTTGTCGCCCAGGCCCTGGCTCATGGACTTGAGCGCGGCGCGCACCTTGTCGAGCTGGCGCGCGATCCAGGCGGCGCTGCGCTCGCCTTCGGCGCGGCCGGGCCAGGTGGCTTCGAGGCGCGCGAGGATGGCGGCGTCCATCACGCCGTCGGCCAGCGCTTCCCAGGTCTTGACCTCGGCGCGCTCGCGCCCGGTGGCGGGGATGAGCTTGCCCACGGNGGAGAGGGTGTCGAGGTATTCGACGATGACGCGCGAGTCGAACACCGCCTCGCCGCCTTCCATGACGAGGCAGGGCACTTTGCCCAGCGGGTTGTAGTCGGCGATGCGGGTGTCGGCCGACCAGACGTCTTCGGTGACGAGCTGGTAGTCGAGCTTCTTTTCGGCCATGACGACGCGCACCTTGCGCACGTAGGGGCTGGTGAGGGCTCCGATGAGTTTCATGTCGTTGGCTGCTTAGTTGGTTTCGGCGCCGGGGCCGTGCCGCGGCTGACGGTTCAGGTCATTCTATCGACCGAGCCTGCGCCGGGCTGACGGGGCGGTTTTCGCGGCGGACACGCAAACCGCGTGCCTGCGCCGTGCCCGCCCGGAGCCGGCGGGGGCGCCCGACTCCCTACAATCGGACCCCATGAACCTGCAACCCGTGACCGCTTTGTCGCCGCTGGACGGCCGCTATGCCGAAAAGCTCTCTGCCCTGCGCCCGCTCATGAGCGAGCAAGGCTACATGCACCGCCGCGTGCAGGTGGAGGTGGCGTGGTTCATTGCGCTGTCCGACGCCGGTTTTGCCGAGTTCAAGCCGCTGTCGCCGGGAGCGCGCACCTATCTGCTGGGGCTGGTCAAGCATTTCTCGACGGCCGATGCGCTGGCCATCAAGGAGATCGAGAAGACCACCAACCACGATGTGAAGGCGGTGGAGTACTGGCTGAAGTCCAAGTTCGAGGCGCGGCCCGAGCTGGAGCATGCCGCGGAGTTCGTGCATTTCGCCTGCACCAGCGAGGACATCAACAACACCGCGCACGCGCTGCAACTGCGCTGCGCGCGCGATCTGGTGCTGCTGCCCGCGCTCGACCGCGTGCTGCTCAAGCTGCGCGAGATGGCGCACGCCTACGCCGAGGTGCCCATGCTCAGCCGCACCCACGGCCAGACGGCCAGCCCCACCACCGTGGGCAAGGAGCTGGCCAACGTGGCGGTGCGGCTGCATGCGGCCATCGAGCGCATCGCGGGCGTGAAGATCCTGGCCAAGATGAACGGCGCGGTGGGCAACTACAACGCGCACCTGGCGGCCTGGCCGGCGTTCGACTGGGAGGCCTTCAGCCGCAAGGTGGTGGAGACGCCCGAGCCGCTGGGGCTGGGGCTGTCGTTCCAGCCCTACAGCATCCAGATCGAGCCGCACGACTACATGGCCGAGCTGTTCGATGCGGTGGCGCGCGCCGACACCATCCTGATCGACCTCGCGCGCGACATCTGGGGCTATGTGAGCCTGGGCTATTTCAAGCAGAAGCTCAAGGCCGGNGAGATCGGCTCCTCCACCATGCCGCACAAGGTCAACCCGATCGACTTCGAGAACGCCGAGGGCAACCTGGGCCTGGCCAACGCGCTGCTGCGCCACCTGAGCGAGAAGCTGCCCATCTCGCGCTGGCAGCGCGACCTGACCGATTCCACCGTGCTGCGCAACATGGGCGTGGCGCTGGGCTATGCGGTGCTGGCCTACCAGTCGCTGCTGGTGGGGCTGAACAAGCTCGAACTCAACGAGGAGGCGCTGGCCGCCGACCTCGACGCCTCGTGGGAGGTGCTGGCCGAGCCCATCCAGACGGTGATGCGCCGCTTCGGCGTGCCCGGCGCCTACGAGAAGCTCAAGGAAGTCACGCGCGGCAAGACCGTCACCGCCGAGGCGCTGCATGCGCTGATCCGCTCGCTCGACATCCCCGAGGCGGAGAAGACGCGGCTGCTCGCGCTCACGCCCGCGCTCTACGTGGGCAAGGCGGCCGAGCTGGCGCGGCGGGTCTGACGACCTGGCTACGGCGCCGGCGTGGGCCGCGGCAGCCCCATCCGGCCGGTTTCTTGCCAAAATTCGCCGCACCCCAGCACCAACCGGTGAGTTGTTGCTCCTTTTTTGAACTGCTGAGTCTGCCATGGCGCTCAAATCCACGGTCTTCAAGGCGAACCTTGCGGTGGCCGACATCGACCACGGCTACTACGCCGACCATGCACTCACCCTCGCGCGCCACCCCAGCGAGACGGACGAGCGCATGATGGTGCGACTGGCCGCGCTGGCGCTCAACGCATGGCAGCTGCAGGCGCTGTGCCAGGGCGACGGCACGCTGGGCTTCGGCGCGGGCCTGTCCGACCCCGACGACCCCGACGTCTCNCTGACCGACTTCACCGGCCGCAAGCGGCTGTGGATCGAGGTCGGCCAGCCCGAGGACAAGCCGCTGGCCAAGGCCTGCCAGAAGGCCGATGCGGTCCTGGTCTACGCCTTCTCGCACGCGGCCGAGGTGTGGTGGCGCGGCATCGAGGGCAAGCTGTCGCGGCTCGACAAGCTGCAGGTCTGGCGGCTCGACGCCGCCGGTGTGCGCGAGCTCGCCACGCTCGCGCAGCGCAGCATGCAACTGCAGGCCACGGTGCAGGAAGGCACCCTCGCCGTTTCCGACGCGGCGCAGCATGTGGAACTGGCGCTCACGCGCTGGAAGTGAGAGGCTGCGCGGAAATTGGTCATGCGCGCCTCGACGCCGCAATTCCCGCTCAGCCTCTGAGAGGGTGTATCCCAAATCAATCTCCCATGCGTTAAATCCTTCAGGACGCCGAAGTGAATGGCGCAACGCAGGAGGTGAGCAATGGAGCAAGTGCAACGACAGCGCAGCGGGCGGCGCCCAGGACGCAAACCGCTCATTGGGCCCGAGCACCACGCGGTGCTGGTGGAGATTGCCACGCAGATGCCGCGCTGCTCGTTGGACGAACTCACCCGGGAGTTCAACCACCGCAGTGCGCTGAGCGTGTGCTCGGCCACCGTGCGCAAGGCCTTGCGCGAGGCCGGCGTCAAGCGCGTGCGCGCGCAGCGCAAGAGCGCTGAGCGCGCGGCCAGTGGTAGTGGTGCACGCTCGCGCGTGGGCTACCAGGCGCTGCACCGGCGCGCAGACGGCACAAGCGGCATGAACACCGATCTGACCGATGCCGAGTGGGCGCTGCTGGCCGATCTGTTTGAGCGCCAGGGTGGGCGCGGTGCGCCGCCGCGGCATGAGCGCCGGCTGCTGCTCAACGCCTGCCTGTACGTCGTGCGTACGGGCTGCGCCTGGCGGCTGTTGCCCAAGGAGGTGTTCCCGCCCTGGCGCGCGGTGTACAAGGCCTTTCGCGGCTGGGCGCATTCTGGGGTGTTCGAGGCCATGCACGATCGGCTGCGCCAGCAGTGGCGAGCGCGCATGGGACGCAGCCCCATGCCCACGGCCGCCATCATCGATGCGCAGAGCACGCGCAGCACGCCCCAAGGCGGCCCCAGCGGCTTTGACGCGGGCAAGAAGGTCAAGGGCCGCAAGCGCCATCTGGTGGTCGATACCCTGGGCTTGCTGCTGGCCGTGAGCGTCACGGCCGCCAGCGTGCAGGATCGCGATGCGGCCGCTGCGGTGGTGGCTGCCGCCAGCGCCAAGGCGCCGACCCTGCAGACGTTGTATGCCGACGCAGCCTATGGCGGGCGCAGCGCCCAAGCGATCGAGCTCACCCACGGCATTGCGGTGCACATCGTGCGTCATCCCGGCAACCGCAGTACGGGGACGTGGCAAACCGCCCAGCAGCCGCTTTGGCCCGAGGAGGCTCCTGCGGGCTTTGTGGTGCAGGCCAAGCGCTGGGTTGTGGAGCGCACTCATGCCTGGAACGAACGATCGCGTCGCCTCCTCGCCCATCACGACCGCTCCACTTGGGCGCCCGTGGCTTGGATCTGGCTCACCGAAGCGCGTATCCTCGCTACTAGACTGGCGCAGAGATTCATTTAGGAAACACCCTCTGAGCAGTGCGGTCACCCGTGGCCTGAAGGGTGGGCCGACGGCGCCCGACCCCCTCGACGCGAATTTTCGAGGGTTTCTCGCCGTACCCCAGCGCCAACCGGTCAGGTATCGCTACTTATTTTGAAGCAACTTCGCCGCCATCGGCTGCCCGCTCGGCATAGCGGTTGAAGCGCCAGGCGCTGCCCTCGGCGCGGATGCGGCGCCAGACGGCGCGCTTTGCCGCCGGCGAGAAAGCCGGCCAGTGCTGCACCTCGTCGAAGCTGCGGCCGCAGCCTTTGCACACCGCGTCGCCCTGGCTGGTGGAGCAGATGGCGATGCACGGCGTGTCCGGCGTGGTGTCGTACCAGGCCAGCCAGGCGGCCCAGGCTCGGGNCGTGAGCGCCGATTCCTCCACCTCGCTGCGCCGCGCCCAGGCCATGTGCGCATACACCTCGGCCAGCGCGCGCAGCGGCGGCGCCAGCGTCACGCCGTCGGCCGAAGNGGTGCGCGCCCGCCACCAGTTGATGGCGGCCTCGAGGTCGGTGATGTGGATGGCGGCCATGGGAGGGTAACAATTCTAGGCAGGCCGGCTTGCCCTCGGGCGCGTGAGGGACTCTGCGCCTTGCCCTCACTGGCGGGTGGGCTGCGCGCGGGTGCTGGCGCCGCGCAGGCTCAGCAGCATGGCGCCGACGAGAATCGTCAGCACCACGCCGAGCGAGACGGCGATGGGAATCTTCACGAAGTCCACGATCAGCATCTTGGTGCCGATGAACACCAGAATCAGCGCCAGCCCGTAGCTGAGCAAATGAAAACGCGCGGCCACCGCGGCGAGCAGGAAGTACATCGCGCGCAGCCCCAGCACCGCAAACACGTTGCTGGTGAGCACGATGAACGGATCGGTGGTGATGGCGAAGATGGCGGGGATGGAGTCCACCGCGAACACCACGTCGGTCAGCGCCACCAGCGCCACCACCATCAGCAGCGGCGTGGCCATGCGCACGCCGTTCTGCTGCGTCCAGAAACGCTCGCCGTCGTAGTGGGCACTCACCGGCAGCACGCGCTTGAGCAGGCGCAGCGCCGGGTTGTCGTCCAGCGAAGGCTCCTCGCCCGCGGCGAACCACATCTTCACCCCGGTGAGCAGCAGGAACGCGCCGAACACGTAGAGCACCCAGTGGAACTGCGCCAGCAGCCACGCGCCCACCAGAATCATCACCGCGCGCAGCGCGATCGCGCCGAGCACGCCGATCATCAGCACCCGCTTCTGGTAGGCCGGCGGCACCGCGAAATAGCTGAAGATCATCAGGAACACGAAGATGTTGTCCACCGCCAGGCTCTTCTCCAGCAGGTAGCCGGTGAAGAACTCCAGCGCGCGNNCGGTGGCGAACGCCGCGTCGCCGCTGGTCTGCAGGAAGGCCCACCACAGCAGGCCGTTGAACGCCAGGCTCACCGCCACCCACACCAGCGACCAGTTCAGCGCCTGGCGAAAGCCCGTCTCCCGCGGGCCCTGGCGCTTGAGCACGGAAAAGTCCACCCACAGGGCGACGACGACGATGCCAACGAACGTGGCCCAAAGCCACAGCGGAGCGACGGTGTGCATGCAAGACCTCGAAAACGAACACGGTGGGGCCGGCCACGCCGCGCCCGCGGCCACGCTGGACGAGCCCTCGCCGCCGCGCATCGGGCGGCAGGCAGGGGCCCCATTGCGCGTGGCCCGGGCGGTTGGACGCAGCCGGCTGGAACAGCCCACCGAAAGGTCTTGCGGGAAGCTCGTGCCTTGCAGGGCCCGGACGGCGCTTGGCCGACGTGCTGACGGGCGCTCTGCGCCGGTGCATCGTGCGGCCCTGACGGACACGCGGCACCGGCTCGCTACTCCCCTTCGGTGCGCGAATGGTAGGGCCAGGGCGCAATTCCCCACGCCGGGGCTGGAATCGGCGCGGCGCATGCACCCGGCGCGCAAGCCGCTACCATCGGCAGCCCCGGTGGGTCTGCGTGGGTTCGCAGCCGGCCGCCGGGGCACTCTGGAGTTTTTCTTGGATCTGTTTTCCGCGGCCTGGTGGTCCACCCTGCTGGCCATCATCCTCATCGACCTGGTGCTCGCCGGGGACAACGCCATCGTCATCGCGCTGGCCGCGCGCAGCCTGCCCGTGGCCCTGCAGCGCAAGGCCATCGTCTGNGGGACGGTGGGCGCCATCGTGGTGCGCGCCTCGATGACGGTGGGCGTGGTGTGGCTGCTGCGCATTCCGGGCCTGATGGCCGCGGGCGGGCTAGGGCTGCTGTGGATTGCCTACCAGTTGCTCGGCGACGGCAGCTCGGAAGCCGAGGACGAGGCCGGCGCCGTCGGCGAGGCCACCGGTTTCTGGGGCGCGATCCGCACCATCGTGGTGGCCGATGCGCTGATGGGCGTGGACAACGTGCTCGGCGTGGCCGGTGCGGCGCACGGCGCCATCGAGCTCGTCATCATCGGCCTGGCGGTGAGCGTGCCCATCGTGGTGTTCGGCAGCACGGTGGTGCTGCGCCTGGTGGAGCGTTTCCCGGTCATCATCCGCCTCGGCGCGGCGGTGCTGGCCTGGACGGGCGCGCGCATGATCGCCGGCGAGCCGCTGCTCGCCCCGTGNTTCGGCGCGGCGCATGGCGTGGCGCCCAGCACCGCCCAGCTGGCTGCGCGCTGGGCGCTGGCCGTGGCCTGCGTGCTGGGCGTGCTGGGGCTGCACGCCTGGGTGGCGCGGCGGCGCGCGCTGCGCGGCTGAGGCACCGCCGCCNCGCGCCGGTGCTATGCTGGCGCGCATGGCACTTCTACTGAAATGGGCGTTGTATGCGGTGGCGCTGGTCGCCGTGTCTTACCTGTACCCGGCCGTGCGCGTGGATGGCTTCGGCTCGGCGCTGATTGCGGCGCTGGTGATCGGCCTGCTCAACGCGGTGCTGCGGCCCATCCTGGTGCTGCTGACGCTGCCGGTGACGCTGGTGACGCTGGGGTTGTTCCTGTTCGTCATCAACGCGCTGATGTTCTGGGCTGCGGGCAGCCTGCTCGCGGGCTTCCATGTGAACGGGTTCATGGCGGCGTTGATCGGCTCGCTGCTGTATTCGGCGCTGGGCCTGCTGATCGACGCCGCGCTGCGGCGCTGAGGCAGATCGGGGCATCGGCCCCGCCTGATCACGGTTTCTCTTTGGCGTTGGCGAGCTGCTCGCGCAGCTGCGCCTGCACCTGGCGCGCGCGGCTGTCGATGATGGCCGCCTCGATCTGCTCGGCCGGCGTGCGCAGGCCTTGCGCCGCCAGCGTCTGGCCGGCGCGGAAGCGGTCGAGTGCGCCGGCGTAATCCAGCACGGCCACGCGGGCCTCGCCCTCGGCGCGCAGGGCCCGCAGGCCCTGCCCTTGCGCACGGGCCGCGGCCGCCAGCAGCTGCCAGGCGCGGGCGTCGCGCGGATGGTCGCTGAGCCAGGGCTGCAGGAGGTCGATGGCGCCCGCGGCGTCGCCACGCGCGGTGTCGGCCTCGGCGCGCAGCAGGCGCTCGGGGCGCGGCAAGGNCCTCGCCTGGCGTGGCATTCGCGGGGGTGAGCAGCGCGGCGGCCGCCGCTGCGTCGCCGGCGGCGAGCGCGAGCTGCGCCTGCAGCAGGCGCGCCTGGCGCCGGGCCTCGGCATCGCCTCCGGCCACACGCTCGGCCAGCCTCTGCGCGGTGCGCCGGGCCGCTGCCGCATCCCCAGCCGCTGCTGCGCGAGCGCGGCGGCATAGAGCGCGCCGGCCTGCTGGGCCAACGGCTGCTGGGCGAAGTCGGCGCGCTCGGGTTCGCGCGCCCACACGCGCAAGGCGTCCACACCGGGGCTGGCGAGCACGCGCGCGGGCCGCGGCCATGGCGTGCGCCGGGGTGAGCGCCGGGGGCGGTTTGGGGTCGTCCGGATNNCGCGGGCGCGCATTTCGGCAATGCGCTCGGTGGTCAGCGGGTGGCTGCGCAGGTAGGGGTAGCTGCCGTCGTCATTCAGGCGCGAGGCCTGCTGCAGCTTCTCGAACATGCTCACGAAGGCCGGCGGCGAGAAGCCCGCCGCGGTCATCACGCCGAAGCCCACGCGGTCGGCCTCACGCTCCATGTCGAGCGAGAAGCTCAGCTGCTGCTGCGCAGCCAGCGCCTGCCCGCCCACGAGCACGGCGTTGGCGGCGTCGGGGTTCTTGCTGGCGGCGATCGCGCCGAGGATCATCGCGCCCAGCAGCAGCGGGGTCTGCTGGTTCTGCCGGTCGAGCATGCGGGCGATGTGGCGCTGGGTGACGTGGCTGAGTTCGTGCGCCAGCACCGAGGCGAGTTCGTCGCGGCTGGCCACCGCACCGATGAGCCCGAGGTTGAGCCCGAGGTAGCCGCCAGGCAGCGCGAAGGCGTTGATGGCGCGGTCGCGCACGAGCAGGATCTGCCAGGCAAAGCGCTCGTCGAGCTCGGCCGGCAGTTCGCCCAGGCGGCGCGCCGCGCCGAGCAGCGGCGTCCAGATGCCGCGCACATAGTCGTCGAGCACCGGGTCCTCGAGGTAGTCGGGGTCGGCGTAGATTTCGCGGGCGATGCGCTCGCCGATCTGACGCTCGGCACCGGTGCTCAGCGCCGCGCCATCCCCAAGAGCCGGCAACTGGGCATGCCCGACGGAAGCCGGGACCACCCACAATGCTACAAAACATGCAGCAACGATCGACAGGATGGCGCTGGGGAACGGCGGTTTTTTCATGGATGCGTGCCGTGAGGGGTTGCTGGGGCGTCGAGAGGGGGCTATTGGGGCGGCTATTGACGGCTATTGGGCGTCTACCGGGGCGCCCCTCAGAACGAGTCCAGGGGCAGGAAGGCCAGCGGCTGCGCGCTGCGCGCATCGAGCAGCACCGTCCAGGCGTGCTCCCGCGACACCAGGGGCAGGCTGCGCAGGTCGTCGGCGCCGCGGCCGGTCTGCGCGACCGCCGCGTCGATCGCCGCGCGCTGGTTCGGGAAGCGCGCGTACAGCGTGCTCACCGGCGTGGCGCGCTCGAGCACGCGCGGCACGGCCGCGGCATAGTCCTGCCAGAAGTCGGGCCGCGCGCCGATGGCCACGCCTTGCAGCGCCGCCAGCGTCGCATCGGCCGATTCGGTCGGCGAGCGAAACGGCCGCGCCGCGATCAGCGTCGGGCCTGTCAGCGGCAAGGATCGCCATTGCGGTGACGCGGCCGCCAGCAGGTCCTNCGGCACGTCGGCCGCGTGCACCACGCGGAAGCGGTCGATCTCGAACACCAGGTGCACCGGCCGCGCCAGATGCAGCACCCACACCCCATAGCCCAACGCGAGCAGCTGCAGCAGCACGACCACGCCCACATCGCGGCGCCGCTCGGCCGCCGGCTTGGCCGCGCGGAAGACCAGCCCCGTGACGAACGGCCCAAGCACCAGATCCACCCCGGCGATCAGCAGAAACAATGGCAGTGCGTCGGACAGCTGGCGGTAGGGCGCGGGAAACCACAGGCCAAACGCGACGCCAGCGATGACCGCCGCCACGGCGGCACTCGCGGCAAGATGAAGGCCGGCTGCACGCAGCCGAAAGCGCAGATCGGACATGCCCGTATGATGCGCGAACTCCGTAACCGTTCTGTAAATGCGCGCCGCCACGGCCGCTTTTTCCGCTGCACCCATGGCCAATGCCTCCTCCCCCGCTTCCCCGCTGACCCATTTCGACCGTGAAGGCCAGGCGCACATGGTCGACGTGGGCGCCAAGGCCGCCACGCGGCGCGTGGCCGTGGCCAGCGGCCGCATCGAAATGCTGCCCGAAACCTTCGCCCTGGTCGCCTCGGGCCATGCGAAGAAGGGCGATGTGCTGGGCATCGCGCGTGTGGCCGGCATCATGGCGGCCAAGAAAACCAGCGACCTGATTCCCCTGTGCCACCCGATCGCGCTCACCCGCGTGGCCCTCGATTTCGAGCTCCACCCCGCCACCGAGGCCGCGAGCGCCTCGGTGCACTGCACGGCCACGGCCGAAACCGTCGGCCCGACCGGTGTGGAAATGGAAGCGCTGATTGCGGTGCAGGTGGCGCTGCTGACGATTTACGACATGTGCAAGGCCGTGGACCGCGGCATGCGCATCACCGACGTGCGGCTGCGGGAGAAGCTGGGCGGAAAATCCGGGCACTTCGTCGCGCCCTGAGGCGACGCTGAATAAGTCCCCGCGATGGCGCGCGCCTGGCTGCGGGATGGGGTGCGAGGCGCAAAGCGCAGCCATAGCGGGGCTATGGCGAGCATCCGCAACGAAGCAAACCGCCCGCCGCCAGGATGCGCGGCGCACGAGGGACTTGTTCAGCGTTGCCCTGAGGCATCGCGGCAGGTTCTCGACCCGCCCTGCGACCGCCAAGCAAAACGCCCCGGCAGGCGACTGCACGGGGCGTTGTGTTGTTTGCGCCCGGAACCCGGGCCCGCTCGAGCGGCTTACTTCTTCTGGCGGTACTTGCGCAGCGCGGCGATCTGGGCGGCCAGCACGGCCAGTTCAGACTGGGCGCGCGCGAGGTCGATCTCGCTCTTGGCGTTCTTGATCGCCTCTTCGGCCTCGCGGCGCGCGGCGTTGGCCTTCTCTTCGTCGAGGTCCTTGCCGCGAATGGCGGTATCGGACAGCACGGTGACGCAGTTGGGCTGCACTTCGAGAATGCCGCCGGCGACGAAGACGAACTCCTCACCGCCGTCGGCCATCTCGATGCGCACCGAGCCGGGCCGGATGCGGGTGATGAGCGGCGTGTGGCGCGGGTAGATGCCCAGCTCGCCGGCTTCGCCGGGCAGGGCCACGAACCGGGCCTCGCCGGAGAAGATCGACTCTTCGGCGCTCACCACGTCGACGTGGATGGTGTTCATAAGGACTCCTGTGACAAGGGACTGAGGTGCGCAAGGCCAGGCGGAGCCGCTGGGCGGCTCCCGCCTCGCATCAGGCGACCTTCTTCGCCTTCTCGAACGCCTCGTCGATGGTGCCGACCATGTAGAAGGCCTGCTCGGGCAGGTGGTCGCACTCGCCGTTGACGATCATCTTGAAGCCCCGGATGGTCTCGGCCAGCGGCACGTACTTGCCGGGCGAGCCGGTGAACACCTCGGCCACGTGGAAGGGCTGCGACAGGAAACGCTGGATCTTGCGCGCGCGGGCCACGGCCAGCTTGTCTTCGGGCGAGAGTTCGTCCATGCCCAGAATCGCGATGATGTCGCGCAGTTCCTTGTAGCGCTGCAGCGTGCCCTGCACGGCGCGGGCGGTTTCGTAGTGCTCCTGGCCCACGACCAGCGGGTCGAGCTGGCGGCTGGTGGAGTCCAGCGGATCGACGGCGGGGTAGATACCCAGCGCGGCGATGTCACGCGAGAGCACCACGGTGGAGTCCAGGTGGGCGAAGGTGGTGGCCGGCGAGGGGTCGGTCAGGTCGTCCGCGGGCACGTACACGGCCTGGATGGAAGTGATCGAGCCCACCTTGGTGGAGGTGATGCGCTCCTGCAGACGGCCCATTTCCTCGGCCAGCGTCGGCTGGTAGCCCACGGCAGACGGCATGCGGCCCAGCAGCGCGGACACTTCGGTACCGGCCAGGGTGTAACGGTAGATGTTGTCCACGAAGAACAGCACGTCGCGGCCTTCGTCGCGGAAGGATTCGGCGATGGTCAGACCGGTCAGGGCCACGCGCAGACGGTTGCCCGGCGGCTCGTTCATCTGGCCGTACACCATCGCCACCTTCGATTCGGCGAGGTTGTCGAGCTTCACCACGCCGGAGTCGGCCATCTCGTGGTAGAAGTCGTTGCCCTCACGGGTGCGCTCACCCACGCCAGCGAACACGGACAGACCCGAGTGCGCCTTGGCGATGTTGTTGATGAGCTCCATCATGTTCACGGTCTTGCCCACGCCGGCGCCACCGAACAGACCCACCTTGCCGCCCTTGGCGAACGGGCAGACCAGGTCGATCACCTTGATGCCGGTTTCCAGCAGTTCCTGCGAGGGGCTGAGCTCGTCGTACGACGGCGCCTTGCGGTGGATGGAGGCGGTGAGGTCGGACGCGACCGNACCGCGCTCGTCGATCGGATTGCCGAGCACGTCCATGATGCGGCCCAGCGTGGCCTTGCCCACGGGCACCGTGATGGGGTTCTCGGTGTTGGTCACCACCATGCCGCGGCGCAGACCGTCGGACGAACCCAGCGCAATGGTGCGCACCACGCCGTCACCGAGCTGCTGCTGCACTTCGAGGGTCAGCGCAGAGCCTTCCATTTTCAGTGCGTCGTAAATCTTGGGCATCTGGTCGCGCGGGAACTCCACGTCGACCACAGCGCCGATGCACTGAACGATTTTTCCTTCAACCTGAGCCATGTTTCGCTCCAAAAATATGAATCTGTGGGTTCCAGCGACGAAGCGGGCGGTCAGACNGGCCGCCGCGCCGGCGACGATCTCCGACAGCTCTTTGGTGATGCCGGCCTGGCGCGTCTTGTTGTAGACGAGCTTGAGTTCGCTGATCACGTTGCCGGCGTTGTCGGTCGCGGCCTTCATGGCCACCATGCGGGCCGACTGCTCGGACGCCATGTTCTCGGCGACGGCCTGGTACACCAGGGCTTCGACGTAGCGCACGAGCAGGTCGTCGATGACGGACTGCGCGTCGGGCTCGTAGATGTAATCCCAGCCGTGGTCGCCGCCGGCGGCACGTGCCTGCTCGCTCAAGGCTTGCGCCGACAGCGGCAGCAGCTGCTCGACCACCGACTCCTGCTTCATCGTGTTGATGAAGCGCGTGTAGCAGAGATAGACCGCCGCGAGTTCGCCCTTCGCATAGGCATCGAGCAGCACCTTGACCGGGCCGATGAGCTTCTCGAGGTGCGGCGTGTCGCCGAGCTGGGTCACGTGCGACACCACCTTGGCGCCCACGCGGTTGAGGAAACCCAGCCCCTTGTTGCCGATGGCCACCGTCTGCACCTGATGACCCGCCGCCTGCACTTCACGCAGCTTGTTGGTCACGGAGCGCAGCACGTTGGTGTTCATGCCGCCGCACAAGCCCTTGTCGGTCGTCACGACGATGAAGCCCGAGGCCTTCACGTCGTGCGCCTTCATGAACGGGTGCACGTACTCGGGGTTGGCCTGCCCGAGGTTGACCGCGATGTTGCGCACCTTCTCGCTGTAGGGCCGCGCCGCACGCATGCGATCCTGCGCCTTGCGCATCTTGGAGGCGGCGACCATCTCCATCGCCTTGGTGATCTTCTTGGTGTTCTCCACCGATTTGATCTTGCCCCGGATTTCCTTGCCTGCAGCCATGAGAGCCTCCTGTGCGAACCGGGGCTCAGGCGAAGGACTTCTTGAACGCCGCGATGGCCGCGTTCAGTTCGGCTTCGGCATCCTTGTCCATGGCCTTGTCGGCCTCGAGCTTGGCGAGCAGCGCGGCGTGCTTGTCCTTGAGCCAGGCATGCAGGCCGTGCTCGAAGGGCAGCACCTTCTTGACGTCCACGTCGTCGAGGAAGCCCTTGTTCACCGCGTACAGCGAAGCGGCCATCAGCGAGATGGGCAGCGGGCTGTACTGCGGCTGCTTGAGCAGTTCGGTCACGCGCGCACCGCGGTCGAGCTGCTTGCGGGTGGCTTCGTCGAGGTCGGAAGCGAACTGCGCGAAGGCAGCCAGTTCACGGTACTGCGCGAGGTCGGTCCGGATGCCGCCGGAGAGCGACTTGATCAGCTTGGTCTGGGCGGCGCCACCGACGCGCGACACCGAGATACCCGCGTTGATGGCGGGGCGGATGCCGGCGTTGAAGAGGTTGGTTTCCAGGAAGATCTGGCCGTCGGTGATGGAGATCACGTTGGTCGGCACGAAGGCGGACACGTCGCCGGCCTGCGTCTCGATGATGGGCAGCGCGGTCAGCGAGCCGGTCTTGCCCTTGACTTCGCCTTTGGTGAACGCTTCGACGTAGTCGGCGTTCACGCGGGCCGCACGCTCGAGCAGGCGACTGTGGAGGTAGAAGATGTCGCCCGGGAAGGCTTCGCGGCCCGGCGGACGGCGCAGCAGCANGGAGACCTGGCGGTAGGCCACGGCCTGCTTGGACAGGTCGTCGTAGACGATCAGCGCATCCTGGCCACGGTCACGGAAGTACTCGCCCATGGTGCAGCCCGAGTAGGCCGCGATGTACTGCATGGCCGCCGACTCGGAGGCCGAGGCCGCCACGACGATGGTGTATTCCATCGCGCCGGCTTGTTCGAGGGCGCGCACGACGTTCTTGATCGACGACGCCTTCTGGCCGATGGCGACGTAGATACAGGTCATGTTCTGACCCTTCTGGTTGATGATCGCGTCGATGGCGACAGCCGTCTTGCCGGTCTGACGGTCACCAATGATCAGCTCGCGCTGGCCGCGGCCGACGGGCACCATGGAGTCGATGGACTTCAGACCGGTCTGCACCGGCTGGTCCACGGATTTCCGTGCGATCACGCCCGGGGCGACCTTTTCGATCACGTCGGTCAGCTTGGCATTGATCGGGCCCTTGCCGTCGATGGGCTGACCCAGGGCGTTGACCACGCGGCCGATGAGCTCGGGGCCGACGGGCACTTCCAGAATGCGGCCCGTGCACTTGACGGTGTCGCCTTCGGAGATGTGCTCGTACTCGCCCAGAATCACCGCACCGACGGAATCGCGCTCGAGGTTGAGCGCCAGACCGAAGGTGGGCACGCCGGCGGCGGTGGCCGGGAATTCCAGCATTTCGCCCTGCATCACGTCGGACAGGCCGTGGATGCGCACGATGCCGTCGGTCACCGAGACCACGGTGCCCTGGTTGCGGATGTCGGCACTGGCGGCCAGCCCTTCGATGCGGCTCTTGATCAGTTCGGAAATTTCAGCGGGATTGAGTTGCATGACTCTTTCCTTCTTTCTTTGATGGGCCGAGGGCTTACGCCGTCAGCGCGACTTTCATTTGTTCCAGACGGGCCCGGACGGAGGTGTCGAGCACCTCGTCGCCGACGACGACGCGAATGCCACCGATGAGCGAGGGATCGACCACGACCTTCGCATGCAGCTTGCGGCCGAAGCGCTTCTCCAGGCTGACCACCACGTCGGCCAGGGCAGCCGCATCGATCGGGAAGGCGCTCTGGATCACGGCGTCCGAGGTTCCGCGGCGGGCATTGACCAGCGCGCGGAACTGCGCGGCCATCTCGGGCAGCGCGGCCAGACGGCCGTTGTCGATGACGGTGCGCAGGAAGTTCTGCGCCTGCGCCGGCAGCGCCGGGCCGGCCACACCGGCCACGACATCGAAGACCTGCGCGGCGGTGACCTTCGGATCCTCGGCGAACTGCAACAGCTGCGGGTTGCCGGCGATGGCGGCGAGCGAGTCGAGCCAGCCGGCCGCGCCATCGAGGTCGGACGCGGCCGCCTTGAACAGCGCCTCGGCGTACGGACGGGCAATGGTGGCGAGTTCGGCCATGGACAGTCCTTCTTACAGCTCGGTCTTCAGGCGGTTGAGCAGATCGGCGTGAACGCCGGCATCCACTTCCTTGCGCAGAATCTGCTCGGCGCCGCGAACGGCCAGGGCGGCCACCTGCTCACGCAGGGCTTCACGCGCCTTGACGGTTTGCTGCTCCGCCTCGACCTTGGCCGCCGCGACGATCTTGGCACCCTCTTCGGTGGCACGCGCCTTGGCTTCCTCGATCAGCTGCTGCGCGCGGCGCTCGGCATCGGCCAGACGCGCTGCGGCTTCGCTGCGCGACTGCGCCAGCTCAGCTTCGACGCGCTGGTTGGCGGCCGCGAGTTCGGAGCGCGCTTTGTCGGCCGCAGCCAGCCCTTCCGCGATTTTCTTGGCACGTTCGTCAAGGGCAACGGCGATCGGGGGCCACACGAACTTCATCGTGAACCACACCAGGATCGCAAACACGATGGCCTGAACGAACAGGGTTGCATTGATGCTCACGGCAACACCCTTTCAGTCAGTGTGTGGAGGGCGGCGCGATTACTTCAGGACGAAGGGGTTGGCGAAGGCGAACATCATCGCGATACCGACGCCGATCAGGAAGGCGGCGTCGATCAGACCGGCGAGCAGGAACATCTTGGTCTGCAGTTCGTTCATGAGTTCAGGCTGGCGGGCGGCCGACTCGAGGTACTTGCTGCCCATGATGCCGATGCCGATACAAGCACCGATGGCGCCCAGACCGATGATCAGACCAGCGGCGAGTGCGACAAAGCCGAGAACGTGTTCCATGTGAAGCTCCTGTGGATGAAAAAGAAAAGTTGAAGGGAAGGGAAAACGAAACCGATGGATCAGTGCGCGTCGTGCGCCTGGCCGACATACACCAGCGTCAGCATCATGAAGATGAAGGCCTGCAAGGTGATGATCAGGATGTGGAAGATGGCCCAGATGGTGCCGGCGATGACGTGACCAATGGGCAGCAGGATGCCCGACAGCGACATGGCCGCGGCGCCCCNCATGAGGGCGATGAGCATGAAGACGAGTTCGCCCGCGTACATGTTGCCGAACAACCGCATGCCGTGCGAGACGGTCTTGGCGGCGAATTCGATCATCTGCATCAGGAAGTTCACCGGCCACAGCAGGGGATGCGCGCCGAACGGGGCGGTGAACAGTTCGTGCACCCAGCCGCCCATGCCCTTGATCTTGATGTTGTAGGCGATGCACACCAGCAGCACCGAAACCGACAGGCCCAGCGTGGTGGAAAGGTCGGCCGTGGGCACGACGCGCATGTAGGCGTGGTGCGGATCGTGACCGGCGGCACCGTAGATCCATTCCCAGATGCGGGNGATGAGGTCGACCGGCAGCAAGTCCATGGCGTTCATGAGGAAGATCCAGACGAACACGGTGAGCGCCAGCGGGGCGACGAGCTTGCGGCTGTTGGCGTTGTGAATGATGCCCTTGGCCTGGTTGTCGACCATCTCAACGAGGATTTCCACCGCCGCCTGGAAGCGGCCCGGCACGCCCGAGGTGGCCGAGCGCGCGGCCTTCCACAGCAGCCAGGTGCCGATCACGCCGAGCAGCACCGACCAGAAGATGGAATCGAGGTTGAAGACAGAAAAGTCGATGACGCCTTGCATCGGCTTGTTCTGCAGGTGCGTGAGGTGGTGGACGATGTATTCGCCAGCCGTCGGTCCGTTTTGTTCAGCAGCCATCTGTCTACGATCCGTTTCGTCAAATTCCACGCTTGGGGCGCGCCACCCAGGCCACCCACATCATCTTCATCGTCAGCACCAGCCCCACGAGCAGGGCCGGCCAACTCAAACCCTCCACCAGACGGGGCGCCGCAAACAGCATCGCCACCGTCAGCGCCACCTTGGCCCCTTCCCAGATGAAGAAGCCCAGGGCCGAGCCCATGGCCCGTGTTCGCGCATCACTCCCTCGGGTGCCGCGCGTCATGCCGCGCGCAAGCACCGCATTGGGCAGCACCACGGCCAGCGCACCGTACAGCACCGACCACAGCACCGGCCTGGAGCCGGTCAGCAGCCACGCCACCGCGGCCACCACGCTGCCACCCACCACCTGCACCGCCAGCACCCGCCAGGGCGACACCGAATCGAGCCGCGCCATCAAGGCCTGCGCCTCCTCGGCGCTCAACGGCTTGAATTCCTCCGCCCCGCCCTCAGCTTCCAGATTCGCCGGGCGAACCGGGGCGTTGGCTGGGGTGTCGTCATCCGCCTGCGCCCGGGCTGCGTTGGCCTGTGAATCCGCCGACTGCACCTTCTGCATGACACGGCCCCTTCACGAAACAGACACACGCCCGACCGGCCGATGCCAGCCACAAAGCCCCTCATTATACGTAGAAACCCGTGAAAGACCGGGTTTTTCTGCAACACGGCGGGAATCGCGCGATCGCCGGGGCGCCGAGCGCTGGCCGCTCTGGCGCGAACCCGGGCGCCGGCCCAGCCCTCGTCGGGCGGCAAAGGCGGACAATCACCGACCATGAACGCGCACGAACTCCCTCCTTTCCCCTGCTATCTCAACGGCAGCTACACGCGGCTGCCGGACGCGAAGGTCAGCGTCATGGACCGCGGCTTCATCTTCGGCGATGGGGTCTACGAGGTGGTGCCGGTGTATGCGGGCCGGCCCTTCCTGTTCGAGCGGCACATGGCGCGGCTGGCCCGTTCGCTCGGCGAGGTGCGTATACCCAACCCGCACAGCCTGGACGAGTGGCGCCAGATCACTCATGAATTGATATCGCAATTCGACCGTTTTGCGCTGGGGAGCGGCGAGAACAGCCCCAAAACCCCGGCCGACACCCTGGTGTACCTGCAGATCACCCGTGGCATCGCGCTGCGCGACCATGTGATGCCGCAGGATGCGACGCCCACGGTGTTTGCGATGGTCAGCCCGATGAAGCCGCCCGCGCCCGAGCAGCGCGCCCAGGGCGTGGCCTGTGTGACGGCGGATGACTTCCGCTGGCAGAAGGCGCACATCAAGAGCACCAGCCTGCTCGGCGCGGTGCTGGCGCGGCAGATCAGCGCCGACGTGGGCGCGGTGGAAACCGTGATGTTCCGCGACGGTTACTTGAGCGAGGCGGCGGCGAGCAACGTCTGGGTGGTGCGCGAGGGCACGGTGCTGGGCCCGCCGCGCGACCATCTGGTGCTCGAGGGCATCCGCTACAGCCTGATCGAGGAGATCGCCCGCGCGCGCGGCATTCCGGTGCAGCTGCGGCGCATCTCGAAGGAGGAGGTGCGCACCGCCGACGAGGTGCTGCTGTCCTCGGCCACCAAGGAAGTGCTGGCGGTGACCACGCTCGACGGTCAGCCGGTGGGCAACGGCCGGCCCGGCCCGGTCTATGCCGCGCTGTACGCGGGTTACCAGCAGGCCAAGCANGGAGGGCGCATGAATCCATCCGACCCCCAGGGCGCGGGCGGCGACGAGTCGCTGATCCGCTACCCCTGCATGTTCCCGATCAAGGTCATGGGTGCGCATGTGGAGGGCTATGTGGAGGCGGTGGTGCATGTCGCGAGGCAGTTCGACCCCGAGTTCGACGCCGCCACGCTGGAGCGCCGCCCCAGCCGCACCGGCAAGTACCTGGGGCTGACGCTGCACATCCGCGCCACCAGCCGCGAGCAGCTCGACGAGCTCTACCGCACCCTTTCCACCCACCCGCTGGTGCAGGTGGTGCTGTGAGCGACACGGCCGTGGCCGCCGCCGGCGCGGCCACCCTGCACACGCGGCGGCTCGGGCGGGTGGACTACCGCGAAACCCTCGCCGCCATGCAGGACTACACCGCGCGCCGCGACGCCGCCGCGCCCGACGCGCTGTGGCTGTGTGAGCACCCGCCGGTCTACACCCAGGGGCTGGCCGGGCGCGCCGAGCATGTGCTGTGCCCCGGCGACATCCCCGTGGTGCAGACCAACCGCGGCGGCCAGGTGACCTACCACGGCCCCGGCCAGGTGGTGGCCTACCCACTGCTGGACNNCCTCAAGCGCGCGGGCTATTTCGTCAAGGAATACGTCTGGCGGCTCGAAGCCGCGCTCATCGACACGCTGGCGCAGTTCGGCGTCACCGGCCACCGCGTCGGCGGCGCGCCCGGCGTGTACGTGCGGCTCGACGACCCGTTCTCGCACGCCGCGCTCACCGGCCCCATGCCCGCGGGCGACCCGTTCCGCGGGCTGGGCAAGATCGCGGCGCTGGGCATCAAGGTCAGCCGCAACTGCAGCTACCACGGCGTCGCGCTCAACGTGGCGATGGACCTCGAGCCCTTCGCGCGCATCAACCCCTGCGGCTACGCGGGCTTGCGCACGGTGGACCTTTCTACAATCGGCGTGCGCGCACGCTGGGACGACGTGGCCGACGCGCTGGCCCACGCGCTGCAGCGGCGGCTCGCACCCCGGCCGCACTGAAGCGGCGTGAACGAATCCCTCGCGCCGGCCCGCCGGCACGCCCGCCGGCGCCCCACNGACAAGACCATGAACCCCACCGAAACCCGCGTCGTGCACGACGCCCAAGCCCCGAAACCNTACGACGCCAGCGCCAAGCAGAAGGCTGCGGCCAAGCTCTCGCGCATCCCCGTCAAGGTGCAGTCCAGCGGCGAAGTGCTGCGCAAGCCCGAGTGGATCCGGGTGAAGGCCGGCAGCCCGACCACGCGCTTCTACGAGATCAAGGACATCCTGCGCGCCAACAAGCTCGTCACCGTGTGCGAGGAGGCGAGCTGCCCCAACATCGGCGAGTGTTTCGGCAAGGGCACGGCCACCTTCATGATCATGGGCGACAAGTGCACCCGCCGCTGCCCGTTCTGCGACGTGGGCCACGGCCGCCCCGACCCGCTCGACCCGGCGGAGCCCGAGAACCTCGCGCGCACGATTGCCGCGCTCCGGCTGCGCTACGTCGTCATCACCAGCGTGGACCGCGACGACCTGCGCGACGGCGGCGCGGGCCACTTCGTCGAGTGCATCCGAAGGACGCGCGAGCTCTCGCCGCACACGCAGATCGAGGTGCTGGTGCCCGACTTCCGCGGCCGCGACGACCGCGCGCTCGACATCCTCAAGGCCGCGCCGCCGGACGTGATGAACCACAACCTCGAGACCGTGCCGCGCCTGTACCGCGAGGCGCGGCCGGGCTCGGACTATGCCTTCAGCCTGAACTTGCTGCGCAAGTTCAAGGCGCTGTTCCCGCAGGTTCCGACCAAGAGCGGGCTGATGGTGGGCCTGGGCGAGACGGACGAGGAAATCCTCGAGGTCATGCGCGACATGCGCGCGCACGGCATCGACATGCTGACCATCGGCCAGTACCTCGCCCCCAGCGGCCACCACCTGCCGGTGCGCCGCTATGTGCACCCCGACACCTTCGCAATGTTCGAGCGCGAGGCCTACGCCATGGGCTTTCGCCACGCCGCCGTCGGCGCGCTGGTGCGCAGCAGCTACCACGCCGACCAGCAGGCCGGCGGCGTGCTCGGCGGCGCCCCGGGCGGGCAGTGAAGGCAATGCTGAATAAGTCCCTGCGATGCCGCGCGCACGGCCGCGGGACGGGATGCGAGGCGCAAAGCGCAGCCATAGCTCTTGCTATGGCGAGCATTTGCAACGAAGCAGACCGCCCGCCGCCGGGATGCGCGGCGTGCAAGGGACTTGTTCAGCGTTGCCTGAAACCCCTTTCCCGAGGTTTTCGGGCCGCTCCCCAGCGCGAAACGGTGCTTGTCTGCTATGTTTTAAGAAGCGGCCGGCTCAGCGGCCGGCGCCGTCTTCTCCCATGCGGCCAGGGCTTCGGCCGAGTACATCAGCGACGGGCCGCCGCCCATGTACACGCACACGGCCAGCATCTCCTCGAGCTCCGCGCGCGTGCAGCCGAGCTGGTGCAGCGCCTTGACGTGAAAGCCGATGCAGCCCGAGCAGCCCTTGGCGATGCCGATGGCCAGCGCAATCAGCTCCTTGTGCTTGGCGCTGAGCACGCCGTCCGTCACCGCCGCACGCGCGAGCTGGCCGAAGCCGGCCATGGCATGGGGCTGCGTCTTGCGAAACGGGGCGAGGCTTTCGTTGATGTCCTTCATCAAGGCTTTGTGGTCGAAGCTGCTCATGGGCGGTCTTTCATGAAAACGACGAGGAATTTGCGCTGCGAAGTTGTGAACGAATCCTCCACGCCCGCTCGTCCCGCCCACGAGCGCCCACTCGGCGTTGCAAATGCTCGCCGTAGCCCGCGCTACGGCTGCGCTTTGCGCCTTGATTGGGCGCTCGTGGGCGGCCCGCTCGGACACGGCCGATTCATCCACAACTTCTGATGGCAGCCGCACCGACCTTGCTGGCGCTGGGCGCCATCGGCCTGTGGGCCACGCTGGCCACGCTGGGCGTGACGCTGTCGCACGTGCCACCGTTTCTGCTCACCGGCGGCGCGCTGCTGGTGGGCAGTGTCGTGGCATTGCCGCTGTCGCGTCTTGACCTCCGTCAATGGCGCGTGCCCGCCGGTACGCTGCTGCTGGGTGTGTACGGCCTGTTCGGCTACCACTTCCTGCTGTTCACCGCGCTGGCCCATGCGCCGCCGGTGCAGGCCAACCTGGTGAACTACCTGTGGCCGCTGCTGATGGTGGTGCTGGCGCCGCTGTTCCTGCGCGGCGTGCGGCTGCGGCTGCGGCATGTGGCCTCGGCGCTGATCGGTTTTGCCGGCGCGGCGCTGGTGATTCTGGGTGGACGCGGCGCCTCGGGCGGGCTCTCCGCCGGGCTGGCCTGGGGCTATCTGCCGGCGGCGGGTGCAGCCTTCGTGTGGGCGAGCTATTCGCTGCTGACGCAGCGCGTGCGCGCCTTNCCCACGGCCGCCATCGGCCTGTTCGCGCTGGTCTCGGGCCTGCTGTCGCTGCTGTGCCATGCGCTGCTGGAGCCGGCCGTGCGCTTGAGCGCGCGCGACCTCGGGCTGATCGCGCTGATGGGCCTGGGGCCGCTGGGCGCGGCGTTCTTCCTGTGGGACGCCGCCTTGAAGCGCGGCGACGCGCGGCACATCGGCATCCTGAGCTTTCTCACGCCGCTGCTGTCCACCCTGCTGCTGGTGACGGTGCGCGGCGAGTCGCCCGCGCCCAGCGTGTGGCTGGCCGGCGCGCTCATCATCGGCGCGGCCGTGGTGGGCACCCGCGCTCGCTGAACGAACGCACGCCGCGCGGTGGCGCGAGGCCGCCCTCCGGTGCCGTGAGCGAAGTGGCGTCGATGCCTTCGCTCACCCCGCCTCAATGCCCGCTGGCCAGCAGCGCGGCGGGCTCTTCGGCGGCCACCACCTGCAGCGCCCAGTCGCGCAGCCTGGCGGCGTCGGCGCGCAGCACCTCCTGCTTGACCGCGAGGATCTGCGCCGGGTGCATGGAGAAGCTGCGCAGCCCCAGGCCCAGCAGCAGCCGCGTGAGCGCCGGGTCGCCGGCCATTTCGCCGCACAGGCTCACCGGCTTGCCATGGCGCGCGCCGGCGTCGAGCGTGGCCGCCACCAGGCGCAGCACGGCGGGGTGCAGCGGGTCGTAGAGGTGGGCGACGGTTTCGTCGGCGCGGTCGATGGCCAGGGTGTACTGGATCAGGTCGTTGGTGCCGATGGAGAGGAAGTCGAACGCGCGGGCGAAGCTGTCGACCATCAGCGCCGCGGCCGGCACCTCGATCATCGCGCCCACGCGCACCAGGCCGTGCGGCGTGCCCGCCTGCGCAAGCTGCGTGCGCGCCTGCGCGAGCAGGGCCTGCATCTGCCGGATCTCGCCCAGGTGCGCGAGCATGGGGATGAGCAGGTTCACCGGCCCGTGCGCGGCCGCGCGCAGGATGGCGCGCAACTGGGTGAGGAACATGGCCGGCTCGGCCAGACTCCAGCGGATCGCGCGCAGACCCAGCGCGGGGTTGAGGTGCGCGTCGTCGTGGCGCAGTTCGTCGAGCGGCTTGTCGGCGCCCACGTCCACGGTGCGGATGGTCACCGGCAGGCCCTGCATGCCTTCGACGGCGGCGCGGTAGGCCTGGTACTGCTCCTCCTCGTCGGGCAGCACGCCGTGGCGGCCCATAAACAGGAACTCCGAGCGGAACAGCCCCACGCCGACCGCGCCCACCTTGAGCGCGGTGCGCGCGTCGTCGGGCATTTCGATGTTGGCCAGCAGTTCCACCCGCTGGCCGTCGCGGGTGACGGCGGGCGTGTTGCGCAAGCGCGAGAGGCGCTCGCGTTCGAGCTCGCCCTGGCGCTGCTTGAAGCCGTACTCGGCGAGGATGATGGGCGAGGGGTCGACGATGACGATGCCCGCCTCGCCGTCGACGATGATCCAGTCGTCCTGGCGCACGAGCTGGCTGGCCGTGCGCGTGCCCACCACGGCGGGAATGTCCATGCTGCGCGCGACGATGGCGGTGTGGCTGGTGCGCCCGCCCACGTCGGTGACGAAGCCGGCAAAGACGCTCTTCTTGAACTGCAGCATGTCCGCCGGCGACAGGTCGTGCGCCACCAGCACCAGGGGCACGTCGTGCGTGTCGTCGAGCAGCAGTTCGCCCAGGCGCCGCTGCCGCGGCTCGCGCGGCGCCACCGGCGAGGCCGCGCCCATCATGTGGCGCAGCACGCGCTCGACGACCTGCTCCAGGTCGGCCTTGCGCTCGCGCAGGTAGGCGTCCTCCATCTCGTCGAACTGGCGCGCCAGCACCTCGAACTGCGAGGTCAGCGCCCATTCGGCGTTGTAGAGCCGCTCGCGGATCCAGCGCTTGACGCCGGTGGTGAGCTCGTCGTCCTGCAGCAGCATCAGGTGCACGTCGAGCAGCGCGCCGAGCTCCTGCGGCGCATCCTTGGGCAGGTCTTTCTGCAGCCGCTGCAGTTCCTCCACCACCGCATTGCGCGCCACGCGCAGGCGGGCGATCTCGGCCTCCACCTGGTCGGCGGCGATGAAGTAGTGCGCCACGTCGAGCCGGCTCGACGCCACCAGCACCGCGCGCCCGATGGCCACGCCGCGCGCAACGGCCAGGCCGTGGATGCTGAAGGTCATGCGCGGCTCCAGCCGCGTGCGCGGGGGCGGCGTGGTGGGCGCAAGCGGCTCATTCGCCCTCTCCGAACTTGTCGTCGATCAGCGCCACCAGCGCCTCCATGGCCTCGCTCTCGCGCTCGCCGGCGGTCTCGAGCGTGACCTCGGTGCCGATGCCCGCGGCCAGCATCATCACGCCCATGATGCTCTTGGCATTGACGCGCCGCTCGCCGCGGCTCATCCAGACCTCGCAGGGAAACTCCCGGCGAGCTTGGTGAGCTTGGCCGACGCACGCGCGTGCAAGCCGAGCTTATTGCTGATGGTCACGGTCGGGTCACGGTCATGGTGTCTCCTCACCTGGTTCTGCGGTGCTGCGGCGGCCACCCGCATCACCCCTTGTGTGCCGCCGAGCAGCGCGCGCGAGACCAGCGCCTCCAGCGGTTCGGCGGCATAGCTGAGTGCGCGCAGCACCATCGGCAGGTTCACGCCAGCGATCAGCGCCGCATCGGGCCGCGCCTCCACCAGCCGCATCGCCACGTTGCAGGGCGTGGCACCGAACACGTCGGTCAGCACCAGCACCCCGACGGGCTCGCCTGCGCGCAAGTCCGCGCACAGCTGCTGCGCCGCCGCCAGCGAATCGGCCGGCGCGGCCTCGGGCTGCACGTCCAGCGCAGCCACCCGCGGCCCTGCATCGGGAAACACATGCAGCGCGCAGGCCCGCAAGGCGCTGGCCAGGGGCGCATGAGCGATCAGGAGCACGCGGTTCATCACACCGGATTATCGCCAGCGCCGCCGCGCCAGCCCCACAGAAAACGCAGATAGGCAGCCNNACGCAACACAGCAGGAACACGGCAAATGCCGCACGGTAGGCGGCCAGGGTGTCGAGGCCGGCGCGCTGCAAGCCGTCGATGAGCAGGCCGATGCCCCACTGCACCGCGAACACGCCCAGGAAGATCAGCAGGTTCACCGCGGTGAGCGCACGCCCGGCCAGCGCCGGCGCCACCGACAGGCCCACCGCCGGCTGCGCCAGCGTGACGAAGCTGCAGGCCACGCAATACAGGCAAAACATGCCATACCNNCCAGCGTGGAAAGGTGCGGTCCCGCTACGATGATGATAGCAAGCAGGACGAAGCTCAGCGGCAGCCCCCAGGCGATCAGGCGCTGCGCGCCGAAGCCGCGGCGCAGCAAGGCCGGTTGCACCCAGCCCCAGGTCCAGAAGGTGGCGAGCATGCTCAGGTTGATCCAGAACAGGCCTTGCGCGGCCTGCTCCGCCCCGTAGCCCAGCACCTGCGTCATCCAGGGTGCGGCCCACAGCGTCTGCATGGCCACCAGGCCACCGTAGCTGAAGAACGCCAGCGCCGCGAGCCGGCGCAGCACCGGGTGGCGCCACACCGCGCCCTGCCCCGCCGCCGCCGGCGCGGACGGGTTTGCCGACCGCGGCACGGCCGGCACCCGCCAGGCGATCAAGCCCATCGCCAGCGCCACCAGCGCCGCCAGCATCACGAACAGCGCGCGCCAGCCGGTCAGCGGCAACAGCCACTGCACCGGCAGCGTCGAGGCCACCATGCCCAGCGAGCCGGTCATGAGCATCCAGGCGTTCGCCCGCAGCTGCGCCGCGGCGTCGAACCAGCGCCGGTAGCCGGTGAGTGCGGCCATCAGGCAGGCGCTCACGCCCACGCCGATCAGAAAGCGCGCGGCCAGCAAGCCTGCAAAACCCTGCGCCAGCGCAAACGCCAGGCAGCCCAGCACCGCCAGCGACAGCAGCGCCAGCACCACCGGCCGCGGGCCCCAGCGGTCCAGCGCATGGCCCAGCGGCCACTGCATCAGCGCGAAGCCGGCGAAGTACGCCCCGCCGAGCAGGCCCAGCGACTGCGCACTCAGGCCAAAGGTCTCGACCAGCACCGGCGACAGCGTGGCCGTCACNNCGCGCAGCAGCGCCGAAAGGAAGTACGCAAACGCAAAGGCCAGGAACACCACCACCGCGGCGCGGCGCGGCAGGCGCGCGCCATGGGCGTGGAGCGGTGCCTCGGCGGGCGCCGCTTCAGTCGCCACGCACGGCGCCGAGGAAGGTCTCGACCACGTTGGGGTCGGGCTTGGCGGCATAGACGGCCGCGTGCACCACCCACACGCCGTCGCCCTCGGTGCGGGCGAACCAGACGGCGCTGGCCTGCACCGGCTGGCCGTCGGGCTGCAGGCCGCGCGCGTCCACGCGCACCGACTGCGGCAGCGCGAGCACGCCCGCGCCCGGCGCGGTGAAGGGGCGCTCCTTGACTTCGCCGGCGCGCAGGGTCTGCAACATGCTCTCGCGCCAGGCCGCGAGCACCGCCGCCGGCGAGGCGCCCGCATCGAGCCGCGCGGAGGTGACGGCGAACGTCATGCCCTGCGTGGCGCAGCCGGTCATGTTCAGGTCCACCACCTCGCCGGCCAGCGGAACGCGGCGGCTGGCCTGTTCGGGCTTGCACGGCAGCTGGATGCGGATGGGCGCGTGCTCGAGCCGAAGCTCGCGCCAGTTCCAGGTGGGGCTGCAGGCACCGAGCGCGAACGCGCACACGGCGGCGGTGGAGAGTACGAAGGCAAGGCGACGACGCATGCGTGTCATTATCGTGGCAGGGCCGTGGGCCTGCATTTGCGCACAATGCGCTCATGAACGCACTCGACGGCATCCGCATTCTCGATCTCTCCCGCGTGCTCGCCGGGCCCTGGTGCACGCAGACCCTGGCCGATCTGGGCGCCGACGTGATCAAGGTCGAGCGCCCCGGCGCGGGCGACGACACCCGCCACTGGGGCCCGCCCTTCCTCAAGGACGCCGCCGGCCGCGACAGCGCCGAGGCCGCCTACTACCTCGGCACCAACCGCAACAAGCGCTCCATCACCTGCGACATCGCGCAGCCCGAAGGGCAGGCCATGATCCGCGCGCTGGTGGCGCACTGCGACGTGTTCATCGAGAACTTCAAGGTCGGCGACATGGCCCGCTACGGCCTGGATGCGCCCACGCTGCGCGCGCTCAACCCGCGGCTGGTGTACTGCAGCATCACCGGCTTCGGCCAGACCGGGCCCTATGCCGAGCGCGCGGGCTACGACTATGCGGTGCAGGGCATGGGCGGCCTCATGAGCGTCACCGGCGAGCGCGACGAGCTCGGCGGCGGCCCGCAGAAGGTGGGCGTGGCCGTGGCCGACCTGTTCACCGGGCTGTATGCGACAGTGGCCATCCTGGCCGCGCTGCGCCACGCCGAGCGCACCGGCGAGGGCCAGGTGATCGACGCCGCCCTGCTCGACACCCAGGTGGCCATGCTGGCCAACCTTGGCGCGAACTACCTGGTCAGCCGCAAGGTGCCGCAGCGCATGGGCAATGCGCACCAGAACATCGTGCCCTACCAGGTGTTCGAGGTGGCGCCCGCGGCCGACGGCGCGCGCGAGCACATCATCCTCGCCGTGGGCAACGACGCGCAGTTCGAGCGCTTCTGCGCGGTGGCCGGCCGCCCCGAGCTGGCGCAGGACCCGCGCTTTGCCACCAACCCCGAGCGCGTGCGCCACCGCGCGGTGCTGGTGCCGCTGCTCGAAGACCTGCTCAGGACGCGCGGCAAGGCCGCGTGGCTCGGCGCGCTCGAAGCGGCCAAGGTGCCGTGCGGGCCGATCAACAACCTCGCCGACGTCTTTGCCGACCCGCAGGTGCGCGCGCGCGCNATGGTCGAGACCTGGGCGCACCCGCTCAACCCCGCGCTCGAGCTGGTGGCCAGCCCGATCAAGCTCAGCGCCACCCCGGTGCGACACGACCGCCCGCCGCCGCTGCTGGGCCAGCACACCGACGAGGTGCTGCGCGAACTGCTGGGCTGGGACGCGGCACGCATCGACGATCTGCGCAGCAAAGGAGTGATCTGATGGCGAACTTCGTGTTGGTTCATGGCGCCTGGCACGGCGGCTGGTGTTGGCGCGACGTGGTCGCGCCGCTCGCGCGTGCCGGCCACCGGGTGTTTGCGCCCACGCTCACCGGCGTGGGCGAGCGCGCGCACCTGCTGTCGCGGCAGATCACGCTGGAGACCCACATCGCCGACGTGATGGGTGTGATCGAGGCCGAGGAGCTCTCCCAGGTGGTGCTGGCCGTGCATTCCTACGCCGGCATGATCGGCACCGCCGTGGCCGACCGCATGGGCGAGCGGCTCGCGCACCTGGTGTACGTGGATGCGGTGGTGCCCAGACCCGGCGAGAGCTGGAGCAGCACCCACGCCAGCGCCACCCGCGAAGCCCGTCTGGCCGCGGCCCGCGCCAACCCGACCTTCAGCTTCCCGCCGCCCGACCCTGCGGTGTTCGGCCTCGCCGCCGAGGCCCACGCCTGGGTCGTCCGGCGGCAGACGCCGCACCCCGGCGGCACCTACGAAGCGCCGCTGGCCTTCGACGTGCAGCGCGTCTCGCGGGTGCCGCGCACCTTCATCGACTGCACCACGCCGCCGCTGGCCACCATCGACGTGATCCGCCAGCGCGTGCGCGACCCGCGCTTCTGGGACGGCCACTGGGCCCGCGGCGCACACCTGGTGGAACTGGCCACCGGCCACGACCCGATGATCAGCGCGCCCGCGGCGCTGGTGGACGTGCTGCTGGGTTGCAGCGGCTGATTCAGGCGGGCGCCTTCGCCCGCCTGAGGCGCGCGGCGGCCGCTGCACGGGCACGCTCGCCTGTTCGCCGCGGCGGTTGAGCGATCGACCCGCGGGAACGCCCGACCGGGTGGATCGGCCGCTCGCCGCCGTCTACTTCAGCGCGCCGAACACCTTCTGCAGGATGGCGCTGCCGCTGCCGACCGGGTCCTGGCGGATCTTCTTCTCCTCCTCGCCGATCATGAAGTACAGGCCGTCGAGCGTCTTGCCGGTCACGTAGCGCTGCACGTTGGTCTCGTCGCCGCGCAGCAGCCCCATGCCGGCGGCCTTGGAGGCCACGCGGTTGTACTTGTCGGCCAGCGCCACGCGCTCGGTGGCGCGGGTCACCACCGGCAGGAATTNTTCGGCCAGCGGCTCGCGGGTGCGCTGCGCGAAGAAGTCGGTGACCGAGGTCGGGCCGCCGGTGAGGATGGCCGCGGCGTCGTTCACCGTCATGCCGCGCACTGCGGCCATGAGCAGGTCGCGCGAGAGCGGCACGGCGGCCTCGGCCGCCCGGTTCATGGCCGTGACCAGCTCATCGATGCGGCCGCCCATGCCCAGCGGCCGCAGCAGCCGCGCGGCGTCCTCCAGCGGGCCGGGCAGAGGGATGCGCACCTGTGGGTTGCCCAGAAAGCCGTCCGGGCGGCCGAGCACGTCCACCGCGACCGCCGCGCCTTTTTCCAGCGCGGCGCGCACGCCCTNGCTGGCGTCGCCCGCGCTCAGGGCGGCGAGCTGCGCGTGCGAGAGGCCGCTGGCGAGCAGACCCGCTGCCGACGTGGCCAAGGCCAGACCATTAAACTTGCGACGTTGCATGAGGACTCCGGGTTGACGTGATGAACAAGCGCATTCTCTATGCGGCCGTCGCCGCCGTGGTGCTGGCCACNGGGGGCTACCTGGTGCTCGGCGCGAGCACGTCGCCGGCGCCGGCCTCCACCTTCGTGCTGCTCGACGGCAGCCAGAAGACCACCGCCGACTTCAAGGGCCGCGTCACGCTGGTGAATTTCTGGGCCACCACCTGCGTGTCCTGCGTGGCCGAGATGCCCAAGCTCGTCTCCACCTACGAGAAGTACGCCCCCAAAGGCTACGACACCGTGGCGGTGGCCATGAGCTACGACCCGCCCGCGTATGTGGTGAATTTCGCGCAGACGCGCAAACTGCCGTTCAAGGTGGCGCTGGACAACACCGGGGCGGTGGCCAAGGCCTGGGGCGACGTGCAGCTCACCCCCACCACCTACCTGGTGGACAAGCAGGGCCGCATCGTCAAGCGCTACGTGGGCGAGCCCGATTTCGCCGAGCTGCACCAGCTCATCGAACAACTGCTGCGCCAGAACGCCTGACGCCTGCCTCCGCCGCATAAAAGAAGCCCGCTGGGGTCTCCAGCGGGCTCCTTTACGGCGTTTTCAGAGAATTTTCCTGAAAACCCAGCGCCAACCGGTCGGTTCGCACTCTGATTTCAGGAGCATGCACGCACCCCGAGGGGCGGGCTCACTTGGCGCGGAAGGCGTCGTGGCAGGCCTTGCAGGTTTCGGCGGCGGGGCCGAAGGCAGCCTTGAGGTTGTCGAGGTTGCCGGTCTTGGCGGCGGCGGCGAGCTTGGTCACCTCGGCCTGCATCTTGTCGGCGCCTTGCTTGAACTTGGCCTGTTCCTTCCAGATTTCGGGCTTGGCCTTGGTGTCGCCCATGTCGGTGTCGGGGCCGAAGGCGGCCCAGGGCAGGTGGCTCATGGCGGCGACGATGTCGGCGTTCTCGGCGGCGGCCTTGGCATCGAACGGCGCCTTGCCCTGCACCATCGCGCCGATGCGGCCGAAGTGCGCGCCCAGCACGGTGAACGCGGCCTTGCGGTACTTGATGGCGTCGTCGGGCTTGGCGAACTGTGCGAACGCCGGCGCGGAGAGCGTGGCGGCGGCGCCGGCGAGCGTGAGGAGGGCGAGCATCTTCTTCATGAGCGGACCTTTCTGTTGAATCAGGGTGGCACGCGCGGGCGCAGCCCTGCGCGAAAACCGGCGCCGGGTGCCGCGTGCGCGCTGGGGCTACACTTGGCCCGCGTGCCGGTTCGTCGGCATTGTGCCCGCTCTGTGTGAAAGTTGCTCCGCATGCGCAATATCCGTGTCTGGGACTTGCCCACCCGCTTGTTTCACTGGCTGCTCGTGGTCGCGGTGGTCGGCCTGGTCGTCACCGGCAACATCGGCGGCAACGCCATGGTCTGGCATTTCCGCCTGGGTTATTTCGTCGGCAGCCTGGTGGCGTTCCGGCTGATCTGGGGCTTCGTGGGCGGGCACTGGTCGCGGTTCTCGAGCTTTCTGTACGCGCCGCGCGCCACCGTCGCCTACCTGCGTGGCCAGGCCGCGCCGGCCCATCTGGTCGGCCACAACCCGCTGGGGGCATTCTCGGTGTTTGCGCTGCTGGGCCTGCTGGCCGCGCAGGTGGCCACCGGCCTCATGAGCGATGACGAGATCGCCAACGCCGGCCCGCTCACCCGCTTCGTGAGCGAGCAGACCGTGAGCCTGGCCACCCGTTACCACGCCGACATCGGCAAGCTGCTGCTGATCGTGCTGGTCGCGCTGCACGTGCTCGCCATCGCGTTCTATGCCTGGAAGAAGCATGTGAACCTGGTGCGTCCCATGGTGCTGGGCGACAAGGCGGTCGATGACGGCCAGGCCCTGCCCGCCTCGCGCGACAATGCGCCGGTTCGCCTCCTCGCCGCGGTCATCTTCGCCGTCTGCGCCGCCGGCATGGCCTGGGTGGCGAGCCTGGGCTGAGGGCTGAGGGACTGAGGCCACAGTCGGTGATGGACATCACGCTGATCCAGGCCACGGAGCCCGCGCACATCGAGGCCGCCGGCGCGCTGATGCGCGAATACGCCGACGGCCTGGGCGTGGACCTGTGTTTCCAGAACTTCGAGCAGGAACTCGCCACGTTGCCCGGCGACTACGCCCCGCCCCGCGGCAGCCTGCTGCTGGCCCTGGTGGACGAAGAACCCGCCGGCTGCTGTGCGCTGCGCCCGCTCGACACCGCGGACTACCCGAACGCCGCCGAGATGAAGCGGCTCTATGTGCGCAAGCCCTTCCGCCGCTTTGGCCTCGGCCGCCAGCTGGCCGAGGCCATTCTGGACGCCGCACGGCAGGCGGGCTACCACTGCGTGCTGCTCGACACGCTCGACGACATGGAGGCCGCGCGCAACCTCTATGCCGAGCTTGGTTTCGAGGAAATTCCGCCCTACTACTTCAGCCCGCTCGAGGGCGCGCACTACCTGAAGGTGGATTTGTAGGCATTTTCCCCGGCACCCCAGCGCCAACCGGTCAGGCACTGCTCCATTTTTAGAGCAGCCTGACCCGGTTCGGGCGGCGGGGCTTACAGGCCCCGGGCCTGGGCCAGCAGCGTGTCGGCGTCGCTGACCTCGAACTTGCCCGGCCCTTCGACGTTGAGCGTCACCACCTTGCCGTCCTTCACCAGCATCGAATACCGGTTGCTGCGCAGGCCCAGGCCCTTGCCCGAGAGGTCGAGCGTGAGGCCGGTGGCCTTGGCGAACTCCGCATCGCCGTCGCCGAGCATGCGCACCTTGCCGGCGGTGTGCTGCTCACGCCCCCAGGCGCCCATGACGAAGGCGTCGTTCACGCTCACGCACCAGATTTCATCGACCCNCGCGGCCTTGAAGGCCTCGGCCTGCTTCACATAGCCCGGCAGGTGCTTGGCATCGCAGGTGGGCGTGAAGGCGCCGGGCACGGCGAACAGCGCAATCGTCTTGCCGGCAGCCGCCTGGGCGACGGGCACCGGGTTGGGGCCGATGCTGCAGCCCTCGCTGGGCACCTCGACGTACTCCATCAAGGTGACGGCGGGCAGCGAATCTCCGGGTTTGATCATGGTCTTCTCCTGTGGGTGTGGAACGATGGGGCCCGGCTGACGGGCGCCCAAGGGGCCAAGCGCCGCCGGAAAGAAAACGGCCCACATTGTGGGCCGTTTCCGGATGCGTTGCCGCGGGCGCCGCGATGGGCTTAAACCGTGGCCGCCTTTTGAACCAGGCGCGATGCCACCCAGTTCTTGGTCTTGGAGATCGGACGGCTCTCGGTGATCTCGATCACGTCACCCAACTGGTACTCGCCCTTTTCGTCGTGGGCGTGGTACTTGCTGGACTTCGCGACGATCTTGCCGTAGAGCTCGTGCTTGACGCGGCGCTCGACCAGCACGGTGACCGTCTTGGCGCGCTTGGCGCTCACGACCTTGCCGATCAGGGTGCGCTTGAGGGGTGTTTTGGCTTCCGTCATGGTCACTCCTTACTTGGCCTCGGCTTGCTTCTGGGCAAGGATCGTCTTGGCCCGCGCGATGTCGCGGCGGGTGTTGCGCAACAAGGCGGTGTTGTTGAGTTGTTGCGTGGCCTTCTGCATGCGCAGGCCGAAATGGGCCTTCTGCAGCGACTTGACCTCGGCCTCGAGGCCGGCAACATCCTTCTGGCGCAATTCAGCAGCTTTCATTTCTTCGTTCTCCTGAATCATTGGCCGACCATGCGAGCCACGAAAGTGGTGCGCAAGGGCAGCTTGGCGGCGGCCAGACGGAAGGCTTCGCGGGCGAGTTGCTCGGGCACACCGACGATCTCGTAGATCACCTTGCCCGGCTGGATTTCGGCCACGTAGTACTCGGGGTTGCCCTTGCCGTTACCCATACGGACTTCGGCCGGCTTGGTGGAAATGGGCTTGTCGGGGAAGACGCGGATCCAGATCCGGCCACCACGCTTGACGTGGCGGGAAATGGCGCGACGGGCCGACTCGATCTGGCGCGCGGTCAGGCGGCCGCGATCGACGGACTTGAGCCCGAAATCACCGAAGGCCACGGTGTTGCCACGGGTGGCGACGCCGGTGTTGCGGCCTTTCTGTTCCTTGCGGTACTTTCTGCGTGCGGGTTGCAGCATCTTTATTCTCCGGAAGAACCGTCAGCGGCTGCGGCTGGCGCGTCTACCTTGCGAACGCGCTTAACGGTGGATTTGGTGTCGGCACCCAGCGCTTCGGCGGGCTTGTCGCTGCCGTCGGCCGGTGCGGCATTGGTGCCGGCCGGGCGGCGTGCGCCGGTGCGGCGCTCGCCGGGGCGGGCGTCACGGCGCGGGCCGCGCGGGCGGCGCTCTTCGTCGGGGCGCGGCGACTCGGCCACGGGCAGGTCGTTGCGGCCCAGGGTGTCACCCTTGTAGACCCAGACCTTCACGCCGATCACGCCGTAGGTGGTCTTGGCTTCGGAGAAGCCGTAGTCGATGTCGGCGCGCAGCGTGTGCAGCGGCACGCGACCTTCACGGTACCACTCGGTGCGCGCGATCTCGATGCCGTTGAGACGGCCCGAGGACATGATCTTGATGCCTTGCGCGCCCAGGCGCATCGCGTTCTGCATGGCGCGCTTCATCGCGCGGCGGAACATGATGCGCTTCTCGAGCTGCTGGGTGATGCTGTCGGCGATGAGCTTGGCATCGATCTCGGGCTTGCGCACTTCCTCGATGTTCACCGCCACCGGCACGCCCAGACGAGCGGCAAGCTCCTTCTTGAGCGCTTCGATGTCTTCGCCCTTCTTGCCGATCACCACACCCGGACGGGCCGAGAAGATGGTGATGCGTGCGTTCTTGGCCGGACGCTCGATCAGGATACGCGAGACCGCAGCGTTCTTGAGCTTGGTCTTGAGGTAGTCGCGAACCTTGATGTCTTCGGCCAGCATGCCGGCGAAGTCACGGTCGTTCGCGTACCAGCGCGAGGCCCAGTTGCGGCTGACCGAAAGACGGAAGCCGGTCGGATGGATTTTCTGTCCCATTTGGCCCTGGCCCTCGTTCAGTTGCCGACCGTCACGTACACATGGCACGTGGGCTTGCGAATCTGGTTGCCACGGCCCTTGGCGCGCGCGGTGAAGCGGCGCAGCGAGGGGCCTTGCTCGACGTAGATGGTCTTGACGCGAAGCTCGTCGATATCGGCACCGTCGTTGTGCTCGGCGTTGGCGATCGCCGACTCGAGCACCTTCTTGATGATGACGGCGGCCTTCTTCTGCGTGAATTGCAGGGTGTTGAGCGCCTGATCGACCTTCTTGCCGCGAATCAGGTCGGCGACCAGACGGCCTTTGTCGACCGACAGACGGACGCCCCGGAGGACTGCACGTGTTTCCATGGTCATTCCTTACTTCTTCTGGACTTTCTTGTCCGCGGGGTGGCCCTTGAAGGTCCGCGTGAGCGCGAACTCCCGAGCTTGTGACCCACCATCTGGTCGGTCACATACACCGGCACGTGCTGCTTGCCGTTGTGCACGGCAATGGTCAGGCCGATGAACTCGGGCAGGATCATCGAACGGCGCGACCAGGTCTTGATCGGCTTCTTGTCCTTGGTCGCAATCGCCTTGTCGACCTTGGCCACGAGATGGTGGTCGACGAACGGACCCTTTTGAGAGAGCGAGTCATGTGCTTTCCCCTTACTTCTTGCGACGCGACACGATCATCACCTGCGTGCGCTTGTTGTTGCGGGTGCGGTAACCCTTGGTCAGGTTGCCCCACGGATCGACCGGGTGGCGACCCTCGCCGGTACGACCCTCACCGCCACCGTGCGGGTGGTCGATCGGGTTCATCACCACGCCGCGAACGGTCGGGCGAATGCCCATCCAGCGCGTCACACCGGCCTTGCCCAGGCGGCGCAGGCTGTGCTCTTCGTTCGCCACCGAGCCGATGGTTGCACGGCACTCGATGTGGATCTTGCGCACTTCGCCGGAGCGCATGCGCACCTGTGCATAGGTGCCCTCGCGAGCCAGCAGCGTGGCCGACGCACCCGCCGAGCGCGCCAGCTGCGCGCCGGCACCGGGCTTGAGCTCGATGCAATGGATGGTCGAACCCACCGGGATGTTGCGGATCGGCAGCGTGTTGCCCACGCGGATCGGCGCTTCGGGGCCGCTGACGATGGTGGCACCCACTTCCAGGCCGCGCGGCGCGATCACGTAGCGGCGCTCACCGTCGGCGTAGCAGACCAGCGCCAGGTGCGCGGTACGGTTCGGGTCGTACTCGATGCGCTCGACCTTGGCCGGAATCGCATCCTTGTTGCGACGGAAATCGACGACACGGTAGTGGTGCTTGTGACCACCGCCCTTGTGCCGCGTGGTGATGTGGCCGTTGTTGTTGCGGCCCGACTTCTGGTGTTGCGGCTCGAGCAGCGGCGCGTACGCCTCACCCTTGTGCAGGTGCTCGCGAGTCACTTTGACGACGCCACGGCGACCGGGCGACGTCGGCTTGAGTTTGATGACGGCCATGATTACGCAGCCTCCCCGGACAGGTTCAGCTCTTGACCCGGCTTGAGCATCACGTAGGCCTTGCGCACATTGTCGCGGCGGCCGACGGTCTTGCCGAAGCGCTTGGTCTTGCCTTTGGTGTTGACCACGGAAACGCCCTTGACCTCGACCTTGAACAGCAGTTCAACGGCGGCCTTGATTTCGGGCTTGGTGGCGTTCTGCAGAACCTTGAAGGTCACGGCATTGCTCTTTTCACCGACCATCGTGGCCTTCTCGGACACGATCGGGGCGACGAGCACTTGCATCAGGCGGCCTTCGTCGAAGGTCCGCTCAGCGGGCGACGGATTGATGCGGCTCATGCGAACATCTCCTTGAGTTGGTCCATGGCCGCCTTGGTCACGAGCACCTTCTTGAAGTGCACCAGCGACACCGGATCCGCGTAGCGCGGCTCGACCACCAGAACGTTGGCGAGGTTGCGCGAGGCGAGGTACAGGTTCTCATCGACCTCGTCGGCGATCACCATCACCGACGACAGATTCATGGCCTTGAACTTCTCGGCCAGCTGCTTGGTTTTCGGCGACTCGACCCGCAGCGACTCGACCACCGCCAGACGACCCTCGCGGGCCAGTTGCGACAGGATGGACGCCATGCCGGCGCGGTACATCTTCTTGTTGATCTTCTGCGTGAAGTTCTCGTTGGGCATGTTCGGGAAAATCCGGCCGCCCCCACGCCACAGCGGCGAGGACGTCATACCGGCACGGGCGCGGCCCGTTCCCTTTGCTTGAACGGCTTCTTCGTCGAGTGCTTGACCTGTTGGCGGTCTTTCTGCGCACGCGTGCCCTGACGGGCATTGGCCTGGTAGGCCACGACGATCTGGTGCACCAGGTCTTCGTTGTAGGCGCGGCCGAACACGGTTTCCGGCACGTCGACCTTCGCGGCCGCCTGGCCCTGGTCATTGAGGAGTTCGAGCTGCATCAGTTCGCTCCCTTGGTGGATTTGACTTTGACCGCGGGACGCACCGTCACGAAGCCGCCCTTGGCGCCCGGAATGGCACCCTTGATCAGCAGCAGCTGACGCGCCTCATCGACACGGATGATGTCGAGGTTCTGGGTGGTCACGGTGTCGTCGCCGAGATGACCGGTCATGCGCTTGCCCGGGAACACGCGACCCGGGTCCTGCGCCATGCCGATGGAGCCCGGCACGTTGTGCGAACGGTTGTTACCGTGCGAGGCGCGCTGCGAACCCATGTGGTGACGCTTGATCGTGCCGGCGTAGCCCTTGCCGATGGTCGTCCCCTGGACGTCCACCTTCTGCCCAACGGCAAACAGGGCCGTCACCGGCAGCACGGAGCCCGCGCCGTATTGCGCAGCATCTTCGGCCGACACGCGGAATTCACGAACGATTTCACCGGCTTCCACGCCCGCCTTGGCGAGGTGACCGGCCTGCGGCTTGCTGACACGCGACGCACGGCGCGCACCGAACGTGACCTGCAGGGCCACGTAGCCGTCGTTGTCCTGAGTTTTGACCTGGGTCACGCGGTTGTTCGACACATCGACCACCGTGACGGGAACAGCATCCCCATCATCGGTGAACAGACGCATCATGCCCACCTTGCGGCCCAGCAACCCCAAGCGATTGCTAAGACTCATTGTTTTCTCCGTAACTTTCACCGCGCCGACTTCAATTGGCCGCCGCGTTGTTGCGTGAAAGGAGGTTGATCAAACTCCAACCCAAAAGGGCGGAGCCGAAAATTATAACGCCGACTCGCCACAATGGCAAGTCGGCGCGATTTGCAGCACAGTCGGCTGTCAGCCGAGCGCGCCTGGGCCGATCACTGGAGCTTGATCTCGACGTCCACGCCGGCGGGCAGATCGAGCTTCATCAGCGCGTCCACGGTCTTGTCCGTCGGATCGACGATATCCATCAGGCGCTGGTGCGTGCGGATTTCGAACTGGTCGCGGCTCGTCTTGTTGACGTGCGGCGAACGCAGGATGTCGAAACGCTTCATGCGCGTGGGCAGAGGCACCGGGCCCTTGACGATGGCACCGGTGCGCTTGGCCGTGTCGACGATCTCGGCAGCCGATTGGTCGATCAGTTTGTAGTCGAACGCCTTGAGGCGAATGCGGATTTTCTGTTTGGTAGACATGGTGTGCTCTCGGTTTCCGCGACGGCTTACTCGATGATCTTCGCCACGACGCCGGCGCCGACGGTGCGGCCGCCTTCGCGGATGGCAAAGCGCAGGCCTTCTTCCATGGCGATGGGGGCGATGAGCTTGACGGTGATGCTCACGTTGTCACCCGGCATGACCATTTCCTTGTCCTTGGGCAGCTCGATGGAGCCCGTGACGTCGGTGGTGCGGAAGTAGAACTGCGGACGGTAGTTGTTGAAGAAGGNGGTGTGGCGGCCGCCTTCGTCCTNTGAGAGCACGTACACCTCGCCGGTGAAGTGGGTGTGCGGCTTGATGGAGCCGGGCTTGCACAGCACCTGGCCGCGCTCGACTTCTTCGCGCTTGGTGCCGCGCAGCAGGATGCCGACGTTGTCACCGGCCTGGCCCTGGTCGAGCAGCTTGCGGAACATTTCGACGCCGGTGCAGGTGGTCTTGAGCGTGGGCTTGATGCCGACGATTTCGATTTCTTCGCCGACCTTGATCACGCCGCGCTCGACGCGGCCGGTGACGACGGTGCCGCGGCCGGAGATGGAGAAGACGTCTTCGACGGGCATGAGGAAGGCGCCGTCCACGGCACGCTCGGGCGTGGGGATGTAGCTGTCGAGGGCGTCAGCGAGGTTCATGATGGCTTGCTCACCCAGAGGGCCTTTGTCGCCTTCGAGGGCGAGTTTGGCCGAGCCGCGGATGATGGGGGTGTCGTCGCCGGGGAACTCGTACTTGGAGAGGAGTTCGCGCACTTCCATTTCGACGAGTTCGAGGAGTTCCTCGTCGTCGACCATGTCGCACTTGTTGAGGAAGACGATGATGTAGGGCACGCCGACCTGGCGGGCGAGCAGGATGTGCTCGCGGGTCTGGGGCATGGGGCCGTCGGCGGCAGACACCACCAGGATGGCGCCGTCCATCTGGGCGGCACCGGTGATCATGTTCTTGACGTAGTCGGCGTGGCCGGGGCAGTCGACGTGGGCGTAGTGGCGGTTGGCCGTTTCGTATTCGACGTGCGCGGTGTTGATGGTGATGCCGCGGGCCTTCTCTTCCGGAGCCGCGTCGATTTCGTCGTACTTCTTGGCCGCTCCGCCGAACTTGGTCGCCAGCACGGTGGTGATGGCCGCCGTCAGCGTGGTCTTGCCGTGGTCCACGTGCCCAATCGTGCCCACGTTGACGTGCGGCTTGGTCCGCTCGAATTTCTCTTTGCCATTTCAAAACTCCAAAGAACGTGTCCGTGTCAGGTTTTAGGTCTGCACCCGATTGCTTCATCGCCCCGCACGGACACAGGGCGGCATCGGGTCGCAGACCGAGATGAAGGTCTGCAGCGGCAGCGCGAAATTGCCGCCACAGGGCTTTGGCGCTTACTTGGCGCGGGCCGCGACGATGGCGTCCGCCACGTTCTTCGGCGCTTCGGCGTAGTGCTTGAATTCCATCGTGTAGGTGGCACGACCCTGCGACATCGAGCGCAGCGTGGTGGAATAGCCGAACATCTCGGACAGCGGCACTTCGGCCTTGATGGTCTTGCCGCCACCGGGCATGTCGTCCATGCCTTGCACCATGCCGCGGCGGGAAGACAGGTCGCCCATCACGTTGCCAGCGTATTCCTCCGGCGTTTCGACTTCCACGGCCATCATCGGCTCGAGAATGACCGGGTTGGCCCGCTTGGCCGCCTCCTTGAAACCGAAGATGGCGGCCATCTTGAACGCCTGTTCGGACGAGTCCACATCGTGGTACGAACCGAAGGTCAAGGTCACCTTGACGTCGACCACCGGATAGCCCGCGAGCACGCCGGAGTTCAGCGCCTCCTCGACGCCCTTCTGCACCGCCGGAATGTACTCACGCGGCACCACGCCGCCCTTGATGGCGTCGACGAACTCGAAGCCCTTGCCGGCTTCCTGCGGCTCGAGCGTGAACACCACGTGACCGTACTGCCCCTTGCCGCCAGACTGGCGAACGAACTTGCCTTCGACATCGGTCACGGTCTTGCGCACCGTTTCGCGGTACGCGACCTGCGGCTTGCCCACGTTGGCCTCGACACCGAACTCGCGCTTCATCCGGTCGACGATGATCTCGAGGTGCAGTTCGCCCATGCCGCCAATGATGGTCTGGCCCGATTCTTCGTCGGTCTGCACGCGGAACGAGGGATCTTCGGCCGCCAGACGCGAGAGCGCAATGCCCATCTTCTCCTGGTCGGCCTTGGACTTGGGTTCCACGGCCTGGCGGATCACCGGCTCGGGGAACTGCATGCGCTCAAGCGTGATCACCGAGGCCGGATCACACAGCGTCTCGCCGGTGGTCACGTCCTTGAGGCCCACGCAGGCGGCAATGTCGCCGGCGCGGATTTCCTCGATCTCCTGGCGGTTGTTGGCGTGCATCTGCACGATACGGCCGATGCGCTCCTTCTTGCCGCNGACCGGGTTGTAGACGGTGTCGCCCTTGGACAGCACACCGGAGTACACGCGCACGAAGGTCAGCTGGCCGACGAAGGGATCGGTCATCAGCTTGAACGCGAGCGCGGAGAACTTCTCCTCGTCGTCGGCCTTGCGGGATGCGGGCTGCTCGTCTTCATCCACGCCAGCCACCGGCGGAATGTCCACCGGCGAGGGCAGGAAGTCGATCACCGCGTCGAGCATGCGCTGCACGCCCTTGTTCTTGAACGCGGTGCCGCAGAGCATCGGCTGGATTTCGGTGGCGATGGTGCGCGTACGCAGACCCTGCTTGATTTCCTCTTCGGAGAGGTCGCCCTCTTCGAGGTACTTGTTCATCAGGTCTTCAGNAGCCTCGGCCGCCGCCTCGACCATCTTCTCACGCCACTCCTTGGCCGACTCGACGAGTTCGGCGGGGATGTCGTGGTACTCGAACTTCATGCCCTGGGAGGCCTCATCCCAGATGATGGCCTTCATCTTGAGCAGGTCCACCACGCCCTTGAAGTTGTCTTCGGCGCCGATCGGAATGACGATGGGCACCGGGTTGGCCTTCAGACGCAGCTTCATCTGCTCGTAGACCTTGAAGAAGTTGGCGCCGGTGCGGTCCATCTTGTTGACGAACGCCAGACGGGGCACCTTGTACTTGTTGGCCTGGCGCCAGACGGTTTCCGACTGGGGCTGCACGCCACCCACGGCGCAGTACACCATGCAGGCGCCGTCGAGCACGCGCATGGAGCGCTCCACCTCGATGGTGAAGTCCACGTGGCCCGGGGTGTCGATGATGTTGAAGCGGTGCTCGGGGTAGGAAAGGTCCATGCCCTTCCAGAAGCAGGTGGTGGCCGCCGAGGTGATGGTGATGCCGCGCTCCTGCTCCTGCTCCATCCAGTCCATGGTGGCCGCGCCGTCGTGCACCTCGCCGATCTTGTGGTTCACGCCGGTGTAGAACAGGATGCGCTCGGTCGTCGTGGTCTTGCCAGCGTCGATGTGCGCAGAGATGCCGATGTTGCGGTAGCGCTCGATGGGGGTTTTGCGAGCCATGATGGTTCTCTTTCGTTAATGGCCACAAGCCCGCCGCTGCGGGAGGCAGCGGAACGGGCTTGTCGGCCTGGAGTGGGGAGCGGGCGGCTTAGAAGCGGAAGTGGCTGAACGCCTTGTTGGCCTCGGCCATGCGATGCACCTCGTCGCGCTTCTTCATGGCGCCACCGCGGCCTTCGGTCGCTTCCATGAGCTCGTTGGCCAGGCGCAGGGACATGGACTTCTCGCTGCGCTTGCGGGCAGCCTCCTTGATCCAGCGCATGGACAGCGCCAGGCGACGCACCGGGCGCACTTCGACGGGCACCTGGTAGTTGGCGCCACCGACGCGGCGGGACTTCACCTCGACCATCGGCTTGACGTTGTTGATGGCGGTGGAGAAGACCTCGATCGGGTCTTTGCCGGTTTTCTGCTCGATGGTTTCGAGGGCGCCATAGATGATGCGCTCGGCCACCGACTTCTTGCCGCTTTCCATGATCACGTTCATGAACTTGGAGAGCTCGACGTTGCCGAACTTGGGATCCGGCAGGATTTCACGCTTAGGGACTTCACGACGACGTGGCATTTCAATTTCCTTTTTGCTTCAGTTGGCATCCATTCGATGCCGCGAAAGCCAGCACGACTTTCACTTACTCGACCCGTTGCCGGGTCACTTCGCTGCTTCGCCGCGCCACGCGATGAAACAGCACCGATGTGACACCCCCGCGAAATGCGGACGGCATCGTTGTTTACTTGGCCTTGGGACGCTTGGCGCCGTACTTGGNNAACGCGCCTGCTTGCGGTCTTTCACGCCTTGCAGGTCGAGCGAGCCGCGGACGATGTGGTAGCGCACACCGGGCAAGTCCTTCACACGGCCGCCACGCACCAGCACGACGCTGTGCTCCTGGAGGTTGTGGCCCTCACCGCCGATGTAGGAGATGACCTCGAAGCCGTTGGTCAGGCGCACCTTGGCGACCTTGCGCAGTGCGGAGTTCGGCTTTTTCGGCGTCGTGGTGTAGACGCGCGTGCACACACCGCGGCGCTGCGGCGAGTTCTGCATCGCGGGGCTCTTCGACTTGGTCTTTTCGACCTCGCGCCCGTGACGCACCAGCTGATTGATGGTTGGCATAGATAAAAACGTCCCTAAACGTCGGAAAAATTGGCCCTCGCCCGCCTGATGAAGCCGTCAAAAACAACGGCGCATCAGCCGGTCGCGGGCACGCGTTTCCCGCCCCAATAGCGGGAAAGCCCTCCAGTATAGCCTTGCAAAGCGCCTGCAGCAAGCGCCTGATGGTCAGGGGCCGCGGACTTCAGCGAATCCAGAGCCGCAGCGCGTCCCAGGCGCGGCCCAGCAAGCCGGCTTGCGGCACCGCCTCCAGGGCTTCGAGCGGGATGTCGGCATACGGCTGGCCATCGACGCTGACCTTGAGGCTGGCCACCGCCTGGCCTTTGGCAAAGGGCGCCACCAGCGGGTCGGGCCGGCTGACTTCGGTCTTGATCTTGGCCCCCTGCCCCGCAGGCACCGCCACCACGATGGGTTGTTCCCGGCCGAGTTTGAGCGTGGGCGCAGAGCCTTTCCACACCGCCGGCGTGGCCACGGGCTGTCCCGCGTCGAACAGTTTGACCGCGTCGAATGCGGTGTAGCCCCAGTTCAGCAGCTTCTGCGACTCGTTGGCCCGGTCGTTCTCGCTCGCGGTGCCCAGCACGATGGACAGCAGCCGGCGCGCGCCGACCTGCGGCAGGTCGCGCCTGGCCGTGGCAACCAGGCAGTAGCCCGCAGCCGCCGTGTGGCCGGTCTTGAGCCCGTCCACGCTGGGGTCACGGAACAGCAAGGTGTTGCGGTTGGTGTCGTTGGCCGCGGGCGTGCCGGGGTAGCGGTATTTCTTGATCGCGTAGTAGCCGATGTACTCGGGGAAGTCGGTCATCAGCCGCGTGGCGAGCGTGGCGAGGTCACGCGCGGTGGTCGTGTGGCCGGGCTCGGTGAGGCCTTCCGGGTTCTTGTAGGTGGTGCCTTTCATGCCCAGGGCTCGCGCCTGGGTGTTCATGAGTTCGACGAAGCGCTCGACGCTGCCGCCGACGCCTTCGGCCAGCGCCACCGTGGCGTCGTTGCCGGACTGCACGATCATGCCCTTGACCAGGTCTTCCACCGGCACCTGCATCTTCGGGTCGATGAACATGCGCGAACCCGGCATCTTCCAGGCGCGAACGCTCACGAGCAGGGTTTGCTTGAGGTCGAGTTTCTTGGACTTGAGCGCGTCGAAGACCAGGTAGGCCGTCATGAGCTTGGTCAGCGACGCGGGCTCCACCGGCGCGTCGATGTCCTTGGCGGCCAGGATCTGGCCTGCGGTGACATCCATGAGCAGGTACGCGCGTGCGGCGATTTCCGGCGGCTGGGGCATGGCCGGCGCCTGCGCCCACACCAGGGGCGCACAGCCCAGGAAGAGCACCAGCAACAGACGACGCAGGGATATGAAGAACAAGGAAATCATGGAGGAAGGGAGCCCAAGGGTTCGGAAAGGTTCCGGCGCAGAAAGACGGGAGCAATGCCCGCCCGGCCCGCTCGCAGGCGCGAAGCCTGCGCACGCCGGGGCACACCCCGCAAGCGCGCGGCTCAGCGGCCGAGGTGCGGCGGGGTCAGCAGCCGCTCGACGATGCGGCCGTTCTTGAGGTGCGACTCGACGATTTCGTCGATGTCGGCCAGATCGACATAGCTGTACCAGACAGCTTCCGGGTACACCACGGCCACGGGGCCGGCCGCGCAGCGGTCCATGCAACCGGCACGGTTGACGCGCACCTGCCCCGGCCCCGCGAGACCCGCCGCCTTGACCTGCTGCTTGCAGTGGTCGAAGGCCGCTTCCGCATGGTGCTGGGCGCAACAGGCTTCGCCATTGCGGCGCTCATTGAGGCAGAAAAAGATGTGCCGGCGAAAGTAGGAGGGGGNCGTGGCCGATCCGGCCTCGCCGGCCGGGGCGACTGCGTCGTGGTGTCTTGCATGGTGTGTGGATTGTAGGAAGCTGTCGACATGGGCTGCGGCAGAAGTGGTTCAGAGGTGATTCAGCGGCGCGAGAGCCGCACCGTGGCCCACACCAGCACCGCAAACGGCCAGAGCCAGCCGACCCATTGCGCCAGCCCGTGGAAGCGGATGAACCGACCCTGCTCCCAACTTTGAAGCGTCTGACCCAGATAGATGCCGGCCGAGGCATTGTTCAGCACGCTGAGCTGGAGCGCCAGCGCCAGCAGCAGCAGCACGGCGCTGGTGCGCGCAGGCAAGGCGAGCAGCGCAACCGCCAGCACGCTGCCCGCCACCAGACCCAACTGCACCGGCAAGGTCAACCAGGCCCAGGCGTGGCCCGGGCCAAAGCTCAGCGCCGCGGACAAGGCGGTGACCCCACACCCGAGGCCAACAGGCCGAGNCGCGAGCACCAGGCGCCGCAACGGGTGACGCACCACGCCATAAGCCAGCAGGCAGGGCGTGAGCAGGCCCAGCAGCACCACCAGCAACTCACCACCGGGCAGCAGGGGTTGCAGTTCCGTCTCGCGCATGGGCAGCCAGTCGAGCATTGGGGTGCCCACGAGCCAGCCTGCCAGGGCCGCTTCGGCCCGCTCCATGACCTGCCCGAGGCCCAGCGGCACGGCCGTGGGAAACAGCAAGCCCACCGGCCACAGGGCCAGCAGGACCAGCGCGTCCCGGGCGTCGGGCAGGAACCAGCGGGCGCGGAACTCGCTCCAGCGCGCGATCGCCCCGGCGCGCTCGAGCAGCCATGCCAGCAGCGCGCCAGCCAGTGCCCCGCCCGCGTTGAGGGCCTGGTCGACGTTGGAGGCCACCCGCTCGGGCAGGTAGGTTTGCAAGGCCTCCATCGCAAAGCTCAACAGGGCGGCGACGGTGGTGGCCACCACCACCGCCGGCCAGCGCGGCCGCGTGCGCAGCAGCCCCAGGCTCAGCAGAAAGCCGAACGGGGCATAGCCCGCCAGGTTGATGAAGACGTCGAAACCCGTCCAGTAGCGGGGCAGGGGCGCCCACAGAAAACTCCAGGNGGCCAGGCCCACCGCCCGCCAGCCTTCGAAGGGGTAGAGGCTGGCATAGATGATCAGCGCCGCGTAGAGCAGCGCCAGGGGGCGGTGGCGGACTTGTGCATGCGCGCTGCCCCGTCACGGCCGAGCGGCGGCCGAGGAGGCTCAGAATGGCTTGACGACCACCAACACCACCGCGATGAGCAGCAGAACCACTGGCACTTCGTTGAACCAGCGGTACCACACATGGCTGCGGGTGTTGGCGTGGCGCGCGAACTTGCCCAGCAGTTTCCAGCAGGCGTGGTGGTAGCCAAGGATGAGCGCAACCACCGCGAGCTTGGCATGCAGCCNAGCCGTTGCCCGACCCTTGCCGATGCCGTAATAAAGCCACAGCACGAGACCCAGCGCCACCGCCGGCACCATGAGGATGGTGGTGAAACGCATGAGCTTGCGCGCCATGAGCATGAGGCGCTCGTACTCCGCGGTGGATTCGGGCGCCACCATGGCGAGGTTCACGTAGATGCGCGGCAGGTAGAACAGACCGGCGAACCAGCTGGCGACGAAGACGATGTGCAGGGCTTTGATCCAGAGCATGAGGCCGAGTGTAGGGCGCAGGCGTCAGCCCTGCGCAGGCTGCGGGCAAAAACCCCGGCGCAGGGCCGGGGAAGAAAGCCTTTTGCTGTCACACATCAAGGCCCCGCTCAGGGAGGAAAAGCGGGGGCGCCGAAACGCCCAATGCAACTGTAGCAAACTGAAACTTGGCGTTCAAGCGGTGGGGGTTTGCGATGGGCAGGCCTCTGCGCTGACGGCGCAGCGCATCACTCCTCGGGCATGACCACGTCGCCGGTGCCGCCGCTCAGGGTGTAGACCCTCGGGTTGCTGCGCGGGTCGGTCGAGATGGAGTCGGGCCACATGTGCAGCATCGGGTAGCGTGCCAGCCGGGCCACCAGCGGGATTTCGTCGATCCAGACGTCGTTGTCGAACATGCGCAGGTTGATCTTCAGCACGACCTGACCGTCGGCGGGGCCAGCGCGTCGTTGACGACCCGGCCGGTGAGCCGCCCGTACACCTTGGACTTGTCGTAGCCGCCCCCTGCGACGCGGCAGGCGCTGGACGTGATGGACAGATTCGCGCCGATTCGCGCCTCGCAGACGATGGAGAGGTCCCGCAGCGGCGTGCGCAGGTTGGCACGGAAGCTGAAGTCACTGTTCCGGTACATGTCGCCGACGTTGTCGGCCCAGCGCTGGTAGGTTTCGGGGGCTCGGCTTCGACCAGGGGGAAGAGGCTGGCGTCGGGCGGGTCGGTGCGGACGAACAGCTTCGGGCCGATGTTGAAGTCGAAGGTTTGATAGCGCGTCATCTCGGCAACCAGGCCGCCGCTGATCTCGCCGGTGAGCGGATCGGCCGGCAGGGTGACACCGAGCGAATCCCGCGCCAAGGTGCGCAGCGAGGCGAGCGCGGCCTGCTGCCGCGTCCAGGAGATGACGGGGACCTGGTCGGGCAGTTGCGCCGGCATGTCGGCCAGGTACGCGCGCGGCTGGCCCAGCAGCACGTCGGCCACGGCCGTGGTCAGGGGCGAGAGGTTGACCCGCGCCGCCCCGCTGCCGCCCGTGCCAGGGTAGCCCACCGGCACGAGGGTGAGCGATTGCGCTGCGCCTGAACCGTCGCGCGCGAGCAGCAGGGTCGGCGGGGTGCAGGCGGCGAGGTCGATGCGGTAGCGGCCGGCCTCCTGAACGCCGCCCTGGGCGCAGGCGGCCCCAGCGCGTCGTAGGCCTGTACGGTGCCCGAAGCCAGCAGCACGCCGTCCTTGCCCACCACCTGGCCGACGACGCGGACAGAGGGTGGGAAGTAGGTGTCGGCGGTTTCGGCGCCATCGCCGCCGCCGCAGCCGGCCAGCGCGGCACAGACCAAAGCGGTGGCGGTGAGGCCGCGGAGGGCGCGCGAGGAAGGAGTCAAGGTCTTGTTGCTCATGGAAATGAAGAATCGGTCAGCAGACAAGGGGCGCGGCGTGGAGCCACGGCCCGGTAATGGGGAGGCGCCGTGGACGGCCCGGACGGCCGCGTCAGGCTCGCACGGTCACGGCGCCTGAGCGCGGCGCGCAGATCACCAGAACTGGGTGCAGGTGTAGGTCGCCTGCCCGACCGAGCCCGCGGCGGTGGTGATGTCGGAGCGGAAGGTGGCGCGGCCGTTGACGAAAGTGGCCAGCATGGGGTAGCCGAAGCCGTTGGTGCCGCTGAAGGTGTTGCCGCTGACGGTGCCCAGGGCGTAGCCGCGGAACACGCCGACGTTGGGCACCGCCGCAAGCGCCGAGAAGCCGGCTTCGCCGGTGGCCGTCTTGGTGACGATCACCGCCATGGTGCTGACGTTGGTGATGACGCCGTTGATGTTGACCGACACCTCGCAGTTGTAGGCCCCGTCGATGGCGCTGTCGGCCTGCGCCAGCGGTGACAGGGCGGACAGGGCAACGGTTGCAGCGAGAAGGCGACGCGAGAACATGGCAGGGCTCCAGTGAGAGGTTGAAGAAGCCCTGAAGAGCAAGACGTCAAGGCGATGGATAGATTTGTTACTTATTGTGACTTCGACCCATTACCCCCGCCGGTTCTGAGGCCAAACGGCGTGCAGCCGGCGTGGCGCGAGGCCAAACGGGTTGCGCAGCCGCCGCGCATGCGGGACGGGAGGTTCGGCACCAATGCGGCACAATTTTGGACATGAGCACTCCTTACGCCCCCTTTCCCGCCGGTCGGCCGCGTCGGCTGCGCCGTGACGATTTCACCCGCCGGCTGGTGCGCGAACATGCGCTGAGCGTGAACGACCTGATCCTGCCGGTCTTCGTGCTCGAAGGCCAGGGCCGGCGCGAGGCCGTGGGTTCGATGCCGGGCGTGGAGCGGCTGAGCCTGGACCTGCTGTTGCCCGTGGCCGAGGACTGCGTGAAGCTGGGCATTCCGGTGATGGCGCTGTTCCCGGTGATTCGCGGCGAGCTCAAGGACGCGCGCGGCAGCGAGGCGGCCAACCCCGAGGGCCTGGTGCCCACCGTGGTGCGCGCGCTCAAACAAGAATTTCCGCAGCTCGGCGTGATGACCGACGTGGCGCTGGACCCCTACACCAGCCACGGGCAGGACGGCCTGCTCGACGACAGCGGCTACATCCTCAACGACGAGACGGTGGCGGTGCTGGTGCAGCAGGCGCTCACGCAGGCGGCGGCGGGCGTGGACATCGTGGCGCCGAGCGACATGATGGACGGGCGCATCGGCGCGATCCGCCAGGCGCTGGAAGCTGCGGGCCGTGTACACACNCGCATCATGGCCTACAGCGCCAAGTACGCCAGCGCGTTCTACGGGCCGTTCCGCGATGCGGTGGGCTCGGCGGGCAACCTGGGCAAGGCCGACAAGAAGGTCTACCAGATGGACCCGGGCAACTCCGACGAGGCGCTGCGCGAGGTGGCGCTCGACATCGCCGAGGGCGCGGACATGGTGATGGTCAAGCCCGGCATGCCCTACCTCGACATCGTGCGCCGGGTGAAGGACGCCTTCCGCGTGCCCACCTTCGCCTACCAGGTCAGCGGCGAGTACGCCATGCTCAAGGCCGCGGCGCAGAACGGCTGGCTGGACCACGACGCGGTGATGATGGAGTCGCTGCTGGCGTTCAAGCGCGCCGGCGCCGACGGCGTGCTCACCTATTTCGCCCGTGACGCCGCCCGGTTGATTCAAAAACAATAGCACAACCCGACCGTTTCGCGCTGGGGTTCGGGGTGAAAATCTTGATATGACGACCGAAACCGCCCTTGCGACCCCCGCCCCGCCCGCCGACGTGGCCCCGCTGCGGGTGTTCGTGCTCGAAGGCACGCAGGTGCGCGAGCTCGACGCAATCCCCGAGCGCCTGCCCGACGCACCCGGCGCCTTCCTGTGGCTGGCGACCACGCGCAGCGGCCTGCAGGCGGCGCTCACCCCGTGGCTGCTGGCCGTGCAACGCCTCACCGGCGTGGCGCTGCTGGACCTGCATGTGAGCGACCTGCTCAANCCCCAGCTCGGCTCCCGCCACGACGAAACCCGCGACTACGACCTGCTGGTATTCCGCCGCCTGGTGGCGCTCGACGGGGCGGCGGGCACGGCGGCGGCAGCCGACGGGGCTGAGGCGTCGCCCGCGCGCGCGGCGCGGCGCAGCGGCCCGCCGATCCTGCGGCGCATCGACACCACNCCCGTGGGCTTTGCCGTGTTCGACCGGGTGCTGCTGAGCGTGCACCCCGACGACGGCGCGCTGCGCGAGGCCTATGCCGCGCGGCTGCTGGGCGCTGCCGTGCCCGAAGCGGCGGGCGACGCCCGATCGCTCGGCTCGCGCGGCGTGCCCACCAGCCCGGCCGACATGGCGCTGCGCATGACCAGCCAGATCGTCGATGGCTACCTCGGCCTGCGCCGCGAGCTCTCGCGCCAGCTCGAGCACTGGCAGGTGGAGCTGCTNCGACCCCGCTCGCGCTTTTCCAACTGGTCGGCGCTGCTGCAGGCCCGTGCCGCGCTGCACGAGATCGAGGAGCTCTGCGAGGACCAGCGCCACGCCATCGACAGCCTCAGCGCCGTGCTGCGCCAGGCCGAGGACGGCGAGCTGCTGCGCGTGCGCGCCAGCGACGTGCTCGAACACATCGAGCGCGTGGCGCGCCACGTGACCCGGCTCGAGCACAACGTGGAGACCGCCGTGCAGATGCATTTCTCGGTGCAGGGCCACCGCACCAACGACATCATGCGCACGCTCACCGCGATCACGGCGATCTTCCTGCCGCTGAACCTCATCACCGGCTTCTTCGGCATGAATTTCGAGTTCATGCCGCTGATCCACCACCAGGCCGCGTTCTGGTGGACGGTGGCGCTGATGGCCGGTATCGCCCTGGTCACCGGCCTGGTGTTCTGGCGCAAGCGCTACATCGCGCGCAGCGGCGGCCGCTGAGGCGGCACCCAAACGAAACCCCTGCGCGGCGCAGCCGCAGGGGTTCGGGTTTCGCAGCACACCCCGCCCGCGGCCCGGGCCATGCACGGGGTGGCGGCTTCAGGTCAGCTCAGCTCGCCAGCGGCCGGGCCGTGGCCGGCGAACAGGGCTTCGCGCGCTTCGGTGCGCACGGCGGCGCGGCTGGGCGAGGCCACCGGGGCGCTCACGGCCGTGCGCACCACGTCACCGCTGTCGATCTGGTCGCGTGCGGCCAGGGCCTGGGCGCGCACCGCCTCGCGCGAGACGGCCGAGACGCTGGTGGTGTCGGCCACGGCGAACGGGGCTTCGCCGGCGAAGGGCTGCGGCTGTGCGGCGAAGGCGCCACCGGCGGCGAGAACGAGCGGATGCGGTCAGAAAAGTACGTGCGTTCATGGTTTCACTCCTGGTTGAACAAGCAATCACGTTTGCGTCGTGTGCCGTGATTGTGAGAAGCAAATGGCCCTGCAGTTGCCGCTTTAAACAGGGCGCGGTGGAAGCACGGTGTTCACAAAAGCGAAACAATGCGGCATGGATTCGCTCGATCTTCTGCGCACCTTCACCGAGGTGGCGCACCGGGGCAGCTTCGCCGGCGCGGCCCGGGCGCTCGACCTCTCCAAAGCCAACGTCAGCAAATACGTGGCCGCGCTCGAGGCCCAGCTCGGCGTGCGCCTGTTCAACCGCAGCACCCGCAGCGTGAGCCTGACCGATGCGGGCGAATTGCTGCTCNNGAACGCAGCGAGCCGCTGCTGGAGATGGTGCAGGCCACGCGCGAGGCGCTGCAGGAGCGCGCGCGCACCCAGCGGGCGGCTGCGCGTGGCCACGCCGCACGGGCTGGCGCGCACGCTGCTGCCCGAGGTGCTGGCCTCGTTCCTCAAGCGCCATCCGCAGGTGCATGTGACNCTGGTGGTGAGCAACGCGCCGGCAGACCTGATCGCCGAAGGCATCGACCTGGCCCTGCGCGTGGGCCGCATCGGCGACGACAACCTCATCGTGCGCCGGCTGCAGCGCGTGCCCTTCGTGGTGGCGGCGGCGCCCGCGTTCTGGCAGCGCCACGGCCTGCCGCAGCGGCCCGAGCAACTGGCAGGGCTCGATGCGCTCACGCTGTCGCCGCAGCAGGCGGGGTCGGTATGGCATTTCGAGTCGGCCGAGGGGCCGGTGGAAGTCAACGTGCACAGCCGCATGCACGCCAGCGACGCCGAGCCGCTGATCCACATGGCGCGCGCCGGGCTGGGCATGGTGTGGCTGCCGCGGGTGCTGTTGCAGGCGCACCTGGACGAGGGCGCGCTGGTGGCCGCCCTCGACGGCGAGGGCTCGCCCGGCGACGTGTGGCTCTACGCCGCCTATGCGCAGCGGCGCCACAACAGCGCCGCGCTCAAGGCCTTCCTGGCCGCCATCGAGTCGCGCTGGCGCGACCCCACGCGGCCTGACGCGCCCAGCCCCGCAGCAGGGTCAGCGCGTGTGGTGGTACTGCCGCGTCACCTCGGCCACCTCGACCGAGTAGCTGTGGTACCAGCGCTCGCGCCCCACGCGCTGGGCCGCCACATGCTCGGGATGGGCGCGCCAGGCGCGCACCGCGGCTTCGTCGGGCCAGTAGGAGAGCGCGACCTCCTCGTCCCCCTCGGTCACGGCGTGAAAGGCCAGGCAGCCGAACTGGGAGAGCGCGAGCTCGCGCATGCGCGCGGCGGTGGCGCTGTACTGCGCATCGAGCGCGGCCACGCGCGCACGGAAGATGACGACGATCATCGAGGCGTCCTTGAGGGTGTGGGGATAGGCGCCGCCTGCGTCAGCGGCGGCCCTCGCCCGTGGATGAGGATGGGGGCGTTGCGTCCACGGCACCGAGCCCGAACAGCGCGGCGCCGTTGCCCCAGGCGATGCGCTGCGCCACCTCGGGCGGCAGTTCGCCGAGCCAGCCGCGGTACTGCGCCATGGTGGCCTCGTAGTACTGCCAGCGGGCGTTGATCCAGGTGTCCGAGCCGAGCAGAAAGCGGTCGGGAAAGCGCAGGAACAGCGCGCGCCACTCGGGGCACAGGCGCGGTGCGCNCCCGCTGCCCTCGCAGGTCAGCCCCGGCCGGTACGACAGCTCGCCCATGAGCTGCGGGTAGCGCTCGAGCAGCGCAGCCACGCGTTCGGGCGGGGTGCCGCCGATGCCGGTGTGCGCCCAGATCATGCGCACGCGCTGGCCGCCCGAGGGCGTGGCCGCCATGAGCCGCTCCACCGCCACCTCGTCCACGTGCGCGAGCACCACCAGCGCGCGCGCCTCGGCCAGCGCCATGAGCTTGCGCGCCACCGGGCCATCGGCGTTGGCGCTGTCGTAGAGGTGGAACTCGCCCAGGCCGCGGTAGGGGCCGGCCGGCGTGCCGCGGTCGAGCTCGGCGAGCACCATGGCGTAGATGCTCTCGTCGCGGAACCAACTACCGTAGTCGTCCCGGTTGCGGTAGAGGCGGACGAAAGGCACCACCGTCACGCCGGCGGCGCGGGTGGCCTCGCGGGCTTCGGCCAGCGCGCGCGTGCCGTCGTTGGGCCGTGAGTTGGCGACGATGGCGCGCACGCCGCTGCGCTGCATGCGTGCGAGCACGTCGGGCAGGGGTGCGGNGCTGGGCTGCGGGGCCCAGGCTTCGTCGTTGTAGTGCAGATGGGCGTCGAACAACGGGCCGGTGTACTCGGCCGCCTGGGCGGACACCGACAGGCCCAGCAGCCCGACAAACGCTACGAAAAACTGAGCATGCAGTGACCGTTTCACGCTGGGCCTCCAGTAGATTTCTCAAAAACAGCCCGCTTGAGGCACGCGCGGCTGGGTCGGGCACGCCCAATCCCTTCCGCTGCTCAAGGCAACGCTGAATAAGTCCCTGCGATGCCGCGCGCCCGGCCGCGGGATGGAATGCGAGGCGCAAAGCGCAGACATAGCGGTTGCTATGGCGAGCATTTGCAACGAAGCAGGCCGCCCGCCGCCGGGATGCGCGGCGCGCAAGGGGCTTGTTCAGCGTTGCCTCAACCCACGTGCTGGCGGAAGAAGGCCAGCGTGCGCTCGCGCGCGAGCTTGGCCGCTGCTTCGTTCCAGGCTGCGCGGTGGTTGCAGTTGAAGCCGTGGTGCGCGGGGTACAGGTGCACCTGCACCTCGGGGTGGCGCTCGCGGAAGGCGTCGATGCTGGGCAGCGGAATCCACTGGTCCTGCTCGGCGAAATGCGCCAGCACCGGCACGCGCGGTTTGCGTGCGGCCTCCACCTCGGAGGTGACGCCGCCGCCGTAGTACGGCACCGCCGCGGCCAGCCCGTCGAGCATGCAGGCGGCGCGCCAGGTCATGAGGCCGCCCCAGCAATAACCCACGATGCCGACCTTGCCGCCGCTCTCGCGCGCGGCCTGGGTGATGGCGGCCTGGATGTCGGCCAGCGCGCCGGGCGCGGNGAGCTTCTCCACCGCCTGCATGACGGCAAAACCCGCCTCCATGTCCGCCGGGGTGTAACCCAGCTCCACACCGGGCTTGACGCGCTGGAACAACGCCGGCGCCACCGCCACATAGCCCTCGGCGGCATAGCCGTCGGCCACTTCGCGGATGTGGGTGTTGACGCCGAAGATTTCCTGGATGACGACGATGCCGCCGCGCGGCTGGCCGGCGGGCCGGGCCACGTACGCGGGGATGCGCACGCCGTCGGCGGCGGTGAGGTCGGTGAAAGAACCCATTCGATGCTCCTGTGGTGGTAATGAACGTGCCGGCCGCAGCGCGCAGTCCGCTCGGTGACGCACACACGGCGCGGTGAACTGCTAATCTGGCCTGGCTGTCGTGTGGCGACATGCGGGCACCCGCAGCTGGCGCGCGCCGTGGCCCCGCGGCCTCTTTTGTACCCGGCTTCGCGCCGCTTTGCAGTGTGGCCCGATGAACCCATGAACGATCGTGTGCTCCTCATCACCGGCGCGAGCCGGGGCATCGGCGCGGCCACGGCGCGCCTGGCGGCCCGCGAGGGCTGGGCGGTGGCGGTGAACTACGCCGCACAGCGCGAGGCGGCCGACGCCGTGGTGCGCGACATCGAGGCCACAGGCGGCCGCGCGCTGGCGCTGCAGGCCGACGTGCGCGACGAGGCGGCGGTGCTGCGCATGTTCGAGGCCATCGACGCACAGCTCGGGCGCCTGGGCGGCCTGGTGAACAACGCCGGCGTGGTGGACGTGAGCGCGCGGCTCGACGCGATGGANCTCGCGCGCTGGCGCCGCATGTTCGACGTGAACGTGATCGGCAGCCTGCTGTGCGCGCGCGAGGCGGTGCGGCGCATGAGCACGCGCCACGGCGGCACGGGCGGCGCCATCGTCAACGTGTCGAGCGCGGCCTCGCGCCTGGGCTCGCCGGGGCAGTACGTGGACTATGCGGCGGCCAAGGGCGCGATCGACAGCTTCACCATCGGCCTGGCGCGCGAAGTGGCGGCCGAGGGCATTCGCGTCAACGCGGTGCGCCCGGGCCTCATCGACACCGAGATCCACGCCAGCGGCGGCCTGCCCGACCGGGTGCGCGACCTTGCGCACCTGGTGCCCATGCAGCGCGGCGGCAGCGCCGAGGAGGTGGCACAGGCCATCGTCTGGCTGCTCTCGGACGCGGCGAGCTACACCACCATGAGCCTGCTCGATGTCTCGGGCGGGCGATGAGTTCCCTTTCCCCACCCTGCCCCAACGCCATGACCGACACCGCCACGACCACCCCTGCCATCCGCTACTACTGGGAAGACCTCGAAGTGGGCAGCGTGATCGCGCTGGGCGAGGTCACGCCCACGCGCGAGGCGATTCTGGACTTCGCGCGCCAGTTCGANCCCCAGCCCTTCCACCTCGACGAAGAAGCCGCGCGCGCCTCCATCTTCGGCGGCCTGTGCGCCAGCGGCTGGCACACCTGCGCCATGGCCATGCGGCTGATGGTGGACCACTTTCTGCGCTACTCCTCGAGCCAGGGCTCGCCGGGGCTCGAGGCCATCAAGTGGCTCAAACCCGTCTACCCCGGCGACACACTGCGCCTGCAGCACCGCGTGATCGACCGCCGCCCCATGCGCACGCGCCCGGAGGTGGGCCTGGTGCGCACCGTGTGGGAAATGTTCAACCAGCGCGGCGAACAGGTGCTGCACATGGAGGGCTGGGGAATGTTCCGCCGCCGCACGCCCGGCACGGTCGAGGACGACGCAGCACCGCGCGAGGCCGGCTGAGCGCGGCGGGTGACGGCGCTGCGCCACAATCGCGCGCATGAACCTCAAGCCGCTCATCACGCTGCTGGCCATCGTCAACCCGCTGGCGATCGTGCCCTTCTTCATCCACTACACGCAAGGCTTCGACCGCGTGCAGCGCCGGCGCACCATCGCCATCTCCTCCTTCAGCGCCTTCGTGGTCATTGCCACCAGCGCGCTGCTGGGCCTGCAGATTCTGGACTTCTTCAGCATCTCGCTGCCGAGCTTCCAGGTCGGCGGCGGCTTGCTGCTGCTCATCAGCGCCATGAACATGCTGGCCGCCCAGCCCGCCGAGGCCAAGGCGCAGACGCACGAGCTCGAAGACGGCGCCGAGAAGGCCGCCATGGGCGCGAGCATCGCGGTGGTGCCGCTGACCATTCCGCTGCTCACCGGCCCGGCCACCATGTCCACCGTGGTGATCTACGCGCAGCAGGCCAAGACCTTCTGGCAGCACATGGCGCTGGTGGGCTACGGCCTGGTCATCGCGCTGGCGGTGGCGGTGGCGTTCTCGCTCGCCCAGCCCATTGCCCGCGCGCTGGGCAAGACGGGCATCAACGTCATGACCCGGCTCATGGGCCTGATCCTCGCCGCACTCGCCGTGGAGGTGATGGCCGACGGCCTGGGCAAGCTGTTTCCGGGGCTGATGCGCTGAGCGAGTCGGCTCCCGGCCCCGCGCCGCGGCGTTCAACCCATGCCCGTGTCCGATGGTTTGCGCCGAACGTCATGGCGCGCCTACGGCGCTGCCCGAGGCCATCCGTTGCCCCCAGCGGCGAGTTTTTCGAGATTTCCTGCCGGGCCCCAGCGCCGCTCGGTCTTACTCTGCTATTGTTTTTGAATCGTTGCGGCCTGCTCGCGCACCCAAGCCGCCACCTCGTCGAGCGCGGCGTCGGTGGCGGCGGTGAGGGCTTGCACGCCGCCGGCGGCGTCGGCGCTTGGCGCCGGGCGCTGCAGCTCGAACACGCGCTGCGCCAGCAGGGCCGGGCGCGGGCCGCGGGTGTCGCTGAGGGTGGCGCGCAGCCGCACCACGGCGCGTGAGGNGGCCGCGGCGCCGGCGGGCGGCGCGGCGTCGAACACCTGCGAGAACTCCTCGACCTGCACACGCAAGGCCANGGGCGCGGCGCCTTCGCCCGGGCCGAGCACCGGGCGCTCCTCGCCCAGGCNGCGCGCAGCCGGGCGCACGAGCTGCGCGGGCGAAGCACTCCAGCGCGCCAGCGCATAGGNGCGCAGCTGCTGCACGCCCGAGGCGGCGTCGCGGTAGAGCAGCGCCGGGCCGTCGAAGGCAGGCGTGGCCTCCACCGAGGCGAGCAGCACCGGCGCGAGCGCCGCGACGGGCGGCGCGACCGGAGAGCGCGGCAGCGCCGGCCCGAAGTCATACACCACCGGGCGCTGCGGCGGCGCTGGCAGGGCCGTGCAACCGGCCAGCAACAACCCCAGGCACAAAAAACCCCGAACCCCAGCGTGAAACGGTGCTTATCTGCTATGAATTTCATACTATTTCCAGCGGTGGCGGGTGGCGGGGTGGATGCGGTCAACGTGCCGGGGCGGCGCGGTAGCCAGGCTCGCCCGGGCCGGGGGCACGGTGCCGTGGCCCCAGATCAGCGCCTGCGGGTTTTCGCCCAGCGCGGCGGCGGCGCGCGAGAGGTCGCGGCTGGCGCGTGCGCCGTCTTCGGCGAGCTGGTTCACGCGTGGCACGGTGTCGGCCTCGAGGGCGCGGGCCAGGTCGGCCAGCGCCCGCGCGCTCTCGCCGAGCTGGTCGGCCGCGCCGCCTTTGGCGCCCAGGGCCTGCACCGTCTTGCCGGCCTCGGCCACGGTGGCGCGGGTTTCCTGCAGGGTCTGCTGCAGGGCCTGCAAGGTGGCGCGCGTCTGCTGCGCGAGCTCGGGCACGCTGGCGCCACCGGCGGCCTTGTTGCCCACCATGAGCGCATGCAGGTCGTCGGAGAAACGGCGGAAGCCCGCGGCGGCATCGGCGGCGTTGTTCACGGCGCGCAGCAGCGCCTGCTGGTTTTCCGGCGCCATCAGGGCGTTGATGCGGCGCGCGGCCTCTTGCACCTGCACGAGCAGGCGCTGCCCTCATCGCTGAACTGGCCCAGCAGCCCCGGGCGCAGCGGAATGCGCGGCACCTCGCCCTCGGGCGCGGTGAGCGGCTCGGTGGATTTGCCATCGTCGTCGAGCGCGATGTGGGCGATGCCGGTCACACCCTGGTAGCCCAGCGTGGCCCAGGTAGAGCGGGTGATGGGCGCCTTCTCGTCGACGCTGATGCGGATGAGCACGCTGCCGGGCTTCTTCGGGTCGAAGCCGATGCCTGTGACCTTGCCCACCGGCACGCCCTTGTAGCGCACGGCGGCCTGCAGGTTCAGGCCCGAGACGCCGGTGGGCGAGCTGAGCTCGTAGGCGGTGCGCACCCCGCCTTCGCGGGTGAGCCACCAGGCCATGGCCACGAGCAGCAGGCTCACCACCAGCACGAAGGTGCCGGCGGCCAGGGCGTGGGCTTTGTTTTCCATGGGGCGTTCTTTCGCATTCAGGGGGCGGGGCGGTCAGCGCTGCGCGGGCACGCTGGCCCCGCTCGCCGTGGAAAANATCCTGCACGAAGGGGTGGTCGAAGGCAAGCACCTCGCGCGGCGGCGCCTGGATGACGATGCGCTTGTCCGCCACCACCGCCACCTGGGTGCTGAGCTCGAAGATGGTGTCGAGGTCGTGCGTGACCATCACCACCGTGAGGTCGAGCTGGCGGTGCAGGTCGCGCAGCAACGTGCAGAAGGCATCGCTGCTGCCGGGGTCNNCCAGGCCAGCGGTGGGCTCGTCGAGCAGCAGCAGCGGCGGGTCCATCACGAGCGCGCGCGCCAGCGCCACGCGCTTGATCATGCCGCCGGAGAGCTCAGCCGGCATCTTGTGCGCGTCGCGCTCGGACAGGCCCACCATGCACAGCTTGACCAGCGCCGCCTCGCGCACCAGCGCGTCGGNGAAGGCGCGCAGCTCGCGCAGCGGCAGCGCGATGTTGTCGAGCACGGTGAACGCGGAAAACAGCGCGCCGTGCTGGAACAGCATGCCCACGCGGCTGGCCGCGCCCGAGCGCGCCAGCCGCGTGGCCGGCTCGCCCAGCACCTGCACGCTGCCGCGCGCGGGCGTGCCCAGACCGAGCATCTGCCGCAGCAACACTGTCTTGCCCGAGCCCGAACCGCCGACGATGGAGACGAGCTCGCCGCGCGCGATGCGCAGGTNCAGGTTGCGGTGAATCACCACGTCCTGCCCGCCGGCGTGAAACACCGACCACAGGCCGCGGATGTCGACGATGGCTTCGGACGTGGGCGGCACGGTCAGATCCCGATGTTCTTGAACAACACGGCAAACAACGCATCGACCAGGATGACCACCGTGATCGAGGTCACCACCGACGCCGTGGTCAGCGCGCCCAGGCTTTCGGTGTTGGGCTTGACGCGCAGCCCGTAGTGGCAGCCCACCAGCGCAATGAGCACACCGAACACCGCCGACTTGCCCACCGCCAGCCAGAGGTTGCTCACCTGCACCGCGCGCGGCAGGTTGCTCACGAAATAGCCCGGGTTGATGCCCAGCGCCACGTCGGCCGCGAGCATGCCGCCCAGCAGCGCCGAGAGCGTGGTCANCAGCGTGAGCAGCGGCATGGCCAGCGCCAGCGCCAGCACCCGCGGCATCACCAGCCGGTAGCCGCGCGCGATGCCCATGACGCGCATGGCATCGATCTCCTCGGTGATGCGCATGACGCCGATCTGCGCCGTGATCGCCGAGCCCGAGCGCCCCGCGATCAGCACCGCGGCCAGCACCGGCCCGAGTTCGCGGATCAGCGCCAGCCCCAGGATGTTGACGATGAAGGTCTCCGCGCCGAACAANNCGAGCTGCTGCGAGGTCAGATACGCCAGCACCACGCCGATCAGAAACCCCACCAGCGCGGTGATGGGCAGGGCGGTGGCGCCGATGCGGTAGAGGTGGCCCGAGAGGTCGCGCCACGGCGCGAGACGCGGCGCGCGCACCAGCGCCAGCAGGTCGAGCGCGAGCTGGCCGATGAGCGCGAGCAGATCGCGCAAATGGTCCGCCACATAGAACAACCCCGCGCCCAGCCGCAGAAACGCCTGCTTCGGCCCGCCACGGCGCGGCGCCGGCGGCAGCGCCGACCAGCGCGCGGCGCGCTCGAGCATGGCGCGCTGCGCGGGCGTGGCCTCCAGCCGCTCGGGCCAGCGCCGGCCCCAGGCGTCCCAGAGCCATTGCGCGCCGAGGTGGTCGAGGCGCTCGATGGGCGTGAGGTNCCAGTGAACGTCACCCGCATGGGCGCCGACCTGGCGCGCGAGCCGTTGCAGGCAGCCCCGCGCAGCGCGACGCCGCCGTCCAGTCACCGTGGGCGCACAGCCCCGCCGGCCCGGCGTCGGGGCGGGCTCGGAGCTCGGGCGGCGTGTGCGGGGCGGGGGCGGTCATGCGAGGAGGTGGGTGTAGCGACGGTGCTGCGCCCGACCGACCGCATGGTAGCGCGCGCGGCTGGACACCGAGGCGATGGCCCACGGCGCTGCGAGGCGCGCCGTGGGCTCACCGTGGGTCAGGACTTGCTCAGACGGATGCCCGTGGGCTCGGCCGTGATGTAGCCCACGCTGGCGCCGAAGCGGTCTTTGTAGTTGGCGCGCACCAGCGGATCGAGCGTGGCCTTGACCTTGTCGTGCAGCGGGCTCTNCCAGTCGCCGGGGTGCTGGAAGTTGCTGAGGATGTAGGTCCAGCCGTTGGCATCGTCCACGCCCTGCAGGCCCGTGGACTCCGCGCCCGAGGGCGTGGAGAGCACGCGCGAGGNCTGCTTGGTGTCGACGTTGTAGGCCCACAGGAAGTTGTTGACGTGCATGCCGCTGTCTTCGCCGATGAAGAGCGTGCGCATCTTTTCCGAGAACTTGAGGTTGTCGGGGTTGGCGATCTTGTCGGCGCTGGCGAGGTTGCCCAGCGCGTCGGCACTGGCCAGGTCTGNCCCGACGAGGGCGGCCGGCGCCGCCATGTCCACCGGCACCCACTCGCTGTCGATGGCCGCGCCAGAGAGGTCCTTCTGGCCACCGCGCAGGTTCATCGCGTAAGTGGCGCCGGCCTTGGGGCCCTGGACCTTGACATCGGTGGTGCCGTCGATCATCGAGGTCTGGATGTAGCTCATCGCGATGTAGGCGATCTTGTCCTTGGCGTTGACCGTGGTGCCTTCCCACTTGGTGAAGCCCAGGCTGCCACCGACGAGCGCGGCATAGCGGTGGGTTTCGAGGAAGGCGGCGGCCTTCTCCATGCCGGGCTTGAGGCGCACCCAGTTGTCCTTGCCGGAGTAACGGATGCGGGTGTAGCTGGCGTCCTTGGGGTCGGCGGTGGCCACGTCCATGATGTCGGTGGGCTTGAGCGACTTGGCCAGCGCCTCGATCTCGGCGCTGGTGGCCCGGCCGAGCTTGATCCAGCTCAGCGTGGCCGCGCCCGGGCCGACGCCGGACGTCTGGTTCCACTTGGCCACATACAGCGTGCCGGCGGAGAGGTCAGCGGCCTTGTCGGCGATGAACATGAACGCGCCGCCGTTGGTGGCGTCGTCGCCCATGAGCACGGTGCGCTGATCCGGGCAGACGTGCACCAGTTCGTGCGAGATGCGACCCAGGCAGAAGTGCTTCTTCAGCGTGCCCGTGCCGTCGGCCTTGACGGTGACCTCGGGCATGTGGCCGTACAGGTAGGGGTTGGCGCGCGCGGGGTCCGGTGGCGTTGGNNCGTCGCCGTAGAGGTTGGTGATGAAGGAGTTGAAGCGGTCGTCCTTGCCGGCGGCGGCGACGAAGGCGTCGGGCTCGTACTCTTCGCTGGAGAGGTGGGTGTTCCACGGCGAGAGGCTGGCGCCGCAGGTGATCCACAGGCCGTAGGCCGNGCTTGTGGGCACGTTGTAGTAACGCAGCAGCGTCAGGCGGCCGGTGGCGGGGTCCTGGTCGAGGGTGAGGACGGCGATCGGCGAGGGCAGACGGCCGTACTGGCTGGCCAGCGCCAGGTCGCGCGAGGTGTATTCGAACTGCACCACGGCGAACAGCACATTGCCCTTGGCGCCGAGCTTGGCGGCGTCCGCACCGGCCAGCGGGGCGAGCAGGCTCATGCCATCGGGGCAGTCGGAGTAGAACTGGCGCTCCTTGCCCGGCACCGAGCGGTCGATGATCGGGTTGCCGTTGATGTCGAAATAGCCCCCGGCGAGCACGTTGCCGCCACCGACGGCGGGCACGGTGTTGCCGGTCATGAACAACTGGGCGTAGCTGAGCTTGTAGGTGATGGTGCTGCCGTCCGAGTAGGAGACGACCAGCGAGGNCCCGACCGTCGTGGTGGCCATGGCGCTGGCGTTGCTCAGGTTGGGCGCGGGCATGCCGACGAAGTTCACGGCGGTGACGGTGGCGTCACCACCGCCGCCGCAGGCGGACAGGGCAAACGAGGACGTCAGGGGCAGCAGAGGCATGCCGGCGAACATGCGCAGCATGCTGCGGCGCGTCGGCGTCGGGGCGAGTTGGGCGGTGGTCATGAGGGCTCCAAAAGAATCAGCCACGGCGTGGCAGGGAAGCGATCGGCCGGACGGGCGTCCGATGTGCGCTGACCCAACATGGTCGAGAGCCGGATGAAACCTTCATGAACGTCCTTTGAAATCTACGTGACGGAAAGCGGCGAACCGCGACGCGGCCCGCCTCACTGCCCCCGCGGCCACAACACCCACAGCCGCAGCGGCTGCTTGAGCCGCCCGGCCAGCTCACCCGCTTCGGCGCCCCAGCCGGCGAAGTAGTCGGCGCGTACGGCGCCGGTGATGGCGCTGCCGGTGTCCTGCGCCAGCACCAGCCGCGCGAGCTGCGTCTGCGGCCCGCTGGAGGCCAGCCACACCGGCGTGCCGTAGGGAATGCTCTGCGGGTCCACCGCGATCGAGCGCCCGGNGGTGAGCGCCACGCCCTGCGCGCCGCGCGGGCCGAAGGCCGCATCGAAGCTGTCGAGCGGCTCTTCGCGGAAGAACACCACGCGCGGGTTGGCCCACAGCATCTCCTGCACGCGCTGCGGGTTGCGCGCGACCCAGGCCTTGATGCCGGGCCAGCTCGCGTCGCGAACCTCGCCGCGGTCGAGCAGCCAGCGGCCCACGCTGTTGTAGGGGTGGCCGTTGGTGCCGGCAAAGGCCAGCCGCACCAGGCGCACGCGGCCGTCGGGCTCGCTCACGCGCAGCCGCCCCGAACCCTGGATCTGCAGCATCAGCGCATCGACCGGGTCGGCCAGCCACAGCAGTTCGCGCCCGCGCANGCTCTCGCGCGCCGCCGGCAGGGTGTCGATCTGCTCGCGGCTGTACCAGGTGCGGCCGTTGCCCAGGCNCGCCGGGGGCGCGAACAACGGCACCGCGTAGCCCGGCCGCGGCAGGCGCGAGGCGTCGAACACGGGCTCGTAGTAACTGGTGAGCAGGCCCTCGGCGCGGCCGTCGAGCGCCTCGACGCGGTAGGGATGCAGCCGGCTGCGCAGCCACTGGCGCTGGTCTTCGGCGCTGCCGATGGCGAGCTGGCGCACCTCGGTGCACAGGGCGGCCAGCGCCGCACCGGGGCGCTCGCAGCTGCGCAGCCAGGCGTTCCAGGCCTCGTGCAGCGCGTCGGCGTCGAAGCCGGGCAACTCGGCCCAGCGCACCGGCACCCAGCGGCTCTTGGCCTGCTGGATGGGTGGCGGCAGCGGCGCGGTGTCGGCCCCATCGGCCGGCGGCGGCAGCGGCGCGGCCGGCGGCGCTGAGGGCTCGGTCGGCGCAGGGACACTCGCGCAGCCGGCGAGCAGCGCTGCCAGCAGCATTCCTACAATCGCCAGCGTCGCCCACCCGCGGAGAACCCGGTTCATGTTGCTGCTCTTTCTCGAAGCGCTCGGCGCGCTGCTGATTCTGCTGTTCATCGTCTGGTGGACGATGTTTTCGGGCCGCAACAAGGGGGAACCGACCGAAACCGAGGCGCCGGACGCCTCGCAAGGCCNCCAAGCCCGAGAAAAAGAATGAATCAGGCCGAACCCCAGCGCGAAACGGTCAGGTTCTGCTCTCATTTTCATACCGACTGAGAAGACGAATCCGGCGGCAACGACGCCGCGGCCTCCACCACGCGCAGCGCCTGCGCGTCGCGGCGGTGCGCGAGCGACGCCATGCGCGCTCGCGTGGCCGCAAGCGCCGCGGGCTCGAGTTCGGCGCAGACCACGGCCTCGCCCGCCGGCGCATCGGCCAGCACGCTGCCCCAGGCATCGACGACGCGGCTGTGGCCCCAGGTGCGCCGCCCGTTCTCGTGCGTGCCGCCTTGGGCGGCGGCCACGAGGCCACAGGTGTTCTCCACCGCCCGGGTGCGGGTGAGCAGGTCCAGTGCGCCGCGCCGGTCAGCGCGGTGAAGGCGCTGGGCGCGGTGAACAACTCGCAGCCCGCGGCGGCATAGGCGCGGTAGAGCTCGGGAAAGCGCAGGTCGTAGCAGATGCTCAGGCCCACGCGCCAGCGGTGGCCGTCGCGCGAGGGCAGGTCGAAGCACACCGCCTGCGCCCCGGCGTCGAGCAGCGCGGCCTCGTCGTAGCGGCGCTCGCCGTCGTCGAAGCGGAACAGGTGCAGCTTGTCGTAGCGCGCACGCACGCAGCCGCTCGGGTCGAACACCAGCGAGGTGTTGGTGGCGCGGCCCGGCACCGCGGTACGCAGCGGCAGCGAGCCGCCCACCAGCCACAGCCCCAGTTCGCGCGCGGCCTGCGCCAGAAAGCCTTGCATCAGCCCGTCGCCCCAGACTTCAGCCACGCCGAGCTTGGGCGCGTCGTCGCCGATGAAGCCGAAGTACTCCGGCAGCACGGCCAGCTCCGCGCCGGCTGCGGCGGCCTGCTCGAGCAGGCGGCGCGCACGGGCGAGGTTGTCGGCCACGCGCGGGCCCGAGACCATCTGGATGGCGGCGATCTTCATGGCGTGTTCTCCTTGGCCGGCGCGGGGCGCTGGTCTCGACACGCCGCACCTGCGGGTCGCTCCAGGAGCCGTCGATGCGGAATTCCTGCGTGGTCGCCTTGATCAGCGGCTGGCGCAGGAAGAGCTGCGCGAGCACCGTGCCGAGCCCGATGGCCGGGTTGATGGCCGCAGCCACCAGCGAGGCGGTGCCGGCGTTGATCTCCGGCACCACGACCACGCGCAGGTCCTGCGTCTCGCGCACCAGGTCGGCCTGGCCGTCGATCAGCACCGCGGCGTTCACGCCCTTCATCTGCAGGTTGTTGGTGCGGGCCACGCCCTCGGCCACGGTGGCGTCGCCGCGCACGAAGTCGAAGGCAAAGCCCTCGCTGAACACGTCGCGGAAATCGAGCGTGAGCCGCCGGGGCAGGGCCTGCAGGCTCAGCACGCCCAGCAGCTTGGCCAGCCCGGNGTCGGCCTTGAGGAACTGGCCGCGCTCGACGTCGATGTGCAGCTGCCCCGACATCGACGGATAGTCCGGCGACAGCGGCGAGCCCTTCCACACCACCGTGCCGGCAAGCTGCCCCTTGCCGCGGCGCACCACATCCTTCATGCCCAGGCGGTCGAGCAGTGCGCCTGCATCCTGGATGTCGAGGCGGAAGTTCATCGCCGTGCGCCGCGGCGCCGCCGTGCGCGCGCTGCGGCTCGTACCGGCGGCCTGGGCGCCCACCGCGGCCCAGTTGCCCGAGGCGCTGAACACCGCCTCGGGCGTGGTCAGCGCCAGCCGGTTGAGCCGCCATTCGCGCAGCACGTCGTCATCGCTGCCGCTGCCGCTGCGGTTGACCGCCTCCACCTCCAGGCGGCCGAGCCGCTTGCCGCGCAGCTCGAAATCATCGGCCACGATGTCGAGCGCCGGCAGCGAGGTGGCCACCGGCTCGTCGAGCAGCGACTCCACCTCTGCCGTGGCCTCGCGCGGCACCACCAGCCGCGCCAGCCGCGCATGCAGCCGGGCGCCGCCGCTGGCGCCTGGCTGGCGGTATTCGACATAGCCGTTGAGCTGGCTTGCGCTGACGTTGGCCCGCCAGGTCGGTCCATCGCGCATGCCGCCGACGACCACCTGGTCGAAATGCCGCCCGCCCGCACGCAACTGCTGCGCGCGCAGCGCAAACGAGGTCGGCAGAAACTCCTGCAGCGGGGTGGACGGGACCGCAGGCGCCGCGCCGGCGTTCGCACGCTCGCCCGTGCGCGGTGGCTGATCGGGCAGCAGGCGCTCCCAGGCGTCCACGTCCAGCGTCTTGAATGCGAGGTTGGCCACCACCCNCTGCGCCGGCAGTGGCGCCGACTCGTCCGCGCCCAGGCCCACGGCAATGCTGCCGCGCAGCACCCGCGGTGCGCCACCGCCGAGCGCGCGCACGAAGGTGACCGCCGCCGCCCGCCCGTAGCTCAGCTGCAGGCGCTCGCGCAGGCCGGCGCTTGCCGCCGCGGCCGTGCCGGCGGGTGCATCGGCCTCCAGCGCGGTCTCGATGCGCAGGGGCACGGCGCTCTCGGCCGGTTTGGCAAACGGTTCGGGCAGATCCAGCGCCAGCCNCTGCAGGCTGCTCGTCACGACCAGCTCGGGCACCCCGCTGGCACCCACCGTCAGCTGCGCGGAGTAAGCCGCCGCACCGCTGGCCTGGCGTGCCAGCGCCGCCACCGCGCCCAGCTCGCTGGCCTGGCGCANGCCTTCGGCCGTGGCCGTGCCCTGGGCCCGCAGCACCACCGGGCTGTCCTTGGCGCCGGGACTGCGCGCTCGCATGCCACCGTCGATGCGCACGTCACCACCGTAGAGCCGCGCCTGCACGCCATTGAGGCTGAAACCCGTCTCCGTGAACGAGAGCGCGCCGCGCGTGCGCGAGAGCAGCGGCGCCTGCGGCGAAAAGCGCAGATCGGTGCCCGCAAAACTGACGCTGCCATTGACCCGCGTGCTGTCCACCTCATGGATGGGAATGTTCAGCCGCACGCGCGCGCNCGCGTCGCCGCTGGCTTCGGCCTCGGCCAGCACCTGGTGCGTGAGCCGGCCCAGCGGCGAAGTGTTGACCACACCGAGCATGTCGCGAGCCGGGCNCCTGGCATCGAAGCTCACCACCACCGTGGGCGTGTGGGTGAAGTCGGCAATGCGCGCCTCGATGGCCGAGAAGCGCAGCCCCGGCCAGCCCGCCGCGCCACTGCTGGCGCCGGCCACGCGCATGCCGTTGCGCTCGAAGCTCAGGTCACCGGAGAGACCCGTCAGGCGCGGCCACGGCGCGTCCTCGGTCGGCGCCAGCGAAGGCGGCACGAAGGCGTAGGTGGCGTCGCGCACCTTGCCGGCAAAGCGAAACTCACCACCGCCCCGCGGGTCGGCAAAGGGCACGCGGTTGAGGTCGCCTTTGATGCGCACCGCCACGTCGCTGAGCTGACCGGCGACGATGGCCTCGCGCACGTAGTGCCGCGCGTCCGCGCCGACGACCAGGGGCAGGTAGCGCCACACGCGCGCCCCATCGGCCCGGCCGAAGCGCCCCTGCAGATCGAGCACACCGGGGAAGCGATCGCCCTTGCCGCCGGCACGGGTGTCCTCGCCGGTCTGCCAGCTGCCGCTGAAATCGCCCTGCACATCGGCGTTGGCCAGGCGCAAATCGAAACGGTTGACGACGATGCGCTCGCCCTTGAGCGTCCAGCGCGCCTCGGCATGCAACTGGTCCAGCGGCAGCACGGGCTCCTCGAACACACCGGGGAACTCCAGCGCGCCGTTGGCGATGTCGAGCCTGGCTCGTCCGCCCGCCTGGGTCATGTCCACCTCCAGGCTGGCCCCCCGCACCCCGGGGCGGCCCGGCTGGGGGTGCGGCGCTGCGCCCGACACCGACGCGGTGTGCTTCGCCCCGGCCCAGCCGCCTTGCCCGCCGCCGATGCGCCCTGCGCAGCCACCACGGCAGCCGACGCCGGCTGCTCGGCCGCCAGCGCCGGCAAGTCNCAGACCAGTGGCCTTGGCGCGCAGCTCATAGGNTCGTGGGGCTGCCAGCGGGCCCTGCCAGCGGGCCTGCAGCGAATCCACCCGGCCCGCCATGGGCTGGGCCTGCAAGGCGGCCAGCGTGGTGCTGCCAAGAGGCAGGCTGGTGGCAATGCGCGCAAGGGCCTCCAGGTCCAGCCGGTCGGCGCGCACTTCGCCGCTGGCGGGCCGGCGGCCTTCGGCCTCCATGTGCGACACGAAGACATTGCCGCCCGGCCACTGCAGGCCCTCGCGGGTGGTGAACTGCAAGCCCTGGGTGAACACCTCGAACCCGCCCGCGAGCTGCTTGCCGCCCACACGCCCATTCAGATGCTGCAAGTCCAGCGGCTCCAGACCCGGGGCCAGGCGCACGGTGACCGCACCGAGCGCCAGATCGGCCACGGCGCCGGTGAAGCGCCCGTCCACCACGTCGAGCCAGGCGCGCACCGCACCCTGCCCCTCGCGCACCTTCACGCCCAGCTCGGCCAGCCCGGTGTCACCGAGGCCGCCCACGTCGAGCCGCGGAAAATTGCCGTACACCTGCCCGCTCCACTGCGACCAGTCACCCGCGTGGGTCGACAGCAAGGGCCGCCGGAACAACCCGACCACCGAGAACCGGTCCCNCCAGCCTGCGGGCGGCGTGGCATCGAGCCGCATGGCATGGCGCCGCGGGCCGTTGCGCAGCACCAGGTCGAGGTCACCGAGCGCCAACGGCGCGGCGCCGTGCCGTTCGTCGATCCACTCCACCGTGGCCCGGCGGATGACGAACTCGGGCAGCGAGAAGAACCAGTCGGCAAAGCGCGTGTCCTGCGCGCCCGCGCCGCCCAGCACGTCGATGCCCGCCACCAGCACGCGGCCATCGGCCGTGCGGCGAACCTGCAAGGACGGGCGCTCGATGCCGATCTGATCCACGTTGAGCCGCAGCACCGACTGCAAGGACACAGCCACCGTCAACCGTGGCAGGCGCAAGGCGCTGTGGCCCTGGGCGTCGAGCACGTCGACATCGAGCAGGTCGAACGAGGGCACCAGCGCACCGGCGTGGCCGACGATGTCCCCGATGCGCACCGGCTGCCCGATGGCCTGCGAGGCCAATGCCTCGAGCCGGGGACGGAAATCGGCGATCCGGGGCACAATCCAGAGCTGAAGGACCGCCCAGGCCAGCGCCAGCAACACGCCGAACACGAGCAGCAAGCGAGCGAGTCCGCGTGCCACCGAAGCCGCAGCCCTCATCAAGCGGGCGGGTGGCGGCGACAGTTCGTTCATGGGTATCGAGAGTGTGGAAAGAATTATGACTTCGGACACGGCGGCGAGTTCGCCCGCGCCGGCAAGCCCCCAACCCGACGGGCTCGCGCAGCACTCCCGCTTCGTTCAGCGCATCGAACGGCGGTATGCCGACCTGCTGGACACCCTGCCCGAAGGCCTGCCGGCCCCCGCCAGCCTNGGCGCAAGGCCTGCACGCACCCAGGCACGCGGCCTCGACTTTGCCGGTGCCCTGCGGGTGCTGCGGCAACTGGTGCTGCGCCGGCTGGTGGTGCTCGACTGCGAGCAGGCTGCGCCGCTGGGCGCCATCACCGGTGCCATGACGCATCTGGCCGAATTCACTCTCGACCGCGCCTGCGAACAGGCGTTCGCCGAGCTCGACGCCCGCCACGGCGCNCCCGCTGACCCCTCCGGCGAGCGCGCGCGGCTGTGGGTCGTGGGCATGGGCAAGCTCGGCGCGCGCGAGCTCAACGTGTCGAGCGACATCGACCTCATCTACGTGTATGACGAGGACGGCGGGACCGCCGGCACCGCCGACGGCCGGGGCCGCATCGGCAACCAGGAGTACTTCGCGCGCGTCNNGCGTCTGGTGCAGGGCCTGATCGGCGACAACACCGAGCACGGTTTCGTCTTCCGGGTTGACCTGGCACTGCGGCCCAACGGCAACTCCGGCCCGACCGCCATCTCGCTCGACGCGCTGGAAGAGTATTTCCTGGTGCAGGGGCGCGAGTGGGAGCGCTTCGCCTGGCTCAAGAGCCGCATGGTGGCGCCGGCACGGGAGCTGCAGGCCCACTCCGCGCTGGCCCTGCGCGCCCTGGTGATGCCCTTCGTGTTCCGGCGTTACCTCGACTACGCCGTGTTCGAGAGCCTGCGCAACCTGCACCGCCAGATCCGTGAACACGCCGCACGCCGCAGCGCCGGCCGGCCTGAGCGCGCCAACGACGTCAAGCTCTCGCGTGGCGGCATCCGCGAAATCGAGTTCACCGTCCAGTTGCTCCAGGTGGTGCGCGGCGGGCAGTTCCCGGAATTGCGCACCCGCGCCACCCTGGACGCGCTGCAGCGCGTCGCCCAGGCCGGGCTGATGCCGCCGGCCACCGCCGAGGCCCTGGCCGAGGCCTATGTGTTCCTGCGCCGCGTCGAGCACCGCATCCAGTACATCGACGACCAGCAAACCCACGTGCTGCCCACCGAGGACGCGCACCTCGCGTGGATCGCCCGCACCCTGGGCTACCCTGGAACCTGCGCCTTCCTGGCCGAGCTCGACCGCCATCGCGAACTCGTCGCCGGCGAATTCGACCGCCTGCTCGGCGGCGCCGCAGAGGGCCAGTGCAAGCACTGCAACGGCCGCAAAGGCGATGCCGCGGCCCCGACCGAACTCGACGCCCTGCTCGGCCAGGTGCCCGCGCGCCTGCGCGAACGGCTNGCAGGCTGGCAGGACCANCCCCGCGTGCTCGCGCTGCGCGACGAGGCCCGCGCGCGCCTGCTGCGGCTGCTGCAGCGCACGGCGCACTGGCTGGCCGAGGGGCGCGTCAACGAAGACGGCGCCGTGCGGCTGGTCGACTGGATGGAGGCCTTGCTGCGCCGCGAGNNCTACCTCGCCATGCTGCTGGAGCGCCCGAGCGTGCACGAGCGCCTGCTGCGCCTGCTGGGCGCGGCACGCTGGCCGGCCCGCTACCTGCTGCAGCACCCGGGCGTCATCGACGAACTCGCTAGCGACGCGGTGCTCGAGGAGCGGTGNGACCCCGCCGCCTTCGAACGCGACCTGCAGCTGCGCGCCGATGCGCTGCGCCGCGGCGGCGAAGACGACGAGGAAGCCCTGCTCGATCTGCTGCGCCGCGCCCACCATGCGGAGGTATTCCGCACGCTCGCGCGCGACCTCGAAGGCCGCATCACCGTCGAACAGGTGGCCGACGACCTGAGCGCCCTCGCCGACGCGGTGCTGCGCATCACGGGGCGCTGGTGCTGGCAGCGGATGCGCCAGAAGCACCGGGATGAACCGCGTTTTGCCATCATCGGCTACGGCAAGCTCGGCGGCAAGGAACTCGGCTACGGCAGCGACCTCGACATCGTCTTCGTTCACGACGACCCCGACGAGCGCGCCGGCGAGGTTTACGCCGCGTTCGTGCGCAAACTCATCAACTGGCTCACGGTCAAGACCGGCGAGGGCGATCTGTTCGAGATCGACACCGCGCTGCGCCCCAACGGCAACTCCGGGCTGCTGGTCACGAGCTTCGAGGCCTATGCGGCCTACCAGTTGCAGCGCGGCAGCAACACCGCCTGGACCTGGGAGCACCAGGCCATGACGCGGGCCCGCTTCGTCCTGGGTGATGACGCGCTGCGCGAACGTTTCGAGGCGGTGCGCAGCGACGTGCTGACCGCGCCACGCGACAGCGCCGCGCTGGCCAGCGAAATCCTCGCCATGCGCGAGCGCGTGCGCGCCTCACACCGCATCGACCCCACCCGCTTCGACGTCAAGCACAGCGCCGGTGGCATGGTGGACGCAGAGTTCGCGGTGCAATACCTCGTGCTGGCCCACTCGCGCAGCCACCCCGAGCTTATCCCCAACCTCGGCAACATCGCGCTGCTGCAGCGCGCGGAACATGCCGGCCTGCTGGCCGCCGGGGTGGGCCGCGCCGCGGCCGACGCCTACCGCGAACTGCGCCGGGTGCAGCACCGCGCGCGGCTTGACGAGCAGCCCACGCAGGTNACCCCCGAGACACTGGCACACGAGCGCGACGCGGTGTTGGCGCTCTGGCGTGCCGTGTTCGGCCCCGCGTCATGAGCGCTCGGGCGAACGCCCGTCTTCCTTGCTCCTTCCTCGGCGCTCACACGCTGAACGCGTACTGCAGCGTCAGCGGGGCGTGGTCGGAAAAGCGCTGCGCCTTGTAAATCTCTGCACGGCGCGCCAGCGCGGCAATCGCCGGCGTGGCGAGGTGGTAGTCCAGTCGCCAGCCCACGTTCTTCGCCCNAGCCTGGCCGCGGTTGCTCCACCAGGTGTAGGCCTCCTCCGTGGTGTCGGGATGCAACCGCCGGTAGACGTCGACGAGCCCGGCCTCGCTCAGGAGCCGGGTCATCCAGGCGCGCTCCTCGGGCAGGAAGCCGCTGTTCTTCTGGTTGCTCTTCCAGTTCTTGAGGTCGATGGCCTGGTGCGCGATGTTCACGTCGCCCAGCAGGATGAAGTCCCGCTGCGCCTTGAGCGCAGTCAGGTGCGGGTAGATCACGTCGAGAAACCGGTATTTCGCCTCCTGCCGCTCGGGCCCGGATGACCCGCTGGGAAAGTACGCGCTGATGAGCGAGAAGCGGCGCGCCGGCGTGTCGAAGCGCAACTCCAGGTAACGCCCCTCGTCGTCGAACTCCGGCACGCCAAAGCCGGCGATGACTTCGCTGGGCTCGTGCCGGCTGTAGACGCCCACGCCGGAGTACCCCTTCTTCTGCGCGAAGTGGAAATGGCCGCGCAGGCCGGCCAGCGCGTCGAAACGCCCGCGCACGTCGTCGGCCTGGGCCTTGACCTCCTGCACCCNCATACAATCCGGCGCATGCTGCGCCAGCCAGTCTTCCAGCCCCTTGGTGGTGGCCGAACGGATGCCGTTGAGATTGAGGCTGGTGATCTTGAACAAGGACGGACTTCCCATGACAGATGATGTGGCGGCGCTGCCGCCGGATGCGCTGGCGCAGGCCTTCGTGCAGTTTGCGGTGGATTGCGGGGTGCTGCGCTTCGGCGAATTCCGCACCAAGGCCGGGCGGCTGTCGCCGTATTTCTTCAACGCCGGCTTGTTCAGCGACGGCGCGAGCCTCGGCCGACTCGCCCAATTCTATGCACGCGCCCTGCTGCACAGCGGCATCGAGTTCGACATGCTCTTCGGCCCGGCCTACAAGGGCATTCCACTGGCCACGGCGGTGGCCATCGAACTGGCGCGGCTCGGGCGCAACGTGCCCTTCGCCTACAACCGAAAAGAGGCCAAAGACCACGGCGAAGGCGGCAGCCTCGTCGGCGCGCCCTTGCGCGGGCGGGTGCTCATCATCGACGACGTGATGTCGGCGGGCACCGCCGTGCGCGAGTCCATCGCGCTCATCCGCGCCGCCGGGGCGAGCCCCCATGCCGTGGCCGTTGCGCTGGACCGTCAGGAAATGGCCACCGAGGACGGTGCCGACGTGCCCTACAGCGCGGTGCAGTACGTGCGTGAACGGCTGGGCCTGCAGGTCTGCGCCATTGCACGGCTGGCCGATCTGCTGCAGTATCTGCAACGGCAGCCCGGCGAAGCCCTGGCCGCGCACCACGAACGGGTGCTTGCCTACCGGCAGCGCTACGGCGTGGACTGACACCCGATCAAACCGCCGCCGACCCCTTCACGCCGCCCGCCAGGACCTGCCATGACTGCGTTTCGCACCGCCGCCGTTCTGGTCGTGGGCAGCCTGCTGGGTGCCGCGGCGCTGGCGCAAAGCATCTACACCTGCGTCGACAGCCGCGGCCGCAAGCTCACCTCCGACCGGCCGATTGCCGAGTGCAACGACCGCGAGCAGCTCGAGCTCAATTCCAGTGGCACCGTGCGCCGCAAGATCGGCCCCTCGCTCACCGCGCCGGAACAGGCGGCCCTGGAAAAGAAGCAGCGCGAGGAAGCGCTGGCCAAGGCCCGGCTGGAGGAGGAAAAGCGGCGCGACCGCGCCCTGCTCACCCGCTACCCCAACAAGTCGGTGCACGACCAGGAGCGACGCGATGCCCTGGCCCAGGTCGATGTGGTGATCGAAGCGGCCAGGCATCGGCTGGTCACGCTGCAGAAGCAGCGCGCGGACATCAACACGGAGCTCGAGTTCTACAAGGGAGACCCGGCCCGCGCGCCGGCGTCGCTGCGACGGCAGCTCGAGGACAACACGCAGGCCACGGCCATCCAGAACCGCTTCATTGCCGACCAGGAAGAGGAAAAGCGCCGCATCAACGCGCGCTTCGACGAGGACTTGCAGCGCCTGCGCCAGCTCTGGGCGCTCAGCGGCGCGCCGGCGGGCACGTCAGGGCGCTGAAGCTGCGCCCTGGCGCGCGCCGCCGCTCAGGACGCGAGCTTGCGACGCAGGATGTCGCCCACCTGCTGCGGATTGGCCTTGCCGGCGCTGGCTTTCATGACCTGGCCGACCAGCGCGTTGAAGGCCTTGTCCTTGCCGGCCTTGAACTGGGCCACGTTGTCGGCATTGCGGGCCAGCACCTCGTCGACGATGGCTTCGAGCGCGCCGGTGTCGTTCATCTGACGCAGGCCCTTGGCCTCGATGAGCGCATCGACGTCGGCGCCCTCGCCACGCCACAGCGCATCGAAGACCTGCTTGCCCGCGTTGTTGGAGATGGTGCCGTCCTGAATGCGCTGAATGAGCGAAGCAAGCCGCTCGGCCGACACCGGCACCTGCGCCATGTCGAGCTCTTCGGCGTTGAGCCGGCGTGACACCTCCCNCATGACCCAGTTGCTCGCCAGCTTGGGCTGACCGCTGGCACGCGCAGCCGCCTCGAAATACGCGGCCATGGCCTGGCTTTGCGTGAGGGTGGTGGCGTCGTACTCGGGCAGTCCGTAGTCGCGCACGAAGCGCTCGGCCATCGCGCGGGGCAGCTCGGGCAGGCTGGCGCGCACCGCGTCGATCCACGCGGGCGCAATCACCAGCGGCGGCAGGTCGGGGTCGGGGAAGTAGCGGTAGTCGGCCGCGTCTTCCTTGGTGCGCATGGCGCGGGTCTCGCCCGTGTCGGGGTCGAACAGCACCGTGGCCTGCTCGATGGCGTGGCCGTCCTCCAGTTGCTCGATCTGCCAGCGCACCTCGAAGTCGATGGCCTGCTGCATGAACTTGAAGGAGTTGAGGTTCTTGATCTCGCGGCGCGTGCCAAACGGCTGGCCCGGCTTGCGCACCGAGACGTTGGCGTCGCAACGGAACGAGCCTTCCTGCATGTTGCCATCGCAGATGCCGATCCAGGTGACGATCTTGTGCAGCTCCTTGGCGTAGGCCACGGCCTCGGCGCTGGAGCGGATGTCGGGCTCGGTGACGATCTCCAGCAGCGGCGTGCCGGCGCGGTTGAGGTCGATGCCGCTCATGCCATGGAAGGCCTCGTGCAGGCTCTTGCCGGCGTCCTCTTCAAGATGCGCGCGAACCAGGCGCACGGTCTTNNTCTCGTCGCCGAGGTAGAAGCTCACCGAGCCGCCTTGCACCACCGGAATCTCGTACTGGCTGATCTGGTAGCCCTTGGGCAGGTCGGGGTAGAAGTAGTTCTTGCGCGCGAAAATGCTGCGCGGCGCGATGTGGGCGCCGATGGCCAGGCCGAAGCGGATGGCGCGCTCGACCGCGCCCTTGTTCATCACCGGCAGCGTGCCGGGAAGGGCCAGGTCCACCGCGCAGGNCTGGGTGTTGGGCTCGGCGCCGAAGGCGGTGGAAGCCCGGCTGAAGATCTTGCTCTGCGTGGAGAGCTGCGCGTGTGTCTCGAAGCCGATGACGACTTCGTATCCGTGAATGAGCTTCCCGTAAGAAGTGAAGACGGTCATGGCTGCCAAAGCGATGCGGCTTGCGAGTTGACGGCAACGAGCTTGTCCCAGTCGATGGACGCGTCGTCCCGACAAAAGTTTTCCGCGAACTGCAAAGTAAATTGGGTGTGCAGGCGGCCAAAGGCCTCCTCAAATTCATCGTTACGTATCCGAGCTTCATGACCCAGGGGATCGATGATTTTCTGATACAGCAAAGGCTCGCCAGAGATGAGATACCAAAAATCTTGGCCGCAGAGCTTTATGTAGTTCTGCTTCTTGAGGGGTTGTTTATCCTTTCCATAACAACAACCGTTGATCGCTATTACATGTTCTTTTGGCCCAGCTATGCGTCGCGCTTGGTTAAAATTTTGCACCATCTTTTNTATTTGGGATGAGTTTCCCCAGTGTGGGCCACTCTTGATGGAAACAATGTAGCGCACGCCATCTCTGGTAAATTCCAAATCTATCCCTTCGGTAGTCGATTTGCAACCTCCGTAAGCATGCTGACAAATATGAATCGCCAGCGCTTCTAGGAATGCGCCAAAAATCGTTTCCTCTTGCGACGACAAGTGTGCTAACAGAAGCTGCTTCACTAGGTCTGGCGCGCTGGAAATGGCTTTAGCCTTGAAGAGATATGGATTTTNTCTTTTAATAATTGACTCAAGCTTCAAACCCTTCAGACTATCCAAACGTTTTGTATGAAATTCAGGCGCAACTCGTTCTTTCACGAAAAGTCTTGCTTCCTCAAGTAGGGACATATGGCTTCCTTGGTTCAAGCAGGCGGTNNTTTGTGTGGGTGTAATTATCGTTTGACACATGTCGACAAACTTTTGCGATATATCGATACCGATGGCATGTCGATTAAGGTCGATCGCCGCCTCCAAAGTCGTTCCCGAGCCGACGAAAGGATCTAACACTACATCACCCTCGTCGGTGAAAAGCTTGATAAACCATCTGGGTAACTCTAGCGGGTAGGCTGCGCTGTGCTGTTTGTTACTGCACTCTGTGGCCAGATGTAAAACATTTGTCGGATACGCCATGTCGCGCCCCTTCCAGTTTGCAATATTTTTGGCAAACGCGTTACCTACTTGTGACTCGTAGCGCACCACGTCGTTCTTACCTAAAGATTTGAGACGAGTTCTAGCCCATTCGCCCATTGGCACCATAACTGCGGCCTGGTTCATCTTGAACTGGCGTCGCTTGGTAAAGTGTAAACAGCGCTCCCAAGCATCGCGAAATCGATTGGGCCATTTTCCTGGAAAACAGTTTTNTTTGTGCCAAATATATTCTTCAGTCCATAACCAGCCCTGCTTGCGCAAGGCGAGGATGAGCTCGAGCACATAAGTGTGTCGCTCGCCGTTTACCGCTTTTTCCTTGATGTTTAAAATAAAGGAGCCGCTAGGTTTGAGAACGCGGAGAAACTGTTCAGACCTGGGGAGGAACCACTCTACATAATTGTCCGGCTTGATACCACCGTAAGTGCTTGCGCGCTGGTCAGCATAAGGCGGTGAGGTGACGATGAGATCAATGCAGTCGTCCGGATAACGCTTTAATACGCTGGCACAGTCACCGAGCACGGCTTCGTTTTTCAGCGTAGACGGCAGGCGGAATTGCTCAGGTGCATTCATCTCAGAAACCCTCCGGACGGCGGAGGTGATGATCGGTCGCCTGCTGCAGGCGGTGCGCGACGTTGAGCAGCCGCGCCTCCTGAAAGTAATTGCCGATGAGCTGCAGACCCACGGGCAGTCCGCTCTCGCCAAAACCGGCGGGCACGCTCATGCCGGGCAGGCCGGCCAGGGACGCTGGCAGGGTGAAGATGTCGGCCAGGTAGTCGGCCAGCGGGTCGTTGCCGTGTCCGCCCAGCGCCCAGGCAACGCTGGGCGCCACCGGCCCGGCGATCACGTCGCACTGCTCGAAGGCGCGCTGGAAGTCGTCCGCAATGAGCCGGCGAATCTTCTGCGCCTGCAGATAGTAGGCGTCGTAGTAGCCATGCGAGAGCACGTAGGTGCCGATCATGATGCGCCGCTTGACCTCGTCGCCGAAGCCCTCGCTGCGCGTCTTCTTGTACATGTCGAGCAGATCGTCGTACTGCGCGGCGCGATGGCCGTACTTCACCCCGTCGAAGCGGGAGAGGTTGGAACTGGCTTCGGCCGGGGCGAGGATGTAGTAGACCGGGATCGACAGCTCGGTTCGCGGCAGCGAGATGCGCACGCGCCGCGCGCCGAGTTGCTCCAGCTCGCGCAGCGCGGCCTCGACGGCGGCGCGCACGTCGTCCGACAGGCCAGGGCCGAAGAATTCGTCAGGTACTCCGATGCGCAGGCCCTCGAGCGACGCGCCGAGGTTGTGCGTGAAGTCCTCGGCCGGCACGTCCAGCGAGGTGGAGTCGCGGTCGGGGTCCGGGCCGCACAGGGCGCTGAGCAGCAGCGCGCAATCCTCGGCGCTGCGCGCCATCGGCCCGGCCTGGTCGAGGCTGGAGGCGAACGCAATCATGCCGTAGCGGCTCGCCCGCCCGTAGGTGGGCTTGATGCCGGTGATGCCGCAGAAGGCCGCGGGCTGGCGGATCGAGCCGCCGGTGTCCGTGCCGGTGGCGGCCGGCGTCAGCCTGCGGCCACCGCGNNGCGGCGCTGCCCCCGAGGAGCCGCCGGGCACGCGCGAGGCGTCCCAGGGGTTGCGAACCGCGCCGAAGGCCGAGTTCTCATTGGCCGAACCCATGGCGAACTCGTCGCAGTTGAGCTTGCCCAGCGTGACCATGCCCGCCTCGGCAAGGCGCCGCACCACGGTCGCATCGAAGGGCGAGCGGTAGCCCGCCAGCATCTTCGACCCCGCCGTGCTGGGGAAGTCGCGGGTGACGAAGATGTCCTTATGCGCCANGGGCACCCCTCNGAGCGGCCCGGCGGTGCCGTCGGCCAGCCGCGCATCGGCGGCGCGGGCCTGCGCCAGCGTGACCTCGGGGTCGGTGGCGAGGAAGGCGCCAAGCGCGCGGTGCGCGTCGATGCGCTGCAGGAAATGCTGCGCCAGTTCCACGGCGGAGAACTCGCGCGCGCGCAACTGCGCGGCGAGCGTGCGCAGGCTGCGGGCGTGCAGGGGTGTCGGCGGCGGTGCTCATGGGGGCGCTCATTCGATCACCCGCGGCACCAGGAACAGGCCCGCCTCGACGGCCGGCGCACTCCGTTGGTTGGCTTCGCGCTGGTTGGGCTCGCTGACCGCATCCTCGCGCAGGCGCAGCACGATGTCCTGCACGGCGGCCACCGGGTGCGGCAGCGGCTCGATGCCCTGGTGTCGACGGCCCGCATGGCCTCGACGATGCTGAAGAAACCGTTGAGCTGCTGTTGCAGTCGCGCCCCCTCGTCGGGCTGCAGTTCGAGCCGCGCCAGGTGGGCGATGCGCGCGATGTCTTGGGAAGACAGGGACATGAAAAACCTTGGAAACGGTGTGTAAAGCCACGGCGCCCGGCGCTCGGCCGGGGCGTTTCGGACACGTGTTCGGGTATTATCCCGCCTTTGCCGCAACGCTCGCGAAAGCGCTGCCATTTGCACCGAAAACCCTCGTTTTCATGGCCCCGGACGGGGCGAGAACACCGAACGAACCCCTGAACCATGGGCGATGGCCGGCCGAAGAGCCCGCCATGCCCGCGAGGACCTGTCATGATTGGATCTTTTCGTCGGTACTTTTCCACCGACCTCGCCATCGACCTGGGCACCGCCAACACCTTGATCGTGGTGCGCGACAAGGGCATCGTGCTCGATGAGCCCTCGGTGGTGGCCATCCGCCACGAAGGCGGCCCGCAGGGCAAGAAAACCATCCAGGCCGTGGGCCGCGAGGCCAAGGCCATGCTGGGCAAGGTGCCGGGCAACATCGAAGCCATCCGGCCGATGAAGGACGGCGTGATCGCCGACTTCACCGTCACCGAGCAGATGCTCAAGCAGTTCATCAAGATGGTGCATCCGCGCGGCGTGTTCCGCCCGAGCCCGCGCATCATCATCTGCGTGCCCTGCGGCTCCACCCAGGTCGAGCGCCGGGCCATCCGCGAGTCGGCGCTGGGCGCCGGGGCGAGTGAGGTCTACCTGATCGAGGAGCCCATGGCCGCGGCCATCGGCGCCGGGCTGCCGGTGTCGGAGGCGTCCGGCTCGATGGTGGTGGACATCGGCGGCGGCACCACCGAGGTGGGCGTGATCTCGCTCGGTGGCATGGTGTACAAGGGCAGCGTGCGCGTCGGCGGCGACAAGTTCGATGAGGCCATCATCAACTACATCCGCCGCAACTACGGCATGCTGATCGGCGAACCCACGGCCGAGGCCATCAAGAAGGAGATCGGCTCGGCATTCCCGGGCTCCGAGGTCAAGGAGATGGAGGTCAAGGGCCGCAACCTCTCCGAGGGCGTGCCGCGCAGCTTCACCATCTCCAGCAACGAAATTCTCGAAGCGCTGACCGACCCGCTCAACAACATCGTCTCCGCCGTCAAGACCGCGCTGGAGCAGACCCCGCCCGAGCTCGGCGCCGACATCGCCGACAAGGGCATGATGCTCACCGGCGGCGGCGCGCTGCTGCGCGACCTCGACCGGCTGCTGGCCGAGGAAACCGGCCTGCCCGTGCTGGTGGCCGAGCAGCCGCTCACCTGCGTCGTGCGCGGCTGCGGCATCGCGCTCGAGCGCATGGACCACCTGAGCAGCATCTTCACCAGCGAATGAGCCTGCTGCGGTGCGCGGCGACGCGGTGCGCGCAGCGCCGCGAAGTCGAACGCACCCCGGGGCGGTGACACACCATGCCACTGGGCACCCTGGACCGCACGCCGCCACCCTTCTTCAAGCAAGGGCCGTCGGCGCTGTCGAAGCTGATGGTCTTCAGCGCCCTGTCGGTGTTTCTGATGGTGGCCGACACGCGGCTTCAAATCTCACAACCCATCCGCGCCGGCATTGCGACCGTGCTCTACCCCGCGCAGTGGCTTCTGATGCAGCCGGTGCAGCTCGCGCGCGAGGTGGGCGCGTTCTTCACCACGGTGGACACGGCCCAGCGCGCACAGGCCCAGGCGGCCGAACGCCTGGCGCGGCAGGCCATCAAGGCCGGGCAGGCCGAGGCGCTGCAACTGGAGAATGCGCGCCTGCGGCAGATGCTGGCCTTGCGTGATTCCCTTAGCGTGCCGGCCCAGGCGGCCGAGGTGCTGTATGACGCGGCCGATGCCTTCACCCGCAAGGTGATCGTCGATCGCGGCCAGGTGAACGGGGTGGAACCGGGCTCGCCGGTGATGGATGAGTCCGGCGTGCTCGGGCAGGTGACGCGGGTGTACCCGCTGGTGAGCGAGGTGACGCTGCTGACCGACCGCGACCAGGCGATTCCCGTGCTCAACACCCGCACCGGCGTGCGCGGCGTGGCCTACGGCGATCCGGTGACCGACGGCGGCACGCTGGAGTTGCGCTTCATGCCCGGCAGCGCGGACGTGCAGGTGGGCGACCTGCTGACCACCAGCGGGGTGGATGGGGTGTATCCGCCGGGCCTGCCCGTGGCGCGGGTGAGCCGGGTGCAGCGGCGGGCCGACTCGGGTTTTGCGCGCATCCACTGTGCGCCCAGCGCGCTGGCCCAGGGTGCGCGCCATGTGCTGATTCTGAGCCCACTGGCCGGACGCATTCCGAGCGCGCCGCCGCCCGAACCCGCGGCCAAGCCCGCGAGCCCGAAAGGAGCGCGCAAATGATCATGCGCCCGGGCCAGCCGCTGCTGCTGCCGGCCAAGCCCTTGTTCATCTGGGGCAGCCTGCTGGTGGCGCTGTTGCTGAACATGGCGCCGAACATCGCCGGCCTGGGGCGCGCGGCGTGGCTGCCGGACGTGCTCGCGGTGGTGCTGGTGTTCTGGGGCGTGCACCAGCCGCGGCGGGTGGGCATTGGGGCGGCCTTTCTGTTCGGCCTGGCCATGGACGTGCACCAGGGGGCGCTGCTGGGCCAGCATGCGCTGGCCTACACGGCGCTGAGCTTTCTTGCCATCACCATCCACCGGCGGCTGCTGTGGTTTCCGGTGCCGCTGCAGGCGGTACAGGTGCTGCCGCTGTTCATCGGGGCGCACGCGATCATCGTGCTGTTGCGGCTGCTGGTGGGTGATCTGTGGCCGGGCTGGCCGGCGCTGCTGCCGCCCTTCCTCGAGGCGCTGCTGTGGCCGGTGGCCAGTGTGGTGTTGCTGTTGCCGCAGCGCCGCGCGCCCGACCCTGACGAGAACCGGCCGCTCTGAGAAGTTGTGAGCGACTGGTTCTGCCCTGCCGCTGCCCCGCTGTGTCGAGCCCATGAGCACCGAGCTGCGCAATGTCGAAGCCGATCTGGCGCGGTTCCGCGCGCGCCTGGTGGTGTTCGCCGTGGTGGTGCTGATCGGCTTTGGGCTGCTGGCCGGGCGGCTGGTGGTGTTGCAGGTGCTGCGCCATGACGACCTGGCCGAGCAGGCCGAGGCCAACCGCACGGCCGTGGTGCCCATCGTGCCCAACCGCGGGCTGATCGTGGACCGCAATGGGGTGGTGCTGGCCAACAACTACTCGGCCTACACGCTCGAGATCACGCCCTCGCGGGTGGAGAACCTGGAGCAGACCATCGACGAGCTGGCGAAGATCGTGGACATCCATCCCCGCGACCGGCGCCGCTTCAAGAAGCTGCAGGAGGAGTCCAAGAGCTTCGAGTCCCTGCCCATCCGCACCAAGCTCAGCGACGAGGAGGTGGCGCGCTTTGCGGCGCAGCGCTGGCGCTTTCCGGGCGTGGACGTGAAGGCGCGGCTGTTTCGCAACTACCCGTTCGGCGAGACGGCCAGCCATGTGATCGGCTACATCGGCCGCATCAACGCCGCGGAGAAGGCGCAGATCGAGGACAGCGAAAGCGCCGCCAACTACCGCGGCACCGACTACATCGGCAAGCTCGGCATCGAGCAGAGCTACGAGGCGCAGCTGCACGGCATCACCGGCGTGGAGCGCATCGAGACCTCGGCCGGCGGGCGCGCGGTGCGCAAGCTCGCCAGCACGCCGGCGACGCCGGGCAACACGGTGGTGCTGTCGATCGACATCAAGCTGCAGAAGCTCGTCGANGACCTCTACGGCGAGCGGCGCGGGGCGCTGGTGGCGCTCGATCCGCACACCGGCGAGGTGCTGGCCTTCGTGAGCAAGCCCACTTTCGACCCCAACCTGTTCGTCGAGGGCATCGACAGCGAGAGCTGGCAGGCGCTCAACGAGTCCATCGACCGCCCGCTGCTCAACCGCGCGCTGCGCGGCACCTACCCGCCGGGCTCGACCTACAAGCCCTTCATGGCGCTGGCGGCGCTGGAGACGGGCAAGCGCACGCCGCAGCAGAGCATCGTGGACCCGGGTTACTTCATGTTCGGCAACCACCGCTTCCGCGACGACAAGGAGGGCGGCCACGGCATCGTGGACATGTACAAGTCCATCGTGCAGTCCTGCGACACCTACTACTACATCCTCGCCAACGACATNGGGGTGGACCTGATCCACGACGAGATGGAGAAGTTCGGCTTCGGCGCGCTCACCGGCATCGACATTCTGGGCGAGGTGCGCGGGGTGCTGCCCTCGACCGCCTGGAAGCGCACAGCCTACAAGCGCCCCGAACAGCAGCGCTGGTATGCGGGCGAGACGATCTCGCTGGGCATCGGCCAGGGCTACAACAACTTCACCATGCTGCAGCTCGCGCTGGCCACCAGCATGATCGCCAACGACGGGGTGAAGATGCGCCCGCACCTGGTGAAGGAAATCACGGACATCGTCACCCGCGAGTCCCGCGAGACGATCAAGGAGATCAAGGCCGAGTATGCCGCCAAGCCGGAGAACATCGCCGTCATCAAAAAGGCCCTGGTGGGTGTGAACGTCGAGGGCACGGGCGCCAATGCGTTCCGCGGCGCGCCCTACGTGGCCGCGGGCAAGACCGGCACCGCTCAGGTCTTCACCGTCAAGCAGAACGAGAAATACAACGCCGCCCGCACGGCCGAGCGGCTGCGCGACCACGCGCTGTACATGGCCTACGCGCCAGCGGACAAGCCCAGCATTGCACTGGCGCTGGTGGTGGAGAACGCCGGCTTTGGCGGCGCCGCGGCCGCGCCGATTGCGCGCCGGGTGTTCGATTACTGGCTGCTGGGCAAGCTGCCCACGCCCGAAGATCTGGCCGCGGTGCAGAAAGGCCAGGCCACGGCCCCGCTGGGCACGGCGCCGGCTGCTGGGGCCAGCGCCGCCCGTGCGGCTGCGAGTGCTGCGGCCGCGGCCAGCGCGGTGCAGCCGGATTGAAGCCCCTGCGGCCTCAGACCAGCGCCGCCGCGGGGTGGCCTGCTGGCNNGGCGCTCCCAGAACTTTTCGTGGAAGAAGAAGGCCACGGCCTGCACCGAGGGTTCGAGCAGGCTCAGCGTGAGGGCCATCCAGAGCTGGCCCGTGACGGCATAGGCGACGGCCGCCGCGACGCTGATGTGCAGCAGGTAGTAGCTCGCCGTCTTCTTGAGGGTGGTGAGGTTGTTGCGCACGATGTTGGCCATGAGGGTCTCCTTGCCGCCGGCAGCAGCGCCGGCATGAGGCGTATTCTGAGCAACCGTGTCCAAAGTCAAGCCCTTTTCGTCACTGAGCCAGCTGTTCTGGGGCCCGCCAGGTTTGGCCGGTCTTGAGCATGGTGTTCATGATCGTCAACAGCTTGTGCATGCAAGCGACGATGACCACCTTGGGCTTCTTGCCGGCAAGGCGCAGCCGTGCGGCGAAGGCGGCGATGACGGGGTTGTGGCGAATGGCCACCTGGGTGGCCATGTACAGCACGCGCCGCACATCGGCGCGCCCGCCCCAGATGCGGCGCGGGCCGCGGTGCCTGCCGCTGTCGTTGGCCAGGGGCGCCAGGCCCACGAGCTTGGCGATCTCGCGCCGGTTGAGCTCGCCAAGCTCGGGGCACAAGCCCAGCATCGTCAGACTCAGCACCGGACCCACGCCGGGGATGCTCTGCAGGAGATCGTCCTTGGCGCGCCAGACCTCAGAGGCGCGCAGCCGCTGACCCATATCCTCGTCGAGTTGAGCAATGCGCTTGTCCAGCCAGGCGATGTGCTCGGCCAGACTCTTGCGCATCGTGCGCGAGCAGGCGCTGTGCTGACGCTGCAACTCCTGCACCCGCATGTCCACCAACTGCCGGCGGCGCGACAGCAAATCGGCCAGATCGCGGGTATCGGCATCGTGAGGGGCGCGTGCCTGCGGCCGGATCGCCCGGGCGAAGGCGCACAGGATGCGCGCATCGAGCGCGTCGGTCTTGGCCAATTCGCCCAAGGCGCGTGCGAACTGGCGCACCTGGCGAGGATTGACGACAGCCAGCGGCACGCCGCGTGCGGCCAGCTCGGCCGCCAGGCGCTGCTCCAGGCCGCCGCTGGCCTCCATCACCACCAAGGTGGGCGCCAGGTCAGCCAAGGCGTCGCACAGCGTGCGCACCGCAGTGTCGTCGTAGCCGCAGTGCGTGGGCAACTGCGGCGCAGGCGGGTCGGCAAACAGATCCAGCGAGTCCTTGGACACGTCAATGCCGACGAAGCGTTCAGTCGAATCACTCATAGGCCCTTCCTTGTCGAACATGCGAGCTGCAGCGGCACGAGGCCTCATGCGCCCAAGCAACCGTTCGGGCTACTGATGAGAAGATGGCACCGCGCTCCGAGCTCAGTCGCGGGGTCGGCCAGCCACCCCAGAAGCTGACGAGCTACGGCGCCAAACCGAAGCAGGCTGTGGATGTGTGGACGATGCGCCTGCGGCGCACCGGCGGGCTTGCCGTGGACAACGCTGCGCGTTGCCCACCGCGCCCGCCTTCGCCCACAAGCTCCGCAGCCTTCGACCATCATGCTCGATGACAAGCACGAAGTGAAAGAAAGATACAAGAAGCTGCGGGAAATTGATCCAATTGATTGATGCAAAGGCGGCGATAGCGATCAACACGCCACCCCCGCCCTCGCGCCGCGGATTCACCCGGCTTTGCATGGGTTTCGCGCGTCATGGGCGCCGGGTATCATGCCCGGCACCGATTTCCACCCCACGCACGGAGGCGCTCATGGCACTCATGGACTTCATCAAGAAGCAGTTCATCGACATCATCCAGTGGACGGAGGATGGCGACGGTACGCTGGCCTGGCGCTTCCCGATGGCCGACATGGAAATCCAGACCGGCGCCGCGCTGGTGGTGCGTGAGTCGCAGATGGCGGTGTTCGTCAACGAGGGCCAGGTGGCCGACGTGTTCGGCCCGGGCACCTACAAGCTCAACACGCAGACGCTGCCCATCCTCACCTACCTGAAGAACTGGGACAAGCTGTTCGAGTCGCCGTTCAAGAGCGATGTGTACTTCTTCAGCACCCGCCAGCAGATCGACCAGAAATGGGGCACGCCGCAGCCGGTGACGGTGCGCGACCCCGACTTCGGCGCCGTGCGGCTGCGCGCCTTCGGCAACTATGCCTACCGCATTGCCGACCCCAAGCGCTTCCACACCGAGATCTCCGGCACGCGCGAGCGCTACACGGCCACCGATCTCGACGGCCAGTTGCGCGGGCTGGTGCTGCAGCACATCGCCAACGCCGTGGCTGGCAGCGGCATTCCCTTCCTCGACCTCGCGGCCAACCAGATCCTGTTCGCGCAGACCCTGGCCAAGGAGCTGGCCACGCCCTTCGAGGCGCTGGGCCTGAAGCTCGAGGCGCTCACGGTGCAGAGCATCTCGCTGCCCGAGGAGTTGCAGAAGATCCTCGATCAGAAGATCGGCATGGGCATGGTCGGCAACGACATGGGCAAGTTCATGCAGTACCAGACGGCGCAGGCCATCCCCAAACTCGCCGANGGGGTGGGCAGCGGCGGCGGCAGTGGCATTGCCGGCGACGCCATGGGCCTGGGCGCCGGCGTGGCGCTGGGCCAGGTGCTGGCGCAGAACCTCGCCGCCGGGCTGCAGGGCGCGCAGGCACCGCAGGCCCCGGCGGCCGCGGCCGCCCCTGCCGGCGTGAAGCCCGAGGATGTGATGGCCACGCTGGAAAAGCTCGGCGAACTCAAGGCCAAGGGCATCCTGACCGAGGACGAGTTCAGCGCCAAGAAGGCCGAGTTGCTCAAGAAGCTGGTGTGAGCGCGCCTCGACGCCCTTAAACACCATCAATTTTGATAGCAAGAACTGCCCCTTTCGCGCTGGGGTTCCGGTGTTTTTGCTGATGATCAGCCCCCACCCCCGCCCGACCGCCCCGCGGGCGCGTCGGGGCGCCTGCTGCCATGGCTGAGCGCGTCTACCGGGCCCCCTGCCCCGGCTGCGGCGCGCCGGTGGAGTTCCAGAGCGCGCAGTCCACCCATGCCGTCTGCGGCTACTGCCAGAGCATCGTCGTGCGCGAGGGCGAGGTGCTCAAGCGCATCGGCAAGATGGCCGAGCTGTTCGACGACCACAGCCCGCTGCAACTCGGCGCCAGCGGCCGCATCGACGGCAAGCCCTTCACCCTGGTGGGCCGGCTGCAATACCAGTACGGCGAGGGCGTGTGGACGGAATGGGTGGCGTTGTTCGACGACGGCACGCGCGCCTGGCTCTCGGAAGACAACGGCGCCTATGTGTTCTCGCGCCCGGTCACGGCCACCAGCGCCCTGCCCGCAGCGGCGGATTTCATCGTCGGCACCTTCAGCCGCGTGGGCGGGCAGACCTACACGGTGGCGTCGAACCAGACGGTGTCGCTGCGCTCGGCGCAGGGCGAACTGCCCAAGCTGCCACCGCTGGGCGTGCCTTTTGCGGTGGTGGAGCTGCGCGGCATCGACCGTGCGCAGGTGCTCAGCATCGACTACAGCCCCCAGCTTGGCGACCCCAAGGCCGCGCCCGAGCTCAGCAGCGGCAAGCCGGTGGCCCTGGAGGAGCTGAGCTTCTCCGGCCTCAAGGACGAATCGGCCAAGGACGAGAAAGGCCGCCAGTTCGCCTGCCCCAACTGCGGCGCGCCGGTGAGCGTGCAGCTCGAGCAGAGCAAGTCCGTGACCTGCCCGAACTGCAAGAGCCTGATCGACCTGAGCCAGGGCATCGGCGGCGAGCTGCGCCACGCCACCCAGGACGAGCCGGTGCGCCCGCTGATCGCGCTGGGGAAGGTGGGCGTGCTCGACGGCGTGCACTGGCAGGTGGTGGGCTTCCAGCACCGCATGGGGCAGGAAAGCGGCGACGACGAGAGCTTCGGCTGGGAAGAGTACCTGCTCTACAACCGCAAGAAGGGCTTCAGCTTCCTCGTCGATGCCAGCGACGGCTGGAGCCAGGTGGCGCCGCTGACCGGCGCCCCCAGCGTCTCCTCCGACAAACGGCGCGCCACCTGGCAGGGCACGCCCTACACCCTGACCAGCGCCTACCGGGCCACCACCACCTATGTGCTGGGCGAGTTCTACTGGCAGGTGCAGCGCGGCCAGCAGACCGACAACCGCGACTACGCCGCGGGCGACAAGCTGCTGTCGAGCGAGCAGTCGGCCACCGAGCTGACCTGGTCGGGCGGCAAGCGCATGGCCGCGGACAAGGTGGCGCGCGCCTTCGGCCTGGAAGACCAGAAGGCGCTGCTCGCGCGCAGCGACGCCACGCCGCTGTCCACCGCCTCGGCCATGAGCCTGCGCACGGTGATCATCATCTTCCTGGTGCTCATCGTGCTGTCGATGATCATGAGCCGCTGCAACGACTGCGACCCCAACACCCAGAACTGCGCCACCTCGAGCACCAGCAGCCGCAGCTCCGGCGGCAGTTTCGGTGGTTTTTCGAGCGGCGGCGGGCACAAGTAGCGGCGGAGCTGCTCCTGTTTTTCCTCTCACCCACTCGCGGAGGTTCCCATGCAATTCGAATGGCTCAGGCCCGCAGCCTTCTTCGGCTCGATGCTGTACGCGCTCATCGGCGTGCTGATGTTCTGGATCAGCTTCATCGTCATCGACAAGCTCACGCCCTACAACCTGTGGGAAGAAATCGTGAGCAAGCAAAACCGCGCGCTGGCCCTGGTAGTAGCGGCCATGTGCCTGGGCATCTCGATCATCGTGGCGGCGGCGATTCATGGCTGAGCGCGGCGGCCACCGCGTCGCCCGGGTGCCGAGTGCCTGCACGGCCGTTGCGCGCGGGCGTGTGAGCCGTGCCCTGCGCCGGTGATCGCTCAGGACAGGTGGCTGAGCCGTCAGGAAATGCCTTGAGGGCTGTACTGCCAGGCTTGGCTGTCTGCCGAGACCGCTGCCCATCGTGACCCTCGCCTTCCCCCTATCCCCCCGCCCCTTCCCGCCCCACCGGGGCGGGAAAGCCCCATTGGCTTCTGCGCGCCGGCTGCGCGTGTTCGGTGCGAGCTTGCGATGCGCCCGTGCGTGCCGGCATGGGTGCGCCGCCTGTTGGAGCCGCCGTTCACAGGAGGGTGCGCCACGACGGCACGAATGGCATCGCGGGCCGGGCGAGCCATCGTTCGGTGGCGCGCGACGGTGCACGCGGCCGCTACGACTGGTGGCGCGCCCATGCCGGTGCCCCGACCCGCCGCGCGACCTCCCGCGCCGTGGAAGCGCAGCCGGAGCGCGATGACCAGATCGGGCTCCCCTTTCCGCCCCGGCGGGGCGGAAAGGGGGGGGGGGATAGGGGGCACGCGAGGTACCACGCCACCCAACCCCGCAGCCGAGCCGGCGCTCAAACCCCATACCGTTCACGCGGCGCCCACTCGGCGCGCCGATGCATGCGGCCACCCCATTCGCAGCCGCTGAATCTGCATGGCCTCCACCGATTCCGCCGCCGCGCCGGCCGCCGCCCTGCACCGCTCGCCGCTCGAAGTCGCGCTGCTGGCCAGCGTGTTCGTCATCGCCGCCTGCGGGCTGCTGTATGAACTGGCCGCCGGCACGCTGGCGAGTTATGTGCTGGGCGACTCGGTGCTGCAGTTCTCCACCATCATCGGCGCCTACCTGTTCGCGATGGGGCTGGGCTCGTACCTCTCGCGCTTCTTCACGCGGCAGTTGAGCGCGCACTTCCTGCGCATCGAACTCCTGGTGGCGCTGGTCGGCGGCAGCATGCCGGCGCTGCTGTTTCTCGCGCACGGCTACATGCCCGATGCGTTTCGCTTTCTGCTCTACACGCTGGTGCTGCTGATCGGCACGCTGGTGGGGCTGGAGATTCCGCTGGTCATGCGCATCCTCAAGCGCGACGTGGTGCTGAGCCAGCTCGTCTCGCAGGTGCTGACCTTCGACTACCTCGGGGCGCTGGCGGTGTCGCTGGCGTTTCCGCTGCTGCTGGTGCCGCACCTGGGCCTGGTGCGCACGGGCTGGTTGTTCGGCTTCATGAATGCGGCCGTGGCGCTGTGGGCGCTGTGGTTGTTCCGCGACGAGCTGCCCGCGCGGCGTGCCCATGCGCTGGCCTGCGTGCTCACGCTGGGCGCGCTNGGGGCGGGCTTTGCAGCCAGCGACGCCATCACCCAGTTCGCCGAGGACAAGCTCTACCCGGACCGCCCCGTCATCACCCGCAGCACGCCGTACCAGCGCATCGTCGTGACCCACGGCGCGGCGGGGCACCGCCTGTTTCTCAACGGCAACCTGCAGTTCGCCGAGCGCGATGAATACCGCTACCACGAAGCCCTGGTGCACCCGGCCATGGCGGCCTACGGCGCGCCGCGGCGCGTGGCCGTGCTCGGCGGCGGCGACGGCATGGCGGTGCGCGAAATCCTGCGCTACCCCAGCGTGGAGCAGGTCACGCTGGTGGAGCTGGACCCGGCGATGACGGAGCTGTTCCGCACGCACCCGACGCTGGCCGCGCTCAACGCCGGCGCGCTGCGTTCGCCCAGGCTGCGCATCATCAACACCGACGCCTTCACCTGGCTGCAGCAGACGGACGAGCGCTTCGACGTCATGGTGGTCGATTTCCCCGACCCTACCAACTTCGCCATCGGCAAGCTCTACACCAGCACCTTTTACGCGCTGCTGGACCAGCACCTCGCCGCCGGCGGCTATGCGGTGGTGCAGACCACCTCGCCGCTGATGGCACGCGAGAGCTTCTGGACGGTGGTGCACACCATCGAATCGGTGGGGCTCACCGCCACGCCCTACCACGCCCATGTGCCCAGCTTTGGCGAGTGGGGCTTCGTCATCGCCAGCCGCAGGCCGTGGCGCACGGGCGCGCAGCTGCCCGGCGGGCTGCGCTTTCTCACGCCCGCGACGCTGCCCACGCTGTTCGACTTCCCGCCCGACATGGCGCGCGTGCCCACGCCGGTGAACCGGCTCTCCAACCAGGTGCTGGTGCAGACCTATGAGCGCGAATGNGGGCGCGTGCATCCGTGAGGCGTGAGGCGCCGGCCGTGCCCACACGGCGCCGCCTGCTCGGTGCCGCCGCCTGGGCGCCGCTGGCCGGCGTGGCGCCCTGGCGGGCTGCTCGGGCGAGGGCGCCGGCCGCGTGATCGAGGGGGCTTTGCCGGCGTGGCCGTGGAGCGCGGCCACCGCCTGCGCGACGCGCCCAGCGCAGCGGCCACGCCCGCACTCACGCGCCGGGTGCAGGTGCTGGTGGCCGGCGGCGGCATTGCGGGCCTGGCGGCCGCGCGGGCGCTGCGCCAGCGCGGCATCGAAGACTTCCGCGTGCTCGAGCTCGAGGACACGCCCGGTGGCAACAGCCGCGGCCTGACGCTGGCCGGCCTGCCCTGTCCGCTCGGCGCGCACTACCTGCCCGTGCCGGGCGAGGCGGCGCACGAGGTGCAGGACTGGCTCGAGGAGCTCGGCCTGCGCCAGCGCGTGGCCGGTCGCTGGACGTATGACGAGCGCGCGCTGTGCCACAGCCCGCAAGAACGGCTGTTCTTTCGCGGCGGCTGGCAGGACGGCCTGCTGCCCCTGCACGAGGTGGGCGCGGGCACGCTCGCGCAGTACCGGCGCTTTGCCCAGCGCGTCGCCGCCCTGCAGCGCCAGGCGCGGTTTGCGCTGCCGGTGGCGCGCGCGCCGCTGTCGGCGCTGCACCGCGCGCTCGATGGCGAGACTTTCGACGCCTGGCTCGCGCGCGAGGGCCTGGACGACCCCATCTGCGCTGGTACCTCGACTACTGCTGCCGCGACGACTTCGGCGCCGGCAGCGCCGTGGTCTCGGCCTGGGCCGGCGTGCACTACTTCGCCAGCCGCCACGGCTTTCACGCACCGGGCGACGAACCCGGCGAGGAGGCCGACGGCGTGCTCACCTGGCCCGAGGGCAACGGCTGGCTCGCGCAGCGCCTGGCCGCGCCACTGGGCGAGCGGCTGCTGGGCGCTCGCGTGGTGCTGCGCATCGCGCAGGAACGCCACGGCGTGACCGTGGATGCCTGGGACGTGCACGCGCAACGGCTGGAGCGCTGGACCTGCGCGCACTGCATCGTCGCGCTGCCGAGCTTCGTCGCCGCGCGCGTGGTGGCGAACGCGCCTGACTGGCTGCGGGCGGTGGCCCGCGCGCAGCCGCATGCCAGCTGGGTGGTGGTGAACCTTGCGCTGGATGCGCCGCTGCACGACCGCCCGGGCGCGGCGCCGAGCTGGGACAACGTGGTCTACGGCAGCACCGCGCTAGGCTATGTGGACGCGGGCCACCAGCGCCTGCAGCCCGTGCCGCTCGGCCCCACGGTGCTCAGCTGGTACCACGCGCTGGGCGCGCAGCCCGCCGCGCGCGAGGCGCTGCTGCGCCTGCCGTGGACGCACTGGCGCGACGCCGCCCTGGCCGACTTGGCCGAACCCCACCCCGACCTGAGCGCACGCACCAGCCGCGTGGCCGTGACGCGCCACGGGCATGCGATGGCCGTGCCGGTGCCGGGCATTCTGAATCTTTGAGCCAGACCCCAGCGCCAACCGGTCGGATTGCGCTATCAAAAATGACTCCGCAACACCGCTTGCGCCGCCGCGCGATGGGCGGCTGAGCTTCGCGCACGCCGACTGGTCGGGCTACTCGGTGTTCGAGGAAGCCTTCACCCGCGGCCACGGCGCGGGGCGGCTGGCTTGAGGCAACGCTGAATAAGTCCCCGCGATGGCGCGCGCCTGGACGCGGGATGGGATGCGAGGCGCAAAGCGCAGCCATAGCGGGGGCTATGGCGAGCATTTGTAACGACGCAGCCCGCCCGCCGCCGGGATGCGCGGCGCGCGAGGGACTTGTTCAGCGTTGCCTTAAGCCAGTGTGAGCGCCGCAGTGGCGCTGCGCAGGGCGCACGCGCCGGCGAAAGGGCATCCCCTCTTGCAACACAACCCGGAGACCGGCGGACAATCCCACCCCATGATGCCCCGCGCCCTCCCTGCCCTGCTGGCCCTGTGCCGCGCCGCTGCGCGCGGCGTCGCGCCGACGCTTGCTGCCGCGCTGATCGCCGGCTGCGCCACGCCGCCGCCCCATGAAGCGGCGGACGCGACAGCCGGCGACTTCACGCTGCACATCGCCCACATCAACGACCACCACTCCCAGCTCGACGGCTTTGCCGGCTTCGAGCTTCAGGTCGACGGCGTGCCCACGCGCGTCACGCTCGGCGGCATGGCGCGGCAGACGGCGGCCTTCAAGGCGCTGGCCGCCAGGGAGCCCGCGCTGCTCAAGCTGCACGCGGGCGACGCGCTCACCGGCACGCTCTACTACACCTTCTTCCAGACCGACGCCGACGCCGCGCTGATGAACACCGTCTGCTTCGATGCGTTCATCCCCGGCAACCACGAGTTCGACGACGGCGACGCCACGCTGGCGCGGCTGCTCGACGCGCTCGAATCCGGCCCCTGCCCGCGCCCCGCGCTGCTGTCGGCCAACATCGTGCCCGCCGCCGGCACGCCGCTGGCCCCCGCAGGGCGCGCGCCGCGCCTTGCGCCCTCTGCGGTGCGCCGCGTGCAGGGCGTGGACGTGGGCCTGGTGGGCGTGACGGTGGCGGGCAAGACGCAGGTCTCCTCGCGGCCGCTGGCGAGCACGCGCTTTCTCGAAGAAGCCAGCGCCGCGCAGGCCGCCATCGACGCGCTGCGTGCACGCGGGGTGCGCCACATCGTGCTCATGACGCACATCGGCTATGAGGCCGACCTCGCGCTCGCGCAGCGCCTGCACGGGGTGGACGTGATCCTCGGTGGCGACTCGCACACCCCGCTGGGCGACTTCCGCGCGCTCGGCCTCGGCTCCGCGGGTGCCTACCCCACGCAGGCACGCAACGCCGACGGCGAACGGGTGTGCATCGGCCAGGCCTGGGAATACGGCAAGGTGTTCGCACACATGCAGGTGCACTTCGACGCGCAGGGGCGCGTGCGCGCCTGCGGCGGCCAGGCCGAGCTGCTCATCGACGGGCCGTTTGCCCAGCAGCAGGCCGACGGCCACTGGCAGCCGCTCGACGAGGCCGCCACCCAGGCGCTGCGCGCGCGCCTGGCCCGCCAGAGCGGCGTGCAGCTGCAAGCGCCCGACCCCGACGCCGCGCAGGTGCTCGCGCGCTTCGCCAGCCAGGTGGCCGCGCACAGGGCCGAGCGTATCGGCACCGCCACCGAGGCCTTGTGCCTGGTGCGCGTGCCCGGCGAGCCCAGCAACGCCAGCGCCGGTGTGAGCGGCTGCGAGCAGGCCAACCAGTTCGCCCGCGGCTCCGACGTCGCCCAGGCCGTGGCGGAAGCCTTCCTCGCCGCCAGCCGCCGCGCCGATGTGGCGCTGCAGAACGCCGGCGGCGTGCGCACGCCGATCGCCGCAGGCCCCATCACCATGGAAACCGCGTTTCGCGTGCTGCCCTTTGCCAACACGCTGATGGAAATCGAGCTCAGCGGCGCCGAGCTGCTGCAGGCACTGGAAGACGGCGTGGCCAACCACCTCGACCTCGGGCGCTCCGACGGCTCGCACCCCTATGCGGCAGGCCTGCGCTGGCGGCTGGACCTGCGCNNGCCGCGCGGCCAGCGCTTCCAGGAGGTCGAGGTGCTGGACAAGGCCAGCGGCCGCTGGCTGCCGCTCGAGCCCACGCGGCGCTACGTGCTCGTCACCCACGACTACCTCGCCGCAGGCCGCGACGGCTACGACACCCTGGCCCGGCTCTCGGCCCAGGGCCGCGCGCTCAACACCTACCTGCTCTACACCCAGAGCTTCGTCGAAGCCCTGCGCCGCAGCGGCACCGTGGCACGCAGCCCGGCCGCCCGCGTCTCGCACCAGGCGGTGACCACCCGGGACGGCCGAAACCTGCGTTGAACGGCTCTTTTTCCGCAGTTTCAAACAAAAACCGCCGGGCCCCAGCGTCAACCGGTCAGGTTCTGCTATTGAATTGAGAGTCAATGCACCTCGCGCGTGGCCCGCTCGCGGCGGCCCGCAGGCGCTGCAGGCGCGCGCGGCGCTTGCGCAGCACCGCAATGCGCCAGGCCAGCGACACCCNCACATAGGTCAGCACCCNCACCACGCTGGCCATGATGGCCAGGCCCAGCAGCAGCGGCTTGCCCACCGCCTTGACCCGGCGCTCCACCCCGGCCCAGAAGCCCTCGTCGGGCGGCGCGGACGCGTTCGATGCCGCCACGTCCGCCTGCACCGGTGCGCCTGCCGGGTGGGCTGCGGCGGCGGACGGGCCGTCCAGAATCGTGTGCCCGATGCGCCAGGCCGCGTAGTACAGCGGGCCGAAGGTCAGCGGGTTGGTCACCAACGTGCTGGCCACCGCCGCCGGCACGTTGGCGCGCAAGGCCACCGCGGCGGCCGCGCTCAGCGGAATCTGCGCCAGCGGCACCAGCAGGCCGAAGAAGAAGCCCAGCGCCATGCCCATCGCGAGGCTGCGGCGGCGCACCCGCCACAGACGCGGGTTGAGCAGCGCGGGCCCGAGCCAGCGCAGCCAGCGGTTGTTGCGCAAGGACTCGGGCGTGGGCAGGAAACGACGAAAGAAACCCATGGAACAGGCGCCGCGCTCAATCTCCGGCTGCGCTGAGGAATAAACCAAGGCCCGAACAGGTATGCAACTTGCATGCCTAGAATGAAACCGACCGTCCCGAAGTCTACCGAGCCCACCCCCACACCGCCCACGCCCAGCCTGCAGTTCCCCGCAGACCGCCATGCCACCCGCCGCCGCCCACCCGCCTCACGCGACGACGCTCTCGACCGGCGCGATCGCGGGCTTCGTGGCGCTGCCGCTGCTCGCGCTTGCGGCCGTCGTNGGCGGGTCTGCTGCACACCCGCTGCCCTGGCAGGCCGAAGCGGCCTGGGTGCCCGCGCTGGACATCGCGCTGGCCTGGCGCGTGGACGGGCTCAGCGCGCTCATGCTGCTCATGATCACCGGCGTCGGCACGGCGGTGTTCGTCTACGCGGGCGGCTACTTCCACGGCCACCCCGGGCAGCGGCGGCTGTATCTGCTGCTGAGCCTGTTCATGGTGGCCATGGTGGGCTGCGTCACCGCCGACAACCTCTTCACCCTGTTCCTGTTCTGGGAGGCCAACAGCCTGCTGTCCTTCCTGCTGGTGGGCTTCGAGCACGAGCGGCCCGCGAGCCGGCGCAGCGCGCAGCAGGCCTTGCTCGTCACCGGGCTTGGCGGTCTGGCGCTGTTGGCGGGCTTCATCCTGCTCGCCCAGACGCTGGGTACCAGCCGCGTCAGTACCCTGGTGAGCCTGCTGCCCACGGCCGAACGCAGCCCGGCGCTGGTGGCCGGCGTGCTGCTGGTGCTGGTGGGCGCGTTCACCAAGAGCGCGCAGTTCCCGTTCCACTTCTGGCTGCCCAATGCCATGGCCGCGCCCACGCCGGTGTCGGCCTATCTGCATTCGGCCACCATGGTCAAGCTTGGCGTGTACCTGCTCGCGCGGCTCGACGCCGGGCTCGACGGCTGGGCGCTGTGGCAGCAGTTGCTGCAGGGCGTGGGCTCGGTCACCGCCGCCTGGGGCATGGTGCTCGCACTGCGCGAGCGGGACTTGAAGCGCATCCTCGCCTGGTCCACCGTGGCCACCCTGGGCACGCTGGTCGCGCTGGTGGGCCTGCGGGGCGAGGGCGCAGGCGCGGCCGTGGGCGCGCTGCTGCTAGCGCACGCGCTGTACAAGGCGCCGCTGTTCTTCGTGGCCGGCAACGTCGATCATGGCACCGGCACCCGCGTCATCGACCGGCTGGGCAACCTGCGCCACGCCATGCCCTGGACGGCCACGGCCGCCGCGCTGGCCGGCGCCTCGATGGCCGGCATTCCGCTGTCCTTCGGCTACGTGGCCAAGGACTTGATGGGCGAAGCCCGCGCCGCCGGCGAGGCGCTGGCGTTCGCGCCGTGGGCGAATACGGTGTTCTCCGCCATTGCGGTGGCGGTGGCCGGCGTGGCGGCGCTGCGCGTGTTCTGGCTGCACCCCGGCGTCAACGTGACCCCGAAGCGCATGAGGGCGGCNCCGGCGCTGGTGGTGCCGCCGCTGCTGCTGGCCACGCTGGGCCTGCTGCTTGGCCTGTTTCCGCACTGGGCCGAACCGCTGGTGCATGGGGCGGGCGCCGCCATCGCGCCGNNGGGAGCAGGCTCGCCGCTGGCGCTGAGCTGGGGGGAGGTGCTGTCCTACGGCGTGACGTTCGCCACCGGCGCCACCGTGTTCCTGCTGTGGGACCGGCTGCACCAGCGCGTGCACTCGGTGGCGACACGCCACGGCCATTTCTCGCTGGTCGCGCAGTACGAGCGCACGCTCTCGGCCATTCCGCGGGTGTCGGCACGGGTCACCCGCCTGCTGCAGCACGGCCGCGCGGACGCCTACCTCGCGCAGACCCTGCTGGCCCTCGCGCTCGGCCTTGCGCTGGCGCTGTGGCCGCTCTGGCGCGCGGCGGCGCCCTGGCCGCTGCCCGCATGGGACGCCCCGCCAGCCACAGCCTTGGGCGGCGCGGCCCTGGTGGCCCTGGGCGCGCTGGCGGCGATGGTGCTGCGCGAGCGGCTGGCGCTGGTACTCGCCGCGGGCTTCGTCGGGTTTGGCAGCGCGCTGCTGTTTCTGGCCGCCGGCGCGCCCGATGTCGCGCTGACGCAATGGGTGGTGGAAACCGTGTTCGTGGTGATCGCGGCCAGCGTGCTGCTGGCGCTGCGGCGCTCGGGCCGTGGCGAAGCCGTGGCCGAGCCGCGCTGGCGCCCGGCGGCACTGGCGCTGGCCCTGGTGCTGGCCACGCTGCTCGGCGCCTTGCTGCTCGCCGTGCTGGCCCAGCCGCAGGACGGCGCCATGGCCCAGGCCTTCGGCGCGCACAGTGTGCCCGCCGCCCAGGGGCGCAACGTGGTCAACGTCATCCTGGTGGACTTTCGCGCGCTCGACACGCTGGGCGAGATCAGCGTGGTGCTGCTGTCGCTGCTGGCGGCGCTGGCCTTGCTGCGCACCGACGTTGCCACGCCGGCGGCGGCCGCGCCGTCTTCGCGCAGCCTGATGATGACGGTGATCGCGCCGCCGCTGTACGTCCTGATCCTCGCGGTGTCGATCTGGGTGCTGCTGCGTGGGCACAACGCGCCCGGCGGCGGCTTCATCGGCGGTCTGCTGGCGGTCACCGCGACCGTGTTGTGGGCGCTGGCGCGCAGCCCGCTCGAGGCCGAGCGGCGCCTGCCGCTGCGCTCCCCGGTGGCACTCGCTGCGGCCGGGGTGCTGGTTGCCGCGGCGTCAGGCGTGCCGGCCTGGTTGCAGGGGCTCCCCTATCTCACGCACCTGTGGTGGCAACTGCCCCTCGGGCCTGTGGCGCTGCCGCTTTCCACCGTGTTGCTGTTCGACCTCGGCGTCTACCTGTGCGTGTGGGGTGCGCTGGGCGGCTACGCGCTGCGCCTGCTGCAAGGGCAGCCCGACCTGCCACGGAGGGCCCCATGACCTGGGTCGTCGTCGCCGCCTTCTGGGTCACGCTGGTGGCCGGGGTGTATCTGGTCACCTCGCGTGACGTGCTGCGTCTGGTCGTGGGGCTTGGGCTGCTGGGCAGCGCGGTCAACCTGGCCCTGCTCGCCAGCGGGCGCTTCGCGTCGCTTCGCCCGGCGCTGGTCGCCGCCGGCGCTCAGGCACTGGACGGCGCGGCCAACCCAGTGCCGCAGGCGCTGGTGCTCACCGCCATCGTCATCGGCTTTGCGCTGCTGTGTTTTTCGCTGGTGCTGGTGCTGGCCCTGGTTCGCCGCACCGGTGCGGACGACGTGCGGCGCCTGCCGTTTGCCGAACCGGCGCCCACCGACCCCATCAAGCCGCCCTTCTCGGACGACGAACGCGCCGGAGGCGCCCCATGACGCCGGGGCTGCTCGTCGCCGCCGTGGTGCTGGTGCCGCTGGGCACGGCCGCCGCCACGGCGCTCGCGGCGCGGCAGCCGTGGGCNCAGCGCGCCCTCAGCTTCCTGGGATGGACCCTGTTCGCACTGTGCACGCTCGGTTTGCTGGTGCAGACCGCGCACGGCCCCGCCATTCATCTGGCCTTTGGAAACTGGGGCTTGCCCATGGGCATCGGCTTCACCGTCGACCGGCTCGCGGCCGTGCTGCTCGTTCTCGCTGCGCTCATGGGCGCCGCTGCGCTGTTGTTCGAGGCCAGCGCGGCAGGCGCCGGTGCGCGCGGNTCGGTGCTGCCCCTCATGCATGGTCTCCTCGCTGGCGTGGCCGGCGCGTTTGCAACGGCTGACCTGTTCAACCTCTACGTGTGGTTCGAGGTGATGCTGGTCTGTGCGCTTGGGCTGCTGGCCGCCGGCGCACGGCGTGACCAGTTGGACGCAACGCTGCGCTACCTGGGCATGAACCTCGTCGGCACGGTCTTGCTGTTGTTGGCAATCGGGCTCTGGTATGGCGCCACGGGTGCCCTGGCCTACCCGGCGCTTCATCACGCGGCCGTCCAGCTCGACCCGGCATTGCGCACGGGCTTGGTGGCCGCGCTTGGGCTCGCCCTCTTGCTCAAGGCGGCCGCGTTCCCACTGGCCGCATGGATGCCCGCCGCCTATCCTGCGCTGCCGGCCGCCTCACTGGCCCTGATCGGCGGGCTGCTGTCCAAGGTGGCGGTGTATGCGCTGCTGCGGCTGNNGGGCGAGGTGTTCGCGCCGCTGCCGGAATCGCTGCTGGACGGGCTCGGATGGGTGGCCGTCGCCACCATGGTCACCGGCGTGCTGGGAGCCGCCTACCACTGGGACCTGCGTCGCATTCTGGTGTTCCACAGCGTAAGCCAGGTGGGCTACATCCTGCTGGCGCTCGCCTTGGGCTCTGCGGCCGGCGCGATGGCGGCGGTGTTCTACATCCTGCACCACAGCGTGGTCAAGGCGGGCTTGTACCTCGTCGCGGGCACGGTTGGCGCGCGCTGGGGCAGCCACGATCTGCGCCACCTGGGGCTCGCGGTCGCGGCGCCGGGGCTCGCGGTGGTGTTTGCGCTGCTCGCGCTCTCGCTGATCGGCATTCCGCCGCTCACCGGCTTCTGGGCCAAGCTGCTTGTCCTGCAAGCCACCTTCGCCCAAGGGAGGTGGGTGTGGGGCGTTGCCGCGTTGGCGGTGAGCGTGCTCACGCTGTACTCGATGATGAAGATCTGGATCGAGGCATTCTGGAAGCCGCGACCGAGCGAGGGGCTCGAGCCCGCCAGCAGCGCGGTCGCGGCCGCGCCCTGGTGGCCCGCCTGGCTGGCACTGGGTTCGCTGGCCGCCCTCTCGCTGGGCTTCGGCCTTTGGCCGCAGGACCTCATCGGCTTTCTTCAGGCGGTCACTGCGACCTACGGACGCCCTTGAACCCCACCCGCTCGAACGCCCTGGAGCGCATGCCATGACCCCTCCGCCACCCCAAGCGTCGCCCACCGCATGGTCGTCGCGGTTCAGTTGCTGCTTCGGTTCATGAAGGCCTTGCTGGTGTCCGGCGTTCAGACCTTGAACATCATCGTGCTGCACGGCTTGCGCTTGCGGCCCCTTCCGCCTTCGGGCTTGCGTTCGTTGTGCTTCGCGCCCATGCANCCCCANGGGGTTGCACTCCTCGCCGCGATGGTGTCGCTGACACCCGGCACCACGGTGATCGAAATCGACATGGAGCGCCACGAAATGCTGATCCACATGCTCGACACCCGCGCGGCGGAGGCAGCTGCCGGGGACATCCGCGCGGCGTTCGAGGCGCCACTCCTTGTGCTCTTTGGAGGTCACGCATGATGGCGGTCAACACCGGCGAATGGGCCATTGCGGCGATGGTCGTGTGCGCGCTGGTCGCGAGCGGTCTGGCCGCGGTACGCGTCCTGCGCGGCCCTACGCAGGCGGACCGTGTGGTCGCCTTGGACATNTTTCTGGCCACGGCCGTCGCCCTGTGTGTCGGTGCGGCCCTGGCGACAGGAGACACTGCGTTCCTCGACGTCGGCCTGGTGCTCGCGCTCGTCGGCTTCGTCGGCACCTTGGGCTGGGCCCGCATGCTCGATGCTGCAAAGGCCAATGAAGCCCAACAAGACCGACGCGCCCCGAACGACCCGGCACGGAGGCGGGTAAATGATCCCAGATTGGGTCTTAAGCACTGGCGGCGCCAGCTTGGTGGCGATCGGCGGCGGCCTGTTGCTCGTTGCCGCCTGGGGTGTCGTCATCCTGCCCGATGCGTTGTCGCGCCAACACGCCGCAACGAAAGCCGGCACCCTCGCGCTGGCATCCCTGCTGGTCGGTGCCTTGCTGCTCGAACCCAGCGCCAGCTGGGTGTGGCGCATCCTGTTGCTGCTCGGCTTTCTCATGGCCACCCTGCCGGTCGCGTCTCATGTTCTGGCGCGGGCAGCACTGGACGACACCAACCCATCGACCCAAGAGCAAACGGTGACGCCGGACGCTCAATAAGCCGGCCATCGAAAAGGCGACACCAAAAATAAAACGCCCAACCGTTGGTTGGGCGTTTTGCTGTAAGAGCCTGACGATGACCTACTTTCACACGGGAATCCGCACTATCATCGGCGCGGAGGCGTTTCACTGTCCTGTTCGGGATGGGAAGGAGTGGGACCACCTCGCTATGGTCATCAGGCATAACTTTTTGTTGTCGCGACGGTGGTCGTGACAACGAATTCATAGAGTGAATCAGTGTGTATTTTGATTGCGTCAGTTGGCAGAACGCCCTGATCGAATGATCAAAGTTATAGGGTCAAGCCGCACGAGCAATTAGTACTGGTTAGCTTAACGCATTGCTGCGCTTCCACACCCAGCCTATCAACGTCCTGGTCTAGAACGACTCTTTAGGNNGGCTCGAGGCCCCGGCAGATCTCATCTTGGAACGAGTTTCCCGCTTAGATGCTTTCAGCGGTTATCTCTTCCGCACTTAGCTACCCGGCAATGCCACTGGCGTGACAACCGGTACACCAGAGGTGCGTCCACTCCGGTCCTCTCGTACTAGGAGCAGGCTTCCTCAAATCTGCAGCGCCCACGGAAGATAGGGACCAAACTGTCTCACGACGTTTTAAACCCAGCTCACGTACCTCTTTAAATGGCGAACAGCCATACCCTTGGGACCGACTACAGCCCCAGGATGAGATGAGCCGACATCGAGGTGCCAAACACCGCCGTCGATATGAACTCTTGGGCGGTATCAGCCTGTTATCCCCAGAGTACCTTTTATCCGTTGAGCGATGGCCCTTCCATACAGAACCACCGGATCACTATGTCCTGCTTTCGCATCTGCTCGACTTGTCAGTCTCGCAGTTAAGCACGCTTATGCCATTGCACTATCGTCACGATGTCCGACCGTAACTAGCGTACCTTCGAACTCCTCCGTTACGCTTTGGGAGGAGACCGCCCCAGTCAAACTGCCTACCATGCACTGTCCCCGATCCCGATAAGGACCTAGGTTAGAACCTCAAACACACCAGGGTGGTATTTCAACGTCGGCTCCATGAGATCTAGCGACCTCACTTCAAAGCCTCCCACCTATCCTACACAGATCTGTTCAAAGTCCAATACAAAGCTACAGTAAAGGTTCATGGGGTCTTTCCGTCTTTCCGCGGGGAGATTGCATCATCACAAACATTTCAACTTCGCTGAGTCTCAGGAGGAGACAGTGTGGCCATCGTTACGCCATTCGTGCAGGTCGGAACTTACCCGACAAGGAATTTCGCTACCTTAGGACCGTTATAGTTACGGCCGCCGTTTACTGGGACTTCAATCAAGAGCTTGCACCCCATCATTTAATCTTCCAGCACCGGGCAGGCGTCACACCCTATACGTCCACTTTCGTGTTTGCAGAGTGCTGTGTTTTTAATAAACAGTCGCAGCCACCGATTTTTTGCAACCCCTTTGGGCTCCCCTTGNNTACAGGTTCACCTACTGAGGGCACACCTTCTCCCGAAGTTACGGTGTCAATTTGCCGAGTTCCTTCTCCTGAGTTCTCTCAAGCGCCTTAGAATACTCATCTCGCGCACCAGTGTCGGTTTGCGGTACGGTCGTCGATAGCTGAAGCTTAGTGGCTTTTCCTGGAAGCAGGGTATCACTCACTTCGGCTGCAAGCAGCCTCGTTATCACCCCTCATCTAAGCCCGGCGGATTTGCCTACCAGGCACGACTACAGGCTTGAACCAACATATCCAACAGTTGGCTGAGCTAACCTTCTCCGTCCCCACATCGCACTATCGATCGGTACAGGAATATTGACCTGTTTCCCATCAGCTACGCATCTCTGCCTCGCCTTAGGGGCCGACTCACTCTACGCCGATGAACGTTGCGTAGAAAACCTTGCGCTTACGGCGAGCGGGCTTTTCACCCGCTTTAACGCTACTCATGTCAGCATTCGCACTTCTGATACCTCCAGCAGCCTTTACAAGCCACCTTCACAGGCTTACAGAACGCTCTCCTACCACCTGCACTTNGCGTGCAGATCCGCAGCTTCGGTAACTGGCTTAGCCCCGTTACATCTTCCGCGCAGGACGACTCGATCAGTGAGCTATTACGCTTTCTTTAAATGATGGCTGCTTCTAAGCCAACATCCTGACTGTTTTAGCCTTCCCACTTCGTTTCCCACTTAGCCAATTTTAGGGACCTTAGCTGGCGGTCTGGGTTGTTTCCTCTTGAGTCCGGACGTTAGCACCCGGTGCTCTGTCTCCCAAGCTGTACTCTTCGGTATTCGGAGTTTGCCTTGGTTTGGTAAGTCGCCATGACCCCCTAGCCAAAACAGTGCTCTACCCCGAAGGTAATACTNNTGAGGCACTACCTAAATAGTTTTCGGAGAGAACCAGCTATTTCCAAGTTTGTTTAGCCTTTCACCCCTATCCACAGCTCATCCGCTAGTTTTGCAACACTAGTCGGTTCGGACCTCCAGTACCTGTTACAGCACCTTCATCCTGGCCATGGATAGATCACTTGGTTTCGGGTCTACACCCAGCGACNTGTTCGCCCTGTTCGGACTCGATTTCTCTACGGCTNTCCCTATTNCGGTTAACCTCGCCACTGAATGTAAGTCGCTGACCCATTATACANAAGGTACGCCGTCACCCTTGCGGGCTCCGACTTTTGTAAGCATGCGGTTTCAGGATCTATTTCACTCCTCCCGGGGTTCTTTTCGCCTTTCCCTCACGGTACTTGTTCACTATCGGTCGATGATGAGTATTTAGCCTTGGAGGATGGTCCCCATCTTCAGACAGGATTTCACGTGTCCCGCCCTACTTTTCGTCAGCTCAGTACCACACGTCTCTTTTCACGTACGGGGCTATCACCCACTATGGCCAGCCTTTCCAGACTGTTCCGTTAAGAGTCGTGCTATCACTGACAGGTTGTTCCGATTTCGCTCGCCACTACTTTCGGAATCTCGG
>CP059256.1:1110000-3282734 GCA_013693755.1 Burkholderiaceae bacterium
TGTTAACGTTCCAACGTCGTCAGGCTCTCCACCTAACTCCGTCAACCCATCCGCGATCAGATGAGCCTTGAATTATGACACGCTTTTGAATGGCTTGTCAACATTCGTTTTCTTCAACCACCATCCGGAGGCTGAAGAAAACGCCCAACCGTTGGTTGGGCGTTTTTGCTGTAAGAGCCTGACGATGACCTACTTTCACACGGGAATCCGCACTATCATCGGCGCGGAGGCGTTTCACTGTCCTGTTCGGGATGGGAAGGAGTGGGACCACCTCGCTATGGTCATCAGGCATAACTTTTGTTGTCGCGACGGTGGTCGTGACAACGAATTCATAGAGTGAATCAGTGTGTATTTTGATTGCGTCAGTTGGCAGAACGCCCTGATCGAATGATCAAAGTTATAGGGTCAAGCCGCACGAGCAATTAGTACTGGTTAGCTTAACGCATTGCTGCGCTTCCACACCCAGCCTATCAACGTCCTGGTCTAGAACGACTCTTTAGGGGCTCGAGGCCCCGGCAGATCTCATCTTGGAACGAGTTTCCCGCTTAGATGCTTTCAGCGGTTATCTCTTCCGCACTTAGCTACCCGGCAATGCCACTGGCGTGACAACCGGTACACCAGAGGTGCGTCCACTCCGGTCCTCTCGTACTAGGAGCAGGCTTCCTCAAATCTGCAGCGCCCACGGAAGATAGGGACCAAACTGTCTCACGACGTTTTAAACCCAGCTCACGTACCTCTTTAAATGGCGAACAGCCATACCCTTGGGACCGACTACAGCCCCAGGATGAGATGAGCCGACATCGAGGTGCCAAACACCGCCGTCGATATGAACTCTTGGGCGGTATCAGCCTGTTATCCCCAGAGTACCTTTTATCCGTTGAGCGATGGCCCTTCCATACAGAACCACCGGATCACTATGTCCTGCTTTCGCATCTGCTCGACTTGTCAGTCTCGCAGTTAAGCACGCTTATGCCATTGCACTATCGTCACGATGTCCGACCGTAACTAGCGTACCTTCGAACTCCTCCGTTACGCTTTGGGAGGAGACCGCCCCAGTCAAACTGCCTACCATGCACTGTCCCCGATCCCGATAAGGGACCTAGGTTAGAACCTCAAACACACCAGGGTGGTATTTCAACGTCGGCTCCATGAGATCTAGCGACCTCACTTCAAAGCCTCCCACCTATCCTACACAGATCTGTTCAAAGTCCAATACAAAGCTACAGTAAAGGTTCATGGGGTCTTTCCGTCTTTCCGCGGGGAGATTGCATCATCACAAACATTTCAACTTCGCTGAGTCTCAGGAGGAGACAGTGTGGCCATCGTTACGCCATTCGTGCAGGTCGGAACTTACCCGACAAGGAATTTCGCTACCTTAGGACCGTTATAGTTACGGCCGCCGTTTACTGGGACTTCAATCAAGAGCTTGCACCCCATCATTTAATCTTCCAGCACCGGGCAGGCGTCACACCCTATACGTCCACTTTCGTGTTTGCAGAGTGCTGTGTTTTTAATAAACAGTCGCAGCCACCGATTTTTGCAACCCCTTTGGGCTCCCCTTGTACAGGTTCACCTACTGAGGGCACACCTTCTCCCGAAGTTACGGTGTCAATTTGCCGAGTTCCTTCTCCTGAGTTCTCTCAAGCGCCTTAGAATACTCATCTCGCGCACCAGTGTCGGTTTGCGGTACGGTCGTCGATAGCTGAAGCTTAGTGGCTTTTCCTGGAAGCAGGGTATCACTCACTTCGGCTGCAAGCAGCCTCGTTATCACCCCTCATCTAAGCCCGGCGGATTTGCCTACCAGGCACGACTACAGGCTTGAACCAACATATCCAACAGTTGGCTGAGCTAACCTTCTCCGTCCCCACATCGCACTATCGATCGGTACAGGAATATTGACCTGTTTCCCATCAGCTACGCATCTCTGCCTCGCCTTAGGGGCCGACTCACTCTACGCCGATGAACGTTGCGTAGAAAACCTTGCGCTTACGGCGAGCGGGCTTTTCACCCGCTTTAACGCTACTCATGTCAGCATTCGCACTTCTGATACCTCCAGCAGCCTTTACAAGCCACCTTCACAGGCTTACAGAACGCTCTCCTACCACCTGCACTTGCGTGCAGATCCGCAGCTTCGGTAACTGGCTTAGCCCCGTTACATCTTCCGCGCAGGACGACTCGATCAGTGAGCTATTACGCTTTCTTTAAATGATGGCTGCTTCTAAGCCAACATCCTGACTGTTTTAGCCTTCCCACTTCGTTTCCCACTTAGCCAATTTTAGGGACCTTAGCTGGCGGTCTGGGTTGTTTCCCTCTTGAGTCCGGACGTTAGCACCCGGTGCTCTGTCTCCCAAGCTGTACTCTTCGGTATTCGGAGTTTGCCTTGGTTTGGTAAGTCGCCATGACCCCTAGCCAAAACAGTGCTCTACCCCGAAGGTAATACTTGAGGCACTACCTAAATAGTTTTCGGAGAGAACCAGCTATTTCCAAGTTTGTTTAGCCTTTCACCCCTATCCACAGCTCATCCGCTAGTTTTGCAACACTAGTCGGTTCGGACCTCCAGTACCTGTTACAGCACCTTCATCCTGGCCATGGATAGATCACTTGGTTTCGGGTCTACACCCAGCGACTGTTCGCCCTGTTCGGACTCGATTTCTCTACGGCTTCCCTATTCGGTTAACCTCGCCACTGAATGTAAGTCGCTGACCCATTATACAAAGGTACGCCGTCACCCTTGCGGGCTCCGACTTTTTGTAAGCATGCGGTTTCAGGATCTATTTCACTCCCCTCCCGGGGTTCTTTTCGCCTTTCCCTCACGGTACTTGTTCACTATCGGTCGATGATGAGTATTTAGCCTTGGAGGATGGTCCNCCCATCTTCAGACAGGATTTCACGTGTCCCGCCCTACTTTTCGTCAGCTCAGTACCACACGTCTCTTTTCACGTACGGGGCTATCACCCACTATGGCCAGCCTTTCCAGACTGTTCCGTTAAGAGTCGTGCTATCACTGACAGGCTGTTCCGATTTCGCTCGCCACTACTTTCGGAATCTCGGTTGATGTCTTTTCCTCGAGCTACTGAGATGTTTCAGTTCACCCGGTTCGCCTCGTCACCCTATGTATTCAGATGACGATACCTTTCGGTGGGTTTCCCCATTCGGAAATCTCCGGATCAAAGCTTATTTGCCAGCTCCCCGAAGCTTATCGCAGGCTATCACGTCCTTCGTCGCCTATCATCGCCAAGGCATCCACCACATGCTCTTATTCACTTGACCCTATAACTTTGACTTCTCTTTCGAGAGCAAAATCAATCAAGGAATGTTTGTCAGGTCTTTCACCTGACGCGTTGTGCCGCATGAAGCTTTCGCTTCGATGCTCGAATTTCAAACCGAAGTCTGAATATTCGTTTTGACGCAATCAAAATTCATGCCGCTGATGGCACGGCCCGCCCTCGTCTCCGAGAGAACGGTTTCCATCAGCAGCGCTGATTCGACTCTATGAATTTTTAAAGAACAGCCGATTGACCTGGAGATCAGGCCAACAACAAAGCAACCTCTGACGAAGCCACTTTGGTGTTGGTTTCGGTTTGTGTGGTGGAGGATGACGGGATCGAACCGACGACCCCCTGCTTGCAAAGCAGGTGCTCTCCCAGCTGAGCTAATCCCCGGGTTTCGCTGCGCGAATGGAGCACTTGGTGGGTCTGGTTGGTCTCGAACCAACGACCCCGCCTTATCAAGACGGTGCTCTAACCAACTGAGCTACAGACCCAAGCCGGTCACTAGTAACTCAGGCATGCCCTGAGTCGCTGGCGACAACCTTCCGACAACCGATAAGTGTGAGTGTTTGATTGGGATTGCAGTTTCCAGAAAGGAGGTGATCCAGCCGCACCTTCCGATACGGCTACCTTGTTACGACTTCACCCCAGTCACGAACCCTGCCGTGGTAATCGCCCTCCTTGCGGTTAGGCTAACTACTTCTGGCAGAACCCGCTCCCATGGTGTGACGGGCGGTGTGTACAAGACCCGGGAACGTATTCACCGCGACATGCTGATCCGCGATTACTAGCGATTCCGACTTCACGCAGTCGAGTTGCAGACTGCGATCCGGACTACGACTGGTTTTATGGGATTGGCTCCCCCTCGCGGGTTGGCAACCCTCTGTACCAGCCATTGTATGACGTGTGTAGCCCCACCTATAAGGGCCATGAGGACTTGACGTCATCCCCACCTTCCTCCGGCTTGTCACCGGCAGTCTCATTAGAGTGCCCTTTCGTAGCAACTAATGACAAGGGTTGCGCTCGTTGCGGGACTTAACCCAACATCTCACGACACGAGCTGACGACAGCCATGCAGCACCTGTGTTACGGCTCTCTTTCGAGCACCCTCTGTCTCCAAAGGGTTCCGTACATGTCAAAGGTGGGTAAGGTTTTCGCGTTGCATCGAATTAAACCACATCATCCACCGCTTGTGCGGGTCCCCGTCAATTCCTTTGAGTTTCAACCTTGCGGCCGTACTCCCCAGGCGGTCAACTTCACGCGTTAGCTTCGTTACTGAGTCAGCTAAGANNCCCAACAACCAGTTGACATCGTTTAGGGCGTGGACTACCAGGGTATCTAATCCTGTTTGCTCCCCACGCTTTCGTGCATGAGCGTCAGTACAGGCCCAGGGGATTGCCTTCGCCATCGGTGTTCCTCCGCATATCTACGCATTTCACTGCTACACGCGGAATTCCATCCCCCNNTCTGCCGTACTCCAGCTATGCAGTCACAAAGGCAGTTCCCAGGTTGAGCCCGGGGATTTCACCTCTGTCTTACATAACCGCCTGCGCACGCTTTACGCCCAGTAATTCCGATTAACGCTTGCACCCTACGTATTACCGCGGCTGCTGGCACGTAGTTAGCCGGTGCTTATTCTTACGGTACCGTCATGAGCCCCGGGTATTAGCCAGAGCCTTTTCGTTCCGTACAAAAGCAGTTTACAACCCGAAGGCCTTCGTCCTGCACGCGGAATGGCTGGATCAGGCTTGCGCCCATTGTCCAAAATTCCCCACTGCTGCCTCCCGTAGGAGTCTGGGCCGTGTCTCAGTCCCAGTGTGGCTGGTCGTCCTCTCAGACCAGCTACAGATCGTCGGCTTGGTAGGCCTTTACCCCACCAACTACCTAATCTGACATCGGCCGCTCCGATCGCGCGAGGCCCGAAGGTCCCCGCTTTCATCCTCAGATCGTATGCGGTATTAGCGTAACTTTCGCTACGTTATCCCCACGACCGGGCACGTTCCGATGTATTACTCACCCGTTCGCCACTCGCCACCAGGGTTGCCCCCGTGCTGCCGTTCGACTTGCATGTGTAAAGCATTCCGCCAGCGTTCAATCTGAGCCAGGATCAAACTCTTTAGTTCGATCTTGAATTTTCTGCCCCAGCCTTCTCAGACCAGAGCCACTCATTTAAACGGAATTGAAGTGAACTTCACTTCTGTTCTCATGAGTATCTAAGGCTTTGCCTTGTTCCGAAGAACTTGGCAGCCCGCCTCAAACACCCACGCTTATCGGCTGTAGTTTGTTAACGTTCCAACGTCATCAGGCTCTTTACCTAACTCCGTCAACTCACCCGCGATCAGATGAGCCTTGAATTATGACACGCTTTTGAATGGCTTGTCAACTTGTGTGGTTATTTTGACTGACCGCCAACCTGCCACACATCGCTCGGGACACTGCAGCGCAGCACTCCGGGCGACTTGCTTCGGAAAAATTGTTTTCGTCAGCGAAGCCCTCTACTGTAGCACAACTTTTCGGCGTTTCCACCAGACCCCGAAAAATTTTCTGTTCTGGCTGCCGATGCGCCGTGGCGCAGCGAGGAAGGGCGAAGTATAGCGCGGGTTTTCCCGGTTGCGACACCGCCCGCGATTTTTTCGGCAGCCGGGGTTGCGGCAGCGTTCGGGGTGTGGCCCGACCGTCGTGGCACCGGCCGGCCGGCTCGGGAGGCCGATGGTCACGGCGGGAGTAGCGTGCCGACGCCCGAGTGCGGCGTGGCCGACGATGGAGAACCTGCCCGGGATAATCGCCGGCCATGGCTTTGCTGACTTTGCTTGACGCGCATCTGGCGTATGGACACGTTCCGCTCCTCGACGGGGCGGGTTTTGCGCTGGAGGCNGGGGAGCACGTCGGGCTGATCGGGCGCAACGGCACGGGCAAGTCGTCCCTGCTGCGGGTGCTTGGCGGGCTGGAGCCACTCGACGACGGGCGGCTGCAGTTGCAGGCGGGCACGCGGGTGGCCTATGTGGCGCAGGAGCCGGTGCTCGCGCCGCAGAGCACGGTGGCCGAAGCGGTGGCGCTGGGGCTGGAGGATGTGCGCTCGCTCATCGAGCGCTACACCCATGGCGAAGGCGACCTGGATGCGCTGCAGGCGCAGATCGAGGCGCAGGACGGCTGGAACTGGGCGCAGCGGGTGGACGAGACGCTGCAACGGCTGCAGCTGGCCCCGGACGCCGTGGTGGGCACGCTCTCGGGCGGGCTGCGCAAACGCGTGGCGCTGGCGCAGGCGCTGGTGGCGCGGCCCGACGTGTTGCTGCTTGATGAACCGACGAACCACCTCGACCTCGACGCGATCGCCTGGCTGGAGGCCTTGCTGCGGGAGTTCAAGGGCAGCGTGGTGGTGATCACCCACGATCGCGCGTTCCTCGACGCGGTGGCCACGCGCATCGTGGAGCTCGACCGCGGGCAGTTGCGCAGCTATCCGGGCAACTTCAGCGCCTACCAGGCACTCAAGGAGGAGCAGCTGGCGCAGGAGGCCGTAGTGCAGGCCAAGGCTGACAAGCTGCTGGCGCAGGAGGAGGTGTGGATCCGCAANGGGGTGGAGGCGCGCCGCACCCGGGCACAGGGGCGCATCGTGCGGCTGGAGCGCCTGCGCGCGGCGCGCGCCGCGCGGCGCGAGGCGCTGGGGCGCGTCCGCATGGATGTGGCGGCCGGGCAGCCGAGCGGCAAGATCGTCGCGGAGCTCGAAGACGTGAGCAAGGCGTTTGGCGGCCCGCCGGTGGTGAGCCACCTGAGCGTGACCATTCTGCGCGGCGACAAGGTGGGCCTGATCGGCCCCAACGGCGCGGGCAAGACGACGCTGCTCAAGCTCATCCTGGGCGAACTCGCGCCCGACAGCGGTCGCGTGCGTCAGGGCGCGAACCTGCAGGTGGCGTACTTCGACCAGATGCGCGATGCGCTGGACCTGGACGCAACGCTGGAAGATTTCATCAGCCCGGGCAGCGAGTGGATCGAGATCGGCGGCAAACGCCAGCATGTGAAGAGCTACCTCGGCGACTTTCTGTTCTCGCCGGCGCGTGCGACCTCACCGGTGCGCTCGCTCTCCGGNGGCGAGCGCAACCGCCTGCTGCTGGCGCGGCTGTTCGCGCGGCCGGCCAACGTGCTGGTGCTCGACGAGCCGACGAACGATCTCGACATCGACACGCTCGAACTGCTCGAAGACCTGCTGCAGAGCTACGAGGGCACGGTCTTTCTGGTGAGCCACGACCGGCGCTTTCTCGACCACGTGGTCACCAGCACTCTGGTGGCAGAGGGCGAGGGGCGCTGGCGTGAGTACGAGGGCGACGTGGAGGACTGGCTGACCCAGTCCGCGCGCAGCCGGGCGCTGCAGGCCACTTCAAAATCAGGAGCATCACCTGACCGGATGGCGCTGGGGTCTGGCGAGAAAACCTCCAAACCTGCGGCGCAGACGCCCGCGCGGGCCGGCAAGCTGAGCTACAAGGAGCAGCGCGAGCTCGACGCGTTGCCCGCGCACATCGAAGCCCTCGAAGCCGAGCAGACGGCGCTGCGCGCCGAGCTCGAGGACGGCAGCCTCTACGCGCGCGACCCGCAGCGCGCCGCCGCCCTGCATGCGCGCGACGCGGCGATCGAGGACGAACTTATGGCCGCGCTCGAACGCTGGGAAGCCCTGAGCGCGCGCTGAGGCAACGCTGAACAAGTCCCCGCGATGGCGCGCGCGGCCGCGGAATGGGGTGCGAGGCGCAGAGCGCAGCCCTAGCGGCGGATATGGCGAGCATCTGCAGCGAAGCAAACCGCCCGCCGCCAGGATGCGCGGCGCGCGAGGGACTTGTTCAGCGTTGCCCGAAGGCACCAAGGCCCGCGCGCGACGCGGAAATCAGCGCAGCGCCTCGATGTGCAGGCGCAGGCGCTTCCACAGCGCCGCATCCTGGGTGGTGGCGAAATTGATGCGCATGAGCGTGCTCGGCCCGCGCCGAGCGTGGAACAGGGAGCCGGGCGCGAGCAGGCAGCCCTCGTCGAGCAGGCGCTGCGCCAGCACGTCGGTGTCCACGCCGGTATCCACCCACCCGAACAGGCCCGCAGGTTCCGCGGCAAAGCGGCAGCCGGCCTGCTGCGCGAGCTTGACGCTGCGCGTGCGCGCCGCATCGAGCCGGGCGCGCAGCCGCTCGGCGTGGCGGCGCAACTGGCCTTGTTCGATGCACAGCGCCAGCGCCTGCTCGAGCAGGCTGGGCGTGGTCAGCGTGGCCAGAAGCTTGGTGTCGAGCAGGCGCTCCACCAGCGCCGNCGGCGCCGCCAGATAGCCCACGCGCCAGTTGGGCGCCAGAATCTTCGCGAAGCCGCTGACGTAGATGGTGCGCTGCAGGCCGTCGAGCATGCTCATGCGCGTTGCATGCGCGCTCGCGAGGTGGCTGTAGGTGTCGTCCTCGACGATGTGGAAGTCGTGCTGCTGCGCCAGCTGCAGCACGCGGTGCGCNNTCGACGGCGACAGGCTGCCGCCGGTGGGGTTGTGCAGCACGCTCACGCTCACGAACAACTTGGGCGCATGCGCCGCGCAGTACTGGGCCATCACCCCAAGGTCCGGCCCGGCCGGGCCGCGCGGCACCGGCAGGATGCGCATGCCCAGCGCATCGAGCCGCGCGAACTCCACCGCCCAGCCCGGCTCCTCGACCATCACCGCGTCGCCCGGNNCGAGCAGCGTGCGGCTGACGATATCGAGCGCATGCGTCGCCCCGACGGTGGTGAGAATCTGCTGCGGCGCGGCCGGCACGCCCAGCGCGTTCAGCCGGTTCGACAGGGTCTGGCGCAGGCCGGCGTCGCCCAGCGGGTCGCCATAGCGCAAGGCGGTGCCGGGCCACTGGCGCGAGGCCGCCACCTTGCGCACCGCCGCGGCGATGAAAGGCGCCTCCAGCCAGTCCGGCGGCAGGATGCCCATGCCCGGCTGCGGCCGTGTGCCCGCCGGGGCGAACATGCCGCGGATGAGCGCGGTGGCGTTCACCGGCCGTTGCAGTGAGGGTGCCTCAACTGCTTCGTTTTNTGAAGCATCACTCGACCATCTGGCGCTGGGGTTCCGGGCGTTTTCCGAAGATTCCCGCACAAAGAAGCCCCTCTGGGGCCGCGCCTCGATCAGGCCCTGCGCCAGCAGCANGTCGTAGGCGGCCACCACGGTCGACGGGCTCANCCCGTGCTGCGCTGCGCAGGCGCGCACGCTGGGCAGGCGTGCGCCCGNCGGCGGCAGGCGGTCGCGGATGCGCGCGGCAAAGCGCTGCGCGAGCTGCTCGCTCAGCGGCAGCGCCGCGTTGCGCGTCAGCGGTGCGGCCAGGGTTGGGAGGTCGGACGGTTTCACGCCAAGAGAGGGCGTCGGGGTGTGCGCGCTCAACGAGCTGTACGGCCGATGCCAGCAATACAGATGTGCAACTGAATCGCCCGACTGTACTGCATCCGTATGGCATGGCCGCCTACAGTGGCTGCATGACGCCCCATGCCCTGCACCCGAGCCCATGACCCGCGACGAATGGATCGCCCTGCTGGTGCTGGCCACCGCCGCGAGCTTCACNCCCGGGCCCAACACCACGCTGTCCACCGCGCTGGCGGCCAATTTCGGCCTGCGGCGCGCGCTNTTCGTCCTCGCGGTGCCGGTGGGCTGNGGGGTGTTGCTGCTGGCCTGCGCCGGNGGCGTGGGCGCCCTGGTGCTGGCGTTTCCCTTGCTGCGCGGCGCCATCGTGTTCGGCGGCGCGGCCTATCTGCTGTGGCTGGCGGCGCGGCTCGCGCGCAGCGCAATTNNCGGCCAGGCCCGCGCGGAGCAGCTTCAGGTCGGCTTTGCGCAAGGCGTGGCGCTGCAGTTCCTCAACATCAAGGCCTGGATGCTGGCGCTGGCCATCGTCGCGGGCTGGATCGCCGGCCGCCCCGATGCCGCCGCGCGCACCGCACAGGTGCTGCCGCTGATGCTCGTCTTCGGCTTGGCGAGCAACCTCACCTACGCGGCCGTCGGCTCGCTGCTGCGGCACTGGCTCGCGCANGGGCGGCGCCTGCTGGTGTTCAACCGCTGCATGGCCGCGGCGCTGCTGGCCACGACGGCGTGGATGCTNGGGGGTGCGTGGTGAGCCCGGTATCGAGCACCCCTGCAGCGCCCGGCGCCGCCACGCGCGGGCTCTGGCTCGGGCTACTGGGAGTACTGATTTTCNNCGCCACGCTGCCCATGACGCGGCTGGCCGTGGGCACGCCGGGACACCCGCAGCTCGACGGCGTCTTCGTGGCTCTGGGGCGTGCCGCCGTGGCCGGTCTGCTCAGCCTGGGTTTGCTCGCCTACAGCCGCGCGCCCTGGCCATCACGCGGGGATTGGCCCTGGATCGCTGCCATTGCCGCGGGCGCGGTGTTCGGCTTTCCCTTGTTCACCTCGGTGGCACTGCAACATGTCGATGCGGTGCATGCCAGCGTGATGGTGGGCGTGCTGCCGCTGGCCACGGCGGCCGCGGGCGCATGGGTGCACCGGCAGCGGCCACCGGCGGCCTTCTGGGCGTTCGCAGCCTTGGGCAGTGCCATGGTCGTTTGCTATGCGCTCCTGCGCACCGGCGCGGGCTTCGCGCTGCACGGGGCCGATGCCCTGCTGCTGGCGGCGATGGGCTGGGGTGCTCTGGCCTATGCGGCGGGCGGCAAGCTCGCCAGTCGGCTGCGCGCCGAACATGTGATTTGCTGGGCACTGGTGCTCTCATTGCCGGTGACGCTGCCCGCCACGGCCTGGGCCTGGCCCAAGACGGCGGTGAGTGCTGCCGCCTGGCTTGGGTTTGCCTATGTGGCAGTGTTTTCAATGTGGATCGGCTTCTTTGCCTGGTACCGCGGCCTCGCACTCGGTGGCACGGTGCGCGTGAGCCAGTTGCAGTTGCTGCAGCCCTTTTTATCCATGCTGCTGGCCACCATGCTGCTGGGCGATTCGATCGACGCGCTCACGCTGGGCTTCGGCCTGGCAGTGCTGGCCACGGTGCTGCTCGGCCGCCGCTTTGGCGCCGGGCCGCCAAGCGATCGCCACGACGCGCCGAATGAGCCCACCCGCTTTACTCAAGGCTGCTGACACCACCGTCTCCCCTCACTCTGGAACGACCACCCCATGAACTGGACGCTTGCCCGCCGCACCCAGGCGATGAACCCCTCGGTGATCCGCGAGATTCTCAAGGTCACCGAGCGGCCNGACATCATCAGCTTCGCCGGCGGCCTGCCCGCGCCGGACACCTTCCCGGTCGAGGCGCTGCGCCAGGCCACCGACCAGGTGCTCAGCCGCGACGGGCGTGCCGCGCTGCAGTACGCCGCCAGCGAAGGCTTCGGCCCCTTGCGCGAGGCGGTGGCGGCGCAGCTGCGCGGGCAAGGCATGGGGGTCGATGCCGATCAGGTGCTCATCACCACCGGCAGCCAGCAGGCGCTGGANCTGGTGGGCAAGGTGCTGATCGACGCGGGCAGCCGCGTGCTGGTCGAGTCGCCCACCTACCTAGGTGCGCTGCAGGCCTTCGCACCCATGGAGCCCGCCTTCGCCGCCGTGCCCAGCGACGCCGAAGGGCCCGACCCCGAGGCGCTGCAGCGGATGGCCACGGCCGGCGCGGCGCCGGCACGCTGTGCCTACCTGCTGCCCAACTTCCAGAACCCCAGCGGCCGCACCCTGAGCGCCGCGCGCCGCGACGCGCTGGTGGCCACCGCGCAGCGCGCGGGCCTGCCGCTGGTGGAGGACAACCCCTACGGCGACCTGTGGTTCGACGCACCGCCCCCGCCGCCGCTGGCCGCGCGCTGGCCCGAGGGCTGCCTCTACCTCGGTTCGTTCTCCAAGGTGCTCGCGCCGGGGCTGCGGCTGGGCTATGTGGTGGCGCCGCGCGCGGTGTTCCCGAAGCTGTTGCAGGCCAAGCAGGCGGCCGATCTGCACACGCCGGGGTTCAACCAGCGCATCGTGGCGCGGCTGCTCGAAGACGGTTTCCTGGAGCGCCACGTGCCCACCATCCGCGCGCGCTACCGTGCGCAGTGCGCGGCCATGCTCGCGGCGCTGGAGCGCGAGACGGCGGGTCTGGACGCGCGCTGGAACGCGCCCGAGGGCGGCATGTTTCTCTGGGTACGGCTACCCGCCGGGCTCGACGCCACCGCGCTGCTGCCCGAAGCGGTGAACGCCGGTGTGGCCTACGTGCCCGGCGCCGCCTTCTTTGCCCAGGCGCCCGACGCACGCACGCTGCGCCTGTCCTTCGTCACCGCCAGCGTCGAACAGATCGACCGCGGCATTGCGGCGCTGGCCGCCGTGGTGCGCGCCGCGCAGGCGAAGCCCACGCCCGCTACCCAGGTCCTCGCTGCCGCCGAGTAAACACCCCGCGCCCTGCCCGCCATGAACCCCACGCCCAACACCGCCCAAAAACACGAGCGCCGCTTCCGCCAGGTGGACGTGTTCACCGAGACCGCCTGCCTGGGCAACCCGCTGGCCGTCGTGCTCGACGCCGAAGGGCTCGATGCCGACGCCATGCAGCGCTTTGCGTGCTGGACGAATCTGTCCGAAACCACCTTCGTGCTGCCGCCCAGCGAGGCCGGCCGCGCCGCCGGCGCCGACTACCGCGTGCGCATCTTCACGCCCGGCGGCGAACTGCCCTTTGCCGGCCACCCGACGCTGGGCAGCTGCCACGCCTGGCTCGAAGCCGGTGGCCGAGCGCAGGACGAGGCCCAGGTGGTGCAGGAGTGCGGCGTCGGCCTGGTGCGCATCCGCCGCCGCGGCAGCTTGCTGGCCTTCGCCGCGCCCGCACTGACGCGGCGCGCGGTGGCCGACGCCGAGCTCACGCCGGTGCTGGCGGCGCTCGGCCTGTCGGCTGCGCAGGTGCGGGCCGCGCAGCGGCTCGACAACGGGCCGGTCTGGCTCGGCCTGCTGCTGGACACGCCCGAGACCGTGCTCGGCCTGCAGCCCGACCATGCCGCGCTGGCCAGAATCGGCCTCAAAGTTGGCGTTGCCAGCACCAACCGGTGTGATGGCGCTATGCATTTGATATCTCGATCGAGCCGCGAGGCGCGTGCCTTCGCGGCGGCTGGTACGGCTGCGTCCGGGGCCACGGCCGCGCCAGACCTGGTGGTGCGCGCCTTCGCCGCGCCCATCGGCGTGCCGGAAGACCCGGTGACCGGCAGCCTCAACGCCAGCCTGGCGCAGTGGCTCATGGCCGATGGGCTGATGGGTTCGCGCTACCTCGCCGCCCAGGGCGAGGCCCTCGGGCGCGCCGGCCGCGTGCACCTCGAACGCGACGCCGACGGCCAGGTCTGGGTCGGCGGCCACAGCGTGAGCTGCATCACCGGCACGCTGCGGCTCTGAACCCGCAGGCCACCTCCTCTCCATTACCTCTGACCGCCTGGGACCGTCCAGGCCCCTGCGCCCTTCACCCGCCATGCAACTGCCTTCCCTGACCGACATCGAAGCCGCCGCCGAGGTGGTCTACCGCCACCTGCCGCCCACACCGCAATACCGCTGGCCCCTGCTGGCCGAGCGCCTGGGCACCACGCTGTGGCTCAAGCACGAGAACCACACGCCGGTGGGCGCATTCAAGATCCGCGGCGGCCTGAGCTATTTCGAGCACCTGCGCCGCAGCGGCGCGCTGCCGCGCGAAGTCGTCAGCGCCACCCGCGGCAACCACGGCCAGAGCCTGGGCTTCGCCGCGCGCNNGCACGGCGTGGCCTGCACCATCGTCGTGCCCCGCGGCAACTCGCCCGAGAAGAACGCCGCCATGCGCGCACTGGGCGTCAGCCTCATCGAGCACGGCGAGGACTTTCAGGACAGCGTCGAACACGCCCAGCGCCTGGCCGCCGAGCGTGGCGCGCACCGCGTGCCGAGCTTTCACCCCGCCCTGCTCGACGGCGTGGCCACCGCCTGGTGGGAGCTGCTGCGCGCCGCCCCAGCGCTGGAGGTGCTCTACGTGCCCATCGGGCTGGGCTCCGGCGCCTGCGCGGCGCTGGCGGCCAAGCGTGCGCTGGGCCACCCGGTGCGCATCGTCGGCGTCGTCAGCGCGCATGCGACCACCTACGCCGACTCGCTGGCCGCTGCCCGCGTGGTCGAGGCGCCTGCCACCACCCGCCTGGCCGACGGCATGGCCGTGCGCCGCGCCGATGCCAGCGCGCTGGCCCTGCTCGCCCAAGGGCTGGACCACCTCGTCACCGTCACCGACGACGAGGTCGCCGAGGCCATGCGCACGATCTACACCGCCACCCACAACGTGGCCGAGGGCGCCGGTGCCGCCGGCTTCGCCGGGGCGATGAAGGAGCGCGACCAGCTGCGCGGCCGCGTCGTCGGCACCACGCTCAGCGGCAGCAATGTGGATGCGGCGGTGCTCAGCAGCCTGCTGGCGGACTGCGCCCTCGTGCGCCAATCCCACCCTCAAGACAGGGCGGAACGAATCCCTGCGATGACCTGAGCGCCGCCGCAGGCTGGGCTGCGCGACACAAGGCACAGCCTCGGCACCCGCCCTGGCGAGCATCTGTCACTCTGCAGGCCACTCCGCGCCGGGGGCTCGTTCGGAGCCGCCGCAGGTCGCCCGCGGGACAAAGCCGCGGGGCGTGCTGCGCGACGATTGCCGGCATGGGAACGCTCTACCTCGTGCGCCATGGCCAGGCCTCCTTCGGTGCCGACGACTACGACCAACTCAGCCCGCTCGGCCAGCGGCAGAGCGAGCGCCTGGGCGCCTGGTTCGCCGCGCGCGGCCTGCGCGTTGACGCGGTGCTCACCGGCACGCTGCGCCGTCACGAACAGACCTGGGCCGCGCTGGCCGAAGGCGCGCGCTGGGGCGATGCCGCACCGACGCCGCAGCGCCACGCCGCGCTTGACGAATACGACAGCCATGCGCTGATCCGCGCCGTCGCGCCACAACCCCTGACCGATGCNGCGCACCCCGAGGGCTACCGCCAGCACTTCCGGCTGCTGCGCGACGCGCTCGCGCAGTGGATGGCCGGCGTCATCGACCCCGAGGGCATGCCCAGCTGGGACCGCTTCGCGCACGGCGTGCGCAGCGTGCTCGAGCAGGTGCGCCGCGGCCAGGATGGCCATGTGCTCATCGTCTCCAGCGGCGGCCCGATCGCCACCGCCGCCGTGCAGGTGCTGGGCGCCCCCGCCGAAACCGCCATCGAACTCAACATGCGCCTGCGCAACAGCGCGCTGAGCGAGTTCACCTTCAACGCCCGCCACATCCGGCTGCTGACCTGGAACACCCTGCCCCACCTCGACGACCCGGCCTGCGCGGAGTGGGTCACTTACGCCTGACGGGCCAGGGCGCGCTCTGCCGCGACGCCAGGTCCCCCGCGGGAACGCCAGCCGGCATGATTTCATTTTTGATAGCAACGACCGACTATTTCGCGCTGGAGTATCGGTAAAACAAGGGCACAGCGGCCGCCTGCGGCCTCCCGTGGCCTACGGCGGTCCGAGAGGCGGAGCGGAAACCGGGCGAAAGACTCGCTCGCCACCGCTCACTGCACCGCCGCGCCCGGCGTGCCGCAGGCGGGGCAGAAGCGGGCGAAGGCGCTCTTGCGGGTGCCGCAGTGGCCGCAGCGGTTGAACAGCCCGATGCCGCAGTGCGGGCAGAAGTCGCCCGCGGGGTCCTTCAGGTCCACGCTGCGCTCGCAGCCGGGGCACACGCTCTTGGCCAGGCGCGCCAGCGCCTCTTCGTAGGACAGGCTCTGGCGGCGCTGCACGTCGGGCAGGGCTTCGGCGGCGCGCTGCCGGTCCAGGTAGCGCTGCAGCGCCCCGATGGCCCAGCGCCCACCCACCACGGTGAGCACGATGCCCACGATGTAGCGCACATAGCCGCCGTAGCTCGGCAGGTAGGGCACCAGCTCCACGAAGAACGCGAACAGCGCGAAGATGATGAAACCCCAGACGAAGGGCCACGAGGCGCTGTGCCGGTGCCGGCGGAACAGCCACAGCGCCACCACCAGCAGCGGCAGCGTCAGCGCCAGCCGGTAGCCGAACACGCGCAGCTCCTGCGCGCGCTGGGCCTTGGCGAAGGCGCTGCGGGCGTCTTCCTGCAGGCGCGCGAGCTCCGTCTGGGCGCGCTGCTCGGCCTGGCGCGCATCGAGCAGGCGCTGCTGCTCGGCCTGCACCGCGGCCAGCGCGGCGCGTTCTCGTTCGCGCAGCGCATCGAGGGCGCGGGTGCGCGTGAGGAGTTCGGGGTCTTGCTCGCTGCGCTGCGTGGCCTGCCGCGTGGCCAGCCAGTTGGAGAAGGTTTCGCGGGCGGCACGGTTGTCGGCCTGGGCCACCTGCAGCTTGAGCTGCGCCTGCTCCAGCGCGGTCTGCGCTTCACGGGCCTGCGCCTTCGCGCTCTGCGCCTCGGCGCGCAGCGCCGNGGTGCNGCGCGGGTCCATGAAGTCGTCGAGGCTGCGCACCGTCTCGACCTTGGGCAAGTCGCCCACCACGGTGCGCCCCAGGCCGATGAGGAACCATGCGAACAGCACCGCCACCAGCCACAGGCNCTGAAACCATTTTTCCGACAGACGCAGGGCACGGGCCATCGCGAGCCTCCTGAAGGTCAACCGAACACGCTCAGCACCCCACTGTAGCCGTGCAAGGCCGCGCCGGCGATCTCGCCGGCCGCAANAAATCCCACCAGCGGCACCTCGCCCAGCGCGCGGCGAATGGTCTGCAGCTCCGCATCGGGCCCGCCGAAGAAGCCGCCGCCGCGGCTGGCACAGCTCACGTAGACGGCGCCGCGCATCGCTTGCGCGCCGTCGGGGTGGGCGTCGGCCTCCTCGGGCTCGAAGGCGGCGCGGATGTCACTGCACACGCGCACCAGGTCCGCGCGGGCCGCCGCTGCATCGCGCACGCAGAACACCAGTTGCTGCCCCGACTGCACCCAGTCGCCCAGCGCCACGCCGCCACGGGCCGGGTCNNCCAGGCCGATGAGGTGGCGCACGCGCACCGCTTCGGCCAGGTCACCGCTGGGACGCACTGGCGAGGCGCCCGCGTCGGCCAGCGCGACGAAGGTGGCACGCAGCCGCGCCAGCGCCCGGCNGTCCGGGCGCTGCGGCGGGTCGAAGGCGAGTTGGCGCTCCTGCAGCAACACCTCCAGCGCAGGCCGGCCGTCGAGCGTGAGCGCCACCGCGCCATCGGCTGCGGTGATGGTGTGCACCGGCCCGGCCGGCCGCGCGCCCTGGCTCACGCGCGAGACCACCCGCGCCGCCGGCATGAAGGCCACACCCGAGAGGCCGCCGCTGAACACGCCACCCGCAGCCCNCTGGCCGCGCAGATTGCCATGGCCCGACACCGCCAGCTGCACCGCCGGGCCGTGGCGGCTCGCCGCCAGGCCGCCCGCGAGGCCGGACCTGGTGCGCGCGGCCATCTCCGCAATCAGCTCGGCCACGTCGGGCGTACCGGGGTCGGCGTGCACCAGCGCGCTCTGCACCGCCAGCCCCGGCGGCAGCGGCGCCACGCCGGAGAACACGCGGTAGGCGTCGGCCGGCAGATCGCACAGCATCACCGCCAGCGCGGGCTGGTCGAGGTATTCCACCCCGGTGGCCAGCACCCCCACGCCGCTGGCGCCGGCCCAGTCGGTCACCTCGGGCAGCGCGGCGGCCAGCGCGTCCAGCACCGGCTGCGCGACGTCCGCATGGAAGTCCGAGAGGTAGAGCAGGCCCAGCGTCGGCGTGGCCGTACCGCGCCGCTGCGCGAGCTGTCCGTGCAACTGCGCCAGCACCAGGCGCACCGCCCCCAGCGCGTCCGGATGGGTGGCGTGGGCGTACGGGAAGGGCAGGCGGTGCATGGGCGGTGCGTCGGCTGGCGGTGGATTCGACGGAAGTCTCTCAATTCTCGGCCACGGCCGACGACGGCGCCTCGGCCACCGGCCCGAGATCGACCGACGCCACCAGCCCCCGCCTTCGCGCGGCATCAGCGCGACCTGCCAGCCCTGCGCCTGCGCCAGTTGCCGCACGATGGCCAGCCCCAGGCCGCTGCCACCGGTGGCACGGCTGCGCGAGGGCTCCAGCCGCACGAAGGGCTCGAACACCGACGCGCGCTGGTCGGCGGCAATGCCCGNGCCGCGGTCGCGCACCTCGATGCGCCAGTGGATGTTGCCGTCGGCCTGCGGCACGCGCAACGCCTGCAGCTCGATGGGCGCACCGCCGGCGTAGCGGCGGGCGTTCTGCAGAAAGTTGTCGAGCACGCGGCGCAGGGCCAGCGGCGGCAACCACAGCGGCGTGGGCGCATCGCACGGCAGCGCACGCACGGGGGTGAGGACGTCGGTGCCGTGGGTGCGTGCCAGCTCATCGAGCAGGGCGCAAAGGTCCACCGCCGCAGGGGCCTCGGCCTCGAGCCCGCGCGCCATCTGCAGGACCTGCGTGATGAGCTGGTCGGCCTGGGCGATGTCGTCGTCGAGGCGGCTTAGCAAGGCCGCATCGCCCGGGCGCACCCGCAGCAGCTCCACCGCCAGCTTCATGCGGGTGAGTGGCGTGCGCAAATCGTGCGAGATGCCCGCCAGCAACACGGTGCGCGCCGTCAGCAGCTCGCGCACCTGGTGCGCCATGCGGTTGAAGCTGCGGCTCAGGCTGGCCAGTTCGGCCGGCCCCTGCTCCGGCAGCGGCGNGGGCAACCGCCCGTCACCCACCACGGCTGTGGCCTCGGCCAACGCCTGCAGGGGCTGGGTGATGCGGCGCGCCAGCCGCCATGCCACGGCCACCGCCAGCACGGCCGCCAATGCCAGCGCCAGCGCCAGCGCCACCACCGGCTGGGCGCCCACCCGCGTGGCCGAGATGCCCACGCCCAGCGTGCGCCCGCCGGTCGGAACCTGCGCCCAGTACCAACCCGCGTCGCCCGGTTGCGCGCCGGGTTCGTACACCAGATGCCCGCTGTGCCCGAGGCGGCGGGCCAGCGCGGCTTCGAGCAGGTAGTAGAACGGCGGGTGCCATTCGTCGACACCGGCGCGCGCCATGTCGGCGCGGATGCGCAGCGCGTGGCTGCGCGAGAGCTCGGCCTCGTAAGCCGCCCGCGTCCGCGGCGGCAGTTCGACCCAGGTCTGCGCCGTCAGCACCATGAGCGCGGACAGGTCATTCGCCTCGCGCTGTGCCAGCGGCGCGATGACCAGCGCCAGCAGCAGCCCCACCGTGGCGGCCACGCTGCCGATGAGACCGGCCAGCAGCAGCCGGGTGGATTGGGCGCGCAGACTGTGGCCGGGCTTCATGCGCCATCCCCGTCGGGGACGAAACGGTAGCCGGCATTGCGCACGGTGCGGATGTAGCGCGNCGCGGCCGGGTCGTCCTCGATGTGGCGGCGCAGGCGCAGCACCCGGTTGTCGATGCTGCGGTCGAAGGCCTCGCGCGACCGGTGCGCCAGCGCCTGCAGCAAGGCGTCGCGCGACAGCACCCGCCGTGGCTGCGTGACAAACAGGGCGAGCAGGTCGAACTCGCCCGAGCTCAGCCGCAGTTCCACCCCGTCGCGCAGCAGGCGCCGGCCCGCAAGATCCACCACGAACGGCCCGAACGCCTGGCTCGACGCCCCGGCCGCCCCCGGCGGGTGAGGCGCCGCACCGCGCTGGCTGCGCCGCCACAGCGAACGCACCCGTGCGAGCAGTTCGCGCGGGCCGAAGGGCTTGGGCAGGTAGTCGTCCGCGCCGACCTCGAGCCCGATCACGCGGTCGATCTCCTCGCCGCGCGCCGACACCATGAGGATGGGCACGTCGCCCTGGGCGCGCAGCCGGCGCGTCAGCGCCAGGCCGTCCTCGCCCGGCAGCATGAGGTCGAGCACGATCACATCCGGCTGCCAGTTCGCCAGCGCCGCCCACATGGCCGCGCCGTCGCCGGCCACGCGCACCTCCAGACCGTGCGCACGCAGGTAGTCGGGGACGAGTTCGCGCAGGCCGGCGTCATCGTCGACGAACAGAACCGAGCAGGCAGTCGGGGCAGTCATGGCGCCTGCAGTATAGGAATCAGGCGCGCTCGCCCCGCCGCGCCGGAAACATTCGGCAACAGGCTGCGACGCAACGCGACATGCACGGCACGCGGCTGCGACAGCGCCTGCGGATGATCACACCCATGGTTCACTCCGCCACGCCAATTGCCCCCGCCGCCTGGCTGCGCGCAGCCCCCTGTGCTGGCCCTGGCGCTGCCACGGGTCGCCCATGCGCAGTCCACGGCGGCAGCCGAAGTCACGCCCAACACCCCGCCCGCCGAGACGCTGCCCTGGGGCAGCGGTTGGGAACGTCGCCAGCCCGCCTCCACGGCCGATGGCGCAGCGCCCGGTGTGCACCCGAACCCGTCGATGCAGCCTGGCGGCGCCGGCTTCGCGCGCGGCGGTAGCGGCCGCCGACACCGCTGATCCAGGCGATGACGACACCTTTTCATTCAACCCCGGAGATTCTCATGAGCCACGATTCCAAACGCCACACCCTGAACCGTCTTCGCCTGGGCGCCGTCGTGCTGGCCCTGGCCAGTCTCGGCGCCTGCGGCGGCGGGGGCGATGCCACACCGGCCGCGCCCAATCCGCTGACCGTCGATGCCAGCACCGGCCTGTCCACCATGAACAGCACCGCGCTGGATGCGGCGCTGGCCACCGTGCCGATGCAGGCCCTCAGCCCGACGGAGGCGGCCTCGCTGGTCTTCATGCGCGAGGAAGAAAAGCTCGCCGGCGACGTCTACCTGCGCATGGATGCCCTGTGGGGCGCTTCGATGCCCATCTTCCGCAACATCGCGGGCTCCGAGGCCACGCACACCGAAGCGGTGCGCACGCTGCTGGTGCGCTACAACCTGCCGGACCCGGCGGCCAACCTCGGGCCGGGCGTGTACCAGAACGCGACGCTGCAGTCTCTGTATGCACAGCTCGTGGCCGCCGGATCGGCCTCGCTCGTCGCGGGGCTGCAGGTGGGCGCAACGATCGAGGAGCTCGACATCGTCGACCTGAGCAACCAGCTCAAGGACGTGGACAACCCCGACATCGTGCTGGTCTACCAGAACCTGATGAAGGGTTCGCGCAACCACCTGCGCTCGTTCTACAAGACCCTGCAGCAGCTCGGCGCCACCTACGTGCCGCAGTACCTGAGCCCGGCCGATTTCGCCGCCATCGTCAACTCGCCGATCGAGCGCTGAAAAGTTGTGAACGAACCCGACGCGCTCAGCGCCGTGCGGTCTTGCGCGGCGCGGCCTTCGAGGCGGCTGCGCGCGGTTTGGCCGTTGCCGCCTTCCTGACCGCCGCGGTCGCTGCGCGGGCGGGCGCGGTGGCGGCCTTGACGGCCTCGCGCGCGAGGCCGGTGGCCATGTGGCGGGTGGTGTCCACCGCCGTCTGGCGCGCCGCATCCTTCATGGCGTTGGCGGCGATCTGCTGGAACTGCTGGGTCAGCGCGCCCCACCATTGCAGCGGGTCGACCACGCCGGCGGTGCTGGCCGCGCCGCCCTTGCCTGCCGCGCCCTTGGCGGTGGATGAGCCGGCCGATCTGGCACTCGCTTTCTTGGCCGCAGGCTTCTTCGCCGCGCCGGTGGCGGCCTGGGCCACGTCCGAGGCCAGGTGCGCCACACCGCTGGCCACGCCGGCTGCGGTACCGGCGGCGCCGGCGGCGGTCTCGGTCACCTTCTGCACGCCGCTCATGACCGTGTCGGCGGCCTTGAGCTTGAAGGCATTGGCCACGTCGCCCATGTTGAAGTTCATGCCCTGCAGCGTGGCCAGCGTCATCTTCTGCACCTCGAGGGCTTGAATGGTGGCCTTGAGCGCCGCGGCGTTCTGGTCGAGCCAGAACTGCACGGCCTTGAGCTCCTCGATGCGTTTTTCGAGTTCCTCGACGTTGATGGTCGGTGCCACCCAGTTGGCCAGGTTGGGCAACTGCGGAATGTTCTGCGTCGCGCCCTTGGCCAGGCCTTGCAGAAAGTCGAAACCGGGAACGAACTTGGCGAAGTCGAAGGCAGAGGCAGTGTTCATGGCGGCTCCTTGGACGCAACGGCGGGGTCGCGCGCCAGAATACCGCATCGCCTGCACTTCGCCTATGGGCCGACGCGCGCTGCCCTGGAACGCGCGCGCGGCCCCGCGCCTCCCGAAGGCGCTGGGTTCACCGGCTTCAGAACCGGTAGTTCACCCNCGCATACAGCGAGCGACCCGGGCCGGGCACGCCCACACCCCAGACGGGCGAGCTCGCGCCGGTGGTGGTCATGGTCGTGCCCTGGCCGACGTAGGCGCCGCCCTGCGGCAGCACGTAGAAGCGGTTGAACAGGTTTTCCACGCCGAAATCCACGCGCAGGTTCTTGTGCGTGTAGCTTGCGCGCAGGTTGGCCAGTGCGTAGCCCGNGGTCTGCACCTCGTTGCGCGCGGCGTTGACGTCGCGTTTGCCCGCCACCGCCACCAGCTCGAGCGTGTTGCGCCACGCACCCGCGGCCTGGGTGAGCGCCAGGCGCGCATTGAGCGGCATGATCTGGTAGAGCCGGTCACCGGTGCTCAGGTTCTTGCCCTGGGTGGTGCTGAGCTTGCCCGCCAGCGTCCAGTCGCCCCAGTCGTTCTTCGCCAGCGCCATGTGGCCGGCCACGTCCACGCCCTGTAGGCGCGCTGTCTGGTTCACGTAGCGCAGCACGACGAACTGGTTCTTCAGCAGCGTGGCGCGCGGCGCGTTGGCGGTGGCGTCCCATTGCTGGGCGTCGATGTAGTCGGTCACGCGGGTGAGGTAGGGCGTGACGCTGAGCTGCCAGTCCTTGCGGTCGGCGGCGTGCCAGTCGAAGGTGGCGCTGACGGTGTGGGCCTTCTCGGGCTTGAGCGCGGGGTTGCCGATGTAGCCGTTGCCGTCGCCGACGAAGTTGTTCATCAGCGCGGCCATCTGCCAGGTGGACCAGGGGTAGGTTTCGTAGAGGCTGGGCGAGCGGGTCTTGCGCGCGAAGCCGAACTCGACGTCCAGCGCCTCGCTGTGGGTGTAGCGCGCCAGCGCGGTGAAGTCCCAGTTGTGGTCGGTGCGGCTGCGTCCGAGCGCATTGAAGGCCGCGGCGTCACGCACCTGGAAGCCCCNGGCGGTGGGCGCCGTGCTGTAGCCGCGCACGGGGTCCGCGTTCATGTGCACCCGCTCGGCGCGCAGGCCGAGCTGGGTCGTCCACTGGGCGCTGTGCTGGCGTTCCCACTCGCCGTAGGCGGCGCTGCGCTCGCGCCGGCCGTTCTTGATGTTCTCGAAGGTGCCCGGCCACATGCCGCCGCCCGAGGGCGGCCACCAGTCGTCGAGGCGGTAGTTCAGAACTTCGACGCCGGTGCGCACCACGTCGCGCTCACCGAGCGGCAGCACGGCGTGCACCGCGGCGCCGTCGGTGCGGCTGGCGGTGTACATGGGCATGCCGGCGGCGCAGGTCATGGACAGCGGCGCGCACGGGCTGCCATTGGGCGCCGAGGGGCCGCCCGAGCCGGTGGGCGGCGCGCCGTTGCCGTACCAGTAGCGCTTGTCGGCGCCGAAGTCCATGAAGTGGTCGACCTTCTCGTGCCAGGCGCGCGCCGACAGCGTGCCCCAGTCGAAGCGGCCGCTGTAGCGCAGCGAGAAGCGCTTCATCTGGTTGTCCAGCATGTCCATGCGCTGGTTCGGGTAGAGCTGGTAGGGCAGGTCCTGCAGATTGGCCTGCGCCTCGAACAGGTGGGCACCGCTCCTGAAGGCCAGGCCGAGCTGGTGGTTGCGCGTTTCGTAGGCGGTGGAGCCCACTTCGTCCAGCGCCAGCGTGTGGCCGATGTTGCCGGTGACGGTGGAGGTCTTGAACGCGGCGCCTGCCTTGTAGTTGTCGGCCTGGCTGGTCGCGCCGCGGTAGCTCAGCGCCAGGCTGTCGGTGGCATAGCTGGCGGCCAGGTGCAGGCTGCGCGCGCCGAAGCTGCGCACCGAGGCGCCGGCCTCGCCGCCCACCAGCGTCTGGCCAGCCTCGGCAAACTGCGGCGNCCGCANCTCGACTGCGATGCTGCCGCCGATGGAGTCCCCGCCGGCGCTCACCGGCGTGATACCGGCGTACACCCGCACCGAGGCGACCTGCGAGGGGTCAATGTAGGACAGCGGCGAGTTCATGTGGTTCGGGCACGAGGCGATGGCATCCATGCCGTCGACGGTGATGCGCAGCCGGTCGTCGGCGAGGCCGCGAATCACCGGCAGCGCCGAGACGCCGTCCGCGCCGAACACCGACACCCCCGGCAGCTCGGTGAGCAGCTGCGCGGTGTCGCTGACGTAAGCGGGTTTGCCGATCAGGTTGTTGACGTCGAGCCGACCGCTGGCGCGCGGCAGCCGTGCATCGGTGCCGCCGCTGACGTTCACGTCGCCGAGCTGCACGGTGGCCGTGCTCTGCGCCTGCGCCGCCCAGGCGGGCAAGGCCAGGGCCAGGGCGACGGCCACACGGGTGCGTGCATTCGGGCATCGGGTTCTTCTGTTCACTGAAAGTCTCCTTCCGGGTTGATGAAAGCGTTGAATGAGCCGCTCAGGCGGCCTGGGCCAGCAGGCCCGGCGGCANGGCGGCGGCGCCGATGAGCTGCCAGGCGGTGTTGGTGGCGCGCTCACGGCGTTGCTCGGCGCGCGGGCGCGCGGGCAGGAGGCGGTTGAGTTCGCGGCAGACGGTCTCGGGCGCGGAATTGACCAGCCGCGCGATGGCCTTGAGCGTGGGCAACGCCTTGCGCTCGATGGGGACGCCGCCGCGCTCGCGCGAGAGCATGTGCAGCAGGTGCTGCAGCCGCTCGAGCACCGGCCCGCTGCGCAGCTGCGACATTTCCAGCGCCTGGCGTTGTTGCTGGCGCACCGCGTCGCCCAGGGCGCGGGCGAGCCCGGCGTCGCTGCGGAGCGACTCGGGCCGCGCGCTGCCGGCGAGCAAGGCGCTGACGCCAAAGGTGCAGGGCTCGCCCAGCAGGGCTTCGAGGCCGACGAGATCACCCGGCAGCGCCAGCGCCACCACGTCCGGGCCGTCGCGCGTGGGCCGCTCGACGAGGAAGGCGCCGCTGCGGATGCGCCACAGTGTGGCGTGCTGGCCGGGTTCGAGCAGGGCGCGGCCGCGGGCCACGTCGAGTTGCCATTCGTCGCTTTCGGTGCGGCGCGGCGCCGCCTTGAAGTGACGGGGTGCAGGGCTCAGGGCGCGGGGCGCCGGGGCGGGCGCGGCGCCGCCGCTCGGATGCAGGCTGGTGTGAAGATCGAGTTTCATGAAAGGTTCCGAACCCGCCGGGGCGGGCATGAACAGGGGGTGCCGTCCGCGGACGGCGGCGCGCCGGAGCCGGCGCGGCGATGCGCACACCGGCGCTCGGTCAGCAGCGGGACGGGCCGGAGGGCGGCTGGGCGACGGCCAGGGCCGCACGGCGGCGGGCCTGTGGCCACGCGGAACCATGTCCGGCGCGCGCCGCGCGCTTTACGCGGGCAGGGGCGCGGGGGTTCGGAGATCGGGGGCCGCGTTGGCGCGGCGGGCGGCGGCCAGCCACAGGGCTTGGGCCGNGGGAGTGCCCGCTGGCGCGACGGCGCGGCCGAGCGCGGGCATGGNGGAATGCGCAGCGACCGGCGGCCCCAGCCGGTCGGCGGTGAACACACAGTAGGGGCAGGCCTCGAGCGTGGGGCTGCCCGTGCCGCCGCGCGAGGGGTCGGTCGGTGAGACCTCGCCGGTGCGCAGCGACACCCAGTGCATGCCGGCACTGGAGCACACCTCCACCCACCNCGACGGTGCCTGCGCGGCCCGCCATTGCAGCGTGCGCGACACCGTGGGCATGAGCGCAGCCAGCGCGATGGCCAGCAGGGCAAACCATGCGGCCAGGCGGTTCAGGCGGTTGCGCTCGACCATGGGGAGGGGTGAGTTCAGGGATGGCGAAGGGTGGCGGGGCCGAGCCTCAATGCTTCATGCCGTGCTGGTGCTGCATGCCCATGCCGGTGCCTGCGCCCATGGGGGCGCCCGCACCGGTACCGGCCATGGCGTTGAGGGCGCGCACCGGGGCCTTGACCTCGACCGATTCCTTCTTGCCGTCCTTGCCTTCGACGACCAGGGTCACCGGCACGGTCTCACCGGCCTTGATCTGCTGCTTGAGGTTGATGAGCATGACGTGGTAGCCGCCGGGCTTGAGCTCGACGGCCTTGCCCGCGGGCAGGTCCAGCCCGCCGGGGACGGCGCGCATCTTCATGACGTTGCCGTCCATGACCATTTCGTGGATCTCGACCAGACCGGCCACGGGCGAGCTGCCGGCCACGAGCTTGACGTCCTTGTCGGCGGTGATGTTCATGAACACCCCGGTGGCCTGCTGCTGGGGCACGGTGGCGCGCACCCAGGCGTCGCTGATCTTGAGCTCGGCCTGCGCGGCAGCGGCCACGGTGAGGGCGGCCAGGGCGATGAGCATGCGTTTCATGGTGAAGTCCTTTCGGGGGAGTGAAAACGGGAATGGAACAAGGGGGCGGGCTCACTGGCCCGCGAGGATCTGCCTGAGGTCGTGCACCACGTCCTGCGCGCTTTGCTCGTGGCGCAGGGCCAGCCGCAGCCGGCCCTCGGGGTCGAAGACGTAGGTCAGCGTGGAGTGGTCCATGGTGTAGGAGCCGCCGGTGGGCACCTTCTTGTAGTAGACCTTGAAGGCGTCGGCCGTCTCGCGGGTGCGCTGGGCATCGCCGTAGAGGCCGATGAAGCTCGGGTGGAAGGCGGCGGTGTAGTCGCGGATTACCGGGCCGGTGTCACGCTCGGGGTCGATGGTGACGAAGATCACCTGCACGCGCGCGGCGTCCGGGCCGAGCAGGTTGAGCACCTGCACGTCGCGGGTGAGCTCGGTCGGGCACACGTCCGGGCACTGGGTGAAGCCGAAATACAGCAGCACCACCTTGCCCTTGAAGTCGGCAAGCGTGCNGTCCTTGCCGTCGGCGTCGGTCAGGCGGAAGTCCTTGCCGTAGGGCGCACCGGTGAGGTCGATGCNCCTGAAGCTCGGCGCGGCCGCGCCGGATTCACCGCTCTTCTGACAACCCGCGAACAGGACGGAGACGGTCGCCGCCAGCCCCAGAGCCAGCAGCCGGCGGCGCGCAGGCGCCGCAAACGTCGGGAAAGCCATGCTTTCTCCTGAAAATCCAATGAAACCCTGCTAACCCCAGCGTCAAACGGTGCTGAGGCGCTATGAAAAAGGAATTCAGGAGTGCGCGGGCGGCGCGCGGCCTGCCANGGGCGCGCTGGCCTGCTGGCCTGCGCCCTCGCAGCAAGTGGCGTGCAGGACGTGCGACAGCGAAAACGGTGCGGCCGCTTCGACCACCGGCTGCGCCGGCGGCGCGGAGAGCACCGCGCACAGCGGGCAGTCCATGCCGTTGTGGCCGATCTCGATCCAGTTGCCCTGGTCGTCGGCCACCACCATCTTCATGGCTGGGCCGGCGCACACCAGCTGCATGGCCTTGGGCGCCACCACCGGCGAGGCCACGGCCACGCCCAGCGACAGCACGAACCACGCCAGCACGAAGCGGGCGAGGTGGCGGGCGTGGCGCAGGCGCGAGAGCATCTGCGCATTATCGTCAATTTCGGCCCGCGCGATTGACGCGGATCAACGCCGCATGTCCAACCCGTGACGCCGCGCCGCCGCGCCGGCCCCTACCATGCGGCCATTCCCAACCCCTCAGGAGACCGACCATGCTCACCCTCTGTGGCTTCGCTGCCAGCAACTACTACAACAAGGTCAAGCTCGCGCTGCTCGAAAAAGGCGTGCCGTTCCAGGAAGAACTGGCCTGGGTCGGCGAGACCGACCGCAGCGCCAGCCCGCTGGGCAAGGTGCCGTACGTGAAGACGGCGCACGGGCCGATCAGCGAGTCCACGGTGATCCTCGAATACCTCGAAGCCGCCTACCCGGCCACGCCGCTGCTGCCCGCCGACCCGTTTGCCGCGGCCAAGGTGCGCGAGCTGGCCCGCTACATCGAGCTGCACCTCGAGCTCGTGGCGCGCAACCTCTACCCCGAGGCCTTCTTCGGCGGCAAGGTCAGCGACGGCGCGAAGGAGAAGACGCTGCAGCAGCTCGANAAGAACGTCGCCGCGTTCGCCACGCTGGCGAAGTTTTCGCCCTTCGTGGCCGGCGAGCACTTCACCCTGGCCGACTGCGCCGGCGCGGTGCACCTGCCGCTGGTCTCGGGCGCGACCAAGCTGATCTACGGCCGCGACCTGCTGGCCGACCTGCCGGTGCGCGACTACCTCAAACGCCTGGGCGAGCGGCCCACGGTGCAGCAGGTCAATGCCGACCGCAAGAGCAACACCGAACGGATGATGGCCCGCATGAAGGCCAAGTGAGCGGCGGGGGTGCCGCGGCCGGGGTGCTCTTCTTTCAGAACCGCGGCGCGCGCCGCTCGCGCAGGCTGGCCACGCCCTCGCGCACGTCGGGGCCGGCAAAGCCGATGAATTCCAGCGCCAGCGAGGTGTCGAAGGCCGGCCCCGCCTGGCGCAGCCAGTTGTTGAGGCTGTACTTGGTCCAGCGGATCGCGCTCTGACTGCCCGCGGCCAGCCGGTCGGCCAGGCCGTAGGCGGTGGGCAGCAGCTCGGCCTCGTCCACGGCGAGCGACACCAGGCCGATGCGCTCGGCCTCCTCGCCGCTCACCGCCTCGCACAGCAGCAGGTAGTACTTGGCCTTGGCCATGCCGCACAGCAGCGGCCAGACGATGGCCGCATGGTCCCCCGCGGCCACGCCCAGACGGGTGTGGCCGTCGACGATGCGCGCCGTGCGGGCCGCCACCGAAATGTCGGCCAGCAACCCGGCCACCAGCCCCGCGCCCACGGCCGGGCCGTGCAGGGCGCTGACGATGGGCTTGTCGCAGTTGATGACGTTGTAGACCAGGTCGCGCGCCTCCTTCCACACCCGGCTGCGCACCTCGAAGTCGCGCGCCATGTCCTCCACCAGCGCCAGGTCGCCGCCGCCCGAGAAGCCCTGGCCCTCGCCGCGCAGCACGGCGCAGCGCACGCTGTCGTCGCGGCCCACGTCGCGCCAGATCTCGGCCAGTTCCCAGTGCCCGGCATGGCCGGCGGTGGGCAGCTTGCCGTTGGCCGCGCGCATGCAGATGTCGAGCACGGCGCCATCCACCCCGCGGCGGCTGATGGCCAGCGTCTGGTAGCGGCTGTAATCGGGGAAGCAGGGGTGGCGTTCATGCGGAATTCCTCGTGCGTTCGGTGCAGAATGCGGCATTCTCGCGCGGCGCGAACTTGACGGCAGTCAAGGACGCGGCGTCCGACGGATCGCATGATGGATGCCTGAACATCCCCGCGATCTTCCAGGAGAACCGAACATGACCCCGAGCAGACCCAAGCCTTTCGCAGCCAACTCGAGCAACAGCGCGCCGACCTGCTTGCGCGCATCCGCGCCCAGCGCGGCGGCGCACTCGGGCGGGCCGAGGCCGCGGCCGCGCACATGGATCGCACCGACGTGGACGACTCGCGGGTGCAGGCCGCCATCGAACGCGAGGCCGAGTTTGCGATGGACGAGCACGAACTCGCCGAACTCGCGCTGATCGACGCCGCGCTCGAGCGCATTGCCGCCGGCAGCTACGGCCAGTGCATCGATTGCGGGGTGGACATTCCCGCTGCCCGGCTGCAGGCCGCCCCGGCGGCGGCGCGCTGCATCGCCTGCCAGGANAAATACGAGCGCAGCCATGGCCTGGCGGTGTGACGCCGCGCGGCTGGCGCGGCGCGGGGTGGGCCGGTGAGCTACAGCTTCGCGTCGGCAACCGTCCTGTTGCTGCTCATCACCGACCCGTTCGGCAACATTCCCATCTTCGCCAATGCCTTGCGCAGCGTGGCGCCCGAGCGGCGCGCGCGGGTGATTCTGCGTGAGGTGCTGATTGCCTTCGGGCTGCTGCTGGCCTTCATGTTCATGGGCGATGCATTCCTGCGGCTCATGAACCTGTCGGACCTGTCGCTGCAGATTGCCGGCGGCGTGGTGTTGTTCCTGATCGCGCTGCGCATGATCTTNCCGCCGCCGGCGGCTGCGCAGGTGGCCGAGGCGCGCGAGCCGCTCATCGTGCCGCTGGCGGTGCCGGCCCTGGCCGGCCCCTCGGCGCTGGCCACCGTCATGCTGCTGGTGAGCCAGGCGCCCGAGCGGCGTCTGGAGTGGGTCTCCGCACTCACCGTGACCATGGCCGTCTGCGCCGTGGTGCTGGTGCTGGCCGAGCGCATTCAGCGCATCGTCGGCGAGCGCGTGGTCAGCGCGTTCGAGCGGCTCATGGGGCTGATCCTGGTGGCGATTTCGGTGGAGATGCTGCTGCGCGGCCTTAAGGCGGCGGTGCGCGCGATGTAAGGCTCGCTGCGCGCAGCTCACTCGCCCGCGGTGAGCCGGCGCGGCGCGCGCCGCCGGCTCATTGCGTCGCCACCTTCTGCCCCGCCGCCCGCCACTCGGGGAAGCCACCGCGGAACCAGTTCACCTGGGTGTAGCCGGCCTTGAGCGCGGCCACGCTGGCCTTGTAGCTCTTCCAGCATTCCGCGCCGTTGCAGTTGAACACCAGCACGGCGGTCTTGTCGGCCGGCAACTTGCCCAGGTCGAACTGGTNCCTGCTGGCGTCGAAGTCGGCGTCCTTGGCGCTGTGTTCCACATAGGGCACGAGCTTGGCGCCGGGCAGGTGGCCGGCCTTGAATTCCTCGGCGTTGCGCGTGTCGATGAGGTGCGCACCGGCGGCGGCCAATCGCGCGACGGCGGCGGCATCGACCACATTCGCGCCGGCCAGGCTGCGCGGCGTGAAATAGCCCAGGGTGGCGACGTAGTCGAAATCCGCCTTGGCCAGCAGCGCGAGCTTCGCCCCTTCCGCACTGGCGACCGCGCCCAGCGTGTCGTTGAGCGCGGCGCGCAAGGCCTCGACGCCGGGCTTGCTGCCGTCCTTGAGCGCCACGCTCAGAGAGGNGACCGGCTTGGATTCCAGCACCACTTTCACCGGCTCGCCGGCCGCCACCCAGCGGTCAAACACGCTGCGCTCCACCGCGACCAGGTCGCAGCGCCTGAGCTGCAGGCAGGGCAGCAGCGCGTCCTGGTAGCGGGTGTCGTACACGGCCGAGAAATGTCGCTTGAGCGTGGTGTTGGCCGCGTTGACCTCGCCGCGCACGAGGTAGGTCACCACGCTGTCCTGCGCGGGCAGGCCGAGCTTCTTGCCCTGCGCCTGCGCGAGGTCGGCGATCGGGCTGTCCTTCGGGGCGACCAGCACCGCGCGCACCGGCTTGTCCAGGCCGAGCACCGGCTGGTAGCCGTAGCGCAGGGCGCTGCCGATGATGTGCGCGGGCGCCACGATGAGGTCGGGAATGCGCGAGCGGGTGGCGCCGAGGTCGGCCGTGGCGTCGGTGGAGAGCATGAGCTGGACGCTGAGCTTGTCCTTGCGCAAGGCGGACTCGAGCGCGGTTTTCCAGGCGCTGAACACCGCATAACGCGACTGCTCGCCCTGGTCGCCCGGGTTGATGACGCCGCGCAGATCGGCCGCCTGCACCCCGCACGCCCAGGCCATGCCCGCCACCGCGGCCACGGCATACCGCGCCAGCGCGCGATGGAAACGGAACCGATGCATCACCATGACGACCCCTTGCGTGACAACTTTGTCACATTTTCCACGGTTTTGACAGGTGGAAAGCGGGTGCGGGCATGTCCCTGCCCCTCGGCGGGTGGGGCGGAGCCGCCGGCGGGCCGGCGTGGCGAACGGCCGGCCGCCAGGGCCGGGTTCAGCCCTTGTGCAGCGGCGCGATGCGCTGGTCGATGGCGCCGAAGAGGCTCTGGCCGTCAAGGCCCTTCATCTCGATGCGGATGGTGTCGCCGTATTTCATGTAGCCGGTGCTCGGCGCGCCGTCGAGGATGGTTTCGATGGCGCGCTTCTCGGCGATGCAGCTGTAGCCCTTGGGCCACTGGGGCCGCCCGTCGACCTCGATGCCCTTGTTGCTCACCGTGCCGCTGCCGACGATGGAGCCGGCGCGCACGTTGCGCGTCTTGCAGATGTGGGCGATCAACTGGCCGAAATGAAAGGTCATCTCCGGCCCGGCTTCGCACAGGCCGACCTTGCGGCCGTTCCAGGTGGATTGCAGCGTGAGGTTCACGCGGCCGTGGTCCCAGGCGGCGCCGAGTTCGTCCAGCGTGACGGCCACCGGGCTGAAGGCGGTGGCGGGCTTGCTCTGGAAGAAGCCGAAGCCCTTGGCCAGCTCGGCGGGGATGAGGTTGCGCAGGCTCACGTCGTTGGCCAGCATCACCAGGCGGATGCCCTCGAGCGCCTGCTCCGGCGTGCTGCCCATGCGCACGTCGCCGGTGATGACGGCGACCTCGGCCTCGAAGTCGATGCCGAAGTCCTCGCTGGGCACCACCACGTCGTCGCAGGGGCCGAGCAGCTCGTCGCTGGCGCCCTGGTACATCAGCGGGTCTTCGTAGAAGCTCGCCGGCACTTCCGCGCCGCGCGCACGGCGCACCAGCTCCACATGGTTGATGTAGGCCGAACCGTCGGCCCACTGGTAGGCACGCGGCAGCGCGCATGCACATCCGGGGTCGAAGGGGAAGGCGTGGCGCGCCTTGCCGCCGTTGAGCGTCTCGTACAGGTCCTGCAGCTGCGGGCTCAGGAACCCCCAGTCGTCGAGCACCTGCTGCGGGCGATCGGCGATGCCGGTCGCATAATGCGCCGTGCTCAGGTCGCGCGAGACGACGACGAGCTGACCGTCACGCGAGCCGTCGCGGTAGGTGGCGAGTTTCATGGGGCATCTCCTGCGCAGGGCCCGGGCGCGGCCACGGCGATATGCCGGACGATACGACCCGAAAATTACGGATTGGTAAACTGATTTAACTAATCAGAATTCAACGGAGATTCTAGTGCAAGCCGACCTGGGTGCGCTCGCCCCTGCCGACGCCGATGCCGCGCTCGACGAGGCCGCCGAGCGCTCGCGCGCGGGCATTCAGTCGGTCGAGGTCGGCTTCGCACTGCTGGCCGCGCTGGCCGCCTCGCGCGGCCCGCTGATGCTGCGCGACCTGGCCGCCGCCGCCGACATGAGCGCGGCCAAGGCGCACCGTTATCTGGTGAGCTTCCAGCGCCTGGGCCTGGTGGTGCAGGAACCCGCCAGCACCCGCTACGACCTCGGCCCCGCGGCCCTGAGCCTGGGGCTGGCCGCGCTCACGCGGCTCGACGCGGTGCGCATGGCGCGCGAACGCCTGGCCCTGCTGGCGCCGCGCATCGGCCACACGCTGGCGCTGGCCGTCTGGGGCAACCACGGGCCCACCATCGTGCACTGGCAGGAATCGCCGCTGGCGCAGCCGGTGAACCTGCGCCTGGGCGACGTGATGCCGCTGCTCACCTCGGCCACCGGGCGCTGCTTCGCCGCCTGGATGTGCCCGCGCGGCGACGGCTGCCCACACCCGCGCATCGACGCCATGATCGACGAGGAACTGCGCCGGCTCGCCAGCCTGCCCCGCGCGCAGCGCCATGCGGACGTGCCCACCACCCGCGCCGACGTGCGCGCGCTGCTGGCCGAAGTGCGCACCCGCGGCATGGCGCGCGTGGTGGACACCTTGCAGCCCGGCGTCGGCGGCTTCTGCGCGCCGGTGTTCGACTCCGATGCGCGCATGGTGCTCGGCGTGGTGGCGCTCGGCCCCGCGGCGAGCTTCGACACCGCCTGGGGCGGCGCGGTGGAAGCCCCCTTGCGCGAGATGGCGCGCCAGCTCAGCCGCGACCTCGGCTGGCGCGAGGGCGAACGCACGGCCGCCACCCCCGCGCCCGAGGCCGCAACCGCCTGAAGCCGCCCGCGCGCCCGTGCGCCGCGCCGCTCCCTCACCCCTGCGCCCGCCCGCCGTGAACCCCAGCCCCGCCGACCGCGCCCCCGCGCCGGCGCGCACGCGCCGGAACCAGGCCCTGCGCTGCTGACGCTGGCGGTGCTCCTGGCCCATCTGGCGCTGCTGCAGGGTGCGAGCCTGCTGCGCCTGCCGCTGGGTGGTGCGGCCGCGCCCATGACCTCGCCCGTGACCGCGCCCATGCACACCCGCCTGCTGGCCGCGGCCGAGGCCCCAGCCCTCGCAGGCTGCGCAGGCCGCGCCCGCCACCCCGCCGCCGCCCCCACCGCGCCCGGCCCGCCCGCGCAGCCGCGCAACGGCTGCCCAAACCCCTGTTGCAGAAGAAACCACCCCGAACCCCAGCGCCAACCGGCCGGTTGATGCTATGGAAACAGAAGCAACCGGCGCATCCACCGAAGCGGGCAACGCGCCCGAACCCACCCCGGCCGAGACCGTGGCGCAGGCCACGGCCACCGTCGCACCGGCGTCTGCTGCCTCGGCGCTGGCCCAGGCCAGCCCGCCCGCCGCGCAGAAGGCCGAACCCACGCCGCCCGCGGCCCCGCAGCGCCCATCCTGCCCGGCGAGCCCGGCGAGCCCGGCGCCGCACAGGCGCCGCTGGCGAGCAGCCTTGCGGTGGCGGTGCGGCTGCCGCCGCCCATGCGGCTGGCCTACGAGGTGGAGGGCCGCATCAAGGGCCTGCCCTACCGCGCCAGCGGCGAGCTGCGCTGGCAGCACGACGCCACGCGCTACGCGCTGCGCGGCGAGATCAGCGCGCTGTTCCTGGGCGCGCGGGTGCAGTCCAGCACCGGGCGCATCACCGCGCAAGGCCTGGCGCCACAGCGNTTTTCCGACAAGGTGCGCAGCGAGCTGGCCGCGCATTTCGAGCCCGAGGCGCAGCGCGTGCGCTTCAGCGCCAACACGCCCGACGCCGTGCTGCTGCCGCTGGCGCAGGACCGGCTGAGCCTGTTCTTCCAGATCGGCGCGATGTTCGCCGCNCGCCCCGACCGCTTCGCCCCGGGGCGCAGCCTGACGCTGCAGATCGTCGGCCCGCGCGACGCCGAGCCCTGGCGCTTCGACATCGGCCCCGACGAGGTGCTGGACCTGCCCATCGGCGCCACNCCCGCGCGCCGCTTCACCCGCGAGCCGCGGCGCGAGCACGACCTGCGGCTGGACTTCTGGCTTGCGCCCTCGCTCGACGGCCTGCCGGTGCGCATCCGCCTCGCCCAGTCCAACGGCGACCGCGTGGAGCAGAACCTGCGCGCAGCCGAGCCGCTCGCCGCCGGCGCCCCGCCCACCGACGGCTCCGGCGCCGAGTGAGAAGCTGTGAACGAACCCGCCACGGCCGCTCATCCCGCCCAAAGCGTCCACTCGGCGTTGCAAATGCTCGCCGTAGCCCGCGCTACGACTGCGCTTTGCGCCTTGATTGGGCGCTTTTTGGCGGCCTGCTCGGACGCGCCCGATTCATTCACAGCTTCTGAGCCGCGGCTGGCGGCCCGCCCCCGAGCGCCCGCCTCCCGCGCCGGGCCGGCCAACCGCCCACCGGAATAACCCTGTGCGCCTTGAATCGGGCACGATCGTTGCAATATTCAGTCCATACGGCGCGCCCACCGCACCGAAGCGGTGCCCCGGCGCCCCGCGATGAAGGAGAATGCCCTGATGAACCTGCTCTACGACTCCGACAGCTTCGCCGTCATGCACCTTCTGGCCCAGCCCGAGGGTGCCGACGCCGCCGCGCCGGGCCAGCCGGTGCTCGTGCGTCACGGCTTTGAAATCGTGGACAAACGCCACGGCAAAGAGATCTACCTCGACGGCTCCTGGGCCGAGATGTTCCAGCAGCAGATCTCGGCCTGGCAGGCCAACACCCCCACGCAGGAAGAGGTCGAAGACACCCTCGAAGGCTACGCCGCGCTGGCGCAGCAGCCGGTGGTCGTGCACTGAAACCACCCGCCCGCCACCCCGCGGCCCGCAACCTGCCGGAACGCCCGTCTTGACGCCCCTCGCCTCCCAGCGCCGAAAGCCCCGCGCGGCGCCGGGCGGCGCAGCGCGTGCGCCGTGGCGCCGCCTCGTGCCGCTGGCCCTGGCCGCGGCGCTGACGGCCTGCAGTGCCGCCGCGCCGGGCCCGGCATCCGCCCCGCATCGGCCCAGGCCGCAGCCACCGAGCCCGCAGGACGGGCAAGCCCCGTCCGCGCCGACCTGCGCGGCGCCGACGAAGCCAGCCTGCAGACCGCCGCCGCGCGCGCTGGCCGAGCTCGGCCCGGCCGAGGTGCTGCTGCTGGGCGAACTGCACGACGCGCCCAGCCACCAGGCCATCGAACGCGCCGTGGTGCAGGTGCTGGCCCAGCAGGGGCGGCTCGCGGCGCTGGCAATGGAAATGGCCGAGGCCGGCCGCAGCACCGCGGGCCTGCCGCGCGACGCCGACGACGCGCAGATCCGCGCCGCCCTGGCCTGGAACGACCGCGGCTGGCCCTGGCGCGCCTACGGCCCGGTGGTGCGCGCCGCGGTGGCCGCCGGCGTGCCGGTGATCGGCGCCAACCTGCCCTCGGCCGCGCTCCAGGATGCTATGAAAAATACAGCACTGGACGACCATCTGGCNGCTGGAGCTGCGGCAAAACAGTACAAAGCCATCATCGACGGGCATTGCGGGCTGCTGGGCGCCGCGCAGGTGCCGCCGATGGCGCGCGTGCAGACCGCGCGCGACGCCACCATGGCGCGCAGCGTGCTGGCCGCGCGCAAGAGCGGACGGGTCGTGCTGCTCGTGGCCGGCTCCGGACATGTGGATGCCGCCCTGGGCGTGCCCACCCACCTGCCGCCAGGCGTGGCCGCGCGCAGCATCGTGCTCGCCGCCGCCACCGAAATCGCCGGCAGCGGCGACGGCGCCAGCCGTACCCAGGCGGCCGACGGCGGCGTGCATACCCAGGCCACCTGGCTCACCGACGCCGCACCGGCCAAGGACTACTGCGCCGAACTGCGCGAGCAGTGAGGCGCGCGCGGCGGCAGCGCCCGCTGAAGCCAAACGGCCAACCCCGCTCGCCCCTCGCCGCCCGCCGCGGCGGCCCTGGCGCGCTGCTGCGAAATGGCGGCCATGCCGCATCCCGCCTACATCCTCACCCTCTCCTGCCCCGACCGCGCGGGCATCGTGCATGCCGTCTCGGGTTTTCTGCTCGAGCGCGGCGGCAACATCGAAGAAGCCGCGCAGTACAACGACCCCGACACCGGCCTGTTCTTCATGCGCGTGCGCTTCGCCTGCGCGGCGCTGGGCTTCGAGGCCTTGCGCGAGCAGTTCGCGCCGCTGGCCGAGGGCTTTGCGATGCGCTTCGGGCTGCACCGCGCCGCCGAGCCCATGCGCACCGTGATCTTCGTCAGCCGTGAGGGCCACTGCCTCAACGACCTGCTGTTTCGCTGGAAATCCGGCCTGCTGCCGCTGGACATCCGCGCCATCGTCAGCAACCACCGCGACTTCTACCAGCTCGCGGCCAGCTACAACGTGCCCTTCCACCACATCCCGGTCAGCGCGGCCACCAAGCCGCAGGCCGAGGCGCGGCAGCTCGAGATCATCGAGGCCGAGGGCGCCGAGCTGGTGGTGCTGGCGCGCTACATGCAGATCCTCTCGGACGAGATGTGCCGCGCGCTCGCCGGCCGCGCCATCAACATCCACCACAGCTTCCTGCCGAGCTTCAGNGGCGCGCGGCCCTACTACCAGGCGCACGAGCGCGGCGTGAAGCTCATCGGCGCCACGGCGCACTACGTCACCGCCGACCTGGACGAGGGCCCCATCATCGAGCAGGACGTCGCGCGGGTGGACCATGCCGCCACCGTCGAAGACCTCACCGCCACCGGGCGCGACACCGAAAGCCAGGTGCTCGCCCGCGCCGTGAAGTGGCACAGCGAGCACCGCGTGCTGCTCGACGGCCACAAGACCGTCATCTTCCGGTAAGCCCCGGCCCCACCCTCGCGCGCCATCATGACCACCCCGCGCCCGGCCGAACGCCCTGCCCATGCCAGCGTGGGCGTGCAGCGCATTCCGCCCATCCAGTGCCTGCTGACCTTCGAGGCGCTGGCGCGGCTGCGCAGCGTCACCCAGGCGGCCGACGAGCTCTGCGTCACGCCCAGCGCGGTGAGCCACCGCGTGCGCCAGCTCGAACAGCTGCTGGGCGTCAAGCTCTTCGGCCGCTCGGACTTCTCGCTCACCACCGAGGGCATCGAGTACCTCGCCCAGGTGCGCGAGGCGCTGGCCGCGCTGCAGAAATTCCCCGGCGCTGCGGCCGCGCCCTCGGGCAAGCGCAAGCTGCGCCTGGCCGTCACGCCCACGTTTGCGCGCTCCATCCTCATGCCGCGGCTGCGCTCCTTCTACGAGGCCTANCCCGAGATCGACCTCACGCTGCAGGTGAGCATTCCGCTGCTCGACGTGGTGGCCGAGGACGCCGACCTCACCATCCGCTTCGGCACCGGCCGCTATGCCGACGTGGAGCACATCTGCCTGCTCAAGGACGAAGTCACCCCGCTGGCCTCGCCGGCCTGGATCCGCGAGAACGGTCCNTTCGACAGCGTGGAGGACCTGCGCGGCGTGGCCCTGCTGCGCAGCCCGCTCGAGCCCTGGCGCACCTGGTTCGCCGCGCACGAGCTCGACTGGCCCGAGCCGACCGAGGGCTCCTCCTTCAACGACATCGGCCTCATGTGCGACGCCGCCGCGCAAGGCCTGGGCGTGGGCCTGGTGCGGCTCAAGCTCGGCGCGCCCTGGGTGGACAACGGCCTGCTCGAGCGCATCTTCCCGCGCAACGTGCCCAGCCCGCATGCGCACTACCTGTGCTGGCGCACCGGCACCATGGACCGCTGGGAGTGCGCCGCCTTTGCCGAGTGGCTGGCCAAGAGCTGCGCATCCTGAAGCCCGCCAGCCGGCCACGCCGGCCGGCCCCTCGAGCGCCCGGCACCGCCGCGCGCGCTCAAGCCCGGCTGAAAAATCCTTCAGTGCGCCGCCGCCCGCACTGGCGTAGAGTGCATGGCATGAACGCCGTCATCGACCGCCCCAACGCCGAGGCCCGCGCCGCGGCCGCCGCCGCCCCCGCAGCGCCCGCACCGTCGGAGCGCGCCGCGCGCCAGCGCGAAGTCGTCGCCGCGCTGCTGGCCGTGCTGCCCGCGCACGCCGTGCTCTACACGCCCGAAGACACCATCCCCTACGAGTGCGACGGCCTCACCGCCTACCGCGAGCGGCCGCTGGCCGTGGCCCTGCCCGAGACCGAGGCGCAGGTGCAGGCCGTGCTGCGCGCCTGCCATGCGCTGGACGTGCCGGTGGTCGCACGCGGCGCGGGCACGGGCCTCTCGGGCGGCGCACTGCCCAANCCCCTGGGCGTGACGCTCAGCCTGGCCAAGTTCAACAAGATTCTGCGCATCGACCCGCGCAGCCGCACGGCGGTGGTGCAGTCGGGCGTGCGCAACCTGGCGATCTCGGACGCCGCCGCACCGCACGGCCTGTACTACGCGCCCGACCCCAGCAGCCAGATCGCCTGCACCATCGGCGGCAACGTGGCCGAGAACTCCGGCGGCGTGCACTGCCTCAAGTACGGGCTGACGGTGCACAACGTGCTGCAGGTGCGCGGCTTCACCGTCGAAGGCGAGCCGGTTCGCTTCGGCAGCGAGGCGCTGGACGCGCCGGGCTATGACCTGCTGGCCGCCATCATCGGCAGCGAGGGCATGCTCGCCGTCACCACCGAAGTCACGGTGCGGCTCATCCCCAAGCCGCAGCTCGCGCGCTGCATCATGGCCAGCTTCGACGACGTGCGCAAAGCCGGTGACGCCGTGGCNGCGGTGATCGCCGCGGGCATCATCCCCGCCGGGCTGGAGATGATGGACAAGCCCATGACGGCGGCAGTGGAAGACTTCGTACACGCCGGCTACGACCTCAGCGCCGAGGCCATCCTGCTGTGCGAGAGCGACGGCACGCCCGAGGAAGTGGCCGAGGAGATCGAGCGCATGTCGCAGGTGCTGCGCGCGGCGGGCGCCACCGCCATCGCGGTCAGCCGCGACGAAGCCGAGCGGCTCAAGTTCTGGAGCGGGCGCAAGAACGCCTTTCCGGCCTCGGGCCGCATCAGCCCCGACTACATGTGCATGGACTCCACCATTCCGCGCAAGCGCCTGGCCGACATCCTGCTCGCCATTGCGCAGATGGAGCACAAGTACGGCCTGCGCTGCGCCAACGTGTTCCACGCCGGTGACGGCAATCTGCACCCGCTGATCCTGTTCGATGCCAACGACCCCGACCAGATGCACCGTGCCGAGCTCTTCGGCGCCGACATTCTGGAAACCAGCGTGGAGATGGGTGGCACCGTCACCGGCGAGCACGGCGTGGGCGTGGAAAAGCTCAGCAGCATGTGCGTGCAGTTCAGCCCCGAGGAGCGCGAGCAGATGTTCGCGCTCAAGCGCGCCTTCGACCCCAAGAGCCTGCTCAACCCCGGCAAGGTCATCCCCACCGCCAACCGCTGCGCCGAGTACGGCAAGATGCTGGTGCGCGGCGGGCGCCTGGCCTTCCCGGAGCTCGAGCGCTTCTGACCCTAGAAACCGCAGTTGACCGCTGCCTGTTCCACCACAACCCGCATGAAATCAGCGTTCACCAATTCCGAAACCCCTCACCGTCCGGGTGAGAACGCTATGCACCCGTCGGCACCGCGCTCAGGGTGCCATGCGGCGTTGCTCCTCCTTGCGGGCACGAGCCCGCCGCGTCGTCGCGCCTGGCCTGACACCCCGATCGCGGCACCGTCGGGCGCATCCAACTGCGGTTTCTAGGCTGACGCGGCTGCAGCCCAGGCGCCCCACGCAGCGGCCCCGCCATGCGCGCGCTCGAAGGTCTGGCTCTGTTGCTGCTGTTCCAGTCGGCGGGCGAGTTGCTCTCGCGTGCGCTGCACCTGCCCTTTCCGGGGCCGGTGGTGGGCCTGCTGTTGCTGCTGCCGGCCCTGCGCTGGCGCGCGGTGCAGCACCGCGTGGGCGCGGTGGCGGAGTTCCTGCTCGCGCACCTGTCGCTGCTGTTCGTGCCGGTGGGCGTGGGCGTGATGACGCACCTGGAGCTGCTGCAGCAGCACGGCCTGCGGCTGCTGGCGGTGTTGGTCGTCTCGACCTGGGTGGCGCTGGCGGTGACGGCGGCGGTGCTGCGGGCGCTGCTGCGCGATGACGCGGGCGGCGGCGAGGGCACAGGCACGCAGGCGGACCCTGTGAGCAAGGAGGCGCGCTGATGGCCGACTTCGTGCAGCTGTGGGTGTACCTCTCGTCCACGCCGTTGTTCGGCCTCACGGCCACGCTGGGCGTGTACGTGCTGGCGCATGCGTTCTACACGCGCATGGCGCAGGCGCCGTGGGCGAACCCGGTGCTGTGGTCGGTGGTGGTGCTCGCGCTCGGTCTGGGCCTCACGGGCACGGCCTATCCACGTATTTCTCGGGCGCGCAGTTCATCCACTTCCTGCTCGGGCCGGCGGTGGTGGCGCTGGCCTGGCCGCTGTGGCAGCGGCGCGCGGCCTTGCGCCGGCGCGGGCTGGTGTTCGTGCTGGCGGCGCTGGTGGGCGGCGCGGCCGCGGCGCTGAGTGCGGTGGGCCTGGGCTGGGCGCTGGGGCTGCCGAGGAGGTGCTGCGGTCGCTGGCGCCCAAGTCGGTCACGGCGCCGGTGGCCATGGGCGTGGCCGACCAGATCGGCGGCATCGCGGCGCTGGCGGCGGTGTTTGCGGTGGTGACGGGCCTGGTGGGCGCGCTCAGCGGCAAGTATGTGTTCGATGCGCTGGGCATCGGCACGGATGCGCCCGGCTGGATGGCGCGCGGCTTTGCGCTGGGCACGGCCGCGCACGGCATCGGTGCAGCCCGCGCGCTGCAGGTGCACCCGGACGCCGGCGCCTGGGCGGCGCTGGCGCTGGGGCTTCAGGCGGTGGCGGCCTCGCTGCTGATTCCGCTGCTCGCGCGGGTGTTCTGAGCGGCCGCGGGCCGGCCGATGCCGAGCTGGTCGAGCGCGGCTTCGAGCTGCGCCACGGTGCGCGCGACGTGGTGCCACTTGTCGAGCCCGAACAGGCCGACGCGGAAGGTCATGAAGTCCGCCGGCTCGTCGCACTGCAGCGGCACGCCGGCGGCGGTCTGCAGGCCCAGGGCGAGGAATTTCTTGCTGTTGTGGATCTCGGGGTCTTCGGTGTAGCTCACGACCACGCCGGGCGCCTTGAAGCCCTCGGCCGCGACGCTGGGGATGCCGCGCGACTCGAACAGNNCGCGCACGCCCGCGCCGAGCGCGATCTGCTCCTGGCGCACCCGCTCGAAGCCGTAGGCCTCGGTTTCGAGCATCACGTCGCGCAGCCGCGCCAGCGCGTCGGTGGGCATGGTGGCGTGGTAGGCATGGCCGCCGGCTTCGTAGGTTTCCATGATCTGCAGCCACTTCTTGAGGTCGCAGGCGAAGCTGGTGCTGGTGGTGGCGTCGATGGCAGCGCGCGCACGCGGGCTGAGCATCACCATCGCGCAGGCGGGTGAGCCGCTCCAGCCCTTCTGCGGCGCGGAGACGAGCACGTCCACACCGGTGGCTTCCATGTCCACCCACATGGCGCCGGAGGCGATGCAGTCGAGCACGAACAGCGCGCCCACCTCGTGCGCGGCATCGGCCACGGCGCGCAGGTAGGCGTCGGGCAGGATCATGCCGGCGGCGGTTTCCACATGCGGCGCGAACACCACGGCCGGGCGCTCGGCGCGGATGGTGGCCACCACCTCGTCGATGGGCGCGGGCACCCAGGGCGCGTGCTTGTCGCCGCCGGTGCGGCGGGCCTTGAGCACGATCTGCGCGGACGGGATGCGGCCCATGTCGAAGATCTGCGTCCAGCGGTAGCTGAACCAGCCGTTGCGCAGCACCAGCACCTTGCGGTCGGTGGCGAACTGGCGGGCCACCGACTCCATGCCGAAGGTGCCGCTGCCGGGCACGAGCACGGCGGACTGGGCGTGGTAGACGCTCTTGAGGATGCGCGAGATGTCGCGCATCACGCCCTGGAAGCGCTTGGACATGTGGTTGAGCGCGCGATCGGTGTAGACCACCGAGAATTCGAGCAGTCCGTCGCGGTCGACGTCGGGCAGCAGTCCGGGCATGGGGTTCTCCTCAACTTCAGGCTTCGGCCGCGCGCGATCTCCGGCGCCGCCGAGTGGCGAAGCGACCAGCTTAGCACGCATGCCGGGCATCCGTGCGACGGGCTCGTCGACCCGTTGGCTCACCAGGGGTCGATGAAGCGCGGCGCGGTGCCCTCGACCACGCGCGCGCCTTCGAGCGCGCGGGCGAGCCAGGCGCGGGTGTCGGCGGGGTCGATGACGGCGTCGATCTCCAGCGCCTCGCCCATGCGAAGGGCCGAGCCGGCTTCCACCTGCGCAGCGAGCAGGCGCTGGAACAAGGCCTCGCGCGCGGGGCCTTCGGGTTCGGCGGCCAGTTCCTTGCGCCAGCCCAGGCGCACCGCGCCCTCGAGGCCCATGGCGCCGAATTCGGCGCTGGGCCAGGCGATCGTCGCACCGGTCTCATGAAAGCCGCCGGCGGCCAGCGCCATGGCGCCCAGGCCGTAGGCCTTGCGCAGTACCACCGCGAACACCGGCACCCGCAGCGCCGCGGCCACCACGAACAACCGGCTGGCGTGGCGGACCTGGGCGCGGGCCTCGGCCTCGGGCCCGACCATGAAGCCGGGCGTGTCGATGAGGCTGACCAGCGGCAGGCCGTGGGCGTCGCAGAGCTGGTAGAAGCGCGCGAGCTTGTCGGCCGCGGCGTCGTCGATGGCGCCGCCGAGGTGTTGCGGGTTGCTGGCCACCAGGCCGACGCTGCGGCCCTCGATGCGGCCGAGCGCGGTGTGCACCGCCTGGCCGAAGCCGCTGCGCAGTTCGAGCAGCGAGCCCTGGTNCACCAGCGCGCCGAGGGCGGCGCGGCTGTCGTAGGCGCGCAGCCGGTTCTCCGGCACCACGGCGCGCAGGGCCTGCGCGTCGGGGGCGATCCAGTCGCGCAGGCGGCCCTGGAGCAGCGAGAGGTAGCGCCGCGCGAGGGCGGTGGCCTCGGCCTCGTCGGCGACCAGCACGTCGATCACGCCGTTGGCCTGCTGCGTGGCGGCGGGGCCGATCTCTTCGGCGCGGAACACGCCCAGGCCGCCGCCTTCGACCATGGCCGGCCCGCCCATGCCGATGGAGCTGTCGCGCGTGGCGATGATGAGGTCGCAGCAGCCGAGCAGGGCGGCGTTGCCGGCGAAGCAGCGCCCGGCGGCGATGCCCACCAGCGGCACGCGGCCCGAGAGGCGCGTCAGCGCGGCGAAGGTGGGCACGTGCAGCCCGGCGACGATGGGCACGTCGGTGTCGCCGGGACGGCCGCCGCCGCCCTCGGCAAACAGCACCACCGGCAGGCGCTGCGCGTGGGCCAGCGCGAGCAGCCGGTCGGTCTTGGCATGGTTGCGCGCGCCCTGGGTGCCGGCGAGCACGGTGGCGTCGTAGGCGAGCACGGCGGTGCGGCTGCGCTCGGGGCCGTGGATGGCGCCGTTGACGCTGCCGATGCCGCAGACCAGCCCGTCGGCTGGGGTGGCGGCGCGCAGGTCCTCGAGGCTGCGGCGCTGGCGCTGCGCGGCGATGGCCAGCGCGCCGTATTCGATGAAGCTGCCGTCGTCGCACAGGTCGGCGATGTTCTCGCGTGCGCTGCGCAGGCCCAGCGCGTGCCGGCGGGCGATGGCCTCGGGGCGCGCGGCGTCCTCGGTGAGCGCCAGGCGCTCGCGCAGGCGCTGCAGGTCGGCACGCGGNNGGGCGCGGCGGGGCTGGGCGGTGCCTGGGGGCGGTGGCAGCGGCATCCGAGGCCGGGTTTACCGCATTTTCAGCCGGACCCCAGCGCGAACCGGTCAGGTCGCGCTCCGTTTCAGGAGCACGTCGCCTGGCTGCACCAGGTCGCCCACGGCGGCATGCAGGCTCCGCACGCGGCCATCGGCGTGGGCGTGCAGTTCGTGCTCCATCTTCATCGCTTCGACGATGAGCACCGCGTCGCCGGCGCGCACCGTGTCGCCCGGCGCCACCCGCCACTCGACGATGCGCGCCTGCAAGGGCTTCTGAGTTCGTCCATGCGGCCATTGTGCGAGGGCCCGCGCGGCCGTCGCCGTCCTTCGCGTGACAGCGTACGGCGTTCGCGCGGCCGTCATCAAACCGACACGGCGCGGCGGCAGCATCCCGGCCCTGGAGCGCGCCCTTTGGGGCGTTCCAGCAGCAACGAACAAACAAACGATTCTTTCCGGAGGACTCCATGCGCATTTCCCTCAAGGCCACCGGCCTGGCCCTGGCCTGCGCGGCCGCCCTGGCCGGCTGCGGCGGTGGCGGCGGCAAGCCGCTGCTCACGCTCGACGGCGCCAAGCCGCTCGTCATCGCCCACCGCGGTGCCTCGGGCTACCTGCCCGAGCACACCCTGGAGGCCTATGCCAAGGCCATCGACCTCGGCGCCGATTCCATCGAGCCGGACTGATCTCCACCAAGGACGGGGTGCTCATTGCCCGCCACGACCCCAACCTCGCCTACAGCACCGACGTGGCCAGCCGCCCCGAGTTCGCCAACCGCAAGCGCGTGGACTGGAACGTGGACGGCGAGCTGCAGACCGGCTGGTTCGCGCATGACTTCACCCTCGCCGAGATCAAGAAGCTCGGCGCCATCGCCACCGACGCCGAACGCCCGCAGCAGTACAACGGCCAGTTCAAGGTCGTGACCTTCCAGGAAATCATCGACCTGGCGAAGTCGCGCTCGGTCGGCGGGCGGGTGATCTCGGTCTACCCCGAAACCAAGAACCCCACCTACCACCGCCAGCTCGGCCTGCCGCTGGAGGACAAGCTCATCGCCCAGCTCACCGCCGCGGGCTGGAACCGCAAGGACGCGCCGGTGTTCGTGCAGAGCTTCGAGCCCAGCAGCCTCAAGTACATGAAGGGCAAGGGCCTGCAGACCCGGCTCATCCAGCTCATCGACGCCGACGACTACGACTTCAAGACCGGCGGCCTGAGCTTCGCCCCGCCCTACGACCGCCCCTACGACTGGACGCTCGCCGGCGACAAGCGGCTGTTCTCCGCCATGGTCACGCCCGCGGGCCTGGCCGAGATCAAGACCTACGCCGACGGCATCGGCCCCTGGAAGCCCTACATCGTGCCGGTCAAGGGCGAGTTCGACGCCAATGGCAAGATGAAGGACCTCAACGGCGACGGCAAGGTCAACCTGCAGGACGCGCGCACCCAGCCGCCCACCAGCCTGATCGCCGACGCGCACAAGGCCGGCCTGTTCGTGCACGCCTACACCTTCCGCAACGAAAAGCGCCGCCTGGCCTTCGACTACGCCGGCAACCCGCAGGCCGAGTACCTGCAGTTCTACCGCCTCGGCGTGGACGGCGTGTTCTCCGACTTCACCGACACGGCGCTCGCCGCGCGCGACGCCTACCTGCGCGAGATGGGCTACTGAGGCCGCCCTCGTCCGTGCCAGAGCGGCCTGCGGGCCGCTCTTTTGTTTGTAGCGCACCCTGACCGGTTTGCGCTGGGGCTGGAGGGTTTTGACTAAAAACACCCCCAGAGGCCGCCCGCGCGCCGCCTCGCGACCGAGTGGGGCGTGCGGGCCGCCACTGCATCAGACGCCTCGCCTCAAGCCCGCTCAGTGCCCGTGCGTGTGGTGCGCGTCGGGCACATGCGGGTGGCGGTGCGTCAGCGGTTCATGGCGGTGCCAGTGGCTGTGCGCGCCAACGGGCATGGGGTCGTGCGGGTGCAGGTGGTGGCCGTCGTCGTGGGTGTGGGCGTGTTCGTGTTCGAGCGCCTCGTGCGTGTGCGCGTGCTCGTGGCGCTCGAGCAGGTGCACCGCCACGCCCGCGGCCATCAGCGCGCCGCCTAGCAGGGTCAGCGCACCCACGCCGCGCTCGCCCAGCGCAAACGCACCCAGCGCCCCGATGAAGGGCGCGAAGGCAAACACCGAGCCCGTGCGCGCCGCGCCGAACTGCCGCTGCGCCAGCAGGTACAGCCGCAGACTCAGCCCGTAGCCGCTCGCCCCCACGGCCAGCAGCGCCAGCGCGGCGCCACCGGCGGGCCGGGGCTCGCCGCGCAGCAGCGCCACCGCGCCGGTGGCCAGCGCGCCCAGTGCCGCCTTGGCCAGCACCACCTGCGCCGGGTCGCGCTCGGCCACGCCGCGCGAGAGCGTGTTGTCCAGCCNCCAGGCCAGCGTGGCCAGCGCCACCGCGAGCAGGCCCAGCAGTTGCACCTCGCCCGCGCGGCCCTGGTCGAGCGCGAGCAGCGCGCCACCGGCCAGCAGCAAGGCCACCGCCGTCTTGACCCGCGCATCCAGCGTCTCGCCATACCAGCGCCAGGCCAGCAGGGCGGTGAACACGGCCTCCAGCGTGAGCAGCAGCGACGCACTCGTGCCACTGGTGCGCTGCAAGCNCCAGGCCAGCGCCACCGGGCCGATCACCGCGCCCGCGGCCACCATCGCCAGCAGCCGCGGCAGGTCGCTGCGCCGCAGCGGCGCCTCGCGGCCCGCGCCCCGGCGCTGCAGCAGCGCCACCGCCGCCGCGCCGGCATACAGCAGCGCCGCCGTGCTGAACGGCCCCAGCCCCGCGCCAAAGCGCTGCACCAGCGGCGTGCTCAGCCCGAACAACACGACGGCCAGCAGGGCAAGCAAGGCGCCGCGCAAAGCGGGTGCGGTGGGTGGCGGCATTCGAATCGATCGGTCCGGGCGAGGCGCCAAGCTTACGGCCTGATGCGGCGGGGCGTGGGGCCGGCGGCGTGCCGGCGCCGCCTCGCGCCCAGGCCCGGCGCCGCAGGGGTTGTGCGGGGTTGCCCGTCGCAGGGCATGGAAACGCCGCGCAGGCCGCCTTCGGTGAATCCTTTTTGTAGCAATATCCTGCCGATTGACGCTGGGCTGGTCCGCTTTTTCTTCCCAAACGGGCTCAGACCAGCATCATCAGGCTGGCATTGCCGCCCGCAGCGGCCGTGTTGTGGCTTTGCGCGCGCTCGAGCAGCAGACGCTCCAGCGGCAGCGCTGTGTCGCCTGGGGTGAGGGCGACCAGCGGCACCAGGGCACCCTCGCGCGCGGCCAGCGCCTGCGCCACCGCCGCCTGCGCGGGTGGCGGCGCATGCAGCAGCACGGCATCGAAAGGCACCGCAGCCATTGGCAGCGTGAACCCGCCGGACGCGTCCTGTTCCGCCCAGCCGGGCACGCAGGTGATGCAGGCCTGCACCGCCTCGGGCGGCGCGCACGNCAGCGCGGCCGCCTCGGCCGGCCACACCGCGCGGCTGCCCACGGCCAGCGTGGCGGCGAGCTGGGCCAGGCGGTCGGCCTCGCTGCGCGCCAGGCTCAGCACCTGCGCGCGGCCCAGCGTGCGGTAGAGGTTGCGCTCGCCCGTGGGGCCGGCGAGTTCGATTTCCAGCCCCGCGGGGCTGAGTTCAGCCCACCGGTCACACAGCGCCGCGAGCGCCGCCGGGTCGTCCCCGGCCTGCGCCGCCGCCCAGGCCTGCAGGGCGCGCAGGGGCGCGAGCATGGNCCGCGCGGTTCGCCGCTGCCGTGGCGTCCTCGCGGGGTTCGGCCCGCGGCGCGCTGCGGCCAGCGCCGCGCCCTCGGGGCGGCGTGCGAGCAGGCGCAGCAGGTACAGCGGCCCGCCGGCCTTGGGCCCGGTGCCCGACAGGCCCTCGCCGCCGAAAGGCTGCACGCCGACCACGGCGCCGATCATGTTGCGGTTGACGTACAGGTTGCCCACCCGGGCGCGAGCCCNCACGCCGGCGATGGTCTCGTCGATGCGGGTGTGCAGCCCCAGGGTGAGGCCGTAGCCGCGGCCGTGGATGGCGTCGAGCAGCGCGTCGAGTTCATCGCGCCGCCAGCGCAGCACGTGCAGCACCGGGCCGAACACCTCGCGCTCGAGCTCGTCGATGCGCGCGATCTCGATCAGCGTGGGCGGCACGAAGTGGCCGGGCGCTTCGCCTGACGGCACCTGCCAGACCGGCCGGCCGCGNNCGCGCATGGCCTCGATGTGGCGCTCGATGCCGGCCTGCGCGTCGGCGTCGATCACCGGGCCGACGTCGGTGGACAAGGCCTCGGGCGCGCCCAGCCGCAGCGCCGCCATCGCGCCGCGCAGCATGGCGAGCACGCGCTCGGCCACGTCCTCCTGCACGCACAGCACGCGCANGCTCCGGCAGCGCTGGCCCGCGCTGTCGAACGCGGAGGCCACCGCATCGGCCACCACCTGCTCGGGCAGGGCGGAGCTGTCGACGATCATCGCGTTCTGCCCACCGGTCTCGGCGATCAGGGGCACCGCCATGCCCTCGGCGGCTGCTTGCCGCGCCAGCGTCTGCGCGATGCGCCGGGCCACCTCGGTCGAGCCGGTGAACACCACGCCGCGCACCCGCGCATCGGCCACCAGCGCCGCGCCCACGCGGCCGTCGCCCGGCAGCAGCTGGAGCGCCGCGCGCGGCACACCGGCGGCATGCAGCAGCCGCACCGCCTCGGCCGCCACCAGCGGCGTCTGCTCGGCCGGCTTGGCCAGCACCGGGTTGCCGGCGGCCAGCGCGGCCGCCACCTGCCCCAGAAAGATCGCCAGCGGGAAGTTCCACGGGCTGATGCACACCACCGGCCCGAGCGGTGCGTGCGTCGCCGGGTCGAAGCCGCGCGCCTGTGCGGCGTAGTAGCGCAGGAAGTCCACCGCCTCGCGCACCTCGTTCACCGCATTGGGCAGGGTGCGGCCGGCCTCGCGCACGATGCGCGCCAGCAGCGCCGGCCGCCGGGCTTCGAGCGCATCGGCCGCCGCCTCCAGCCAGCGCGCGCGCTCGGCCGCGGGCGTGGCCGCCCACGCGCTCGCACAGCGCTCGGCCGCCTGCAGCGCGGCGTCGATGTCGGCGGCGCTGGCCTCGCGCACCTCGCCCACCGCCTCGCCGGGCTGCGCCGGGTTGCGCACCGGCACCCATGCCTGGGTTGCAGCCGCCACCGGCTGCGCCAGCAGCGGCTCGGCGCGCAAGGGTTCGGCGCAGGCGGCCTGCAGCGCCGGCTGCAGCGCATGCAGCGTGGCCTCGCAGGCCAGGTCCAGCCCCGCCGAGTTGCGCCGCGCCGCGCCGTAGAGCTGCGGCGGCGCGGGAATGCGCGCATGGGGCCGGCCCACCGCGCCTTCGCGCGCGCCGGCCTCGCGCACAGCCTGCACCGGGTCGGCCACCAGCTCGTCCAGCGGCACCGCCGGGTCGGCCAGGCGGTGCACGAAGGAGGTGTTCGCGCCGTTCTCCAGCAGCCGGCGCACCAGGTAGGCCAGCAGGGTCTCGTGCGTGCCCACCGGCGCATAGATGCGGCAGGGCCGCCCCAGGCCACCCTGCGCGCCCGCCGCCACCACCTGCGCATACAGCGGCTCTCCCATGCCGTGCAGGCACTGGAACTCATAGGCCTGCGGCGGCGCATCCGGCCCGGCGAGCTCGACGATGGCGGCCACCGTGTGCGCATTGTGGGTGGCGAACTGCGGGTAGACCGCATCGGCCGCGGCCAGCAGACGGCGCGCGCAGGCGAGGTAGCACACGTCGGTGTGGGGCTTGCGCGTCCAGACGGGGTAGTCCGGCTGGCCGTCGAGCTGCGCGCGCTTGATCTCGGCATCCCAGTACGCGCCCTTGACCAGCCGCACCATCAGCCGCCGCCCGTGCGCACGGGCGAGCGCGACGACCGCGTCGATCACCGCCGGCGCGCGCTTCTGGTACGCCTGCACCACGAAGCCGATGCCCTCCCACCGCGCCAGCGCCGGTTCGGCGCAGAGCCGCGCCAGGAGTTCGAGCGAAAGCTCCAGCCGCTCGCTTTCCTCCGCGTCGATGTTGAGGCCGATGTCGTGCGAGCGCGCCGCCAGCGCCAGCGTGCGCAGCCGCGGGTACAGCGCGTCGAGCACCTGGGCGCGCTGCGCGCGGCCGTAGCGCGGGTGCAGCGCCGAGAGCTTGACCGAAATGCCCGCGCGCTCGCGCACGCCCTGTCCCTGCGCGGCGCGGCCAATGGCCTCGATGGCCTCGCGGTAGGCGGCGAAATAGCGCGCTGCGTCGTCCTCGGTCAGCGCGGCCTCGCCCAGCATGTCGTAGGAGTGGCGAAAGCCCTGGGCCTCGAGGGTGCGCGCGCGCTCGAGCGCCTCGGCGATGGTCTGGCCCAGCACGAACTGCTCGCCCATGAGCCGCATGGCCATGTCCACGCCCTTGCGCACCAGCGGCTCGCCGCCCTTGGCCACCAGCCGCGTGAGCGCCGCCATGAGGCCGCTCTCGCTGTGCGTCGAGACGAGCTTGCCGGTGATCAGCAAGCCCCAGGCCGCCGCATTCACGAAGGGCGAGGCGCTGCGCCCCAGGTGCTGCTGCCATTGCCCGCGACCGATCTTGTCGCGAATCAGCGCGTCGCGCGTGGCCGCATCGGGAATGCGCAGCAAGGNCTCGGCCAGGCACATCAGCGCCACGCCCTCCTGCGAGGACAGCGAGAACTCCTGCAGCAAGCCCTGCACCAGCGCCGCGCGGCCCAGGCCCGTGGGCTGCTCGCGCAGCGCGGCCGCCAGGCGCAGCGCCCGGACGCGCACCCGCTCGGCGGCCTCCGCCGGCAGCGTGGCCTCGTCGAGCAGGGGCGCGAGCGCGTCGGGCTCGCTCGCGCGCTCCAGCCGGGCCAGCGCCTGCAGCAGCGGCGACAGCGGGGCGAGCTCGGCCCCGAAGGCCGAGAACGGGGCACGGCCCTGATCCGTGGATGGTGCGGTGCATGGCGCAGCCGGCGGCGCGCTCGGGCGGGGTTCGGCAAGGGTGGGCATGGCGGCTTGGGTGACGGGGTTGCTGTTCATGTTCGCCATGATCCGCATCTACGGTCGAGTTTTTCACCAAAATGACGGCCTCATTTGGTGATTTGCTCAACGCCATGACCGACCTCGACCGCATCGACCGCCGCATCCTCCAGGCCTTGCAGGCCGATGCGCGCCTGTCCAACCTCAAGCTGGCCGAGCAGGTCGGCCTCTCGCCCACCGCCGTGCTCGCGCGGGTGCAACGCCTGGTGCGCGACGGCGTGATCCAGGGCTTCGAAGCCCGGCTGGACCCGGCGCGGCTCGGGCGCGGGCTGCTGGTGTTCGTCGAGGTGCTGCTCGACCGCACCACGCCCAACGTGTTCGAGCAGTTCAAGGCCGCCGTGCAGGTGCACGAGGACATCCTGGAATGCCACATGGTCGCCGGCGGCTTCGACTACCTGCTCAAGACCCGCTTCGCCGACATGGCCGCCTACCGGACGTTTGCCGGCACCGTGCTGTGGCAACTGCCCGGTGTGCGTGAGACCCGCACCTACGCGGTGATGGAAGAGGTCAAGCACACCGCGCGGCTGCCGGTGTTCTGAAGCGGCGGTGCGCAGGGGGCTTGTCAGGACGATGCTGAACCCATCCCTCGGGCGCTGAGGCATTGCCCTCAGCGTCACACACGCGACGCCGCGTCGCGGCACAATCAAGTCACCTTTGTCCACCCCCGCCGGGAGCCGCCCATGTCGAACCTTTCCTCGCCCCCGTCCCCGCCGCACGCGGGCTGCAGTTGCTCGCCGGCTTCGCGCTGTGTGCGGCCGTCGCCGCGCCGGCGTGGGCGCAGAGCCAGAAGCCGGGCCTGTGGGAAGTGCGCACCCGGATGGGTGGCAACCCGGAGCTGGACCGCGCCCAGGCAGAGATGCAGAAGGCGCTGGCCGGAATGTCGCCGCAGCAGCGCAAGCAGATGGAGGAGATGATGGGCCGCCAGGGCGTCGCCCTGGGCACCGGCGCCGATGGCGGCATCGTCACCCGCGTGTGCATCAGCAAGGAGATGGCCGAGCAGAAGGTACCNCCCGTGCAGACCGAGGGCGACTGCACCGCCACCGTCACCGAGCGCAGCGCCAACCGCATGAAGGCGCGCTTCACCTGCACCAACCCGCCATCGAACGGCGAAGGCGAATGGACCTTTCAGGGCGACAGCGGCTACACCATGAAGATGACGACCACCACCGCCCACAATGGCAAACCGCAGACCTCCACGATGGAGGGCCAGGGCCGCTGGGTGAGCGCGGACTGCGGCAAGATCGCGCCGCTGCCGCTGCCCACGGGGCGGCCAAGCGATGAGGCGGAGAGGGAAGCGCTCATGCCCGCCTTGACGCCCCAAAGCGCGCCCAATTCCCACGCAGCCTCTGAACCGCCCGCGACCCGCCACCCTCCCGCTGCAGACGCCGCCCGCTCATGAGCGCTTCCTCGCCACCCGCATCGACCGCGCCGCTGCGCGTCACCTTCGTCTGTCTGGGCAACATCTGCCGCAGCCCGACCGCCCACGGCGTGCTGCGCGAGAAGCTGCTGGCGGCCGGGCTTGCGGGCCAGGTGGAGGTGGACTCGGCCGGCACGCACGGCCACTGGCACGCCGGCCGGCCGCCTGACGAGCGCGCGCAGGCNCACGCCCGCCGCCGCGGCTACGACCTCTCCGACCTGCGCGCCCGCGCACTGACCGAGGCCGATTTCGCAAGCAGCGACCTCATCCTGGTGATGGACTGGGAAAACCTCGCCCTCGCCGAACACGACGCGCCNCCCGAACACCGGCGCAAGGTGCGCCGCCTGACCGAGTTCTGCCGCCTGCACGACAGCCCCGTGGTGCCCGACCCCTACTACGGCGGCGCCGATGGCTTCGAACGCGTGCTCGACCTCATCGAAGACGCCTGCGACGGCCTCATCGAGCACCTCCGGCAACGCCTGGCCAGCCAGCCAGCTGCGGCAACGCGCCCCGGTCTGCACTGAAGATGCCAAGGGCAACGCTGAACAAGTCCCTTGCGCGGCGCGCGGGGCCGCGTTCCGCCGCAGCTCAGTCCCCGCGCGCGCAGGCCCGCAGTTCCGTCACGCCGCCGTCGCTCGGCAACAGCTTCTGCAGCGGCTCGCAGCGGCCGGCGACGCACCAGTCGTAGTCGGCGGTGTAGGCCGAGCGCGTCAGGCGCAGCACGGGCACGACCCCTTGCGCCGGGGTGTAGACAAACCAGCCACCGACCAGCCGCGCATCGGGCGGCGGCTCCATGCCCGCGGCCGAGCCTTTGATGCGTGCGCGCGTGGCCTGCAGCACCGGCTTGCCGGTGTGGGGGTCGGTGGTGACGGCGTAGTCTTCCTCCCAGAGCACACGCTCGATGGAATGCGTCCACGCCAGCGTGAACGCCTGCACCGGCACGAACACCTCGCCGGCGCCGAGTGCCGCCGCCAGGCTCAGGCACGCCCCCAGCATCGCGCGCGCCGGCCGATGTGGGCCGGTCTCAGTGGCCCACGCCGGCAGCGCGGCGCACGCGCCACGCATGCCAGGCGACGAAGGCCGCGATCAGCGTCAGCCCTGCCTCGTCGGTGAGCGGGTAGGCCACCACCAACAGGCTGGCCGCCGCGATCGCCACCGCGCGCTCCCAGATCCGCAGCGGCCCGAACAGGTAGCCGATGGCACCGGCACCCCACATGGCGATGGCCACCAGCGCCTTGAACACGATCCACGTCACGGCCAGCCAGTCCCCGCCCTGCAGCATGAGCGCGGGGCTGTACACCGCCATGAAGGGCACGATGAAGCCCGCGATCGCCACGCGCAGCGCCTGCATGCCGATCGCCAGCCCCGTCGCACCGGCAATCGGGGCGGCGGCAAACGCAGCCAGCGCCACCGGCGGCGTGAGGTCGGCCATGATGCCGAAATAGAACACGAACATGTGCGAGACGATCAGCGGCACGCCGAGCTTGAGCAGCACCGGCGCGGCGAGCGAGCTGGTGATGATGTAGTTCGGAATCGTCGGAATGCCCATGCCCAGCACCAGGCAGATGGCCATGGTCAGCAGCAGCGCGAGGAACAGGTTGTTCTCGCCCACGGCGATGATGTGCCCACCCAGTTCCGCCGCCACGCCGGTGAGGTTGATGATGCCGATGATCACGCCCACCAGCGCGCAGGCAATGGCCACCGGCAGCGCATGGCGCGCCCCGTCGGCCATGGCCGAAAGCGCGAGCTGGCGCGCGTCCGCGCCGACGTGGCGCAGATAGGTCAGCACCACCAGCACCGCAATCACGACGAAGAAGGTGCCCACCCCGAACTGGAAGAAGCCCGCGCAGGCCAGGCCCAGCAACACCCAGAACAGGCCGCGCAGCGCGAACCGGCGCACGCCCGTGAGCACCGCCGCACCGAAGATCAGCACCACCGTGAGCGCCAGCCCCACGGTGCCGGAGAACAGCGGCGTGTAACCCGAGAACAACAGCGCCACCAGCCCGATCAGCGGCAGCAGCAGATGCCAGCGCTGGCGCACCGCCACCCAGGGATCGGGGCACTGGTNCCTGGGCAGGCCGTGCAGGCCACGGCGCCCAGCCTCGAGGTGCACCATCCAGAACGCGGTGACGAAGTACAGGATGGCCGGAATCAGCGCCGCCTTGACGATGGCCACGTAGGGCACGTTGATGGTCTCGGCCATGATGAAGGCCACCGNCCCCATCACCGGCGGCATGATCTGCCCGCCCATGCTGCTGGTGGCCTCGACCCCGCCGGCGAACGCCGGGCTGTAGCCGAAGCGCTTCATCAGCGGAATCGTGAACTGCCCGGTGGTGACCACGTTGGCCACGCCCGAGCCGTTGATGGTGCCCATGAGGCCCGAGGAAATCACCGCCACCTTGGCCGGCCCGCCGCGGGTATGGCCCACGGTGCCCATGGCAAAGTCGGTGAACAGGGCGATCATGCCGGCCTGTTCGAGGAAGGCGCCGAACAGGATGAACAGGAAGATGTAGCTCGACGACACATAGGTCGGCGTGCCGTAGATGCCCTCGGTGCCGAAGGCCAGCGTGCTCACGATCTGGTNCAGCCCGAAGCCGCGGTGCGCCAGCGCACCGGGCAGGTACTGGCCGAACAACCCGTAGGCCAGGAACACCGCACACACCACCGGCAGGCCCCAGCCCATCACGCGGCGCGCGCCCTCGAACACCAGGGCCAGCGTCACCACGCCGACCACCCAGTCGGCGGGGATGAGTTCACCGGCGCGCTGCGTCAGGTCGGCCTCGAAACGCCAGTGGTAGAGGCTGAACACGAAGCCGGTGAGCCCCAGCGCCCAGCCCAGCACGCGGCCGAATCCGCGCCAGCGTTCACGGTCTTCGAATGGCGGATACAGCGTGAAGATCAACCACAGCACGAAGCCCACGTGCACCGCGCGCACGACCTGGCTCGACAAAGGGCTGAACGCCGCCGTGATGAGCTGGAAGCTGGAGAACGCCAGCGCAATGCAGAACAAGGCCAGCGGCATGCCGGCATGCGGCGCCGGTGGCGGCGCGGACGGCACGGTTGGCGCGACCGCCGACGAGGAAGCAGGGGCAGACGACATGGCGGGCCTTCAAGGGCGCAGAACGCGAAACGTGCAGCGCGTGACCGCGCCGCACGGGCAAAGGGCTCCTCGCCCCGGCTTACTTCATCACGCCGACTTCGCGGTAGTACTTCTCCGCGCCGGGGTGCAGCGGAATCGGCATGCCCTTGACGGCGTTCTCGCGCTTGATGGCCTTGGCGGCGTTGTGGGCGGCGTAGAGCGTGTCGAGGTTTTCGTACATCGCCTTGGTCATCTGGTAGGCCAGCTCGTCCGACACGCCCGCATGGGTGACGAGGAAGTTCGGAATCGCGGCGGTGGGCACGTCGGCGGTCTGGCCGGTGTAGGAGTTGGCCGGAATCACCGCGGCCTGGTAGGCCGCATCACCGACCTTGGCGACCACGTCGGCCGGCACCGGCACGACGACGATCTTCACCGCCGTGGCGAGGTCGCGGATGGAGGCCACGCCCAGGCCGGCCGACTGCAGCGTGGCGTCGAGCTGGCGGTTCTTCATGAGTTCGACGGATTCGCCGAACGGCAGGTATTCGACCTTGCCCAGATCGGCATAGCTCAGGCCCGCGGCCTTGAGGATGGCGCGCGCGTTGAGTTCGGTGCCGGACTTGGCCGCACCCACCGACACCCGCTTGCCCTTGAGGTCGGCCAGCGTCTTGATGCCGCTGTCGGCGCTGGCGACGATCTGGATGTAGTTGTTGTAGGTGGCCGAGAGCCCGCGCAGCTTGTCGAGCTTGGTCTTGAAGCCGGCCTCGGCGTCGCCCTTCCAGGCATCGGACACCGCATCGCCCAGCGCGAAGGCCAGTTCCCCGCGACCGGCCTGCAGCAGGTTCAGGTTCTCCGCGCTGGCCTTGGTGACCTGGGCGGTGGCACGGGCGTTGGGGATGGCTTTGGCATAGATCTGGCTCAGCGCCACGCCCAGCGGGTAGTACACGCCGCTTTGCCCGCCGGTGAGGATGTTGATGAACTGTGCCTGCTGCGCCTGCACGGCGCCAGCCACCAGGGCCAGGCCCAGGCCGAACGAAAGCCCGAATTTCTGCCAGAGTTTCATGGGGGTCTCCAGTTGTGAACCATGGGTGGCGGTGCCGCCTGCGCGCCAACCGCCCGAGCGGCCATTCTATTTTTGAAGCAGCGATACTTGGCGCTTTGGCGCCCTCTGGTTTCCCCATGTTTCGCTACCACACCGTTCCCGTTACCCCGTTTGCCCAGAACGCCACGCTGGTCTGGGACGACGCCACCCTGCAGGCCGCCGTCATCGACCCCGGCGGCGATCTGGACCGGCTGCTCGCCGAGGCCCAGCGCCTAGGGCTGAAGCTCGAACAGATCTGGCTCACCCATGCCCACATCGACCATGCCGGCGGCGCCGGNGAACTGGCGCGCACGCTGGGGCTGCCCATCGTCGGCCCGCATCCNGGGGACCAGTTCTGGATCGACGCGCTGCCCGAGCAAAGCCGCATGTTCGGCTTCCCGGCCGCCGAGCCNTTCACGCCCACCCGCTGGCTGGCCGATGGCGACACGGTGCAGATCGGCGGCTGCACGCTGCAGGTGCGTCATTGCCCCGGCCACACGCCCGGCCATGTGGTATTCCACTCGCCGCAGGCCCAGCGAGCCTTCGTGGGCGACGTGCTGTTCGCGGGCTCCATCGGCCGCACCGACTTCCCGCAGGGCAACCACGCGCAGCTGATCGACAGCATCGTCACGCGCCTGTGGCCCATGGGCGACGACACCGTGTTCATCCCCGGCCACGGCCCCGAGAGCAGCTTCGGCCGTGAGCGCCGCAGCAACCCTTACGTCGGCGGGACTGAGGCCCGTCCGCGTCCATCACCGCCGCAAGCGGCCAGCGGATTTCGACCGACGTGCCCCGGCCCGCATCGCCGGGCGCCCAGCGGATCTGCGCGCCGATGCTCTGCGCGCGGGCCTGCATGTTGCGCAAGCCCTGACCGCGCCGATTGGCCGCGGCCTCGGCATCGAAGCCGCGGCCGTCGTCCTGCACCCGCAGCCGAAGCGCCTGCGTGCCCGCGTCGAATTCGGCATCCACGGCAAGCCGGGTCGCATCGGCGTGGCGAATCACGTTGGTGAAGGCTTCGAGCAGGATCCGCTGCAACTGCAGGATGCGCCGCGGGCTTGCCGCAGGCATGGGTGGCAGAACCCCCATGTCCCATTGCACTTGCAGGCCGGCGGCCTCGAATCGTGGCTGGAGCCGGTAGCGCAAGGTGGCCAGCACCAGACCGAGGTCGCCCTGGGTCGGCTGCTGCGAATCGACGGCCATGCGCAACTCATCCAGGGCCAGACGCGCCTGCTCCTGCAGCTGCGCGTTGGACGCGCCGGACTGACCGAGCAGGCTGAGCAGACCGACGAGCTGCGCACCCACCCCGTCGTGAATGTCCTGCATGATGCGCTGGCGCTCCAGCAGCACGGCCTGCTGCGCATGGGCCTCGCGCACGCGCGCCGCCTGCACCTGCAAGGCCCGCTCCCGCTCCTGCACGCGCGCCTCGAGCGTCTGCACCAGTTCGCGATGGGCGCGCGCCATTCTCGCGTAGCGTTCCGCGATGGCCCAGCCCATGAGCAGCACGAACAGCATGGACGCATGCGGAAGGATCGAGAACGTCCCCGGTCCGTCGCCCGAGAGCCGCACGGCGAAGAAGTCCCGGAACCCCGCCACGAGCACCAGCAGACTCGCCGCCAGGGCCGCCACGGTCTCGCGCCGCGGTTGCTGCCATGCATGGCGCGCGACGAGCACGAAGGCGCCCCAGGTGGGTGGTGCCAGCAGCGCCAGCGCCAGCGTCCAGGCCCAGGGCTGGTCGTTGACGAAGGAAAACATCGCCAGCACCCCCACGAGCGCGAAAAACCACCAGAAGGTGGTGCGCGTTCGTGCATCGTCCTGCTCCACCAGCAGCAGCAGGAAGCGCGTCATCAGCAGCACATGCCAGGCCAGCGCCAGCGCCATCAGCGCGCCCCAGGCCGGCCAGGGCAGGGGCGGCTCGGGAAGCAGGCGGTCCGAAAAGCGCACCGCACCACACAAGGCCGACAACGCGAACACGCCATAGACGCTTTCGCGTTGCATCAGCCACAAGCNCCCTGCGAGCGCGGCCATCAAGGCCATGGCCACCGTCGTGGCCAGCGCGCCATACTGCCGCCAGAAGTAGCGCTCCCGGTACGCTGCGCGGACCTCTTCCATCGGCCCGTAGTACACCTGCGACAGGCCACCCCAGCGGCCCGCCTGGGTGCTCACCGTGACGATGGCTGGTGTCGGCGCTTCCCGCTCGAGCACATCGGCGACAAGCGGAATCAGCACCGGCGCCTTGGCGGCGTCGCGCGTCGGGTCACCGAGCACGCCCTCCTGCAAAACCACCGAGTCGCCCACGACGACATGCACCTGATTGCCCACGCGCGGGATGTACAAGCCCATGAGCGAACCGGGCAACGGGGGCGGAAGCTCGAAGCGATAGGTGGCCCGGCCGTCCTGGCCGGNGAAGCTGCCATCCCACTTGTGCGGCAGACGGACACTGCGCTGCTGCTGGCCTCCGGCCTCCAGCCCGAAACGGGCCTTTGCCTCCCGGATCTCCATCACGTCCGCGTGGGCCGCAACGGCCAGCACCCATGTGAGCAGGCTCGCGAACCAGCGCCGCAAGTGTTTGGGCAAGCCCTCAGAGCAAGCCCAACTGCCGGGCTTCGAACACCGCCTCGGTCTTGGAGCCGACATTGAGCTTGTTGTAGATGTTCTTGACATGCGACTGCACGGTGGAGACCGCAATACCACTCAGGCGGGCGGCTTCGGCGTAGGTGTATCCGCGTGACAGTATCAGCAATATCTCGTGTTCGCGCTCGGTCAGCATGCCGTGTGTCGGGGTCGCGGGCTCGCCTGCGACGCTGGGAGGAGCCGGCGCGAGCCGCTGCAGAAGCTGCCGGGCGATCGGCGGCGACATCGGCGAGCCACCCGCGTGCAGGGTGGCGACGTGGCGGGCCAGTTCGGCCTCGCTGCCGTCCTTGAGCAGGTAACCCTGCGCGCCCGCCTCGAATGCGCGCAACATGTTGTGCTCATCGCCGAACAACGTGACCACCATCACCTGCGTCGAAGGCGAATGGGCGCGGCAGTACCGGATGACGTCGAGGCCCGAACCGTCCGGCAGGCCCAGATCCACCAACAGCACATGCACCGAGTTGCTGCGAAGCCACTCGGTGATCTCGCGTGCCGTCGCGGCGGAACAGGCCAGTTCGATCAGTGGTGTGGCGCGCAAGGCCTGTTCGAGCCGCGCGCGCATCAGCGCATCGTCTTCGACCAGCGCGACGGAAATGGCAGATTCAGCGGACATCGAAGCCTCCTTCCTCCCGCGGGTTCAGCCGGCCCTTGGCCACCATGTCGCGCGGATCGAATGCGGCGGCGCACAGCAGTGCCGCATGCACGCCGCGTTGCGCCTCACTGATCTCGGGCAGCAGGTAGTCATGCCGATCGCCCACGCCGTCCGCGGCGCTGAAGTCGAGCCAACAGGGGTTTGACTCGCAAACCACCGGCACCGCCTGCACACCCAACGGATGGTCGAAACCGTCGGTCCAGTCGGCTTTGCGCAGCGTGGCGTCATGGCGGTTGATGGTGACGTACACCGGCGGCAGGCCGGCGCCCCCGAAGCCGTGGGAATGAGCAAACGCCTTGGACTCGATCAAGGGCGCCGAGAGCACGATGCGGCGAAGGCCCATGAGCGCCGCACGCCGCCCGGCCGCCGAGAAGCGCCGCAGCACGGCATCGAGCAACAACGAACCGGCGCTGCGCGCGAGCACCACGGTGGACAGGCCCGTGTAGGGCGGCTCTGCGGCCAGCGAGGCCAGCGCCTGCAGCGTGGTGTCGAGGGCTGGGGCTGCGGCGTTGGCCCCCTCCCTGGCGGCCCGAACCGAATCCAGGGCGTCGAGCCAACCGCCACTGCGGCCGGCGGGCCAGCTGAACACGACGGGCTCCGCGTCCGCATAGGCCTCGCGCAACGCGAGGGCCTGCGCCACCGCCTGCGCGGGAGACTTGGCCACGCCGTGGACGAACAGCACCACCGAGCTGCGACGGGCGCGCAGCGCACGCTCGAACACGTCGCGCAAGGCGCGCTCGAGGGTTTGCCGCGGGTTTTCACCCACGGAGGCATCCGTGGGATGGAGGCGGATGGCATCGGGGCCGGCGCTTTCGATGCGCAGGCTGTCGGGGCGCATCGCAGGCGTCGCGGGGGAAGGTCGCCCGCACCGGGCTGGGGTCCGCCGCGTTGTCGCCGTNNAGGCGTCGTCGAGCCCCTGCAGGTCGCGCAGGCCGTCGCGGACGGCGCTCCTCCAGTTCTTATTGCGTCGCGTGCGGGCGAACAGCGCGGTCAGCGGCTCGGTGTCGACGGGCCACCGGGCTGCGGCAGACTCGGTCTGCAGGGCGGTCCAGTCGGCGGAATCAAAGCGCATCGGCGTGACGGCGGGCGACTCCACCCACGCACCATCCGAAGCCAAGGTGCGCAACTGCACGCGGATCGAGCCGGCCCGGGCGGTTCCGTCCAGCGTCAGCGCGCCGTAGCTGGGTGCGAACTTCTTGAAAGCCCAACGGCCGACGGCTGCCCCGCTGGCGAGCAGTTGCACCACCCGGCTCGGCCCACCGCCAGGTGTGGGCAAGCGGCCGCTGTAGACATTGTGATGCACGTCCCCGCCGAGGAACAGCACCGGGCGGCGTGCGGCGCGGGTCAGCTCCGCGTACTCGCGGTACAGGCCAGCGCCGTTGTTGCTCCAGTCGTCCTGCGACCACACAGAGTCGTGCGCCATGGGCGAGCNCCCAGCGACGAGGAGCAAACCTGCGTTTTCCTCGCCGGCCCGCTGCAGCAAGCGAGTGCGCTGGGTCTCATCGAGCAACGGGGCGCCCGGTGTGCGCGCGGTTCGCGACCAGCGGGTGTCGAGCAGCAGCAGCTCGGGCCAGTTGGCCCCGAGCGACACCTCTCTGAACAGGCCGGACGCAGGCGGCGCCGCGCCGGCCGTCAGGTCCGGCAGCGGTGGGTAGGGGTCGCTCAGCGCCGCGGTTCGCAGTTGGCGCTCGAACTGCTGGAACAGTTGCCACGACACGGCCTTGACCTCCGGAGGCACGGCGTGCCGGTCGGCTTCCGGCCCCTGCACGCCGAGGGCGTTGTTCCAGGCGAAATCGTGGTCGTCCCAGGTCAGCAGAAGACCGTGGGGCGACGCCCGGTTCTTCAGGCTGCCGATGAGCGCGCGGAACGACTCGACGCCCCACTGCAAGGCGTAGCGTCGATGCATCTCCGTCGCGAAATGGGCCAGTCCCTCAGCGGGATTGCGCAGGATGCGCTCGCGCCACGGCGTGCCGAACAAGCCCCAGTCCATGTAGATCTGGTCGCCCAGCAGCAGGAGCAGGTCGGGCTGTTCGTGGTGTCGAATGCGGTCCCAGATCGGCTGGCGCGGCACGCGCTCGGCGTCCATGCAGGAGGTGAACACGATCTTCATGATGGGTGTGACAGCAAAGGAATGGAAGGACTTGTGCCCGCAGGGTAAGCGCGCGGCCGCGGGGTGGCAAGGCACTCAAACCCCGAGTTCATGGGATGCGCGGCGGCGCGGCCCCACGTACCGTCAGGGCCGTGCCCAGTCCCCTCAACCCGTCAAGGAGAACCGCCATGTCCAAGCCCGTCCATTCCCGCTTTGCCCGCCCCAGCGCGCTGGCCTCGGCCACCGCGCTGTGCTGCCTGCTCGCCGCCTGCGGCGGAGGTTCGGATGACGCCGCCGTCGATCCCGCCAACCCGCCCGCACCGGTGCAGCCTGCGACGCCCACGCTGACGCTGACGGGCCGCGTGACCGTCAACGGCCCGGTGCGCAACGTCACCGTGTGCCTGGACCTCAATGCCAACGCCGCGTGTGACACCGGTGAGCCCGTTTCCGCCGCCACCGGCGACGACGGNGTGTACGCGGTCACGGTCGATACCGCCAAGGTCAGCGCCGACCAGGTGGCCGCCGCCTCGCTCATCGCGCCCATGGTCGCTGGCGCCAGCATCGACACCGCCAGCGGCACCGCACCGGCTGCCAGCTATGTGATGCGACAGGTGCGCGGCAAGGCCGGTGCCATCAACCCGCTGACCACGCTGCTGGCCACCGGCATGGCGGCCGGCATGAGCGAAGAGGTGGCGAGGGTCAACCTGGTGACCCAGCTGGGGCTGAGCTCGGCCGCGCAGATCGACGATTACCTGGGCGAGCCCACCGCCAGCCCGACCCTGATGAGCGACACTGCGCGCCGCATGGCCATGCTCACCGCCGAGCTGCTGGAGAAGGGCGGCACCCTCGAACTCGCCGACCAGAGCGCGGCACGCGACCCTGCACCGGGCAGCCTGCTGGCACTGAACTTCACCGACCCGGGCAACTACAACCTGCGCTACCAAGAAATCATCGGCAAGGCGGCAGGGCCTGGCCTGACNCCGCTGCGCGACGTGCGCGCGGGCCGCAGCAACAGCGCGGCCCTTTCGGAGTCGGCGCTGTATGCGTCGGCCTATCTCACGGCGGGCGGCTGGGTGCGTTGCGCCGCTGACACCTCGCTGGCTGCCACCGCGGGCAACCCGAACCGCTCGGTGTTCTGCGGCGCGGTTCAACTGGCCGGCTACGACAGCGCTGGGCGCGACCTCAGCGGGCGCGGCATGGCCGAGGTCGTCACCGAAATGGCTGCCGAAGGCGGCACGACGATCAACGCCGGCATGGACATCGGCGGACTGAACAACAACCTGGGGCCGGCTGCGTTCCCCGCCGGCAGCCGCTCGACGCTGCGCACCACCTGGACGCTGAACCAATCGGTCTGGATCAACAGCGCGAACACCGACCGCGTCGCCTACCGTGGCGTGCCGGTGCCCACGCTGGAAAATCTGGTGGCTTCGTTCCCTGCATCGGTGGTGGTGACGCCCGACCCTGCGGGCACGATCAGCCTGGGCCTGAGCACGGGACTTCAGCGCAATCTGCGCGTGGCGTTCACCGGCACGCACACCACGCCGCTGAGCACCGGCACCGTGCAGTTCTACGACTGCGAGCTCAATGCCGCGCAGACGGTGGCCTCCAACTGCGCCACCCTGGGCCCCGGCACCTACAGCGTCGAAGAACAGAACGGCGTGCGCATGCTGCGCGTGGCCGGGCACCCGAACACCATCATGAACCATGTGCGGCTGTTCGTGGAGGTGCAGAACACGCCCGCCGTGAGCAGCACGAATGCGGTGTTCATCGCGCGGCAGAACAAACCCGATGCGGCGTCAAACACCTCCGCAACGCGGCGCATCAACGCCACGGCCTGGGCGGCGATGCGCCAGGCGCTCGGGCTGTGAGGAAGATGGTCATGCGCCCTGCCCTGACCACCCTGCGACGTCTGAGGCTCGGAGCCGGGCTCTGCGCCTTTCTGTGCCTGCAGGGAACGGCCCTCGCCCAAGATGCCGGCGCGAGCGCCGCGGCCCCGCGTCTGGCTGTGGGAGACCGCATGAGCTATCGCGTCGAAGAGCGCGCCGACCAACAACGCCACGAGGCGACGGCCACCGTGCTGGCCATCGAGGGAGATCGGGTGCGCATGCGCTACCAGCGCACCGATGCGGCGGCCGAGCCGACCGAGCAGGTCATGACCACGGCCCTGAACAACGTGGTCAACGGCAGCGACGGTTCGCGCTACGAGCCGCATCTGGACCAGTTGCGCTTTCCGTTGCAGGTGGGGCAGGCGTGGACGACCGAGGCCGCCAGCACGGCGGCCTCGGGCGCCCAGTCGCGCCTGTCCATCGACCGCAAGGTGGTGGCCATCGAGACGGTGCGCGTGAGCGCCGGCGAGTTCACCGCCTACCGGGTGGAGAGCAAAGGCTGGATCAACGGCGTGAACTGGCGCGGCGCCGCGATGCGCCTCGAGCAGGTGCTGTGGTACGCGCCGGAGCCCGGGCGCATCGTGAAGCTGGAGAGCCGCGTCTGGCGCAACAACGACCCGTTCCGCCACACGGTGATCGAGGCGCTGGGGTTCCAGTCCAACTAGGGCAACGCTGAATTAGTCCCCGCGATGGCGCGCGCCTGGCCGCGGGATGGGGTGCGAGGCGCAAAGCGCAGACATAGCGGGGGCTATGGCGAGCATTTGCAACGAGGCAGCCCGCCCGCCGCCAGGATGCGCGGCGCGCGAGGGACTTGTTCAGCGTTGCCCTAGGAGAGGGCGGCGCGCGGATCCGGATTTCCGCTCAGCCCCGCGCCAGCGCCTGCTGGTACAGCGGCAGCACCTTGGGCACGTTGGCTTCGAGCTGGCGGATGCGCTCGGGGCTGTTGGGGTGGGTGGAGAGGAAGGCCGGACNCTCCGCGCCGCCTTTGAGGCTGGCCATCTTCTGCCAGAGCTGCACGCTGGCCTCGGGCTTGTAGGCGGCTCGGGCCGCGATCTCCAGGCCGACGAGGTCGGCTTCGGTTTCGTCGTCGCGGCTGTACTTGAGGCTGAGCAGTTGCGCGCCCAGGCCGGCGGCCATGTCGCCGATCTGGCCCAGGCCCAGCAACTGCGCGCCCAGGCGCAGGCCGAGGTTGGTGGCCTCGGTCTTGGCGATGCGCTCGCGCGCGTGCTCGCGCAGCGCGTGGGCCATTTCGTGGCCCATGACCATCGCCGCTTCGTCGTTGCCGAGCTTGAGCTGGTCGAGGATGCCGGTGTAGAAGGCGATCTTGCCGCCGGGCATGCACCAGGCGTTGACCTGCTTGCTGCCGATGAGGTTGACCTCCCAGCGCCAGTCCCGCGCGCGGGNGTTCCACTGCGTGGTGTGCGGGATGAGCCGTTGCGCGATGCCGCGCAGCGCGCGCAGCGTGGGGTGGTCGTCCGNGGCGAGGGCGCCCTTGGCGCGGGCTTCGGCCAGCACCTGGGCGTATTGCTGGTGGGCCGAACGCTCCAGCGTTTCGGCCGGCACCAGGGTGCGCAGCGTGGAGGGCTTGCCCACGTCCACCTGGGCGAGCGCGGNGGCGAGCGCCCCGGCCGCCGCGCTGGCCGCCGCGAGTTTGAGGAAGGCGCGCCGCGGCGCCCAGGCCGCGCCGGCGGCAGGGCGTGCGAAGGCGCCGACTTCGTGTTCGACGGCGGCGCCGGGTGACTTGAGGGAGCAAAGCCAGCACATGGTGGGGAATAATAAGCCGATGCCCAATCCCACCGACACCGACGCGACATCCGCCGCCGCCCCGGCGCCCACGCCCGCGGGCTGGCTCGCCGCCTGGCATGTGTATCTGGAGCCGGCGAACCTGCGCATGTTGGCGCTGGGCTTTGCCGCGGGGCTGCCGCTGCTGCTGGTGCTGGGCACGCTGTCGTTCCGGCTGCGCGAGGCGGGCATCGACCGCGCGACCATCGGGCACCTGAGCTGGGTGGGCCTGGCCTATGGCTTCAAATGGGCCTGGGCGCCGCTGGTGGACCGGCTGCCGCTGCCGGGGCTGAGCCGCCTGGGGCAGCGGCGCAGCTGGCTGCTGCTGGCGCAGGGCGTGATTGCCGCGGGGCTGGTGGGCATGGCGCTGGCCGACCCGCGCGAGGCGCTCGGGCCCATCGTGTGGTGCGCGCTGTGCGTCGCTTTCGGCTCGGCCACGCAGGACATTGCGCTCGATGCGTTTCGCATCGAATCGGCCGACACCGCGCACCANGGGGCGCTGGCGGCGAGCTACCAGGCGGGCTACCGGATCGCGATGATCTGGGCCGGCGCGGGCGTGCTGTGGATTGCCGCGCGTGCGCAGGGCGACGCCAGCGGTTATGACGCCGCCGCCTGGCGCGTGGCCTATCTGGTGATGGCCGCGTCGATGGCGGTGGGCATGGTGACGGTGCTGTTCTCGCGCGAGCCCGCGCCGCGCGAGCTCGCGCCGGCGAAGAACCTGGCCGCGTGGCTGCGCGGCGCGGTGGTGGAGCCGTTTGCGGACTTTCTGCGCCGCTGGCGCTGGCGNGCGGTGCTGATCCTCTCGCTGATCGCCTGCTACCGCATCAGTGACGTGGTGATGGGCATCATGGCCAACCCGTTCTATGTGGACATGGGCTACACCAAGGACGAGGTGGCGGCGGTGACCAAGGTCTACGGCGTGGTGATGACGCTGCTGGGCGCGTTCATCGGCGGCGTGCTGTCGCTGCGGCTCGGGGTGATGCGGGTGCTGATGGCGGGGGCGGCGGCGAGTGCGGCCTCGAACCTGCTGTTCGCCTGGCTGGCCGGGCATGGGCACGACGTGGCGGCGCTGATTGCGGTGGTGTCGGCAGACAACCTGGCCAGCGGCATTGCGTCGGCCGCGTTCATCGCCTACCTCTCGGGGCTGACCAATGTGGCGTACTCGGCCACGCAGTACGCGCTGCTGAGTTCGCTGATGCTGCTGCTGCCCAAGTTCGTCGCGGGCTTCTCGGGCGACTTCGTCAACGCCTACGGCTATGCCAACTTCTTCACCGGCACCGCCATCCTGGGCCTGCCGGTGCTGGTGCTGGTCTGGGCGGCCGGAAAACGCTGCCCGCAACGAAAACCTGAGCTCATTTGGCCAGACCCCAGCGCGAACCGGTCGGGTTGTGCTATCGTTTTTGAATACACCAAGCCAACCGCTCGCCATGAGGCTGTGCGGCGCGCGCAGGCGGGTCCAGCCCGGCCTTTACGCTTGTTTACCCATGGTTCATGCGCCGGTGCCACGGCGCACGCATGATGCAGGAGGTTTCACGATGCGCACCCCCACGCCCATGTCCCACCGCCTGTTGATGATCGAAGACGACGAGCGCCTCGCGCAGATGGTGGCGCAGTACCTGCAGCAGTCGGGCTTCGAAGTGGTGCACGCGCCCGATGGCCTCTCAGGCCTGGCGCGGCTGCAGGATGCGCGCGAGGCGCAGCCGCTGGACATGGTGCTGCTCGACCTGATGCTGCCCGACATCGACGGGCTGGAGGTGTGCCGGCGCATTCGCGCGCTGCCCCCGCCGCTGGCGCAGATGCCGGTGCTGATGCTCACCGCCAAAGGCGACCCCATGGACCGCGTGATCGGCCTGGAACTCGGCGCCGACGACTACCTGCCCAAGCCCTTCGAGCCGCGCGAGCTGCTTGCCCGCGTGCGCGCGGTGCTGCGCCGACGCAGCGTGCAGGCGCAGGACGCGCCCGCGCCGGTGCTGCGCTTCGGCTCGCTGGAGATCGACCGCGACGCGCGGCGGGTGCGCGTGAGTGAGCGGGTGTGCGAGCTCACCGCCTACCAGTTCGACCTGCTGCTGACCATGGCCGAGCGCGCCGGCCGCGTGCTCACGCGCGAGCAGATCATGGAGGCCGTGCGCGGCCGCGAGCTCGAAGCCTTCGACCGCTCCATCGACGTGCACATGGGCCGCATCCGCGCCGAGATCGAGGCCGACCCGAAGAACCCGCAGCGCATCCTCACCGTGCGCGGCGTGGGCTATGTGTTTGCCAAGCAGCAGGACTGACGGTGAGCCGCTTTGCCACCCCCATCCAGCGCAGCGCGTAAAGCCACGCCCCGCCCGCACGCCCCGCTGCGCTCCACCCGCCTGACCCACCCATGGCCGCCCTGTTTGGCGCCTTCTCCCGCCGGCTGTACCTGCGCATCTGGCTCGCGGTGATCGCCGCGGTGGCGGTGCTCGCGCTCATCCTCGGCTGGGCCTGGCGGGTGGCGGCCGAGCACAACGCGCGCGCCAACGCCCCGCCGCGCGAGGTGCTGGTTCGCGATGCCAGCGGCGCCCTCATCGGCACGGCCACGGCCGAGCGCCGGCGCGAGCCCGGCCAGCCGCTGCGCTTCGTGGTGACGCTGGCCGACGGGCGCGAACTGCATCTGGAGCTACCCCCGGCCGCGCCCGAACTTCGACCCCGACGCCCCACGGCCCGGCGGCCCCGGGCGGGCATGGGCCGGGCATGGGTCCCGGTCTGGGCCCGGGCATGGGTCCAGGCCGGGGGNCCGATGGCGGGCGGCGAGGCGCCGGAGCGGCGCTTGCGGCGCGAGGCGCCGCCGTTCTGGGTGGAGCCGCCGCTGGGCTTCGTCTGGCTGCTCGCGCTGGTGGGCGTGGCCGTGGCGCTGGGCGTCTACCCCATCGTGCGGCGGCTCACCCAGCGGCTCGAGGCGCTGCAGCGCGGCATGCGCCGCTGGGGCGAGGGCGACCTTTCCGCCCGCGTGCCGGTGCAAGGCCATGACGAGGTGGCCGACCTGGCCGAGCGCTTCAACGACGCCGCCTCGCGCATCGAGACGCTGCTGCAGTCGCAGCAGAAGCTGCTGGCCTCGCAGAAGTCGCTGCTGGCCAACGCCTCGCACGAGCTGCGCTCGCCGCTGGCGCGCATCCGCATGGCCTTCGAGCTCATGGGCAGCGGCGTGCCGCCGCCGGGCCTGCGCGAGGAGGTGCAGCGCAACATCGCCGAGCTCGACCAGCTCGTCGACGAAATCCTGCTCGCCAGCCGGCTCGACACCAGCGAGGCCGACCTCGGCACCTTCGAGCGCATCGACCTCGTCGCGCTGGCGGCCGAGGAGGGCGCGCGCGTGGGGGCCACGCTCGAACTCGGCGACGCGCACGGCGAGCTCGCCGCGCTCGACATCCTCGGCGTGGCCAAGCTCATGCGCCGGCTGCTGCGCAACCTGCTGGAGAACGCCCGCCGCTACGGCGCCGCCTCGGGCCTGCGCGACATCGTGCTGCGGCTGCGGCGCGAGGGCACGGAGGTGGTGCTGCAGGTCTGCGACCGCGGCCCCGGCGTGCCCCGNGACCAGTGCGAACGCATCTTCGAGCCCTTCTACCGTCTGCCTGGCGCCAGCGAGCGCGAAGGCGGCGTCGGCCTCGGGCTGGCGCTGGTGAAATCCATCGCCGCGCGCCACGGCGGGCGCGTGCGCTGCGAGCCGCGCGAGGGCGGCGGCGCCTGCTTCACCGTCTGGCTGCCCGCCGCACCGCCGGCCTGAGGGCCAGGCCGAACGAGCCCCTCGCGCGCCGGGCCCGCGGCCAGTGCGTCAGCGCAGGAACGCGTCGTAGCCGGTCTTGAGGATCAGCGCCGTCACCACCACGATGAAGGCCACGCGCACGAAACCCGCGCCATGCTTGAGGGCAAGCCGCGTACCCAGCAGGCTGCCAGCCACGTTGGCCAGGGCCATCGGCAGCGCCAGATGCCACCAGATGTGCCCCTTGGCGGCAAACAGCACCAGCGCCGCGATGTTGGTGGCCACGTTGACGAACTTGGCCGACGCCGAGGCATGCAGAAAGTCGTAGCCCAGCAGCCGCACGAACAGGAACACCAGAAAGCTGCCCGTGCCCGGCCCGAAGAAGCCGTCGTAGAAGCCGATGACCAGGCCGATGAGCGCGGCCGCCGCCGCCTCGTGCCGGCGCGCAAGCATCGGCGCGTGGTGGCGGCCGAGTTCCTTCTTGGCCAGGGTGTAGACCAGCACCGCCGCCAGCACGAAGGGCAGCGCGCGACGCAGAAACCCGGNGTCGATCAGCGTGACCAGCCAGGCCCCGGCGAAGGAGCCGCCGAAGGCCGCCAGCGCCGCCGGCGCCAGCGCCGCCCAGCGCAGCTGCACCCGGCGGCTGTACTGCACCGTGGCCCAGGCGGTCCNCCAGACCGAGGCGCTCTTGTTCGTGCCGAACAGCGTGGCCGGCGCGGCCGTGGGAAAGGTGGCGAACAGCGCGGGCACCAGAATCAGCCCGCCGCCGCCGACGATCGAATCCACGAAACCCGCCAGCAGCGAGGCCGCCGAGACGATCAGAACTTCCATGGCGGCCATTCTCGCACCGAAGTCACTCCTGTTTCAGGAGCACAACCGCACCAGTTGGCGCTGGGGTGACAGTCAAAAACGGTTGACGCAGGCTAGAGGGGCAAAAAAGCACCGCGGCGCGGTGCTGGGGAGAAACATCTCTGTTCGGATGCCTTTGATCGGTTCGGGCTTCGCAGTGGCCCAGGTCTGGCGGTGTCTCCTCGAATCCTCAAGCCTGCTGTCGCCTGCACGACGCGGGTGAGTGCCTGCACTGTACTGGCACGCCCCAGGCCTGTGCATCAGGATTTCCACCCGCAAACAGGGCGGCCCGCCCACGGATGGTGCAGTGCAGCACGCGCCGTGTGCGCCCTGCGCGCCGGGCCTTCGGTCCGGCCAAGGCACGGATTTTGCGACGCGAAGCCCACCCTCAAGACAAAGCGAAAGGGCATTCCGTGCACGCAAGAGCCATTCGGGCGTTCTGTGGGTTCATTGGGGTGGTCGCTGCCGGCAGCGCCTGGGCACAGGCCGCCGCCACGGCGACGACAGCGGCGGCAGCGGCAGCACCTCCGCCGGGCTGGGTGGCCGCCAGCGCGCTCGACCGCGCCGACACCGCCTGGATGATGACCGCCACCGCGCTGGTGTTGCTCATGACCTTGCCCGGCATTGCGCTGTTCTACGGGGGCATGGTGCGGCGCAAGAACGTGCTCAACGCCATGGCCAGCGTGCTGGCGATCGCGGCGCTGGTTTCGCTGCTGTGGTTTGCCGCGGGCTACTCGCTCGCCTTCACGCCGGGCCGCCCGTGGATCGGTGGGCTGGATCGGCTGGGCTTCTCGGGCCTGGAGCTGGCCCAGGCCGGCGAGCGCGTGGGCATCAACCCGATCGCGCCGAAGATTCCCGAGTCGGTGTACGCCATGTTCCAGCTCAGCTTCGCCGTCATCACCGCGGCGCTGGTGGTGGGGGCGTTCGTCGAGCGCATGCGCTTCTCGGCCATGCTGGTGTTCATCGCTGCGTGGTCGCTGCTGGTGTACGCACCGATTGCCCACTGGGTGTGGGAGCCCGGCGGGTGGCTGGCGCAGAAAGGCGTGCTCGACTTCGCCGGCGGCGCGGTGGTGCACATCAACGCCGGCATGTCCGCGCTGGTGTGCGCGATCGCGCTGGGCGAGCGACGGGGTTTCCGGCGCGAACCCTTCGACCCCGCAAACCTCGCGCTGACGATGGCCGGCACCGGGCTGCTGTGGGTGGGCTGGTTCGGCTTCAACGCCGGCTCGGCCGTGGCCGCCGACGGCCGCGCCGGCCTGGCGTTTGCGGTGACGCATATCGCCGCGGCGGCCGGCGCGCTGGCCTGGATGGCCAGCGAATGGGCGCTGCGCAGGACGCCCTCGCTGCTGGGCCTGTGCTCGGGCGCGGTGGCCGGGCTGGTGGCGATCACGCCGGCGGCGGGCTTCGTCACACCGCGCGGGGCGCTGCTCATCGGCGTGGTGGCCGGGCTGGCCTGCTACTGNGGGGCCACCGGGCTCAAACGGGTGATCGGCGCGGACGATGCGCTCGACGTGTTCGGCGTGCACGGCGTGGGCGGCATCGTCGGCGCGTTGATGACCGGCTGGCTGGCGAACGCGCAGATCTCGGGCAGCAGCGGCAACGTGCTCACGCAGGCGCTNGGGGTGGTGGCGGTGCTGGCGTACAGCGCGGTGGTGACGGCGCTGATCCTCTGGGCCTGCCACCGGCTGATCGGCCTGCGGGTGGACGAGGAGAGCGAGCGCGTCGGCCTCGACCTCGCGGTGCACCGCGAGCGGCTTGGCGGCTGAGGGCGCCTGCATCACCCGGAGGGTCGCATGCTGGAGAGTGAAAAGCTCGCCATCGCCGCGCACCTGCATGTGCTGCTGCGGCGCAAGACCGGCCGCGTCACCGACACCGAGTGGATGGTGCGCAACGCCGAGTACGCAACGGAGATTGCGCGGTTCGCCCGCCAGCGCGCCCGCGAGGACGCCGCGCCCGAACTCGCGCAATGGGCCGACAAGCTCGAGGCCGCCATGGGCCTGCAGCGCGCGGCCACCCCGGCGCCCACGGCCACGGCCCCATCAACGGCAACCTCCCGGCCGCCCCGGGCCACGCGCCGGGCGCGCCGCCTGTGGCCGCCGATGCGCCGTCCCGCTACCTCGGGCGGCTGCGCTAAGTGTCGTTTCCCAATGGGTTGTTCACCCGAGGTCGAGGAAGATGGAGGTTCTCAAGCCGGCCAACTTCCTCAGGAGAACCTCGGATGAACGTTCACAAGAATGCCTCAATGACGCCCAAAGGTCGAGCGCATCTGGTCAGAGAAGTCCAGCGGGTGGGGCTCACAACAGCGGCGGCGGCCGCCGGGGTGAGCGTGCGCACTGCACGCAAGTGGCACCGTCGCCGCGCTCAAGGCGACTCTGAGCTGCGCGACCGCAGTTCGCGGCCGCACCGCAGCCCGCGGCGCAGCGACGCTGCCAAGGTCGAGCGTGCCCTGGCGTTGCGGCGCACGCAGAGGCTGACCTACGAGCGCATCGCCGAGCGCGTGGAGCTCTCGCGCAGCACCGTGGCGCGCGCCTGCCAGGCTGCAGGGCTGGCCAAGCTGCCACCCTGCAGCAGNCGGCCCGTTGGGCCGCGCTACGAGCGCAGCAGCGCTGGCGAGTTGCTGCACCTCGACACCAAGAAGCTCTACCGCTTCGAGCGTCCCGGCCATCGAGTCACGGCAGACCGCACCCAGTACACGCCCCATGCCGGCTGGCAGGCCTTGCACGTGGCCATTGATGACCACTCCCGCGTCGGCTTCAGCCAACTGCTCGATGACGAGACCAGCCGCAGCGCCTGCGCCTTCCTGTTGGCTGCCTTGCGCTACTACGCCAGCCTGGGCGTGCGCGTACAGGCCGTGATGACCGACAACGGCTCGGCCTACAAGTCCCGCCGCTTTGCCACGCTGCTGCGCCGACTGGGCCTGCGACATCTGAGGACGCGGCCCTACACGCCGCGCACCAACGGCAAGGCCGAGCGCTTCATCCAGACTCTGCTGCGTGAGTGGGCCTACGGCTACGTGTACCCCTCATCACGGCATCGTACCGAAGAGTTGCCTCATTGGATGCGGTACTACAACTTCCACCGCCCCCACAGCGCCACCGCCGGCAAACCNCCTGTCACTCGTCTCGGGATGAACGGGGACAACGTTTTGAGAAACTACAGCTAAGGCAACGCTGAATAAGTCCCTGCGATGACGCGCGCACGGCCGCGGGATGGACTGCGAGGCGCAAAGCGCAGCCATAGCTCGTGCTATGGCGAGCATTTGCAACGAAGCAGGCCGCCCGCCGCCGGGATGCGCGGCGCGCAGGGGCTTGTTCAGCGTTGCCCCATGTCAACGCCCCTGCAGGATCCAGCCCGCGGCGCGCTCGGCCATCATCAGGGTGGGGCTGTTGGTGTTGCCGCTGGTGATGGTGGGCATGGCGCCGGCGTCGACCACGCGCAGGCCGTGGATGCCGCGCACGCGGAAATGGCTGTCGAGCACGGCAGTGGGGTCGTCGGCGCGACCCATCTTGGTCGTGCCGACGGGGTGGAAGATGGTGGTGGCGATGTCGCCGGCCAGGCGGGCGAGCTCTTCATCGCTCTGGTACTGCACGCCGGGCTTGAACTCCTGCGGTGCGAAGGGCGCGAGCGCGGGTTGCGCGACGATGCGCCGCGTCAGACGCAGGCTGTGCGCCGCGATGCGCCGGTCGTCCTCGGTGCTGAGGTAGTTGGGCGCGATGGCCGGCGCGTCCTCGAAGCGCGGGCTGCGGATGTGCACCGTGCCGCGGCTGCTGGGGTTGAGGTTGCACACGCTGGCGGTGAACGCGGGGAAGGNGTGCAGGGGCTCGCCGAAGGCGTCGAGCGANNGCGGCTGCACGTGGTACTCCAGGTTGGGCCAGGGCTGGGCGGGGTCGCTGCGGGTAAACGCCCCGAGCTGGCTGGGCGCCATGCTCATGGGGCCGCTGCGGCGCAGCAGGTATTCCAGGCCGATGCGCGCCTTGCCGACCCAGTTGTTGGCCAGGGTGTTGAGCGTGGTAGCCCCNNCGGACCTCTGCAGATGGTCCTGCAGGTTCGCGCCCACGCCGGGCAGGTCGGCCACCACGGACAGGCCCAGGCGCTGCAGCAGCGGCGCCGGGCCCACGCCGGAGAGCTGCAGGATCTGCGGCGAGCCGATGGCGCCGGCGCTGAGCACCACCTCGCGCGTGGCGCGCACGCTGACCATCTCCGCGCCCTTGCGCAGCTGCGCGCCGACGCAGCGCGGCCGGCCGTCCGCACCGGGCTCGAACTCCAGGCGCATGACCTGCGCGCCGGTCCAGACGGTGAGGTTGGGCCGCCGCTCGGCCGCGCGCAGAAAGGCTTTGGCCGTGTTCCAGCGCCAGCCGCTCTTCTGGTTCACCTCGAAATAGCCCACGCCCTCGTTGGTGCCGGTGTTGAAGTCCGCGCTGGCGGGAATGCCCGCTCGCTGCGCGGCCTGGGCGAAGGCGTCGAGGATGTCCCAGCGCAGGCGCTGGCGTTCCACCCGCCACTCGCCGCCCGCGCCGTGGTGCGCGCTGGCGCCGGCGTGGTGGTCTTCGTGCTGCTTGAAGACGGGCAGGCAGTGCGCCCAGGACCAGTCGGCGTCGCCGGTGAGGTCGGCCCAGTGGTCGTAGTCACGGGCCTGGCCGCGCATGTAAATCATGCCGTTGATGCTGCTGCAGCCGCCGAGCACCTTGCCGCGCGGATAACGCAGCCGGCGGCCGTTGAGGCCGGCGTCGGGCTCGGTCTGGTAGAGCCAGTCGGTGCGCGGGTTGCCGATGCAGTACAGATAGCCCACGGGAATGTGCACCCACAGGTAGTCGTCACGCGCGCCAGCTTCGATCAACAGCACGCGCCGCGCCGGGTCGGCGCTGAGGCGGTTGGCCAGCAGGCTGCCGGCGGTGCCGGCGCCGATGACGATGTGGTCGAAGGTGGGCTGGTCCATGGCGCGGTCGGGGTGCGAGGGTTGGGGCAGGCGCCCGAGCTTAGCGCCGCGGCGTCGCGCCGTCTGTCGCGCATGGCGTCGCGGTCCTTCCGCAGCGCGTTTGCTGCAGCGCAATAGAAATCTTCAACGATAGGAATAGGATTTATCAATCCATTTCACGATAGTTTCACTCTATAATTTCGCCCGGTTCGAAACCACACTGTCTGTATTCAACACAACCTGAGGACGTTTCATGTCGCTGATCAATACCCAAGTCCAGCCCTTCAAAGCCACCGCCTTCGTCAAGCGTGACGGCGGCAAGGGCGACTTCATCGAGATCACCGAGAAGAGCCTGCACGGCAAATGGTCGGTGCTGATCTTCATGCCCGCGGCCTTCACCTTCAACTGCCCGACCGAGATCGAGGACGCCGCCGACAACTACGGCGAGTTCCAGCGTGCCGGCGCCGAGGTCTACATCGTCACCACCGACACGCACTTCTCGCACAAGGTCTGGCACGAGACCAGCCCCGCCGTGGGCAAGGCCAAGTTCCCGCTCATCGGCGACCCCACGCACCAGCTCAGCCGTGCGTTTGGCGTGCACATCGACGAAGAGGGCCTGGCGCTGCGCGGCACCTTCGTGATCAACCCCGAGGGCATCATCAAGACCATGGAAGTGCACTCCAACGAGATCGCCCGTGACGTGAAGGAAACCCTGCGCAAGCTCAAGGCCGCGCAGTACACCGCCGCGCACCCTGGCGAAGTCTGCCCCGCCAAGTGGAACGAAGGTGCCAAGACGCTCGCCCCCTCGCTCGACCTGGTCGGCAAGATCTGATCCACGCGTTCGCCGCCTGGCCGGATGGTGGGGCTGTGCCCTCGGCCGTCCGGCCATTTTTCGCCATTTCTCCCCGTACCCCAGCGCCAACCGGTCGGTTGCCGCTATTAAAACAGGACTGACCCGATGCTCGACGACACCCTCAAGCCCCAGCTCGCCGCCTACCTGGAGCGCGTCACGCAGCCCTTCGAGCTGGTGGCCACCCTGGGCGACGACGAGACTTCGCGCCAGATGCGCGAGCTGCTCGAGACCATCGCCGCGCTGCGCCCCGAGCACATCCGCCTGCGCACCGACGGCGACGACGCGCGTGCCCTCGTTTGCGCTGCAGCGCGCGGGCAGCGCCATGCAGCTNNGCGCTTTGCCGGCCTGCCGCTGGGCCATGAATTCACCTCCCTGGTGCTGGCGCTGCTGTGGACGGGTGGGCACCCGCCCAAGATCGAGCCCGCGCTCATCGAGCAGATCCAGGCCCTGCGCGGCGACTTCAACTTCGAGGTCTACATGAGCCTGAGCTGCCACAACTGCCCCGACGTGGTGCAGGCCTTGAGCCTCATGGCCATCCTCAACCCGGCCATCAAGACCACCATCATCGAAGGCGGCGCCTTCCAGCAGGAAGTGACGGCGCGCGACATCATGGCCGTGCCGATGATCTTCCTCAACGGCGAGGTGTTCGCCACCGGCCGCATGGGCATCGAGGAGGTGGTGGCCAAGCTCGACCAGGGCGCCGCCGCGCGCGAGGCCGAGCGCCTCAACGCCGAGGCGCCCTACGACGTGCTCATCGTCGGCGGCGGCCCCGCCGGTGCGGCCGCTGCGGTGTATGCCGCGCGCAAGGGCATTCGCGTGGGGCTGGCGGCCGAGCGCTTCGGCGGCCAGGTCAACGACACGCTGGCGATCGAGAACTACATCTCGGTGCTCGAGACCGACGGCCCGAAGTTCGCCGCCGCGCTCGAAGCCCACACCCGCGCCTATGACGTGGACATCATGAACCTGCAGCGCGCGGTGGCGCTGACNCCCGCGACCGAGCCCGGCGGCCTGGCCGAGCTCCGGCTGGCCAACGGCGCCACCCTCAGGGCGCGCAGCGTCATCCTGGCCACCGGCGCGCGCTGGCGCAACGTCAACGTGCCCGGCGAGCAGGAGTACAAGAACAAGGGCGTGGCCTACTGCCCGCACTGCGACGGGCCGCTGTTCAAAGGCAAGGACGTGGCCGTGATCGGCGGCGGCAACTCCGGCGTGGAAGCGGCCATCGACCTCGCCGGCGTGGTGCGCCACGTCACCGTCATCGAGTTCATGCCCCAGCTCAAGGCCGATGCGGTGCTGGTCAAGAAGCTCTACAGCCTGCCCAACGTCACCGTGCACACCAACGCGCAGACGCTGGAGATCACCGGCACCGCCGGCAAGGTCGACGGGCTGCGCTACCAGGACCGCGCCAGCGGCCAGGAGCACCGCATCGCGCTCTCGGGCGTGTTCGTGCAGATCGGCCTGGTGCCCAACACCGAATGGCTCAAGGGCACGGTGGAACTGTCGAAATTCGGCGAAATCGTCATCGACGCCAAGGGCCAGACCAGCGCCGCCGGCGTGTTCGCCGCGGGCGACTGCACCACGGTGTCCTACAAGCAGATCGTGGTGGCCGCCGGCGCCGGCGCCACCGCCGCGCTGGCCGCCTTCGACCACCTGATCCGCACGCCCGCGCCGGTGGTCGCGGCCTGAGCGGCGCAGCGCGCGCGTTCAGGCCCGCGCGGTCACGACACCTGACCCCTCAGCCCTGTCGCGCGCGGCCACCGAAGATCGCGGTGCCCACGCGCACCAGGGTGCTGCCGGCGGCCACGGCCGCTTCCAGGTCGGCGCTCATGCCCATGGACAAGGTGTCGAGCGGCAGCCCTTCGGCCACCAGCGCGTCGAACAGCGCGCGNNCGCGGTGCACGGCCAGCGCGGCCTCGGCGTTTTCCGCCGGCTCGGGGATGGTCATGAGGCCGCGCAGGCGCAGCCGCGGCAGCGCGGCCACGGCCCGCGCCAGCGCCGCCGCCTCCTGCGGCACCACCCCCGACTTGGTCGCCCCGCCATCAATGTTGACCTGGATGCACACCTGCAGCGGCGGCAGGGTGGCGGGCCGCTGCGCACTGAGCCGCTCGGCGACCTTGAGCCGGTCGATGCTGTGCACCCAGTCGAAATGCTCGGCCACGGGCCGCGTCTTGTTCGACTGCAGCGGCCCGATGCAATGCCAGGTCAGGCCCAGGTCGGCGCAGGCGCGGATCTTCTCCACCCCCTCGGCCACATAGTTCTCGCCGAAATCGCGCTGCCCGGCCGCGGCCGCCTCGCGCACCGCGTCGGCACCAAAGGTCTTGGACACGGCAAGCAGCCGCACGGCATCCGGCGGCCGGCCCGCTGCCTTGCAGGCCTGTTCGATGCGCGTGCGCACGGCGGAGATTGACGGCAACAGTCGTCATAATCGGTCAAGCGTAGCAAAACCAACGAGGGATCCGTGGACATCACCCAACTGCTGGCCTTCAGCGTGAAGAACAAGGCATCGGACCTGCACCTGTCGGCGGGCCTGCCGCCGATGATCCGCGTCAACGGCGACGTGCGCCGCATCAACGTCGAGGCGCTGGACCACAAGACCGTGTTCGCCATGGTGTACGACATCATGAACGACGCGCAGCGCAAGGCCTACGAGGAGTTTCTGGAGGTCGACTTCTCGTTCGAGATCGAAGGGCTGGCGCGCTTTCGCGTCAACGCCTTCAACCAGAATCGCGGCGCCGGCGCGGTGTTCCGTACGATTNNCCCCAAGATCCTCACCCTCGAGCAGCTCGCCGCACCGCGCATCTTCGGCGACCTCGCGCTCAAGCCCCGCGGCCTGGTGCTGGTGACCGGGCCCACCGGCTCGGGCAAGTCCACCACGCTTGCCGCCATGGTGAACCACCTCAACGAGAGCGAGTACGGCCACGTGCTCACCATCGAAGACCCGATCGAATTCGTGCACGAGTCCAAGAAGTGCCTGATCAACCAGCGCGAGGTCGGGCCGCACACCTTGTCCTTCGCCGCAGCCCTGCGCTCGGCGCTGCGCGAAGACCCCGATGCGATTCTGGTGGGCGAACTGCGCGACCTCGAAACCATCCGCCTGGCGATGACGGCCGCCGAAACCGGCCACCTGGTGTTCGGCACGCTGCACACCTCCAGCGCGGCCAAGACGATCGACCGCGTGATCGACGTGTTCCCCGCCGAAGAGAAAGACATGGTGCGCGCCATGCTGTCGGAATCCCTCGTGGCCGTCATCTCGCAGACGCTGTGCAAGCTCAAGGACGGCAGCGGCCGCGTGGCAGCGCACGAGATCATGATCGGCACCAGCGCCATCCGCAACCTGATCCGCGAGAACAAGGTGGCGCAGATGTACTCGGCCATCCAGACCGGCAACAGCTTCGGCATGCAGACACTGGACCAGAACCTCGCCGACCTGGTACGCCGCAACGTCATCTCGCCCGCCGAGGCGCGCGCCAAGGCGAAGATTCCGGAGAACTTCCCCGGTTGATCCGCGCACCCTGCGTCCGCGCCCCCACGCACCCGGCTGACCGCTTCCCGAGGCCCGCATGAAGAGCATCCTGAACATTCTGCGCAACCACAAGTCCGGCGACGAGCAACGCGACGCCGGCGAGTCCACCTTCTTCCAGACCGCGTTCAACAGCCGCGAGTCCGAAGGCGAGCACACCGTGCCCTGGGAAGCGCGTGCGGTGGAGATCGACGCGCAGCGCATCGCCGGCGGCAAGGGCGGCGCCATGCTGCGTGCGCTGTGGGCGCAGGANCCCCACATGCGCTTTCTCGACTCCGCGGCCATGGACCGGCTGGTGCACTTCTTCGATTTCGCCGCCGTGGCCGCCGACCGCGAGGTGATGCGCCAGGACGAATACGGCAGCTTCATGGTGGTGCTGCTCAGCGGCTCCATCGCGGTGGACCGCGTGCAACCCTGGGGCGAGCGGCTGCGCATGAGCGAGGCGCGCCCCGGCGAAGTGCTGGGCGAGATGTCGCTGCTCGACGGCGGGCGGCGCTTCTCCGACTGCATCACCCTCACCGAATGCCGCATGGCCGTGCTGAGCGCGCAGGCGCTCGACGACATGATGACGCAGCAGCCCCAGCTCGCAGCCAGCCTGGTGGCGCTGCTGGCGCGCAAGCTCTCGCTGCGCCTGCGCGCCATGGGCGAGCGCCTGACCGACCGCCGCTGACCCCCGAGCGACCGATTCCGACCGAAGCCCTCAGCACCGGAGCCCCGCATGGAACGCGATCAGGCGAGTAAATTCATCAACGACCTTCTGCGCCTCATGATCAGCCGAGGCGGCAGCGACCTGTTCATCACCGCCGACTTTCCGCCCGCGATCAAGGTCGACGGCCAGGTCACCAAGCTCGCCNNGCAGCCGCTCACCATGGTGCACACCCAGGCCCTGGCGCGCGCGCTGATGAACGACAAGCAGGCCGCCGAGTTCGAGCGCACCAAGGAATGCAACTTTGCCGTCGCGCCGGCGGGTATCGGGCGCTTCCGCGTCAATGCCTTCGTGCAGCAGGGCAAGATCGGCATGGTGATGCGGGTGATTCCGCAAACCCTGCCCACCATCGACGGCCTGGGCATGCCGCAGGTGCTCAAGGACGTGGCCATGACCAAGCGCGGCCTGTGCATCCTGGTGGGCGCCACCGGCTCGGGCAAGTCGACCACGCTGGCCGCCATGATCGACTGGCGCAACGAAAACTCCTACGGCCACATCGTGACGGTGGAGGACCCGGTCGAATTCGTCCATGCGCACAAGAACTGCGTCATCACCCAGCGCGAGCTCGGCCTCGACACCGACAGCTGGGAAGCCGCGCTGAAGAACACCTTGCGCCAAGCGCCCGACGTGATCCTGATGGGCGAAATCCGCGACCGCGAGACCATGGAGCACGCGATCGCCTTCTCCGAGACCGGCCACCTGTGCATGGCCACGCTGCATGCCAACTCGGCCAACCAGGCGCTCGACCGCATCATCAACTTCTTNCCCGAGGAGCGGCGCGCGCGNCTGCTGATGGACCTGTCGCTGAACCTGCGCTCGCTGATCTCGCAGCGCCTCATCCCGCTGCAGGACGGCAAGGGCCGCATCGCGGCGGTGGAGATTCTGCTCAACACGCCGCTGATCGCGGACCTGATCTTCAAGGGTGAAGTCTCCGAGATCAAGGAGATCATGAAGAAGAGCCGCAACCTCGGCATGCAGACCTTCGACCAGGCGCTGTTCGACCTCTACGAGGCCGAGAAGATCAGCTACGAAGACGCGCTGCGCCATGCCGACTCGGTCAACGACCTGCGGCTGCAGATCAAGCTCGGCAGCAAGCGCGGCAAGGCGCCCGACCTCGCCGCCGGCACCGAGCACTTCTCCATCGTCTGACCGCCCGTCCACCTTGCTGGCGCGCCACGGGTGCGCCGGCCCGCCAGACCGACCCCATGCCCAGCAGCATCCAGTCCCGCGCCTACGAACCCACGCCCTCGCGCCGAGTGGCCTTCCTGGGCCTTGGCGTCATGGGCTATCCCATGGCCGGCCACCTCGCCGCAGCCGGCCACACGGTCACGGTGTACAACCGNACCGATTCCAAAGCCATCGCCTGGTGCGACGAATTCGCGCAGGGCCAGCGCGAGCACATGGCCCCCACCCCGCGCGAGGCCGCTGCGGGCGCGGAACTGGTCTTCTGCTGCGTCGGCAACGACGACGACCTGCGCGCCGTCACCCTGGGCCACCTGCAGGCCGACGGCTCGCGCGCCGACGACGGCGCCTTTGCCGGCATGGCGCGCGGCGCCCTCTTCATCGACCACACCACCGCCTCGGCCGACGTGGCGCGTGAGCTCTCCGCCGTGGCGGCCGCGCGCGGCCTGGGCTTTGTCGATGCGCCGGTCTCCGGTGGCCAGGCGGGCGCGCAGAACGGCGCGCTCACCATCATGTGCGGCGGCGAGCCGGCGGCCTTCGACGCCATGCGGCCGGTCGCGCTGGCTTATGCCCGCGCCGTCACCCACCTGGGTGCCAGCGGTGCGGGGCAACTGGCCAAGATGGTCAACCAGATTGCGATTGCCGGGCTGGTGCAGGGGCTGGCCGAGGCGATCGCCTTCGGCCTCAAGGCCGGGCTGGACATGAACCAGGTGCTCGACGTCATCGGCAAGGGCGCGGCGCAAAGCTGGCAGATGGACAACCGCGGCAAGACCATGGTGGCCGACCGCTTCGACTTCGGCTTTGCCGTGGACTGGATGCGCAGNGGCCTGGGCCTGGTGCTCGACGAGGCGCGCCGCAACGGCGCCTCGCTGCCCGTGACCGCGCTGGTGGACCAGTTCTATGCCGACGTGCAGCGCGCCGGCGGCGGCCGCTGGGACACCTCCAGCCTGATCCGCCGCCTGCGCTGACCGGGTCTGTCTCAGGAAACACGCCGGGCCGACCCGGGTGTTTCCTGCGCCCCTGCGGGGATCGTGCCGGGCGCGCCCGACCCTGGGGGCGCCTCAGGAAGCGCTGGCAGGCGCCGAGGCGGGCGCGGCCGGCGGCGTGGGCAGCATGCGCTGCAGGTCTTCGTCGGAGATGATCTCGAACAGGCGCACCACCTTCTGCACGCCGTCGATGCCGCGGGTGATCTCGGTGGCGCGCTCGGCCTCGCGGCGCGTGACGCGGCCCATCAGGTAGACCGTGCCGCGCTCGGTCACCACCTTGAAGGCGTTGGCGTACAAGTCCTTCGCATCGACGAACGAAGCCTTGACCTTGCCGGAAATCAGCGAGTCGTTGGCGCGCTGGCTCAGCGAGGTGTTGGGCATGACGGCGAGTTCGTTGACGATGGAGCGCACGTTGTCCACCCCGCTGACGATGCGCTCGGCCGCCTGTTTGTCCTGCGCATTGGGCACTTCGCCGGTGAGCAGCACCTGGCGGTTGTAGCTGGTGACGTTGATGTGCGCGCGGTCGCCGAACGCATCGCGCAGGCGGTTGGAGGACCGCAGCTCGATGCCCTCGTCCTCGAGCTGCGCGCCCGAGGTTCGGCGGTCGGTGGCCACCAGCGCGCCCACGGCCGCGCCGCCGAGCACCACCGGCGCGCAGCCCGCCAGCGCCCCGGCGGCGAGCGCCAACGCGAGCGCGAGTTGGGCGGGCCGGCGCATGCCCGCGTGATTGCCAAAGGCCTTGTTCATGGATTCTCCTGTTCACCAAGCAACTGGATGTCCACGCCATCGCACAGCGCATGCAGCGCGAGCGCGTGGGTCTCGAACACACGGGCGCGGCGGGCGTGCGGCACGCGAAGCGCCACATCGGTCTCGCGCAGCAGCGCGGCCGCTTCATCGGCCCCGGCTGCGCCACCNNCCAGCCACACCACCGTCATCTCGCGTTCCTGCGCGGCGCGCACCGCGGCCACCAGCCCGTCTTCGACCAGCGGCGCGGCGGTGAGCAGCAGCAGCACGTCGCCGGGCTGCCCCAGCGCGCGCACCTGGCTGGCCGGCGCGGGCGCCTCGGGCAGGGCCAGTGCGGCGAGTTCGGGCCGCGCGCGCTCGAAGCCGCCCACGAGCAGCGCCGCCGCATGCGCGGCCAGCGGCCGGCACGTGGCATCGGCGGCCACCAGCACCTTGCCGCCACCGGTCAGCCCCGCCACCAGCGCAGCCACCGCGGCTTCGAGCGCGGGGCCGAGGCCATCAGCGGCCTGGTAGAGCAGATCGGCCGCGTCGATGAAGTGCTGTTGCAGTCGGGGATCGGACATGGGTTGGAGACAGGATGGCTCGGGAGCGTGAAGAGATCGACCGGGCGGGTTCGTCGCAGCGGCGCCGGAGCAGGCCCGGCGCGCAGACGTGTGCCGCGATGATACGGGCCACGCAGCTTCACAAAGGTGACGCTTCGTGTGCCCGCGCCGACCGTGCGACTCGCCAGCGCACAAATCGTTCCCCGCTGTTGCCTCAGGCACCGTCCGCATCGAAGGCCGCCGGCAGCCACTGCACGCCCGCGGGGCCGACGAGCACGACGTCGAAGCGGCAGGGCGGCGGGCTGGCGTGGCGCAGCAGGTAGTGCCGCGCCGCGAGCACGATGCGCGCGCGCTTGGTCGCGCCGATGCTCGCAAGCGCGCCGCCGTGGCTTTCGCTCGATCGCGCGCGCACCTCGACGAACACCACCGTGCCGTCGCGCGCCTGCATCACCAGGTCGATCTCGCCGCCGCCACGGCCCGAGGTTCGATAATTGCGCGCCAGCAGCCGCAGGCCCGCCGCCTCGAGGTGGCGCAGCGCCAGCGCCTCGGCGGCGTCGCCGCGGGCTTTGGTGCTGGCGGGCGCGGCAGGTTCGGCGCCGCTCCCGGGCGCCGCCGCAGCATCGGCCCGGGGTGGGGGCCGCTTGGCAAGGAATCGCATGGTGACGGCAACTGTAAATCCGAATTTCGGCGCGGCGCTGGCCGCAGCGGCGGCGGCCACGGCGGGGCAGCAGCACCCGGGCGGCGCGCTGTATGTGGTGGCCACGCCCATCGGCAACCTGGCCGACGTGAGCCTGCGCGCGCTCGCCCTGCTCGGCCAGGCCGACACCCTGGCCTGCGAGGACACCCGCCACAGCCGCACGCTGCTGCGCGCCTGNGGCATCGAGCCCGCGGGCCTGAGCTACCTCAGCGTGCACGAACACAACGAAGCCGAGGCCGCCGCCGAGGTCATCGAGCGGCTGCGTGCGGGGCAGCGCGTGGCCTATGTCTCCGATGCCGGCACGCCCGCCATCAGCGACCCCGGCGCGCGGCTGGTTGCGGCCGTGCGCGCCGCGGGCCTGCGCGTGGTGCCGCTGCCCGGGGCCAGCAGCGTGACGGCAGCGCTGAGCGCGGCGGGCGTGGCCGCCGGCGGCGCATTCGTGTTCTTCGGTTTCCTGCCGCCCAAAGCCGGCGAGCGGGCCGCGGCGCTGCAGGCGCTGGCCGCCGAGCCGCGCACGGTGGTGCTGCTCGAAGCCCCGCACCGCATGCTGGCGCTGGCGCAGGGCCTGCAGCCGCTGGGCCAGCGGCTGGTGACGCTGGCGCGCGAACTCACCAAACAGTTCGAGGAGATCGTGACCTTGCCCGCGCAGCAGGTGGGCGACTGGCTGGCCGCCGACGTCTACCGGGTGCGCGGCGAATTCGTCGTGGTGCTCCACCCGGCGCCGGGCGCGGCGGACGAGGGCCTGGCCGAGCCGCTGCGCGTGCTGCGGCTGCTGCTGGCCGAGCTGCCGCTCAAGACCGCGGTGCGGCTGGCCGCCGACATCACCGGCGCGAGCCGCAATGCGCTGTACGAGCGGGCGCTGGCGGAGAAGGCGGCGAAGGATTGAGCCTGGCGATGGATCACTCGCTCGGGCACTGGCCCACGGCCGCCGCGCCGCGTTGCCAGCACGGGGTGGGCGTGCCACGGGCGCGGTGGGGCAGGCCGTCGGCATCGAGCTGGGCGGCCACGGCGTCGAAGGCCCGCACGCCGGCGCGGTCGAGCCGCAGGCGCAGCAGCCAGCCGCGGCGCTGGGCTGCGTTGTCGGTTTCCTTCATCACGAAGTTGCCGACGCTGTAGATCACGGGCCGGCCGTCGATGAGCTCGATGTCCTGCGTGACGTGCGGATGCCCGCCGATCACGGCATCGGCCCCGGCGGCGATCATCAGCCGCGCCAGGGCGCGCTGGCGTGCGTTGGCGTGCGGCTCGTTCTCCCAGCCCCAGTGCATGACGGGGATGACCAGATCGGCCCGGTGGCGGCTGCGCGCGGCGCGGATGTCCTCGCGCACCTGCGCGTCCTCGCTCCAGGCGATGCCGGGTGCGTCGGCATCGGCCTCGAAGCGCCGGGGCATGAATTCGTTGTAGCCCAGCAGGGCGATACGCAGGCCGCCGCGCTCGATGAGCAGCGGCTGGTGCGCCTGCGACAGGTCGTGCCCGCCGCCAAAGAAGCCCAGCCCGGCCTGCGGCAGCAGCGTGAGCATCTGCGCGAACGCCTCGCGGCCGTAATCGCCCGAGTGGTTGTTGGCCAGCGCCAGCGCATCGAGGTGGCGGCGCAGCACCGGCAGCACGCGGGGGTGGGCGCGGAAGGTGTAGACCTTGTCGCCCGCGTGGCCGATGGTGGCGACCACGCATTCGAGGTTGGCGGCGCGGATGTCGGCGGCGGCGAACACGTCGGCAAAGGCGGCCAGCGGGTCGCCGCCACGTTCGATGAGGGCGCCGGCCGTGTCGTCGAGCACCACGTCGCCCGCGAACACCAGGGTGACCGCGCCCGCGGGTTCCACCGCGGTGGCCGCGGGGCCGGGTGCCGGCGAGGGGCCGACGATGGTTCGGCCGCGCGGGTGGCCGTGAACGGGGCCGGGGATGTGGATGTCGCCGAGGGGTGGCCGGGAAGCTGGCCACGGGCTGCGACGCGGGCGACTGGCCCCATGCCAACCCCGGCGACAGCTCCATCACCCCCGGCAGCAGGCCGATCAGCCCCGCGACCAGGCCCACGCGCCAGCGCGCGGCTCGGCCTGTGCGCGGGCCGGCGGGCGCGGAGCGCGGCGGCGCTCATGACGCCGCCTCCCGCAACGCGCAGCCGTAAATCAGCTCGCGCTCCAGCGGCCCGGCATAGAGGTGTTGCCAGCCGCTGAGCGCAGCCGGCCCGTCGGCCGCGGCGCTGGGTCGCGGCTGCGGCCAGGTGACGACCTGGATGGTCACCGGCTGCTCGGNGGTGTGCACGTAAACCTGCACCACCGCACGGTCAAGCGTGCCGTCGGCCGCGCGCACCAGCACCGGCTTGAAGCGAAAGCGCCCGCCGATGTCGACTGCGCGCACCGGGTAGGGGTCGGCCACGGGCCGGGCTTCGACGGTCTGCGTCGCCCCGGCGTAGGTGACCTCGCAGCGCAACACCGGCTGCGCCGCTGCGCCCAGTGCCAGCAGCCAGGGCATTCCGAGCAGTCCGAGCGGCCGTTTTCGCAGCAAAACCCCGAACTCCAACGCGAAATGGTGAGAAGCTGCTTCATTTTCAGGAGTGCTCGATAGGTTGGCCGTGCCCGTGCATTGTGCACGCCGCGCCCGAAAACGCGATACTCCGGCAACACTGAACCAGTTCCGTGCGCGCCGCGCATCCCTGCGGCGGGCGGCCTGCTTCGTTGCCAATGTCCGCCATGGCACGCGTCATGGCTGCGCCTGGCGCCTCGCATCCCATCCCGCGGGCGAGCGCGCGGCATCGCAGGGGCCGGTTCAGCGTCGCCCCGGTTTCCCATGCCTGCACCGCCGCCCTCATCGCCGCCGCCCGTGTCGCTGCCCGCCGACATCACCGTGTTCGAGCGCGGCTGGTTGTCCTCGAACAACGTGCTGCTGCGCGGGCGCTTCGGCGCGGCGCTGGTGGACAGCGGCTACGTGACCCACGCGCCGCAGACGCTCGCACTGGTAAAGACCGCGCTGGGCGACGCGCCGCTGGCGATGCTGCTCAACACCCATTTGCACAGCGACCACTGCGGCGGCAACGCGGCGCTGCAGGCGGCCTACCCGGCGCTGCACACGCGCATCCCACCCGGGCTGGCTGCGGCCGTGCAGGCNTGGGACGAACACGCCCTCACCTTCGCGCCCACGGGGCANGCCTGCGCGCGCTTTCGCTTCGATGGCCTGCTGCAGCCGGGCGAGACGCTGGCGCTGGGCGAGCGCCACTGGCAGGTGCATGCCGCGCCGGGGCACGACCCGCATTCGGTCATTCTGTTCGAGCCGCAGCTGCGGCTGCTGATCTCGGCCGATGCGCTGTGGGCGCGCGGCTTCGGTGTGGTGTTCCCCGAGCTCGAGGGCATCGCCGCGTTCGACGAGGTCGGCGCCACGCTGGACATGATCGAGCGCCTCGACCCGGCCGTCGTGATTCCGGGCCACGGCCCGGTGTTCAGCGACGTGGCGCGCGCGCTGGCCGATGCACGCACGCGGCTCGACGGCTTCGTGGCCGACCCCGCGCGCCACCGCCGCCACGCGGCGCGGGTGCTGCTCAAGTTCAAGCTGCTGGAGTGGCAGCGCATCGACGCCCCGGCGCTGCGTGCCCGGGCGCGCGCCACGCCCTACTTCCACACCCTGCTCGCGCTGGAACGGCCCCAGTCAGCCGCCACCCCGGCGGCCGAGTCGCCCGCGTTCGACGCCTTCCTCGACGAGCTGCTCGACGACCTGGTGCGCAGCGGCGCGGCCTCGCGGGAGGGTGAGCTGGTGCTCGACCGCAGCTAGCGGCGCGCGGGGAACGGTCAGTCCGGCGCCGCACCCAGTTCGCGCAACAAGGTCTCGCCCCAGTCCCAGGGGCCGGTGAGCGTGAGGGCAATGCACAGCCAGGGCGGCTCGGCGGTTTCGTCCACCTGCACATCCCACACGCCGCCTTCCTCCTCAGGCCCGCGCGGACCGGGGCTTCGGCGCTCCACAAAGGCGAGCAGGGCTGCCACTTCCGCACGCAGCGCCGCCCNTTGCGCCGCGTCACCGGTGCGCACGCTGGCCACGGCCTCCCAGCTGCCGCGGCCCAGCGCGTCGTCGCTGGCGTCGAACACGAGGTGGCGCAGGGTGGGGACGCTCATGGGGTGATGGGGCGGGGTGGATGAACGGGTGGGGTGGCTTGCTGGAGGCGGCTCAGTCGGTGTCCAGAAACACCTCGGTCAGCACCAGCGCGGCGCCCTGGCGGCGGTAGGTGCAGCGTCGTGCCATCACGACCGCGCCCAGGTGCGCTTCGGCCCCAGCGGGCGCGGGCAGCTGCGCGAACTGCAGCGGCCCACGTTCGACGCCGTCGAGTGCGAACAACACCTCGCCCAGCGGCCGCGTGCCGAGTTGCTGCACCGGCTGCCAGGGGTGGTTGGGCACCCACGCCGGGATGCAGCTGCGCGCGGCCAGCCGCGGACGCCCGGCCGCCACCAGCTGCACGCAGCGTTCCCAGTACGGCGCGGGCGCCTCGGCCGAGGGTTCGGCGCGCACGCCTTCGGCCAGCACCTCGACCGCGACCGCACCGTGGCGCGCCCGCAGCCGCTGGGTGAGCGAGCCCGGCTCCGTCAGCCAGCCCAGCAGCGCCGGCGATAGCCCCAGGCGCGGCAAGGCCGCCGCGTCGAGCCAGGTGGCCGCGTCGCTGTGGCGCAGGAAGGCGATGGTGTCGATGGGCGAGAGGTTCATGGCTGCCGGGATTGTGTGCCGAGTCGGTGGCGTCCTCGACCCACCGCGCGCACAATCGAACGTCGTCTCCCGCACAGCCGCCGCGCCATGGCCATTCCGAGTTACGACCAGTTCATCGAGCCGATCCTTCGCTTTCTCGCCGCGCACCCGAACGGCGCTGCGGCGCGCGAGGCGATGGAAGCGGCGGCCAGCGCCCTGGGCGTGAGCGAGGCCGATCGGCTGGTGCTGTTGCCCAGCGGGCAGCAGCCGGTGTACCGCAACCGGGCGGGCTGGGCGCATGACCGGCTCAAGCGGGCGGGCCTGTCCTCGAGCCCGCGCCGGGGCTTCTGGGCGTTGACGCCGCAGGGGCTGGCCTTGGCGCGGCAGTTTCCGCGTCTGCCGGATGAGGAGGTCGCGCGCATCGCAACGGCCTTTCTTGAAACCCGGCTGCGGCCGCAGGCGGAGGCCGACGAACCCGGCCCTGGCCTGGCGCCCGCGATCGCGCAGCTCGCCAGCCCAGAGGATCGTCTGGGCAGTGCGCTGCAGGAGTTGCAGGAGGCGGTGGCGGCCGAGTTGCTCGACGCGCTGGCCCGCGTGTCGCCGGCGTACTTCGAGGTCGTGGTGCTCGACCTGCTGCTGGCCATGGGGTATGGCGCCAGCCGCGAGGATTTGCAGCGCGTCGGCGGCAGTGGCGACGGCGGCATCGACGGCATCATCTCGCTCGACAAGCTTGGGCTGGAGAAGGTGTATGTGCAGGCCAAGCGCTGGCAGGCCAGCGTCGGGCGGCCGGAAATCCAGGCGTTCTACGGCGCGCTGGCCGGCCAGCGTGCGCGCAGAGGNGTGTTCATCACCACGTCGGCGTTCACGGCGCAGGCGCTGGAGTTCGCGCGCTCGGTGGAGGGTGTGGTGTTGGTGGATGGTGCGCGGCTGGCCGCGCTGATGATCGAGCACGGCGTGGGCGTGTCGGTGCGCGCCTTGAAGGTGCCGCGGCTCGACTCCGACTATTTCGACGAGGATGTGCGCTGAGCGTCTTCATGCGCGTCCGCGGACACCCCGGATGAAACGGCGCCCGCGGGCGCCGTTTTCATCCGGGGTGGCGTTGTTTTGGCGGCTTCCCGGCGCCAAACGGCCACCTTTGCTATAGAAAAGGGATGAGGCCAGTGGCGCACCGGAAGGCGCGGCGCCTTACGCGCCGGCCTTGACCCGCAGGCGCCAGGCGTGCAGCAGGGGTTCGGTATAGCCGTTGGGCTGGGCGACGCCTTTGAACACCAGGTCGCAGGCGGCGCGGTAGGCGTAGCTGGTGTCGAAGTGGCCGGCCATGGGCTTGTAGAAAGGGTCGGCGGCGTTCTGGCGGTCCACCACGGCGGCCATGCGCTCGAAGGTTTCGCGCACCTGCGCTTCGCTGACCACGCCGTGCAGCAGCCAGTTGGCCATGTGCTGGCTGGAGATGCGCAGCGTGGCGCGGTCTTCCATGAGGCCGACGTTGTGGATGTCGGGCACCTTGGAGCAGCCCACGCCCTGGTCCACCCAGCGCACGACGTAGCCGAGGATGCCCTGGGCGTTGTTGTCGAGTTCCTGCTGCTTCTCCGCCTCGCTCCAGTTGGGCGCGGCGGCCACGGGCACGGTGAGCAGGCCGGTGAGCAGTTCGTCGCGCAGCGCGTCGGCGTCGATGCGCTCCATCTCGGCCTGCAGCGCGGCCACGTCGACCTGGTGGTAGTGCAGCGCGTGCAGGGTGGCGCCGGTGGGGCTGGGCACCCAGGCGGTGTTGGCGCCGGCCTTGGGGTGGGCGATCTTCTGTTCGAGCATGGCCTTCATGAGGTCGGGCATGGCCCACATGCCCTTGCCGATCTGCGCCTTGCCGCGCAGGCCGCAGGCCAGGCCGACGAGCACGTTGTTCTTCTCGTAGGCCTGGATCCAGGCGCTGGTCTTCATGTCGCCCTTGCGGATCATGGGGCCGGCGCGCATGGCGGTGTGCATTTCGTCGCCGGTGCGGTCGAGGAAGCCGGTGTTGATGAAGGCCACGCGGCTTTGCGCGGCGGCGATGCAGGCCTTGAGGTTGACCGAGGTGCGGCGCTCCTCGTCCATGATGCCGAGCTTGACCGTGCTGTCGGGCAGGCCGAGCACGCGCTCCACGCGGCTGAAGAGCTCGGCGGCGAAGGCGACTTCGGCCGGGCCGTGCATCTTGGGCTTGACGATGTAGACGCTGCCGGCGCGGTTGTTGCGGATGGGCTCGCCGCTGGGCAGGCGGCCGTGGCCTTGCAGGTCGTGCAGGGCTATTGTTGTGGTGACCATCGCGTCGAGCATGCCCTCGGGGATTTCGCGCTGCGTGCCGCCGGCGTCGGTCCAGAGGATGGCCGGGTTGGTCATCAGGTGGCCGACGTTGCGCACGAACAGCAGGCTGCGCCCGGGCAGCACCAGCTCGGCGTCGCCGTGCGGCGTGCGGTAGCGGCGGTCGGGGTTGAGGCCGCGCTTGAGCGTGCGCCCGCCCTTCTCGAACGATTCGGTGAGGTCGCCCTTGAGGATGCCGAGCCAGTTGCGGTAGCCCAGCACCTTGTCCTCGGCGTCCACGGCGGCGACCGAGTCTTCCAGGTCGAGGATGGTGGACAGCGCCGCCTCCACCACCACGTCGGCCACGCCGGCGAGGTCGGTGCGGCCGATGGGCGTGGCGCGGTCGATGCGGATGTCGACGTGCAGGCCATGGTTCTTCAGCAGAACGGACGAGGGGTTGAGCGCCTCGCCCTGGTAGCCCACGAACTGCGCCGGGTTCTTCAGCCCCGTCATGCGGCCGCCGGTGAGCGAGACGCGCAGCGCGCCGTCGACCACCTGGTAGACGCTGGCCTCGGCGTGGCTGCCCTCGGCCAGCGGCGCGGCCTGGTCGAGAAAGCCGCGGGCGTAGGCGATGACGCGCGCGCCGCGCTTGTCGTTGTAGCCGGGGCCCTTCTCGCAGCCGTCGTCCTCGGGGATGGCGTCGGTGCCGTAGAGCGCGTCGTACAGCGAGCCCCAGCGCGCATTGGCCGCGTTGAGCGCATAGCGCGCGTTGAGGATGGGCACCACCAGCTGCGGGCCGGCCTGGGTGGCGAGCTCGGCATCGACGTTGGCGGTGGTGATCTTCACCGCGCCGGGCGTGGGCACCAGGTAGCCGATGGTCTCCAGGAACTTGCGGTAGCCCGCCATGTCGCGGATGGGGCCGGGGTGCGCGCCGTGCCAGGTGTCGAGCTCGGCCTGCAGCCGGTCGCGCTCGGCCAGCAGGGCCAGGTTCTTGGGCGCGAGGTCGGCCACCAGCGCATCGAAGCCGGCCCAGAAGGCCTCGGCACTCACGCCGGTGCCGGGCAGCACCTGCTCGTTGATGAAGCGGTAGAGCACGTCCTCGACGTGCAGGCGGTGGACGGTGGTACGGGTGCTCATGGCGGCTCTCCAGCGGGGAAGTTGGAATGAAAACCTCGAAACCCCAGCGCCAACCGGTCAGGCAGTGCTATCAAAAATGAACCTGCCGGGGCGCTGCGGCTCACGGCCGGCTCCCGACTGGGACACGACGAGAACAGGGCCGGCGAGTGTGCCCAGCCACTGTATTGCAAACCCGGGTGGTGATTGACACGCCGCGCGCCGCATCATCCATGACCAAAATGCACATAATCAGCCGATGGACAAGCTCAAAGCCTTCGAAACCTTCGTGGCTGTGGCCACCCGCGGGGCNCTGAGCGCCGCTGCCCGCGCCGAAGGCGTGGCGCCGGCCATCATCGGGCGGCGGCTTGACGCGCTGGAGGCGCACCTGGGCGTGAAGCTGCTGGTGCGCACCACCCGGCGCATCACCCTCACCCACGAGGGCAGCGCGTTTCTGGAGGACTGCCAGCGCCTGCTCGCCGACGTGGCCAATGCCGAGGCCAGCGTCTCGGCCGGCGGCGTCAAGGCCAGCGGGCATCTGCGCATCACCGCGCCGGGTGGCTTCGGGCGCCGGCATGTGGCGCCGCTGGTGCCGCGGTTTCACGAACTGCACCCGGAGGTGACGATCTCGCTCAACCTCTCCGACCGGGTGGTGGACATCGCGGCCGAAGGCTTCGACTGCGCCGTGCGCGTGGGCGACCTGCCCGACTCCTCGCTGGTGAGCGTGCGCCTGGCCGACAACCGCCGCCGCTGCGTGGCCACGCCGCGCTACCTGCGCCAGCACGGCGTGCCGCAGCACCCGTCGGAGCTCTCGCGCCACCGCTGCCTCACGCTCTCGAGCGACGCTTCACAGACCCGCGGCTGGGCCTTCACCGTGCCGCGCGAAGACGGCAGCCGCGAGGTCATGCACTTCAAACCCGGCGGGCCGCTGGACTGCTCCGACGGCCAGGTGCTGCACGACTGGTGCCTCGCCGGCTACGGCATCGCCTGGCGCAGCACCTGGGAGGTGGACGCCGAAATCCAGTCCGGCCTGCTGCAAGCCGTGCTCGAGGACTTCGCCGCGCCGCCCAACGGCATTTATGTGATGTTCCCGCAGCGCAAGCACCTGCCGCTGCGGCTGCGGCTGTGGATCGACTGGCTCAGACACCACTACGCGCAGCCGGACTTCTTCACACGCGGATAGTCACCCTAAGGCAACGCTGAACAAGTCCCTCGCGTGCCGCGCATCCCGGCGGCGGGCGGGCTGCCTCGTTGCAAATGCTCGCCATAGCCCCCGCTATGGCTGCGCTTTGCGCCTCGCACCCCATCCCGCGGCCAGGTGCGCGCCATCGCGGGGACTTATTCAGCGTTGCNNCCTAAATCCGGCAGTTGACCGCTCGTCTTTGCTGACAGGTCCTTGTTTTAAAAGATTTTCTGTACGGCCTGACGTTCACCTTTCGGGTGATTGCGCTGCATGGCCGATCGAGCTGCCCTCGGGCGCGCGGGCGGCGTTGCAAATCCTAGCAATGGCACAGGCCATTGCTGCGGTTTGCGCCTGGCCTGCCCACCCGATGACAGCCCGCTCGACCATGCCCAACGGCCGGATTTAGGGTCACACGCGAATCGCGCGACGCTGCTAGCATCGCGCGGTTTCATCTCGTGACAACCGTGTACGCATCGTGTCGGAACCGTCAATGACGCCCCGTGCGGGCGCCGCCCTGCCGCGCGCTTGGCCGCGCGCCGATGCGCACCCGGCACGCCCCTGGATCGTGGGCCTGGCGCTGGCCATCTGGGCTTCGGCCTGGCTGGCGCTGCGCGCCTACGTGGCGGAAACCCCGCCCTACGACAACCTCGAACAGCTGAGCTGGCTGCGCTCACTCGAATGGGGCTACTACAAACACCCGCCGCTGCCGACCTGGCTCGCCTGGGCCGCGGTGCAGCTCTTCGGCCCCTCGGCCGCGCTGACGTATGCGCTGGGCGCGGCGCTCACGCTCACCGCGCTGGGCTTCCTGGCCGCGGTGGTGCGCGAGGCGCTGGGCCCGCGCAGCGCCTGGGTGGCGGTGGCGGCGGCGCTGTGCATGGCCTTCTACAGCCAGCGGCTGCACTACTACAACCACAACACCCTGCTCATGCTGTGGGTGGCGGTAAGCGCCTGGCTGAGCTGGCGGCTGCTGCACCGGCCGTCTCTGCGTGACTGGGCGCTGCTGGGGCTGGTCGCGGGGCTGGCCCTGCTCACCAAATACCAGTACGTGCTGGCCGCCGCCTGCGTGGGCTGGTTGTTCCTCGCGCTGGAGATGTGGAGATCGCCGCTGCACCGNCGGGGCGCAGCGCTGGCAGCCGGCGTGGCGCTGCTGGTGGTGTCGCCGCACCTGTGGTGGCTGGCGCAAGCGGCGCACACCCCGCTGGACTACGCGCGCGGCGTGGCCTTCGCCGCTGACACGGGCGGCCTCGCGCGCGCCGCGGTCGCCCGCTGGGCGGCCGACTGGGGCCTCAACCGCGCGCTGCCGGCCTGGCTGTTCCTGCTGGCGCTGGCGGTCCTCTCCCGCAGCCGCCGGGGCAATGGGGCCCATGCNCGGGAGCGCGCAGAGAGCCGTGCAGAGACGCGCGCGGAGGGGCGCACCGCGCCGCCGGCGGTCGCCGCCCGCGTGTTCTTCTACAGCTGGGCGCTGCTGCCGCCGCTGGTCATGCTTGCGCTCGGCTTGGTGGGCGGCGCCGCGTTACAGACGCAGTGGGCGGCGGGCTTTGCCTTTCTCGCCCCGCCGGCGGTGCTGCTGGCGCTGCGCCTGGGTGANGACCGGCTGCGCCGCCCGCGGGTCGGCCGTGCCGCCGTGGGCGCCTTCGTGCTGGTGCAGGCGCTGCTGATGGCCCACACTTGGGACCGTTCGCCGCGCGGCCTGCACCCCTTCGGCCCCGAGCACTGGTGCCGCTTCCCGGCCGAGGCGCTGGCCGCCGAACTGCGCGCGCAGGCCCTGCCCGCGCTCGGTGGGCGGGTCAGCCTCATCAGCGGGCCGGCGGCGCCCATGCAGGCGCTGGCGCTGCACCTGCCGGGCTGGCCGCGCGTGCTCATCGAACGCAACCCCGCGCTCAGCCCCTGGGTGGCGCCCGGCGAGCTGGCGAGCACGCCGGTGCTCGAGCTTTGGCCGCCCGGGCAGGGCCCGCACGATCTGCCGCGCACCGCGCAGGGCTGGGGCTGGCAGATCGTCGGCCCGGTGGATGCGCCGCTGCCCTGACAAGGCGGGCTCGAACCCTGCGCGCCCGCATCATCCAGCCCGCCGGAGGCTGAGCGCCGCCGCAAGGCCCTGCGCACCGCGCCCCGCCCAACCCGCGCTAAGCTCCCCACCATGATGCTCGAAGCCCTGCTGGCCTACGCCCACCTGACGGCCATCCTCGCGCTGGTGGTGTTCCTCAGCAGCGAGGCCGCGCTGTGCCGCAGCGAGTGGCTCAACGCCGCGGTGCTGCGCAGGCTGGTGCGGGTNGACCTGATCTACGGCCTCTCGGCGCTGCTGGTGCTCGCCACCGGCCTGCTGCGGGTGTACTGGGGCGCCAAGGGCAGCGCCTGGTACTGGGCCAACCCGCTGCTGCATGTGAAGCTCACGCTGTTCGTGCTGATCGCCGGCCTGTCGGTACCGCCGACGCTGGCGTTCCGGCGCTGGCGGCGCGCGCTGGACGCTCACGGCCGCCTGCCCGAAGCCGCCGAGGTGGCGCGGGTGCGCCGCCTGGTGATGTGGCAGGCGCACCTCATGCCGCTGATTCCGCTGGCGGCGGTGTTTCTGGCGCGTGGCTATGGGCGCTGAGCCGCGCCGCGTCGCCGTGCGCCGCATCGTGCTCTGTGCCGATGACTACGCGCTGAGCGAGAGCGTCTCGCGCGGCATCGAGGCGCTGGCGGCCCAGGCGCGCCTCACCGCCACCAGCGTCATGGTGCTCTCGCCGCGCTGGCCGCAGGATGCGCCGGTGCTGCGCGCGCTGCGCGCAAAGCACCCCATCGACGTCGGCCTGCATCTGGACTGGACCAGNCCCTTCGCTGTTGCCGCCGGGTACGGCCTGTCGCTCGAGCGCGCCATGCTGCGCGCGCTGCTCGGCGGTTTCGACCGCGTCGCCGCCCGCGCGGTCATCGAACGCCAGCTCGACGCCTTCGAAGCGCACTGGGGCGGCCCACCGGACCATGTGGACGGCCACCAGCATGTGCAGCAGTTCGCCGGCATTCGCGAGGCGCTCATCGAGGTGCTCGCCGCGCGCTACCGCACCCAGCGGCCGTGGCTGCGCATCTCCGAGGCGCCGAGCGCGCTGCGCGATGCGAAGGGCCGCGTCATCGCCGCGCTGGGCGCGGGCCGGCTGCGCGCGCTGGCCGCGCAGGCCGACGTGCCGGTGGTGCGCTGGCTCGCGGGGGTGTCGGACTTTTCCGGCGGCGAGGCCGGTTTCGACGCGCGCATGCGCCACTGGCTCGCCCACGTCGAGGACGGCACCGTCCTCATGTGCCACCCCGGCGCGCCCGGCTTCGCCCATGACGCCGCCGATGGTATCGCCACCGCGCGCGAGGCCGAGTTCCGCTGGCTCGCCAGCGACGCCGCCGGCGCCGCCCTGCGCGCGCCCGGCTTGGCCCTGGTGTGCGGTGCTGAAGCCGGGTGAACGGGCCCGCGCCGTTCCCGTCTCATTGAGCCCCTGGCCGCTGCGCGGACGGGTGAGGGCAACGCTGAACAAGTCCCTTGCGCGCCGCGCATCCTGACCTCGGGCGGTCTGCGTCGTCACAAATGCTCGCCATAGCCCCCGCTATGTCTGCGCTTTGCGCCTCGCATCCCATCCCGCGGCCAGGCGCGCGTCATCGCAGGGACTTATTCAGCGCTGCCTTAGATCGCTCGCCTGCGCAGCGTGCCGCGCAGCCGGGTCGGCGGCTATTCCCCGCTCAGCCTGCGCTAAGCCGCGCGCCCCTACACTCGCGCCCCATGTTTCAGAACCTTTCCGACCGCCGGCGCTCCGCCCTGCTGCTGGCCGCGCTCTGGGGCCTGCTGCTGGTGATGGCGGCGCTGCGCCCGCTGGCCATTCCCGACGAGGGGCGCTACGCCGAGGTCGGCCGCTGGATGCTGCAAAGCGGCGACTGGCTGGCGCCGCGGCTCGCGGGCCTGCCGTTCTTCCACAAGCCGCCGCTGCTGCACTGGCTGCAGGCGGCGAGCATGGCCGTGTTCGGCGAAAACGCCTGGGCGGCGCGGCTGGTGCCCGCGCTGCACGCCGGGCTGATGCTGCTGGGCGTGTACCTGGCGTCGCGCGCACTCGCGCCGGCGCTGGCGCCACAGGCCAGCGCCGAGGCGTTCGCGCGCCGCGCCGCGGTGATGTTCGGCACCAGCCTGGCCTTCCTGCTCGGCGGCCAGTATGTGAACCACGACATGCTGGTGGCCGCCTGGATCGCCACCGCCATCTGGCTGTTCGCCTTCGCCTTTCTGCACGGCGAGCGCCCGCACGCGGCTCTGGCGCGCCTGGGCTTCGTCGCCTGCGCGCTGGGCGTGCTGGGCAAGGGGCTGATCGGCGTGGTGCTGCCGGGCGGGGTGATCTTCTTCTGGCTCGTGCTGACCGGCCAGTGGCGCAAGATGCTGCACCTGCCGTGGCTCAGCGGCCTGCTGTTGTTCGCCCTGGTCGCCGTGCCCTGGTTCTGGCTGGCGCAGCAGCACTACCCCGGGCTGCTGGATTATTTGTTCGGCACCCAGCAGTTCCAGCGCTTTCGGGCCACCACCTTCAACAACGCGCACCCGTGGTGGTTCTACGGCGTGGCGCTGCTCGCGCTGTTCTTCCCGTGGCTGCTGTGGGTGTTNTTCTCCGGGTTCCCCAGCGTCAAGCGGTCAGAAGATGCTATCGAAAACAAAGCACGCACGGTGCGCTGGCTGCTCATTCTGTGGGTGGTGGTGATCGTCGGCTTCTTCTCGGTGCCGCGGTCCAAGCTGGTGGGCTACGTGCTGCCGGTGCTGCCGCCGCTGGCCGTGCTCGCCGCCCTGGGCTGGCAGCGCGTGTTCAGCGCGCGCGGCGGGGCGCCGCGGGTGTTCGCGGCGCTGTGCATCGCCGCGGTGGGCCTGGCGCTGGCCATCGATCCGCTGGCCAACCTTCTTACGCGCGACAAGCGCGCGCACGACATCGCGCCCACGCTGGAATACCTGCTGGGCCCGCAGGACACGGTCTACGTGCTCGGCGGCTACCCCTACGACCTGCCGTTCTACGTGCGCACGCCGCGGCCCTTCGTGGTGCTGCAGGACTGGCCCACGCTGCGCCGCACCGCGGGCGACAACTGGGCGCGCGAGCTGTTCGAATCCGGCGACTTCGAGCCCGCCACCGCCGCGCAGGTGCTGCAGTCGCCCGAGGTGCTGGCCGCAGCCGCGCAGCGCCCGGGTCAGTGGCTGGTGGTGGCCAACAGCCACCCCGCGGGCGACTGGCAGCGCGGCTGGGCGCTCGTCAAGCGCGGTCACGGCTGGTCGCTCTACCGCTCGGCCGGGNNTTCAGCGCCGGAACGCCCAGTAACGGCTGAGCACGAAGGTCTGGCCCGCGGCCACCACCAGCGCCACGAACAGGGCCAGCAGCCCGGGCACGTCCAGGCCGCGCAGCAGCGCGATGAACACCACCTCGTTGGCCACGAAACCCGCCAGGGCCGTGGCCAGAAAGCGCGTGAAGCTCTGCGCCACGGTGGTGCCCGCATCCGAAAAGCTCAGCAGCCGGTGGCCGGCAAAGCTCACGAAGAAGGCCACGCCGAATCCCAGCGCGTTGGCCAGCTCCGGCCACAGATGCGGCTGCGCCCAGGCGAACACGCCCATGTGCGTGAGCGCCGCGGCCACGCCCACCAGCACGAACCAGACGAGGCTGCGCTTCACGGCGCCAGCGGCGCTTGCGCCGCAGCGCGGCCGGCCGACGCCGCGGCCAGCCNCGTGCCGGTCTGCTCGCGCACCAGGTAGGCCGGGCGCTGCTTGACCTCTTCATAGATGCGGCCCACATACTCGGCCAGCACGCCGATGGAGAGCAACTGCACGCCACTGAAGAACATCAGCGCCACCACCAGCGTGGCATAGCCCGGCACCTTGATGCCCCAGGCGAAATACTCCACCACCACCCAAGCGCCATAGCCCAGCGCGATCAGCGACAGGCTCAGCCCGGCCAGCGTCAGCACCCGCAGTGGCGCGGTGGAGAACGCCAGCATCCCGGTCAGCGCCAGCGCAAACGAGCCACGCAGCCCGAAGCTGCTCGCGCCGGCCGTGCGCGGCAGCGGTTCGTAGTCGATGGCCGTGCTCTGAAACCCCACCCAGGCGTACAGCCCCTTCATGAAGCGGTTGCGCTCGGGCAGGCGCTTGAGCGCCTCCACCACCGCGCGGTCCATGAGCCGGAAGTCGCCCGCGTGCGCCGGAATGCGCACCCGGCTGCCCCAGTTGATGAGGCGGTAGAACACGTCGGTCAGGCTGGCGTGCAGCCGCGTCTGGTNCTCGCGCGTGCGGCGCACGGCATACACCACGTCGCTGCCGTCGCGCCACCGGGCGAGCATCTCGGCCAGCAGCGCCGGCGGGTGCTGGCCATCGGCGTCGATCAGCGCCACCACCTCGCCCTGCGCCGCATCCAGCCCGGCAGTGAGCGCGGCCTCCTTGCCGAAGTTGCGCGAGAGCTGCACGAACACCAGTTCCGCATGCTGCGCGCACAGCGCACGCGCCACCGCCGCGGTGTCGTCGCGGCTGCCGTCGTCCACCACGATCAGCTCCACCTGCGGGCTCAGCGCACGCAGCGCCTGCAGCACCTGCGGCACCACGCGCGGCAGGTTCGCCGCCTCGTTGTAGGCGGGCATGACGCAGGAAATCGACGGGGCGTGGGTGCGCGGCGCAGGCATGGCGCGCATCATGCCAAAAAGCGGCGACACTCCGCACCCATGACCGCGTCCATCCCTCCTGCGTTGCGCGTCCTGCGCGCCGACTACGCCAACCCCACCCACGCGCGCGACCTGCTCGCCCTGCTCGACGCCTACGCCCGCGACCCGGCCGGCGGCGGAGCGCCGCTGTCGGCCTATGCCCGCGAACACCTCGTGCGCGCACTGGCCGCGCGGGCCGACGCCTTCAGCGTGCTCGCCTACGACGGTGACGCCCCCGTGGGCCTGGTCAATGCCTTCGAGGGCTTCTCCACCTTCGCCGCGCGGCCGCTGGTGAACGTGCACGACGTGGTGGTGCTCGCCAGCCACCGCGGGCGACGCATCGGCGAGCGCCTGCTCGAAGAGGTCGAACGCATCGCCCGCGCGCGCGGCGCCTGCAAGCTCACGCTCGAGGTGCTCAGCGGCAACACGGCCGCGCGCCGCCTCTACACCCGCGTGGGCTTCGCGCCGTACGCGCTCGACCCGACGATGGGGGTGGCGGAGTTCCTGCAGAAAAAGCTCGCCCCGTAAAATCCGCCGATGCTTTTCGTCAAACAAGAACTGCTGGGCGCGCTGGCGCGCAGCCTGGATGAACTTTCGCCCGGTGCGGGCGTGCGTGCGGCGTTCGAGTCGCCCAAGGTCGCCGCGCTCGGGGATCTGGCCTGCACCGCGGCCATGCAACTGGCCAAGCCGCTCAAGCGCAACCCGCGCGAGCTCGGCGAGGCCTTGCGCGCGCGCCTGCTCGCCACGCCGGAGTTCGCCCGCTGGGTGCAGGACGTGGAGCTTGCCGGGCCCGGTTTCATCAACATCCGCCTCCAGCCCGCGGCCAAGCAGCACGGCGTGCGCGAGGTGCTGCAGGCCGGCGCTGCCTACGGCCGGCGTGCCGCCACCGGCCGGCGCGTGCTGGTGGAATTCGTCTCGGCCAACCCCACCGGCCCGCTGCACGTGGGCCACGGCCGCCAGGCGGCGCTGGGCGACGCCATCTGCAATCTGCTCGAGACGCAGGGGCACAGCGTCTGGCGCGAGTTCTATTACAACGATGCCGGCGTGCAGATCGAGACGCTGGCGCGCTCGGTGCAGCTGCGCGCGCGCTTCAAGCCGGGCGATGCCGAGTGGCCTGAGGCCGCCTACAACGGCGACTACATCGCCGACATCGCCGCCGATTTCCTCGCCGGCAAGACCGTGCATGCCGACGACCGCGCCTTCACCGCCAGCGGTGACGTGAACGACCTCGATGGCATCCGCCAGTTCGCCGTGGCCTACCTGCGCCACGAGCAGGACCTGGACCTGCAGGCCTTTGCCGTGCGCTTCGACCAGTACTACCTCGAAAGCAGCCTCTACACCAGCGGCCGGGTGCAGCAGACGGTGCAGCGCCTCGTCGCCTCGGGCAAAACCTACGAGGCCGACGGCGCGCTGTGGCTCAGGACCACCGACTACGGCGACGACAAGGACCGCGTGATGCGCAAGTCCGACGGCGGCTACACCTATTTCGTGCCCGACGTGGCCTACCACGTCACCAAGTGGGAGCGCGGCTTTCACCAGGTGGTCAACATCCAGGGCACGGACCACCACGGCACCATCGCGCGGGTGCGAGCGGGCCTGCAGGCGCTCGGCCTGGGCATTCCGCAGGGCTACCCCGACTACGTGCTGCACACCATGGTGCGTGTGGTGCGCGGTGGCGAGGAGGTGAAGATCTCCAAGCGCGCGGGCAGCTACGTGACGCTGCGCGACCTGATCGAGTGGACCTCNAAGGACGCGGTGCGCTTCTTCCTGCTCAGCCGCAAGCCCGACACCGAATACACCTTCGACGTCGACCTGGCGGTGCAGAAGAACAACGATAACCCGGTGTACTACGTGCAATATGCCCACGCGCGCATTCACTCGGTGCTCGCCGCGTGGCGGGAGGGCGGCGGCGACACGGCCCGCCTGGCCGACGCCGACCTGAGCCCGCTCAACACCCCGGCGGCCCAGGCCCTGATGCTGCAGCTGGCCAAGTACCCCGAAGTGCTCAGCGGCGCGGCCGAGGGCTTCGCGCCGCACGACGTGGCCTTCTACCTGCGCGAGCTCGCCGCGAGTTACCACAGCTACTACGACGCCGAGCGCATCCTGGTCGACGACGCGGCCCTGCGTACCGCGCGCGTGGCCCTCGTCGCCGCGTGCGCACAGGTGCTGCACAATGGGCTGGCGGTGCTGGGCGTGTCAGCCCCCACCCGCATGTGAGGAGGCGAGGCACATCATGAGGCACACCCAACGCGGCGGCACGTTTCTCGGGCTGGTGATCGGCGTCGTCATCGGCCTGGCGCTGGCGCTGGCGGTGGCGGTTTACGTCATGCGGGTGCCCGTGCCCTTCATGGACCGCGGCGCGGTGCAGAAGAACGGCGGCGCGGCCGACGCGCAGAAGAGCAAGGACTGGGACCCCAACGCCCCCTGGCCGGTCGCAACCCGGCCCGCCCCGCCTCGGCCGCATCGGCGGCCGCCGCGGCAGCCCCCGAATCCAAAGCCTCCGCGCCGGTGGCCGTCGCAGCCCCGGGCCGCGCCGCCAGTGCCGCGGCCAGCAGCCCCGCGCGGGCCGAGGCCCCACCCGCCACCCGCAGCGAAACCGCGCGGCCGGCCCCCACGCCGTCGGCCGACCCGCTGGGCGATCTGGCCAAGGCCAAGGCCGGCGCGGCCGCAGGTCGGCGGCGCCAGCCACGACGGCCGACCCCTTCGCCTACTTCGTGCAGGCCGGGGCGTTCCGCACGCCCGAGGATGCCGAAGCCCAGCGCGCCAAGCTCTCCCTGCAAGGCGTGGAAGCGCGGGTGAGCGAGCGCGAACAGGCCGGCCGCGTGGTCTACCGCGTGCGCGTGGGCCCGTTCGATTCCCTCGACGCCGCCGAGCGCGTGAAGGAACGCCTCGCCGGCGCCGGCTTCGACGCGGCCCTGGTGCGCGTGCAGCGCTGAGGGCCCGCGAACCGATCCGACCCGCCCGATGGCCCCCACGCACCGAGAGGCTGAGAGCAAATCTGTCATGCCCGCCGTGACGCCCCAAAGCACGCCCAATGCCCTCTCAGCCCCCGGGCGCGCCGGGAACTTCGAGCCCCATCGTCACTCCATCGACGCACAGGAGAAACCCCTTCATGAAACGACGTGACTTTTCGCTGGCGCTCGGCGCCCTGGGCTTTGCGGGCGCGCTGCGGGCGCAGACCCCGCCATCAAGGCCGGCAAGGACTACCTGGTGCTCGACAAGCAGCAACCCAGCGACGTGCCCGCCGGCAAGATCGAGGTGCTGGAGTTCTTCTCCTACAACTGCCCGCACTGCGCGGCGTTCGAGCCGGTGCTCGAAGCCTGGGCGCGCAAGCTGCCCGCCGACGTGGTGCTGCGGCGCGTGCCGGTGCCATTCATCGGCGACTTCGAGAACAAGCAGCGGCTGTACTTCGCGCTCGAAGCCATGGGCCGGCTCGACGACCTGCATCCCAAGGCCTTCGACGCCATTCACCGCCAGCGCCTCAACCTCGCGGGCGAGAAGGCCACCGCCGACTGGCTCGCCAAGCAGGGCGTGGACATGGCCAAGTACAACGACATTGCCAAGTCCTTCGGCGTGTCCACCAAGCTGCGCCGCGCCACCCAACTGACGGACGCCTACAAGGTCGAAGGCGTGCCTGCACTGGGCATCGCCGGGCGCTACTACACCGACGGCACGCTCGCCGGCAGCCTGGAGCGCTCGCTGCAGGTGGCCGACGCGCTGATTGCCCAGGCGCGCAAGGGCGGCTGAGCCCGCTGCGCGCGCTGGCATGGCGCCCCGTTGCCGCCCGCACCTGCGCCGCGCGAGCCCATTGCGGCCATTGCCACCGCGCCCGGTCGCGGGGCGGTGGGCATCGTGCGGGTGTCGGGCACCGGGCTCGAGCCGCTGGTGCGCGCGCTCTGTGGCCGCAGCCTGCGACCACGCGAGGCGACGTATCTGCCCTTTCTCGACGCCGAGGGCCGGCCCATCGACCAGGGGCTGGCCCTGTTCTTTCCGGCGCCGCATTCCTACACCGGCGAGGATGTGCTGGAGCTCCAGGCCCACGGCGGGCCGGTGGTGCTGCAATTGCTGCTCGCACGCTGCCTGGCCGCCGCCGTCGAGATCGACCCCGCCCGCGGCAGCGCGCGGTTGCCCGGCCTGCGGCTGGCGCGGCCGGGCGAGTTCACCGAGCGCGCCTTCCTCAACGACAAGATCGACCTTGCGCAGGCCGAGGCCATCGCCGACCTGATCGACGCCAGCACCGAAGCCGCCGCCCGCAGCGCGGCGCGCTCGCTCAGCGGNGCGTTCTCGGCCGAGATCGGGGCGCTGCGCGAGGCGCTGGTGCATCTGCGCATGCTGGTCGAAGCCACGCTGGATTTCCCCGAGGAAGAGCTGGACTTTCTCCAGCAGGCCGATGCGCGCGGCCAGCTTGCGGCGCTGCGCGAGCAGGTGCAGTGCGTGCACGCGCGCGCCCACCAGGGCGCTTTGCTGCGCGAGGGCATGCACGTGGTCATCGCCGGCCAGCCGAATGCGGGCAAGAGCTCGCTGCTCAATGCGCTGGCCGGGGCGGAACTGGCCATCGTCACGCCGGTGGCGGGCACCACCCGCGACGTGGTGCGGCAGACCATCCAGATCGAAGGCGTGCCGCTGCACGTGCTCGACACCGCCGGCCTGCGCGAGAGCGAGGACGAGGTCGAGCGCATCGGCATCGAGCGCGCCTGGGGCCACATCGAAGCCGCCGACGCGGTGCTGTTCCTGCACGACCTCACCCGGCTGGATGCTCCTGAATACAGAGCAGAAGAAGACCGGATCACGCTGGGGTTGCGGCAGAAAATCGCTGAAAACGTGCCGGTGATCGACGTCTGGAACAAACGCGACGCCCTGCCCGCCTCGGCGGCGCTGCCGGCGGCTGCGCAGCGCTCGGGCGTGGTGCTCTCGGCCCGCACCGGCGANGGGCTGGACGCCTTGCGCGCGCGGCTGCTCGAGGCCGTGGGCTGGCAGGCGGCGCCCGAGGGGCTGTTCATCGCCCGCGAGCGGCACCTGCAAGCGCTGGCCCGGGTGCGCGGCCACCTCGACGCGGCGCAGGCCGAACTCGACGCGCCCAGCCCTGGCCTCGAACTGCTGGCCGAGGAACTGCGGCTGGCGCAGAACGCGCTCAACGAAATCACCGGTGCCTTCGGCGCGGACGACCTGCTCGGCGTCATCTTCTCGCGCTTTTGCATCGGCAAGTGAGGCGCGGCCGACTGGGCCGGTGGCCGGTGCGCGGCGGGGTCATGTGTGGTCCTGGGCCTGTCACACAGGCTACACTTCGTGACGTTTTTCACACGCTCACGAGGCAAACGATGCAGATTCACCACGACATGGGCCCGGCCGATGCCCGCCGCGCGGGCTTGCGCGGCGCACTGGCCGCGTTGGCACTGGCGCTGGCACCGTGCTGGGTGCATGCCCAGGCGGCGGCACCGCTGAAGATCGGGCTGGTCGGGCCGATCACCGGCCCCTCGTCGGACTTCGGCGTGCCCATGACCAACGGGGTGAAGCTCGCGGTCGATGAGATCAACGCGGTCGGCGGTTACCTCGGCCGGCCGCTGCAGCTCGTGGTCAAGGACGACAAGGGCGACCCCGACACCGGGCGCAAGGCGGCCGAGGAACTGGCCAAGGAGGGCGTGGTCGCTACCATCGGTTATTGCAACACGGGCGTGGCGCAGAAAGCGCTCGACGTGTTCCAGGACGGCAAGATTCCGCTCATCATCCCCTGCGCCACCGGCACCCCGCTCACCGCCAAGTACCCCGGCCCGCAGAGCTACATCTTCCGCACCTCCGCGCGCGACGCGCTGCAGGCNCCCTTCGTGGTGGAAGACGCGCTCAAGCGCGGCTGGGACAAGGTGGCCGTCTTCGCCGACACCACCGGCTACGGCGAGGCGGGCTACAAGGACGTGCTCGCGGCGCTCGAGGCGCGCAAGCTCAAGCCGGTGTTTGTGGCCCGTTTCAAGCTCGGCGTGCAGGACCTGCGCGAGGAGTTGAAGGCTGCGCGCGACGCCGGCGCCAACGTCATCATTCCCTACACCGTCGGGCCGGAGAACGCCGTCATCGCCCTGGGCCGTAAGGAGCTCAACTGGAAGGTGCCGCTGATCGGGCCGTGGACGCTGTCCTTCCCGTTCTTCATCGACGGCGCGAAGGACGCCGGNGAAGGCACGCTGGTGGCGCAGACCTTCATCGCCGAGCCCAGCAACGAGCGCCGGGCCTCTTTCCTGAGCGCCTATGCGCGCAAGTTCAACACCCGGCTGACGGTGCCGGTGGCCGCCGCCCAGTCCTACGACACCACCTACCTGCTGCTCTACGCCCTGTTCGCCGTGCGCGACGGAAAACTCACCGGCGAGTCGATCAAGCACGCGCTCGAGAACATCCCCAAGCCCTATTACGGCGTGGTCGCCACCTGGGAGAAGCCCTTCACGGTGGACGACAAGGACGCCGTCACGCCCAGCATGTTGCTGCTGGGCAAGGTGCAGAACGGCCGCGTGACCTTCGCCTACCCCGAAGACGCCAAGCGCAATCTGTTCGTCCAGCGCAAAAATAAGGACAACGCTGAACAAGTTCGCGCGATGACGCGCGAGGGACTCGTTCAGTGTTGCCCAGGGACAGCGATCAGGCCGACGCCGTGCGCAGCGGCGTGCGCCCACCGCTCGGGGCGGCGGCGCCGAGGAAGCCGAACGCCAGCGCGGGCGTCTCGCCGCTCATCAGCTCGGCCAGCGCCTTGCCCGAACCCGCCCCGTGCGTCCAGCCCAGCGTGCCGTGCCCGGCATTCACCCACAGGCCGGCCACCCGGGTGCGGCCGATGAAGGGGATGTTCGTCGGCGTCGCCGGCCGCAGGCCCGCCCAGTAGTTGGGCTCGGAGAGGTCGCACACGCCCGGGAACACCTGCTCCACGCGGCGCGCGAGNNGCATCTCGCAGCGCGCCCGGGAGACGGCGTTATTGAGCGACGTGTCCCAGCCGCCCACCTCGATGGTGCCGGCAATGCGCAAGGTGTCGCCCAGACGGCTCATGGCGCATTTCACGCTGTCGTCGAGCAGGCTCACCGTGGGCGCGGCCTCGGGGCGGCGGATGCGGAAGGTCGCGCTGTAGCCCTTGCCCGGGTAGATCGGCAGGCGCACGCCGACCTGGCGCAGCAGCGGTGCGCTGTAGCTGCCGCAGGCCACCACGGTGGCGTCGGCCTTGAGGCTGCGCCGCTGGCCGGTGAGGCGGTCGTGCAGCAGCACCTGCGACAGCGCACCGCCCTCGGCCTGCAGCCGCAGCACATCGTGCTGCCACAGGAATTGCGCACCGCGTGCGGCGCAGCGCTGCGCCAGCGCCTGGGTGAACAACCGCGCATCGCCCGACTCGTCCGAGGGCGTGAACGTGCCGCCCACGATGGGCTCGGTGCAGTGCGCCAGCGCCGGTTCGATGCGCAGCAACTCCTCGCGGCTGACCACCCGGCGCGACACGCCATGGCGCTGCATCAGTTCGGCCGCGCGGGCGGCCTCCTCGAAGGCATGGGCGTCGGTGTAGTAGTGCGCGATGCCGCGTTCGAGCCGCTGGTATTCGATGCCGGTGGCCCGCACCACGTCCTTGAGCGCGGCATGGCTGTAGGCACCCAGCGCGACGAGCTGGCGCACATTGCGCTCGAAGGCCGCGTCGTTGCACTGGGCGAGGAAGCGCAGGCCCCAGGCCCATTGCGCGGGGTCCAGCGTGGGGCGGAACAGCAGCGGCGCTTCCTTGCTGAACATCCACTTGAGCGCCTTGAGCGGCGCCTCGCGGTTGGCCCAGGGCTCGCAGTAGCTCACCGAGATCTGGCCGGCGTTGGCAAAGCTCGTCTCCAGCGCGGCATCCGCCTGCCGGTNCACCACCACCACCTCGTGCCCGCGCTCGAGCAGGTGCCACGCGGTGCTCACGCCGATGATGCCCGCACCCAGAATGACGACTTTCATGACCGTGCCCCTGAAAACTGATGAGGAAAAAACAACGCGGCAAGTGTCGCGCGCTGGACGGCAGAAGAAAAGCCAGATTAAATAGACGCCGTATTGATTAGATGAACTACTTATGAGCACCTACGATCCCGACGCCCTCGAGTGTCTGGCCGCCATCGTGGAGGAGTCGGGCTTCGAGCGCGCGGCGCAGCGGCTCAACATCACGCAGTCGGCGGTGTCGCAGCGGCTGCGCGCACTCGAGGCCCAGGTGGGCACGGTGCTCATCGTGCGCAGCCGCCCGCTGAAACCCACGCCCGCTGGGCAGTTGCTGCTCAAGCACACGCAGCAGATGCGCCTGCTGCGCGCAGACCTTGAGCGCGACCTGCGCGAGCTCACNCCCGGCAGCCGGGCCGGCGCGCGCGAGGAGGAGCGCGTGGCCATCGCCATCAATGCCGACAGCATCGCCACCTGGGCGCTCGAGCCACTGGGGCCGCTGGTGCGTGANGGGCTGGCGCTGGAGATCATCACCGACGACCAGGACTTCACCCACGAGTGGCTGCGCTCGGGCCAGGTGCTGGGCTGCGTGACCACGCTCGCGCAGCCGCTGCGCGGCTGCAAGCTCGTGCCGCTGGGGGCCATGCACTACGTGGCCGTGGCCGCGCGCGACTACGCCGCCCACCATGCGCCCAAAGGCCTCACGCCGCACAACTTCAGCCGCCTGCCCTTCGTGGCCTTCAACCGCAAGGACGACATCCCGGCCGAGTTCGTGCAGCGCGCCTTCNNGGGCTCGCGGGTGGCCGTGGGCCGCAGTTTCGTGCCCAGTTCGCAAGGTCAGTTGCAGGCGCTGCTGGCCGGTTGNGGGGTGAGCGTGGTGCCCGAGCTGCTGGTGCGCCCGGCCGTCGAGCGCGGCGAGCTGGTGAACCTGTTGCCCGGGCAGACGCTGCCGGTGCAGCTGTACTGGCATTGCTGGAACCTCGCCTCGGACGTGCTGGATGCGCTGACCCGGGCCATCGGCGAGGCCGCCGGCCGCGTGCTCGACCCCGCAGCCCAGCCGGCCGCCGCGCGCTGAACCGCCGCCGGGGCGCGGCCGCCCACGCCAGCGACCGGAGTGACCAAGGGGTCATATTTCAGCCGCTGCGTGCAAGGGCCATACCCGCGGTTCTACAATCCATGCACCATGACCGACACCGCTCTCGCCCCGGCCCGCGCCAAGCCCTCGTTCAAAGCCCAGATGCTGCAGGCGCGCGAGGACGCGATCATCGCGGCCGTCAACCGCCTGCTGGCCGAAAAGGGCTTTGATGCCATGACGGTGGATGAGGTCGCCGCCGAGGTCGGCATTGCCAAGGCCAGCCTGTACAAGCATTTCCCCAGCAAGGAAGACCTTGCCTGTGCGGCCATGGTGCGGGTGATGCGGCGCGCGCAGGCCTTTCTCGCGGGCTTGCCAGCCGACGCGTCGCCGCTGGAGAGCATCAAGGCCGTGGCCCGCTGGACGATGGAGGTGCAGCTCGCCGGCGAAATGCCTTCGCTGCCCAGCCAGAACTCCACGCTGCGCGCCACCCTGATGAACAGCGCGGACTACATGAACGGGCTGATCGAAATCAGCGACCGGCTGGGCGCGTGGATCGAGGCCGCGCAGCGCGANGGCAGCATCAACCCGGGCTTGCCGCCGCTGGCCGTGCTCTACACCTTGTATGCCCGCGCCTGTGACCCGGTGCTCGAGTTCCTCAAGACCTCAGGCCAGTTCAGCGACGCGCAGATCGTGGACATGGTGATGTCCACCTGTTTCGAGGGCCTGCAGGCGCGCTAATTCCAACCTGCCGGCGGGTGCTCAGCGCACCAGCAGCACCGGCACCTTGCAGTGCGCCAGCACCTGGGTGGCCACCGAGCCCAGCACCAGCCCGGCCAGCGCGCTGTGGCCGTGCGAGCCCATGACGATGAGGTCGAACCTGCCCTCTGCGCCCACCTTGGCGATGGTCTCGCCGGCCGCGCCGACCTTCCAGGTGGTCTTGGCCGCGAGGCCGTGGCGGTCGAGGAACTTGCGCACCGGGGCCATCACCTTCTCCGCCTCCTCGGCGTGGTAGTTGTTGACCACGTCCTTGCCCACGGCCGCCCGCGCCCGCGGCGGCAGCGGCGGCTGCACCGTCAGCACGGTGTACTGCGCGCTGGCGTTGAAGATTTCGTTGTGCGTGACCAGATAGGCCAGCATCTTCTTGGTGTAGGGGCTGCCGTCGACGGCGAGCAGGATGTTCATGGCGCCTCTCCTCTCAGATTGGGATGGTGGCGCACAGTCTAGCGGCACGTGGTCGCGCGGCAGCCCCCGCCGCCCAGGTTTTTCCTCAAGCGGCCGGGAGAATCACCTTGTCGATGACATGGATCACCCCGTTGCTGGTGAACAAGTCGGTCGCGACGATGCTGGCCATGCGGCCGCGCTGGTCGGTGATGCGGAGCATGGCGTCGATGCTGAAGGTCTGGCCCTGCACAGTGCGGATGGGGGTGTTGATGGGCACGTCGGCCTTGAGCACACGGCCCGGCACCACGTGGTAGGTCAGCACTGCCGTCAGCAGCGCGGTGTTGGCCAGCAGCGCCTCCTTGGTGATGCCGAGCTCGCCCAGCAGCGCGGCAAACGCGGCATTCGTCGGCGCGAACACGGTGAAGGGGCCGGGGCCTTTGAGTGTGTCGACCAGGCCGGCGGCGACCACGGCTTCGACGAGGATGCTGAAGTCCGGCAGGCTTTGCGCGGTGGCGACGATGTCCTTGTCGGCCGGCAGCAGCACGCGGTCGATGAGGTGCACCACGCCGTTGCTGGCCGCGATGTCGGTGCGCACGATGCGCGCGGTGCGGTTGCGCCCGTCGGTGATGACGGCGCCGTTGGCGGTGTCGATCTTGAACACGCCGCCCTGCACCGTGGTGACGGCCTTGCCCGAGGCGATGTTCGCCGCCATCACCTTGGCCACGAGCACATGGTAGGTCAGCACCGCGGTGAGCAGCGGCTTGTTGGCCAGCAGCTGCTCCTTGGTGAGCTTGAGCTCGGTCAGTAGCGCGGCAAACGCCGCGTTCGTCGGCGCGAACACGGTGAAGGGGCCGGGGCTTTTGAGCGTGTCGACCAGGCCGGCGGCCACCACCGCCTCCACGAGAATGCTCAGGTCGGGCTCGGATTTCGCCAGCTCCACGATGTCGGGCGGATGGTCGTCGTCGCCACCGCCGCAGGCGCTCAGCGCGGCGAGCGTGACGGCGGCCGCGCTCCACTGAAGAAGCCTGCGCTTGGGCAAGGCGGCATGAAACCAGGACGTGTCGGCGTGATCCATGGGACTCTCCTGAAGAAGCTCCGGCGCGACCGCAGCAAGACGCATAGACCGGAAAGATTGCGATGTGACTGCGCAGTCACTATAAGGTCTACGTAGTCTTTTAGTGTATCCATACGTTCGCAATGGATACTCTTCAAAGTGAGTTCTTCGGTCCGAGGTCGATCAGCCGCTGCGCGTCGAAGCCCTCCTGCTCATGCTTGTGCGCATAGCCGCGCGGGTTGGCCACCACGCGGCAGCCGGCTTCGGTGTAATCGACGCGGCAGTGCACATGGCCGTGCAGCCACAGGCGCGCGGCGCCCAGCAGATCGTCGAGTCGGTTGCAGAAGCCCGCCGTGCCCGGCACCAGGCCGTAGCGCGGGTCGGCGCTGCGCAGGCTGGGGGCGAAGTGGGTGACCACCACCGTCGGCCCGTCGAAGGGCTGCGCCAGTGCGCTGCGCAACCACTGCTCACACACCAAGGCCTGGCCACGCACGGCTTCGGACAGAAACGGTGCGCCGCCGCGCGTGGTGCCGGTCTTGCGCAGGTAGAAGTCGGCGGCGCGAAAGGCTTTGTGGCGGGCTTGTGCGCGGGCCTGGGTGAGCGTGTGGCCGCGGGGCGCGCGTTCGGGCAGCAGCGCGTCGAAGTCGCTCCACAAGGTGGTGCCGATGAAGCGCACGCCGCCGATGAGCACGCTGCGGCGTTCCAGCCAGATCAGCCCCAGGCGTTCGCAGGTGGCCTGCAGCCGGGCATGGGCGGCGTCGAAGTCCAGCCCGTCGTACTCATGGTTGCCGGGCACGAACACCACCGGCGTGGGCCATCCGTGCCGCGGGCTGAAGCGCGCAAGGCCGAAATCCGCATCGCCTGCCGCGCGCAGGCGCGAGCCGTTCTGGTAGGAGCCAATGTCCCCGGCGAGCACCAGCAGGTCGGCGCCGGGCGCGGNGCGCGGGGTGTAGCCGGGGTCGCCCTCGAGGTGCAGGTNCGACAGCAGTTGAATCTTCATGCGCGGGGGCGTGGTGGCGTGGGGGCGGCGACGGAAGGGCACCGGGCGGCTGATTCTCAAAGAATTACCGGCGACTCCAGCGCAGATGGGTCGTTATTTGCTATTGTTATTGAATGACTTCGGCACTCAGGAGGCCTCGAAAGCCTGCCCGCTGGCGCGCAGCAGCGCCTCGCGCAGCCAGGCGTGCGCCGCATCGCCTCCGCGCGAGCGCAGCCACAGCGCCTCCACGTGCACGGGCGGCACCGCGAACGGCAGGGGGCGGGTGACCAGCGCCTCGCGCATGCCGGTCTCGCGCAGGAAATGCCGCGGCAGCACGGTGACCAGGTCGGAGCTGGCCACCACCCGGCCGGCGGTGAAGAACTGGTTGACGGTGAGCACGATGCGCCGCTTGCGCCCCACGGCCGCCAGCGCCTCGTCCACGAAACCCCAGGGCCGGCCTGAAAAGCTCACCAGCAGGTGCCGTGCCGCGCAGTAGCGCGACAGCGTCAGCGGCCCGCTGGCCAGCGGGTGATCGCGGCGCATCACGCAGACGTATTCGCCGACGTAGAGCCGCCGGTGCTCGAAGCTCACCGCCTCGCCGCCTTGCTCGCGCACGGCCAGGTCAGCCAGCAGCGCGGNGAAGTAGCCCACCGCGAGGTCGGCCTGCGCGTCTTCGAGCAAGCGGCGCGGATCGCGCGTGGTCAGCGGCACCACCCGCAGCGACACCTGCGGCGCCTCGGCGGANNTGATGGCCACCAGCGCCGGCATGAGCGTGGCCGCCGTGGCGTCGGCCATGGCCAGCACGAAGCTGTTGACCGCGCGGGCCGGGTCGAAGCCGCTGGGCGCCAGGGTGTTCTGCAGGGCCTGCAGGGCGGCGTGCACCTCGGGCCACAGGGCCAGTGCACGCGGCGTCGGCGCCACGCCCGCGCCGCTGCGGCGCACCAGGTCGTCGCCCAGGGCCTCACGCAGGCGGCGCAGCGCGTTGCTGACCGCGGGCTGCGTCAGNNCGAGCTTGCGCGCCGCGCGGGTGAGGCTGCGCTCGGCCATCACCTCATCGAACACGCGCAGCAGGTTCAGGTCGAGCGTGCGGAAGTTCGGCGGGGCGGGTGGCATGGTGCAACGGGTGGCTATACATCACCAACATGAATGATAGGAATCACCAGGATAAAGTGGAAAAACACCAGGGTAAACCCTAATCTCCGATGACCATCCAGCTTCGGATGGGGATGTTGTGAAAGCGAGTCGATCATGAACACCTGGGTTCATTCTTCCACCCCGGCACCGGCCGCGGGTTCGGCCTCGCGGGAGGCCGCACGGGGCCTGGCGGCGTTTCTGCTGGCCGCCATCGTTTCGGCCGTCTTCGTGGTGGCCGATCAGATCATTGCCAACTGGGCCGACGGCCATCTGCTCGTCGCCTGGGCCGGCCTGTGGGCGCTGGGCTTCGTCGCCCTGGTGCTGCTCGGCGGCACGGTGCGCCGTTTCTCGGGCCGGCTGATCGAGGCGCTCGACGCCTGGGCTGCCGCGCGGGCGCAGCGCCGCGCCGACGAGCGGCTGTGGGCCATCGCACGCACCGATCCGCGCGTCATGGCCGACCTGCAGGCGGCTTTTGCCCGCGCTGAAGACGAGCGCGACGACACGACCGCCGCGCCCGTGGCGCGCCTGGCCACCGTGCGCGCGCCGTTGCGGGCGGCCGTGCCCTTCCCCTATTACTGAGCGCCCCCAGGGCCGGGCGGCGCCCAGCCCGCCCCCGAGGGCGAGCCAGCGCCGCCTGGACCGGCCCGGCGTGATGAGGTTCTAGAGCGCCGAAGCGCCCTGCGCAAGCGCCTGCAGGCGCTGGCCGAAGCGCTCGCGGGTGGCGCTCAGCTCGGCGGGCAGGTGCCAGGCCAGCTTGGCGAAGTGGGCATCGTGAAGGCGCAGCTCCTCCTCCCACTCGGCCGGCTCGATGCGCATCACGGTGTCGAAGGCTTGCGCGGAGAAGTCCAGCCCCGCCCAGTTGATCTCCTCGTAGCGCGGGGCAATGCCGAACAAGGTGTCTTGCCCCTGGGCGCGGCCCTCGATGCGGTCGATGATCCACTTGAGCACACGCATGTTGTCGCCATAGCCCGGCCAGACGAAGCGACCCTGCGCGTCCTTGCGGAACCAGTTGACGCAGAAGATGCGCGGCAAGGTGTGGCCCAGCGCTTCGAGGCGGTGCTCCATGTCCAGCCAATGCTGGAAATAGTCGCTCATGTGGTAGCCGCAGAACGGCAGCATCGCGAACGGGTCGCGGCGCACCACGCCCTGCGCGCCGAACGCCGCCGCCGTGGTCTCCGAGCCCATGGTCGCGGCCATGTAGACGCCCTCCATCCAGCTGCGCGCCTCGGTCACCAGCGGAACGGTGCCGGAGCGGCGGCCGCCGAAGATGAAGGCGTCGATGGGCACGCCCTCGGCATCGTTCCATTGCGGGTCGAGCACCGGGTTGTTGGTCGCCGCCACCGTGAAGCGCGAATTCGGGTGCGCGGCCTTCGCGCCTGTCTCCTTGGCCAGCTGCGGCGTCCAGTCGCGGCCCTGCCAGTCGATGAGGTGCTCGGGCACGAAACCGGTGTCCTTCTCCATGCCTTCCCACCACACGTCGCCGTCGTCGGTCAGCGCCACGTTGGTGAAGATCACGTCGCGTGCGAGCGAGCGCATGCAGTTCGGGTTGGTGTGCAGATTGGTGCCCGATGCGACGCCGAAATACCCCGCCTCGGGGTTGATGGCATACATGCGGCCGTCGGCGTGAGGCTTGATCCATGCGATGTCGTCGCCGATGGTGGTGACCTTCCAGCCCTCGAAGCCCTCGGGCGGCACCAGCATGGAGAAGTTCGTCTTGCCGCAGGCGCTGGGGAAGGCCGCGGCCACGTGGTACTTGCGGCCCTGGGNGTTGGTCACGCCCAGGATCAGCATGTGCTCGGCCAGCCAGCCCTGGTCGCGCCCCATGACCGAAGCGATGCGCAAGGCCATGCACTTCTTGCCCAGCAGCGCATTGCCGCCGTAGCCCGAGCCGTAGGGCCAGATCTCGCGCGTCTCGGGGTAGTGCACGATGTACTTCGTGGTCGGGTTGCAGGGCCAGCTCGTGCGGTCGCACTCGCCCGGTGCCAGCGGCGCACCCACCGTGTGCACGCAGGGCACGAACTCGCCGTGCGTGCCCAGCACGTCGAGCACGGCGCGGCCCATGCGCGTCATGATGCGCTGGTTCACCACCACATAGGCGCTGTCGGTCAGCTCCACGCCGATGTGCGAAATGTGGCTGCCCAGCGGTCCCATGGAGAACGGCACCACGTACATGGTGCGGCCCCGCATGCAGCCGTCGAACAACGGGCGCAGCGTCTCGCGCATGGCGGCCGGTGCCATCCAGTTGTTGGTCGGGCCGGCGTCTTCCTCGCGCTCGCTGCAGATGAAGGTGCGGTCTTCCACGCGCGCCACGTCCGATGCGTCCGAGCGCGCCAGAAAGCTGCCGGGCCGCTTGGCCGGGTTGAGCCGGATGAAGGTGCCGGCGTCGACGAGCTCCTGGCACAGCCGGTCGTACTCGGCCTGGCTGCCGTCGCACCAGTGGATGCGATCGGGTTTGCACAGCGCGGCCATCTCGGCCACCCAGGCCAGGAGTTTCTGGTGGTGCACGTAAGCGGGCGGCACAGATGCCGCCGACTGGGTCGGGGAAAGCATGGGCTCAGGTCTCCAGGTCCGTCAGGTGAGGCTTCGGCTCCCGGCGCGGCGGCCGACGCTCTCGCGCGGCCTGTTGCACCGGGGCGGGGCTGCTCGCAGGCGACCGCGGTACCGGCCGCACGCCCGCCGTGGCGGACGCGCATGCGCTGCAATCGCAGGCTCCCGGCAGCCATTCTAGGCAGCCAGCCTGACGCAGGCTGACAAAGCCGCAGTCCGCGCCGGGCGCCGACCCGGGCCGCAACCGGCCGATCCGTGACAATGCGAGGCTTCTGCTGCTCAGGCGGGAACTGACCGCGGCCAGCGACACCTTCACCCTCCGATGAACCGCTCCAACAACTTCGACGCAGTGCGCATCCTCGCGGCGCTGGCCGTGCTGGTGTCGCACCAGTACGCGCTGACCGGCCGGCCCGAGCCAGTCGTCCGCGGTGCCGATACCCTCGGCGGTCTCGGCGTGCTGGTGTTCTTCTCGATCAGCGGCTACCTGGTGGCGCAGAGCTGGTCGTCCGACCCCAACCTGTGGCGCTTCGCCGCGCGCCTGCTGCGCATCTGGCCCGGCTATGCCGTGGCCTTGCTGCTGGCTCTGTTCGTGCTCGGCCCCGCGGTGAGCACGCTGGACTGGGCGGCCTACGTNCGCCCACCCCACTTCGAGCGCTACCTGGAGAACTTCTGGTTCGACCTGTTCGACCAGTTGCCGCTGCAGTTCACCGGCAACGCCAACCCCTATGCCATCAACGGTTCCCTGTGGACCATCCCGCTCGAGCTCGGCTGCTACGCGATGCTTGCCGCGCTGGGCCTGCTGGGCCTGCTGCGCNNGCCACAGTGGCTCGCGGCGGCCACGGGCCTGGCCATGGCCGCGTTCATCCTCAGCGGGGGCACCAACGGGCTGCTGGCCGAGCACTTTGGCGTCGCCAGCACGCCGGTGTACCTGACCTGGTTCGGGCTGTACTTCTTCGCCGGCGCCAGCCTGCAGCGGCTGGGCTGGCTGCGCGAGCCGCTGCAGCGGAGGCGCGTGGCGCTGTGGGCGCTGGGGCTGGGCGTGGCCAGCCTGCTGGTGACACGCAATGCGTACCTCGCGCTCTGGCTCGCCCTGCCCGCCGGGGTGCTGGCCGTGGGCCTGTCGAGCTGGCCGCTGCTGCGCCGCGCCGGCCGCTTCGGCGACCTCTCCTACGGCCTGTACATCTACGCCTTTCCGGTGCAGCAGACCACCCTGTGGCTGACCCGCGGCCGTCTGGGCCCGCTGGCAAGCCTGCTGCTGGCCGCCGGGGTCACCGCCGTGCTGGCCTTCCTGTCCTGGCATCTTGTGGAAAAATGGGCGCTGCGGCTCAAGCCGCGCACGCCGGCTGCAGCGCCGCTCGCGTAATCCCGCGTCCGCGCCAGCCGCGCCCGCATTCCCTTCATTCCTCACCCGGGCCTGTACAGCCCAGTGCCATGACTGCTTCCCCTGCCGGTGCCGCGCCCGAGCGGCCGTTCACCCTCTCCGACTTCGACTTCGACCTGCCCGAGGCGCTGATCGCCCAGCACCCGGCGCCCGAGCGCAGCGCCTCGCGCCTGCTCGACGGCCGCGCCGCGGCGCCCGTGGACCGCGTGTTCCGCGACCTGCCCGCGCTGCTGGCGCCGGGCGATCTGCTCGTCTTCAACGACACGCAGGTGGTCAAGGCACGGCTGTTCGGCGAGAAAGCCAGCGGCGGCAAGCTCGAACTGCTGGTCGAGCGGGTGCTCGGCGATCACGAGGTGGTGGCGCACATGAAGGTGAGCAAGAAACCGCCGGTGGGCGCCGTGCTGCACATGGCGGGCGGCATCGACGCCGGCGGCTTCACCGCCACGCTGCTCGGCCGCTGGCCGAACGCCGAGGGCGCGCTGTTCCACCTGCGCTTCTCCGACGACCCCTGGACGCTGATGCAGCGCCACGGCCACGTGCCGCTGCCGCCCTACATCACCCACGCCGACAGCGCCGAGGACGAGCGCCGCTACCAGACCGTGTTCGCCCGCCACCCCGGCGCCGTGGCCGCGCCGACCGCCGCCCTGCATTTCGACGAGGCGCTGCTGGCGGCACTGGATGCGCGCGGCGTGCACCGCGCATCCGTCACCTTGCATGTGGGGGCCGGCACCTTCCAGCCGGTGAAGACCGAGGACATCGCGCAGCACCGCATGCACGCCGAGTGGTACGACGTGCCCGAGGCCACCCAGGCCGCCATCGCGGCCTGCCGTNNGCGCGGAGGCCGGGTGCTGGCCGTGGGCACGACGACGGTGCGCACGCTCGAGTCCTGGGCCGCGAGCGGCTGCGCACGCGGCGACACCGAGATCTTCATCACCCCGGGCTTTCGCTTCCGGGTGGTGGACCTGCTGATCACGAACTTCCACCTGCCCAAGAGCACGCTGATGATGCTGGTCAGCGCGTTTGCGGGCTACGAACCCATCATGGCGCTGTACCGGCATGCGATCGCCGAGCGCTACCGATTCTTCAGTTACGGCGACGCCATGCTGCTGGCGCGNCGCGACGCCCGCCGCCCCCTCCCCGACTGCCCCATGCTGACTTTCGAACTGCTCACCACCGACCCCGCCTCGCACGCCCGCCGCGGCCGCCTCACGCTCAACCACGGGGTGGTGGAGACGCCCATCTTCATGCCCGTGGGCACCTACGGCACGGTCAAGGGCGTGATGCCGCGCAGCCTGCACGACATGGGCGCGCAGATCATTCTCGGCAACACCTTTCATCTGTGGATGCGGCCCGGGCTCGACATCGTCCAGCGCTTCGGCGGCCTGCACGGTTTCGAGCAATGGCACAAGCCCATCCTCACCGACAGCGGCGGCTTTCAGGTCTGGTCGCTGGGTGCCATGCGCAAGATCACCGAAGAAGGCGTGCACTTCGCCTCGCCCGTCAACGGCGACAAGCTGTTCATGTCGCCCGAGGTGAGCATGCAGATCCAGACGGTGCTCAACTCCGACATCGTGATGCAGCTCGACGAGTGCACGCCCTACGAAACCCAGGGCCACATCACCACCGAGGCCGAGGCGCGCCAGAGCATGGAGATGAGCCTGCGCTGGGCCGCGCGCTCCAAGGCCGAGTTCGAGCGGCTGGGCAACCCGAACGCGCTGTTCGGCATCGTGCAGGGCGGCATGTTCGAGCACCTGCGCGAGGAGTCACTGCAGGCGCTGGTGGCGATNGGACTTCCCGGCTACGCCGTCGGCGGCGTGAGCGTGGGCGAACCCAAGGAGGAGATGCGCCGCATCATGGCGCACACGCCGCACCGCCTGCCCGCGCACAAGCCGCGCTACCTCATGGGCGTGGGCACGCCGGAGGACCTGGTCGAGGGCGTGGCCTGCGGCGTGGACATGTTCGACTGCGTCATGCCCACGCGCAACGCGCGCAACGGCACGTTGTTCACCCGCTATGGCGACCTGAAGATCCGCAACGCCCGCCACAAGAGCGACCCGCAGCCGCTCGACCCGTCCTGCACCTGCTACGCCTGCGCGGGCGAAAGCGGCGTGCCCTGGGAGGCCGGCGGGCGCGAGGGCTTCTCACGCGCCTACCTGCACCACCTCGACCGTTGCGGCGAGATGCTCGGCCCCATGCTCACCACAGTGCACAACCTGCACTACTACCTGAACCTGATGCGCGAAATCCGTGCGGCGCTCGACGCCGGCGGCTTCGCCGAGTTCCGCCAGCGCTTCGCCGCCGACCGCGCCCGCGGCGTCTGAGCGCGCCCAGGGCCAGGCTTCTCCTTGCCGGCCCCCGAGGGGACGCCGAAGGCCCTTGGGGCGGCCCGGCGCGCTCCTTCTTGTGCGACCGGTCAGAGCGGCCGAGCTTCAGGTGGCCGCGCCGGCCGCGAGCGCCCGGGCCCGCAACTGCCCGCAGCCGCCCTCGACCTCCTGCGCGGCGGAGTGGCGCAGCTTGGTGAGGATGCCGCGGCGGTGCAGGCGGCGGGCGATCGCGGCGGCGCGCTCCCAGTCGGGCCGCCGCCAGGGCAGGCCGGGCACGGTGTTGTACGGAATGAGGTTGAGCACGGCATAGCGGCCGTACAGCAGGCGTTCGAGCCCCTGGATTTCGTCTTCGCCGTCGTTGAGGCCGTCGATCAGCGTCCATTGCACCTGCACCGGGTAGCCGCTGTCGCGGGCCCAGGCGTCGGCCGCCTCCACCAGCTCCTGCGGCGACAGACGCGGCGCGCGCGGCAAGAGCTGAGCGCGCCGGGCGGCGTCGGTGCTGTGCAGCGACAGCGCCAGCGCCGGCTTGACGCGGCAGGCCGGCAGCCGCTCGAACACCCGCGCGTCGCCCACGGTGGAGAGCACCAGGTTCTTGTGGCCGACGTCGCCCGCCGTGCCCAGCAGCTCGATGGCGTCGAGCACGGCGTCGAGGTTGTGCGCGGGCTCGCCCATGCCCATGAACACCACCTTCTTCACCGGCCGCAGCGTGCGCGCCAGCGCCACCTGGGCGACGATTTCGGCGCTGCCGAGCTGGCGCACCAGGCCGCCCTGACCGGTCATGCAGAACACGCAACCCACCGCGCAGCCCACCTGGGTGGACACGCACAGCCCTGGCGTGCGCCCGGNGGCGAGCAGCACGCTCTCCACCGTCTGGCCGTCGGCCAGGGCCACGAGCAGCCGCGCCGAGCCGTCCTCGGCCGGGTGCAGGCTGTGCAGCCGGGCGAGCCCCTCCAGCGCGGCGCTGAGTTCGGGCAAGGNCTCGCGCAGCGGCCGCGGCAGGAAGTCGTCGATGCGGCGGCGGCCGCTGTCCTGCGGCCGGGCCTGCGACCACAGGCGCAGCACGCGGTGCACATGCGCGTCGTTGGCGCCGAGNNCGCGCAGGCGTGCGCGCAGGTTGTCGAGGTCGGCCAGGGCGAGCGCGGCGTTCGCGCCGCGGCGGTCGAGGAGCGGCCGCGGTGCGTCGAGCAGCGCAGCGCCTGGGGTCGGCGTCACTGCGGCTTGAATCCGCTTTTTCGATGATCTCGGCCCAGGTCTTGCGGTAGGCGGCCTCGCGCGCGGCGAGTTGCGCGCCGGTCATGAATTCCACCGTCAGGCCCATGGCGGTGAGGCGGTCGCGCACGGCGGGCTGGGCGAGCACCTTGGACAGGGCCGCGGAGAACTTCTCCACCGCCGCCTTGGGCGTGCCGGCGGGCGCGAACACGCCGTAGTACGGCATGTCCTCAAGCCCCTTGAGGCCGAGCTCAGAGAAAGTCGGCACGTCGGGCAGCGTGGCCTGGCGCTTGCCGCCGAGCACGGCGACCACGCGCAGCTTGCCGGCCTTGTGGTTCTCGATGAAGTCGGGCACCGAGCCCACGCCGGCGGCAATCTGGTTGCCCAGCATGTCGGCCATCATCGGCGCGCTGCCGCGGTAGGGCACGGCCACCAGGTCGAGCCCGTAGCGCTTGCCGATGAGCTGCACCAGAAACTCCGGCGTGGACGCCGGCGCCGGATGCCCACGTTGCTCCTGGCGCCCTGGGACTTCACCCAGGCCACGTATTCGTCGAAGCTCTTGGCCGGGGTGCCGCCGGAGACGGCAAAGGCGTTGACGAAGGTGGCGAAGCCGGCCACGGGGATGAAGTCGCGCGTGCTGTCGTAGCCGGGGTTCTTCACCACCATGGGCAGGATGGTGATGGTGTGGTCGTGCGAGACGAAGAAGGTGTGCCCGTCGGCCGGCGCGGCCTTGAGCGTCTGCGCAGCGATCTGGCCGCCCGCGCCGGGCTTGTTCTCCACCACCACCGGCGCGCCCAGGGCCTCACGCAGCGGCTCGGCGAGCACACGTGCCACGGCGTCGGTTCCGCCGCCGGGCGGAAAGCCCACGAGCAGCTTGACGGCCGCGCCCGTCTGCGCTGAAGCGGCAAGTGCGGTGCAGGCGGCGAGGGCGCACAGGGTGCGGCTGAGCCAGAGGCGGCGGGACGGGGTCATGGTGGGCTCCTTGGGTCGGGACATGCGGTGCGAAATTATCGCAACGCGCATCCGGCCCTCGCGCAGCCGCGCACCCTGAAGGTGCTCGCGCGGGACTTGTTCAGCGTTGCTTCAGCGGCTGCGCAGCGTCTCGGGCGGCAGGCGGTCGATCTCGGTCAGCAGCTGCGCCAGCGCGCGGCCGGCGGCCTCGACCAGCGAGCGGCCCACGGCGGCATCGGCCGCCGCGGCGTTGCCGACGGCGCCCGCGGGGTTGTAGTCCTGCATCTGCCAGGCGAGCTTCGCGCTGCGGCCGTCGCCCAACAGGGGAAAGGCCGCCGCACGCGCCTGCGCGGCCGAGGCGAAGGACTGTGCGGCCTGCATGCGCACCGAAGCGGGCTCGAGGGCGAGCATCATCGAGGTTTCGATGGCGCCGGCGTGGATGCCGAAGCGCTGCTCCGCGGCGCCGAAGGCCGCCTGCAGGTCGGCGCCGGCGGCGTCGCGCAGCGGCAGATTGAACCAGCTGGTGGTGTAGACGAGCAGGCCCAGGCGCGCGCGCAGCTCGCGCGCCACCGGGTCGAGCAGCCCCACCTGGCCGCCGTGGCTGTTGAAGATGAGGAGTTTGCGCACGCCCGCGGCGGCCACGCTTTCGGCGATTTCGGTCCACAGCCGCATCACGGTCTCGGCGCGCAGGCTCAGCGTGCCGGGGAAGGCGGTGTGCTCGGGGCTGAAGCCGATGGCCTGTGTGGGCAGGAACAGCGCCGGCAGATCGGGCGCGAGGTGGGGCAGCGCAGCGTCGACGATGCCGTCCACCAGCGCCGCATCCACCTTCAGCGGCAGGTGCGGCCCGTGCTGCTCGGTGGCGGCCACCGGCAGCACGGCGATGGCGCGGGTGAGGTCGAGCGCGGCAAAGTCGGTGGTGGCCAGGTCGGCCCAGCGGCGCGAGGGGGCAGGGGCGGGCTCATGGCGGCATGGTAGCGCGGCCGCTGGCCCTGCTTCGTATCATTACCCCATGACCCAAGACCTCTTCCGCCAGGACGCCACGCTCACCCGCTGCACCGCCACCATCACCGCCTTGACGCCGCAGGGCATCGTGCTCGATCGCACGGTGTTCTANCCCCTGGGCGGCGGACAGGCCGGGGATGCNGGGGAACTGGTGCTCGACGATGGCCGCCGCATTGCGATTGCCGACACCCGCAAGGCCAAGGACGCCGCGGGGCAGTTCACGCAGGATATCTGCCATATCCCAGCGCCAACCGGTGAGGTTTCGCTATCGTTAGAGGAGCAATACGAGGCCCTGGGCCTGCACGTGGGCGCGCGGGTGCAGGCGTGCATCGACGGGCCGCGCCGCCAGCGGCTGATGCGCTTTCACACCGCCACGCACCTGCTGTGCCATCTGGTGCCGGCACTGGTCGATGGCTGCTCGATCACGCCGGACTATGCCCGGCTGGACTTCGCCACCACCGAGCCGCTGGACAAGGACGCGCTCACCGCCGGCCTGGCGCGGCTGGTGGCCGAGGCGCACTCGGTGGTGGTGGGCACGATCACCGATGCCGAGCTCGACGCCAACCCCGTGCTGGTCAAGAGCATGAGCGTGCAGCCGCCGCGCGGCAGTGGCGTGGTGCGCACCATCCGCATCGGTGCGGGCGAGGTGCCGGTGGATTTTCAGCCCTGCGGCGGCACGCACGTGGCCAACACGGCCGAGATCGGCGCCGTGGTGGTGACCCGGATCGAGAAGAAGTCGGCCCGCACCCGGCGCGTGGTGCTGGGCTTCGCGGACTGAGAAGCTGTGAACGAACCCGCCACGCCCGCTCATCCCGCCCAAAAGCGTCCACTCGGCGTTGCAAATGCTCGCCGTAGCCCGCGCTACGGCTGCGCTTTGCGCCTTGATTGGGCGCTTTTCGGCGGCCTGCTCGGACGCGCCCGATTCATTCACAACTTCTGACCCTTCGGGCGCCATGCAGCCACGCAACGCCACCGGCGAGTCCTTCTACTGCTGGGACGGCGAGGTGCTGGTCGTCAACATCCTGGGCAAGCCCGGCGCGAAGAAGGATGCGATCGGCGAGCCGCTGGCCAACCAGTTGCGCGTGAGCGTGAAGGCGCCACCGCTCAACGGCCGGGCGACGGATGCGATGGTGGCCTTCCTGGCGCGGCAGTTCGGCGTGCGCGAGGCCGACATCGCGGTGGTCTACGGCCGCGAGAACGTCAACAAGCAGCTGCGCATCCGCGCGCCCCGCACGCTGCCCGAGGTGTTCGCACGCTTCGCGCCCGGTGGCGGCAGCACCTCACGCTGAGGCCCCCGCCGCGTCCGCGCCGGCAGCGGCCGGGCGTCGGCCGCGTACATCCAGCGGCGCGACCACGGCAGCTCGCGCGCGGNGCGGCCCGCGCGGCGGCACAGCACCTGGTAGAGCGCGATGTGGTCGTGCTCGAAGGCCCAGCGGCAGCCGGCGAGGTAGACGCGCCAGATGCGAAAGCGCCGCTCATCGGTCATGCGGCGCAAGTCCTCGGCCTGGGCCTCGAAGGNCTCGCTCCAGCACTGCAGGGTGCGTGCGTAGTGGCGGCGCAGGTTCTCCACGTCGAAGGCTTCCAGGCCGCCCTGCTGCAGCGTGGTCAGCACGGTGCCGACGTGCGGCAGTTCGCCCTGGGGGAAGACGTAGCGGTCGATGAAGCGGCCGCCGCCGTAGGNGGTTTCGCCGTTGGCCGGGTCGGTGCTGGTGATGCCGTGGTTCATCGCCCAGCCGTCGTCGGCCAGCAGGTCGTGGATGCGGCGGAAATACAGCGGCAGGTTGGCCAGGCCCACATGCTCGAACATGCCCACGCTGCTGATGCGGTCGAAGCGGCCCTGCACCTCGCGGTAGTCCTGCAGGCGGATTTCGACGCGGTCCTGAAGGCCGGCGGCGCGCAAGCGCTCGCGCGCGAGCTCGTACTGGTTCTGCGACAGCGTGATGCCCAGGCAGCGCGCGCCAAAGCGCTGCGCCGCGCGCATCACCAGCGCGCCCCAGCCGCAGCCGATGTCGAGCAGCGTGTGCCCGGGCGCGAGCCGCAGCTTGGTGAGGATGTGGTCGATCTTCTTCTGCTGCGCCTGCGCCAGCGTCTCCTCGCCGGTTTCGAAATAGGCGCAGGAGTACACCATCGCCGGGTCCAGCCAGCGGGCGTAGAAGTCGTTGGAGACGTCGTAGTGGTACTGGATCGCTTCGCGGTCGGCCTCGGGCGTGTGGCGCTGGCGTTCGCGCAGGGCCTCGCCCATGCGGTGCATCAGGCGCGAGCGCGCNNTGCCCTGGGGCGCGGGGTCGGCCAGGGCCTGCGCGTCCTCGGCGCTTGCGGCGCCGGTTTCGGCCAGCCGCCAGGCGATCTCGATCACGTCGGCCACCGAGCCCTCGAGGTCGATGCGGCCCTCCACATAGGCTTCGCCCAGGGACTCAGGCTGGGCGAGAGCAGCGCCGGCAGGGCTGCGGGGCTGCGCAGCGTGAGGGTCACCGCTGGCGGCGTNGCCGGGCTCGCACAGCAGCAGGGCGGCGGCGGGGTCGTCGCCCCAGCCGATGCGCAGCGGCAGCGGCGTTCGGGCGCGCACACGCCGCGCCCAGGGTTCGAGGGTTCGCGCAAGCGCAGCGTCGATGCTGGGCATGGGATCTCCTTGCAGGCAACGGACCGGGCCGCATTATTCGACCCACCCCGCGCGGCCTGCAAGCATTGCCCCGGCTCGCTATAGTGCCGGGAACCTCCGGGGTACGCCCACTCCGATTTCGTGTACGCGCGCCGTACCCGCCCCGCCACCCATACACCCATGCGCCTGCCCACCCTGCCCAAAGCCCTGTGGCTGACTCTTTTTCGATAGCAACCCTGTGCCATTCCACGCTGGGGTTTGGCCAGATTCTTGCCAAAAACGTGGTCACCACGCCCGAGGTACGGGCCGAACTGCTCGCGCATGCGCCGCAAGGCCTGCCGCGCGAGCCCGCGCAGGCGGGTGAGCGGCCGGTGTGGCTGGGCCTCAAGCTCACGCACCAGCCGCACTGGCACACCTACTGGCAAAACCCCGGCGACTCCGGCCTGCCCACCACGCTGGAATGGACGCTGCCCGCGGGCGTGCAGGCCGGCGACATCGCCTGGCCGGCGCCGCAGAAGCTGCCCGTTCCGCCGCTGGTGAACTACGGCTACGACGGCACTGTGCTGCTGCCCGTGCCGCTGCGCTTCACCGCCGACTTCAAACCCGCGCCCGGCGCGCGCAGCGTGGAGGTCAGGCTCAAGGCGAGCTGGCTCGCCTGCCGACAGGAGTGCATTCCGCAGGAGGGCGAGTTCGCGCTCGCGCTGCCGCTTGACGGCTCGCTCGCCGCCAACGGCGCGGCCTTCGAGGCGGCGCTGGCCGCCGTGCCNCAGGACCTCGGCGCCGCCGCCCCGGCCAGCGCCACGCTGCAGGGCGACCGGCTGGTGCTGGGCGTGCGTGGCCTGCCCGCGGCGCTGCGCGGGCAGCCGCTGTCCGTGTTCCCGGAAACGCCCGAGGTGCTCGACAACGCCGCCGCCAACACCCCGGCCGCGGCAGGAAGCTGGGACGGCGANGCCTGGCGGGTGGAACTGCCGCTGTCGAAGGAGCGCAGCGCCAGCCCCGCGAGCATGCCCTTCGTGCTGCGCGCGGGCGACACGGCCGTGCGCGTGGTCGCGCGCATCGACGGCGCCTGGCCCGATGCCGCCGCCAAGGCCGGCGTCTCGCCCGCGCTCGAAGCCGCGCTGCGCGCCAACGCGGCCAGCGCCGCCGCCACGCCGAGCGCCCCGGCCACCCAGGCCGGCGGTGCCAGCGTGGGCCTGCTCGCGGCGCTGCTGGGCGCCTTTGTCGGCGGGCTCATCCTCAACCTCATGCCCTGCGTGTTCCCGGTGCTGGCCATCAAGGTGCTGGGCTTCGCGCAGCATGCCGACGACCGGCGCGCGCACCGCATCAGCGGCCTGGCGTACACGGTGGGCGTGGTCGTGTCCTTCGTCGCGCTGGGCGCGCTGCTGCTGGCGCTGCGCGCAGCGGGCGAAAGCCTGGGCTGGGGCTTTCAGCTGCAGAACCCCTGGGTGGTGGCCGGCCTGGCCGCGCTGTTCACGCTCATCGGGCTGAACCTGGCGGGCCTGTTCGAGTTCGGCAGCGTGCTGCCCTCGTCGGTGGCCAGCCTGCATGCGCGCCACCCGGTGGCCGATGCCTTCCTCACCGGCGTGCTGGCGGTGGCCGTGGCCTCGCCGTGCACCGCGCCGTTCATGGGGGCGTCGCTCGGGTTTGCGGTGGCGCTGCCGGGTGCGCAGGCGCTCGCCGTGTTCGCCGCCATCGGCTTCGGGCTGGCGCTGCCCTACCTGGTGGCCGCGCTCTCGCCGGCGGTGNNGCGCGCGCTGCCGCGCCCGGGCGCGTGGATGAACACCTTCCGCCACCTCATGGCCTTNCCCATGTTCGCCACCGTGGTGTGGCTGGTGTGGGTGCTGGGGCAGCAAAGCGGTATCGACGGCGCGGCGGCGCTGCTGGCGTTGCTGGTGGCGCTGGCGTTTGCGATCTGGGCGTTCACGCTGGCCACGCCGCGCACGCGCTGGAGCTTCGGCCTCGTCTCGCTGGCGCTGCTGGCCTGGCTGGCGGCCTCGCTCGGGCCGCGGGTGGGCCAGCTCGATGCGCCGCTGGCCGACGCAGGCACCCCGGCTGGGGCCAGCACGGCATCGGGTGCGCCGCAGTGGCAGCCCTGGGCGCCGGGCAAGGTGGAGCAACTCCTTGCCGCCGGCCAGCCGGTGTTCGTCGACTTCACCGCCGCCTGGTGCGTGACCTGCCAGTACAACAAGAAAACCACGCTGGCCCACGCCGACGTGCTGGCCGACCTGAAGGCCAAGAAGGTGCAGCTGCTGCGCGCGGACTGGACGCGCCGCGACCCCGCCATCACCGCGGAGCTGGCGCGCCTGGGCCGCAGCGGCGTGCCGGTCTATGTGCTGCACCAGCCCGGCAAGCCGCCGGTGGTGCTGTCCGAACTGCTGTCGGTGGACGAGGTGCGCGCAGCGCTCGCAAAACTTTGAACGGCGGGACGGGCGGTTGCCGCCGGGGCGTCTCGGCTGCGGGCGCTGTGGGCCGCCGATGCGAGCCACCACCGCAGCCCCGGCGCCTTCACCCGCGGCCCCATGCCTCGCCGCGCGGCCAGTTTGGAATGTTTTGGGCCACACCCCAGCGCCAACCGGTCATCCGAACTTCAAAACAGGAGCATTCATGAGCCCCTTCCCCGCCGCCGAGACCGAAGCGCAGACCATCGCTCGGCTGCTCGCCACCTGCCGTTGCGTGGCGGTGGTGGGCCTTTCGCCCAAGCCCACGCGCGCCAGCCATGACGTGTCGCGCGTCATGCAGGCGGCAGGCTGGCGCATCGTGCCGGTCAACCCGGTGGCCGCCGGCCAGACCATTCTGGGCGAGCCGGTGTACGCCACGCTGCACGAAGCGGCGCAGCATGCGCGCATCGACCTCGTCAACGTCTTCCGCAACGCCGAGGACGTGCCACCCGTGGTGGACGAAGCCATCGCCATCGGCGTGCCAGCGATCTGGCTGCAGCTGGGCATCCGCCACGACGAGGCTGCCGCGCGCGCCCGCGCCGCAGGGCTTGCCGTGGTGCAGGACAAATGCCTGAAGGTGGAGTGGGCGCGCCGGTGAGCCGGCTCGGTCGTCAGGCGGGCTGAAGGCAGGCCCCGCGCCCGCGCAGGCTCCTCAGAAAAAGCCCGGCAAGGCCGCGACAGACGTGTCGCGCGGCATGAAATCTCAGGCCGCCACGCGGCGCACCACCACCTCGGGGTTGAGGAAGCGCAGCGCGCGCTGGGTGTCGGCCGCCGCCCGGCCTGGGGCCAGCGGCGGCGCCAGCAGGGCTTGCAGTTCGCGCTCCAGCGCGTCGTAGGCGCCGGGGTAGGTGCTGCGCAGGCCCACCGCCAGCCGGAAGCGGATCGGCTGCGCGGCGGGGTTGTGCGCGTCGCGCATCAGCCCCAGCGCAATCAGCCGCGAGAGCCGCTGCTGCAGCACCGGGCCGGGCGCGGCGTCGATGAGGAACAGCGCAAGCTGCTGGCCGCGCAGGCGGCCCACCAGGTCCTGCTCGCGGGCCACCACGCGCACCATGCGCACGCTGTGCGCCATCAGCGCTTCCACGGCCATGGCGGTGTCCGCCGGCTCCTCGGCGGGCTCCACCTGCACCAGCACCACGGCCACGTCGCGCTGCCGGTCGCCGGCGGCCTGCCACATCTTGGCCGCGCGGCGGCGGAATTCGGCCTCGCGCAGAAAACCGGTGAGCGGGTCGTGCAGCGCCGCCACCTGCTCGTGCACCTCCTGCGCATGGCGCAGCCGGCCGTAGGCGTTGATGCACAGCATCATCGCCGTCACCTCCACCACCGCCGCCAGCACCGGCGTGGGGCTGGGCAGCCAGGGAANGGCCACGATGCCGGTGCTGTCCACCAGCACCGCGCCGATGGTCAGCAGGTAGGGCACGTAAATGGCCAGCCAGTAGCCACCGAAGCGCACGCCACGCCACCAGGCCTGCAGCGCCAGCACGATCAGGTAGCCCACCACCGCCACCACCAGCACATTGAACACCCACACATGGCCGCCGTAGTGCGCCCTGGCCAGCGTGACCGACGCATAGGCCACACAGGCCACGGCAATGCCCTGCCCGATGCGCCGGCCCAGCCGCCGCTGGTAGCCACCGAACATGGCCTGCGCGAACATCAGGTTGAAGGCGAAGGCCAGCATCACGAACAGCACCACCGCGTCGCTGGCGAACTTGGCCGCATCGGGCCAGAGCTCGCGCTGGGCGATGCCGGTGTAGCACAGTGCCGCCATCAGCGTGCTCACCAGGTAGCCGCCGTACCAGACGTAGGTGTGGTCGCGGTAGGCCCAGGCCATCTGCACGCAGCCCAGCAGCAGCGTGAAGCCCGCGCCCAGCAGCAGCCCGGCCCAGAGCTGCATCTGCGCGTCGCGCTCGGTGGCCTGCGCGGGCGCCACCAGCGTGGGCTTGAACGACGAGGGCATCTCCTGGAACACCCGCACGAACACCGGCAGCTCGCCCGCCGCGTCGGCGGTCAGTGGAAAGCGCGGCCGCAGGGAATCGAGCGGCCACTCGCGGTGCGGCAGCCGGTCGCCGGCCACCATCATGCGCCAGCCACCGTCTGCGCCGCGCTGGTAGACCTCGTAGCGGTCGATCACCACCGAAGGGAACTCCAGCAGCACGCGCGCTTCGGGCAGCGGGCGCTGGCGCGNCGTCCACAGGCGCATCCACAGCACCCGGTCGGCGCTCAGCCGGTAAACCTTGCCCGCCACCAGCGGCTCGAACCGCGCCGGGTCCATCGCCGCGACCGTGTCGATGCCCACCTCCGGCCCCAGGCCCTGCAACACCGCCATCGGCGCAGNGTGTGGGCGCGGTCGGGGCGACGTCGAGGGAAACACCCGCCGTCGCCGTGGCAGCCGCGGCCGNNGTCCCGCCAACGGTGGCGCTGGCTGCGCACGCACGGCCACCCCGCTCGTCAGGGCCACCACACCCATCACGCCCAGAAGCAGCGCCGCACACCGCCGCGCCGCCGCCCTCAGCGCCCGACCTGTCGGGCACGGCGCGTCCTCCCTCGTTTGTCTGCCCGCAACCATCGAGCGAGCTTACCGCGCAACCGCGCGGCGCGTTGGGCCCGGTCACTCGCCGCGCGCGGGCCGCGACGCTAGTTCCAGGTCTTCTGGTGCAGCAGCCCGTTGACGAACATGGTGAGGGCGAACGCGAACCAGGATGCGACCACCACCGCCACCGACCAGCCCGGCCGGCCTTCCACCGTGCCGAGCCTGTAGCCCCAGGCCAGCGCGGCCAGCACCAGCACGGCCATGAGCAGCGACAACCCGATCGGCGTCGCCGCACTCAACGGCCGCCCGCCCAGGTTGAGCCCCACGAGCAGCAGCGCGAGCAGGCCGGTCGGCACCGCAAGAATCCAGTACAGATAGATCAAGAGCTCCTCCGTGTTCGTGATGGCGTGATGCTGCCCGGGTAGGCGGGTATCCGCAAGCGAAGCGCAGACCGTCTCAGCCGCAGAACCTCCGGGCGCAGCTTCGCATCCCGGGCGAAGCGGATCCGCCGGACGCGCGCTCCGCAGGTCCGGCGCTCGCGACCGGCGCCTGCGCCCGCCCCCTCGCGGCGGTGGGACCCACCCGGGGATAATCGCCCCTTCATCCCGCAGCCCCGACCCGCACGCCCCATGAGCTTCGCCCCTCTGCAGAACGACACCTTCCTGCGCGCCTGTCTGCGCCAGGCCACCGACTACACCCCGGTGTGGCTGATGCGCCAGGCCGGGCGTTACCTGCCCGAGTACTGCGCCACGCGCGCCAAGGCCGGCTCGTTCATGGGGCTGGCGACGAACGTGGACTACGCGACCGAAGTCACGCTGCAGCCGCTGGACCGCTACGCGCTCGATGCCGCCATCCTGTTCTCCGACATCCTGACCGTGCCCGACGCCATGGGCCTGGGCCTGAGCTTCCAGCAGGGCGAGGGCCCGAAGTTCGCCCACACCGTGCGCACCGAGGCCGACGTGGCCCAGCTCGCCGTGCCNGACCTGAACAAGCTGCGCTACGTGTTCGACGCGGTCACCAGCATCCGCAGGGCGCTCAATGGCCGGGTGCCGCTGATCGGCTTTTCGGGCAGCCCCTGGACGCTGGCCTGCTACATGGTCGAAGGCGGCGGCAGCGACGACTACCGCCGGGTCAAGAGCCTGATGTACGCGCGGCCGGACCTGATGCACCGCGTGCTCGCCGTCAACGCCGGCGCCGTGGCCGCCTACCTGAACGCACAGATCGACGCCGGCGCGCAGGCGGTGATGGTGTTCGACAGCTGGGGCGGCGTGCTGGCCGACGGCAAGTTCCAGGAGTTCAGCCTGGCCTACACCCGGCGCGTGCTGGCGCAGCTCAAACGCACCGACGCCGCCGGCGCCACCGTGCCGCGCATCGTGTTCACCAAGGGCGGCGGCCTGTGGCTGGTCGACATGAAGGATCTGGACTGCGAGGTCCTGGGCCTGGACTGGACGGTCAACCTCGGCGCGGCGCGCGCGGCCGTGGGTGGCTCCAAGGCCTTGCAAGGCAACCTCGACCCCAACGTGCTGTTCGCGCCGCCCGAGGCGATAGCCCGCGAAGCCATCGCCGCGCTCGAATCCTTCGGTGCCCCTCACCGCGGGCCGGGCGCCGGGCCCACGCACATCTTCAACCTCGGGCACGGCATCAGCCAGTTCACGCCGCCCGAGCATGTCACCGCCCTGGTCGAGACGGTGCATGCCCACTCGCGCGCCATGCGCCGCTGAAGAGCTTGCGATCGGGCCCGGGCTTGCCCAAAGCAGTGGAGTTGTCAAGCCCGAAACGGCCGCTTTGGCGCAAAAACAGGGCTTGACAAGTTCGGTTATGCACATCTCGCGGCGGCGAACCCACTGAAGACACGAATGGCGCGCCGCAGCATTGATGAACGGCAAAAGCTTCGTAAGTCATTGATTTGATTCACCCGCACCCGCTGCTTTTTCCGGGCAATCCAATCAAAGGCTTGATTTTCAAGCCTTCGCGAACGGTTTGGACATCTTTTCAACAAAGTTATCCACAGAAGCTTTGGATAGCCTGGCGAAGGCTTGCGAATCAAGGACTTGGGATGCATTTCAACGCTCGGCGTGAGGTTTTCGCAGCAACTGGGGGCGACCGATGACCCACCGTTGCCAGGTCGCGGTGCAGACNCCCGCGCACAGCGCCGTCGGCGGCTTGCTGAGCTACACCCACACCGAGCCGCTGCCGCCCGGCACCCTGGTGCGCGTGCCGCTGGGCCAGCGCGAACTGCTCGGCGTGGTCTGGGACGACGACCTGCCCGGCCAGGCCGAACCGCCCGACGCGGCCGCGATGCGCCCCATCTCGGCCGTGCTCGAAGGCCTGCCGCCGCTCGCGCGCCCGTGGCGTGAGCTGGTGGCGTTTGCCGCGCGCTACTACCAGCGCGGCCTGGGCGAGGTGGCGATTGCCGCCCTGCCGCCTCAGCTGCGCGAACTCGATGCGCGCCAACTCGCGCGCCGGCTGGCGCGCGGCGGCGCGGCGCCACCCGCCGCCGGTACACCGGCTGCCGCGCCGGTGGGCTGGCCCGAACCCAGTGCGCAACAGGCCGAGGCGCTGGCGGCGCTGTGGTCGCAGGCCGGCCCGTTCCTGCTGTTCGGCGCCACCGGCAGCGGCAAGACCGAGGTGTACCTGCGCGCCGTGGCCGAGCTGCTCGCGCGCGACCCGCGTGCGCAAGCCCTGGTGATGGTGCCCGAGATCAACCTCACGCCGCAGCTCGAAACGCGCTTTCGCACGCGCTTCGCGCCCCAGTGGGGCGAGCAGGCGGTGGTCTCCATGCACAGCGGCATGACGAACCCGCAACGCCTGCGCGCCTGGCTTGCGGCCCACGGCGGGGACGCGCGCATCGTGCTGGGCACGCGCATGGCGGTGTTCGCCTCGATGCCGCATCTGGGCCTGATCGTGGTGGACGAGGAGCACGACCCGAGCTACCGCCAGCAGGAAGGCGCCCGCTACTCGGCGCGCGACCTCGCCGTCTACCGCGGGCAACGCGAAGGGGCGAAAGTCATTCTCGGCTCGGCCACGCCTTCGCTGGAGAGCTGGCACCACAGCCGGCCGGCCACCGGCGACGACCCGGGCGGGCGCTACCTGCGCCTGGCCATGCCCGCGCGCATCGGCCAGGCGCCGCTGCCCGTGGTGCGCCGCGTGGACATGGGCGCGCAGCTCCGCGGCACCCTGATCGCGCCGGCGCTGGTGGCGGCGATTGCCGAGCGGGTGCAGCGCAGCGAGCAGGCCATGCTGCTGCTCAACCGCCGGGGCTATGCGCCGGTGCTGCACTGCCCGGACTGTGGCTGGAAGAGTGACTGCCCGCACTGCAGCGCCCACCAGGTGTTCCACAAGATCGACCGCACGCTGCGCTGCCACCATTGCGGCTTCACCCAGCGGGTGCCGCGCGCCTGCCCGGACTGCGGCAACCTCGACATCGCGCCCATCGGCCGCGGGACGGAGCGGCTGGAGGAACAGCTCGCCACCGTGCTGGCCGGGGTGTCGCGGCCCGATGGCGGCACGGTGCGCATCGCGCGCATCGACGCCGACAGCACCCGCGCCAAGGGCGAGCTTGAGCGGCTGCTGGCGCAGGTGCATGCCGGCGAGGTCGATGTGCTCGTGGGCACGCAGATGATTGCCAAAGGGCATGACTTCCGCCGCATCACGCTGGTGGCGGCGGTGAACCCGGACGGCGCGCTGTTCTCCTCGGACTTTCGCGCGCCGGAGCGCTTGTTCGCCTTGCTGATGCAGGCCGCCGGCCGTGCGGGTCGCGAGGCCGGCTTCGGCCAGGGCGATGCGCCCGCCGAGATGTGGGTGCAGACCTACCACCCCGACCATCCCTTGTTCGAGGCGCTGCGCCGCCACGATTACCCGGCCTTTGCCCACAGCGAGCTGGCCGAGCGCCGCGCAGCCGCGCTGCCGCCCTTCAGCCACCAGGCCCTGCTGCGTGCCGAAGCCCGCAGCCAGGAAGCCGCGCAAGCCTTTCTGAATGCCGCACGGGAGCTGGCCGCGACCCAGCTCGATACTGATGCCGTGAGCCTGTACGGCGCCGTGCCCCAGACGGTCGCGCGCGTGGCCAACGTCGAGCGCGCGCAGATGCTGGTGGAGAGCGCATCGCGCGCCGCCCTGCAACGCTTCCTGGGCGCGTGGCGCGAGCCGCTGCGGGCGCTTCGCGCCAGCGCCGTGCACCGCGGGGTGCTGCGCTGGGCCATCGACGTGGACCCGCCGAGCATCTGAGCGCAGGCCACCGATTCCCATCACCTCGCTACGGGCTTCAGGGTATTCCCGATGATGCAGGTCAATTTTTGCTCTTCTATACTCCATCCGGTATTTCCCATCCGGCAATCGGAGATGTCTTTTCCATGAGCGCAAGCCCCTCTTCCCAGGCCCCTCGGGCCAAACCCTTCTGGCCGCCGCTGGCCGCTGGCGTCGCGCTCGGCCTGGTGCTGCTGCTGACTTTCGTCTGGACGGGCCACGGCCTCGGCGCCACCGGTGCCACCACCCGTCTGGCGGCCTGGCTGGGGCTGGAAGCGGCGCCCGCAGCCACGCAGGGCAATGCCTACCTCGGCCCCATGGTGGAACAGGGCAATCCGCTGTCGTCGTGGATCACCTGGCAGGTGGTCGGTGTGGCCATCGGCGCGCTGGTATCGGCCTTCGTGGCCGGGCGTTTCCAGGTGCAGCTCGACGGCGCCAGGAGCGTGGGCGGCGCGCGGCGCATCGTCACCGCGCTCGTCGGCGGCATGCTGGCGGGCTTCGGCGCGCGGGTGGCCGCGGGCTGCACCAGCGGTCTGGGCCTCTCGGGGGCGGCGACGCTGGGCATCGCTGCCTTCGTGTTCCTCGGCACNTTTTTCATCACCGGCCTGATCGTGCATCGGCTGGTTCGCGGGGTCTGATATGTTTCCTCTGAACGATACCGGCATGGTGTCCGGCCTGGTCTGCGGCGTGCTGTTCGGCTGGGTGCTGGAGAGCTCGGGCTTCGGCAGCCCGTGCAAGCTCACGGCGCAGTTCAGCCTGCGCGACTGGTCGGTGCTCAAGGTGATGTTCACCGCCATCGTGGTCACGGCAACGGGCCTGTACCTGCTGCGGCTGGCCGGCGTGCTGGCGGCCGATGCGGTCTTCGTGCCGACAGCCCTGCTGGTGGCGGCGGCCATCGGCGGGGTGCTGGTGGGCGCCGGTTTTGCGGTGGGCGGCTACTGCCCGGGCACCTCGGTCGTCGGCCTGTTCTCCGGGCGGATCGATGCGCTGGTCTTCCTCGTCGGGCTGCTGCTGGGCACCTTCGTGTTCGCGGGCCTGTATGGCCCGGCCATCGAAGCGCTGATGGCCGCGGGCGAAGTCCAGTCGGGTGACACGTTTGCTGACGCTTTCGGCATCCCGGACCTCGTCATCATCGGCATCATGGTGCTGGCGCTGGTTGGCGTGTTCTACGCCGGCTCGTGGTTCGAGCGCCGTGCGCGCGGCCCCGTCACCGCCGAGCAGGCGGTGGCCGGTGCGGGCGCCGAGACGAACTGATGGGCTCCCCGCTGCCCCGTTTTCCTCTGTCCAACCCCTTGCCTGAAAGGCTGCCCATGAAACGCAAGACTGCTTCCCGTCGCCAACTGGCCGACACCGTCTCGGCCCTGCTGGTCGCGACCGCGCTGGTCGCGCCGGCTCCCGCCGTGCTCGCCGCCGACGCCCCCGCCAAGGGCACGGCCGCTGCCGGCAACCCCTGTGGGCCGAGCAATCCCTGCGGCCCCGCGAAGAAGAAAAGAAGAAGGCCGAGTCGGGCAACCCGTGCGCCCCGGCCAATCCGTGCGCACCCAAGAAATAAGTTCCGACGCGCTGCACGAGGCGGCCGAAACGGTGGCCTCGGTGCAGTTGCGCTATGCCCGCAAAGGGCATGGCCTGGCGGAGGTGGCTCTGGGGTGCACGCAGCCTTGAGGTGCTGCGGCACTACCCGATGCGCGACGTGGTGGACGAGGCGCATGCCACGCGCTTCTACTACCACGCCCACACCTCCCGCCGCTACCCGGCCGACGAGCACGGCCACTTTCACCTGTTCGTCTACCCCGGTGGCGCGCCGCGGGGTGCGGACTTCTTTCACCTGGCCGGCCTGTCGCTCGATGCCCGCGGCCAACCGTTGCGCTGGTTCACCACCAACCGCTGGGTCACCGGCGAGCGCTGGTACGACGCCGACACGGTGTTGGCCGCCTTGCCGAATTTCACCGTGGAGGCGCGCGGCCGGCGCGCGCCGCTGGCCCGGTGGCTCACCGCCATGGTGCGGCTGTACACCCCGCAGCTGCGCAGCCTGGTGCAGCGGCGTGACGAGGTGATCCAGCGACGCCTGGCGCGCCAGGACGCCGAGTCGCTGTTCGAGGACCGGCGGCTGGACGTGGTGACCGAATGCGCCGTGTCGCTGCCCCGGACGCTGGCGCGGCTGGCGCGCTGAATTTCGATTTCTCTTTCCCACTCCCAAGGAGACTTTCATGCGACAACTGTTTGCCAAGTGCGCGGCCACGGCCGTGCTGAGCTGGGGCGCCGTGACGGCATTCGCCGCCGGCGTGCCTGGTCCNATCGTCGATTCGGCCTGGCTGGCGGCCAACCTCGACAAGGTGCAGGTCGTGGATGTGCGCAGCGCACCCAAGACCTTCACCATGAAGCCCGAGATCGAAACCGACGCCAAGACCGGCAAGAAGACGCTGGTTGAGGTGGGCGGCCACATCCCGGGTGCCCGCCTGATCGACATGAAGAACATGCGCGTCGAGCGTGAGATCGGCGGTCAGAAGGTCAAATACATGATCCCCGAGAAGGCCGCGTTCGAGAAGGCCGTGCAGGCCGCCGGCGTGGATGCCGGCAAGCCCATCGTGCTCGTGCCCATGGGCGCCGAAACGGCCGACGTGGACGACGTGCTGCGGGTGTACTGGCAGATGAAGGTGTACGGCGAAGACGACATCGCCGTGCTCGACGGTGGTGTCGCCAACTGGCTGCTCGANGGGCGCGCCATCAGCACCGACCCGGCTCCGGCCAAGACTGGCAACTGGGTTGGCAAAGCCGACCGCACCGCCGAATACTTCGCCGGCACCGACGACGTGGCCAAGGCCATGGAAGCCAAGAGTGCAACCCTGGTCGATTCGCGCGACATCAAGAACTTCCTGGGTCTGGTCAAGCGCGACTATGTGTATGCCTACGGCCATCTCGACGGCGCCAAGCTCTACACCCCGGATCTGATGTTCAAGTCCGCCGGCGGTGCCGTGAAGTTCATGAGCCCGAACACCTATCGCGCGTTGCTCGCCTCGCAAGGCATCGATCCGGCCGCGCCGGCCATCACCTACTGCAACTCGGGGCACTTGTCGTCCGGCCCGTGGTTCGTGATGTCCGAAATCCTCGGCAACAAGAACACCAAGCTCTACGACGGCTCGCTGCATGAGTGGACGCTGGCCAAGCGCCCGCTGGTGGGCGCGGTTCCGCTGCAGTGACGGTTACACCCTCGCAGGAAAAGGGCGCCCGCGGGCGCCCTTTTCGTTGCGTGCGACCGGCTGCTTCAGCGGTGCAGGTCGAAGCGGTCGAGTTCCATGACCTTGGTCCAGGCGGCGACGAAATCGCGCACGAACTTGCCGGCGTTGTCGCTCTGCGCATAGACCTCGGAGAGGGCGCGCAGCTGGGAGTTGGAGCCGAACGCCAGGTCCACGCGGGTGGCTGTCCACTTCAGTGCGCCGGTCTTGCGGTCGCGCCCCTCGTAGGCGTTGTCGCCGCTGGGCGTCCATTCGGTGCCCATGTCCACCAGGTTGCTGAAGAAGTCGGNGGTCAGGGTGCCCACGCGCTGGGTGAACACGCCGGCCTTGCCGCCGCCGTGGTTGGCGCCGAGCACGCGCAGGCCGCCGACGAGCACCGTCATCTCCGGCGCCGAGAGCTTGAGCAGCTGGGCCTTGTCGATGAGCATGGCTTCGGGCGAGACCGAGTAGGCCTTCTTGCGGTAGTTGCGGAAGCCGTCGGCCACGGGCTCGAGGACCGAGAAGCTGTGCACGTCGGTCTGCTCCTGCGTCGCATCGGTGCGGCCCGGAGTGAACGGCACGTTGACCGCATGGCCAGCAGCCTTGGCTGCCGCCTCCACCGCGGCGCCGCCGGCGAGCACGATGAGGTCGGCCATGGAGATGCGCTTGCNCCCGGTGGCGCTGCTGTTGAACGCGGTCTGGATGTCGCCGAGCACCTTGAGCACCTTGGCCAGTTGCGCGGGCTGGTTCACCTCCCAGTCCTTTTGCGGGGCGAGCATGATGCGCGCGCCGTTGGCGCCGCCGCGCTTGTCGCTGTCGCGGTAGGTCGAGGCCGAAGCCCAGGCGGTGGCGACGAGCTCGCCGACCGACAGGCCGCTGGCAAGCACGCGCGCCTTGAGCTCGGCCACGTCCTTCGCATCGACCAGCGGATGGTTGGCCTTGGGCACCGGGTCCTGCCAGATCAGGTCTTCGGCGGGCACTTCAGGGCCGAGGTAGCGGGCCTTGGGGCCCATGTCGCGGTGGGTGAGCTTGAACCAGGCGCGGGCGTAGGCATCGGCGAATTCCTCGGGGTGCGCGAGGAAGTGGCGCGAGATCTTCTCGTACGCGGGGTCGAAGCGCAGCGAGAGGTCGGCCGTGGTCATCATCGGCGCGTGCTTGACGCCGGGGCGATGCGCATCGGGGATCATGTCCTCCTCGGCCACGTCCTTCGCCCGCCACTGGTGCGCGCCAGCCGGGCTCTTGACCAGCTCCCACTCGTACTTGAACAACACCTTGAAATAGCCCATGTCCCAGGTGGTGGGGTTGGGTTTCCAGGCGCCCTCGATGCCGCTGGTGGTGGTGTCGGCGCCCTTGCCGCTGCCGAGCTTGTTGATCCAGCCCAGGCCCATGGCCTCCATCGGGGCGGCTTCGGGTTCGGGGCCGACCAGCTTGGGGTCGCCCGCACCGTGGGCCTTGCCGAAGGTGTGGCCGCCGGCGACCAGGGCGACGGTCTCGTAGTCGTCCATGGCCATGCGGGCGAAGGTCTCGCGCACGTCGCGGCCGCTGGCGACGGGGTCGGGGTTGCCGTCCGACCNCTCGGGGTTCACGTAGATCAGGCCCATCTGCACCGCGGCCANGGNGTTTTCCAGGTCGCGCTCGCCGCTGTAGCGGCTGTTGGGCTTGTCGCTGGTGGCCAGCCACTCGTGCTCGGGGCCCCAGTAGATGTCTTCTTCAGGGGCCCAGATGTCTTCGCGGCCGCCGCCGAAGCCGAAGGTCTTGAAGCCCATGGTTTCCATGGCGACGTTGCCGGCGAGGATCATCAGGTCGGCCCAGGAGATGGCGTTGCCGTACTTCTGCTTGATCGGCCAGAGCAGGCGGCGGGCCTTGTCGAGGTTGCCGTTGTCGGGCCAGCTGTTGACCGGCGCGAAGCGCTGGTTGCCGGTGCCCGCGCCGCCGCGGCCGTCGGCCGTGCGGTAGGTGCCCGCGCTGTGCCAGGCCATGCGGATGAACAGGCCGCCATAGTGGCCCCAGTCGGCCGGCCACCAGTCCTGCGACTGGGTCATGAGGTCGGCCAGGTCTTTCTTGAGCGCGGCGAAGTCGAGCTTCTTGAAGGCTTCGGCGTAGTCGAAGTCCGGGTCCATGGGGTTGGACACGGGCTGGTGCTGGTGGAGGATGGACAGGTTCAGCTGGTTCGGCCACCAGTCGGCGACCGACTGCGCGCCTTGCATGGCCCNGGCGCCACCGGCGGCGTGGAACGGACACTTGGAAGCGGCAGGGGTGGGGTTGCTCATGACAGGACTCCTCGTGGTTGGGAACCCGTATTGAGCCGCGCGGCTGCGTCAGCGTCCAGTTGATTGATCTGATTCACTCGATAGCCACCTTCTAAATCGGTGGCTGCGAATAAACCGATCGATCAGTGCAGCAGCGCCACCGCGCCGGAGAAACTGAAGAACGCCGCCGCGGTGGAGATGAGGATGATGCGCGCGATGCGGCCGTTGTCCGCGCCGAAGCGCTCGGCCAGCAGCGAGACGTTGCTGGCGCTGGGCAGTGCGGCGATCAGCACCATGACGGTGAGCGCGAAGCTGCTCAGCGGCACGCCCAGGCGGCGCGCGCAGACGCCCACCAGCAGCACCAGCAGCGGGTGCAGCAGCAGCTTGATGAGGGCCACCGGCAGCACGTCGCCCAGCGGAATGGGGGNGTGGCCGGACTCGGCGGTGAGCTTCTGCGAGCGCGCCAGCACCGCGCCGATGGTGAACAAGGCCACGGGCGAGGCCGCATCGGCGAGCAGCCCCACCGTCTTGGCCAAGGGCGCGGGCAGCTCGAACTGCAGGGCCGATGCCACCGCGCCCAGGCCGATGGCCCAGGGCATGGGGTTGACGAGCATGCCCTTGAGCGCCTTCTGCGCGGCGTGGGCGAAGCCGTGCTCGTCGGCGCTGTCGAGCTGCGACAGTCCAATGCACAGCGAGGTGGTGACCACCATGTCCACCAGGATGGTCACGATGATGGGCCCGGCCGCGGCGGGGCCCAGCAGCGCCACCAGCAGCGGCACACCCATGAAGCCGGTGTTGGGAAAGGCGGCCACCAGCGCGCCGAAAGCCGCATCGTTCCACCGGATGCGCGCGTTGAGGCTGATGGCCACCGCAAAGCCCACGATGACGAGCGCGCACAGCAACCAGGTGAAGAACACGCTGGCGTCGAGCAGCTGCGCAATGGGCGTGCCCGCGCCGAAGCGGTAGAGCATGCAGGGCAGCGCAAAGAACAGCACAAAGCCATTGAGCCCCGGAATGGCCGCCAGCGGCAGCAGCCNCGCCCGCGCGGCCACATAGCCGGCGAGCACCAGCGCGAAGAACGGAAAGGTGACGGCAAGCACGGCCAGCATGGGGCTGATTGTCGCGGCAAGGCGGCCGGTGCGCTGTCGCGCCGGTGGTGGCCGGTATGATTCGCGGCCTTGGCCGCATGGCCCGACTCCGACTCCGACCCCGATCCCCGCAGCCGCCACGCCAGCCGGCGCGGGTGCACGCCGCTTCCTCGCCCCATGTCCGACGGTCTCAACACCGCCCAGCTCGACGCCGTGAACCATTTGCGCGGGCCCTGCCTCGTGCTGGCCGGGGCGGGCTCGGGCAAGACGCGGGTGATCACGCACAAGATCGCGCGGCTCATCCGCGCAGGGCTGGCGCCGCAGCGCATTGCGGCCATCACCTTCACCAACAAGGCCGCGGCCGAGATGCGCGAGCGCGCGGCGGCGCTGATCGGGCGCGACGCGAAGAAGGTGCGGGTGTGCACCTTCCATGCGCTGGGGGTGCAGATCCTGCGCGAGGACGGCGCCCACCTCGGGCTCAAGCCCCAGTTCAGCATTCTCGATGCCGACGATGTGGTGGGCATCCTCAAGGACTGTGGCGGCACCACCGACGCGGCCACGGCGCGCCGCTGGGCCTGGGGCATCAGCCGCTGGAAGAACGAGGGGCTCAACGCCGAGCGTGCGGCCGCCGCGGCCCGCGACGAGAGCGAGCGCCAACTTGCCGCGCTGATGGCGCGCTACGAGGAGCGCCTGGCGGCCTACCAGAGCATCGACTTCGACGACCTGATCGGCTGGCCGCTCAAGCTGCTGCGCGACCATGCCGACGTGCGGCACAAATGGCAGGCCGCGATCCGGCATGTCCTGGTGGACGAGTACCAGGACACCAACGCCAGCCAGTACGAGCTGCTCAAGCTGCTGGTGGGCCACGGCGAGCGCGAGGATGCGCACTTCACCGCCGTGGGCGACGACGACCAGAGCATCTACGGCTGGCGCGGCGCGACGCTGGACAACCTGAAGAAGCTGCCCGAGGACTTCCCGGCGCTGCGCGTCATCAAACTCGAGCAGAACTACCGCTCCACCAGCGCCATCCTGCGCGCGGCCAACAACGTCATCGGGCCCAACCCCAAGTTGTTCCCCAAGACGTTGTTCTCCGAGCTCGGCGAGGGCGAGCCGGTGCGCGTGGTCGACGCCGACCACGAGGAGCACGAGGCCGAGCGCGCGGTCGCGCGCATCCTGTCGCTGCGCGAAACCTCGCCGCAACGTCAGTGGCGCGACTTCGCCATCCTCTACCGCGCCAACCACATGGCCAAGCCCTTCGAGAAGGCGCTGCGCCGCGCGAACATTCCGTACAAGGTCTCGGGCGGCACCAGCTTCTTCGACCGCGCCGAGATCCGCGACCTGTGCGCCTGGTTTCGCCTGTGGGCCAACGAGGACGACGACCCCGCCTTTCTGCGCGCGGCCACCACGCCCAAGCGCGGCATCGGCCACCAGACGCTGGCCACCCTGGGCGAGTTCGCCAGCCGCTACCGGCTGAGCCTATTCGCCGCGCTGTTCTCCGGCAGCCTCTCGACGGTGCTGAGCCCGCGCAGCGTGGCCACGCTGCACGAGTTCGGCCGCACCGTCAACGACCTGCAGCACCGCGCGCGCCACACCACCGGCCGCGAAGCGGCGCGCGCCTTCCTCGACGACTGGCTGCAGGCCATCGGCTACGAACGCTTCCTCTACGACAGCGAGGACAGCGAGGCTGTGGCCGCCGCGCGCTGGGGCAACGTGATCGACTTCTGCGACTGGATGGCGCAGCGCTGCGGTGGCGAGGTCGATGACGACGGGCTGCCGGGCGCCGGCGGCGAGGCCAAGAGCCTGCTCGAAGTCGCGCAGACGCTGGCCTTGCTCTCCACGCTGTCCGAACGCGAGCAGGACCGCGACGTGGTGACGCTCTCGACCCTGCACGCGGCCAAGGGGCTGGAGTGGCCGCATGTGCAGCTGGTGGGCGTCAACGAAGGCTTGCTGCCCTTCAAACCCGGCGACGCCGACGACGCCGAGCCCGGTGGCGCCGCCGCGGCCGACCTGGCGCAGCGCATCCAGGAAGAGCGGCGGCTGATGTACGTGGGCATCACCCGCGCGCAGCGCACGCTCAGCGTGAGCTACACCCGCCGGCGCAAGAAAGGGCGCGAGAGCGTGCCGGTGCAGCCCAGCCGCTTCATTGCCGAAATGGCGCTGGACGCGCAGACCACCCGCGAAGACCCGCGTGAGAAACTCAAGGCGCTGCGCGAAGAGTTCGCCCGCCGCGCCCAGCTGCAGGCGCAGGCCAAGGCCAGCGCCGCGCGATGACCCGAGCCGCCCCGCCCCCGCCCGCCATGCGACGTACCCGCCCCCGCCACCTGGTGCCAAGTGCAATGATTTTGATAGCACTCTTGCACCCATTCGCGCTGGCATCCGGCCAGAATCTCCCACAAACTGCCGCCCAGCCTGCCCGCCGGGCGCCGAGGTGCGCGCCGCGCAGCTCTACGGCAGCTGGGACGTGTTCTGGCTCGCGCCGGGCGCCTCCGCCCCGAGGCCGCGCCCCACGGCCGCCTGCAGCTCGGGCCCAGCGCCGAGCACCCGGACGGCCTGCGCGGCCGTTTCGTCGAGGGCGGCACCGAGGTGCTGATCGCCGGCGACGTGGACGAGGACGGCGAACTCGCGCTCGAACAATCCGCCGACGGTCGGCGCATCGACGCCACCTGGATCGGGCCCTTCACCGAGGGCTCGTGCGCCCGCGAGGTGCGCGGCACCTGGACCCGCGCGGCCGACGGTGCCACCCGTCGCTTCGTGCTGCGCCAGCGCAGCGGATGGTGAAACCCCATGGCCCCGATGAAGCTGCCCGACAACCCCACCGCACCGCACGGCCCGCTGCGCCGCGCCCTGGCCGCAGCCCTCGTTTCAAGCCTCGCCGCAGCCGCTGCGCTGGCCCAGGCGCAACCCGCCACCGACGCGGCCGCGTCCGGCTGGGAACGCTGCGCGGCCCAGACCGACGCCGCCCAGCGCCTGGCCTGCTACGACGCCTGGGCGCAGGTGCAGGCGCAGCCGGGCCGCCCGGCCGCAACCGCAGCGGCTGCGCCCAGTCCGGCGGCATCCGCCCCGGCTGCGGCATCGGTCGCCCGCCAGAATGCCGAACCCGAGACGCCCCGCCCCGCCGCCGCGCAGGAGCTGGTGGTGCGCCTGGTGCCCGGCGAGGGCTGCCACGACAAGGCGTATTCCGAGGTCTCGCGCTTCTGGGAGCTCGAGGCCGGCAGCAGCTGCGACACCTTCGGCCTGCGCGGCTACCGGCCGGTGAGCCTGTCGGTGATCGCCTCCGACTCGGTCAACACCCAGCCGAGCTCGGGCAACCCGCTCAACAACGCGGCGGCGCCCTTGCCGTACCGCCGCAGCGAAACCCGCATCCAGCTCTCGGTGCGCACCAAGCTCGCGCAAGGCCTGCTCACCCACAGCCAGCCCGACAAGCGCGATTCGCTCTGGTTCGCCTACACCCAGCAGTCGTACTGGCAGCTGTTCAACGGCCCGCTGTCGCGCCCGTTTCGCAACACCGACCACGAACCCGAGCTGATCTACGTCTACCCGCTCTCGGCCGCGCTGCCCGGCGGCTGGCAGTTGCGCTACGGCGGCGTGGGGCTGGTGCACCAGTCCAACGGCCAGAGCCTGCCGCTGTCGCGCAGCTGGAACCGCGTCTACCTGATGGCCGGCGGCGAACTCGACCGCCGCGCACGCGTGCAGTTGCGCGCCTGGCAGCGCCTGCCCGAGACCCGCGCCAACGACGACAACCCCGACATCGCCGACTACATCGGCCGTGCCGAGCTGCAGGGCTACTGGAACGTCGACGCGCGCAACACCCTGGGCCTGACGCTGCGCCATTCGCTGCGCACCACGGCGCACGGCTCGCTGCGGCTGGAGTGGCTGCGCACCCTGGGCGAGGACGACAGCCGGCTGCGCTTCCACGTGCAGCTGTTCTCCGGCTACGGCGACAGCCTGATCGACTTCAACCGCCGCCGCACCGTGCTCGGCGTGGGGCTGAGCCTGGTGGACTTCTGACCACCATCCGTCGCCCGCGCGTCGCGCACGGCGCGCAGCCTTGACCTACACTGAGGCGGCACGAGCGAGCCGGCCCCGCCGGCGTCGTTCCAGGCGTCAACACGTCCCACCGCCATGCAAGTCGCCCTTCCTCCCGACCCCGGCTGTGCCCGCTGTGCGGGCAGCCCAATGGCTGCGCGCTGGAATGCGAGCGCGCCACCGGCGTGCTGCAGCCGCCGTGCTGGTGCACGCAGGCGAAGTTCGAGGCCGAACTGCTCTCGCGCATTCCCGAGCACGCGCGCGGCAAGGCCTGCATCTGCGCGGCCTGCGCCCGCGAGGCCGAGGCACCGTGACGCCGCCACCCGGCCCGCGCGGAGCGCCCCGATGAGCCCCCACCGCGCGCGGCCGAGCCCGGCACCCTGGCCGCGCTGCAGGCGCGCTACGGCGCGCGCTACCGCTGGCTGCTGCTGCTCTCGGTGATGGTGGGGACGATGGCCTCGGTCATGTCCTCCACCGTGGTCAACGTGGCCATTCCCGACCTCTCGCGCCACTTCGTGCTCGGGCAGGAGCGCGCGCAGTGGGTCACCAGCGGCTTCATGGTGGCCATGACGGTGTCCATGCTCACCACGCCGTGGCTGCTCGCGCGCCTGGGCTACCGGCGCACCTATGCGCTGTGCATGGGGCTGCTGCTGGTGGGCGGCATCGGCGGCGGGCTTGCCGGCGCGTTCTGGCTGGTGCTGCTCGCCCGCGTGACCGANGGGCTGGCCGCCGGCGTGGTGCAGCCGATTCCGGCCATCATCATCCTGCGCGCCTTCGGGCCGGAGGAGCAGGGACGCGCCAGCGGGCTGTTCGGCATGGGCGTGGTGCTGGCGCCCGCGCTCGGTCCCAGCATCGGCGGGGTGCTGGTCGATGCCTTTGGCTGGCGCTCGATCTTCTTCATGGTGGTGCCGTTTTGCCTGCTGTCGCTGTGGCTGGCGCAGCGCTACGTGCCGGTGACGGCGCCGGGCGGCGTGAGCGCGGGCGCAGCCGCCGGCGCGCGCTTCGACGGCGTGGGCCTGCTGCTGGCCAGCGGCGCGACGCTGGCGCTGCTCAACGGCCTGGTGGCCTTGCACGGCGGCCCCGCGGCCGAGGCCGCCACGCTGCTGGTGGGCGCGGCGGCGGCGGTGGCGGGTTTCGTGGCCTGGCAACGCCGGCTGCTGCGCCGCCAGGCCCACCCGGGCGCACACGGCGCTGCGGCCACGCCGCCGCTGATGAACCTGCGGCTGTTCGGGCACCGGCCGTTCGCCTTCGGTGCCATCGTCGCCTTCATTTACGGCACGGCCTTGTTCGGCTCCACCTACCTGCTGCCGGTGTACATGCAGATGGGCCTGGGGCTGGCGCCGGCCTATGTGGGCACCATTCTGCTGCCCGCGGGCATCGTGCTGGCGGTGGCGATTGCGCTGGTCGGGCGGCTGGCGGACCGCCGCCCCGCGCACCGGCTGGTGAGCCTGGGGCTGGCACTGCTGGCGGCCTCGTTCGCGTTGATGCCCACGCTGGGGCCGGCGAGCGCCATGGGCTGGCTGGTGGCCTATGCCATCCTGGGCCGCATCGGCCTGGGTTTCATCCTGCCCTCGCTCAACCTNGGGGCGATGCGCGGCATCGCGCACGAGCTGATTCCGCAGGGCTCGAGCGTGATCAACTTCATGCGCATGCTCGGCGGCGCGGTNGGGGTGAGCCTGTGCGGCATCCTGCTTGAATGGCGGCTGGCCGCGCACGGCGAAACCCTGGCCCCGGCGCACAGCGCCGCCAGCGCCGCGCGGCTGGCGGCTTTCGACGAGGTGTTCGTGGTGCTGGCCGCGCTGTGCCTGCTGGCGCTCACCGCGGCATGGCAGATGCGGGCGCGGCCTGGGGCCTGAAGAGGGTCTGGTTACTCTCTTTTGAGAGCGTTACATGACCGTTTGGCGCTGGGGTTTCCGGGTTTTCAGCGCGAACCGGTGGCCACGGCGGCTTCCAGCGCATCGACGAAGCGCGCCGCGACGTCGAAACCCGTCTGGGCGGTGATTTCCTGGAAGCAGGTGGGGCTGGTGACGTTGATCTCGGTCATGCAGTCGCCGATGACGTCCAGCCCCACGAGCAGCAGGCCGCGCGCGGCCAGCACCGGGCCGATGGTGGCGGCGATCTCCCGGTCGCGCGCGGAGAGCGGCTGCGCCACGCCCTTGCCGCCGGCGGCGAGGTTGCCGCGGATTTCGCTGCCCTGCGGAATGCGCGCGAGGCTGTAGGGCACGGGCTCGCCGGCGATGAGCAGCACGCGCTTGTCGCCCTGCGCAATCTCGGGCAGGAACTTCTGCACCATCAGGCTTTGCGCGCCGCCGCGGTTGAGGGTTTCGACGATGCTGCCGAGGTTGAGCCCGTCGGCGCCGACGCGAAAAATCCCCATGCCGCCCATGCCGTCGAGCGGCTTGAGGATGATGTCGCGGTGCTCGGCATGGAAGGCGCGCACGTCGGCGGCGCTGCGCGTGACCAGCGTGGGCGGAATCAGCGCGGGGAACTCCAGGATGGCGAGCTTTTCCGGGTGGTCGCGCAGCGCGCGNNCGCGGTTGAACACCCGCGCGCCCTCGCGCTCGGCCTGCTCGAGCAGGTGCGTGGCGTAGAAATACTCGCTGTCGAAGGGCGGGTCCCGCATGAGCACGGCGTCGAAATCGGCCAGCGCCACCGCCCGGCGGCCGCGTTCCTCGAACCAGCGCTTGGCGTCGCCGGTGAGCGTGATGTCACGCACATGGGCGCTGACGCGCGCGCCGCGCTGCCACATGACGTCCTGCGGCTCGCAGGCGGCAAGGCCGTGGCCGCGCCGCGCGGCCTCGCGCATCATGGCGAAGGTCGTGTCCTTGTAGGTCTTGAAGGACGCGAGCGGGTCGGCGATGAAGAGCAGTTGCATGCCGGCGATGGTAGCGGGGCAGGGCCGATCGCGCTGTCACGCGCCGCGCGGCCAGGGGGCGCGGTGGGGCTTGCGCGGAACCCGCGCCCAAAGTTTCAGATCTCGATCTTCGAGCCCAGCTCCACCACCGCGTTGTTGGGCAGGCGCAGGAACTCGGCCGCGCCGCTGGCGTTGTGGTGCATCTGCGAGAACAGCTTCTCGCGCCAGGTGGCCATGCCGCCGCCGATGGTGGGGATGACGATGTCGCGCGAGAGGAAGTAGCTCGTCGTCATCGGGTCGAGCTTGCAGCCGCGGCCCTTGATCTGCTCGAGTGCGCGCGGCAGGTCGGGATCGTTCTTGAAGCCGTAGTGCACGATGACCTGCCAGCAGTCGTGCCCGAGCGACTCGATCTCCACCCGCTTGTCCATGCCGATCCACGGCACCTCGTGGCTGCGCACCGTCACGAACACGTTGTGCTCGTGCAGCACCTTGTTGTGCTTGAGGTTGTGCATCAGCGCATTGGGCACCAGCCCGGGCTCGGCGGTGAGGAACACGGCCGTGCCTTCCACGCGCGCGGNGCTCACGAACACCGCCTCCAGGAAGGCCGGCAGGTCCAGCGCGTCCTTGCGCAGCGAGGCATTGAGCAGTTCGCGCCCGCGCTTCCAGGTGGTCATGAGGGTGAACACCGCCGCGCCGATGAGCAGCGGAAACCAGCCGCCGTCGAACAGCTTGAGCAGGTTGGAACTGAAGAACGCCAGATCGACGAGGAAGAAGAACCCCGTGGCGCCGATGGCCAGCGCCAGCGGGTAGCGCCAGGCGTAGCGGATGACGAAGAAGGTCAGCACCGTGGTGATGAGCATGTCCAGCGTCACCGCAATGCCGTAGGCCGCCGCCAGGTTGTTCGAGGAGCGGAACAGCACCACCGCCAGCGCGATCAGCACGAACAAGCCCCAGTTCACGAACGGCATGTAGATCTGGCCGGTGTCGCGCGCACTGGTGTGCAGCACCTGCAGACGCGGCAGGTAGCCGAGCTGGATGACCTGCTTGGTCACGCTGAACGCGCNCGAGATCAGCGCCTGCGAGGCAATCACCGTGGCCATGGTGGCCAGCCCCACCAGCGGCAGCAGCGCCCACTCGGGCGCCATCATGAAGAAGGGGTTCTTCACCGCCTCGGGCTGCGCGAGCAGCAGCGCGCCCTGGCCGAAGTAGTTGAGCGTGAGCGCCGGCATCACGATGCTGAACCATGCCAGCCGGATCGGCCGCTTGCCGAAATGCCCCATGTCGGCATACAGCGCCTCGCCGCCGGTGACGCACAGCACCACCGCGCCGAGGATGATGAAACTCACCAGCGGTTCGTCATGAATGAAGCGCAGCGCGTACTGCGGGTTGACGGCCCAGAGGATTTCCGGGTTGTGCTGGATGTGCGACACCCNCAGCACCGCGATGGTGAGGAACCACACCAGCGTGATGGGCCCGAAGAAGCGGCCGATGCCCGCCGTGCCGTGCTTCTGCACCGCAAACAGCGCGAACAGGATGATGAGCGTGAGCGGAATCACCGCGCGCTTGGTCGCCGGCGAGAACACCTCCAGCCCCTCGACCGCCGAGAGCACCGAGATCGACGGCGTGATCACCCCATCGCCGTAGAACAGACAGGTGCCGAAGATGCCCACCAGCAGCAGCACCCGGCGCAGCTGCGGCTTGTCCTTCACCGCCTGCGAGGCCAGCGTGAGCATGGCCACCAGGCCGCCCTCGCCGTTGTTGTCCGCGCGCAGCACCAGGGTGACGTACTTGAGCGAGACGACGACGGTGAGCGTCCAGAAGATGATGGACAGCACGCCGTACACATTCTCCGGCGTGAACGGCACATGCCCCATGCCGAAGGTTTCTTTGACGGCATACAGCACACTGGTGCCGATGTCGCCATAGACGACACCGATGGCGCCGAGGGTGAGCGCCGCAAGCGAGGATCGGGTGGCTGCCACGGGAAAAGCCCCGTTCAGGTAGCGGGGCTGGGAGCTGCGATGGTCCGCATTGTGCCCGCGAACCGCGCCGGCTCAGCATCGGCTCAGTCGTAGATCTCGGCCTCGGGGTCAGTGGCCTCGAGCTCGTAGCTCGCCGCCAGCATGGCCAGGCGGCCGATCACGCCGTACATGTAGAAGCGGTTGGGCACGCTGGCGCCGGGCTTGATGCCGGGCTGCGGCAGGTGCGTGCTCTGCTCGAAGGCCAGCGGCACGAAGCTCGCGCCGGGGGCGTTGAGGTTTTCGTCCACGCCGCGCTCGGCATGCACCCGGTAGAAACCGCCGACAACGTAGCGGTCCATCATGTAGACCACCGGCTCGGCCACCGCGTCGTTCACTCGCTCATGGGTGATGACGCCTTCCTGGATGATCACGTCGCTGACCGTCTGCCCGTCCTTGATGACGCTCATCTTGTTGCGCGTCTTGCGGTTGAGCGCCTCGAGCTCCTTGACGTCGCGCACCATCATGATGCCCATGCCGTAGGTGCCGTTGTCGGCCTTGACGACGGCAAACGGCTTCTCGTTGATGCCGTACTCCTTGTACTTGCGCCGCGTCTTGGTCAGCAGCGCATCGACGTTGCTGCGCAGACACTCCATGCCCGTGCCCTGCGCGAAATCGACCTCACCGCACTGGGTGAACAAGGGGTTGATGAGCCAGGGGTCGATGCCGATGAGCTTGCCGAAACGCTTGGCCACCTCCTCGTAGCTGCGGAAATGGTGGCTCTTGCGCCGCACGTGCCAGCCCGCGTGCAGCGGCGGCAGCAGGTACTGCTCGTGCAGGTCTTCGAGAATGCCCGGCGCGCCCGCCGAGAGGTCGTTGTTGAGCAGGATGGTGCAGGGGTCGAAGCCCTTGAGCCCGAGACGGCGCGAGGANNGCACCACCGGCTCGAGCGTGAGCTGCTCGCCGGTGGGCAGGTCGATGACCGTGGTGTCCTTGATGTCGGGGTTGATCGAGCCGATGCGCACGTTCAGCCCCGCCATGTAGAAGATGCGCCGCAGCTGCGCCACGTTGCTCAGGTAGAACAGGTTGCGCGTGTGGTTCTCGGGGATGATGAGCAGGTTCTTCGCCTCGGGGCAGATCTTCTCGATCGCGGCCTGCGCCGCCTGCACCGCCAGCGGCAGCATCTCGGCCGTGAGGTTGTTCCAGCCGCCGGGGAACAGGTTGGTGTCCACCGGCGCGAGCTTGAAGCCCGCATTGCGCACGTCCACCGAGCTGTAGAACGGCGGCGTGTGCTCCATCCACTCCAGCCGGAACCAGCGCTCGATGGCGGGCATGGAGTCGAGGATGCGTTGTTCGAGTTCGTTGATCGGGCCGGTCAGGGCGGTGACGAGATGGGGAACCATGCGGTGGCCTCGCAAGCGTTGGGCGTTGAAGGGATTGTAGGCAAGGCCCCTCGCGCCGGCAGCGCGCCCGGGCCCAGGTGTCGCCGCGCAGGCGAGATGGGGCGCGTGGTCGTCTTCAGCGTTGCCTTCAGTGCCCGCCCGCGGCCAGCCAGCGCACGAGCAGGCCCGCCTCTTCCACGCTGAGCTGCTGGTGTGCGCCCACGCGCGTCATGCCCTCGCAGCGCACCAGCCGCTGCGCGTAGCTTTGCTGCGCGGAGGGGTCGGCGCCGGGCTTGTGCGCCAGTTGCTCGGACAGCGCCTTCATGCTGGGCGCGCTGCCGCGCGGCGTGGCGCCGTGGCAGCCGTAGCACCCCTTGTCCAGCGCCAGCTGCGCCGCCTGCGCGGCGGTGGCTGCGTCCGGCGCGGCCCATGCGGCCGGGGCCATGCCGAGCGCAGCCAGCCCCCAGGCCACGGCTGCCGCCCGGGACAGTCGCAGCCAGCCCCATCCCGGGCCTGCATGCCCAGTGAAATTCATGTGCGCACCTCGCCCTCGCCGAGCACCACGTACTTCAGCGAGGTCAGGCCTTCCACGCCCACCGGGCCGCGGGCGTGGAACTTGTCGGTGCTGATGCCGATTTCGGCGCCCAGCCCGTATTCGAAGCCGTCGGCAAACCGGGTGCTGGCGTTGACCATGACGCTGGCCGAATCCACCTCGCGCAGGAAGGCCTGCGCATGGCGGTGGTCGGTGGTCAGGATGGCGTCGGTGTGGTGGCTGCCGTAGCGGTTGATGTGGGCAATCGCCTCGTCGAGCCCGGCCACCACCTTCACGCTGATCACCGGCGCGAGGTACTCCTCGCTCCAGTCGGCTTCCACTGCGGCCTTGAGCTGCGCGCCCGGCACGGCAGCGAGCAGCGCCAGCGCCTCGGGGCAGCCGCGCATCTCCACGCCCTTGGCGGCGTAGATGGCGCCGATGCGCGGCAGGAACTGCGCCGCCACGCCGCGGGCCACCAGCAGGCTCTCGGTCGCGTTGCAGGGGCTGTACTTCTGCGTCTTGGCGTTGTCGGCCACCTTCAGCGCCATGGCGAGGTCGCAGGNGTCGTCCACATAGGTGTGGCAGTTGCCGTCCAGGTGCTTGATGACCGGCACCTTGGCCTCGGCGCTGATGCGCTCGATCAGCCCCTTGCCGCCGCGCGGGATGATCACGTCCACGTACTGCGGCATGGCGATGAGCGTGCCCACCGCCGCGCGGTCGGTGGTCGGCACCAGTTGCACGGCGTGCGCAGGCAGGCCGGCCTCCTCCAGGGCCTGCTGCACCAGACGCGCCAGCGCGGTGTTGGAAATCAGCGCCTCGGAGCCGCCGCGCAGAATGCAGGCGTTGGCGCTCTTGATGGAGAGGCTGGCCGCTTCGATGGTGACGTTGGGCCGGCTCTCGTAAATCATGCCGAACACGCCGATGGGCACGCGCATCTGGCCCACGCGGATGCCGCTGGGCTGCTGCTTGAGCCCGCTGACTTCCCCGATCACGTCGGGCATGGCCGCGAGCTGCTCGCAGCCGAGCGCGCAGGTCTCGATGGCTGCGGCGCCGAGCTTGAGCCGGTCGAGCATCGGCCCCTCCAGCCCNNCCGCGGCCGCGCGCTCGAGATCGCGCGCATTGTCGGCCTGCAGGGCGCTGACGTTGTCGCGCAGCAGCGCGGCCAGGCGCCGCAAAGCGGCGTTGCGCTGCGCAGTGCCGCTGCGCGCCATGGCCGTGGCCGCAGCGCNGGCCTGCCGGCCCAGGGAGTGCATGAGGTCGGTGATGGGTTGCGAGGCGGAAAAATCGTTCATGCCCGCATTTTCCGCGCAAACCAAAGGCCGCACGGCGCTGGAAGTTGCGGCTTGATCGGACGCGCCCAGGCCGGCCGCCCGAACGGCCACCACCAAAAGAAAAGGCGCAGTCTTTGCAGGGGTCGTTGCGCGCCCGTGCCAGGCCGAGGGGACTCCCCTGCCGAAGGATCTGGGGTGGCGTGTTCCCTCACGACGTTTCAACGCAAACCCGTGGTCACGGTGAGCTTCTCGAACGGATTGCGCTCGTCGAACACCACCACAGGTGTGCGTGACGGATCTCCCGGTGAAGCCCGCCAGATCCGCGTCCCCAAGGTCTGGCCGTCCCGGATGGCGATGAAAGGAATGGCCCAATCCGGACGGACCGGCACGTTGCGCGACGTGCGCTGGCCCGGCTCCACCCGATTGGCCGGACCCGCCTGCTCGCCCTGAACGATGATGTGAACGGGTTGAGACGATGCGTTGTACAGCTCGGCTCGGATCACAGCCGATGGTGCAGCTTGCGCGGGCGCGGCTGTTGTGGTGGGCGGTGCAGCTGGCGCGGCACTTGCCGCGCCCCCGAGCGGGGTGAACCGCACCGTGATGGGTTCGTTCTGAAGCTGGTAGCGCCAGCCCGCACCCTCGCGCGTGAGCCGACCAGTGATGGTCTTGAACTGCTCATCGATGGGCACGTTCCGCGTCGAGCCATCGGGCATGCGGCACACCGCGCTGGCCGGCCGAATGGTCAGGCGGTCGCCATCGACGCGCCAGTCGCCGCGAACCGTGCACCGTGCTTCTGACAGCCCGATCGAAGTGGAGGCGGCCGTCACATAACTGCCGTCGGCCGCGAACGTGGTTTCTCCACCCTCGGTCCGTTCGCCGTTCTCGAAGGATTCGGCTCGCCAACGGCCGACCAGTCCCGCGCGCAAATCGACACCTGAGGCTGCGGGCGGTGGCGGCGCCGTGACCGGGGCTGCGCTGCGGTGGCCGCTGGGCCCGCCGGTGCGGTCTCGACGCGGAAATGCCCGGCTCCCTGACTGGCGGCATTCTGCGCCCAGGTGGACGGGTCCGAATCAACCACCGTGTACTCCCCGGCAGGCAGCAGCACCCCAGGGCGCACGTTCCAGTAGGCGTTGACCACCCCCTTGCCCCGGTGAGCCGCTGGCTGGCCACGGGCCGAAACTGCGTCCGGAGGCGTCGCGCACGCCCAGAGTGCCCGGGGTGCGCCGCGGCCCTGGTTCCAGTGATAGGTCTGGAGCCAGACGAGCACACGCGGCTCTTGAAGCGTGAAAGTGCTCGGCCGGGTCGGGCCGTTGTGGACGACATCGACATTCATGTTCGACGCCGCCTGGCCAGCCGGTCCTGCACTTGGTGCCGGAGCCGGTGCGCTTGGCCGTGCCGCTGCGGCCCTGGCTTGCGCAAGGCCACGTTCAAGCTGGCCGACGAAGGCCTCAAGCTCCTTGTCGGGCCAGAGGGCGAGGCTCTGCTTGTACAGGCCGATCGCCTCGGCGATGCGGCCTTGCTGCTGCACGGCATGCGCCTGGTCGCGCAGCTGTTTGGCCTGGGCCTTGCGGGCCTGCTGGTCGGCCAGGCCGCGTTCGAGCTGGGCGACGAAGGCTTCGAGCTCCTTGTCGGGCCAGAGGGCGAGGCTCTGCTTGTACAGGCCGATGGACTCGGCAATGCGGCCTTGCTGCTGCACGGCATGCGCCTGGTCGCGCAGCTGCCGAGCTTGCTCTTTGCGGGCCTGCTGGTTGGCCAGGCCACGTTCGAGCTGGGCGACGAAGGCTTCGAGCTCCTTGTCGGGCCAGAGGGCGAGGCTCTGCTTGTACAGGCCGATGGACTCGGCAATGCGGCCTTGCTGCTGCACGGCATGCGCCTGGTCGCGCAGCTGCCGGGCTTGTTCTTTGCGGGCCTGCTGGTCGGCCCGATTGCGTTCCAGTTGAGCGCTGAGCGCCTGCACACGGCGGGTCAAGGCGTCGTCGCGCTGAATCTCAAGGCTTTGCTTGTATTCCGCGATCGCCTGCTCCAGCGCCCCCGTTGTTCTGAGGCTGCACCTTGCGCAGCCAGCGCCTGCGCCCGCGCCAGCTCGCCCTGGTGGTAGGCCGTCTGCCGTGCGAAGCTCTGCTGGGTGTCCACGGGATGCACCCAGTCTTTGGCGACTGACTCGAGCACGGCCACCGCGCCTCGGTGATCGCGTGCCTGTCGCAATTCGGAGGCCTGCTTCCATGCCTGCTGCACCGCCTCGGCGTAGGCCTTGCGCGACGCCTCGACCCGCGCCTTGAGCGCAAGAAAGTCCGGGTCCTGGTCGCGAACGGGATGCGCCGCGGAACCTCCTTGGTCATCCGGTACTCGAGTGCCTCCAGCTCGCCCGCCGCGGCATGAGGATCCTTCTTCTGCAGGAGCCGGTCGATGTCGGGGAACTTCTTTTCCTTGACTTCGGCCCACGCGGTCTGCCATGCCTTGATCATGGCGTGCCGGCGTTCGAAGCTGTCGCGCTCGCTTGCGTCGCGGGTACCCAGCCGGTTGAGGATGCGGTCGTAGTTGGACAGCGCGCCGGCAAAGTCCCCGGCTTCGACATCCCGCTCGGCGTGATTGGCCAGGAATGGGTCGAGCATGGCCTGCAGATGGTCGAGATCCTGCGGCAACAGCCAGGGTTTGATCGCGACAACGCGATCGGCGAGTTCCCGAACCAGCTTCTCATCGCGCTCGAGTTGGGCTGTATCCAGCGCTCTCTTGATCGCCTCGAGTTCGGCAGCGACAACCTTCGCATTTTCCTGGGCAGCTTGCTCATGCCACTTGTTGAAGATGTCCTGCGCCTGGTCGTAGCGCATCTTCGTGATCTGGTTGAAGCACCGGTACTGCAAGTCCTTGTCGCCCGTGGGCAGTGGTTCGCGGTTGCTGAACAAGGGCCTCGGGCAGAAGCACGGCCCACCAGGATCTTTGCTCGACGGCGCGTAGGAGCCGCCCGGGTTGACGGAGCCACATGGGAAACACAGGCAGTTGAGGAAGTCCCGGAAGTCCTCTTCATGCAGGCCGGCTTTCCGCATGCGGGTCATCATCTCCTCGAAGGCCCGCCGCTCCATGATCATCTGCCGCATGGCCCGGGCCAGATCGTTCTGCATCGCGGCGTATGCCTCCATCTCCTTTTCCTGCGTAAAGGCTTCCCAGATGGTGTCGGGCAGGGTCAGCACGCCGATGATCATGTCCTCCCCAAGTAGACACCGGTCTTGAGCAAGGTGAAGGTGACGTGTTTGGCCATGGAGGGTCGCGGCCTGCGTCGAACTCCTTGAGGTAACGCTCGATCTCTTCCCGCTGGGCGCGCTCGAACGCCGTACCGATGCCCGTGCCCTCCCACGCGGCGTGGTAGTAGCAATTGCGAATGAAATCCCAGACGGTGTCCGTGGCCTTGACGTCGGTCAGCGCAATCTGCACGCCCTGGTAGCCCAGGATGGCGCCGCCGGCAATGGCCATCACGGGGATCTTCGTCGCGACGTTCTTCGCCGTCTGCTTGTACGCCGTCCACTTGGCTGCGGCCTCGACCTTCTGCACCGTCTGCTCCATCCGAATGGCCGCCTGCGACGCCGCCTTGGGCGCGCCGGCGGCGTGCAAGGCACGCACTTCCGCATTGACCAGCGCCTTGACCTGCTGCAGGCTGGCCGGCTCCTTCTTTGCGACGTCCAGCAGGGTGTTGATGAAGCGTTCGCTGGAGTTCTGCAGGGCTTTGCCATGCAGGTCTCGAACCTGGGCCACCTGGCTGGCGCTGTACTGGTTTCGGCCAATGTTGGAAATGGCCTTGGCCGCGTCGTCCAGGACGCCTTTCTCCGGGCCCAGTCCAAACTGGTTGCGCAGGTGGTTGTTCATGGCACTCATGCGCTCGTGGTACTTCGCCGCCTGGTATTCGTATTGGGTCGCCTGCGCCTGCAGCCTGGCGTACTCGCCGGGGTTCGACGTACCGATGGCCGCGGCCTTGCTGCGCAGTTCGGCGGCGGCGGCCATGCGCGATTCGGCGAGCGTGTGCAACTCCTTCTGGAAGGCACCGGCTTCGCTCAACGACAGCTTGGCCGGCGAACCCAGTTTGCTCTGGGCGGCTGCCGCCATCGGGTCGGTGTAGGCGGTGCCGCCGTTGGCATTGATGTGTTGCGCGATCTTCTTGAACTCATCCGGCGTCGTGTGCTGCGGGTGCGGCATGAAGTCGGTCTTGGTGTCGATGCGCCCCGAGGGAAGGGCCTCGCCGTCGAACTCCGTGCGCACGGCCCGTTGATACCGCCCTTCAACGGCTTTGATGTCCTCGAGCGACATGGGCTTGCCGTCCGCCCGGAACACGTTGACATCGGTGTCCGTTCCGGGGTTGAGCTTGCTGGCGCTGACTTCGGAGCGGTAGGGCGTGTTCCGGAAGGTTTCGTCGAGGATCTTCTTCTGGATCTCCTGGAAGCGGTCCTGGGCACCGGCATAGCTGAAGTCGCGCAGTTCCCCAGCTTGCGCCATGAGGTTCATCTCGTGGTTGTGGACGAAGATCATCATCTCGTCCGCGCGCGTTCCCTTGCCTTGTGCGACCGCCATCGCTGCTTCCTTGAGACCGGGTGTCCAGGCCCAGGCGCAGCTGTGAAAGATCGCCGCGGACAGCCAGAGCAGGCGCAGCAACTGGAGCAGACGGGGGTACATGTTGCAGCCTTCCATTGACAGTCGGTCGCTGGCCTGTGGGACGCATCGGCCGAACGGGCGCACGCCTCGCCCGGCTCGGCGGGCGTGTCCTGGCCGTTGGTGGAAGCCTCGTTGGCCCCCGCTGACGGCCCAGGCGGGTTCCTCACCGCATGATGAAGACCTTGTGCTTCTCGAGAATCTTGCGGAACTCGGGGTGGCGGCGCAGGTTGGCCAGGTCCGGGTCGTCGCGCAGGGCGTCGTAGTCGGTGAAGCCTTTGGACAGCGCGGCGTCGATCTCGTCGAGCGCCAGGTCCACGTTGCCGCGCAGAGAGTGGAGGCTCGCGAAGTTGTAGCGCACGGAGGGGCTGTCGGGGTTGAGTTCGCGGGCCTTGCGCAGGTCTCTTCGGCTTTGTTGAACTTCTGCTGCAGCATGTAGGCCGCCGCCCGGTTGGAGTAGGCCTCCGCGTAGCTGGGGTCCTTCTTCACCGCCAGGTCGAACTCCCGCAGTGCGTTCTCGATGTTCTCCTGCCGGATCGCGACCTCACGCGCGGCTTTGGCCGTGCTGAGGTAGCTGAACGCCTGGCGAATGTGGCTCTGCACCTCGAGGCTCGGGCCTGCGGGCGCCGATGGAGCCGGTGCCTGGGCTTGCAGGGGTGCGGGTGTGGGCGCCACCGCGGGAGCCGGTGCCGCCGCGGGTGCCGGTGCCGCCGCGGGTGCCGGGCTTTGGGCGACGGGGCGTTGATCGCAGCCGCCCGCGGCTGCTGCAACGAGCGTGAGAGCAAGGAGGATGCGAGAACGGGCGGGTTGGCGTTGCATGGTGGACTCCGTGTGTTGACGTCTGTTCATCGGCCAGAACCTGCCAGCGGCATGTTCCAGTTCGGAACGTTGGCCTGGGCCTGCGGGTGTTGCGAGATATCGGGGCCTTTTTCCTGGCGCACGTGGGCGAGTACCCGTGGCTTGGCATAGTCGAAGGCTTGTTGAACCGATCCGTTGAAGCGGTTGAGCCCGTCGACGAAGTNAAAGGTGAAGATGCTGTTGCGCAGGCGGTCCGACTCCCAGGACTGCTCGCTGGCGTCGCTGGCACCGATCAGCACCCATCCCCACGGGTCGGTGCCCTGGGCACCGCCAGACTGGCTGCGCCGCGGGTGCTGTTNCTGCGGCGTATCGGGCACTAGGTCTTTTGCACCGATGAGGCGGCGCGAGTACTCGCGGCTGATGCCGTAACCTTCGTTGTCGTCCGCGCCAAGCGACTTGCCACCCGGCGGAAGAAAGCCGGGCACGGCACGGTAGGCGCCGTTGCTGAAGCAGGTATCCAGAATCATGACCAGGCGCTTGGCGCGCAGACCGTTCATGAAGTTGCGCAGAAGCTCCTCGTTGATCGAGGTGTGCCAGACACGCTCGCGCGGGCTGACCTCGGTGTCGTGCGTCACGATGTTGACCGCGCCGCGCTTGTCCGGTGGGCTGCCGTGACTGCTCATGTAGACGACGACCAGGTCATCTTCTTCGGCGATCTGGCGCAGGCGGTCGAGACCTGCTGCAACGTTGGCGCGCGTCGCGTTTTCGTTGGTCAGCAGCGCGATGTTGCGGCGATCGAAGCGGCCGCGCTGGGGGTCGACGAGGAACTGGTAGAAGTTCTCGGCGTCGCGGGCGGCGAACTCGAGCGGGTTGATGCCGTGTCGGAAGCGACCGACGCCGACCACCAGCGCATACCGGTTTCGAATGGGCCCCGGCGCTGCGCCATCGCGGCCCGAGGGTTGCAGCACGGCCGAGCGCGCGAACAGGCTGCCGAGCCGCTGTTCCCAGGTCTTGACCCGGATGTTCTCCGGCGTGACCGGCGACACCCAGCGCACACCCACCGTCACCTGCGCGAGGGAAAACGCGCGATCGACCTCCGGTTCGTCCGCGTACTCGCCCTTGAGGATCACTCGGCCGTAGGGGTCGAGCTCGACGAAGCCGGTGCGGATGCCCTCCCGCTGAAAGCGCTCGTTGATGGCCTGCAGATGGCCAGGCGTGATCGGAGAGCGCTCGTTCGGCGCAAGGGGCTGCGCCAGAGCAGCCATCCCGAACATGAGCCAAAGCAAGCCGATCACGGCTTGACGCATGAATTGCGGCATCGCGAACCTCCTGGAGTGCGACGGGGTTCAGGACTTGGAGATGAGAATTTCCTGGCTCGTCTCGTCGCTGCGGCCGAGCGCGCTCACCTTGAACGTGACCCGGTAACGGCCCTCGGCCACCTCGGGCGGCATGCCCACCTTGCCGTCGGAGCGTCGGGTGCCGAGCGCGGCGGTCAGCGGCGTCTGTTCCGAGCCGAGCTCCTTCCAGGCCTTTGCCTCGGGGTCGTAGAAGTGGACGGTTCGGGTTTCGACCACTTTCACATCACGCGTTCCCTCGGGCGCCATGACGTAGTACGAGGCCTGCAGGTTCAGCGTCTCGCCGGGACGCAACTTGGCCGGGTGCACGGTGAAGCTCTGCACCTTGACCAGCTCGCCCTTGGCGGGTTTGTAGCCGATGGCCGCCGCAGTCTGCCGCGCGTCGGCCACGGGAAAGCTGTTGACGTCGCTGTAGTAGCGAAGGCACTTGCCCCAGGCGATGCTGTAGGCAATGGCGCCGCCCGCGGCTGCGCCGATCAGCGCACCCTGGGTGCGGTCGCTCTTGCTCGACACCAGCATGCCGAGCAAGGCACCGCCGATGGCGCCCATGGCGGTGTACTGCGCGATGCAGGTCTNTTGCGCCTCCTCACGCTGTTGCGGTGTCAGGGNTGTGCCTTCGGGTGGCAGTTGCGCGCAGGCTGCGAGCCAGATCGGCACCATCACTGCGGCGCCGGTGCGCCGTACACGTGCGGACATCATGGTGGGGCTCCAGGGACTCTCAGCGATGCCGCAGGTTGATTTCCAGCGTGAGGATGCCGCCGCCGGCGATGGCGCTGGTGGGCACGACGCCGTAGTTCATGCCGTCGGCTGCCGTTTCCACCACCAGGTCCTTCGCCGAGCTGGCCACGGGCTTGTAGCCCTGCCGGGAAACCACGGTGTAGGAACCGGCGACGTCGTCATCGACCATCAGATCCTTGGCGCCGCGCGCCTTCATGCTCTTGGCTCCTTCGAGCGAGGCGACGAGGGCTTGCTGCGAGTTGGCGGCCGTCTTCATGCCGGGCGGGTCCATGGCCGCGAGGTTTTCCATGGTCGGCGCGGGGCCGGGCAGGGCCGCCGGCGCGGGGCCGGCCCAGGCGCTGGGCCGGGCAGCGGCTGCGGCGGAAGGGCGGCCCCGGCCTGCATGCCCGTGCCCACGGAGCCGGGGGCGGCGCCCGCGGGTGCNCGCGATGGGGTTGGGTTCGGACGAGACCATGAGCAGGATGCGCTCGGTGCCCGGCGTGGCATCGAAACGCAGGGTGCCGCGCGCGGGAATCTGGGTGGGACGCCGGGCCTCTACGTACTCGCTGAACAGCACGCTCAGCCGGCCCGAGCTGCCGATGTTGGCCACCGTGAGGTAGCCCGGTCGGTTGGTGCCGGCGATGATCTGGATGCGCTCGCCCGAGGTGAACACGCGGCTCTTCGGCACGGCGCGCAGCTGCCCGTCCGCACCGACCATGAGGATCTGGTAGGAGATGCCGGTGTAGGGCTGGGGGCTGGCCTGCGCCACGGCTTCCGTGCGCGCCGGCGCAGGCGCCGCGGCAGACATGCCGATGCGCGCACCTTGCCCGGTGTCGAAAATGGCCTTTGCGCCGGTGGGTGCAGCCTGCGCGCCAAGCGCCCACGTGAGCGCGATCGCGGCGACGAGGGTGCGGGCACAGAGGGTCGTACGTCGAGCCATGATGTCACCTCCTGAATCCAAAGTAAGGAATGCTTACGTTTGGTTCATTTTTGACTTCGGCCGCGGCGCGTGTTTGAGCGGCGTCAAATCCGCTGGCGATTCCATCGACTGGGGACCCCAGTCGATCAGGGCCTGGTCGGGATGGGCTGCGCTGGGCGCGGGCGTGCGCGCAGGCTCAGTGGGCATCCGGCTGTCGGGCGACGGAGGTCGGATGCACCGAGGGCGCGCGCCCCGGCGGGCGCAAGGTGCCCGTCGGCGCTGGGGACTGCGCTCTCAGGCCGCCGTGCGCCGCGGCGCGCACAGGCGCGTCAGACGCTGGGCGAGGCGGTGCAGGGCCTGCCAGGGGTCGGNTGGGCCAGTCGGGGCGCTGAGGCCTTTGACGATGCCGTCGACGGTGTGGGCGTCGAGCAGGAGTTGCGCCAGTGTGGCGCTCTTGAGCTGGGGCAGCACGCGCTCGAACAGGCGTTCGCGCGCGCCCCAGATGCGCTGCTCGCGCAGGGCCACGGGCAAGGGGCGGCCGGCGTCGAGCGCGTCTTTCACGCGCTTGAGGGCGCGGATGTCTTCGGCCAGGGTGAAGTGCACCAGCACGGCGGCCTCGCCCTCGGCCTGCAGGCCGTCGAGCATGCGCTGCACGCGCGCGCCGTGGCCGCCGAGCACGGCTTCGGAGAGCTTGAACACGTCGTAGCGCGCCACGTTGAGCACGGCGGCCTCGACCTGCTCGAAGCTCAGCGCCACCGGCGACTCGGGCGTGGCGGNGTGCAGCAGCGCGAGTTNTTCGACTTCCTGGTGCGCTGCGAGCAGGTTGCCTTCGACGCGGTCGGCGAAGAATTGCAGCGTGCGCTGGCCGGCTTCGCCGGGCTCCACGCGCAGGCCGCGTGCGGCGAGCCGCTGCGCGATCCACGCGGGCAGCGCGGCGCGCTCGATGGTGTCGATCTGCAGCGTCACGCCGTGCTGCTCGAGGGCGGCGAACCAGGCGCTCGTGCGGGTGGCCTTGTCCAGCCGCGGCAGCACGACGAGGGTGAGGGTGTCGCTCGCCTCGGCGCAGGCCGCGGCGACGGCTTGCAGGGCTTCGCTGCCGTCCTTGCCGGGCTTGCCGGAGGGGATGTGCACCTCGACGATGCGGCGCTCGGCGAACAGGCTCAGCGCGTTGCCGGCGGCGAGCACGCTGCTCCAGTCGAAATGCGCGCCGGAGACGGTGAACACGCTGCGCTCGGCGTAGCCCTGGGCGCGGGCGGTGGCGCGCAGGGTGTCGAGGGCTTCCTGCACCAGCAGCGGTTCGTCCCCGTGCACGGTGTAGAGCGCGCGCAGGCCGCGGGCGGTGTGCGCGGCGAGCTGGGCGGGGGCAAGCTGCATGGTTGCCGAAGCGGCGGGCGGATGCAGACCGTCAGAGCGCGCGCACGGCGGCGAGCCGCTGCAGGATCTGCTGCGCCAGGTCGCGCTGCATGGCGGTGAACAGCAAGGCCTGCTCGGCTTCCTTGGCCAGCGCGGTGGTTTCGGTGTAGCTCATTTCGCGGCGCTGCTGCAGCTCGGTGTCGGCGATGAGCTCCTTGCCCGTGGGCGTCTGCAGTCGGAACACGATGGACAGGCGCAGCTCGAATTCGCGCACCTGGCCGGAGATGTTGAGCCCGACGGCGACCTGCTCGCGGGTTTCCTTGAGCACGTCGAGCACCACGTCGCTGCGCGCGCGATCGGCGGCCGCCGTGTGCACGCTGAGCCCCTCGGTCTGCGCGAGTGCGCTGCGCAGCTCACCGCCGAGCGCGCCGGCGGCCTTGGCGTCGAGCCAGATGCTGCGAAAGGCAAAGCTCGGCGCCTGGCGCAGCCGAANACCGCAGCCACCGAGCACGGCCGGCAGCGCGAGCGCCAGCAGCAGTGGGCGTCGGCGCAGGGTGGCGGGGCGAGGGGGCCACGGGTTTCAGACGACGATGTTGACCAGCCGGCCGGGCACGACGACGACCTTCTTCGCCGCGCGGCCTTCGCCGTAGCGGGCGAACTCGGCGCTGGCGAGGGCAGCGGCTTCGATGGCGGCGCGGTCGGCGTCGGCGCGCACGCACAGGCTGCCGCGCAGCTTGCCGTTGACCTGCAGCACGAGTTCGATTTCGTCGCGCACCAGCGCGGCTTCGTCGACCTGCGGCCAGGGTGCGTCGAGCAGGTCGCCCATGAGCGCGTCGTAGCCCAGCGCCGTCCACAGCGCATGGGCGATGTGCGGCGTGGCCGGGTAGAGGGCGCGCAGCAGGATGCCGAAGCCCTCGGCCTGCGCCCAGGCGTCGCCGGCGTCGAGCGCGGCCGGACGGAAGGCTTCGAGCGCGTTCATCATCTTCATCGCGCCGGAGACGACGGTGTTGTACTGCATGCGCTGGTAGTCGAAATCGACCTGGCGCAGCACGGTGTGCATCTCCAGCCGCAGCGCACGGGCTGCGGACGAGAAATCCGGCCGTTTTTGGCCGGACCCCAGCGCGAACTGGCGATAGATTGCTACGGAATTCGTAGTGCCGAGCTGGTGCCCGAAGGCCCAGACGCGGCGCAGGAAGCGGTAGCTGCCCTCCACCGCGGCGTCGTTCCACTCCAGCGTGGCTTCGGGCGGCGCGGTGAACATGGTGTAGAGGCGCGCGGTGTCGGCGCCGTACTTTTCGATAAGGTCCTGCGGATCGACGCCGTTGTTCTTGGACTTGGACATGGTGCCCACGCCCTCGTAGTCGATCGGCGTGCCCGCGGGCAGATCGCCCACGGCGTGCTTGAGGCGCGCGCCGACGATCTTGCCGCCCTCGTCGAGCACATGCTCCACGTCGTGCGGCCAGAAGTATTCCTTGCCGCCTTTGTCGGTGCGGCGCGAGTAGATGTGGTTGAGCACCATGCCCTGGGTGAGCAGGCGCTTGAAGGGCTCGTCCACCTTGACCAGCCCGAGGTCGCGCATGACTTTGGTCCAGAAGCGCGCATAGAGCAGGTGCAGGATGGCGTGCTCGATGCCGCCGATGTACTGGTCCATCGGCATCCAGTAGTCGGTGCGCGCATCGACCATGGCCTGCGCGTTGTCGGCGCAGGTGTAGCGCATGAAGTACCAGGACGAGTCCACGAAGGTGTCCATGGTGTCGGTCTCGCGCCGCGCAGGTTGGCCGCAGTTCGGGCAGGGCACGTTGAGGAAGGCCTCGCACTTGGCCAGCGGGTTGCCGCTGCCATCGGGCACCAGGTCTTCGGGCAGGCGCACCGGCAGGTCGTGCTCCGGCACCGGCACGGCCCCGCAATGCTCGCAGTGGATGATGGGAATCGGCGTGCCCCAGTAGCGCTGGCGGCTGATGCCCCAGTCGCGCAGGCGCCAGGTGGTCTGCTTCTCGCCCAGGCCTTTTTCGGCCAGCAGCGCGGCGACCTGGTCCACCGCCGCCTTGAAGCCCAGGCCGTCGAGCACGCCGGAGTTCACGCAGCGGCCGCGCTGCTTGTCGGCATACCACTCGGCCCAGGCGTCGGTGGAGAAGGTCTCCCCGTCGACGGCCACCACCTGCCGGATGGGCAGGCCGTATTTCTTCGCAAACGCGAAGTCGCGCTCGTCATGCGCGGGCACGCCCATGACGGCGCCGTCGCCGTAGCTCATGAGCACATAGTTGCCCACCCACACTGGCACCGNACGCCCCGTGAGCGGGTGCGTGACGGACAGGCCGGTGGGCATGCCCTCTTTCTCCTTGAGCGCAAGTTCGGCCTCGGTGGTGCCGCCCTTCTTGCATTCCTCGATGAAGGCCGCCAGCGCCGGGTTGGACGCCGCGGCGTGCTGGGCCAGCGGGTGTTCCGGGGCGACGGCGCAGAAGGTCACGCCCATGATGGTGTCGGCGCGGGTGGTGAACACGTACATGCGGCCGTCGCCGATGAGCGCGCCGTCGGCGCCGCGGATGTCGTGCGTGAAGGCAAAGCGCACGCCCTCGCTCTTGCCGATCCAGTTCTCCTGCATCAGCCGCACCTTGTCGGGCCAGCCGGAGAGGGTTGCGCGCTCGTTGCCGATCTGCACATGCTCGAGCAGTTCCTGCGCGTAGGCGGTGATGTTGAGGTAGTAGCCCGGAATCTCCCGCTTTTCCACCAGCGCGCCGGTGCGCCAGCCGCGGCCGTCGATGACCTGCTCGTTGGCCAGCACGGTCTGGTCCACCGGGTCCCAGTTGACGATCTGCGTCTTGCGGTAGGCGATGCCTTTTTCCAGCATCTTCAGGAACAGCCACTGGTTCCACCTGTAGTAGTCGGGCGAACAGGTGGCGACCTCGCGGCTCCAGTCGATGGCCAGGCCCATGGCCTGCATCTGCCGCTTCATGTAGGCGATGTTCTCGTNAGTCCACTTCGCCGGCGGCACGCCGTNTTTGAGCGCGGCGTTCTCCGCCGGCAGGCCGAAGGCGTCCCAGCCCATGGGCATGAGCACGTTGTAGCCGTTCATGCGCAGGTAGCGCGTGAGCATGTCGTTGATGGTGTAGTTGCGCACATGGCCCATGTGCAGCTTGCCGCTGGGGTAGGGCAGCATGGAGCAGGCGTAGAACTTCTNTCTGCCCGCGTCTTCGCGTACGCGGTAGGCGTCGCGGGCCGTCCANNGCGCGTGCGCGGCACGCTCGACCTCTTGGGGGTGGTACTTGTCTTGCATGATGGGGCGATTGTAGGCGCTGGGCCGGCGCGCAGGCCGCCACCAGCCGCCGGCAGAACCATCAAAAATGTGAGCGCAACCCGACCGATTGGCGCTGGGGTTGCGGGAGATTTCGCCAAAAACCTCAGCGTGCGGCGCCCGGGGCGGCCCGGGGCGGCGCGGCGGCGGCCGGCGCGCGGGCCGCGTTCGACGGCTGCGCGGCAAAGGCGATGCGCGTGAGTCCCGCGGCCTGCGCCAGACCGATGAGCTCGACCACGCGCGCATAGGGCACGGTGCCGTCGGCGCGCAGCTGCACCTCGGTCTGCGGGTCCTGGGCGGCGGCCTCGGCCAGGCGAGCGCGCAGCACGGCGGCGTCCACCGGCTGGTCGTCCAGGTACAGCTGGGCCTGGGCATCGAGCGACACCGCCAGCGAGGCCACCGGTGCCGCCGGCCGGCGCCTTCGGCGCGGGGCAGGTCCAGCCGCAGCGCGCTGGCCAGCAGCGGCGCGGTGACGATGAGAATGACCACCAGCACCAGCATCACGTCCACCATCGGGGTGACGTTGATCTCGGCAAACGGGGCCGGCGCAGGGCGCTGCTCGAAACGGCCGAACATGGCGTTCACCCAGCGCGGGGCGCTTCGCCCGCGGCGAGCAGTTCGCGCAGGTCGTGGGCGAAACCTTCGAGCACGGCCTCGAGCGCCGCGGTGCGCCGGCCGAAGGCGTTGTAGGCCAGCACGGCGGGAATGGCCACCGCCAGGCCGGCCGCCGTCATCACCAGCGCCTCGCCCACGGGGCCGGCGATGCGCTCGATGGTCACGGCGCCGCCCTGCGCGAGTTCGGTGAGCGCATGGTGAATGCCCCAGACGGTGCCCAGCAGCCCGACGAAGGGCGCCGTCGCGCCCACGGTGGCCAGCGCCACCTGGCCGCGCTGCAGAGTGGCCAGCGCGGCATGCAAGGCCTCGCGCAGGCCGCGCGTGAGGCGCAGCGCCAGCGGCCCTGCGGCGGCGAGCGTGCCCGCGCGTGCCTGGGCCTGCGCGGCGTCGATCAGCGGCAGCAGCAGCGCCTCGCGGTCGAACGCCGCGGCGGCGGCACGCGCCTGCTCGGGCGAGGNGGCCTGCCAGAACGCGGCCACGGCGCGCTGCAGGTCGCGCGCGGCGCGCGGCAGCAGCCAGAGTTTCCAGAGGATGAGCACCCAGCTCGCCACCGACATGCCCAGCAGCATCAGCGCCACCGCGCGGCCCACGGCGTCGGTGCTGGCCCACCAGGCCCAGCCGCTCATGGCTGGCGGCCTGCGCCGCGGCGCGCGCGGGTTGATTCGGCGTTGCCTCGGGGCGTTGCGGCGCGGGTGCATGGCGGGTCGGTCGCTGCGCCTTGAGCCGCTCAGCTGCGGGCGAAGCCGAGCACGTCGTTCATGTCGAACAGGCCGTTGGCCTGGCCGGCGAGGAAGCGCGCCGCGCGCAGGCTGCCTTCGGCATAGGTGGCGCGGTTGTTGCTTTTGTGGGTGATCTCGATGCGCTCGCCAGTGCCGGCGAACAGCACGGTGTGGTCGCCCACGATGTCGCCGCCGCGCACGGTGGCAAAGCCGATGGAGCCGGCGCGGCGCTCGCCGGTGTGGCCGTGGCGCTCGAACACGGCGCACTCGGCCAACGTGCGGCCGGTGGCGCCGGCGATGACCTCGCCCATCTTCAGCGCGGTGCCCGAGGGCGCGTCGACCTTGTGGCGGTGGTGGGCTTCGATGATCTCGATGTCATAGCCTTCGGCGAGCGCCTGGGCGGCGAACTCCAGCAGCTTGAGCGTGACGTTCACCCCCACGCTCATGTTGGGCGCCATGACGATGGCGATGTCGCGCGNAGCCTCGACGATCTGCGCGCGCTCGGCCTCGGTGAAGCCGGTGGTGCCGATGACCATCTTCACGCCGTGCGCGGCGGCGGCGAGGTGCGCCAGCGTGCCGGCGGGGCGGGTGAAGTCGATGAGAACGCGCGCGCCGCGCAGGCCGGCGGCCAGGTCGGCGGTGATGGCCAGCCCGGTCGCGCGGCCGGCGAAGGNCGCCCGGTCGGCACCGAGCGCGGCGCTGCCGGCCTGGTCCAGCGCACCGGCGAGCGTGCAGTCCGGCGCGGCGAGCACGGCCTGGATCAGGGTCTGGCCCATGCGGCCGGAAGCGCCGGCGATGGCGATCGGAAGCGGGGACGAGGCGGCGTGGGACATGGCGCGGGGTGGGTGCGTTGAATCGATCGGGCGGGCGAGAAGGGCAACGAGGGGCGACGGTGGCGCCGCCTGGGCGCAAGGCTTCAGCGCGCCGGAGCTTCGAGCGGCGGGTAGTCCGCGCGCGCGGGCGGTGCGGCCGGCGTGGCGCCCTGCGCGGGGCCTGCGAGGCNGGCCGGCGCGGGGTACTTCGCCAGTTGCTCCGGCGTGGCTTCGAGCGCAGGCAGCTTGGCCGGCGTGTCCTTGTTCGGGTAGAGCTTGGCGATGAACTCGGTTTCGCTGGGCAGGTCGTCGCCCTCGAAGCGGTCGAGCGCGTCGTTCTTGAAGAACACGGTCAGGCGGAATTCCTTGGCCTCTTCGCCCTGGCGGCGCAGGGTGAAGACATAGTCCCAGCGGTCCGCGTGGAACAGGCTGGTGAGCAGCGGCGTGCCCAGCACATCACGCACCTGCAGCCGGCTCATGCCCGGTTGCAGCGCGGCGGCCTGTTCCTTGGAGACGAAATTGCCCTGCACCAGCTCCGCGCGGTAGGGGCGCACCACGGTGTCGATGCGCTTCATGCTGCTGCAGGCCCCGAGCGAAGCGAACAGCGCCAGTGCGGCGACCAGCCAGCCGACACGACGCGGCACGCGGGAAAAGGACAGGGGCTGCATGGGCAAAGCGCGTGGGGGATATGATGAACGATTGTAGCGGCGCGACCGTTGGGCGCCGTGGCTTCGCCGCAGCGCGGCGCCCCGAAGAGAGCACCCCATGGCCAATGCCGATGAACTCAAAAGCACCGGGCTCAAAGCGACGGTGCCGCGGCTGAAGATTCTCGAAGTGTTCCAGCGCAGCACGCAGCGCCACATGACGGCCGAGGACGTGTTCCGCGTGCTGCTGATGGAGCGGGCCGACATCGGCCTGGCCACCGTGTACCGGGTGCTGACGCAGTTCGAGCAGGCGGGGCTGCTCTCGCGCAGCCATTTCGAATCGGGCAAGGCGGTGTACGAGCTCAACGAGGGCCAGCACCACGACCATCTGGTCTGCCTCGATTGCGGGCAGGTGGAGGAGTTCTACGACGCCGAGATCGAGCGCCGCCAGCACGCGGTGGCCCAGGCCAAGGGCTTCGAGATTGCCGACCACGCGCTCAGCCTCTACGCGCACTGCACGCGCAAGGACTGCCCCAGCCGCCCGGCCGGCGGCACGGCGCGGTCTGGCAACGGCCATGGCAGCGGCGGCCCGCGCAGCCGCTGAACGGCGCTGCGCCGGTTTCAAAGCCCCTCGCGCCTTTTCTCGGGCCTGGTTTTGAGTTTTTGCGCCGAACCCCAGCGCCAACCGGTCAGGTTGCGCTATCGAAAATGTAGCATTAGATGGGGCCTCAGTGCCCCGATTCCATCGCCTTGCGGTGGCGCTCGACGAATTCCTGGTAGGTGTCGATGCCGCGCAGCTGCAGGATCGTGCTGCGCACGGCCGCCTCCACCAGCACGGCGATGTTGCGCCCGGCCACCACCTGAATCACCACCTTGCGCACCGGCACGCCGAGCACGTCCTGCGTCAGCGGCTCGTAGGGCAGGCGTTCGTAGTCGCGCTCCAGGGTTTCGCGGCGCACCAGGTGCACGATGAGCTTGAGGCGCATCTTGCGCCGCACCGCCGTCTCGCCAAAGATGGCCTTGATGTCGAGCAGGCCGATGCCGCGCACCTCCAGCAGGTTCTGCAGCAGGTCGGGGCAGCGGCCTTCGATGGTGGTCTGGTTGATGCGGTAGAGGTCCACCGCGTCGTCGGCCACCAGCCCGTTGCCGCGCGAGATCAGTTCCAGCCCGAGCTCGCTCTTGCCCAGGCCGGATTCGCCGGTGATGAGCACGCCCAGGCCCAGGATGTCCATGAACACGCCGTGCATGGTGATGCGGTCGGCGAAGTGCTTGGACAGGTAGGCCCGCAGCACGTCGATGACGAAGGCCGAGGACTCGCGCGTGGCGAACATCGGAATCTGCGCGCGCTCGCACATCTGCAGCAGCGCCTCGGGCGCGCTCTGGCCGTCGCACAGCACCAGCACCGGCGGCTCCAGCGTGACGATGCGCGCCGTGCGCCGCGCGCAGTCCTCCGGCGTGGCGTTGCTGAGGTAGGCGATTTCGCGCGCGCCGAGAATCTGCACCCGGTAGGGGTGGATGTAGTTCAGGTAGCCCACCAGGTCGGCGCCGGAGCGCGCCTCGCGGATGGCCACCTCGTCGAACTTGCGCTCCGACGCGCCCAGACCGGCCACCCACTCCCAGTGCAGCGNAGACCGGTGGTCCTCGAACAGCACGTCGGCGCTGATGACCGTGGGCTTCACGTGGCGTGGGCCGAATGCCAGCTGGCGATGAGCCCGTGCAGCGCGGCGGCGTCGGCGCTGGTCTTGATGCGCTCGCGAAGGCTCGCGTCGCTGAGCAGCTCGGCGATCTCGGAGAGGATTTCCAAGTGCTTCTGCGTCGCCGCCTCGGGCACGAGCAGGAAGATGAGCAGGGTGACGGGCTTCTCGTCCGGCGCGTCAAAGCCGATGGGCTGCGCGAGCTGCAGCACCGCGGCCATGGGCGACTTCAGGCCCTTGATGCGGCCGTGCGGAATCGCCACGCCGTGACCCAGGCCGGTCGAGCCCAGCCGTTCGCGGGCAAACAGGCTGTCGGTGATGACGGCACGGTTGAGGCCGTGCAGCGTCTCGAACAGCAAACCCACCTCCTCGAAAGCGCGCTTCTTGCTGGTGGCATCGACGCCCACGAGCACCTGCGCAGGCGGAAGAATGGAGGCGAGACGGTTCATGGTCTGTAACGAATTATGCATCCGGCTTTGCGCGGCGGCCACAGGGCGCCCGCCGCGCCGCGGTTACCGGAATTTGGGCAGATTGAACTGTGGCGGCACGCCCATGCGGGTGTTGATGATCCACTGCTGCGCGATCGACAGCAGGTTGTTGGTGAGCCAGTACAGCACCAGGCCCGAGGGGAAGAAGAAGAACATCACGCCGAAGATCAACGGCATGAACCACATCATCTTGGCCTGCATCGGGTCCGGCGGCGCGGGGTTGAGCGCGGTCTGCAGCAGGCTGCTCAGCATCATCAGCAGCGGAAGGATGTAGTACGGGTCGGGCGTGGAGAGGTCCCTGATCCACAGAATCCACGGCGCGCCGCGCATCTCCACGCTCGAGAGCAGCACCCAGTACAGCGCGATGAACACCGGGATCTGGATCATGATCGGGAAGCACCCGCCCATGGGGTTGACCTTCTCCTCGCGGTAGATGCGCATCATCTCCTGCTGCATCTGCTGCGGGTTGTCCTTGTAGCGCTCGCGCAGCTCCATGATGCGCGGGTTGATGGACTTCATCTTCGCCATCGAGGCATAGGCCTTGGCGTTGAGCCAGTAGAACGCGATCTTGAGCAGCACCACCAGCGCCACGATGGACCAGCCCCAGTTGTGCAGCACGCCATGCAGCTTGTCGAGCAGCCAGTACAGCGGCTTGGCCAGGATGGTGAGCCAGCCGTAGTCCTTCACCAGCTCCAGGCCCGGCGCGAGCGACTCGAGCATCTTTTCTTCCTGCGGCCCGACGAACAGGCGCGCCTCCACGCTGCGCGAGGCGCCCGGCGCCAGCGGCGGCGCCACCGGCGTGATCATGCCCACCGAGTACAGGTTGGCGTCGACCTTGCGCACGAAGTTCTCGCGCGGCACGCCCTCGGCGAGCAGCCAGGCGCTGGCGAAATAGTGCTGCACCATGGCCACGTAGCCGCTCTTGGCCTGCTTCTCGAACTCGGCCTTGCCGTCGGCGATGTGCTTGAACTCGATCTTCTGGTACTTGCCGGTGTCGGTGTAGATGGCCGGGCCGGTGAAAGTGGAGTAGAACGACGACTCGCCCGCGAGCTTGTTGCCGTCGCGCACCAGCTGCAGGTAGAGCTGCGGCGCCACCGGCGCGCTGCCGGTGTTGAACACCTCGTGCTTGACGTCGATGGCGTAGCTGCCGCGGTGCAGCGTGTAGGTCTTGACCAGCTTCACACNCCCGAGGTCGGGCGACTCGAAGCGCACGGCCAGCGCGTCGGCGCCGTCCTTGAGCGTGCGTTCGGTGCTGGTGAGCTGCATCGGCGTCTTGTGGTTCGGGAAGTCACCGCCCACCAGCCCCGTCTGCGCCAGGTACACCCGCTCGGGGCTGTCGTCGAACAGCAGCTCCGGCTTGTTCGGGTCGGTCGCATCCGCGTACTTGAGCAGCGCCGACTTCACCAGCGAGCCGCCCTCGGTGTCGAAGCTGAGCTTGAGCACATCCGTCTGCACCTCGACGCGCTCGCGCGGCGCGCTGGGCGCCGCCGCCTGGGCGCCGGGCACGGCGCCTGCACCGGCGCTCGCCTGGGGCAGGCTGGGCGTGGGCAGGCCCGGGGCCGAGGCGGCGCTGGCCACCTGCGCAGGCGGCGTGGCCGTCGGGAAGAAGGTGGCTTTGTGGCCGTTGTGGACTTGCCACTGGTCCCAGAGCATCACCATCGAAAAGCCAAAGATCGCCCACAGAAAGGCGCGGCGGATATCGTTCATCGGGAAGACTTCTCTTGGGAGGGCGTCGCAGGAAAGAAGCGCGTGAAAAGGCCGGGGGCGTGCTCGGGAACCGGGTCGCAGCCGCCGTCGCACCACGGGTGGCAGCGCAGCACGCGGCGCACCACAAGATAGCTGCCGGCCGCCGCGCCGTGGCGCTCGATGGCCTGCAGGGCATACACCGAGCAGGTCGGCTCGAAGCGGCACGCATTGCCCAGCCAGGGGCTGAGCAACAGGCGGTAGCCACGGATGCAGGCCAGCAGAACGCGCCGCATCATGCCACGCTCCGCGTCACCCCGGCGAGCGCACGGCCGGCCTGGGCATACAGGGTTTCGAGTTCGCTGCGCACCGCATCGCGCAGCGCGTCCGACCGCGCGCTCACGAACGCCCGGCGGTCAAAGCCGCTGCGCAGGCGCACCACGCAGGCGGCAGCCTCCCAGGCGGCCGCCTGGCGGGCGCCCACGGCATAGACCTGGCGTCGGATGAGGTTGCGGGTGACGGCATGGCGCGCCCAGCGCTTGGGCACCAGCGCGCCCAGCCAGGGGCCGGTGCCATGGAGCGCGGGCACCTCCGGCGCAGCCGCAGCCTCACCCGCACAGGCGCGCGCAGACACGGCCGCGTGCAGGACGAAATGCGGCGTCTTTGCCAGGGTGCCGGCGTTCATGACGGCTTGGAATTGCGCACGCGTCTTGAGGCGCTGCACGGCGGGGGCGTCAGGGATGGACGCAGCGCGGCGTCGGTGGGGCCAATCGGGCGCGGTGCGCGCCTTCACACGCTTCGGCGCCCGACTCAGTGGCCATGGCACGCCGAAGCGGCGCGGAGCCCCATGGGCGGCCTGATGCGCGCATGCCAGGCCCGCTCGGACCGACGCCGGCTACGCAAGGGATGGCGTGGCCTCAGACGGCCAGGCGCTTGCGGCCCTTGGCGCGGCGCGCGTTGATCACGGCGCGGCCACCACGGGTCTTCATGCGGACCAGAAAGCCGTGGGTGCGGGCGCGGCGGGTCTTGGAGGGCTGGTAGGTGCGTTTCATGTTGGAGCGTCCTGCGGTTCGTTCGGGAAAAGTCGACTCGCCCTGAGAACCCCTCAGGGAAACCCGCGATTATCACAAATTTTCCGTTTCGGCCCAAATTGCGGTGAGAATGCCGCCCCCGATCGGGCCGCGCGGGGTGGCGCAGTTCACGTTTTGTCACCGCGCGTCACGGCCACCGGCGCCGGTGTGGACAAGCTCTTGATAAAGTAGAATCCGCCGCCCGCCCACAGCCCGGCTATCCACAGAACACATCCACACCATGACCGAGGGACACGACACCGCGGCGGGCTCCGCGCTTGCCGCCGATGCCGGGCACAGCCTGTGGCAGGCNTGCGTCGAGCAGCTCGCCCAGGAACTGCCGGAGGCGCAGTTCAACACCTGGATCAAGTCGCTGAGCGCGCAGGTCAGCGACGACTTCGCGCGCACCACCGTCTTCGTGCCCAACCGCTTCAAGCTCGACTGGTTGCGCACCCAGTACGGCCAGCGCATTGCGCTGGTGCTCAGCGAGCTGTCGGGTCAGCCAGTGGAGGTTGAGTTTGCGCTCACTCCGCGGGAAGCCCCGAAAAACAGGCCTCCGCCAGCGCAGAACCCGTTTCCACCGCGGCACCCGCGGTGGCGCCGGCCGCCGCAACCNGTGGCGGACGCGCCGCCTGCGCAGCGCACCCGGCTCAATCCCGCGCTGACCTTCGACAGCCTGGTCGAAGGCACGGCCAACCGCATGGCGCGCGCGGCAGCCATGCATGTCGCCACCATGCCGGGGCACATGTACAACCCGCTGTTCATCTACGGCGGTGTCGGCCTGGGCAAGACGCACCTGGTGCACGCCGTGGGCAACAAGTTGCTGGCCGAACGGCCCGAGGCGAAAGTTCTCTACATCCACGCCGAGCAGTTCGTCTCGGATGTGGTCAAGGCCTACCAGCGCAAGACCTTTGATGAGTTCAAGGAGCGTTACCACTCGCTCGATCTGCTGCTCATCGACGACGTGCAGTTCTTCGCCCACAAGGACCGCACGCAGGAGGAGTTCTTCAACGCCTTCGAGGCGCTGCTGGCCAAGAAGAGCCACATCGTCATGACCAGCGACACCTACCCCAAGGGGCTGACCGACATCCACGAGCGCCTGGTGTCGCGCTTCGATTCGGGGCTGACGGTGGCCATCGAGCCGCCGGAGCTGGAGATGCGCGTGGCCATTCTCATCAACAAGGCCCGCGCCGAGGGCAGCGAGATGCCCGAGGAGGTGGCGTTCTTCGTGGCCAGNAACGTGCGCTCCAACGTGCGCGAGCTCGAAGGCGCGCTGCGCAAGATCCTGGCCTACAGCCGCTTCAACCAGAAGGACATTTCCATCCAGCTCGCGCGCGACGCGCTCAGGGACCTGCTGTCCATCCAGAACCGGCAGATCAGCGTGGAGAACATCCAGAAGACGGTGGCCGACTACTACAAGATCAAGGTCGCCGACATGTACAGCAAGAAGCGCCCGGCCAGCATCGCGCGGCCGCGGCAGATCGCCATGTACCTGGCCAAGGAGCTCACGCAGAAAAGCCTGCCCGAGATCGGCGAGCTCTTCGGCGGGCGCGACCACACCACGGTGCTGCACGCGGTGCGCAAGATCGCCGCGGAGCGCCAGCAGCTCGCCGAACTCAACCAGCAGCTGCATGTGCTGGAGCAGACGCTCAAGGGTTGAGAGCTTGTGAACCCCTGCGCCGGGCGGCTCGAACTGCGCGCGGATGGGCCGTCATGAATTTGACGGAAAATGTGCGATTGGGGTGCGCGGTGGCGGCAGGAGACACCCATTGCTGCGCCAGAACAACGAACCAGAGGTGGACATGATCGTTCTCAAGGCCCGACAAGACCAGGTGCTCGGCGCGTTGCAATCCGTCGCGGGCATCGTGGAGCGGCGGCACACGCTGCCCATTCTGGCCAATGTGTTGCTGCGCAAGAACGGGCCGACGGTGGAGCTCACCACCAGCGACCTGGAAATCCAGATCCGCACCCGCGCCGAGCTCGACGGCGACGGCGGCGCCTTCACCACCACGGTGGGCGCGCGCAAGCTCATCGACATCCTGCGCACGCTGCCGGCCGACCAGACGGTGAGCCTGGAGTCCCAGCAGGCCAAGCTGCTGCTCAAGGCGGGCAAGAGCAAGTTCACCCTGCAGACGCTGCCGGCCGAGGATTTCCCGCTGGTGCAGGAGTCCGCCAGCTTCGGGCCGGTGTTCAGCGTGCCGCAGAAGACGCTCAAGAGCCTGCTCAACCAGGTGGCGTTTGCGATGGCGGTGCACGACATCCGCTACTACCTCAACGGCATCCTGTTCGTGGCCGAAGGCCAGAAACTCAGCCTGGTGGCCACCGACGGGCACCGGCTGGCCTATGCCGGCGCCACGCTCGAGGTGGAGGTGCCGCGCCAGGAGGTGATCCTGCCGCGCAAGACGGTGGTGGAGCTGCAACGCCTGCTCTCGGACGCCGACGGCGAAGCGCCGCCGATGATCGACATGCAGTTCGCCAACAACCAGGCCAAGTTCAGCTTCGGCGCGATGGAGTTCGTGACCAAGCTCGTCGAGGGCAAGTTCCCCGACTACAACCGCGTCATTCCGCGCAACCACCGCAACGGCTTCACCCTCGGGCGCGCGAGCCTGCTGGCCAGCCTGCAGCGCACGGCCATTCTCACCAGCGACAAGTTCAAGGGCGTGCGGCTCAACATCGAGCCGGGCACGCTGCGCATCGCCTCGAGCAACGCCGAGCAGGAAGAGGCGGTCGACGAGCTCGACATCGACTACGGCGGCGATCCGATCGAAATCGGCTTCAACGTCACCTACCTCATCGACGTGCTGCAGAACATGAGCCAGGACATGGTNCGCTTCGAGCTGCAGGACGGCAACAGCTCGGCCCTCCTCACCATCCCCGACCACCCCGATTTCAAGTACGTGGTGATGCCGATGCGCATCTGAGCGACTGTAAAAACAATAGCATCACCTCACCAAAACCCGCTGGCATCGGCGGGTTTTGGCCATTCAAACGACCGAGAAACCCGACATGAACGACCCCCGCCAGCCCCAGGACGCCGCCGCGCCAGCCGGGGCTCCCTCGCCGGAGAGCTCCAACTTTCAGCCGCCCATCGACGCCCACCAGGCCGGCGCCAGCGAGGGCTACGGCGAGAATGCCATCCAGATCCTCGAAGGCCTGGAAGCCGTGCGCAAGCGCCCGGGCATGTACATCGGCGACACGTCCGACGGCACCGGCCTGCACCACCTGGTGTTCGAGGTGGTGGACAACTCCATCGACGAGGCGCTGGCCGGCCACTGCGACGACATTGTCGTCACCATCCACACCGACAACTCCATCAGCGTGGTCGACAACGGCCGCGGCATCCCCACCGGCGTGAAGATGGACGACAAGCACGAGCCCAAGCGCTCGGCCGCCGAGATCGCGCTGACCGAACTGCACGCCGGCGGCAAGTTCAACCAGAACAACTACAAGGTCTCGGGTGGCCTGCACGGCGTGGGCGTGAGTTGCGTGAACGCCCTGTCGGTGTGGCTGCGCCTGACCGTGCGCCGCGAGGGCAAGGTGCACCAGCTCGAGTTCGCCCGCGGCGCGGTGCAGAACCGCATCGTGGAGGTGGTTGACGGCGTCGAGGTCTCGCCGATGAAGGTGGTCGGCGCCACCGAGAAGCGCGGCACCGAGGTGCACTTCCTACCCGACACCGAAATCTTCAAGGAAAACAACGACTTCCATTACGAGATCCTGAGCAAGCGGCTGCGCGAGCTTTCGTTCCTGAACAACGGCGTGCGCATCCGCCTCAAGGACGAGCGCAGCGGCAAGGAAGACGACTTCTCCGGCGCCGGCGGCGTCAAAGGCTTCGTGGAGTTCATCAACAAGGGCAAGCAGGTGCTGCACCCGCACATCTTCCACGCCATCGGCGACCGCCTGAGCGACCAGGGCACCAACATCGGTGTCGAGGTGGCCATGCAGTGGAACAACGGCTACAACGAGCAGGTGCTCTGCTTCACCAACAACATCCCGCAGCGCGACGGCGGCACCCACCTCACCGGTCTGCGCGCCGCGATGACCCGCGTCATCAACAAATACATCGAGGAAAACGAACTGGCCAAGAAGGCCAAGGTCGAGGTCAGCGGCGACGACATGCGCGAAGGTCTGTGCTGCGTGCTCTCGGTCAAGGTGCCCGAGCCGAAATTCAGCAGCCAGACCAAGGACAAGCTGGTCTCCAGCGAGGTGCGCGGCCCGGTGGAAGACGTAGTCGCCCGCCTGCTGACCGACTACCTGCAGGAGAACCCGAACGACGCCAAGATCATCTGCGGCAAGATCATCGAGGCGGCCAAAGCCCGCGAAGCCGCGCGCAAGGCGCGCGAGATGACGCGCCGCAAGGGCGTGCTCGATGGCATGGGCCTGCCCGGCAAGCTGGCCGACTGCCAGGAGAAAGATCCGGCGCTGTGCGAGATCTACATCGTCGAGGGTGACTCCGCCGGCGGCTCGGCCAAGCAGGGCCGCGACCGCAAGTTCCAGGCCATCCTGCCGCTGCGCGGCAAGATCCTCAACGTGGAGAAGGCCCGCTACGAGAAGCTGCTGTCCAGCCAGGAAATCCTCACCCTCATCACCGCTTTGGGCACCGGCATCGGCAAGGCCGGTGGCGAGGGCGGCAATGGCGAGGGCAAGGACGACTTCGACGTCGCCAAGCTGCGCTACCACCGCATCATCATCATGACCGACGCCGACGTCGACGGCGCCCACATCCGCACCCTGCTGCTGACCTTCTTCTACCGCCAGATGCCCGAACTCGTCGAGCGCGGCCACATCTACATCGCGCAGCCGCCGCTGTACAAGGTCAAGAACGGCAAGGAAGAGCTCTACCTGAAGGACGGCCCCGCGCTGGACCAGTACCTGCTGCGCATCGCGCTCAACGGCGCGCGCATCCACACCGGCGGCGCCCACGGCACCGTGCTCGAAGGCGAGACGCTCGCCGAACTGGCGCGCAAGCACCAGGCCGCCGAGCGCGTGATCGACCGCCTCAGCGCCTTCATGGACGCCGAGGCCCTGCGCGCCATCGCCGACGGCGTGGTCGTCAGACTCGACACCGTGGAAGAGGCCGAGGCCAGCGCCGTGGCCATGCAGGCCAAGCTGGCCGAACTGGCCACCACCGGCGTGCCGCCCGAAGTGGCCGGCGAATTCGACGCGCGCAGCGACAAGCCCATCCTGCGCATCAGCCGCCGCCACCACGGCAACATCAAGAGCAGCATCCTCACGCAGGACTTCGTGCACGGCGCCGACTACGCCGCCCTGGCCACCGCGGCCGACACCTTCCGCGGCCTGCTCGGCGAAGGCGCCAAGGTCATGCGCGGCGAGGGCGACAAGCAGAAGGAAGAGCGCGTGAGCGACTTCCGCCAGGCCATGCAGTGGCTCATCGCCGAGGCCGAACGCACCACCAGCCGTCAGCGCTACAAGGGCCTGGGTGAGATGAACCCCGAGCAGCTGTGGGAAACCACCATGGACCCGGCCGTGCGCCGCCGNCTGCGCGTGCAGATCGACGACGCCATCGAAGCCGACCGCGTGTTCACCATGCTCATGGGCGACGAGGTGGAACCGCGCCGCGACTTCATCGAGACCAATGCGCTGCGGGCGGGGAATATCGACGTGTGACTCGGCGGTGACAGTCGCCGAACAAGTGCGCTTGAGCACTGAATGCAACCCGTCGAGAGATATATCGAGGGAGTCCCTATGCTGCTGAAGAAAGCGGACGACAAATCCAAGCGACTACGACTACTCGAGGAGCTTCAACGTTCTCCGAGACTCGATGTTGAGCAGCGCGATTGGCTTGGCCGAGAGCTCGATCGCTTGCGCAAAGGAATNCAAGGTGAGAAAGAGGCCGCCCACTACCTCGATAGTTACCTTGCCGACAGCGAAAATAGTGTATTGATGCATGACCTTCGCTTTGTCGTCGAGGGGCAAACGGCCCAGATCGATCACATGCTTATCAATCGAATGGGCTATGTCTTCCTGTTCGAGACNAAAAACTTCAACGGCAATCTACGCATTTCACCCCATGGGGAATTTAGCGTCTCCTACGGTCAACGGGAGTACGGTATTCCATCCCCGATCGAACAAAGTCGGCGGCATGAGCGGATTCTTAGCAAATTGTTCACCGTTCTCGAGATCTCGCCTCGAGTGGGTTCGCAGTTCGAGTTTGTTCACGTCGTGTTGGTCGAACCGAAGGCAACGATTACGCGCCCTGACATGGCCATCTTTGATTCCAGCATGGTGATCAAGGCNGACCAGTTTCCCCAGTTTCACAAGCAATGGGTCGACAGTCATCTTGGGTTTTTGAAAACGTTGAAGGCTCTGGCAAACGTCAACAGCAGAGATACAGTGCGAGAGTGGGGCGAGCGACTTCTTCGCCAACACCGGCCTGCTGACCTGCTGCAGCTTCCTGAGTTCATGCGGCCGCGGACCGACGCCGCGTCACTGGTTGATCGTCAGCAACCGCCAACAGGCGACCGTCTCGCAGAGTCGGTCACAGCACCGCCTTTGAAGGCGCAGCCACGCACTTTGGTCTGCGCTTACTGCGGCAGCAAGATCAGCTTTGCCGAAGGAAAGTTCTGCTGGAGTCATGAAGCTCGCTTCAAGGGTCTTCAATACTGCCGTGAACACCAAGCCTTGATGCCCCGATCCAATCAGGCGGCGTCCTGAAATGGGTCCCTTACCCCACCCACCCCTCATACCCCGCCTCCGCCAGCGCGGCGAGGATGTCTTCCGGGGAGATCATCGCGGTGTGGGCGACCCAAGCGGTCTGTGTGGCGAGGTCGACTTCGGCCTGGGCCACGCAGGGCAGGTNCTGCAGTTCGAACATCACCGCGTCGGCGTCCTCCTGCGTGCGCAGCGTGGGCAGGTGAAAGGTGGTTTCGGGCATGGCGAACAGTCTGCGGTCGGATGCTGGGCCGATCGTAGCGGCATGCGGCGCTGCGGCTGAATGATCGACCCGCCGCGGCGTGTCCAGCGCGCGCCCGGAGGTTGGCGACGCGCCAAGCGGTGACACCCTCTCTCCCCGATTCAAAGGAAGCCGTGCCACGGCGCGTCAACGGCCGTTCGCGCCGCGCGGCGTGTACGCCCCGGGCGCCCTCGGTCTGCGCTAAGTCTTCGCGCCCAGACTGCCGCCATTCGTCAACCCAACCGGATGGAGGCCCCGATGATTCCCGCCACAACCCCCAGGACCTTGCCGAGCGCACCTCGGCGCCGCGGCTGCTGAACAAGGTGCCCGAGGTCACGCTTGCGTTCTGGGCCATCAAGATCATGGCCACCACCGTGGGCGAAACCGCGGCGGATTATCTGAACGTGCATCTGCACCTGGGCCTGGGCGGCACCTCGGTGCTGATGGCCGCGCTGCTGGCCGTGGTGCTGACGCTGCAGGTGCGCGCGCGGCGCTACCAGCCCGCGCTCTACTGGCTCACCGTGGTGCTGGTGAGTGTGGTGGGCACGCTCATCACCGACAACCTGACCGACCACCTGGGCGTGCCGCTGGCGGTGTCGACGGCCGTGTTCGCCGTGGCGCTGGCCGGCGTTTTCTCGGTGTGGTACGCCCGTGAGCGCACCTTGTCCATCCACCACATCGACACCCGTTCGCGCGAGCTCTGGTACTGGCTGGCCATTCTCACCACCTTCGCGCTGGGCACGGCGGCCGGTGACGGCCTGGCCGANGGGCTGGCGTTGGGCTACCTGCATTCGGCGCTGTTGTTTGGCGGTGCCATCGCGCTGATTGCGCTGGCGCGCTACGGCTTCGGTGCGAACGCGGTGGCGAGTTTCTGGCTGGCCTACATCCTGACCCGGCCGTTTGGCGCCTCGGTGGGCGACTGGCTGTCGCAGCCGGCGGCCAACGGCGGCCTGGGGCTGGGCACCACGGTGACCAGCGTGCTGTTCCTCGTCGCCATGCTCGGCCTGGTGGGGGCGATGCAGCTCAACCGAAGCGCCGGGCGCAACTAACTGAGAGGGAGCCCGTCATGCTGAACACGCCAGACGCCCTGCCCGCGAACGGCGCCGCGCCACGCGCCGAGGCCGACTGGGTGGCCAAGGTGCCCGAGGTCACGCTGCTGTTCTGGATCATCAAGATCGCCGCCACCACCCTGGGCGAGACNGGGGGCGACGCGCTGTCGATGTCGCTGGGGCTGGGCTACCTGGCCAGCACCGGTATCTTCGCGGCGGTGTTTGCGCTGGCGGTTGCCGCGCAGATTCGCGCCACGCGCTTTCACCCGGCGCTGTACTGGACGACCATCATCGCCACCACGACGGTGGGCACCACGCTGGCGGATTTTGCCGACCGCTCGCTGGGCATCGGCTATGCNGGGGGCAGCACGCTGCTGCTGGCGCTGCTGGTGGCCTCGCTCGTGGCCTGGAAGCGCACCCTGGGCTCGGTGGCGGTGGACACGGTGCGCACGCCCCGTGCCGAGGTGTTCTACTGGGTCACCATCATGTTCTCGCAGACGCTGGGCACCGCGCTGGGCGACTGGACAGCGGACACCGCCGGGCTGGGCTACACCGGTGGCGCGCTGGTGTTCTCCGGGCTGCTGGCGCTGGTGGTGTTGGCCTGGTGGCGCACCCGGGTGTCACGCACGCTGCTGTTCTGGCTGGCCTTCGTGCTGACCCGGCCGCTGGGCGCGGTGGTGGGCGACTGGCTGGACAAGCCGGTGGCCGCCGGCGGCCTCGCGCTGAGCCGCCTGGGCGCGTCGGCCGCGCTGCTGGCCTTCATCGTGGCCCTGCTGGTGCTGTTTCGCCAGCGCCCCGCGCAACGCGCACACTGAAGCGCGGGTGAGGCGAGCCCGCTCGCCTACCACCAGCCGCGGTGGTGCAGGCGCTGCTTGATCTGCGCGTAGATCACCGGCGCGGCGATCAGCCCGGCCAGGCCAAAGGCGGCCTCCAGCAGCAGCATGAAGGCCAGCAGCTCCCAGGCCTGGGCGCGGATGCGCTGGCCCATGATGTGCGCGTTGAGGAAATACTCCAGCTTGTGAATGCCCACCAGCCAGGCCAGGGCCAGCGCGGCATCCACCGGCGAGCTGCCGAGCGCGATCACCACGATCACGGTGTTGGAGATCAGATTGCCCACGATAGGCAGCAGCCCCGCGAAGAAGGTGAGCGCCAGCAAGGACGCCGCCATGGGCAGCGGCCGGCCCAGCAGCGGCAGCACGCCGAACAGGAACACCGCTGTCAGCGCGGCATTGAGCGCGGAGATGCGCAGCTGCGCGAACACCACGCCGTTGAAACTCTGCACCAGCTCGTCGCCCTCGGTGCGCAGCGCACGCGGCAAGGCCCCGCCGCCGGTGGGGGTGGGCGCCATGGCGGCAAGCGCCCCGATGACGATGCCGGCGAGCACATGGCCGAGAAAACGCAGCGTGTGCGCACCCCACAGCTGCACCTCGGCGGCGTGGCCGCGCAGCCAGGTGGTGGCGGCCTCGCGCAGCGCCTCCAGCGAAGCCGGCAGGTGTTGCGCCACCGAGGGCGGCAGCGTGGCGCGCAGCTGCTCGAGCGTGGCTGCCATCTGCTGCAGCAGCGCCGGCAGCGAGCGCGTGGATTCGGCCACCCAGTCCACCAGCAGCGCCAGCACGGCCGACACCACGGCAATGCCGCCGGCCAGCGCCAGCCCCTCCGCATGCCGCAAGCCCGGGCGGTGGCTGCGCAGCCAGGCCGCAATGGCGCGCGTGGCACCGTAGGTGGCCAGCGCGGCGAACAGCGCGGACGTCAGGTGCAGCGAGAGCACCGGCAGCCACAGCAGCACGATGCCCGCCAGCGCGGCCGTGAGCGTGCGCCAGCTCGGTGGTCTGGCCTCGGGGCTGACCTCGGGCGCGGGCTCGCTTGCGGGGCCGGGAGCGTGGGGCTCGGTCATGCGGTGTCCTTGTGGCGGGTGTGGATTTGCAGGGCTAACGAAGCACTAAGTCGCGGCGCGCACAGTGCGAAGCGTCGAAGGCGCGGTGCCTTCGGCTTCAACCACTGTCAAGGAGTTCATCATGAATCGCAAGCTTACCCTCGCCACCCTCATCGCCGCGGCCGGTCTGGCCACCGCTGGCGGCCTCGCCGTCGCGGCGCAAAAACTTCGGCGGAAAATGACGCGGTGGCCGATCTGGCCCGCACCAAGATCACCCTCACCCAGGCGGTGGCCGCCGCCGAGCAGGCCCACGCCGGTGGCAAGGCCGCCAAGGCCGAGCTCAACGACGAGAACGGCGCCGTGGTGTATGAAGTCGAGGTGGTGGCCGACAACCGCCAGGTGTTCGACGTGAAGGTCGACGCCGTCAGCGGCAAGGTGCTTTCCAGCCAGGCCGACCGCATGGATGCCGGCAAGGAAGACCGCGACTGATGCGCCAGCCCGCGCGCCGCAGACCACAGGGGATGCGGCGCGACGAAACCGGCGCGCACCAGGCTGCGGCCGCATGCCAGCGAGGCATGCGAGCGCTGCTTGAACCATGACGGCCCGGCATCCGATGCCGCAGCCACCCTTTGAACGGAAAGGAACCCACCCGATGCGCGTGCTGCTGGTCGAAGATGACGACATGCTCGGCCGCGCCGTGCGTGACTCGCTCAAGGACGCGGCCTGCGCCGCCGACTGGGTGCGCGACGGCGCGGCCGCCTTGCATGCGGCCAGCACCCAGCACTACGACGCCGTGCTGCTGGACCTGGGGCTGCCGCGCAAGGATGGCATGGAGGTGCTGCGCGCGCTGCGCCAGCGCAACGACGCGGTGCCGGTGCTGGTGGTGACGGCGCGCGACGCGCTGCCCTCGCGCGTGGAGGGCCTGGACGCCGGCGCCGACGACTACGTGCTCAAACCCTTCGACATGCCCGAGCTGCTGGCGCGGCTGCGCGCCGTGGTGCGGCGCAAGGGCGGCACGGCCACGCCGGTGCTGCGCAGCGCGCGGCTGGCGCTCGACCCCGCCACCCACGAGGCGCGCATGGACGGCGGCCCGGCGGTGGCCTTGTCGCGGCGCGAATTCGCGCTGCTGCAGGCGCTGATGCTGCGCCCCGGCGCCATCCTCTCGCGCAGCGAGCTCGAAGACCGGGTGTACGGCTGGGGCGAGGAGGTGGAGAGCAATGCCATCGAATTCCTGATCCACGCGCTGCGCAANAAGCTCGGCGCCGAGGCNCATTCGCAACGTGCGGGGTGCGGGATGGATGGTTTCCAGGANCTGAGCCGCTCGCTGCAGGCGCGGCTGGCGGCCGCGCTGTCGGCGGCCATCGTGGCGCTGGCGCTGGCCGGCGGTGCACTGGCCTATGTGGAGGCGTATTCCGAAGCCATCGAGCTGCAGGACGACTTGCTGCGCCAGGTGGCAGCCGTGACCCGCGTGCCCACGGCAGCGCAGGCCGCGCATGCAACCGACGACGGCGAGAGCCGGCTTTTCGTGCTGGTGCCGGGTGCGTCGCGCAGCGACGGCCTGGGCCTGGACGCCCGCCTCGCCGACGGCCTGCACACGCTGGAACTGGGCGGCCACACGCTTCGGGTGGCGGTGCGCACCCGCGCCGATGGCAGCCGCATCGGCGTGGCGCAGGACACGCGGCTGCGCGACGAAATCGCCCGCGACGGCGCCTTGCGCGCGGTGCTGCCGTTTGCGCTGCTGGTGCCGGTGCTGTTGCTGCTGGTGGTGGGCCTGGTGCGCCGCATGCTGCGCCCGGTGGCCGAACTGGCGCAGGAGGCGGACCGGCGCGACGCCCAGGCGCTGGAGCCCCTGCCGCCGCGGCCGGTGCCCAGCGAGATCGAGCCCTTCGTGCATGCCATGAACCGGCTGCTGGCGCGGGTGCGCGAGACGCTGCAGGCGCAGCGCCGCTTCGTGGCCGACGCCGCGCACGAGCTGCGCACGCCGATGGCCGCGCTGTCGGTGCAGGCCGAGCGGCTCGGCGCCGTGGTACCGCAGGGCGAGGCGCGCGAGCGCCTGGCGGCCTTGCGCGAGGGCCTGCAGCGCCAGCGTGCGCTGCTTGAGCAACTGCTGAGCCTGGCGCGCGCGCAGAGCGACGGCGCGCCGGTGGCCATCGGGGCGGCGGCCGAAGCGGTGTCGGTGCACGGGGTGTTCCGCCGGGTGCTCGAAGACCTGGCGCCCGTGGCCGAACTGGCGGGCGCGGACATCGGCATCGACGGCGAGGCCGACGTGATGCTGCGTGCCGATGCGCTGGCGCTCTACACCGTGGTGCGCAACCTGGCCGACAACGCGCTGATCTATGGCGGCGCNGGGCGTGCGCGTGACCTGCGCGTGCGCCGCGCCAGCGACGGCGCCGTGGGCCTGGAGGTGGAGGACGACGGCCCCGGCATCGCCCCCGAGGAGCGCGAGCGCGTGCTCGACCCGTTCTACCGCGTGCTGGGCACGGCAGCGAGCGGCTCGGGCCTGGGCCTGGCCATCGTGCACACGCTGGCGCAGCGCCTGGGCGCGACGCTGAGCCTGCGCGATGCGAACCCGGCCGGCCCCGGCCGCCGCGGGCTGTGCGTGCGCCTGCACTGGCGCGCCGATACGCCGGCGGTAACCGGCGCGCCAGAGGCCGCGGCCGGCCCAGGTGCAGCGGAACGATGACGCCCGCTGCGGCACCGCTCAGCGGCTGCTGGGAAGCTGAACACCACGCCTTCGCGCACGCCGGCGCTGGGCCAGCGCTGGGTGATGGTCTTGCGCTTGGTGTAGAAGCGCACGGCATCGGGCCCGTAGGCGTGCAGGTCGCCGAAGAGGCTGCGCTTCCAGCCTCCGAAGCTGTGGTAGGCCACCGGCACGGGCAGCGGCACGTTGATGCCGACCATGCCGACCTGGATGTGGTCGGAGAAGTGGCGCGCGGCCTCGCCGTCGCGGGTGAAGATGCAGGTGCCGTTGCCGTACTCGTGCGCGTCGATGAGGGCCATGGCGTCCTGCAGGCTTTGCACGCGCACCACGCCGAGCACGGGGCCGAAGATTTCCTCGCGGTAGATGCGCATGTGCGGCTGCACATGGTCGAACAGGCAGGGGCCGAGGTAGTAGCCGCCCTCGTGGCCGGGCACCTTCACGCCGCGGCCGTCCACCACCAGGGTGGCGCCTTCGGCCACGCCCTGGTCCACATAGCCGCGCACCTTGTCGAAGTGGGCCTGCGTGACCAGCGGGCCCATGTCCACGCCCGGCGCGGTGCCGGGGCCGACCTTCATCTTGGCGATCTCGGCCTGCAGCGCGGCCACCACCGCATCGGCCGTGGCCTCGCCCACGCACACGGCCAGCGGCACGGCCATGCAGCGTTCGCCGCACGACCCGTAGGCCGCGCCCATGAGCGCGCTCACCGCCTGGGCGATGTCGGCATCGGGCATGACCACCGCATGGTTCTTCGCGCCGCCCAGCGCCTGCACCCGCTTGCCGTGGGCGCAGCCGGTGGCGTAGACATACTCGGCAATCGGCGTGGAGCCGACGAAGCTCACCGCCTTGACGTGCGGGTCGGTCAGCAGGGTGTCCACCGCTTCCTTGTCGCCGTGCACCACGTTGAGCACGCCCGGCGGCAGGCCGGCGGCCAGCGCGAGTTCGGCGACGAGCAGCGCCGAGGACGGGTCGCGCTCGCTGGGCTTGAGCACGAAGGTGTTGCCGCAGGCCACGGCCATGGGCCACATCCACAGCGGCACCATGGCCGGGAAGTTGAAGGGCGTGATGCCGGCGGTCACGCCGAGCGCCTGGTGCTCGCTCCAGGAGTCGATGCCGGGGCCGACGTTGCGGCTGTGCTCGCCCTTGAGCAGTTCGGGCGCCCAGCTCGCGTATTCGACGTTCTCGATGCCGCGCTGCAGCTCGCCCATGGCGTCGGCGAGCACCTTGCCGTGCTCTTCGGTGATGAGGGCGCAGATCTTCTCGGCGTTCTGCTCGAGCAGTTCCTTGAGCCGGCTCATCACCCGNNCGCGCTTGAGCGGCGGCGTGTTGCGCCAGGCGGGGAAGGCTTCCTGCGCGGATTCGATGGCGCGCTGCACGGTGGTGCGGTCGGCCAGCGCGACCTGGCGGATCACGGCGCCGGTGGCGGGGTTGTAGACCGGGGCGCTGCGGCTGCCGCCCGGAACGAGCTGGCCGTCGATGAGGTGAAGCACGGTGTTCATGGCAAACGGAGAGGCGGGAGAGGAGAAGCGTGGGAAGGAGAAATCGCGGGCACTGGGGGCAAGGCTGTGGACAAGCTGGGGCGGGGTGCGCACAAGGCGCTTGAACCCTGTGCACAGCCTGTTCGCAGGCTGTGGGCGGCGCGGACCGCGGTCGTGGGCCGTGGCGGGCCGCCGCACGGGCCCTGAAGCCTGACTTCCGAGCTTTTGCCTTGAACCCCAGCGTGAAATGGTCGGTAGGCGCTATCAAAAAATGATCAGGCGGTTTCGTTCAGCGTCTCGCCCAGGGCGGCGACCAGGCGGTCGATCTCGGCGCGGGTGCTGATGAAGGGCGGCGCGAGCTGGATGGTGTCGCCGCCGTAGCGCACGTAGAAGCCTTTGCGCAGCATGGCCATGGCCACCTCGAAGGGTCGGCGCGCCGGCTCACCCGGGTGGGCGGCCAGCGTGAAGCCCGCGGCCAGACCGAAGTTGCGGATGTCGGCCACATGCCGCGCGCCGCGCAGGCCGTGCACCGCCGCCTCGAAGTGCGGCGCGAGCTCGCGCACGCGTGCGAGCGCGTCCTCGCGCTGCAGCAGGTCGAGCGCGGCCAGGCCCGCGGCGCAGGCCACGGGGTGGGCGGAATAGGTGTAGCCGTGGGCGAATTCGAGCAGGTAGTCCGGCCCGCCGGCGGCCATGAAGGTGTCGTAAATCTCCTGCCGCGCCACCACCGCGCCCAGCGGCTGCGCGCCGTTGGTGACCTGCTTGGCGATGTTGATCATGTCGGGCACGACGCCGAAGGNCTCGGCCCCGGTCCAGGCGCCGGCGCGGCCGAAGCCGGTGATGACCTCGTCGAAGATGAGCAGGATGTCGTGCTGGGTGCAGATCTCGCGCAGGCGCTGCAGGTAGCCCAGCGGCGGAATCACCACCCCGGCCGAGCCGGAGAAGGGCTCGACGATGACGGCGGCGATGTTGGAGGCGTCGTGCAGGTTGATGAGCTCGAGCAGCCGGTCGGCGAGCGCCGCGCCGGCGTAGGTGCCCTGCGGCTCGGCCGGCGGCTGGCCGCGGAAGAAGGAGCCCGCCGGCGGCTGGGTGTGCGGCAGGTGGTCGGCCTCGACGCCCTGGCCGAAGGTCTTGCGGTTGCCCACGATGCCGCCGACCGAGATGCCGCCGAAGTTCACGCCGTGGTAGCCCTTCTCGCGGCCGATCAGCCGCGTCTTGCCCGCCTGGCCGCGGGCACGCCAGTAGGCGCGCGCCATCTTGAGCGCGGTGTCGGCCGCCTCCGAGCCCGAGCCGGTGAAGAACACGCGGTTGAGCCCCGGCGGCATGAATTCGACGATGCGGTTGGCCAGCGCGAACGACAGCGGGTGGCCGAACTGGAAGGCGGGCGAATAGTCCAGCCGCGCCACCTGCTGCGCCACCGCCTCGCTGATTTCGCGCCGGCCGTGGCCCAGGCCGGTGCACCACAGGCCGGAGAGCCCGTCGAAGATGGCGCGGCCCTCGGCATCGCGGTAGTACGCGCCCTCGGCGGCCACCATCAGGCGCGGGTGGGCTTTGAACTCGCGGTTGCCGGTGAAGGGCATCCAGTGGGCGGCGAGCCAGTCGGCATCGGTGCGCACGGGGGCGCCGGCGTCAAGCAGGCGGGAGTCGGTCAGGTCCATGGCAGGTCTCCGGGGCGAGGAACGAGGACGTGCCCCGCGGCACTTGGGGGCACTTGGCGGCATTGTCCCGCGCGGTGATACTCTCATCCATCAAGATCTTTCCATGTTCACTTGACGGATCATGCAAGTAAGCACGCCACGCGCCCTGGGCCCGGGCCGTCTGAGCGACGCCGACATCCGCCTGTTGCGCGTGTTCCGTGCGGTGGCCGACTGCGGCGGCATGGCGGCCGCGGAGCTCGAGCTCAACATGGCCACCAGCACCATCAGCCGCCACGTCAGNGACCTGGAGACGCGCCTGGGCCTCACGCTGTGCCGGCGCGGGCGCGCGGGCTTTGCGCTCACGCCCGAGGGCGAGCGCGTGCACGCCGAGACGCTGCGCCTGCTCGCCGCCACCGACGCCTTTCGCGCCAGCATCGACGACCTGCACCGGCGCATGGGCGGCGAGCTGCACGTGGCCGTGTTCGACAAGACGGCGAGCAACCCGGCCGCGCACCTGGCGCAGGCGCTGGCCGCGTTTCGCGCCCAGGCGAGCGACGTGCACCTGAACCTGCACGTGGCCACGCTCAGCGCCATCGAGCGCGGCGTGATGGACGGCCAGTTCGCGCTGGGCATCATCCCCGAGCACCGGCGTTCGCAGAGCCTGCGCTACGACGAGCTGTTCGACGAAACCATGCTGCTGTACTGCGGCGCGGCGCACCCGCTGTGGCGCTGCGACGATGCGCGGCTGGACTGGCCCGACCTGCGCGCGCAGGCTTTCGCCGGGCTGGGCTACCACTCGCCCAACATGGAGGTGGTGCATGCACGCGGCCTTCAGCGCGCGGCCACGGGCTTCGACCAGGAGGCGGTGGCCACGCTGATTCTGAGCGGCGCGTTCATCGGCTTCCTGCCCGACCACTATGCCGCGCCCTTCGTGGCGGCCGGCCAGATGCGCGCCCTGGCGCCCGCGCGGCTGCGCTACGGCTGCGTGTTCTCGGCCATCACCCGGCGTTCACCCGCGCCCTCGCGCGCCACCGCCCTGCTGCGCGACTGCCTGGTGCGCGCGCATGGGCCGATCACGTCGATGGCGTGTCCGGCAGCACCGCGGTGACCTCGATCTCCACCTTGGCCTGCGCCTCCATCAGCGCGGAGACTTCCACGCAGGTCATGGCCGGGAAGTGGCGGCCCATGACCTCGCGGTAGGCGGCGCCGAGTTCGGGAAGGCGCGCCAGGTATTCGTCGCGCGAGGTCACGTACCAGGTCATGCGCACCATGTGCTCGGGGCCGGCGCCGGCCTCGGCCAGCACGGCGCGCACGTTGCGCAGGGCTTGCGCGGTCTGGGCGATGAAGTCCTCGCTCTCGAAGCGGGCCTGCGCGTTCCAGCCGATCTGCCCGCCCACGAACACCAGCGTGCCGCGCGCGCCACGCCGTTGGCATAGCCCTTCGGGGGCACCCAGCCGGGGTTGAAGAATCTTCATGCCGCCTCCTGGCGCAGTCTGAAACGCTGCAGCTTGCCGGTCTCGGTGCGCGGCAGCTTGTCGCGGAACTCGATGGCGCGCGGGTATTTGTACGGCGCGATGCTGGCCTTCACATGCTCCTGCAGCGCGCGCACCATGTCCGCGTCGCCTGCGTGGCCGGGCTTGAGCACGACGAAGGCCTTGACGATCATGCCGCGCTCCTCGTCCGGGGCGCCGATGACGCCGCATTCGGCCACCGCCGGGTGGCGCAGCAAGGCGTCCTCGACCTCGGGCGCGCCGACGTTGTAGCCGGCGGTGATGATCATGTCGTCGTCGCGCGCCTGGTAGAAGAAGTAGCCGTCCTCGTCCTGCACGAAAGCGTCGCCGGGGTAGTTCCAGCCGGCTTTAACATAGTTGCGCTGGCGTTCGTCGTCGAGGTAGCGGCAGCCCGTGGGGCCGATGACGGCGAGCTTGCCCACGCGCCCGCGCGGCAGCTCGCGGCCTTCGTCGTCGACCACGCGCGCCTCGTAGCCCGGCACCACGCGGCCGATGGCGCCGCGGCGCACCGCCTCGGGCGCGCTGGAGATGAAGATGTGGAACATCTCGGTGGCGCCGATGCCGTCGGTCATCTCGATGCCGGTGGCCTCGCGCCAGAGGGTGCGGGTGGCGTCGGGCAGGGCTTCGCCCGCGCTCACGCTGATGCGCAGGGCGCCCAGGCCGCCCAGCGCCCGGGCGTGCGGCGCCATCTGGCGGTAGAAGGTGGGCGCGGTGTAGCAGATGGTGGCGCCGACCTCGGCCATGAGGCGCACCATGGCCTCGGGGTGTAAGGCCCGTCGGGGTAGTANCACCGAGGCGCCGGCCCACATCGGGAACAGCAGCAGGCCGCCCAGGCCGAAGGTGAAGGCCAGCGGCGGCGAGCCCATGACGATGTCCTCGGGCCGCGCGCGCAGNNCGTGGCGCGGCCAGCATTCGCAGGCGGCGAGCACGTCGCGGTGGCTGTGCATGGCGGCCTTGGGCCGGCCGGTGGTGCCGGAGGTGAAGGCCAGCAGCGCGATGTCGTCGGCCGCGGTGGGGCAGGCGGCGAAGTGCGCGGGCTTGTGCGCGCAGATCTGGCCGAGGTCGCGCGNCGTCGCCGGGGCGTTGAAGCGCAGGATGTGGCGCAGCACGGGGTGTTCGCGCTGCGCGGCCTCGAGCTCGGCGAGCAGCGCGGCGTCGCACAGCGCGAGCTCGGGGCGGGCCTTGTCGATGATGTCGCCGAGCTCTCTGGCGCGCAGCAGCGGCATGGTGGCCACGGCGACGAGGCCGGCCTTGACCACCGCGAGCCAGCACAGCGCCATGCCGATGGAGTTGCCCCCGCGCAGCAGCACGCGGTTGCCGGGCACGAGGCCGAAGTCTTCGGTGAGCACGCGGGCGATGCGGTTGACCCGCTCGGCCGCCTCGGCGTAGCTGAGCGTGAGCGCGGCGGAACGGAACAACGGCCGCGCGCCCCAGCCCCGGGCGGGCGCCTGGTCGAGCAGCACCTCGACGAGGTTGAGCTGCGCGGGGAACTGGAGCTCGGGCCGGTCGTAGCGGAACACCGGCCACTGCGCGCGCGGCGGCATGCGCTCGTGCACGAAGCGGTCGGTCTGCGCGCTGGGGCGCCGGGCGCGGCGGCGGGGGCGTCGAGGCCGTCATGGGTGGTCCTCGTCGAGCTGGGCTTTGCCGATGATGAGCAGCTGCACCTCGGTGGCACCTTCGTAGATGCGCAGCGCGCGGATGTCGCGGTAGAGGTGCTCGAGCACCGCGCCGGTCTGCACGCCGCGCGCGCCAAAGAGCTGCAGCGCCATGTCGATGACGCGCTGGGCGTTCTCGGTGGCCACCATCTTGGCGGTGGCGGCGGCGACGCTGCGCGCCTTGCGGGCCTCCACCGCGTCCTCCGCCGGCGTGCCCAGGGCGTGGTCGCGCAGCCAGGCGGCGCGGTAGGTGAGCAGGGCCGCGGCGTCGATGAGCGCGGCCATTTCACCCAGGCGCGCCTGGGTGAGCTGGAAGTCCGCCAGCGTCTGGCCGAACAGGCGGCGCGTGCGCGCGTGGCGCACGGCTTCGGCCAGCGCGCGCCGCGCCATGCCCAGCGCCGCACCGGCCACCGAGGCGCGGAAGATGTCGAGCGTGCGCATGGCGAGCTTGAAGCCGCCGCCGCGCTCGCCCAGCAGCGCCTGCGCGCCCACGCGGCAGCCGGCAAAGCGCAGCGTGGCCAGCGGGTGCGGCGCCATGAGGGCGATGTGCGCGCTGGCGTCGAGGCCGGGGCTCATTCCATCGACGATGAAGGCGCTCAGACCCCGGCTGCCGCGCGATGCGGGCTCGCTGCGGGCGAACACGACGTAAAAGTCGGCCAGGCCGCCGTTGCTGATCCAGGTTTTCGTGCCGTCGAGCACGAATTCCGAGGTTTTTCGCCNGGATGCCAGCGTCAATGGGTGCTCGGTTGCTATCGTTGAAATAGCGCCGACGTCGGAGCCCGCCTCCGGCTCGCTGAGCGCGAAGGCGGCAATCGCCTCGCCGCGCGCCACCGCGCCGAGGTGGCTTGCCTGCTGCGCGGGCGTGCCCGCGAGCGTGATGGCGCCGCTGCCCAGGCCCTGCATGGCAAAGGCGAAGTCCGCCAGCGGCGAGTGAAAGGCCAGCGTCTCGCGGGCGATGACCAGCGCGCGCGAATCCAGCGTGGGCAGCGCGCCGCCGTGCGCGGCCGGCACGCAGTAGCGCAGCCAGCCGGCCTGGCCGAGGGCCCGCACCCAGGCGCGGCAGGCGGCACGGTCGTCGTGCTCGTCGATGGACTGGGTGCGCACCCAGTCGCGCAAGCCCTGGGCCAGCGCGCGGTGCGGCGCGTCGAAGAAGGGCAGTTCGTAGGGCGCGAGCGGGCTCCAGGGCGCCTCGCCCGGCTGCGACGCGGTGGCGGCTGGGGTGGCCATGTCAGTCGCCCTCGAACACCGGGCTGCGCTTGGCGGCGAAGGCTTCGAAGGCGCGGCGGAAGTCCTGCGTCTGCATGCAGATGGCCTGGGCCTGGGCTTCCGACTCGATCGCCTGGTCCAGCCCCATGGACCATTCCTGCGCGAGCATGGTCTTGGTCATGGCGTGGGCGAAGGTGGGGCCGGTGGCGAGTTCGCGCGCGCGCTCGTGCGCGGCCGCGGCCAGCGCCTCGGCGTCGGGGTGCAGGGCGTTGAAGAAGCCCCAGGCCAGCCCTTCGTCGGCGCTCATGGCGCGGCCGGTGAACAACAGTTCGCTGGCGCGGCCCTGGCCGATGACGCGCGGCAGCAGCGCGCAGGCGCCCATGTCGGCGCCGGCGAGGCCGACGCGGGTGAACAGGTAGGCCACGCGGCTGCGCGGCGTGCCCAGGCGCAGGTCGCAGGCCAGCGCGATCATGGCGCCGGCGCCGGCACACACGCCGTCGATGGCGCCGATGATGGGCTGCGGGCAGGCGCGCAGGGCCTTGACCAGGTCGCCGGTCATGCGGGTGAAGGCCAGCAGCTCNNGGGCATGGCCATGCGGGTGAGGGCCGATGATGTCGTGCACGTCGCCGCCGGAGCAGAAGTTGCCGCCCGCGCCGGTGATGACGACGGCGCGCACGTCGGTGGCGAAGCGCAGCGCGCCGAAGAGGTCGCGCAGCTCGGCATAGCTGTCGAAGGTCAGTGGGTTCTTGCGCTCGGGGCGGTTGAGGGTGACGGTGGCCACGCCGTCGGCACAGGCCCAGTCGAAGTGGGTGGCGCGGTAGTCGGCAAACGGGCGGTACTGGCCGCGCAGCGGGTTGTCGGGGCTCAGGTCGTGCTTCATGCGATGTCCTCGGGGGTGGCGACGCCTTGCAGCGTNCTGCACATGGGTTTTGACCTTGCCGAGCAGGCGGTGCAAGGTGTCGATCTCGCGCGGCGTGAGGGCTTCAAGCGCCTGCACCACCCATTGCTCGTGCGCATGGGCCATGTCGGCGAAGGCGCGCTGGCCGGCTTCGGTGAGGCGCACCCGCCAGACGCGGCGGTCGCCCTCGACGCCGATGCGCTCGACCAGCCCTTCGGCCACGAGCTGGTCGGTCAGCCCGGTGACGTTGCCGCCGGTGACCATCAGGCGGCGCGAGAGCTCGCTCATGCGCAGCCCCTCGGGCACGCGCTCGAGCTGGGCCATGAGGTCGAAGCGCGGCAGGGTGGTGTCGAAGTGCTCGCGCAGCGCCGCACGCAGCTGCCGCTCGATGAGCTGGGTGCAGGTGAGCAGGCGCAGCCACAGGCGCAGCGCCTCGGGGTGCTCGGCATGGGCACGGGCTTCGAGGTCCATGGGCAGTCCTTTTCTGATAGCAGATAACGACCGTTTCACGCTGGGGTGGCGGCGTTTTCCTGGCCAGTTCGCGGTAGAGCTGGTCGCGGCCGCTGAGGTAGGGCAGCGGCCAGTCCACGTCGGGGCTGTTGAGCGCGGCGGCCTGGTGCAGCGTCCAGGCGGCGTCGGCCAGGTGCGGCCGCGCGATGGCGCAGAGGTCGGCGCGGCCGGCGGCGATGATGCTGTTGGCATGGTCGGCCTCGGTGATGGCGCCCACCGCCATGGTGGCGATGTCGACCTCGTTGCGGATGCGGTCGGCAAACGGCGTCTGGTACATGCGGCCGTAGACCGGGCGGGCTTCGCGCGTGGTCTGGCCGGAGGAGACGTCGATCAAGTCGCAGCCGGCGGCCTTGAACAGCGCGGCGATGCGCACCGCGTCGTCGTCGGTGTTGCCGCCGGGTGCCCAGTCGTGGGCGGAGATGCGCACGCTCATCGGCCGCTCCGCCGGCCAGACGGCGCGCATGGCGCTGAAGACTTCCAGCGGGAAGCGGCAGCGGTTTTCCAGGCTGCCGCCGTAGGCGTCCTCGCGCCGGTTGGTCAGCGGGCACAGGAAGGCCGAGAGCAGATAGCCGTGCGCGCAGTGCAGTTCGAGCCAGTCGAAGCCCGCGGCGGCGGCGCGCTCGGTGGCGCGCACGAAGGCGGCGGTGAGGGCGCGCATGCCCTCGGCATCGAGCGCCTGCGGCGTCTGGTTCTGCGCGCCGTAGGCCAGCGCGCTGGCCGACACCAGCGGCCAGTTCGGCGGCGCGGCGGGGTCGCCCTGCGCGTTGGGCAGGGGCTCGTCGGTGCCTTCCCAGCCCAGCCGGGTGGAGCCCTTGGGGCCGCTGTGCCCGAGCTGCAGGCCGATCCGGGCGCTGCTGTGCCGGTGCACGAACTCGACGATGCGCGCAAACGCGGCCTGCTGCGCGTCGTTCCACAGCCCCGGGCAGCCGGNGGTGATGCGGCCCTCGGGCACCGGGCTGGTCATCTCCACCATCACCAGCCCCGCACCGCCGGCNNGGCGCGCGCCCAGGTGCATCAGGTGCCAGTCGCCCACCACGCCGTCTGCCGCGCGGTACTGCGCCATGGGCGAGACGACGATGCGGTTCTTCAGCGTGCAGCCGCGCAGGGTGTAGGGCGTGAGCATGGGCAGCACCGGCCGCTCGCGGCGGGCGAACCAGGCCTCGTAGCCCTCCAGCCAGGCGCGGTCGCGCAGGCGCAGGTTCTCATGGCTGATGCGCTGGCTGCGGGTGAGCAGCGAGTACATGAGCTGCGGCGGCTCGAAACGGTCGAGGTAGCGCTGGCCGCAGACCTCGAACCAGCTCATGGCGTTCCAGGCGGCGTTCTGCAGCTTGAGCACCTCCACGCTGCGCGCGGCCTGGTAGCGTTCGAGCACGGCGGGGATGTGCCCGCGCGTGTGGCCCAGCGCGTCGAAGGCGCGGGTGAGCTCGATGGCGTCCTCGATGGCGAGCTTGGTGCCCGAGCCGATGGCGAAGTGCGCGGTGTGCACCGCGTCGCCCATGAGCACCACATGCGCGCGGCCGTTGAAATGCGACCACTGCGCGCAGCGCACGCGCTGGAAGTTCAGCCAGGCCGAGCCGCGCAGGTGCCGCGCGTTGGACATCAGCCGCTCGCCCTGCAGGTTGCGCGCGAACAACCGCTCGCAGAACGCGATCGNAGCCTCGGGGTCGGCCTCGTCGAGCCGGTGCGCCTGCCAGACCGCCTCGGGGCATTCGACGATGAAGGTGGAGGTGTTCTCGTCGAACTTGTAGATGTGCGCGGCGAACCAGCCGTGCTCGGTCTTCTCGAACAGGAAGGTGAAGGCGTCGTAGCGCTTGTGCGTGCCCAGCCAGATGTAGCGGTTGGGCCGCACCACGATGTCGGGCTTGAACACCGCTTCATAGCGGCTGCGGATGCGCGAGTGGATGCCGTCGCTGGCGATGATGAGGTCGGCGTCGGGGAAGTCGGCGTCGGACTGCACCTCGGTCTCGAACACCAGCTTCACGCCCAGCGCCTCGCAGCGCGCCTGCAGGATGTTGAGCAGCTTCTTGCGCCCGATGCCCACGAAGCCGTGGCCGCCCGAGCGGATCACCGCGCCCTTGAAGTGCAGCTCGATGTCGTCCCAGTGGTTGAAGGCCTGCTGGATCTCGGCCGCCGTCACCGGGTCCCACTTGCGCATGTTCTCCATCGTCGCGTCGGAAAACACCACGCCCCAGCCGAAGGTGTCGTACGGCCGGTTGCGCTCGACCACCGTGACCTCGTGCGCCGGATGGCGCAGCTTCATCAGCAGCCCGAAATACAGGCCGGCGGGCCCGCNCCCGATGCAGACGATGTTCATGCGCGCACTCCGTGGGTCGATGATTCAGGCCTTTATTGTTTAGATCTAAAGCATCGGCCGGCAGAGGGTTTACCCGCACGGCGGCCTGCCGCACAATGACTCCATCCCCCTTCCCTGGAACGCCCACGCCATGCTGTACCGCTTCAAATCCCAGGCCACGGCCGACGTCATCATGCTGCAGCGCAATGGCGAGCAGATGCTCGAGATCATGGGCAAGCCCGTGGGCGGCCCCGGCGTGCTGACGGTGGAGCAGATTCCCGCCGCCATCGCCGCACTCGAAGCGGCCGTGGCCGCGCAGGAGGCCGCGCTCAAGGCCAACGAGGCCGCGCCGCCGCCCGATGACGACGACATCACCCTCGACGGCTCCGCGCGCGGCGACGGCGTGCTGCTGCGCCAGCGCGCCGCCCCTCATCGACATGCTGCGCCGCAGCCACGAAGCGGGCGAGCCGGTGGTGTGGGGGTCTAGAACAAGTCCCTCGCGCGCCGCGCATGCTGGCCCCAGGTGGTGGGCATGCGCCGCCGACGCCGATGCGCGCCGCGTTCTCAGCCGCCGTTGGCCAGCACCAGCGCCGCCAGTGGCGCGGTCTCCGCGCGCAGCACGCGCGGGCCCAGGCTCACCGGCGTGAAGCCAGCGGTGCATGCCGCCGCTTCTTCCTCGCGCGAGAGGCCGCCCTCGGGCCCGCTGAGCAGCCACAGCGCACACGCCGGCTCGGCGTCGCGCAGCACGGCGGCCAGCGGCCGCGCCGAGGCCGCCAGCGACAGCACGCAGCGCAGCCCCTGCGCCGGGCCCAAGCCGGCCAGCCAGTCGGCCATGGCCCGCACCGGCGCCACGGCGGGCACGCGGTTGCGCCCGCATTGCTCGCAGGCGGCCACCGCCACCTGTTGCCAGTGCGCCTGCTTCTTCTCGGCGCGCTCGCCGCTGACGCGCAGCACGCTGTGCGCGGTGTGCAGCGGCTGCAGGCTGGCCATGCCGAGCTCGGTGGCTTTCTCCACCAGCCAGTCCATGCGCTCGTTGGCCGGCATGCCGCAGGCCAGGTGCACCGCCCGCGGGGCTTCGCGCTCGACGGCTTCGTGGGCACCCACGCGCACCGTCACCTCGCTGCGGCCCATGCGCTCGATGCAGGCCGCCCACTGGCCGCCGCGGCCGTCGAACAGGGTGAGCGCATCGCCGGGCTGGGCGCGCAGCACCTGCACATGGCGCGCGGCCGACGCGCTCAGGGCCAGCACCGCGCCCTCGGTCAGCGGCGTGGGGCAGTGGATGCGGGGCATGGATGAGTCACTTTTGATAGCGGCTACCGACCGGTTGACGCTGGGGTTCCGGCAAAAAGCCTCAAACCCGGCCAAACGCCCAGCCGCTGGCGGCCTGCAGGCCCTCGACCTCGTCGATCAGGCGCAGCAGCGGCGTGAATTCGCGGTAGCGCGCGGCGGTGGCGCGGATGTAGGCGATGAAGCGCGGCGCGTCGGCCAGGTACTGCGGCTTGCCGTCGCGCAGCGTCAGCCGCGCGAAGATGCCCGCCACCTTCAGATGCCGCTGCAGCCCCATCCACTCCACGGCGCGCCAGAAGGCGCCGAAGTCGGCGTGCCAGCCCTCGAAGTCCATCAGCCCGGCCTTGCGCGCCTTCTCCCAGTAGCGCACGGTCACGTCGAGCACGAAGTCCTCTTCCCAGCTCAGGAAGGCGTCGCGCAGCAGGCTGGCGATGTCGTAGGTGATGGGGCCCTCGACCGCGTCCTGGAAGTCCAGCACGCCCAGGCGCGGCGGCGCCTGCGTGCCCGGCAGCACCATGAGGTTGCGCGGCATGAAGTCGCGGTGCACATACACCCGGGGCACCGCCAGCGCCTGGCGCACCAGCAGCGCATCGGTGCGCGCCAACACCTCGGCCTGCGCCGCGCTCAGCGTCAGGCCCCGGTACCGGGCGAGGTACCAGTCCGGAAAGAGGGCGAGTTCGCGCCGCAGCAAGGCCTCGTCATACGGCGGCAGCACGCCGGCGCGGCTCGCGCCCTGCCATTGCACCAGCACGTCGGTGGCGGCGGCGAAATACGGCGTGGCGGCCGCCGGGCGCTCGGCGCTGAGGCAGGCCATCATCGTCGTCGGGCCGAGGTCGCTCAGCAGCATGAAGCCCTGCGCCTCGTCCCAGGCCAGCACCTCGGGCGCGGTCAGGCCGGCCTCGTGCAGCAGCCGGGCCACCTGCACGAAGGGCGCGCAGTTCTCCTGCGCGGGCGGCGCGTCCATGATGATGAAGCTCGCGCCGTTCGCGGCGTCGACGCGGAAGTAGCGCCGAAAACTCGCATCGGCCGAGGCGCTGCGCACGCTCGCCGGCTGCAGCCCGAAACGCGGCGCGATCGCGGCCAGCCAGGCGGCAAACTGCGCGGCGCNGCGCGGGTCGGTGAAGGTGGGCGCGGCGGGCGGGGCCGCAGGGTTCGGGGGCGCTTGCGCCGGGTTCGGACGGTGCACTCATGGATAATCGATTCTACAAACCCGGCCTCCGCGCCCGCGCCCCTCACGCCCTCCTGCCCATGCCCGCGCCCCCGTCCCGACGTACCGCGCCGCCGCCTGCTGGCTGCGGCGCTGGCCTGCGCCTTCGGTGGGCTGGGCGGGGTGGCAGTCGCCGACGAGGGCGGCGCCGCGCCGGCTGCCGCAGCCGCCCTGCCCTCGGTGGTGCTGCGCCCAAGCCTGCGGCTCGACGAACGCATCCCCACCGAAGCGCGGCGCGAACTGCCCACCTTCCTGTTCGGCGACGCGCTGCACGGCCAGACCGACCGCGAGACCGTGCTCGAAGGCGACACCGTGCTGCGCCGCGGCGACACCGTCATCCGCGCCGATCGCCTGCGCTTCGACAGCCCCAGCGACACCGCGCGCGCCGAAGGGCATGTGCGGCTCAACCGCGCCGGCAACCTCTACACCGGCCCCGAACTGCAGCTGCAGGTGGAGACCTTCGAGGGCTTCTTCACCCAGCCCACCTTCTCCTTCCTCAAGAACGGCGGCTATGGCGAGGCCGCGCGCGCGGACTTCATCGACGACCAGCACACCGTGGTGCACGACGTGCGCTACAGCTCCTGCCGGCGCACCGGCCCCGAATGGATGCCCGACTGGGTGCTGCGCGCCGCGCGGGTGGAGATCGACAATGAGCAGGACGTGGGCGTGGCCCAGGGCGCGGTGCTGGCGTTCAAGGACGTGCCCATCCTGCCCATCCCCGCGTTCAGCTTTCCNCTGAGCGACCGGCGCAAGAGCGGCTTTCTGCCGCCCACGCTGGACCTCGACAGCGTCGGCGGCTTCACCTATTCGCAGCCCTACTACCTCAACCTCGCGCCGAACTTTGATGCCACGCTCACGCCCACGCTGATGACGCGCCGCGGCGTCGCGCTCGGCGGCGAGTTCCGCTACCTGCAGCCCACGTACCTGGGGCAGGTGGTGGGCAACTTCATGCCCTCGGACCGCCTGCGCGACCGCGACCGCTGGGGCCTCTCCGCCCAGCACCAGCAGGCCCTGCCCCTGGGGGCNGGGCTGGCGCTCAACTTCAACCGGGTGAGCGATGCCAACTACTGGCGCGACTTCACCCGCGGCATCGCNCCGCTCACCCAGCGCCTGCTGCCCGGTGACGCGCGGCTGGCCTGGAGCGGCAACGGCTGGGACGCGCAGCTGCGCACCCTCAAATGGCAGACGCTGCAGGACGTCGCCGCCCCCATCGTGCCGCCCTACGACCGTCTGCCCCAGCTCGCCGTGCGCTACGGTGTCGCCGCGCCGCGCGGCTGGCAGTACGGCATCGACCTCGACCACACGCGCTTTCGCGCCGACGCCTTGCTCACCGGCCAGCCCAATGCGCAGCGCAGCGTGCTCAATGCCCGCGCCAGCTACACCTGGGCCACGCCGGGCAGTTTTTCACCCCGCGCTGCGCCTGAGCGCCGCGCGCTACGCCTTCGATGCCCCNNGCTGGCCAACGGCAGCAGCCGCGCCAGCCGCAGCGTGCCCAGCTTCAGCCTCGACGGCGGGCTGGTGTTCGAGCGCGACACCACGTATTTCGGCCGCGCCGTGCGCCAGACGCTCGAGCCGCGCGCCTTCTACACCTACACCCCGTACCGCGACCAGAGCCGCATCCCCATCTACGACACCGCGGCCAAGGACTTCAACTTCGACAGCATCTTTTCCGACAACCCCTACGTCGGCAACGACCGCGTCGCGGACAACAACCTGCTCACGCTCGGCCTGACCAGCCGTCTGTTCGACCCGGCCACCGGCGGCGAGGCGGTGCGGCTCGGGGTGGCGCAGCGCTTTCGCTTCACCGACCAGCGCGTGACGCTGCCCGGCGCCGCGCCGGTGAGCGAGCGCCTGAGCGACATGCTCTTCGGCGGCTCGGTCAACTGGAGCGCGAGCTGGCGCGCCGACGCCAGCATGCAGTTCAACCCCAAGACCGGCCGTTCGCTGCGCACCACGCTGGGCGGCCGCTACAGCCCCGGGCCGTACCGCGTGGTCAATGCCTCGTACCGTCTGCAGAACGGGGTGAGCGAGTTGCTCGACGTGGGCTGGCAGTGGCCGATCAACGACCTCTGGGGCGACCGCGGGCTGGACCTCGGCGCCGGCCGCGGCCAGGGGCCGGGGCGCTGGTACAGCGTGGGCCGGCTCAACTACAGCCTGATGGACCGCAAGCTGGTGGACACCATCCTCGGTGTGGAATACGACGCCGGCTGCTGGATCGGCCGCATCGTCTTCGACCGCCTGCAAAGCGGGGCGGCCACCTCCAGCAGCCGCATCATGTTCCAGCTCGAGTTCGTGGGCTTCTCGCGCCTGGGCTCCAACCCGCTGAAAACCCTGCGCGATAACATACCGCGCTACCAGTACCTGCGGGAGCAGACGCTCCCGCCCAGCCGATTCAGCAACTATGACTGACCGCCCCCGCCGACCGCGCGCCCCCGGTGCGCCTGGCCGCTGCTCGTCGCCGCCGTCCTGCCCCTGGGCGCGCCCGCGCAAGGCCTGCGCCAACCCGGCCGCCCCGGCCTCACCGCCCCTGCGCCGGCCCCGTTGCCTGCGCCCGCTGCGGCGCCCGGCGGCAACCAGAGCGCGGACTACATCGTCGCGGTGGTCAACACCGAGCCCATCACCAACCACGAAGTGCAGCAGGCCGCGGCCCGGCTCGAGGCGCAGCTGCAGCGCGCCGGCGGCGCCATGCCGCCGCGAGAGGTGCTGTTGCGCGAAGTGCTCGAGCGCCTCATCAGCGAAAAGGCCCAGCTGCAGCTCGCCGCCGAAACCGGCATCAAGATCGACGACGCCGCGGTCGACCAGGCGGAACTCACCATCGCGCGGCAGAACCAGCTCAGCGTCGACGAGCTGCGCCGCCAGCTGCGCCGCGACGGCATCGACCCGCAGCAGTTCCGCGCCGACCTGCGCAAGCAGCTCACCCTCACCCGCCTGCGCGAGCGCGAGGTGGCCGCGCGCGTGCAGGTCACCGAGGCCGACGTGGACGCCTTCCTGCGCGAGCAGGCCGAGAACCCCGCCAACGCCGGCCCGGCGCTGATCAACCTGGCGCAGATCCTCGTCGAAGTGCCCGAGACCGCCGGCGCGGCCAAGGTCGAGGAGCTGCGCCAGAAGGCCGAGGACCTCGCCCGCAAGGCCCGCACCGGCGCGGATTTCGCCGCGCTGGCGCGCGAATCCTCCGACGCGCCCGACGCCAAGCGCACCGGCGGCGAACTCGGCCTGCGGCCCACCGACCGCTACCCCGAGCTGTTCGTGCAGGCCACGGCCAATGCCAACCCCGGTGCGGTCATCGGTCCGGTGCGCTCGGGCGCGGGCTGGCATGTGCTCAAGGTGCTGGAGAAGCGCCAGCCCAGCGCGGCCGACATGACGGTGGTGCAGACCCATGCCCGCCACATCCTGCTGCGGCCCGGCCCGCGGCTCACCGAGGCCCAGGCCCGCGCACAGCTGGCCGATCTGCGCAGCCGCATCGTGCGTGGCCANGGCCGATTTCGCCACGCTGGCCAAGGAGTACTCGCAGGATGGCAGCGCGCGCGAGGGCGGCGACCTCGGCTGGGCCAACCCCGGCCAGTTCGTGCCCGAGTTCGAGGAGGCGCTCGACCGCCTGCAGCCCGGCGAAATCAGCGAACCCGTCATCTCGCGCTTCGGCGTGCACCTGATCCAGCTGCTCGAGCGGCGCGAGAAGAAGCTCTCGCCGCAGGAGCAGCGCGAGGTGGCGCGCAACCTCGCGCGCGAGAAGAAACTCGACGAAGACTATGCCAACTGGGCGCGCGACGTGCGGGCGCGCGCCTACGTGGAACTGCGCGAGCCGCCGCAGTGAGTGCCGTGCACGTCGCGCGCAAGCGCTTCGGTCAGCACTTCCTGTGCGATGACGCGGTCATCGACGCCATCGTGCGCGCCATCGACCCGCAGCCCGGCGACGCAATGGTGGAAATCGGCCCCGGCCTCGAGGCGTTGACGCGCCCGCTGCTGCAACGCCTGGGCGCGCTCACGGTGATCGAACTCGACCGCGACCTCGCCGCGCGCCTGCGGGCGCGGCCCGGCCTGGCGGTGATCGAGGCCGACGTGCTCACCGTGGATGTGCGCGCGCTGGCCGCCGCCACGCCCGCCGGCCGGCTGCGCATCGTGGGCAACCTGCCCTACAACATCTCCACGCCGATCCTGTTTCACCTGCTCGACGCGGCCGATGCGGTCATCGACCAGCATTTCATGCTGCAGAAAGAGGTGGTGGACCGCATGGTGGCCGCGCCGGCCACGGCGGCCTACGGGCGCCTGTCGGTCATGCTGCAGTGGCGCTACGCCATGGAGAACGTGCTGGCGGTGCCGCCNGCAGCCTTCGACCCACCGCCCAAGGTGGACAGCGCCGTGGTGCGCATGGTGCCGCATGCNCGCCCCGCCGCCGTGGACCCCGCGCTGCTGGCCGAACTGGTGCGCGCGGCCTTCAGCCAGCGGCGCAAGCTGCTGCGCCACAGCCTGGGGCGGTGGCTGCTGGCGCGCGGCGCGCAGGCTGACGGCTTCGACCTGCAGCGCCGTGCCGAGGAAGTGCCGGTGGCCGAGTACGTGGCGCTGGCGCAGGCCGTGGGCTGATCGGCCCCGCCGAGCCGAACCATCCGCGACGAGCCCGGGAGCCCGCCGGCAGCGCCATGCCGCGCCGACCGGGTGAAAGGCCGAGCCGGATGCAACAAGGCCCGCGCGAGGGCGGGCCTGTTCAGGAAAGTGCGGGTGCTGCTGCCCGGATCAGGCGGCGCTGAGCCAGTAGCCCGCGTTGAACGGGCTGCTCATGCGCAGTGCCTCGGGCGAGACGTCCACGAGCAGACTGGCCGATGCCGGCAGCGGCGCTTCGCCGCCGATGTCGATGCCGCAGACGGCGGCACCCTGGGTGTTGCTAGCCTCGTCAGCCCGTTCCGCTTGGCTGGTTTGTGCGGAACGGGCTACTGAAANAGAATAGAAGACCCTGAAGGGAATTTTCCGGTCACCCCAGTAGTCGGCGGCGTCGCGGAAGATGTCGAGCAGTTGTTCGCGCGCTTCCTTGTCGAACTTGCCGTTGGCCGGAATGTGTTCGAGCACGACGACGAAGCCCGGCTGCGGCCCGGACTTGTGCACCGGGTCGGTGATGGAGTCGTAGAGCGCGTCGAAATTCTTGCCGAAGTGGGTGGGCAGGGTGAATTGCTGGGCGATCATGTCCAGCACGTCCTGCTTGCTCTGCGCCTGCGCGAGGTTGGCATACAGGAAGTGATGGCCGAGGGCCTTGGCGGCCTCCTGCAGGTCGGTCACGCGAAAGGCGCGGATCGACTGCACGATGTTCGGTCTCACGTTACGAAGCGGCGTTTCCATCTCCGTGGCTCTTTCTCGATGTTCAAAAACGGTGGCGGGGCTCACTCGACGATGCGGCGAAAGCTGGCGTAGTGGTCGGCGGTGTAGTAGCAGTCGTCGGGCTGGCGCGGCGGGCCGCCGCAGACGATGCGGCGGGCCCNCCGATCCCGGGAGCCTGGCGTTCTCACGGTGTATTCGCGGTAGTAACCCCGCGGCTGCGCAGGCAGCAGGCGTTCGCGGTTGCCGAACACCGTGCCGTCTTTCTCATACGGAAACGGACNCCCTGGCCNGATGCGCTGGTAGGTCTGCCGCGCCTCGGGCGGCAATTGCGCCAGGGCGACGGTGGACTGCGATGCGGCAACTTCGGGGCTTGGGCCTTGCGCGCCTGCACAGCCGGTGCGCACCACAAGGCGCCTGCCAGCACGATCAGCGCCAGCCGGAATCTGCCCGTTCGAGTGAGTCCAGCCTGGCCCATGGTCCCTGTATGTCGTGAAAACCCCGGGTTTACCCGGAAATTCGAGGGCGTAGTGTGACGGAAACACGTCAAAACGCAAGCCGCTGCCTAATTTCTGAGCACTGCGCGGGAATTGTGCGCGGGTGAGCGGGGCTTACTTCGCGGTGCGGATGCTGCGCTGCAACGCGTTGTGGGCACGAGGCCGGCGCGCCGCCCGCCCGCCCGCACCCCGGCGACGCCCGCGGCCAACCCGTGCGCACCGTGAACCAGGGCGGGCGCGGCGCCGGGTTGGGGGAAAGGGTCAGCGCGCGGCGTTGGCGTCGGCGACGGTGAGCGCGGTCATGTTGACGATGCGGCGCACCGTGGTGCTGGGCGTGAGGATGTGCACCGGCTTGGCCGCGCCCAGCAGCACCGGGCCGACCGCGATGTNTGCGCCTGCGGCGACCTTGAGCAGGTTGTAGGCGATGTTGGCGGCGTCGATGTTGGGCAGCACCAGCAGGTTGGCTTCGCCCTGCAGCGTGGTGTTGGGCATGAGCTGGCGGCGCGCGGCGCTGTCGAGCGCGAGGTCGCCGTGCATCTCGCCGTCCACCTCGAGCCAGGGCGCGCGCTGCTGCAGCAGGGCGAGCACTTCGCGCATCTTGGCCGCGCTGGGCTGGTTGGACGAGCCGAAGTTGGAGTGCGACAGCAGCGCCACCTTGGGCTGCAGACCAAAGCGCATCATCTCCTCGGCCGCGAGCAGGGTGATTTCGGCGAGTTGCTCGGCGCTGGGGTCGTAGTTGACGTGGGTGTCGACGAGGAAGACCTGGCGGCCGGGCAGCATCAGCCCGTTCATGGCGGCATAGACGGAGACGCCGGGGCGCCGGCCGATGACCTGGTCGATGTACTGCAGGTGCATGCCGTGGGTGGCCCAGGTGCCGCAGATCATGCCCTCGGCATCGCCCTTGTGCACCAGCATGGCGCCGATGAGCGAGAGGCGACGGCGCATTTCGATCTTGGCCGACTGCACGGTGACGCCCTTGCGCTCGGTGAGGCGGTGGTAGGTCTGCCAGAAGTCGCGGTAGCGTGCGTCCTGCTCGACGTTGACCACGTCGTAGTCCCGCCCTTCGCGCAGGCGCAGGCCGAATTTCTCGATGCGCTGCGCGATGACCGCCGGGCGGCCGATGAGCACGGGCCGCGCGAGGTCTTCGTCCACCACGATCTGCGCGGCGCGCAGCACGCGCTCCTCCTCGCCTTCGGCATAGGCCACGCGCTTGTTCTGCGCGAGCTTGGCCGCGGTGAAGATGGGCTTCATGATGGTGCCCGAGGCGTAGACGAAGCTCTCGAGCCGCTGCCGGTAGGCGTCGAGGTCGGCTACCGGGCGCTGGGCGACGCCGCTGTCGGCGGCGGCCTGGGCCACGGCCGGGGCGATCTTCATCATCAGCCGCGGGTCGAAGGGTTTGGGAATGAGGTATTCCGGGCCGAAGGCGAGCTTCTCACCGGCGTAGGCGGCGGCGACGACTTCGTTCTGCTCGGCCTGCGCGAGCTCGGCAATGGCGTGCACGGCGGCGAGCTCCATCTCCACGGTGATGGTGGTGGCGCCGGCGTCGAGCGCGCCGCGGAAGATGTAGGGGAAGCAGAGAACGTTGTTGACCTGGTTGGGGTAGTCCGAGCGGCCGGTGGCCATGATGGCGTCGTCGCGCACGGCGCGCACCTCTTCAGGGCGGATCTCGGGGTTGGGATTGGCCAGCGCGAAGATCAACGGCCGCGGGGCCATGCGCGCGACCATCTCGGGCTTGAGCACGCCGCCCGCGGAGAGGCCGAGGAACACGTCGGCGCCGCCGATCACCTCGGCCAGGGTGCGTGCGTCGGTCTTCTGCGCGTAGACGACCTTGTCCTCATCCATCAGCTCGGTGCGGCCCTCATAGACCACGCCGGCGAGGTCGGTGACCCAGATGTTCTCGCGCCGGATGCCGAGCTTGACCAGCAGCCCCAGGCAGGCCAGCGCCGCCGCGCCGGCGCCGGAGGTGACGAGCTTGACCTGCGACGGGCNCCTGCCCGCGACCTTGAGGCCGTTGATGATGGCCGCGCCGACGACGATGGCGGTGCCGTGCTGGTCGTCGTGGAAGACCGGGATCTTCATGCGCTCGCGCAGTTTGCGCTCGACGTAGAAGCAGTCCGGCGCCTTGATGTCCTCAAGGTTGATGCCGCCGAAGGTGGGTTCGAGCGCGGCGATGATGTCGACGAGCTTGTCGGGGCCCTTCTCGTTGATCTCGATGTCGAACACGTCGATGCCGGCGAACTTCTTGAACAGCACCGCCTTGCCTTCCATCACCGGCTTGCCCGCGAGCGCGCCGATGTCGCCCAGGCCGAGCACCGCGGTGCCGTTGGTCACCACGCCCACCAGGTTGCCGCGCGCGGTGTAGCGGAAGGCCGCGGCGGGGCNCCTGACGATTTCCTCGCATGGCGCGGCCACGCCGGGCGAATACGCCAGCCCCAGGTCACGCTGGTTGGTGAGCTGCTTGGTCGGCGCGATGCCGATCTTGCCGGGCTGCGGATGCTCGTGGTAGTAGAGCGCGGCCTGGCGCAGTTGCGCGCGGCGCTCTTCGAGCTCGTCGGTCGTGGAGGGGGTGTTCTGCGTCATGGGGTCTCCTGCTCTCGACCGGCCCAGGCGCGGCGGCTGCGCGCCGCCGGGGTACGGGGCTCGTGGGAGCGATGGGGCGGTCTGGGTCGCGCATTCTAGACCTGCGCTTTTCCCGGCCCCGGCGCGGGCTGGGCCGCACGACGCGCCGCGGCGCCGGGCGTGACGCCGCCGCCCGCGGCTCAGGACGAAGCCGCCGGCAGCAGCCAGTGGGCGATGACCTGCTGCAGCCAGCCCGGCCCCGACAGCACCAGCACCAGCACCGCAAAGCCCGCCGGCGCGATCGCCAGGGCAACCACCCAGCGCTTCGGTTTCGGCCAGGCACGCGGCAGCAGCGCATACGCCAGCCCAGCGAACGCCGCCAGCACGGCGGCCGAGATCGCCACCACCGCGGCCACGGCCACGCCGGCCGAGGCCAGTCCGGCGCATCGGCGCGGGCGGCAAGCGGCAGCAGGAACGCGGCGCTGGCGAGGCGAACGAGGCGCAGCAAACGGAACAGACCCATGCGATTCATGCCCGCGATGGTAGGGCAAGGCGGCGCCAGCCCTCGCGCGCGGCGAGCGCCGCCGGTCATGCCGATGCGCGGGCTGCGGCGTGGGTGGGGTCTGCGGGTGGCGTGCGCGCTGACGCCCCGCGCGACACAGTGGCGGTCCGTTCGCGGCCCTTGGCGATCCAGTAGAAAGAAAAACCGCCAGACCCCAGCGTCAACTGGTCAGTTGGTGCTATCAAAATTGATTCATTGCGCGGGCCGACCCGCCAGACCGTTGTTGCGGCCATCGGGGACCGTCCGTGGTGCCGGTCTCTGGCGGCGGCGGTATCTGGGAAGCGGCGCGCGCGAGGCCCGAGGCCGCCGGTCGATGGCGCGATCCGCCAGCGCCGTTCAGGGGCGACCCAGCCGCGGCGGATCCAGGGGCCAAACATCCGCCGGTGCAGCGACTCCCCGCCGCCAGCAGCGGGCGCAGCGCCGGCTGGAACCCAGCGNNGCGAGCAGCGCGCCCAAGAACCCCACCCCACGCCGCCGGCGATGTCGAGCGGAAAGTGCGCGCCCAGGTACACGCGCGCCCAGCCCATGGGTAGCGCCAACGCCATCAAGCCGATGCCGCTGCGCCGGCTGTCGCGCGCACCGAGCAGGCGCCAGGCCACCGCGCTCACCACGGTGAGGTGGTCGCTCGGGAATGAGGCGTCGGCTGCATGCGCGAGCCAGTTGCCGCCCAGGCCCATTGCAAACGGGCGTGGATGCGGCCACGCCCACCCGATGAGCTGCGCGAGCGCCAGCGCCAAAGCCGCCGCCAGCGCCGCGTCCAGCAGAACCAGCCGCTCGGCTGGATGATCCGCGCGCAGCCACCGCCATGTCAGCACCAAGGGAACGATTCCGATGAGCGCTTGCGCGCAGAACCACGCCAGCGCGTAGGCCACCGGTGTCGGCTGCGTGGTGGCATGGAGCTGGAGAAACAGCGCCTGGTCGAGGTGGGACAGCAAGCTCATGGATGGGATCAAAGGGACAGCGCATGCCCTCGCGCCCGGTGCCGGGCGCGTGGAACGGAAAACGGTGGGGCGACCGGCGCGGGAACAAGCGGGCGCCTCAGCGCCCCCAGGGCAGCATGCGGCGCAAGGTGTCGTCGCGCATCACGAAGTGGTGCAGCAGGGCGGCGGCGGCGTGGGCGCCGGCGACCCAGATGAACACATTGCCCAGCGTCTCGTGTGCCTTGCCAAGCAGCCGCACCCAGGTGACGGTGGCGTCGGGCAGGGGCAGCGCCCAGCCGAAGAGCAGGAAGTTCGGGTCCCANNGGGCCAGGGCCGCCCAGCCGGCAAAAGGCACCAGCAGCATCAGGCCGTAGAGCGCGACATGCGCGGCCTTGGCGGCCAGCAGCCGCCAGCGCGGCGCGGGCTCAGGTTCCGGCGCGCCGAGCAGCAGCCGCAGCGGCACGCGCAGCAGCAGCAGGGCCGCCACACTCAGGCCGCTGGCCACGTGCACCTGCGAGACGAAGACGTCGAACGCCGACTTGGCCTTGGCCGGGTTGCNCCCGGTGACATAGGCCAGCAGCACGGCGGCCGCCACCAGCCAGTGCACGGCCAGCAGCGGGGTGGGGTAGGATTTTTCATGGTGCTCTCCGGAAACGGGATGGCGCGATCATGGCCGCCCCAGCTTAGCGGCGGCTTAGGTGCGGCGCAAGCATCGCGCCGACACGGGGCTGGCCCACGGCGCGTGGGCCATGGCCGGCGTCAGAAATGCCGCGGGCGGCGGGTGGAGTCCCCGCGGCCACCCGCTTCGCGCACCACCGGCACCCGGTCAGCGCAGCAGGCGCCAGACCATCTCCAGCCCGGCGGCGAACAGGTCGGTGCCGGCGGCGCCGTCGCCGGNGGTGCCGAGCAGGCGATTGCGGCGCTCGGCGCGTTCTTCGCGCAGCACGCGCTCGCGGTCGCGCTCGATCATGATGAGCGCATCGGCCAGGCCCAGCGGCTGCACGGTGCCGGCCTGCGCGGCGGTGCGCGCATAGCCGCTGAGCGCGGCTTCGACGGCCTTGGGGTCGAGCAGGGCCAGCGGCGAGCGGCAGTGGCTGCAGGCGTCTTCGCGGCGCACGTCCACCGGCGCGCCGCAGCTCGCGCAGCGGATGACGCCCACGCGCTGCGCGATGTCCTCGATCTCGGGCCGCGTGAGGTGGCGCGCAAAGCCCTTCTCCACCATGAAGGCGGAAAACGTCGCGGCGCGCCCGTGGCCGCGCGGGCAACGGTGGGTGAGGTAGCGGCCGTGCTTGACCACGTCGTAGCCCTCGGTGAGCGCGCTGGCGCAGCGCGGGCAGGCCAGCCGCGAGGCCAGCGAGTGGTGGCCATCGTCGCGGTGGGCGTGCAGCACGCGCAGCAGCTGCACGACCGACGCGGCCGACAGCAGCAGGTTCTCGCGCGGGTCGAACCACAGCAGCTGGCAGGCGAAGCACAGGTCGAGCTCCAGCGCCTCGCCGCGCTGGCTGTGCAGGTCGAGCACCTGCATCGCGCCGCGGCAGGACGGGCAGGCGAGCCGGCCAGTGCGGGCGGTGGGCGTCGAGGAAGCTTCAATATTCATAGCAACACCTGACCGGATGGCGCTGGGGTTCCAGGGAAGAACCTCGAAAGACCGGGTGTGGACGGGCTGCGCGGGCGGATGCGGCCCGTGCGGGGCGCACGCGGCCCACGGGCGGGCATGCTCGGGGCCGCCTCGCGCGGCCGCCCGAAGGGGAGGGTGCATCGGGCGTGGCCGGCGCGGTCATGGCGTTTCAGGCTGCAGCCGCCACCGCCTCGGCCACGGCGCGGCCGAGCTCGGTGGTGCTGGCCTGGCCGCCGAGGTCGGGCGTGCGCGGGCCTTCGCGCAGCACGGTTTCGATGGCGGCGACGATGGCGTCGTGCGCGGCGCGCCAGCGCGTGTCGCNAGCGGCGCGGCCGCCGAGGAAGTCGAGCATGAGCGCGCCCGACCAGATCATGGCCACCGGGTTGGCGATGCCGCGGCCGGCGATGTCGGGCGCGGAGCCGTGCACCGGCTCGAACAGGCNTGGCCAGCGGCGCTCGGGGTTGAGGTTGGCCGAGGGCGCGATGCCGATGGTGCCGCAGGCCGCGGGGCCGAGGTCGGAGAGGATGTCGCCGAACAGGTTGGTGGCAGCCACCACGTCGAAGCGTTCGGGCTGCAGCACGAAGCGCGCGCACAGAATGTCGATGTGCTGCTTGTCCCAGCGCACGTCGGGGTAGCGCGCAGCGGCCTCGGCGCAGCGCGCGTCCCACCAGGGCATGGAGATCGAGATGCCGTTGCTCTTGGTGGCCAGCGTGAGCGTCTTGCGCGCCCGGCTGCGCGCGAGCTCGAAGGCGAAGTTGAGCAGCCGCTCGCTGCCGATGCGGGTGAAGACCGACTCCTGCACCACGAATTCGCGCTCGGTGCCCTCGAACATCACGCCGCCGACGCTGGAGTATTCGCCCTCGGTGTTCTCGCGCACGATGAGCATGTCGATGTCGCCGGCCTTGCGCCCGGCCAGCGGGCAGGGCACGCCGTCGAACAGGCGCGCAGGGCGCAGGTTGATGTACTGGTCGAACTCGCGGCGGAACCTGAGCAGCGAGCCCCACAGCGAGATGTGATCGGGCACGGTCGCGGGCCAGCCCACGGCGCCAAAGAAGATGGCGTCCATGCCCTGCAGCTGCGCCTTCCAGTCCTCGGGCATCATGCGGCCGTGCTGCAGGTAGTAATCGCAGTGCGCCCAGTCGAAGCGGTGGAACACCAGCGGCAGGTCGAAGCGGCGCGCGGCGGCTTCGAGCGCGCGCAGGCCCTCGGGCATGACTTCGCGGCCGATGCCGTCGCCGGCGATGACGGCAATGTGTGCGGCGGGTTGGGGGTGCGGTGGGGTTCATGGCAAGGTCTCCGGGTGCGTGGGATGTTGTTGTTCGCCGACGATGCGCCCATCGACGAGTTCGATGATGCGGTCGCAGCGCGCAGCCAGCCGCGGGTCGTGGGTGACGATGAGGCAGGCGCTGCCGTGCTCGCGGTTGAAGCTGCGCAGCAGCTCGAACACCGCGTCGGCGCTGGCGGTGTCGAGGTTGCCGGTGGGCTCGTCGGCCAGGATGAGCCGGGGCGAACGCGCCAGCGCCCGCGCGATCGCCACGCGCTGCTGCATGCCGCCGGAGAGTTCACCCGGGCGCTTGAGAGNCGCCTGCGCCAGGCCCACGCGCGCGAGCAGCTCGACCGCACGCGCCTCGTCGTCGTCCGTGGCCACGCCGTGCTCGATGATGGAGGGCAGCAGCACGTTCTCCAGTGCGGTGAACGCCGGCAGCAGGTGGTGGTACTGGAACACGAAGCCGATGGTGTGGCCGCGCAGCCGGGTGAGCGCGGTGTCGTCGAGCGCGCCGGTGTCGTGCCCGTCGATGACCANGCTGCCCGCCGTGGGCCGCTCGAGCAGGCCCATGAGGTTGAGCAGCGTGCNTCTGCCCGAGCCCGAGGGCCCGATGAGCGCGACGAACTCATGCGCGCCCAGCGCCAGGTCGATGCCGTGCAGCACCTCGGTCTCCACCGGCGTGCCGACGTTATAGCTCTTGCGCACGCCGCGCAGCCGCAGCACCGTGTCATCGGCGGCGGGGTTCGGGGTGGGCGCTGCGCTCATGTGCGGATCGCCTGCACGGGGTCCATGCGCGCGGCGCGGCGCGCCGGAATGAAGGCCGCCAGCAGGCCCACCGCGCAGGCCACCAGCGAGGCCAGCAGCACCAGCCGCGGATCGAGCTCGGGGTTGAACAGCGGGCCGCCGTCGCCGGGGTTCTTGAACACCCGGGAGAACGCCACCAGCAGCGTGTAGGCCAGCGCCGAGCCCAGGCCTGAGCCCGCCAGCCCCACGATGCCGCCCTGCAGCAGAAACACCGCCATGATCTGCCGCCGGCCCGCACCCATGGCGCGCAGGATGCCGATCTCGCGCTGCTTCTGCACCACGCTGACCACCAGCACGCTGGAGATGCCCAACGCCACGATGATGACGACGAAGCTGCGGATCAGGTTGTTCGACACCGACTGGTTCGACAGCGCCGTGAGCAGGCTGGCATTGGTCTGCATCCAGCTCTCCACCGTGAGGCCGGTCTGCGCGCGCAGCGCGTCGGCCACGGCGTTGGCGCCGAAGAGGTCGCGCACCGTGAGGTCGAGGTTGGAGACGCCGCCGGGCAGGTCCAGCAGCGTCTGCGCGAGCTTGAGCGGCACGAACACCCAGCGCCGGTTGAGGTCGCGGTTGCCCATGTCGAACAGGCCGGTGATGGTGAGCGTCTCGCTGCGGCCATCGGCCGTGGCCACGCGGATCTTGTCGCCCACGGCAACCCCGAGGTCGGCCGCGAGCTCGGTGCCGATGAGCGTGTCGGTGCCGCTGACCTCGAAGCGCCCGCGCACCATCTTGTCGTCCATGCGCACCACACGGCGGTAGGCGTCCGGAATCATGCCGATCAGCGCCACGCTCTTGTTGGCCGTGCCGCGCAGCGCGAACGCCGGGCCGCTGACTACCGGCGAGACGGCCAGCACCCCGGCGTNGGCCGCCGCCAGCGCGGCCACCCGCTCCCACTGGTCGACCGAGCGCAGGCGCTGCGCGCGCGGCTGCACCACGGCGGCGATCTCGCGCGTGGCGTCGCCCTGCAGCACACGCGCGGTCTGCTCCTCCAGCGGGCGGATCACCACCTGCGCCTGCGAACCCAGCACGCGGTCCACGATGGAGTCCTGCAGCTGGTTGATGAGCTGGGTGAGGAAGATGATCACCGCTACGCCGCCGGTCACGCCGGCGAGGATCAGCGCGCTCTGCATGCGCCCTTCGCGCAGGAAGCGCAGCGCCACCAGCAGCTCGAACGGCAGGCGGCGGGCCCAGGGGCTCAGGGCGGCGCGGGTGCGAAGGGCGGGCATGGCAGCGGGCGTGGGGTCGGGCGCAGTCGTGCGGGTGGGCACGCTCAGCGCGAAATCATGCCCTGCGGCACGTCCATGGGGCGCGGCGCGTCCTGCGCGGCCAGCGCCCGCACCCGGTCGCCGGGGGCGGCCTTCTCGGTCTGGGGAATCACCAGCTCGCCGGCCTGCAGGCCGCTGGTGATCTCCACCACGCCCACGCCGCGCAGGCCCAGCGTGACGCCCACGCGCTGCGCCCGGCCCTCGCGCAGCGCCAGCACCCAGGGCGCGGGGCTGTCGGCGTCGCGCACGGCGGCGGCGCTGAGGATGAGGGCGTCCTTCTTCTCGCCGCCGAGCATTTCCACCGACACCGTCATGTCCGGCCGCAGAAAGGCCGGCGGCTGCGGCACGGCCAGGCGCACCGGCACGGTGCCGCGCTGCGCGTCCACCGCCGGCGCAATCCACGACACCGTGGCGGCGAAGCGCTGGCCGGGGTAGGCGTCGGCCACCGCCTGCGCGGCCATGCCGGGGGCGATGAGGCGCAGGTTCTTCTCGTCCACCGCGGCGTCGATGCGCAAGGGGCCGTCGGCCGCCAGGCTCAGCAGCACACGGCCGGGCTGGGCCATGGCGCCGGGCTCGGTGTTGCGGGTGAGCACGCGCGCATCCGCCGGCGCGGTGATGACGAGCCGGGCCAGCCGCGCCTGCGCCACGGCCAGGGCGGACTCGGCCTGCTCCACACGGGTGCGCGCCAGCCGCGCGCCCACCTCGCCGGGCTGGTTGGCGCGCGCCTGCAGCCGGGCCGCCTCAAGCGCGCTGCGGGCGGTGGCCAGGGCGCGCTCGGCGTCGTCGGCGCGCTGCGGCGCGTAGAAGCCCTGGGCGACCAGGGCACGGGCGCGCTCGGCCTCGCGCTCGGCACTGTTCAGGTTGGCCTGCGCCTGCGCCAGCGCCTGCTCGCTCACCGGGGCGGTGACGCTGCCCTGCTCCTGCGCGCGCTCGCGCGCCTCGCGCAGCGCGGCCTCGGCCTGGGCCAGCGCCGCGCGCGCTTCCTCGTCGGCCAGACGCACCAAGACCTGGCCGGCGCGCACCGCGTCGCCCTCGCGCACGCGCACTTCGCGCACGGTGCCGGTCACTTCCGAGCCGATGTCGATACGCGCCGGCGCCTCGATGCGCCCGGTGGCCACCAGCGACTGCGCGATCGCGCCGCGCGCCACCGCCACCGTGCGCACTGGGCTGGGGCGGCTGCCCAGCAAGGCGAAGGCCGTCACCGCCGCAGCCACGGCGAGCGCGCCCAAGGCCCATTTCTTGCGTGTGTCCATGCCCGAAGCGTAGCAGCGCGCGGTGACCCTCGGGTGCCGCGCTGCGGCGCCCGCGGTCGCGCCCGATGCGTCCCGGTGGGGTTCGTTCGGTGTCACCTTGGTGCGGCGCAGCGTGGCGCGGCGGCGGTTTGCGCCTACGATCGCGCGGTTTGTCAGGCAATGCTGGATAAGTCCCTGCGATGACGCGCGCCCGGCCGCGGAATGGACTGCGAGGCGCAAAGCGCAGCCATAGCGGGGCTATGGCGAGCATTTGCAACGAAGCAGACCGCCCGCGGCCGGGATGCGCGGCGCGCGAGGGACTTGTTCAGCGTTGCCTCACCCGGCGGCAGCGCCGGGTGATTGTCCCCACTCACAACAACGGAGAAGAACCATGCCCCTGTTCGACTGGAAAGAGAAGAGCCCCGAGGTGCTCGCCGCCGGCGGCGTGATCGGGCCCGACGAGCGCCTGCCCTGGCCGCAGACGACCGCCATGGGCCTGCAGCATGTGGTGGCCATGTTCGGCGCCACGGTGCTCGCGCCCATCCTGATGGGTTTCGACCCCAACGTGGCCATTCTGATGAGCGGCATCGGCACGCTGATCTTNTTCGTGCTCACTGGCGGCAAGGTGCCGAGCTACCTGGGCTCGAGCTTCGCCTTCATCGGCGTGGTGATCGCCGCCAGCGGCTACGCGGGCAAAGGGCCCAATGCCAACATCGCCGTGGCGCTGGGCGGCATCATCGCCTGCGGGGCGCTGTACACGCTCATCGGCGCGCTGGTGCAGGCCATCGGCACGGGCTGGATCGAGTGGCTGATGCCGCCGGTGGTCACCGGCGCGGTGGTGGCCGTCATCGGCCTGAACCTCGCGGGCATTCCGGTGAAGAACATGGCGGCGTCGAATTTCGACAGCTGGATGCAGGCGCTGACCTTCGTTTGCGTGGGCCTGGTGGCGGTGCGCACGCGCGGCATGGTGCAGCGGCTGCTGATTCTGGTGGGCCTGATCGTGGCGAGCATCCTCTACGCGGTGCTCACCAACGGCCTGGGCCTGGGCAAGCCGCTNGACCTCTCGGGTATTGCCAACGCGGCATGGTTCGGCGCGCCGCAGTTCGCCGCGCCGGTGTTCAGCGGCCCGGCGATGCTGCTGATCGCGCCGGTGGCCATCATCCTGGTGGCGGAAAACCTCGGCCACCTCAAGGCCGTCACCGCGATGACGGGCAAGAACCTGGACCCGCTGATGGGCCGCGCCTTCATGGGCGATGGCATCGCCACCATGGTCTCGGGCGCCTCGGGCGGCACCGGCGTGACCACCTACGCCGAGAACATCGGCGTCATGGCCGCGACCAAGATCTATTCCACCGCGGTGTTCCTGATCGCGGCGCTGCTGGCGGTGCTGCTGGGCTTCTCGCCCAAGTTCGGCGCGCTGATCCAGGCCATTCCGCTGCCGGTGATGGGCGGCGTGTCCATCGTGGTGTTCGGCCTGATTGCGGTGGCCGGCGCGAAGATCTGGGTGGACAACCGGGTGGATTTCTCCGACAACCGCAACCTCATCGTCGCCGCGGTGACGCTGGTGCTGGGCACCGGCGACTTCACCCTCAAGTTCGGCGACTTCGCCCTCGGCGGCATCGGCACCGCCACCTTCGGCGCGATCCTGCTCTACGCGCTGCTGGGCGGCAAGCGCTGAGCGCTGCGGCGCGCGAGGCGTCAGGTTTTCGCCCAATACACCGCGCGCTCGGGCAGTATCCAGCGGATGCCGCCGCGGGGTCGGGCGTGTCGCCTCGGTGGCGCGGGATGAGGTGCACGTGCAGGTGCGGCACGGTCTGGCCGGCGGCGGGGCCGTCGTTGATGCCGAGGTTTAAGGCATCGGCGCCCCACTGCGCCAGCACCAGCGCGCGGGCTTCGTCGATGAGGGCGAGCAGGTCGGCGCGTTCGGCCTCGGTGGCCTCGAACCAGGAGCCGATGTGCCGGCGCGGCACCGCCAGCGCGTGGCCGGGGTGCAGCGGGTGCGCGTCCCACAGCAGCACGGCGTGTGCGCGGGTTCGCACCGCGCGCTCGGGGGCGATGTCGCAGAACGGGCAGCCGGGCGGCGTAGCGGGAGTGGGGGCTCGCCGGCGGTGCGTTCGGGCGTGTTCATAAGGTTTTCTCCTGGCCCCCAGCGCCAGACGGCGAGGTGGCGCTATGAAAAGTGAAGCTTCCGTTCAGGCGCCGTTCGCCCTGCGGGTGCGGGCGGGCGCAGGGCGCGGGGCTTTCTTCGGTGTGGCGCGGCTGGCCTTGGGCGTGGTTGTGGGCGGGGCGGCAGGGGAGGCGCGCCGGCGTGACGGGGCTGGAACGGGGGCCGCTGCCGGGGCCTCCGGGGCAGACGCGGTGCGACGGCGGCGGGGCGTGCGCGCGGCCTGGCGGCGCGTTCGGCGCGGCGGGCCAGGGCGAGTTCGCGCACGCGCTCGATGTCGGCGTCGCTGTAGGGGCCGTTGACGCCAGAGATGGCGGCGAGCTTCATGCCGTGCTTGAGGCCGAGCTTGTAGATCTCGCGAACCTTCTCCCACTCGATGGCGCGGCCGACGGTGAAGGGCTCGAAGCGGTGTTCCAGGCACAGCACCACGGTTTCGGCCACGCAGGCGTAGGCGACGTTCTTGGGCAGGCCGATGTTCTTCATCTGCACGTCGCCGGGCAGTTCGATCTCGCCGGATTCGATGACGAGCACGTCCGGGCGCTTGGCGACTTCCTCGGGCGGCAGGTCCAGCGGGCGGGCGACGTCGGTGATGACGCAGCCGGGCTTGACTTTCATGATGTCGAGCACCTTCTTGCCCGCGCCGGAGGTGGCGGTGACGATCATGTCCATCTCGCCGAGCAGCCGGTCGGCCTGGGCGGCCACGCGCAGCCGCGCGTCGGGCGTCTCGGCCAGGATGGAGGCCTTGAGCGCGAGCAGCTTGGCCGGTTCGGGCGCGACCAGCACCACCTCCTGCGCCACCTTGGCCAGCAGCCGCGCACACACCGAACCGATCGAGCCGGTGGCGCCGACGACCATGGCCTTGAAATCCACCCGGCCCTTGCCGCGCGGTTTGGGCAGCAGGTTCAGCCGCAGCAGCGCGTCGTGCGCGGCCCACAGCGCGCCCGAGGCGCTGTAGGAGTTGCCGGTGGTGATGGGCAGGCTGGCGCGGCGCGCCACGGTGGCGCCGGCGTCGCCCACGACCTTGGTGAACGCGCCCAGGCCCATGATCTGCGCGCCCAGGCGGCGCGCGAGTTCGGCCGCGTCGAGCAGGCGGCGGTAGGTGAACTCCGGCGGGTGCGACATGATTTCCCTGGGCGTGCCGCCCACCGAGATCAGCCAGCCCTCGGCCTCCACCCCGGAGGGCGAGCGGATGCCGGTCACGCGCGAGTACACGAAGGGCGGCGCGTAGGCCATGATCTTCTCCAGCGTGTCCATGGCCACCGGCGGGGCCACGCGCGAGAGCACCTCGATGGGCTTGACCTTCTTGAAGTACTCCTGCGACAGCGGGTGGATCACGAAGGCGAAGCGGTTGACGCGCCTGAAGCCGTTGGGGTAGAGCAGGCGGGGCGTGAGGGCCTCGCGCTCGATGGCGGCGAGCACCGCGTCGGCGCCCAGCGCATGCGGGTCGGTCTCGCCGGTGGCGGCGAGCAGCATGGCCTCGAGCAAGGCCGGCCCCACCGCATGGCCCGCGATTTCGGGCGCCGCGTCCACCACCAGGTGCACGCCCTTGTCGCGCAGCGTGGCCAGCCGCGCCTCGCTCACGCCGGCGGTGACCACGGTCTTGCCGGCCAGTTCTTCAAGGCCAAAGTCATCGAGCGCGTGCACCGGCGCCACCAGCACATGCGCCTTGGCCAGCGCGCGGCGCAGCACGAAGCGCGTCCAGTCCTGCAGCGGGCCGCTTTGCATCAGCGCCGGCGGCGTCCAGTCGGTCACGTAGTGCGCGCCGGCGAGGTAGCGCTGCAGGCCGTCGAGCGAGCTGAGCATCTTGGGCACGCCGAGCTGCAGCAGCGCGTCGGCAAACTGCAGATTGGGCGTGAATTCGGCCAGCGTGGCCGCCACCTTGAAGTGCTGCTGGCCCGAGAGCACCAGCACCCGCGCGTTGTTGAAATAGCTGCCCAGCGTCTGCTGCGTGTGGCGCACCGCCCATTCCATGAACAGGTCGGCCAGTTCCTCGCCGCGGGTCACGCGGGCGTGCCGGGCCAGCGCGCACAGCGCGGCGGCGTCGGGCGGGGTGCTGCGGGTCCTGGCCTTGCGGCCTGCGGGGCTGGCGGCATCGGTCAGCCCCAGGCCGATGGCGGTGGCTTTTCGGTCCCACTGGCGCAGCAGCCGGGCCGCGCGCGCCGCTGAGCCGTCGGTGCCCAGGCGGCGCACCCGCAGCGGCGTGCCGAGCCAGCGCGTCTCGAAGGAAAAGTCCTGCGCCGCCGGGCNCAGGCTGATGCCGATGACCTCTTTCATCTGCCGTCTCCTTGCGGTGTGGAGTGCCGTGCCTACACAGCCCCAGCCGCACGGCGCATGATGCCACCGGTTCCGCGGCCCCGGTCCGCCCCTGTCTCGAGGAGTCTCTCCATGTTGCCCACCGAATCCCTCGCCCAGCTCGCGCGCAGCGCCGGCCTCATGACGGCCAAGCGCGCCGCGGGCCTCGTCACCCGCGTGCTGCCGATTCCACAGCCCTCGCTGCTGGTCGGGCCCGATGCCAGCCTGCGCCTGGCCGAAGCGATTGGCGACTTCGGCCACCGCAAGATTCTGTTCGTCACCGATGCGGTGGTCACGCGCCTGAAGCTCGCGCAGCCGATGATTGCCGCGCTCGAAGCCGCCGGCTCGGCGGTGGTGGTGTTCGACGCGGTGCTGCCCGATGCGCCGCTGCCGGTGCTCGAGGCGGGCATCGCGCGCTTCGAGGCCGAGGGCTGCGACGCCATCGTGGCCTTCGGCGGCGGCTCGGTGATGGATGCAGCCAAGGTCATCGGCCTGGCGGCTGCCAACGGCCGCCACCCGCGCACGCTGGTGGGCTATTTCCGCGCTNNGCGCGGCCCGGTGCCGCTCTACGCCGTGCCCACCACGGCGGGCACCGGCTCGGAGGTGACGGTGGCGGCGGTGATTTCCGACCCCGAGGCCCACCGCAAGCTGGTGGTGGCGGACACGCGCATCGTGCCGCGCATGGCCGCGCTCGACCCCAGGCTCACCGCCGGCCTGCCGCGCGACATCACCGCCGCCACCGGCATGGATGCGCTCACCCACGCGGTGGAGGCCTACATCGGCCTCTGGGGCACGCCCACCACCGACCGGCTTGCGCTCTCGGCCACCGGCATGATCTTCGAGCACCTGCCGCGCGCCTGCGAACACGGCGCGGACCTCGCCGCGCGCGAGAAGATGGCGCTGGCCGCCACCTACGCGGGCCTGGCCTTCACCCGTGCCAACGTGGGCTATGTGCACGCCATTGCGCACCAGCTCGGCGGCCTCTACCACACGCCGCACGGCCTGGCCAATGCCATCGTGCTGCCGCATGTGCTGCGCGCGCTGCTGCCCGAAGCCGCGGCCAAGCTCGCCGACCTGGCCGAGCGGGCGGGCGTGGGCACCGCAGCGGACGAACCGCTGGCGCGTGCCGAGGCCTTCATCGCCGCGGTGGAGGCGCTCAATGCGCGGGTGGGCATTCCCACCACGCTCGCCGCCCTGCGCGAAGTGGACATTCCCGCACTCGCCCGCGCCGCCGCGCGCGAGGCCGACTTCAACTACCCCGTGCCGCGCGTGCTGCGCGACGACGAGCTGCAGGCCATCCTGCGTGCGCTGCTGCCGCCCGCGTTGGCGCGAACCCCGCGCGCAAGCCCGCACGGCGCCCCGCGGGCCGCACCAATGCCGCCGCGGGCACCACGACGACGACCGCAACCCATACCAAGACCAAGCCCGCGGCCAAGGCCCCGCGCCGCAGCCGCAGCGCCCCGCCACGCACGGCCGCATCCACGCCGGCCGCGGTGGCACCCGCCGACGCGCTTCCGGCCACCGAGGCCCGCCCCGCCGAGCCCGCACGCAGCCCGCGGCCCCGCCGCAGCGCGCGGCCGCGGGGCCGCGCGGGCGCTGCCGCGGCAGCAACCGCCGCATCCGACGCAGCAGCCGGCGCTGAAGTCGCTCCTGAATGAATAGCGCCTACTGACCGATTGACGCTGGGGTACGGGCCGAAACGGTCATAATCCGGCCCCATGAACCCGCCCACCCCGCTTCACGTCCACCCGGCCACGGCCGCCCCGAGCACGCACGACCACACGCGCACCGACGACGTGCGCATCCGCGCCGTGCGCCCGCTCATCACCCCGGCGCTGCTGCAGGAGTGGCTGCCGGCGCCGGCCTCGGCCGAGCGGCTGGTGGAGCACAGCCGCGCCGCCATCTCGCGCGTGCTGCACGGCGCGGACGACCGGCTGGTGGTGGTGGTGGGTCCGTGCTCCATCCACGACCACGAGCAGGCGCTGGACTATGCCGGGAAGCTCAAGGCGCAGGCCGACGCACTCGCGGGCGAGCTGCTCATCGTCATGCGGGTGTACTTCGAGAAGCCGCGCACCACGGTGGGCTGGAAGGGTTACATCAACGACCCGCACCTGGACGGCAGCTTCGCCATCAACGAAGGGCTGGAGCGCGCCCGCGCGCTGCTGCTCGACATCCTGGCGCTGGGCCTGCCCGTGGGCACGGAGTTTCTGGACCTGCTCTCGCCGCAGTTCATCAGCGACCTGGTGAGCTGGGGCGCCATCGGCGCGCGCACCACCGAAAGCCAGAGCCACCGCCAGCTCGCCAGCGGCCTCTCCTGCCCGGTGGGCTTCAAGAACGGCACCGACGGCGGCGTGAAGGTGGCGGCCGATGCGATTCTGGCCGCGCAGTCGGGCCATGCCTTCATGGGCATGACCAAGATGGGCCAGGCAGCAATTTTCGAGACCCGCGGCAATGCGGACTGCCACGTCATCCTGCGCGGCGGCAAGGCGCCGAACTACGACGCCGCCAGCGTGGACGCCACCTGCGCGCTGCTCAAGGCCGCGGGCCTGCGCGAGCAGCTGATGATCGACGTGTCGCACGCCAACAACAGCAAGCAGCATGCGCGGCAGATTCCGGTGGCGGCCGAGGTGGCCGCCCAGGTGGCCGCGGGCGACCGGCGCATCATGGGCGTGATGATCGAGAGCCACCTCGAGGAAGGCCGGCAGGACATCGTGCCCGGCCAGCCCCTCAAGCGCGGCGTGTCGGTGACGGACGCCTGCATCAGCTTCGAGCAGACGGTGCCGGTGCTGCAAGGCCTGGCCGCCGCGGTGGAGCTGCGCCGCCAGCGCAACCCGCACACGGCGGGCTGAACCTAAATCCGGCAGTCGACCGCTCGTCTTTGCTTACAGGTCCTTGTTTTAAAAGATTTCCTGTACGGCCTGACGTTCACCTTTTCGGGTGATGACGCTGCATGGCCGATCGAGCCGCCCTCGGGCGTGCAGGCGGCGTTGCAAACCCTCGCAATGGCACCGGCCATTGCTGCGGTTTGCGCCTTGCCTGCCCACCCGATGACGGCCCGCTCGACCATGCCCAACTGCCGGATTTAGGCTGAACCGCGCCACACGCACCCGGTGGCGCGCAGAACGGCTGGTGAGGCGATGCGCCCAACGGCCGGCGGACCGCGGGCACCACCACGCCCGCATCAAGCCCTCAGCGCGACGGGCGGCGCGGCGCGGCGGGGCCGCGGTTTTCCAGGTGGCGGAAGCTGATGCGGCCCTTGCTCAGGTCGTAGGGCGAGAGCTCGAGCGAAACGCGGTCGCCCGCGAGGATGCGGATGTGGTTCTTCTTCATCTTGCCCGCCGAGTAGGCGACGAGCTGGTGCCCGTTGTCGAGCGTGACGCGAAAACGGGTGTCGGGCAGCACTTCGTTGACGATGCCCATCATCTCGATCAGATCTTCCTTGGCCATGGTGTGGTCTTCCTGTGGCGCACGCCGGGCCGGTCGCCCGCGTGCTGGGTTGCCCCCGCCAAACCCCATCCGGCATGCAGGTGCCGAAATGACCCAGCGCTCCGGGAATCGGCAAATGTAGCATAAATGCAACAGTTTGTCCAGGCGCGGCCCGGGCGTGCGCGGCGCGGCGGCAGGCTCCCGGGGCAACGCTGAACAAGTCCCTGCGATGGCGCGCGCCTGGGAGTGGGATGGGCTGCGAGGCGCAAAGCGCAGCCATAGCTCTTGCTATGGCGAGCATTTGTCACGACGCAGACCGCCCGAGGCCGGGATGCGCGGCGCGCGAGGGACTTGTTCAGCGTTGCCCAGGCGTCCTCGTCGCGCCCGCTGCGGCGGATGGAGCGGATCAGCCACAGGCCGCCGGCCACCGCGCNCAGGAAACCCAGCAGGCCGAACAACGGCAGGCCCAGCAGCGTCGGGCCGCCCTGCACCGTCATGACGATGGACGAGCCGATCACCAGCGCCGCGATCACCAGCGCCAGCGCCAGCCGGTTGGCGGCGCGGTCGATCTGGTCGCCCAGGCGCCGGAGGTGCAGCACGTCGAGGGCGATGTGCAGCTGCCCGCGCCGCGCGTTGCGCAGCATCTGCGCCAGGTCTTCGGGCAGGTGCTCGGCCACGCCAAGCGCACGGCGCAGCGTGGCAAAGGCCCGCCGCGCCAGCACGCGCGGGGCGTAGCGAGCGCGCAGCACCTGGCGCAGCAGCGGCGTGGCCTCGGCGGCCATGTGGAAGTCGGGGTCCAGGCCGCGGCCCAGGCCTTCGAGGGTGATGAAGGCCTTGACCAGCAGCGCCAGGTCCGCGGGCAGGCCGAGCTGGTGTTCGCGCAGGATGGCGGTGGCGTCGGCCAGCATCTGCCCCAGGCGCAACTGGGCCAGCGGCACGCCGTGGTACTGGTCGACGAAGGTTTCGATCTCGCGCTCGAGCTGCGCCAGGTCCGCCCCGTGGCCGGCCTGTGCCCAGTCCAGCAGCACGTCGGCCACGGCGCGCGCATCGCGCTCCACCAGGCCCAGCAGCAGGCCCAGCAGCTCCTCGCGCCGGCGCTCGGAGAGCCGGCCGACCATGCCGAAGTCGATGAAGGCGATGCGGTTGCCGCTGAGGTAGAACACATTGCCCGGGTGCGGGTCGGCATGGTAGAGGCCGTCCTGCACGATCATCTTGAGCACCGCGTGCGCGCCGCGGCGCGCCAGCAGCGCGCGGTCGAAGCCGGCCTCGGGCGTGAGCGCGTCCAGCCGCTCGCCGGGCACGCCCTCGATGCGCTGCTGCACGTTGAGCCGCGCGCCGGTCCAGTCCCAGTACACCTTCGGAATGACGATGTACGGCAGCGCCGCCAGATGGGTGCCGATGCGCTCGGCATTGCGGCATTCGTTGGCCAGGTCGAGCTCGCGCTTGAGCGAACGCGCGAACTCGCGCACCAGCTGCTGCGGCCGGTAGGGCTTGAGCGCGGGCCATTCCTCCTCGGCCACGGCGGCCAGCCGGGCCATGAGGCGCAGGTCGGCGTCGATGACGGCTTCGATGCCCGGGCGACGGATCTTCACCACCACCGGCGAGCCGTCGTGCAGCCGCGCGGCGTGCACCTGCGCGATCGAAGCGGCGGCCAGCGGCTCGGCCTCGAACTGCGCGAAGACGGCCTCGGGTTCGCCGCGGAGGTCTTCGCGCAACTGCGCGCGCAACGCCTCAAGCGGCAGCGCGGGCACCTGGCTGTGGAGCTTCTCGAACTCGGCGATCCACTCCGGCCCGAACAGGTCGGCCCGGCCGGCGAGGATCTGTCCGAGCTTGACGAAGGTCGGCCCGAGTTCCTCCAGCGCCAGCCGCACCTGCACCGGCGCGCTCAGCCGCGCAAGATCGGCCGCGTGCTCCCAGTTCAGCGCATGGCCCGCGCGCTCGAGCCGCTCGGCCAGACCCAGACGGCGCACCAGGTCACCGAAGCCGTGGCGCACCAGCACCCCGGCGATCTCCTTGAGGCGCACCCNATCGCGCGCGGCGAACACGGTGTCGATCAGCATGGCGCCATCATAGGGGACGGAACCTCATTGGGTACTCCAATTTTGATAGCGTCTTCTGACCGGTTGGCGCTGGGGTAGGGGCCGAAATGTCCAAAAAGTCCGGCCCACGGGCTGCGGCGGGCGCCCCGGCGGACGCTCAGGGCGCCAGCGAGCGCTTGAGCGCGCGCGCCAGCGGCTGCGGCAGGCTGGCCAGCGACTGCAGCAGATGCGGCAGCAGCCGCAGCTTGAGCCCGGTGAGCGTGGGCGGCACCACCGCCTCGATCAGGTGCGGCCCCGGCGTGGCCAGCGCGTGTTCGAGCGCACGCACGAAGCCCTCGGTGTCGGTGGCGCGCACCGCCCGCACGCCCTGGCCCTGGGCGAGCTGCACGAAATCGAGCGGCGGCGTGCGCAGGTCGAACTGCGCGCGTGCCTTCTCGGCCGCGCCGAGCGCGCCCACGCGCTGCAGCTCCACGTTCAGGATGGCATAGGCGCGGTTGTTGAAAACGATGCTCACCACGTCGAGCCGTTCGCGCGCCATCGTCCACAGCGCCTGCAGCGTGTACAGCGCCGAGCCGTCGCCGCTGAGCGCAATCACCTTGCGCGTGGGGCAGGCGATGGCCGCGCCCACCGCATTGGGTAGTCCCTGGCCGATGGCGCCGCCGGTGAGGGTGATGAGGTCGTGCCGCGGCGCGCCCGCGGTGTAGAGCGGCAGCAGCAGGCCCGAAGTCTGCGCCTCGTCCACCACGATGGCGCCCTCGGGCAGCAGATGACCCACCGCCTTGCACACCTTGTCCGCGGTGAACTTGCCGCGCGGCCTCGGCGGCCGCCGCGGCGCCTGCAAGCGCGGCGGGGTCTGCGCGGCGCCAGCGGCCTCGACCAGCGCGGCCAGCGCCGCCGCCACGTCCTCGTCGAAGGCCGCGAGCGTGTGCACCTGGCAGCCCGGCGGCACCAGTTCGCTCGCCTTGCCGGGGTAAGCGAAGAAGGACACCGGCGACTTCGCATCCACCAGCACCAGATGCTCCAGCCCCGCGAGCTGCACGCCAGCCAGCTCGGCCAGGTAGGCCAGCCGCTCCACCGGCGGCAGGCCGGCGCCGCGCTCGAGTCGGGTCGGGAACACCTCGGCCAGCAGCCGGGCACCGGTGTGCGCCGCCAGTTGCGAGGCCGCGCGCAGCGGCCCCTCGCGCAGCGCGCGGCCGCCGAGCAGCAGCGCCGTCTTCGGCCCGGCCGCCAGGGCCTGCGCGACGGTGGCGATGCGCGCGGCATCGGGCGTCGGCGCGCTTTGGCGCGGCACCGGCGCGGCACGCACGCCGCCATCGCCCCAGGACGCGTCGGCCGGCAGAATCAGCGTGGCCACCTGGCACGGCGGGCCGAAGCTCGCGGCCACCGCCTCGGCCGCGTCCTGGCCGACCTGCGCCGGGCCCGCGCTGCGGCGGATCCAGGTGGAGACGTTGCGCGCCACGGTGTCGATGTCGGACTGCAGCGGCGCGTCCAGCGGCGCATGAAAGCTCGCATGGTCGCCCACGATGTTGACCAGCGGCACGCGGGCCTTGCGGGCGTTGTGCAGGTTGGCCAGCGCATTGCCCAGGCCGCAGCCCAGGTGCAGCAGCGTGGCTGCGGGTTTGTCGGCCATGCGCGCATAGCCGTCGGCCGCGCCACTGGCCACGCCCTCGAACAGCGTGAGCACGGCGCGCATCCTCGGCTCAGCGTCGAGCGCGGCGACGAAGTGCATCTCGCTCGTGCCGGGGTTGGTGAAGCAGACCTCCACGCCCGCTTCCACCAGCGTGCGCATCAGGGCTTGGGCTCCGTTCATGGCGTCTCCGAGGTCAGTGGACGAGCTCCGCGCCGCGGCGCGCGCGGTCAGGATGCAGCCCGAGAGAAAGGTGCCTTCGAGCGATCGCTTGCCGCTGGCACCGCCGCCGCCGAAGCCCGCGGCCTCGCCCACGGCGTAGAGGCCGGGAATGGGCGCGCCGGCGGCATCGAGCACGCGGCTGTGCAGGTCCGTCTGCAGACCGCCCAGGCTCTTGCGGGTGATGAGCTGCATGCGCATGGCGATGAAGGGCCCGGCGCCGCGCTGCTGCAGCGGCGCGGGCTTGCAGGTGCGCAGCCGGTCCGGCCCCCATTGCCGCGCGTGCAGGATGCGGCGGATCTGGTCGTCGTTGTGCAGTTTGGCGCCGGCGGCGAAGTTCGCATCGAAGGCATCGGCCGTGGCCTGCAGCACCTCGGGCCGCACATGGTCGGTGCCGGTGAGCGCGTTCATCTTCGCCGCCAGGCCGGCGAGCGTGTCGTCCACCAGCACATCGGGGCTTTCGGCGGCCATCTGGCGCACCAGCCGGTGGTTGCCGAACAGGGTTTCCTTCAGAAAGGGCAGCAGCTGCCGGTCGCGGATGCGCGGGTTGTGCTCCGCGCCCGAGATGGCGAACTCCCGGGCCGCGATGCGCCAGTTCAGCAGGTGCCAGGTCCAGGGCCGGTCCAGCGCGGCCACGCGGCGGCAGAGCTCGTGGGTGTCGAAGCCGGTCACCAGCGGCTCGGGGCCCAGGCGCCGGCCGGTGGCGTCCAGCCACAGCGCCGACTTGCACGGAATGGTGGACAGCCCATGCCCCGGGAAATGCGGCTGCGGATGGGGAAAGCCCGCGGCGTAGTTCCACATCTCGCCCGCATGGGTGATCTGCGCGCCCAGGGCCGCCGCAGCCTGGTGCATCGCGCCATCGGCAAACGGATGCGCACCGTTGAGGAACCGCGCGGGCAGCGGCCGGTCCTTCGGCCAGTTTGCCCGCACCTGTTCATGGCCGCCGTTGAGCCCTCCGGTGGCCAGCACCACCGCGTCGGCCTGCAACGGGCGCTCTTCGCCCGTGGCCTCGTGGCGCGCCAGTGCGCCGTGCAGGCGGCCGGCGGCGGTGTGCAGCGCGGTGACCCGCCAGCCGCTCAGCAGCGTGAGCCGACCGCCCGCGCCCGCTTGCTGCACCGCGTCGATCATGCGCAGCGCCAGCGCCTGCGCCGTGCCCCAAAGGATGTGGTAGCGCGGCACCGAATTGCCCTCGCCCCAGCGGCCGCGTTCGACCCAGTTGACCGCCGGCATGAACTTCAGACCGTGGCCGAGCAGCCAGTCGTAGACCTGCGCGCGGCTGTGTTCGACGTAATACGCCGCCCAGCGCCGGGGCCAGAGCTCGTGTTCGCCGAGCTCGCCAAAGCGCAGCCAGTCGGCCAGCGCGCGCTCGGGGCTGTCGGTGATCTTCATGCGCCGCTGCAGCGGCGTGTCCACCAGCGCCATGCCGCCGAAGGCCCAGCGCGCCAGGCCGCCGAGGCGCCNCGGGGTGTCGCGGTCCACCACCGTGACGCGGCGGCCGCCCTGCAGGCATTCGAGCGCGGTGACCAGCCCGGCCAGGCCGCCACCGATCACCACCACGTCGCTGTGAACCGTTGTTTCGGGCATGGCGCGTCTCCTCGTCGCTGGCCGGCCCGCTCGGCTTCAGCGGGCCTCGGGCAGCTCGATCTTCACTTCGAGCACCTCGAGGTTGTCCTGCCGCTCGAGCTGGACCTTGATGTCCTCGGGGTTGATTTTGATGTACCGGCCGATCACCTCCACCAGGTCGCGCTGCAGCGCGGGCAGAAAGTCGGGTTCGGCGGCGCTGCGCCCGGCGCGTTCGCGCGCGATGATGAGCTGCAGCCGCTCCTTGGCGACGCTGGCGGTCTTCTTCTTCTCACCCAGCAGGAAGGAGAGAAAGGACANTGGCTCACTTCCCCCGAACAGGCGCTTGAAGAAGCCGGGCTTCTCGGCCTCGATGAAGCGCAGCGGCCGCTCTTCGCCAAGGAAGCGCGCCACCACGTCCTGGTAGGCCTCGGCCACGTCGCTGTCCTTCATGTGGATGGCGGGCACGCCCTGGTTGGAAGCCTGCAGCACCGTCTCGCTCTCGGGAATCACGCCGATGAGCGGGATGCGCAGAATGTCCTGGATGTCCTCGAGGCTGAGCATCTGCCCGTCGGCCACGCGGTTGGGGTTGTAGCGGGTGATCAGCAGGTGCTCCCTGACCGGCTCCTTGCCCTCGATGGCGCGCTGCGTCTTGCTGCCGAGCATGCCCAGGATGCGATCGGAGTCGCGCACGCTCGAAACCTCGGGGTTGGTCACCACCAGCGCCTCGTCGGCATAGTGCATGGCCATGAGCGCGCCGGTCTCGATGCCTGCGGGCGAGTCGCAGACGATGTAGTCGAAGCCCATGCCGGCGAGCTCGTCGAGCACCTTCTTCACCCCGTCCTGCGTCAGCGCGTCCTTGTCGCGCGTCTGGCTGGCGGCCAGGATGAACAGGTTGTCGCACTGCTTGTCCTTGATGAGCGCCTGGTGCAGGTTGGCCTCGCCATGGATGACGTTGATGAGGTCGTAGACCACCCGGCGCTCGCAACCCATGATGAGGTCGAGGTTGCGCAGGCCCACGTCGAAGTCGATGACGGCCGTCTTGTGCCCGCGCAGCGCAAGGCCGCTGGCGAAACTCGCGCTGGTCGTGGTCTTGCCCACGCCGCCTTTGCCGGAGGTGACGACGATGATTTTGGCCATGAGGAACGGTTCCTGAATGGGAAGAGGAGGGTTAGGCGCCCATTGCCTGCATCACGAGCTTGTCGCCCGCCTCGTCGCTGAGCAGCCGCACCTGCGCGGGCTTGCGCCAGACTTCGGCGGGCAGCGGCTGCTCGGCCGTGCGGTAGACGCCGGCAATGGACAGCAGCTCGGGTTCGAGGCTGAGCGCAAAGATGCGCGCCTCGGCATTGCCGCGCGCGCCGGCAATCGCCTTGCCCCGCAGCGGCGCATAGACGTGGATGTGCCCGTCGGCAATCACCTCGGCACCGGGGTTGACCATGGCCAGCACCACCAGGTCACGGCCGCGCGCATAGACCTGCTGGCCCGAGCGCAGCGGCCGCTCCACCACCAGCGCGCCGCTGGGCGCTGCCGGCACGACGGTGTCTGCAGGCGATGCAGGGGCCGGTGCAGCCTGCGGTGCGGGCGCCACCGCTTCGCGCTCACGCGGCAGGGCCGCATCCTCGGCCGGCACCAAAGCCGCCTCGCGCGCGGCCTGGGCCATCGCCGGCGAGCCGCCGCGAAACGCCAGCGGCGTGAGCCGGCGTGCACGCAGCAAGGCCAGCAGGGCGGCCATGTCGGGCACGGGGGCGTCGGCGTCGAGCCAGGAGAAGTCGATCAGCAGCGCGTCGTCTTCGAAAAAGTCCGGCATGTCGCCAAAGCGGGCCTCGAGCTCGCGCGCCAGCAGCGCGAGGTCGGTGGATTTCAGGCGCAGCGCCACCAGCGGCAACTGGGCGCTCTTGATCTCGAAACTGGNTGGCGCCTGGCCGGCGAGGGCAACGGACATGGAGGAGTGGAACGGGCGACTGAGGCGTCCCGCCGCATGGCGGGCGGCGCAAATCTTATCAGCCGTCCGCGCTTACAAGCGGTGACTCACCCAACGGAAGTCCGGGTCCTCGGCATAGGGTTCGATCGAAAAGCCCAGGCTCTTCATCAGCCGCAGCATCCCGGGGTTGTTGGCCAGCACCAGGCCGTCGATCTCGCTCAGGCCCTTGTCTCGGGCGACGTCCATGATGCTGAGCATGAGCCGCGAGCCGATGCCACGGCCGCCGAAGTCGTCGGCCACGACCAGCGAGAACTCGCAGCTCGTGCTGTCGGGATTGGTGATGTAGCGCGAGACGCCGACGATGCGCTCGCTCTCGTCGAAGCCGCCGTCGTCACGCGGCTCGCGTGTCTTGACCACCGCCACCAGGGCCATTTCACGGTCGTAATCGATGAGGGTGAAGCGCGAGAGCATGGCCGGCGGCAGCTCGGCCATGGACGACACGAAGCGGAAGTAACGGCTCTGCGGCGAGAGGCTGCGCACCAGGGCCTGCAACATGTGCGCGTCATCCGGGTGGATGGGGCGGATGGTGTAGCTGCCGCCGCCGCGCAGCGGCCACACCTGCTCATAGCGCGCCGGATAGGGCAGGATGGCGAGGTGGTGGTAGTCGCTGCCGCTGAGCGGCTGGGGTGCGTCGCCGATGACGATGCGCGCGTCGACGGCGACGGCGCCACCCGCATCGACGATCAGCGGGTTGATGTCCATCTCGCGCAGCTGTGGCAGTTCGCACACCATCTCCGACACGCGCAACAGCACGCGCTCGATGGCCGCCACGTCCGCCGCCGGCGCACCGCGCCACTCGCCCAGGGTTTCGGCCACGCGCGCGCGGTGGATGAGCTGGCGCGCAAGAAACTGGTTGAGCGGCGGCAGTTCCATGGCGCGGTCGTTGATGAGCTCGATCATGGTGCCGCCGGCGCCGAACGCGATGACCGGGCCGAAGGGCTGGTCGCTCACCAGGCCGATGTAGAGCTCGCGCCCGCGCTGCTGGCGCGCCATGGCCTGGACGGTGATGCCGTTGATGCGCGCCTGTGGCGCCAGCCGCGCCACCGAGGCCATCATGTCGTTCCAGGTGTCGCGCACCGCCGAGGCATTGAGCACATTGAGTGCGACGCCCTGCACATCGGATTTGTGCGCGATGTCGGGCGAGTCGACCTTGAGCGCCACCGGGAAGCCCAGCTGCGTGGCGATCATCATGGCCTCGGTCGCGCTGCGGGCGAGCAGGGTCTGCGTCACCGGGATGTGGAAGGCCGACAGCAGGGCCTTGGACTCCATTTCGGTGAGCACCTGCCGCCGCTCGGCCAGCACCCNTTCGATGAGCAGCCGCGCACCCTCCACATCAGGCTTGGCCATGCCGGTCAGCGGCGGTGGCGTCTGGTGCAGCAGCTGCTGGTTGCGGTAGAAGCTTGCGATGTTGCCGAACGCGCCCACCGCCGCCTCGGGCGTGCGAAAGCTGGGAATCAATGCAGCGTTGAGAACCGCGCGGGCTTCGCCGACCGACGCATCCCCCATCCAGCAGGTGAGCAGCGGTTTGGCGGTGCGTGGCTTGAACTCGGCCAGGCTGCGCGCCACCGCGGCCGGGTCGCTGCCGACCTTGGGTGAGTGGATCACCAGCAGCCCATCGACCGCAGGGTCGGCACTGGCCGCCTGCACGGCCGCCAGGTAGTGCGGGGCCGCGGCGTCCTCCGACAGGTCCACCAGATCGGTCAGCGNAGCCTGCGCCGGCAGCGCCGGGGCGAGTTCGCGCGCCACATGGGGCGAGAGGGTGCCGAGCGTGAGCCCGATTTCGCTGACCCAGTCGGCCGCCAGCACGCCGGGACCGCCGCCATTGGTCACGATCGCCAGCCGCGCTCCGACCGGCCGGTAGCGCGAGGCGAGGCACTTGGCCGCGGAAAACAGCTCGACGAAGGATCGCACGCGCACCGCGCCGGAGCGGCGCAGGGCGGCATCGAACACGTCGTCGCTGCCGACGATGGCCCGCGAGTGGGTGCGCGCCGCTTCGTTGCCGGCCGGTTTGCGCCCGGCCTTGAGCACCACCAACGGCTTGGCGTGGGCCGCCGCCCGCAGCGCGCTCATGAACCGCCGCGCCGGGCCGATACCCTCGAGATAGACGACGATGCTGTGGGTCTGCGCATCCGAGGCCAGGAAGTCGAGCGCCTGGGCGATGTCGACGGCGCTGTGCGGGCCAGGCGAGACCACGGTTGAAAAGCCCACGGCGTTCTTGCGCGCCCAGTCCAGAATCGATGCGGTCAACGCGCCGGACTGCGACACCAGCGCCAGCGGCCCGGNTGATGCCAGCGGCCCGGCCACGCTCGCATTGAGCCCGATGCGCGGCCGCTGCACGCCCAGGCTGTTGGGCCCCATGAGGCGAAGGCCGTGGCGGCGCGCGATGTCGTGCAGGCTGGCGGCCCCCTCCGCGTCGTACCCCTGCCCCAGCACCAGCGCCGCGCCGCAGCGGATGCGGCCGGCCACCTCCAGTGCCGCGGGCACGTCCTGTTCAGGCAGGGCAATGATGGCCAGGTCGGCCCGGGCCTGGGCCAGATCGGCCAAGGTGCCGCTGGTGTGGATGTCGAGAAAGTTCAGCACGCCGTCGAACGCCTGCGCGCGCAGGGCGCCCAACACCGCTGCGGCCTGCGGCGTGGGCGCGGCATCCTCGCCGGGGCGGCCCGCGAACACGACGACCGACTTCGGTGCGAACAAGGGGGTCAGGTAATGGGTGTCCATGAGGGCGGGCAATAAAGGGTGGGCGCTGGGGCGGCGGGTCAGTCGGCGCCGATCAGCACCTTGACATGGGCGGCTGCGCTGCGCGCCAGGGCGTTGAGCGCGTAGCCGCCCTCGAGAACGGAAATGACGCGGCCTTGCGCATGGCGCACCGCCACCGCCATGAGCTCGCGGGTGACCCACTCGTAGTCGGCCTCGGTCAGGGCGAGGTTGCCCATGTCGTCCTCGCGGTGGGCATCGAAGCCAGCGGAGATGTAGATCATCTGCGGCGCGAAGGCCTCGAGTGCGGGCAGCCAGGCGCGGGTCACGGCGTCGCGAAAGGCCTCGGAACCCGAACGGGCCGGCAGCCCCACGTTGACCATGTTCGGGCCGCGGGCGTCCTCGCCGCTGAACGGGTAGAGGCCTTTTTCGAAGATGGAACACATCAGCACGCGTTCGTCGCCCTTGAAGATGTCCTCGCTGCCGTTGCCGTGGTGCACGTCGAAGTCGATCAGCGCCACCCGCTGCAGTCCGTGCACGTCCAGTGCATGGCGAATGCCGACGGCGACGTTGTTGAAGAAACNAAAGCCCATGGCCTTGTCGTGCTCGGCATGGTGGCCCGGCGGCCGCACGGCGCAGAACGCACGCGGCGCTTCGCCGGACAGCACCAGATCGGTTGCCTTGACGGCGGCACCGGCGGCGCGCAGGGCCGCGGCGACGGTGTGGGGATTCATCGAGGTGTCGGGATCGACGACGTGATAGCCCTCGGTGGGCGCGGACTCGAGGATCTCGCGCACATGCAGGGTGGAATGGGCGCGTGAGAGCTCGGTTTCCGTTGCCGCCGGTGCATCGACCGGCTGCATGTAATCCAGCAGGCCTTTGACCAGCAACATGTCGGTGATGGCCGAGAGGCGCTGCGGACATTNCGNGTGATGTGGCCCCATTTCATGGCGCTGGCAGTCGGGGTGGGTGATGAAGGCGGCAAGCATGGGGTCTCCTCGGCGCGGGTGGGGTGTCCTTGTTTTCTCTCTACTGTCTTTATTTCAGATTAGTAGTCGTAGTAGAGCATGGGCGGTTCTGTGGGCAAAAGGATTTTCCCGTTCGATTTCAATGGCTTGTCGCGCGCAGAACCTTGTGGGGAGGGCGGCTGCCGCAGGCTGGGAAAAGGGGACAAGTGGCGCGTGGCCCGGCGCGGTGTGGATAAGTGGGTGGTTCTTCGTCCGTTGTCCCCAGGGTTGTCCCGGTGGTTCAGCCGGTCAGGGCGGCGGCGACCAGGCGTTGGAACGGGGGNNTGTGGCGGGCCCAGCGCAGGGCAAGCTGGCGCAGCGCGCGCGNCGGGGGCTNCTCGGCGGTGTAGAGCTGGGCGATCCAGCGGGTGGCGAGGTAGAGCGGCTGGGTGGCGAGGCGGTGGCCGCGGGCATAGCGGTCGAGCAAGGCGGGCGCGGCGATGTCGGCCCCGCGCCCGTGGGCGTCGCGGACGAGGGTGGCCAGGCGTTCCACGCCGAGCAGGCCGAAGTTGAACCCGTGTGCGGTGACCGGGTGCATGCCCACGGCGGCGTCGCCGACGCAGGCGAAGCGCTGCGCCACCAGGTCGCGCGGATACACGCCGACCAGCGGGTACACATGGCGGGTGCTCGCCAGTTGCATGGCGCCCAGCCGGTGGGCGAAGCGCCGGGTGAGTTCGTCGTTGAACGCTTGCGGCGGCAGGGCGGACAGGCGCTCGATTTCGGGTGAGCGCAGGGTGACGACGACGGAGGAACGGTGGGCGCCGGTTTGCGGGTCGTTGTTCATCGGCAGCAAGGCCAGGGTCTGGCCGTGGTCGAACCATTCCCATGCGGCGTGGTCGTGCGGCTGCGCATGGGTCATGACGCAGACCAGCATGTTGCGGCCGAAGTCGTGTTGGTCGGCGGCGATGCCCATGGCGCGCCGGGTGGGTGAGAAGCGGCTGTCGGCCGCGATCAGCAGCCGCGCGCTCAGGGCGCGTCCGTCGTCGAGCTGGATCTGCGCCTGGGTCGTGTCGCTGCGCGCGGTGGCCACGCGCTGGGGGCTGTAGAGCTCAATGTCGCCATTGCGCGCTTGGGTGTCCTGCACGGCGCACCAGGCCGCACGCCGGATCAGGTGGTTCGACACCAGCCAGCCGAGTTCACCATGCCGGGTTCGGGCGTGGCTGATGACCAGGGCTTCGGGCGAGGNGCCGTCGAAGATTCGGGCATCGCGCAAGGGCGAGAGATTGGCGCTGCCGAGGTGGTCCCAGACGCCGAGCGCGCGCAGGACGCGTGCGGAGTGCTGGGTGAGGGCGATTTCCCGGCCGTCGAACGGCGGGTCGGCCAGCGTGGCTTCGGGCTGCGGCTCGACCAGGCCGATGCGCAGACCGCAGCCGCTGAGCGCGCGCGCCAGGCACAATCCTGCCGGGCCGGCGCCGGCGATCAGAACGTCATGATCCATGCCGCGCAGCCTAGGCCGCGCAGCCACCCTGCGCCTTGACGGGGCTCAAGGGCAACGCTGAACAAGTCCCGGCCGGCTATTTCTCCAGGTACCACTTGATGAAGTACTTGGACAGATAGCCGACCATGCCGAACGCGAGCCCCAGGAACATCACGAAGGTGCCGAACTTGCCGGCCTTGGACTCCCAGGCGAGCTGCCCGATGATGAACAGCATGTAGAGGATGAAGGCGCCGACGCCGAAGCTCAAGCCGAAGGCGGCAATCTGTTCTTCCGAATAACCGAACATCAGGAAACTTTCGTGCGCGCCAGCGCCGCGATGGGCAAGGTTCGCTCCGGAAGAGCGCTGGCGTCGATCAGGTCACGGTAGGCATGCCAGCTGGCATGGCCGAGCAGGGGAATGACGAGCACCAGCCCCACGCCGGTGAACAGGCCAAGAGCGGTGAGGCCCAGAATCAGCGCGGCCCAGGTGGCCATGGGCAGGGNGTTGGCCACCACCACCTGCCAGCTGGCCAGCACCGCCTGCAAGGTGTTGACGCGGCGGTCGAGCAGCAGGGGCATGGACACCACGCTGGAGGCGAACACCGGTGCGGCCATCAGGCCGCCGAGCAGCAGCCAGGCCTCGAACAGCCAGGAGTCCGACAGCACGATGTGCCGGAGAAAGTCGGTGGGCTTGAGGATGGGCTCCGGCGAGAACAGGGCGATGAGCGCGGCCGAGGTCAGCACCCAGCCGGTGCCGGCCAGTGCCAGCAGCAGGCCGAAGCGCACCAGACACCAGTAGCCGCCGGACTCCACCCGGCGCTGGTGCTGCCAGGCGCCCCAGGTGGCGACCAGCAGACCGAAGTTGGCCGCTTCCCCGCGCTCGAGGGCGCGGCTGAGCGCATACAGGCTGGTGGCCAGCACCGGTGCGATGACGAGAAAACCCGACGCGGCCCCGGCCAGCAGCCAGAAGCGGTCGCGGGCGATCACCATCAGCGCGGCATAGCCCAGGGCCAGCACCAGCCCGTGCAGCAGGCTGACGGCGCCGCAGCGCCAGAGATCCCGCCAGCCCAAGCGCAGCCAATGCAGAGGGCGCAGCAGACCGATGCTGCGCGGCGCGGGCAGGGTCAGCGTGGGAGGGCAGTTGGGCGTGGGGTGTTCATGCGGCAGGACGGGAGCTTAAAGCGCCCATCCTGCACAAAGTTTGAGGCAGATCAATGCGGGAAATACCCGGGGTGTTCCACGCAGGCGCGGGTGGCGCGCCCCGCACGGCGTCAATGCATCATGCCCATGCCGCCCATGCCCATGCCGCCATGCGGGCCGTGGCCGCCGCCGTGGCGACCGTGGCGGCCGCGTTCGGCCATCCAGGCGTGGGATTCGAGGTCGAACACCTTTTGCTGCGCCGGGTTGAGCTGGGCGTAGAAGGTCTTGACGGCGTTCATTCGGGCGTCCATGCGCTCACCGGCCTGCTTGCGCAGCTGTTGCATGCGGTCGATGCGCTCCGGGGTGCTGAGCTTTTCCATCTCGGCGCGGAAGGCGGCGCGGTCGCGCACCAGGGGTTCCTGCGGCTTCATGGCGTTGGTGAAGCTGGTCAGGCGGCTTCCTGGTTGGGGCTGAGTTGCAGGCGGGTCTTGAGCGCGGCGAGGTGGCGGGCCTGGCGCTCGGCGCGCTGGGCTTGCCACGCGGCGGCGTCCGGGCCGGCAGGGCCGCCGTGCATGCGCATCATGGGCGCCTGCGGGCCTTGGGGCCGGCCATCGGGCCGGGGCCGCCTTGACCGGGCGGGCCCATCTGGGCGCTGGCGGCGAAGGCAACGGCCGAGAGGACGGCCGTCATGACGAGGGGGCGGAGGTACGAGGTGCGCATGAGAGGCTTCCTTTCCTGTGACGTTGGGATGCTGCCCGGGACGACCGGAGCAGACAGGAAGCCAGTGTGGCTGCGCGGTGTATCGGCGCGATGGCGCGCCGATGAGGTTTGTAAAGACCGGGCGCAGCCTCCCCGCCGGATTGCTCAGTTCTTCTTCATCGGGCAGGTGTTGATGCCCAGCAGGGTGTAGGCGGGGCACCAGCCGATGAGCCCGGTGGCGAGCGGAACCACGCCGATCCAGCCCCAGGCGCCGACGGTGCCGGTGTAGGCCAAGCCCAGCAGAACCAGGCCGACGATGATGCGCAGGGCGCGGTCGATGGTGCCTTCGTTGGTTTTCATGATGCGTTCCTCTCAAAGGTTGAACAGTTGCGATGCGACGCAATTGAAGCGGCCGCCGCGCGCATCGTCTGTGACTTGGGTCACGCAGTCAAGCCGGCGCGGTGCTGGCGGCGCGCAAGGCCTGGGCGTCGAGGATGCGGATGCGCTCTCGGCTGCAGGCGATCCACCCTTCGCGTTCGAAGCGGCGCAGCAGGCGCGAGACGATTTCGCGCGCCGTGCCCAGGTCCTCGGCGAGTGCCTGATGGGTGGTGGCGATGTCGGGCCCGTGTCCGAGCAGCGCGGCGGCGAGCCTTTGGTCCAGCCGCTGGAAGGCGACGGCGTCGATGAGCGCGGTGAGGTCGGCCATGCGGTCGGCGAACAGCCCGAGCACCAGCGAGCGAAACGCCGGCGTCTGCAGCCAGCGCTGGAACAGGGGCGGCTCGGCGAGCAGGACGCGCGTGGGCCGGCTGGCGATGCCGCGCGCGCTCATGGGCGAGCCGCGGAACAGGCAGGCGCTGGAGACGAGGCAGATCTCGCCCGGCACGACGCGGTAGAGCTCGAGCGAGCGCCCGTCGTCGGCATGGCGCGTGACCTTGACCTCGCCATCGAGCACCAGCGGAAAACCTTGGCAGGGCGTGCCCTCGTGGAACAACACGGTGTCTTCGGGCACCTCCATCCACACCGGCGGCGGCAGGGCGTGCAGCGGCGGGTCGACCTCGCGCAGCGAGGGTAGAGGCGAGTGCGTCCTCGATCATGCGGTGCGGCGGGGTGGCGTGGCGGGCTTCAGGCGGCCACGCCATAGCCTTCGTCGGCGATGGCCTGGGCGAGTGCCTCGCGCGGCGCGTCGGAGCGCACCTGCACGCGCTCGGCGGCGCGGTCGATCTGGACCTCGGCCTGTGCATCGACGGCTCGGATGGCGCGCTCGACGGCTTTCTCGCAGTGGCCGCAGGTCATGCCGGTGACGTGGAATTCGTGGTTCATGGGCATGCACAAAGAGAGGGCAAGCCCCGAGCATACGCGCGCCATGAACGGCGGACAATGAACCCATGGAACTGACGGTCAACCCGAACGGCCCGGCCCCGCGGCCGAGCCTGCACCATCGATCTCGGCATTGGCGGCATGACCTGCGCGTCGTGTTCGGCGCGGGTGGAGCGCGCGCTGCGCAAGCTGCCGGGCGTGCGCGAGGCCACGGTGAACCTGGCCACCGAATCGGCGCGGGTGGTGCTGGACGCGGGCGACGCGCAGATGGCCGCGCGCGTGGCGCGTGCGGTGCGCGATGCCGGTTATGAGCCGCGCAGCCCGGCGCAGGCCGAAGCCGAGCGCGAGCGCGCCGGCGCCTGGGATGGCTTTGCGCCGGTGGCGCTGGCGCTGGGTCTGTCGGCGCCGCTGGTGCTGCCCATGCTGCTTGAGCCCTTGGGCGTGCACTGGATGTTGCCGGCCTGGCTGCAGTTCGTGCTGGCCACGCCGGTGCAGTTCGTGCTGGGTGCGCGCTTCTACAAGGCGGGCTGGTCGGCGGCGCGGCACCTCAGCGGCAACATGGATCTGCTGGTGGCCATCGGCACCACGGCGGGCTGGGCCCTGTCGATGTGGCTGTGGCTGACGGCGGCGCCGGGCGAGATGCCGCACCTGTATTTCGAAGGCTCGGCGGTGGTGGTGGCGCTGGTGCTGCTGGGCAAATGGCTCGAGGCGCGGGCCAAGCGGCGCGCGACCTCGGCCATCCGCGCGCTGCATGCCTTGCGGCCGGAGCAGGCGCACCTGATCGGGGCCGACGGCGAGGTCGACGTGCCGGTGGCCGAACTGCTGCCCGACGACCGCGTGGTGGTGCGGCCCGGCGAGCGCTTTCCGGCCGACGGCACGGTGCTCGAGGGCCGCAGCCAGGCCGATGAGGCGCTGCTCACCGGCGAGTCGCTGCCCGTGCCCAAGGCGCCGGGCGACACGGTGACGGGCGGCGCCATCAACGGCGAGGGCCGGCTGCTGGTGCGGGTGAGCGCCGTGGGGGCGGAGTCGGTGCTGGCGCGCATCATCCGGCTGGTGGAGGACGCACAGGCGGCCAAGCCGCCGATCCAGCGCCTGGTGGACCGGGTGGCGGCGGTGTTCGTGCCGGTGGTGCTGGTGCTGGCGCTGGCGACGCTGGCGTTCTGGTGGTGGGCGGGCGCGGGCTTCGAGGCGGCGGCCATCCATGCGGTGTCGGTGCTGGTGATTGCATGCCCCTGCGCGCTGGGGCTGGCCACGCCGGCGGCCATCATGGTCGGCACCGGGGTGGCGGCGCAGCACGGCATTCTGATCCAGGATGCGCAGGCGCTCGAACGCGCCCGCGAGGTGGACACTGTGGTGTTCGACAAGACCGGCACGCTGACCCTCGGGCGGCCCGCGCTCAGCGCCTTCGTGGCCGACGAGGCCGCGGCGCAGGACGCGCTGCTGGCGGTGGCCGCCGGTCTGCAGAGCGGCAGCGAACACCCGCTCGCGCGCGCGGTGGTGGCCGCGGCCCAGGCGCGGGGCCTGGCGGCGCAGCCGGCTGCGCAGATGCAGGCCGTGCCGGGCTGCGGCGTGGAGGCCGACCTGGCCGGCGTGCCCTGGCGCCTGGGCCATGTGCGCTGGCTCGAAGCCACGGGCGCGCCGCTGGGGGCGCTTGCGGCCGAGGCGGCGCGGCTGCAGGCCGGTGGCGCCACGCTCTCGGCGCTGGCCGAGCGCCGCGGCGAAGGCTGGGTGGTGCGCGCGCTGCTGGCGTTCGAAGACACGGTCAAGCCCGGCGCGGCCGAGGCGCTGGCGCAGCTGCGCGGGCGCGGCCTGCGGGTGGTGATGCTCACCGGCGACAACCGGGGCGCGGCCGCGGTGGTGGCGGCGGCACTGGGGCTGGATGCGGCGCGCGGCGAAGTGATTGCCGAGGTGCGGCCCGAGCACAAGGCCGCCGAAATCAGGCGCTGCGCGCGCAGGGCCGGGTGGTGGCGATGGTGGGCGACGGCGTGAACGACGCGCCGGCGCTGGCGGCGGCCGACGTCGGTCTCGCCATGGGCAGCGGCACCGACGTGGCCATGCACGCGGCGGGCATCACCCTCATGCGCAGCGACATCGGCCTGGTGGGCGCGGCGCTCGACATCTCGGCGCGCACCGTGGGCAAGATCCGGCAGAACCTGTTCTGGGCCTTTGCCTACAACGTGGTGGGCCTGCCGCTGGCGGCGCTGGGCTACCTGAGCCCGGTGTTGGCCGGCAGCGCCATGGCGGCGAGCTCGGTCAGCGTGATGGCCAACGCCTTGCTGCTGCGGCGCTGGCGCCCAGACCGTCAAAAACAATAGCATCACCTGACCGATTCGCGATGGGGTTCCGGCGGTTTTCGAAAACCCGGCCCTGGACGGCCGTCTGGGCCCGTCGGGCGGGCCTGGCGGCGGCTGCGGCACGTCAATGGTCGGCTTGGGGCAAGGTCTTAAGCTGCGGTTCATCGCGGGCCGATAAGGTCGGGTGGTCTTTGCGGACGGGTGGTCTTGCACCCGCGATCCGCCTCATAGGGCCTTCGCCCTTCCCGATTCCTTTCCTCTTTGGCTTCGAGCCGGTGCGCCGGCAGGGAGAACGACATGCTGAAACTTCGTCAGGCGCTGGCCACGGCGGCGCTCGGCGGCGCGCTGTGCAGCGCCGCAGCCGTCTGGGCCCAGGCGGCGCCCGCGGGTGCGCCCGCACCGGTCACGCTCGGCCCCGAGCAGGTGAGCGCCGCCGGCATCCGCACCCAGCGGGTGAACCGCACCGATGCCGCCGCAGCGCAGGCGCTGGAACTCTCGGGCACGGTGGTGCTGCCGCCGCAGGCGCAGCTGGTGGTCAGTGCGCCGCTGGCCGGCGTGGTGCAACAGGTGACGGTAAGCCCGGGCCAGGCCCTGCGCGCCGGTCAGCCGGTGGCACGGCTGCAGAGTGCGGATCTGCTGCAATGGCAGCGCGAGCGGCTGAGCGCGCAGAACCAGTTGCAGCTGGCCGAGGCGCGGCTGGTGCGCGACGAGAAGCTGTTCGCCGAAGGCCTGATTGCCGAGATGCGCGTGCAGGAGGCCCGCAGCCAGGCTGAACTGGCGCGGCTGGCGCTGGCCGAGCGGCGCGCGGTGCTCAAGGTCGTGGGCGCCGGCACGCAGGGCGACGGCCTGCAGGCCGGCCTGACGGTGAGCGCGCCGGTGGCGGCCACGGTGATCGAGGTGCTGGCCAGCCCGGGCCAGCGGCTCGACGCGGGCATGCCGGTGGCGCGGCTCGCGCGCGCGGGTACGCTGGCGCTGGAGCTGCAGGCGCAGCCCGAGCAGGCCGCGAACGTGCGCGTGGGCGACCGCTTCGAGATCCTCGGCTGCCGCCGCGCCGATGGCTCGCCGGTGACGGCCCGCCTCATGGCGCTGAACCCGCAGCTCACGCCGGGCAACCAGGCGGTGGTGCTGCGCGCTGACGTGGAGGGCACGGCGCCCGAGTGCCTGCGCGCCAACCAGTTCGTGCAGGCGCGGCGCACGGCGCTGGGCGGGCGGGCGGCCTCGGCGCTGGCGCTGCCGGCCGAGGCCGTGGTGCGCCAGGGCACGCAGGCCTATGTGTTCGTGCGCACGGCCAAGGGCTTCGTGCCCACGCCGGTGCAGGTGCAGGCGCAGGGCGCAGGCCTGGTGCAGGTGACGGCCGGCCTGCGCGGTGACGAAGAGGTGGTGGTGCATGGCACGGCCGCGCTCAGGGCGACTGGCAGGGCCTGGGCGCGGAAGAGGCCAAGTGATGCTGGCGCGTCTGATTGCGTTCTCGCTGGCGCAGCGGCTGCTGATGGCGGTGCTGACGCTGGCGCTGGTGGGCGCGGGCTGGGTGGCGTTTCGCGCGCTGCCCATCGACGCCTTCCCCGACGTCTCGACCACGCAGGTCAAGATCATCCTCAAGGCGCCGGGCATGACGCCCGCGGAGGTGGAGACGCGCATCGTCGCGCCCATCGAGCAGGAGCTGCTGGGCATTCCGAACCAGGTGATGCTGCGCTCGCAGAGCAAGTATGCGATCGCCGACATCACGCTGGACTTCGCCGACGGCACCGACATCTACTGGGCGCGCCAGCAGGTCAGCGAGCGGCTCGCCGGCGTGATGGGCGAGCTGCCGCCGGGGCTCTCGNNGGGGCTCGCGCCCATCACCACGCCGCTGGGCGAGATGTTCATGTTCACGCTCGAAGGCCCGCAGTCGCTGGCGGAGAAGCGGCGCGTGCTCGACATGGTGGTGCGCCCGCGGCTGCGCAGTATCGCCGGCGTGGCCGACGTGAACACCCTCGGCGGCGTGGTGGAGACCTTCGAGGTCGCGCCCGACGTGGCCGCGCTGGCGGCGCGCAAGGTGTCGCTGGCGCAGCTGCAGGAGGCGCTGGCCACCAACAACCGCAACGACGGCGCCGGCCGGCTCTCCGCGGGTGAGGAGTCGCTGCTGGTGCGCGCCGACGGCAGCATCCGCACGCTCGACGATGTGCGCGCGATCGCCGTGGCGCAGAAGGACGGCCAGGTGGTGCGCGTGGGCGACGTGGCCACGGTGCGCCTGGGCAGCCTCACGCGCTACGGCGGCGTGACGCGCAACGGCCAGGCCGAGGCGGTCGAAGGCCTGGTGCTGGGCCTGCGCGGCGCGAACGCGCAAAGCCTGGTGCGCGACGTGAAGGCCGCGCTCGACGAACTCGCGCCCAGCCTGCCCAAGGGCATGCAGATCGTGCCCTTCTACGACCGCGGTGCGCTGGTCGAGCGCGCCGTGGGCACGGTGAGCAAGGCGCTGGCCGAGGCCATCGTGCTGGTGCTGGCGCTGCTGCTGCTGTTCCTCGGCAACCTGCGCGCGGCGCTGGTGGTGGCGCTGATCCTGCCGTTGTCGGCGCTGGCCACCTTCGTGCTGATGCAGCAGTGNGGCCTGTCGGCCAACCTGATGTCGCTCGGCGGCCTGGCCATTGCCATCGGCATGCTGGTGGACGCGGCGGTGGTGGTGGTGGAGAACATCGAGGCGCGCGCCGGCCAGAGCGGCGGCAGCGCGCAACTCGCGCACCTGCACAACGTCTACCGCGCGACCCATGAGGTGGCCACGCCCGTGGCCTCGGGCGTGCTCATCATCATGATCGTGTTCCTGCCGCTGCTGACCTTGCAGGGGCTCGAGGGCAAGTTGTTCTCGCCGGTGGCGCTGACCATCGTGTTCGCACTGGCGGCTTCGCTGCTGCTCTCGCTCACCGTCATTCCGGTGCTGGCGTCGGTCGCGCTCNNGCGGGGGCACCATGCCACGCCGTGGGTGGTGCGCAAGCTCGAAGCCGGTTATGCACCGCTGCTGGACTGGGCATTGGCCCATGCCAAGACCGTGGGGCTGGTGGCCGCGGCGGCACTGGTGGCCGCGGGGGTGGCGTTCGGCAGCATCGGCAAGTCCTTCATGCCCGCGCTCGACGAGGGCGACATCATCATGCAGGTGGAGAAGCTGCCGTCGATCAACCTCGCGCAGTCCATGGCCACCGACCTGGCGATTCAGCAGCGCATCATGAAGGCGGTGCCCGAGGTGGCGGGCATCGTGGCGCGCGTGGGGTCCGATGAGCTCGGCCTCGACCCCATGGGGCTGAACGAAACCGACACCTTCCTCGTGCTCAAGCCGCGCAGCGAATGGCGGTTCAAGACCAAGGAGGCGCTGATCGACGCGCTGCGCGAAGCCGCCGCCGGCATGCCGGGCGTGAACGTGAGCTTCACCCAGCCCATCGAGATGCGCACCTCGGAGATGCTCTCCGGCGTGCGCGGTGACCTCGCGGTCAAGGTGTTCGGGCCCGACCCGGCCGAGCTCTCGGCGCTGGCGGAGAAGATCGTCGGCGTGCTCAAGGGCTTGCCGGGTTCGGAAGACGTGGTCACGGCGCAGAACGACGGCGTGCAGTACCTGCGCGTGGAGATCGACCGCGCCGCCGCCGGCCGCTTCGGCCTCACGGTGGAGCAGGTGCAGAACGATTTGCGCGCCCTGGTCGAAGGCCAGCGCGTGGGCACGGTGATGCAGCAGGCGCGGCGGGTGCCGCTGGTGCTGCGCGGGGATGAGCCGCTGCGCCTCTCGCCCGAGCGCTTTGCGCAGCTGCGGCTGCCGCTGGCCGGCGGCGAGTCGGTGGCGCTGGCGCAGATCGCGCACCTGGTGCAGGACGATGGGCCGGTGAAGGTCGAGCGCGAGCAGTCCTCGCGCATGTCGGTGGTGCGCGCCAACGTGCGCGGCCGCGACCTGGTGGGCTTCGTCGCCGACGCGCAGGCCGCCGTGGCGCGCGAGGTGGCGCTGCCCGAGGGCTATCACCTGGCCTGGGGCGGGCAGTTCGAGAACCAGCAGCGCGCGGCCAAGCGGCTGGCGCTGGTGGTGCCGGTGGCGCTGGCGCTGATCGTGGGCGTGCTGTTTGCAACGCTGGGCTCGCTCAAGCAGGCGTTGCTGGTGTTTGCCAACATTCCGCTGGCGCTGGTGGGCGGCGTGGCCGCGCTGGCGGTGAGCGGGGAGTACCTTTCAGTGCCGGCCTCGGTGGGCTTCATCGCGCTCATGGGCATCGCGGTGCTCAACGGTCTGGTGCTGGTGACCTACTTCAACCAGCTGCGCNNGCGCGGCCTGCCCATGGCCGAGGTGGTGCGCCAGGGCGCGGTGCGGCGGCTGCGCCCGGTGCTGATGACCGCCAGCATCACCGCACTCGGCCTGATTCCGCTGCTGCTGGCCACCGGGCCGGGCTCGGAGATCCAGCGGCCGCTGGCGGTGGTGGTGATCGGCGGTCTGATCAGCTCCACGCTGCTCACGCTGGTGCTGCTGCCCATTGTCTACGCGCGCTTCTTCGACACCGCAGGGAAGGACAAAGCATGAACGCATCCGCAACCGAGGCGCGGCCCGACACGCCCGACTGTCTGCTGACGCTGCGCTGCCGCGCGCGCTGGAGGAAGAAGTGCTCGACACGCTGATGAGCCACCCCGAGCTCGCGCGCGGCTTTACCGTGCTGCACGGCCAGGGCATGGGTACGCATGTGGCCCTGGCTACGGCGATGGAACAGGTGCAGGGGCGTGCGCGGCGCGTGTTCGTGCAGGTGGCGTTGACGCGCCCGCAGGCGCAGGCCCTGCTGCGCGCGCTGCACGAGGCGCTGCCGCGGGCGCGCATGGCGTACTGGATCGTGCCCTTGCTGGGATTTGGACATGTGGAGAAGCGGTATGAAGGCAGGCGAAGCCGTGCGGCGCGCGGCGCTGGCCGTGGTGTGGGGTCTGGCGGCGGGCGGCGCCTGGGCGCAGGCCGTGGTGTCGGCGGGCCTGCCGCTGCCCGCGGAGGTGTTGCGCGCCGCCGTGCAGGCGCAGCCGCGCGTGGCTGCGGCCGAGGCGGCGTTGGCCGCTGCGCGNGCCCGCGGCGATGCGCTGCGCGCCGGGCCGTATGAATGGACCGCGCGGCTGGCGCTGAACCGACGCGACGACCGCGCGGCCGACCAGCGGCTCAATGAGCAGGAAGTCGCCCTGGAGAGCACGCTGCGCCTGCCGGGCAAGGCGCAGACGGACGCACAGCTCGCCACGCTGGGCGTGCAGGAGCAGACCCATGCCCTGGCGCAGGCGCGCCGCGAGGTCTTGCATGAGCTGCTGGCCGACGCCTATGCGCTGCTGGCCGCGCAGCGCGAGGCGGCGGTGCAGGCCGAGCAGCTGGCGGTGTCGCAGCGGCAGCTGGAGGTGGCGCTGCGCCGCGAGCGCGCGGGCGAAGCCGCCCGGCTCGAAACCCTGGCCGCGCGCGCCGACCTGGCCCGTGCGCAGGCGGCGGCCGAGGCTGCGCAGGCCCAGGCCGCCGAGCGGGCGGCCGCCTGGCCGCGCAGCTACCCCGGCGTGCCGCTGCCCGACGCGCAGGCCGCCGTGCAGGCGGTCGATGCGCTGGTCGCGCGCGTGCAGCCGCTCGAGNNTGCCGCCGCGCAGGCGGCCTGGGTGGAGCAGGTGCTGGCGCACAACGCCGAACTGGCTGCGGCCGCCGCCCGCACCGCGCTGGCGCGCACCGAGGCCGCCCGTGCCGAGCAGGATCGGCTGGCCGACCCGACCGTGGGCGTGCGCGCCTCGCGCGAGCGCGGCGGGCAGGAGCGGGTGTGGGGCGTGTATGTCTCGGTGCCGATCGGCGGTGCCGCGCGGCAGGCGGCGGTGGCCGCGGCCCTGGCCCAGGCCGAACGCGCGGAGCGTGAGCAGGCGCAGGCGCGCCAGCGCGTGCAGGCCGANGCCTGGCGGCTGCTTGCTGAAGCGCTGCAGGGCGTGCGCCAGGCGCATCGCCAGCAGGCCGCGGCGACCGCGCTGGTGCGCAGCGCCCAGTTGCAGGAACGCGCCTGGACGCTGGGCGAGGGCACGCTCTCGGATGTGCTGCTGGCGCAGCGCGCGGCGGCCGAGGCGCGGCTGGCGGCCGAGCGCGCGNNCGTCGATGCGGCCGCGGCGCTGGCCCGGCTGGAGATGCAGTCGCCCAGCTGGTGGGCCGACGCCGGGCGTTGAGCGCGTGCGGCGGGGCAGGCGCAGGCGGCCGGCGTGCTGCGGCGGGCGTTGGCAACCCGTGCGCGGGCGGCTGCGAATGCGCGGGAATTTGACTTGGGTCAGGATTCGCCCGGCGGGAAATCCGCATCCTCGGAGGCTTGTGCAGTTTCGACCCTCAGCGACCATGAAACACCAAAGCCTCACCATCATCCGCGACGAGCATTCGTCGCTCGCGGCCATGCTGCAGTCCATGCGGCTCATGGTCGAACGCGGCCCGGGCGACCACCCCGAGCGCTTCTTCGACGTGCTGCGCGCCATGCTGTTCTACATCGACGAGTTCCCCGAGCGCCTGCACCACCCCAAGGAGTCGGAGCTGCTGTTCCCGCGCGTGGCGCGCAGCGCNGAGGTGATGGGTGCCATCGACCGGCTCGAGCGCGACCACATGAACGGCGAGCGCGCGGTGCGCGACGTGCAGCACCTGCTGCTGGCCTGGGAACTGCTGGGCGAGCCCCGTCGCGCCGCCTTCACCGANGCCTTCACCCGCTATGTGGACTTTTACCTGGAGCACATGCGGCTGGAGGAGCAGGTGATCCTGCCCGAGGCCGAGAAGCACCTGAGCGAGGCGGACTGGGCCGAACTCGACGCCGCATTCGCCAAGAACTGCGACCCGCTCACCGGCAAGTACCCGCCCGACCCGGCCTATGAGCGCCTGTTCACCCGCATCGTGATGAAGGCGCCCGCACCCATCGGGCTGGGCGAGGACTGACGCCTGGCACCGCCAAACGCCCCCGTGGGCCGTGCCGGGGATGTGATTTTGAAGATTCCGGCCCGAACCCCAGCGCCATCCGGTGAGATGGCGCTATTGTTTTTGAATCAGCCTGCGTCCACCAGAGCCGGGTAGTCGGTGTAGCCGTGGGCGCCGCCGCCGTAGAAGGTGGCGCGCTCGGNGGTGTTGAACGGGCCGCCGCGGCGCAGCCGCTCGACCAGGTCGGGGTTGGCGATGAACGGCCGGCCGAAGGCGACCAAGTCGGCGCCCTGGGCCAGCGCCTGCTCGGCCAGCGCGCGGTCGTAGCCGTTGTTGACCATCCACGCGCCGGTGCCGCCGTGGCTGCGCCAGGCGGTGCGCAGCGCGTCGTAGTCGAAGGGCCGGTCCTCGAGCACGCGCGCGCCGCCGGTGGCGCCTTCGATGACGTGGATGTAGGCGAGCCCCAGTGGCGCGAGGTGGCGCACCAGGTACTCGAACAGGGGTTGCGGGTGGGCGTCCTGCACGTCGTTGGCCGGCGTGACCGGCGAGAGGCGGATGCCGGTGCGGTCGGCGCCCACGGCATCGGCCACGGCGCGCACCACTTCGAGCGCGAAGCGCGCGCGGTTGGGAATGGGGCCGCCGTAATCGTCGTGGCGCTGGTTGCTGCTGGTCTTGAGGAACTGGTCCACCAGGTAGCCGTTGGCACCGTGGATTTCCACGCCGTCGAAACCCGCGTCGATGGCAAAGCGCGCCGCATGGGCGTAGTCGCGCACGATGCCGGGGATTTCCTCCAGGTCCAGCGCGCGCGGCGGCGAGGTCTCGACGAAGGTGGGCACGCCGTCGCGAATCAGCACCGTCTTGGTGTGCGCCCGGACGGCCGACGGCGCCACCGGCAGCGCATGGTGCGGCTGCAGGTCCACGTGCGAGACGCGGCCCACATGCCAGAGCTGCGTCACGATGCGCCCGCCCGCCTCGTGCACCGCGCGCGTGACCTTGCGCCAGCCGTCGAGCTGCTCGGTGCTGTAGAGGCCGGGCACGTCGGCATAGCCCTGGCCCTGCGGCGTGATGGCCGTGCCCTCGGTGATGATGAGGCCGGCGCTGGCGCGCTGGCGGTAGTACTCCACCATCAAGTCGTTCGGCAGGCCGCCCGGCGCACGGTTACGGGTGAGCGGTGCCATGACGACGCGGTTGGCCAGACGCAGCGCGCCGGCCTGGAACGGGGTGAACAAGGGGGAAGACATGGGAAAGGTTCCGGGGCGTTGAACGGATGAATGGGTGGGCGAAAAGGAGGCGTCGTTCATCACTTCTCAGGGATTACCCGGAAGCCTACACCCATCGCCCGCATCGCGCAGCACCGGCGCGACAGGCGGCTGCAAGCGCTTTCGCCGACACTTGCGCCCATGCCCGCCCCGCCCGACGGCCGACGCGCCGATGCCCCCACCGAACCGCCGCCCGGCCGTGGCGAAGCGGCGGTGCCGCAGACGCTTGGGAGGCCGCCCGGCGCGCGCTCGGCGGTAGCGGTCGCGGCGCACCGCAGGCCGAGACCCCGGGCGCCCGCCGCCGATGCCGATGTGCCGCTGGTGCGGCTGGCGCTGGCGCTCTCGCTCGGGGCGGCGGTGTCGCTGGGCGTGACGCGNTTTGCCTACGCGCTGCTGCTGCCGCCGATGCGCGCCGATCTGGGCTGGAGCTATGCGCTGGCCGGGGCGATGAACACCGCCAATGCGGCCGGTTATCTGCTGGGTGCGCTGCTCACGCCGCGGCTGCTGGCGCGCCACGGCGCGGCGCCGCTGCTGCTGTGGGGCGCGGTGGCGGCCAGCGTGTTCATGGCCGCCAGCGGGTTCTTCACCGAGGCGCCGGCGCTGCTGGTGCAGCGGCTGCTCGCCGGGGTGGCCAGCGCCTTCGTGTTCATCGCCGGCGGGGTGCTGGCGGCGCGGCTGGGCAGCCTGCGGCCGCAGCGCGGNGGCTGGCTGCTCGGGCTCTATTACGGCGGCACGGGGCTGGGCATCACGCTGTCGGCGCTGCTGGTGCCATCAGTTCTGGCGGCCGCCGAAAGTCAGCCCCATGCCTGGACCTGGGCCTGGTGGGCGCTGGCGGCGGCCTGCGCGGCGGCCACGGCGGTGCTGCGCTGGCCGGCCGACGCGCTTCAAAAATGGAGCAGAACCGCACCGATTCACGAGGGGTTCAGCCACAAATGCGCCGAANNACCAGCGGATGCGGCCGCGCGACGCCTGCCCTGGCGGCCGCTGGCGAGCGCGCTGGCGGGCTACGCCATGTTCGGCGTGGGCTACATCGGCTACATGACCTTTGTGATCGCGCTGCTGCGCGAGCGCGGCGCCAGCGGCGTGCAGGTCACGGCCTTCTATGCCTTGCTCGGGCTGGCGGTGCTGGCCTCCTCGCGCATCTGGGCGGGGCTGCTCGACCGCGCGCGCGGCGGCGGCGCGCTGGCGCTGCTCAACGGCCTGCTGGGGCTGGCCACGGTGCTGCCGGTGCTCACCGGCGCCTGGCCGGTGGTGCTGGCTTCGGGCCCGCTGTTCGGGGCGGTGTTCCTGTCGGTGGTGGCGTCCACCACGGCGCTGGTGCGGCACAACCTGCCCGAGGCGCAGTGGGCCGCGGGCATCAGCGCCTTCACCATCGTGTTCGCGGCCGGGCAGATCGTCGGGCCCACGGTGGTGGGCTGGATTGCGGACGGCCCGGGCGGCCTGCTGCGCGGCTTTGCGGTTTCGGCCGCCGCGCTGTGGCTGGGTGCGGCGCTGGCCTGGCGGCAGCGGCCCTGGCGCGGGCGTGACTCGCGGGCGCGTGGCGCGCAGCGGCCTCGTGCGCGGCCTTGCGCTGTCTGGCGCCGGGCGCGCGCCGCGGCGCCTGCGATCAGCGCACCACCAGCACCGGCCGGGTGGACTGGGCGACGATCTTCGCCGCCACGCTGCCGAGCACCAGTTTCTCGATGCGGCCGCGGCCGTGCGAGCCGACGACGATGAGGTCGGCCGTGGCCTCGTCGGCGGCCTGCAGCACGCCGTGGGTGACCTGCGCATCCTCGATCAGCCGCGCCTGCAGCTGCACGCCGGCGGCCTTGGCCAGGTCCGACAGGTGGGCGAAGGCCTTGGCCGACACCTCCTGTGCGGCGGCCATGTAGGCCTGAAAGCCCATGGGGTTGACTTCGCCGATGCCCAGGTAGGGGTACGGATCGACGACGAACACCGCCGTCAGTTGCGCGCCATGGATGCGCGCGAGTTCCACGGCTTTCTGCGCGGCATGTTCGGCGCTGGCGGAGCCGTCGGTGGCGAGGACGATGTGTTTGAACATGGGGAACCTTCCTTTCAATGGGTGGCCGCAGCGGCGCGGCCTGTGTGCGGCATTGTGCGCGGGGATGGGCGCTGCGGCTTGAGCTGAGTCAAGAATTTTCCGTATCCGGTCGCAGCCGCTGCGCAGCCCAGACGGTTTGCGCGACCAGCCGCTGCACCGCGCTGCGCGCCGCGTCCTGGGCGAGGTGGCCGTCCGCGTCGAAGGCTTCGTGGGCGCGCGCCAGCGAGAACGGCTGCGGCACCAGCCAGCATTGAAGGTTGAACAGCAGGGCGCTGAGCTGCGCGAGCGAGCGCACGCCGCCAAGCGCCCNCGGCGAGGCGGTGAGCATGCCCGCCACCTTGCCGCGAAACGGGCGCAGGCCGTCCGCCCACAGCGGGTGGCCCGGCACGGGGCTGGAGACCCAGTCGAAGGTGTTCTTGGTCAGCGGGGNCAGGCCGGCGTTGTACTCCGGGCTGCAGACGATGAAGGCGTCGTGCGCATGGAACAAGGCCTTGAGCCGCAGCGNAGCCTCGGGCGTGCCGCGGGCTTCGAGGTCGGCGTTGTAGAGCGGCAGTTCGTAGTCCGCGAGCTCAATGTGCGTGACTTCCGCGCCCGCCTCGCGCGCCAGGGCGGAGGCCACGCGGGCGAGCTTGCGGTTCCAGGAGCCCGCGCGGGTGCTGCCGGCGAAGACGAGCACGCGCGCCGGCGCGGCGCTTTGGAGGGTGGCGGAGGACGTCATGGCCGGCATTGTGCGCGGTGTCGCGCCGGCGCGCTGTCGCCGCGGCTGCGGGCGCGGCGCGCCGCGGCGGGTCAGGGTAGAGCCCGCGCATCTCGCGCGCGTGCAGGATGCGCGTGCAGGCCACGATGAAGGTGGCGGTGCGCAGGCTCACCTGCTTGTCCTGCGCCACGCTCCAGACCGCGGCGAAGGCCTCCTGCATGATGCGCACCAGGCGGGCGTTGATTTCCTCCTCGCTCCAGAAGAAGCTGGAGAAGTCCTGCACCCACTCGAAGTAGCTCACGGTCACGCCGCCGGCGTTGGCGATCACGTCGGGCACGACGAGCACGCCGCGGTCGCGCAGGATGTCGTCGGCCTCGGGCGTGGTGGGGCCGTTGGCGCCCTCGATGACCAGCCGCGCCTGGATGCGCCCGGCGTTGGCCCGGGTGATCTGGCCTTCGAGCGCGGCGGGAATCAGGATGTCGCAGGGCACGTCCCAGAAGGCGTCGGCGGCGAGGGCGGTTGCGCCAGCGAAGCCGGCGACGCTGCCGGTCTGTTTCACGTGGAACATGAGCGCGGGCACGTCCAGCCCCGCTTCGCTGTAGACCGTGCCGGCATGGTCCTGCACGGCGACGACGCGCGCGCCGGCCTCGGCGAACAGCTTGGCCGCGATCGAGCCCACGTTGCCGAAGCCCTGCACCGCCACGCGCGCCGCNNGCACCTCGAGCTTGAGGTGGCGCGCGGCCTCCACGCCCACGGTGTAGACGCCGCGGCCCGTGGCCTCGCGCCGGCCCAGCGAGCCGCCGAGGTCCACCGGCTTGCCGGTGACGACGCCGGTGGCGGTGGAGCCTTCGTTCATGGAGTAGGTGTCCATCATCCACGCCATGATCTGCTCGTTGGTGTTGACGTCGGGCGCGGGGATGTCCTTGCTCGGGCCGATGATGATGCCGATTTCGCTGGTGTAGCGGCGCGTGAGGCGTTCGAGCTCGCCGCTGGAGAGCGTCTTCGGATCGACGCGGATGCCGCCCTTGGCGCCACCGTAGGGCACGTTGACGGCGGCGTTCTTGATTGACATCCAGGCCGAGAGCGCCATCACTTCGGACAGCGTCACGTCCTGGTGGAAGCGCACGCCGCCCTTGCCGGGGCCGCGGCTGGTGTTGTGCTGCACGCGGTAGCCCTCGAAGTGCGCGACGCTGCCGTCGTCGAGGTGGATCGGCACATCCACGATCAGGATGCGCTTGGGCCGCTTGAGCGTCTCCACCCAGCGCGCGAGATGGCCGAGATACGGGGTGACGCGGTCCACCTGCTGCAGGTAGATGCCCCAGGGGCCGAGGTGGTCGGCTTGCAGGTAAGAGGGCAGGGCATGGGCCGCCGGCGATGCGGCGGTGTGGGAGCTTGCTTGTGACATGGGCAAAGAGTCCTTGTGGGAACGACGAACAGGCGGGCAAGCTTACGGCGGGGCCTGGGGCGCTGTCCAAGGCCGCTTGGGCCTGGGGTCATGCTGTCGCGGCATGGGGCCGGTAAAATTCGCGCCCTTGTCCGGCGCGCGCTGCGCCGGCGCGGCGGCGGCCCGGCGTGGGCCTGCTTGTCTCTCCCCGAAGGCTCCTCATGCTCTACCCGGAAGAATTCGACGTCATCGTCGTCGGCGGCGGCCACGCCGGCACCGAGGCTGCGCTGGCGTCCGCGCGCATGGGCTGCCGCACGCTGCTGCTCACCCACAACATCGAGACGCTGGGGCAGATGAGTTGCAACCCCAGCATCGGCGGCATCGGCAAAGGGCATCTGGTCAAGGAGGTGGATGCGCTGGGCGGCGCGATGGCGCTGGCCACCGACGAGGCCGGCATCCAGTTCCGCATCCTCAACAGCTCCAAGGGCCCGGCGGTGCGCGCCACCCGCGCGCAGGCCGACCGGGTGCTCTACAAGGCCGCCATCCGCCGCCGGCTGGAGAACCAGCCGAACCTGTGGTTGTTCCAGCAGGCGGTGGATGACCTGATGGTCGAATCGGACGGGACGGGCGACCGGGTGGTGGGCGCGGTCACGCAGATCGGCATCCGCTTCCGGGCCCGCGCGGTGGTGCTGACGGCCGGCACCTTTCTGGACGGCAAGATCCATGTCGGCCTGCAGCACTATGCGGCCGGGCGGGCGGGCGACCCGCCGGCGGTGTCGCTCTCGGCGCGTCTCAAGGAGCTCAAGCTGCCGCAGGGGCGGCTCAAGACCGGCACGCCGCCGCGCATCGACGGCCGCACCATCGACTTCTCCAGGTGCACCGAGCAGCCCGGCGACGGCATGCCCGGCGGCTTGCCCGANCCGGTGCCGGTGTTCAGCTTTCTCGGCCGCGCCGAAATGCATCCGCGCCAGCTGCCGTGCTGGATCACGCACACCAACGAACGCACGCACGAGATCATCCGCTCGGGCTTCGACCGCAGCCCCATGTTCACCGGCAAGATCGAGGGCGTGGGCCCGCGCTACTGCCCGAGCGTGGAGGACAAGATCAACCGCTTCGCCGGCAAGGACAGCCACCAGATCTTCCTAGAGCCCGAGGGCCTGACGACCCACGAGTTCTACCCCAACGGCATTTCCACCAGCCTGCCGTTCGACATCCAATACGCGATGGTGCGCAGCATGCCCGGGCTGGAGAACGCCCACATCCTGCGCCCGGGCTACGCCATCGAATACGACTACTTCGACCCACGCGCGCTCAAGCGCAGCTTCGAGACCAAGCAGATCGGCGGCCTGTTCTTTGCCGGCCAGATCAACGGCACCACCGGCTACGAGGAGGCCGCGGCGCAGGGCCTGTACGCCGGGGTCAACGCCGCGCTGCAGGTGCTCGGCCGCGAAGCCTGGACGCCCGCGCGCGACGAGGCCTACCTTGGCGTGCTGGTGGACGACCTCGTCACCCAGGGCGTGAGCGAGCCCTACCGCATGTTCACCAGCCGGGCCGAGTTCCGCCTGCAGCTGCGCGAGGACAACGCCGACCTGCGACTGACCGAAACCGGCCGCCGTCTCGGCCTGGTGGGCGATGCGCGCTGGGCGGTCTTCTGCCGCAAGCGCGACGCGGTTTCACGTGAAACCGAGCGCCTGAAGTCCACCTGGGTGAACCCGCGCATCCTCAGCGAGGCCGAGGCCGAACGGGTGCTGGGCAAGGCCATCGAGCGCGAGTACCCGCTGTTCGACCTGCTGCGCCGCCCCGACGTGGCCTATGCCGACCTGATGAGCCTGGAGCAGGGCCGCTGGGCGCCCGCCGCCGACGCCGGCGATGAAGACGCCCGGCCCGTGGTTTCACGTGAAACCCTGGGCGAGCTGTACGGCCCGGTGGTCGAGCAGGTGGAGATCGCCGCGAAATACGCCGGCTACATCGAGCGGCAGAAGGACGAGGTGGAGCGCGCCGCCTACCACGAAGGCCTGAAGCTGCCGGCCGATCTGGACTATGCCCAGGTCAGCGCGCTGTCGATCGAGGTGCGGCAGAAGCTGCAGAGGCACCGGCCGGAAACCCTGGGCCAGGCGGCGCGCATCTCCGGGGTGACGCCGGCGGCGATCTCGCTGCTGCTCATCCACCTGAAGAAGAAGGGCTACAAGGATTTCGGCGGCGCCCGACCCGCGGCGAACGCGCCTGCCGCCGACGCCACCCCCGACCCGCAGGCGGCCGCGTGAACGCGCCCGAGCCCACCGACGCGGCCATTGCCGCCCTGCGCGAGCCGCTGCGCGCGGGCGCCGCGGCGCTTGGCCTGGCGCTCGATGAGGCGCAGCTGGGCGGCTTGCTGGCGTACGTCGAGCTGATCGGCCGCTGGAGCCGGGTCTACAACCTCACGGCCGTGCGCACCCCGGCCGACATGCTGACGCACCACCTGCTCGACAGCCTGGCCGTCATCGCGCCACTGCGCCGCCAACTCGGCACGGGCGTGCGCGGGCGGCGGACGCGGCTGCTCGACGTGGGTTCGGGCGCGGGCCTGCCCGGCGTGGTGGTGGCGCTGGTCTGTCCGGACATCGACGTGACCTGCGTGGACACCGTGGCCAAGAAGGCCGCGTTCGTCCAGCAGGTGGCCGCTGCGCTGCGCCTGCCCAACCTGCGCGGCTTGCATGCGCGGGTGGAAAGCCTCTCGGCCGCGCAAGGGCAGGGCTTCGACGTGGTGGCCTCGCGGGCGTTCGCGTCGCTGGCGGATTTCACCGCCTGGTCGCGCGCGGCGCTGGCCGAAGGCGGTATCTGGATGGCCATGAAGGGCAAGCCGCCGCACGACGAACGCGCCGCGCTGCCGCCCACGGTGGCGGTGTTTCACGTGGAACCGCTCACCGTGCCGGGGCTGGACGCCGAGCGCTGCATCGTCTGGATGCGGCCCGCGCCGCCGCACGACACGCCCGCGCCGCCCGCGCTCACGTAAACTCGGTGCCCCGGCCGACGCGACGCCTCGGCCTTCCTCAAGAAAGTCCCCAGCATGTTCGGCATTGCGGATTACGGCGCCTTCGTCGCGGCGGTGGTCTTGTTCCTGGCCATTCCCGGGCCGGGCAACCTCGCGCTCATCACCTCCACCGGCAAAGGCGGCGTGCGTGCCGGCCTGGCGGCCACCTTCGGCGTCATCGCCGGCGACCAGGTGCTGATGTGGATGGCCGTGGCCGGCGTGGCCGCGCTGCTGGCGGCCTGGCCCGTGGCCTTTGCCGCCGTGCAATGGGCGGGTGCGGCCTATCTGGCCTGGCTGGGCTGGAAGATGCTCACCGCCCGGCCCGGCGCCAAGCCCGTGCTGCACATCGAGCCGCGCCACTACTTCCGGCAGGCGGCGGCCATCACGCTGCTCAACCCCAAAGCCATCGTGTTCTACATGGCCTTCTTCCCGCTGTTCGTGGACCCGGCGCGGCACCAGGGGCTGCTGACCTTTGGTGTGATGGCGGCGACCATTGCAGGGTTGACCTTCGTCTACGGCGCGGTCGTCGTGCTGCTGGCGCATGTGCTGGCGGCGCGGCTGCGCGCCTCGCCGGTGGTCGGGCGCACGCTGGAGAAGCTCGCCGGGGTGTTTCTGATCGGCTTCGGCGTGAAGCTGGCCTTGTCGAAGTAAGGCGCCCGACGGGCGCAACAGAGGAGGGTCGCGTGGCGCGGATTTTCTGTGTGGCCAATCANAAGGGCGGGGTGGGCAAGACCACCACCACCGTCAACCTCGCCGCCGGCCTGGCCAAGGTGGGGCAGCGCGTGCTCATGGTCGATCTGGACCCGCAGGGCAATGCCACCATGGGCTCGGGCGTGGACAAGCGCGAGCTGGCGCTGAGCGTGTACGACGTGCTGATCGAGTCCGCCGGCGTGCGCGAGGCGGCCGTGGCGTCCGAGCGCGCGGGCTATGCCGTGCTCGGCGCGAACCGCGAGCTCAGCGGCGCGGAGGTGGAGCTCGTGCCGCTGCCGCAGCGCGAGAGGCGGCTCAAGGCGGCGCTGGCCGCCGTCGATGCGGATTACGACTTCGTGCTGGTGGACTGCCCGCCCAGCCTGAGCCTGCTCACCCTCAACGGCTTGTGCGCCGCGCACGGCGTGATCGTGCCGATGCAGTGCGAGTATTTCGCGCTCGAGGGGCTGACCGATCTGGTCAACACCATCAAGCAGGTGCATGCCAACCTCAACCCCGAACTCAAGATCATCGGCCTGCTGCGCGTGATGTACGACCCGCGCATCACCCTGCAGCAGCAGGTCAGCGAGCAGCTCAAATCGCACTTCGGCCCCAAGGTGTTCGACACCGTCATCCCGCGCAACGTGCGCCTGGCCGAGGCGCCGAGCTACGGCCTGCCCGGCGTGGTGTTCGACCCCTCGGCCCGCGGCAGCCAGGCCTTCGTGGAGTTCGCTCGCGAGATGGTCNNGCGCGCGCAGCGGCCCGATTTTCAGTAGATTTCAAGGTTTTTCGCCGGAACCCCAGCGCGAAATGGTCAGGTTGCGCTATCAAAAAGTGAATAAGCGGGGTGGCCGGTGAGCCCGCTCGCCCCCGTGCTGACCCTGCCCGGCTGGCTCGGCAGCGGCCCCGGCCACTGGCAAAGCCGCTGGGAGGCGCTGCACGGCTTCACCCGTGTGGAGCAGCACGACTGGCTGCGCCCGCTGCGCGGCGACTGGAGCGCGCGGCTCGAGGAGGTGCTGCTCGAACAGCGCGAGCCCGTGGTGCTGGCCGCGCACAGCCTGGGCTGCGTCCTCGTCGCGTGGTGGGCGGCGCATTCGTGCCACACCGACCGCGTGCGCGGCGCGCTGCTGGTGGCGCCGCCCGAGGTCGAGCGCGCCGACCTGCGCGAGCGCATCCCCGGCTGGGCGCCGATCGCGCGCGCGCGGCTGCCCTTGCCNTCCACCGTGGTCGCCAGCAGCGACGACTCTTACGGCAGCGCCGAACATGCGGCGGCGCTGGCCACCGCCTGGGGCAGCCGCTTCGTCCTGGCCGGTGCACGCGGCCATCTCAACGCCGACTCGGGCCTCGCCGACTGGCCCGAAGGCCTGGCCCTGCTGCGCCCGCTGCGCGCGGGGCTTGCCCGCCAGAGAACGCATGATCGGGCTGTTGGGCCTTCTCTCCGTGCTGCTGGTGGTGGCCGCGCTGGCGCTGGCGCCGCTGGCCTTCGTGGTGTGGGCCACGAAGGCGCGGCCACACGGCCCGGTGCGCCGGGTGTGCCCGGCCGCGGGCGCAGCGCGGTTTTGTTTGCCACAGCCGCCGCCCTGGCCCTGGGTGCGACGGTGGTGCTGTCGGTGCGCAGTTCCGGCGACTTCCTGCTGCACCCGGTGTTTTCCGTGCCCGCCGTGCTGGCGGGCGCGGCCGGTGGCGCAGTCGCCCACGGCCCGCTGGTGCGGGCCTCCGCGCCGGGCGCGGCATTGCTGGGCGCGCTGGTGGCGGTGTGCTGTGCGGGCGCGGTGGCCGTGGGCCTCGCGGTGTTTCTGCTGCCGGGCCATGGGTCGCCCGGCGCCCTGGCGGGCAAGGCGGCGGCCGCTGCGCTGTACATGGCGCTGCGCCTGGTCGGCGACCCGCGCTTCGGCGGCCCGGTGCTGCTGGCCGGCGCCGCCGCCGGGCTGGCCGCGCGCGCCGCGGCTGCTAGACTGGCGAGGTAGTCAAAGCTGACTACCTCATGCTCATGCGGAGTTTTTCCGGAGGCGCCCATGTCCCACACCATTGCCACCAGCCTGAAGCTGCCGGCCGAACTCAAGGCGGCCATCGACGAGGATGCGCGCCGGCTCGGCATCTCCAGCCATGCCTACATGGTGCGCACCCTCAGCGAGGCGGCCGAGCGGTCGCGCCTGCGTGAGCAGTTCACCCACGACGCCCTGGCGGCCGAGCGCGACATGCTCGAGCACGGCGCCTACACCCTGGCCGATGCGCAGGCCTACTTNCTCGGCCCGGGTGCGCGGCGAGCCCGTCGAGCGCCCGGGCCGGCGCCCTCTCGAGCGTTGAGGCTGAGAGAAAATCGGTCATGCCCGCCTTGACGCCCCAAAGCACGCCCGAGGGCGTTGCAAATGCGCGCCGTAGCCCGCGCTACGGCTGTGCTGCGCCTTCTCGGGCGCGCTTTGCGGCGCCCTTTCGGGCACGCCCAATTCCCCCTCAGCCTCTGATGGCGTCTCCCATCACCGTGCACCTGGCCGAAGCGGCCTGGAACGACCTCGAGGACCTGGTGAATTTCCTGCTGACCCAAGGGGACGCGACGGCCCCGGCGCTGGTCGACTTCCCGTTCGACGGCCTGCACGTGCTCACCCACCAGCCAGGCATCGGCCGGCCCGTCGACCAGGGGCTGCGCGAACTCGTCCTGCACCGCGGAAAGAGTGGCTACATCGTCAAATACCGCTACCTGCCCGAACGCGCGGCGGTGCGCGTGCTGCGCATCCGTCACCAGCGCCAGGCGGGCTATACCGAAAGAGAGATCTGAATGGTCACCAAGAAACCCAAAGGCCTCGGCCGCGGACTCGAAGCCCTGCTGGGCCCCACCGTGAGCGAGCGCGCTGCGCCCGAGGCCGACGCGGCGGCGGGCGAGGGCGGCGCACCGCGCAGCCTCGCGCTCGATGCGCTGGTGCCCGGCCGCTACCAGCCGCGCACCCGCATGGACGAGGGCGCCCTCTACGAGCTGGCCGAGTCCATCAAGGCGCAGGGCATCATGCAGCCCATTCTGGTGCGCCGCCTCAGCGCCGAGGACGCCGCGCAGCGGCGCGCGCAGGGCGGCACGGCCGATGCGGCAAACCCCGCCGCGCCGCTGTATGAAATCATCGCCGGCGAACGGCGTTTCCGCGCCGCGGCGCTGGCGGGCCTGTCGGAAGTGCCGGTGCTGGTGCGCGAGGTGGACGACCAGGCCGCCGCCGCCATGGCGTTGATCGAGAACATGCAACGCGAGGACCTGAACCCGCTGGAAGAAGCGCAGGGCCTGCAGCGGCTGATCCGCGAATTCGGTTTCACCCACGAGCAGGCCGCGCAGGCGGTGGGGCGCTCGCGATCGGCGGCGTCGAACCTGCTGCGCCTGCTCAACCTTGCCGAGCCGGTGCAGACGCTGCTCATGGCCGGCGACCTCGACATGGGCCATGCGCGCGCGCTGCTCNNGCTCGAGCGCGCGGCGCAGATCACGGCGGCCCACCAAATCGTGGCCAAGTCGCTCTCGGTGCGCGAAGCCGAGGCGCTGGTGAAGAAGCTCGGCGCAGAGTTCGCACTGGCGCCGCAGAAGGCGCGCAAGGAGAAGTCGCGCGACCTCAAGCGCGTGGAGGAGGAGCTCTCCGACCATTTCGCCGCCGAGGTCGAGGTGCGTGTNAAAAAGCGTGTCAAGCGCGCCGGCCGGGTGGATGAGGCGGGCGAACTCGTCCTACACTTTGCCTCGCTCGACGAGCTCAACGGCCTCATCGAGCGGCTGCGCGCGGCCTGAGACGTTGTGAACGCATCCTGCACACCCGCTCATCCCGCCCCAAGCCCCACCCGGCGTTGCAATGCTGGCCGTAGTCCCCGCTACGGCTGCGCTTCGCGCCTTGATTGGGGCCATGGGGACGGCCTGCGCGGGCGCAAGGCGTCGCGACCGAGCTTTCATCGCGCCCGCTGACATCGGTGCTGCTGGCGCTCGCACAGGCTTCGCTTCGCGTGCTCTGCCGTTGGCCCACACTCGAAGGAGGGAACCATGTGCGCGACCCGTCACCCGGCCTTGCCAAACCTCGACCCCGCGCGCCGGCGCCACCCGCGCCACCGCTCGCCCTGGGGGCGGGCGATGGCCCTGCTGGCGCTGGCGGCCAGCGCCGCCTCACCGGCCGTGGCGCAGAACGTCAGGCCGCCCAAGGTGCAGCTCTGGATCGACGCCTCCACCGGTGGCATGGCCGGCATGCCCGAGATGGACGGCCTGCAAGGCGGCATGGGCGGCATGATCGCCGGCATGATGGGTGGTGGCGGCGGCGCGGCGGGCGGTGCGCGCGGCGCTCAGGGCTGGTGGGGGCAGGCGCGCACGCCGCACGTCATGCCCGCGCGCGTGCTCGACCTGGCGCTGGAGAGCCGCATCCAGCCCGGCGCGCCGGCCCAGCAATTCGTGCCCGCCGGCCTGCGCATGGGCGAGAGCCTGCCGCTGATCGCGCCCGCGCCCAGCGCGCCACCGCCGCCGCGGGAATCCGAACCCGGCGACGTGCCCGCCGACGTGGAGCCGCCCAAGGGCCGCATCCTCATCTACTGGGGCTGCGGCACCGAGGTGCGGCCCGGCCAGCCGCGTGTCATCGACCTCGCGCGCGGCAACCTGGCGGATTTCGCGCGCGCCTTCGCCGGCCGCTACGTGCCCGAGCGCGGCCCGCGCGTGGGCCCGAGCACGGTGTTCTTTCCCAACGAGCAGAACCAGCAGACGCCGCCGCGCGGCGGNAGCCTGGTGGGCGAGCACCGGGTGCAGGGCGCGGGGGTGCCGGCTTCGATGAAGTTCAGCCTCGGCCCGGCGCAAGACCTCATGCCCGCCATCGAGCTGCAGACCCAGGGCCGGCTCACCGACGCAGTGGCGCTCTCCTGGCGACCCGTGGCGCAAGCACGCGCTTACTTTCTGCATGCCATGGGCAGCGTGGGCAAGGAGGACATGGTGCTGTGGTCCAGCGCCGAGACGCCCGACACCGGCATGGGCCTGTTCGACTACTTGCCCAATGCCACGCTGGAGCGCTGGACACAGGAACGCGTGCTGCTCGCCCCGCAGACCACCCAGTGCAGCGTGCCGCGCGGCATCTTCGCCGGCAGCGAAGGCGCCATGCTGCGCATGATCGCCTGGGGGGCGAGCCATTTCGCCTACCCGCCGCGCCCGGCCGACCCCAAGGCCGTCTGGGAGCCCGAGTGGGCGGTGCGCGTGCGCACCAAGTCGCACACCCTGGCCATGCTGGGCGAGGACGGGCCCGCCGCGGCGGCAGCGCCGGCTTGCCCGCCGATGCAGGCGCCGCGCCGGCCAACCCACCAAACGCCGAGCGCCCCGCCNCCCAGCCCGCTGGAGCAGTTGACCAACCCGGCCAACCTGCTCAAAGGCTTGTTCGGGCGCTGAGCATCGCAGACCCGCTGTGTCCCTGCGGCGACACCCGACGGCCGGTGGCTGGGCATTGACCCAAGGCAAGTCTATGATGTGGCGCGCCGAAGGCGCAGGCGCGACACCAGCGTGCCCCATCCGCCCGCCCATTCAACCCGGAGGAGTTTCATCACCATGCGTGCCCTTGCCCTGACCGCCGTTGCCGCCGCGAGCCTGCTGCTGGCCGGCTGCGAGACCACCAACATGAAAATGGGCAGCCAGGAGGCCAAGACCGTGGCCACCGGCAGCGCCGCGGGCAGCACCAGCGCCAATGCCAACAGCGCGCTGGAGCGCTGCGCCTCGCCGCTGGGCACGGTGTCGCTGGTGGAGAACCAGCAGGCCGGCTGGTACACCATCCTGCGCAACGAATACAAGCTGCCGCCCACGGCCAACCTGCTGCGCCTGCTGATCCAGCAGTCCAACTGCTTCGTCGTCGTCGAGCGCAGCGCCGCCGGCATGAACGCCATGAACCGCGAGCGCGAACTGATGGCTTCCGGCCAGATGCGCGGCGGCAGCAACTTCGGCGGCGGGCAGATGGTCGCGTCGGACTATGCGCTCTCGCCCGAAATCGTGTTCAGCAACGACAACGCCGGCGGCATCGGCGGCGCGCTGGGCGGGCTCATCGGCGGCGGCCGCGGCCGGGCGATCGCGGCCATCGGCGGCAGCATGAACACCAAGGAAGCCAGCGCGCTGCTCACGCTGGTGGACAACCGCTCCGGCGTGCAGGTGGCCGCCAGCGAAGGCAGCGCCTCCAAGACCGACTTCGGCGCCTTCGGTAGCATTTTCGGCACCGGCGGCGCCGGCGGACTGGGCGGCTACACCAACACCGCGCAGGGCAAGGTGATCGCCGCGGCCTTCACCGACGCCTACAACCAGATGGTCATCGCGCTGCGCAGCTACCGCGCCCAGACGGTACAGGGCCAGGGCCTGGGCGGCGGCGGCCGCCTGGGCGTGGATGGGGGCGTCGCGCCCTCGCAAACCTACGTCCCGGCCGAGGCACCGGCCCCCGCGGCCGCACCGGCCAAGCCGGCACCGAAGAAGAAGAAGTGAGCGCCGCGCCACCGGCCTTGGCGGCTGGTGGCGGTGGCCTTTGCGGATTTTCTGGCCGTTCCCCAGCGCCAACCGGTCGGTTGGCGCTTCTGTTTCAGGAGCGTATCCGGTCGACACAGCCCCGCGCAGTGCGCGCCCGTGTTCACAGCGCAAAGATCTTGCCCGGGTTGAGGATGTTCTTCGGGTCCGCGCGGCTTGATGGCACGCGGTCGATGGCGCCGGGGCCGGCTTCGTCGAGGAGGAAATCCATCTTGTGCAGGCCCACGCCGTGTTCGCCGGTGCAGGTGCCGCCGAGCGCGAGCGCGCCGAGGGTTGGCTGGCAGCCCTCGGCGCGGGCGCNGTCCTCGGCGGCGGGCGGGCTGCCGANAGCAAAGTTGCCGTCGCCCACGTGGCCGACGTNAGGCAGGCCGCTGGCGTCGGCCTCGGCGACCGAATCGAGCAGGCAGCNCGCCAGGCNGCTGATGGGCACGCAGGTGTCGGTGGAGATCGCCCGGCAGCCGGGCTTGCTCTGGATGGCGGCGAAGTAGGCGTTGTGCCGCGCGGTCCACAGCCGGGTGGCCTNGGGCGTGGTGGCCCATTCGAAGTCCTGGCCGTGGTTCTCGTGGGCGATGGCCTGCACGGTCTCGGCCTGCTCCTTCACGCTGCTGGGCGAGCCGTGGAACTCCATGAGCAGCAGGTGCGCTTCGCGCGAGAGCTTGCTGTGCGCGTTGACCATCTTCACCGTGTTGGCGTCGATGAGCTCGCAGCGCGCGATCGGCACGCCGAGCTGGATGGTTTCGATGGTGGTCTGCACCGCGTCGGCAATGGTGGGAAAGGAGCAGATGGCCGCCGAGATGCCTTCGGGCAGCGGGTACACGCGCAGGCTCAGCTCGGTGATGACGCCCAGCGTGCCTTCGCTGCCGACGAAGAGCCGCGTGAGGTCGTAGCCCGCGCTGCTCTTCGAGGCGCGCGTGCCGGTGCNGCTGACTTCGCCCGCGGCGACGACTTCGAGCAGGCAGTCGCCAGGCGTGATGGGCCGCAGGTGTCGGTGCTGATGGCGCGGCGCCGGGCTGGCGGATGGCGGCGAAGTGGCGTTGTGCCGGCGGTCCAGCCGGGCGGTCCGGGCGTGGTGGCCCAGATCCTGGCCGTGGTTCTCGTGGGCGATGCCTGCACGGTCGGCCTGCTCGGTGACGCTGAGGGCGAGCCGTGGAACTCCATGCAGCAGCAGGTGCGCTTCGCGCAGGCCGAGCTTGCTTGCGCGTTGACCATCTGCACCTTCGAGCGAGGAGCCCACGCCAAACGGAATCACCGGCACCTCGAACTGCGANNTGGCGAGCCGCACCGCATCGGCAACGTCGGCGGTGCATTNGGCTGCCGAGATGCCTTCGGGCAGCGGGTACACGCGCACGCTCGGTGATGACGCCCAGCGTGCCTTCGCTGCCGACGAAGGCCGCGCGGGTCGAGCCCGCGCGCCAAAGCGCGCGCTTGCCGGTGCGGATGCCGGCGCCCGCGGCAGGTNGAACTTCGAGCGCAGCAGATGGCGCATGGTGGTGGGGGCGTTCATGGGCGGTGGAAGCGGCGTGCATGGAAGAAAGGCGGCGACCGCGCCGGGGTCGATGGGAACAGGCCCTGGTCAATGGCTTCGTTGAGCTGCTTGCGCGTGATGCCGCTGCGGTGACGGTGAGTCTCGCCGTTGACGGCCAGCACGCGGTTCATGCCATGGACCCGATGATCCGCCTGATCTACGCCAGCCGCATCGCGCCGAACTTCGGCCCCGCCGACGTCACGGCACCTCGCGCTGCGCGGCGAGCAACCCGCCGCTGGGGCTCACCGGCGTGCTTGTCATGGCCGACCGCGCGGCGTTGGTGAAGGCCGACTCGTCGCGCCGCGCTGCTCGCGCACGGCCTGCGCGGTGGAGCACTGCCGCCAAAGCGCGCCATCCTGAGCTACCGCGACATCGACCGCCGGGACTTCGGCGACTGGTGAACTACGTGCTCAGCAGCGAGAAGAACCGCGAGATGTTCCTCGCCTACTCGCTCGACGCCACCTTCTCCCCGCTCGACCTCGGCACCAGCGCCGCGCAGGCCATGCTGGGCGAACTCACCGACCACGCGCGCCGCCTCGGCGGCACCGCGCCCGCGCAGGCCGAGGGTTGAGCCCATGGGCAAGCGTCTCACCCAGATTGCCACCCGCACCGGCGACGACGGCACCACCGGCCTGGGCGACAACACCCGCGTGAGCAAGAACAGCCTGCGCGTGCACGCCATGGGCGACGTGGACGAACTCAACTCGCACATCGGCCTCTTGCTGTGCGAACCCATGCCCGACGAGGTGCGCNNGCTGCTGGTGCGCATCCAGCACGAGCTGTTCAACCTCGGCGGCGAGCTCTCCATCCCCGGCTTCGAACTGCTCAAGCCCGAGGCGGTGGCCGGGCTGGACGCCGCGCTGGCCCAGCACAACGCCACCCTGCCCAAGCTGCAGGAATTCATCCTGCCCGCCGGTACCCGCGCAGCCGCGCAGGCCCATGTGTGCCGCACCGTGGCCCGCCGCGCCGAGCGCGCGGTGGTGGCGCTGGGCGCGCAGGACGCGCTGCGCGACGCCCCGCGGCAGTACCTCAACCGCCTCTCNGACCTGCTGTTCGTCCTCGCCCGCGTCCTCAACCGCCACCGGCCCGATGGCAGCGTGGGCGACGACGTGTACTGGAACAGCGCCCGGCTGGCGGCGGCGACNGACCCGAAGAATCAAAAACGATAGCGCAATCGGACCGATTGGCGCTGGGGTTCGCGCCTTTTTCTGAAATTTTCCGGTTGGGGTGGGTGCGGGGCGCCCGCTGGGGTTGGGTGGGTGTGCGGTCTATGGGTGTGTGGGCCTGCACAGACCGCGCGGGCGCGGCACCTCGGTTCCCCCTATCCCCCCGCCCCTTTCCGCCCCGCCGGGCGGAAAGGGGAGCCCAGATTTTGTTTCTGGTCTCTGGCTACGCTTCTACGGCGCGGGGCGTCGCGGTGCGTTCCTTCACGCTCAGATGGGTGCGCCACCAGTCGTAGTGACCTCTCACGCGTGGGCGTGCCGCCAGCGGGCGCTGGCGTGGCTCGCGAACACGAGCTCCAGCGTGCTCGTGCCGCACGAATCGTGCGCTGCGCCAGTCGTGCGCCTAGGAGCCTGGACAGGCCTGACGCTCTACCCATGCCAGCCCGCGACGCGGCCCGTGTCCGCGGGCGGCGAGCCAGTACCTGCGAGGCTGCGAAAGACGCCCATTGGGTATGAAAACATCAAGAGCGCAACGATGTGTTGCAAAGAGCCTTTCAAAATGGCAAAGTGTCAAGCGCCAAATTCGGCAATTTTTCACGAACGATGGGAGGTCGTATGTCGCTTGACGCTAAATTGGCGGCGCTGATTCAAACGGTGCCGGAATGTGTTGCCGGTGGGTATGTGGACATCGGTTCCGGGATGTTGCTTTCGGTGAAAACCGTTGACTCTCATCCCCAGGAGGTCATTTCNCTTTTGGCGGCTGCGACCGCTGATTTGTTTGCGGGCCCCAACGTCTCGTTAATCGAGAAGATGTTCAAGAAGGCCCGCGGGATGGCCGACGATGACCACCACTTCTTTCAAGAGGTGATCGTCAACAGCGACAACCTCATTCACGTGTTTCTGCGGGGCAAGAAGTACCCCAACTACATCCTGACTTTCGTCTGCCGCAAGAGCGCGAACCTCGGGATGGCGCTGACCAAGGCCAGGCTCGCTTTGCCGGAGATCGAGGCGGCGGTGTGAGGGCGACGTTGAGGCCACCGTTGTGCGCCGAGCGGTTTGGGATTGTTGATGGCTGACCCAGTACTAGAGCTCAACGGCTACGGCGTTTGCTTCGGGAGGCGGGTGATCCTCAGCGACATCACCCTCTCCCTCCCCAAGGCNGAGGTCAGTGTCTTGATGGGGCCGGTGAAAACTGGCAAGTCGACGCTCATGCGTTCGCTCGCGGGCTTGAACGACGGCAATGCCTTGTTTCGTCGCTGGGGTGAGGCGACTCTCCAAGGAAAGCTGATCGCTGATGGGTGGCGTCCGTCGCTGGTCCAGCAGCACGCAACGCTGCTGCAGTCGAGCTTGCGCGACGCGCTGATCCACCCGTTGCGAGGACGAAACGAGAAGTCACCCGCTGGGTGGGGCGAAGCTGCACGGGTCATGCTGACAACCTATGGGCTGGAGCATCTGACGGACCGGTTGGATGTGCCCATGCTTGATCTGCCCGAGGTGTGGCGCAAAGCGGTGCTGATCCTCGGTCATGTGCTGCTCAAGCCGCCACTGCTGTTGATTGACGAACCCACGTATGGGATGAACGAGACCGACGCCGTTCGGCTGATCGACTGGCTCCGACAGGTCGGCCGATCGACAAAGTTGTGGGTCGCGTTGCATCACCAGGGGCAGGCGCGTCGGTTGGCGCAGCACATTGTGCTGATCGGAGGCGGTCGAGCCTTGTTCAGTGGGCCCGGAGATCGGTTCTTCTCGAACCCACAAAACACCTGGGCGGAGCAGTTCGTCAGGACCGGTAGCCTCAGCATTCCATCTCCGGACGCGCGGCGCGAGGACCTCGCGGACGATGTCGAACCCCCGCCGCCGCTACCCGCCGCGGCCCTGAGAGCCATCTCGGACTTCGACAGGGCCGAACCGTTAGCGGCCGCGTCGGTGGTCACCTCCGCTCCGATCGATGGGGCCGCTGGTGATTCGGTGGTGCGGGAGAGCCGGAATCCACAGCCGCCAGGCTCGGGTGATCTCGCGACTGGCGCGCCAGCGACGTTCGCACCGGAAGCGGGGAGAGTGGTTGAGTCGAGCCAAATCCCACCGGCATCAGCCCCAGCTCAGAAGCCAGCAAAGTTACCTCCATCNTCCGCGGGAGCTGTCGAGGCGGCGTCGATGGTGGGCGTGGCCATCTACTCCGACTACCGCGGGCCGCAAGGCTTCCACTGGATCATTCCCGGACGCCTGGCGGGATGCGCGGAGCCAGGNGTCGTTGCCGACGTCGGTTACGACCTGAGCTTGCTTCGGCAGGTCGGCGTCACGTACCTGGTGACGCTCACTGAAAAGGATCTCGACAAGGTCAAGCTCCAAGAACACCAGCTTCGCAATATCCACCTGCCGATCTTCGACCGTGAAGCGCCAACCATCGGCCAGGCGTATATGCTGGTTCGCCACATGCAACGTTTGCTCGACAAAGGCGAGGTGTTGGCGGTTCATTGCAAGGCAGGCATCGGGCGGACGGGAACCATTCTGGCGGCGTGGCTCATCCGGGAGGGCGGCATGAGCGCGGCCACGGCTATCGAGCGGTTGCGGCGTATCAATCCGGCTTATGTCCAGACGGAGACCCAAGAGGCCTTCCTGCGTGAGTTCGAGGACGACATCGTCAAGCGCATTGAATGAGCCAAGGGGCCACAGACCCGACATTGCTGATGTACGGTGACTGGGAGTCCGTCGCCGGCCCGGACAGCCGGTTCACCAATGCAGGCGTGAAGAGGCGCACCGCAACCTCACTCGCCGTAGAAGCGCAGCCCGAGACCAGAAACAAAATCGGCTCCCCTTTCCGCCCCGGCGGGGCGGAAAGGGCGGGGATAGGGGGAACCGAGGTGCCGCGCCCGCGCGGTCTGTGCAGGCCCACACACCCATAGACCGCACACCCACCCAACCCCAGCGGGCGCCCCGCACCCACCCCAACCGGAAAATTTCAGAAAATTGCCCCGGACCCCAGCGCCAACCGGTCTTCATACGCTATGGTTTTTGAAAGACCGCGCTTCATGCCAGACCAGCCCACGGGCCATCCCCGGCGCCGCCCGGCGGGAGCGCCCGGCCAGCGCGCCCTGGCCGAGCCGCCCCGGGCAGTGGCGTTCAGAACCGCGCCGCAATCGTGCCGCCGCCCGAAAGCTGGCACTCCCNCTCGCCACCGCCGCTCATGCCGCGCGCCGGGTCGATCAGGTGCAGCCGGCAGCGCATGCGGCCGCCGCCGTCGCTTTGCAGGTTGGCCACCACCTTGCCGCTGTAGCGGGTGATGAACTGCGTGGTGTCGGCCCAGTCGCCCGGGCCCCAGTAGGGCCAGTCGCCCCAGCCGGGGCGCCAGCCGACCCACAGCGGTTCGATGAACTGCCGCTGCGTCTGCTGCGTGATCTGGAAGAAGCGGCCCTGGTAGGTGGCATGCGGCAGGGTGGCGGTCATGGTGCCGCTGAGGCCGCCGTCGGTGCTCTTCCAGGAGAACAGCACCGGCTCGGGGCCGCGGCCGGGGCGGCTCAGGTCGCCGCCGCCCATGCCGGTGGTGGTGCAGCCCGCCAGCGCCGCGGCGGCAGCCAGCGTTGCGAGCGTGAGGCCGCGCGAGCGCGCGCCGGTGCGGGCTCGCAGGCGCCGGAGTGAGGCTGCACGGCCGGCGCCGGCATGGGCCGCGCCGTGCGGCGCGCGGGCTGTGGCCTCGTGGGATGGGGTGGAGGTGTGCATGGTGGTGTCTCCTTCTGGGGCGTGAAGCGCCGGGCGCTCACAGCACCTCGGCCATGAACTCGGCCATGTCCACGCCCCAGGGCGGCGTCTTGCCGTCGGTGAGCATGAACAGGTCGCGGTAGCGCATCTTCAGCAGGTAGGGGATGCGGCCCATGCGCAGCACCGCCGCGTCGCCGCCGTACCAGGTGTTGCTGTGGATGTAGAAAGCCTTGCCCGCGCCCATGTCGCCGATGCACAGCACGATGGGCGCCAGCGGCGCGTCGGCCTGGGCCGGCGCGAGCCGCCCGAGGCTCTTGGCGATCTGCCGGCTCACGATCTCGCATTGCTGGTGGCCGATGGCGCCGAGCTTGGGCACGGTGACGGCGGCGCAGTCGCCCGCGGCGAACACGTTGGGGTAGCGCGGGTTGCGCATCAGCAGGTCGGTGACGACGAAACCCTCGCTGTCGCTGATGGGCAGGCCGCGCAGGAAGTCGTGCGCCACCCAGTCGGGGAAGATGATCTTGAGCTCGGCCTCGATGGTCGCACCGCTGGCGAGTTCCACGCCTTCGGCCGTGAGGCGGCGGATGTCCTGCCCCTTGTTCACATAGCCAAAGCCCATGGCCGAGGCAATGCCCAGCAGCTGCTCCACCACGGTCACGCCGGCGTCCTCGGCAATCATCTCGGCCGGTGTGAACACCGTGACCTTCTTCGCGTCGCCGAGCTTGTGCTTCTGCAGCCAGGTGGCCATGGACAGCATCACCTCCACCGGCGGGCCCTCGCAGGCGGCCAGCGCGTCGGGAATGCGCCCGCCGGGGTAGGGCTCCAGCCNCCTGGCGCCGTCGCCCTGGTGAAAGCGCGCCGAACCGATGGCCACCGGCCCGCCCTTGTAGCCGCCCTCGTGCAGATGGCGGCGCAACCGGTTGCCGTGGAACAGGTCGGCCACGGTGTGGCCGTGCTCGGCAAAGCCCTCGATGCGCTCGAAGGCCAGCCGCGCGCCCACGGCGACGACGAGGTAGTCATAGCCCAGCCATTCGTCCTCGGCGCCGGGGCGCTCGTTGGGCGTCATGCGCACGCGGCGGCGCTCCACGTCGATCTCGCGCACCTCGGCCTGGATGAAGTCGATGCCGTCCTTGGCCAGCACGGTGGGCAGGTCCATGCGCTGGCGCAGCGTGGGGTCCTGGTTGTCGAACACGTCGGCGGGAATGTTGGGCACGAAGAGCAGGTAGCTCTTGCGGTCCACCACGGTGATGCGCGCGGCGTCACCGGCGAGCTTGCGCACTTCCTGCGCACAGCCCAGGCCGGCGAAATTGCCGCCGAGCACCAGCACGTGCGCGGCGTTCTTCTGCGGGGTGGTCATGATGGGTTCTCCGATGAGGGTTGGGGTTCGGGCGCGGGGCGGGCGGCTGGGCTTCAGGCGCCCACGTCCACCTTGCCGGCCTTGTGCGGGCTGCCGATGTCCTGGCCCAGGCGGTTGAGCGCGCNTGCCCAACCCTCGAAGCCCTTGGCCACCTCGTCGCGCGTCCACACGCCCGCGCTGGCGAGCTTGTCGCCCACGCTGCGCGCATCGGCCGCGCCGGCCTGCGCCGCGGCCTTGGCCTTGTCGCCGGTCCGGGCGGCGGCGGCTTCCACGCTGTGCGCAGCGGCCTTGAGCTCGTAGCCGGCCTGGTCGTAGGCCTTGCGCGCCCAGCTCTCGGCGGCGCGGGCGCGGTGGGCGAGGGCGAGCGCGTGGTCGGCGCGGGCGAAGACTTGTCGAGTCCTGCGCCGACTNNTCACCGTGCCCTTGTCCAGCGACTTGGCGGTGGCGCTGAGTGCGGCGGCGCTCTCGTCGAGCGCGCGGCGGCTGTCACCCACGGCGCGCGCGGCCTCCAGGCGCACGAAGCCGGCGGCCTTGCGCACCTCGGTGGCGGCGGCCTTGTAGTCCTTCTTCGCATAGGCTTCGGCGGCGGCGAGGAAGTGCGTCTGCGGCTGCTCCACCACCGGGTACCAGGTCGTGACGTCGGTGACCAGCCAGCGGCGCTCGAGGTCGGCGCGCTGCGCCTGCGTCAGCGCCTTGTCCAGCGCGGCCGGGGTGGCGAGCTTGCCGGCCTTGAGCTGCGCGGCCGTGGCGTCGAGCTGCTTGACCAGCTTGTCCATGCGCTGGCGCGTTTCGCGGGCGAGCTTTTCGTCGGCCACGGCGCGCTGCTGTTCCATCTTGGCGGCCTGGGCGGCCTGTTTCTCCAGCGCACGGGCGGCGGCGGTCATGGCCTCGGCGGCGCGGGCGTTGTCCTTGGCGGCCACGGCCTTGCGCGCATCGGCCAGCGACTGGCTGACCTCGTCGAGCACCGGGGTGTAGGTGGTGTNCTCCCAGACGATCCAGTCCGCCGGCGCTTTCGCGGCCGGGGCGGTGGCGGGTTTGGCGGCGGGGCGGTGGCCGCGGCCGGGTGGCGGGGCTGCCGGTCTGCGCCCAGGCGGGCAGGCCCAGGGCGAGAACGGCGGCGGTGAGCAGGGTGAGGCGATGGGTTTTCATGAGGGGGCTCCGGGAAACAGGGGTGAAAGACGGCTGGGTGCGCCGCGCCGGGCGCGGGCTTCAGGCCGCCGCGGGGGTGTGACCTGCACGTCGCTGCTGCCCGAGCGGGCCAGCAGCTCATGGGCGCGGCGGATGTCGCCCGCGCCGGCGTGCACGATGACGAGGAAGCGGTCGGCCTTGAGCTCGGTCTCGTAGCGCAGCACCGAATCCTTGGGCACGCCGATGGCGGTGAGCGCGCCCACCAGCGCCGACAGACCGCCGCCGAGCACCGCGCCCTGCACGCCGCCGGCAATCGTTGCGGCCAGCGGGCCAAGCACCACGATGTGGCCGACGATGGGCACGAACATCAGCGCCGAGCCGAACAGAATGCCGGCCAGGCCGCCCCAGAAGGCGCCGAGCTTGCCGAAGAACTTGGCGCGGTCGCCGGCGTTGAAATAGCCGACCACCTGGTCCTCGGTGTGGTAGTCCTTGCCGACGATGGAGATGCTCTTCATGTCGAAACCGGCGCGGGCGAGTTCGCGCACGGCGGCTTCGGCTTTCTCATGGCTGTCGTACACGGCCACGGCGATGTCGGTTTTTGCATGATGGGCTCCTGAACAATCTGAGAAAAAGGGGGCCACGGCGCGCACGGCGGCGCGTGCGCGCGGGCTCGGGTGGGGGTGGGGACGGGGCGGGCGCTTACTTGGCCTTGCCGGTCCAGTGGAAGTACACGTCGCGGCCGGTCTTGCCGTCGAGCGTGACTTCGCGCGTTTCCGTCTGGCCCTTGTGGCTGGCGCTGATACGGTACTTGCCTGCGGGCAGCATGGCGTAGGTCATTGGGCCGGCGCCGTGCAGCATGAGCACCGGCGCGCCCTTGGCGTTGGTGACGAGCAGGCGCACGTCGGCGACGAACTCGTTGTCCTTCTTCTCCGAGAAGATCATGCGCAGCGGCCAGTCCTTGGCGGCCTTGCGCATCATCTGTTCCTCGTCGGCGCCGATGCCGCCGTTGAGGTAGGTGGTCACGCGCATGGGCTCGACGACGACGAGTTCGTCCTGCGCATGCGCCAGCGGCACGGCCGCGCCGAGCGCGAGTGCGGTGGCGGCCAGCGTGCCCAGCAGCGCGCGGCGGGGGAGGGAGAGGGTGGCAGCAGCGGTGTTCATGATCGGTTCTCCTGTCGGTGGTGTGCAAAACGGGTGCAGACGCCTGGTTGAATCCCGCTCCCGGCCGGTGCCGCCCCGGTCTGCATCAGCAGGCGGTGGCGCGGGGAACTGGGATGAAGCGTAGGCCGCGGCCGCGCGCGCCCCAGTGCCGAAAGTCATGCCGAAGGCACGCGCAGGTCACATGACGTGGCGGCCGGCGTGCGCTGCGATGCAGGCGGAACGTGACCGGCGAAGGCGACGGGCGGACGGTGACGGTCGGTGAGCCGGCGCGCAACCCGTCTGAGCGCGGGCTCAGACGGGAAAGTCGAGCGTGAGCGTGGTGCCCGCGCCGGGCTGGCTGTCGATGCGCAGCCGCGCGGCGATCAGCGCGGCCTGCTCCTGCATGCCGCGCAGGCCGTAGTGGCCCGTGCGCGGGGCGGCGGGGTCGAAGCCCACGCCGTCGTCGGCCAGGCTGAGCACGATGCGCTCCGCTGCCTCGGTGCCGGGCGCATCGGCCACCCNCGCAGCCGGCCCCGCCGCGGCGCTGGTGGCCTGCAGGCGCACGGTCACGGTGCGGGCCTGCGCATGGCGCTCGATGTTGTGCAGCGCCTCCTCGGCGATGCGGAACACGGTTTCCGCGCGCTCGTCGGCCAGCGCAGCGGCCGCGGGGTCGGCCTGCCAGTGCACGGTGTGGCCCTGCCGCTCGCGAAAGCGCGCCAGCAGCTCGCCCAGCGCGGCGCCCAGCCCCACCTCGCGCACGCTGTTGTGGCGCATCTGGGTGATGGCCGCGCGCGCCTCGGCCAGGCCGCTGGCGGCCACGTCCTGGGCGCGGCCGAGCTCGGCGTCGAGCTCCTCGGGCGGCAGGCTGGCGCGCAGCTTGCGGATGAGGCGGATCTGCGTGAGCAGCGCCATGAGGGAGTGCGCCAGCGTGTCGTGCAGCTCGCGCGCCAGGCGCAGCCGCTCGCGGGTGACGGCGGCATGGCGTTCGCCCTCCTGCAGCCGCTCGATGCGCGCGGTGCGCTCGGCCACGCGGGCATCGAGCTCGGCGTTGAGCGCGCGCAGCGCCTCGCGCTCGGCCTGCAGATGGCCCACCAGGTCGGCCATGGCGGCGCCGATGCGCGCCACCTCGTCGTGCCCGCCGGGCGCGGGCAGCGCGGTGAGCCGGCCCTCGCGCACCGCCTGCGCCTGCGTGGCCAGCACGTCGAGCCGGCGGGTGAGCAGCCGCGCGGCCAGCGCCGCGCCGGCCGCGGCGAGCAGCCCGGCCAGCAGCACCACGCCGAACACCGTCCAGCGCCGCGTCTGGCTGGCCTGCAAGGCCTCGCTGGCGCGGTCGCGCACCCACACGCGCCAGCCCAGGCCGCCGGCACCGCCGTCGCCTTCGAGCGGCACCAGCGCGCTGTGCAGCCAGTGCGCGTCCGCCTCCGCCGTGGGGGCACGAANGCTTCGGCCGCGCGACTCGGGCGGGCCGTGCAGCACGGTGCCCTCGGCGTCGATCAGCCACAGCTCGGGCTGGCGGCGGGTGTGCAAGGTGTCGCGCAGCACGTGGATCTGCGCCGCGAAGAAGGCCCAGGACAGGCGCGCGCCCACCACGCCCACCACGGCGCCGTCGGCGCCCAGCAGGGGTTGCGACAGGTCCACGTNCGGGCGAAGCGGGTCGGCGCCGCGCCTGGCGCCGATGTACGGGCCCATCAAGCCGTGGCTGCACCAGCCGTTGGCGCGCTGGCCTTCGCGCGCGGGGTCGGTCGCGGCGACGGTGTGGCACTGGGTGTCGGCCACGGCCAACCAGGCGTACTCGGGAAACTGCGCNNGCACGGCGGCCAGGTGCTGGCGCAGCGCGGCGTCGCCGTGCTCGCGCGAGGCGGCGATCTGCGTGGCCGTGCTGCGCACGATGGCCCGGCGCGTCTGCACCGCCATGCCCAGCGCATGGCCGACCTGGGTGGCGAACTGGGTGAGCAGCCGCTGTGCGTCGCTGCGGGCCTGCGCCTCGGTGGTGGCGGCGGCGAAATTGGCGGCCACCAACGCGGCCAGCGCCGTCACCGTGGCCACGGCCAGGCCGATGGCGGCGGCCAGGTGCCGGCGGGGTCGAGCCGCTGCCAGGCCGGGTTCATGACCGCGCAGTGCCTTTCGTCACTCGCACGCGCGGCACGCATGGGGTAAGCTCGCGCGCATGAATGGGTTGGCATGGAAACGGAACGGTCGCGGGGCGTCGTGCATGCCGCGCATTGTGGCGCGTGGCGCGGCGTTTGCAGCACGCGCGCGCCGGGCGGAGGCGCGGCCATGATGGACGAACTCCTGCAAGCCGTGGCGCGCGGCGCCAGCCTCAGCCCCGAGCAGGCGGCGCTGGCCGTGGCGGCCATGCTGCGCTTCTTCACCGCGCGGCTGCCCTCGGCGCTGGTGGGCGAGCTGTATGCGCGGCTGGTCCCGCGCACGCCCGACGCCACAGCGGCCCCCGACGCGCCGGACGCTCCCGGCCGCGCAGCGCCCCTGGCTTCTTCGGCCCGGCGGCCGCCCCAGCCATGAGCGCGCCCGGAACCGAAGCGGCCGCACGGCTGCGCCTGCTCATCGTCGATGACCAGCCGCTGATCCGCCGCGCGCTGGCCATGCTGCTGGCGGCCGAGCCCGACATCGAGGTGGTGGGCCAGGCGGCCGACGGCCTCGAGGCCATCGAGCAGGCGCTGGCCACCACGCCCGACGTGGTGGTGATGGACTTGCAGATGCCGCGCGCCAGCGGCGTGGTGGCCACGCGCGAGATCACCGCGCGGCTGCCGGCCACGCGGGTGGTGGTGCTCACCACGTTCGACCATGACGAGCTGGTGTTCGAAGCCATCCGCGCCGGCGCACAGGCTTATTTGCTCAAGGACGCCGACGAGGCCGAGGTGCTCGACACCATCCGTGCCGTGCACCGCGGCGAGTCGCGGCTGTCGCCGGCCATCGCGCGCAAGGTGATGGAGCAGTTCCGCCGCCTCGCGCCGGGTGCGCCCGTGCCGCTGCCGCCGCCCGTGCCGCCGCTCGCCGGCCAGGCGGCGACCACCGTGAGCGCCGGCGGCGCAGCGCCGGTGCTGCCGCGCCACCACCTGTCCGAACCGCTGACGGACAAGGAGCAGCGCATTCTGGAGCTCATCGCGCAGGGCAAGTCCAACAAGCAGATCGCGGCCACCGTGTTCCTTGCCGAGGGCACGGTGAAGAACTATGTGAGCCGCATCATGGAAAAGCTCCACGCCCGCAGCCGCGTGGAGCTCGCCATGCACGCCAGCGCGCGCGCCGGCAGCGCACCTGCGTGAGCGTTGGGTTATCAAACCATAGCGCCACCTGACCGGTTGGCGCTGGGGGCCGGGAGAAATCTTCGAAAGAAACGCTCAGGAGCCCTCGCCCAGCCCCTGGGTGAGGCGCTCGCCCATCCAGCGCAGCAGGTCGAGCCACATCTGCCGCACCTCGGCATCGAGCGGCGTGCGCAGCGCGTTGGGCAGCTCGATGGTCACCACCGGCACGCGCTTGTGCACGCCGCCGTAATTGCCCAGGCTGCCCGGGTAGATGCCCACCTGGTCGAGGTAGAGCCGGCCCAGGCGCGAAGGCGGCACGCTCGGGCCGTCGAAATCGAGCACGCCGTAGGGCGCATGGATGCTCACGATCAGGTGCGGGCGGAACTGCTCCATCTGCTCGTGCAGGTAGCGGCTCTCGGGCTCGGACAGCGGGGCCGGGCCGGGCCAGCGCCGCGGGTCGCGGCGGGTGCGCTGCTCCCAGTAGCGCGGCGCCTCGCGCGCCCAGCCCGGCGTGGGGAAGTTGCGGTTGAGGCCCACGCCGTGCGCATTGGTGCGTCGCGGCGGTGTGGCCACCAGGCCGTCGGGGTTGAGCACCGGCAGAAAGCGCCAGTGCACCGGCCGCGCGAGCTGCACACCTTCGCGCGCGGCCAGTTGCAGCCAGTGCAGCGCCACCGAGGCCGAGGACAGCTCGTCGCCATGGATCGCGCCCACCACCAGCACGCGCAGCGCCGCGCCGCGGCCGCGCGGATGGGCCGCATCGCCACGGGCTTCGCCCTCGGTGCCGGCGGTGTGCACGTCCCGCTGCAGCAACACCCGGCCCTGCACCGAGCGCACCGGCGCTGCCGTCAGGTCAAGCGTGCGGCACAGCGCCGCCTCCACGCGCGGCAGCCGCGGCAACAGCGCCAGGCAGCCGCGCTGCGCCACGTCGGCGCCCGCCGGCAGCCCCGCGCCCGAAGCCGTCGAGGCGGCTGGTGCCGCTGATGCAGCGGGTGCAGCGTGGGCCGCCTGCGCGAGCACCAGCGCCCCGCAGGCCGCCAGCAGCCACCTAAGGCAACGCTGAACAAGTCCCTCGCGTGCCGCGCATCCCGGCGGCGGGCGGGTTGCCTCTTTGCAAACGATCGCCATAGGACCCGCTATGGCTGCGCTTTGCGCCTCGCACCCCATCCCGCGGCCAGGCGCGCGCCATCGCGGGGACTTATTCAGCGTTGCCATAAGCACCGAAGAAACAGGAAGAGCAGAGGAACACATGGGGCTAGGCCCGGGTCAGCCAGCGACGCGCCCGAGGATAGCGGAGCCGGGCAGGGGCCGCGTCGATCCAGCGCAAGGCGGAACAAGCGCCCGCGCCAAGCTGGCGCGGCCAGCGGGTGCAGGCGGCCCCAGGCCGAGGCGGGTCGGCGCCGATGCGCGATACTTCGCGCCCGCCCCACGTCCGCGCCGCCATGACCGAAGCCCACCCCGACGCCCGCGCCCCCGCGTTCACCGCGCGGGAGTTCCGCGCCGCGCTGGGCATGTTCGCCACCGGCGTGACCATCGTCACCGCGCGCCGCGCCGACGGCACGCCCGTCGGGCTCACGGCCAACTCCTTCAACTCGGTGTCGCTGCAGCCGCCGCTGGTGCTCTGGAGCCTGTCGCGCGCAGCGGCCTCGCTGCCGGTGTTTCGCGCCGGCTCGCACTACGCCATCAACGTGCTCGCCGCCGACCAGAAAGCCCTGGCCGAGCGCTTTGCCACGCGCGGCGTGGACCGCTTCGCCGGCCTGGACGTGCTCGACGGCGCCGGTGGCGCGCCGCTGATTGCCGGCGCGGCCGCGCATTTCGAGTGCTTCAACCGCAGCCGCTACGACGAGGGCGACCACGTCATCTTCATCGGCGAGGTCGAGCGCTGCAGCCACCGCAGCGGCGCCTCGCCGCTGCTCTACCACGGCGGGCGCTTCTACACCGAGCATCCGCTGTAGCCCCGCGCACCTTGGCGACGGCCCGGCGCGCGCCGCGCCTCTACCATGCGGCGCCTGATGCAACGCAAATCGCACCTCGACTCGCTGGCCATGACGCTGCTCGTGGCCTGCTGCGCCTTCTGGGGCTTTCAGCAAATCCTCATCAAGCTCGCCAGCCGCGACATGCCACCGCTGTGGCAGGCCTCGGTGCGCATGGCCGGCGCGACCGCGCTGCTGATGCTCTGGTGCCGCTGGCGCGGCGTGCGGTTGTTCGAGCGGGACGGCTCGCTGCGCGCGGGGCTCTGGGTCGGGCTGTTGTTCGCCGCCGAGTTCTGCATGATCTACCTCGGCCTGCAGCACACCGCGGCCTCGCGGCTCACCGTGTTCCTCTACACCAGCCCGTTCTGGGTGGCGTTGCTGCTGCCGTTGTTCGTGCGCGCCGAGCGCCTGCGCGGCCTGCAGTGGGCGGGGCTGGCGCTGGCCTTCGGTGCGGTGGCGCTGGCGTTTGGCGAGGGCTTCGTGCACGCAAGCGCGCCCGGCCAGTGGCGCGGCGACGTCATGGGCCTGGCCGCCGGCATGTTCTGGGGACTGACCACGGTGGCCATCCGCACCACGCGGGTGGCGCAGGTATCGGCGGAGAAATCGTTGTTCTACCAGCTCGGCGTCACCAGCCTGGTGTGCCCGCTGCTGTCGCTGGCGCTGGGTGAGCGCTGGGGCTGGGACTATTCCGCGCTGAGCTGGGCCTCGGTGGCTTTGCAGACGGTGGTGGGCGCGTTCGCCAGTTACCTGGCCTGGATGTGGATGCTGCGCCACTACCCGGCCACGCAGATGTCGAGCTTCACCTTCCTCACGCCGTTGTTCGCGCTGATGTTCGGGGTGCTGCTGCTCGACGAGCCGCTGAGCCTGCGGCTGCTGCTGGCGCTCGCCGGCGTGGCCATCGGCATCGTGTTGGTGAACCGGCGCCGCACCGCGCCGAGCGGTTGAGCCGCTGGTCTGCCGCATGGGGCGGGCGGAACTGCATCCTGGCTGAAACGGGAGTCCGCCGGCGCTCCCCTGTCGGGCTGCGGGCGCAAGGTCCGGCCGGGTCGACGACGACCATCCTGATGCCATCCTGATGCGCCCGGTGCTACGCTGGTCGCATGACCAAGCTTCCCGTTGCGTCGGCAACCGTTTCGATGTCCCGCGCCCGGGGCTGGTTGCTGGTGGGGTTGCTGCTCGGCGCAGCGACCGCGCTGGGCTTGTTGTTGTTCCCGGCGATTTCGCTGACCAGCCTGGCGATGCTCTACGTGCTGGCGGTGGTGATCGCCTCCTACCGCCTCGACTGGGTCCAGTCCGCAGCGTGTGCGGTGGCTGCGGTGACCGCCCTCAACTTCTTCTTCATTCCGCCGCGCTGGACGTTCGAGGTCGAAAGCCGCGAGCAGCTCATTTCGCTGGCTGCGATGCTGGTCGTGGCCCTGGTGGTCAGCCGCCTGGCCTCGGTGATGCGCCGTGAAATGCAGCTCGCCCGGCTCAACGAGGGGCGCGCACGCCAGCTCCACGGGTTGGCGACCGAACTCGCCAACGCCTCCACCGAGGACGAGGTGCTCGCCGCCGGCCAGCGCGCACTGGCCGAGGCCTTNCCCGGCCCGACGCTGCTGGTGATGCGCGGCGTCGACGGTGCCCTGGTCGCCGCGCAGTCGCTGCCCGAGCCCGTGCGCGAGGGCCTTCGTGCCTGCGTCGCCGAAGCCGCCGTGCTGGGTCTGGGCACCGGCCGTTGGCCGGGCCTGAATGCGTGGTACCTGCCCCTGGGCGAGCGGGGCCATGTGATCGGGGCGGCACGCATCGAGCACGTCGACGCGGCCGACGACGAGGGCCGCGACCATGCACAAGCCCTGTGCGCGCTGCTGGCGCAGGCGCTGTGGCGGCTTCGGCTCGCCAGTTCGGTGCGCGAGGCCCAGGCCGANGCCTCGCGCCAGCAGCAGCAAAGCACCTTTCTCGCCGCGGTGTCGCACGATCTGCGCACCCCGTTGGCGGCGATCATCGGCGCCACCTCGGTGCTGCAAGGCCAGCGCCGCGCGCTGTCCGAGGCCGAGCAGGACCGCCTGCTGGCAAGCATCGCCGGCGAGGCGGCCTACCTCGCGGCGGTGACGGAAAACACCTTGCAACTGGTGCGGCTGTCGAGCGCGGGGTCGTCGCTGCGGCTCGACTGGGAGTCGCTGGAGGAGATCGTAGGCGCGGTCGTGACCCGCATGCGTGCGCGCGACCCGCAGCGGCGTCTGCGGGTGCAGGTGCCCGCGGGGCTGCCCCTGGTGCGCGCGGACCCGGTACTGCTGGCCCAGCTGGTGGGCAACCTGCTCGACAACGCGTTCAAGTTCAGCACCGGGGCGGTCGATCTCACCGTCGCCTGCGACGCCCAGGGTTTCACCCTGGAGGTGCTCGACACCGGCCCGGGCGTGGCGCCGGCGGAACAGCCCCGGCTGTTTGAGGCGTTTGCNCGTGGGCGCCGNAGCGCGCAGCGCGGCGTCGGCCTGGGCCTGGCGGTAAGCCAGGCGATTGCCCGCGCGCATGGCGGGCAGCTGCACTACCGGCCGCGCCCCGAGGGTGGCAGCGCCTTCGTGCTCACGCTGCCCGCTCCGGCGCAGCAACCGACGGAGGCGTCGCGGTGAGTGCGCTGTGGCGCGCGTGTCCCCAGGCCGCGGCGCAGCGGATGCACACGGGGCGGTTGCGATGACTCTTCGGGTTCTGGTGGTCGAGGACGACCGGGAGATCCGCGCGATGCTGCAGGCCGCGCTGTCGGTCGAGGGCATGGCGGTGCAGACGGCCGTGTCCGTGAGCGAGGCCGCGGCCCTGGCGCGCCACGCCACNCCCGACGTCATCCTGCTCGACCTGGGCTTGCCCGACGGTGACGGCGCCGATCTGGTGCGCGCGGTGCGTGCGCACAGCGCCGTTCCCGTCATCGTGATCTCCGCACGGCACCAGGAGGAGCAGAAGATCCGCCTGCTCGACGCGGGTGCGGACGACTACCTGACCAAACCGTTCAGCGTGCCCGAGCTGCTCGCGCGCATTCGCGTGGCGCTGCGCCACCGCGGCACGGCGCTTTCGGCGGCGGTCACGCGACATGTGCACGGGGAGCTGTCGGTGGATCTGTCGACGCGCGAGGTGCGGGTCAACGGCGCCGCCGTTCACCTCACGCCGACGGAATTCGCGCTGCTGGCGCGGCTGGTCCGCAGCGCGGGCCGCGTGGTGACCCACCGGCAGCTTCTGGCCGACGTCTGNGGGCTGGAATACACCGAGCACACGCACTACTTGCGCCTCTACATGGGCCAGCTGCGCGCNCAGCTCGAACCGGTGCCGGCCGAGCCGCGGCACCTGCTGACGGAGACCGGGGTGGGCTACCGGCTGGCGGTGGAGTGAGCGCGCGCGACCAGCCCCTCGCGCCGGCTCATCCTCTTGGTCTGCCCCCACCGCTGCCCTGCTCGCATGGCGAAAGCCCCTCGCTGGCCGCCGACCGGCTCCACGAGGCACCCCGATGGCGGCTGGGGTGGGGCTGTGCGTGCAGGCCCGGGCTGGCCCTCGTCCGCTTCAGGTGCGCGACGGGTTCGGTCTGGCCCTTATGCGTTCCTGATGGGCGACGGCGCACAGTGCGGGCGTCCTGTTTTCAAGTGCTCGCCATGAACTCCAGCAACCGCCGCGACAGCTTCGCGGCACTCGCCCTCGGCGCCCTCGGCGTCGTCTACGGCGACATCGGCACCAGCCCGCTCTACACCATGAAGGAGATCTTCGGCCCGTCCGCGGGCGTGCCACTGGAGCACGCCCACATCGTGGGTGCGGTGTCGGTGATCTTCTGGGGGCTGATGTCGGTCGTCACGCTCAAATACGTTCTGCTCATCCTGCGGGCGGACAACCGGGGTGAGGGCGGCATTCTGGCGCTCACGGCGCTGGCCTCGGAGGCGGCGGGGAAGAGCCGCAAACGGCGCACGGCGCTGCTGCTGCTCGGGGTCCGNGGCGCCTCGTTGTTCTACGGCGACAGCGTCATCACGCCGGCCATCTCGGTCCTCAGCGCGGTGGAGGGTCTGGAGGTCGTCACNCCTGCGCTGCAAGCCTATGTCGTGCCCTGTGCCGCGGCCGTGCTGATCGTGCTGTTTGCCGTGCAGCGCCACGGCACCGGTCTCGTCGGGCGTCTGTTCGGCCCCGTGATCGTCCTGTGGTTCGGCGTGCTCGCCTTCACCGGGGCGCTGGAGATCGTGCGCGAGCCGTCCATCCTCGCCGCGCTCAACCCGGTGCACGCCTGGCAGTTCCTGTTTTCGCAAGGGCCGCGGCTGTTCATCGCGCTCGGCGCCATCCTGCTGGCCTTCACTGGCGCCGAGGCTCTCTACGCCGACATGGGTCACTTCGGCCGCCGGCCGGTTCAGCTGACCTGGATGGTGCTGGTGTTCCCCGCGCTGGCCATCAACTACATGGGGCAGGGCGCCCTGCTGATCCGGGATCCGGCTGCGCTCGACAACCCGTTCTACCGGCTGTTCCCCCGNGCCTGGCTGGTGCCGGCGGTGTTGCTGGCCACGCTGGCCACGGTCATCGCATCGCAGGCCGTGATCTCCGGCGCCTTCTCGATGACCAAGCAGGCAATCCAGCTCGGCCTGTTGCCCCGCATGCAGGTGCGGCACACCTCGGCGCGGGAGGCCGGGCAGATCTACATGCCCGAAGTCAACGCGCTGCTGCTGGTGGCGGTGCTGCTGGCCGTGGTCGGTTTCGGCAGCTCGTCGGCGCTGGCGTCGGCCTACGGCATGGCGGTGACGGTCACCATGGCGATCACCACGGCGCTGACCTTCTTCGTCGTTCGTCATGCCTGGGGCTATCCGTGGCCAGTCGCCGTCGCCGCGACCTCGGCCTTTCTCGCGCTCGACCTGCTGCTGGTGGCTTCGTCCTCGCTGAAGTTCCTGCANGGGGGCTGGTTTCCGTTGGTGCTGGGCGCGGTGATCTTCACCCTCATGACCACCTGGCGCCGTGGCCGCGAGCTGCTGCTCGACAGCATCCGCCGCGACGACCCGGACCTGCTGCCCTTCGTCACCCAGCTCGCCCAGGACGGCATGCACCGCGTGGCACGCACCGCGGTGTACGCGGTGGCCAATCCGGACACGGTGCCGCAGGCCTTGATGCACAACCTCAAGCACAACCAGGTGCTGCACGAACGCAGCCTGATCCTCACCGTGGTGTTTCGAGACGTGCCCGCGGTGCCGCCCGAGGAGCGGGTGCGGGTCACGCCGCTGGTGCCGGGCTTNCTGAGGGCCCAGGTGGCGTACGGCTTCATCGACACGCCCGACATTCCGCAGGCGCTCGAGCAGTGTCGCGCCCAGGGCCTGCCGATCAATCTGTTCGAAACCTCGTACTTCCTCAGCCGCGAGGTGGTCGTGCCCACGCGCGGCACGGGCATGGCGCGCTGGCGCGAGGCCTTGTTTGCCATCCTGTCGCGCAACGCCGGCAGCGTCGCGGACTATTTCCGCCTGCCCAACAACTGCGTGATCGAGCTCGGCAGCCGGGTGCAGATCTGAAGCGCCAGCCCCTTCAGCCGCACCCCGCTGACACGCGGCTGTGGCCGCCCGCGCTTCGCGCAGGATGGTGACGCCGCCGCGCACGACGAGCGCGGCGATCAGCAGGCCGATGAGCAGGTCCGGCCAGCGCGTCTCGGTGACGTCCACCAGCACGCCCGCGACCATCACGCCCATGTTGGCCAGCACATCGTTGGCGGAGAAGATCCACGAGGCGCGCATGTGCACCTCGCCCTCGCGGTGCCGCGCCAGCAAGGCCAGGCAGGTCACGTTGGCGGCGAAGGCCAGCAGGCCGATGCCGAGCATCCAGTCGCCTTCGGGCTCACTGCCCCAGACGAAGCGCCGCGCCACTTCGACCAGCACGCCCAGGCCCAGGGCCACCTGCAGCCAGCCGCTGATGCGCGCGGTGCGCGCCTTGTGCACGGCGGCGCGGCCCACGGCCCACAGGCTCAGGCCGTAGACCAGGGCGTCGGCAAACATGTCCAGCGCATCGGCCATCAGGCCGGTGGACTGCGCATACCAGCCCGCGCCGAGCTCGACGACGAACATCAGCGCGTTGATGCCGAGCAACACGCGCAGCGTGCGCCGCTCGGCCGCGTTGCGTGCCTCGAATTCACAGCCGCAGCCGGACATGGCAACTCCTCTCTCGCTTCAAACCGGTTGCACCGAAGGGCCGAGCGTAACCGACGGATCAGCCGGCGGCCGCCGCGGTGGCGGCGAGATAGGCGCGCGCATAGTCCACATACCAGCCCAGGCAGGCGGGGTTGGCCATGGCCTCTTTGTTGATGACCTTCTCGAGCGGCTGACCCAGCAGCAGGCGCTTGATGGGCAGCTCCTGCTTCTTGCCCGAGAGGGTGCGCGGAATCTCGGCCACCTGCTCGATGGCGTCGGGCACGAAGCGCGGCGAGAGCGCGCGGCGGATGGCTTCGGAAATCTTCGCGCGCAGGGCGTCGTCCAGCGCCAGCCCTTCGCGCAGCACCACGAACAGCGGCATGAAGCTCGGGCGGCCGAGGTATTCGAGGTCCACCACCATGGAATCCAGCACCTCGGGCAGGGCCTCGACGGCGCTGTAGATCTCGCTGGTGCCCATGCGCAGGCCGTGGCGGTTGATGGTCGCGTCGCTGCGGCCGTAGATCACGCACGAGCCGTCAGGGTAGACACGCAGCCAGTCGCCGTGGCGCCAGACGGCACCGGCACGGATTTCAAGGTCACCTCCTCCGGGATGCCTTCCATGTCCGGGCGGATAGGTCTCGAAATAGCTCGCGCGGTACCGCGAGCCGTCCGCATCGCCCCAGAAGAACAGCGGCATGGAGGGAATGGGCTGGGTGCAAACCAGCTCGCCCACGGCGTCGATCACCGGCTCGCCGGCATCGTTCCAGGCTTCCACCGCGCAGCCCAGCAGGCGGCACTGCATGCGCCCGGNGGTCTGCGGCAGCCCGCGGTGGCCACCAATGAAAGCGCCGGCGAAGTCGGTGCCACCGGAGATGTTGCACCACCAGATATCGGCCTGGGCTTCATGCACCTGCGCGGCGCTCGGGGCGTTGCCTGCCGAGGCTGTGTTCGCGCCCTCCACGTGGCGGCTCGCCAGGGCGCGGAATTGCGCCGTGCCCCACTGCTGCGCCTCGGGCGACAGCGGCGAGCCGGTGGTGCCGAGCGCGCGGATGCGTGAGAGGTCGCCGCACTGCGCGAGGTCCACGCCGGCCTTGAGGCAGTTGGCATAGAAGGCCGCGCCCGCGCCGAAGAAGGTGACGCCGGTCTGCGCGGCGAAGCGCCACAGCGTGGTCCAGTCGGGCCGTTCCTTGCTGCCGCCGGGGTTGCCGTCGTAGATGACGCAGGTGGTGCCGTTGAGCAGGCCGCTCATCTGCGCGTTCCACATCACCCAGCCGGTGGAGCTGTACCAGTGGTAGCGCTCGCCGAAGCTGTTGGGCGCGTAGCTGCAGCCCACGTCGTTGTGCAGCACCTTGAGCGCCATGGCCACCAGCACCGTGCCGCCGTGGCCGTGCACGATGGGTTTGGGCAGGCCGGTGGTGCCGCTGGAGTAGACGATCCACAGCGGGTGGTCGAAGGGCAGCCATTCGGGCTCGAAGGCGGTGGTTTCGGCATCGCTTCGGCCACACGCCAGCGTGAAATCGTCGGTGGGCACTCCAAAATCAGGAGCGTTCTGGGCCGTTCCCAGGTTGTCCCACAGCAGCACGCGGCGCACGCTGGGCAGGGCGGCGCGCAGCTCGGCCATCACGCCCAGGCGGTCGTGGTCGCGGCCGCCGTAGGTCACGCCGTCGCAGCCGATGAGCAGCACCGGCTCGATCTGCCGGAAGCGGTCGAGCACCGCGGCGGTGCCCATGTCAGGGGCGCAGATGCTCCAGACCGCCCCGATGGAGACGGTGGCCAGGAAGGCCACCATCGCCTCGGGCACGTTGGGCAGGTAGGCGGCGACGCGGTCGCCGCGCTGCACGCCCGCAGCGCGCAGGTGCAGCGCCAGCGAGGCGACCTGCCGGCGCAGTTCGGGCCAGCTCAGCTCGGTGTGGCGGCCGCGCTCGTTGCGCGCGACGATGGCCGGCAGGCCCGCGGCCTGCGCGGGCGCGACATGGCGGAACACCTGCTGCACATAGTTGACCTGCGCGCCGGGAAACCACACCGCGCCGGGCATGACGTTCTCCGCCAGCACCGCGCGGTGCGGCGTGGNGGACTGCAGCGCGAAGTAATCCCAGATGCTTTGCCAGAAGGCATCGAGCTCGGTGGTGGACCAGCGCCAGAGCGCGTGGTAGTCCTCGAAGACCAGGCCGCGCTGGGCCTGCAGCCAGTCCTGGTAGAGGCGGATCTGCGGAACGTACGGGGGTGTGGGGCGGGGTGGCGGTCGGTGCGGACATGGTGCGGGCGGGCTGGGCAAGCGTCGAGCGCGAACCATAGCGCAGAGTGCGCGCGCCGCGCACCGGGGCGCTCCGCACGCTCGTCACCCGGGTGACGGACGGGTGGACGGGAGGCGGACGCCGCGGAGCGTCGGCCGGCCGCGCGGCCGCTGGGCTGCCGCGAGCGAGCGGGCGCGAAGGGCCCGCTCAGGACAGCTCAGAAGTTGTGAATGAATCGGACGCGTCCGAGCAGGCCGCCAGCGCCCAATCAAGGCGCAAAGCGCAGCCGTAGCGCGGGCTACGGCGAGCATTTGCAACGCCGAGTGGACGCTTTTCGGTGGGATGAGCGGGCGTGGCGGGTTCGTTCACAACTTCTCAGTGCGCCGCGTGCACCTGCTCGCCGGCCTTGAGGCGGTAGACGGTGCCGCAGTACGGGCACTTGGCCTCGCCGGTGGAGGCGACGTCGAGGTAGACCTTGGGGTGGCTGTTCCACAGGGCCATGCCGGCCTTGGGGTTGGGGCAGAAGATCTCGCCCTCGCGGTTGAGGTCGGCAGCCAGCAGTTCGACCACGGCGCTTGCTTTGCTCATCGGGGGCTCCTCGGTCAGACCAGGCTCAACCAGTGCGCGTACTTGGGGTTGCGGCCGTTGACGATGTCGAAGAACGCGCTCTGGATCTTCTCGGTCACGGGGCCGCGCGAGCCGTTGCCGAGCTCGATGCGGTCGAGCTCGCGGATCGGCGTGACTTCGGCCGCCGTGCCGGTGAAGAAGGCTTCGTCGGCGATGTAGATCTCGTCGCGCGTGATGCGCTTCTGCACCACCTCGTAACCCAGGTNCCTGGCGATGTGCAGCACCGTGTTGCGGGTGATGCCGTTGAGGGCGCCGGCGGAGAGGTCGGGCGTGTAGATCAGGCCGTTCTTGACGATGAAGATGTTCTCGCCCGCACCCTCGCTCACGAAGCCCGAGGGGTCGAGCAGCAGCGCTTCGTCATAGCCCTCGTCGGTGACTTCCATGTTGGCGAGGATGGAGTTGGTGTAGTTGCTCACCGTCTTGGCCTGTGTCATGGTGATGTTGACGTGGTGGCGGGTGTAGCTGCTGGTCTTGACGCGGATGCCGCGCTTCATGCCCTCTTCACCGAGGTAGGCGCCCCAGGCCCAGGCGGCGACCATCAGGTGGATGGTGTTGCCCTTGGGGCTGACGCCGAGCTTCTTGTCGCCGATCCAGGTCAGCGGGCGGATGTAGCAGCTCTCCAGCGCGTTGGCGCGCACCACGGCCTTCTGCGCTTCGTTGACCTGCTCGGGCGTGAAGGGCAGCTTCATGCGCAGGATCTTGGCGCTGTTGAACAACCGCTCGGTGTGCTCCTGCAGGCGGAAGATCGCCGTGCCGCGCTCGGTCTTGTACGCGCGNNCACCTTCGAACGCACCGCAGCCGTAGTGCAGCGTGTGGGTCAGCACATGGACTTTGGCGTCGCGCCAGTCCACGAGCTGGCCGTCCATCCAGATCTTGCCGTCGCGGTCGGCCATCGAGGGGGATTGCGCTCATGGGGAACTTCCTGTGGGAGTAGGGCAGAAACGGCCATTTTACGGGCCGCCGCCGCGCGGCATGAGCGGCGTGCGACCATCGGCAGGCACGACCACGCACCGACGTCCATCGGCGAATCCTGCAGCCTGTCCTCCTGAACCGGCGGTTCGTCGCATGTGGCTTCCGTGGACGACGGAGCCGCCGTACAGTGCGAGGCCATGTCCGCTCCTCCGCTGCCCCCGCTTCCGCCCCGATCGCCCGTGCCCCCATGCCGCCCGGTGGCGAGGCGCCGCCCAAGCACGTGGTGGCGTTTTCCGTGAGCTTCTCGCCCGGGAGCGGCTGCTGCGNNCGCCTGGCAGCGCTATGCCGACTGGCTGGCCGTGCAGAGCTGGAAGCGGCTCGCGGTGCTGGCCGTGCTGGCGCTCATCGTCACCGGCATTCTGTCGGACCTGCCGCCGTTCAGCACCCGCTGGGGCCGCACCACCACCACCGTGCTGCAGCTGCCGCGCGACGCGGTGGGCGAGCGCTCGGCCGATGGCGACGTGGAGGTGCACATCGGCGGCGACGGCGTGCGCGTCAAGCGCAAGCAGGCGAATGCCTCTGCCGCCGCGGACGAGGCGCCGGCCCCGTCGGATGCAGCCGGCAGCAAGGGCGAGGTGGTCGACGCGCCGGTGGCCGCAGGCTCCGAGCCGGTGCCGCCGCTGCCGCCGGTGCCGCCCGCGCCGCAGGCCAAGACGGTGGTCATGCGCGAGGGCTTCAGCGTGGGCGAGCACATGATGTCGCTCACGCTGCTGCTGATCTTCGCCTCGCTCATCGTGCGCGTCATGGGCGTGGGCCGGCGGCGCGCCGAGGTGCAGGCGGCCGAGGCCACCGAGCGCGCCGAGCACGAGCAGCTGCAGCGCCAGCTGATGCAGGCGCGGCTGGCGGCCATGCAGGCGCAGGTGGAACCGCACTTCCTGTTCAACACGCTGGCCACCATCGACCACCTCATCGAGACCGACCCGGCGCGCGCCAGCCGCATGCAGAAGCAGCTCATCGCCCTGCTGCGCGCGCTGCCGCATCTGCGCGACGGCGCAGTGGCCGCGGTGTCGAACCTGGGCAGCGAGATGGACATGGTGCTGCCGTACCTGGAGATTCTGAAGATGCGCATGGAAGAGCGCCTGCAGGTGCAGATCGACGTGCCCGAGGGNCTGCGCTCGGCCGAATTCCCGCCGCTCATGCTGCAAAGCCTGGTGGANAACGCGATCGCCCACGGCCTCGAACCCAAGGATGTCGGCGGCAGCCTGCACATCGCGGCGCAGGTCAGCGACGGCCGGCTGTGCGTGATGGTTGCCGACACCGGGCTGGGCTTTGGCGAGGGCGCCACCGCCGGCACGGGCCTGGGCCTGGCCAACATCCGCGAGCGGCTGCACGTGCTCTATGGCGATCGGGCCGAGCTGCGCATCGAGCGCAACGAGCCCGCAGGCACGCGGGTGCAGCTGTGCGTGCCCTACACCCACCGCGCGCCCAACCCGGTGGCCTCGGCATGAGCGCGCTGCCGCCACTGCCGTCCGCGCGCTGCGTCATCGCCGACGACGAGCGCCTCATGCGCGAGCAGCTGCGCGCGCGCCTGGCCGAGGTCTGGCCGCAGCTGCAGGTGCTGGCCGAGGCGCGCAACGGCGCCGAGGCCGTGGCGCTGGTGGCCGAGCACCGGCCTGACCTGGTCTTTCTCGACATCCGCATGCCCGGGCTCGACGGCGTGGAGGCCGCGCGCCAGATCCTGCAGTTGCCACCCACCGAGGACTGGGACGGCTGCGAGATCGTCTTCATCACCGCCTACGACCAGCACGCCATCGAGGCCTTCGAGCAGGGCGCGGCGGACTATGTGCTCAAGCCCGCCGAGCCCGAGCGCCTGCGCCGCACCGCCGAGCGGCTGCAGCGCCGGCTCTCCCGCGCGGGCGAACGCGGGGCGGCCGGTGACGCTGCCGCGACCGACCGGGCCGACGCGGCCGGGGCGGGCGAGCCGCCCGCGTCCATGCCGCTGAACGAACTGCTGCAGCGCTTGGCCGCGCAGCTCGACCCTGCGCGCGCACCGCGCCATCTGCGCTGGATCCAGGCCAGCGTGGGCGCGAGCATCCAGATGATTCCGGTCGACGAGGTGCTGTTCTTCATCTCCGACGAGAAATACACCCGCGTGCAGACGGCCCGGCAGGAGGCCTTGATCCGCAAGCCCATCAAGGAGCTGGTGGACGAGCTCGACCCGCAGCAGTTCTGGCAGATCCACCGCTCCACGCTGGTCAATGCGCACGCCATCAGCGCCGTCACGCGCGACCTGCGCGGCCGCCTGCTGGTGTCCGTGCGCGGCCACCCGCAATCGCTCGAGGTCAGCCGCAGCTACAGCGGCCTGTTCAAGAGCATGTGAGGGCTGCGCGGGCGCAAGGGTCTCGGCCTGGAGCCTAAATCCGGCAGTTGGGCATGGTCGAGCGGGCTGTCATCGGGTGGGCAGGCAAGGCGCAAACCGCAGCAATGGCCTGCCCCATTGCGAGGACTTGCAACGCCGCCTGCGCGCCCGAGGGCGGCTCGATCGGCCATGCAGCGCACTCACCCGAAAGGCGAACGTCAGCCAGCACAGAAAATCCTCTGAAAACAAGGGCCTGTAAGCAAAGACGAGCGGTCAACTGCCGGATTTAGGTTCAGCCCAGCGTGCGCACCAGCTCGATCGCCTCGTCCACCCGCTCCACCGGGTGAATGGTGAGCCNCTCGAACGCGGCCTCGCGGCGCTTGGGCGCGTTGGCCTTGGGCACCACCGCCACCGAGAAGCCGAGCTTGGCCGCCTCGCGCAGCCGTTCCTGCCCGCGCGGCGCAGGGCGCACCTCACCTGCCAGCCCCACCTCGCCGAAGGCAAAGCCCTTGGGCAGCGGCTTGCCGCGCAGGCTGGAGGTGATGGCCAGCATCACCGCCAGATCGGCCGCGGGCTCGCTGATGCGCACGCCGCCCACGGCGTTGACGAACACGTCCTGGTNCGCGCAGGCCACGCCCGCGTGCCGGTGCAGCACCGCCAGCAGCATGGCCAGGCGGTCGCGCTCCAGGCCCACCGAGAGCCGCCGCGGGCTGGGCCCGCCGCTGTCGACCAGCGNCCGAATCTCCACCAGCAGCGGCCGCGTGCCTTCGAGCGTGACCATCACGCAGCTGCCCGCCACCGGCTCGGCGTGCTGCGAGAGGAAGATCGCGCTCGGGTTGCTCACGCCGCGCAGGCCGCGTTCGGTCATGGCGAACACGCCGATTTCGTTGACCGCGCCAAAGCGGTTCTTGATCGCGCGCACCAGCCGGAAGCTGCTGTGCGTGTCGCCCTCGAAGTACAGCACCGTGTCCACCATGTGCTCCAGCACGCGCGGGCCGGCCAGCGCGCCTTCCTTGGTCACATGGCCCACCAGCACGATGGCCGTGCCGCCCGGCGCGCCGCTGGCCGCGCCCGGNNGCCTGGCGAAACGGGTGAGGTGCGCGGCGCATTCGCGCACCTGCGCCACCGAACCCGGCGCGGAGCTGAGCTGCTCGGAATACACCGTCTGGATGGAGTCGATCACCGCCACCGCGGGGTGCTCGGCCTCGAGCGTGGCGAGGATGCTCTCCAGCGAAGTCTCGGCCAGCACCGCCACCTGCGAGCCCTCGATGCCCAGCCGCCGCGCACGCAGCGCCACCTGCGCGCCGCTTTCCTCGCCGGTCACGTAGAGCGTCTTGAGGCCGCCGCGCTGCAGCGCATCGAGCGCCTGCAGCAGCAGCGTCGACTTGCCGATGCCCGGGTCGCCGCCGATGAGCACCACCGCGCCCTCGACCATGCCGCCGCCGAGCACGCGGTCCAGTTCCTCGTGGCCGGTGGGCGTGCGCGCCACCTCGGTGGCTTCGATGGCGGCCAGGGGCTGCAGCCGCGCGCTCGGCGCCAGCGCGGCAAAGCGGTTCTTCGCGGGCGCGGTGGTCTCGGCCACCGACTCGATCAGCGTGTTCCACGCGCCGCAATGCGGGCACTTGCCCAGCCACTTCGGGCTGCTGCCGCCGCATTCGCTGCACACAAAACTGGTTTTTCACGCGCCATGGGGCTGCGAGCCTACCACTGCGGCGTGGGACGGGCGTCTGGGCGTGCCTTTGCGGCGGATTTTCGAAAAATCCCCGGAACCCCAGCGCCAACCGGTCAGATTGCGCTATGAAATCAGGAGTCCTCGGCGCCGCAGACCAGGCCGAGCAGCGCGCTGGCGTCGGCGGTGAAGCGCCCTTCGCGCAGCCACTGCAGCAGCTCCGTGCGGCTCAGGCGCGCGAAGGCCGCAACCTCGCCGTCGCGGTTCACCGGCGCGAGCCGCTCGGGCACGGTGGCGATCAGGCTGTCGAGCTGCTCGTCGCGCCAGCCACGGCCGTGCGCGTCCGGCGCCGGGCAGCGCACGTGAATGGACGGGCCGCGTCGCAGCCCGGTCAGCGCGTCCAGGCGCAGGCCGGCTTCTTCGTCCGTTTCGCGGGTCAGCGCCTCCAGCGCCGACTCGCCGTCGGCCACCAGGCCACCCACCAGCGTGTCCCACAGGCCCGGGTCTCGGCCTTGGTGTGCGCGCGCTGCTGCCCAGAATTCGCCGCGCTCGGTGCACCCGATCAGGTGCACCGCCTGCGTGTGCAGGCCCAGCACGCGGGCCGCGCCNNGCTCGATGGCGCCCAGCCGGCGCCCCTGCGCATCGCGCACCGCCAGCCGTTCGTCGCGCCAGGNGCCGCACAGGCCCCGCGAGCGCAGCGCCAGTGCCAGGGTGTGCAAGGCCTCGTCGTCGCCGTCGAGCGCCCAGGCGCGGCCGATGCGCCAGAGGCCAAAGCCCTCGGGCAGCACACCCGCGAGCCGCTCGAAAACGCCCTCCTCCACCGAGCCCACGATCTGCGCGCGCACCACCAACGGCACGCGCGGCCGCAGCGGCTCGGCATGCAGCCGCTGCGGGGCCGCGGCCAGCGCGAAGGGCGCCGCCGCCTCGGCCCGCGCAGCTCTGCCGGCGCGCGCCACCTGCCGGCGGCGCAGCATGAGCGCGCCGGGGCGCGGCAGGGCGAGTGCGCTCATGGCCGCGCTCCGTTCGGGCGCTCGCCCGCGTCGATGCGTGCATCGATGCGCGCGAGCGCATCGGGCAGGTCGGCCACGGTGTCGATCAGCTCATCGGGCCGCCCGGGCTCGAGCGCGCGCGCCACCTGCGCCCGGTGCGCTGCGCGGTCGGCCTCGTCCAGCGCGGCCCAGTCCTCGGCGTGCAGCCCGCAGGCATTGCTGCTGGCCAGCACGGCCACCGTCCAGCACCCGGCGTACGCGCCCTCGAGCAGCCCGGGCACGGTGTCATCCACCTTCACCACCGCATGGGCCGGCCACACGCCCAGCGTCACGAGGTTGGCATACACACCCAGCGGGCTCGGCCGGCTGTGGAGCAGGTCGCCCGCGCACACCAGATGGTCGGGTGCAAAGCCCTGGGCGGCTGCCAGCGGGGCCAGCACGTCCATGATCGGCCGGGTGTAGCCGGTGGTGGAGCCGATGCGCAGACCCGCGCCGCGCAGGGCCGCCACCGCGCCCGCCGCGCCCGGCACCAGCGCCGCATGCGCGCCGATGGCCGCGAGGTTCATCGGCTCGAAGCGCGCGAGCAGCCGGTNCACGTCGGCCGCCACCGGCGCGCGCCCGTGCCGGGCCTGCCAGGCCGCCGCCACTGCGGGCANGCNGCCAGCAGGCTCGATGTGCGACCACTTGGGCAGGCCCATGGGGCCGCGCGCCTCGTCGAGGGTCAGCGGCAGGCCTTCACTGGCGAACAACTGCACGAAGGCGTCCATGGGGGCGAAGCTGCCGAAATCCACCACGGTGCCGGCCCAGTCGAAGACCACGGCCTTGAGGTGGCGCAGCTGCAGAGGGGTGTCGCTATTCTTCATCACCGGCCTCACCATTGTGCGAACACATCCTGCGCGATGCCGAAGGCCGTGCTGGCCCNCGTGCCGCTGCTGACCACGACCACCCGCAGCGCCGGCTCCGGCGCGAGGATCAGGCAGTCCTCGGCGGCGCCGGTGGGGTAGTGGCCCACCCAGCGCTGCACCACGTCCGCGCGCTGCAGCCGCAGCGTCGTACGCAGCTGCGCCAGGATCAGCCCGTCCACGGCCTCGCTGGCGAAGGGCTCTTCGGCCGTCTCGGGGTGGTGCGAGTCGCCCACCACCAGCGTGCCGTCGGCACTCTGCACCGCAATGAGGTGAATGCCGTGCGCCAGACAGTCGCCGCAGCGCGCCGCCAGCACTTCACGCAGCGCGGCGACCTGCGGCAACTCGGCATATCCGCGGTACCGCACCAGGCTCAGTTCGTTCATCACCGCGCTGCCGAGCCGAAAGCCCGCCTCCGGCCGCACGCGCAGCATCTGCAGCCGCGTCAGCGACAGGCCGCGCCCCTGCAACCACGGCGCCGCCACGCCGCCCAGGGCGGNTGCCGGGCACAGCACCACGCGCGTGGCCTGCAGCGTGCGCGAGGCCGTGCGCACGCGCGGCGGCGCGACCTCCAGCACCTCCTCGCCCCAGAAGAAGTGCACACCCAGCTGGGCCTGCAGCCAGGCCGTGAGCAGGGGCAGCGCCTGGCGCGACTCCACGCGCAACTCATGCGGGCTCCACAGCGCCGCCTGCGCGCGCTCGGTGCGCAGCCACGGCGCTTCGGCGGCTGCCTCGCCGGCGGTGTGCAGCGTGCAGTCTTCGCCCATGTCGGTGCGCACGAAGGCCTCGAGCACGGCCACCGCCTCGGGCTCGCGCGCCAGCAGCCACAGGCCGCGGTGCTCCACGCGAATGCCGGCCTGCGGCGCCGCCTCGGCCCAGATGGCGCGGCTGGCCATTGCGCGGCGCCAGGTGTCGCCCGCGCCCTGCCCCGTGACCGTGACGAAACCGAAATTGCGCACCGACGCACCCACGCACTGGGTGTGCCGCTCCACCACCGCCACCCGCAGGCCGCGGCGCGCACCCTCGAAGGCATGCGCCAGGCCGACGATGCCGGCACCGACGACCACCAGGTCATAACTCACATCACGCATGAAGCTCAGGTCAGAGAAGGGAAGAAACGCCCGCGCTGCCGGCGCCGGCCGCGCCGTCGCGCGTGCGCCAGCGCTGGGTGCGCCGCTCGACGGCGCNGCTGCACCCCGCGAACAACAGGCGCGCCAGCGCCGCCGTGGCAAAGATCAGCACCGCCATGGCCGCCGCGCTGGCAATGTCGCCCGCGTCGTCCATGTTGAGCACGGCCACCGAGGCCAGTTGCGTTGCCGGTGCGTACAGGAACACCACCGCCGAGACCGTGGTCATCGCGTTGACGAAGAAATACCCCGCCACCTCGACCAGCGCGGGCAGGCAGATCGGCAAGTGCACCCGCCACACCGTCTGCCAGAACGGCACGCCCATCGAGGCCGCGACCACCTCGAACTCCTCGTCGAGCTGGCGCAGCGCCGCCAGCAGCGTGAGGTGCGGCACCGAAAAATAGTGCGCCACCGTGCTGAGCACGAGAATGCCCATCGTGCCGTAGACCACGCCCAGCGGGTTGCCCGGCGCATTGAAGAACAGCACATAGCCCACGCCCAGCGCCAGCCCCGGCACCGCCAGCGGCACCGTGGCCAGCAGGTTCAGCGCCTCGCGCAGCGGCCCGAGCCGCCGCGGCTTGTCCACCACCCAGGCGCTCAGGAACGCCGCCAGGCTGCCGAGCACGGCCACCGCCAGCGCCATGCGCAGCGAATTGCCATAGGTGGCCCAGCCGCCGCCGTCCATGTTGTCGAAATCGTAGTGGCGCAGGCTGGGCCGCAGGTCGTAGGGCCAGTAGTTCGCCAGCGAGGCGAACACCGCCACCGCGATCATGCCCAGCAGCGCCAGCGCCACCACGGCGCAGTAGGCGAAGGCCGCGCCGTCGCGCCAGCCGTGGGCTTGCGCCTCGTACACGACGGCACGCGCGCTCAGGCTCGCACGCTGGCGCGCGCGCAGGTGGCGCTCGACGAGGTAGGCCCCCAGCGCGGGCAGCAGCAGCATCACGCTCACCACCGCGCCCATCGCGAAGTTCTGCTGCCCCACCACCTGCTTGTACAGCTCCGTGGCCAGCACCGAAGCCTGTCCGCCGATGACCTTGGGCACGCCGAAGTCGGTGAGCACCAGCACGAACACCACCACGAAGGCCATCAGCAAGCCATTGCGCGAGGCCGGCAGCACCACCGTGCGGAAGATGCGCCACGGCGAGGCGCCCAGCGTGCGCGCCGCGTCGATGAGCCGCGCGTCCATCGTGGCCAGCGTCGTGGTCAGCAGCAGCAGCGCGTGCGGAAACGTCCACAGCACCGAGCCCAGCACGATGCCGCGCTCGCCGTAGATGGGGCCGCCGATCCAGCCCTTGAGCAGCCCCTGGTTGCCGAACAGATACACCAGGCTGATGGCCATCAGCAGCGAGGGTGCCAGCANGGGCACCAACGCCAGCGCGCGAAACACCCCTTTGCCCGGCATGCGCGTGAGCATCAGCGCATAGGCGTAGCCGTAGGCGAGCGCCGTGGTCAGCGCCGCGCTGAGGGCGGAGAGCCACAGGCTGCGCCAGGCGGCGTCGAGCAGGCTCGGCGTCTGGACCCAGCGCGAAATTGTCCAGGCCGACCCATGNNCTCCCGCGGCGTCGAAGAAGCTGCGCACCAGAAGCGCCGCCACCGGCAGCGCGATACAGGCCAGGCCCGCGAGCAGCAGGCCCAGCGCNNCGCCGCCGTCTGCGCCCACGGCTCCAGCCGGGCCGTGGTCATGAACGGCTGCCCGCGCGTGGTGGATGCGGCAAGGCCGGCGCTCNNATGGGGTGCCGCGTGCATCAGGTGAAAAGCACGCGCAGAGCCTGCGCGCGCAGGTGCACCGTGCAGGCGTCGCCCTCGCGCCAGGNNGCAGATGCCCGTCGGCGGGCGTGGGGCACTCGGCATCGACGTGCAGGCCGAGTGCGGGCAGCACCAGGCGCAGGCTGAGGTAGGCGCCGCAGAAGGTGAGCGTCTCCACCCGGCCCTCGTAGTGGTTGGGCGGCAGCGGCGCCGCATCGCGTGCGCGGGCCCGGGCGTGGTCCCAGGGCAGCAGCTCCACATGCTCGGGCCGGATGCCCACGGTGCAGTGCGCATCATNGGACGGGCGCTTCGACGCGAACCTCCCCGCGCCCACGCGCACGGCCCCGTGGCCGGCGGCCTCGGCGGCCCAGAGGTTCATGCGCCCGATGAAGCGCGCCACGAAGCCGCTGGCCGGCTGCACGTACAGCGCGGCCGGCGCGGCCTGCTGGGCGATGCGGCCGGCCTCCATCAGCACCACCCGGTCGGCCATGGCCAGCGCCTCGTCCTGGTCGTGCGTGACCATGATCACCGGGATGCGCAGCGCGCGCTGCAGCCGCCGGATCTCGCCGCGCAGGCTGTGGCGCACCTGCGCGTCCAGTGCGGACAGCGGCTCGTCGAGCAGCAGCAGGCCCGGGTTGGGCGCGAGCGCGCGCGCCAGCGCCACGCGCTGCTGCTGCCCGCCCGANNGCTGCGACGGAAAGCGCGCCCCCAGAGCGCCCAGGCCGACGAGGTCGAGCATCTCCTGCGCGCGGGCCTGCCGCCGCGCGCGGTCGAGGCCGGTCAGGCCGTAGGCGACGTTCTCCATCGCCGTGAGGTTGGGGAACAACGCGTAGCTCTGGAACACCACGCCGAAACCCCGCGCGGCCGGCGGCGTCTGGGTGATGTCGTGCCCGCGCAGCAGCACCTGGCCGCTGCTGACCGGCTCGATGCCGCAGAGCATGCGCAGCAGTGTGGTCTTGCCGCAGCCCGAGGGGCCGAGCAGGCAGACGAACTCGCCCTCGCCGATGTCGAGGTCGATGCCGTCGACCACCGTCTGCGGCCCATAGCGCTTGGACAGCCCGCGCAGCTGCAGCAGCGGCGCCGCCGCGACGGCGGCACCGCGAGCCGGCGGCGATTCGCTCAGGTCATGCGCATGGCCGGGGCCTTCGCTCACCGCTTTTCAGCGCTTCTCGGCCTTGCCCTCGTAGCGGCGCGACCACTCGGCGAGGATGCGCTCGCGGTTGGCGGCCGCCCAGTTGAAGTCGTTGCGGGCGAGCTGCTTTTCCACGTCGCCTTCGACGAATTCGAGCTTGCCCTGCACGCCGGGCATGGCCACCACGGCGAAGTTCTTCGCGTACAGCTCGTTGGCCGCGCGCGNGGCGGCCCAGTCGGCCAGCACCTTGGCGGCTTCGGGCTTCTTCGTCGAGGCCAGGATGCCGGTAGCCTCCATGTCCCAGCCCAGGCCTTCCTTGGGCAGCACGATGTCGATCGGCGCGCCTTCCTTCTTGGTCTTGTTGGCGCGGTACTCGAAGCTCAGGCCCACGGCGTACTCGCCGGCGCCGGCCTGCTTGCACGGCTTGCTGCCCGAGTGGGTGTAGACGCCGATGTTCTGGTGCAGCGCGTCCATGTACTCCCAGCCCTTCTGCTCACCCATCATCTGCAGCCAGGCCGACACCATCAGGTAGCCGGTGCCCGAGCTCGCCGGGTGCGGCATGGTGATCTGGCCCTTGTACGCGGGCTTGGTGAGGTCGGCCCAGCTCGTGGGTTTGGGCATGTTCTTCTTGCCCGCCTCGACCGTGTTGAAACACATGGCCGAGGACCACAGGTCCATGCCGACCCAGTGCGGCGGGTTGGCGGCATCGCGCATGGTGGGCTTGAGGGCGTCGAGCCCTTTGGGTGCATAGGGCATGAGCATCTTTTCCTTGTCCAGCAGCATCAGCGACGTCGCGGCCAGGCCCCAGACCACGTCGGCGCGCGGCTGCGCCTTTTCCGCCAGCAGCTTGGCGGTGACGATGCCGGTGGAATCACGCACGAACTTCAGCTCGATTTCCGGATGGTCTTTCTGGAATGCTTCCTGGTAGGCCTTGATCTGGTCGGCCTCCAGGGCGGTGTAGACGAGCAGCTCGGTCTTGCCTTGGGCAAACACCAGGGCGGGCAGCAGGCTCAGGCCGGTCAGGGTGCCGAGCAGCGCCCGGCGCAGGGGAGGCGGTCATGTGAAAAGGCTCCGTGGGGTTTCATGCGGCAGTCATTCTTCGACCGCACAGTGACGCAGTCATGACACCTTCCGCCACCCTCTGGTTGCCCGAAGACCTCGACGGGCTGCGCGCGCTGCTGCGTTCGCGCGGCCTGCAGCGCTACACCGGCGAGCCGGTGTCGCACCTCGAGCATGCGCTGCAGTGCGCCGATCTGGCGCAGCGCGCCGGGGCCAGCAAGGCCCTGGTCGTCGCGGCCCTGCTGCACGACGTCGGCCACCTGATCGACGGCGCCGCCGGCACGCCCTCGCTCGAGGGCATCGACGACCGGCACGAGCAGCGTGGAGCCGAGCTGCTGGCGCGCTGGTTCGGCCCCGATGTCACCGAGCCGGTGCGGCTGCATGTGGACGCCAAGCGCGCGCTGGCGGCCGACCCGCGCTATCTGCGCGCCTTGTCGGAGGACTCGCAGCGCAGCCTGACCCTGCAAGGCGGCCCGCTGGAGGCTGCGGCCGCGGCGCGCTTCGTGCTGCGGCCCTTTGGCGCCGACGCGATCGCGCTGCGACGCTGGGACGACGCCGCCAAGCGCCCCGGCCGGGCCGCCCCGCCACTCGAAGCCTTCTGGCCGTTGGTGCGGGACTGCGCGCGGCCTGCCCGCGCGGCGTGAGCCGCGGGCGCGTGCGCCCGCACGAGAAGGCCGGGTGCGCATGAAAAAGCCCGCTGGCTGGGCCAAGCGGGCTTTTGGGGGCGGCGAACCGAAAGTGGCTTTGCGCGCTCAGCCCTTCTTGGCGGGCTTGTCGTCGGCGGCCGGCGCCTCGGCCGCAGGGGCTGCAGCGGGGGCCGCCGCGGTTTCCTGCGCCATGCCGTGGGTGAGCATGGACACCTCGAACAGGCGCGCCTTGCCGAGGTAGTAGCGGTCAGGCGCCATTCGTCGAGCACGCGCAGGGCCAGCGCGAACTGGTCGTGGTTGAGCCGGCTGTAGAGGTCCGTCAGCGGAAAGTCCGCTTCCTTCTCCAGCGCCAGCACCAGACGCGAGAGCGTGAGCGCTGCGGCGTCGGTCGGGTTGCGTTCGATGAACTTTCGGGCTTCTTTGATGGCTCGCATGGTGGGTGCTTCGGTGGGCCCGGTCGGGCGCGCACGGCAAAAGCCGCGCCGGCTGCTCGACGCGGGGCCGAGAGGTTGAGGAGACTGCCAAATTATCCCCGGCGCCTGCGCGCGCTCCCATGAAACTTTCATGACAGAGCGTTGAAACGCCCGCTGCCGCCTGCGTGACCGCCTGGGCTGCGCGGCTCTTGGCATGATGGGGCCGCTGGCGCCGCCCCGAGCGCCGCGCAACCCGAGTTCACACCCCATGCACACGCCCATCAACCTCTTCAAGCAGGCGCTGGCCGCCGGCCGCACGCAGATCGGCCTGTGGGCCGCGCTGGCCAGCCCCTATAGCACCGAACTGCTGGCCGGCATCGGCTACGACTGGCTGCTCATCGACGGCGAGCATGCGCCCAACGACGTGCGCAGCACGCTGGCCCAGCTGCAGGCGGTGGCCAGCGCCCAGCAGGCGTTTGGCGACGCGCGCTCGCACCCGGTGGTGCGCGTGCCGATCGGCACCGGCGAAGTCGGCGTGACCTTGATCAAGCAGTACCTGGACCTGGGTGCGCAAACCCTGCTCGTGCCCATGGTGGACACGCCCGAGCAGGCCGCGCAGGTGGTGGCCGCCACGCGCTATGCCCCTGCGGGCGTGCGCGGCATGGGCAGTGCGCTGGCGCGCGCTTCGCGCTGGCAGGCGCACGCGCGCTATGTGCACGAAGCCGACGCGCAGATCTGCGTGCTGGTGCAGGCCGAGACGGTGCGCGCCATGGAGCAGCTCGACGCCATCGCCGCCACCGAGGGCGTGGACGGTGTGTTCATCGGCCCGGCCGACCTCAGCGCCAGCATGGGCCACCCGGAGAGCCCGGCNCACCCGGCGGTGCAGGCCGCGATTGCCGATGGCATCGCGCGCATCCGCGCCGCGGGCAAGGCGCCGGGCATTCTGGCCACGCGCGAGCCCGAGGCGCGGCGCTGGATCGACGCCGGCGCGCGTTTCGTCGCGGTGGGCGCGGACACGCTGCTGCTGGGCCACGGCGCGGCCGAGCTGCTGGCGCGCTACCGCTGAAAGGCCGGCCGCGGTGAGGCCGGCGCGGCGCGCGAAGGACTTGTTCAGCGGTGCCTGAACCTACCGCCGTGCGCGCCGTTTGAGCCAGCGCATCAAGCCGCCGAGCAGCGGGAGTTTTTCGTACAGCTCCTCGGCGGCGTCCCAGTAGTCGCGGTGGTCGCGGATGCGGCCGTCGGCGGCCAGGCGCAGATGGCTTGCGCCGCGGATGCATTGCAGCGTGGCGGTGTCGAAGCGGCGCAGGCGAAAGCGGAAATCCCAGGCCAGAAAGACCTGGTCGCCCTCGGCCAGCACCGCGGTGACGGTGAAGGCGGGCTCGTCAAGCGCCGCATACATGTGCGCGAAGATGGCGCGGATGGCGGCGGTGCCGCGTACCTCGTTGAACGGGTNCCTGAAGGCCGCGTCTTCGGTGTAGATGGTGTCGAGCCGGTCGAGTGCGGCGGGGCTCAGCGTCTCGAAATACTGGCGGATGCGCGCGGCGGCCAGGGCGGCGTCGGNGGGCGGCATGGTCACAGGCCCGTGGTGCGGCGCACCGCGGCGAAGTAGAGCCGGTCGGGCAGCAGGCGCAGCAGCTGCAGCCACAGCGTGAAGCGGCGCGGAAAGTGGATGTCGAAGCGCCCGCGCGCCCAGCCGTCCAGAATGGCTTCGGCCGCGCGCGCCGGGGTGATGAGCGCGGGCATGGTGAAGTCGTTCTGCGCGGTCAGCGGCGTCTGCACGAAGCCGGGGTTGATCACGCTCACGCCCAGGCCCCTCGGGCGCAGGTCCAGGTACAGGGTTTCGGCCAGGTGGATGAGCGCGGCCTTGGTTGGCCCGTAGGCCAGCCCTTGCGGCAGCCCGCGCAGGCCGGCAATGCTGCTGATGAGCGACACATGCCCGCTGCCGCGCGCGAGCATGGGCGGCAGCACCGCGCCGAGCACGCGCAGCGCGCCGCGGTAGTTGACTTCGTCGTGCTGCAGCATCTGCGCCAGATCGTACGCGGTGGCGCGCAGCGGCTTGTAGGTGCCGGCGCAGTAGAGCACCAGATCGGGCGTGCCTCCGGCCTCCACGCGCTGGGCAGCCGCGTTGACGCTGGCGGTGTCGGTCACGTCCAGCGGCACCGCTTCGGCCCAGGGGCGGCCCTGGGGGTCGGTGCCAGGGTGGGCGTCGACAAAGCGGCGCAGGGCCACCTCGTCGCGCGCGGAGACCACCACCCGCGCACCGCGCGCCAGCAGCGCCAGCGCGGTGGCCAGCCCGATGCCGCTGGAGGCGCCGACCAGCCACACGCGCCGGCCGGTCCAGTCGGTCAGCAGCGGGTTGAGCGGGCCGAACAGGCCCGGTGCCGGGGCGGCCGTGGGCGCGGGGCGCGGCACGGGCAGCGGCGCGGCTTCGCGGAACTGCGGCTTCATGATGCGGCCCGCCTGCGGAAGGCGAGCGTGACTTCGCCCAGGCGGATGCCCCATTTGCTCATCACCGCCTTGTTGAGCATCACGCGCTCGTCCATGAGGACCATCCAGTCGTCGAACTGCACCTCCCACACCCGGCCGTCCACCGGCAGGGCGAGGGTGTAGCGCCAGTTGAAGGCATTGCCGCTGGCCTGGCCTTCGGCGCTGCCGACCACGTCGTCGGCGGTGCCGCTGTAGCGGCCGTCGGCATGGCGCACCAGGCGCCAGATGCGCCGCTGGGTGCTGCCGTCGGAGTAGGTGAAGGCCTCGTCGAGCACGCCGCGGTCGCCCTCCCAGCGGCAGTCCATGACCACGGTGAAGCGCTTGACGACCTTGCCCGAGCGGTCGGTGAACACGCCCCAGGCGTCCACCGTGCCGTTGAAGTAGCTGCGCAGGTCGAGCAGCGGCCGCTCGGCGGCATAGTCGCCCACCTGGGGCTGGCGCAGGCAGCCAGCAGAGCGCAGGCGCCCAGTGCGGCCAGCAGCTGTCGGCGGCGCGGCGCGTGCGGCGCGGAGGCGGTGGGGCAGGGCACGGGTTTCATGGCTGAGACTCCTTGCGGGGTGCGGCCGGCGGGGCGTCGCCGGCGCGAATGACGGTGAAATGCAGCGCCGCGGCCGCCGCGAGCTTGAGGCCGCAGGGCAGCAGGCAGTACGCCGCGCTGAGGGCGTCGAGCGCGGCGGGGTCGCGCGTGCCCGGCGTGTAGCCGGCCAGCGCGAGCAGCGGCAGTGCCAACCCGGCGGCCAGCGCCAGGTTGAGCTTGGTGGCCAGCGCCCACCAGCCGAAATACGCGCCGTCGCTGCGGCCGCGTTCGCCGTGCGCGCCGATCAGGCCGGCAAGCAGCGCACCGGGCAGGGCCAGGTCCGTGCCCAGCGCCAGGCCCGAGAGCACGCACACGGCGTAGTAGCCGGCCAGGTCGCCCGCGCCGAGCAGCGCCGCGCCAGAAAAGCCCGCCACCGCCAGCCCCATGCCGGCGAGCCAGGTGCGCGCCAGCCCCAGCCGCGGCACCAGGCGCAGCCACAGCGGCAGGGAGAGCACGGCCGCGCCGAAGTACGCCACCAGCGCCACGGCCGCGGCGCTCTGCGGTGCCTGCAGGCGGTCCTGCACGAAGAACAGCATCAGCGTGGCCGGCACGGCGCTGGCCGTGCCGTTGAGCAGGAACACCGCCAGCAGCCGGCGGAAGTCTGCGCGTTGGAGCGGCTGCAGCAGCGCGGCCCAGGTGGGCGCGGCATCGCGGGCGGCCTGCGGGCGGGGCGCGCGGGCCCAGGCCAGCCAGCCCAGCAGCAGCGTGAGCGCCAGCGCCGCCGCGGTGGCGCCAAGGCCGGCGAGCGCGGGCAGGGCCGAAGCCAGCAGCACGCCCACCAGCCCGGCCCCCTCGCGCCAGGCGACGATGCGCGCGCGCTGCCCCTCGTCGCCGCCGAGCTGCGCGCCCCAGCCTGGTGCGCCACCATCAGCAGGCTGTAGGCGGCGTAGGTGAGGGCCAGCGCGGCCGCCGCCCAGGCCAGCAGCGCCGTGCCGCGGGTGACCGGCGGGAAGAACAGACCACCGAAGCCCGCGGCCAGCGCCACCGCGGCCAGCGCGCCGGCGGCCAGCGTGGTGCGGGCACCGCGGCGCAGCAAGGCATCGGCCAGGCGCCCGAGCAGCGGATCGACCGCGGCGTCGAGCAGCCGCAGCGCCAGCAGCAAGCCGCCCAGCGTGGCCAGCGGCACGCCGAACTGGCGGGCGTAGTGGTCCGGAAGCGTGACGTACAGCGGCAGCGCCACGAAGGCCAGCGGCAGGCCGAGCAGGCCGTAGTGCCAGCCGTCGCGGCGCGAGAAGGCCGTCGCCGGGGCCGGCGCGCGCGCGGCGTCCGGGGCTTCCGGCGGCGGCATGCAGAGGGGCGGCGGCGGTCATGGTGGGGAGGCGGCTTGCAGGGCGGCTTGGGCGGCGGCGGCTGGCCGGGTGTGGGCGGCGAGGGCGGCGCCGCTTCAGGAGGCGCCCAGCGGCGCGAGCAGCGCCTCGCGCAGCGCGGGCTCGGAGGTGTGCGGTGCGAGCCAGATGCCGAAGAAGCGCTCGGCGAACACGGCGTCGCCCACGGGCTGCGNCCACGGCTGGCCGTTGTAGAGGAAGCGCACGCCGCGGCCAGGCTCGTGGATGCCGGTCAGGCGGTCGCCGGGTTGCACGTCGGGCAGGGCGCGCTCGAGCTGTTCACGCCAGGCCTGGGCCTGCGCGGCGTCCAGCGGCCCTCCGCGGCGCATTTCTTCGATGGAGCGGCGCGCGATGTCCGCCGCCTTGAAGGCGCGCAGGTAGCGCAGCTCCAGGGTGAAGGNGGCGCGCGCGAAGGCGTCGGCGCGGAAGTCGGCGCCCGCACACAGCCGCGCGGTGTAGACCTCGAAGCCCCAGACGCGCAGCAAGGCTTCGCTGCAGCGGTTCGGGGCCACCGTGGCGGCCGCGGCGCTGCCCTGGGCGGCCGCGGGCGGGCTCGCCAGCAGGTTTGCAAGCAAAAACAGGCCGAACCCCAGCGCCATCCGGTGAGATGGCGCTATCAAAAATGACTTNNTTCGGCCGATGCGGCGAGGCCGGCTGCGCGCTCGCGCGCACGCCAGCGCGCGGGTCGGGTGCGGCTGGGGTGTTCATGGCTTTTGCAGCGTGTACTGCACGACGTCGCAGTTGGCTTCGTCGAACGCCGCTTCGCAGTAGGCGAGGTAGAACTCCCAGGTGCGGATGAAGCGCTCGTCGAAGCCCAGCGCCTGCACCCGCGTGCGCTCGGCGAGGAAGCGTTCGCGCCAGCGGCGCAGGGTCTCGGCGTAGTCCGCGCCGAAGGCGAATTCGTCCACCACGCGCAGCCCTGCGGCTTCGGCGTGGCGGCGGAATTCACGCGGGCAGGGCAGGCAGCCGCCGGGGAAGATGTACTGCTGGATGAAGTCGGTCGAGCCGACGTAGCGTGGCCAGAGTTCGTCGGCGATCACGATGCTCTGGATGCAGGCCCGACCGCCCGACTTGAGCAGCCGCGCCACGGTGGCGAAGTAGGTGGGCCAGTATTCGCGGCCCACGGCCTCGACCATTTCGATGGAGAGAATCGCGTCGAAGGCGCCGTCGGCGATGTCGCGGTAGTCCTGCAGCCGCAGGTCGGCGGTCTGGCCCGTCCAGGCCAGGCGGGCGCGGGCGTAGCCGAGCTGCTCGGTGGAGAGCGTCACGCCGGTGACCTGCGCGCTGAACTCCACCGCCGCCATCTCGGCCAGCGCGCCCCAGCCGCAGCCGATTTCCAGCACCCGGTCGCCGCTTTGCACGCCGGCCATGCGCAGCGCGCGCCGCACCTTGGCGTGCTGGGCCTGGGCCAGCGGCTGGTCGAAATCGCCGTCGAACCAGGCGCTGGAATAGTTCATCGTGCCGTCGAGCCAGAGCTCGTAGAAAGCATTGCCCAGGTCGTAATGCGCGTGGATGTTGCGCCGGCTGTTGGCGCGGGTGTTGCGGTTGAGCAGGTGGCGCAGCCGGTACGCCGCGCGGCCCCACCAGTGGCCGTAGATCACGTCCTCCACCTCGCGGCGGTTGCGCACCAGCACGCGCAGCAGGTCGGCCAGGTTGGGGGTGGTCCACTCGCCGGCGATGTAGCCCTCGGCAAAGCCGATGTCGCCGGACTTGAGCGCGCGCGCGCACGGCGCCCAGCTGCGCAGCGTGAGGGCCGCATGCGGCGCGGCGCCGGAGCCGAAGCAGTGGCTGCGGCCATCGGGCAGTTGCACGGTGAGCGTGCCGTGGCGCAGACGCTGCAACAGGCGCAACACGCTGCGCGCCGCCGCGGGCGCGTCCGAGGGCAGGGTGAAGGTCGGGGCGGTGGTGCTGTTCATGGCGAGGGCGGGGCGTCGGGGGTGGGTGGATGGCGGGAGCGGGGCGGCTGCTCTGCTGTTCAGCCCTGGCGCGTCACGGCCTGGGCCGGCGGCTCGGGCTTGGAATGGAAGGGCACGCGCGCCAGCCACAGCCTCAGCGCATGCCAGTGAATGCGGGCGATCACGCCGAAGCTCTGCGCGGGGTAGCGCCAGAACGCGCGGCGCAGCGCGGCGGCGCTGGCGGGCTCGAGCGCACCGCTGAGCGCGGTCTGGATCAGCGGGCCGTCCCCGTCGTCGTGCTCCACACGGGCGACGATGCGCTCCACCCCGTCGTGCTGCGTGCGCAGGAAGCGGAAGCGGTAGCGCCCCTCCACCTTGCAGAAGGGCGAGACATGGAACACCTTGCGCGCGCTGAGCTCCGCGCCCCAGCGCGGCGCATCGAGCAGGTAGCAGTGCCGTTCGCCGAAGGTGTTGTTCACCTCGGCCACGATGGCGCGCAGGCTGCCGTCCGCCCGGTGCGCATACCAGAAACTCATCGGTTTGAAGGCATAACCGAGCACCCGCGGATAGGTCTGCAGCCAGACCTCGCCGTCGGCGTCGTCCACGCCCTCGGCGGCCAGCAGGTCTTCGAGCCAACCGAGCGCACCGCCGCGTTCGGCGCCGCGGCCGTCACCGTGGTCGCGCTCGTCGAAGCCGAGCCGGCCCGCGCGGTTCAGCGGCAGGGCCAGCGCCGCCTCGGGGCGGGCGCGCAGCGTGCGCATGGGCAGCATCAGAAAGTAGGTCGGGTAGGCGAAGGCATGGTGCGTGGGCCGCAGCCGGGTGTGGCGCACCTCGCCGAAGCCGAGCAGCGCGGTCGGCCCCGCGGGCGCGGTGGGTGCCGGGGCGGGCTGGGTGTTCATGCGGCCTGCGCCTGCGCGCCCACGGGTGCGGCGGCTTCGGCGGCGAGCAGGGCGCGCGCCGCAGCCAGGCCCGCCTGCAGGCCGTCTTCGTGAAAGCCGTAGCCCATCCACGCGCCGGCATACCAGGTGTGGGCCTGGCCTTGCAGCGTGTGCAGGCGGCGCTGCGCGGCAATGGCTGCGAGGTCGAACACCGGGTGCGCATAGTCGATGCGCTGCAGCACCTGCGCCGGGTCGATGGGCCGCACCGGGTTGAGCGAGACGATCACCGGCTGCGCGAAGGGCAGCGGCTGCAGCCGGTTGAGCAGGTAGTGCAGGCAGACGCGGTGGCGCTCGGTGCCGTCTTCGGCGGCGCGCTCGTAGTTCCAGGCCGCCCAGGCGCGCTCGCGCGTGGGCAGCACCGAGGTGTCGGTGTGCAGCACGGCGAGGTTGCGCTGGTAGCCGATGGCACCCAGCAGCGCGCGCTCGTCGTCGCTGGGCGCGGCCAGCAAGGCCAGCGCCTGGTCCGAATGCGTGGCCAGCACCAGGCGGTCGAACACCTCGCTGCCTGCGGCGGTGAACACCCGCACGCCGCCGCGCGGCTGCGCGGGGTGGCGCTCGATGCGGGTCACCGGCGTGGCCAGGCGCGCATCGCGCAGGCCCGCGACGATGGCCTGCACATACTGCCGCGCACCGCCGGCCACCGTCCACCACTGCGGCCGGTCGCTGATCTGCAGCAGGCCGTGGTTGTGGCAGAAGCGGATCATCGTGGCCACCGGAAAGCGCAGCATCTGCGCGGTCGGGCAGCTCCAGATGCAGCCCAGCATGGGCAGCAGGTAGCCGTCGCGGAACTCGGTGCCGAAGCCCTCGGCGTCGAGCCAGTCGCCCAGCGGCTGGGTGAGTTGTGCGTCCGCGCCGGTGCGGGCGAGTGCGGTGGCGCGGCGGTTGAAGCGTAGCAGGTCGGTCAGCATGCGCCAGAAGCGCGGCCGCAGCAGGTTGCTGCGCTGGGCGAACACGGTGTCGAGGTTGGAGCCGCTCCACTCCAGCGCGCCGCGGCCGAACACGCCGGCCGCCTGCACGGAGAACGACATGTCGGACTTGGCGGTGGGAATGCCCAGCTCGGCAAAGAGCGCGATCAGCCCCGGGTAGGTGCGCTCGTTGAACACCAGGAAGCCGGTGTCCACACCGTGGGTGACGGGCCGGCCGTCGGGGCCGGGCAGGGTCACGTCCACGGTGTTCGTGTGGCCGCCGAAATAGGGGCCGGCCTCGAACAGGGTGACCTCGGCGTGGTCCCTGAGCCGGTGGGCGGCCGCGAGGCCCGAGATGCCCGAGCCGACGATGGCGACGCGCGGCTTCATCGCGCACCTCCGGCCGGGGCCGAATACAAAGCTGCTGCGAAGCACCCTGGGGGAAGGAGGGAGGGAGGGAGGAGGAGAACCGCCCTGGGGCTTGGCCGCGCCGGAGGTGGGCGCGCAGGCTTCGCAGCAGGAAAACCGGGGCGCGGCATTCACCGCGCTTGTGCACTGGGAGCGCCGCGGCGGCCGCAGAGTTCCGCGTTTGCACCGCCTCCGGCGTGTAAAGTTTCGTGAACCCGCCCCCGCTTGGGGTGGCGCTGCCGGCGTGATCCATGAACGCTCCGTAGTGTTGTTTGCGAAACAGTCTTTTTGTGACTGTGTAGTCGCATTATGAACACGGAGGCTCAGCGCATGGCAAGTTGTTTTTCGATTTCCCTGACGAAGGAACGGTCTTCCGGCCCGGTCATGCTGCTGTAGGCATCGACCACGCGGCCGTCGCGGGCGATCAGGTATTTGTAGAAGTTCCAGCGCGGCCGCGTGCCGGTGGCCTGGGCGAGCTGGCGAAACAGCGGGTTGGCCTGGTCGCCGGTGACGTGGCTGGCCACGAACATGGGGAATTTCACGCCGTAGGTGTTCTCGCAGAACTCGGCGATCTTGCGGTTGCTGTCGGCTTCCTGGTTGAAGTCGTTGGACGGGAAGCCCAGCACCACCAGCCCGCGGTCCTTGTAGCGGGCGTACAGCGCCTCGAGCCCTTTGTATTGCGGCGTGAAACCGCAGAAGCTCGCGGTGTTGACCACCAGCACCACCTGCCCGGCGTACTGGCAGAGGTTCTGCGGCTTCTCATCCTGCAGCCGCGCCATGGTGTGGTTGAGGATGGCGGGGCAGGTGGCCGACGGGGTTGCGGCCGCAGCCGGTGCGGGGCGGCAGCCGGCGCGGACTGCGCCAGCGCCGGGCCCGCCGCGAGCAGGGCCAGGGCCATCAGCGCCGCCTGCGGGCGACGGCGCGCGGCATGAGCGAAGGAGCGAAGGTTCGGCATGAAACTCTCCAAATCGTTTTGTGACTGGAGAGTTTATGAACAATCGCCCGCGCTGTCCTGGTGCCGGCGATGACCCTGGTGCGCGCCGAAGTTTGGGCCCCGGCGGCTTTGTTCACAGCTTCAGGCTTGGGCGAGCCAGGCGTTGACGCGGCGCACGTAGGCGGCCGGGTCCTCGGGCAGGCCGCCTTCGGCCAGCGTGGCCTGATCGAGCAGGATGTGGGCGAGGTCGTCGAAGCGTTCGCCCTCGGCGGCTTCGAGCTTCTTCACCAGCGCGTGCGCGGGGTTGACTTCGAGCACCGGCTTGACTTCGGGCGCCTTCTGGCCGGCGGCCTTGAGCATGCGCGCGAGCTGCGGGCTCATGCTGCCCTCGGGCACCACCAGGCAGGCGGGGCTGTCGACCAGGCGGGCGCTCACGCGCACGTCCTCGATGCGGCTGCCCAGCGCGGCCTTGAGGCGTTCGAGCACGGGCTTGAAGGCTTCGCTGGCGGCCTCGGCGGCCTTTTTCTCGGCCTCGTCCTGCAGCTTGCCGAGGTCGGCCTCGCCGCGCGCGACGGACTGCAGCGGCGTGCCGTCGAAGTCGGTGAGGAAGTTCATGGCCCATTCGTCCACGCGGTCGGTCATGAGCAGCACCTCGATGCCCTTCTTGCGGAAGACTTCGAGCTGCGGGCTGCTCTGCGCGGCGGCGAGCGTCTCGGCGGTGAGGTAGTAGATGGCCTCCTGCCCCTCTTTCATGCGCGCCTTGTAGTCGGCCAGCGAAACCGCGGGCGCGTCCTGCGTGGTGGAGGCAAAGCGCAGCAGCCTGGCGATGCGATCGCGGTGGCCGAGGTCTTCGCCCAGGCCTTCCTTGAGCACGGCGCCGAACTCGTTCCAGAACCGGGTGTACTGGCCGGCCTTGGCCTTGTCTTCCTCGGAGACCGCTGCCGCCGCGTCGCCCTCGGGCAGGCGGTCGTGGGCGGCCAGGTCTTCGAGCAGGGCGAGCACGCGGCGGGTGTTGCCTTCGCGGATGGCGCGGGTGTCGCGGCTTTCCTGCAGCAGCTCGCGGCTGACGTTGAGCGGCAGGTCGCTGGAGTCGATCACGCCCTTGACGAAGCGCAGGTAGTTGGGGAGCAGCGCCTCGGCGTCGTCCATGATGAACACGCGCTTGACGTACAGCTTCAGGCCGCGCTTGTGCTCGCGCAGCCACAGATCAAGCGGCGCGTGCTGCGGAATGTAGAGCAGCTGGGTGTATTCGGTGGCGCCTTCGACGCGGTTGTGCGTCCAGGCCAGCGGCGGCTCGAAGTCGTGGGTGATCTGCTGGTAGAAGGCGCGGTACTGCTCGTCGGTGATGTCCTTCTTGGGCCGCGTCCAGAGCGCGGTGGCCTGGTTGACGGTTTCCCACTCGCCGGTCTTGACCATCTTGCCGGGCTGGCCGTCCGCGCCGTCCTCCCACTTTTCCTTCTCCATGAGGATGGGCAGGCCGATATGGTCGGCGTACTTGCCGACGATTTCCTTGATCTTCCAGCCGTTGGCATAGTCCAGCGCGTCTTCGCGCAGGTGCAGCGTGACGGTGGTGCCCCGCGCCTCGCGGGTGATGGCCTCCACCTCGAAGTCGCCGGTGCCCGCGCTGCTCCAGCGCACGCCGGCGTCGGCCGAGAGCCCGGCGCGGCGCGACTCGACGGTGATGCGGTCGGCCACGATGAAGCCGGAGTNAAAGCCCACGCCGAACTGGCCGATGAGCTGCGCATCCTGCTTCTGGTCGCCGGTGAGGCGGCTGAAGAACTCGCGCGTGCCGCTCTTGGCAATCGTGCCCAGGTGCTCGATGGCCTCGGCCTCGCTCATGCCGATGCCGTTGTCGGTGATGGAGAGTGTGCGCGCCTCGCGGTNCCAGGCGATGCGGATGTCGAGGTTGGGCGCGTCCTCGTACAGCGCGGCGTTGTGCAGCGCCTCGAAGCGCAGCTTGTCGCAGGCGTCCGACGCGTTGGAAATGAGCTCGCGCAGGAAGATGTCCTTGTTCGAATACAGCGAGTGCGTGACCAAGTGCAGCAGCTGGGCGACCTCGGCCTGGAAGGCATGGGTGTGTTTGCTCATCGTCGTGTCGTGGAGGTGAAAAGGGAAACCGGTGCGCGGTGTGACGCGCAAAACCGCCAGATGGCGGCCGGGCACGGGATTTTCAAGCCGGTGCCGCGCGGCGCGCGGCGCTCTCCGGCGCGGCGGAGTTCAGAAGCGTTCGTGGGGCCCGAGGTAGCGCCACTGCCCCAGCGGCAGATGGCCCAGCATCACCCGGCCGATGCGCACGCGCTTCAAGCCGACCACGGTCAGGCCGACGAGCTCGCACATGCGGCGAATCTGCCGCTTGCGCCCCTCGGTGAGCACGAAGCGCAGCTGTTCGGGGTTCTGCCAGTCCACCCGCGCCGGTTTGAGCCGCACGCCGTCGAGCGAGAGCCCGTGGCGCAGCCGCGCAAGGGCTTCGGGCGGCACCACGGCGCGCACGTCGGTGGTGACGGGCGCGCCCTCGCGCAGCTCGGCCAGCGTAGCGGGCGTGGCGTGGCCGCNCGCGGGGTCGTAGCGCACGCGCACCAGGTATTCCTTTTCGACCTGCGAATCCTCGCCGATGAGGCTGCGCGCGATGCGCCCGTCCTGGGTGAGCACCAGCAGCCCGGTGGAGTCGATGTCGAGCCGCCCCGCGGGCGCGAGCCCGCGCAGCTGCGCCGGTGCAAAGCGCTGCCGGCTCGCGTCCTCGCGCCAGTGGGTGCGCGGGCTGATCAGGCTCGCCGCGGGCGCGTAGCCGTCTTCGGCCTGGCCGCTCACATAGCCAATGGGCTTGTGCAGCAGGATGGTGACGCGCTGCTGCTGCTCCTGCGCCGCGGCGCGGTCCACCGTGATGCGGGCGTCGGCGCGCACCTTGGTGCCCATGGCCGCGACGACACCATCCACGCGCACCCAGCCGCGCTCGATCCAGGCGTCGGCCTCGCGGCGCGAGCACAGGCCCAGGTCGGCCATGCGCTTGTTCAGGCGAACGGGTTCGTCGGCGCTGGCGGCGTTGGCAGCGGGCGGGGTGGCGGTGGTGGGGCGGCGCGGCAGCATGGGGTGGCGGGCGGATGCGGGAGCCGATTGTGCGCCGGGTGGCGTGGGGCGGTGGGTGGGTCGGTCAACAAACTATCAAAATAAGAGCAAAAACCGACCGGTTGGCGCTGGGGCTCGGCTTGAAACTCCAGAAAATGTGCGCCGGCAGGCCCGTGCGGCCGCTCCAGCCCGCCCCAGAAACCCGCCGGGCCGCCCCAAGGGTTCGCCGCGCTCCGGGTGGGGCCTGGCCGCAGCCCGGCCCTGGGGGCCTTCAGAAGTCGGCCTGGCGCAGCCCGGCGAGGTCGAGCACGCGCAGGCCGCCGTATTCCANCCGGATCAGCCCGCGCGCCTGCAGCGCCGCCAGCGCCTCGTTGACGCGCTGGCGCGACAGGCCCACGAGGTAGGCGAGCTCCTGCTGGGTGATGCGCAGCACCTCGCCCACGCCGGGGTAGAGCACCGGGTTGAACAGGGCGGCGAGGTTGCGCGCCACGCGCAGTTCGGGCGTGTGCATGCGGTCGATCTCGCGCGCCGCGATGAACTGGCCCAGCCGCTCGTTGAGCTGGTTCATCACGAAGCGGTTGAAGCCCAGCGAATGGTCGAGCAGGTCGTGGAACACATCCACCGGCAGGCCCGCCACCACGCTGGCGCGCAGGGCCTGCACGTTGTAGCGGTAGATCTCGCGCTTGAGCGCCGTGCCTTCGCCGAACCAGCCGCCCGGCGGCAGGCCGGCATAGGTCATGGTCTGGCCGCGGGCGTTGTCGCTGCTCATCTTCAGCAGCCCTTCGACCACGCCGAACCAGTACGTCACCGGCCGGCCGACGCGGCACACATAGTCGCCCGGCTGCGCGTCGCTCACCAGCAGCGCCTCGACCGCGATGGCGCGCTCCGGCTCGCTCAGCAGCGCCAGCCAGGGAATGCCGGCGAGTTCGGCCGGCGTGGGCGCGCGCCGCCGCTGGTGCAGGCTGGGCAGGGCGGGCGCCGCGTCGTGGGGCTGGGCAGGGCAGGCACTAGGGAAAGTCCCATGCGAATTGACCCCTGAATTGTCGGCGGAACGACAACATGGCGTCAAACGCCGCCGTAGAGTTCGCCCATTCCGACGGGGTGCGGCCCATCCCGCCGGCAGCGAAGACCCTTCGGAGACCGTTTCGCGCCATGTTCACCACCTTTCCCCGCCTGCTGCTCAAGCACGCCGCCGAACGCCCGCAAGCCCCCGCCATGCGGGAGAAGGAATACGGCATCTGGCAAACGCACCGCTGGGCCGACATGGCCGAGCTCGTCGCCCACATCGCCTGCGGGCTGCACCAGGCGGGCCTGGCGCGCGGCGAGCACATCGTCATCGTCGGCGCCAACCGGCCCCGGCTCTACGCCACCATGCTCGCGGCGCAGTCGCTCGGCGCCATTCCCGTGCCGCTGTACCAGGACGCGGTGGCCGCCGAATGCGTGTTTCCCATCACCAACGCCGAAGTGCGCTTCGCGCTCGTCGAGGACCAGGAGCAGGTGGACAAGATGCTCGAAGTGCGCGAGCAGGTGCCGCAGCTCACCCACATCTTCTACGACGACCCGCGCGGCCTGCGCAACTATGTGGAAGACGGCCTCGCCTCGCTCGACGAACTCGTCGCCTCGGGCAAGGTGTTTGCTGAACAGCACCCGGACTTCTTCCCCGCGCAGGTCGAGCTCGGCCGCGCCGAGGACGTGGCAGCCATGTTCTTCACCTCCGGCACCACCGGCAACCCCAAGGGCGTGGTGCACACCCATGCCACGCTGATCGACCGCGCCCAGGCCGGCGCCGAGTTCGACCACCTCAGCGCCGAGGAAGACGTGCTCGCCTACCTGCCGCCGGCATGGATCGGGCAGAACATCTTTTCCTACGCGCAGTGGCTGGTCTGCGGCTACACGGTGAACTGCCCCGAGTCCTCGTCCACCGTCACCATCGACATGAAGGAGATCGGGCCCACCTACTACTTCGCGCCGCCGCGGGTGTTCGAAGGCCTGCTCACCAGCGTGATGATCCGCATGGAAGACGCCGGGGCCCTCAAGCGCAAGATGTTCCACTACTTCATGGACCTGGCGCGCAAGGCCGGCCCCGCCCGCATGGACGGCAAGCCCATCGGCGCCGTCAACGGCCTGCTCTACGCGCTGGGCGACCTGCTCGTCTACGGCCCGCTGCGCAACAACCTCGGCATGAGCCGCGTGCGCGTGGCCTACACCGCGGGTGAAGCCATCGGCCCGGACCTGTTCAGCTTCTACCGCTCCATCGGCATCAACCTCAAGCAGCTCTACGGCTCCACCGAAACCGCCGTGTTCGTCTGCCTGCAGCCCGACCACGAAGCGCGCGCCGACACGGTGGGCGTGCCCTGCCGCGGCGTGGAGATCAAGGTGGCCGAAAACGGCGAAATCCTCGTCAGGTCGCCCGGCCTGCTCAAGGGCTACTACAAGAACCCCGAAGCCACCGCCGAGGTGCTGACCAACGACGGCTGGTACCACACCAGCGACGCCGGCTTCATCGACGCGCACGGCCACCTCAAGATCATCGACCGCGTCAAGGACGTGGGCCGTCTGCAGGGCGGCGCCTTCGACGGCGCCATGTTCGCGCCCAAGTACGTGGAGAACAAGCTCAAGTTCTTCCCGCAGATCAAGGAAGTCGTGGCCTATGGCGACCGTCGCGAGAAGGTCTGCGTGATGGTCAACATCGACTTCGACGCCGTGGGCAACTGGGCCGAGCGGCGCAACCTGCCCTATGCCGGCTACACCGACCTGGCGCAGAAGCCCGAGGTCTACGACATGGTCAAGGAGTGCGTGGAGAAGGTCAACGCCGACCTCGCGCAGGACGCCTTGCTCGCGGGCAGCCAGATCAGCCGCTTCCTGGTGCTGCACAAGGAGCTCGACGCCGACGACGGCGAGCTCACCCGCACGAACAAGGTGCGCCGCGGCTTCATCGCCGAGAAGTACCAGCCGCTGGTCGATGCGCTCTACGACGGCAAGACCGAGCAGTACATCGAAACCACGGTGAAGTTCGAAGACGGCCGCACCGGCAAGGTCAGCGCCACGCTGCGCATCGTCGACACCCGCACGTTCCCGCCCGTCAAGGCCGCCGCCTGAGTCTGAGCCCAACCGACGCACGCACCATGAGCAAGAAAATCGGCGACGTCATCCTCGACATCCGCAACATCAGCCTGCGCTTTGGCGGCGTCAAGGCGCTGACCGACATCTCCTTCAACGTCCGCGAGCACGAGATCCGCGCCATCATCGGCCCCAACGGCGCGGGCAAGAGCTCCATGCTCAACTGCATCAACGGCGTCTACACGCCGTCCGAGGGCAGCATCACCTTCCGCGGCCAGACCTTCAGCCACATGAACTCGCGCCAGGTGGCCGAGATGGGCATCGCGCGCACCTTCCAGAACCTGGCGCTGTTCAAGGGCATGAGCGTGATTGACAACATCATGACCGGGCGCAACCTCAAGATCAGAAGCAACCTGTTCCTGCAGGCGCTGCGCGTGGGGCCGGCCGAGCGCGAGGAAATCCGCCACCGCGAGTTCGTCGAGCACATCATCGACTTCCTCGAAATCCAGGCGCACCGCAAGACGCCCGTGGGCCAGCTGCCCTACGGCCTGCAGAAGCGCGTGGACCTGGGCCGTGCGCTGGCCATGGAGCCGCAGGTGCTGCTGCTCGACGAGCCCATGGCGGGCATGAACGTGGAAGAGAAGCAGGACATGAGCCGCTTCATCCTCGACGTCAACGACGAGTTCGGCACCACCATCGTGCTCATCGAGCACGACATGGGCGTGGTAATGGACATCTCCGACCGGGTGGTCGTGCTCGACTACGGCAAGAAGATCGGCGACGGCACCCCGCAGGAGGTGCGCACCAACGAGGAAGTGATCCGCGCCTACCTCGGCACCACCCACTGAACCGGAGGACCGTTCGATGGCATTCTTTCTGGAAACCCTGCTCGGCGGACTGATGTCGGGCATGCTGTATTCGCTCGTCGCGCTGGGCTTCGTGCTGATCTTCAAGGCCAGCGGCGTGTTCAACTTCGCGCAGGGCGCCATGGTGCTGTTCGCCGCACTGGCCATGGCGCGCTTCTCGGAGTGGATTCCCGCCTGGACGGGCCTGCCCTACAAGGCCCTGAGCGACCTGCTGGCCTTCGCGATCGCCGGCCTCATCATGTTCGCCGTGGCCTGGCTCATCGAGCGGCTGGCGCTGCGCCACCTGGTCAACCAGGAGGGCACCACGCTGCTCATGGCCACGCTGGGCATCACCTATTTCATCGAGGGCCTGGGGCAGACGCTGTTTGGCAGCGACATCTACCAGATCGACATCGGCATGCCCAGNGGCCCGGTGTTCCTGCTCGAGTCGGTGTTCCAGAGCGGCATCCTGGTCAACAAGGAAGACCTCATCGCCGCGCTGATCGCCGCGGCCCTGGTGGTGGCGCTGTCGCTGTTCTTCCAGAAGACCGCCACCGGCCGCGCGCTGCGCGCCGTGGCCGACGACCACCAGGCCGCGCAATCCATCGGCATTCCGCTCAACCGCATCTGGGTCATCGTGTGGTCGGTCGCGGGCGTGGTGGCGCTGGTGGCCGGGATGATCTGGGGCTCCAAGCTCGGCGTGCAGTTCTCGCTGGCCACGGTGGCGCTGCGCGCGCTGCCGGTGATCATCCTCGGCGGCCTCACCTCGGTGCCGGGCGCCATCATCGGCGGACTCATCATCGGCGTGGGCGAGAAGCTCTCGGAGGTGTACCTGGGCCCGTTCGTGGGCGGCGGCATCGAAATCTGGTTCGCCTATGTGCTGGCGCTGGTGTTCCTGCTGTTCCGTCCGCAGGGCCTGTTCGGCGAGAAGATCATCGATCGCGTCTGAGCATGAAGCACCCCTGCACCGCTTCGCGTCGTCCCTCTCGCTCGCCTGCGGCGGGAAGCGGATGCTCCCGGAGGAGTGGCAAAGCCGGCGCCGTGGGAGCACCGGGTCGGCCGCGGATTGCCGAATGGGTTGAGACAAAGGAAAAGAAGATGTTCTACAGAGAAAACGGCCAGTTCAAGACGTCCTATGCGGCCGACATGCAGATCTTCCCGATCGCGCAGGACCGCTGGGCCCTGCTCGCGATCATCGCCTTCGCCTTCGCCGGCGTGCCGCTGCTGGTGGACGAGTACCTGTTCCGCGCCATCCTGATTCCCTTCGTCATCCTGGCGCTGGCGGCCATCGGGGTGAACATCCTGGTGGGCTACTGCGGGCAGATCTCGCTGGGCTCGGGCGCGTTCATGGCCGTGGGGGCCTACATGGCCTACAACACCTACATCCGCATCGAGGGCATGCCGCTCATCGTCGCGCTGCTCGCCGGCGGTTTCTTCGCCACCCTGGTGGGCATGTTCTTCGGCATTCCCAGCCTGCGGGTGAAGGGCCTGTACCTCGCGGTGGCGACGCTGGCCGCGCAGTTCTTCTGCGACTGGGCCTTCCTGCGCATCGGCTGGTTCACCAACAACAACTCCTCGGGGTCGGTGTCGGTGTCGAACCTGAAGGTCTTCGGCCTGCCCATCGAGACGCCGGTGCAGAAGTACCTGTTCTGCCTCACGCTGCTGGTGGTGTTCGCGCTGGCGGCGAAGAACCTGGTGCGCAGCGCCATCGGCCGCGAGTGGATGGCCATCCGCGACATGGACGTGGCCGCCGCCGTGATCGGCATCCGCCCGATGTACGCCAAGCTCTCGGCGTTTGCGGTGAGCTCCTTCATTATCGGCGTGGCCGGTGCGCTCTGGGGTTTCATCCATCTGGGCTCCTGGGAGCCGGCGGCCTTCTCGGTGGACCGGTCGTTCCAGCTGCTGTTCATGGTCATCATCGGCGGCATGGGCTCGATCATGGGCAGCTTCTTCGGCGCGGCCTTCATCGTGATCCTGCCCATCTTCCTCAACCAGTTCCTGCCCTGGGTCGGCGGCCTGGTGGGCTGGCAGGTCGACACGGCGCTGGTGTCGCACGTCGAGCTCATGGTGTTCGGCGCGCTCATCGTCTGGTTCCTCATCGTCGAGCCGCACGGCCTGGCCAAGCTCTGGTCCACGGCCAAGCAGAAACTGCGGCTGTGGCCCTTCCCGCACTGATTCCCTTGCGCTTCGCTTTTTCCCCGTGCTTCAACCACTCAACAGGAGACANNCACCATGAAGCTTCGTCAACTCGCTCTCGCCACGGCTGTCGCGGCCGCCGGGCTCTCCGCTGCGCTGGGCTCGACCGCGGCCTTCGCCCAGGCGAAGGAACAGTTNTTTCCCTCATTGGTGTACCGCACCGGCCCTTATGCGCCCAATGGGACTCCATTCGCGAACGGTTTTGCGGACTATCTCAAACTCACCAACGCCCGTGGTGGCATCAACGGCGTGAAGGTCATATATGAGGAGTGCGAGACCGCCTATGCCACCGACCGCGGTGTCGAGTGTTACGAGCGCTTGAAAGGCAAGTACGGCGGCGCCACTGTGTTTCAGCCGCTGTCCACGGGCATCACCTTCGCGCTGACGGAGAAGGCACCGATCGACAAAATTCCTGTCATCACGTCCGGTTTGGGCCGTAGCGAATCTCAGGATGGTGGGGTATTCAAATGGAATTTCCCGTTGGCAGGCACGTATTGGGTGGCGGCCGATACCATCATCCAGCACATTGGCAAGAAGGAGGGCGGCCTCGACAAGCTCAAGGGCAAGAAAATCGCCCTGGTCTACCACGACAGCCCGTACGGCAAGGAGCCCATTCCGCTGCTGCAGGAGCGCGCGAAGATGCACGGCTTCGAGCTCGAGCTGCTGCCCGTGACCGCGCCCGGCGTGGAGCANAAGGCCACCTGGCTTCGTGTTCGCCAAAGCCGTCCGGATTATGTGGTTCTGTGGGGTTGGGGAGTGATGAACTCCACCGCGCTCAAGGAAGCGCAGGCCACCGGCTACCCGCGCGAGAAGATGTACGGCGTGTGGTGGGCCGGCGCCGAGCCCGACGTGAAGGACGTGGGGATGGGCGCCAAGGGCTACAACGCCATCATGATGCAGCATGGCGCNGGAGAAAACTCGGCCGTGGTCAAGGAAATCCTCGAGAAGGTGCACGCCAAGGGCCAGGGCACCGGACCGAAGGAAGAGGTGGGTGATGTGCTCTACATGCGTGGGGTTCAGGCCGCCATGTACGGCGTAGAGGGCGTTCGCGCCGCGCAGGAGCGCTTTGGCAAGGGCAAGGTCATGACCGGCGAGCAGGCGCGCTGGGGCTATGAGAACCTCAACCTCACGCAGGCCAAGCTCGACGCGCTGGGCTTCAAAGGCGTGCTGCGTCCCCTCTCCACCAGCTGCCAGGACCACATGGGCGCCGCATGGACGCGCATGCACACCTGGGACGGCACCAAGTTCGTCTGGAGCTCCGACTGGTACCAGGCCGACGAGCAGATCCTCAAGCCCATGGTGCGNCGCCGCGGCCGACAAGTACGCCGCCGAGAAGAAGATCCAGCGCCGCGCCGCAGCCGACTGCGACAGCTGATCCACCGCGCATGCGGCCCGCCTGCGGGCGGGCTGCGCGCGACGAGGGCTTCCGCCAGCGGGAGCCCCCAGCCGAGAGGGCTTGCGGCCCGCGCCCGAGCCCTNCCCGTCTGGCACGAGGCATCCCCCATGCAAACACCGAACATCGTTCTCAACGTCAACGGCATCGAGGTCATCTACAACCATGTGATCCTCGTGCTCAAGGGCGTCTCGCTGAAAGTGCCCGAGGGCGGCATCGTCGCCATCCTCGGCGGCAACGGCGCGGGCAAGACCACCACGCTGCGGGCCGTCTCCAACCTGCTCAAGGGCGAGCGCGGCGAGGTCACCAAGGGCAGCATCGAGCTGCGTGGCGAGCGCATCGAAAACCTCACGCCGGCCGACCTCGTCAAGCGCGGCGTGGTGCAGGTGATGGAGGGTCGCCACTGCTTCGCCCACCTCACCATCGATGAGAACCTGCTCACCGGCGCCTACACCCGGCACGACAAGGCCGAGGTCGCGCGCAACCTGGAGAAGGTCTACGCCTACTTCCCGCGCCTCAAGACCCGGCGCACCTCGCAGGCGGCCTACACCTCCGGCGGCGAGCAGCAGATGTGCGCCATCGGCCGCGCGCTCATGGCCAACCCCAGCGTGGTGCTGCTCGACGAGCCCTCGATGGGCCTGGCGCCGCAGATCGTCGAAGAGGTGTTCAACATCGTCAAGGACCTCAACGAGAAGGAAAAGGTCACCTTCCTGCTGGCCGAGCAGAACACCAACATGGCGCTGCGCTATGCGGACTACGGCTACATCATGGAGTCGGGCCGCGTGGTGATGGACGGCCCGGCCGCCGACCTCGCCAGCAACGAGGACGTCAAGGAGTTCTACCTCGGCATGGGCGGCGGCGAACGCAAGAGCTTCCGCGACGTCAAGAGCTACAAGCGCCGCAAACGCTGGTTGGCCTGATTTTTGGCCCAACCCCAGCGCCAACCGGTCATGTCGAGCTATCAAAAACAGATCAACCGAACCGACGAGCCAAGCGATGAGTGAGTTTTACGACGCGCTGGAATGCCGCGANCCCGCCGCGCGCGAGGCCGCGCTGTTGAACGCGCTGCCCGCGCAGGTCGCCCACGCGCAGCAGCGCGCCGGCGCCTTCGCCCGCGCCCTGCGCGGCGTGGATGCGGCCGCCATCACCTCGCGCGAGGCGCTCTCGCGCCTGCCCGTGGTGCGCAAGCACGAGCTGCTCGAAGCCCAGGCCGCCGCGCGCGAGGCCGGCGGCGACGTGTTCGGCGGCTTTGCCGCCATCGGCTTCGGCCCCGCCATGCCGCGCGTGTTCGCCAGCCCCGGCCCGATCTATGAACCCGAAGGCCGCGCGGCCGACTACTGGCGCATGGCGCGCGCCATCTTCGCCGCGGGGTTTCGCCGCGGCGAGCTCATCCACAATTGCTTCAGCTACCACTTCGTGCCCGCGGGCTCGATGATGGAAACCGGCGCCCACGCGCTGGGCTGCACCGTGTTCCCTGGCGGCACCGGCCAGACCGAGCAGCAGGTGCAGGCCATGGCCCAGCTCCAGCCGGCGGGCTACATCGGCACGCCGAGCTTTCTGCGCATCATTCTGGAGAAGGCCGCCGAACTCGGCGTGGCGCTGCCCAGCGTGAAGAAGGCCATGTTCGGCGGCGAAGCCTTCCCGCCCAGCCTGCGCGACTGGTTCGCCGAGCGCGGCGTCACCGGCTACCAGTGCTATGCCACCGCCGACCTCGGGCTGATTGCCTACGAGACCGCCGCGCGCGAAGGCCTGGTGGTCGACGAAGGCGTGATCGTCGAAATCGTGCGCCCCGGCACGGGCGACCCGGTGCCCGAAGGCGAAGTGGGCGAGGTGGTGGTGACCACGCTCAACCCCGACTACCCGCTGATCCGCTTCGGTACCGGCGACCTCTCGGCCGTGCTGAGCGGCACCTGCCCCACCGGCCGCACCAACCTGCGCATCAAGGGCTGGATGGGCCGCGCCGACCAGACCACCAAGGTGCGCGGCATGTTCGTGCACCCCTCGCAGGTGGCCGAGATCGTGCGGCGCTTNCCCGAAATCCTGCGTGCGCGGCTGGTGGTGCGCGGCGAAATGGCCAACGACACCATGACGCTGCAGGTCGAGAGCAGCTGCAGCGGCCCCGACAGCCTCGCGCCGCGCGTGGCCGAAGCCATCCGCGACGTCACCAAGCTGCGCGGCGAGGTCGAGGTGCTCGCNCCCGGGAGCCTGCCCAACGATGGCAAGGTCATCGAGGACGCGCGCAGCTACCGCTGAGGCCCCCATTCCTCCCATGCCGCCGCACCACCCGGCGCTGCGCGTGGTCGATTCCATCACCGAACTCGGCGCCGCCGACGCCGGCTGCATCGCCGTCAGCGGCTCCCACGGCGGATGGAGCGCGGCGCGTTACGCCGCCGCCGCGCGGCCGCTGCTCGCGGTGTTCAACGATGCCGGCGTGGGCAAGGACGGCGCCGGCATCGCCGGCCTGGCGGTGCTGCAGACCCAAGGCATCGCCGCCTGCACGGTCGCGCACGACACTGCGCGCATTGGTGACGCAGGCAGCACCCTGGCCGATGGCAAGATCAGCCACGCGAACGAGGCCGCCCGCGCGCTCGGTGCCGAGCCCGGTCTGCGCTGCGCCGAACTGGTCGCGCGGCTCAGGCCGGGTGGCTGAGCGGTCGTGAGCGGGCCCGCCACGCCCGGCCGCGCGATCCCCTGGGCAGGGCCGGACGCGCGGAGCGGCGATGTTCGCGACCGCGATTCAACAACGAGGAGACCTTGCGCATGAGCCCTTTGCACACCCCACCCCGAAGCCGTTGGCCATCGGCCGCCGCGCCGTGCTGGCCCTGGCCGGCCTGGTCTGTGCCACCGGCGTGGCCGCCCAGACCGCCTGGCCCGGCAAGCCGGTGAAGATCGTCGTGCCGTTCGCCCCGGGCGGTACCACCGACATCCTCGCGCGCGCCATTGCGCCGGAGCTGTCCAAGGCCTTCGGCCAGCAGTTCATCGTGGACAACCGCCCCGGCGCGGGCGGTAACGTCGGCGCGGAAATCGTCGCCCGCGCGGCGCCNGACGGCACCACCCTGCTCATGGGCACGGTGGGCACGCACGGCATCAACAAGTCGCTCTACCCCAAGCTCAACTACGACCCGCAGAAGGACTTCGCGCCCATCACCCTGGTCGCCGGCGTGCCCAACGTGATGGTGATGAACGCCGAGAAGGCCAAGGCGCTGCACATCCAGACCGTGGCCGACTTCATCCGCCACGCCAAGGCGCANCCGGGCACGCTCAGCATGGCCTCCAGCGGAAACGGCACCTCCATCCACCTCGCAGGTGAACTGTTCAAGACCCGGACCGGCACCTTCATGCCGCACATCCCCTACCGCGGCTCGGCGCCGGCGCTGACCGACCTGATCGCCGGCAACACCGACGTCATGTTCGACAACCTGCCCTCGGCGCTGCCGCACATCAAGTCCGGCCGGCTCAAGGCGCTGGCGGTCACCAGCGCGCAGCGCTCGGCCGTGCTGCCCGACGTGCCCACGGTCGAAGAGGCGGGTGGCCCCGCGCTCAAGGGCTACGAGGCCACCTCGTGGTTCGGTCTGCTCGCGCCCGCGGGCACGCCGCCCGACGTGGTGGCGCGCCTGCAGCAGGAAACCGCCAAGGCCCTGGCCAGCCCCGCCACCAAAGAGAAACTGCTCGCCCAGGGCGCGATCCCCGGCGGCAACACGCCGCAGGAGTTCACCCGCATGATCGACGCCGAACTGGTCAAATGGGCCGGCGTGGTCAAGGCCTCGGGCGCGAAGGTTGACTGAGCCCTCCGACGCCGCACGCCCGTTTAGACGGACCCTGTGCCCCCGCATGAACCCCTCGCTGATCCTGCTCGCCCTGTGCCAGGGCCTGTTCCTCACCAACAACGTTGTCTTCATCGCCATCAACGGCCTGGTCGGCTTCAACCTCGCGCCGGCGGGCTGGATGGCGACGCTGCCGGTGATGGGCTATGTGGTCGGCGGCGCGTTGTCCACCGGGCTGGTGGCGCGCACGCAGATGCGCTGGGGGCGGCAGGTGTCGTTCCAGCTCGGGCTGCTGGTGGCGCTGACCTCGGCGCTGCTGTGCGCCTACGCGGCCTGGAGCCGCAACTTCTGGCTGCTGGCGGCGGCCACCGTGGTGGCGGGCTATTACAGCGCCAACGGCCAGCTCTACCGCTTCGCCGCGGCGGAGCTCGCCGCGCCGGCGTTTCGGGAGCGCGCGGTGTCGCTGGTGCTCGCAGGCGGACTGCTCGGCGCGGTGATCGGGCCCAACCTGGCCGCCCGCACCCGCACGCTGACCGACACGCCCTTCGTCGGCGCCTACCTGGCGCTGGCCGCGGTGGCCCTGCTGGCGATGGCGCTGATGGCCTTCGTGCGCTTTCCGCCGCTGCCGCCGAAGTCGTCCGCCGATGCGAAGGGCCGCACGCTGGGCGAGATCGTGCGCCAGCCGGTGTTCATCGTGGCGGCCGCCGGCGCGGCGCTGGGCTACGGGGTGATGAACCTGCTCATGGCCGCCACGCCGCTGGCCATGGATGTGTGCGGCTTTCCCTTCGACGACGCGGCGCTGGTGCTGGAATGGCACGTCATCGGCATGTATGCGCCGGGCTTCGTCACCGGGCATCTGATTCGCCGCTTCGGCACCCTGCCCATCATGGGCGTGGGCGTGCTGCTCAATGCGGCGTGCATCGCCATCGCGCTCTCGGGCGTCGATCTGCACCGCTTCCTGGTGGCGCTGTTCCTGCTGGGCGTGGGCTGGAACTTCCTGTTCACCGGCAGCACCACGCTGTCGCTGCGCGCCTACAGGCCCGAGGANAAAGACCGCGCGCAGGCCTTCATCAACTTCTGCATGTTCTCGACCATGGCGGTGACCTCGTTCGCCTCGGGCGCGCTGGTCACCACCCAGGGCTGGGCGCTGCTCAACCTCGGTTCGCTGCTGCCGGTGGCGCTGCTGGGCGCGGCACTGGCCTGGCTTGCCTGGCGCCAGCGCGCCGCCCACAATGCGGGATCCTGAATCCGGCAGTTGATCGCTGGTTGCCTTCCCAAGCGCCAGGGGCGGTTGGTCCATTCGACTTGATCGATGGCCACCCGGTGTGTGCGCTGCGTGGCCGATCGAGCCGCCCTCGGGCGCGCGTGCCGCGTTGCAAATCCTCGCGATGACACCCGTCATCGCTGCGGTTTGCGCCTTGCCCGTGCACCCGATGACAGCCCGCTTGGCCACGCTCAACTGCCGGATTCAGGATGACGACGTGTCGGCAACCCGCCGGCCACGCGGTTTTCACGAAGGGATACGCCATGGGTTTGCTCGATTCGATGTTGGGTTCGGTGCTNCGGGGTCAAAGCGGCGCGCAGGCCGCGCCGGGCGGTGAGGCGCTGGCGCAGGTGCTCGGCGGCCTCCTCTCGGGCGGNCGGCAGCGGGGCGGGGGCGCGGGTGGCGGGCTCGGTGGCCTGGTGGAGCAGTTCCAGCGCGCCGGGCTGGGCGAGGTCATCGGCTCGTGGATCGGAACCGGGCGCAACCTGCCGGTGTCGGCCGAGCAGATCGGCCAGGTCCTGGGCAGCGACACGGTGGCGCAGATCGCGCAGCGGCTGGGCGTGGACCCGGCGCAGGCGGCGGGCCAGCTCTCGCACCTCCTGCCCGAAGTGATCGACCGCCTCACGCCCAACGGCCAACTGCCGGCGCAGGCCGGCGCGGGCGCGCCCGACCTGCTCGGGATGCTCGGCGGCTTGCTCCGAAAATAAGAGCGTCAGCTGACCAGTTGACGCTGGGGTTGCGGCGAAAAAGCCGGATACAAGGCGTCTAGCCAGCGCTGCAGCTGCAGCAGCACGGTTTCGCGGCGCTCTTCGTTGAACACCTCGTGGTAGAGCGTCTCGAAGCGGTGGGCGCTGACCACGCCCGGCGGGGCGCGGCGCGCAAATTCGCGGCTGCCTTCGGGGTTGAGCAGCTGATCCGCACCGGCGTACAGCAGCAGCGTGGGCACGCGCCACTGCGGCGCCGCCGCCAGCACCGCAGGGCCGGACTCGGCGATGAACTGGGCCAGGCGCGCGCTGATGCGGTCGTGCACCAGCGGGTCGTTCAGGTAGCCCTCAACCACCGCCGGCTCGTGCGAGAGCAGCCGCGGGTCCAGGCCGTTGCCCACGGTGAGGTCGGGTTNGAGGCGCAGCAGCACCCGGATCAGCAGCTTCTGCCAGCGGCTCATGCCCACGTCGAGCGCGGGCGAGGACAGCACCAGCGCATCCACATGCCGCAGTTTGAGGGAGACCAGCCGCGCCGCCACCAGCCCGCCCATGCTGTGCCCGAGCAGGATCAGCGGCTCCTCGGGGTCGAGGTGGCGCTGGGTGGAATCGATCATGTCGGCCAGGTCGTCGAGCAGCCGCGTCGGCGTGGACAGCGTGCCGCGCGCGCCGCCGGAGTCGCCATGCCCGTACTGGTCGTAGGCGAACACGGCAAACCNCCAGCTGTTGAGCCGCTCGGCCAGCACCTCGTAGCGGCCCGCGTGCTCGCCCAGGCCATGCACGATGAGGAAGGTGCCGCGCCGGCGCTGCCCGCGCTCGAGCGGCCATTCGCACAAGGCAATGCGCTCGCCATCGAGGGCGATGTAATTGCTCATGCGGGCGTCGGCCATGGGTGGCGTCGTTGTTCTGTGGGTCTCCGCGTTCAGTGTGCCACGACTCAGGCCGCCGCCTGGCCGCCCAGGGCGAGCCCCCACGCGCAGCGGCTGAACGTGCCAGATGTCACGCGCGTAGTCGTCCACCGCGCGGTCGGAGGAGAACGTGCCCATGCCCGCAATGTTGTGCAGCGCCGCGCGCATCCAGTCTGTGGGCCGGCGGTAGAGTGCGTCGATGCGCTGCTGCGCGGCGAGGTAGTCGGGGAAGTCGGCGAGCAGCTGGTAGTAGTCGGTTTCGAGCAGCGCGCGTGAGGTCCTGGTAGCGCTGCGGCTCCTCGGGGCTGAACAGGCCGTCGTTGATGCGGTCGATGACGGTCTTGAGCTCGTAGTGGCTGTTGTAGTAGCGCCGCGGCTGGTAGCCGTGGGCGCGCAGATCGGCCACCTGCTCGGCGCGGTTGCCGAAGATGAAGATGTGCTCCTCGCCCACCTGGCGGGCGATCTCGATGTTCGCGCCGTCCCAGGTGCCCAGCGTCAGCGCGCCGTTGAGCGCGAACTTCATGTTGCCCGTGCCCGAGCCTCGGTGCCGGCGAGCGAAATCTGCTGCGACACGTCGGCCGCGGGGATGATGAGCTCGGCCAGCGTCACCCGGTAGTTCGGGATGAACACCACCTTGAGCAGCTTGTTCACGCAGGGTCGGCGTTGACGGTGCGCGCCACGTCGTTGATGAGCCGGATGATCAGCTTGGCCGCGTGGTAGGCCGACGCCGCCTTGCCGCCGAAGATCACCGTGCGCGGCACCCAGTTGGCCTTGGGGTTGGCGCGGATGGCCTGGTAGCGCGCGATCACGTGCAGCACGTTGAGCAGCTGGCGCTTGTACTCGTGGATGCGCTTGACCTGCACGTCGAACAGGCTCTCGGGGTCGATGGCCAGCCCCAGCTCGCGGCCCACGTACTCGGCCAGCCGCCGCTTGTTGCGCTGCTTGGCCAGCCGCAGCGCGGAGAGGAAGGCATCGTCCTGCGCATGCTCGCGCAAGGCCGCAAGCTCTCCGAGCTCGCGCCGCCAGCCGCGGCCGATGCGCTCGTCTATCAGGGCCGACAGCGCCGGGTTGGCCTGGCCCAGCCAGCGCCGGGGCGTGATGCCGTTGGTGACGTTGCAGAAGCGCTCGGGCCACAGCCGCGCGAAATCGGCGAACAGCGTCCGCACCATGATGTCGCTGTGCAGCGCCGACACGCCGTTAACCTTGTGGCTCGCCAGCGTGCACAGCCAGGCCATGCGCACATGGCGGTGGCCGTTCTCCTCGATCAGCGAGACGCGGCGCAGCAGGTCCATGTCGCCGGGGAAACGCTCGTGCACCTCGGCGAGGTGGCGGGCATTGATGTCGTAGATGATCTGCAGGTGCCGCGGCAGCAGCCAGCCCAGCAGGTCCACCGGCCAGACCTCCAGCGCCTCGGGCATGAGCGTGTGGTTGGTGTAGCTGAAGATGCGCTGGCACAGCGACCAGGCGGTGTCCCATTCCACCAGGTGCTCGTCCACCAGCAGCCGCATGAGTTCGGGCACGGCCAGCGCCGGGTGGGTGTCGTTGAGGTGGATGGCCACCTTGTCGGGCAGTTGCTCGAAGCTGTCGTGCGTCTTGAGGTAGCGGCGCAGCAGATCCTGCAGCGAGGCGCTGACGAAGAAATACTCCTGCCGCAGCCGCAGCTGGCGGCCCTGCTCGGTCTTGTCCTCGGGGTAGAGCACCAGCGAGACGTTCTCCGACCAGTTCTTCGCCTCCACCGCGCGCATGTAGTCGCCGCGGTTGAACTGCTCGAGGTTGAGCGCACTCTCCGCGCGCGCCGACCACAGCCGCAGCGTCGCCACCGAGCTCAGTTCGTAGCCCGGCACGCCGCTGTCGTAGGCCACGGCGATGACGTTTTCCGTGTCCACCCAGCGCACCCGGTGGCCTTCGGGCACCAGGCGGCCCCGGTAGCGCACGGTGTAGCTGTATTCGGGTCGCATGAATTCCCACGGGTTGCCGTTGAGCAGCCACTGATCGGGCTCCTCCACCTGCCGGCCGTCGACGATGCGCTGCGCGAACATGCCGTATTCGTAGCGAATGCCGTAGCCCATGCCCGGCAGCGCCAGCGTGGCCATGGAATCGAGGAAGCACGCGGCCAGCCGCCCCAGGCCGCCGTTGCCCAGGCCGGGGTCGGCCTCCAGGTCGACCAGCGCGTCAAAGTCCGCCCCAGCTGGGTGCACGCCGCACGCAAGTCGTCGAGCAGGCCCTCGGCAGCCAGCGCGTTGCCCAGCATGCGCCCGGGCAGAAACTCCATGGACAGGTAGTACACGCGCTTGGCGTCCTGGTCGAGCGCGGCATGGTGCGTCTCGCGCCAGCGGTCCATGATGCGGTCGCGCACCGCATGAAAGATCGCCACCAGCCAGTCGCGCGGCGTGGCCGAGCGCACGTCCTTGCCCACGGCGTAGACGAGCTTGTTCGCAATCGCATGCCGCAGCGCCTCCACGGAGTTGCCGGGGCGGTCGGTGTCGGGGATCGGTTTCAACGGGCGTCATGATTCGGCTCGGGCAGAAGAGGGGCGGGAGCGGGTGAGGGCATCGTACAGATCGGCATAGGCCCGGGCCGCGCGGGCCCAGTCGAAGCGCTGCTGCATGGCATGGGCTTGCACGCGCTGCCATTCGGCCTCGCGACGGCGCAGCGCGAAGGCGCGGCGCACCGCGGCGTCGAGCGCTTCGGGCGTGAAGTCGCGGAACACGAAGCCGCTGGCGCTGCCGTCATCGAGCGCCTCGAGGCTGCAGTCCACCACCGTGTCGGCCAGACCGCCGACCTCGCGGACCAGCGGCAGCGCGCCGTAGCGCAGCCCGTAGAGCTGGGTCAGGCCGCAGGGCTCGAAGCGCGAGGGCACCAGCACCACGTCGCCGGCGGCCATGATGCGGTGCGCCAGCGCTTCGTCATAGCCGGTCTGCAGCACCGCCTGGCCGGGGTGGCGCGCGCAGGCTCGCGCAGGGCTTGCTCGATGGCGGCGTCCCCGCTACCCAGCACCACGAGCTGGCCGCCGCGCGCCACCAGCGCGTCGAGCACGGCGGGCAGCAGGTGCAGGCCTTTCTGCTCGGAGAGCCGGCTCACCGCGCCAAACAGCAGCGCACCCGGCCGCTGGCGCAAGCCCAGCGCCTTTGCAGCCGCCGCTTGTTGCGCGCCTTGCCCGCCAGGTGGTCGGCGTCGTAGTGCGCCTCCAGCAAGGGGTCGTGCGCCGGGTCCCACACCCGGTCGTCCACGCCGTTGAGGATGCCGTGCAGCACCGCGGCGCGCGCGCGCAGCACGCCGTCGAGGCCGAAGCCTTGTTCGGGGTCAGAATCTCGCGGGCGTAGCGCGGGCTCACGGTGGTGAGCGCATCGCTGAACTGCAGGCCCGCCTTCATGAACGACACATCGCCGAAGAACTCCAGCCCGTCCAGGCTGAACAGGCTTTCGGGCAGCCCGAGCTGTGGCCACAGCGCGGCGCCGAAGCGCCCCTGGTAGGCCAGGTTGTGGATGGTGAAGACGCTGGCGCAGCGCGGCGCCGCGCCGTCGGCGCGCAGATAGGCCGCAGCCAGCCCGGCGTGCCAGTCGTGCGCATGCAGCACGTCGGGCACGAACTGCGCGTCCGCGCCCTGGGCCAGGCGCGCGGCCACCCAGCCCAGCAGCGCGAAGCGCTGGCCGTTGTCGGGCCAGTCGTGGCCGCTGGCGTCCTGGTAGGGGCCGCCCGGCCGGGCGTAGAGCGCGGGCAGGTCGATGAGCCACAGCGGCTGGCCACCCTCGCGCACGCGCGCGGCTGCACGGCCACGTGCGCGCCCAGGGCGCGCACGAAAGGCGGCGCCTGCCGCGTGGGCAGCAGCAAGGCTTCGCCGGTGTTCTCGGTGCCCGCGCGCAGCGCGGAAAGCCCGGCAGCAGAAGCCGCGCGTCCAGCCCGGCGGCGCGCTGTGCGGCGGGCAGGGCCGCGCACACGTCGGCCAGCCCCGGTCTTGAGCAGCGGGTACAGCTCGGCGCAGACGTGCAGCACCTTCACCGCATCGCTCCGGCGTAGGGCATGGGGTAGCCCAGCCGCTCCAGCATGGCCGGCGTGACCAGCACCACGCCGTCCGCGGTGCGGGAGAAACGCTGCGCGTCGAGCCCGGCGTCCTCGCCGATCACCATGCCCTCGGGCAGCCGGCAACCCGCGTCGATCACCACCTTGCGCAGGCGGCAGTGCCGGCCCACCTCCACGCCGGGCAGCAGCACCGCCTCCTCGACGCGGGCGTAGGAATTGACCCGCACCCGCGAGAACAGCACCGAGCGCCGGATGTGCGCGCCCGAGACGATGCAGCCGCCCGAGACCAGCGAATCCACCGCGCTGCCGCGGCGGTCGTCGTCGTCGAACACGAACTTCGCGGGCGGCAGCTGCTCCTGGTGGGTCCAGATCGGCCAGTTGCGGTCGTACATGTCGAGCTCGGGCACGGTGTTGGTGAGGTCGAGGTTGGCCGCCCAGTAGGCGTCGATGGTGCCCACGTCGCGCCAGTAGACCGGCGCGTCCGGGCTACTGCTGACGCAGGATTCGCCGAACGGGTGCGCCACCGCATCGCCCCGCGCCACCATGGCGGGAATCAGGTCGCGGCCGAAGTCGCGCGCGGAAGCCGGGTTGGCGGCGTCGGCCTCGAGTGCGGCGTAGAGGTAGTCGGCGTCGAACACGTACACGCCCATGCTGGCCAGTGCATGGCTGGGGCGGCCGGGCATGGGCGCGGGCTGCGCGGGCTTCTCCTCGAAGCGCACGATGCGGCGCTCCTCGTTCACCGCCATCACGCCGAAGGCGCTGGCCTCGGCCAGCGGCACCTCGATGCAGGCCACTGTGCAGGGGCGCCGCGCTCGGCATGGTCGGCGATCAGCCGGCTGTAGTCCATCTTGTAGACATGGTCGCCGGCGAGCACCAGGATGTAGCGCGGCCGGTTGGGGCGCAGGATGTCGAGGTTCTGGTAGACGGCGTCGGCCGTGCCCTGGTACCAGGAGGTCTCGTCGATGCGCTGCTGCGCGGGCAGCAGGTCGAGGAACTCGTTGAATTCGCTGCGCAGGAAGGACCAGCCGCGCTGCAGGTGGCGCAGCAGGCTGTGCGACTTGTACTGGGTGATGACGCCGATGCGCCGCACGCCGGAGTTGAGGCAGTTCGAAAGCGCGAAGTCGATGATGCGGAACTTGCCACCGAAGTAGACCGCGGGCTTGGCGCGCCGGTCGGTCAGCGCACCCAGGCGCGAGCCGCGCCCGCCCGCGAGGACGAGCGCGATGGTCTGCCGCGCCAGCTGATACGGCGCCTGCGGGTTGGTCGAGTGGGGCATGGCGGTTCTCCTCGTTGTGGGTGTCGTCGAAACCGTGGGGCGGGCCCGTTCAGGCGCGGCCGTGCGCGCGGGCGATTTCGGCCAGCCGCGCCGCGGGCTCGGGGCCGACCTGATTCCAGTCGAAGCGCCAGCGCCAGCAGCCCTCGGCCTGTCCCGGCGTGTTCATGCGGTGGCGGCCGTCGAGGCCGAGCACGTCCTGGAACGGCACGATCACCGTGCGCGCGACCGACTGCGACACCGCGCGGATCATGGCCCAGTGGATGCCCTCGTCCACCGCCGGCCCGAGGTAGCGGCGCACCAGCGCCTGGGACTGCGGCGCCAGGGCCGTCCACCAGCCCACCGTGGTGTCGTTGTCGTGCGTGCCGGTGTAGGCGACGGTGGCGGCGTCGTAGTTGTGCGGCAGGTGCGGGTTCTGGGCATGGCCGTCGAAGCCGAACTGCAGCACCCGCATGCCGGNGAAGCCGCAGGCTTTGCGCAGTGCGATGGCAGCGTCCATGTCCACGCCCAGGTCCTCGGCAATCACGGGCAGCGCGCCGAAGGCATCCTGCATGGCAACGAAAAATCGCGNTCCAGGCCCGCGCACCCAGTGGCCGCCCTCGGCGGTGGGCAGGTGGGCCGGGATCTCCCAGTACGATTCGAAGCCGCGGAAGTGGTCGATGCGCACCAGATCGACCTGGCCGAGCAGCCGCGCGAGCCGTTGCTTCCACCAGGCGTAGCCGTCGTGCGCCATGAGGCTCCAGCGGTACAGCGGGTTGCCCCAGCGCTGGCCGGTGGCGCTGAAATAGTCGGGCGGCACGCCGGCCACCACGCGCGGTGCGCCGGTGTCGTCGAGGTCGAACAACTGCGGGTGCGCCCAGACGTCGGCGCTGTGGTGCGCAACGAAGATGGGCAGGTCGCCCGCCAGCGCCACGCCGCGCGCCTGCGCATGTTCGCGCAGCCGGCGCCATTGCTGGTCGAAGCACCACTGCACGAAGTGCCAGTGGCCGAGTTCGTCGGCCGCGTGTTCGCGCAGCTCGGCCAGCGCGCGCGGGTCGCGCCGGGCGAGCGGGGCGGGCCAGGCGGTCCAGGGGCNGCCGTAGCGCCCGTCGAGCAGCATGAACAAGGCATAGTCGTCGAGCCAGGCGCGCTCGCGTTCGACGAAGGCGTCCAGCGCGGCGCGGTGTTCCGGCGGTGCGTGCATGCAAAAACCTTGCCACGCGCGGCGCAGCATCGCGGCCCGCCAGGGCAGGGCGCGGTCGAAATCGCAGTGCGCGGCGTCGAACGCCGGCCGGTCGTCGAGCGCGAGCCAGCCGCTGCGCTGCAGGCTGTCGAGGTCGACCAAGGCCGGGTTGCCGGCGAAGGCCGAAGGGCTCTGGTAGGGCGAGTGGCCCGCGCCGGTGGGGGTGAGCGGGAGCACCTGCCAGATCGACTGCGCCGCCGAGGCGAGCCAGTCCACCATGTGCAGCGCGGCCGCGCCGAGGTCGCCGCAGCCGTTGGGGCCGGGCAGGCTGCTCAGGTGCAGCAGGACGCCGCTGCTGCGGCGCGCGAGCAGCTCGCGGCGCGGGTCGGGGCTCATGGGGCGGTCTCCGGTTCGGTGGGCAGGGCTTGGAGCAGCACGCGCAGTGTGGGCGGGTGCACGGTGATCTCGCCGCGCACCGGCGCGGCCCAGGGCGTGGGGCCTCGTCCGCACTTGGTGCGGCGGCCGCGTCGGCGGGCTGCACGAAGCCGCTGGCGCTGTCGAGCACGGTGTGCCAGGCGCCATCGGGCAGGCGCACGGTGCTGGCGTGTGTGCCGGCGTGCAGCAGCACGAACACCCGTTCGCGCGGTGCGCCGCCGTCTTCGCCGACGGTGATGACGGCGGCCAGCAGCCGGCCGTCGCTGAGTTCCCAGTCGCTCAGGGCNNAGGGGTGGCCCTCGGCGGTGCGCCATTCGATGTCGGGCGGCAGGTCCGCGGCCGACCATTCGCCGGTGAACCAGCGCGCATGGCGCAGCGCAGGCAGCCGCCGGCGCAGCGCGCTCACGCCGGCGACGAAGTGGCACAGGGCGGTGTCGGCGCGCGACCAGTCGAGCCAGCTGATGGGGTTGTCCTGGCAGTAGGCGTTGTTGTTGCCCTGCTGGCTGTGGCCGATCTCGTCGCCGGCGAGCAGCTGCGGCGTGCCTTGCGAGCACAGCAGCGTGGCCAGCAGTGCGCGGCGCCACTGCGCGCGCAGGGTGCGCACGGCGGGGTCGTCGCTCGGGCCTTCGGTGCCGGCGTTGGCGCTCCAGTTCACGTCGGCGCCGTCGCGGTTGTGCTCGCCGTTGGCCTGGTTGTGCTTGTGGCGGTAGCTGGTGAGGTCGGCCAGGGTGAAGCCGTCGTGGGCGGTGATGAGGTTGACGCTGGCCAGCGGCAGGCGGCCGTCGTGGGCGAAGCGCTCGCTCGAGCCGGCGAGGCGCCGCGCGATCTCGCCGCGCGAGCAGTCGTGGCCCAGCCACCAGGCGCGCACGCCGTCGCGGAAGCGATCGTTCCACTCCAGCCAGCCCGGCGCGAACTGCCCGAGCTGGTAGCCGTCGGGGCCGAGGTCCCAGGGCTCGGCGATGCAGGTGACCTGCGCCAGCACCGGGTCCTGGGCCATGGCGGTGAACAGCGGCGCCATCGGGTGGAAACGGTGCTGGCGCTGGGGTTCACGGCCCAGCGCCACGGCGAGGTCGAAGCGAAAGCCGTCCACGCCGAAGGNCTGCACCCACCAGCGCAGGCTGTCCATGATCAGCTGCACCACCCGCGGGTTGCCCATCTGGAGGGTGTTGCCGCAGCCGCTGGGGTTGAGCGGGTGGCCGTGCGCGTCGAGCGCGTACCAGGCGGCGTGGTCGAGCCCGCGCCAGGACAGCGTGGGCCCTGCACCCGCNNCTTCGGCGGTGTGGTTGTAGACCACGTCGAGCAGCACCTGCAGGCCGGCGCGGTGCAGGCGGTCGACCATCGCGCGGAACTCGGCACGCACGGCGGCATCGTCGCCGCGCGCTGTGGCGGTGGCGAAGCGCGGGTCGGGCGCGAAGAAGTTGAGGGTGTTGTAGCCCCAGTGGTTGGTGAGGCCGCGCTCGATGAGGTGGCGCTCGTCGAGGTGCAGCTGCACCGGCAGCAGGCACAGCGCGGTCAGGCCCAGTGCGCGGTAGTGCGCGAGCAGGGGGCGCTNGGCCAGGCCCGCCCAGGTGCCGCGCTGGGCGGCGGGCACGTCCGGATGCAGCGCGGTGAGGGACTTGACCTGGGCCTCGTAGATCAGGCGGTGCGCGGGCGGCGTGGCCGGCCCCGGCGCGATGGCGGCGCCGGCGCGCAGCTCGGCGTCGAGGTCGAGCACGCGGGCCTTGGGCATGCGCGCGGCGTTGTCGGGGGTGTGCGGCGGGTGGCCGTGGCCGTCGGGGTCGTCGCACTCGAGGGCGAGCGCGGCCGTGCTGCCGACCACGGCGCGCGCCCAGGGGTCGAGCAGCAGCCGCGCGGGGTTGTAGCGGTGCCCGGCCTCGGGCGCCCAGGGGCCGTCGGCGCGCAGGCCGTAGAGCTGGCCGACGCCGGCACCGGGCGCAAAGCCGCACCACAGGCCATCGCCCTCGTCGTGCAGGCGCAGGCGCTGCGTCTCGGTGCGGCCGTCGGGGCTGAACAGGCACAGCCAGACGGCGCGCGCATGCGGCGCGTGCACCACGGCGTTGAGGCCGGGGCGGCCTTCGACCTGCAGCGCCGTGACGCCCATGGGCGCGCGGCGGCCGCGCTGGGCGGGGCGCTCGAGGGCGCGCTCGAAGCTGCGCTCGGGCGCGCCGCCGTTCATGCGCCGGCCTCCTCCCCGGCTGGGCCGAGCAGNCCACAGCACGGCCAGCGGCGGCAGGGTCAGGACCAGCGACCAGGGGTGGCCGTGCATGGCGATGGGCTCGGCCGCAACCGCGCCGCCGTTGCCGAGGTTGCTGCCGCCGTAGTGGGCAGAGTCGGTGTTGAGCACCTCCCGCCAGCGGCCGCCGTGCGGCACGCCGATGCGCCAGCCGTGGCGCGGCACGGGCGTGAGGTTGCAGACCACGGCCANCCGGCGCTTCGGGGCCGGGCCGCGGCGCAGGAAGCTGTAGACGGCGTGCGCGGCGTCGTTGGCCTCGATCCACGCAAAGCCCTCGGGCGTGTCGTCGAGGGCGTGCAGTGCGGCCAGGTCGCGGTAGCCGTGGTTGAGGTCGTGCACCAGGCGGTGGATGCCGGCGTGGGCGGGGTTGTGCAGCAGGCCCCAGTCGAGCTCGGTGTCGTGGTTCCATTCGCGGGGGTNGGCGAGCTCGGCGCCCATGAACAGCAGCTTGGCGCCGGNGAAGGCGTACATGAAGGCGTAGAGCGCGCGCAGGTTGGCGCGGCGCTGCCAGTCGTCGCCGGGCATCTTGGCCAGCAGCGCGCCTTTGCCGTGCACCACCTCGTCGTGCGAGAGCGGCAGCACGAAGCGTTCGCTGTAGGCGTACATCATGGCGAAGGTAAGCTCGTGGTGGTGCCAGCGGCGGTGCACCGGGTCGCGGGCGAAATAGGCCAGCGTGTCGTGCATCCAGCCCATGTTCCACTTGGCGTCGAAGCCCAGGCCGCCTTCGTGCGCGGGGCGGCTCACCTGCGGAAAGGCGGTGGATTCCTCGGCCAGCGTGAGCACGCCGGGCGCTTCGCGGTGCAGCACGGTGTTGACCTCGCGCAGCAGCTCGATGGCTTCGAGGTTCTCGCGCCCGCCGTGGCGGTTGGGGATCCATTCACCCGGGGCGCGGCTGTAGTCGCGGTAGAGCATGGAGGCCACGGCGTCGACGCGCAGGCCGTCCACGCCGAACTCCTCCACCCAGTACAGCGCGTTGCCGACGAGGAAGTTGCGCACCTCATGGCGGCCGAAGTTGTAGATCAGGGTGTGCCAGTCGCGGTGCAGGCCCTCGCGCGGGTCGGCATGCTCATACAGCGCGGTGCCGTCGAAGCGGGCGAGGGCGTGCTCGTCGGTGGGGAAGTGGCCGGGCACCCAGTCGAGGATCACGCCCAGGCCGGCCGCGTGCGCGGCGGCGATGAAGCGGCGCAGCGCCTCGGGGCTGCCGTAGCGCGCGGCCGGGGCGTAGAGATTGGTGCACTGGTAGCCCCAGGAGCCGTAGAACGGGTGTTCGGCCACCGGCAGCAGCTCGATGTGGGTGAAGCCCAGCGCCGACACGTAGGGCACCAGCTCGGCGGCCAGGGTGTCCCAGTCGGGGATGTGGCCGCCGGGGCGGCGCCAGGAGCCGGCATGCACTTCATAGATGGCCAGCGGCTGCCCGTGGGCCGCGCCGTGGGGTGCAGCCGNGGTCGCCGGCGTGGCGGGCTCGGCGCAGACCCGCGCGGCCAGACCGGGCGGGCCTTCGGTGGCGCGGGCGTAGGGGTCGGTGCGCTGGCTGGTGGCGCCGTGCGCGTCCACGATCTCGAACTTGTACAGCGTGCCCGCCTCGACGCCGGCGACGAAGCCCTCCCACACGCCGCAGCCCCAGTGTTTGCGCAGCGGGTGGCGCTGGCCGTCCCAGCCGTTGAAGTCGCCCACCACCCGCACCGCCTGCGCATTGGGCGCCCAGACGGCAAAGGCGCAGCCGGCCACGCCGTGCTGCGTCGTCAGGTGCGCGCCGAGCTTGCGCCAGGGCCGCAGGTGCCGGCCCTCGGCCAGCAGCCAGGCGTCGAGCGCGCCGATCCAGGGCTCGGCGGCCGCAGTGTCGGGCGGTGGCGGTGAACGGTCGGGGTATCGGACATGGACGCATTGTGCAACGGCGCTGCGACACCGCCTTGACCGTTCACAGGGTGCCGGGGCAGGGTGCGGTCGTGCCTCCGGAAAATACAAAATTGATAGCGCCAGTTCACCGGATGGCGCTGGGGTATGGGGCGAAAAGCCCCGAAAAGCCGCTGCGAGCCGGCGGTTGAGGCCGCGATGGGCTTACCAGCGCGCGCCGAAGGCTGGCGCAGGCCTTCGAGGGCCTCGGCGTCGAGCGGTGCGGGGCCTGGCTGCGGCTGAGCACGGCCAGGCGCGCGGTCTCCTCCAGCTCTTCGAGCACCGCCATGGCGGCGTCGGGGCTGTCGTGCCAGACCATGGGCCCGAGCCGGTCGAGCATCACCGCGCGCAGCGGTGTGCCGGCCGAGCCCCAGGCGTCGATGGCCTCGGCCACGCGCTCGGCGGTGTGCGGGTCGCCGGGGCGCTGGTAGGCCATGCGCGGCACATGGCCCACCTTCATGACGAAATAGGGCGTGAGCGCCGGCAGCAGTTCACCCGCCGGCGCGTCGGCCAGCGGCGCTAGCGTCAGCGCCACGCAGTGCGTGCTGTGGGTGTGGATGATGCAGCGCGTGGCCGGGTCGAAGCGGCTGGCGGCGGCGTAGATGCGCCGGTGCAGCGCGAGTGTCTTGCTCGCCCGCGCGCCGCTCACCTGGCGGCCGTCGGCGTCCACATGGGCCAGCGCGGCGGGGTCGAGAAAGCCCAGGCAGGCGTCGGTCGGGGTGATGAGAAAGCCGCCGCCGCTGTCCTCGTCGAGCCGCAGGCTGATGTTGCCGGCGGTGGCGTGCGCATAGCCGCGCTCGAACAGGCTGCGGCCGATGCGGCACAGGCTTTCGCGGGCGTGGGTTTCGGTCATGGGGCGACGGTGTCGAGGGTGGCGAAGGCCTTGGTGAAGAAGTCGTCGCTGCCGAAGTTGCCCGATTTGAGCGCGAGGTGCAAGGGCTCGCCCGCCTCCGCGCTCCGGCCCGCGGACGGCGGCCAGACGCTGCAGCACCAGGGCACGCCGGGGTCGATCTGCGTGCCGATCTGCAACTGCCGCACGCCCAGCGCCTGCAGCACCGCGCCCGAGGTCTCGCCACCCGCCACCACCAGCTGGCGCACGCCCCGCGTCACCAGCCCGTGCGCGATGCGCGCAAGCACCCCCTCCACCAGGGCACCGGCGGCTTCGCGGCCCAGGCGCTGCTGCACCGCGGCTACGGCCTCGGGCCGGTCGGTGGCATGGATGAGCACGGGCGCGACGCCCAGGCGCGGCGCAGCCCAGGCCAGGGCTTCGGTCACGACATCGTCGCCGCCGGCGGCGCGCAAGGGGTCGATGGCCAGCGCCGCGTGGCCGCGCGCGATGAAGTCCTGCACCTGCCGGTTGCTCGCCGCCGAACAACTGCCCGAAACGATGGCGCGTGCACCCTGCGCGCGCGGCAACCGGGCGGCGGTGGCGCTGGGCGTGCGGCCGAAGTTGCCCGGCAGCCCCAGCGCAAGCCCTGAGCCGCCGGTGAGCAGCGGCGCGTCGGCCAGTGCGCGGGCGAGGTGGCGCAAATCCTCGTCGCTCACCGCATCGGCAATGGCCACGGCGCAGCCCTCGGCGCGCAGCGCGGCCATGCGCGCGCGAATCGCCTCCGGTCCCGCGGCGACGCTGCGCTCATCGATCAGCCCGACGCGGCGGCGCGTCTGCGCCTGCAGCACGCGCACCAGGTTGGCGTCGGTCATGGGCGTGAGCGGGTGGTGCTGCATGCCTGATTCGTTGAGCAGCACGGGGCCCACGAACAAATGGCCCTGGTAGACCGTGCGACCGTTCTCGGGAAACGCCGGCGTGGCCACGCTGAAGTCGCAGCCCAGCGCGTCCATCAGCGCGTCGATCACGGGGCCGATGTTGCCCTGCGGCGTGCTATCGAAGGTGGAGCAGATCTTGAAGAAAATCTGCTGGGATCCCGCCGATTTCAACCAGTGCAGGGCCTGCAGCGACTGCGCCACCGCCTCCTGCGGCGCAATGCTGCGCGTCTTGAGCGCCACCACCACCGCGTCGGCCTCGGGCGGCGCTTCGCCGGGCGCCGGCAGGCCCAGCGTCTGCACCACCCGCAGGCCGCCGCGCACCAGGGTGTTGGCGAGGTCGGTGGCGCCGGTGAAGTCGTCGGCGATGCAGCCGAGCAGCGGCGCGTGTGCATTCATGACTTGGGNCTCGGGCAGGGTGATGCCAGGGAAGATCTTGATCACCGCGCTGTCGTCCTCGCGGCCGTGGCCGGCGGCGCTGGCCTGCATGAACATCTGGTGGGCCGTGCTCGACAGGGGCAGCGGAAACCGGCTCTCGCGCGCCATGTCCAGCACCAGCCCGAGGTNCCTGACGAAGATGTCCACCGCCGACAGCGGCGTGTAGTCGCCGGCGAGCACATGCGGCATGCGGTTCTCGAACATCCAGCTGTTGCCCGCGCTGTGGGTGATGACCTCGTACAGCGCGTGCGGGTCCACGCCTTCGCGCAGGCCCAGCGCCATGGCTTCGGCCGCGGCGGCAATGTGAACGCCGGCGAGCAGCTGGTTGATGATCTTCACCTGGCTGCCCGCGCCGGCGCGTTCGCCCAGCCGGTAGACCTTGGCGGCCATGGCGTCGAGCACGGCCTCGGCGTGCGCGTAGGCCGCGGGCGAGCCGGCCGTCATCATGGTGATCTCGCCGCGCTCGGCGCGGGCCCCACCGCCGGAAATCGGCGCGTCGAGGTACAGCAGCCCGCGTTCGGCGAGGCGCTCGGCCAGGGCTTCGGACCATCGGGGCGAGACGGTTGAGCACATCACGAACACGCTGCCCGCTCGCAGGGTGGCCGCGCAGCCGTCCGCGCCGAACAGCACCGCCTCGGTCTGCTGCGCATTCACCACCACCGACACCACCACCTCGCAGCGCGCGCCCAGCTCCGCCGGCGAGGCGCAGGCCACGCAGCCATCGGCCACCACGGCCTGCACGGCTTCGGCCCGCAGGTCGTGCACATGCACCGCAAAGCCCGCACGCCGCAGCGCGCGCCATGCCCGCGCCCATGGCGCCCAGGCCGATCACGCCCACACGCGGGGCATTCGAAGGAGAAGCGGTGTCGGAAGCGTCGTCGGAACCTTGCATGGCCCGGATGGTACGAACCCACGGCGCCGGGCGCTGTCGCCCCCGTCACTCAGCTCGACGGGCGTGCGAGCTTGAACACCGCCGTGCCCGCGCGCAGGTTGGGCAGCCAGCGCACTTCGTGCCCGTCCTGCAGCCCGAAGGCGTCGAGCACCTGCAGCGCGTTGCGCGCGGCGAGCTCGGCGAAGTCGGCGAAGGTGCCCACGCGGATGTTGGGCGTGTCGTACCACTGGTAGGGCAGCCGGCGCGTCACCGGCATGCGCCCGCGCAGCACCGACAGGCGGTTGGGCCAGTGCGCGAAGTTGGGAAGGCCACGATGCCCAGGCGCCCCACGCGTGCGGTCTCGCGCAGCATGGTTTCGGCATTGCGCAGGTGCTGCAGGGTGTCGATCTGCAGCACCACGTCGAAGGACTGGTCGCCGAACATCGACAAACCCTCCTCCAGGTTAAGCTGGATCACCTCCACCCCGCGCTGCACGCAGGCCAGCACGTTCGCGTCCGACAACTCCACCCCGTAGCCGCGGCAGCCGCGCTCGCGCGCGAGCAGCTCCAGCATGGCGCCGTCGCCGCAGCCCAGGTCGAGCACGCGCGCGCCTCGGGCACCAGACGGGCGAGCGAACGCATGATCTGAAGATCGCTCATGCCGCCGCCCCTCCGATGCGTTCGAACCAGGCGCGCACCACGGCGTGATAGCGCGGGTCGTCTAGCAGAAAAGCGTCGTGGCCGTGCGGTGCGTCGATCTCGGCGTAGCTCACCTCGCGCTGCTGCGCCACCAGGGCGCGCACGATCTCGCGGCTGCGCGCCGGCGAGAAGCGCCAGTCGGTGGTGAAGCTCACGAGCAGAAAGCGCGCCCGGGAGCGCGCCAGCGCCGCCGTCAGGTCGCCGCCGAAGGCGCGCGCGGGGTCGAAATAGTCCAGCGCGCGGGTGATGAGCAGGTAGGTGTTGGCGTCGAAGTAGTCGCTGAACTTGTCGCCCTGGTAACGCAGGTAGCTCTCGATCTGGAACTCCACCTCCTGCGTCGAATACTTGTAGCCGGTGGCACTGCCCGCCACCGCCTCGCGCAGCGTGCGGCCGAACTTCTCGTTCATCACGTCGTCGCTGAGGTAGGTGATGTGGCCGATCATGCGCGCAATGCGCAGGCCCCGCTTGGGCACTACGCCGTGCTCGTAGAAGCGCCCGCCGTGGAAGTCGGGGTCGGTCACGATGGCGCGCCGCGCCACCTCGTTGAAGGCGATGTTCTCGGCCGTGAGGTTGGGCGCACTGGCGATCACCGCGGCGTGGCGCACCCGTTCGGGGTACTGCAGCGTCCAGGACAGCGCCTGCATGCCGCCGAGGCTGCCGCCCATCACCGCAGCGAGCGTGTCGATGCCCAGCGCATCGAGCAGCCGCGCCTGCGCGTTCACCCAGTCTTCCACCGTCACCACCGGGAAGTCAGGGCCCCAGACGCGGCCGGTCTCGGGGTTCACATGCATCGGCCCGGTCGAGCCGAAGCACGAGCCCAGGTTGTTCACGCCAATGACGAAAAAGCGGTTCGTGTCCACCGGCTTGCCCGGGCCCACCATGTTGTCCCACCAGCCCTCGCTGCGGGCCTGGCCCTCGTAGACGCCCGCCACATGGTGCGAGGCGTTGAGGGCGTGGCAGATCAGCACCGCGTTGGAGCGGTCGGGCGCGAGCGTGCCATAGGTCTCGAAAGCGAGCTGGTAGTCGCGCAGCTGCGCGCCGCTTTGCAGCACGAGCGGCTGCGAAAACGACATCGTCTGCGGCGTGGCGGTCAAGCGCATGACATCAAAGCACAATAAAAAACCCGGCAACGCCAAAGAGGCGGAACCGGGTCTCGGGCCCTCTTTAGCTGTTTTCGGAAACTCGTCGGAATCCGGCGCCCGCAAGCAGGAACAAATCGGCGCGTCACGCAAGTATAAAGGCAGGACCTCGACTGCGCGCGCCACCGGCCCGCCACCCACCGGAGGAACGCCTATGTCCGAACTGTTCAGCTTCGACGTCTATGCNCCCCGCGAAATCGCGCAGCGGGTGGAGACGGTCGGCGTGACCAAGGCGCGCATGGCCGCGCTGCCCTTGCTCATGCTCGGCGTGCTGGCCGGTGCCTTCATCGGGCTGGGGGCGATGTTCTTCGTGCTGGTGCGTTCGGATGCGACGCTGGGCTTCGCCACCGCCCAGGTGCTCGGCGGCCTGGTGTTCTCGCTGGGGCTGCTGTTGGTGGTGGTGGCCGGTGCCGAGCTGTTCACCGGCAACAACCTGCTGGCCATGGCCTGGGCCGACGGCAGGATCAGCAGCCGCGAGCTGTTGCGCAACTGGCTGCTGGTGGGCGCCGCGAACTTGGTCGGCGCTGCGGGTCTGGCGCTGCTGGTGTTTCTGAGCGGCCACACCGAGCTCAATGGCGGCGCCGTTGGCCGCACGGTGGTGAAGATCGCGCTGGCCAAGCAGGAACTGCCGCCGCTGCAGGCTTTCTTCCGCGGCGTGCTGTGCAACGTGCTGGTCTGCATGGCGGTGTGGATGGCCATGGCCGGCCGCAGCGTGGTGGACAAGGCCGTGGCCATCGTGTTCCCGATCAGCGCCTTCGTCGCCGCAGGCTTCGAGCACAGCATCGCCAACATGTACCTGATGCCGCTGGCCATGCTCATCCAGCACGCCGGTGCGGGCCCGGAGNNGGCTGCGGCCGTCACCGTGGGTGGCATCGCCGCCAACCTGGCCGTGGTCATTGCGGGCAACCTCATCGGCGGCAGCGTGCTGGTCGGGCTGACCTACCATGTGATCTATCGCCGCGGGCAGCCGCCGGCGCCTTGAACGCTTGACGGCCGCGGGCGCTTGGGGCAACGCTGAACAAGTCCCTTGCGCGCCGCGCATCCCGGCCGCGGGCGGTCTGCGTCGTTACAAATGCTCGCCATAGCCCCCGCTATGTCTGCGCTTTGCGCCTCGCATCCCATCCCGCGGCCAGGCGCGCGTCATCGCAGGGACTTATTCAGCGTTGCCTCAGCGGCCGCCCAGCAGCGCCAGCACGCCCAGCACGGCAAAGATCAGGGCCGACACCAGGTGCACCGCCCGCAGCGGCACGCGCCGGGTGATGCGATCGCCAAACCACACCACCGGCGCATTGGCCAGCATCATGCCCAGCGTCGTGCCGGCCACCACCCACAGCCAGCCCGTGTACTGCGCCGCGAGCATGACTGTGGCGATCTGCGTCTTGTCGCCCATTTCGGCGAGGAAGAACGCCACCACCGTGGTGCCGAAAACGCCCAGGCGCGGTGCGGCCGCCTCATCGTCCTCGTCGAGCCGGTCGGGAATCAGCATCCACACCGCCATGGCGAGGAAGGACAGGCCCAGCACCCAGCGCAGCGCCTCGGGGCCCAGCCAGGCCGTCACGGCACTGCCCAGGGCGCCGGCAAGCGCATGGTTGGCCAGCGTGGCCACGAAGATGCCCCAGACGATGGGCCAGGGCCGGCGAAACCGCGCCGCGAGCACGAGCGAGAGCAACTGCGTCTTGTCGCCCATTTCCGCAAGGGCGACCAGACCGGTGGAGACGAGGAAGGCTTCCAAGATGGGCGGTGGAGATGGAGGATGCCCGATTGTCGTTGACGAACGGGCGTGCAACATCCTGGTGCGGAAATTGCTTGAATTGGTGCAGAGCCCCGTCGCGGGGCTTTCATGCACCAAATCACCACCATCTTTCACGAGAAATTCCCATGGATGCACTCATACAGGGCGCTGATGCCCTGTTCGTTCTTCTGGGCGCCATCATGGTGCTCGCCATGCATGCCGGCTTCGCGTTCCTGGAGCTCGGCACCGTGCGTCGGAAAAACCAGGTCAATGCGCTGGTGAAGATCCTGGTCGACTTCTCCATCTCGGCCGTCGCCTATTTCGTCGTGGGTTACACGGTGGCCTACGGCACGAGCTTTTTCGTCGGCGCCGAGCAGCTGGCCCAGCGCAACGGCGTGGAACTGGTGCGCTTCTTCTTTCTGCTGACGTTTGCCGCGGCCATTCCCGCCATCATCTCGGGCGGCATTGCCGAGCGTGCGCGCTTCGGGCCGCAGCTGCTGGCCACGGCGGTCATCGTCGGGCTGGTGTATCCGTTCTTCGAGGGCATCGTCTGGAACCGCCACTTCGGCATCCAGGAGGGCATCGAGCACCTGAGCGGCCATGCGTTCCATGACTTCGCCGGCTCGGTGGTGGTGCATGCGATGGGCGGCTGGATTGCGTTGCCGGCGGTGCTCCTGCTCGGGCCGCGCAGCAACCGCTATCGCAAGGACGGGGCCATGTCGGCGCATCCGCCGTCGAACATTCCGTTTCTGGCGCTGGGCGCGTGGATTCTCGTCGTCGGCTGGTTCGGCTTCAACGTGATGAGCGCCCAGTCGCTCGAGGGCATGTCGGGCCTGGTGGCGGTGAACTCGCTCATGGCCATGGTCGGGGGCACGCTGGCGGCGCTCGCAGCCGGGCGCAACGACCCGGGCTTCGTGCACAACGGCCCGCTGGCCGGGCTGGTGGCGGTCTGCGCTGGCTCGGACCTCATGCATCCGCTGGGCGCCCTCGTGGTGGGCGCGGTGGCGGGTGGTCTGTTCGTGTGGATGTTCACGCTCACGCAGAACCGCTGGAAGATCGACGATGTGCTCGGCGTCTGGCCCTTGCATGGGCTGTGCGGGGCCTGGGGCGGCATTGCGGCGGGGATCTTCGGCCAGAAGGCGCTTGGCGGTGTCGGCGGGGTGAGCCTGCTCGCGCAGGGCATCGGCACCGTGATGGGCGTGGCCTGGGCTGCGCTGGCCGGCACGCTGGTGTACGGGCTGCTCAAGCGCACGCTGGGCCTGCGGCTGAGCCAGGAAGAAGAGTTCGATGGCGCCGATCTGAGCATTCACCGCATCACCGCATCGCCCGAGCGGGAGGTGAGCTGGTAGCGCGTCGCCCGGGCCGGGCATGGACATTCGGCGCCGGAAATTCGGTGGTTTCAGGTTTGTGGCGCATAATCCGGAACGTTCAGCCCGTTTGAGGCTGCGCAGGTCTGCGGTGATCTGGTCGGTTTCGCGTTTCGAAAAGTCTTCAGTGGTTTGTTGATTGCGGCAGCGGACTCCATCGCGTTTTCAGGTATTTTTCAGGAGTCCCTTTCATGGGCAACAAACTTTACGTGGGCAACCTGCCCTATTCTTTCCGTGACGAAGACATGCAGCAGGCCTTCAGCGCCTTCGGCAACGTCTCCAGCGCCAAGGTCATGATGGAGCGCGAAACCGGTCGCTCCAAAGGCTTTGGTTTCGTCGAAATGGGCAGCGACGCCGAAGCGCAGGCCGCCATCAAAGGCATGAACGGCCAGAATGTCGGCGGCCGTGACCTGGTGGTCAACGAAGCGCGCCCGATGGAGCCGCGCGCGCCCGCTCCGGCGGCTACGGCGGTGGCAACGGCGGTTTCGGTGGCGGCGGCCGCGGTTACGGCGGTGGCCGCAGCGGCGGCTACTGATTGAATCAGCCGTTCCGACGCAACAATCCCAAAGGCCCGCAAGGGCCTTTTTCATGCCGGCGGTGCGGGCTTACAACGCGGCCGCGGAATTCCTTGCCGCCGCATCAGGACTCTGGCGCATAATTTCCCGGCGCCCCCGGCCGGGCGGGCGTTCGAGATGCGGTGAAAAGCTCAGTTTCGCTCCCTTTCCGGTTTTCGCGGGTGTGGTGAAGGCGTTTTCGGGACTCCATCGCTGGTTTGACACGTGTTTTCAGGAGTCCCGTTCATGGGCAACAAACTCTATGTGGGCAATTTGCCCTATGCGGTTCGCGACAACGATCTCGAACAAGCCTTCAGCGCCTTCGGCTCGGTGACCAGCGCCAAGGTCATGATGGAGCGCGACACCGGCCGCTCCAAAGGCTTCGGTTTCGTCGAGATGGGCAGTGATGCCGAGGCGCAAGCCGCCATCAACGGCATGAACGGCCAGCCGCTCGGTGGCCGCAGCATCGTGGTCAACGAAGCACGCCCGATGGAGCCGCGCCCGCCGCGCAGCGGGTTTGGCGGCGGCGGTGGCGGCGGCTATGGTGGTGGGGGCGGCGGCGGTTACGGTGGCGGGCGCCGCGAAGGCGGCGGTGGCGGCTACGGCGGTGGCCGTCGCGAAGGCGGCTACGGCGGTGGCGGCCAGGATGGCGGCTTCCGCAGCCCCTACGGTTCCGGCCCGCGCGGCGGTGGCCGCAACGGCGGCGGCGGGTACTGAGCGACCGCCCGCGCGCAGTCAGCGTGTGCGGCCTGCGCGCTCGGATGATGGCGTGAGCGGCGGGCGCTGATGGGGCGCAGATGGCGCCGCCCCGCCGGCGCGCCCCGACGCTTCAGCCTTCGCCGCTGCGGTGCTTGCGCGGCCGGCCCTTGAGCAGCCGGTCGAACCAGGCGTTCGGCAGCAGCCGCAGCAGCTTGGCGACGACGCCCATGGGCCACGGAATGACGCGGTAGCTGACGCCGCGGCCGATGGCGCGGAATGCCTGTTCGGCGAAGTCCTCGGGCGCCATCAGGAACGGCATCGGGTAACGGTTCTTGCGTGTCAGCGGCGTGTCGATGTAGCCCGGGCAGAGCGTGACGACCCGGATGCCGCTCTCGCGCAGTTCCCCGCGCAAACTCTCGCAGTAGCTGATCACGGCGGCCTTGCTGGCGCAGTAGGCGCCGTGCCCGGGCAGCCNCCGGATACCCGCGACACTGCCGATGCCCACCAGGGTGCCGCGGCCGCGTGCGCGCATCGGCGCGATGAACGGGTGGAAGGTGGCGGCCAGGCCGAGGTTGTTGACCGCGAAGGTGCGGGCCATGACGTCGAGGTCCTCGCGCTCGGCGGTGTCCATGCCGATGCTGATGCCCGCGTTGGCGATGACCACCTCGGGCAGCCCGAACGCGGTGATGCAGGCCTGAGTGGCCGCGATGATGGCGTCCGGGTCGGCGACGTCAGCACTGTAAATTCGATAGCGCGATTCGACCAATTGGCGCTGGGCTGCCCAGTGTTCCATCTCGGAAACACGCCGGGCGACGAGCGCAACGCGCCAACCCGCCTGCAGATACTGCGCCGCCAGCGCCTGGCCGATGCCGCTGGACGCGCCGGTGATGAAGGCAATGGGTGCGTCGGTGGTCATCGGCGTGGCGCCCCGGCGCTGCGCGGCTGAATCACGCCGCGCACGCGTCCGACGAGTTCGAGGGTGGCGCTGGTGCCGTCGTAGCGCAGCGAGTCGCCAAAGAAGCGGTCGGCGCCGCGGCTGATCTCCACTGGCTGCGGGCTGCTGAGCCGCTCCGGCCGGGTCTGCACCAGCAGAAACTCGCCGCCGTACTGCAGCGGCGCGGCCAGCGCGCCGCCGTCGCGCAGCACATGCACGGCGCCGCGCAGCTGTACCTCGGAGCCATCGCGGTTCGAGGTGGCCTCACGGGCGGTGGCGCGGGTCTGCGCGCCACCGTCATCGAAGGCCAGGATGCGCACGCCGCGCATCTCCAGCGTGTCGGTGTCGGGGTAGTGGTCGGCGCGGTCGGCGCTGACCGAGCGCCTGAGCTGGCCCTGGGCGTCGAAACTGCGCAAGGTGAAGTTGCGCAGGAAGTAGTCGGCCTCATGGCGCGGCGCGGTGGCGGTTGGCGCCGCAGGCGCGCCCGGCGTGTTGCGTACCAGCCACCAGGTGCCCAGGGCGAACACACCCATCAGCACCACCGGCAGGTACAGACTCAGCCGGTCCCAGGCGCGAATCCAGACCCGGTTCATGGCGCATCGGCGGGGTCGAGCTGCGCGAGCAGACGCGCATAGTGCCCACCCGCGGTGAGCAACACGTCGCAGAATTCGCGCGCAGCGCCGGCGCCGCCGTGTGCGCGGGTCACCAGGTCGGCCAGCGCGAGCGCCTGCGGGTGCGCGTCCGCGGGTGCGGCGGCGAAGGCGCAGCGCCGCAGAACCGGCACGTCCGGCCAATCNGTCGCCCATGGCGGCCGCCTGCGACCAGTCCAGTCCCCAGGCGTCGAGCANGCGCTGCGCGGCCGGCAGCTTGTCTTCGGTGCCGAGGCGCATGTGGGTGATGCCCAGTGCGCGCAGACGCTCGCGCAGGGCCAGGCTGTCGCGGCCGCTGATCACCGCGACCGTGAAGCCGGCGCGCTGCAGCAGCTTGAGCCCGTGCCCGTCGAGGCTGTGAAAGCGCTTGAGCGACTCCCCCTGCTCGGAGATGTACAGCCCGCCATCGGTCAGCACCCCATCGACGTCGAAGAACACCGCGCGCACGGGCTGCGCCGNCAGCAGCAGCTCGGCGGGGAAATGCACGGCAGGGGCAAGCGGCTTCATCGTCAGATCACCTTGGCGCGCATCAGGTCGTTGCTGTTGAGCGCGCCGCACAGCCGGCCGTCAGCGTCCACCACCAGCACGCTGGTGATGCGGTTGCTCTCCATCAGCGCGGCGGCCTCGGCGGCGAGCGCATCGGCGCGAATCGTGCGCGGCTGCGGGTGCATCACCTGCGAGGCCGTCAAGGCACGCAGGTCCACGCCTTTTTCCACCAGCCGCCGCAGATCGCCGTCGGTGAAGATGCCCAGCACCCGGCCGTCTGCATCCACGATGGCCGATGCGCCGAGGCCTTTGGCGCTCATCTCGCGCATCAGGTCGACGAACGGCGTGTCCGGGCCCACGCGGGGCACTGCATCGCCCGTGCGCATGACGTCGCTCACATGGGTCAGCAAGCGCCGGCCCAGGGCGCCGCCGGGGTGCGAGCGGGCGAAATCCTCGGCACGGAAGCCGCGCGCGTCGAGCAGGGCCACGGCCAGCGCGTCGCCCAGCGCGAGCTGCGCCGTCGTGCTTGCCGTGGGGGCGAGGTTGAGCGGGCAGGCCTCCTTGGTCACGCTGCTGTCGAGCACCACGTCCGCATGGCGTGCCAGCGCCGAATCCAGGCCGCCGGTGATGGCGATCAAGGGCACGCCCAGGCGTTTGAGCACGGGGAGAATGGCGGTGAGTTCGTCGCTCTCCCCGCTGTTGGAAATGGCCAGCACCAGATCCACCGCCTTGATCATGCCCAGGTCGCCGTGGCTGGCCTCGGCCGGGTGCACGAACATCGCCGGCGTGCCGGTGGAGGCCAGCGTGGCGGCGATCTTGCGGCCGATGTGCCCGCTCTTGCCCATGCCCATCACCACCACCCGCCCGCGCACGCCGAGCATGCGCGTCACCGCCTGGGCAAAGCGCGCGTCGAGCCGTTCGCGCAGCCCGTGCAGGGCCGCCGCCTCGATGTCCAGGGTTTCACGGGCGAGCGCCAGCGCGCGGTCAGGGTCGAACGTCATGGCGGGATTCTATCGGCCACCCCCAGCGCCGGAGCCCGCGTGCCCGCCGGTGGCCGCGAGCGGCGGCGGGACCACGCGCCGCAGCGAAGGCGAGCCCAGCCTTGCCTTAGTATCGACCCATGACCGCGCTGGAACTCACCCTCGTCTACCTGCTGGCGGCCGTGCTCGGCGTGGTGGTGTTCCGCTCCCTGCGGCTGCCGCCGATGCTGGGCTACCTCGCGGTGGGCGTGGTCATCGGGCCGCATGCGCTCGCGCTGGCGCAGAACTCGGGCGCCATCGCGCACCTGGCCGAATTCGGCGTGGTGTTCCTGATGTTCGTCATCGGGCTGGAATTCAGCCTGCCGAAGCTGCGCGCCATGGGGCGTCATGTGTTCGGGCTGGGGCTGGTGCAGGTGGTGCTCACCATGGTGCTGGTCACCGCGGGCTCGGTGCTGCTGTCGATGGTGGCTGCGCGCTGGTGGCCCTACGACTGGCGCAGCGCGGTGGCGCTGTCGGGTGCACTGGCCATGAGCAGCACGGCCATCGTGGTGAAGCTCATGGTCGAGCGCCTGGAGCTCGAGAGCGAGCATGGCAAGCGGGTGCTCGGCGTCCTCCTGTTTCAGGATCTGGCGGTGGTGCCGCTGCTGGTGCTCATCCCCGCGCTGGGCTCCGACGCCGAGCGCCTGGCCGGCGCGATCGCCGTTGCCGCCCTCAAGGCCACGGTGCTGCTGGTGGTGCTGCTCTGGGGCGGCCAGCGGGTGATGCGCTGGTGGCTGACCCTGGTGGCGCGGCGCAAGAGCGAGGAGCTGTTCGTTCTCAACCTGTTGCTCGTCACGCTGGGGCTGGCCTGGTTGACCGAACTCGCCGGATTGAGCCTCGCCCTGGGCGCGTTCGTCGCGGGCATGCTGATTTCGGAGACGGAATACAAAGCGCAGGTCGAGAGCGACATCCGGCCCTTCCACGACGTCCTGCTCGGCCTGTTCTTCATCAGCATCGGCATGATGCTCGACTGGCGCATCGTCATCGAGCGCTGGCCGCTGGTGCTGCTGCTGGTGACGATTCCCGTGGCTTTCAAGCTCGTCGTGGCCACCGCACTGGCCCGCGTGTTCGGTGCGAGCCGNGGCGTGGCCCTGCGCACCGGCCTGTACCTGGCCCAGGCTGGCGAATTCGGCTTCGTGCTGCTGTCGCTGGCCGCCGGCCAGGGGCTGGTCAAGCCCGATCTGCTCAACCCGATCCTGGCGAGCATGGTGCTGTCCATGCTGGCCACGCCGCTCATCATCATGAAGAGCGAGGCGCTGGTGCTCAAGCTCGTGGCCAGCGAATGGCTGATGCGCTCGGTGCAGATGACGCAGATCGCGCGCCGGGCCATCAACGCCGAGCGCCACGTCATCATCTGCGGCTACGGCCGGTGCGGTCAGAACCTCGCGCGGGTGCTCGAACCCGAAGGCATCGATTTCATCGCCCTGGACCTCGACCCGNNCCGTGTGCGCCAGGCCGCGGCGGCAGGTGACTCGGTGGTGTTCGGCGACGCGGCCCGCGCGCAGGCCCTGATTGCCGCAGGGCTCTCGCGGGCCAGCGCCGTGGTGGTGACCTATCTCGACGTGCCCGGCGCGCTGAAGGTGATCGGCCAGGTTCGTTCGCATGCGCCCAACGTGCCGGTGATCGTGCGCACGCAGGACGACCGCGATCTCGAGCGGCTCTATGCCGCCGGCGCCACCGAGGTGGTGCCCGAGGCCATCGAAGGCTCGCTGATGCTGGCCAGCCACGCGCTGGTGCTGGTGGGCGTGCCGACGCGGCGCATCATCCGTGTGGTGCAGCAGCAGCGCGAAGCGCGTTACAGCCTGCTGCGCGGCTTCTTCCATGGGGCCGACGACGACTCACCCGACGATCAGGAACAGGACCGGCTGGCCACCGTTGTCCTGCCGGCCCACTCGCGCTGGCTTGGCCAGCGCCCGGCCGCGCTCGATCTGGGCGACGCCACCGTGCGCCTGGTGGGCCTGCGTCGCCGCGGCGGTGCCAAACCCGACGCTGCCGAAGACGCCGCGCTCGAAGCCGGCGACACGCTGGTGCTGCGCGGCCGCCCGGAAGCCCTCGCACGTGCGGAAGCCTTCTTGCTCAAGGGCTGAGACAATCCGCAACGACCCCTACCCGCTCACCCACAGCCTCGACGGCCCATTGCCATGCAAGCCGACTTCAGCATCAGCGCCTACCTGAAAGAGCACATCCGCACCGTGCCGGACTGGCCGACGCCGGGCGTGCAGTTCCGCGACATCACCCCGCTGCTGCAGGAGCCCAAGGTGTTTCGCGTGCTCATCGACGCCTTCGTGCACCGCTACATGGACCGCGATCTGCGCCCGGACATGGTGGCGGGTCTCGACGCGCGCGGCTTCATCATCGGCGCGGTGCTGGCCTTCGAGCTCGGCGTGGGCTTCGTGCCCATCCGCAAGAAGGGCAAACTGCCCTTCTCGACGGTGGCCGAGACCTACGAGCTCGAATACGGCAGCGCCACGGTGGAACTGCACACCGACGCGGTGCGCCCGGGTGACCGGGTGCTGCTGGTCGACGACCTGATTGCCACCGGCGGCACCATGATGGCGGGTCGGCGCCTGCTGGAGAAGCTCGGGGCCCACGTCACCGAAGGCGCGGCCATCGTCGATCTGCCCGAACTCGGCGGCTCGCGGCGCCTGCGCGATGCGGGCCTGCCGTTGTTCACACTGGTGGACTACGCGGGCCACTGAGAGGGTGTTTCCTAAATGAATCTCTGCGCCAGTCTAGTAGCGAGGATACGCGCTTCGGTGAGCCAGATCCAAGCCACGGGCGCCCAAGTGGAGCGGTCGTGATGGGCGAGGAGGCGACGCGATCGTTCGTTCCAGGCATGAGTGCGCTCCACAACCCAGCGCTTGGCCTGCACCACAAAGCCCGCAGGAGCCTCCTCGGGCCAAAGCGGCTGCTGGGCGGTTTGCCACGTCCCCGTACTGCGGTTGCCGGGATGACGCACGATGTGCACGGCAATGCCGTGGGTGAGTTCGATCGCTTGGGCGCTGCGCCCGCCATAGGCTGCGTCGGCATACAACGTCTGCAGGGTCGGCGCCTTGGCGCTGGCGGCAGCCACCACCGCAGCGGCCGCATCGCGATCCTGCACGCTGGCGGCCGTGACGCTCACGGCCAGCAGCAAGCCCAGGGTATCGACCACCAGATGGCGCTTGCGGCCCTTGACCTTCTTGCCCGCGTCAAAGCCGCTGGGGCCGCCTTGGGGCGTGCTGCGCGTGCTCTGCGCATCGATGATGGCGGCCGTGGGCATGGGGCTGCGTCCCATGCGCGCTCGCCACTGCTGGCGCAGCCGATCGTGCATGGCCTCGAACACCCCAGAATGCGCCCAGCCGCGAAAGGCCTTGTACACCGCGCGCCAGGGCGGGAACACCTCCTTGGGCAACAGCCGCCAGGCGCAGCCCGTGCGCACGACGTACAGGCAGGCGTTGAGCAGCAGCCGGCGCTCATGCCGCGGCGGCGCACCGCGCCCACCCTGGCGCTCAAACAGATCGGCCAGCAGCGCCCACTCGGCATCGGTCAGATCGGTGTTCATGCCGCTTGTGCCGTCTGCGCGCCGGTGCAGCGCCTGGTAGCCCACGCGCGAGCGTGCACCACTACCACTGGCCGCGCGCTCAGCGCTCTTGCGCTGCGCGCGCACGCGCTTGACGCCGGCCTCGCGCAAGGCCTTGCGCACGGTGGCCGAGCACACGCTCAGCGCACTGCGGTGGTTGAACTCCCGGGTGAGTTCGTCCAACGAGCAGCGCGGCATCTGCGTGGCAATCTCCACCAGCACCGCGTGGTGCTCGGGCCCAATGAGCGGTTTGCGTCCTGGGCGCCGCCCGCTGCGCTGTCGTTGCACTTGCTCCATTGCTCACCTCCTGCGTTGCGCCATTCACTTCGGCGTCCTGAAGGATTTAACGCATGGGAGATTGATTTGGGATACACCCTCTGAGAAGTTCTGAACGAACCCGCCACGCCCGCTCATCCCGCCAAAAGCGCCCACTCGGCGTTGCAAATGCTCGCCGTAGCCCGCGCTACGGCTGTGCTTTGCGCCTTGATTGGGCGCTTTTTGGCGGCCTGCTCGGACGCGTCCGATTCACTCACAACTTCTGAGCGGCTGCGCGACGGCGCACGCGTCCCCTGCGGCTCAGATCTCGAACACCTGCCCGGCGGCGAGGGGCCGGATGTCGTGGCCGGAGAGTGCGGGCAGGTCGAAGGCGGCGATCTCCTGCACGATCAGCTCGGTCTCAGCCGGCTTGGTGTGGGTGATGTAAATCGGGTAGCAGGCCTTGCAGGCGATGAGACGCAACTGTTCGGCCAGCATGCGGGGTGCGAGATGGCCGCTGATGCGGGCGAGTTCGCTCTCGCGGTTGCTGAACGCGGTCTCGATGACCAGCGCGCGCACGTCCAACGCGTTCACCCGGGCCCAGAACGCCGGATTCGGCCCGGTGTCGCCGGAAAACACCCAGCATCCATCGCCGTCGCTGAGGGCATAGCCCACCGCCGGAACGCTGTGGCTTGCGCTCACGGCTTCGATGCGGCGCGACCCGAGCGTCACCGTCTCGCCCTCGGCCAGGGCCTCGAAGCGGATGAAGGGGCCTTCGGGTGAGGGCAGCCGCGAAAAATCCGGCCAGATGACGTCGTTGAAGATGTGCGTGCGCAGCGCGTCAATCGTCTGTGGCAGTGCATGCACATGCAGCGGGGCGTGCCGATGGCTGGCGATGGCATCCACCATCAAGGGCAGGGCGGCAATGTGGTCCAGGTGCGAGTGGCTCAGGAACACATGGTCGATGCGCCGCATGGCCTCGAGCTCGAGCTCGCACACACCGGTGCCCGCGTCGATGAGGATGTCCTCGTCGACCAGGAAGGCGGTGGTGTGGCTGCCGCGCGCGATGGCGCCGGAGCAGCCGAGGACACGGATCTTCATGGGGGCATCGCGTCGGTGGGGCGCGGCTATTTCGAGTCGAATTCGGTGACGCCGGTCCACGTGGCATCCGGGGCCAGCGCCTTACGAGATGTTACACGCTCGCGGTACAGGCGATACAGCGGCTGATCGCCATCGAGCGCACAAAGTTGCGCGAGAAAGTGCGCACATCGCTCCCATTTCTGCAACCGGTAGGCATCGAGCACCCGCTGCCAGAGGTCCAGCACGGTGTCGCNGGTGCAAACGCGCCGCGGAATCCCCGGGGGCAGGGGCGGCAGGGGTCGCCACAGCGTGACGATGCCGGAACGCCCCTTCACCCGCACCCGGTCCAGCGCCTGCCATTCGACGGCGCTGGCCTGCTCGCGCGTGGTGTCGCTGGCGAGCACGTCGACGCCGTAGTGCCGCGTCAGCCCCTCGATGCGGGCACCGAGATTCACCGCGTCGCCAATGACGGTGTAGCTGCGGCGCAGGTCGGAACCCATGTCGCCCACGCACATGCTGCCGCTGCTCAGACCGATGCTCACGAAAATCGGCGGCGAGCCGAGGTGGGCCCGTTCCTGGTTGATGCGCGCCACCTCGTCGACCAGGGCCAGTGCGGCGTCGACGGCATGGGCCGAGTGGGCGGGGTCGGCCACGGGCGCGCCCCAGAAGGCCATGATGGCGTCGCCGATGTACTTGTCGATGGTGCCGCGGCGCTCGCGGATGACGCGGGTGAGGCGGTTGAACACCTCGTTGAGCAGGGCCTGAACCTCGGTCGGCGGCAGGTTTTCGGCCAGCTGGGTGAAGCCGCGCATGTCGCAGAACATCACCGTCATCTCGCGGGTCTCGGCGCGCATGTCGTAGTGGCCGCCTTCGTTGACCATTTCGCTCACCAGCTNCGAAGGCACGTAAGTGCCAAACAGCCTGGCCAGGCGCCGGCGGTTGCGGCTCTCCACCGTATAGCCGTGCACCATGTCCAGCGTGAAGGCCAGCAGCACCAGGGCCAGCGGGCCTGCCAAGGGCATGACCGCATGCGCTTCGTGAAACCACGCGGCGTCGAGCGCCAGCACGACGGCCAGCAAGCCGCCGCTCAGCACCACCGCCCGCCCCGCGCCCAGCCGCGGCAGGGTCAGGGCCAGGATGAGGCCGAGTGCGAGCATCAGGCTCACCTCGTAGCCGCGGGCGAAATCGGGCCGGGTGCGCAGCTGGCCATCGAGCATGCCGGCGATCAGATTGGCATGGACTTCGACGCCCGGGTAGGCTTCGCCGAGCGGCGTGAAGCGCAGGTCCATCAAGCCCGGGGCGGTCGAGCCCACCAGCACGATCTTGCCCTGCAAGTCGCCCTCGGGCAGCCGTTTGGCGAGCAGATCGGCCGCAGAAACATAGGTGTACGAGCCGCCCGAAGGCCCGCCAGGGCCGCGAAAGGGCACCCAGGCGAGCGCATGGCGGTCCACCGGAATGCGCAAGCCGTGCGCGCCGGCGCCCTCGCCCGTGAGCAGCAGCGCGGTCAGGCTGGCCGGTGCGCCCGTGCCGGCTGCCGTCGAATCCGCAAAGACGGGAACCGGTGCCGGGCTGCGCAGATGCTGGCGAACCACCGCCAGCGAGAGGGCCTCGTACGCTTGCCCATCGAACTCGGCGAGCAGGGGCACGGTCCGCACCGAGCCGTCCGGGTCGACGATGGCATTGAAATAACCCGCGGAGGCGGCCGCCTGGGCAATGAGGGGCAGATTGCCGCCATAGCCATCCCAGCGGCTCAGCGCCATCGGATGCGCCGCGAGCGCCTCGCGGTCCAGCACGGGCGCTGGCAGCACGCCGTGACGAAAACCCCGTCGGTCGCTGGTGAGGTAGCAGCCCAGCACCACGCTGCGCCGTTGCAGGGCGTCGGCGAAGCGGCGGTCGTTGTCGAGCGTGGGGGCGAGTTCGCGCACGGTGTCGGCCAGCCGGGTGTCGCCCTCGGGCTGTCGCCGGGCCAGCCGGCGCAGCGCGTCGANGCCTGAGCTGCGGTCGGGCTCGCCGAACACCAGGTCGAAGCCCAGGGTGGCGACGCGCTGCCGCTCGAATAGTTCGTGGGTCAGTGCGGCCAGCCGGTCGCGCCCCCAGGGCCAACGCCCAACCTCGGCAAGGCTGCGCTCATCGATGTCGACGATGACGATGCGCTCGTCGAGCGTGCGCGGCGCCGCGAGGCGCAGCCGTACGTCGTACAGCACATCGTCGAGGCGGCGCAGCGCGCCGTTTTCGAAAACGCCGCTGGCATGAAACAGCAGCGCCAGCATCACCAGCACGGGCCAGGCGGCCCGTTGCCACCGGCCCAGTTGACGCCGCCCCAGCCGTGGCTTGCGGCTCGACGCCATGCGACCGACGCGGCGGGCTTCAGTGCTGCACGAACTGCATCTGGATGCCGGCGAGCTCGAGCATGTCGCCATCCTTGAGCGGCACCGGCTCGCCCTGGATGGGTGCGCCGTTGAGCGTCGGGGTGCTGGCGCCGTCCACATGCGCGACCACGTAGCCGTGCGGCCGGCGCGTGATGGCGGCAACGGCAACGCCGGGCTTGCCGATGGTGGTGACGACCTTGACCAAGGCCACTTCGCGGCCGGCTGCCGCGCCGTTGAGCACCTTCACCGCGGCCTGCGAGGCGGTGTGGGGCACGACCATGGTGGCGTCCGAGGCCACCGCGGTGCCGATCTTGTCGATGCCCACGCCGACGGGATCGCCCTGGAAGCGGATGCGGTATTTGCCGATCTCGATGCTGTCGCTGTTTTGCAACAATTGCTTCTTCACCGCCTTGCCATTGACGTAGGTGCCGTTGGTGCTGTTGAGGTCTTCGATGAACACCTCGGCCCCGTTCATCAGCAGAACGGCGTGCTCGCCGCTGACCGCGAGGTTGTCGATGACGATGTCGTTGTATGGTCGCCGGCCGAGCGTGGTGCGCTCCTTGGTCAGCGCAACTTCCTTGATGACGACGCCATCGATGGACACGATCAGTTTGGGCATGGCGAACTCCTCTTCCTCAGCCTGTTGTGCGTATGTACGGCAAGACTTTCATTTTCCCAGCAATCGGGCCATGAACCCAGGGTGCCNTTCCCCGGACGCACCGGCGCGGGCGAGCAGCACCGAGATGTTGTCGCGTCCGCCACACGCATTGGCATGCTCGACGAGCCGGCGCGCGCGCGCGTCGTCGGCCTCGTTGCGGCCCATGAGCACGGCGATCGCCGCGTCCTCGACCATGTCGGTCAGCCCGTCGGAGCAGAACAGGTAGAGATCGCCGGGCTCGACGCGGTGTTCATGCACTTCGAGCTCGACGTACTCCTCCACGCCGAGCGCGCGCGTGACGAGGTTGCGGTTGCCGGAGGTGGCCGCTTCGGCCGGGGTGATCAGGCCGGCATCGAGCTGCTCCTGCAGCAGGGAATGGTCCCGGGTGAGCTGGGTGAGTACACCCCGGCGCCAGCGATAAGCGCGCGAATCCCCGATGTGGCCGAGCACCAGCGAATGCTCGAGAAAAATGCCGGCGACCAGGGTGGTGCCCATGCCGGCGTAGCTCGGGTGCGCGTTGGCCGCTTCGAAGATGTCGCGGTTGGCCTGGGCGACGACGGACTCCATGGCGCGGAACGCCTCGCGCACCGGCACGTTGGGCCCGACGCGGCCAATCCAGGCGGACAGCGCGAGCGTGATGGTGGTGGTGGCCATCTCGCTGGCCACTTCGCCGGCGTTGTAGCCACCCATGCCGTCGGCGAGAACGGCGACGCCGCAGTCCGTGTCGAACTGCACCGAATCCTCGTTGTTCTGGCGCACCCGACCGGTGTCGGACAGTGCGGTGAATTCGTAGCGCATGGGTCGCTCGCGTGCCGGTTGCGACGCCCCCGGGGCGCCTTCCGTGGCGTCGCGAGGGGGACGGCAGTCTCCTCGGCTTGCATGATAAGCGCTCCCGGGGGTGGTCAGAACGGGGCCGGCGCGCGCGCCGTGCACTATGCCCGGGCGCGCCAGGCCTTGACGCTCAGAGCAGCGACTTGAGCAGCTTGCCCATCTCCGAGGGTTGCGCGTGACCTTGAAGCCGCAGGCTCCATCACGGCGAGCTTGGCCTCGGCGGTGTCTTCGCCGCCCGAGATCAGCGCGCCGGCGTGGCCCATGCGCTTGCCCGGGGCGCGGTGACGCCGGCGATGAAGCCGACGACGGGTTTCTTGAAGTGGTCCTTGCACCAGCGCGCGGCCTCGGCTTCGTCGGGGCCGCCGATCTCGCCGATCATGATGACGGCGTCGGTGTCGGGGTCGTCGTTGAACATCTTCATCACGTCGATGTGCTTGAGGCCGTTGATCGGGTCACCGCCGATGCCCACCGCGCTGGACTGGCCCAGGCCGATCTCGGTGAGCTGCGCCACCGCTTCGTAGGTGAGCGTGCCCGAGCGCGACACCACGCCGATGCGCCCCTTGCGGTGGATGTGGCCGGGCATGATGCCGATCTTGATCTCTTCCGGCGTGATCAGGCCGGGGCAGTTGGGGCCGAGCAGCAGCGTCTTCTTGCCGCCTGCGGCTTCCTTGGCCTTCATCTTGTTGCGCACCATCAGCATGTCGCGCACGGGGATGCCCTCGGTGATGCAGATGACGAGGTCCAGGTCGGCCTCGACCGCCTCCCAGATGGCGTCGGCCGCGCCCGCCGGCGGCACGTAGATGACGGAGACGGTGGCGCCGGTCTGCCCGGCGGCTTCCTTGACGGAGGCGTAGATCGGAATGTCGAAGATCTTCTCGCCGGCCTTCTTGGGGTTCACGCCGGCGACGAAGCAGTTCTTGCCGTTGGCGTATTCCTGGCACTTCTCGGTGTGGAACTGGCCGGTCTTGCCGGTGATGCCCTGGGTGATGACTTTGGTGTCTTTGTTGATGAGGATGGACATGGTGCTTCTCCGGGCTCAGGCGGCTTGAACGGCGGCGACGACTTTCTGCGCCGCTTCGGCCATGGTGTCGGCGCTGATGATGGGCAGGCCGGAGTCGGCCAGCATCTGCTTGCCCAGGTCTTCGTTCGTGCCTTTCATGCGCACGACCAGCGGCACGGAGAGGTTCACCGCCTTGCACGCCGTGATGACGCCGGTGGCGATGGTGTCGCAGCGCATGATGCCGCCGAAGATGTTGACCAGGATGGCCTTGACCTTGGGGTTGCGCAGCATGATCTTGAAGGCCTCGGTGACCTTCTCGGNGGTGGCGCCGCCGCCCACGTCAAGGAAGTTGGCGGGTTCGGCACCGAAGAGCTTGATGGTGTCCATGGTGGCCATGGCCAGGCCCGCGCCGTTGACCAGGCAGCCGATGTTGCCGTCGAGGCTGATGTAGGCGAGGTCGAACTTGCTGGCCTCGACTTCGGCCGGGTCTTCCTCGTCGAGGTCGCGCAGCGCGACGATCTCGGGGTGGCGGAACAAGGCGTTGTCGTCGAAGTTGAACTTCGCGTCGAGCGCGATGATCTGGCCCTTGCTGTCGCGGTTGAGCGGGTTGATCTCCACCAGCGAGGCATCGGTCTCCATGTAGCAGGTGTAGAGCTTCTTGAAGACGTCGATGGCCTGCGCCTGCGAGTCCGCGGGAAGGCCGATGCCGGTGGCGATCTCGGCGGCCTGCGCGTCGGTCAGGCCCACGAGCGGGTNCACGAAGACCTTGATGATCTTCTCCGGCGTGGCATGGGCCACTTCCTCGATGTCCATGCCGCCTTCGCTGGAGGCGATGAAGGCCACCTTCTGCGTGGCGCGGTCGGTGAGCACCGAGACGTAGTATTCCTTCTGGATGTCGGCGCCGTCTTCGATGTAGAGGCGGCGCACCTTCTGGCCCTCGGGCCCGGTCTGGTGGGTGACGAGCTGCATGCCCAGGATCTGCCCGGCGAGTTCGCGCACCTGCTCGATGCTCTTGGCCACCTTCACGCCACCGCCCTTGCCACGGCCGCCGGCATGGATCTGCGCCTTGACCACCCACACCGGGCCGCCGAGCTTCTGGGCCGCCTCCACCGCTTCCTGCACGGTGAACGCAGCGATGCCGCGCGGAACCGGCACGCCGAACTTGCGCAAGATGTCCTTGCCTTGGTACTCGTGAATTTTCATGAGGTCTCTCTCAGGGGTGGAGGAATCGTCTCCGGCGGCTCGTGCCAGGGCGCGCCGCGGGGGCGGGACGTGTGCCGCGCGAAATGTATCATGGTGCATTGCACCATCCGGGCAGCGCCTTCGATTGTAGAAAGCGCAGCTTGACCCCAACTGACAGAAAGGAGGCCGCGCATGGCCAAGGTCTTCATCGACGGCGAAGCGGGCACCACGGGCCTGCAGATCCGCGAGCGCCTGCAGGGCATGGCCGGCATCGAGCTGCTCAGCATCGCGCCCGAACGCCGCAAGGACCCCGAGGCCAAGCGCGCGCTCATGAGCGAGGCCGACGTGGTGATTCTGTGCCTGCACGACGACGCGGCCCGCGAGTCGGTGGCCATGATCGACGCGCTGCCCGGGCGCAGGCCCCGCATCATCGACGCCTCCACCGCGCACCGCACGGCGCCGGGCTGGGTGTATGGCTTTCCCGAACTCTGTGCCGGTCAGCGTGAGGCGGTGATGCGCGCCGAGCGCGTCGCCAACCCCGGCTGCTATGCCACCGGGGCGATCGCGCTCATCCGCCCGCTGGTCGATGCTGGGCTGGTGCCGGCCGACCACCCGCTGTGCCTGCCGTCGGTGAGCGGCTACTCGGGCGGCGGCCGCGCCATGATCGAAGCGTATGAGCAAGGCACGGCCGCGCCCTTCGAGCTGTATGCACTGGGCCTGCGGCACAAGCACCTGCCCGAAATCATGGCCTGCACCGGCCTCACGCGCCGGCCCATCTTCGTGCCGGCGGTGGGCAACTTCCGCCAGGGCATGCTGGTGGAGCTGCCCCTGCACCTCGATACCCTGCCCGCCCGNCCCCGCGTGGCCGACCTCGAAGCGGCGCTGCGCGCGCACTATGCGCCCAGCGAAGCCCAAGGCGGCTGGGTGCGCGTGGAAAGCGCCACGGCCGACGGCAAGCTCGACGCCGTGGCCCTGCGCGACACCAACCTGCTGGAGTTGCGGGTGTATGGCGACGATGCGCTGCACCACGCGGTGCTGGTGGCGCGCCTAGACAACCTNGGCAAGGGCGCCAGCGGCGCGGCGGTGCAGAACCTGCGGCTGATGCTGGGGTGTGAGAAGCTTTGAACGAACCCGCCACGCCCGCTCATCCCGCCCCAAAGACCCCACTCGGTGTTGCAACAGCTCGCCGTAGCCCGCGCTACGGCTGCGCTTTGCGCGTTGATGGGGCGCTTTTCGGCGGCCTGCTTGGACGCGCCTGATTCATTCGCAACTCCTGAGCCCGCCTGCGCGCGGGTGGCGTCGGGTCGCGCGGCGCATCAGCGGCCGAATTCTTCGTCGTCGTCGGGCGTGCCGCTGGCGGCGAGCACGCGGCGCACCACGTCGCCGCTGAAGCCGCGGGCGAGCAGAAAGCGCATCTGCCGCGCCCGCTCGGCGGCGTCGGCCGGCGCGGCCTGGAAGCGGCTGCGCCAGACGGCGCGGGCGCGCTCGAACTCGGTCTCGAGCAGCGGCGCCAGCGCTTCGGCCACGGTGTCGTCATCCAGGCCCTTGTCGCGCAGCTCCTGGCGAATGCGCGCGCTGCCCAGGCGGCTGGCGCGCCGGTGCACGACGGATTCGGCCACCCGCTGCGCGTCGATGAAGCCCTTGGCCTCAAGCGCGTCGAGCGCTTGCGCGAGCTCGCCGGGGTCGCCTCGAAAGCGCGCAGCTTGCGTTCGAGCTCCGCGCGCGAGTGCTCGCGCGTGGCCAGCAGGCGCAGCGCGCGGGCCTTGAGCGAGGGAGGCGGGTGCATCATGGCTGCTATCGAAAAAGAAGCGTGATCTGACCGGTTGGCGCTGGGGTTCCGGCAAAATCCTCAAAAATGTGGTCTGCGGGCCGTCGGGAGAGGTGTTGACGGCCCCCGGGGCTGCGGTGCGGCGTGGTCCGGGCTTCAGGCGTATGCCGCATCGCGCCGCCCACGCAAGGCCTGCCGCGTGTCACCCCATCCGGGTCCCGCTGCCGTTCGGCCGGCGAGGGGCGGGGCCGCAGAAGACCCGTTGGCGCCTCGTCGCTTCAGGCCTCGGCGTCGGTCAGCGCCGGCGGCAGCAGCGGGATGCCCAGCGACTCGCGCACCTTGTTTTCGATTTCGCGCGAGAGCTCGGGGTTCTCGCGCAGGAACTCGCGGGCGTTGTCGCGGCCCTGGCCGATCTTCTCGCCGTTGTAGGCATACCAGGCGCCGGATTTTTCGATGATGCGCGCGTTGACGCCCATGTCGATGATCTCGCCCTCGCGGCTGATGCCCTCGCCGAAGAGGATGTCGAACTCGGCCGTCTTGAACGGCGGCGAGACCTTGTTCTTCACCACCTTGACCTTGGTCTCGTTGCCGATCGAGTCCTCGCCCTTCTTGATGGTGCCGGTGCGGCGGATGTCCAGCCGCACCGAGGCGTAGAACTTGAGCGCGTTGCCGCCGGTGGTGGTCTCGGGGCTGCCGAACATCACGCCGATCTTCATGCGGATCTGGTTGATGAAGATGACCATGCAGTTGGTCTTCTTGATGTGCGCGGTGAGCTTGCGCAGCGCCTGGCTCATCAGCCGCGCCTGCAGGCCGGGCAGGGCGTCGCCCATCTCGCCCTCGAGTTCGGCCTTGGGCGTGAGCGCCGCTACCGAGTCCACCACGATCAGATCGACCGCGCCCGAGCGCACCAGGCTGTCGACGATCTCCAGCGCCTGCTCACCCGTGTCGGGCTGGGAGATCAGCAGATCCTGCAGGTTCACGCCGAGTTTTTGCGCGTACTGGATGTCGAGCGCGTGCTCGGCATCGACGAAGGCGCAGGTGCCGCCCTGCTTCTGCATCTCGGCAATCACCTGCAGCGTCAGCGTCGTCTTGCCCGAGGACTCGGGGCCGTAGATCTCGATCACGCGCCCGCGCGGCAGGCCGCCCACGCCCAGCGCGATGTCCAGCCCCAGCGAGCCGGTGGAGACGACCTGGATGTCCTCGATCGCCTCGCCCTCGCCCAGGCGCATGATGGTGCCCTTGCCGAACTGCTTTTCGATCTGCGCCAGCGCGACTTGCAGCGCCTTGGCCTTTTCGGATTGAGCGGCGGTGGAGGGTTTGACGGCGGCGTCCATGTGAAGCTCCTGTGTGCGAAAGGGAATCGGTGGGGGCTGCGCCCAGCGGCATAAAGCTGGATGCTTGAACAGTACTTTAACGCCCCCATACCGCTTGGTAAACTGAAATAAAGTCAGTTTCCATGACGATATCGCCCCATCCGCGCCCCGCACCCCCGCCGCGCCCAACGACGCCTGGCGCCACACCCACCTCGGCCGCCGGCTCGGTGAAGCCTTGCGGCGCTTCGACGCCCGGGTGCTCGCCCTCATGTCGGCCAACGACGAGGTGCCGCTGGCGCTGGCCAACCTGGCCGCGCGCGACAAGGTGGGTGCCGCGCACATCCACATCACCCGCCACCTNGCCGCCCGCGGGGCGCGGCTCACCGAACTGGCGCGCGCNGCGGGCATGAGCAAGCAGGCCATGGCCGACCTGGTGAACCAGTGCGAAGCCTGGGGCCTGGTGCGCCGCGAGCCCGATCCGCTCGACGCCCGCGCGCGGCGCGTGGTCTTCACCGCCGACGGCCTCGCCTGGCTCGAGGCTTTTCGGGTGGCCGTGGCGCAGGCCGAAGCCGAGTTCCGCGCCGCCGTCGGCGAGGACGTGGCCACCGTGGTCGCCCTGGGGCTTGAGGCTTATTCCAGTTGAACCTACGGCAACGCTGATCAAGTCCCTCGCGCGCCGCGCATCCCGGCGGCGGGCGGTCTGCTTTGTTGCAAATGCTCGCCATAGCAACCGCTATGGCTGCGCTTTGCGCCTCGCATCCCATCCCGCGGCCCGGCGCGCATCATCGCGGGGACTTGTTCAGCGTTGCCCTAAATCCGGCAGTTGGGCATGGTCGAGCGGGCTGTCATCGGGTGGGCAGGCAAGGCGCAAACCGCAGCAATGGCCTGCGCCATTGCGAGGATTTGCAACGCCGCCTGCGCGCCGAGGGCGGCTCGATCGGCCATGCAGCGCACTCACCCAGAAGGTGAACGTCAGCCAGTACAGAAAATCCTTTGAAAACAGGGGCCTGTAAGCAATGACGAGCGGCCAACTGCCGGATTTAGGTTGAAGCGAATCCCGGCGGCCCGGCCCCGCCGGGGCAGGGAAACCCCTCGCCATCACGGGCTATGCGAGGAGAGGCCCGCGCCTAGAATTTCCGTGCGGCCAGTGACTGAGAGAACAACGCCAACGACGAGGAGACCCGCATGCGCATTCTGATTGCCGAAGACGACCAGGTCCTTGCCGATGGCCTGTTGCGCACGTTGCGCGCCTCGGGCGCGGCGGTGGACCACGTGGCCGACGGCGTGCAGGCCGACACCGCCCTCATGACCCACACCGAGTTCGACCTGCTCATCCTCGACCTCGGCCTGCCGCGCCTGCACGGCCTCGAAGTCCTCAAGCGCCTGCGCGCGCGCGCNGCGACCGTGCCGGTGCTCATCCTGACGGCGGCCGACAGCGTCGAAGAGCGCGTCAAAGGCCTGGACTATGGCGCCGACGACTACATGGCCAAGCCCTTCAGCCTGCAGGAGCTCGAAGCCCGGGTGCGCGCCCTGGTGCGCCGCGGCATGGGCGCCACCAGCGCCCTCATCAAACATGGCCCGCTGGTGTACGACCAGGCCGGCCGCGTGGCCACCATCGACGGCAAGATGGTCGAACTCTCGGCGCGCGAACTCGGCCTACTCGAGGTGCTGCTGCAGCGCGCCGGCCGCCTGGTAAGCAGNGACCAGCTCGTCGAGCGCCTGTGCGAATGGGGCGAAGAGGTCAGCAACAACGCCATCGAGGTCTACATCCACCGCCTGCGCAAGAAGATCGAGAAAGGCCCGATCCGCATCGCCACCGTGCGCGGGCTGGGGTACTGCCTCGAGAAGCTGCCAGGCTGAGAGGGTGTTTCCTAAATGAATCTCTGCGCCAGTCTAGTAGCGAGGATACGCGCTTCGGTGAGCCAGATCCAAGCCACGGGCGCCCAAGTGGAGCGGTCGTGATGGGCGAGGAGGCGACGCGATCGTTCGTTCCAGGCATGAGTGCGCTCCACAACCCAGCGCTTGGCCTGCACCACAAAGCCCGCAGGAGCCTCCTCGGGCCAAAGCGGCTGCTGGGCGGTTTGCCACGTCCCCGTACTGCGGTTGCCGGGATGACGCACGATGTGCACGGCAATGCCGTGGGTGAGTTCGATCGCTTGGGCGCTGCGCCCGCCATAGGCTGCGTCGGCATACAACGTCTGCAGGGTCGGCGCCTTGGCGCTGGCGGCAGCCACCACCGCAGCGGCCGCATCGCGATCCTGCACGCTGGCGGCCGTGACGCTCACGGCCAGCAGCAAGCCCAGGGTATCGACCACCAGATGGCGCTTGCGGCCCTTGACCTTCTTGCCCGCGTCAAAGCCGCTGGGGCCGCCTTGGGGCGTGCTGCGCGTGCTCTGCGCATCGATGATGGCGGCCGTGGGCATGGGGCTGCGTCCCATGCGCGCTCGCCACTGCTGGCGCAGCCGATCGTGCATGGCCTCGAACACCCCAGAATGCGCCCAGCCGCGAAAGGCCTTGTACACCGCGCGCCAGGGCGGGAACACCTCCTTGGGCAACAGCCGCCAGGCGCAGCCCGTACGCACGACGTACAGGCAGGCGTTGAGCAGCAGCCGGCGCTCATGCCGCGGCGGCGCACCGCGCCCACCCTGGCGCTCAAACAGATCGGCCAGCAGCGCCCACTCGGCATCGGTCAGATCGGTGTTCATGCCGCTTGTGCCGTCTGCGCGCCGGTGCAGCGCCTGGTAGCCCACGCGCGAGCGCGCACCACTGGCCGCGCGCTCAGCGCTCTTGCGCTGCGCGCGCACGCGCTTGACGCCGGCCTCGCGCAAGGCCTTGCGCACGGTGGCCGAGCACACGCTCAGCGCACTGCGGTGGTTGAACTCCCGGGTGAGTTCGTCCAACGAGCAGCGCGGCATCTGCGTGGCAATCTCCACCAGCACCGCGTGGTGCTCGGGCCCAATGAGCGGTTTGCGTCCTGGGCGCCGCCCGCTGCGCTGTCGTTGCACTTGCTCCATTGCTCACCTCCTGCGTTGCGCCATTCACTTCGGCGTCCTGAAGGATTTAACGCATGGGAGATTGATTTGGGATACACCCTCTGAGAAGTCGTGAACGAACCCTGCACGCCCGCTCATCCCGCCGAAAAGCCCCCACTCGGCGTTGCAAATGCTCGCCGTAGCCCGCGCTACGGCTGTGCTTTGCGCCTTGATTGGGCGCTTTTGGGCGGCCTGCTCGGACGTGCCCGATTCATTCACGACTTCTGACTCCTCGCAACGCATGCACAAGGTCTGACCCGCTCACCGCCCCATGGCCGAACAACGCGAAGGCTGGTCACTCAAGCTGTTCCAGCGCGAGCAGCGCTCGCTGTTCGGCGAAATCCTGGACTGGATGCTCACGCCGCTGTTGCTGCTGTGGCCCGTGAGCCTGGCGCTGACCTGGCTGGTGGCGCAAGGCATCGCCGACAAACCCTACGACCGGGCCCTGGTCTACAACGTGCAGGCCTTGTCGCAACTGCTCACCGTCAACCGCAACCGCCTGCAGTTCAACCTGCCCGCCGCCGCCACTGACATCCTGCGCGCCGACGACGCCGACCTGGTGTATTTCCAGGTGCTTGGCGCCGGCGGCGAACTGCTCGGCGGCGAGCGCGACCTGCCGGAGCCCCCACCCGACGCCTTCGCNCCGTGCCCCGACCAGGTGCACCTGCGCGACGACGAATTCCGCGGCCTCGAGGTGCGCGTGGCCGCCCTGCGCGTGCCGCTGGCCGGCAGCGACGAACCCGCCGCGCTGGTGCAGGTGGCCGAAACCCGCGAGAAGCGCAAGGTGCTGGCCACCGAAATCATCAAGGGCGTGATGCTGCCGCAGTTCGTCACCCTCCCCATCGCGGTGCTGCTGGTGTGGCTCGCGCTGGTGCGCGGCATCAAGCCGCTGAGCCAGCTCGAGGAACGCATCCGCGCGCGCAAGCCCGACGACCTGAGCCCGCTCGACGACAAGACCGTCCCGCTGGAGGTCGCGCCGCTGGTGCTCTCGGTCAACGACCTGCTCGCGCGGCTGACCGAGTCGGTGGCCACGCAGAAGCGTTTCCTCGCCGATGCGGCGCACCAGCTCAAGACNCCCCTGGCGGGCCTGCGCATGCAGGCCGATCTGGCGCGCCGCGAGGGCGCCGACGCCGAGGAGCTCAAGCGTTCGCTCGAGCAGATCGGCCGCGCCAGCGTGCGCGCCACCCACACCGTGAACCAGCTCCTCGCGCTGGCGCGCGCCGAGGCCGGCGCCAGCGTGCTCACCCACGCGCCCTGCGACCTGGCCGAGATCACCATGGAAGTCGTGCGCGACAGCGTGCCCCGCGCGCTGGAAAAAGGCCTGGACCTGGGCTACGACGGCCCCGCGCCGCGCAGCCCCGGCGTGCAGATTCCCGGCAACGCCACCTTGCTCAAGGAGATGGTGCGCAACCTGGTGGACAACGCCATCCACTACACCCCGTCAAGCCCCGGCCGCCCCGGCGTCATCACCGTGCGCCTGCTGCCCGATCCTTTCGGCCAGGTGCTGGTGCTGCAGGTCGAAGACAACGGCCCCGGCGTGCCCGAGGCCGAGCGCGAACTCATCTTCGAGCCCTTCTACCGCGTGCTCGGCAGCGACGTGGACGGCACCGGCCTGGGCCTGCCCATCGTGCTCGAAATCGCGCGCCAGCACCGCGCCACCGTGAGCGTGCAGCCCGCACGCGAAGGCCCGGGCCCGCCNGGGGCCTTGTTCAGCGTGCGCTTTGCCCTGCCGCCGAGCAACGGGTCGGGTAGTGCCTGAGCGGGTGGCCCATCAGCCGCCGTTGCAGGGCATGAGCGCCTTGCCGGCCAGCCCGGNGGCCAGCGCCTGCTGAACGGCGCCGCGCTGCGAGGCGTCGAGCGCGTCGATGCGCAGCTGCTGGCCGGGGCGCTCCGCCTGCTCGAGCGCCACTCGCGCGGTGCGCACGCCGCGGCTGGCGAACTGATCCAGCGCGGTGCGCGCGGCCGCCTCACTCGGGTACGCGCCGAGCGACAGACCGGGTTCGAGCTGCGGATTGCGCGGCGCCTCGGCGCCGATGTTGAGCGCGCGCAGTTCCGCACGCTTGCGGGCCACGGCCTGCGCATCGGCATAGCGGCCCATGTAGACGATCCAGCGTGCACCCTCCACCGCGGGTTCGAAATGCCAGCCGCCCGCCGGCAGCGCCGTCTGCAGCGTGGCGCGAAGGCGCTCCACCTGCGCAGCGTCGAACACGCCTGCCTGCAGGCACACCGTGGAGACGGCGGCGGAGGCCCCACTGGCCGTTGTCGGAGCCGCGGCGGCCGTGCCCGAAGCGGCGTCCGCAGCGGGGCCGGGTGCCGACGCTGCCGAGGCCGGGCCGAGGATGCGCAAGGCCTCGGGCCGCAGCTGCTGCGCGAGCCGCTGGGGCTCGGTCTGCGGCGCGCCCGAAAAGCCCCAGGGCGCGAGCCAGCCCTGGGACCAGGCGTAGAACACGCCGTTGAGCAACACCAGCAGCAGGACGAGGGCGCGAAGCATGGGTGCCTGAACCATCAGCCTGCGCGCGGCCGCACGCTGACCTCGCCGCTGGCGATGGAGTGCACGCCCGCCGCGGTCTGCACCCACAGCACGCCTTCGCCATCCACACCCAGGGCGCTGCCCTGCGCGCCGTCGGCGAGCTGCACCGCGCGGCCGCGCAGCACGTCGCGGGTGTGAAAGCGCTCGCGCAGCGGCGCAAAGCCCTGCTGCTCGAACGCGGCGAGGGCACGCAGCAGCGGCGGCAGCACCTGCAGCAACACGTCGGGCGCCTGCACCGGGCCCACCGCCTCGTGCAGGCTGGTGGCGGGGGTGCGCAGCTCGGGCGCGGACGGCGGCGGGGCGCCGACGTTGATGCCCACGCCCACGATGGCGCGCCTCGGCGCGCCCGTGCCCAGGGTCTCGATGAGGATGCCGCCGAGCTTGCGGTCGCGCCACCACAGGTCGTTGGGCCACTTCAGGCCGATCGTGGGGTGCAGGCTCTCGGCCAGCGACAGCCCCACCGCCAGCGACAGGCCCGCCCAGTTGGCCGGCTGCAGCGGCACGCCGATGGAGAAGGTCAGGCTCGCACCAGCCTCGCTGTGCCACTGCCGGCCAAGCCGGCCGCGGCCGGCCGTCTGGCGTTCGGCCACAAGCACCGTGGGCGCTTCATCGCCGGCGCGTGCGCGGCGCATGAGCTCGGTGTTGGTGGAGTCGATCTCGTCGACCACCTGCAGCGCCATGCCCGGCCAGGCCGCAGCGGCGGCGGCCTGCAGTTCGGCCAGCGGCCAGTGCCGCAGGTCGGCGGGCGCGGGGAAAGCGGGCGCGCCCACGGCCGTCAGCCCCGGTTGGCGCGCCGCCGCTTGGGCGCGAGCAGCGTGCCGCGGCAGGTGGGCGCGCCGCACCAGCAGGGGAACTGGGCTTTGANGCGCGGGGTGTAGCGCTCGTCGATGACGAGACCGTAGTCGTAGCTGAGTTCCTCGCCGGCAGCGATGTCGCGCAGTGCCTTGATGAAGATGCGGCCGTCGCGCTCCTCGGCCTCGCAGTTGGGCGCGCAGCTGTGGTTGATCCAGCGTGCGGCATTGCCGCCGTGGGCGGCGTCGATCACGCGCTCGGCGTCGATGTGGAAGTAGAAGGTGTGGTTCGGGTCGCTGGGGTCGTGCGGGTGGCGACGCAAGGCTTCGTCCCAGCTGATGCGCTCGCCCTTGTACTCGATCAGCGTCTCGCCCGCGGGCAGATCGACCAGGGCGAACACGCCCTTGCCGTGCACGCCCGAGCGGCGCACCTGCAGGCGGCGTCCGGATTTGGCGGGGCGGGGAGCAGGCACGGCCGAAAAATTTGGTATGTTGAAAAAGCAGGCGCGCGCACCCACGCACGGGTGAGCGCGCTCCAGTGCGCGCCTGTGCGCGCGAGGCCACCGGATTGTAATGAGATGAAAACCCTGGTCATTGCCGAAAAGCCGTCGGTTGCGCAAGACATCGTGCGCGCGCTCACGCCCGTGGCCGGCAAGTTCGAAAAGCACGACGAGCACTTCGAGAACGACCGTTACGTGGTCACCAGCGCGGTGGGCCATCTGGTCGAGATCGAGGCGCCCGANGCCTACGACGTCAAGCGCGGCAAGTGGAGCTTTGCGCACCTGCCGGTGATTCCGCCGCATTTCGACCTCAAGCCGGTGGAGAAGACCAAGTCGCGCCTGAACGCCGTGGTGCGCCTGGCCAAGCGCAAGGATGTGGGTGCGCTCATCAACGCCTGTGACGCGGGCCGTGANGGGGAGTTGATCTTCCGGCTGATCGAGCAATACGCCGGCGGCGGCAAGCCTTTGGGCAAGCCGGTGCAGCGCCTGTGGCTGCAGAGCATGACGCCGCAGGCCATCCGCGAGGGCTTCGAGCAGTTGCGCAGCGACACGCAGATGCGCGGCCTGGCCGACGCGGCGCGCAGCCGCTCCGAGGCCGACTGGCTGGTGGGCATCAACGGCACGCGGGCGATGACGGCCTTCAACTCGCGCGACGGCGGCTTCTTTCTCACCACCGTCGGGCGGGTGCAGACGCCCACGCTGGCGGTGGTGGTCGAGCGCGAGGAGCAGATCCGCAAGTTCGTCAGCCGCCCGTACTGGGAGCTGCACGCGAGCTTTGCCGCGCAGGCCGGCAGCTACCCCGGCCGCTGGTTCGACCCGGTCTGGAAGAAGGACCCCGACGACGCCGAGCGGCGCGCCGATCGCCTGTGGGACGAGGCCCGCGCGCGCNNCATCGCCGCCGCGGTGCAGGGACGAACGGGCAGCGTGAGCGAGGAGAGCCGCGCCACCACCCAGGCNTCGCCGGGGCTGTTCGACCTCACCAGCCTGCAGCGCGAGGCCAACGGCAAGTTCGGCTTCTCGGCCAAGACCACGCTGGCGCTGGCGCAAAGCCTGTACGAGCGGCACAAGGCGCTGACCTATCCGCGAACCGACTCGCGCCACCTGCCCGAGGATTACCTCGGCGTGGTCAAGCAGACCTTCGGCATGCTTGCCGACAGCGAGATGAAGCACCTCGCGTCGCATGCGCTGACCGCGCTCAACCAGGGCTACGTCAAGCCCTCCAGGCGCATCTTCGACAACGCCAAGGTCAGCGACCACTTTGCCATCATCCCCACGCTGCAGGCGCCGCACGGCCTGTCCGAGGCCGAGCAGAAGCTCTACGACCTGGTGGCGCGGCGCTTCCTCGCCGTGTTCTTCCCCAGCGCCGAATACCAGGTGACCACGCGCACCACGGTGGTGGACGGCAGCGACGGCGCGCGCCACCACTTCCGCACCGAGGGCAAGGTGCTGGTCAAGCCGGGGTGGCTCGCCATCTACGGCAAGGAGGCCGCGGCCGAAGTGGCCGACGCCAAGGATGGCGACAAGGGCCAGAACCTCGTGGCCGTCGCCCCGGACGAGCGCGTGAGCACCGAGGCCGTGGAGGTCAAGGCGCTCAAGACCCGGCCGCCGGCGCGCTACACCGAAGCCACGCTGCTCGGCGCGATGGAGGGCGCGGGCAAGCTCATCGACGACGACGAACTGCGCGAGGCCATGCAGGAGAAGGGCCTGGGCACGCCGGCCACGCGCGCGGCCATCATCGAGGGGCTGATCAACGAGAAATACATCCTGCGCGAAGGCCGCGAGCTCATCCCCACGGCCAAGGCGTTTCAGCTCATGACGCTGCTGCGCGGCCTGGGTGTGGAGGAGCTCTCGCGCCCCGAGCTCACCGGCGAGTGGGAATACAAGCTCGCGCAGATGGAGCACGGCCGCCTCTCGCGCGAGGCCTTCATGCGCGAGATCGCCGAGATGACCGAGCGCATCGTGCGCAAGGCCAAGGAGTACGACCGCGACACCGTGCCCGGCGACTACGCCACGCTGGCCACGCCCTGCCCGAACTGCGGCGGCATCGTGAAAGAAAACTACCGCCGCTACGCCTGCACCGGCGCCGACGGCCAGGGCGCGGGCTGCGGCTTCTCCATTCCCAAGACGCCGGGCGGGCGCACCTTCGACGTGGCCGAAGTCGAGCAACTGCTGCGCGACAAGCGCATCGGCCCGCTCGAGGGCTTCCGCTCCAAGGCGGGCTGGCCGTTCACCGCCGAGATCGTGCTCAAGCACAGCGAGGAAGAGCGCAACTGGAAGCTCGAGTTCGACTTCGGCGACGACCGCGGCGCGGACGACACCGGCGAGCTGGTGGACTTCACCGGCCAGGAGCCGCTGGGCCCCTGCCCCAAGTGCGGCGCGCCGGTGTACGAGCACGCCGCCAACTACGTCTGCGAAAAATCCATGCCCACGGCGGCACAGCCCACGCCGAGCTGCGATTTCAAGACCGGCCGCGTCATCCTGCAGCAGAGCGTGGAGCGCGCGCAGATGCAGAAACTGCTCGCCACCGGCAAGACCGACCTGCTCGACAAGTTCATCTCCATGCGCACCCGCCGTGCCTTCAAGGCGCACCTGGTCTGGGACGCCCAGGCCGGCAAGGTGAATTTCGAGTTCGCGCCCAGCAAGTTCCCGCCTCGCGCCGCCGCCGCTACAAAATCAGCAGCAACTAGTGACCGNAACGGTGCTGGGGCCCGGCGCAAAAACCTCGAGAACAGCGGCTGCGAAGCCCGCCGCGGCCCGAAAGACGGTCGCCAGCGCCAAAGAGCCCCGCCGCGCGCAAACCCCGCGCCGCCAGCGCGGCTGCGGGCCTGGTGCCCAGCGCCNGCGCTGGCCGCCGTGATCGGCGCCGAGGCCGTGGCCCGGCCGCAGGCGGTGAAAAAGCTGTGGGACTACATCAAGGCCAACGGCCTGCAGGACGCGGCCGACAAACGCCGCATCAACGCCGACGTCAAGCTCCAGGCCGTCTTCGGCAAGCCGCAGGTCACGATGTTTGAGATCGCCGGGCTGCTGGGGGCGCATCTGGCGCCCGGGGCGTGAGCCCCTCGTCCTGAGCGAATCCTTCACATCCGGCCAACCCGACCCACAGGCCCGTCCGGGGCGTTGTGCCGGCGGCCCGCGCGACGGCGCTGCGGTGGGTGGCCGCCTCGCGGGCAGCGGCTGCGGCTGCGCCCGATGCGGCCGCGTCGCCTGACTGCCCCTGTGGGCTCGAAGCCCAATTCAACACAGAAGACCGCCAATTCCATGTGAAAGCCACAGGAATTTGGCGTTCACATGGATGTCATCGGTGCTGCCGAGGATGCGTGGCGAGCGTTTCGGTCCCCGTCCTCAACCTCTTTCAGGAGTTGCACCATGTCCACGCTTTCCGCCGTTCCGACCGCACCTGCCGGCGCCGCGTCGCCGTGCCGTCGCCAGTTCATCCGCCGCAGCGCAGCCGTCTCGGCCGCCGGTCTGCTCGGCGGCATGCCGCTGTTTGCCCGCGGGCAGCAGCAGGTCAAGCTCGCGTTCATGTACCCCGTGGGCGTCTCGGGCGACATCAACCGGCTCATCTCCAACATGATCGCGGGCTTCAACGCCGCGCACAGCGACATTCAGGTCGAGGCGATCTACGCCGGCAGCTACGACAACACCGAGCAGAAGGTCATGACGGCGCTGGGCGTCGGCGAACCGCCGGCCACCTGGCTGCCCATCAACTCCATGCTCGCGACCTTTCTTCAGATGGGCGCGCTGGAAGACGTCACCGCGCTGGCCAAGAAGGACGACATCTATCAGGACTTCCTGCCCGGCTTCCTCGGCACCTGCATGGCCGACAACAAGCTCTACGGCCTGCCCTTCCAGTGCAGCACGCCGGTGCTCTACTACAACAAGGCTGCGTTCGAGAAAGCCGGCATCAAGGCCGCGCCGACCAACTGGAGCGAACTCGAGGCGGCAGCGCGCGCCCTCACCGTGCGCCAGGGCGACGCCGTCTCGCAATGGGGCCTGACCATCGGCGGTGGCTGGCACGACTGGATCTTCGAGAGCTTCGTGCGCCAGAACGGGCTGGTGTTCTGGTCGCGCGACAAGGTCATGTTCGACGCGCCCGAGAGCGTCAACGCGCTGGAGTTCTGGCAGCGCATGGCCCAGGCCAAGCTCATGCCCGCAGCCTCCACCTGGGAGAGCTCGGCCAACGACTTCATGGCCGGCCGCACCGCCATGCTCTACCACTCCACCGGCTCGATGACCAACATCCTCAAGTCCTCGTCCTTCCCGGTCGGCGTCGCACCCATGCCCAANGGGAAACAGCTCGGCTCCACCATGGGCGGCGGTCCCATCCTCATCGCGCGCAAGCAGCCCGATGCGCACAAGCGCGCCGCCTGGACCTTCGCACGCTGGATGACCAACACCCAGAACCAGGCCCAGTGGTGCATCGACACCGGGTATCTCGCCGCGCGCAAGTCCTCATGGGAAACGCCGGCGCTCAAGGCCCATGTGGCCAAGGTACCCGAGTCGCGCACGGCCTTCGTCACCGCCGAGGTGGCGGGTGCCTTCCTGCAGGTGCCCGGCTACCACAAGGTGCGCGAGTACCTCAAGGGTGCGCTCGACCGCACGCTCGCCGGCGACGCCCGCCCCGATGCCGCGTTGCGCGAGGCNTCGGCCAAGTCGAACCTGGAAATCCAGCGCCTGCTGCGTCGCAGCGCCTGAACCCCTGGTGCGCCGAATGAAGCCGGTGCAAGCGGCAACAACCCTCGGACCGGGCCTGCCCTCGTCGACACACGAGGCGGCCAGGCCCGCGCGGCCGGCCCGGCGACAGCCCCAGCGCGAGTGGCTGCTGGCGATGCTCATGCTCGCGCCCTCGCTGCTGTTTCTGGCGGCGTTCACCTACTGGCCCATCCTGCGCTCGGCGGCCTACGGCTTTTTCGATGTGCAGCTGGGCTCCAAGGACATCTACTTCGTCGGCTGGGAGAACTACCAGCGGCTGTGGGCCGANCCCCTGTTCTGGACCTCGCTGCGCAACACGGTCGTCTACATGGTGGTGACGGTGCCCGCCTCGATCGCGCTGGCGCTGGTGTTGGCCGTCGCACTCGACCGTGGGCTGCGGGGCACGGCGCTGTACCGGGCCGCCTACTTCTACCCCGTCATGATTCCCTCGGTGGCGGCCGGCATGGTGTGGGTGTTCCTCTACGCGCCGGGATACGGGCCGGTCAACGGCCTGATGGAGGCGCTGGGCCTGCCGCAGCTGGAGTGGCTGTATGACAAGCGCTGGGCACTGCCCGCCATCATCGTCATGAGCATCTGGAAGTACGCGGGCTACTTCATGCTGATCCTGCTCGCTGCGCTGCAGCTCGTGCCGCGNGGCCTGTACGAAGCCGCACGGCTCGACGGTGTCAGCGGCTGGCGGCAGCTGCTCCACATCACCGTGCCGCTGATCTCGCCCACACTGTACTTCGTGGCCATCATCGGCGTGCTGCACTCCTACCAGATTTTCGACTACGTGTTCGTCATGACCCAGGGTGGGCCGGCCGACGCCACCAACGTGCTCACCTTCTACATCTATCAGAACGCGTTCCAGTTCCAGGACATCGGCACCGCCTCGGCCATCGCCAGCATCCTGCTGCTGGTGGTGTGCGGCCTCATCGGACTGTTCGCGCTGACCGTGGGCCGCCGGGTGCATTACCTGGGGCGCTGACCGCCATGCCAACACCTGAGCGCCGTTCCCGCTGGATGCACGCGCTGCTGGCGCCGGCCGCGCTGCTGTGGCTCAGCCCGCTGGCCTGGATGGTCCTGACTTCCTTCAAGACCAAGCCGGAAATCTTCGACCCCGCCGCGGGCGTGTTGCCGCGTGCGCTGCAATGGGCCAACTACCCGGCTGCGCTGTCGGTGGCGCCCTTTGGCACCTACCTGCTCAACTCCATCCTCGTCACCGGCGGCATTCTTGCGGCACAGCTCGTCACCATCACGCTGGCGGCCTACGCGTTCGCGCGGCTGCGCTTTCCGGGGCGCGATCTGCTGTTCGGGCTGTTCCTGCTGCAGGTCATGTTCCCGATCTACGCCACCTTCCTGACCAACTTCATCACCGTGCGCGAGCTCGGTCTGCTCAACAACCTGTGGGCGCTGATGGTGCCCTTCATCGCCAGCGGGTACGGCACCTTCATGCTGCGGCAGGCGTTCCGGCAGGTGCCCACCGAACTGGCCGATGCCGCGCGTCTCGACGGCTGCGGCCATTGGGCCACGCTCTGGCATGTGTACCTGCCACTGGTGCGGCCCACGCTGGTGGCCTTCGGCATCATCTCGGTGGTCACCCACTGGAACGACTACATGTGGCCGCTGCTGGTGACCAACAGCGAAGCCGTGCGCACGTTGCCGATTGGTCTGGGCCTGCTGGCCAAGGCCGACAGCGGCGCCGACTGGCCCCGGCTCATGGCCGCCACCGTGGTGGTGGTGTCGCCCCTGCTGCTGTTGTTCATGGTGTTTCAACGCCGCTTCGTCGACAGCTTCATGCATGCCGGCCTGAAGTGACCCACCGTTTCCCCACGATCTGCCCATGGCCGCGATTTCGCTCCAACACGTCAGCAAAACCTTCGGCGCACAGCGTGTCGTCGATCAACTCGACCTCGAGGTCGCGGCCGGCGAGTTCATGGTGCTGCTCGGCCCGTCGGGCTGCGGCAAGTCCACCACGCTGCGCCTCATCGCCGGGCTGGACGAACCCAGCGAGGGACGCATCCTGATCGACGGCCTGGATGTGACCGACGCCGAACCGCACCAGCGCGGCATCGCCATGGTGTTCCAGTCGTATGCGCTGTATCCGCACATGACGGTGCACCGCAACATGAGCTTCGGCCTGCAGCGCACCAGCGACCTGGGCGCGGCTGAGATCGAGCGCCGGGTGGTGCAGGCGGCCGAGCGTCTGCGCATCACCGAACTGCTCGACCGCAAGCCCAACCAGCTCTCCGGAGGCCAGCGGCAGCGCGTGGCCATTGGTCGCGCGCTGGTGCGCCAGCCCAAGGTGTTTCTGTTTGACGAGCCGTTGTCCAACCTTGACGCCAAGCTGCGCGCGCACATGCGCGCCGAACTGCAGCGACTGCATGCCGAGCTCGGCATCACCGTCATCTACGTCACCCACGACCAGGTCGAAGCGATGACGTTGGGCACCCGGGTGGCGGTGATGGCCCAGGGTCGCATCGAGCAGGTGGGCGCGCCGATGGAGATCTACCGCTGGCCAGCGTCCCGCTTCGTCGCGAGCTTCATCGGCACCCCGGAAATGAACCTGTTGCCGGTGCCGGAGAGCCCCGATGCGCAGGCTTGGCTGCGTGCCCACTGGGGCGAGGCNGGTGCGCCCGGCAGTGCGCTGCTCGGCCTGCGGCCGGAGGAGCTGCGCATCGAGCCCGCGACGGCTGAGCCCGGGTTATCCGCGGAGGGCCCACCGCTGCACTGGTGCGGCACGGTGGCGCGTCTGGAGCGGCTCGGGCCGGAGGCGCATGTCGAGGTCGCGCTCGGTGCCGAGCGGCGTGCTGTCGTGCGCGTCGAGGCAGAAGCGGCATTTGTCGCGCAGGACGCCGTGGTGCTGCGACCCGATCCGCAGCGTGTTCGGGTGTTCGACGTGCACGGCGGCCAGGCGCTGGCGCGCGTGGCCTGAACGGCCAACCCCATGCCCCGAGCCTGAGCGCGCGGCAGCAGCGCATTCTCGATTGGCTGCGGGCCGGCGGCAGCCTGTCCATCCAGACGCTGGCGCACCGGTTGCAGGTTTCGGGCGAGACGGTGCGGCGTGACGTGCAGGGTCTGGTCGACGCGGCCCTGGTGCAGCGCTTTCACGGCGGCGTGCGCCTGCACCGCTCGCTGCAGGAGTCGCCGTTCGAGCAGCGCCTGCGCACCCAGGTCGCGGCCAAGCGGCAGCTCGCACAGGCCGTGGCCGCCCTGGTGCCGGACGGCGCCAGCCTGGCGCTGGACAACAACAGCACGGCCTGTTTCGTGGCCCAGGCGCTGGCCGCGCGCCGCAGGCTCACCGTGTTCACGCCGTCGCTGGAGGTGGCCCGTGCGCTCGTCTCGGCCCAGGCCGGTCACACCGTGCTCATGCCCGGAGGCGTGCTGCGCGCGACCGACATGACCCTCACCGGTGCGGCCGCGCTGCGGTACGCAGCCCAGTTGCGCCCGGACTGTTTCGTGCTGTCCGTCGCGGGGTGAGCGAGGCCGGCTGCCTCGACTTCGATCCCTTCGAGGTCGAATACAAGCAATGCGTGAGCGCGCAGGCCCGGCACGTCGTGGTGGCCGTCGACGCGAGCAAGTTCGCCGGCGAGGGCCTGATGACCAGTCTGCGCTGGAACGAGGTGCACACCCTCGTCACCGATGCCCCGCCCCCGCGGCCATCGCCCGTGCCGCGGCGGAGCTCAGACAGGTGGTGTGCGCTGGCTGACCGGCGCCGGCGCGGGCACGTTCAGCGCCCGCGCTGCAGCACCGCCTGCACCGTGTCGGCGACGTTCTCGGGCGTGAAGCCGAAGTGCTTGAACAAGGCCGGTGCGGNGGCGGATTCGCCGTAGGTGTCGAGGCCGACCACTGCGGCGCAGCGGTATTTCCACCAGAAGTCGGTGCTGCCCATCTCCACCGCGACGCGCGGCAGGCCGCGCGGCAGCACGCTCGTCTGGTAGGCCACGTCCTGCCGGTCGAAGGTGGTGGTGCTGGGCATGGAGACCACGCGCACGGCGATCTTGCGCTCGGCCAGCAGTGCCTGCGCCTTGAGCGCGAGCTGTACCTCCGAGCCGGTGGCGATGAGCACGGCCTGCGCCTNTTTCTTCAGCCCCACCTCGCTGGGCTCGGCCAGCACATAGGCGCCGCGGCTGATGTCGCCGAGGTCGTGCTTGGGCGCGTAGGGCAGGTTCTGGCGAGACAGCAGCAGCGCGGTCGGCCGGCTGCGGTTCTCCAGCGCCACCGCCCAGGCCACGGCGGTCTCGGCGGTGTCGGCGGGGCGCCAGACGTCGAGGTTGGGAATGAGCCGCAGGCTGGCCGCATGTTCGACGGACTGGTGCGTGGGGCCGTCTTCGCCCAGGCCGATGGAGTCGTGGGTGAAGACGTGGATGACGCGTTGCTTCATCAGCGCGGCCATGCGGATGGCGTTGCGGCTGTAGTCACTGAACGTGAGGAAGGTGCCGCCGTAGGGAATGTAGCCGCCGTGCAGCGCCACGCCGTTCATGATGGCCGCCATGCCGAATTCGCGCACGCCGTAGTTGATGTGCCGGCCGATGCCGTGCGGCTGGCCTTCGGGGCGCACCACCTCGCCGGCGAGGTCCATGCGCAGCGGCGGCGTGGATTGGGTGTTCGTGAGGTTGGAGCCGGTGAGGTCGGCGCTGCCGCNCAACAGCTCGGGCAGCGCGGCGGTGAAGGCTTCGAGCGCGAGCTGGCTGGCCTTGCGGCTGGCCACCGTCTCGGCCTTGGTGTGCGCGGCCACGATGGTGTCGACGGCAACTTGCGAGAAGCCCTTGGGCAGGTCGCCCTTCATGCGGCAGGTGAACTCGCGCGCGAGTTCGGNGAAGGCGGTCTTGTAGGCGGCGAAGGTCTGCTTCCAGGCGTCCTCGGCGGCCTGGCCGCGCGCGGTGGCGTCCCAGTCGGCGTAGACGGCCTTGGGCACCTCGAACGGCGCATGGGGCCAGCCCAGCGCCTCGCGGGTGAGTGCGATCTCCGCATCGCCCAGCGGCTCGCCGTGGGCCTTGGCGGTGTCGGCGCGGTTGGGCGAGCCATGGCCGATGTGCGTCTTGCACACGATCAGGCTGGGCTTGTCGGGGCTGTGGCGGGCCTCGGCGATGGCGCGCGAGACGGCGGCGGCGTCGTGCCCGTCCACCGGGCCGATGACGTTCCAGCCGTAGGCGGCGAAGCGCAGCGGCGTGTTGTCGATGAACCAGGGCGAAACCGCGCCGTCGATGGAGATGCCGTTGTCGTCGTACAGCGCGATGAGCTTGTTGAGCTTCCACGCGCCGGCGAGCGCGCAGGCCTCGTGGCTGATGCCCTCCATCAGGCAGCCGTCACCGAGGAACACGTAGGTGTGGTGGTCCACGATGTCCAGGCGCGTGCCGTCCGGGGCGCTGCGGTTGAACTCGGCGGCCAGCAGCTTTTCGGCCAGCGCCATGCCCACCGCGTTGGTGATGCCCTGGCCCAGCGGGCCGGTGGTGGTCTCCACGCCGGGCGTGAGGCCCACCTCCGGGTGGCCCGGCGTCTTGCTGTGGAGCTGGCGGAAGTTCTTCAGCTCGGCCAGCGGCAGCTTGTAGCCGGTGAGGTGCAGCAGCGCATACAGCAGCATGGACGCATGGCCGTTGGAGAGCACGAACCGGTCGCGGTTGGCCCACTGCGGGTTGCGCGGGTTGTGCCGCAGGTGCTCGCCCCACAGGGCTACGGCCATGTCGGCCATGCCCATGGGTGCGCCGGGGTGGCCGGAGTTGGCTTTCTGAACGGCGTCCATCGCCAGCGCGCGGATCGCGTGGGCCATCATCTTGGTGTCTGCCATGGCGTGCTCTCAAGTGGAGGAAACGGGAAGATGGCACCGAGTGTACCGGCGGGGTGTGCGCGGCGGTGCCGGGCGGGCGGCGGCTGGCGTACAGTGCCGGCATGAAGCTGCCAGCCAACGGGGGCGGCGCGCGCCCAGGCCATGATTCTTGCGGCCGGTCGCGGCGAGCGCATGCGCCCGCTGACCGACCACTGCCCCAAGCCGCTGCTGCGCGTGCACGGCCAGCCGCTGCTGGTGTGGACGATGCGCGCACTCGCCCGCGGCGGCTTCACGGCCCAGGTGGTCAACACCGGCTGGCTCGGCGAGGAGATNTCCGAAGTTTTTCGGCCTGCCCCAGCGTCGACCGGTGCAGGCGTGCTATTGAATTCAGAGCATATTGCGCTGCACTTCTCCCACGAGATGCAGGACTTCGGCTACGCGCTTGAAACGCTGGGCGGCATCAGCCGGGCGCTGCCGCTGCTCGACGAGGTGTTCTGGGTGGCCGCGGGCGATGTCTACGCGCCCGGCTTCGACTTCAGCCGCGCGGCCCATGCGCGCTTTGCCGCCAGCGGCCGGCTCGCGCATCTGTGGCTGGTGCCCAACCCGCCGCAGCACCCGCAGGGCGACTTCGCGCTCGANCCTCGATGCCTGCGCCCCGCGGGCACGGTGGCGCCCGCGCTCAACGACGCGCGAGCCGGCGGCGTGCGCCACACCTTCAGCACCATCGCGCTGTACCGGCGCGCGCTGTTCGAGCCGCCGTGGTGCAGCATCATCCCCGGCAACCCGCAGGGCACGGCCGCGCCGCTGGCGCCNCTGCTGCGCGCGGCGATCGCCGCCGGTCAGGTCAGCGCCGAGCTCTGGACGGGTGACTGGACCGACGTCGGCACGCCCCAGCGGCTGGCCGCGCTCGAGGCCGCCGCACCGCCGTCCGTCGGCAGCAGCGCGCGGTAGAAGGTCGGCAGCGCGAACAGCGCGCGGTGCAGCTCGGCGTTGTAGAACTGCAGATCGGTGATGCGGCGCTCACGCAGACGGGCAGCGGCTTCCTCGGGCTGCAGCGCGGTTGGGTCCAGCGTGTCCGAGGCCACCGCCAGCCNCCAGTAGGCGCCATACAGCGGCACCGTCACGCCGTAGGGTGCACCTGGTGNGAACACGTCGGCCAGCGCCGCCAGCAGCGCGCGCACCTGCGCCGCCTCGAAGAACGGCGCGCCCAGGTGCAGCACCAGCGCCCCACCGGGCGCGAGCACGGCGCGCACCTGGCGGAAGAACGCCGCGGTGTACAGCGGCCCGGCGGCGGTTTCGGGGTCGGTCAGATCCAGCAGCACCAGGTCGAAGCGTTCGTCCGTCTGTGCCACGAAGGCCGCGCCGTCGCCCGCATGCACGCGCACGCGCGGGTCGTCGAGCGCGCCGCGGTGGATGCGCCGCAGGTGGGTGCGTGCCACGTCGAGCACCGCGGTGTCGAGCTCGGCGATCACCAGCGCCTCCACCGTGGGGTGCTTGAGCAGTTCCTCGGCCAGGCCGCCGTCGCCCCCGCCCACGACGAGCAGCCGGCGCGGCGCCGGGTGGGACAGCGCGGCCGGGTGCGCCATGGCCTCGTGGTAGAAGAATTCGTCGGCCTCGCTGGTCATGTACTGGCCATCGAGGCGAAGGGTGAGCCCCAGCGTGGGCGAGCGCAGCAGCTCCAGGTGCTGGTAGGGCGTGCGCTGCGAGGNCACCCGCTCGGGAAAGCGAAAGCCGTAGGCCGCGTCCGCGGTGAGGGATTCGAGCACCAGCTCGCCCGCCGTCGCCGCCGGAGCGTCGGCCTGGCCGCGCAACAACCGCTCGCGCTGCACGCGCGCCGGCGCAAACGCCGCCTCCAGCCCCTGCATCAGCGCAATGGCCTTGTGCGAGTTGTCGGCCGAGAAGTTGCACACGTACACATCGAGCGTGACGCCGCGGCGCTCAGGCCAGGTGTGCACCGCCAGGTGCGACTCGGCCAGCAGGATCATGCCGGTCACGCCGCCGCTCTGGCCGTTCCAGTCCGGAAAACGGTGCCACTTCTCGTCCACCAGCGTCAGTCCGCTGGCGCGGGTCAGGCCGCGGCAGCGCTCGGCCAGCCGCTCGGCATCGGTGAGCCAGACCGCATCGGCAGCGCAGTCGTAAAGATCAGCAGTCAGGTGCAGGCCCTGCATGTCGTTCTTCCGTCGTTGAGGGCCCGCGAGGCGCCGCACCAGGGCACGCCCCACAGGCCGGTTGCAGCCGTGCGCAAGACGCGGGGCAGGCGCCTCGGCCCACCCGGTTTTGCAGCGAAAAGCCCGCCATTTTAGGCGGCCCGGCAGGGTGCCTCGCCCTTTGCGACAATGCCGCGATGAACGCCCCACTGCACCTGCACACCCCGTATGCCCAGCGCCGCGCGCGTGTCGCCGCCGCCCTCGGACCCGACGCCGTCGCCATCGTGCCCACCGCGCCCGAGCGGGCCCGCAACCGCGACAGCGACTTCCTCTTCCGACACGACAGCTACTTCTACTACCTCACCGGCTTCACCGAGCCCCACGCCTGGCTCGTCTTGCTCGGCAACGGCCGCAGCGTGCTGTTCTGCCAGCCCAAGGACCTGGAGCGCGAAATCTGGGACGGCATTCGCCTCGGCCCCGCGGCCGCGCCCGCAGCCCTGGGCTTGGACGAAGCCTACCCGGTGACCGAGCTCGACGCCCGCCTGCCGCGCCTGCTGGAGAACCAGTCCACCGTCTGGTACCCCTTTGCCACGCACGAAGGCCTCTCGGCGCGGATGGAGGGCTGGCTCGCTGATGTGCGCGCCCGTGCGCGCATNGGGGTGCGCTGCCCCGAGTCGCAGCGCGACCTCTGCGCCGTGCTCGACGAGATGCGCCTCATCAAGGACGCGCACGAGCTCGCCATCATGCGCCGCGCCGCGCAGATCAGCGCCGCCGCCCACGTGCGCGCCATGCAGACCAGCGCGCGCATGCTGCGCGCCGGCCAGGACGTGCGCGAATACCACCTCGACGCCGAACTGCTGCACGAATTCCGCCGTCACGGCTCGCAGTANCCCGCTTACAGCTCCATCGTCGCCGCCGGCGCCAACGCCTGCGTGCTGCATTACCGGGCCGACAACGCGCCCATCCGCGACGGGGAGCTGGTGCTCATCGACGCCGGCTGCGAGCTCGACGGCTACGCCAGCGACATCACCCGCACCTTCCCCGCCAACGGCCGCTTCACCGGGCCGCAGCGCGAGCTCTACGAGCTGGTGCTGGCGAGCCAGAAGGCGTCGATCGCCGCGACCCGGCCCGGCGCGCGCTTCAACGAACCGCACGAGGCCGCGGTGCGCGTGCTCACCCAGGGCATGTTCGACCTCGGCCTGCTCGAGCCGGGCCAGCACGGCACGCTCGACGACGCCATCGAGCACCGCCACTACTTCGCCTACTACATGCACCGCACCGGCCACTGGCTGGGCATGGACGTGCACGACTGCGGCAGCTATGTCGAGCCCAGCGAGGCCGACCGCGTCACCGAGCGGCGCGACGCCAGGACCGGTGAGACCGTGATTGAGCGCCCCAGCCGCATCCTGCGTGAAGGCATGGTGCTCACCATCGAGCCCGGCCTCTACGTGCGCCCCAGCGAGGGCGTGCCCGAAGCGTTCTGGAACATCGGCATCCGCATCGAGGACGACGCCGTCGTCACCGCCGACGGCTGCGAGCTGATCTCGCGCGGCGTTCCGGTCGAGCCCGACGAGATCGAGGCGCTCATGCGCGAGGCCGGGTAAGCCCGGTGGCGGATCTGTCATGCCGCTGACACAGTGGCGACATAGGATGCGCACCCTCGTTTGAAGCAGGAGACCGTCGATGCAACGTCGTGAATTTCTGGCCACCTCGGCCGTGGCTTTGGGCCTGCCCGGTTGGGCGCATGCACAGGACGACGACATCGCCGCCCTCTACGCCCAGGCCAAGCAGGAAGGCAAGGTGGTGATGTACACCTCGGTGCCCTCGTTCCTGCTCGACCGCTGGAAGGTGCTGTTCAAGGCCAAGTACCCCGGCGTCGAGGTGGAGTTCTTCCGCAGCGGCACCGGCAAGGTGCTCGCCCGCATCGAGACGGAAACCCGCGCCGGCGCGCTCGGCGGCGACGTGGTCTGGATGGCCGACCCCACCGCCTTCAACGGCATGGTCGCGCAAAAGCAACTGCTGGCCTATCGCCCACCCGAGTGGCAGCACATCAAGCTCGCCAAGCAGCCCGACGGCTATTTCATCGCCGGCCGCATCCTGGTGGGCTGCCTGCTGGTCAACCCCAAGGCGGGTGGCGCCGGCGTCAAGAGCTTTGCCGACCTCACCAAGCCCGCACTCAAGGGCAAGGTGGCCATCGCCTCGCCGCTGGTGTCGGGCTCCACGCACGTGATCGACGGAACGCTGTGGAAGGACCCGCGCTTTGGCTGGAAGTATTTCGAACAGCTCAAGAAGAACGACGTGCTCGTGCTCAACGACGTGCCCGACGTGGCGCGCGCCGTGGCCAGTGGCGAGCGCGCGGCCGGTATCTCGCTCACGCTCTACAAATACCAGCCCGAATACGCCAACTCGCCGATGGAAGTGGTGCTGCCCACCGAAGGCGCGGTGACCATGGCGTCGCCCCTGGGCATTCTCGCCAAGGCGCCGCACCCGGCTGCGGCCAAGCTGTTCTACCGCTTCCTGCTCTCGCCGATCGCGCAGACCGTGCTGTCCGAAGCCGGCATCTACCCCGCCCGCGACGACGTGCCCGCGCCCAACGGCCTGCCCGACTACGACAAGCTCAAGAAGCTGCTGCCAGACTTCGACTGGATCGAAAGATCCCAGCGCGAGAACCAGGCCAGGTGGCGTGAGCTCTTCGGTGGCTGATCGCGCGTGACCGCGCCCTTCAAGCCCGGTTCGTTCCTCGCATCCGACCGCCCGCGCCATGCCCCACGCGTCCATCGCGGCCGCACCCTCCGCATGGACGCTGCGCAAGCTGCCGGTGGCCGCGCTGGCGCTGGCCGCCACCCTCGCAGCCCTGGCGCTGCTGGCCGCCAGCCTGCTGGGCGGCTGGGAATTGCTGCGCACGGCGCTGACGGAGCCAGGTGCGAGGGCGTTTCATGGCAGGCGATCGGCCGCGCGTTCGGGGAGCGCTACATGCTCCTCGGGCCGCTGCTCAACTCGCTGCTGATCGCGGTGCCCACGGCCGTGCTGGCCACGGCCCTCGGCGGCGCGCTGGCGTGGCTGGCGGTGCGCACGGANCTTCCCGGCCGCTCCTTCGTCATGGCCCTGGTGGCCTTGCCGCATGTGATCCCGGGCTTCCAGCTCGCCAGCGCCTGGGTCGAGATCTTCGCCAACAACGGGTTGTGGCAGGCCGTCACCGGGCTTGATGCGCCGGTCAATGCCTACGGCGCTGGCGCCATTCTGGCCGTCACCACGCTGCACCTGCTGCTGTTTCCCTACCTCGTCGTGGCGGCCAACCTGCGGCGGCCGACCCCGCGNCTCGAGGAGGCCGCGCGCGTGGCCGGGTTGTCGCCTGCGCGGGTGTTCTGGCGCGTGACCGTGCCGCTGGCGCGGCCCGCGCTGGTGGCCGGTCTTCTGCTGGTGTTCGCCTATGTGATGGAAGAGTTCGGCATTCCCAGCCTGCTGGGCACACCGCGCGGCTTCGACACCTTGACCACGCGCATCTACGGCCTGGCCTCCACGCCGCCGCTGGACATGGAAGGCGCCTCGGTGCTGGCGCTGCTGCTGGGCGTGTTGGCGCTGCTGGTGCTGGCCGTACAGCTGCGGCTGGTGCGCGGCCAGCGGCTGGAGACGCTCGCGGGCAGGCCAGCNCGGCAAAGCCGGGTCAGCCTGGGCCGCTGGCGCGCGCCCGTCGCCATCGGGGTGTGGGCGGCCCTGCTGGCGGTGGCGGTGGCGCCTTTGCTCGCCCTGGTGCTGGTGAGCCTGCTGGAGAGCTGGGGCCAGGGCTATGGCCCGCAGAACTGGACGCTGGCGCGCTATGCCGCGCTGTTCGAGAGCGAGGAGCTGCGCCGCGCCCTGCGCAACACTTTGTGGCTGGGCGCTGCGGCCGCGGCGGTCGCCACCGCGGTGGCCGTGGCCGTGGTGTACGCCGCGCACCGCCTGAGCGGCGGGTGGCGCCGGCTGGCGGTGCTGTCGGACCGGGTGAGCTTCGTCGTCTTCGCGCTGCCGGGGCTGGTCGTGGGCCTGGCCCTGATCCTCGCCTTCTCCGGCGGGCCCCTGCCGCTGTATGGCACGGTGTGGATTCTGCTGCTGGCTTATGTGCTGCGCTTCGGTGGCGTGAGCGTGCGCACCGTCACGGCGCGGCTGGCGCAGATCGGCGCGGAACTCGAGGCCGCTGGCGCAGTGGCGGGCCTGTCGCGCCTGCGCGTGATCGCGCGCATCGTGCTGCCGCTGCTCGCGCCCGCGCTGGTGGGCAGTGCGGTGCTGGTGTTCGTCAACACGGTCAAGGAAATCTCGGCCACCAGTCTGCTGGTGTCGCAGGGCGGCGAGACGCTGGCGTACGAGGCCTACGTGCGTTTTCAGGAAGGCAATTACACCCAGGGCAGCGCGCTGAGCGTGGCCACCATCGCCATGGTGCTGGCGCTGCTGGGGTGTCGCGCTNNGGGTGAGCCGCCGCAGCGAAGAGGGGCGACGATGAGCATTCGGATCGAGGCGGTGGCCAAGCGCTATGGCAACCAGGCGGTGTTGCAGGACATGACGCTGGAGGTGCAAAGCGGCGAGCTGCTCACCCTGCTCGGCGCCTCGGGCAGCGGCAAGACCACCTTGCTGCGCATCCTTGCCGGCCTGGAGCGCGCCGATGCGGGCCGCATCGTGCTCGACGACATGGTGGTGCAGGATGGCGCGGCCTTCGTGCCCACCCAGCGGCGCGGCCTGGGCATGGTGTTCCAGAGCTACGCCTTGTGGCCGCACCTGGATGTGGCGGGCAACCTCGCGCTGGCGCTTCGCGAACAAGGCGTGCCGCGCGCCGACATCGAGGTTCGCACCGAGGAGGCCTTGCGCACCGTCGGCCTCGCGGGCCTGCAGCGGCGGGCGATTCACCAGCTCTCGGGCGGGCAGCAGCAGCGCGTGGCGCTGGCGCGTGCCCTGGTGGCGCGGCCGCGCCTGCTGCTAATGGACGAGCCCCTGTCCAACCTCGACGCGGGGCTTCGCGAGGAACTGCGCGGTGAGATCCGCGCGCTGCAGCAGCGTCTGGGCATCACCACCGTCTTCGTCACGCACGACCAGACCGAGGCGCTGGCCATGTCCGACCGCATCGCGCTGTTGCATCAGGGCCGCCTGGTGGAGCTCGGCGCGCCCGACGCCGTGTACCGCCAGCCGCGCACCGCGTATGCGGCGGCGTTCCTNGGGCAGGCCAATGTGCTGCGCGGCACCTGGGACGGCCGCGCGCTGCGCGTGGGGGCCGTCAGCGTGGCGGCACCGGCGCTGCAAGGCATGGCTGTGGATGCGGCGGCTGCGGTCATGATCCGCCCGCAGGCGCTGCGCTGGGCACAGGGTGCGGAGGCCGCGGGCGCGGGCGTCCCCGGCACCGTGCTGCCCGCCCGCGTCGTGCGCGACGACCTGCTCGGCGCCCTGCGCGAATACCAGCTCGAGGTGCCCGCGCTGGGCATGGAGCTGACGCTGGTGGAACTCAGCGGCGAAGCCCGCCGCAGCAGCGAGCAGTCCATCGTGCTGCCCGCAGTGGACGTGCATCCCTTGCACGAGGGCTGACACCCCGCAGCGCCCGGAGTGCCCCCGACCGGGTTGCGGGCGTGAGGGCCAGGCCGGCTGTCACCAACGTGCGAGCCGCGCCACACCGCATCCATTTACGATTTGACGCAAATCAGATCCGCCGGTAGCCTCCGGCACTTTGTCACAACTCTGTGCGCGCCGCACAACGACGCATGTCCTTCTCCCTCCGTACTCTGAAAGCCTCGGCGGTTGCCGCACTCATGCTCGCCGCGGGGCCTCCCACGCACTGGGCGTCTACGACCCCGCCACCGGCCAGCTCACCGGCCTGACGGTGAGCATCCCTGGCGCGGGCGGCGTCGTCGGCGAGCTGGTGGCCCAGGGCACGGGCGGGCCGGCGGTGGGCCAATCCTTCGTCATCGGCGGCATGCGCTCGGCCGTCGAGCCTGCCTCGCTGCCCGCCACCTACGACCCGCTCACCGCCACCCTGTTCGTGCCGGCGCTGGCCATCAAGATGGGCGACGGCAGCGTGCGCTACGCGGATGTGGCCTTCAAGCTCTACAACGGCGCCACCGGGCTGACCCTGGTGGTGGCCTCGGTGCAGGACTCCATGGCGGGCAAATACGCCCAGGTGGGCGGCCCCGAAGGCCCGGCCGGCCCGCAAGGCCCCAAGGGGAAAAAGGCGAAAAAGGCGACAAGGGCGACACCGGCGCGCAAGGCCCCAAGGGCGACAAGGGTGACACCGGTGCCCAGGGGCCCAAAGGCGACAAGGGAGACACCGGCGCCGCAGGGCCCAAGGGCGACAAAGGGGACACCGGCGCCCAGGGCCTTAAAGGCGACAAGGGCGATAAGGGCGATACCGGTGCAACCGGCCCCAAGGCCCGCAGGGTGTCAAGGGCGATACGGGCGCGACCGGTCCGCAAGGCCCCAAGGGCGACAAAGGCGACACGGGTGCCACCGGTCCGCAAGGCCTCAAGGGCGACACTGGTGCCACCGGTCCCCAAGGCGCGACCGGCCCCGCCGGGCCCACAGGGCCGAAGGGTGACACCGGCGCAGCAGGCCCGCAGGGCGCCCAGGGTCCCCAGGGCCCCGTTGGCCCAGTGGGCCCCCAAGGCTCCACAGGTCCTGCCGGTCCCAAGGGCGACACCGGTGCAGCGGGCCCGCAAGGCGCGCAGGGCCCGGCCGGCCCCAGCGGCCCCCGGGGCCGGCTGGCCCCGCTGGCCCGCAGGGTGCGTCGGGCCCAGTCGGCGCGCCCGGCCCCAAGGGCGACACCGGCGCGACCGGCCCGCAAGGCCCCGCCGGCCCGGTGGGCCCGCAAGGACCGGGCGACCCGGGCGGTGCCACGAACTACCAGAACCTCATCGTCGTGGCCAAGAGTGGCGGACAGTTCACGTCCATCCAGGCCGCGCTCAACAGCATCTCCGACGCCGCAGCCGCCAACCGTTACCTGGTCTACGTCGCGCCGGGCGAATACGCCGAGCGGGTGACCATGAAGCCCTTCGTGGACATCGAAGGGGCGGGTGAGCTGGTGACGCGGATCGTGAATTCGTCGCCCTCGAGCACGGTGATGGGCGCCAACGACAGCGAGCTGCGCTTCCTGACCGTGGAGAACCGGGGCGCGAGCAGCCAGGCGATCGGCATCCAGAACATCGCCACATCGCCTCGGCTGACGCATGTGAGCGTCCTGATCTCTGGCGGAGCGTCGTCGAACACGGGCATTTCCAACATCAATGCCTCCGCGACGGTGATGAAGAGCGTGACCGTCAGGATCGATCCCGCTGTGGCGGCTGTCTCGACGGGTATCGAGATTTCTTCCGGTGCGTCGGCGGTGATGAACGACGTGGCCGTCAACATCACCGGCGGCGGTAACGCCTCGGGGATGACCTGCAACAGCTATTCGACGCTGACGGTGCAGAACGTCAACGTCAACGTGAGCGGCGCCGGCGGCGCCGGGTATGGCATCTACAGCCAGGCGTGCAGCCTGACGGCGAGCCAGTCATCGATTCGGGTATCCGCCGGGGGCAACATCCTGGGCGTCTACTCCATCGCGCCGTCAGCGCCGCCCACACTCAACGGCATGAACATCGCCGTTTCTGGCGGACCTACAGCAACGCCGTGGGGAACGCCAATTCGGGCTACACGCTGCTGCTGGCCAACAGCGTGCTCAGCGCTTCGGGGAGCACGTCCGCGAACGCGCTGCGCAATATCATGGCCGAGGCCACGGTCAACTCCAGCAGCCTGGCGGCCACCGGCGCGACCGAGAACACGGCCATTTACAACGTGGGCAACGTCACCCTCCAATACAACGTCCTGGTGAACAACAGCCAGATCGAGGGCAGCACCCGCACTGTCTACGGCGAAAGCGGCTTCAGGATTCGAATCGGCGGCAGCCAGATGAGCGGCGGCCCGGCGCTCTCCGTGGGCGGCAGCCTGGTCTGCGCCGGGGTCTACGACGAGAACTATGTGTTCTCGACAGGCCCCGGCTGCCCGTAACCGCCACCCCCTCCCCTTGTAACTCCTGACGAAAGGCACTCATGAAGCGCAACCCCATTCAACGCTCGGCGCGGGCCACCGGCCTGCGGCTGGCGGCGACGCTGGCCCTGGCTGCACTGGTGGCACCGGCGCAGGCCATCGGCCTCTACGACCCCGCCACCGGCCAGCTCACCGGCCTGACGGTGAGCATCCCTGGTGCCGGCGGCGTCGTCGGCGAACTCGTGGCCCAGGGCACGGGCGGGCCGGCGGTGGGCCAATCCTTCGTCATCGGCGGCATGCGCTCGGCGGTCGAGCCGGCCTCGCTGCCCGCCACCTACGACCCCTCACCGCCACCCTGTTCGTGCCGGCGCTGGCCATCAAGATGGGTGACGGCAGCGTGCGCTACGCGGATGTGGCCTTCAAGCTCTACAACGGCGCGACCGGGCTGACCCTGGTGGTGGCCTCGGTGCAGGACTCCCTGGCAGGCAAATACGCCCAGGTCGGTGGCCCCGAAGGCCCGGCCGGCCCGCAAGGCCCCAAGGGAGAAAAGGGCGACAAAGGCGATAAGGGCGACACCGGCGCGCAAGGCCCCAAGGGTGACAAGGGCGACACCGGTGCCACAGGTGCGCAGGGCCCCAAGGGCGACACCGGGGCGACGGGCGCGCAAGGCCCGGCCGGTCCCGCCGGGCCCCAGGGTGCGAAGGGCGACACGGGTGCGACGGGCCCGCAGGTCCGGTTGGAGCGACGGGTGCGCAGGGTCCCAAGGGGGACACGGGTGCCACGGGTCCGCAGGGTCCCGCTGGTCCGCAAGGCCCGCAGGGTGACCCTGGGCCCATGGGCCCGCAAGGCTTGCCGGGTGTACAGGGGCAGCAAGGGCTACCAGGTCCGCAAGGCCCCAAGGGCGACACGGGTCCCGTGGGGCCAGCAGGGCCGGCGGGCCCGATGGGTCCCATGGGCCCCATGGGCCCCATGGGCACGCCGGGAACGCCCGGACCGGTGGGGGCGCCAGGCCCGATGGGCCCCGTGGGCCCGCAAGGCCCGGCAGGGCCGGCCGGTCCCAGGTCCGCAAGGCCCCCAGGGGCCGCAAGGGCCTTCGGGGTCCAAAACCTCTTTGGCTCCAACACGCAAGGGGCGGCAGCGGGTCGTGACGTTGGCACTTGCATCCTGGGTCAGATCATGTTGTTTGCAGGAAACGTCACGAATGGGACACCCGCGAATGGGCAGATTCTGCCCATTGCCCAGAACGCGGCGCTGTTTGCCTTGCTCGGCACCACCTATGGGGGATGGCCGGACGACGTTCGCTTTGCCGGACCTCAGGGCCGCGGCGCCGAACAACATGACGTACTCGATCTGCACCGAGGGGATTTTCCCGGCTCGGCAGTAAGGCCGCCAATGAATGCCCCCAGCGGTGACGCAGCACCAGTGTGCTACATAAATCGGAGCGCGTGCTGACCGTTTCGCGTTGGGGTTCCGGCGGTTTTGCTGAAAAATGGTTTGACGCCGGCGGTTGGGGCGTCCCGATCGCCTTGAATCGATGAATTGCGGCGGTGCGCGTGGCCCTGGGCAACGCGCTCCGCCGCGTCATTTGGGCGGTGGGCCAGGGCTTGACGTATGCTGTCCGACCAAAACCCCTGCCGACGACCCCGAGCGGCGCGGGTGACCGAGGTTCACCGCGGCACGCGGCAATCCCTGCGTGTGGGCTTTGTTGGCCGATCAGGCGAGCGGGAGGAGTCGGAAACGGTGGCGCGGCTGGCGGGGATCGAACCCACGACCCTTGGCTTCGGAGGCCAATACTCTATCCACTGAGCTACAGCCGCGTACGAGACGCGAGCGCCGCGCGCGAGAACGGAAACTTTCTCACCGAGCGCTCGGCCTGGATTATCTCATGGCCGCGTGCGCGCCGCGGGTGCCGCGGTGGCCGGACGACCCGTCCGCTGGACCCGTTCAGCGTTGCCCTGGGTCGAACAGGCGCGGCACCGCGGCGAGCAGGCCCTGGGTGTAGGGGTCCGAGGGTGGCGNAAGAATGTCCTCGGCGGGGCCGGCCTCCACGAGTTTGCCCGCACGCATGACGGCGATGTGGTCGGCCAGGTATTCGACGACGCCGAAGTTGTGCGTGATGAACAGATAGGCCACCCCGAGCTCGCGCTGCAGTTCCTTGAACAGGTTGAGAATCTGCGCCTGCACCGACACGTCGAGCGCGGAGGTCGGCTCGTCCGCGACGATGATGCGCGGCTCCACCGCCAGCGCACGCGCAATCGCCAGCCGCTGCCGTTGCCCGCCGGAAAATTCGTGCGGATACCGACCCAGCGCCGAGCTGGGCAGGCCCACGCGGTCGAGCAGCGCGCTGATGCGCCGCGTGCGCTGGGCCGCGTCGATGTCCGGGCGCAGCGCGGCGATGCCCTCTTCGAGGATCTCGTTGACGCGCAGCCGCGGGTTGAGCGAGGCGAACGGGTCCTGGAACACCACCTGCAGGTGCCGTCGCGCCGTGCGCAGGGCGTCGCCCTGGAGCTGGTCGAGCGGCTGGCCGTCGAGCAGCGCCTGGCCGCGAATCACCGCGCTCTTGCGCAGCAGCTGCAGCAGGCCTTTGCCCACGGTGGTCTTGCCGCTGCCCGATTCGCCCACCAGGGCCAGTGTCTCACCCGCGCGCACCTGCAGGCTCACCCCGTCGACGGCGCGCACATGGCCCACGGTGCGCTGAAGCAGCCCGCTGCGGATCGGAAACCAGACGTGGTAGTCGCGCAGCTCAAGCACCACCTNCGCGCGCGGCACCGGGCGCGGCCGGTGCTGCCGGGGCGGCATCCTCGGTGGAGGGCGCGGCCCGCACGTCGGGCGCAGCCCCTGGCCCCCTTCGTACAGGAAACAGCGCACCTGGTGGCCGGGCAGCACCTCATCGAGCGCCGGCGGCGCTTGCTCGCACATGGGCATGACGCGGCTGCACCGGTTCGAGAAGCGGCAGCGGTGGAAGCTCTGGTTCAGCGCGGGCACGCTGCCCGGAATCGAGGCCAGCGCCTGGCCGCGCCGCGCCGCGTCGGGCAGCGCGCGGAACAGGCTCGCGGCGTAGGNGTGCAGCGGGCGCTGGAAGAACTCCGCCGCGTCGGCCACCTCGACCAGCTGCCCCGCATACATCATGCCCACCCGGTGCGCCATCTGCCGCACCACCGCGAGGTCGTGGGTGATGAGCAGGATGGCGAGCTTCTGGCTCTGCTGCAGGCTCTTGAGCAGATCGAGAATCTGCGCCTGGATGGTCACGTCGAGCGCGGTGGTGGGCTCGTCGGCAATGACGATTTCGGGCTCGGCAGCGAGCGCAATGGCAATCATCACCCGCTGTTTCTGCCCGCCCGACATCTGGAACGGGTAGGTGTCGATGCGCCGCTGCGGCTCCGGGATGCCCACGCGCTCGAGCCACTGCACCGCACGCGCGCGGGCCGCGGCGCCGCGCAGCGTGGTGTGGCGCTCGATGACCTCGATGATCTGTCGGCCCACCGTCGCAATCGGGTTCAGGCTGGTCGAGGGCTCCTGAAAGATCACGCTGATGCGTCGGCCGCGGAAATCGCGCATCCGTGCCTCGGGCAGTTGCACCAGGTCGGTGTCGCCCAGGCGCACCGCGCCGGCCGACACCCGCCCGCTGTCGGGCAGCAGCCGCAGCAGCGACAGCGCGGTCATGGATTTGCCGCAGCCGGACTCACCCACCAGGGCGAAGGTCTCGCCCGGGCGCAGAGAGAACGAAAGGTCATCGACGGCGCGGACGACGCCTGCGTCGGCGTCGATTTCGGTGCTGAGTTGATCGACGGTGAGCATCGTGCTTAAGCCTTCGCGGCAGAGGTGGAGGCCGTGGCCGTGGAAGCGGGCGCCGGTGGCGGCAGGCGCCGCACGCGGAAGCTGCGCGCGCGCGGGTCGAAGGNCTCGCGCACGGCGCTGGAGAACAGCGTCATCGACAGCACCAGCGTCACCATGAAGCCAAAGGCCGTCATGAGGTTCCACCAGACCACCGGGTCGCGCGACATTTCATTGCGTGCGCCGTTGATCATGGTGCCGAAGCTGTTGGTGCTCGGGTCCACGCCCACGCCCACGTAGGACAGCACCGCCTCGTACAGCACCAGGCCCGAGAAATCGAGCACCGCCACGATGACGACGATGTGCATCACGTTGGGCAGGATGTGCCGCCGCATGATGCCCACGTCCGACACCCCAAAGGCCCGCGCGGCCTGCACGAAGTCGAGCTCGCCGAGCTTGAGCGTCTCCGCACGCAGCAGCCGCGCCAGCTGCGCCCAGCCGGTGATGCCCAGCACCACGGCGAGCAGGAACAGGCGCACGTCGGCGCGCTCGAGCCCGGTTTCGAACAGCGTGGGGTTCTTGTCGATGAACACCTGGATCAGCAGCACGAAGGCCGAGATCAGCAGCACCGAGGGAATCGACGACAGCACCGTGTAGAGGTACTGGATCAGATCATCCACCCAGCCCTTGAAGTACCCCGCAAGCACGCCGAACAGCATGGCCAGCGGCAGCGTGGCCAGCGTGGCCAGCGAGCCGATGACCACCGCGGTGCGGATCGACTTGATCGCCTGGAACAGCACGTCGTTGCCCGTCTGGTCGGTGCCCATGACGTGGTAGTGCGGCCACAGCGCGGCGAGCCAGCCGGCAATCAGCGCCATCACGCTCAGCGTCAGCAGCGCGGCCTTCCACGGGTAGGNGGTGTGCCCGCGCCATATCGCGCCGAGCGCCGCGCCGGTGCCCTGTCCGTCACGCCGGCCTAGGCGCCATGCGGCAAGCCACCACATCAGCAGCGCCGCCGNCGCCCCCAGGGCCAAGCCTGCGGCCGAGCGCGTCAACACGTCGGGCAGCCACTCGGTGGACGGGTCTTTCAAGTGGCGGCCGCCGTAGGACAAGCGCGGGAAGTCGCGCACCATCTTGCCGTTCACGAGGATGGACTCCTTCGAGAACTGCTGCGTACCCAGCGGCACCGAATAGGTGCGCTCCACCGACTCGCGCGGACCCGTCAGCAGCACGTCGAGCAGCGACAGCGTGCGGGTGGAATAGGCCACTGGCACCGCCGNCGCCAGCGGGCGTGTCCGCCGCGGGGGTAGCTGCGGCCGGAAGTGCACCGAGTCGATGGTGGCGATGGCGAAGAATAGCAACAACACCAACCCAGCCGACACTGCGGATGGGTTCTTGAGCACCTGCGACCAGGTCTGGCGCAGGTTGACCGAGCGCATCGCGTGGCGCGCATACAGCGCGATGCCGAGCAGAATCGCGAACAGCGCGATGTCGGTGGAGAGAAAGACGAACTTGGGCATGAAAGGCCTCCCTCAACCGAGGCGCACGCGCGGATCGGCGAGCGTGTAGGAGATGTCGGTCAGGATCAGCCCCAGGATGTAGAGCGCCGACCCGAGAAACACCATGGAGCGCACCACGGCAAAGTCCTGCGCGTTGATGGCGTCGATGGTGAAGCTGCCCAGGCCGGGAATGCCGAAGAAGGACTCCATGATCAGCGCCCCCAGGAAAAGCAGCGGCAGCACCGCCACCGTGCTCGTGAGGATGGGCAGCAAGGCGTTGCGCAGCACGTGCCGCCACAGCACCACGGCTTCCGAGAGGCCTTTGGAGCGCGCCGTACGCACGTAGTCCTTGCCGATCTCTTCAAGGAACATGGTGCGGTAGAACAGCAGTTCCGACCCCAGGCGCGACAGAATGCCCATGGCTACCGGCAACAGCAGGAACAGCACCAGGTCATGCCCCACCGAGAAGCCAGACACCGGCACCAGCTTGAGCACCTTGCTGAACAGGAACTGCCCCATGATGACGTAGAACAAGCCGGAGATCGACATCAGGAACACCGCCAGCGCCACGCTCCAGAGCTCGAGCCGCGTGTGCCGGAAAAACACCATGCCGAGCGACAGCATCACCGAGACGAAGGTGCCGAGCAGAAACGTCGGCAGCGCCACTGCGGCCGAAGGCCCGACGCGCTGCCGGATTTCGTAGCCGATATCCCGTCCGGTGTCGGACGCGCCGAAGTCGAACACGAACAGCGGCACCGAGCGCTGGAAGAAGATGGTCTCGGTGAGCTTGCCCGTGCCTTCGCGCTGGGCGTTCCAGAACAGCGGCTTGTCGTAGCCGCGGTCGGCCTTCCATTTGTCGATGGCGTCCTGGGTGACACGCTTGCCGCCGATGTTCATGCGCGCCATGTCGTCGGGTGTGTTGACGGCGAAGAACAGCACGAAGGTCAGCAGGTTCACGCCGACGAGGATGAGAAAGCCATAGCCCAGCCGGCGCAGGATGTAGCGGATCATTTCGAGCCCTCCGCGACCGCCTGCGTGCGCGCTGCTGTCTCCAGCTCTCGACGCCGCCACGCTTTCCACCCCGCATAGACGATGGCCAGTGCCGCGAGCAGCAGCAGCGCCATGGGCCACCAGATGGGTCGGTTCCACTGCTTGATCAGGTCGCCGCGCAATTTGGGATCGATGCGCAGGTAGCCAATGTGGTTGCGCACGATCTGCGTGGGCTTGCCGTTGTACACCCACTGGTGAAAGGCCGCAGCCGACTTGGGAACGTAGCCGAAGCTCCACGGCGCATCGCGCTGGGTGATGGCGATCATTTGGTCAATCAGGGCCTGTTTCTGCGGCCCGTTGTCGAGGTACTTCATTTGCCCGAACAGGCGGTCGAACTCCGGGCTTTGGTAGTTGGCGGCGTTTTCCCCGTTGCCACCGGTCACGGCCTTGGCATTGGGGCCGTACAGCAGGAACAGGAAGTTCTCCGCGTCGGGGTAGTCGGCCAACCAGCCCCAGAAGAAGATCTGGCCCGTGCCCTTCATCATCTTTTCCTGGAAGCGGTTGTAGTCCGTCGCGCGCACTTCGAGCTGCACGCCGAGCTTGGCGAACTGTTTGGCATACCAGTCGAGCAAGGCCTTGCTGCCGCCGGAAGAGCTCGCATAGTCAAAGTTGAGCACCAGCGGCTGGCCGGTCCTGGCGTCGCGCCCGTTGGGGTAGCCGGCTTCGGCTAGCAGTTTGCGGGCCTCCTCGATCGAGCGGCGCTGGGGTTTTCCGTCCGGGCCGCGCTGGTAAACCACCGGGTTGAAGGCGGCGGGACCGTCGTCCCGGTAGCCGAACAGCGACGGCGGCACCGGCCCGTTCGCCGGCACGGCCTGGCCGCGTTCGAAGATGGCGATGTGCTCTTCCCAGTCGATCGCGATCGACAAGGCATGACGCAGCTTGCGGTGCGCTTCGGCCTCGGCCGGTGTCTTGCCGCCGCCGATCACTGGATCCAGCCAGTTGAAACCCATGTAATGGCTGTTGGCCTCCACCGTGGTCGGCAGGCGAATGCCTTNTTCCTTGAATTCGCGCTCCTTGGAGGCATCGTCGCTCATGGCCACGAGGTAGCTGGTGCCAAAGTCCAGCCGCTCGATGGCGGGTGAGTCGTAATAGCCCTGGAGGAACTTCGCCTGCAGCGGTACGGCTTCCTTCTCGATGTCGAACACCACTTTGTCCACGAAGGGGATGGGCTTGCCGCAGTCGTCGAGGTAGCCCTTCGCGCGGTCGCCCGGCTCGCCTTCGCAGGGGTAGGTCTCGCCGTGGAAGTTGGGGTTGCGTTCGAGCACGTGGCGACGGTTCTCGCGGAACTCGGTGAGCATGTACGGCCCGGTGCCCACGGGCCAGTAGTTGAGGGAGAGGTTGCGCTCGGCCATGCCGGGCTGGCTGTAGAACTTTTCCGCCTCCCAGGGAATCGGGGCGAAGAAGGTCATGGCCAGCCAGTAGGAAAACTGCGGGTACTTGCCTTTGACGCGGATGCGCAGGGTGTGCGGGTCAATGGCCACGGCACCGTCGAACGGGTACTGGCGGAAGTCCAGGAAGGGCAGGTCNNCCCGCGCGGTGGAGGGCAGGTCCTTTCGCAGCTCCTTGTCCACGGCCTTGATTTTCGCGCCGTATTCCTTCAAGCCGACGATGTAATCGGCCAGCGTGGAATACGCAGGCGACTTTACGCGTGTGGTGGCCAGGCGCCGGATGGCGTAGACGAAATCGTCGGCGGTGAGTTCGCGGGTGCCGGTTTGCTTGAAGTCGGCGATCTGGTGCACGCCCTCGAGGTCTTCGCGCTTGAGGTCGTGATAGACGTAACTGCCGTCAGCGCGCTTGGCGAATGCCGGGTGCGGCGCAAAGCGGATGCCCGGCTTGATGTGGATGTCGTAGACCGACTCGGCAATCTGTTCGCCCGGTGCGTCTGCGGGCAGGAGCTTGCCATCGCGGCCGTAATAGCGCGGCTCGGCCACTTCGCTTGCTGAGCGACCGATCAGAACATACGGCCGTTTGAGGTAGTGGTACTGGTATGGCGGCTCGTAGACCTGGTAGGTGTAGGGCGTTTCGTCGTTGGAATACGAGCTCGTTGGGTCCAGCGTGCGAGGTGAGCGCGTCATGAAGGGCACGAACATGGTGTTCGTGTACTCGGAGCCTGCCGGGTGCGGGTTGTNTTGCACGTCGCCGCAGCCGACCATCAACAGGCCGAGGCTGAGCGCGAGAAGAAAGGGCTTGACCATGTGCGCAGGGTTTCAGACGCCAAGGGCGCGCCCGGATCGGGCGCCAGGAGGAGGATGCCGTCCGATGGAACCGCGGACCTCCCAAAGGTTCCCGCCGCACGGTGGCGCAGCGGGAAACCGGATATTCAAAGGCCCGTCCTCCAGAGAGGGCGGGCCTTTGGGTAGGGCGAAGGGCACCTTGGAGTGGTGCCCTTCGCCCGGTGCGGCAGCGTCAGAACTTGTACGACGCGTTGACGTAGAAGGTGCGGCCTCGCGGGTCGTAGTAACGGTCGTCGTAGCCAAACTGTTGACCGCGGTTGTAGCCACTGGTGGAGATGCTCAGGGGCGGGTTCTGGTTGGTCAGGTTGAGCACGCCGCCGGTGATGGACCATTGCTTGTTGTNAGTCCAGACCGTTTGCCAGTCGAAGGTCACGTAGGCGCCCACTTTCAGCTTCAGGTTCTCGGTGCCGGTCACGTTGCCGTTGGCGTCGAGAACCTGGACGGTGGTTTCGCGATCGGTGTAGCCAGACTGGAAGTTCAGCGCCAGCGTGTGCGCCCAGTTGCCAGTTTTCAGCGTGTTCTGCCAGCGACCCTTGGTGCGGAAGGTCACCGCGCCGAGGTTGGGCTCAAACACCCCGATGGCGGAATAGTACTTGCCGCCGCGCTCGAGTTGCTGCTGCTCGCGCACCATGTAGGTAAAGGTCAGTTGCGAGTTCAGATCGCCCCAGCCGGTCTTCGCGCGGCCGACGATGTCGAAGTCGATACCCGTCGAGTAGGATTTACCGAGGTTGCGGTTGTCGGCCAGGAAGGCGATGTACTTGGTGCCTGTGCCCACGTCGGTCGCAGTCGAGAACGAGCTCTTGTAGAGCTGCGGGTTGGCGAACACCAAGCCTTCCTGCAACTGACCGAAGGAATCACGGATCGCCACGTGCCACAGGTCGGCGCCGATGGACATCTGGTTGTTCGGCTCGAACCGAAGACCAATGGTCGCTTGGCGCGATTTTTCGGGTTTCAGATCCTTGTTGCCACCGGCCAACTGGTCGTACTGCCGATTGCCCGATTGGCATTGGGCGCCCAGCGAAGCCGCTACGGCTGCGAGTTCGGGCGTGCAGAGGTATTTGTCGCTGGTCACGCCGTAGGGGCGCAGGGACGCATTGACTTGCGGCACCGTCGGCGCATGGAAGCCCGTGCCCAGCGAGCCGCGAACGAGCAGGTTCGACATCGGGGTCCAGCGGAAGCTGGCCTTGGCGTTGGTCGTGCTACCGAAATCGGAATAGTCGTCGTAGCGTGCGGCCAGGCCAAACTCAAGTTGCTTGCTGACGGGCAGCTGCAGCTCAGCAAACACGCCTTTGGACTTGCGGCTGGCCGAATACGNGGGCGACGCAGAGGCGTCGCCGAAGCGTTGATCGCAGGGGATGCCCTTGGCCGGGTCGCACAGCGTGCCGGCGACCGGGTCGGCCAAAATACCTTGCGCAAACGGGCTGGGCTTGGAGGCGAAGTCTTCCTTGTTGAAGTTGACGCCAGCGCCGAGCATGATGGGGCCGCCTGCGAGCTTGCCGATGGGGCGCGAGCCATTGAGGCTGAGCGAGGTGAACTTGGCGACGCCGCCGTCCCAGTAGCCGCTGTAATTCGTGGCGTTGATCGCTTGTTGCGCGGCCGCACTCTGCCGCCCCGGGCCAACAAAGGGGTCAAGCAAGCCGCTCTTGCGCAGCTTGCTGATGGCCAGCGCGCCTGGGTAGCCGGAAATGCTGCCCTTCACGTCGCTCTTGGAGTACACCAGGCTCGCATCGTAGTCCCAGCCGGCCAGCACGCCGCGGGAACCCACAGCGATGTGCTGGAAGTCGGCGGTGTCGTCAGAGGTGCGCTTGCCGAGGTCGTAAAGGCGGTAAAACGCCAGGCTGTCATCGGTGATGCCGAGCGGGGCCAGGTATTTGTCGTGCAGAGGCGTGCCAGCGGGGATTGAAATGCTGCCGGGCACGGGCGCGATGCGCGACGTTTGCTTGGTGCGCGCGAGGAGCACGTCGGCGTAGATTTCCTGGTCGCCGACGGTCTTGACGATGGAGGCCAGGGCATTGTCGCGCTTGCGCACGGGGTAAATTTCCAACTCGCCTACGAAGTCAAAGCCGCAGTAATCGTCGACCAGGCCGGAGCCGTCGTTGTAGGGCTCGGTGATGCGGAAGGTTTTGGGCGGGCACTTCCCGTTGACCTTCAGGTAGGGGCTGATCAGTTGCCCAAGATCGTCGAGCGCGTTGGCTGGAATCGGGCTCGCAGAATACTGAAGCATCTGGTAGCGCTTGCCCTCATAGTCGAACTGGATCTTCCCGGTTTTGGCGAAGTCCCGCGACGTGGAATCGAGCTTGGTGCGCTCGTCGTGGCCGAAGCTCAGGAAGACGTTGAAGCCGTCTTTGTCTTTGGAGCCGAAGCCCTTGCTGGCACTGATGCGCGTTTCCTTCGCCCCACCGGAAGGCGCCGAATAACCAACGTTGACCTCGCCCTCGACAGTGTCGTGTTTGGTGATGAAGTTGACCACACCGGCAATGGCATCTGCGCCGTACAGCGCCGAGGCACCATCGGTCAGCACCTCGACACGCTCGATGGCCGACAAGGGAATGGAGTTGACGTCGAAGCCTGCGGCGTAACCGGTCAGCGTCTGACCGCCGAACTGCGCCATGCGCTTGCCGTTGAGCAACACCAGCGTGCGGGTCTCGCCGATGTTGTGCACCGAAATCCCCGTGAAGCCGAAGCTGCTGCCACCAACCGAGCCGGATTCGACGCTGCCGCCCTGAATGGTGGAGATCTTGCGGATGAGGTCGGCCGCAGAAGTCACCCCGGAGGCCTTGATCTCCTCGGCTTTGATGACCATCACCGGCAGCGCACNCTCGGCGGCAATGCGTTTGATGGACGAGCCGGTGATTTCGACGCGCTGGAGCTCGGTGTTGCTGGTCTGCGCGAGTGCGGGCGCCGCGGCGATGACGGACAAGGTGCTGCATGCCAGCAGGACGGACCGGGAGAGCGGTCGCAGGTGGAAGCGATGGCGTGTACGTGGCATGAAAGAAGGCTCCGTGAAGGGTTGATGAAACCGGTAGGTGAAGCAGGGGGAATTCACGCACTGCAACAACGCGCATACGCGAGGTGAAGCAGCGTGTCTACCGTGTAAATATGGGAAAAGTCAGGTTAACCGAACGGTCGTGCGCATACCATCGGGTGTTTTCCTTGAAGGGGCTTCCTGTGGTGCGCGAACAACGTCGGTGAACCCGGCCAGTCGCGGCGCAAGCACGAGCCATGCCACGGCACGCCCGAGAAGCTGTGAACGAACCCGCCACGCCCGCTCATCCCGCCAAAATGCGCCCACTCGGCGTTGCAAATGCTCGCCGTAGCCCGCGCTACGGCTGCGCTTTGCGCCTTGGTTGGGCGCTTTGGGCGGCCTGCTCGGACGCGGCAGATTCATTCACAACTTCCGAGGGGTGCCGTGACCGTGGAAGTCTGCGGAGGTGGCAAGCCGCCGGCCGCCAGGGCGCCACCGCGAGGGTGCGCCGCCGGGGCAGGCGGAGGGGCGGTCAGTCGACCTTGAAGTTGAACTCCTGCACCGCGATGATTTCCTGCGCTTCGCTGGCGCACTTGTACTGAAGCATGGCTTCCTTCACCGCGTTGTGGAAGATGCGCGGGCCCGAGAGGATGGTGACCTCCTTGACCTCGCCGTTGAGGATGCGCGCCTGCGCCCGAACGGTGCCGCCGATGCCCTCTTGCAGTGCCTTGCGCGGCATTTCGGGCGGGACCTGCGTGGGGCAAATCACGCCGATGTCACGCGGCTTGGGCGGGGCCGGCGCGGGCGCGGGGCGGGCGCCGGTGGCGGCGGCGGGGCAATGGGCGCCGGTGCGGGCGGCGGCGTGGGCGTGGAGACGATGGCCGGCGCGTTGCTGACCGTCGTCGGCACGTCCGGCGGCGGCACGAAGGGCGGCGGGGCCTCCACCTTGGGTGCCTGCNNGGCTCGGGCTTCTGGATCACCTTGGGCGGCGGCGGTGGCGGCGGGGCGGCGGAATGATCACTTCCTGGATCACCACCGCCTCGAGCGGCTTCTTGATGAGGTTGAGTCCGTGCCGCGCCATGCCGCTGATGAGCACGTAGCCCACCACCACGTGCACCGCCACGACGATGGCGATGCCTTTGATGCGCCGTGCCGGGTCGTGCGGCCGGAACTCCGGGGTCATGACGGTGTGTGTCATTGGACGAACTGCTCCGAGCCGATGACGGCGATCTTGTTGAGCCCGATGCGTCGCGTGCTGGCGAGCACGTTGGCGACGACGGCATAGCTCGCGTCCTTGTTGGGGCGCAGATGCACCTCGGGTTGCGGGTTGAGCTGGGAGGCCGCCTGCATCTTCTGTTCGAGCTCGGCCGCCGTCACCGGCAGGCCCTGCCAGTAGACGGTGCTCTTGTCGTCGATGTCGATCTGGATCTTCTCCGGCTTGATCTGGTTGGCCGGCGGGGTGCCGACCGGCATTTCCAGCGTGACCGAGTGGAGCTGGATGGGGATGGTGATGATGAGCATCACGAGCAGCACCAGCATCACGTCGATGAGCGGCGTGGTGTTGATGTCCATCATCACGTCGGGTTCGCTGCCGTTGCCGCCGGGGCTGCCTACGTTCATGGCCATGGTGTGCTCCTGCGGTCAGCCGCCCAGCGCGGGCGGTTCGGTGATGAAGGCGACCTTGACGATGCCGGCGCGCTGGCACGCCAGCAGCACCTTGCCCACGCCTTCGTAGCGGGCGCTCATGTCGCCGCGCACTTGCACCTCGGGCTGCGGCTTCATGGCCGAGACCTTCTTGAGGCGCTCGACCAGGGCGTCGACGTTCTTGATCGGCGTGTCGTAGTAGAAGATGCGCCCGGCCTGGTCGACCGAGATGATGATGTTCTCGGGCTTGGTCTCGCGCACCTCGATGCGCTCCTTGGGCAGGGTGACCGGCACCGAGGTGGTCACGACCGGGATGGTGATCAGGAAGATGATCAGCATCACCAGCATGACGTCCACCAGCGGGGTGGTGTTGATGGTCGACATGACGGTGTCTTCACCGTCGTCGGCCGAGCCGATGTTCATGGCCATGATGGGGGTTCCTGCAATGCGGCACGCCCCGCGCGGCCCGTCGATGCACGCGCGGGCCCAGGCGGGGCGGCAGGCGGGTTATTTCTGGTGGGTCACTTCACCGANGACCACGGCGTGCAGGTCCTGGCCGAAGGCGCGCACATCGTCCATCACGGCCTTGTTGCGGCGGATGAGCCAGTTGTAGCCCAGCACCGCGGGCACGGCCACCGCAAGACCGATGGCGGTCATGATCAGCGCCTCGCCCACCGGGCCGGCCACCTTGTCGATGGAGGCCTGGCCGGAGATGCCGATGGCCGTGAGCGCGTGGTAGATGCCCCAGACCGTGCCGAACAGGCCGACGAAGGGCGAGATCGAGCCGACGGTGGCGAGCACCGCGAGGCCGCTTTGCGCATTGCTCTGCACGCGCTCAATGGCGCGCTGGATGCTCATGGACACCCAGTCGGCCAGCGGAATGTGGCCCTTGAGGCCGTCGTGCTTCTTGATGGCGCCCAGCGCGCTGTCCACGATGAAGCGGTAGGCGCTTTGCGCGTCGAGCGTCTTGGCGCCTTGCTCCACGGTGCCGGCGGCCCAGAAGTNCCGCGCGGCGGCCTTGGCCTGGCGCTGGGTCTTGGACTGCTCGAGCAGCTTCACGATGGTGACATACCAGCTGCTGATACTCATCACCAGCAGCAGCACCAGCACGGTCTTGGCCACCAGGTCCGAGCCCTTCCACAGCGCTTCGATGCCGTAGGGGTTCTCCACGGAATCCGTCTTGGCGCCGGTGGCTGCGGCCGGGGCGGGCGCCGGTGCGGCGACGGCGGCCGGCGCAGTCTGCGCCGCCGCGGCGGGCGCAGCGTCGGAGGTTTGCGCGCTCACGAGCGCGGCGCGGCAGCGCCCAGCAAAGCCAAAGAAAGCAACGCTGCTGACGCAGCGGGAAAAGCGATGCGCACGGGAAGATCCTTCCAGGGAATTTGTAAGTGGCGCGCATGGTAGCAGTGCTATGGGCCCCGGGGTATCGGAAACCCGCAGAGCGTCGGGGTCGCCTTTCGGCCATTCCAGGCCGCCCCGCGGAATTGGCCGCTGCCCTCTTGTAATTTGAGACAATGCTCTACAAATCGACAGGACGACGTGTCGCGCCGGCGCGACGCTTCCTGTCGGCGGGCCCGTCGGGCATGATGAGCCTGTCCACCATTTTTCGATCGTTTCAACCAGGAGAGCGCACATGACCGAAGCCCATCTGTCCATGGAAAACCGTGAAAAGCTGGCCGCCGACCTCAAGACGGTGATTGCCGACGCCGAGGAACTGCTGGCCGTGACCTCCGGCCAGACGGGCGAGAAGGTGGCGGCCCTGCGCGAGCGCATGGCGGCCAACCTGCGCACTGCGCGGCACAAGCTCGAGGACATTGAAGCCGCGGTGCGCGAGCGCGCCCGTGACGCCGCCCGCGCCACCGACGACTATGTGCACGAGAAGCCCTGGCAAGCCATTGGCATGGCCGCGGGCGTGGGTCTGCTGGTGGGCCTGCTGATCGGCCGGCGCTGATCCGGCGTCCGCCCGTTGCAACCATGGGTGCCGAGCGCCCGGCACGGCTTGGGAAACGGCGCGCCGCCTGATCGACGGCGTGCTGGGCCTGGCGCAGGTGCGCCTGGAGCTCGCCAGCGTGGAGCTGCGCGAGGAGGTCGCGCGGCTGGGCGAGCTGGCCTTGTACGCCGCTATCGCGCTGGTGTTGCTGAGCCTTGGGCTGGGTTTTCTCGCGGTGTTGTTGACGGTGCTGTTCTGGGACAGTCACCGCATTGCCGCGCTGGCGGTGTTTGCCACGCTGTTTCTCACGCTGGGCGCGGTAGCGGTGCTGGCCGCACGCGCACGCCTGCCGCGCCAGCCGCTGCTGGCCGACACGCTGGATGAACTCCAGCGCGACCGCGACGCCCTGCGCGCCGCGGCGGCCGCCAATCAGACCGATGCGCGTTGACGCGAGGACAGCGAAACCGACGCCATGATTGGCAAGCCGCACGCCACCGACTGGGCCGCCCGGCGTGCGGCGCTGGTGCAGCGTTCGCGCACCCTGCGCGCCGGGCTGGCGGCCGATGCGCAGGCGTTGCGCCCAGCCCTCGCCGCGGTGGATGCGGTGCGCGACGGCCTGCACTGGCTGCGTGCGCACCCGCTTTGGCTGGCGGCCGCGGTGGGCCTGGTGGTGCTGCGTCGGCCGCGGCGGGCGCTGCGCTGGGCCTGGCGCTGGGGCCGCGGCTGTGGGCTGCGCGCGGCGCATTGCAGCGGTGGTTCCGCGGCTGAGCCTTCGGCCCGAAGCCCTCCGGGCTGCCCGCAGCGCGGCCGATTGCGAAATGTCAGCCTCCTATAATCCGCCCACCCCGCAGCGCGTTCGCGCGCGCCTGCGGCCGGGCCCGTGGCGCGGTGCGGCGCGGCCCGTTTCCATCGCACACATCCCAGCAGAGGACACACCATGAGCGGCCCCGATTCCCATGCCGATGAAGCCCACACCGGCCCCATCAAGACCCCGAAGCAGTTGCTCGTGACGAGCTTCTTTGCCTTCGTCGTGCCCATCTTCGTCATCATCGGCCTGGTCTACAACGTGGTGAAGCAGCCCGAGCGGGCGATGACCGGAGAGGACCCGGCCGAAGCCGTGGCGCGGCGCATCGAGAAGGTCGGCCGTGTGACGCTGGTGGATGCGAACCGCCCGCTGCAGACGGGCGAGCAGGTGTACAAGGCCGTGTGCGCGGGCTGCCATGCCACCGGCGCCGTGGGTGCCCCGAAGTTTGAGGACAAGGCCGCCTGGGCGTCGCGCATCGCCACGGGCTACGAAGCGCTGCTGAACTCGGCCCTCAAGGGCAAGGGCGCGATGGCGCCGCAGGGCGGCGGCGCCTTCAGCGACGTGGAGGTGGGCCGTGCAGTGGTCTACATGGCCAATGCCGCCGGTGCGAAGTTTGCCGAGCCGGCCGCCCCCGCNGGGCGACAAGCCGGCCGATGCCGCCTCGGCAGCGGCCCCGGCCATGGCGGCGGCGCCCGCTGCAGCCCCGGCTCCCGCAGCGGCGGCCACCACCGTGGCCGCGGCCGCACCCGCAGCCGGCGGGTGGATGCCGAGACGCACTACAAGCAGGTGTGCGCCGCGTGCCATGCCACCGGCGTGGCGGGCGCGCCGAAGTTCGGCGACAAGGCGGCCTGGGCGCCGCGCATTGCCGAGGGCTTCGACACCGTGCTGGCGGTTGCGACCAAGGGCAAGGGTGCGATGCCGCCCAGNGGTGGCTCGAACTTCTCCGACGCCGATTTCAAGGCGGTGGTGAAGTACATGGTGGATGCCGCGAAGTAAGCCGCCCGCGTGCTCAAAACCCCGAGCCGGGCCGTGCGCCCGGCTTTTTGCGTCTGGCGCGGGCGATGGGAGGTTTTCCCGGCCAACCCCAGCGCCAATCGGTGAAGTTGTGCTATCAAAATTGATAACCTGGGAGTGGGGCCACGCCTGCGGGTGGGCGGGATGCACGGTGCGACGCGCGCATGAGGCGCGGGTCGACCGGATGCGACGCCCGGCGCGCAGGCAGGTGTGGCGCAACCGCCCCGGGGCGCGCCTGAATCCGCGCCCTCAACCCTGAACCTTCAGCCCTCAGCCTGCGGCGTGCGCACGAAGCCAAAGCGCGCGGGGCGTCTGCCGCGGCCAGCGGCTGCGGAGGGCCAGTGGCCGGCGTCGAGCGCGTCGGCGGCGCGCAGCATGTCGGCGCTCTCCAGCAGGCCAAAGCCGAGCGCGGTGTGCAGGTAGAGCCGGCCGGCCTCGTCGAGGTGGCTGGCGTGCACCGGGCCGGCCTCCGCGCCCGTGTGGGCACGCACCGTGGGCGGGCCGCTGGGGTCGGGGCCGGCGTGCAGGCGCCAGATCCAGGNGGTGGCTTCGAGCGCGACGAACACCCGCTGCGGGCCGTTCTGGAAGAACCAGCGCCCGGCCTCGTCGGCGGCGTAGTTACGGCCGATGAACGCCACCAGCTTCTCGTGCGTGAGGCGCGAGCCGCGTGNCGCCGGGGTGGCTGGCGCGTCCAGCGTGGGGAAGGGGCCGAGCGCCTGGGTACGCGCATCACGCATCCACCAGTGGCCGCGGGCATCCAGCCCCAGCCAGCCGTAGCACGCCGGCACCCTGGGCCACTTGGCCATCGCTTGCCTGACGATGTCGTCCATGCCGCGGATTATGCGGACGAGCGTTCGGCTGCGAGCCTGCGGGCGTGCGGCCCGCTTGCGCCAGCAGCCAGCCGCCCACCGCGTCGGCCAGACCGAACAGGCTGCCGCGCGGCCAGGCGCCCGCGGCGAAGCCCACGTGCCCGCCGCCTGCGGGCTGCCACAGCGTGACCCAGCGGCCGGCCTGCGCGGCGGTGGGCAGGCTGTCGGCGGGCACGAAGGGGTCGTTGCGCGCGTTCAGCGCCAGCGCCGGCACGCGGATGCGCGGCAGGTGCGGTTTGGCCGAGGCGCGCGCCCAGTAGTCCTCGGTGTTGCGAAAGCCGTGCAGCGGCGCGGTGAACACGTTGTCGAAGGCGTAGAGGTCGCGCGCGGCGCGCAGGGCGGCTTCGTCGAACAGGCCCGGGTACTGGCGCAGCTTGGCCAGCGCGCGCGGTTGCATGCTGCGCAGAAACATGCGCGTGTACACCTGCCGGTTGAAGCCGCGGCCGATGGCGTGGCCTGCGGCCGNCAGGTCCAGCGGCGAGCCGATGGCTGCCACCGCGCCGACCACCGCGGCGGCGGCGTCCTCCATCTCGCCGGCCCAGCGCAAGAGCGCATTGCCGCCCAGCGAGACGCCCACCGCCAGCACCTGGCCGCCGCCGGCGGCGCTGTGCGTGCGCTGCAGGCGGCGCAGGATCCAGTCGATCTCCGGCCAGTCGCCCGAGTGGTAGGCGCGCGGGGCGCGGTTGATCTCGCCGCTGCAGCCCCGGAAGTGCGGCACCGCATAGGCCAGGCCGTGCGCGCGCGCCCAGTCGGCAAAGGCTTCGGCATAGTGGCTGCGCGAGGAGCCTTCGAGCCCGTGGAACAGCACCAGCAGCGGCGCGCCCCGTGGGTGGGCGTGGGTGGCGAAATCGACGTCGATGAAGTCGTCATCGGGCGTGGCCCAGCGCTCGCGGCGGTAGGCGGGGCGCGCCCCGCGCGTGCGGCGCGCGCCCAGGGCGCTCCAGATGGTTTGCGCGTGGCCACCGGGCAGCCACCAGGGTGCTCTGTAATTCATAGCATCAGATGACCGGTTGACGCTGGGGTTCCCGGGGATTTTCTGCAAAAGTGGCGTCCGGGCCGGTCTGCAGCCAGCGCAGCGCCTCGGCGCGGGCCCCGTCGCGCTGCGCGGCGCGCCAGACGCGCTCGGGGCTGGCGATGTGGATGCCCGCGGGGCGAGCTCCAGCGCCGCGGCNGAGCAATTCGGCCACGGCGGCGGCGCGCACCGGTTGCTCCTGCGCGGGCACCATGTAATGCAGCGCGCCGAGCATCCAGCGCGCCAGGCGCTGCAGCAGCGGTCCGCCGGCCGCCTCGCGCGGCGCCTGGGCCGAGCGCAGCAGCAACAGCCGCTCGAAACCCACGGCGGCGACGGCCTGCTCATCCAGGTTCGCCAGGCCGCGCTTGAGCGCCACGGGCAGGCGCGCCTGGGTGTGCGGCTGCACCACCGCCAGCGTGCGCACGCCCACGCCATGCAGCCAGTGTGCGAGCGCGGGCAACTGCTCGGGGCGGGGCGTCCAGAGGCTGCGCTCGCGCTCGTAGAACAGGCGCGGCGGGTCGAACATCACCACCGCCACGTCGGCGCGTACGGTGTGCGGCCAGCCCTCGCCCGGCGGCGTGTTCCCGACCACCACCGGCAGCAAGCGGCGCGGCCCGGCGCGCATGGCCTCGCGCGCGAGCACCTGCACCTGGGCGAAGCGGTGGCTGCCACCGAGTCGTTGCAGCACCGCCGCACCCATGGGCCCGGTGGCGCCGGCCAGCAGCAGCGTGGGCGCCTGCGGCGGCGTGCTTCGCCGGGCGGGGGCAGCGGCGGCGCGCAGCGCATCGAGGGTGCGGTCGGACATGGGGCTATGCTAATGTCAAGGCTCATCGAGGAGTTTTGACCATGAAACGCTGGCTACTTTCGGTTTTCGCGCTCGGCCTGGCCGTGTTGCTTTCGGGCTGCGGCTACAACGACTTCCAGCGTCTCGACGAGGACACCAAGGCCGCCTGGAGCGAGGTGCTCAACCAGTACCAGCGCCGCGCCGACCTGGTGCCCAACCTGGTGGCCACGGTCAAGGGCGAGACGCAGTTCGAGCAGGAGACGCTGACCAAGGTCATCGAAGCCCGCGCCAAGGCCACCGCCATTCAGGTGACGCCCGAGACGCTCAACAACCCCGAGGCGTTTCAGAAATTCCAGCAGGCGCAGGGCGAGCTCGGCAGCGCGCTCAGCCGCCTGCTGGTGGTGGCCGAGCGCTACCCCGACCTCAAGGCCAACCAGGGCTTCCGGGACCTGCGCGTGCAGCTCGAGGGCACCGAGAACCGCATCACCGTGGCGCGTAACCGCTACATCCAGGCGGTGCAGGCCTACAACACGCTGGCGCGCAGCTTCCCGAGCAACCTCACCGCCATGGTGTTCGGCTACCAGCCCAAACCGAATTTCAGCGTGAGCAACGAGGCCCAGATCAGCGCACCGCCACAGGTCGATTTCGGCAAAAAGTAAGCATTTGCCCTCATACCCCAGCGCCAACCGGTCGCCTTCTGCTATGAAATCAGAAGTGATCCGGGGTGCGGTGCAGCAGGCAGAAGGGCGCTTTCCGCGCCTGCTGGGGCGGCTTGGGCGGCGCTGCTGCGCACGCGGGCGCTGGCCTGGGTGCTGCTGGCGCTCGCTCTGTGGCCCCTGGGCGCGCCGGCGCAGGCGTTGCAGCCGGTGCCCGCGCTCAGCGGCCACCTCATCGACCGCACCGGCACGCTCGACGCCGCGCAGGCACAGGCGCTGGAGGCGCGGCTGACCGCACTCGAATCCGCGCTCGGGGCGCAGGTGGTGGTGCTGCTCGTGCCCAGCACCGCGCCCGAGGACATCGCCGCCTATGCCAACCGCGTGGCCAACACCTGGAAGATCGGCCGCAAGGGCGTGGGCGACGGCCTGCTGCTGGTGGTGGCCAAGAACGACCGCAAGCTGCGCATCGAGGTGGCCAAGGCGCTTGAAGGCGCCGTGCCCGACCTGGCCGCCAAGATGATCATCGACGAGGCGCTCACCCCGCGCTTCAAGGCGGGCGACTACGCCGGCGGGCTCGATGCCGCCATCACCCGGATCGAGGCGCGCATCCGTGGCGAAGGCCTGCCCCAGGCACCGGCACCGGGGCGGACAGCCCCGCGCAGGCCGGGGCCAACAACGGCGGCTCCAGTCTGGACGAAGGGCTGCTGGGCTTCGTGCTCATGGGCTCGTTCATTCTGGCGGGCGTGGTGCGCCGGGTGCTCGGGCCGTGGCTGGGTGCGCTGGCCTCGGGCGCGGCCATGGGCGCCGTCGTGTTCTGGCTCACCGCCAGCGTGTTCTTCACCGTGCTGGCTGCGCTGATCGGCGCCATCTTCAGCCTGGCCGCACGCGACGGCGGCTGGGTCAGCTCGGGCAGCTTCGGTTCGGGCTCCGGCGGCTGGAGCAGCGGCTCGGGCGGCGGGGGCTCCAGCGGCGGGGTTTCAGCTCCGGTGGCGGCGGCGACTTCGGCGGCGGCGGCGCCAGCGGCGACTGGTGAGGGCGTGTGACCGAACCCCGCCGATTCAACGACTTGCTTCGAACCCCACGACCCAGCATCCTTCCAGCAAGCGCCCCACCATGCCCCACAACCCGCACCTCGACCAAGCACCCAGCCTGTGGCGGGCGCTGCGCCATGCGCTGCGGCACCGCCTGACCGGCGAGCACGCCTCGCGCCGCGCGCTCAGCGCGGCCGCGCTCGAACGCATCGGCGACCAGGTGCGCGAGAGCGAACGCCGCCACGGCGGGCAGATCCGCGTCGTCGTCGAGGCGGGCCTGCCGCCGAGCTACCTCTGGCGGCACCTGCGCAGCCGCGTGCCGCTGCGCCGCATCGTGCGTGAACGCGCGCTGATGCTCTTTGGCAAGCTGCGCGTCTGGGACACCGAGCACAACAACGGCGTGCTCATCTACCTGCTGCTGGCCGAGCGCGCGGTGGAGATCGTGGCCGACCGCGGCCTCAACGCCCGCGTGACCGAGGCGCAGTGGCGCGGCGTGCTCGCGCGGCTGTCGCAGGCGCTGGCGGCCCAGCAGTTCGAACAGGGGCTCACGCAAGCCGTGCAGGAGGTCTCCGCCCTGCTCGAGGCGGCCTTCCCGCCGGCGCAGGGCACGGCGCCCGTCAACGAACTGCCCGACGCGCCGCTGCGGCTGTGAGGCCGGCGTCGAGAGCCGCCGTCACGCGACGGGCGGAACGCGGCCCTGGGCCTGGGCCTCGATCAACCGCCGGTTGACAGCGTGCACCGCATCGAGCTCCTGCTGCTGCGCCCGGCCCACCTGGGTGAGGGTGACGAGCTTGCGGTTGGCCTCGCGCAAGTCGTCGGCGAGCTGCTTGGCAATCGTCAGCAGCAACTTGGCGCCCACATCGGGTCGCTCGCGGATCAGGTCCAGCAGCGCCACGCGCGTGAGCACGCCCACCGCCAGGTCGGTGGTGGCCACGCAGGTGGCCGAGCGCGGCGCACCATCGATCAGACCCATCGTCCCGATCAGGCTGCCCGGCCCCAGCACCGTCACCACCATGCCCTCGTCGCCCGCATGGGCGTGGTTTTCCACCCGCACCTCGCCATCGATGACCAGCACCATGAAATCCGTCTGGCTTGGGTCACCGGCGCGCATCAAACAGGTGCCCGCACCCACCCGCCGCGGGCGCAGAAAGCGAACCACCTCGCGCGCATCGCCCAAGGTCAGCGGCAGTGCGGGCTGCGTCTCCATCAGCAGGCGCGCCGCACGATCGCGCACCGCCTGGCCCACATCGGTTTGAGGTTCGGACATGCGCGGATTCTAGGGATGAAACGCCCCAGCCGCAGTGTCCCGCCGCCAATCGGCGGCTGCGCACTTCAAGCGCTCACGGCGGCGGGCGGGCACCGCCCGAAGGCCCGGTGTGCAACAGACCGGCTCAGCGCTTTCCGAATGCGGCTTCATAGCGCTGCTGATGCCACAGCGCGAGGTCGTCGCGGCCGAGCAGCACCGCGCTGTCGATCAGCGCACCCGCCACTCGCGGCTCGGGCGAATAGCGCAGCAGCCGCAGCGCCAGCGTCCACACCGCCGCAGCATTGGCCTCGGTGACCGGGGTGAGCGTCAGCAATGCAAAATCCGCCGCGTCGCCGAACACCGTGGTGTGCTCCGCCGCCTGCAAGGCATCGGCACCGAACAAGGGTTNGCGCGCGGCGGGCTCGAGGTAGATCTGGCTCACCCGCCCATAGTCGTACGCGGCATAGGCGCAGCCCGCCAGCAGGGCCAGCGCACCGCCGATACGGAAGAGGCCCCATGCCCCACCCCGCCGTGGCTTGCATGCACTGCCGCGCCGTGNTGAGGGCGGCGTGCCCAGCAGCAGCCCGAGCGACGCGCCCGCGGCCATCTGGAACGGCCCATACCACAGCGGGTACTCCAGCAGGCTGTGCAGCGCGATCACCGCCAGCACGCCCCAGGCCAGTTGTCGGCTGGCGTCGCGCTCACGCCAGGGCCTGGCCCGCCAGATGGCCCACAACACCATGCCGCAGAACAACAGCGCAAGCGGCACGCCCAGCTCCACCGCCAGGTGCAGCGGCAGGTTGTGCGCATTATCCAGAATGTCGCAAAAGCGCAGGCCGGGGTAGAGCGTGAGGTAATGCGCCGCGTCCAGCTGCCCCCAGCCCCAGCCGCCCAGCGGTCGCAGCGCAATCAGGTACAGCACATTGCTCCACAGCGTCACGCGGCTCGAGCAGGCCGGCGCGCCGTCGGCCAGCCGCGNAAAGATACCGCCCGCGGCCCACTGCGGAAAGGCCCACGGCAGCAGCATCGCCGTCGCCGCATAGCACAGCACCGCCGCCGCCAGCACCGCGGCCACCGCGCGCTCGCGCCACAGCCTCCAGGCGCCGGCCAGGCCGCACAGCAGCAGCAAGGCCACCAAGCCCGTGCGCGAGGCCGACAGGGCCANGCCCGAGCCCAGCGCCAGCGCCGCCGCGCCCAGCACGACCTCGCGCACGAGCGCCTGCCGCCGCGCTGGTGGAGCCCNCCGCGCCCACCACAGCAGCGCCGCCAGTCCGATGGCCAGGCCGCTCGCATACAGGTTGCGCTGGCGCAGATTGCCGAACGCCACCCNCGGCGGCGCCCCGTTCACCCACGGCCAGAACGCCCCGGCATGCCCGGTGTACTGCAGCCATCCAATCGCCACGCCGGCCAGCGCCGCCACAACCCACGCCAGCGCCAGCATGCGCANCCCGCGCGCCGACGCGCGCGCGAACACCGCGGCGCACACGCCCACCGCCAACAGGCTGAACATGAGCCCCAGCGTCTCTGCCGAGACGTTCGGCCCCGGCATCGCACCGTCGACCGCAGCGCCCGCCACCTCCACGTCCATCCCCGGCAGCGCGACCGGCCGCAACGCTGCCACCACCCACAGCACCGCCAAACCGATTGCCCAGGCCCATGCTCGCCCNNAGGCAGGAGCCCCGGAATCGGGAGATGCCCGGCACGCCAGGCTGCCCCGCCCGCGTCCCGCNNCCTCGGCCCCGGGCCCGATCAGCGCCAGAACGCCCACACAGGTCCAAGCCGCCAGCAAGGGCACCACCGCCGCACTCGGCCCCGGCGCAAAGGGGACGAGCCAGGNGAGGGTGAGGAGGGCAAGCGCCAACAAATCCCCCAAGACGAGCGGCGATCGCACGGTGTCCGGCTGCAAAGGCGACATGTTACGAGCCGGTACGGGCCGCTGCTGACGCCTCCATCGGAACATGCCACTCGTCGATGACGAGTTTGCAAACCGGTGCAGAAAGAAGCCAACAAGAGCGTAACGCCCACGCACGCGCCTCGTCCGGGCGGTCGTTAAGCATCAACGCGCCAACAACTTTGCGCAGCACCAGGGGCGACGTGTGGAAGTACAGCAAAGACTCCCACTCCCGAATTTCTGCGTCCGTCATGCCCTTTCGCGGTGTTGCACGAGGCAATCCGATGGCTTTGGGCCAGTCACTCAAAAGCCAGACCTCGGNGGGCGCATCGTCCGGCTTGGGGCCGATACGCGCGATCTCGAAGCGAAGCTCGGTGAAGGATGCCTCGACATTGAGGTAATCGTGCACCAGTACGGCAAGCGTCACGCCCAATGCGANCCAAGCCGGACGCAGCAGCCTGCCAGGGAACGGCAAAAAAACCTTGGGTTTGAAAGCCGCGGAGACCGACCCGATCAGCATGCCCATTGGCCATAGAAAGTAGCCGTAGTGGTGGGGGAACTCCAGCATTGCGTGCACCAGCAATGCAAAGATTGCGCCGAGCGTTGCCAACTGCTGCGTGCTCTCGATGACTTGCAGGCAACGAACGAACCAGAAAACGAGCGCTGCCGTCAGCACAAGGCCCAGCGGCCAACCGAACCACAACGCGAAATCCAGAATGAGGTTGTGGCTTTGCTCGAAGTACAGGTTGGCCAGCGCCGGGTGTTGCAGGAAAACCTGAAAAACCCCTCNGTTAGAGCGGTCGATGCCGAATCCGACCCAAGGACTCACCGTCGTGGCATCCCATGCCATTTTCCACAACGCGAACCGGACTTCCCCATTCGTCCGCGTGACCAGGGTAAAGGCCGAATCAATACCGAACAGACGTCCGACCGCGGAGTGCCCGAAAAGTGCAAGCAAATAGAAGGCGTAGAAGGCGGCAANCACCTTTCTTGGCAGCCGCCGCGTGCTTAAATTTTTCTGCGTGAGCACGAAGACTGTGGCCAAGGTCAAGGTCAACAGCGCCGTGCGGGATTCGGTCAGCGCGACGCCGAAGAGAATGAAACCGACCGCTACGACACTGACGGCTCCGCTCAATCGACCCGCCAATCGAAGCAAAACGACGCCCAATAGGCCAAGCAACAATAAGGTGGCCAACTGGTTGGGCTGGCCCAGGTTGGCGTAAGGGCGGCCATTGGGCTCGAGATACATGATCCAGATGTCCGTGAGCCCATCTCTCTCCGTCAGTCCAACCCATTGGTAGATTGCGAGCGCAGTCGACACGAGCGCTGCCAAAGCGGCCGCTGCCAGGATCTGTCTCGCTGGGGCGTCCGGTTCGGCCTGGGCCCACACGCGTCCGATTACCACGGCGAGCGCGAACCCCAGCACGTACAGCCAACTCAGAAGCGCCGTGTTCGGCACCGGAATCAGGCCGCCCGCATATTGTGCGAGTGGAATGAAGCTTAGAACGAGCAGAAGGATGTCGGCAACGCCTGGGCCGATGGACGGACGGTGCAGCCACAACGCCCGCAACGCAATCAAGATCAGGAAGCCCGCAACCCAGGCATTGCTGTGGAAGGAGGACCAGGGTGGATAGTGGTTCGGAAGCAGCCAGCCCGCGGCCAGCAGCACGACGAGTAAGGCGTCGTAAAGCGACCGTGCGGGTTGTATGGGGCGGGAACTGTTGGCGGGTCCAAACACTTCGCTTACAACTTTCGTTCGATATGAAAAAGGCCGCAGCAGCGGCCTTTTCATGGCTGGAGCTTTGGCTCCAGGACGGTGTCATCAGGATTGCTTGCAAGAGCCCGGCAGGTATTTGGAAGGCAGCGGGTTGGTCGCCGCAGGGCCACAACGCCACTCGGTGATGGCCTTGCCGCCGTCGGCCGAGCCGTTGACAGCCGTTCCGTTGATGTAAGGCTTCAGCTCGATCGCATTTGCGGAGGCGGTCACAGCACCACCGAGCGCGCCGGAACTGGCCACGACGGTGATGACGCCGTTGTTGTCCGAAGAACCGCCGACGACGTATTTCGTGTTGGAGATGACGCAGCCAGAGAGCGCGGATTGCGCATCAGCCGTCGTCGAGCTCTGCAGGCCTTCGGTCAGAGCCGTGCGGCAGGACGAAGCAGCCAGAATCACTTCGGAAACCTTCGCGCGGACGGTGTAGTCCTGGTAGGCGGGCAGAGCCACGGCAGCCAAGATACCGATGATCGCCACGACGATCATCAATTCGATGAGGGTGAAACCCTGCTGGACGGTACGCTTCATAAGAAACTCCTTTGGAAAAGTGGGGAAGCGGCAGCATATCAGCACATTGTGTGCCAGCCATCGCGGGAGCGGGTCGCTGTATCCAAACCGCAACTGCGTCACGAAATGTAGTGCGTGGGCCGGCGAAGTTGGGGCGAAAAGTGTCGATGGCCGCTCTGGGTTGACAAAAATTGTCGACAAAAAGCGTCCTGTGGGGTGTCTCAACCCGTCGGCGGGCGGTTGGCACCATCGAGCGGCAAGGCACCGCCGGCTTTCACCTCGCCCAGTGAAAAGCTGGTGTGCACATNCCTGACATTGGGCAAGTTCAGCAGCACGTCGCGGGCGAATGCGCTGAAGCTGGCCAGTCTGGCNNTGACCACTTGCAGTTCGAACGTGCCGGTGCCGCTGATGTAGTGGCAGGCGATGATCTCCGGGATGGCGCGGATGGCTTCCTCGAGCTCGCGGGTGATGTTGCCGCTGTTGCGCTCGGCGTCCAGGCGCACGAAGGCCAGCACGCCGAGGCCAATCTTCTGCCGGTCGAGGATCGCGCGGTAGCCGGTGATGAAACCGGCTTCTTCCAGCGCACGCACCCGCCGCCAGCACGGCGCGGCCGAGAGGCCCACGCGCGCGGCCAGTTCGGCGTTCGACAGGCGGCCGTCCATCTGCAGTTCACGCAGAATGGCCAGGTCGAATTTGTCGAGGCGTGGGTTCATGCGGCACGGTGGCGCGAGGTGAAGGGCCGATCCTACAATGCGGCGCAATGTCCTCGCGGACGAGACCCACCGGGAGCCGTGCATGACCGCTGTCGTAAAGCCACGATTCGACGCCGAGCCNTTCCTGGCCTGGGAGGCGGCGCAGCCGCTCAAGCACGAGTTCGTCGCCGGCGAGGTGTTTGCCATGGCGGGCGCCAGCGATGCGCATGTGACGGTGGCCGGAAACGTCTACAGCGCCTTGCGCGCCCACCTCCGCGGCACGCCGTGCCGTACCTACATCGCCGACATGAAGCTGCGGGCGCAGGCGACCGATGCCTTCTTCTACCCCGACGTGTTCGTGACCTGTTCGGCCGCGGATGCCGCGCGGCCGCAGTTCAAGGCGGAGCCGGTGCTGGTGGTGGAGGTGCTGTCGCCCTCCACTGCAGCGTACGACCGGGGCGCAAAATTCGCCGCCTACCGNGGGGTGGCGAGCCTGCAGGAGTATGTGCTGATCGACCCCGAACACCCGGGCGTGGAGGTGTTCCGCCGCGACGCCGCCGGGCACTGGGTGCTCTTNCCCTACGGGGTGGACGACGTGGCCGCATTCACCAGCGTGGGCTTGCAACTGCCGGTGGCGGCGGTGTTCGAGGACGTGTTGCCGCCGTCCGCAGCCGCGGGCGAAGCCTTGCCCGCATAGCGGCTTCGATAAGGGTTAACGCGAAGTTTCCTCGCGTTTGGGCAAGATTCTTTCTCCGGCGGCCGGGTTTTAGGCACGAAAAGAAAACACCTGTCGCGCGCTGCGGCCTACACTGGGCACCACGCATCCGACCGGCCGCGCCGTCTGGGTCTCGCGCCCCGCTCATGAGGCACTGGCGCGGGCCCGCCCCCGTGAAAGGACACACCGCCCATGAACGCCCCGCTGCCCGAATCCATCCGCCGTGCGCTCGAAAGCGTCACGCTCGACGACAAATACGCGCTCGACCACGGCCGCGCTTTCATGAGTGGCATCCAGGCGCTGGTGCGCCTGCCCATGCTGCAGCGCGTGCGCGATGCCCGACTGGGCAAGAACACGGCCGGCTTCATCAGCGGCTACCGGGGCTCGCCGCTGGGCGGCTACGACCAGGCGCTGCAGAAGGCGAAGAAGTACCTGGCCGCGCAGAACATCGTGTTCCAGCCCGGGGTGAACGAGGAGCTGGCAGCCACCGCCTTGTGGGGCACGCAGCAGCTGGGCTTTGCGCCGCCGGGCACGAACCGGTTCGACGGGGTGTTCGGCATCTGGTATGGCAANGGGCCCGGGGTNGACCGATGCGCGGACGTGTTCAAGCACGCCAACATGGCCGGTACCACGCCCTGGGGTGGCGTGATTGCGGTGGCGGGTGACGACCATGTGGCCAAGAGCAGCACCGCGGCGCACCAGAGCGACCACATCTTCAAGGCGGTGGGTTTTCCGGTGTTCTTCCCGGCCTCGGTGCAGGAGATTCTGGACCTCGGTCTGCACGCGTTTGCCATGAGCCGCTACGCGGGCGTGTGGTCGGGCATGAAGACGATTCAGGAGATCGTCGAATCCAGCGCCACCGCCGAGATCGACCCCGACCGGGTGCGCATCGCGCTGCCCGAGGACTTCGAGATGCCGCCGGGCGGCGTGCACATCCGCTGGCCGGATGCGGCCCTCGAGCAGGAGGCGCGGCTGATGCACACCAAGTGGTATGCCGCGCTGGCCTATGTGCGCGCCAACCGGCTCAACCACAACGTGATCGAGGGGCCGAAGGACCGCTTCGGCATCATGGCCAGCGGCAAGGCCTACAACGACACCCGGCAGGCGCTGGTGGATCTGGGGCTCGACGAAGCNCGCTGCCGCGCGCTGGGCATCCGCGTGCACAAGGTGGCGGTGGTGTGGCCGCTGGAGGCGAGCATCACCCGCGACTTCGCCGCCGGCCTGCAGGAAATCCTGGTGGTGGAGGAGAAGCGCCAGGTCATCGAGTACCAGCTCAAGGAGGAGCTCTACAACTGGCGGCCCGACGTGCGGCCCAATGTGCTGGGCAAGTTCGACGAGGTGGGCGAAGACCACTCCGGCGGCGAGTGGAGCATGCCCAACCCCTCGGCCAACGTGCTGCTGCGGGCCAATGCCGACCTCACNCCCGCGCTGATCGCCCGCGCCATCGCCCGGCGGCTGCTCGCGCTCGGGGTGGATGCGGACACCGGGGCGCAGCTGCGCCAGCGGCTCGATGCGATCGAGGCGGCCGAGCGCGCGCTCATCGAGGTGAAGGCGCCGGCCGACCGGCTGCCGTGGTTCTGCTCGGGCTGCCCGCACAACACCAGCACCCGGGTGCCGGAGGGTTCGCGCGCGGTGGCGGGCATCGGCTGCCACTTCATGACGGTGTGGATGCCCGATCGCCACACGGCCGGCTTCACGCAGATGGGCGGCGAGGGCGTGCCCTGGGTGGGCCAGCAGCCGTTCTCCACCGAACAGCACATCTTCGCCAACCTGGGCGACGGCACCTATTTCCACAGCGGCATCCTGGCCGTGCGCCAGAGCATTGCCGCNGGGGTGAACATCACCTACAAGATTCTCTACAACGACGCCGTGGCCATGACCGGCGGCCAGCAGATCGGCGAGCGGCCCGATGGCCTGAGCGTGGTGCAGATCGCGCAGGCCATGCGGGCCGAGGGGGCGGTGAAGATCACCATCGTGACGGATGAGCCGGAGAAATACGCCGGCGTCACCGGCATTCCCGAGGGCATCGCCATCGAGCACCGCGACCGGCTCGACGCCATCCAGCGCGCCTTCCGCGAGATCAAGGGCACGACCGTCATCATCTACGACCAGACCTGCGCCACCGAAAGCGCCGCCGCCGCAAGNCGCGGTCTGATNGGTGACCCGGCCCGGCGGACCGTCATCAACGAGGCGGTGTGTGAAGGCTGCGGCGACTGCGGCGAGCAAAGCAACTGCCTCTCGGTGGAGCCGCTGGAGACGGAATTCGCNCGCAAGCGGCAGATCAACCAGAGCACCTGCAACAAGGACTTTTCCTGCGTCAAGGGTTTCTGCCCGAGTTTTGTCACCGTCGAAGGCGGGCAGTTGCGCAAGAAGGAGAAGGCCGGCGCACCCGCGCCCGAGTCTCTGGGCGCGCTGCCCGAGCCGCGCCTGCCCGCGCTGGCCACCCAGCCCTGGGGCATCGTGGTGGCCGGGGTNGGGGGCACGGGCGTCATCACCATCGGCCAGCTGCTNGGGGTGGCGGCGCACCTCGAGGGCAAGGGCGTGGTCACGCAGGATGCGGCCGGTCTGGCGCAGAAAGGCGGGGCCACCTGGAGCCATGTGCTCATCGGCGCGCACCAGGACGACATCTGCACCACCCGCGTGAGCCTGGCCGCGGCCGATCTCATCATCGGCTGCGACCCGGTGGTCACCGCCGCCAAGGAAACCGTGCAGCGCATGGGCCGCGGCCGCACCCGCGTGGCGCTCAACAGCGACGCGCCGCCCACCGCCGCCTTCGTGCACAACCCGGACTGGCAGGACCCTTCGGCCGCCTGCGTGGCCGAGGTGGTGGGGCTGCTCGGTGAGGACGCCGTGGGCCGCTTCGACGCCGAGCGGCTCGCCGTCGCCCTGCTGGGCGACACCATCTACGTCAACCCCATGGTGCTGGGCTACGCCTGGCAGAAGGGCTGGATTCCGCTGTCCTACGCGGCGCTGATGCGCGCCATCGAGCTCAACGCCGTGGCCGTGGCCGGCAACAAGGCCGCGTTCGAGTGGGGTCGCTGGGCCGCGCACGACCTCCCGCGCGTGATGGCGCTGGTGCAGCCGGCGGCGCAGGTCATCCAGTTCAAGCCGCGCGAGACGCTGCAGCACCTGGTCGAGCGCCGCGTGGCCTTCCTGACCGGCTACCAGAACGCCGCGTATGCCGAGCGCTACCGCGCCTTCGTCGAGCGCGTGCGCGAGGCCGAGGCCGCGATGTGGGCCGCCCACCCGGCACGCCGGCCCGGCAGNACCCTGGCCGAGGCGGTGGCGCGCTACCTGTTCAAGCTCATGGCCTACAAGGACGAGTACGAGGTTGCGCGGCTGCACAGCGACCCGGCGTTCCAGCAGAAGATTGCCGCGATGTTCGAGGGCGACTACCGGGTGCACCACCACCTCGCGCCGCCGCTGCTGGCGCGGCGCAACGAGCGCGGTGAGCTCGTCAAACGCCCCTTCGGCCCGTGGATGGGCGCGGCGTTTGGTCTGCTCGCGCGGCTCAAGGGCCTGCGCGGTACGGCGCTCGACGTGTTCGGCTACACCGAGGAGCGGCGCGGCGAGCGCGCCCTCATCGAGGAGTACCGCAGCACCATCGAGGAACTGCTCGCCGGCCTCAACCCCGGCAACCATGCGCTGGCGGTGGAGATCGCCCGCCTGCCCGAGCACATCCGCGGCTACGGCCATGTGAAGGCGCGCCACCTCGCCCAGGTGCGCGCGGACTGGGCGACGCGCATGGGCGCCTGGCGGGCCGGTGCAGGCACGGGCTCAGGCGCCGCGCCGGGCCAGCGGGCCGCCTGAGCGCTTGCGCCGGCACCCCAAACGCCCTCTGCGATCGATTTTTGGAAGAATCGGCCGGACCCCAGCGCCATCCGGTCGGATTGCGCTATAAAAACTGAAGCTTTTGGTCATCGCCATGGGTGCCGCGCCCATCTCCGCCGGATGGTGAGGGATGGGCGGGCGAAGCGCCCGGGCGCTCGGGGCGCCGCATACAATGCCGGCTTGCCTGCGCCCGTCGGGGCGAGGGGGTGCGCGCAGCCGCCTGGGCTGGTGCGCCCCGTTTGCTGATTCTTCCCTGGAGTTTCGTCGTGTTCATTTCTTCCGCTTTCGCCCAGACCGCACCGGCCGCTGCCGGCGGCGATGCCCAGTCCTCGCTGATGAGCATGCTGCCGCTGCTGCTCATGTTCGTGGTGCTGTATTTCGTGATGATCCGCCCGCAGATGAAGAAGGCCAAGGAACACAAGGCCATGGTGGACGCCCTGGCCAAGGGCGATGAGGTGGTCATCGGCGGCGGCATGCTGGGCCGGATCACCAAGGTCGGCGACAGCTACGTGGCCGTGGAAGTGGCGCCCGACACCGAGGTGCAGGTGCAGCGCATGTCGGTGGTGCAGGTGCTGCCCAAGGGCACCATCAAGGCGCTGTAAGCCCGGCGCATCGGCGCGGCCGCCCGCGGGGTGGCTGGCGTCGGGCCGGCATTCCGCCGCGGGCGGCGCCGGCGCCGCATCCCCAGAACAGGATTCGCCCAATGAACCGTTACCCGGTATGGAAGTACGCGATCATCGTGGTCGCATTGCTGGTGGGGGCGATCTACGCGCTGCCCAACCTGTTCGGCGAGGCGCCTGCGGTGCAGGTCTCCGCGGGCAAGGCCACAGTGCATGTCGACGCCGCCACGCAGACGCGCGTGGAGCAGGCGCTCGACGCCGCGGGCCTCAAGAGTGACCTCATCAGCTTCGATGGCAACTCCGTCAAGGCGCGCTTTGCCACGCCCGACGAGCAGCTCAAGGCCAAGGACGCGCTGCAGAAGGCCCTCAACCCCGACGCGACCGACCCGGGCTATGTGGTGGCGCTCAACCTCGTGTCACGCTCGCCGGCCTGGCTGGCCGCGCTGCATGCGCAGCCCATGTACCTCGGCCTGGACCTGCGCGGCGGCGTGCACTTCATGCTGCAGGTGGACATGCAGGCCGCCCTCTCCAAGAAGGCCGAATCGCTCGCCGGCGACATTCGCACCACGCTGCGCGAGAAGAACATCCGCCACGGCGGCATCAACCGCAGCGCGCAAAGCATCGACATTCGCGTGCGCGACGCCGCCACCCGCGACGCCGTCAAGGCCGTCCTGCANGACCAGTTCCCCGACCTGCAGGTGGCCGAGCGCGCGGCCGACGCTGGCGAATTCACCCTGACCGCCACCCTCCGGCCCGAGGCGGCGCGCAAGATCCAGGAGCAGGCGGTCAAGCAGAACATCACCACGCTGCACAACCGCATCAACGAACTCGGCGTCTCCGAGCCGGTGATCCAGCAGCAAGGGCTCGACCGCATCGTCGTGCAACTGCCCGGCGTGCAGGACACCGCCAAGGCCAAGGACATCCTCGGCCGCACCGCCACGCTGGAAATGCGGCTGGTGGACGAATCGCCCGAGGCGCGCGCCGCCGAGGAAGGCACCGGCCCGGTGCCGTTTGGCTCCGAGCGCTATCTGCAGCGCGACGGTCGCGCGGTGATCGTGAAGAAGCAGGTCATCCTCACCGGCGACAGCCTCACCGACGCGCAGCCCGGCTTCGACTCGCAGACGCAAAGCCCCAAGGTCGACCTGACGGTGGACGCCAAGGGCGGCCGCATCATGCGCGACACCAGCCGCGAGAACCTCAAGAAGCGCATGGCCATCCTGTTGTTCGAGAAGGGCAAGGGCGAGGTGCTGACGGCGCCGGTCATCCAGGGTGAACTCGGCAACCGTTTCCAGATCTCCGGCGCCATGAGCGTCAACGAAGCCAACGACCTCGCGCTGCTGCTGCGCGCGGGCTCGCTGGCCGCGCCGATGGAGATCATCGAAGAGCGCACCATCGGCCCGAGCCTGGGCGCGGAGAACATCGCCAAGGGCTTCAACAGCGTGGCCTGGGGTTTTGCCGTCATCGTCGCCTTCATGGCGGTGTACTACGGCCTGTTCGGCGTGTTCTCGGGCCTGGCGCTGGCGGTGAACCTGCTGCTTCTGGTGGCGGTGCTGTCCATGCTGCAGGCCACGCTCACGCTGCCGGGCATGGCGGCCATGGCGCTGGCGCTGGGCATGGCCATCGACTCCAACGTGCTCATCAACGAACGCGTGCGCGAAGAGCTGCGCAACGGCGCCTCGCCGCAGGCGGCCATCCATGCGGGCTACGAGCGCGCCTGGGCCACCATCTTCGACTCCAACATCACCACGCTGATCGCCGGCCTGGCGCTGCTGGCCTTCGGCTCGGGCCCGGTGCGCGGCTTTGCGGTGGTGCATGTCATCGGCATCCTGACCTCGATGTTCTCGGCGGTGTTCTTCTCGCGCGGGCTGGTCAATGCGTGGTACGGCCGGCAGAAGAAGCTCAAGTCGGTCTCCATCGGCACCGTGTGGCGCCCGCCGGGCGACGCGGCCCTGCCCAAGAAAGACTGAACCGAGGGGGACAGGCACATGGAATTCTTCAAGATCCGCCGCGACATCCCGTTCATGCGGCATGCGCTGGTGTTCAACATCATCTCGCTGGTGACCTTCCTCGCCGCGGTGTTCTTCCTGTTCAGCCGCGGGCTGCACCTGTCGGTGGAATTCACCGGCGGCACGGTGATGGAGGTGGCCTACACCCAGCCCGCCGACCTCACCAAGGTACGCGCCGCCGTGGGCCAGCTCGGCCTGCCCGACGTGCAGGTGCAGAACTTCGGCACCTCGCGCGACGTGATGATCCGCCTGCCCGCGCAGAAGGGCGTGAGCTCGGCGCAGCAGAGCGAACGCGTGCTTGCCGCGCTCAAGGCCGACAACCCGGAGGTGGTCCTGCGCCGCACCGAGTTCGTCGGCCCGCAGGTGGGTGAGGAGCTGGCCACCGACGGCCTCAAGGCGCTGGCCTTCGTGGTGGTGGGCATCATGATTTATCTCGCCATCCGCTTCGAGTGGAAGTTCGCCGTGGCGGCCATCATCGCCAACCTGCACGACGTGATCATCATCCTGGGCTTCTTCGCCTTCTTCCAGTGGGAGTTCTCGCTGGCGGTGCTGGCGGCGGTGCTGGCGGTGCTGGGGTATTCGGTGAACGAGTCGGTGGTGATCTTCGACCGGATTCGTGAGAATTTCCGCCGCTACCGCAAGATGAACACGGTGGAGATCATCAACAACGCCATCACCTCCACCATCAGCCGCACCATCATCACCCATGGCTCCACGCAGATCATGGTGCTGTCGATGTTGCTTTTCGGCGGCGAGACCTTGCACTATTTCGCCATGGCGCTGACGATTGGCATTCTGTTCGGCATCTACTCCTCGGTGTTTGTGGCCGCGGCCATCGCCATGTGGCTGGGCATCCGTCGCGAAGACCTGGTCAAAGGCACACCCAAGAAGGAAGGCGACCCCGACGACCCCAACGCCGGGGCCACCGTCTGACCCGCCCCGCAACGCATGGTCATCGGACGTACCGCTGCCTCTCCCGCCGGCCTGGCCCGCGCGGCGCGTGAGCGGTTTGCGACCGAGATCGACGGCGGCATCGTCTCTCTGGCGGCCACGGTGCAGGGGCGCCTGGCCACGCTGGCCGAGCAGGTCACCGGCTCGGTGCGCGACCAGCAGCTGCGCCGCGACGCCTTCGTGGAGTTTCAGCGCGCGCGACGCCTGGATCGAAGCCATGGCGCGNNCGCCTGGCGCGAGGCTGCCGGCGGCCTGCAGGGCTCNGCGGCGCTGCGCCGCACCGACGGGCTGGAGCGCCCGGCTTCCAGCGCGCAGCCCCAGGCCTTCACCCTGCTCAGCGACGACGAGATCGAGCAACGCATCCTGGTCTCGCGCCTGGTCTCGATGATTGACGACCACGCCGGCACGGCGCTGGCCGAAATGCGCGTGCGCGTGGCCCATCTGGAGGACGGGCGCGAGCTGGCCAGCGGCGACGTGCTGCGCACCGACAGCTTNCCCACCATCCTGGTGCGCGAGTGGCGCAACTGCGGCCTCGATGGCGAGGTCTGGGCGCTGACGCAGGATGCGGTGGGCACCTTGCTCGCCGAGCGCATGATGCTCGCGGCGCGGCAGGTCAATGAATTCCTCATCGCCTCGGGCGTGCTGCCGGTGATCGACCACCGGGTGCGCCGCTCCGCNCGAGGAGTGGCCGCGCCGCCGGGTGCGGGCGCGCGCGTCAGTGGTTTCGGGCCCGGCGGAGGCGGCGGCCCGGGTGGTGGATGGGGCGGCCCACCGGGCGCCGCAGGACGGGCGGGTGCTTCAGGCGGGTCGGGTGCCGGTGCCGGTGGCGGCGGCGGATGGGGCGCCTCCCCGGCGCGGGTGGGCCCGGTGGCGGCTTCGCGGGCGCGGGCGGGGGTGCGGGCGCCGGTGGCGCGCGAGCCGGCGCGCCGGGCGCGAGCTTCGCCGGGGGCGGGTGCGCCCGCGCCCGGCTGGGGCGCCACCCGTGCGGGCGGGGCGCCGAGCACGGGCGGCAGTTCGTTTCCGAGCACGCGGGCCCAGTCGGGTGGCGGCGCCACTTCGGGGCTGCGCAGCAGCACCATGGGCGCGCCCAGCGGGCCGCAGGCCGACACGCGGCTCATGACCGGCACCAGCCCGCTGGCGCGGGCACGGGCCAAGGCGCAGGGCGTGCTGGGCCAGCTCAAGCGGCTGCTGGTGGACCGCGGCGCGGAGTTCGACGTGTCCCGCCCCGTGCAGACATCGCCCGCGCTGTCGCAGGCGATGTCGCAGGTCTACACCCAGCGCCCCGAATTCGGCCAGGCNTGGGAGCGCCCCGGCGCGCCGCCGGCGAGCGTCGAGGATGTGCGCGAGGTCGAAGGCGCGCTGCGCGAACGCACCGCCGAGCTCAAGCGCCGCGCCTCCACCGCGACCGAGAAGGCCACCATCGAGGTGGTGGCGCTGATGTTCCAGGCCATCCTGGCCGAGGAGCGCATTGCGCCGAGCCTGCGCGTGTGGTTCGCGCGCCTGCAGATGCCGGTGCTGCGCGTGGCGTTGGCCGAGCCGGATTTCTTCAGCACGCTCGAGCACCCGGCGCGCCAGCTCATCGACCGCATGGGGTCGGTGGCCCTGGGCTTCGATGCCAGCAGCGTGCAGGGCAGCGCGCTCGAGGCCGAGGTGCGCCGCGTGGTGCAGGTGATCGAGCAGTACCCCGAGACCGGCCGGCGCGTGTTCCGCATCGTGCTCGACGAGTTCAAGCAGTTCCTCAAGCGCTTCCTCACCGAGAGCGAGGGCACGCAGAAGCTCGTCAGCGTGGCGCAGCAGGTGGAGCAGAAGGAGACGCTGACCATCCAGTACACCATCGAGCTGCGCAAGATGCTCGAGCAGGTGCGCGTGGGCAGCGAGCTGCGCGAGTTCCTGTTCAAGGTCTGGGCCGAGGTGCTGGCCTTGTCCACGCTGCGCCATGGGCCGCAGCACGAGGTCACGCTCTCGTTCAAGCGCGCGGCGCCCGAACTGCTCTGGGCGGCCAGCGCCAAGACCACCCGCGANGACCGCGCCCGCGTGATCCGCACGCTGCCGGTGCTGCTGCAGAAGCTGCGCGAAGGCATGACGCTGCTGGCGCTGCCGCGCGCCGTGCAGGACGAGCACATCCGCGTGCTCAACGACGAGTTCGCCAAGGCTTTCCTCGCCAAGACGGAGGCCATCTCGCAGGCGCAGATCGACGACATGGCGCAGCGCCTCGATGCCCTCGAAGCCGAGGTGGCCGACGACGCGCAGGGCGAGGTGCCGCTTACGCCGCAGGCGCTCACGCGCATGTTCGGCGAGGAGGCCAGCGCCTTCGAGCTGCTGGCCAACACCGGCGAGGTGCCCGGCGAGGGCATGCGCGTGTGGGCGCAGGAGCTCGAGCTCGGCCACTGGTTCACGCTCGAGCACCTGGGCAAGCTCTCGCGGGTGCAGCTCGTCTGGCGCAGCCCGCGCAAGGAGCTGGCCTTGTTCAGCTCGGGCAAGGGTGTGAACGTGCTGTTCCAGAAAGACCGGCTCGCCCTGTTCCTGCAGGCCGGACAGCTTGTGCCGGTGGAGGACGAGACCCTGACCGTGCGCGCCACCCGCGAGGCCATCCACAAGCTCGACGCCAACCCGGGCAGGCTTCTGGGTTAGGGCAACGCTGAACAAGTCCCCGGCGCGCCGCATTCGCGGCCGGGACGCGGCGCGCGGCGGAGGCCAACGGAGCCCGGTGGCGCCCGCTGCCGTGAGGCGGGCCTGTGCTGGCCCCGGTGTTCTCAGGCGCGCGCCTGGCGCTGGAACAGGCCGCCGCTCAGGCGTGCGACATGGCCGTCGAGTTCGAGTTCGAGCAACTGGGCCTGCAGGTTCGCCGCGTCGAGCCCGGTGCGCGCGAGCAGCGCATCCAGACCCACCGGGCCGTGCCCCAGCGCCTCCAGCACGGCATTCTTCGGGTCTTTTGGCCCATACCCCAGCGCCAACCGGTCATCTTCTGCTATCGAACTTGAATCGTCCGAGTGGGCGTGCACCGGCACGCCGAGCTCTTCCAGCACGTCCTGCGCGGATTCCACCAGCTTCGCGCCCTGGCGGATCAGCGCATGGCAGCCGTGCGACTGCGCGGAATGAATCGAGCCGGGAATGGCGAACACCTCCTTGCCCTGTTCGGCTGCCAGTCGCGCGGTGATGAGCGAGCCCGACTTGAGCGCCGCCTCCACCACCAGGGTGCCGCGCGAGAGGCCGGCGATGAGCCGGTTGCGGCGCGGGAAGTTCTCCGCCGCCGGTGGCGTGCCCAGTGGGTATTCGCTCAGCAGCAGGCCGTGCTCGGCAATGCGCCGCGCCAGCGCCAGGTGCTGCTTGGGGTAGACGCGGTCAAGCCCGGTGCCCACCACCGCCACCGTGGCCAGCCGCCGCTCGGTTGCCGCGTGCGCCGCCGCGCCCTCGAGCGCGCCCTGGTGCGCGGCGCCGTCGATGCCCAGGGCAAGGCCCGAAACCACGGTGAGCCCCGCCTCGGCAAAGCTGCGGGCGAAGCGCCGCGCGTCGGCCTCGCCCTGCGGCGTGGGGTTGCGGCTGCCCACGATGGCCAGGCCGCGTGCGGCGACCGCGCTCAGCGTGGTCGGGGCGCCGTGGGAGCGTGCGGTGGCGGGGAACGGGCTGGCCGTGGGGCTGACCTGGCCGAGCAGGTAGAGCAGCAGCGGCGGGTCGTCGATGTCGAGCAGCGCGCGCGGATAACCCGCATCGCCCAGCGCCACCACCGCGCGTTCCACGCCCGGCCGCTCCGCGCCCTGGGTTTCGCCCTGCAGCCAGCGCCAGGTGGTCTCCAGCCGCTCGGCGAGGCCCTCGGGCTCGTGTTGCAAGGCCCAGGCCTGCGCGGGCGCGACCACATGCCGCAGTGCGCTGCCGCTTTGCGCGAAGATGGATTCGGGCAGGCCGAAGGCCGCCAGCAGCCGCCGCGCGCCCACGCTGCCCACGCCGGGGTGAGTTGNCAGCCGCAACCAGGCGGCGAGTTCCTCGCGTTCCACGGTCCGGGCCGGCGCCTTGTGGGGGCGAAGCGTGTGCGCCGGGCCTTCAGCGCGGGTTGACCAGCCGGTCGCCCACCTTCACGCCATCGGTGATTTCGAGCACCAGGCCGTAGGACACCCGCTCGAAGGGGCGGAACACCATGAGCAGGCCGTTGCGTTCGTCGGGCAGGCGCAGCAGCTGGTTCTGCCCGTCGGTCTTGTCGACCACGCGCGCGCCGGCCTTGAGGATGGCCAGCACGTCGCCGACCTCGATGCCGTCGCGCGTGCCCTTGTTGATGACCACGATCTGATTCTGCGCGGCAAAGCGCACCGCGCTGCCGTAGATGGAGACGACGCGCGCATCCACCTCATCAGCCGGCGCGTGCGGCGCGTAGTGGCGGAAATCGCGCTCGGGCTCGGGCAGCAGGCGGTCGCCCACGCGCATCTCTTCCTTCACGTCGAGCACGTCGAGTGTGGCGGGCACGGGCAGGCGCTCGGGCTTGCCGTCCGGGCCGGGGGCGTCCGACACGCCCTCGCCGCGCAGCAGCCGCACGCGGCCGACGTACTGCGCCTCGTAACCCAGCACTTCCCGGGTGAGCGGATCGAGCAGCGGCTTGACGTCGCGGTAGACGCGAAAGCGCCGCGGCTCGCCGGCATCGGTGGTCAGCGGAATGCCGCCCTGGCCCATGGCATAGGCACGGTCGCCGCGGCTGAGCAGCACATGGTTCTCCTGCGTGGCCACGATGCGCGGCGCACTTTGCAGGTCGCGCTCGTCGACCACCAGCGGCTCGGACAGGAAGGGCTCGATCAGGTGCGGCGCCAGCGTGGGGATGGCCGTGTCTCCGAGCCGCTCGCTGCGCACGCGCGGCGACAGGCGCACGGTGGGCGGGCCTTCGTCGGCCGTGGCCAGGCGCGCGCGGCCGTCCTTGCGCTGCAGCCGCAGCACCTGACCGGGGTAGATCAGGTGCGGGTTGCGGATGTCGGCCAGGTTCATGCCCCAGAGCTCGGGCCAGCGCCAGGGCTGCTTGAGGTAGAGCCCGGAGATGCCCCACAAGGTGTCGCCGCGCTTGACGGTGTAGGTCTCGGGTGCGCCCTCGGCCAGATCCTGCTCGGGCACGCCGCCGGCCTCGGCCACGCCTTGCGCGGTGGCGCGCTGACCCGGCGTGATGGGATAGCGGCCGGGGGCGGCGAACACGGGCGCGCCCAGAGCCGCACCCCAGGCCAGCAACAACGCGCGGCGGCTGGGCCGCAGCCCGGTGGCGTCGTGGGTCGTGGGCGCACCGTGGCGCGCGGTCGGGTGTCCCGGGGTCAGCTTGTTCATGTGTGGTCGTGGCCCTGCGCGAAAACTTGACAAATCACCGCCGATTCTGCGCTCAAGCCCTTGATCGGGCAATGGCAACGCGGCTTCGGCGCTGCACGGCGTCGCAAAAGTGACGAAAATGCAGGGTCAACCTGCCCGGATTCGCCATGGCGCTGCTCCCCATCCTCCGTTACCCCGACCCCCGCCTGCACACCGTCGCCAAGCCGGTGCAGGCGGTCGACGCCAGCATCCGCCAGCTGGTGGCCGACATGTTCGAGACCATGTACGAGGCCAATGGCATCGGGCTGGCGGCCACGCAGGTCGATCGCCATGTGCGGCTCATCGTCATCGATGTGTCCGAGGAGCGCAACGCGCCGATGGTGCTCATCAACCCCGAAATCCTCTGGGCCAGCCCCGAGCGCGCCAAGGGCGACGAGGGCTGCCTGTCGGTGCCCGGCATCTACGACGGCGTCGAGCGCGCCGTGGCGGTGCAGGTGCGCGCGCTCGACGAGCACGGCACGGCGCGCACCATCGATGCCGAGGGCCTGCTCGCGGTGTGCATCCAGCACGAGATGGATCATCTGCTGGGCAAGGTGTTCGTCGAATACCTCTCGCCGCTCAAACGCAACCGCATCAAGACCAAGCTGCTCAAGCAGCTCAAGGAAGCCAGGGCATGAAGCGAGCGGCCCGCGGGCTGCCAGTGCTGGTGCTGTCTCTGAGCCTGATGCTGGCGGGGTGCGCCACGCCGCTGGGGCAGCCGCTCGGACGGCCTCTGGCGCAGGTCACTGCCGAACTCGGCGCTCCCACCGCACGCTACGCGCTGCCCGGTGGTGGCGTGCGCCTGCAGTACTCACAGCAGCCCGAGGGGCGGCATGTCTACAACCTCGACTTCGACGCCGCCGGCCATCTGCTGCGGCGCGAGGACGCCATGCAGCCGCGCGCCTTCGAAGCCATCGAGCCCGGCCGCTGGCGCCGCGCGGATCTGGAGCAGGCCTTCGGCCCGCCCGCGATGAGCTGGCGCGTGGCGCGCAGCGGCGAGCCGGTGTGGTCCTGGCGCTACCAGGAGGCCGGCTTCTGGCGCTGGTTGCACGTCAGCCTGGACCCGCAGACCGGCACTGTGCGCGACTGGTCCACCGCCGACGAAGAACTGCCCGACAGCGCCACACCCTGACCGGCGGCAGAACAACCCCAAGGCGGACCGCGCGATCTCGACAGCCTGTTGATGGCCCATGCCGCAGGCGGTGCGCCCGACCGCCTCACCCCCGAACGACCGACTGCCCACCCTCCCCGTGAACCTCATCTTTGCCGGAACTCCCGAATTCGCCCGCGTAGCCCTGCAGCGGCTGCACGAAACGGGCCACCGCATCGCGCTCGTGCTCACCCAGCCCGACCGGCCGGCAGGCCGCGGCCTGCAACTGCAGCCCTCGCCGGTGAAACAGTACGCGCTGGCGCACGCGCTGCCGCTGGCGCAGCCGCGCATCCTGCGGCTCGATGGCAAATACCCCGACGACGCGGCGGCCGCGCGTGCCGCCATCGAAGCGGCCGATGCCGATGCGATGGTCGTGGCCGCCTACGGGCTGATCCTGCCGCAGTGGCTGCTCGACGCCATGGCCGCGCCCCATGCCGACGGACGGCCGCGCCACGGTTGCCTCAACATCCACGCGTCCCTGCTGCCGCGCTGGCGCGGCGCCGCGCCCATTCACCGCGCCATCGAAGCGGGCGATGCGCAGACCGGCATCACCATCATGCAGATGGACGCCGGGCTCGACACCGGCGCCATGCTGCTGGTGCGCGCGCTGCCGATCGCGCCCGATGCCACCACCGGCAGCCTGCACGACGCGCTGGCCGCGCTCGGCGGCGAGGCGGTGGTCGAGGCGCTGGCGCTGGCCGCGCAAGGCGCGCTGCAGGCCACGCCGCAACCCGCGGACGGCGTGTGCTACGCCGCCAAGATCGACAAGGCCGAGGCCGTGGTGGACTGGTCGCAGCCCGCGCAGCTCATCGAGCGGCGCATCCGCGCCCTCGACCCCGCGCCGGGCGCCAGCACCCATCTCGACGGCCAGGTCATCAAACTCTGGAAGTCACAATTTGATAGCGACAACCGACCGATTGGTGCAGGGATTGGCGAAATTTTGTCCGCAAATGCCGATGGCGTGCGGGTGGCGTGCGGCCAGGGCGTGCTGCGGCTGACCGAACTGCAGCGTGCAGGCGGTAAACGCCCGAGCGCCGCGGCCTTCCTACAAGGCCTGCCCCTGCGCGCCGGGCAGGTGCTGGGGCGCCCGGGCGACGCAGCGCCGGCCGCCGGGGCGCCGCGGCCATGAGCGCCGTGCCCACCACCGCCCACACCGCCGCGCTGGCCACGCCGCACTGGCGCACCGTGGTGCGCCACCCCGAGTTCCGCCGCGGCGCGGCCGACATCGCCCATGTCGCGCTGGGCATCGGCGCCTGGGGCTGGTGACCGGGGTCGCCATGGTGCAAAGCGGCCTTTCGGTGCCGCTGGCGCTGTTCATGTCGCTGCTGGTGTTTGCCGGCAGCGCGCAGCTCACCGCGCTGCCGCTGCTGGTGGCCGGCGCACCGCTGTGGGTGGTGTGGGCGGCAGCCACCTGCGTGAACCTGCGCTTCGTCATCTTCAGCGCGTTCTGGCGGCCGTATTTCATGCCGTACCCGCGGGCCTACCGGCTGCGCCTGGCTACTTCAGCGGCGACCTGAACTACGTGCTGTTCATGCGCCGCTTCCCTGAACCCCACCCCAAGCCCGAGCAACTGCCCTACTTCTGGGGCGGCGTGGCGGTGAACTGGAGCCTGGCAGGGCCTGTCCATCCTCGGCATCGTGCTGGCCGACGCCGTGCCGGCGAGCTGGGGTCTGGGTTTTGCCGGCGTGCTCGCTCTGCTGGGGTGACGGCCTCGCTGCTGCAAAGCCGCCCAGCCTGGGTCGCCGCCGGCGTGGCCGCGGCCGCAGCGATCGCGGCCTATGCGCTGCCGCTGCGGCTCAACATCCTGGTGGCCATCGCCGCGGCCGTGGCGGCAGGGCTGCTCGCCGAGGCCGCCGAGCGCAGCGCGCGCGGCCACCGCCGCCGCCCGTCACGCGCTGGCGACGGCGCCGAGGAGCGCAGGCCATGAACCCGTGGATCGTCGCCATCGCCGTGCTGGGGCTGGCCGCCATCACCGTGGTCACCCGCAGTTTCTTCTTCATCCCCGAGCGGGAATGGCCGCTGCCCGACTGGCTGCGCCGCGGTCTGGCCTATGCGCCGCTGGCGGCCCTGGTGGCGGTGATCGCTCCGGAAATCCTCATGACCCAGGGCCACCTGCTGCTCACCTGGCGCGATGCACGCTGGCCGGCGGTGCTGGCGGCCTTGGCCTACTACTTCTGGCGCCGCGGCATCCTCGGCACCATCGTGGTGGGCATGGCGGTCTACCTGCCGCTGCACATCGGCTTAGGTTGGTGAGTGCGGCGCCGCAGGTGCCGCCGGCGTGGCGCGGCGCACCGGAACCAGCAGCGGCTTGACGGCCTGGCGCACGCCGAGTGCGCCGGCCACCTGCAGCACCAGCGGCATGCCCGAGAGCGGATGGATGGCCGGGTCGAAGGCGCGCACCTCCCCGCCGGCCACGGCGCGCCGTGTTGTCGCACGCGTGACATCACCGCATGAGAAAATACAGTTTTACATGCCAAAACGGAGACTCCCCATGCCCCAGCGCGCCACCCGCATCGTCGCCACCCTCGGCCCGTCCTCGAACACGCCCGAGATGCTGGAGGCCATGATCCGCGCCGGGGTGAACGTGGTGCGGCTCAACTTCAGCCATGGCAGCGCGCANGACCACATCGAGCGCGCGCAGCGCGTGCGCGAGGCGTCCGCGCGCGTCGGGCGAGAGGTGGCCATCATGGCCGACCTGCAGGGGCCGAAGATCCGCGTCGGCAAGTTCGCCGAGGGCAAGGTGCAACTCGCCGTGGGCCAGCCCTTCGTGCTCGATGCCGAGCGCGCCGAACCCGGCGACGTGCGCGGCGTAGGCCTGGACTACAAGGAACTGCCGCGCGATGTCGCCGCCGGCGACGTGCTGCTGCTCAACGATGGCCTCATCGTGCTCGACGTCACCGCCGTCGAGGGCACCAAGGTGCACACCACCGTGCGCGTCGGCGGCGAACTGTCGAACAACAAGGGCATCAACAAGCAAGGCGGCGGCCTGACCGCGCCGGCGCTCACCGACAAGGACCGCGCCGACATCGTCACCGCCATGAGCTTCGACGCCGACTACATCGCCGTGAGCTTTCCCAAGAGCGCCGAGGACATGCAACTCGCGCGCCGCCTGTGCGACGAAGCCGCGCGCGGCGGCCACCGCGCGGGGCTGATCGCCAAGATCGAACGTGCCGAGGCGATTCCGGTGCTCGAATCCATCATTCTCGCCAGCGACGGCATCATGGTCGCGCGCGGCGACCTCGCGGTCGAGGTGGGCAACGCCGCCGTGCCGGCGCTGCAGAAGCGCATGATCCGCCTGGCGCGCAGCCACGACCGGCTCGCCATCACCGCCACGCAGATGATGGAGAGCATGATCACCAACCCCGTGCCCACGCGCGCCGAGGTCAGCGACGTGGCCAACGCCGTGCTCGACGGCACCGATGCGGTCATGCTCAGCGCCGAGACCGCTGCCGGCAAGTACCCGCTGGAGACGGTGCGCGAAATGGCCGCCATCTGCGAAGCCGCCGAGCGCGCCGACCGCGACGAGCATGATGCCCTCGATGCCGACTTCAACAACCAGCGCCTGACCCGCATCGACCAGTCCATCGCCATGGGCGCGTTGTTCACCGCCCATGCCCTGGGCGCGCGGGCCATCGTCGCCATGACCGACTCGGGCGCCACCGCGCTGTGGATGAGCCGCCACCGCACCCATGTGCCCATCTACGCGCTCACCTCGCGCCTGGCCACGCAGCGGCGCATGGCGTTGTTTCGCAACGTCACCGCGCTGCTCATGGACACCAGCACCGACCGCGACACGGCACTCGCGCAGGCCGAAGCGCAGCTCAAGGCGCGCGGCATCATGGGCTCGGGCGACGTCTACGCCATCACCTGCGGCGAACCCATGGGCAGCCCCGGCGGCACCAACATGCTCAAGGTCTGCCGCGCGGCGTGAGGGTGCCACGCGCACGCCGTCAGTCCGGCGTCGGGGCGGGTCGCTAGAATTTTTGCGGTTTCCGGCGAAACCGAAGGGCGGCGGCGCGGCGGCGCTGCCGGCGATTGCAACGAACCCCCAAGCGACAGGACTCTTCCATGGCTCTCGTCTCCATGCGCGAACTGCTGGACCATGCCGCCGAGCACGGCTACGGCATTCCGGCCTTCAACGTGAACAACCTCGAACAGGTGCAGGCCGTCATGTCGGCCGCCGACGAGGTGGGCGCACCCGTCATCCTGCAGGCCAGCGCCGGTGCGCGCAAATACGCTGGCGAGAGCTTCGTCAAGCACCTCATCCAGGCCGCCACCGAGGCGTGGCCGCACATCCCGCTGGTGATGCACCANGACCACGGCACCAGCCCGAAGGTGTGCGAAGGCGCGATCCGGCTGGGCTTCGGCTCGGTGATGATGGACGGCTCGCTGCTCGAGGACGGCAAGACGCCCTCGAGCTTCGACTACAACGTGGCCGTCACCCGCACCGTGGTGGAAATGGCGCACAAGGTCGGCGTCACGGTGGAGGGCGAACTCGGCTGCCTGGGCAACCTGGAGACGGGGGACGCCGGCGAGGAGGACGGCATCGGCGCGGCCGGCAAGCTCGACCACTCGCAGATGCTCACCGACCCCGAGGAGGCTGCGCGCTTCGTGCAGGCCACGCAGCTCGACGCGCTGGCCATCGCCATCGGCACCAGCCACGGCGCCTACAAGTTCAGCCGCCCGCCGACCGGCGACATCCTCGCCATCTCGCGGGTGAAGGAAATCCACGCCCGCATCCCCAACACCCACCTGGTCATGCACGGCAGCTCCAGCGTGCCGCAGGACCTGCTCGCGCTCATCAACAGCTACGGTGGGCAGATGAAGCAGACCTGGGGTGTGCCGGTGGCCGAGATCCAGGAGGCCATCAAGCACGGCGTGCGCAAGATCAACATCGACACCGACATCCGCATGGCCATGACCGGCGCGGTGCGCAAGTTCCTCGCCGAAAACCCCGAGAAGTTCGACATGCGCGAGTGGATGAAGCCCGCCCGCGAGGCTGCCAAGGCCATCTGCAAGCAGCGCTACCTCGAGTTCGGCTGCGAAGGCCAGGGCGCGAAGATCAAGGGCCTGCCGCTGTCGGCCATGGCCGAGCGCTACGCGCGCGGCGAACTGGCGCAGGTGGTGAACTGAGCTTCGTGTCTCCCTTCGGCCGGCATCGCCGACCTGAGGCGGCGCGCCGCCGGCGCCGGCGTGAAGCGCGGCGGCCGCCGCCGGGCAAGGCCGATAATTCCAGGGCCCGCGCCCCGTGCCGGGCCTTTGCGTCTGTCACTGAAAGCCCTTGCATGTCCACCGCCTTGCACACCTCCAGCCTGCATTCCCTGCCCCTGCTCGCCCGCGGCAAGGTGCGCGACAACTACGCCGTCGGNCGCGACCGTATCCTGATGGTGGCCTCCGACCGCATCAGCGCCTTCGATGTCATCATGGGCGAGCCCATTCCCGGCAAGGGCGCGCTGCTCACGCAGATGGCCTTGTTCTGGTTCGACAAGCTGCGCCACATCTGCCCGAACCACCTCACCGGCGAGGCACCCGAGAGCGTGGTCGCGCCCGATGAGGTGGAGCAGGTGCGCGGCCGCTCCATGCTGGTGAAGCGGCTCACGCCGCTGCCGGTGGAGGCGGTGGTGCGCGGTTACCTCGCCGGCAGTGGCTGGAAGGAGTACCAGCAGAGCAGCGCCGTCTGCGGCGTGCCGCTGCCGCCGGGGCTGAAGAATGCATCGCGCCTGCCCGCGCCCATCTACACGCCCGCGGCGAAGGCCGCGGTGGGCGAGCATGACGAGAACATCACCTACGAGCGCACGGTGGAGATGATCGGCCCCGCGAACGCCGCACGCATTCGCGAGCTGTCGATTGCGCTGTACCAGGCCGCGGCCGACTTCGCGCGCACCAAGGGCATCATCATCGCCGACACCAAGTTCGAGTTCGGCCTCGACGCCGACGGCACGGTGGTGCTGATGGACGAGGTGCTCACGCCCGACTCCTCACGCTACTGGCCCGCCGAGAGCTATGTCGAGGGCAGCAACCCACCGAGCTATGACAAGCAGTTCCTGCGCGACTGGCTCGAGCAGGTGCGCATCCACGGCAAGCCCTGGGACAAGACGCCGCCGGCGCCGCACCTGCCGCGCGAGGTGATCGAGAAAACCGCCGAGAAATACCGCGAGGCGCTGCAGCGCCTCACGGCCTGACGCGCCCGCTGTCGCTGCAATCGGCGGCGTCCAGCCCGCTCGCGGTGGTTCAGTTCAGTGCCATGCTGAGCCGGCGGCGGTAGCCCGAGACCAGCGCGGCCTGAGGGTCTTCTTCCACCGCGGCGTGGCCGGCGAGTTCGATGCCGCCGGCGCTCTTGCCCGCTGNGGCGGCGCCGGGTTTGGGTTTGGGCGGGCTGAGCAGTTCGAGGATGGCGACGAAGGTCTTGCGCGGGGCTTCGTCGTCCCACTTCTTGTCGCGCATGATGATTTCGAGCAGCTCGTCCATCGCCGCCGTCCACTCGCCGCGCGCCATCAGCACGCGGGCCTTGGCAAACCGGGTTTCGAAGTCGCGCTTGTTCTGCGCGATGAGCTCGTCGAAGCGCTCCAGCGGCCAGGCGCCGCGCGGGTCGTGCGCGGCGAATTCGCGGGCGTTGAGCCATTGGGCCAGCGCCTCGAAGCGCAGCGGCACGGGAATGCGCGCGAGCGCCGGCGCCAGCGCCGCGGCGGCCTGGTCGAGCCGGTTGGCGTCGATGAGCAGGCGCACGTAGTCGCCGCGGATGTCGTCGTTGTCGGGCGCGGCGTCGAGCGCCTTGGCCAGGCGCGCCAGCGCGGTGTCAAGGTCGCCGGACTCGACCTGTTCGCCCGCAGCCTGCGCCTCGGCCTCGGCGGCGAGGTCGGCCTCGTCGGGCAGGTGCTTGTCGAGGAAGGCCCTGACCTGCCCCTCGGGCAGCGCGCCCATGAAGCCGTCGACCGGCTGGCCACCCTTCATCAGCACGCAGGTGGGAATGCTGCGGATGCCGAAGGCGCCGGCGAGCTCCTGCTGCTCGTCGGAGTTGATCTTCACGAGCTTGAAGCGCCCGCCATAGGCCGCCTCGACCTTTTCGAGCACGGGCCCGAGTGCGCGGCNAGGCCCGCACCACGGTGCCCAGAAGTCCACCAGCACGGGCAGGGTCATGGAGGNCTCGATGACCTCCGCTTCAAAGTTCTCGATGGTGACGTCGATCATGGCGGGTCAGATCCGGGTGAAACCTTAAAATTCAAGAAAACGACTCAGGCACGCAATGACAGCTGCGCTCATCGGCGTCGTCATGGGGTCCAGCTCCGACTGGGACACCATGGTGCACGCAGTCCGGATTCTCCAACACTTCGATGTCACCCACGAGGCACGCGTCGTCTCGGCGCACCGCATGCCCGATGACATGTTCGCCTACGCCGAGCGTGCCGCCGGGCGGGGCCTGCAGGCCATCATCGCCGGCGCCGGCGGGGCGGCGCACCTGCCGGGCATGCTCGCGGCCAAAACGCCGGTGCCGGTGCTCGGCGTGCCGGTGGCCAGCCGCCATCTGCAGGGCGTCGATTCGCTGCACAGCATCGTGCAAATGCCCAAGGGCGTGCCGGTGGCCACCTTTGCCATCGGCGCGGCCGGCGCGGCCAACGCGGCGCTGTTCGCCGTGGCCATGCTCGCGCTGCACGATGCGCGGCTGCGCGAGCGGCTCGACGCCTTCCGCGCCGAACAGACCGCCGCCGCCCGCGCCATGACGCTGCCGCCGCCGGGAGAAGGCGCGTGAGCGGCGGCGCCGCCACGCCCTCGGGCGTCATCCTGCCCGGCACCACCGCCAGTGGTCAGCAGACCACGCTGGGCGTGATGGGCGGCGGCCAGCTGGGCCGCATGTTCGTGCAGGCCGCGCAGGCCATGGGCTATTTCACCGTGGTGCTCGACCCCGACCCGGCCAGTCCGGCCGGCCTGGTGAGCCACTTCCACATCCAGACCGACTACCTCGACGAGCAGGGCCTGGCGCAGCTCATGCAGCGCGCCTCGGCCATCACCACCGAGTTCGAGAACGTGCCCGCGGCCGCCATGCACACGCTCGGGGCGCACCGGCCCGTTGCGCCGGTGGCCACGGCGCTGTCCGTCGCGCAGGACCGCATCCAGGAAAAGCAGTTCTTCGCGCGCTGCGGCGTGCCCACCGCGCCCTGGGCCGCCATCGAGACCGAGGCCGACCTCGCCCGCGTCGGCGCCGAGCTGCTGCCCGGCGTGCTCAAGACGGCGCGCCTGGGCTATGACGGCAAAGGCCAGGTGCGGGTGAGCAACCCGGCCGAGCTGGCCGAGGCGTGGGCCACGCTCGGGCGTGCGCCCTGCGTGCTCGAGCGCCTGCTGCCGCTCGCGGACGAGTGTTCGGTCATCGTCGCGCGCGGCTGGGACGGCGCCCTGGTGCATTTCCAGCCCCAGCGCAACCTGCACCGCGACGGCATCCTCGCCGTGACCGAGGCTTTCGAAGGAAATCTGCCGGATGCCAGCGTCAAATGGTCGGTGGATGCTGCGAANAAAATAGCAGATGCGCTGGGCTACGTCGGCGTGCTGTGCGTCGAGTTCTTCATCCTGCAGGACGGCACGCTGGTGGCCAACGAAATGGCGCCGCGCCCGCACAACAGCGGCCACCATACCATCGACGCCTGCGACCTCTCGCAGTTCGAGCTGCAGGTGCGCACCCTCACCGGGCTGCCNCTGCCCACGCCGCGCCAGCACAGCGCGGCGGTCATGCTCAACCTGCTTGGCGACCTGTGGTTCGATGCCGGCGGCGCGGTGCGCACGCCACCCTGGGCCGAGGTGCTGGCCTTGCCGGGCGCGCACCTGCACCTCTACGGCAAGCTGCAGGCGNNGCGCGGCCGCAAGATGGGGCACCTCACGCTCACCGCGGCCAGCGCGGCCGAGGTGCGCTCCACCGCCGCGCGGGCGGCCGTGCTGCTCGGCATCGCGCCGTGGTGAGCGGCAGGGCGCGGCCATGATCCTCGACGGTGCCCGCGCGCAGTCCATCGAGCAGGCGGTGCACGCGCTGCGCGAAGGTGCCCTGGTGGGCATGCCCACGGAAACAGTCTATGGCCTTGCCGCCGATGCGGACAACCCCGCCGCCGTGGCCGCCGTGTTTGCGACCAAGGGCCGGCCGAGCGACCACCCGCTGATCGTGCACGTGCCCGACGCCGCGGCCGCCACCCACTTCGCCGCCGAGGTACCGGCGTTTGCACGCGCGCTCATGGACGCGTTCTGGCCCGGGCCGCTGACGCTGATCCTGCCGCGTCGCGCCGGTGTGGCCGAGGCGGCTGCCGGTGGCCAGTCCTCCATCGGGCTGCGCTGTCCCGCGCACCCGGTGGCCCAGGCGCTGCTGCGCGCCTGCGCGGCCGCCGGCCTGCACGGACTGGCCGCGCCGAGCGCCAACCGCTTCGGTCGCGTGAGCCCGACCACCGCCGCGCATGTGCGCGACGAATTCGGCGACACGCTGCTGGTGCTCGACGGCGGCCCCTGCGCTGTGGGCATCGAATCCACCATCATCGACGCCACGCGCGGCGCCCCGGTGCTGCTGCGNCCCGGGCAGATCGGCCGCGCGGCCATCGAAGCCGCCTGCGGCGAGCGCCTGCGCGAGCGCGACGCCTTCGCCACGGACGCCCCGCGCGCCAGCGGCACNCTGGCCGCGCACTACGCGCCCAACGCCCGGGTGCGCCTGATGTCGGTGCGCGAGCTGCAGGCCGGCCTGGATCTGCTCGGCGCGGATGCGCAGCGCGCGGGGCTGGCGGTCTATGCCCGCAGCCCCTTGCAGCGCGTGGCCACCGGCGTGCTGCTGCGGCGCATGCCCGACGACGCCGAGGCCACCGCACAGCAGCTTTTTGCCGTGCTGCGCGACTTCGACGCCCAGGGCGCGCGCCTCATCTGGGTGGAATCGCCNCCCGAGAGCGGCGACTGGGACGGCGTGCGCGACCGCCTGCAGCGCGCCGCCGCCGCCGGCTGAAGCCCTGAGGCAACGCTGAACAAGTCCCTCGCGCGCCGCGCATCCCGGCGGCGGGCGGTCTGCTTCAAAGCAAATGCTCGCCATAGCAACCGCTATGTCTGCGCTTTGCGCCTCGCATTCCATCCCGCGGCCGGGCGCGCGGCATCGCAGGGACTTATTCAGCGTTGCCCTAAACTACGCCTCGTTTCTTCAGGAGAAAAGCTGTCATGTCCGCTACCCCGTCGCGCCGCGCGTTCCTTGGCCTGGCCTGTGCATCGACCGCGCTGCTCGCGGCCTGCGGGTCGAGTTCCATCGTCTCGGCGCTCAAACCTTCGCGCTTCCTCGCCGTGGGCGACGGCTTCAGCGACCTCGGCGAGACCGGCGTGCGCTACACCGTCAACGACGGCTCGGTGAACATCTGGACGCAGCAGCTGGTGAGCTACTACAGCCAGCCGCTCGTCACCCGCAGCGCGGGCGGCCTCTCGTACGCGCGCAAAGGCTCGCTGATCGCGGGCGCGGCACCAAGCATCGAAGCGCAGGTCACGCAGCTGCTGGCCGAAAACACCCTCGGTCCCAACGACGTGGTGCTGGTGGGCGCGGGCATGGACGAGATCATCGCCGCGGTCACCGCCACCGGCATTTCGGACGCCACCACCACCCGCGTGCGGGCCGCGGGCGATGCGCTGGCCGCGCAGGTGCGCCGGCTGGTGGCCGCCGGCGCGAAGTACGTGCTGGTGGCTGGCGTGTACAACCTCGGCATCTCGCCCTGGGCGGCCGCGCTGAACCAGAAGGATGCCATCCGCGACCTCACCATCAATTTCAACAACCGCTTCCTGGTCACCGCGGTGGACCTGGGCAACAACGTGCTGTTCGTCGACACAGCGCTGTACTTCAACCTGGTGCAGGGTCTGCCCTCGGGTTACGGCATCTCCAACGCGACCGATGCGGCGTGCGCCACGCCCGACGCCAGCACCTGCAACCCCAACACCATCGTGAGCGGCATCGACTACACCACCGCGTTGTTCGCCGACTCGCAGTACTTCACNCCCCTGGCCAACCGCATGTTCGGCACCGAAGCCTTCAACAAGCTCACTGGCCGCTGGTGAGCGGGACGTGAGAGTTGTTCAGCGTTGCCCCAACCCCGGCCGCTGAATGAAAAAAGGCTGGCGCATCGGCGCCAGCCCTTTTTCTTTGTTCAAGGCAACGCTGAACAAGTCCCTCCCGCGCCGCGCATCCCGGCGGCGGGCGGGCTGCCTCGTTGCAAATGCTCGCCATAGCCCCCGCTATGGCTGCGCTTTGCGCCTCGCACCCCATCCCGCGGCCAGGCGCGCGCCATCGCGGGGACTTATTCAGCGTCGCCTCAAGCCGCCGTCGCCAGGGCGTTCAGAAGCGGTAGCCCACGGCGATGGCCACCGTCGTCGGGTTGAGCTTGATGTCCAGCGTCTGGCCGGTCGACAGGGTGGTGCGCGTCTTGAGCCAGGTCTTGGCCACCATGGCGTCGAGGAACCAGCGGTCGTTGAACATCATCGTTGCGCCCACCTGCACCGTGGGCACGAGCTTGGACTCGATCGACAGCGTGGTGGGCTGCGCCGGCGTGCCACCGGTGAGCGCCGTCAGCACGTTGGTGCTGCGCTCCTTGAAGAACTTGGCATAGGTCGGCCCGGCGCCGATGTAGGGCGGAACNNTTCGCGCCCGGTCGCCGAAGCGGTATTGCGCCAGCACGGTGAAGGGCAGGGCCTTGACCTCGCCGAGCTTGCCCACGCCGGCAATCGCGCCGTCGCCGTTGATGGTGTGCTTGAACGGCAGCGACAGCGGCACGTCCACCGCCCAGCGGTCGTCGATGGTGCAGTTGATGCCGCCGGCGAGCTGGCTGGCGCTCTCCACATCGGCCTTGGTGTGCGGAAAGGCCGGCGGCGACAGGTCGCCGCTGGTGACCGAAGGCGAAATCTGCGTGGCACCGATGCGCGCGCTCCAGCTGCCTGCCGTCTGGGCCTGCGCCGCCTGCGCGGCGCACAGGGCCACGCCGGCGATCAGCGCGAGGGAAAAGCGGGTGTTCGACATGGGAAGTCCTCCGTGCGGTAGCGGGTCAGAGCCAGCCGGCCTGGGCCAGCGAGCGCGACACGAGCTGGCTCATGAGCTGGTAGCCGTAGGGCGTGGGGTGGAAGCCGTCGGAGAAGGCATAGCGCTTCCACCAGTCGGGGCTGCTCTGGCCCGCGGGCGGGTTGGCCGACAGCGCTGCGGCGGTGCAGGTCTGGAAGTTGTAGCTGGGCAGGCCGTCGCTGCCGACGCCGGTCACCGGGCAGGCGGGCGTCTTCACGTTGGTCAGGCCGTACTGCGCGGGGTTGGCCACCTCGTCGTTGAAGTTGGTGTAGAAGTCCACGATCACCACGCGGCTGTCGCCGGCGAATTTGTTGGCCAGCTGCTGGTTGAAGGCCTGCACCCAGCTGTTGAACAGCGCCTCGGCCTGNNCGCGCGCGGTGGCGCCCTGCGCGGCCTCGATGGCGCCGAGCACGGCCTGGAAGCGCGGCGTGTTGGTGATGCCAGGCATGTTGAGCACGGCCACCCGCTGCGCGCCGCGGTCCAGCGCGCTGGCCTTGATAGCGGCCTGGAACTTGTCGGCCAGTGCGCTCATGTAGACGCCGCCCGCAATCGCCGCGCCATTGGGTTGCGAGAGCGTGCTCGCCACCGTGGCCGNGGGCAGCAGCGAGAGCAGGAAGGCCTGGTAGGCCGCGCCGCCGTCGGTGGCGGCCTTGAGGTAGGCGCCCACCAGATCGGCCGCATCGTTGCCGCCGCCGTCGATCAGCAGCAGCTGGCTGGCGTCGTAGTTGCCGATGACGGCGGCCGCATCCGCGAGCTGCTTCGGAATGGAGAACGGAGCCGCCGCGCCGCCGTTGCTGGCCTGGTTGTTGATGCGGCCGGCGCCCACGGCGAAGCTGGTGCAGCCCTGCTTGGGGTTGGCGATGAAGGTGGTGCCGGTGAACTTGTAGAAGTTGCACAGCTGCGGCGCGCCGATCTGCGCGGCGATGCGCTCGGTCCAGATGGTGTTGGGTTCGGAGTCGCTGTCCTGCACCGAGAAGATGCGGCCGAAGCCCGGAAGGCCCTGGAACACACCGCTGTCGGACAGGCTGTCGCCCATCACCACCACCGACTTGAGGGCCACCCGGCTGCCCGGGCCCTCGGCGCCACCACCGCCGCAGGCGGCCAGCACCACCGCCGCGGCCAGCGCCGCGAGCTTCCAACGCAAGGAGAATTTCATGCGCAACTCCTGAAAAAGAACGGTCGTTCAGAAAAACTGCCCCGCATCCTACGCCCGGCGGCCTGAGCCTCGCATGGGGTTATCACGGGGTTCTGGTGTTTGCGAGCGGGGCCGCCGCAGCCGGTCGGGCTTCACGCTGGGTCCCACCGTCAGCGCGACGGTGCGTGGGCTGCGCTGGCGCGCGGCAGGTCGCGGGCGGTCCAGTCGAGCAGGGCGTCGAGCGCGGNGCGCGCGGCGCTGGCGTTGGGGTGGTTGATGAGCGCCACCACGCTGTAGCGGCGCCCGCTCTCACCCTCCACATAGCCGGCGATGGAGGCCACGTCGCGCAGGCTGCCGGTCTTGAGCCAGGCGCGGCCGATGACGGGCGAGTCGGGCGCGCGCTCGCGCAGCCGGACCACGGTGCCGTCCACCCCGGCGACGCCGAGCGAGCCGGTGAACGGTACCGCCAGCGGCCCGCTGGCGGCTTCGTGCAGCAACTGGGTGAGGGCGGCAGCGCTGGTGCGCTCCTCGCGCGAGAGGCCCGAGCCGTTGTCCAGCACCAGCGGCGCGGTGCCGAAGCGGCTGCGCCACCAGCGCTGCACGCGCTCGCGCGAGGCGGCGAACGTGCCGCGCAGCCGTTCGACAGCGGAGAGCGTGAGGAAGACCTGCTGTGCCATCACGTTGTTGGAGAACTTGTTGATGTCGGCCACCACCTCGCCCAGCGGCAGCGAGGNGGCGGCCAGCAGCTCGCGGCCGCGGCGCATGTCGTCGGGCGCGGCCCAGCGCACCCGGCCGGCGAGCGCGCCACCAGCCTGTGCCCATAGGGCCTGCACCACGCGCGGGGCGAACTGTGCGGGCGCGGCATAGGCCACCGGCCAGGTGCGCTCGCCGCAGGCGGCGGNGTAGCTGCCGGCAAAGCGCACCTGGGCGGGGTCGGAAAAATCGGCGCCGAGCGAGGCGCGCCAGTCGGCGCAGGGGCCGGCGGCCAGCGGCACCCGGTCCGGAATGGCCACGCCGGCGATGGNGGGCTCGAAGTGCACGCGGGCGACGCCGGCAGCGGNGTCGGGCGCGAAGGTGTAGAGCAGGGACTTGAAGTTCACCAGCAGCCCATCGGGCGTGGCGTTGTAGGNGCGCAGCGGCTCGGCGTCGAAGGCGGCGGGGTCGCGCTCGGGCAGCTCGAACACCCGGCCGTCGAGCACGATGTCGCCGCGCACTTCGCGCACGCCGGCGGCCACCACCGCGCGCAGCAGTGCATCGAGCCGTTCGAGCACGAGCTTTGGGTCGCCACTGCCGCGCAGCAGCAGGTCGCCGTGCAGCACGCCGCCCTGCAGCGGCCCGAGCAGTTCGACCCGGTTGGTCCAGGTGTAGTCCGGCCCGAGCAGGTCCAGCGCCGCATAGGTGGTGACGAGCTTCATGACCGACGCNNGGGGTTCATCGCCGCATCGACCCGCCAGGCCAGCCGCGGTGCCGCGGGGGCGCCGGCGGTGGCTGGCAGCGGCGCGACCTCGATGGCCACCGCATCGGCCGGCACCCCGCCACGGGCCAGCGCGGCGCGCACCGGCGCGGGCAGCACGGCCGCAGCGTCCGCCGAAGCCGTCCGGGCAGCCCAGGCCGCAGCGGGCGCGGCCAGGGCGCCGCACAGCACGGCCAGCGTCAGGCCGAGCCGCAGCGGGAGGCGCCGGGGCGGGCTGGCGAGAGGTATCGGGCGGGGCATGGTGGGGAGTCTATGTCGGGTTGCGGGGCGGGGAGGGGGAGGTTGCACTGGTGCGGGGATGTTGGTTTGGCGCGGAGGGGTGTTGATCGTTGCACCTCGCTTCCCCCTATCCCGCCCCTTTCCGCCCGCCGGGGCGGAAAGGGGAGCCCAGATTTGGTTGCTTCGCGCCGGCTACGCGTTTTCGACGCGTGAGGTCGCGGTGCGCTTCTTCTTGCCCGCATTGGGGAACCTGCTGTCCTAGCAGCCTCGCATGGGTGGGTACGCCACCAGCGGGCGGGCTGCGCCGCCCGCGAACCCGATTGGCGTGGCGAGTCGGTATGCGAGGGGCGGGCCTGATAAACCCCGCCTACTCACGGAGCACGGAGCGCGATACGCCGCAACTCGGTCATTCCCCAAACACGCTCGCGCCCATGTCCGCGGGCCGCGCCAGCGCCCGCTGGCGGTGTGTCCGGGCGCCCGAGGTCGTCACGACTGGTGGCGCGCCCATCTGGGCATGAAAGAGTGCAACGCGACGCCCCGCGCCGTAGAAGCGTAGCCCGACACCAGAAACAAAATCGGGCTCCTTCCGCCCCGGCGGGGCGGAAAGGGGCGGGGGATAGGGGGAAGCGAGGTGCATCGACCGCCACAACCCCGCCGCCAGAAAAGCGGCTCCAAACCCACTCCCCAGAGCGCGCCCCCGCCGCCAACAAGGCCCACCGCACCGCCTCACAGACCCCAAGACCGCCCACCACCCCGCGCACCGCACCCTTGAACTCCAGACCACCCCACTCCCCGATAATCCGGCGGATGCGTTTCTCCCCCAGCTGCTGGGTCGCGCGGCGGCGGTCGTCACCGTGTTGATCTGGACGGCGTTCATCGTCATTGCCCGTGCCAGCGCCGACCCCGCGCGTGGCGCGCCGCTGTCGCCGTTCGACATCGCGCTGCTGCGCGTNGCTGGGGCCTCGGCCGTGTTGTTGCCCTGGGGCGTCTGGCTCGTGAAGCGCGACGGCGGCGGGTGGCTGGGCGTGTCGCCGCTGCCGATGCGGCCGACCGTCGTTGCCGGCTTCTTCGGCGGGCTGCTCTATGCGCTGCTGGCGTATGCGGGGTTCGTGTGGGCGCCGGCGGCGCATGCGGCGGTGCTCATGCCGGGCAGCCTGCCGCTGTGGACGGCGCTGCTGGCGGTGCCGCTGCTGGGCGAGCGGCTCGGGGCGGCGCGCATCGCGGGGCTGGCCTGCATCGTNGCTGGGGATGTGCTGGTGGGCGGCTCCAGCCTGCTGCATGCCTTCGACGGCGGTGCGGTGTGGAAGGGCGACCTGCTGTTCATGACCGCGGCGGCCTGCTGGGCCACCTACAGCGTGCTGGCGCGGCGCTTTGCGCTCGACGCGGTGCGCGCGACGATCGCCATCACTTTCTTCGCCTTCATCACCTGGGTGCCGGCGTACGCGCTGCTGGTGGCCACGGGGGCGCTGCACAGCCGGCTGGCGACGGCGCCGCTGTCGTTCGTGGCCTTTCAGGCGCTGTTTCAGGGGTGNGGGTCGGTGGTGATTTCGGGCATCACCTTCACGCAGATGATTCGCCACTTCGGCCCGGTGCGCTCGACCATGATCACCGCGCTGGTGCCCGGCCTCTCGGCCCTGGGGGCGGTGGTGTTTCTGAATGAGCCGCTGACGCCCTGGCTGCTCGGCGGGCTGGCGGCGGTGACGGCGGGCATCCTGATCGGGGTGCGGGCCGTGGCTTCGGGTACTCCGAAAAGTAGAGCAGACCATGACCGGATGGCGCTGGGGAACGGAGTGAAACCGTCCAAACCCTCGGCNGGTGGAGGCGCGATGAAGCTGCTGGCCATCGACACCAGCACCGAAACCCTCTCCGTGGCCGTGCAGGCCGGCGCGGGCGAGGCGGCGCGGGTGTTCACCCACCAGGCCGCCGGCGGTGCGCAGGCTTCGGCGCGGCTCATCGGCGTGGTGCAGGCGCTGCTGCGCGAGGCTGGCGTGCCGCTGNNCGCGCTCGACGCCATCGCCTACGGCGCGGGGCCGGGCGCCTTCACCGGCCTGCGCACCGCCCGTGCGGTGGCGCAGGGCCTGGGCTTCGGTGCGGGCGTGCCGCTGCTGCCGGTGAACACCTTGCTCGCCGTGGCCGAGGACGCGCGGCTGAGCCCGCAGCGGCCGCCCGCGCGGCCCGACGCGCCCTGGCAGGTGCTGGCGCTGCTCGATGCGCGCATGGGCGAGGTCTATGCCGCACACGCCCACTGGGACGGCCGGCGCTGGGCCGCGCTGGACGACGTGCAGGTGGCGCCGCCCGAGCAGGTGCGGGCGCTGCACGGCGGCGCCTGGCCCGATGCGCTGGCGGGCAATGCGTTTGCGGCACACGGTGCGCAGCTGTTGCCTGAGCACCCGGCGCTGCCGCGCATCGCCGCCGCGCCGAGCGCGGCCGCGATGCTGCGGCTCGCCCCCGCGCTGCTGGCCGTCGGTGCGGCCGTGCCCGCGCACGAGGCGGGCCTGCACTACGTTCGCGACAAGGTGGCGCAGACCACGGCCGAGCGCGAGGCCGCCCGGCGTTCCGCCTCCCTCTGACCATGGGCCTGCCGCTTGCACCCCCAGCTCGCCGCCGCGCAGGCGCCGGAAGTCGTGCTGCTGCCGCTGACGCCGGCGTGGGTGGAGGCCGTGGTCGCCGTCGAGCAGACGGCTTACACCCACCCCTGGTCGCGCCGTCATTTCCACGACACGCTGGCCGCTGGCCACCATGCGCGGCTGCTGGTGGCGCGCGCGGCGTCCGAATGGCCCCAGGGCGGCGAATGTGCGCCGGGCGACGAGCTCATCGGCTACTACGTGGCCATGAGGGGCGTGGACGAGGTGCACCTGCTCAACATCACGGTGGCGCCGGCGCATCAGCGCCGCGGCTGGGGGCGCCTGCTGCTCGACGCGTTTGCGCTCTGGGCGCGCGGCGAGGCAGCGCAATGCGCCTGGCTCGAGGTGCGCGCCAGCAACGCGCGCGCCCAGGCCGTGTACGAAGCCCACGGCTACCGCCGCATGGGCCTGCGCCGTGGCTACTACCCGGCCGCGCGCGGCGAGCGCGAGGACGCGGTGGTCATGTGCCTGCCGCTGGCGTCCTCCAGCCCGGAGCCCGGCGCATGACCCACCGCCCCCGCACGGCGACGGCGCCCTGCCGACGCGTCCGGCGCACAGACCGAAGCGCCGGCGCGCACCGGCCTCGCGCTCGACGCGCGCCAGCGCGCGATGCTCGCGGAGATGGGCGTGCGCGTCTGGTGGCCGGCGGTACCCGCACCCGCGCCCGAGCGTGCGCCCGCGTCGGACGCGCCGGCGGCGTCCCCGCCCGTGCAGGCGCACGACCTGTCAGCTCCCACGCCCGATCGAGTTGATGCAAAAAATGTAGCGCAACCTGACCGGATGGCGCTGGCATCCGGGGAGNNAAACGCCAACATTTCCCCGCCAGACCGGCCGCAGAGCCGCCCACCGCCCCATCACGGCCCTCGCGGCCCCGCGGCTGCCACGGCCGCCGCCAGCCCAGCCGCCCTGCCGCGCGAGGCCATCGCCCGCATGGACTGGCCTGCGCTGCGCGAGGCGGTGCGCCAGTGCCAGGCNTGCGGCCTGCACGCCCAGCGCCGCCAGGCGGTGTTCGGCATGGGCGACGAGCGCGCCCGCTGGCTCGTCGTCGGCGAAGGCCCGGGCGAGCAGGAGGACGCCCAGGGCCTGCCCTTCGTCGGCCCCAGCGGGCAACTGCTCGACGCCATGCTGCGCGCCATCGGGTGGGATCGCCAGGCCCAGGCGGGCGATGTCGCCGCGCGCACCCCGGCGTTTCCGCCGCTGTCGCAGCCCGTGCAGCCGGTGTTCATCGCCAACGCCGTCAAATGCCGCCCGCCGGGCAACCGCAACCCGCACCCGGACGAACTCGCGCACTGCCTGCCCTACCTGCAGCGCCAGATCGCGCTGCTGCAGCCGCGCATCATCCTCGCGCTCGGGCGGTTTGCCGTGCAGTCGCTGCTGGGCTCGACCGAGCCGCTGGGCCGCCTGCGCGGCCGCGTGCACCGCTACCAGGGCATCCCGGTCATCGTGAGCTACCACCCGGCTTACCTGCTGCGCCAGCCGGCCGAGAAGGCGCGCGCCTGGCAGGACCTGTGCCTCGCCCTCGAGGTGGCCGAGCGCGAAGGCGCTTCCACCTGAAACCGCGCGGCGTATCATCGCCGCCAGGTTCTGACCCTTGGGAGACGCCCATGCCACAGACGGCCCAGATCATCGGCTCCGGCCCGCGCAAAGTCATCGCCCTGCACGGCTGGTTCGGCCACGCCCGCGGCTGGGGGCCGCTGGTGCACCACCTCGACACCACCCACTTCAGCTACGCCTTCATGGACTACCGCGGCTACGGCGCACGCCGCGGCAGCGGCGGCCCCTACACCATCGCGCAGATCGCGCAGGATGCGCTGGCGCTGGCCGACCACCTCGGCTGGTCGCGCTTCGCCCTCGTCGGCCATTCCATGGGCGGCAGCGCCATCCAGCACGTGCTTGCCGACGCGCCCGAGCGCGTGCAGGCGCTCGTCGGCCTCACGCCCGTGCCCGCCAGCGGCGTGCCCTTCGAGCCCTCGGGCTGGGACTTCTTCTCCAGCGCCGCGCAGGACGCCTCGGTGCGCCGCGCCATCATCGACCTCACCACCGGCCAGCGCCTCACCGGCGTCTGGCTCGATGCCATGGTCAAGTCCTCGCTCGCGCACAGTGACGTGGACGCCTTCGCCGCCTACCTCGACGCCTGGGCCAACACCCGCTTCGTCGAGCGCATCCAGGGCCGCGCCGTGCCCGTGCTCGTCGTCGCCGGCGAGCACGACCCCGCCCTCGGCCCCGACACCTGCCGCGCCACCTGGCTGCAGCACTACCCGCAGGCCCGCCTCGAAGTCATGGCCAACGCCGGTCACTACCCCATGGACGAAACCCCGATCGCCCTGGCCACGGTGATCGAACGCTTCCTGCGCGAAGCGATGGACGCCCCGCGTGAGCCCCAACCCCACGCCGCCCCAGGCCGTCGGCCCCTCGCGCAGCGGCCTCTGGCGCGCCGCCGCCGGCGTCGCACTGGCCGTGCTGCTGCTCGCCGCCTTCGCCTTCTGGCGCGGCCCGGCCAGCGCCCTGGCCGATCTGCGGGCGGCGGCCGCGCGCCGCGACGGCGCGGCCCTGGCCCAGCTCACCGATGTGAACGCCCTGCAGCACAGCCTCGGCCGCGTGCTGCTGCAGCAGATGGGCGCCTCGCTGCCCGACGAGAAAGACAACCCCACCAAGTTCCTCGGCCAGTTCATCATCGCAGGCGCCCTGGCCACGCCGCTGGCCCATGCGCTCACCACGCCCGAGGGCATGGCCATGCTGCTCGACGGCCAGATCGCCCCGCGCCGCGACCCCGCCGCCGGCGCGGCCAGCGGCGACACGGCCGCGCGCACCCGTATCCGCTTCTCCGACCTCTCCACCGCCCGCGCCACCGTCGACACCCCGGCGGCAACGGCGCCCTGGTGCTCGTCCTGCACCGCGAAGGCCTGCGCTGGCGCTGGGTGGGGTGGAGGAGCTCCCACCTGTTGACGCAAGCTCCAGCCGCTGACGTTTGTAGCGCCCTGCGGGATTCGTCTTCAGGCGGCCGGATGACCGCAGGGTCGTGACGGCGCGCCCATCCGCGGTGACGGTGATCGACTAAACGAGCATCGACGCGTGTGAGCGTCCGTTCCATTCGGGCGACTTCGGGTTCCCCGGAGGCCAGGTTTGCGAGACGTCCCGACTCTCGCGGGGCTGAGAAGGCTGCACAGACTGACTCCCGAAGCCGGCGAAAAAGCCGCGGGGCGACCCCGCGGCTTCGACTCGGCCGAAAGCCGATGCTGCTCAGGGTGCCAGCGGCTTGCTGATGTTGATCGACGGTGTGATGAAGAACGTCGGGTTGTCGTAGGTCATCAGGTTGCCCGTGATGTTGCTGACGCTGAAGATCGTCGATGGGAAGGAATTTCCAAAAATCGGGCTGTACAGCTTGCAAGAGCCCGTCACGTCGGTGAGGCAGTAGGTGCTGTCGACGACGCCCAGGAACTTGCCGGTCACCTTGGCGAACGGAACCAGCGCATTGTTGGCCGTGTCTCGTACGGTGACCGTNNCACCGTGGCCGACCACCCGTTGCCGCCAGCGCCAATGCCCACACCCGCCTTGGACGAACCGACCAGAGCGGCCACGGCCACCGAGCGCGGGCTCGGCGGTTGCACGCCGCCACCGCCGCCGCCACCACCGCCNACCACCGCCGCTCGGCGGCGAGTAAAGGAACTTGGGGGATCCGGTGCCCGGGTTGGTGACGACGCCCTGGGTGGCGTTGTTGAGGATCGTCGTGGTTACGGCGGCCGGCGTCGCGGTGGGGTTCGCGGCCAGCGTCAATGCGGCAACCCCGGCAACGTGCGGCGTTGCCATGGACGTTCCGTTGAGCGTATTCGTTGCCGTCGGGCTGGTGTACCAAGCCGAGGTGATACCACTGCCCGGCGCGAAGATGTCAAGGCAAGTGCCGTAGTTGGAGTAGGACGCCCGTGCATCCGTGTTGGTCGTTGCGCCGACCGTGATGGCATTGGGCGCGCGGGCCGGCGAATAGCTGCAGGCGTTGTCGTTGCTGTTGCCCGCAGCGACCACCATCGTCACGCCGGCGTTGATGGCCCCTGNCACGGCCGCATCGATGGCGTCGGAGGCACCGCCACCCAGCGACATGTTGGCCACCGCGGGGCGGCGGGTGCTCTGCGCGACGAAATCGATGCCGGCGATCACGCCGTTGTTGGTGCCGTACCCGTCGCAACCGAGAACCCGTACCGGCGTCAGGGAGACGCCTTNTGCAACGCCGTATGTCGTGCCACCGACCGTGCCCGCGACATGGGTGCCGTGGCCGTTGCAGTCGTTCACGCCGTTGCCATCGCCGATGGCGTCATAACCAGGAAGCGAGACGCGGCCGGTGAATTCGGTGTGGTCAGNCCGCATGCCGGTGTCGATGATGAACACCGTCACGCCGGTACCGAGGTACTGGTAGTTGTACGACGCGCTCAACGGCAGGGAGCGCTGGTCGATGCGGTCGATGCCCCAGGTGGCATTCGGTTGGGTGCGAGGAGAGGGCGTTTCAGCAGGGAATGCGGCCGCCACCTGATCTGCCTCGATCGCAGCCACCGCCGGGTTGTTGCGCAACGCGGCGACCGCGGCGTCCGGCAGGGTGGCCGAAAAGCCCTTCAGCGCCGTGTTGTAGGTGTGATGCAGCGTGCCGCCCATCGACGACACCATGTCCGCAGCCGTGACGGCCACATTGGCCACATCGCTCTTGAGAGTGACGATGTAACGACCGGCAATGGCCTGTCCCATGCGCGAGGGTGTGTAACTTGCGACGTTGGCGTCCGCGAACGCGGTCATTGGCGCCGCGAGGGCAAGGGTGCAGCCAAGGGCTACCATCGCGGCCCAGATCGGCCGCATCGTCCGTCGATGCATGATGAACTCCCAAAGGGCGCTGCGCGCGCCGTTGTTGAAAGCCAAGCAGTCTATTGAAGTGCGTGTCGTTCGCCAAGTCCTTTGCCCGGCGACCTTAGAATCGCGGCTTTTCAACGACACGTCCCCCGAAGTGCGTGACTCCCTCGCCGACCTGTTGACGGACCGCGGCAAGCTCGACGCCGCTGCGCTGCAGCGCGCGCGCTTGCTGCAGCAGGACAGCCCCGGCGAGCCGCTGGCGAACCTGCTCGTGCGTGCCGGGCTGGTGGCCGAGCGCGACGTGGTCGATGCGCTGGCCACGCTCACCGGCGTGCCGGTGGCCGCGGCGGCGGATTACCCCGAACTGCCCGTGCTCGAGGAACAGGTGTCGGTGCGCTTTCTCAAGCAGTCGCGCGTGCTGCCGCTGCGCGAGGATGCCGAATCGCTCGTGCTGGCCATNGCAGACCCGACCGATGCCTACGCCATGGACGCGCTGCGGCTGGTCACCCAGCGCCGCATCGAGCCGCGCCTGGCCGTGCCCTCGGAGTTCGAGGCCGCTTTCGAGCGCCTCTACGGCAGCGGCAAGAGCTCGATGGACCAGATCGTCGGCGAGGTCGAGACGCGCGAAGTCGAGGGCGACAGCGAAGACCTGCAGCAGCTCAAGGACCAGGCTTCCGAGGCGCCCATCATCCGGCTGGTCAGCCTCATCATCAGCCATGCGCTCGAGGCGCGTGCGTCGGACATCCACATCGAGCCCTTCGAGAACCGCCTCATCGTGCGCTACCGTGTCGACGGCGTGATGCACGAGGTCGAATCGCCGCCGCGGCGGTTTTCTGCCGCCGTGATCTCGCGCATCAAGATCATGGCCAACCTCGACATCGCCGAGCGCCGCCTGCCGCAGGACGGCCGCATCCGCCTGCGGCTGCAGGGCAAGGAGCTCGATTTGCGTGTCTCCACCGTGCCCACCATGCACGGCGAGAGCGTCGTCATGCGGATCCTGGACAAGAGCGGCACCGCGCTGGATTTCCACACGCTCGGCTTCGAGGGCGAGGTACTCGACCGTTTCCTGCACCTGCTCATGCAGCCGCACGGTATCCTGCTCGTCACCGGCCCCACCGGCTCGGGCAAGACCACCACCCTCTACACCGCCCTCGACCGCCTCAACGACCCCGAGCGCAAGATCCTCACCGTCGAGGACCCGGTCGAATACCAGATGGAGGGCATCAACCAGATCCAAGTCAAGCCGCAGATCGGACTGTCCTTCGCCAACGCCCTGCGCTCCATCATGCGGCAGGACCCCGACGTCATCATGATCGGCGAGATCCGCGACCTGGAAACCGCGCAGATCGCCGTGCAGTCCGCGCTCACCGGCCACATGGTGCTCTCCACGCTGCACACCAACGACGCGGCCAGCACCGTCAACCGCCTGCTCGACATGGGCGTGGACGACTACCTGCTCACCTCCACCGTCAACGGCATCCTCGCGCAGCGCCTGGTGCGCACCCTGTGCAGACACTGCCGCGAGCCCTACGCGGCGCTGCCCGAACTGGTCGAGGAGATGCGCCTGCGCCGCTTCCTGCCCGCCGGCGCGCCCGCGGACGCACCCGTCATGCTGCACCGCGCCGTCGGCTGCCCGCACTGCGGCGGCACCGGCTATGCCGGCCGCATCAGCATCGTCGAGCTGCTCGTCATGTCCGACGCCCTGCGCAGCATGGTCATGCGCCACGTCACCGCCGGCGAACTGCGCCAGCAGGCCATCGCCGAAGGCATGCAGACCCTGTTCGAGAACGGCCTGGCCAAGGCGGTTGCGGGCATCACCACCATCGAGGAAGTCGTTCGCGTCACGCGCGAGGACTAGCCCCCACCGTGGCGCTCTACCGTTACCAGGCCGTCACGCTCGCCGGCGCCACCGAAGCCGGCGACATCGACGCGCCCACCCCGGCCGCCGTGGCCGAGCGGCTGCAGGAGCGCGGCCTCATCCCGCTGCGCATCGAGCCCACTGACGCCCCGCGACCCGCCGCCGGCCCGTCCTTGCGGCTGTGGGGCGCGCCAGCGCGGTCCGGCCGGCGGACGTGGCCGTGTTCACCCAGGAACTCGCCACGCTCCTGCGCGCGGGGCTGCCGCTGGACCGCAGCCTGGAAATCCTCATCAGCCTCGCCGCCGGCGAGCCGATTCGCACCCTGCTTTCGCAGGTGCGCGACGACGTGCGCGGCGGCGCCTCGCTGTCCGCCGCCATGGAAGCGCGCCGCGGCGTGTTCAGCCGCTTCTACATCAGCATGCTGCGCGCGGGCGAGGCCGGCGGCGCGCTCGACGTGGTGCTCGAGCGGCTGAGCGAATTCATGGAACGCTCGCGCGAACTGCGCGAGACCGTGCAGTCCGCGCTGATCTACCCGGCCATCCTGGTGGCGGTGGCGGTGCTCTCCGTGGTGGTGCTGCTGGTCTGGGTGGTGCCGCAGTTCTCGGCCATGTTCGAGTCCTCGGGCAAGGCCTTGCCGCTACCGACGCAAATCGTCATCGCCGCGGGCGATTTCGTCGCGCACTGGTGGTGGGCGCTGATTCTGGGGGCGCGGGGCTGTGGTGGTGGTTTTCGCGCCAGATGCAGCAGCCGGGCTCGCGCATGGTCTGGGACCGGCGCTTCCTGCGCCTGCCGCTGCTGGGCGACCTGATCGCCAAGGTCGAGGTCGCGCGCATGTCGCGCACGCTGGGCACCTTGCTGGGCAACGGGGTGTCCCTGCTCACCGCCTTGTCCATCGTGCGGGAAACTTTGGGCAACCGGGTGCTGTCAGAGAGTCTGGGCGCGGTCGCCGCGCAGCTCAAGGAAGGCAAGGGCCTGGGCAAACCGCTGATGGAAACCGGCCTGTTCCCCAAACTCTCGGTGCACATGGTCATGGTCGGCGAGGAAACCGGCAAACTGCAGGAGATGCTGCTGCGCGTGGCCGACGTCTACGACCGCGAGGTGCGCAGCGCCGTCAAGCGCATGCTGTCCCTGCTTGAACCCGTGCTGATCCTGGGCCTGGGCCTGGTGATCGGCGCCATTATCATGTCCATTCTCGTGGCCATCCTGAGCGTCAACGACCTCGCGATGTAAGCCCTCATCCATGAAGAACATCCCCATGCAAGCCAAGCTTTCCCTCGCGGCGCCCGTACGCCGGCGTGGTTTCACCCTCATCGAACTGCTCGTCGTCCTCGTCATCCTCGGCCTGCTCGCCAGCCTGGTGGGGCCGCGGGTGATCAACTACCTCGGTGGCGCCAAGTCCGACGCGGCGCGGCTGCAGATCGAGGAATTCGGCGCGGCGCTGGACCTCTACAAGCTCGAGACCGGCCGCTACCCCAATACCCAGGAAGGTCTGCAGGCGCTGGTGCAGCAGCCGCCCGGGGTGACGGGCTGGAACGGGCCCTACCTCAAGAAGAAGACGCTGCCCAAAGACCCCTGGGGCAACGACTACCGCTACGCCTCGCCCTCGCCGCACGGGCCGTATGAAATCCGCTCGCTCGGCGCCGACGGCAAGGAAGGCGGCGACGGCGACAACAAGGACATCAACAGTTGGGAAGACGCCAAGAAGTGATCCGGCGCCTGGCCGCGGCAGGCTCGCGCATGCCCCGCGCATGCGCAGCCGGTTGCGTGGCTTCACGCTGATCGAGCTTCTGGTCGTCGTCGTCATCATGCTGCTGGCGTACACGCTGGCCGCGCCGCTGGTCAGCAGCGGCGTCGCCAGCACCGAAATGAAGGCGGCGGCGCGGCAGCTGGCCGCCGGCCTGCGCAAGGCGCGCAGCGAGGCCGTGGCGCGACGCGTCGAGACCACCGTCACCGTCGACGTCGAGGGGCGGCGCTTTCAGGTCGCCGGGGACAGCCGCAGCTACGCGCTGCCCGCGGGCGTTGAGCTGAGCCTGTTCACCGCCGAGTCCGAACGCAGCGGCCCCAGCACCGGCGCCATCCGCTTCTATCCGGACGGCGGCTCCACCGGTGGACGCATCACGCTGGCGGCCCGGGATCGCCGCTACGAGGTCGACGTCAACTGGCTGACCGGCAAGGTCACCATCCTCGACTGATGGCGCCGCCCGCCGCCGGTCTGCTTCGCCCGTTCGCCGCGTCCGTGGCCAGCGGCCGCGGCCGCAGCCAGCGTGGGCTGACGCTGATCGAGGTGCTGGTGGCCTTCGTGGTGCTGGCGCTCACGCTCGGGGTGATCCTGCAGATCTTCTCTGGCGGGCTGCGCAATGCCCGCCTCTCCGATGCCTACACCCGCGCCCTGCTGCTGGCCGAGTCGCGCCTGGAGGCCGTGGGCAGCGAGCAAGCGTTGGTGCCGGGCGAAACCGCCGGGCAGCTGGGCGAGGATTTGCGCTGGCGGGTGCGCATCCAGCCCTGGGCCGGCGCTGCGGCGGACCCGTTGGCTGCNAGCGGCGCCAGCCGGGGCGCGCCGCCGGCGCGCATCCTGTACGAAGTGCAGGTGCAAGTGGCCTGGCAGGCGGGAGGGCGTGAGCGCTCGCTCAGGCTCACCAGCCTGCGCCTGAGCGACCCGCTGCCGGAGCGGCGGCCATGACACGGCGCGGGTCCTTCGGCTTCACGCTGTTGGAGCTGCTCATCGCGCTCTCGCTCCTTGGCCTGATGCTGGTGCTGCTGTTCGGCGGTCTGCGCCTGGGTGTGCGCAGCTGGGACGCGGCGCAGGGCACCGTGGACACCATGGGGACGGTGCGGGCGGTCGAGGGCTTTCTGCGCCGGGAGTTTTCGCAGATCCACCCCTACCGGTTCAAAGGTCCGGACGCGCAGCCGGTGCTGGCCTTCGTGGGCGAGCGCGAGCGGGTGCGGTTCGTCGCGCCGCTGCCCGAGCGCATCGGCGGCGGAGGGCTGCGTCTGATGTCGATTGCGCTCGAGCGCGACGCCCAGGGCCAGCGCATCGTCTGGCGCGAGCAGCCGCTCGATGCCGCTCAGCCTGATTTCTCCTCACTGGCCAACGCCCCCGGCCAGGTGCTCATCAGCAGCGAGCTCGCCAGCGTCGAAGACCTCGGCTTGAGCTATTTCGGCCGGCCCGGTGATGCGCCCGCGCCCTTCTGGTCCGACCGCTGGGACGATGCGGCGCGACTGCCACAGCTCATCCGGGTGCAGGTGCGCCTGCGCAGCGGCGAGCCGTGGCCGGACTTCGTCGTCGCGCTGGCGCTGGCGGGGGCGCGCGATGAGTCGGCGCGCAGCCGTGGCCACCAGGCCGCGNNCGGTGTGGCCCTGGTGCTGGTACTCTGGGTGGTGACCTTGCTGGCCGTCATCGCCGGCAATTTCGCCTACAGCATGCGCGGCGAGTTGCAGACCACCGGCAACCAGTTGCATGTCGCCCAGGCACGTGCACTGGCCGACGCCGGCGTGCAGCGCGCGTGGTACGAGATGCTCAAGCCACCGTCGGATGCGCAGCGCTGGCAGCCCGACGGCAGCGTTCACGAACTGTTGCTCGATGGCGTGGTGGTGCAGGTCGCGGTCACCGCCGAGGCAGGTAAAATCGACCTCAACGCAGCAAGCGACGCGCTGTTGCTCGGTCTGTTCAAATCCACGGGGCTGAGCGACGATGCCAGTGCAGCCTTGCTCGACGCGGTGCTGGACTGGCGCGACGCCGACAGCCTGCGCCGNGCTCCGGGCGCCGAAGCGGCAGAATACCGAGCCGCCGGCCGCGTCAGCGGCCCCGCCAACGCGCCTTTCGAAACCCTTGAGGAATTGCAACAGGTGATGGGCATNGACCCCGCACTTTTCCGCCAGCTTGCGCCCGCGCTGACCGTGTTCACGCGCCAGCCGGCCATCGACCCCACGGTGGCGCCGCCCGAGGCGCTGCGGGCGATTCCAGGGCTCAGTGCGGAGCAGGTGGAGCAGTACCTGCGCCAGCGCGAAGCCGCGCGGGCGGCTGGGCAGAGCGCGCCGCCCCTGGCCGTGGGCGGGCCGTACACGGTGCCCGGCGCCGCAGCGGCACTGCCGGTGTACAGCGTGCGCAGCGTCGCGCGGCTCGATGATGGCGTGGTCTTCATCCGCGAAGCGACCGCGCGCCTGAACCGCGCCGCACCCCAACCGGTCACGGTGCTGGCCTGGACCGAAGGGCGCGCCGACGCACCGGTTCCGCCGGACGCGGCACGCCCTGACCTACAAACTCGCCGACATGACGTCAGACCTCACCGCCCCGGACGCCCGCCGTCTGCAACTGCCGCCCACGCTGCAGCGCTTCTGGCGTTGGTGGCGGGGCGAACTGGCGGCGATGATGCCGGCGTGGATGCGCCGGCCCGAGCCCGATCCGCTGGCTTATGACCAGTTTCTGCTGCCGGCATCTCCGGCTACTCCCGAGCTGCGCTTGCGCCGCCGCCAGGCCACCGATGAGCCCGACGGGCGCAGCTTTCCTCTCGGTGGCGACGTGGCCGCGCAGCGCGAGTCGGTGCGGGCCGCCTTGCGGGGGCGTCTNGCCGACCGGAATGCCAAGCCGCCCGAAGCGGTGGTGGTCGTGCCGGCTGAGCGGGTGCTGCGGCGCCGGCTGACCCTGCCCGTTGTGACCGAGGACAACCTGCGCCAGGTGCTGGAGTTCCAGATCGAGCAACTCACGCCCTTCACTGCGGCGCAGGTGCATTTCGGCCACCGGGTGGTGTCACGTGACCCCGTGCGGGGTCTGCTGCAGGTGGACTTCTGCGCCACGCCGCGCACCGGTGCCGACGAGGCGCTCAAGGCGCTGGCCGCCTGGGGCATCGCCGTTCGTGGTCTGGTGGCGCTGCCGGGGCGCGAGGGCGAGGCGCCGATCAACCTCTTGCCGCAGGCCCAGCCGCCCATGCCCTCGGTGTGGCGCCGCGCCCTCTGGCCCTGGTTGGCCGCGCTGGTGGTGTTGCTGGCTCTGGCTGCTCTGGCGCTGCCCATCGTCATCAAGCGCGAAGCGAGCATCGCACTTCTGCCCTGGCTGGACAAAGCCCGCGCCGCGGCCGAGGCGACGGACGCTCTCCGCAGGGAGGTGGATGGACGACTGGATGCCTACAACTTCGCACCTCTCAAGAAGATCCAGCGCCCTGCTATTCTGACCAGTCTTGAGGAGTTGACGCGGGTATTGCCGGACGATACCTGGGTGACGCAGGTCGACATCAAAGGAACGGAAGTGCAGATTCAAGGAGAAACGGGGTCGTCATCCAAACTGGTTGGCTTGTTCGAGCAATCCACCGTGTTCACCAATGCAAGTTTCCGATCGCCCTTGACCAAGGGGCGTCTNCCTGGCACCGAGCGGTATTTTCTCGCCCTCGAGATCCGGCCGGTATCCTCCGCCGCGTCCGCGGCCACGGGGACGACGGTTGCGCCGGCTTCCCAGGCGCAGGTTCCGGCGAGCATGGCCTCCTCGCCAGCGTCGGCGGTGCTTTCCCGGTCTTGAGCGCCTCCGCTGTTGCTTCTGCAGCGTCTCGCTCGGCATCACCGACCGATGCGTTGGTCAAATCGCCGCCTGCCTCCGCAGCCCCAGGCTCGGGGGGCGCCTTCAGCCGACGATTTCTGCATCCAAGCCGGCCGAGCCCTTGCCCGCAATGGGTGTCGGGCCGAAAAAGCCATGATGAAGCCCCTGAATGCCGCGCAGAGCCGCGTTGCAGCGGGGTTGCTGTTGCTCGTGCTCCTTGCTGCCCTCGGTGCGGCGATCGCCGTTCCTGTCTGGTGGCTGAATCAACGCTATGACAGTGTGTTGTCGGATGCGCAGTCTCGTCTGGCAAGGTATCTCAGGATCGCAGGCATGCGACCTGCTGTACAGGCTCAGCTCAAGCAGGTTGGCGAGCTCAACGGCGCCAGCCACTTTCTTCGCGCGACGAGTGTGCCGCTGGCTGCCGCCGAAATTCAGGACCTCGCAAAGAAAGTGGTCGAGACGCGCAACGGCAAGCTCAGCAGCATGCAGATTCTTGAGCCGAAGGAAGAGGGGCTCTACCGCCGGGTGACGGTGAATGTTCAGCTGACGGCCACTTTGTCGTCCCTGAAGGACATTCTCCATGATCTGGAGGGCTCGCGCCCCTACCTGTTTATCGACAACTTTTCCGCCCGTTCGGCGCCGACGTTTGTTCGGCCAGGCGGAACTCCTCCTGCGGAAACCGATCTGGTGATTCAGTTCGATCTTTCCGGTTATGCGATGAAGGGGGAGCCTCGTGAGCCGCGCAGGCAAGTCGCCGCAGGACCGGCGTCCCGTTCCCTGGGCAGAGGGCGGTCTTCTCTTGGTCGCTGTCGCCCTCGGTGGCGTGTTGTGGTGGGAGTGGCAATCGGGCTTGAGTTTGGAGTCGTCGATTGCTCGCTGGAGAAAAGTGCCGGTTACCGCCGTGCCACCTCTCGCCATTGCACCGGAATTCAGGTTGCCTGACGCAGTGCATGGGTTTCCTGAACTTCTCGCGCGGCCCATTTTTCAATCCAGCCGGCGCATGGCGGTCGATCCATCGGCCAACGCACCCAGCGCGATGAAGCGTGGGCAGTTCGTGCTGGTGGGCGTGCTCGTCAGCCCGGCGACCAGCGCGGCATTGCTGCGCGATGCGGAGACTGGCAAGACCGAGACGGTGGTCCTGGGTGGGCAGGTTCGTGGATTGACCCTGGCCGAGGTGAACGCCGAGCGAGCTGTGTTGCGACTCGGAGCGGAGTTCGAGGAGCTTCGGCTTGCGTTGCAGCGCGGTGCGGGCGGGAGAGTGAATGCGGGTGGAGCGGCCAGCGTACCTGCAGCTGCATTGCCTCAACCCACGGCATCCCAACCGGTGATCGAAGGGGTTATCCCGCCAACGGTTCCTGTTCCTCCCACGCCGGCGCAACCCTATTCGAACGGTCTCGCATGGGGCTTGGAGCCGGCCCGGGTGCCGGCGCCGCCGCAAACGCCGGGCGCGTCGGGCCCTCTCCAGGTGCTCCGTCCGGTGCCGCGCGTTGACCATCACCTTGCCCAAACCGACCGACCGGTCTTTGAGGAAGTCTCATGAATTATTCGTTCCATTCAGTTTGGAGTCACCCGCCGACACGACTCAACGCGTTCTCTGTGGCGGTGTTGGCTCTTCTTTGTGCCGGTTTGGTTGGGTGCGCCACGCCTCCTAGCCCCGACTCAGGGCGACCTCGCGCGCCATCGATGAAGCCGCCAATCGGGCAAGCATTGAAGAGAAAGTCCAAGACTCCAGCGCCAGTTCGTCGTTAAGCGCTTCAAAAAGTGAAGCGTCATCGGCCGCTTCCAATGCCATGCAATTCGCCGCCGGCGGTGCTGCCGCAGCGGCGGCCGCCGCCTCCGATGGCAGCGACGAGGCCAAGGCCAGGAAAGCGGCGGAGGCTGCCAAGCTCATTCCCGGCACGGGCGTATTCGTCAAGCCCGCGCCACCGGCCGTGGCGGCCGCTGCGGGCGGCGCCATCACCATCAACTTCGAGGGCGCCGATCTGCGCGAGGTCATCCGCGTGATGCTCGGTGACATGCTCAAGGAGAACTACACCGTCGACCCGCGCGTCAACGGCACCGTCACCATCCACACCAGCCAGCCGGTGGGCGATGGCGCCATCCGCGGCGTGCTCGAAACCGTGCTGCGCATGAACGGTGCCGCGATGGTGCGTGAGGGCGGCGTGGTGCGCGTGGCGCCGATCGCCACCGCCTTGCGCGGCGGCGCCGTGCCCCAGGTGGGCAACCAGACGGCGCCGGGCTATGGCGTGCAAATCGTGCCGCTGCGCTTCATCGCGGCGCGTGAAATGGCCAAGATTCTCGAGCCTCTGGTGCCCGAGGGCAGCATCCTGCGCGTCGACGAAACCCGCAACCTGCTGATGATCGCCGGCTCCGAGGCCGAGCGGCGGCAGGCGCAGGACACCGTCGCCGTGTTCGACGTGGACTGGCTCTCGGGCATGTCGGTCGGCCTCTTCAGCCTGCAAAGCGTCAGCGTCAAGGACATCCTGCCCGAGCTCGAGATCATCTTCGGCGACAAGAGCAAGAGCCCCTTCGGCGGCATGGTGCGCGTCATCCCGATCGAGCGCATGAACGCCCTGTTCGTCGCCACGCCGCAGCCACACTACCTCGAGCAGGCCCGGCAGTGGGTCGAGCGCCTTGACCGCAACGGCGCCAAGAGCGGCACGCGGCTCTTCGTCTACCCCGTGCAGAACGGCAAGGCCGAGCGCATCGCCGCGCTCCTCAGCCAGGTGCTGGGCGACGGCAAGACCACCAGCACGACGACCAAACCCCAGCTTGCGCCTGGCATGACCGGAACCACCCTCNNGTCCGCAGCCGGTGGCGCCTCAACCGGGCTGGCCAGCGCCGGCGGCACCGCGAGCGGCGGCGGCCTGTCCTCGGGCACCGGCAACCTTCCCGCCGCTGCGGCCACGGCGGGCGCGGGCACCGTCGCGTCGGGCAGCGCGGAGGCGCTCGGCCTGGGTCGGGGCAGCACCGTCAAGGTCATTGCCGACCCCGACAACAACGCGCTCCTCATCATGGCCAACGCGGCCGAGTACGAGAAGATCGAGGAAGCCATCAAAAAGCTCGACGTCGTGCCGCGCCAGGTGCTGGTCGAAGTCACCATCGCCGAGGTCACCCTCACCGGCGCGCTCAACTACGGGCTGGAGTGGTTCTTCAGCGGCAACAACGGCGTCACCGGCATGCTGTTCAACAGCGACAGCAACTACCGCGCGCTGCCCAGCGACCCTGGCGGCACCGTTACGCCGCGCATGCCCTTCTCTGCCGTCTGGCGCGGCTCCACGGGCAACATCAAGGCGGTGCTCAGCGCCCTGGCCAACAACACCAAGGTCAATATCATCTCCAGCCCGCACATCATGGTCACCGACAACCAGGTTGCACGCATCAACGTCGGCGCCAGCGTCCCCGTGCAAGGGCAAAGCACCATCACCGGCACCACCGCCTCCACCGCCATCACCACCAGCGTGCAGTACGTCGATACGGGCGTGCTGCTCTCGGTGCGGCCGCACATCAACGCGGGCGGCCTGGTCAACCTCGAGATCAACCAGGAGGTCAGCGACGTCCAGCCCGGCGTGACCACGCAAGGGCTGAACTCGCCCACCATCAACAAGCGCAGCGCCCAGACCACGGTGGCCGTGCAGTCGGGCGACACCATGGTGCTCGGCGGCCTCATCAAGGACGACAAGAGCGACGGCTCCTCGGGGCTGCCCGGCCTCTCCGAGATTCCCATCCTCGGGGCGCTGTTCGGCACCAAGACGCAAAGCAACACCCGCCGCGAACTGCTCATCACCATCACCCCGCGCGTGGTCGAAGACACCAGCCAGGCTCGCGAAGTGACGGCGGAGTTCCGCAAGAAGCTCTCGGGGCTGCGAGCCCTGCAGGAGGCCGTTCCGTCTTCTCGGACTGTCGAGGAGGCCGACTGGCCTCGCCGGTGATGCCAGCCCCGCGGAATCGTCTCGGCTTGACGATGGGCTACAACTCCCCGAAAGCCTGGTGGACTGTTGCTGGGACGCGTCAGCGTCCGGCACCGCGTGGCGATGAAGCTATACTGCGCGCCGCTCGCCGGATACACTGGGGCGGGCATCGAATTCAACCGAGCAGTTTGGCCGCTCGATTTGGTCGGGCTTTGTAAGGTACGTAGGTCAATAGTCGGGGTGCCGCATGCGAGTTCGCCGACCACGTCTGGTCTTTGCAACTTCTTTTTCTGTAGCAGGAGAGTCTGGAATGAAAAACTTGAAAGTGACGAAAATCGCCGCTGCCGCTGGTGCCGCTCTGGCGCTGGGCGTGGTGTCGCAGTCGGCGTTCGCCCACGCCAACCTGCTGCCCGCCATCAAGGTTGGCGGCGGCTGGGTCAGCGTTGTGTCGTACGTCAACACCCAACCCGCTGCTGGCGGCGGTGTGTTCGTGCACGCCACGCACCAGTCCAAAGACATGAGCAAGCTCGGTGACGCCTGCGTCCACGTCGATGGCCGCAGCACCACCACCATCAACGACCTGACCACCACGGTTCTCGACACCCCGGCGGTATGGCCGGTTCGGTGTTCCCCGCGGCGGACAACGTCGGTGGCGCGATCATCAACCCGGGTAACCTGGGTCTGCCCACCTCCGAGGGCTTCCTGGTTCTCGAGAACTACGACGGCGCTGGCGCCCTCGGTGCCGATGGCACGCTGACGTCTGACGCCATTGTGTTCAACCTGGCTTCGGGCTACCTCTACAGCACCCGCGCGCTGACGGTGTCGCACATCGCTGCCTCCCCGCTCGGCAACGTGAACATCAATGCCCCGGGTTGCGGCACCTGTAACTACCTCGTGGGCAACACCGGCGCGCCGTACAGCAACGGCACTGGTGGCAACCTGACCCGCTTCACCTTCCTGCCCCGGGTGCACCGGCTCTGACGGGCGCTTACCTGATCCCGACGTCCACCGCGGTCGGCAATCTGGTGACCTCTGGCTATGCTTCGACCATGACGTTCGAAGCGCGCATGGATGCCGCCCAAGGCTACGCTCAGGGTATCTACGACCGCCTCGAAGGCGCTCGCAGCTTGAGCGTGACCAACAAGGTGACCTGCGTTGGCCAGCTGACCCCGCAGCAAGTGACCGGCAACACCGTGCCGAACTTCATCGCCAACGGTGGTTGGTTCAACCTGTCTGGCGTGAGCAACCCGACCGGTACGGCCACGGATTCCGACAGCGCCGTGACCTTCAAGGTCGAGTGGGCGCCGAAGTACGGCATGTCCATCCAGCCGCTCAACCAGCAGTGGTACGCCAAGTAAGCTGACCTCCGCCTCAATGTTCGGGGCGGTCTTCAGTTGGTGAAGCCCTCTTCGTGTATGCGAAGAGGGCTTTTTTGCGCGTGTTTGGATGCGCGGATGTCTTCGGTGGACACGGGTGATCTGCCGAGCGGCAGGTGTTGCGCAAAGTTCACAGTTGTGTGGGCGCGGTGGCAAATTGCTTGGTCTCGGACGTGGTTCCTGTATAGTGCTTTCCATGGGCTAGGACGTCGAAGCTGTAGCTTGCGCAAGGCGACTTCGCAGGCTGTGTTCGCCACCGAATCCATAAAGACCGTTGAGCAAAGCCGTGGCACCTCAGTTTGTGGTGAAAGTGAGTCAGTTGATTCGGAAGTGGCGGCAGGGGATTGCGTGTGCCGTGCGCACATGTGTATGCTCCACTTCGGGGTCGGCGTTACCGGAGCCGGCTTGGGTACGCAGCTTGCTTGCTCAAGGATTTTCTAGTCAGTAAGCAAGGTGCCGGTACTTGGAGTGAGTCCATCGGCTGCGTTTGGTCTTTGCACCATTTTTTTCTGTAGTAGGAGAGTCTGGAATGAAAAACTTGAAAGTGACGAAAATCGCCGCTGCCGCTGGTGCCGCTCTGGCGCTGGGCGTGGTGTCGCAGTCGGCGTTCGCCCACGCCAACCTGCTGCCCGCCATCAAGGTGGGTGGTGGCTGGGTCAGCGTCGTGTCCTACGTCAACACCCAACCCGCCGCTGGCGGCGGTGTGTTCGTGCACGCCACGCACCAGTCCAAGAACATGGCCAACCTGGGTGATGCCTGCACCCACGTGGACGGCCGCAGCACCACCACCCTCAACGACCTGACCACCACGGTTCTGGACAACCCCGGTGGCACCGTGGGCTCGGTGTTCCCCGCAGCCGACAACGTCGGCGGCGCCATCATCAACCCCGGCAACCTGGGTCTGCCCAGCTCCGAAGGCTTCCTGGTGCTGGAAAACTACGACGGCGCGGGCGCCCTGGGTGCCGACGGCACGCTGACGTCTGACGCCATCGTGTTCAACCTGGCCTCGGGCTACCTGTACAGCACCCGCGCGCTGACGGTGTCGCACATTGCCGCCTCCCCGGCTGGCAACGTGAACATCAACGCTCCGGCTTGCGGCACCTGTAACTACCTCCAGGGCAACACCGGCGCGCCGTACAGCAACGGCACCGCTGGCAACCTGACCCGCTTCACCTTCCTGCCCCGGGTGCACCTNGCACTGACCGGCGCCTACCTGATTCCGACGTCCACCACCGTTGGCAACCTGGTGACCGCTGGCTACGCTTCGACCATGACCTTCGAAGCCCGCATGGACGCTGCCCAAGGCTATGCCCAAGGCATCTACGACCGCCTCGAAGGCGCTCGCAGCCTGAGCGTGACCAACGACGTCACCTGCGTGGGTCAACTGACCCCGCAACAAGTGACGGGCAACACCGTGCCGAACTTCATCGCCAACGGTGGCTGGTTCAACCTCTCCGGCGTGAGCAACCTGACCGGCACGGCCACGGACTCCGACAGCGCCGTGACCTTCAAGGTCGAGTGGGCGCCGAAGTACGGCATGTCCATCCAGCCGCTGAACCAGCAGTGGTACGCCAAGTAAGCTGAACGGCCTCTTGCGGGGCCGTATCGCTCAAACCCTTCCTCGGTTCCGTCGAGGAAGGGTTTTTTATCCCTGCTTCGGTCCGTGGCGCGCATGTGACCGGAACTTTTCGTGGCGGTGCCCCCTCACACTGCGGCGCCGATCAGGGATAATACAAAGTTGCCCGGAACATCCCTGCCGAGCCGCGCGCGTCGCTTCCTCGCTTCAGGTTCGCCTGTTCACCAACCTTGCTTCTACTCCACACGATGCAACGAGTCATCACCGCCTTTCTTTCCGCACTGGCCCTATCGCTGTTGGCATCCTGCGGCTCCATGTCCACCAACGCCCGACTGGAGGGCGTTGAGCGCCGACCGACGTCGTTTCCATGTTGCCGACTGAATTCAGCGCAGACAAATATCTGCTGGTCAGCGAGCTCAGCAAAGGTCCGCAAGCCGTGTTCTTCTACCAGGATCACGAGGGCTACACCCACTTCTGGAACGGCCAGCAGGATCAGATCATCAACAAGGCGGTGATCGATAAATACAAGGCGCTGGGCGCGGTNGCCCTGGCGATGTCGTACGGTTTCGACGGCCGCGACCTGTACTTTTCGCAGCCCGTCAAGTGGGACAAGAAGAAGCAGATCATCGTGAAGCTCCGGCCTGATGGCACGGTGCTGTACACCAAGGAGCTTGCCGAGCTGGCCCAGGTTCTTCGCCCCGCGTCGTTTGCATTCAACGACCGTCGTGATGTGCTCATGAGCTGGATCGACGAGACCGCGCCGCGGCTGAAGGTCGTGTATGTGACGATGACCGAAGACGGTCAGGTCGGCAAAGAGGTGGCCATTGCCGACGACACGGACGCGATGCTCTACCACGACTCGGTGTACACACCTAAGGGCTTCGCCGTCGTCTATTCGCGCACGGGCGTCGTTGGACAACGGGATGGCGAAGTTCGCGTTCGATGGATTGGTGACGGCAAGGAGCAACTGCTTTACCACGGGCCGGACGTGTCCGGTTTCGACCTGGTGAAGGTCAATGGCGACATCGTCATTCGCCCCTACCAGCCTGGCGTTGAGACCTATGTTCTGGTGTTGGATGGGAACTTTGCGCTGAAGAAGCGCTACACCTTGCCGCACCCGACGGCGCTTGGGCGTTCCTTTGGTGTGACCGACGCCCTGACCCTCGGAGCGGCTGGCCCGGTGCTTGTTGGTGGCGGCGTGCCGCCNAGAGGGGTGATGATTGACGGCTATCCGTTTACCGCGAAGAGTGGTCTCTACGCATCCACGGATGGCAAAGACTTCACGCCACTCGTCGGGACGGTGCCGCACCTGTTCACCAGCATGATGCCTTCCGTCATCACAGCCGCGCAGGGCGCTGTGGTGGGCTTCAGCGACCGGCGTTTTGTCAGCATCACCCCGATGCTCGCTGTGGTGGATTTCAGCGGAAAGGTGGTGAAACGGGACATCAACCTCGAATCGCCCGCAGTGCGCACCGGGCGTGTGAGTCTGGTCGAGTTNGGACGGGGATACGGTCGCGCCTTTTACCCTGTGAATGTGCCGGGCAAAGAAAAGTGGATTTACCGCGCACAAGACCTCAGCATCTCCAAGATGAAGAGTGACTACCACCTGCCGCCAACCGAGCAGCGTCAGGCGCAACTCTCGAAGCGAGCCAACCAGTACGCGGCGTGCCGCATGAAGGAGGACTACCAGTGCATCTACGACATGCTGGATCCCGCCTATCGGGAAGGCATCGACAAGGCCGCCCATGAGACCCAAATGAAGTCCTTGGGCGTCAAGCTCACCGCCTACAAGGTGGACGGCTGCAAAGTCCTTGCCGATTCGGTGCTCGGCAAGTGCGAGGGCGAAATCGAGGCGACATTGCCCGCGACCTTGATGGGCAAGCCCATTGCGGAAAGCCAGCGCAAGGTCAAGCAAACCCTGGGCGGCGAGGTTTGGGTGTATGTAAATGGTGACTGGTATTACGCCGTCAGCATTCCGATGCTCGGCTTTGTCTCACAGTGGTAAGGCGAGGAGCGGCTCATGAAATGGGGACCAGGGGCTTTGGCCTCGCGCATGTGCGTCGCAGCTGCCGTAGCGGCCTGTACGNNCTGCTGGCCTACGGCGGCGAGCGAGATTCGTGAGGCGCTCAAGCCCAGCTTGCCTGCGGGAGCGAAGATCGAGGAAGTCCGTCCTTCACCGCTCCCGGGCATTTTTGAGGTTCGCATCAACGCCGACGAGATTTATTACGTCGATGCCACCGGTCGGTATTTGTTTCAAGGCAGCTTGCTCGACACGCAGACGCGCACGAATCTGACGCGCGAGCGTGTCGAGGCGCTGCACCCCTTGCCCCTGGACAAGGCGCCGTTGCAGGATGCCATCGCCATGACGCGTGGCGATGGCAAGCGAAAGCTGGTGCTGTTCGCGGATCCCAATTGCAAGCACTGCAAGCGTCTGGAAACAGAACTGGTAGCCGTGAACGACGTGACGGTCTATACCTTTCTCATTCCGATCCTTGGCCCCGATTCGAACGCCAAGGCCCGCAACATCTGGTGCGCTGCGGATCGCGGAAAGGCCTGGGCAGAATGGATGCTGAAGAACGTCGAGCCCCCTGCGGTTGAATGCCCTGACACCGGCGCGCTGACGCGTAACCTCAACCTGGCCGCACGGCACAAAGTCACCGGAACGCCGACNCTTGTTTTTGCCGACGGATCACGCGTCGCAGGCCCGGTGAATGCGGCTGAAATCGACGCGCGTCTCAAGGCGGCCGCGCGGAAATGACGCCCTCACGCTCCGGGCGGGCTGGGTCGGCGTCCCGTTCGATCTGATATCAACCTAAATCCGGCAGTTGACCGCTCGTCTTTGCTTACAGGTCCTAGTTTTGAAGAGATTTTCCGTACTGCCTGACGTTCACCTTTCGGGTGATTAAGCTGCATGGCCGATCGAGCCGCCTTCGGGCGTGCAGGCGGCGTTGCAAATCCTCGCAATGGCACAGGCCATTGCTGCGGTTTGCGCCTTGCCTGCCCACCCGATGACAGCCCGCTCGACCATGCCCAACTGCCGGATTTAGGTTCAAAGGAAATGCCCGTTTCCCAGCGTCTGTTGGTACTATGGCGCTACTCGTTCGATAGCGTTCCCGGGCCCCTCGGGTTGTTGGTCGGTCAATGGGGCCTTGTGCGGCTGCTGGTGCGTCGTGACATCGTGGCGCGCACCTCGNNGGGCCTCCTCGGCGGCGTGTGGCTTCTCGCGCAGCCGGCACTGCAAATCATCGGCCTCTGGTTNTTCCTGCATGTGGTGTTGCGCGTTCGCTCACCCACGGTGGTCCCTTTCACCGAATACTTTTTGCTGGGAATGGTGGCGTGGCTGTTCATCAGCGAAGTTCTGGTCCGCAGCCTGACGATCATGGTGGAGTTTGGCCCGATCTACCAACGTTCAATCTTCCCGTTGCCCTTGCTTCCGCTACTTCCGGTCCTGATCAGCGGTTCGGTTTACGGCACCGTGCTGATCGTCCTGGGTGGGTTGTTTGGAGGGTGGGGCGGCGCCGTCGGTGCGGGTGGCTTTCTGATCCTGCTCGGTCTGATGCTCATCCCCCTGAGTTACCTGGTGGCCGTTTTGGGCCTGTTCGTGCGCGAGGCTCGACAGGTGGTGCCGTTCGCCCTGACATTGTTGATGTACCTCACGCCCGTGATGTACATGCCCGAGCTGATGCCGCCCGTGTTGCGCGACTGGTTGGTGCTCAACCCGCTGGCCGACGTCATGGCCGTCTTGCACGCGCTGGTCCAGGCGATGCCGATGGAGACCGGGAGCGCGTGGCGACTCATCGGTCTGACCGTGGTGCTCTGGCCACTCGCATGGGCCTTGTTTCGGCGCACCGAGTCCCACATGAGAGAGGCCCTGTGAGCGCGGGGGCATTCACGGTGGCGTCGCCGGCGATCCGCCTCGATGCCGTGTCCAAGACGTACGCGCAGTACGCCAGACCGGCCGATCGGCTCCTGGAGGTTCTCACCGGCAGGACCCGCCACCGAGCGTTCGTGGCATTGCACCCGATGGATCTGCGCGTCGAACATGGCGAGGTGCTCGGCCTGGTCGGCATGAACGGCGCGGGTAAGAGCACGCTTCTCAAGATCATCGCGGGCACCTTGGCACCGACGTGCGGTACCGTTCGGACCGATGGCCATTTGGCCGCGTTGCTCGAGCTCGGAGCTGGCTTCCACCCGGAGATGAGCGGGCGGGAGAACGTGTACCTGAGCGCCGCGCTAATGGGGCTGTCCAAAGAAGAGACCGACACGGTCTACGACGACGTCGTGGCGTTTTCAGGGCTTGAAGCGTTCATGGAGCAACCGGTCAAGACCTATTCGTCGGGCATGTTCGTGCGGCTCGCGTTCTCCGTCGCGACGGCTGTACGCCCAGACATTCTGATCGTCGATGAAGCGCTCTCGGTGGGTGACGGTGCGTTTGCTCGCCAATCGTTCGAGCGCATCATGCAATTCCGTGACGCTGGGACGACGGTGTTGTTTTGTTCGCATTCGCTCTACCAGATCGAAGCCATTTGTTCCCGCGCGCTGTGGGTCCATCACGGAAAGGTGGTACTCGATGGTGAGCCCGCGGATGTGACTGCCCGCTATCAGCAGTTTCTGGACACCGGCAGATCGCCCAAAGAGAACAAGACGCCAATGGATGGGGCTGCGGCCGACCACTCCATTGAGACGGACGCGATGNNCCGTCCGCTCAGTCACCCACCGGACCATGGCCCCTTGGCTGGAACTGCGCGCTTGACCCGNGTGCGCGTGCGCAGCCGCCCGGAAACCAATCCGCACGATGAGGTGGTGAACCTCAGCAGCGGTGAGAGCGATTTGGAGGTGGCATGCGCGTATCGAAGCGACCCGCTCTTGCCAGCACCGACGCTCGCGGTGACCATCGTACGACTGGATGGCGCGGTATTGGCAAGTGCTGGATCGCATAACGATGGGGTGCCCCTTCCCCGGCGAGCCGATGGGACCGGTGAAGTGACGCTTCGTTTCAGCGCGTTCCCCTTGCTCAAGGGAGAGTACGCGGTCTCGGTATACCTCCTGTGTGAGCGTGGTGTCCATGTGTACGATGAAGCCCCGTTCTCGGCCCGGCTGCTGGTTCGCCAGCAGGGCCTGGAGCAAGGCGTCGTCACTCTCGCTCATGAGTGGATGGTCAATACACCCGACAACGCCCCGCTTCGCTGACATGATGACGGTAGCCTCGCCAGACCGGAGCCCAGGGCAAGAGGCTATTACCCCACCCACAAGTGCGCCGCTGCTGCTGTTGGGTGAGATGCCCACCGAACTGCCGCCCGAAATCGACCCGACGGCTCCCATGATCCGAATTCCCTGGCGGGCGGAACCTGGCGTCGTGCTGCCGAACGCGGGTCCCGATCAGGGGCTGATCCAAATCGACCCGACCATTGGGACGGACCACTCGACGACCTTCGACCAGGTCGTTGTCACCGATCTCGACACCGACATCCACCCCTCTCGTATTTCGACGTATTGGACGCAAAGCTTGCCGCGGGAGGGGTGATTTGGGTAAAGAGTAGAACCGAGCCGTTTCCCTGGACGGATTGGGAGGCCGTGGCAAAGCGCGCGGGATGGACGATTGAGCGCCCACCGGCGCGGGAAGGATGGACGCGCATGCGGCGTGCAGCGGCACAGCCGCGTTGGCGCGTGACGCACGCACTACCCCGTCACTTTCCAGAGATCGCGGCGTTGTTTAAATCTGTCTTCGGGCACGAACTGACCGAATCACTGTGGCGATGGAAGTACGGAGACGGACGCGGCAACGCAGTCTTGGTTCGGCGTGATGGCAAGTTAGTCGCTCACTACGGAGGAATGTACCGAGACGTGTTGAATCAAGGGGCGCTCGAGCGAGTCGCCCAGATCGGCGACGTCATGGTTGCCGCCGACGAGCGAGGCGTTCTGACTCGCAGCGGGCCATTCGCTCTGTTGGGGACGACTTGGCCCGAAGTGTATGGGCCCAAAGGGTACGGCTTCCCGACGGATCGACACTTTCGAATCGCAGAGAAGTTGGGCATCTACGTACAGGCTGGCGAGATGTTCGAGTCATCATGGCCACCATCGCATCGGCGGCCGCGCTGGGCGACTCGAGCCAGACATCTGATGCCCGCGGATCGGAAGCGTTGGTCAGCCTTGGAAGGTCTTTGGCAGGCGATGCGCGAGGACTTCGCCGACGCCGTGATCGGCGTGCGAACTCCGGCCTACATCGAGCACCGGTTCATGGCCCACCCGCACAATCGGTACGACGTCGTCGCGGTGGAGGGCCGTTGGACCGGAAGGATTCTCGGTGTGGTGGTTCTGCGCCGCCACGCCGATCACCTCGAATGGCTGGACTACATCGGGCCTATTGATGCCTTGGATGCCGTTGTTGACCAGGTTCGTCGTTTGGCTGCGCTTTGGAANTCACCCCGCGTGACCTTCTGGACGACCGACCGTTACACCGATCGATTTTCCGCTCTCGGTGCGCAGCAACGCCCGCTGGGGTTGTTGATTCCAGCCAGTTGCTGGCCCGATGCCGAGAATCCGCAGCGGTATGTCGGCCGATGGTGGCTCACCGCCGGCGATACCGATTTCCGATGAACACCACCCCGGCTGACTCCTGGCCCCTGCGCATTCTCATGGTCACGCGGGAAACCGCAGCCGACCAGCGCTACGGCATCGGGAAGAGCCTCTGGCCGGTGGTGCATGCGTTGCGAGACCGCGGCCATGAGGTGCGCTACCTTTCCCAGGCTGACCTCGGTGCGCGCAGTGTGCGCTGGCAGCGTTGGTGGCACGAGCAATGCATGCCGCGCTGGCCTGCAGCGTCCAGGCGGGCAGCGGTGGCGCGGTGGCTGTGGGCGCTGGCCGAGCGCATCAACATGGGGCGCCTCGCCGCACAGGTTGCCGCGCGCGAGGGGTATTCGGTCGTGCATTGCCACGANCCCTGGATCGCGCTGGGATTCCGCTGGTTTCGGCCTTGGCGGGCTGCGACGCGCCGTGCACGATGNGGGCTGACCGAGCACGGCTTTGGCTGCTATGCCCAAGCTATGCAGGATGATGGGGTGCCCATGAACCGCCTTGCGATGCGCTGGCTGCGGGCAATGGAAGCGAGGGTACTGATGTCGGCGGCATGGGTGACCTCGCCCACCATGTCGGCCATGCAGGCCCTTGCGCGAGACTTGGCCTTCACCGAACGTCCGGACAGTTGGCATGTGGTACCCCATCCGCAGCCTCGGTTACAGGCGTATCGACGCGAAGATGCGCGCGCCGAGTTGGGGTGGAGTGAGGATGTATTCCATGTGCTCGGTATCGGCCGATTGGCTCCGCTCAAACAGTTCGATGTGCTCGTTCGAGCGTGCGCACAATGCGGCGACGGACAACATCTTCAACTCGTGATTCTCGGCGACGGCGAGCGCGATCGTTTGCAGTCGCTGGCCCATGATGTTGGGCTGGTGCGGCCCATCATCTTCGAGTTGACCGAGGACGTTTCGAAATACCTCGCTGCGGCGGACGTCTATGTCAGTACCTCTGCAACCGAGTCCTTCGGAATGGCCAATCTGGAGGCACTGTGTGCGGGCTTGCCAAGCATTTGCAGCCCGGTTGGTGGTGTGCCGGAGGTGGTTCGTTCAGGGCTTGGCTGGNNTACCCCCACGGCCGAAGCGGTTGGGGAGGCATTGCGGCGCTTACGCTCTAACGCGGCCTTGCGTTCCGATTGGGCGAACATTGCGAAGCGGCAGGCAGACGAATGGCCGAACACGCAAGCAGTGGCAGAGAGATATGAAACGATTTACCGACAGGTTCTGGCGGCTAGCCAGCCACATTTGGCGCCGTGCCCAATGCCGCGGGATCTCGTACTGCCNCAATGGGGGCGGGTCTTGGTCATCGCGCCGCACGCTGACGACGAGACAATCGGCTGCGGCGGAACGCTGCGCCTGTTGAGTCTGGCGGGTTGCACGATACGGGTGCTTGTGGTGACCGACGGCGCGGCGGGGGACCCGTTGCACTATGTGGACGACGTCGTTGCCGTCCGTGAGGCTGAGTGTCGGGCTGCTGTTGCCCATCTCGGCGTCGACTCCGTAGGCTTCCTTCGCGAGCCCGACGGCGAGGTTCGTAATCACCGAGGGCTTCGCGCCAGATTGGCGAAGGAGTTCCTGGATCACTGTCCAGATTGGGTGATGGCTCCCGCCCCCTTGGACTATCACCGAGACCACGTGATGGTTTCTCTTGCGGCGTTGCAGGTGTGGCGGCGCCTCGGACGACGATGTCGGCTNTTTTACTACGAAGTCTGGGCCCCTCTACCGGTCACGCACGTCATTGATGTTGGTCCGGCGCTTACCGCCAAGCAGCGGGCCCTGAGTGAGTACGCCTTGCCGCTGCGCTACGGGAATTACCGCCATGCGACAGAAGGTTTGATGGCGTACCGCGGCTTGTTTTTGCCACAGGGGCAGGGCGTTGGTCCGTCACGGGCGGAGGCGTTTCTTGAAGAGGACGGCTCCGTTTTCAGCGCCACGTTGCTGACGCTTCGCACCATGCTTGACGGAAAATTGAAAGATTGATGTGGAACATGGGATGGAAATGCAATCGAACGAATCCCCGCAGCAAGGGCGTGGGGGCGCGCCGCTGCCACCGGGACCGTGGCTGGTGTTCGTGCGGAAGCGAGGCGACGAACGGCGCTGCATGGGCGCGAGCCTGACCCGTGCGCGGGCTGCCGAAGTTGACGTCGGAGTCATCTACGCCGAAAGAGAGCCATCCCTCGACGCCAAGGCTACGCGCTTCCTCCCCGAGTTGCGACGGGAGACCCTGCGTGGTGCGCCCGACTCTGATCAAGGTCGTGAGCAAATTGCGAATTGGCTTGAAGCTATCGGACCGGCGACGGTGTTTGCGCCCTCCACGCTGTGGGGCGACGACGAGCAGCGAGCTTTCGCGATGCAGGTCGAAAGGGCGCTTGCAGCTGTGGGATACGAGGGCCCGCTCTGGACCTACGATCCGCAAGGAGATGCACCTTGCAACCGGTATCTTGACGTGTCTGCCGCGTTGGCAGCGATGGAATTGTCCGTGCATCATGAGGAAGACACCGATTTCACGCGGATGCGCGACCGCCTGCGAATCAGAGCTGCCCAAACGCCGGGTGCGACGGCGGTTGAGGGATTCTGGGTGCGAGATCGATTCGTGGCGGGGGCGCCTTGATCGATTTGATCCATGCGACGGCTGCCCCGAGCTTCTTCACGACCGTTCGCGAGCGGACGGGGCAGCGAGCGTTGCGGTAATCATCCGAACCCGAAACCGGCCGGAACTTTTGGGAGAGGCGGTTGCGAGCCTGCTGACGAACCGCCGGGCGAAGCTGGAGGTGATCGTCGTCAACGATGGCGGCGTTACGGTCAGCGATGTCCTGCGGCCCTTCGAGCCGCATCTGGACATCTCGTTGATCGAAATGACGGAGCCGGTGGGTCGCGTTGCCGCTGCAAATCGGGGCATCCGGCGAGCGTCCTCCACATGGCTGGTGATGCTGGATGATGATGACGTCTACCTTCCCGGCGGCATCGACGCGCTCGTCGATGCCGCGAGCGACATTGGTTCGGTGTACTTTGGCGCGGTGGACTTCGTCCAGCTTGAAGCACAGGGCCGTCGGTTGCTTCGTCGATTCGGAGCGCCGTACGACGCAGCTCTGATGGCGTTTGAAAACCAGATCCCCTTCATCGGTTGCCTGATGCCGCGTGCACAGGTGCTTTCGCTGGGAGGTCTCGATGAAACCCTCGAGTGTTTCGAGGACTGGGATCTGTATCTGCGCCTTGCGCAGAAGTGTCCGTTCGTTTTCGTCGATCGGGTCGTAGCGGAATACCGCAGTTTCGAGTCGGCCTTTGCAAGTGGCCGGGGCGGTGTATCGCCACAACTTGCAGGTCTTACCCGGATCTATGTCAAGCACCTGCGGTGTGGTGAAGCGGAGTTGCTTGCTCGCGCTCAGGTGGCGGTCAAGCAGAAGTTGCTTCCGCGCCAGGTAAAGATCGAGGCGGCCGAGGCTGTTCGCCATGCGAGGGAGCAAGCCTTGGCCGACCGAGAGCGTCTGACCGATCAGATTCGGGCGTTGCACAGCAATCCGTTGCTTTCTGTTCAGCAGCAGCTGCGTGTCGCCATTGTCATCGTCAACTTCAACGGACGTCACCATCTGGAGAAATGCATTCCAGCCGTATTGGCAACGCGGCATGTGGCCTTCGAGGTGATCGTCGTTGACAACGCTTCGCGAGATGACAGCGTGCAATGGCTACGATCCAACTGGCCTCAGGTACGTGTGATCGCGGAGGGAACGAACCACGGTTTTGGCCACGGCAACCAAATCGGTATCCAGGCGACGGAAGCTGAGTACGTCGCCCTGCTCAACAGCGACACGGTGGTCACCCCGAGTGGCTCCTGCACCTGCTGGTGCCATTGCTGCTGCAACCACAGATCGGAACCACTTGTTCGCAGTTGCGCTTGCTGCACCGACCGGAACTGCTCAACGCGCGCGGGGGCGGCATGTCGCGGGAGGGTTTTGGCTTTGATGTGGACGTCGGACTCCCCTTCATCGAGCCGCAGACCGAGGAGGATGCCAAGCCAGTGAATGTGCTGTTCCCATCCGGGGCCGCGATGCTGGTACGCAAGCACGAGTTCCTGGCGATGGGCGGTTTCGATCCGCTGATGTTCATGTACCACGAAGACGTCGACTTGGGCTGGCGCTACTGGTTGCGAGGGCAGCGTGTCGTCATGTGCCCGCGCTCGGTGGTGTTCCATGCTTTCGGGGGCACGACCGGCGTGGAGCACGGAGTGCCTGGCGCCACATCATGGGCAATCGGCATAACCTCCGCACGCTCTGGAAGAACTACGACCTGAGGCGAGCGCTGGGGGCGACCTACCGGCTTGTTCCGCGGATGGCTGCGTGGAGGGCATGTGGGCTTTGCGTGGGCGGTGCTTCGTTGGAACCTGCGCCATGCACCCAACACATGGCGTGAGCGTCGGCGTATTCAACGCGAACGGCGAATGTCGGATCAGGAGTTGCTGCAGCGTGGGTTGATCAGTCTGAGCGTGCCACCCCAGCCGGATCTGTCCGTGGCTTCGGCGGCCGCGCGTTCGGAGCCCTTGCTGACGAGCCCATTTTTGTGGCCCGGACGCTCGTCCGCGCTGGGCCGGCTCGGGCCGGGCTGGTACGGACCAGAGCAGGTTGAAGGTCTCGACGTCCGGGCGACGACGGGGCGCGCTTTGCGCGTCTGAAGGTGGGTGCTGGTCGAGAGGGGCGCGTTCTCGTGAAGCTGCATGTCCCCTTGCCATTGTGTGCAGGGCGCGTCGTGCGCATAACGTGTAACGGCACCGAGGCGCGGGTAGCGTTGGATTCCTCTGCGTTCTGGCAGTTGCTTGAGGTCGACGCCCGGTCAGGGAGGATGGCATGCTCGACCTGACACTGGATACTCCATCGTGGGTGTCGCACCAGGAGTTTCACAACGGCGACATGCGCCGCCTGGGCGCGTTTGTCCACAGTATCGCGTTCGAAGACGGGGAACCGCAGCCGTGCTACCAGCCGACATCCGTCACGGTGGTCATCACGACATTCCGGCGCTGGCCGGTGTTGATTCGCACGCTGGAGGCACTCCGTGCCCAGACGTGGGATGACTATGACGTCGTCGTCGTCGACGATGGCTCTGCCGATGAAACATGGGAGAGCCTTCAGGCATGGCAGCGCGATCGAGCCGGGGCGATGCGGTTGCAGGTGTACACCCAGACCAACACGGGACAAGGTATTGCGCGCAACCATGCGTTGAATCACGCTCGCGGCGAGCTGATTTTGTTCATCGGCGATGACACGATTCCCGAGCCCGACTTCATCGAGCAGCATGTGGTCAAGCACCGAGAGACCGGAATGCCGTGCGCGGTTGTCGGATACACGCAGTGGGATCGCGAGGGGATGAAGGTGACCCCTTGCTGGAGTACGTGAATGAAGGCGGGCATCAGTTCGGCTACCGATACATGCGCGATGGCAGCGACGTGCCGTATACCTGTTTCTACACTTCGAATGTCTCGCTTCCGCGTGAGATTCTTGGAACACAGCCTTTCGATCCCAACTTCCGCACCTATGGGTGGGAGGACATTGATCTGGGCTTGCGCCTGAGCCGGCGGGGGCTGCGTTTGATCTATAACGCGCAGGCCCGGGTGCACCATTGCCACCCCATGGTTCTTCGTGACTTTTATGTGCGTCAGATCAAGGTCGGGGCGGCGATCGGAACCATGTATGCCCTGCATCCCGATCTGGTGCAGGATCCGCTCATGCCACCCGCAGACCGCCCGCGCCTGTGGAAGCGCGTGGCGCGGCTCTGTGTTCCACTGCTGCTGCCCATGGTGAACTGGCTGGACGCTCGGCAGGTGCGGCTGCCGGAGCGACTCTACCGGTTCGTGCTCAGCGATGGCTTCTGGCTGGGGCGGGATCGTGCGGTGCGGGAGCAAACCACGCGGGGAGCTGAGCGTGGGTGTCTTCGGGCGGTGTCGGATTGTCGCCGTCGCGGTAACGCATCAACCGGCTCCCGAATTGTTCGGGCGTTGCATGGGGGCATGTCGTCCCCAGGTGGATGAGCTCCTCATCGTGGACAACGGCTCGTCGGCAGCAGCCGTTGAGGCGTTGCGGGCGCAGGCTCAAGCCCTCGGCTGCGCGTTGCTGCCCCTTGACACCAACCTCGGCATCGCCGCGGCGCAGAACTGGGGCATCGCCTGGGCGCGCGAGCGCGGGGCGAGCCATGTGCTGCTGCTCGACCAGGACAGCGTGCCGGCGCCGGACATGGTGGCGCGGCTTCTGCAGGCGCTCGACGGGGCGACGCGTGCCGGCCAGCGCGTGGCGGCAGTCGGGCCGCGGCTGGTGGACCGGCGCTCGCGGGTGAGCACGCCCTTCGTGCGCATCGGTGTTGCGGAGGTGCGCCGGCTGGCCTGCGGTGGCGGGCCGGGGCAGACCCATGAGACGGATTTTCTCGTCGCCTCGGGGGCCTTGATTCCGCTGCCGGTGCTCGACGCCGTGGGCCTGATGGAAGAGGGCCTGTTCATCGACAACGTGGACCTGGAGTGGTGCTTCCGCGCGCGCNNGCGCGGGTACGCGCTGCTCGGGGTGTGCGATGCCGTGCTGGAGCACAGCGTGGGCGACCAGGTGGTGCATGTGGCCGGGCGCGCGCTGTACCGGCATGGGCCGCTGCGGCAGTACTACATCATGCGCAACCGCATCGCGCTCTACCGCCGGCCGTACAGCCCTGGGGCNTGGGTGGTGCAGGATTTCCTGCGCATGGGGGTGAAGCTGGTGTTGTTCGGGCTGGTGTTTGCGCCGCGGCGAGAGAACCTGCGCATGATGGCGCGCGGCCTCATCGACGGGCTGCGCGGGCGCAGCGGGCCGTTTCCTGGCTGACGACGGCCCTTGTCGGGCGCCCACCTAGAATGGCCGCATGAACTTTCTCGACCAGTTGCGCGCAGCCAGCGCGCGCCATGATTCGATGCTGTGCGTGGGTCTGGACCCGGAGCCGCAGAAGTTTCCGCTGCACTGGCGGGGCGATGCGGCGCGCATGGCCGAGTTCTGCATGGCCATCGTGGACGCCACGGCCGATCTGGTGTGCGCGTTCAAGCCGCAGATCGCCTACTTTGCCGCGCATGGTGCGGAGGCACAGCTCGAGCGCGTGCTGCACCACATTCGCGCCGTCGCGCCCGGCGTGCCGGTGATTCTGGACGCCAAGCGCGGTGACATCGGCTCCACCGCCGAGCAGTATGCGCGCGAGGCGTTCGAGCGCTACCGCGCCGATGCGGTCACGCTCTCGCCGTTCATGGGCTTCGACACCATCGAGCCCTACCTGCGCTACGAAGGCAAGGGCGCTTTCCTGCTGTGCCGCACGTCCAACCCCGGNGGNGACGACTTTCAGGCGCAGCGCCTGGCCGACCTGCCGGCTCAGCCGCGCCTGTTCGAGCACATCGCGCAGCTGGCGCAGGGGCCGTGGAACCGCAACGGCCAGCTCGGCCTGGTGGTGGGCGCCACGCGGCCTTCCGAGATCGAGCGGGTGCGCGCGCTGGCGCCCACGCTGCCGCTGCTCATTCCCGGCGTGGGTGCGCAGGGCGGCGATGCCGAGGCCACGGTGCGCGCGGGCTGGCGCCGCGATGCGCCCATCGTGGTGAACTCCTCGCGCGCCATTCTGTATGCGGGCAGCGGCACGGACTTCGCCGCGGCCGCGCGGCGCGAGGCCGAGCGCACCCGCGCGCTGCTGCGCGCGGCAGCTGAGAAGTTGTGAACCAACCCTCCACGCCCGATCCGCTCTGAGCCCGCGTGAGCCGGGCACCGAGGCCCTGTGGCACTGCCGATCGGGTTCGCGCGGGCGACAGCGCCGGCGCTGCGCCTCGGCCTAGGATGCGCGCTCGGCCAGGGCCTTGCTGAAAGGCCCGCGCTGCCAAGGCCACCCCAGGAGCGCCCATGATCGACCTCTACACCGCCGCCACGCCCAACGGGCACAAGATCTCCATCGCGCTGGAGGAACTGGGCCTGCCGTACACGCTGAAGGTGCTCGACCTGCAGGCCGGCGAGCAGAAGCGCCCCGAGTACCTGGCCATCTGCCCCAACGGCCGCATCCCGGCCATCGTGGACCATGAAGCAGGNGGTTTTGCGGTGTTCGAATCNGGGGCGATCCTGGTCTACCTCGCGGAGAAGACCGGCCGCCTCATGCCGTCGGACGTGAAGGGCCGCTCGCGGGTGATGCAGTGGCTGATGTTCCAGATGGGCGGTATCGGGCCGATGATGGGGCAGGCCAATGTGTTCTACCGCTACTTCCCGGAGAAGATCCAGCCGGCGATCGACCGCTACCAGGGCGAGGTGCGGCGGTTGTTCGGCGTGCTCGACGCGCAGCTCAGGGACCATGAATACCTCGCCGGGGACTACTCGATCGCCGACATCGCCAACTGGGCCTGGGTGCGCACGCACCGCTGGTCGGGCGTGGAGATCGACGGCTTCGAGCACCTGCGGCGCTGGCGCGATGCGATCCGCGCGCGGCCGGCGGTGCTGCGCGGCATCGAGCGCCCGNNCCATCGAAAATCGACCTCACGCGCGACGGCGACGCGGCCGCCCGCCGCTTTGCCGAGGAGGCGCGCACGCTGGTCGAGATGGGGCGCTCGCCCAGCGCCGCCCCCGTGGGTGACGCTCAGANNCCGGGTCGACGCCGACCGCCAACGCCCCATGACCCCCGTGCCGGATCGTTCGAGGAGACTGCCCATGAAGCTCTACACCGCCCACCGCGCGCCCAACCCGCGCCGCGTCACGATGTTCCTCGCCGAGAAGGGCGTGCGCGAGATTCCGATGGTCGAGGTCGACCTCAACGCGCTGGAGCACAAGCGCGAGCCCTACCGGCAGTTGAGCCCGCTGGCCAAGGTGCCGGCGCTGGAGCTCGACGACGGCCGCGTGCTGACCGAGTCGCGCGCCATCTGCACCTGGATCGAAGGCCGCTGGCCCGAGCCCAACCTCATGGGCCGCGACGCCGAGGAACGCGCCTTCATCGAAATGGCCGACCGGCAGGCAGAGTTCGCGCTGATGCTGCCCATCGCCCAGGTGGTGCGCCACACCCACCCGGGCCTGGCGGTGCTGGAGCAGCCGCAGTTCGCCGACTACGGGCAGGCGCAGCGTGCCAAGGTGTATGAGGCGGCGCAGTGGTTCGACCAGATCCTGCACCGGCGGCCGTGGCTGGCGGGCGAGCGATTTTCGGTGGCCGACATCACCGCGTTCTGCGCGCTGGAGTTCGCCAAGCTCATGAAGTTCAAGCCCGGCGCCGAGGGCTTCTCGGCCCTGCAGGACTGGCGCGACCGCGTGGCCGAGCGGCCCAGTGCCCAGGCGTGAGAGGCGACGCCGGTCTGCAGTTGCTATGAAATTAAAAGCACTACCTGACCGTTTGGCGCTGGGGTTTCGGCGGAAACTCTGAAAATCAGGCGCCGGAAGGCGGTGCGCAGCCCGCCGCGGCTGTGCACGGGGCGTTCCGGTGCGTGCGAGGGCTTCGGGCGCGCCGTCAGAGCACGTCGTCCAGATCCTCGCAGGCGCGGCGCACCTGTTTGCGGGCGCGTTCGCGCGCCGGGGTGAGGGCTTGCGCCAGCGCGGTGAGCGCGGCGGCATGGCCCGCGCGCGGTGGCGGGGCCAGGGCGGCCAGGCGCGCGCCGGCGCCGTGGACATCGTTCCAGCGGCCCAGCGCCGACTGCGCCTGCTCCAGCACCGGCAGCCGCGCGCGCTTGCGCGCGGCTGCCCCACCCAGTGCCGCGGCCAGCGCCTCGGTGGCATAGCGCAGCTTCTTCACCTCGATGCGCAGCGCGTGCAGCCGCTCGGCATCGTGCAGGCGCGTGGCCTCGGCGGCCTCGAGCGCGCGGCGCACCCGCCGGCGCCGCTGGCGCAGGCGCTCGCGCGCGAACACGCCGATGGGCGGTGCCTTCTGCGGCTGGGCAGGGCCGGTGCCGTGCGNCGGTCGGCTTTTCCCGCACGCCGGCGTGGGACCCGCCGCAGCGCCGGGCTCGGGCGCGGCCAGCGCATGCACCGCGCGGGCGAAGCGCAGCAGCAAGGCCGCGGTGGCCGGGGTGGCGAGTTCGGCCTGCAAGGCCTGCCAGGCCTGGGCCTGCGCCTGCTGCAGGCGGCGCTGCAGGCTGGCGAGGCGCCGCTGGGCCGTGGGCGTTGCGGCCAGCAGCGGCCAGACGTCGTGGCGCAGCACGTCGAGGTCGCGCACGGCGCCGAGGGCGCGCGCCAGTTCGCCCCAGGCCAGCCGCCACTGCGCCGCCCAGCCGGCGGGCAGCGCGGGCGCGAACACGCCCAGCAGCGCGCGCAGCCGGCGCAGCGCCACGCGGCTCTGGTGCACCGCCTCGGCGGCCTCGGCGCTGCCGCGGGAGCGGGTGTGGGCGGCGTCGCGCAGCGGCGGGGCGAGGGCGTCGAGCACCTCGTGCGCGAGCTGGGCGAACACCTGGTCGGCTGGTGTGGAGGCGGGCCAGCTCGCGCGCGGCCGCGGCGTGGCCGGGGGCGGCTTGGAACCCTGCGCGCGCAGGAACAGCGCATAGCCGCGCTCGGCCTTGCTGGCGGCCAGTGGCCACAGGGGCAGTGCCTCGGCCAGTTCGAGTGCGAGGGCGAACAAGGCGTCGTCAGGGCCTTCGAGCACCTCGAGCTCGAGCTCGAGCAGCGGCTCGCGCGCGCGGCCCTGCGGCCCCTGGCTGACGATGGCGCCGTGGTCGAGCGCGACCTCGATGCGCGCGCCCTCGAACGCCAGCTGCCAGCGCAGCCGGGTGAAGGCGGTGCGGAACACGGGTTGCAGCGNCGCCCNTCGCGCGCGCAGCCAGTCGTCCAGCGCGGGGTCGTCCACCAGGGAGGCAAAGCGGCGCGCGCCGGCGGGCATGGGCGCTTCCCACTCGCCACGGCGCGAGAGGCCGCCGATCACCAGCCCCGCGGTCTTGACCGTGGCCACGTGGCGGCGGCCCTCGCGGCGCTCGCGCACGGCCATGCGCGCGCGCAGCANGTCCAGCGCGGGGGTGTCGAAATAGGTGGCGACGAGCCGTTCACGCTGCGGCTCGAGCGCCGCCAGCCGTGGGTGCGCCAGCAGCCGCGGCAGGTCGCGCGCATGGGCGGGCTGGAGCTTGAGTTCGGTTTCGGTGGCCATCGGAGCGTGGGCGGACAGTGGGCGGGCCACCGAGCATGTCAAAGCCGGCCCGCAAAGGCAATTTTGTGAAAATACCCCGAAACCCCAGCGCCAAACGGTCAGGTTGTGCTATCAAAAAGGAATTACGAAGTGGCAGGAGTGGCCGCTGCGGCAGCCAGGCTGCGCGCCAGGTAGCGGCCGGTGAGGCTGTGCGGGCAGGCGGCGACCGTCTCGGGCGTGCCCGCCACCACCAGGCGCCCGCCGCCGCTGCCGCCCTCGGGGCCCATGTCGATGAGCCAGTCGGCGGTCTTGATGACGTCGAGGTTGTGCTCGATGACGACGATGGTGTTGCCCGCGTCGCGCAGCTGGTGCAGCACCTTGAGCAGCAGCTCGATGTCGGCAAAGTGCAGCCCGGTGGTGGGCTCGTCGAGGATGTAGAGCGTGCGCCCGGTGTCGCGGCGCGAGAGCTCCTGCGCGAGCTTCACCCGCTGCGCCTCGCCGCCCGAGAGCGTGGTGGCGCTCTGCCCCAGCCGGATGTAGGACAGGCCCACGTCGAGCAGCGTGTGCAGCTTGCGTTCGATGGCCGGCACGTCGCGGAACAGCGCATACGCCTCCTGCACCGTGAGGTCGAGGATCTGCGCAATGTTGCGGCCCTTCCACTGCACCTCCAGCGTCTCGCGGTTGTAGCGCTGGCCATGGCAGACCTCGCAGGGCACGTACACGTCGGGCAGGAAGTGCATCTCCACCTTCACCACGCCGTCGCCCTGGCAGGCCTCGCAGCGCCCGCCGGCCACGTTGAAGGAGAAGCGCCCCGGCCCGTAGCCGCGTTCGCGCGCCATCGGCACCTCGGCCATGAGCTCACGGATGGCGGTGAACACGCCGGTGTAGGTGGCCGGGTTGCTGCGCGGCGTGCGGCCGATGGGCGACTGGTCCACGTCGATGACCTTGTCGAAGCGCTCCAGCCNCTCGATCGCCTCGAACGTGGCGGGCTCCTCGTGCGCGCGGTGGATGCGCTGCGCGGCCGCCCGGTACAGCGTGTCGTTGACCAGCGTGGACTTGCCCGAGCCCGAAACCCCGGTGACGCAGGTGAAGCGCCCCACCGGAATCTCCACCGTCACCCNCTGCAGGTTGTGCCCGCGCGCGCCCACGATGCGCAGCCACGGCCCTTGCGTGCAGTCGTGCCGCGCAGGCACCGCGATGCGCCGCGCGCCCGAGAGGTAGGCGCCCGTGAGCGAGCCCGGCGTGGCCTGCACCTGATCGGCCGTGCCCTGCGCCATCACGCGCCCGCCGTGCACGCCCGCGCCGGGGCCCATGTCGATGACGTGGTCGGCCGCGCGGATCATGTCCTCGTCGTGCTCGACCACGATCACCGAGTTGCCCAGGTCGCGCAGGTGCTGCAGCGTGCCGATCAGCCGGTCGTTGTCGCGCTGGTGCAGGCCGATGCTGGGCTCGTCGAGCACATACATCACCCCGGTCAGGCCGCTGCCGATCTGGCTCGCCAGCCGGATGCGCTGCGCCTCGCCGCCAGAAAGTGTCTCCGCGCTGCGCTCCAGGCTCAGATAGCCCAGACCCACGTCGTTGAGGAACCTGAGCCGCGCGGCAATCTCGCGCACCACCCGCGCGGCGATGTCGGCCTTCTGTCCGCTCAGGCGAAGGTTCTGGAACCACGCCTGCGCCTCGGCCAGCGTGGCGCGGCTGACCTCGTAAATGGCCCGGCTCTGCGCACCTTCTCCCACGCGCACATGGCGCGCCTCGCGCCGCAGCCGCGTGCCGTCGCATTCGGGGCAGGGGCGCGTGGCGCGNNCGCGGGCCAGCTCCTCGCGCACCACCGGCGAATCCGTCTCGCGCCAGCGCCGCTCCAGGTTGGGCAGGATGCCCTCGAACACATGCTTCTTCGTCACCTTGCGCCCGCCGTCGAGCACATAGCGAAACGCGATCTCCTCCGCGCCCGAGCCGTGCAGCAGCACCGCGCGCACCGCCTCGGGCAGCGCCTCGAAGGGCGTGTCCACGTCGAAGCCGTAATGCCGCGCCAGGCTCTCCACCAGCGCAAAGCTGTGCGCATTGCGCCGGTCCCAGCCCTTGATGGCGCCGCTGGCCAGGCTCAGGCCCGGGAAGGCCACCACCCGCTCGGGGTCGAAGAACTCCTCCACGCCCAGGCCGTCGCAGCGCGGGCAGGCCCCGGCGGGCGAGTTGAACGAGAACAGCTTGGGCTCGAGCGCGCCGATGCTCCAGCCGCACACCGGGCAGGCGTAGCGCGCATTGAAGGCGTGCTCGCGGCCGCTGTCCATCTCCAGCACCAGCGCGCGGCCCTCGGCCAGCGTCAGCGCCGCCTCGAAGCTCTCGGCCAGGCGCTGGCGCAGCGTGGCGTCGTCGGCGCGCACCTTCAGGCGGTCGATGACCACGTCGATGTCGTGCTTCTCGGTCTTCTTGAGGGTGGGCAGGTCGTGCGCGTCCACCACCGCGCCGCCGATGCGAAAACGCACATAGCCGCGCGACTGCATCTCGGCGAACAACTCGGCGTACTCGCCCTTGCGCTGGCGCGCCACCGGCGCGAGCAGCATCACCGGCGTGAGCGCGGGCAGCGCCAGCACCGCGTCCACCATCTGGCTCACCGTCTGCGCGGCCAGGGGCTCGCCGTGTTCCGGGCAGCAGGGCGTGCCCGCGCGCGNCCACAGCAGGCGCAGATGGTCGTGAATCTCCGTCACCGTGCCCACGGTGGAGCGCGGGTTGTGGCTGGTCGCCTTCTGCTCGATGGCGATCGCCGGCGACAGGCCCTCGATCAGGTCCACGTCCGGCTTGTCCATGAGCTGCAGAAACTGCCGCGCATAGGCTGAGAGGCTCTCCACGTAGCGCCGCTGCCCCTCGGCATACAGCGTGTCGAAGGCCAGGCTCGACTTGCCCGATCCCGACAGCCCCGTCACCACCACCAGCCGGTGGCGCGGAATGTCGAGGTCGATGCCCTTGAGGTTGTGCGTGCGCGCGCCGCGAATGCGGATGGCGCTTTCCGCGTTCGCGCCGGCGTGGGCATGCGGGGTCGGTGGCGGCTCGTTCACGGTGGCGGCTTGGGCTGCGGAAAACCGGCCATTATCGGCGGCGGACGCCCCTGCAGCCAAGCGGGCCGCCGCTCGCGCCCCGGCGAAGGCCGGCCGCTTGTCCGACAATACGCGCCTCATACGAACTGCCGCACTCTGGCCGCTTGCCGTGTCCGATACCGCCGCCTCCCCGTCCGCCACCGCTGCCGCCCCCTCGGCCATGACGCCGCTCGAGCGCCGCGCCACCGTGTCGCTGGCGTCCATCTTCGCGCTGCGCATGCTCGGCATGTTCCTCGTGCTGCCGGTGTTCGCCATCGAGGCCCATGCCTACCCCGGCGGCGACGACCCGGCCCGCGTGGGCCTGGCCATGGGCATCTACGGCCTCACCCAGGCGGTGCTGCAACTGCCGCTGGGCCTGGCCTCGACCGCTTCGGACGCAAGCGGGTCATCGTGCTGGGGCTGCTGGTGTTCGCGCTGGGCAGTCTGCTCGCCGCGGTCGCGCACAGCGTGGAGGCGCTGATCTTCGCGCGCGCGCTGCAAGGCGCGGGCGCGGTGTCGGCGGCCGTCACGGCGCTGCTGGCCGACCTCACGCGCGACGCGGTGCGCACCAAGGCCATGGCCGTCGTGGGCGCGAGCATCGGCCTCATGTTCGCGCTCGCTCGCGCTCTCGCCGCTGCTGGCGGCGGCGCTGCACCTCTCGGGCCTGTTCGCCCTCACCGGCGTGCTCGCCATCATCGGCATCGGCGTGATCGTCTGGGGCGTGCCCGCCGAGCCGGCCCAGCACCGCCACGAGTCGCGCGGGCGCCTGGGCGACGTGCTGCAGCATGTCGCGCTGCTGCGGCTCAATTTCGGCGTCTTCGTGCTGCACGCGGTGCAGATCGCCATGTGGGTGGCCGTGCCCACGCTGCTCGTGCAGGCGGGCCTGCCCAAGAACCACCACTGGTGGGTGTATCTGCCGGCGGTGCTGGCTTCCTTCGTGGTCATGGGCGGCACCCTGTTTCCGCTGGAGCGCCGCGGCCGGCTGCGCGCGGTGTTTCTGGTGGCCATCGGGCTGATTGCGGTGGCGCAGCTCGGCTTCCTGACCGAACTCGCGCAGCCGGGCATCGCTGGCATCGGCATGCTGCTGTTCGTGTTCTTCTGCGGCTTCAACGTGCTCGAAGCCAGCCAGCCCAGCCTGGTGTCGCGCATGGCGCCGGCGGCCTCGCGCGGGGCCGCGCTGGGGTGTACAACACCTTGCAGTCGCTCGGCTTGTTCGCCGGCGGCGCGCTCGGCGGCCAGCTCGTCAAGGTCTGGGGCATGCACGCGGTGTTTCTCGCCGGTGCGGTGGCCATGGCACTGTGGCTGGCCGTGGCCTGGGGCATGCGCGTGCCCGCGACGGCGCGCGCCGGCGGCCACTGACCGACCGGCGCGTGCCGGCGCGCGGGGACTTGTTCAACCGGGCCCTGGGCTCATAATCGCCGCTTGTTCTGGAGGAACCCGTTTCATGGCATCCGTCAACAAAGTGATTCTGGTGGGCAACTGCGGGCGCGACCCCGAGGTGCGCTACCTGCCCTCGGGCCAGGCCGTGGCCAACGTCAGCGTGGCCACCTCAAGTAAGCGCAAGGACAGGAACACCGGTGAAATGGTGGACGACACCCAGTGGCACCGCGTCACCTTCTACGACCGCCTGGCTGAGATCGCCGGCGAATACGTGCGCAAGGGCCGGCCCATCTACGTCGAAGGCCGGCTCAAGTACGGCAAGTACACGGACCAGTCGGGCGTGGAGAAAAACACGGTGGACATCATCGCCACCGAACTGCAGCTGCTCGGCGGCCGCGAAGGCATGGGCCAGCCCGCCGACGATGGCGGCGAGGCCGCCCCGCGCCGCGCACCGCCACCGAGCCGCGCCGCACCCGCTGCGGCCGCACGACCGGCTGCCGCAGCCGCCGCCCCCAAACCCAGCAGCGGCTTCGACGATCTGGACGACGACATTCCGTTCTGAGGCTCGAGTCACCATGCCCCACAGCCCCCGACCGGCGCAGCCCAAGGGGGCTTTTTGGCGACTTGACAGATACTGTGGGGGTATATACTGCGCCCCTCGAGTGAGGAACCGAGATGCGACTTTCTGCTTTGAATCTGCTGTGGCGGCCGGGCATGGTGTCCCTTGGCCTGGGGTTGGCCTTGCTGGGCGGCGTGGGGCCGCCGCGGCCGCGGTGGAGGTGCCGGTGGTGACCGCGCGGCCGCAGGCCGTGGGCACGGGCGTCGAGTACGACGGCATCATCCAGGCCGTTCAGCAGAGCACGGTTTCGGCGCAGGCTCGGGCCGCGTGGCCAGCCTGCTCGTCAAGGCGGGTGACCGGGTGCGCGCCGGCCAGGTGCTCGCCACCATCGACGACCGCGAAACCCAGACCGGCGTGCAACGCAGCCAGGCCCAGGTGGCTCAGGCGGAAGCCGACCTGCGCAATGCCAAGACCAACTTCGAGCGCACGGCCGAGCTGCGCGCCAAAGGCTTCGTCAGCCAGGCCGCGCTCGATGCGGCCGAAACCCAGTACAAGGCCGCCCAGGCCGGCCGCGACCAGGCGGTGGCCGGCGCCAAGCTCTCGGCGCTCGCCCAGGGCTTCACCCGCGTGACCGCGCCCTACGACGGCTGGGTGCTGCAAACCCTGGTCGACCCCGGTGACCTCGCCGTGCCGGGCAAGCCGCTGCTCACCGTCTATGCCCCCATGCCCCTGCGCGCCGTGGTGCAGGTGCCCGCCTCGCAGGATGCGCTGGCCCGCAGTGCCAGCCGCGTGGAGGTGCAATTGCCCGCGCCTGCCGGTTCCGCAGCGCCGACGCAGTGGGTCACCCCACCTCGCAGACGGCCTTGCCCGCAGCGGATCCGGTCTCGCAGACCATCGAATGGCGGCTCAACCTGCCCGATGCGGCCGCAAAGGGCGCCGTGCCGGGCCAGCAGGTGCGGGTGCGCTTCGTGGGCGCGCAGGTGCAGCGGGTGGTGGTGCCGGCTTCGGCCGTGCTGCGCCGCGGCGAACTGACGGCGGTGTACGTCGCGCAGGGCCAGGGCTTCGTGCTCAAGACCGTGCGCCTCGGGGCTGACCACGGCGCCGCCGGCGTCGAGGTGCTGGCCGGCCTTGGTGCCGACGACCGCGTGGCGACCGACCCGGTGCGCGCCGGCCTTGCCGGTGCCCAGCCGGCTGCGGCACGCTGAAGAGGCGGGCATGCAAGACCAACATTCCCCCGCCAAGGACGCGGCGCCGCTGGGCATTTCCGGCCGTATCGCGTCGGCCTTCCAGGCCAATGCCATCACGCCGCTGCTCGCGCTGGTGGCCTTGCTGCTGGGTTTGTTCGCGGTGCTGGTGACGCCCCGCGAGGAAGAGCCGCAGATCAACGTCACCATGGCCAACGTGCTCATCCCCTTNCCGGGGGCCAGCAGCACCGACGTGCAGAACATGGTGGCGCGGCCCGCCGAGCAGGTGCTGTCGCAGATCGCCGGCATCGAGCACACCTACTCGGTGGCCCGCCCGGGCCTGGCCGTGCTGACGGTGCAGTTCAAGGTCGGCGTGCCGCGCACCGATGCGCTGGTGCGCCTCTATGACGTGCTCAACGCCAACCAGGACTGGGTGCCGCGCGACCTCGGCACGCTCACNCCCATCATCAAGCCCAAGGGCATCGACGACGTGCCGGTGCTCGCCGTCACGCTCTGGAGCCGCGACCCCTCCACCCCCGCGCTGGAGCTTGAACGTGTCGCCCACACCGTCGAATACGAGCTCAAGCAGCTCAAGGGCACGCGCGAGGTGCAGACCATAGGCGGGCCGGGCCGGGCGGTGTACGTCTACCTCGACCCGGCGCGCATGCGCGAGCGCGGGGTGGATGTGCTCAGCCTCAAGTCCATCATCAGCGCGGCGAACTTCGGCATGCCCTCGGGCGCTGTCATCGACGCTTCGGGCAAGACGCCGCAGATGCTCAGCGTCGAGACCGGCGAGTTCCTGTCCAACGCGCAGGACATCGGTTCGCTGGTCGTCGGCGTGAGCAACGGCAAGCCGATCTACCTGCGGGAAGTCGCGCGGCTCGAAGAGGGCGCGCAGCAGCCGCAGCGCTACGTCTGGTACACGCCGGGCAAGGCCGCCGCCAGCAGCACGGGCGCGGCCGACGGCGCCGACGGCGCGGGCGCCACGCCGCCGCAGGCCGGCCAGGTTTTCCCCGCGGTGACGATCACCGTCACCAAGAAACCCGGCGAAAACGCGGTCGACGTGGCACGCGCGGCTCGCGAGCAGATCGCGGCCTTGCGCAACACCGTCATCCCCTCGAGCATCGAGGCCACCATCAGCCGCGACTACGGCCAGACGGCGGCGGAAAAAGCCAACAAGCTGATCCAGAAGCTCGCCTTCGCCACCGGCTCCGTCATCTTGCTGGTCGGCCTGGCGCTGGGCCGCCGCGAGGCGGTGATCGTCGGCGCCGCGGTGATTCTCACGCTCACCGCCACCCTGTTTGCCAGCTGGGCCTGGGGCTTCACGCTCAACCGCGTGTCACTGTTCGCGCTGATCTTCTCCATCGGCATCCTGGTCGATGACGCCATCGTGGTGGTGGAGAACATCCACCGGCATCAGAACCTGCACCCGGGGCGCTCGCTGCGCGAAATCATCCCGGCCGCGGTCGATGAAGTGGGCGGCCCGACCATTCTCGCCACCATGACGGTGATCGCCGCCCTGCTGCCCATGGCCTTCGTCAGCGGCCTCATGGGGCCGTACATGAGCCCCATCCCCATCAACGCCAGCATGGGCATGGCCATTTCGCTCGCCATTGCGTTCACCGTCACGCCGTGGCTCGCGCTCACGCTCATGAAGGCGCATGGCGGCCACGGCAGCGGCGGCGATGCGCATGGGGCCGCCGATGCGAAGGGGCTCGGNCCCCTGCTGCAGCGGGTGTTCACCCGCTTGCTCACCCCGTTCCTGGAGAGTGCCCGCAAGCGTTGGCTGCTGCTGGCGGGCATCATCGCCGCGCTCATGCTCTCGGTGGGCCTGGCCGTCGTGCAGTGGGTGGTGCTGAAGATGCTGCCNCTTGACAACAAGAGCGAGTTCCAGGTCGTCGTGGACATGCCTGCGGGCACGCCGCTGGAGGACACCGCGGCCGCCCTGCGTGATCTCGGCAGCTTCCTCGCGCAACAGCCCGAGGTGGTGGACCTGCAGGCCTACGCGGGCACCGCCAGCCCCATCACCTTCAACGGTCTGGTGCGCCAGTATTACCTGCGCGCCGACGCGGAGCAGGGTGATCTGCAGGTCAACCTGGTGGACAAGCACCACCGCAGCGAGCAAAGCCACGCCATCGCCCAACGGCTGCGGCCCGAGCTGGGGAAGATCGGCGCGCGGCACCACGCCCGCATCAAGGTGGTCGAAGTGCCGCCGGGGCCGCCGGTCATGAGTCCGCTGGTGGCCGAGGTCTACGGCCCCGACGAAGCCGGCCGCCAGGCGCTGGCCGAGCGCATCGCGCGCGACGCCTTCGGCAAGACGGCTGACATCGTCGGCATCGACACCTCGCTCAAGGAAGACGCGCCGCGCGCACACATCACCGTGCGCCGGCAACGTGCCGAGTCGCTGGGCATCCCGGTCGAGGCCATCGCGCGCACGGTGTATGCCGCGCTCTCNGGGGTGGATGCCGCCTACCTGCACGATGGCCAGTCGAAATACCCGGTGCCGGTGACGCTGCGCCTGCCCTTGTCGGCTCAGGTCGGCCTCGACAGCCTGCTTGCATTGCCGATGAAGGCCGCCAATGGCCAGATGGTGCCCCTGTCCGAACTGGTGCGGGTNGACCGCGGCGTGATCGACAAGCCGCTCTACACCAGNGACCTCAAGCCGGTGTCCTACGTGGTCGGTGACATGGCTGGCCGGCTCGACTCGCCACTGTACGGGCTGTTCGCCATCCGGCCGCACCTGGCCAGCGCGCAGCTGCCCAACGCCGGGGAGCTGGGCGAATACTGGATTCGCCAGCCCGCGGACACCTTCCGCGAGTACGCCATCAAATGGGATGGCGAGTGGCAAATCACCTACGAGACCTTCCGTGACATGGGCGCAGCCTATGCCGTCGGGCTGGTGCTGATCTACCTGCTGGTGGTGGCGCAGTTCAAGAGCTACCTCACACCGCTGGTCATCATGGCGCCGATTCCGCTCACCATGATCGGCGTCATGCCGGGCCATGCCTTGCTGGGCGCGCAGTTCACCGCGACGAGCATGATCGGCATGATCGCGCTGGCCGGCATCATCGTGCGCAACTCCATTCTCCTGGTGGACTTCATCGACCTGCAGGTGGCGCAGGGCGTGCCCTTCAAGCAGGCGGTGATCAACTCGGCCTCGGTGCGTGCGCAGCCCATCGCGCTGACCGGCCTGGCGGCCATGATCGGCGCCTTCTTCATCCTCGACGACCCGATCTTCAACGGTCTGGCCATCTCTCTGATCTTTGGGATTTTGGTGTCCACCCTGCTCACGCTGGTGGTCATTCCGGTGCTTTATTTCGCGATGTACCGGCATCGCCACGCCGCGGCCTGAGTGCGCGCAGACGGACCTGACTGGGGCGTGTTCTTCATCTCAACCCCGCCATAACGACAGGAGACAGACATGGCCCACATCGTCATCATGGGCGCCGGCATCGGCGGCATGCCCGCCGCGTATGAAATGCGCGCAATCCTTTCCAAGGAGCACACCGTCACGGTGGTCAGCGCCCTGGATTACTTTCAGTTCGTGCCCTCGAATCCGTGGATTGCGGTGGGCTGGCGCAAGCGCGAGGACATCATCCTGCAGATCCGCCCGCTGCTCGAGCGCAAGGGCATCCAGTTCATCGCCAAGACGGTGACCAAGATCGACGCCGAGGCGAGCAAGCTCGTGCTCGCCGGCGGCACGGCCGATGAGCAGGAACTGGCCTACGACTACCTCGTCATCACCACCGGCCCGAAGCTCAGCTTCGACGAGGTGCCTGGGGCCGGCCCGCACGGCGGCCACACCCACTCGGTGTGCACGGTGGACCATGCCGAAGCCTTCTGGCGCGATTACCAGGAATTCCTGAAGAACCCTGGCCCCATCGTGATCGGCGCCATGCCGGGCGCAAGCTGCTTCGGCCCGGCCTACGAGTTTGCGTTCATCGTCGATGCCGACCTGCGCAAGCGCAAGCTGCGCAACAAGGTGCCGATCACCTTCGTCACCAGCGAGCCGTACATCGGCCACCTGGGACTGGGCGGCGTGGGCGACTCCAAGTCCTTGATGGAGTCGGAGATGCGCAACCACGACATGAAGTGGATCACCAACGCCAAGACCACCAAGGTCGAGGCGGGCAAGCTCTACGCGACGCAGCTCGATGACAACGGCAACGTCGTCAAGGAGCACGAGGTGCCGTTCAAGCTCTCGATGATGCTGCCCGCGTTCAAAGGGGTGGATGCGGTGGCGGCCGTGCCCGAGCTGTGCAACCCGCGCGGCTTCGTGCTCATCGACGAATACCAGCGCAGCAAGAAGTACCGCAACATCTTCTCGGCCGGCGTGTGCGTGGCCATTCCGCCGGTCGAGCCCACGCCGGTGGCCACCGGTGCCCCCAAGACGGGCTACATGATCGAGACCATGGTCACGGCCATCTGCCACAACATCGCCGACGAACTGGCTGGCAAGCCGGCAACCGCCAAGGGCACCTGGAACGCCATCTGCCTGGCCGACATGGGTGACGACGGCGCGGCCTTCGTGGCGCTGCCGCAGATCCCGCCGCGCAACGTCAACTGGTTCAAGAAGGGCAAGTGGGTGCACCTGGCCAAGATTGGCTTCGAGAAGTACTTCATGCGCAAGATGAAGACCGGCAATTCGGAGCCGGTCTATGAGAAGTACGTGCTCAAGATGCTCGGCATCGTGCGTCTGCACGAGAAGCACTGATCGTTTTTTTGTTGTTACTGGAGGAGTCCGACCATGACCGTTGAACGCTACATCCGCATCTTTGCCGGCCTGTTCATCATGCTCTCGCTTGCGCTGGGCGTGGAGGGCAGCCCCTTGTTCGTCAGCAAATGGGCGCTGGCGTTCACGGCCTTCGTCGGGCTGAACCTGTTCCAGTTCGGCTTCACGAACTTCTGCCCGCTCGCGATCATTCTGAAGAAGCTCGGCGTGCGCGAAGGCGTGAGCTGCAGCGCCTGAGCGCGCCGACACCATGAGCGAGAAAAGCGTCTCGATTGCGCTCTCGCAACGCGAGGACTACCGCTTCGACATCGATTTCGGTGGCGAGGTGCCGGTGCTCACGACCGACGAGTCCGTGCCCCTGGGCACGGGCCTCGGTCCGACGCCGGTTCAACTGCTGTGCGCGGCCGCGGCGAACTGCCTGTGTGACTCGCTGCTGTTCGCGCTGCGCAAGTTCAAGCAGGCGCCCGAGCCGATCCGCTGCCGCATGCAGGCCGACATCGGCCGCAACGACCANGGGCGGCTGCGCGTGCAGGCCATGCGCGCCGAAATCACGCTGGGCGTTCCGGCCGCCGGCCTGCAGCACCTCGACCGCGTGCTGGCGCAGTTCGAGGCCTTCTGCACCGTGGCCCAGACCATCGGACAGGCGGTGCCCATCGAGGTCGCGGTGTTCGACAGCGAGGGCGCGCGGCTCAAGTGAGCCGCTTCAGGGCAGCGATGGCCCAGCCCCGACGCAGCCCGACGCCTGCGCCCGCCGGTGAGCGCGCCGGCGCGGCGTGATCCACAGGCCGCTCATGAACACCCCCATCCTCTGCGCTGAAACACCTCCACCCCGGTTGGTTCCTGCCGGTGCTGGCGGTGGGTGGGCTGGCGCTGGCTTGGCTGGAAGCGGCGCCGTTGTTCGGCGACCTCGCCGGTGCAGGGGCGATGGTGCTGGCGGCGGCTGCGTGCGTCGCGGCGCTGGTGCTGGCGGTGGCTTCGCTGGTGCGCTGGCAGCGGTTTCCGCAGGCGCTCGCCGATGACCTGAAACACCCCGTCCGGCACGCGTGGGCGGCCGCCATGCCGACCGCGCTGGTGCTGCTGGCCTCGCTGGGCGCGGCCTTGCTCGGGCCGAACCCGTGGCTTGGCGGGCTGTGGGTGGTGGGCTCGGCCTGGAACTTTGGNGTGGCCGCGTGGATGTGGGGTCGATGGCTGCGCCCCGGGGCCACCGGCACCAGTTTCTGGGCGGGCGCCACGCCCATTCTGTGGATGGCGGTGACGGGGCTGTGCCTGGCCCCTCTGGCCGANCCGGGCCTGGGGTTCGAGGCGATGGCGCTGGCGCAACTGGGCGTCGGCGTGCTGCTGGGCGCGCTGACGCTGGGCCTGCTGGCCGTGCGACTGGCGACCAGCGGCGTGTGGTCCGAACGGGTGTTGCCCGCGCTGTTTCTGGGGGCNGCGCCACCGGCGGTGTGCGGGCTCGTGGCGGCGCAGTCCGGGGCNTCGCTGGCCTGGGCCTGGGCGGCCTGGGGCATTGCCCTGTTTGCGCTGCTGTGGTCGGGCGCGGTGCTGCGCCGTGTGCTGGCCCAGCCCATCGGGCTGACATTCTGGGCGCCCGCCGTCTCGCTGGCCCTGTTCGCTGCGCTGACCCTGCGGCTCGCNACCGCCGCGGGCGGGTTGTTTCAGACGTTTGCGCTGCTCGTGCTGGCGGTGGCGTCGTTGCTGGTGGCGGTGCTGACGCTGGCCACCGTCAAAGGGCTGCGCGAAGGCAGCTGGCTCGCGCCGGAGACGGTGGCCGCGCTGCAGGTGGCCGCCGAGCGGTGAGCATCCTCGAGGTGAGTGGCATGCCCGATACGACCGAATCTTCCAAGTCCGCCCTCGCTTGCAGCCATGTGGCCGCCGCTGCGCCGCATGCGGCGCTGCAGTCGCCCGACGTGCGCAACGACTTGCTCAACCGCCTGCGCCGCGCCGAGGGCCAGTTGCGTGGCATCCAGGGCATGATCGAGCGCGGGGAGGACTGCGGCAAGGTCGCACAGCAGTTTTCGGCGGTGCGCCGCGCGCTCGACAGCTCGTATGTGCACATGACGGTGTGTCTGCTGCAGCAGGAAATCACCGCCCGCCTGCCCGAGGACGACGCCTTGCGCGCCAGCCTGCCGGTACTGCTGGGCGAGCTGGAGGCGCTGCTGAGCCGGCGGTCCTGAAACCCGACCTACACTGCATTCATGAGCACGATTCCGCCCCCGGTGCCACCCATGCGCGCGCAGCGACGCGCCTGGACCTGCTGCCGCCCGACGACCCGCAACGCTTTCTGCTGCACGACGAGGTGCACGCCCGCCCGCCCGCGCGCATCCGCCTGCCGGCGCTGGTGGTGTATGTGGCGGTGGCTAACGACGGCATCTCCCGCGAGGACGAATGGGCGCACCTGCGCGCGCTGCCAGGCCAGCAGGATTTGCCGCTGGCGGCGCTGAACGGCAACTTTCTGCGCCTGCGGCTCTCCGGCTTCACCGTGAAGTGGGAGCGCCACACCGAGTTCACCCGCTACTCCATCGTGCAGCCGCTGCCCGCCCATGCGGGGCTGGGCAGCGTTGAGCCGGTGCTGTTCCCCGACATCGCCGTGCCGGCCGAGTGGCTGCGCAGCATTCCGGGGCGGGTGATGGCTGCCATCAAGCTGGCGATGGTGTCGGGCGCGCTGGACGACGTGACGCAGACGCTCGCGCAGGCCAGGGCCTGGTTCGGCGGGCACACGGTGGTGGCCTCGCTGACCGGCCGGGGTGGCTCGTCGCTGGTGGTCACCGACCTCAGGCTGCGCGAAACCGGCTTCGAGCGCATGCTGGTGGTCTGCCCGCCCGGCACGTCGGAGACGCGGGTGGGGCGCATCTCCGCGCGGCTGCTGGAGATCGAGACCTACCGCATCATGGCCCTGCGCGGGCTGCCGGTGGCCAAGGCCCTGACGCCGGTGCTGCTGCAGACCGAGCGCGCATTGGCCGACATCACCGCCCAGCTCGAAGCCAAGGCCACCGACGACCAGCAGCTGCTCGACACCCTGGTGGCCGAGGCGGCCCGCATCGAGCGCGCCACTGCCGAGCACGCCTACCGCTTTTCCGCCACCCGCGCCTACGACGAGCTGGTGCGCCAGCGCCTGACCGAACTGCGCGAACAGCCGATTCCGGGCACGCAGACGCTGGGCGAATTCATGCAGCGCCGGCTGTCGCCGGCCATGGCCACGGTGGCTGCGACGGCGCAGCGCCTGGCGTCGCTGTCCGAGCGGATTGCGCGCGCCAGCGCCTTGCTGCGCACCCGGGTGGACATTGCCCGCGAGGCGCAGAACCAGCAGCTGCTGGCCAAGCTCACGCGCGGGCAGGAACTGCAGCTGCGCCTGCAGTCCACCGTCGAGGGCTTGTCGATTGCGGCCATTTCGTACTACGTGGTGAGCCTGCTGCTGTACGTCGGCAAGGCGCTCAAGGGGGCGGGCGTGCCGCTGAACCCGGAAATGGCCGCCGGCGCGATGATTCCGCTGGTCTGGTGGGCCGTCTGGCGCACCACGCGGCGCATCCATGAAAAGCTCCATGCCGCCTCCGGCGCGCACCCGCCGGCATGAACCCGTCGACCCCGAACCCCTGGGACGAGCGCTTTGCCGGCCCCGAGTACAAGTACGGCACCGAGCCCAATGCCTTCCTGCGCGAGCAGGCGGCGCGGTTTGCGTCGCCGGCCGCGGTGCTGGTGCCCGGTGACGGCGAAGGGCGCAATGGCGTGTGGCTCGCGCGCCAGGGCCATGCGGTGACCTCGGTCGACTATTCCGCGCAGGGGCTGCAGAAGACCCGCGCGCTGGCCGAGCGCTTCTCGGTGGCGGTGCACACCGTGCTGGCGGACCTCTCTGAGTGGGCGCCGCAGCCGGCGGCCTTCGACGCCGTGGTGTCGGTGTTCGTGCACCTGCCGGCGTCGTTCCGCGCGGCGGCGCACCGCCGGCTGGCGGCAGGGCTGCGGCCGGGCGGCTGGTGGGTGCTCGAGGCGTTTCACCCGGCCCAGCTGGCCTTCGACAGTGGCGGCCCGAAAGACCCGGCCATGCTGTACACACCCGAACGGCTCGATGCGGATTTCGACGGCCTGCTCGAGCCCGTGCTGCGCTGGCACGGCGAAGTGGAACTGGCCGAGGGCCCGGGGCACCAGGGCCGCGCCCATGTGACGCGCTGGGTCGGACGCCGCCTCTGAAGCCTCTGCAGCCCCGCCAGGTCTGCCAAGATGGCGGTATTTGGTGCCAAAGCTGCCAAAACTGCCAGAACGGCCGGCCGGTCGGCCTTCTTCGGCTGCGCGCATTGATCTCCATCATGTTCTGGTGACCGGGGCCCGGCTGTTCGAGGGTCTGCCGCACTGGCACGGATGTTGCGAACCCGGTGATCGCAGCGGGCCTTCACTGCGCGGCTCCGTCACCTCACCTTTACCCGCCTGTTTCAGGCGTGCGGTGGTGGGTCTGCTGCCTTGTTTCATCCGTTCACGCCCAGGGAGTGTCTTCATGTCGGTTCGTCTTGGTTTGCTTGCATGCGCCCTCGCGGCTGCGTCCTCGTTCGCACAGGCGGCCGACGTGCCGGAGCTGCTGCTCTCCATCGACAGCGGCCAGCCCATGAGCCAGGGTGCCGCGCTGGCGCTGGCCACCCAGGCCCAGCAGCAAGGCGCGAAGGTGCGCGTGTTGCTGTGCGACGCCGGCGGCGATCTGGCGCTGGCCGGCCGCGAGATGCCGGCGCTCAAGCCGCGCAACGTCACGCCGCAGCAGATGCTGCAAGGCCTCATCAAAGGCGGCGCGAAGGTGGAGGTGTGTGCGCTGTACCTGCCCAACACCGGCCGCGCCCCGACCGAACTCATCGAGGGCGTGACGCCCGCGCAACCGGCCGACGTGGCCGCCTATCTGCTCAAGCCGGGCGTGCGCACCCTGGCCTACTGAAGCCCCTGCGCGCCGCCGCGCGGCGGCGCCTGAACTGCCAACGGCTTGGAGAAGCTCACATGAACGCGTCTGAAGCATTCGATACGCCGCACGGGGCGCACAGCCACCGCGCCGAGCATGTGCAGCACATGCGGCAGCGGCTCACGGCCGGCCCGCGCGAGGCGCTGAGCGCGGCCGAGCAGCAGAATCTGCTGGCCCTGCGCGAGGAGGAAAAGCTCGCGCGCGACGTCTACGCCACGCTGGCCGCGCGCTGGCACCTGCGGCCGTTCGAGAACATCGTCGGCGCCGAGCAGGCGCACATGGACATGGTGCAGGCCGCGCTCGAGCACCAGGGCCTGCCCGACCCGATGCAGGGCCTGCCCGCGGGCCGCTTCGCGTCGGCGCCGGTGCAGGCGCTGTACGAGCGCCTGTGCGCGCAGGGCCTGCAAAGCCCGCAGGAGGCGGTGGCCGTGGGGCTGCACGTCGAGGAGCTCGACATCGCCGACCTGCGGGCGGCGGCCGCGCGCACCGCCTCGGCGCGGCTGCGCGAGCTCTACGCCGAGCTCGAGCGCGGCTCGCGCAACCACCTGCGGGCGTTCTTTCGCTGGCAGCAGCAGCTCGGCGGGGCCTATGAGCCGCGCCATCTGCCCGTGGAAGCCTACCGGGCCATCGCCACGTCGCCCAAAGAGGCCTGTTGGCAGTAAAACGCCGAAACCCCAGCGTCAACCGGTCAGGTTTTGCTATCAAAATTAAAATAGCGGGGTGGCTGGATTCAGCCCCGTGTGCGCGCCCGAGCGCGCCGGGGCGGCGCACGGCGGGCCGGCTGACGCGCCAGGGGGCTGCCGCCTACTCCGAAGCGCCTTGTTCGAGCGCGCGCAGCCGCCGGTACAGCGTGCGTTCGCTGATGCCGAGTTCGGCGGCGAGGCTGGCGCGGCTGCCCTGGTGCCGCGCCAGGCGCTCGCGCAAGACCCGCAGCTCGAGTTCGCGCAGCGGCAGGTTCGCGTCCAGCGGCGCGGCCGCTGGACCCGGCACCGCGAGAGCGGGTGCACCCGAGGCTGCCGCGGCCGCAGGCATGGGCGGCGCGCCGGATGCGCCCCCGGCGACGGGCGCGGGCCGCGTCACCGCCAGCGCCTGTTGCACGTGCGACACCTCGATGACCGAGCCGTCGCAGAGCAGGGACGTGCGCTCGAGCAGGTTGCGCAGCTCGCGCACGTTGCCCGGCCAGGGCTGGGCCTGCAGCAAGGCCAGCGCCTCGGCCGACACCCGCAGGTTGCGCCCCGAGGCCACGCGCTGCAGCAGCGCCGGAGCGAGCAGCGCGATGTCCTCGGCGCGCTCGCGCAGCGCGGGCAGGCGAATCGGGAAGGTGCTCAGCCGGTAGTACAGGTCCTCGCGGAACCGGCCGTCGCGCACCATCTGTTCCAGGTTGCGGTGGGTGGCCGAGACGACGCGGATGTCCGCGCGCCGCAGCTCGGTGCTGCCCACGCGCCGGTAGGTGCCGGTCTCCAGCAGGCGCAGCAGCTTGACCTGCATGCTCAGCGGGATGTCACCCACCTCATCGAGGAACAGGGTGCCGCCGCTGGCCGCCTCCACCAGGCCCGCGCGCGCCACATGCGCGCCGGTGAAGGCGCCGCGCTCATGGCCGAACAGCTCGGACTCGAACAGGGTCTCGGGCAGGCTGGAGCAGTCCACCGCCACCAGCGGCCGCGCCGCGCGCGGGCTGGCCTCGTGCACCGCGCGGGCGACCAGTTCCTTGCCCGTGCCCGATTCGCCCAGCAGCAGCACGGTGGCCATCGACGGCCCCACCCGCGCCACCAGCCCGAGCATGGCCGCAAACGCCGGCGAGCGGCCGATCAGCACCGGCCCGGCGTCGGCCTCCTGGTCGGGCGAGTGGCGCAAGGTCTCCATCTTCTCGGCAAACAGCGTCACCACGCCGGCCGCGTTGCGCAGCGGCGTGAGCTCGATGTTGACGTNAGGCTCGCCCTTGGGCGTGTGGTGCAGGTGCAGCACGCGCTCGCGCTGGCCCGAGGCGCGNNCGCGTGCCAGCGGGCAGGTCTCGCCGTTCTGGTCGCACGGCGAGCTGTAGTGGTGCGAGACCTCGTAGCACATGCGCCCGACCACGCTCTGGTTCGGGCTGAAGGCGCGCCGGTAGGCCGCGTTGGCCGCCAGGATGCGGTAGTGGTCGTCGAACAGGATGTAAGGCTCGGCCTGCTCGTCCAGAAAGCTCGTGAGTTCGGCAAAGGGCTTGGGCGTCGGGTTCATCGCGGCAGGTCGGGCGGTCAGGCAGCGGCGCATTTTGCCAATTTGGCGCAAGACGTCTGCCAAAGTTGGCAGAAGCCGCCCGCCGCGCATGGACAAGGGTCAGACATTTCCACGCAAGTCTTGAGGAAACCACAGGTTTTTCATCTCCTTGCAACTGGCACGGAATTTGAACTGCCTCTCCACCCCAACCGCTCTGTGTCATGAACCCCTGACCGAACCCTGGTGCGCAAGCTGGCCATCGTGGTGGTGATCAAGCTCGCCGTGCTCGTGGGTCTGTGGTGGGTGTTCGTGCGCGAGCACCGTGTCACGCCGCAGGAAAGCGGCGTGGCCACCCAGTTGCTCGGGTCGGGCAACAGCGAAAGCAAGGAGAAGTGACGTGATTTCCGAACAACTGGTGGACTTGTCGCGGCTGCAATTCGCGGCCACGGCGCTCTACCACTTCCTGTTTGTGCCGCTCACACTGGGCATGGTGTGGTTGCTCGTCATCATGGAAAGCGTGTACGTGATGACGGGCAACGTCATCTGGAAGGACATGACCCGCTTCTGGGGCAAGCTCTTCGGCATCAACTTCGCGCTGGGCGTGACCACCGGTATCACGCTGGAATTCCAGTTCGGCACCAACTGGGCCTATTACTCGCATTACGTGGGCGACATCTTCGGCGCGCCGCTGGCCATCGAGGGGCTCATGGCCTTCTTCCTCGAGTCCACGATGATCGGCCTGTTCTTCTTCGGCTGGGACCGGCTCTCCAAGCCCAAGCACCTGCTGGTGACCATCCTGATGGCGCTGGGCACCAACCTCTCGGCGCTGTGGATTCTGATCGCCAACGGCTGGATGCAGAACCCCGTGGGTGCGGAGTTCAGCTTCGACACCATGCGCATGGAGATGACGGACTTCTGGGCCGTGCTGTTCAACCCGGATGCGCAGGCGAAGTTCGTGCACACCGTCTCGGCCGGCTACGTCACCGGCGCCATGTTCGTGCTGTCGATTTCGAGCTGGTATTTGCTCCGGGGCCGCGACGTGGAGTTCGCCAAGCGCAGCTTCCGCGTGGCCGCCGCCTTCGGCCTGGCCTCGGTGCTCAGCGTGATCGTGCTCGGTGACGAGTCGGGCTACACCGTGGGCGAAGCGCAGCAGACCAAGATGGCCGCGCTCGAAGCCATGTGGCACACCGAGCCGGCACCGGCCGGCCTCAAGCTCATCGCCGGCATCAACGAGAAGGCGCAGAAGAACGACTGGGAGGTCGAAATCCCCTACGTCATGGGCCTCATCGGCACCCGTTCGGTCAGCAAGACGATCCCCGGCATCGCCGAGATCAAGGCCAAGAACAAGACGCGCATCGAGAGCGGCATCCATGCCGTCACCGCGCTTGAAGCCCTGCGCGCCAACCGCAACGACGCCGCCGCACGCGAGCAGTTCGAGGCGCACAAGGCCGATCTGGGCTTTGGCCTGCTGCTGCGCAAGTACGTCACCGACGTGCGCCAGGCCACGCCGGAGATCATCCAGCGCGCCGTGGACGACACCATNCCCCGCGTCACGCCCATGTTCTGGAGCTTCCGCATCATGGTCGGCCTGGGCTTCCTGATGCTGGCCTTGTTCGCCATGGCCTTCTGGTGCACCGTCAAGCTCGAATGCGGCAAGCGCCGCTGGCTGCTCAAGTGGGCGCTGTGGATGCTGCCCGCACCGTGGATCGCCTGCGAGCTCGGCTGGTTCGTCGCCGAATACGGTCGCCAGCCCTGGACCATCTACGGCGTGCTGCCCACCCATCTGTCCGTCTCCACCCTCAGCGTGGAGAGCCTCTACGGCTCGCTGGCCGGCTTCGTGGGCTTCTACACCCTGCTGCTTGTCGTCGAGATGTACCTGATGGTCAAGTTCGCCAAGATGGGCCCGGGCAGCCTGGGCACCGGTCGCTATGCGAACGAGGCCGCGCACGTCGCCCACGCCGCCTAACCGTTACGGGAGACTCACATGTTCGACTACCCAACCCTCAAGATCATCTGGTGGCTCCTGGTGGGCGTGCTGCTCGTGGGCTTCGCCATCATGGACGGCCACGACATGGGCGTGGGCACCCTGCTGCCCTTCGTCGGCAAGGGCGACACCGAGCGCCGCGTCGTCATCAACACCGTGGGGCCGCACTGGGACGGCAACCAAGTCTGGTTCATCACCGGCGGCGGCGCCATCTTCGCGGCCTGGCCGCTGGTCTACGCCACTGCGTTCAGCGGCTTCTACTGGGCCATGCTGGCGGTGCTGTGGGCGCTGTTCTTCCGCCCGGTGGGCTTCGACTACCGCAGCAAGATCCACAACCCCACCTGGCGCGCCACCTGGGACTGGGGCCTGTTCGTCGGCGGCTTCATTCCGCCGGTCATCTTCGGCGTGGCCTTCGGCAACCTGTTCCAGGGCGTGCCCTTCCAGTTCGACGGCTACCTGATCTCCACCTACACCGGCAGCTTCTGGGCCCTGCTCAACCCCTTCGCCTTGCTCGCGGGCGTGGTCAGCAGCGCTATGATCACCCTGCAGGGTGCGACCTACCTCGCGCACCGCACCGAGGGTGCGATCCAGGCGCGCACCATCCGCGCCGGCACGGTGGCCGCACTCGTGATGGTGCTGGGCTTCATCGCCGCGGGTTTCTGGCTGCAAAGCATTCCCGGCTACCGCATCAGCTCCGTCGTGAACCCAGCAGCCTTGCCCGACCCGATGAGCAAGACGGTGGTGCGCGAAGCCGGCGCCTGGATGGCCAACTACGGCCGCCAGCCGCTGCTCTGGCTGCTGCCGGCACTGGGCATCGTCGGCGCGCTGGCCGCGGTGGTGCTCATGCGCGCGCGGCGCACGNNCTCGGCCTTCGTGGCCTCGTCGCTGGCCATCGTNGGGGTCATCGGCACCGCGGGTGCGTCCATGTTCCCGTTCGTCATGCCCTCCTCGACGCAACTCGCTGCCAGCCTCACGGTGTGGGACAGCGTCTCCAGCCACCTCACCCTGGCCATCATGTTCTGGGCCACGCTGATCTTCATGCCCATCATCGTCTTCTACACGGGCTGGGCCTACCGCGTGATGCGCGGCAAGGTCACCGAGCAGCAGATCCGCGACAACGAGCACGTGGCCTATTGACAAAGTCTAGGTTCGACGCCCCGGGCCACCCATCATCGGTGCCCGGCACGACGTCAGAGGAGACACGGGGAATGCAACACACGAGAGGATCGATGCGGTTCGGCCACTGGCTGCGTGGCGCCGCGCTGGCGGCCGCTGCGCTGGCCGCCACCGCGGCCTGGGCGGGCAAGAGCACCGCCGACCACAGCCAGTTCAAGGAGCTCAAGGGGCCGTTCGCCAGCGGTGAGGAGGTCACCAAGGCGTGCCTGAGCTGCCACAACCAGGCCGCCAAGCAGGTCATGGAGACCCGCCACTGGACCTGGGAGTACACCAACCCCGACACCGGGCAGAAGCTGGGCAAGAAGACCATGCTCAACAGCTTCTGCATCGGCGACCGCTCCAACGAAGCCTTCTGCAACTCCTGCCACATCGGCTACGGCTGGAAGGACGCGAGCTTCGACTTCCATGCCCAGCAGAAGGTCGATTGCCTGGTCTGCCACAACACCGGCGGCTACAAGAAGCCCGCCGGCCTGGCTGGCGAGGTGCCGACCACCCGCATGGAATACCCGCCCGGCTCGGGCAAGTACCTCGACCCGGTCGATCTGGCCAAGGTCGCGCAGTACGTCGGCAAGACCAGCGTGCAGACCTGCGGCACCTGCCACTTCAACGGCGGCGGGGGCGATGGCGTCAAGCACGGCGACCTCGATTCCTCGCTGAACAAGGCCGACCGCGAACTCGACGTGCACATGGCCAGCAAGGCCAAGGGTGGCGCGGGCTTCACCTGCGCCACCTGCCACGAGGCCGATGGCCACAAGATCGCCGGCAGCCGCATTTCGGTCACCGCGTCCGACCCGCATGGCCCCATGCTACGGGGCGACACGGTGCACGCCGGCCGCAATGCCGCCACCTGCCAGAGCTGCCACGGCGACAAGCCGCACAAGGAGAACATCCTCTCCATCGAACGGCTCAACAACCACACCAGCAAGCTCGCCTGCCAGGCCTGTCACATCCCCGAGTTCGCGCGCGGTGGCGTCGCCACCAAGATGTTCTGGGACTGGTCCACCGCCGGCAAGCTCGACGCCAAGGGCAAGCCCATGCTGGTCAAGGACGAGCACGGCCATGCCACCTACGACAGCCGCAAGGGCGACTTCAAGTACGGCGAGAACGTCGTGCCCGAGTACGTGTGGTTCAACGGCAAGGTGAAGTTCACCCTGCAGCAGGACGTGATCGACCCGACCAAGGTCGTGCAGATCAACGCCTTTGAGGGCAGCCCCGACGACCCGAAGTCGCGCATCTGGCCGGTCAAGCACTTCCGCGGCGCACAGCCGTACGACAAGGTGACGAACAAGCTGCTGGTGCCGCACACCGCCACGCCGGACGACACCGCGTTCTGGTTCAACTTCGACTGGCCCAAGGCGCTCGAGGCCGGGGCCAAGGCCACCGGGGCCGACTTCTCCGGCCAGTACGGCTTCGCCAAGACCGAGATGCTCTGGCCGATCACCCACATGGTGGCGCCTGCGAANAATGCGGTGGCCTGCGCATCGTGCCACAGCGCACCCGCGCAAAGCCGGCTGGGCGATCTGCCCGGGGTGTACCTGCCCGCGCGTGACCACAACCCCTGGATCGACCGGCTGGGCTGGCTGGCCGTGGCGGCGGTCGTGGCGGGTGTGATCGTCCACGCGGGCGCGCGGGTTCTGACCCGCATGCGCAAAGGTGCCCAGGGCACGCACTGAAGCCATCGAGGAGATCGACTGATGAATGCCACCTCCATCCCCGCAACCGGCACCGCCCCCGCGACCGAAACCCACTCGGCCGGGCGCATCTACATCTACAAGCGCTACGAGCGCTTCTGGCATTGGTCGCAAGCCCTGCTGGTGCTGACCATGCTCGTGACCGGCTTTGAAGTCCATGGCAGCTACCACCTGCTCGGCTTCGAGCCGGCGGTGCGGCTGCACACGCTGGCGGCCTGGGCGCTGCTGACGCTGTGGGCCTTTACCATCTTCTGGCAGTTCACCACCGGCGAATGGCGCCAGTACCTGCCCACGCACAAGAAGGTGCTGGCCATGGCGCAGTACTACGCCTGGGGCATGTTCCGCGGCGCGCCGCACCCGTTCAAGAAGACGGTGCAGAAGAAGCACAANCCCCTGCAGCGCCTGGCCTACCTGGCCTTGCTGGCGATGATCTCGCCGCTGATCTGGATCTCCGGTCTGATCTACCTGTTTCGCGCCTACTGGCCGCAGCTCGGCCTCGACCGCTGGTTCACGCTGCAGACGATCGCCTGGGCGCACACCGCCGGCGCGTTCATGATGCTCGCCTTCGTCATCGTGCACGTCTACCTCACCACCACCGGCCACACGCTGACGGCCCACATCAAGGCCATGATCACCGGCTGGGAGGAAGACGAGGGCGCACACGCCGAACCGGCCAAGCCGGCAGGTTCGGCCTGACACGTTCTGGCGCTCGCACCACCGCCCCCTCAACGACCCTTCTGAAAGGACACGACCATGTGGTATTTCGCCGGATTCTCGGCGTCGGCTTTGCCGTTCTGCTGGCCATTCTCAACGCCATGTGGGGCGAGAACGAGGAGAACCGCCGGCGTCAGGAGGGCAAGGCATCGTGAGCGCCGCGCCCTCGCCGGCACCCAGCCCCGCGCCGGCGCCCGCGCCTGAGCGCGAGGCCGGCCTGCACTGGCCCTCGCTGCTGGTGGGGCTGGCGATCATGATCGGCGGCAGCATTTACCCGCTGATGTTCGCGCGCATGCAGGACGGCAACGCCCGTGCTGACCACGGCCTGGCCATGCTGCTGTTCTGGGCCATGAGCGCGGGCATCGTGCGCGGCGTGGGCTTCATTCCGCGCGCGCGGCTGTGGCGCTGGCTGTTCTCCGGCACGGCCTGCGCCCTCGCGCTGGCGCTGGCCGCGCTGCTGCGTTTCGGGTTCTGAGAAGCCGTGAACGATTCCGCCACGCCCGCTCATCCCGCCGAAAAGCGTCCACTCGGCGTTGCAAGTGCTCGCCGTGGCCTGCGCGACGGCTCCGCTTTGCGCCCTGATTCGGCGCTTTTCGGCGGCCTGCCCGGACGCGCCCGATCCATTCATAACTGCTGAGCCGATGTACTTCCGCATCCTGCGCGATGGCGACTCGGGCGCCGTGAGTTACCTGATCGCCGACCTGGACGTCGGCGAGTGCGTGCTCGTGGACCCGCGCGTCAAGGACACCCCGCTGCTCGCGGCGCTGCTGGCCGAGCACGCGCTGCAGCTGCGCTGGGTGCTGCGCACCCATCAGCACGATGCGGACGGCGCCGCCACCGTCGAGGCCTTGCGTGCGCTGGGCGCGCCGGTGGTGCAGGGCGACGCCGTCGCGGGCGCGGACGTTCCGCCGGACGGCGAGGTGCTGGCCTTCGGCAACGAGCATGTGCGGGTGTGGCACACGCCCGGGCACACCGCCGGCTGCCTGAGCTATCTGTGGCGCGACCGGGTGTTCTGCGGTGGGCTGCTCGCCATCGATGCCTGTGAGGACCAGCCCGTCCCCAGTGAACCCGAAGCCCTGTGGGACAGCGTGGTGCAACGGGTGTTCGGCCTGCCGTCCGAGACGCTGCTGTTCGCCGGCCATGTGAAGCAGGGCCGCATCGTCAGCACCGTGCTCGAGGAGCGCACGGCCCATCCGTATTTCGCCGCGCGCACCCGCGACGAGTTTCTGGCCGCGATCGCGAAGCTGCCGCGGCCGCACAAGTCCTCGCGCGTTGCGGGGCGTGTGGGTACGCGGCGCGCAAGCGCATACGGGGCGGTGTAATCTGCCGCGCGTTCAATGGACGCTGCGCCGCCGGGCGCGGCGGCCGCAACCAGTTTTCCCCTTCCTCTTTTCATTCTTCAACATGAAACAACTGCACTTCCAGGAAAAGTACCCCATCACCGTCGTCGACGTCGCCAAGAGCGAATGCCGCTACCAGAGCGCCGAGGAGATCGCCGCCTATTTCCGCGACTGCATCGCCAATGCGCCGCGCGTGCATTACATCGGCACCTTCGACCACCTGGCCCATACCCGCGCCATCGGTGGCGAGGTGGCGCCGGCCATCACCGCGGCGATCAACGTGGTGTTTTGCTTCGGCCACGCGCTGCCCAACCCGCAGGTGCTGGCCGTGCGTCCGCGTTCCATCGGCATCGCCGACATGGGCGACCATTTCGTCATCAGCTTCATGGATGCGCCCATGAAGCCCGCCAACGACGCCATGCAGGCNTGGGCGCTGGCGCTGCGCAACCGGTGAGCGCACATGCCCGCCGCTGGTCACGCCACCTGCTGACACGAGGGAGCCACCCATGTCGAACGTTCAAGCCATGACGCCGTACGAAGCCCTCGGCGGTGAGGCGGGGCTGCACCGCCTGGTCGACCGCTTCTATCAGCTCATGGACGAGTTGCCCGAGGCCTATGCGGCGCGGCGCATCCATCCTGAGAGCCTGGCGGGCGCCAACCAGAGCCTGTTTGAGTTCCTCTCGGGCTGGTTCGGCGGCCCCAACCTCTACATCCAGAAGAAGGGCCACCCGCGCCTGCGCATGCGGCACCTGCCCTACACCATCGGCCCGCAGGAGCGCGACGAATGGATGCTGTGCATGCGCCTGGCCATCGAGGAACAGGTGCCCGACGAAGCCTTCCGTGCCTGGCTGCTCGACACCTTCGGCCAGATGGCCGACCACATGATCAACACCGACCCCGCGCAGGGCTGCCCCGCGCATGCGGGTGCGCCGCTGCGGCCGAGAAAGGCGCGGTGCGCGCATGAACCTCTGGATGCACACCCTGCGGCACGCGCTCCGGCTCGCGCTGGTGGCCGCGACCTTTTCCATTGGCCTGCAGGCGGCCCTGGCGGCTGCGGTCGAGCCTGGGCAGCCCTTGCCGGCCCTGCAGCTCAGNGGCCAGCACGGCCAGGACTGGCGCGTGAGCGCCGACACCCGGCTGGTGCTGTTCGCCAACGGGCGCAAGGCCTCGAACCTGGTGCAGTCGGTGGTGGGCGCGCAGCCCAAGGGCTTTCTGGAGTCGCGCAAGGCGGTGTACCTGGCCGACATGAGCCGCATGCCCTCGTTCGTCACCCGCACCTTCGCGCTGCCGTCGCTGCGCGAGCAGCCCTTCACCGTAGGCGTGGTGCTCGATTCGGCGCTGCTGCAGGGCTGGCCTGCGCAGGAGGACGCGCTGGTGCTGATCGAACTCGCCAACGGGCGGGTCACGGCGCTGCACCCGGTCAGCACCGAGGCGCAGCTGCGCACGGCGCTCGGGCTGTGATGCGCGTCGGGCGTCGGCCGGGTTGGCCGGCGCAGGGGCGGGTGATCGGGAGCTGCGGATGAGCACGGGGTGGATCGTCGCCCTCGCCGCGCTCGTACTGCTGGCGCTGGCGCGTTGGGCCTTGCGGCGCGGTCTGACGCCGGCGGCGGAGGTGCCGCAGGACGATCCGGCCGCCCGTGGGCTGCTGGGCGTGCAGACCGTCTGGCTCGACGCGCCGCGCGGCCGCAGGCTGTTCGCCTGGTTTGCGCCGGCGCAGGGTGCGGCGCGCGCGCCGGCCGTGGTGCTGATGCACGGCTGGGGTGGCCACGCCGGGCATTTGCTGCAGGCGGCGGTGGCCTTGCAGCGCGCGGGGTTCGCGGTGCTGCTGCCCGAGGCGCGCAGCCACGGCCGCAGCGACCGTGACGACCACAGCTCCCTGCCGCGCTTTGCCGAGGACCTTCACTGCGCGCTGGACTGGCTGGCGCACCGGCCCGAGGTGGACGTGGCGCGGCTGGCCGCGCTGGGCCATTCGGTGGGCGGGGCGGCGGTGATGCTGGTGGCTTCGCAGGGGCGGGAGGGCTTGCGCGCCGTGGTCAGCGTGTCCTCGTTTGCGCACCCCGAGCGGGTGATGCGGCGTTGGCTCGCCGCGCGCCATGTGCCGTACTGGCCGCTGGGCTGGCTGGTGAACCGCTATGTGGAGTCGGTGATCGGCCGGCGCTTTGCCGAGATTGCGCCCGAAGTCACGCTGCCGCGCGCGCAGTGCCCGGTGCTGCTGGTGCACGGCCGCAGCGACCGCACCGTGCCGCTGGACGACGCGCAGCAGCTTTTCGCCCGGCGGGGCACGGCCCCGGCGCGGCTGCTCATCGTCGAAGGCACGCACGAGCAGTTCGACGACGAGCCGGCGCTGTTCGACGCCGTGCGGGCGTTTCTGCTCGAGCACCTGGCCGACGCGCCTTGTGCGGCTGCGCACGATGCCCGTGGCACGGCCCCTCGGCCCGCGGCGCCTGCGGCCACCAACCCCGCTTTCGATTCACCCCACCCCACCTTGCAATGACCGCCATGGACGCCTTTCAAGACCATTACCCCGACAACGTTGCGCACTGCTACGGCTGCGGCCGACTCAACCCGCACGGGCACCAGATCAAGACCGTCTGGGACGGCGACGAAGCCGTCACCGTGTACCAGCCCGAGCCCTTCCACACCTCGGTGCCGGGCTTTGCCTATGGNGGGCTGATCGCGTCGCTGATCGACTGCCACAGCACCGGCACGGCCGCCGCGGCGATGTACCGCCAGGAGGGACGCGACATGGACAGCCTGCCGGCGTTTCGCTTCGTCACCGGGTCGCTGCATGTGGACTTCCTCAAGCCCACGCCCATCGACGCGCCGGTCGAGATTCGCGGCCGGGTGCAGGAGATCAAGGGCCGCAAGGTGGTGGTCCGCACCGAGGTGCGCTCGGGCGGCGTGCTGACCGCGCGCGGCGAGGTCGTGGCGGTGCAGATGCCGGAGAACTTCGGGGCCTGAGTTTCCGCCCGCTCCGGTGCGGCCACGGGGCGGGTGTGACGCAAGGGCCGCGTCAGCGCGCCGTGTCGCGCTCGCCCTCGCGCGCCGCGCCGTCTGCCAGCTCGCCGCCGGGCTGTTCGCGGTGGGGCACCTCGTAGGCGTCGGCCACATAGGCCGGCCCCTTCATCACGATGATGATGGCGCAGCCGATGGCCAGGGTGAGCACCAGTGTCCAGTGCAACACCACCAGCGAGATGGCGAAAAAGTCGATGCGTGTCATCAGCCGCAGGGTGGCGGCGGGCAGCGGATCGTCCGTCCACCACAGGCGCGCCGCCAGCGGGCCCAGCGCCGGCAACAACGTGCCCAGCAGCAGGATCTTGGGAAGCTTCTTCCACAGCGCCCACTCGAGGCCGTGGGGCGATCGCTGGAAGCCGGGCAGTTTCTTGAGCCAGTTCATGGTCGGCACCTCGGGGGCGGCAGAGGCAGGAGTCGGGCCATTGTGCCCGTCCTGCATGGCGGAGCGCGCATCAGGGTCTTGCGGGAGGCTCTCTGAGTGCCTGTGAGAGGCCATTTTGCAAAAATCCCCGGAACCCCAGCGCCAAACGGTCAAAATGTGCTATCAAAAACAAAGCCCGCCGCAGCGGGCTGGGGACTGATGATTGGCACGTCCGACGCCAAGCAGTCGCTGCCGCAGAACGCTGCGGCGGCCCTGGGGCTCAGGCCGTCTCGCTGGAGCGCGCCAGCGTCACCGGCTGCCAGGGTTGCGCGGCCGGCAGGCCCTGCGGACGAACCAGGCGCGCGCCAGCGCCAGCGTCAGCACGGCCAGCGCGTTGAGCCCGACCACCACGGCCGCCACCCCATTGGCCGCGCGCAGCACGGCAGCCGCCTGCACCGTCAGTGGCATGGGCGCGAGCGTGTACAGCAGGGCCAGAACGGCCAGCGGCCCAAAGGTGCCGAGGCTGGCCATCAGCACGAGCTGGCGGCGGAAGGCGCGCGCAGCGTCGCGTGCGGACGGGGCGCAGGCAGAGAGGGAGCGGTGTTCATGGGGCGGGCCTCGGGCAGCGGGGAAAATTCCAGTCTAGTGAAAACCCGAATCCGACAGGTTGAGGAATATCAACCACCCGTCGAATCCGCCCGGAGGCCGGGGCGGCGGCCGGCACATCGCGCGGGCGCTTGGTGCGCCCGACGCGGGCGGCTGGTTCGCGGGGGCGCGGCGTCTGCGGCGCTGCCTCAGGCTGGCAGTGGCTTCGGCGCGCTCGGTCTCAGACGTTGTGAATGAATCGCGCGTGAACGACTCGTTCGCAACTTCTCAGTCCGCGAAAGCCTGCTCGATGACGCCGCCGCCGAGGCAGACCTCGCCGTCGTAGAGCACTGCGCTCTGTCCCGGCGTGACGGCCCACTGGGCTTCGTCGAAGCAGAGCTCGAAGTGAGTACCTGCTTGTGCCAACGACACGAAGTCACAGGCGCTGTCGGCCTGCCGGTAGCGCGTCTTGGCGGCCAGGTGGCCAGCGGCGGNGGGCTCGCCGGCGCACCAGCTGGCGTCTGCGGCGCGCAGGCGACGGGAAAGCAGCCAGGGGTGGTCGTGCCCTTGCACCACGATCAGCGCATTGCGCGCGAGGTNCCTGCGGGCGACGAACCACGGCGCATGCTCGCCCCCGCCGCGCGGCGCACCGCGGGCCTTGACGCCGCCGATACCCAGGCCCTGCCGCTGCCCGAGTGTGTAGAAGGACAGGCCCATGTGCTCGCCCAAGGGGCGGCCACGCTCGTCCTCGATGGGGCCGGGCGCGCTGCGGATGTAGCGGTTGAGGAAGTCGCGAAACGGCCGCTCGCCGATGAAGCAGATGCCGGTCGAGTCCTTCTTCTTCGCGTTGGGCAGCCCGATCTCGGCCGCCAGGCGCCGCACCTCGGTCTTGTGCAGCTCACCCACTGGAAACAGCGTGCGCGCGAGCTGCGCCTGGTTGAGCCGGTGCAGGAAGTAGCTCTGGTCCTTCAGCGGGTCGAGACCCTTGAGCAGCTCGTACCGGCCACGGCCCGCGTGGTGGCGCACCCGTGCGTAGTGGCCGGTGGCGATCTTCTCCGCGCCCAGGCGCACGGCGTGGTCGAGAAAGGCCTTGAACTTGATCTCGGCGTTGCAGAGGATGTCGGGGTTGGGTGTGCGGCCGGCTTCGTACTCGCGCAGGAACTCGGCGAACACGCGGTCCTTGTACTCGGCGGCGAAGTTGACGTGCTCGATCTCGATGCCGATCACATCGGCCACGGCGGCCGCATCGACGAAATCGACGTTGGAGGAGCAGTACTCGCTGTCGTCGTCATCTTCCCAGTTCTTCATGAAGATGCCGACCACCTCGTGCCCTTGCTGCTTGAGCAGCCAGGCACTCACGGCCGAATCCACCCCGCCCGAAAGCCCGACCACCACCCGTTGCAATCCGCTTGCCATGGGCGGAATTATCAGGCTGCGGCGCCCACCCCGCCGCCGCAGCCCCAGCGGTGTGGTGGTTCAGCCGAGCATGGCCTTCCACATGCNCCGCCCCCAGTTCATCGCCGCCGCACCCGAGCGCGCGTTGTGCGCCGGGTCCACGGTGAACTTGAGCTTGGGCGCCTCCCNCGGCGCCACGGAGGAGCTGACGTTGATGTTGATTGCCTCCTTGTGGGTGACGTTGGCCCAGCAGATGCCCAGCGGCAAATCCACCGGCCCGGCGGCGGCGGCCGCGCTGCGTCCGGCGATGCGGTCGAGCACCTGCTGGCCCACCTGCTGCCCGGTGCCGAAGGCCACATGCCCGCTCTTGGGCAGCGGCGTGCCCTGGGCGTCGCCGATGACGTAGATGCGGCTGTCGGCCTGGCTTTCGAAACTCGGCAGCTTCACCGCGGCCCAGCGCTCGCCCAGGCCCGCCTGGCGGATCAGCCCCGGTGCGCGCATGGGCAGGATCAGGTTGGCCGCGGTGAACGGCACGTCACCGGCCGAGGTGCTGAGCACCCGACGGCCCGCGTCCACCGCGCGCACCTCGGTGTCGGNGAGGTACTCGATCTGCGCCGCATAGACCTTGCGCAGGCCGTTGAGAATGGGCGCGGCGATCGGCGCCGGCATGGGCGCCGGGTTGGCGTCGATCATCAGAATCTTGCCCTTGGTGCCGCGCTGCTGCATCTGCTCGGCAATCAGGAACGCGCGCTCATACGGCGCCGGCGGGCACCGGTAAGGCGGCTTAGGCGCGCTGATGACGAGGTTGCCGCCTTCGGCCAGAAAGCGGTCCACCTCGCGCTTGACGGCCATCTGCTCGAAGGCGCGAAAGCCCACCGGCAACTGCTCGCGGGCCTGCGCGAAGCCCTGCACCGCCTCCTCCATGTACTCGATGCCGGGCGAGAGGATGAGGAAGTCGAACGGCAACCGCTGCGTGGCCGTGACCACCACGCCGGCGGCGCGATCGATGCCAATGGCCGCCTCGCGCACGCGCTGCACGCCCAGCCTGTCGATGGCCGCATAGCTGCGCTGAAAATCCGAGGCCGGCTGATGGCCCGCGATGTAGTGCGCGCTCAAGGGGCAGGACATGAAGCCCTCGTGCGGTTCGAGCAGCGTCACCTGCACCGCCGGCGAGGCTGCCAACGCGCGCACGGCCCCCAGGCCGCCCCAGCCGCCACCCACCACGACGACGCGCGCCTTGGCCGACGACGGCGTACCCGCGCACGCGCCCAACAGCGCCACGCTGGCCGCAGCGCCCGCGTGCAATACGCGCCGGCGCTGCCGGTCGATGATCGTTGACTGGTCCATGAAATTACCCTCCTGCGATGCGTGGATGCCCCCTGCAGCGGCCTACCGCTACAGGTACCAGCATCCATGCTAGGGGCGAAGACCCCGCTGGCGACGCGGTATTTACCCGAGGGTCGGTCAGCGGGCGCGCCAGAAGAACACCGCGCTCATCACCAGGCCGGTGAGGATCACGATGGCGCGCACCCAGGCCACCGGCAGCCGCCGCGCCAGCCGCGCACCGGCCATGCCGCCCAGGGTCGCGGCGGCCATCATCACCACGGCCTCGCCCCAGAGAATCACCCCGGCCCAGGCGAACGCCGCCACCGACAGCAGCGACAGCACGAAGGAGTTGAGGTTCTTGAGCGCGTTGACGGTGTGCAGGCGGTGCTCGCCGGTCAGCGTGTACAGCGCCATCAGCAGGATGCCCAGCCCGCCGTTGAAGTAGCCACCGTAGACCGACACCGCGAACAAGCCCGCCGGCCGCGNCGCGCGCCAGCCCGCGCCGCCCCCGCCGCCCAGACGCACCAGGCGCGGCCCCAGCGCGAACAGCGCGGTTGCGAACAGCAGCAGCCACGGCACCAGGCCGGAGAAAACCCTGGCCGGCGTCACCAGCAGCAGCAGGGCGCCGCACACGCCTCCGCCGGCGGCGAGCACCACCTCGCGCCGCAGCAGCGCCGGGCTGAGTTCGGCCAGCTCGCGGCGAAACTCCCAGCTGCTGCCGAGGTAGCCGGGGCTGACCGCGACCGCGCTGGTCGCGTTGGCGGCGATGGGCGGAATGCCCGCAAACACCAGCGCCGGGAAGGTCAGGANAGCTCCGCCTCCGGCGATGGCGTTGAGCACGCCGGCGCCAAACGCCGCCGCCGCCAGCAGCAGCCAGGTCGCGGCATCGTGCGCGCTCATGAGGCGCTGGCGTGCAGCACGCTGGGGTCGGTGTGGATCAGCGACAAGGGGTACCGCTGCCCGGCGAGGTAGTCCTCCATGCAGCGCAGCACCAGCGGGCTGCGGTGGCGCGCGGCGCTGGCGCGCACCTCGTCGGCACTGAGCCAGACGGTGCGCACGATGCCGGCATCGAGTGCGCGCTGCGTTTCAAAGGCGCCGAGCGCGCCGCAGAACGCAAAGCGCAGGTAGGTGATGTCCTCGCCGGTGGAGGGGCGGCGAAACCGCGAGAGGTACACGCCCACCAGCGCCTCGGGGTGAAGTGGTGGGCCGTTTCCTCAAGCGCCTCGCGCGCGCAGCCCGCTGCGGGCGTCTCGCCGGGGTCGAGGTGGCCGGCCGGGTTGTTCAGCCGCAGCCCCTCGGGCGTGTGTTCTTCCACCAGCAGGAAACGGCCCTCGCGCTCGATGATGGCGGCGACCGTGACGCTGGGTTTCCATCGTTCATTCATGCCCGGCATTATCCGGGCCAAGCCGCGGGACGGATTTCCGGTAAGCTTTGCGGCCTTTGGCCCCTGGGCGGTGGGCGCTGAGCAGGCGCGGCCTGTCGCCCGGAGACCCAGGATGGCGGTGCGCCCGTGCCATGGCCCGTGGCCAGCGGTTCGCGCACCCCGCCAGGCTTCGACAACAACCACCGAGACCGAGGAGTGCTCCCCATGCAGGCAGAGGCCCCCACCCAGGCGCCGTCCGCGAGTGCGGACGCGCCGCGCGCGCCGCAGCGCATCGGCGTGCCGCGCGAAACCTTCCCCGCCGAGAAGCGGGTGGCGACCGTTCCCGACGTCGTGGCCCGGCTGGTGAAGCTGGGCTTTCGCGTGAGCGTGGAGACCGGCGCCGGCGCCGCTGCGTCCTTCGACGACGACGCCTACCGCACGGCGGGCGCCGACATCGCCGCATCGGCTGCAGACCTCTGGCGCGAGGCGGACATCGTCTTCAAGGTGCGTGCGCCCAGCGCCGACGAGGTGGGGATGATGCACGCCGGTCAGACCCTGGTAGGTTTCATCTGGCCCGCGCAGAACCCCGAGCTGATGCAGCAGCTCGCCGCGCGCGGCGTGACCCTGCTGGCCATGGACACGCTGCCGCGCACCCTCAGCCGCGCGCAGAAGATGGATGCGCTGACCTCCATGGCCTCGGTCAGCGGCTACCGTGCGGTGATCGAGGCGGCGCACGCCTTCGGCCGCCCGTTCAACGGCCAGATCACCGCCGCGGGCAAGGTGCCGCCGGCCAAGGTGTTCATTGCCGGCGCGGGGGTGGCGGGGCTGGCCGCCATTGGCACGGCCGCGAGTCTGGGCGCCATCGTGCGCGCCAACGACACCCGCGCCGAGGTGGCTGACCAGGTGGTTTCGCTCGGCGGGGAGTTCGTCAAGGTCGATTACGAGGAAGAGGGCTCGGGCGGCGGCGGCTATGCCAAGGTCATGAGCGAGGGCTTCCAGGCCGCACAGCGCGAGATGTACGCCAAGCAGGCGCGCGAGGTCGACATCATCATCACCACCGCGCTGATTCCNGGGAAGCCGGCACCGCGCCTCATCACCGCCGAGATGGTGCAGAGCATGCGCGCGGGCAGCGTGATCGTGGACATGGCGGCCGAGCAGGGCGGCAACTGCGAGCTCACCGTGCCGGGCGAGCTGGTGGTGCGCCATGGCGTGACCATCATCGGCTATACCGACCTGGCCTCGCGGCTGGCGCGCCAGTCGAGCACGCTGTATGCGACCAACCTGCTGCGCCTGACCGAAGAGCTGTGCAAGACGAAGGATGGCGTCATCCACGTCAACATGGAGGACGACGCCATCCGCGGCCTCACCGTCATCAAGGACGGCCAGATCACCTGGCCCGCACCGGCGCCCAAGGCGCCGCCCGCACCCGCCAAGCCCGCCGCCGCCGCGGTGGCTGCGCCGCCGAAGAAGGCGCATGGCGAGCCCAGCGGCCCCATGCCCGGGCCGCGGCTGGCGGTGCTGTTCGGGCTGGCCGCCGCCTTGTTCTGGGTGGTGGGCATGTATGCGCCGCGCGAGTTCCTGTCGCACTTCACGGTGTTCGTGCTGGCCTGCTTCGTCGGCTACATGGTGGTGTGGAACGTCAAGCCCGCGCTGCACACGCCGCTCATGAGCGTGACCAATGCCATCAGCTCCATCATCGCCATCGGGGCGCTGGTGCAGATCCGCCCACCGGCGCGGCCGAGCGGNCCCGACGACTGGATCCGCTGGCTGGCGGCTGCGGGCATCGTGCTCACCGCCATCAACATGTTCGGCGGCTTCGCCGTGACCCAGCGCATGCTGGCCATGTTCCGCAAGTGAGAGGAGACGACGCATGTCCACCAGTCTGACCGCCGTCGCCTACATCGGAGCGACCATTCTGTTCATCCTCAGNNCCTCGGCGGCCTGTCCAATCAGGAAACGGCGCGCCGCGGCAACCTCTACGGCATCGTCGGCATGGCGCTGGCGGTGCTGGCCACCGTCTTCGGCCCGGCGGTGACGGCGCAGGGCCTGCCCTGGATCATCGGCGCCATGCTCGTGGGCGCGGCCATCGGCCTGTACGCGGCGCGCACGGTGCAGATGACGCAGATGCCCGAGCTCGTCGCCCTCATGCACAGCATGGTCGGCCTGGCCGCGGTGCTGGTGGGCTATGCCACCGCCATCGACCCCTCGGCCGTGGCGGCCTACAGCGGTGCGGCGCGCACCGTGCATGAGCTGGAGATCTACATCGGCATCTTCATCGGGGCGGTGACCTTCTCGGGCTCGCTCATCGCGTTCGGCAAGCTNCGNGGCCGCATCGGCGGCAAGCCGCTGCTGCTGCCCGCGCGGCACTGGCTCAACCTCGTTGGTCTGCTGGTGGTGATCGGCTTCGGCCGCGCCTACCTGCAGGCCGAGACGGTGCAGGCCGGCCTGGTGCCGCTGGCCATCATGACGGTGGTGGCGCTGCTGTTCGGCATCCACATGGTCATGGCCATCGGCGGCGCGGACATGCCGGTGGTGGTGTCCATGCTCAACAGCTACTCGGGCTGGGCGGCGGCGGCCACGGGCTTCATGCTGTCGAACGACTTGCTCATCGTCACCGGCGCGCTGGTGGGCTCGAGCGGCGCGATCCTGTCCTACATCATGTGCAACGCGATGAACCGCAGCTTCATCAGCGTGATCGCCGGNGGTTTCGGCACCACCGAGCAAAAACCCCAGGGCGGTGGCGGCGCGGAGCAGCCCACCGGCGAGGTCAACCCCATCAGCGCGGCCGAGACGGCCGAACTGCTGCGCGAGGCGAAGAACGTCATCATCGTGCCGGGCTACGGCATGGCGGTGGCGCAGGCGCAGCACACGGTTTCGGAAATCACCCGGCTGCTGCGCGAGAAGGGCGTGAACGTGCGCTTTGCCATTCACCCGGTGGCTGGCCGCATGCCGGGCCATATGAACGTGCTGCTGGCCGAGGCCAAGGTGCCCTACGACATCGTCTTCGAGATGGACGAGATCAACGAGGACTTNCCCGATGCCGACGTGGCCATGGTCATCGGCGCCAACGACATCGTGAACCCGGCCGCGCAGGAGGTGCCGGGCAGCCCGATCGCGGGCATGCCGGTGCTCGAGGTCTGGAAGGCGCGCACCAGCATCGTCATGAAGCGCTCCATGGCCAGCGGCTACGCCGGCGTGGACAACCCGCTCTTCTACAAGGACAACAACCGCATGTTGTTCGGCGATGCCAAGAAGATGCTCGATGAGGTGCTGGCCGCACTGCGCGGCTAAGGCCCTGCTCAACCACAGGAAGAAGGGGCCATGGCCCCTTTTTTGTCTGCGGCTTTCACTGATCTCTTTAACAAGCCTTCGACCAGACATTCTTGATAAAAAATCATGAGAAAATTTATCAAGAGCCAGAGCAAAGACTTTTTGTTAAAGCAAACCCCATGGATCACCTCTATCGGGCGGGACGGTTCGTTCAGCAAACCACAGGCTACAAAGCCTTCATCCCGGCTCCACTGCCACCGGATCCTCCGTTGATCTACAGCGGCGAACTGCAGACCCTGCTGTCCGAGGCCGATCGCAACATTGGCAGGCTGGATGCGCTGGCTGCCATGCTGCCCAACCCCGACCTTTTCGTGGCCATGTATGTGCGCCACGAAGCCGTGCTNTTTTCTCAGATCGAAGGCACCCAGAGCACGCTGGAAGACGTGCTGGCCTTCGAAGCCGATGCACTGCGGGACGACACNCCCAAAGACGTTGAAGAAGTCGTCAACTATGTTCGGGCCATGAACCATGGGCTCCAGAGGCTTTCCGAACTGCCGNNCTCGCTGCGCCTGCTGCGTGAAATCCACGCCGAGCTGATGAAGGGCGTGCGCGGTGGTGAAAAGTCGCCCGGCGAATTCCGCACCTCGCAGAACTGGATCGGCGGACGCGGCAGCACACTGCGCGACGCCAGCTTCATCCCGCCGCCGCCCCATGAGGTCATGAACGTTATGGGGCAACTCGAAACCTTCCTGCACACAGAACGCGCGCGGGTGCCATTGCTCATCCGCTGCGGTCTGGCCCACGCCCAGTTTGAAACCATCCACCCCTTTCTGGACGGCAACGGCCGCGTGGGGCGCCTGCTCATCACCCTCATGCTGTGCGAAGAAAAGGCGCTGTCCCGGCCCCTGCTCTACCTGTCGCTTTACCTGAAGGCCCACCGGGCCGAGTACTACGACCGCCTCACCGCCATCCGCCTGCACGGTCACTGGGAACAGTGGCTGATGTTCTTCTTGCGCGGTGTCAGCACCACCGCCCTGGCCGCCACCCAGACCGCCAAAGACATCGTGGCACTGCGCGACGCACATCGCAGCGATGTCGCCAAGAATGCCAAGGCGCTTACCTTGCTGGACCACCTGTTCCGCTACCCGACGGTGTCGGTCAACAGTGTGGCCAGGCTCATGGGCTGCACCTTTCCCACCGCTGCCAAACTGGTGGCGGACTTCGAGTCGCGCGGCTGGTTGCGCGAGGTGACTGGGTATGAACGCAACCGCCTCTGGCGCTACCAGCCCTACCTGGACCTGTTCCACCGTGAAACACTGGACGCCATGGTGAGTACAGGCTCGGCCGGTGCCGACCGACCCTGGTCACCGGGGCTGACCCCGCCGTTCATTTTTCTGTAGTCCAACAACCGCATGCCCACCCTCGACTGGCTTCACCGTGAAGCCGCCTTCCAGACCGCTGCCCGGGTGCCCACCCGCGTGCTGCGGCCCCATGCCGCCGGCCACGTGTTCGGCGACCCGGCCCACGCCGGCAACCTGCTCATTCAGGGCGACAACCTGGAGGCGCTCAAGGCTCTGCTGCCCTTCTATCGGGGCCGGGTCAAGTGCATCTTCATCGACCCGCCGTACAACACCAAGAGCGCGTTCGAGCACTACGACGACAACCTGGAGCACAGCCAGTGGCTGAGCATGATGCTGCCGCGGCTGCAACTGCTGCGCGAGCTGCTGAGCGAGGACGGCTCCATCTGGGTGACCATCGACGACCACGAGGGGCACTACCTCAAGGTGTTGATGGATGAGGTGTTTGGGCGGGGAAACTTTGTGGCGAATGTTGTCTGGCGATCAAGCGACAACAGCAACAATGACGCCAAAACGTTCTCTGTCGACCACAACCACATGCTTGTGTTCTCTCGAACATCGGGTTGGTTGACCAATAAATTGGACGCTTCGGAGAAGCGCTCTCATTTCAAGAATCCAGATAACGATCCACGAGGTCATGGTTTGACGGTNAACCCGTTGAACTCGCCGAAGCCCCGGGAAAACTTGAAATACGACTTGATAGCACCGAACGGAAATCGCATTCATCACCCGGCAAACGGTTGGCGGTGGGAGAGAGAAACGATGTATGCCAAATTGGCGAGCGGTGAGATCCGTTTCAACGAACAAATGACTGGTATTCGCCGCCGAACTTACTTGGAGGACATGAAGCCGTTACCACCCTCGACACTTTGGATTGACCTCACGCGCACAGGCCACAACAGACAAGCAAAGGTAGAACAGAAGGCGCTTGCGGACGGCGAGCCGTTTGGCACGCCAAAACCAGAACGTTTGATTGCGGAGATCATCCACATCGCCACCAATTCCGGCGACCTCGTGCTCGACAGCTTCCTCGGCAGCGGCACCACCGCCGCCGTCGCCCACAAGATGGGCCGGCGCTGGATCGGCATCGAGATGGGCGAACACGCCGTGACCCACTGCCTGCCGCGCCTGCAAAAAGTGGTGGACGGCGAGCAGGGCGGCATCAGCACGGCGGTGGGCTGGCAAGGCGGCGGAGGTTTTCAGATGCTGCAGCTGGGCGCTCCGCTGTTCGACGCGCAAGGCGACATCCACCCCGAGGTGCGCTTTGCCGACCTGGCCGCCTTCATCTGGATGCGCGAGACCGGCACCGCCTTGCCGCTGGAGGCCGCGCCGAACGCTGCACGCTTGCCTTTGCTTGGCGTGCACGAAGGCACCGCGTACTACCTGCTGTTCAACGGCATCCTGGGCGACCGGCGCCCGGCCGGCGGCAACGTGCTGACCACGGCGGTGCTGCAGGCGCTGAACGCGCTGTGCGGGCACGAAGGCCCGAAGGTCGTGTACGGCGAAGCCTGCCGCCTGGGCGACGCGCGGCTGGCGGCCGAAGGCATCCGCTTCAAGCAGTTGCCACACGCGGTGCCGCGCTGACGCGGCGCCGCTCTGCGCATTCGGTGCCGCACTGAACCAAGAAAAACCAGCATACAGGGAGCCACCTATGGCCACGTTGCAGCTCAAGCGCTACCAGGAGGCGGCGCTGGACGATCTGGACAAATACCTGCGCGCCGCGCGCCTGAGCGGNCCGCGCAGCGCGTTTGAGGCGCAGACCGGCTACGGCTACCACCCCGAGCCGTTTGGCGACACGCCGTGCGTGTGCCTGCGCATCCCCACCGGCGGCGGCAAGACGCTGCTGGCCGCGCACGCCGTGGGCCGCATGGCGCGCGAATGGCCATCCAACGGGTACGGCGACACCGCGCACCCGCTGGCGCTGTGGCTGGTGCCCAGCGACACCATTCGCGGCCAGACGCTGGCGGCGCTGTCCACGCCGGGCCACCCGTTCCGCGAGGCGTTGGCCCAAGGCTGTGGCGACAGCGTGCGCGTGTGCGACCTGGACGAACTGGCCACGCTCTCGCCGCAAGACTTTGACACCCGCGCCGTGGTGGTGGTGGCCACCATCCAGAGCTTTCGCATCGAAGACACCGGGCAGCGCAATGTGTACGCGTTCAGCGAGGCGTTCGAGCCGCACTTTCGCGGTCTGCCCGCCCACGTGCTGCGCGGTTTGCACGAGTTGCCCAACGCGCTGGTGACGGCGGAAGAAGCCGCCTCGGCCAAGGCAGGGCGCGACATGCTGGGGCGNTTTGTGGGCCAGCCGCGCTGGAGCCTGGCCAACTGGCTGGCGCTGCGGCGGCCGTATGTGATCGTGGACGAGGCGCACAACACCAAGACCGAGCGCAGCTTCGAGGCGCTCCAGCGCCTGAACCCAGCGCTGATTCTGGAACTGACGGCCACACCTGTCCCCAAGCGCACCAATGTGCTGTTCCATGTGTCGGCCCAGCAGTTGCAGGCCGAGCACATGATCAAGATGCCGATTGCCTTGATAGAACACACGCGGGGCTGGCAGGCGGCGGTGTTCGACGCGGTGCAGAACCAGCGCCTGCTGGAGGCGGAAGCGCAGCGGGAAGAGGCAACCACGGGCGCCTACATCCGCCCCATCGTGCTGCTGCAGGCGCAGAACAGCACCGAGCCGGTAAACGTGGACGTGCTGCGCGCGCACCTGGTGGACGAGCTGGAGATTCCGGCCGATCAGGTGAAGGTGGCCACCGGGACCCAGCGCGAGCTGGATGGGCTGGANCTGGCGGCGCGCGACTGTCCGGTGCGCTACATCATCACGGTGCAGGCCCTGCGCGAGGGCTGGGACTGTCCGTTCGCTTACATCCTGTGCTCGGTGCAGAGCATCCGCTCGGCCACGGCGGTGGAGCAGTTGCTGGGCCGGGTGCTGCGCATGCCTTACGCGACGCAGCGCACCCGGCCCGCGCTGGACAAGGCCTATGCCCATGTGACCGAGGCCGAAACCGGCCGGGCGGCCAATGCCCTGGCCGACCGGCTGATCGACGGCATGGGCTTTGACCCGCTGGACATGGCGTCCATGATCGCGCCGCAGTTGCCTCTGGATGGTATGGACGCCGGGCCGTTGTTCGCGCAGACGCGTGCCGAGCCAGTGCTGCCCTCGCTGACGTTGGACCTGCCGGCGGGCAAGGCACTGCCGCAGGCGGTGGCCGATGCCGTGGCGCATGGGCTGGCTACCGTGAGCACCGACGGCGAGCGCCAGCGCGTGCAGTTGCGTGGCGAGGTGGGCGAGGCCCTGGCGACCGAACTGGTGGCGGCGCAGCGCGGCAAACAGCGCGAACAGGTGACGCAGCAGATTGAGCGGCACAACGCCCTGGTGGCGGGCGCGCAGGCGCCGTGCAACCGGGGCGAGGTGTTTGCACCGGTGCCGCGCCTGTGCTACCGGCCCGATGGCGCGCAAGGCGAGCTGCAGTTGCTCGAGCGCGAAGCCGTCACCGAAGAGGTGGACCTGAACCTGCTGGCCGAACCCGTGAGCCTGCAGGGCTTCGCCATGGTGGAGCAGGGCAGCTTGTGGGAGGTGTACTTGGACGGGCAGCGCCTGCGGGTGGGCCGCGGTGATGCCGCGCAGCTGCCGCTGGACAGCGTGGAGCCCACCATCAGCGCCGAAGACCTGGCGCGCTGGCTGAGCGAAGAGTTGCAGCATCCGTCGCGCAACGTGGCGCGGGATGTGACGCCTGCCCAACTGCGCGCCTTTGTGCTGGCGACGGTGCTGCACCTGATCAACGACCAGCGCATCCCGCTGGGGCAGCTGGTGCGCCACCAGTACCCGCTGGTGCAGCGCCTGGCCTTACGCATCGCCGAGCTGCGTGACAAGGCGTCACGGGCGGCGTTCCAACAACTGGTGCTTGATGGTGGCTGGTCGCTGGAAGCCAGCCCGGCCTACGCCTTCCATTTCGATCCGGCCTGTTACCCAGTACCGGCCAATAAGCGCTACCGGGGCAAGTTTCGGTTTACCAAACATTTCTATCCGGTGCCGTCTGATTTGGAGGACGGCGGCGAAGAGTGGAAGTGTGCGATTGCGCTTGACGGACATCCGTTGATCAAGCGCTGGGTGCGCAACCTGGATTCCGACCCGGTGGCGGGGTTCTGGCTGCCGACCTCGCGCGGACGGTTCTACCCGGACTTCGTGTGCGAGTTACAGGACAGTCGTCTTTTCGTCGCGGAGTACAAGGGCGAGCATCTGCGAAACGTCCCGTCGGAGATCGAAAAGGGCCAGGTGGGCCGGGTTTGGGCGGCGAACAGTGGNGGGCGTGCGGTGTTTACACTGTTGTTCAAGCAGGAGCAAGGCTTGGAGTTGTCGCAGCAGATCGACAGGGCGCTAGGTGCTGAACCGGCGATGACGGCTCTTTGTTTTTTGTAGCGCGCGGGGTGCCTGTCACCTGCGTTTAGAGTGATACGTCAGAATCGCGTCAGGGAAAACGTGCGAGGCAATTCGAGGCCCTGTCCGGATAATGCCGTCGCTTGTTTCACCGTGGAGAGCCTTCATGTCCGAACCAACACCCAGCGTTGCCAACCGCCCCTGGCTGAGTGCTTATCCGCCGGGTGTGCCCGCCGAGATCGACCCCTCGCAGTACCGCTCGCTGGTGGCGCTGATGGAGGAGAGCTTTCGCAATTTCGCCTCGCGCACGGCCTACAGCTTCATGGGCAAGGACGTCAGCTATGCGCAGGTGGATTCGCTGAGCCAGGCGCTGGCGGCGTATTTCCAGAGCTTCGGGCTGGTCAAGGGCGACCGCGTGGCCATCATGATGCCCAACGTGCCGCAGTACCCGGTGGCGGTGGCGGCCATCCTGCGCGCGGGGCTCATCGTGGTCAACGTCAACCCGCTGTACACGCCGCGCGAGCTGGAGCACCAGCTCAAGGACTCGGGCGCCAAGGCCATCGTCATCATCGAGAACTTCGCGCACACGCTGGAGCAGTGCATCGGCCACACCGAGGTGCGCCATGTGGTGCTGTGCGCCTTCGGCGACATGCTGGGCCTGCTCAAGGGCGCGGTGGTCAACTACGTGATCCGCAACAAGCGCAAGATGGTGCCGCCGTTCAACCTGCCGCAGGCGGTGCGCTTCAACGAGGCCATTGCGCGCGGCACGCGCNNGCCGTTCAAGGCGCCGGCGGTCGCGGCCGACGACGTGGCCGTGCTGCAGTACACCGGCGGCACCACGGGCGTGTCCAAGGGCGCGGCGCTGCTGCATCGCAACATCATCGCCAACGTGCTGCAGTCCGAGGCCTGGAACCAGCCGGTGATGGACAAGATTCCGGCCGGCGAGCAGCCCACCACGGTGTGTGCGCTGCCGCTCTACCACATCTTCGCCTTCACCGTGGGCATGATGCTGACGATGCGCACCGGCGGCAAGCTGGTGCTCATCCCCAACCCGCGCGACATTCCGGCGGTGCTGCAGGAGCTCTCCAAGCACACGGTGCACAGCTTCCCGGCGGTGAACACCTTGTTCAACGCGCTGGCCAACCACCCCGACTTCAACAAGGTGGACTGGTCGCACCTGAAGGTCTCGCTCGGCGGCGGCACGGCGGTGCAGAGCGCGGTGGCGCGGCTGTGGCTGGAGAAGACGGGCTGCCCGATCTGTGAGGGCTATGGCCTGTCGGAGACCAGCCCCTCGGCCTGCTGCAACCCGACCACCAGCACCGAATTCACCGGCACCATCGGCGTGCCGCTGCCCAGCACCGACATCAAGCTGCTCGACGACGAGGGCCACGAGGTTCCGCGCGGGCAGCCCGGCGAGATCGCCATCAAGGGCCCGCAGGTGATGGCCGGCTACTGGCAGCGGCCCGACGAGACGGCCAAGGTGATGACGGCCGAGGGCTACTTCCGCACCGGCGACGTGGGCGTGATGGACGAGCGCGGCTATTTCCGCATCGTGGACCGCAAGAAGGACATGATTCTGGTCAGCGGCTTCAACGTCTATCCCAACGAGATCGAGGAGACCGTGGCCGAATGCCCCGGCGTGCTCGAGTGCGCGGCGGTGGGCATCCCCGACGAGAAATCGGGCGAGGCGGTCAAGCTCGTCATCGTCAGGAANGGGCCGGGCCTGACCGAAGCCGCGGTGCGCGCGTTCTGCCGCGACAACCTCACCGGCTACAAGCAGCCCAAGATCGTCGAGTTCCGCACCGAGCTGCCCAAGACGCCGGTGGGCAAGATCCTGCGGCGCGAACTGCGCGACAAGCGCTGATCGCCACCTGACGTATCGCCCCAGGGCACAATGAAAAGGCGGCCACGGCCGCCTTTGTCATCTGCGAACCCACGCCCCGCACCATGAAAGACCAACCGCTCGCCCTCGTCAGCGCCATGCGCGAGGAGCTCGACGCCGTGCTCGCGCGCCTGTCCGAGGCGCGGGTGCAGCGCGTGGCCGGGCGCGACTTTCTGCTGGGCCACTGGCGCGGCGTGCCGGTGGTGGCCACGCTGTCGGGTATCGGCAAGGTGGCCGCAGCCACCACGGCGGTGCTGCTGGCCGAGCATTTCAGGGCGCGGGCCGTGGTGTTCACCGGGGTGGCCGGCGGCCTGGCGCGTGAAGTGGCGGTGGGCGACGTGGTGGTGGCCGAGGCCTTTCTGCAGCACGATTTCGATGCCTCGCCGATCTTTCCGAAGTACGTCGTGCCCGCGCACGGCCGCGCGCGCTACGAGGCCGACGCGGCGCTGACNGACCCATGTGCGCGCGCGGCGCAGGCGGCCTTGCAGGCGGCCTCGCAGCATGGGTTGGACGAGGCGCTGGCCGCGCTGGGCCTGCACGCGCCGCGGGTGCACACGGGGCTGTTGGTCAGCGGTGACCGCTTCGTCTCCACCGCGGCGGAGAGCCGGGCGCTGCAGCAGGCGCTGCCCGAGGCGCTGGCCGTGGAGATGGAGGGCGCGGCGTTTGCGCAGGTCTGCCACGACTGCGGCGTGCCGCTGGCGGTGGTGCGCACGATTTCCGACCGCGCCGACGACGCCGCGCACACCGACTTCACCCGCTTCGTGCGCACGGTGGCCAGCCCCTACAGCCTGGCGGTGGTCGATGCGCTGCTGGTGGATATCAAAAATGATAGCGCCTGCTGACCGGTTGGCGCTGGGGTCTGGGCAGAAAACCTGAAAAATCCTGCCGACAGGCTTACTTGAGCCAGCCGCGGCGGCGGAAATACATCATCGGCACCACGGCCGAGGCGACCATCAGCCCGATGGCGAACGGGTAGCCGATCTGCCACTCCAGCTCGGGCATGTATTTGAAGTTCATGCCGTAGACGCTGGCAATCAGCGTGGGCGGCAGCAGCGCCACGCTGGCCACGGAGAAGATCTTGATGATCTTGTTCTGGTTGATGTTGATGAAGCCGACGGTGGCGTCCATCAGGAAGTTGATCTTGTCGAACAGGAAGGCGGTGTGGCTGTCGAGGCTGTCGATGTCGCGCAGCAGCTGGCGCGCCTCCTCGAACTGCTCGGCGTTGAGCATCTTGCTGCGCATCATGAAGCTGACCGCGCGGCGCGTGTCCATCATGTTGCGGCGGATGCGGCCGTTCAAGTCCTCCTGGCGCGCGATCATGCCCAGCACCTCGCCGGCGACGGCGTCGGTCACGTCGCCCGAGAGCACGAGCTTGCCGGCGCGCTCGAGCTGGTCGTAGATGTCCTCCAGCGTGTCGGCGGAGTATTCGGCATCCGCGTCGAAGAGCTTGAGCAGCACCTCCTTGGCATCCTCGATCAGGCCTGGGGCGCGGCGNNCGCGCATGCGCAGCAGCCTAAACACCGGCACGTCCTCGTCATGGATGGAGAACAGCACGCCGCGGCTCTTGAGCTCGGTGTTGTGCTGGTTGAGGATGAAGGCCACGCGCACGGTGCGCGGCTGCTCGTGGTCGTCGATGAGGAAGTCGCTGCGGATGTGCAGCTCGCCGTTGTCCTCTTCGTAGAAGCGCGCGGACTCTTCGATGTCCTCGTCCATCGCGTCTTCGGGAATGGACAGGCCGAAATACTGCTTGACCCAGCGCTTTTCCTCCAGCGTGGGCGACTCCAGATCGACCCACACCGGCTGGAATTTCGACAGCTCCTCGAGCGAGTCGATCTCTTCCTGGAACAGGCGGCCGTTGACGAGGGTGAAGACGTTGAGCACCGGAGGCTCCCTGGGTTGACGCTGGGCACGTGGGACGGGACGGAAACAGGAACAGACACGCTTTCGGTTCCCGCACGTGCAGGGAGCCGAAAGCTAGCGACTCGGGCCGTTCTCCATGGGGTATTCCTCGAAAGTCCTCGTCGATTATGGCATCCGAATATGACGCTTGCGAAGGCCAATCCGGCGCCCTGACATGGACTTGGCCGCGCGCATTGCCAAAGCCCTTGAACGGGGGCATAGTGGGTTCAGGCCGTCGCAGCGGCGACGCCCCAGCCGCGGCGCTTCAGGCCGCCGCGGCGTGACCAACCCCGAGAGCAACAGGAGGCTACTCATGAACCTGACGATCAGCGGTCACCATCTCGAAGTCACNCCCGCGCTGCGCGAGTACGTGACCACCAAGCTCGATCGGATCATTCGCCACTTCGACCAGGTCGTCGACGTCAAGGTGATTCTCACCGTGGACAACCAGAAGGAAAAGGACAAGCGCCAGCGCGCCGAGTGCACCGTTCACGTCAAGGGCAACGACTTGTTCGCCCAGTCGGCCCATGAAGACCTCTACGCCGCCATCGACGAACTGATGGACAAGCTCGATCGCCAGGTCGTGCAGCACAAGAGCCGGCTGCAGGCCCACCACCACGAGGCCGCCAAGCGCATGGTCGCCTGAGGCCGCTGGGCCGGGCGCTGCCCGCCGCACCCGAGGCCGCCGCCGGGCGGCCTCTTTTTGCGCGCGGCGGTGCCGATGAAGCCCGGGCCGCACGATTCGCTCCGTACAATCGGCAGCAAGTTTCATGCCTTTATGAAGAACACTTACATCCTCGCCGGCGTGTGCGCCCTGCTGGCCCTGGCCCCGCTGGCCTGGGCCGAGCGGGCCGACCGCGATCAGCCGATGAACATCGAGTCCGACGCGCTGCGCTACGAGGACAAGACGCAGACCAGCACCTTCACCGGCCGCGTCAACGTCAGCAAGGGCAGCATCCGCATGCGCGGCGCGCAGCTCGTGGTGCGGCAGGACGCGCAGGGCAACCAGTTCGCCACCCTGACCGCCGCGCCCGGCGAGCGCGCCTTNTTCCGGCAGAAGCGCGAGGGCGTGGACGAGTACATCGAGGGCGAGGCCGAGCGCATCGAATACGACGGCCCGACCGACACCGTGCGCTTCATCCGCGAGGCCGAGCTGCGCCGCCTGCGCGGCGCCACGCTCAGCGACGAGGTCACCGGCAACCTCATCGTCTACGACAACCGCACCGAGCAGTTCAGCGTCGATGGCGTGAAGGACACTCCCGGCGGCGGCCGCGTGCGCGCCGTCATCGGCCCGCGGCCTGCGNNGCCTCGGCGGCGGCCAGCGCCGCCAGTGCGGCCAGTGCCCCTGCCGCGCCGCTGCGCCCGAGCAGCGCCCTGGGCGGAGCGAGCCGGTGAGCCCGCCGCCAGCCCACGCCGTGGACGAGGGCTGCGCGCCGCGGCTCCCGAAGCGGCTGCCGGGCGGGCCGGCGAGACGGCGGCCCCGGTGGCCGACGGGTTCGACGCGGCGGCCCTGGCGCGCAGCCGGCTCGAGGTGCGGCATCTGCGCAAGGCCTACGGGCCGCGCGTGGTGGTGCGCGACGTGTCGCTGCGCGTGCTCGAAGGCGAGGTGGTGGGCCTGCTCGGGCCCAACGGCGCGGGCAAGACCACGTCGTTCTACATGATCGTTGGCCTGGTGCGGCCCGACGCGGGCGAGATCCTCATCGACGACCGGCGCATCGAGCGCCTGCCCATCCACCGCCGCGCGCGCCTGGGCCTGTCCTACCTGCCGCAGGAGGCGTCGATCTTCCGCAAGCTCTCGGTCGAGGACAACGTGCGCGCCGTGCTCGAGCTCCAGCGCGACGCCGAAGGCCGCCCCTACCCGAGCGCGGAAATCGAACGGCGGCTGACCGCCCTGCTCGAAGACCTGCGCGTGGAGCACCTGCGCGACTCGCCCGCCATCGCGCTCTCCGGCGGTGAGCGCCGGCGCGTGGAAATCGCCCGCGCGCTGGCCACGCAGCCGCGCTTCATCCTGCTCGACGAGCCGTTCGCCGGCATCGACCCGATCGCGGTGATCGAAATCCAGCGCATCGTCGCCTTCCTCAAGTCGCGCGGCATCGGCGTGCTCATCACCGACCACAACGTGCGCGAGACGCTGGGCATCTGCGACCACGCCTTCATCATCAGCGATGGCAGCCTGCTCGCCCAGGGCACGCCCGCGGCCATCGTCGACAACCCCGAGGTGCGCCGCGTCTATCTCGGCGAACACTTCCGCATGTAAGCCATGGGTGCGGTTCTGCCATGAAGCAGGGCTTGTCGCTGCGCGTTTCGCAGCATCTGGCGCTCACGCCGCAGCTGCAGCAGTCGATCCGGCTGCTGCAGATGTCCACGCTCGAGCTCGAGCAGGAAGTCGGCCAGATGCTCGACGACAACCCCTTTCGAGCGCGTNNCAGCGACGACGCCGAGGCCGAGGGCCTGCCCACGTCCGACACGCCCGCCGAGGCCGATGCCGACGCCGCCGGGGTGCCGAGCGCCGACGAGCCCCAGGCCGACCGCCTGTCGGACGATCATTTTTCTGTAGCAGAACCTGACCATTCGGCGCTGGCATCCGAGGAGAAAAGCGCGGAAATCGACGTGCCCGAGCGCTGGGAGGCCGACGAGGGCGCCAGCGACGGCGCCGACCCCGACGACTGGGGCGCCGACACCCTGGCCCGCGCCGGCAACGCCCCGAGNGACGACGACGAAACCCAGGCCGGCGAACTCGCGCGCACCCCGCTGTCGCTGCACGAACACCTGCACACCCAGGCGCTGGCGCTGCGGCTCGACGCGGTCGATGCCGGCGCGCTGTCCTTCCTCATCGACTCGCTCGACGACGACGGCTACCTCGAAGAGCCGCTCGAATCCCTCGCCGCCGCGCTGGCCGGCCATGACGACATCGAGCGCTTCGACGAAGTCGTGCACCGCCTCACCGTGGCGCTGCGGCTGCTGCAGTCGCTCGACCCCGCGGGAGTGGGCGCGCGCGACCTCGCCGAGTGCCTGCGCCTGCAGCTGCAGGACCGCCTGCGCCAGCACCCCGCNGACGTGACGGCGCGCGTGGCGCTGGACGTGGTCGCGCAGCCGCTGGGCTTGCTCGCCAAGCGCGACTTCAAGCGCCTCATGGCGGCCACCGGCCACACCGAGGCCGAGCTGCGCGCCGCCGCCGCACTCATCGCCCGGCTCGAACCCAAGCCCGGCCGGCGCTTTGCCGATGCCGAGCGCAACGTCATCATCCCCGACGTCATCGTCACCGCCAGCGGCGAGGGTGCGCAGCAGAGCTTCGCCGTGCAGCTCAACCCCGCCGTCATGCCNCGCCTGCGCGTGCAGGACGTCTACGCCCGCGCGCTGCGCCAGCACAAGGGCGAGGGCAGCGCCGCGCTGCAGCAGCGGCTGCAGGAGGCGCGCTGGTTCATCAAGAACATCCAGCAGCGCTTCGACACCATCCTGCGCGTCTCGCGCGCCATCGTCGAGCGGCAGAAGAGCTTCTTCGTGCACGGCGAACTCGCCATGCGCCCGCTGGTGCTGCGCGAGATCGCCGACGAACTCGGCCTGCACGAATCCACCGTCAGCCGCGTCACCACCGCCAAATACATGGCCACGCCGCGCGGTACCTTCGAACTCAAGTACTTCTTCGGCTCCGGCCTGGAGACTGACGCCGGCGGCAGCGCCTCGAGCACCGCCGTGCGCGCGCTCATCCGCCAGTTCATCGACGCCGAAGACCCCACCCACCCCTTGAGCGACGGCCAGATCGCCGACATGCTCAAGGAACAAGGCATAGCCTGCGCGCGCCGCACCGTCGCCAAATACCGCGAAGCCATGCGCATCGCCCCGGCCAACCTGCGCAAGGCGCCGTGACGCGGCCCGCCTGCCAACGCCCCCGCCCAACCGCCTCTCCGCACCGCCGCCGAACCGGCCGCCCACCGCCCCTTGAACGACCTCTCCCTCTTTCTGCCCTGCGCCGCCGGCGTGGAGGACCTTCTGGCGTCGGAAGTGCACGCCCTCACCGGCGCGCAGGGCCGCGACCTGCTCAGCCACCGCGGCGGCGTGCGCGTGCGCGCGAGCTGGCGCGACGCCCTGCGGCTGAACCTGCACAGCCGGCTCGCCCAGCGCGTGCTGGTGCAACTCGCCCACGCCCCCTACCGCAGCGAGCGCGACCTCTATGAACTCGCCAGCGGCGTGCCCTGGGAGCACTGGTTCACCCCGCGCCAGAGCTTCAAGATCGAGCTCACCGCCCAGCACAGCCCGCTGCAAAGCCTCAACTTCGCCGCGCTCAAGATCAAGGACGCCGTGGCCGACCGCTTCCGCGCCCGGGCCGGCGGCGTGCGCCCGGATGTGGACACCCGCCACCCCGACGTGCGCATCCACGCCCACCTCACCACCGACACCGCCACCCTCTACATCGACACTTCCGGCGAACCCCTGTTCAAGCGCGGCTGGCGCGTGGACAAGGGCGACGCGCCGCTGAAGGAAACCCTCGCCGCGGCCATGCTCGCCGCCTGCGGCTGGTGGCACCCGAGGCTGCCGCCNGCGGCCGATCCGGATGACGCGGCCAGCCCGGGCGACGCGGGTGGCTGCGCCGCCGGCGTGCCGCTGTACGACCCCTGCTGCGGCAGCGGCACCATCGTCATCGAGGCCGCGCAGATCGCCTGCGGCATCGCCGCGGGCAGCCAGCGCCGCTTCGCCTTCGAGAAGATGCTGCCCTTCCAGCCCCACGTCTGGCAGGGCCTGCAGGACGAAGCCCGCGCCGCCGAGCACGCACCCCGCGCCCCGGTGTTCGGCAGCGACGTCGCGCACCGCATGGTGGACTTCGCCCAGCGCAACGCCGAGCGCGCCCGTGTCGCCCACGCGGTGCAGCTGCGCGGCGGCGACGCGCTGCAGCGCATGCCCCCGTGCGAGACNCCCGGCGTGCTGCTGCTCAACCCGCCCTATGGCGAGCGCATCGCCGTGGCCGGCGTGGCCGGCGCGCGCGCAGGGCGNGGCGCTGGTGCGGGTGCCCACGTGCCGCGCTTTGGCGCGCGCGAAGCCGCCCACACCGACGACGGCGGCGGCGACTTCTTNCCCCGCCTGGCCAGCCACTGGAAGCACCACTACCCCGGCTGGACGGCCTGGCTGCTCACCCCCGACCTCAAGCTGCCGGCCAAGATGCGGCTCNNTGAAAGCCGCCGCGTGCCCCTGTGGAACGGCCCGCTCGAATGCCGGCTGTTCCGCTTCGACCTGGTGCGCGGCGCGGTGCGCGCCAGGCCCGCAGCCGCCGGCGAGCCGGCCGTGGACGCGCCCGCCGCCCCGCCGCACGCCGCGCCGCCGCACGCATGAGCGCGCCGAGCCCACTGGTGCTCGACACCAACATCGCACTGGACCTGCTGCTGTTCGCCGACCCCGCCGCGCAGCCACTGGCGCGCGCGCTCGAAGCCGGTGCATACCGCTGGATCGTCACCGAGGCCATGCGCGAAGAGTTCCGCCGCGTGCTCGACTACCCGCAGATCGCGCCGCGCTGCGCGTACTACGGGCTGGATGCGGCGCAGCTCATGGCGCGCTTCGATGCGCACAGCCACCGCGTGAGCGCCGCCCCGCGCGCCCCGGTGGTCTGCCGCGACGCCGACGACCAGAAGTTCATCGACCTCGCCGTCGCCCACCGCGCCGTGCTGCTCAGCAAAGACCGCGCCGTGCTGGCCACGCGCCGGCGGCTGGCCGCACACGGCGTCGTCGCCGCGCGCGACTACACTTCGGGTTTTCCCGAGGCGGCCGCCTCGATCCCGCCCACCCCTGCCGCAGGAGGCCCCGCATGACCGCCACCCCGCCACCCCTCCTGCGCCGCAGGCCGCCGAGCTCGCGCCGGAAGACTTCGACACCCTCGACGAGATCCTCGACGAGCTGCGCACCCGCAACGAAGACATCCCGCAGTGGGAGTTCTGCGAGGGCTTTCTCGCCGCGCTCGCCTGCGCACGCAGCCCCGTGCCCACCGCCGAGGCGCTGCAGGTGCTGCTGGGCGTCACGCCCGAGCCCGGGGCCGAGGGCGCCGAGTTCGGCGCCTTTGCCGACGCCGCGCAGGCCGCGCGCTTCGTCGAGCTTTTCGAGCGGCGTCTCGCGCAGATCAAGGCCGCGCTGCAGGCCGAGGTGGAGAACCTCGACGACCCGCGCGCCTACGCCCCCGAGGTGCTGGACCTGCGCGGCATGGTCGCCGCGTTGCCCGAGGACGAGCGCGCCGCCTTCGAGCAGGAAGCCGGCGGCGGCGAGCTGCCCTCGTTCGCGCAGATCTGGGCCGTGGGCTTCCTCTACGCCGTGGAGAGCTGGCCCGACGACTGGGCGCTGCCGCGCGACCGCGAAGCCGCCGAAATCATCGACGCCAGCCTCGACGCCATCGTGGCCTTGAGCGAGGACGACCGCGACCCGCCCACGCTCTCCCCGTTCGCCGAAGACGGCCCGCCCAGCGTGAGCGAGTCGCGGCTGGACACCTATGCCGACGCCATCTGGGCCGTCTACGACCTGCACGACGTCTGGGCCAGCCTGGGCCCGCGCATCGACCCCATCCGCCGCGCGCCGCAGCCCGGCCGCAACGACCCTNNGCCCTGCGGCAGCGGCAAGAAATACAAGAAGTGCTGCGGGCAGTGAGCGCCGCACCCGGCGCGCGCCGCGCAGCGCCGATGGCGCGCAGGCGCGGCGTGCGAACTTTCACCGCGCGGCCCGCTCGAACCCACCGGTCGCCGGCCTCGCCGCCGGTTTCTCTTGCGTGCCGCCGGCGCGCGTTCTGTCTTACGCCCCTCACCCATGCAACCGAATCCGATGATCCGCAGCCTGCGCGGGCCCGCGTTGGTGCTCGTGCTGCTGGCCGCCGCGTGGCTTGCCGCCTGCAGCGCCGAACCGCCTGACGACCACCCCGGTCAGCCCGTGGCCAAGCGCCGCGCGCTGTTCAAGCAGTTCGCCAAGACGCTCGAGCCCATGGGCCTGGTCGCGCGCGAGCGCGAGCCCTATAAGCGCGANAAATTCCTCGCCCAGGCCGAGGAACTCGCCCGCCTCGCGCCCCAGCCCTGGACCTACTTCACCCCCGACGCCACCTACCCGCCCAGCCGCGCCAGGCCCGAGGTCTGGAGCCAGGCCGCCGAGTTCACCCAGGCGCGCGAGCAGTACGTTGCCGCCACGCAAACCCTGCTCGCCGCCGCCAAAGGCGACGACCTCGACGCCATCCGCCGCGCCGTCGTCGCCGTGCAGGACAACTGCACCAGCTGCCACAAGCAGTTCCGGGTGAAGTAAGGCCGCGCGCCTCGGGGCCTGCGCGCCGCGTGCAGCCCGCCGGTCAGGCCCGTGCGGGCCATGGCTGGAGTTCGTGTGTGAACCCGGCCCCGACGGCGGTTCGGTGGCGCGGTGAGCCGCGGTGTTCAGGTGCTGCGGGCCGCGCCATCGATCCGCCGCAGCACCCCGGCGAGCGCGTGGGCGACGGTTTGTGCGCGCACGGCGGCGCGGTCGCCGTCGAAGCGGCGGTGTTCGGTGTCGGTGTGCAGCGCACCGCCTGCGCCGCGCAGGCTCCAGCCGAACCAGACGGTGCCCACGGGCTTCTCCGCGCNTCNCCCAGTGGGGCCGGCGATGCCGGTGACGGCCGCGCTGACCTGCGCCGGCGAATGCAGGAGCGCGCCTTGCGCCATGGCGCGCGCCACGGGTTCGCTCACCGCGCCGAAGCGCTCGATGAGCGCGGCGTCCACGCCCAGCAGTTCGGTCTTGGCGGCGTTGGAGTAGGTGACGAAGCCGCGCTCGAACCAGGCGCTCGAGCCCGCCAGGTCGGTGCAGGCGCCGGCGATGAGGCCGCCGGTGCAGCTCTCGGCGGTGGCCAGCATCCAGCCGAGTTGTTGCAGCTTTTCGGCAATATCCCAGCGGAAATCGGTCATGGTGTGCTCCTGAAAATAGAGCGACTTGGCTCTCAGCTCGCGCGCCAGAGGGCGATNCACGAGCAGGGTGCAGAACGCGGCGACCAGGTCGTCGAACAGAATGCCCCAGCCGCCGCGCCAGCCGCGGCCGTGAAACACCCGGTCGGCCCAGCCCACGGGGCCGCGCTTGACGGCGTCGAACCAGCGGAACAGCACGAAGGCCGCGAGTTGCGCCCAAAAGCCCGCGGGCAGCACCAGCCACAACACCAGCCAGAAAGCCACCACCTCGTCCCAGACGATGGCGCCGGGGTCGTCGGTGGCGAGGTGGCGCGCGGTGACGGTGCAGGCCCACCAGCCCACCAGCACCGAGGCGGCGATGACCCCCTTGCTNNGCGCCGGCGTGAGCCAGGGCGAGAGCGCAAGCCAGGCCAGCCAGGCCCACAGCGTGCCCGCGGTGCCCGGCGCCAGCGGCGACAAGCCCGAGCCAAAGCCCAGCGCAATCGCATGCGCCGGATGCGCGAGCATGAAGTGCGCACTGGCACGCTGCGGCAGCGGGGGCAGGGTGGTGGCGCCGAGGGGCACCTGCGGCGTCGAAGGCGGAGGCGTGTCGGGAACGGTCAGTGGCATGGGCGCATGATACGCAGCGGCGTTCGCGGCGCCGGAGCCCAGAGCTTGTCGAGCGGATGGGCGCGGCCGGCGCGCCCAGTGCCGATCAACCGAAGTGGTCGAAGCCACCGTAGGGGCAGGGGCGCACGCGGCCGTCGTGCTCGCGCAGGCGCAGGCCCGGCGCGGCCTCGATGCGGCCGATGCAGGTGACCGGGGTGGCCGCCGTCTCGGCGGCGCGAAGCACGGCGTCGTGGGCGCTTTCGGGGGCGGTGAAGACGAGTTCGTAGTCGTCACCGCCTGCGAGCACGCATTCCAGCCGCGTTTGCGCAGGAATTTCGCCATACCCCAGCGCCAACTGGTCGGGTTGCGCTAGCAAAATTGAAGCGACTGGCATGTCGAGGCAGGCGCCCACGCCGCTGGCGGTGAGGATGTGGCCCAGGTCGCCGGCGAGTCCGTCGCTCACATCGGCGCAGGCGCTGGCGATGCCGCGCAGCGCAAGCCCCAGCGCCACGCGCGGGGTGGGCGTCTCCATGCGGGCGCGCACGCGCGCGAAGGCGGCCTGCGGCAGCGCCAGCGTGCCGCGGAAGACTTCCAGGGCCAGCCGCGCCTCGCCCGGCGTGCCGCTGACCCACACCTCGTCGCCCACGCGCGCGCCGCTGCGCCGCAGCGCCTGGCCCGGCGGCACCTCGCCGAAGACGGTGATGCACAGGTTCAGCGGCCCGGCGGTGGTGTCGCCGCCCACCAGCGCGCAGCCGTGCGCATCGGCCAGCGCGAACAGCCCGCGCGCAAAGCCCTCCAGCCAGCCGGCGTCGGGCCGCGGCAGGGCCAGCGCCAGTGTGAAGGCCAGCGGCCGCGCGCCGCAGGCGGCGAGGTCGGACAGGTTGACCGCCAGCGCCTTGTGGCCCAGGCGATCGGGCGCGACGGTGCTGAGGAAGTGCCGGCCCTCGACCAGCATGTCGCTGGAGACGGCCAGTTGCTGGCCCGCCGTGGGGGCCAGCAGCGCGCAGTCGTCGCCGATGCCCAGGGCCACGCCCGGCGCCGTCTTGTCGCTTCTGTGAAAGAAGCGCTCGATCAGCTCGAACTCACCGAGCGCGCTCATGGTTGCGGCGCCGCCGGGGTGGGGTGGCGCGCGCACGGCCGCGCAGCCGCTGCGCGCGCTGGCGTGCGGCGGCGAGAAAGCTCTGCATCATCGGCCCGCTGTCGAGCAGGCCCAGCGCCTGGTCGCGCTGGGTAAGGTGGAACTCTGGGTGCCACTGCACGCCCAGCCCAAAGCCTGCGCCTTTGAGGCGGATCGCCTCAATCACCCCGTCGTCGGGGCAGACCGCTTCGACCGCGAGCCCCGTGCCCAGCCGGTCCACGCACTGATGGTGGATGCTGGTGACGCGATGCGCTCCCGGGCCGTAGATCTCCCGCAGGTCGGAGCCAGCGGTAAAGCGCACGGCATGGGTGAGGCGGTCGTAGCGGCTCAAGTCCTGGTGCACCACGGCGCCGGGGCGTTGGGTGGGAATGTCCTGCACCAGGGTGCCACCCAACGCGACGTTGAGCAGCTGCGCGCCGCGGCACACGCCCAGCACCGGCTTGCCCGCGGCGATGAAGGCGCGCAGCAGCGCGAGCTCGTAGCGGTCGCGCACAGGGTCGTGCGGCCAGGGGCCGGGCAGCGGCTCGGCGCCGTAGGCCTCGGGCGAGATGTCGATGCCGCCTTGCAGCACCAGGCCGTCGAGCAGGTCGACGATGTCTTCCGTGGGCGCGGGATTCATGGCGAACGGGGCGCGTTCGTCGATGAAGGGCACCATCAGCGCAATCGCGCGGTGCGCCATGATCCAGTGCGCCATCGAGCTCTCGAGGAACTGCAGCGGCTTGAGCGGCAGCCCGAGGTCGGGCGGCGGCTCGTGCAGCAGGCGCGCGGTGATGCCGATGCGCAGGGTCATGGGGCGGTGGCGGGCAGGCGTTCGGGGGCAATGCAGTGAAGGATGTGGGCGCAGCGGATTCGTTCACGCGGCCTCGCACAGACTCAACGCGCCTCGGCGCGAAACCGCCGACCGGCCTGGCGCACCACTTCACCGAGCCACTGCGCCGACTGCTGCTGCTCACGCAGCCAGCGCGCGTCGTTGTGGCTGCGCTCCACGCTCTCGCGCAGCAGCGCCAGGCCGGCCGTGGCGTCGAGCGTCTGCGCATAGGACGCGAGCCGCTCGAAGCTCTGCAGCAGGTGCTCGCGCAGCGGCAGGTGCTCGCCGCTGCCAGGGTCCACGTAGATCGCGTCGAGCCCGAAGCGGCAGGCCTGGAAGCGGTTGTAGGTGTAGACGAGGTAGTCGTCCTCGCGCGGCTCGAACGGCTCGGCGCGCATGAACCATGCGCCCAGGCACTGCACGTACGCCGCCAGCGCCGCGGCGCGCTCGACCGTCAGCGGCGTGTCGAACACGCGGATTTCGATGGTGCCGTACTCCGGCTTGGGCCGGATGTCCCAGTAGAAATCCTTCATGCTCTTGACCACGCCGGTGCGCGTCATCTTGTCGAAGTAGGCCTCGAAATCGCTCCAGCGCGTGACGAAGGGCGCGCGCCCCGACAGCGGGAAGGCAAACACCGAGTTGAGCCGCGCCGAATCGAACGCCGTGTCGTGCCCCTGCACATAGGGCGAGGACGCCGACAGCGCAATGAAGTGCGGGATGTAGCGCGACATGCGGTGCAGCGTGCGCAGCGCGGTGTCGGCGTCGGGGCAGCCCACATGCACGTGCTGGCCGAAGATGGTGAACTGCTTGGAAAGATAGCCGTACAGCGCCGAAAGTTCACGAAACCGCGGCTTGTCGTAGATGCGCCGCTCGTGCCAGAGCTGAAACGGGTGCGTGCCGCCGCCGCACACCGCAATGCCCAGCCGGTCGGCCGCGCGCACCAGCGCATCGCGGATCTGCGTGAGCTGCGACAGCACCTCCGCGCTGCTGTGGCACACGCCGGTGGAGATCTCGATCATCGCCGAGGTCATCTCCGGCACCACGCTGCCCGGCAGTTTCTGCGCGCGCATCAGGCGGAGCATGTCCTCGGCATAGGGCGCGAGGTCGTAGTCGTGGGTGTTGACCAGTTGCAGTTCGAGTTCCACGCCCAGCGACAGCGCGCTCGAGGTGGTGAAGGCTTCAAGCGCCATCGCGGCCTCCTTCTCGGTGCTCGTCGGCGCGGGCGTGCCGCCGCCCAGGCCCGCGGACGGCGGGCATTCGCCTGCGCGGCGCAGCGCATGCGCCGCGAGCATCGCGCCGAGCAGTTCCATCACCAGAATCGCCGGCAGCGCGAGCGCGGCGATGTCGGCCGCCTGGGCCGGCCGCGCGCTGGCGAACTGCGAGGTCAGCACCAGCGCCACCGCCGACATGGGCGACATCGTCGCCGCCACCCACAGCGCCTGCGAGGGCCGCAAGGCGCCGCCCACGCTGCCCAGCACCAGGCCCAGCGCCTTGGCCAGCAGCCGCGCAGCCAGCACCGCCGCCACCGAGGCCCAGAGCGCGGGGCTCCAGTCGCCCTGCGCGGCCAGCGCCGCCACCAGCACGAACATCAGCAGCACCAAGGGGCTGGCCAGCGTCTGCAGCGTGGCCGGCCAGCGCCAGGGCCGCGGGTCGATCTGCTTGAGCAGCAAGCCGCCGAGCAGGCCGGCCAGCGGCGCCGAGCCGCCGAGGTGCGCGCCCAGCGTGGTGAAGGCCGCCAGCAGCGCCACCAGCACGATGGCGGTGTGCTCGACCAAGCCCGCCGGCAGCATCAGCACCAGCCGCATGGCCAGCGCCATCAGCGCCGCCGCGACGAAGGACAAGCCCAGCACCACCAGCACCGGTTGCAGCGTCGCCAGCCGCAGCGGCGTTGCGGCCGCGTCGCCACCGGCGGATGCCCCGAGCCCCGCGAGCGCGCCGCCAATGGTCAGCACGTACAAAGTGTTGAGCGTGGTGAGCGTGCGGGCGCGCTCCGTCACCGGCCCCGAGGCCCGCAAATCCAGCGCCACCCTGGAGAACACCGCTGGCGAGGCCGCCATGCCGATCAGCGCCAGTGGCAGTGCCACCGCATCGGGCACGGCCAGCCAGGTCAGCAGCGTGCGCACCGCCAGGAAGCTCAGTCCCGCCTCCAGCACGCTTTGCACCAGCACCATCGGGTTGTGGCGGAACCAGCGTAGCGACACCCGCGAGCCCGCCTCGAACAGCACCACCGACAAGCCCAGTTCCAGCAGAAAGCGGCCCAGCCCGGTCAGCGGCCAGGCGCTCGCCGCAAAGCCGCCCAGCCCGGCGAGCGCGCCCACCACCGAGTAGCCCAGAATGGCCGGCACCGCCAGCAACCGCTGCAGCAGCTGGCCGGCCAGGGCGGCTGCGGCCAGCAGCAGCGCCCACTGCACCGCCGGAAAGCCCGCCGAAGGGCGGATCCACTCGCCCCAGAAACTTTGCAGTTCAGCCATGCGTCTCCTTGTCGGTTTCATCGGCGGCCAGCCGGTCGCCCGACCAGCGGAAGGCCTGCGCGGCAACCGGCGGCCCGATGGTTTCGAGCACCGCCACCGCCGCCAGCACCACGGCCGAAACGGCCGCGCCCTGCTCGGGGAACAGGTTCAGCGTGGTCGCGGTCAGCCCGATGGCCAGGCCCGCCATGGGCATCAGCAGCAGGCCCGCACTCAGGCCCTGGCGCACCGGCACGCCCGTGAGATAGCCCACGCCGCCCACGGTGATCAGCTTGGCCGCGCCGCGNNCGAGCACGAAGGCGCCGGCTGCCGCCGCGTAATGCCACATCTCGGCCAGGTGCAGATTGGCGCCGGCGTACACGAACAGCGCAATGAAGAACAGCTCGAACGCCGCGCCGAACTCCAGGTCCGCGATCAGGCTTTGCTGCTCCAGGCTGCGCACCGTCACCCCGAGCACCAGCGGCGCGAACAGCCCCGACAGGTGCAGCGACTGCGAGCCGCCCAGCGCGAACATCACCGCCCCGATCACCAGCGCCAGGTGGTACTGCGACGCGCGCTTGGTGCGCCGCGCCGCCCAGTGCAGCAGCCAGCCCAGCGCCACGCCCAGCGCCGCCGAGCCGAGCAGCCGCCACGCCGGCGCACCCAGCGTCACCGCCCAGCCCGCGTCGTTGTGCTGGTAGAGCACCGGCAGCACCGCCGAGAACGCGACGAAGGCCATCATGTTGTTGAGCGCCACCAGCGCGCGGGCGCGCTCCGTCACCGGGCCGCTGGCGCCGAGCTCGTGGCCGACGTGGATCAGCACTGCCGGCGAGGACGAAATGCCGATGGTGGCAATCACCGCCGCCGCCACGCCGCTCACGCCCACCAGCGCCAGCGCCGCGTAGATGAAGACAAACGTGGCCACCCCTTCGGCCAGCGACACCAGCAGCAGCCGCCGGTCCGCCAGCAAGGCCTTGAGGTCCAGCGAAAGGCCGAGCCGGTAGAGAATCAGCGCCAACGCAACGTCAACGATGATCTTCGCCTGGGCCATGCCCTCGGGGCCGATCAGCCCCAGCCCCTGCGGCCCCACGGCCAGGCCCACGGCCATGAAGCCGGTGATGCTGGGCAGCCAGCGCAGCCGGTGCGCGAAATACCCGCCCAGCGCCCCGCCGAACAGCAGCAGGCCGAACAGCAGCAAGGTGTTGATCTCGGGCGGCCAGCCGGGGAGGAAATTCATGGGCGACGGGTGCGGTCGGATCGTTTCATGACGCCTAGTGCAGCGTGCGGGGCCCGAGGTGGCCGGTGGCGTCGAGCGTGAACGGGGCGATCGGCACGTCGAAGGGCTCGCCCTCGTCGGTGACGAAGCGGTAGCGGCCGCGCATGGTGCCCGTGGGCGTGTGCAGGCGGCAGCCGCTGGTGTACTCGAANNGCTCGCCGGGTTGCAGCAGTGGCTGGTGCCCCACCACACCGAGGCCGCGCACCTCTTCGCGCAGGCCGTCGCTGTCCTCGATGATCCAGTGCCGCGCAATCAGCTGCCCGGGCACGGCGCCGAGGTTGCGAATGCGAATGGTGTAGGCGAAGCTGTACACCTCGTCGAGCGGTGCAGAGGCTTCGGGCAGGTAGCGCGTCTGCACGCTCACGTCGATCTCGGGCGTTTGCATCCGGCCGATCTTACGCGCCCGGCCTTTTCATCGGCTGGTGGAAGGTTGAAGGCAACGCTGAACAAGTCCGCGCGCGCCGCGCATCCCGGCGGCGGGCGGCCTGTTTCGTTGCAAATGCTCGCTATAGCCCACGCTATGGCTGCGCTTTGCGCCTCGCAGCCCATCCCGCGGCCCGGCGCGCGTCATCGCGGGGACTTGTTCAGCGTTACCCGAAACCAAACGGCGCCCGAAGGCGCCGCCGAAGAAAGGGAGGAGGGCGTCAGGGCTTGAGGTAGACGTAGCCTTCCTTGGCCTGCAGCTTGGCCACTTCGGCCACGCCCGACGGCACGATCTTGGCTTCCATCACCAGCCGCTTGGGGTCGATCTTGCGGGCGGTGAGCGTGTTGTTGCAGACGCGGAATTCCACGCCTTTGTTGGCCAGGTCGCTGATGGCGCCGGCGAAGGGCTGGTCCTGCTGGTTCGTCGCGCCGTCGAGCAGGAAGTCGATGCCCAGGCCGTGCGCGACGACGACGATCTTGGCGGTCGGGTCGGCGGCGAGGTGGTTGCGGATGTTGCCGATGGCGCGTGACGCCTGGGGAATGCCTTCACTGAGGTGGTAGACCACCTTGATCGGGGCATCGGCTGCCTGGGCACCCTGCGCGATGAGCGCGGCGCCGAACAGGGCGAGGAAGAAACGGAACAGACGGGACATGACGGGCTCCTGCGGAATTGACTTGGTCAATAAGCATAGACCGAAGCGCCCGCACCGGCCCTAGGGCAAACCAGCACCCCTTGTCGCGGCGGGTTCGTTCACAACTTCTCAGAGGGTGTATCCCAAATCAATCTCCCATGCGTTAAATCCTTCAGGACGCCGAAGTGAATGGCGCAACGCAGGAGGTGAGCAATGGAGCAAGTGCAACGACAGCGCAGCGGGCGGCGCCCAGGACGCAAACCGCTCATTGGGCCCGAGCACCACGCGGTGCTGGTGGAGATTGCCACGCAGATGCCGCGCTGCTCGTTGGACGAACTCACCCGGGAGTTCAACCACCGCAGTGCGCTGAGCGTGTGCTCGGCCACCGTGCGCAAGGCCTTGCGCGAGGCCGGCGTCAGCGCGTGCGCGCGCAGCGCAAGAGCGCTGAGCGCGCGGCCAGTGGTGCGCTCGCGCGTGGGCTACCAGGCGCTGCACCGGCGCGCAGACGGCACAAGCGGCATGAACACCGATCTGACCGATGCCGAGTGGGCGCTGCTGGCCGATCTGTTTGAGCGCCAGGGTGGGCGCGGTGCGCCGCCGCGGCATGAGCGCCGGCTGCTGCTCAACGCCTGCCTGTACGTCGTGCGCACGGGCTGCGCCTGGCGGTTGTTGCCCAAGGAGGTGTTCCCGCCCTGGCGCGCGGTGTACAAGGCCTTTCGCGGCTGGGCGCATTCTGGGGTGTTCGAGGCCATGCACGATCGGCTGCGCCAGCAGTGGCGAGCGCGCATGGGACGCAGCCCCATGCCCACGGCCGCCATCATCGATGCGCAGAGCACGCGCAGCACGCCCCAAGGCGGCCCCAGCGGCTTTGACGCGGGCAAGAAGGTCAAGGGCCGCAAGCGCCATCTGGTGGTCGATACCCTGGGCTTGCTGCTGGCCGTGAGCGTCACGGCCGCCAGCGTGCAGGATCGCGATGCGGCCGCTGCGGTGGTGGCTGCCGCCAGCGCCAAGGCGCCGACCCTGCAGACGTTGTATGCCGACGCAGCCTATGGCGGGCGCAGCGCCCAAGCGATCGAACTCACCCACGGCATTGCCGTGCACATCGTGCGTCATCCCGGCAACCGCAGTACGGGGACGTGGCAAACCGCCCAGCAGCCGCTTTGGCCCGAGGAGGCTCCTGCGGGCTTTGTGGTGCAGGCCAAGCGCTGGGTTGTGGAGCGCACTCATGCCTGGAACGAACGATCGCGTCGCCTCCTCGCCCATCACGACCGCTCCACTTGGGCGCCCGTGGCTTGGATCTGGCTCACCGAAGCGCGCATCCTCGCTACTAGACTGGCGCAGAGATTCATTTAGGAAACACCCTCTCAGGCGGGCTTGCCGAGCAACTGGTNCCTGAGCTTCCAGTCCGCCGGGTTGGGGCCGAGCCAGATGCGCAGCAAGGCGTTGAAGAACTCCGGTTCGGTGTAGGGCTCGCCCTGCTGCTGGCCCTTCACCGTGATGATGGTGCCTTTGCCCGGCACCCAGTCGATGGTGAACATCTCACCGGGCAGCAGCTTCTTGTGGTCGGCGAACATCTGGCCCATGCGGATGAGGCCGGGGATGAGCTTGGACATCTGGCCCTTGGGGGCGTTGTCCTCGACGCTGCGGGTGAACAGCTTGCCCAGTTCGTTGGAGTCGATCTCGCGCACCATGGTGATCTGCACCCGTTTGGCGCCGGGCATGGCCAGCACCTCTTCCGGCGTGCCGGCTTTCTGCGGCAGGTACAGCGCGGCCACATAGACCTTGAAGATCGCCTTGTGGCGGATGCCCGCGCCGTTGAGCACGAGCTTGCTCCCCTGCAGTTCCGAGGTTTCTTCCACCTTCACCCCGGCCACGTCGATGGCCGCATGGGCCGAGCCCATGCTGCAACCCAGGACGAGCAGGACGGCGGCGAGTTGGTGCATCAGGCGGCGCATGGCAGGAGTCCTTTCAAAATCGAACGGTCGTTCAGTTTTGTGCAATTTTCCCACTCGGGTCGGGCGACCGTATCAGGGTTTGCGCGAGGGTGGAAGGGCATTTCGCAAGGGCGCGCGGCCGCGGCGGGCGGCGTCGTCGCTTTGCTACACTGTCGCCATCGTGAACACGCCCACTCACACGCTTTCTGCGGTCATTCCGCCGGCGGGTGTGCCCCGGGGAGCCTGGCCTTGGCGCAAGCCATCGTCGATGTCTTGTTGATTCCTCGCGTGCGCAACCGCGCGCACGGCCCGAAGCGACGCTGCCCCCGCCAGGGTGTTTCCGGCAGCCTCGCAAGCCCCTTCCGACGCCGCCCCAGTGCTTGCCGCAGCCCAGGCGGGCGTCCTGCCCGGAGAGTGTTTGACGTGATCACCGAACTGGAATTCAAAAGCCTGGCCAGCCAAGGCTACAACCGCATCCCGCTGATGCTCGANGCCTTCGCCGACCTCGAAACCCCGCTGTCGCTCTACCTCAAGCTCGCGCACGCCAAGGACGGCGGGCGGCACAGCTTTCTGCTCGAATCGGTTGTGGGCGGCGAGCGCTTTGGCCGCTACAGCTTCATTGGCCTGCCCGCGCGCACCCTGCTGCGCGCCCAGGGTTTTGGCGAGGCGGCGGTCACCGAAGTGGTGCGCGATGGCGAAGTGGTCGAGACCGCGCACGGCAATCCGCTGGATTTCATTGCCGCCTACCAGCAGCGCTTCAAGGTGGCGCTGCGCCCGGGGCTGCCGCGCTTCTGCGGGGGCCTGGCGGGCTACTTCGGTTACGACACGGTGCGCCACATCGAGAAGAAGCTCGCGCACTCCTGCCCGCCCGACACCCTGGGTTGCCCCGACATCCTGCTGCTGCAGTGCGAGGAGCTTGCCGTCATCGACAACCTCTCGGGCAAGCTCTACCTCATCGTCTATGCCGACCCGGCGCAGCCCGAGGCCTATGCGGCGGCGAAGAAGCGGCTGCGCGAGCTCAAAGAGCAGCTCAAGTACTCGGTCAGTGCGCCGGTGGTCAGGCCCACGCAGAGCTACCCGGTGGAGCGCGAGTTCGCCAAGGCCGACTACCTCGCGGCGGTGGAGCGCGCCAAGCGCCTCATCGAAGCGGGCGACTTCATGCAGGTGCAGGTCGGGCAGCGGCTCAAGAAACGCTACACCGAGTCCCCGCTGTCGCTGTACCGCGCGCTGCGCTCGCTCAACCCGAGCCCCTACATGTACTACTACCACTTCGGGGACTTCCACGTCGTCGGCGCATCGCCCGAAATTCTGGTGCGGCAGGAGCACACCGACGAGGGCGACAGGATCACCATCCGCCCGCTCGCCGGCACCCGCCCGCGCGGCGCCACGCCCGAGAAGGACAAGGCGGTGGAGCAGGAACTGCTGGCCGACCCCAAGGAGCGCGCCGAGCATGTGATGCTGATCGACCTGGCCCGCAACGACATCGGCCGCATCGCCAAAACCGGTTCGGTCAAGGTGACCGAGGCCTTCGTCGTCGAGCGCTACAGCCACGTGATGCACATCGTGAGCAACGTCGAAGGCCTGCTCAAGGACGGCATGCGCAGCATGGACGTGCTCAAGGCCACCTTCCCCGCGGGCACGCTCACCGGCGCGCCCAAGGTGCATGCGATGGAGCTGATCGACCAGCTCGAACCCAGCAAGCGCGGCCTCTACGGCGGCGCCTGCGGCTACCTGAGCTACGCAGGCGACATGGACGTGGCGATTGCCATCCGCACCGCCATCGTCAAGGACGGCCAGCTCTATGTGCAGGCCGCTGCCGGCGTGGTGGCCGATTCGGTGCCCGAAATGGAATGGCGCGAGACCGAGCACAAGGCCCGCGCCCTGCTGCGCGCGGCCGAACTGGTGGAAGAAGGACTGGAGTGAAGACCATGAAACTTCTCATGATCGACAACTACGACTCCTTCACCTACAACCTGGTGCAGTACTTCGGCGAGCTGGGCGCCGAGGTGGAGGTGTTCCGCAACGACGAGATCACGCTCGAGGGCATTGCCGCGCGCGCGCCCGAGCGGCTGGTGGTGTCGCCCGGGCCGTGTTCGCCGGCCGAGGCCGGCATTTCGGTGGCCGCCATTCAGCACTTCGCCGGCAAGCTGCCCATCCTCGGCGTGTGCCTGGGGCATCAGAGCATCGGCGCGGCGTTTGGCGGTCGCATCGTGCGGGCGCAGCAGCTCATGCATGGCAAGACCAGCGTCATCACCACCACGCAGGAAGGCGTGTTCGCGCACCTGCCCGAGCGCTTCACCGTCAACCGCTACCACTCGCTGGCCATTGAGCGCGCCAGCCTGCCCGCGTGCCTCAAGGTCACGGCCTGGACGGACGATGGCGAGATCATGGGCGTGCGCCACCGCGACTGCGAGGTGCANGGGGTGCAGTTCCACCCCGAGTCCATCCTCACCGAGCACGGCCACGCGCTGCTGAAGAACTTTCTCGACGGCGCGCCCTGACCGCTTCAGCTATTGAAGAAGCCGCCATGCCAGACGCCCACCACCTCCTGCTGTTCGTCGCCGCGGGCCTGCTGCTCAACCTCACGCCGGGCCCGGACGTGCTCTACATCGCCACCCACGGCCTGCGCCAGGGTTTCGCGCCGGCGCGGCGGCGGCGCTGGGCGTGGCTGCGGGCTGCTTTGTGCACATCCTGGCGGCGGCCGCGGGCGTGAGCGCCTTGCTGGCCACGTCGGCACAGGCGTTCGCCGTGCTCGCTNGCGGGCGCGGCCTACCTGCTGTGGGTGGGGCTGCGGCTGCTGCGCCATCCGGTCGGCATTGATATGAAAACAATAGCAAAAGACGACCGGTTGGCGCTGGAGTCTCAGGCAAAAAGTTCCCGAGAGGTGTTTTCCGGCGGCTTCTGGACCAATGCACTGAACCCCAAGGTGGCCTTGTTCTTCCTCGCCTTCGTGCCGCAGTTCATCGCGCCCGAATCCAGCGACAAGGCCCTGCATTTCGTGCTGCTGGGTCTGCTGTTCAACCTCAACGGCTTGCTGGTCAACCTNGGTTGGGCCGGCGCGGCGGCGTGGATGCGCCGCGGCCTTGCCCGCACCGGTGCGCGCCTGGCGCGCTTCACGCGCGGGCTGGACCGCGCGGCCGGCGCGATGTTCGTCGCCTTCGGTGTCAAACTCGCGCTCACCGACCGCCCCACCGCCTGAGACCCCCACGCCGCACGAAACCTCCCGAGGAGCCCTCATGCCGATCACCCCAGGAAGCGCTGCAGCGCACCATCGAACACCGCGAAATCTTCCATGACGAGATGCTGCACCTCATGCGGCTGATCATGCGCGGCGAANNCTCGCCGGTGATGACCGCGGCGCTCATCACCGGCCTGCGGGTCAAGAAGGAGACCATCGGCGAGATCACCGCGGCCGCGCAGGTCATGCGCGAGTTCTCCACCAAGGTGCCGGTGGCCGACAGCACCCACCTCGTCGACATCGTCGGCACCGGCGGCGATGGCGCGCACACCTTCAACATCTCCACCTGCTCGATGTTCGTCGCCNNGCCGCCGCAGGCGCGGGTCAGCAAGCATGGCGGGCGCAGCGTCAGCAGCAAGAGCGGCAGCGCCGACGTGCTAGAGAGTCTGGGCGCCGACATCAACCTCCCGCCCGAGGCCATCGCGCGCTGCATCGCCGACGTCGGCATCGGCTTCATGTTCGCGCCCAACCACCATCCGGCGATGAAGAACGTCGCCCCGGTGCGCCGCGAACTGGGCATCCGCACCATCTTCAACATCCTGGGGCCGCTGACCAACCCGGCCGGCGCGCCCAACATCCTCATGGGCGTGTTCCACCCCGACCTGGTGGGCATCCAGGTGCGCGCGCTGCAGCGCCTCGGGGCTGAACACGCCGTGGTGGTGTACGGCCGCGACGGCATGGACGAGGTGAGCCTGGGCGCGGCCACCATGGTGGGCGAACTGCGCGGTGGCGAGATCACCGAGTACGAAATCCACCCCGAAGACTTCGACCTGCCCATGGCCAGCAACCGGGCGCTGCGCGTCGAGACGCCCGAGGCTTCGCGGGCCATGCTGCTCGACGTGCTTGACGACGTGCCCGGCCCCGCGCGCGACATCGTCGTCTTCAACGCCGGCGTGGCGCTGTATGCGGCCAACGTCTGCAGCGACATCGGCCAGGGCATCGCCCGCGCGCGCGAGGCGCTGGCCTCGGGCGCCGCGCGCGAGCGCCTGCACCGCTTCGTCGCCCTCACCCGCAGCTTGGCCGGGGGCACTGAGATGGCCAGCCTGTGGAACGACGCCGGCGCCTGGATCGCCATCGGCATCTCGGTGCTGTTTCTCGTCGTCGCCTGGGTGATGCACCGCGTCATCGTCAAAGTGCTCAAAAGTCCCGCACCCGCTCACGACTCTGCGGCCCCGCCGCGCGACCCTCATGAACGACATCCTGCAACGCATCGTCGCGGTCAAGCACGAAGAAGTCGCCGCCGGCCAGAAGCGCAAACCCCTGGCGGCCATGCGTGCCGACGCCGAGAGCCGCGTCCTCACCCGTGATTTCGTCGGCGCCATGCGCCGCAAGATCGACGCCGGCGCGGCCGCCGTGATCGCCGAGATCAAGAAGGCCAGCCCCTCGCGTGGCGTGCTGCGCGAGGACTTCATGCCCGCCGACATCGCCCAGAGCTATGCCGAGGGCGACGGCACGCATGCCGCGGCCTGCCTCTCGGTGCTCACCGACGTGCAGTTCTTTCAGGGCTCGCCCGACTACNNGCGCGCCTCCTGCCCGCTGCCGGTGCTGCGCAAGGACTTCCTCGTCGACCCCTGGCAGGTCTATGAATCGCGTGCCATGGGCGCCGACGCCATCCTGCTCATCGCCGCCTGCCTCGACGACGCGCAGATGGCCGACTTCGAGGCCATCGCCCGCAGCCTCGACATGGCCGTGCTCGTCGAAGTGCACGACGCCGCCGAACTCGACCGCGCCTTGCGACTCAAGACGCCGCTCATCGGCGTGAACAACCGCAACCTGCGCACCTTCGAGGTCACGCTCGACACCACCCTCAGCCTGCGCAGCCGCATCCCTGCGGACCGCATCGCCGTCGCCGAAAGCGGCATCCTCACCCGCGCCGACGTTCAGCGCCTGCGCGACGCGGACGTGCACGCCTTCCTCGTCGGTGAGGCCTTCATGCGCGCCAGCGAGCCTGGCCTGGCCCTGGCCGACCTGTTCCGATGACCGGCGCCGAACTCGCCGCCGCCTTCGACACCATCCCGCACGCTTGGCGCGCCTGCCTGCCTGGCTGGACGGCCCCGGCGCAGGCGGCGCTGGTAGCCGCCGTCGTCGCGGCGTCCGGCTCGCGCCCGATCGCACCGGCCGACCCGTTTCGCGCCCTGCGCCTGGTCGCACCCGAGGACGTGCGGGTCGTCGTCTTCGGCCAGGACCCGTATCCCGGCGCCGGCCATGCCGACGGCCTCGCGTTCTCCGCGCCCACCGCCACCCGTCCCTCGTTGCGCCGCATCTTCGACGTGCTCGAGGCCGATCGCCCCGGATGGACGCGCCCGCGCAGCGGCCGGCTCGATGCCTGGGCGCGCCAGGGTGTGCTGCTGCTCAACCCCACGCTCACCGTCGAGGTGGGGCGCAAGAACAGCCACACCGCCGTCGGCTGGCAGGCCTTCACCGGCGGGATCGTCCGCGCGCTGGCCCTGCGCACGCCGCCGCCGACCTTCCTCGCCTGGGGTGCGCAAGCCATCGCCTTTCTTCAGGACAACCTGCCGGCCGGAGCAAACGCGCCCGTGCTCACCACCCGCCACCCCGCCAACGATTTCGACCGCAGCTTCATGGCCGATGGCAGCCACTTCGCCCGCACCGCCGGCCTCGTCGACTGGTGGGCGCTTGCGGACGAGGTGCCGGCAACACCGCCGCAGGCCGAAATTTCATGGCATAATTAGCGGCTGCGCTTCGGAGGGGTGCCCGAGTGGCTAAAGGGGGCAGACTGTAAATCTGTTGGCTTACGCCTACGCTGGTTCGAATCCAGCCCCTCCACCAGACGTGTTCTGGCGAAGTTGCAACCGAAGAGAGCGTTTGGATCAGGTATCCGCGCATTGGCGAATCCGCAAGCACCTTGTGTGCAGGGTGATCGATGCGGGAGTAGTTCAATGGTAGAACCTTAGCCTTCCAGCTAATGACGCGGGTTCGATTCCCGTCTCCCGCTCCAAGGTTGCCTTCGCCTTGAACGGAAAGAATTTCGCCCTTGTGGCTCAGTGGTAGAGCACTCCCTTGGTAAGGGAGAGGTCGCGGGTCCGATTCCCGCCAAGGGCACCAGTTTTCGGGTGGGCGACGGTGTCGCGCGCCCGGTTTTTGTTGGGTTTGTATTTTCGGAGTCGAAAAAATGGCAAAAGAGAAATTCGAGCGACCAAGCCGCACGTCAACGTGGGCACGATTGGGCACGTGGACCACGGCAAGACCACGCTGACGGCGGCCATCACCACCGTGCTGGCGACCAAGTTCGGCGGAGCGGCCAAGAAGTACGACGAAATCGACGCGGCTCCGGAAGAGAAGGCCCGCGGCATCACCATCAACACCGCGCACGTCGAATACGAAACGGCCAACCGCCACTACGCCCACGTCGACTGCCCCGGCCACGCCGACTACGTCAAGAACATGATCACCGGTGCCGCCCAGATGGACGGCGCCATCCTGGTGGTGTCCGCCGCCGACGGCCCCATGCCCCAGACCCGCGAGCACATCCTGCTCGCCCGCCAGGTCGGCGTGCCCTACATCATCGTCTTCCTCAACAAGTGCGACATGGTCGACGACGAGGAACTCCTCGAACTCGTCGAAATGGAAGTGCGCGAACTCCTCTCNAAGTACGAGTTCCCCGGCGACGACACCCCCATCATCCGCGGCTCGGCCAAACTCGCCCTCGAAGGCGACAAAGGCCCTCTGGGTGAGCAAGCCATCATGAACCTCGCTGACGCCCTCGACAGCTACATCCCCACGCCCGAGCGTGCCGTGGACGGCGCCTTCCTCATGCCCGTCGAAGACGTCTTCTCCATCTCCGGCCGCGGCACCGTCGTCACCGGCCGCGTCGAGCGCGGCGTGATCAAGGTCGGCGAAGAAATCGAAATCGTCGGCATCAAGCCCACGCTCAAGACCACCTGCACCGGCGTCGAAATGTTCCGCAAGCTGCTCGACCAGGGCCAGGCCGGTGACAACGTCGGCATCCTGCTGCGCGGCACCAAGCGCGAAGAAGTCGAGCGCGGCCAGGTGCTGTGCAAGCCCGGCTCCATCAAGCCGCACACCCACTTCACCGGCGAGGTGTACGTGCTCTCCAAGGACGAAGGCGGCCGCCACACNCCCTTCTTCAACAACTACCGTCCGCAGTTCTACTTCCGCACCACCGACGTCACGGGCTCCATCGAGCTGCCCAAGGACAAGGAAATGGTCATGCCGGGTGACAACGTGAGCATCACCGTCAAGCTCATCGCCCCCATCGCCATGGAAGAAGGCCTGCGCTTTGCCATCCGCGAAGGCGGCCGCACCGTCGGCGCCGGCGTCGTGGCGAAGATCATCGAGTAAGAGAGGTCTTGCAGGGGTATAGCTCAATTGGCAGAGCGTCGGTCTCCAAAACCGAAGGTTGTAGGTTCGATTCCTACTGCCCCTGCCACCTGAACGGTGGCTCGCAAAGCCCGCCAGAGTCCTGGCGGGCTTCAGCGTCTTGAATGGCGCCAAGAGATGCACCGATTGCAGCGCGCAGGATTCGCCCACATGGCTTCAACTCAACCCGTCGATACCGTCAACACCACCGCGGACAAGGCCAAGCTCGGTGCGGCTGCCGTCCTCGTCGTGCTCGCGCTGGTGGCCTACTACCTGCTGGGCAAGCAGGGCCCCGTTGTGCAGTGGGCAGGCTTGCTCGTGGGCGTGGCTGCGGGGGTGGCGGTTTTCTTCACGGCCGAGCCCGGCAAGCAGCTCATTGCCTTCGGCCGCGATGCCTGGCGTGAGGTTGGCAAGGTCGTCTGGCCCACGCGCAAGGAGTCGCTTCAGATCACGGCTTACGTGTTCGGCTTCGTGCTGCTGATGGCCATCTTCCTGTGGCTCACCGACAAGACCCTCGAATGGGTGTTCTACGACCTGATTCTGGGATGGAAGAAATGATGACCGAGGTCACCGCAGGCCCCGCTGCTGCGCCCGAGCCGGCGCGTCCCGATTTGAAGTGGTACGTCGTCCATGCCTACTCGGGCATGGAGAAGGCGGTCGAGCGCAACATCATCGAGCGCATCAACCGCGCCGGCATGCAGGACAAGTTTGGCCGCATCCTCGTGCCGACCGAGGAAGTGGTCGAGGTCAAGAACGGCCAGAAACGCACCACCGAGCGCAAGTTCTTCCCGGGCTATGTGCTCGTCGAGATGGTCATGGACGATGACACCTGGCATCTCGTCAAGCACACCAACAAGGTCACCGGCTTCGTCGGTGGGGCCAAGAACCGCCCCGCACCGATCTCCGAAGAGGAAGTGCGCAAGATCGTCAGCCAGATGCAGGAAGGCACGGACAAGCCCCGCCACAAAGTCGAATTTGAGGTGGGTGAGTACGTGCGGGTCAAGGAAGGTCCGTTCACCGACTTCAACGGAACGGTCGAGGACGTGAACTACGAGAAGAGCAAGGTTCGCGTGTCCGTGACCATCTTCGGTCGGGCCACGCCCGTGGAGCTGGAGTTCGCGCAGGTCGAGAAGACCTGATCGCCGTCCCAAGTTTTTGCGTTCGCGCTCCCGACTCGGCGCGAACGTCAGGTTCCAGAGTCGTATGCCCCGGGAGCCCGCGTTTGAGCGCAGGCGTTTGAACCCGCAAGGAGAAAAGCATGGCGAAAAAATCGTCGGCTTCGTCAAGCTGCAAGTGCCAGCTGGCAAAGCCAACCCGTCCCCCGATTGGCCCGGCGCTTGGTCAGCGCGGCCTCAACATCATGGAGTTCTGCAAGGCGTTCAACGCCCAGACCCAGGGTGTCGAGCCGGGTCTGCCGCTGCCGGTGGTCATCACCGCCTATGCGGACAAGTCCTTCACCTTCATCATCAAGACGCCGCCCGCGACGACCTTGATCAAGAAGGCCATCAAGCTCGACAAGGGTTCGTCCAAGCCGAACTCGGACAAGGTCGGCAAGATCACCCGAGCCCAGCTCGAAGAGATCGCCAAGACCAAGATGAAGGACATGACGGCCGCCGATCTCGACGCTGCCGTGCGCACCATCGCCGGCTCGGCCCGTTCGATGGGCGTGAATGTGGAGGGCGTGTAAATGGCCAAGCTCACGAANAAACAGAAGGCCCTGCAGGGCAAGGTCGACAGCACCCGTCTGTACCCGCTGAGCGAAGCGCTCGCGCTGGTCAAGGACTGCGCCAACGCCAAGTTCGACGAATCCATCGACGTGGCGGTGCAACTCGGCATCGATGCGAAGAAGTCCGATCAGGTCGTGCGTGGCGCCGTGGTGCTGCCCAACGGCACCGGCAAGACCAAGCGCGTGGCCGTGTTCGCCCAGGGCGCAAAGGCTGAGGAAGCCAAGGCCGCTGGCGCTGACGTGGTCGGCATGGATGATCTGGCCGCTCAGGTGAAGGCGGGTGACATGCCCTTCGACGTGGTGATTGCTGCGCCGGATGCCATGCGCGTCGTCGGTACCCTGGGTCAGATCCTGGGTCCGCGTGGCCTGATGCCGAACCCCAAGGTCGGCACGGTCACNCCCGATGTCGCCACGGCCGTGAAGAACGCCAAGGCGGGTCAGGTGCAATTCCGTGTCGACAAGGCGGGTATTGTTCATTCGACCATCGGCCGTCGCTCGTTCGACTCCGAGAAGCTCCAGGCCAACCTGGCTGCGCTGATCGACGCGCTGAACAAGGCAAAACCGGCGTCGAGCAAAGGCGTGTACCTGCGCAAGGTGGCCGTGTCGTCCACCATGGGCGTCGGCGTGCGCGTGGACACGCAGACCATCGCTGGTTGATGTGAAGTGTTCCGGCGCACCGGGGTCACCGCGGTGCGCCAGAAGTGGTGGGTCGCACATGCGCGAGCATGTTGCGGGCCATCCAAGACCGTTGGTGCACGAACCCGTGCTTAATGCTGAAAACGCCAACGCAGATGGCGATCCCGCTGCCAAAGGAATTCGTTCCCGAACAGTTGGTCGCTGCAACGAGGCGTGCCGGAGAGCTCCGCTCGACGGCACATATTGAAGGAGTCAACCTTGAGTCTGAATCGCAGTGAGAAAGAAGCGGTCATCTCCGAAGTGACCGGGCTCGCCGCNAAAGCTCAAACGCTCGTGATGGCGGAATACCGCGGCATCACGGTTGCTGCCATGACCAAACTGCGCTCCGACGCGCGCAGCATGGGCGTGAGCCTGGGCGTGTTGAAGAACACGCTGGCCCGCCGTGCTGTCGCCGGCAGTGCGTTCGAAGTGGCGGTCGACCAGATGACCGGCCCGCTGATCTACGGCTTTTCCGAAGACGCCGTGGCCGCTGCGAAAGTGGTGGCCGATTTCGCGAAGACCAACGACAAGCTGGTCATCCGCGGTGGCGTGTATGCGGGCAAGGCCCTGGACGCAAACGGCGTGAAACAGCTGGCCAACATTCCCACGAAGGAAGTGTTGCTGGCGCAGCTCTGTGGCTTGCTGAAGTCGCCGATCTCCCGCACCGCCGTGGTGCTGGGCGCTCTGGCGGCNCAAAAAGGCGAAACCGAACCGGCCGCCGCCTGAGCGCGGGGCCCCAACTGTCAACCCAATCGAGGAAACGAAAAATGGCATTCGACAAAGACGCATTTCTGACCGCGCTCGACAGCATGACGGTCATGGAACTCAATGACCTGGTCAAGGCGATCGAAGAGAAGTTCGGCGTGAGCGCCGCGGCCATGGCCGCTCCGGCCGCCGGTGGCGCCGCCGGCGGTGGCGCCGCAGCTGCCGAAGAGAAGACCGAGTTCACCGTGGTGCTGGCCGAAGCCGGTGCGAACAAGGTGGCGGTCATCAAGGCGGTGCGCGAAATCACCGGCCTGGGCCTCAAGGAAGCCAGGACCTGGTGGACGGCGCTCCGAAGCCCGTCAAGGAAGGCATTGCCAAGGCCGACGCCGAAGCCGCCAAGAAGAAGCTCGAAGAAGCTGGCGCCAAGGTCGAACTCAAGTAATCGACCCTGCCTGAAGGCTGGAACGCCCTGCTGGGCTTTCCAGCCTTTGGTGCTTGCGGAGCACACATCCGAGCGCTTGCAGCGAGCGTTCGGATGTGTCTTCTGACCCCGACTGCAGAAGACGTCTTGGTTCGGGTTGCGTGCAACGCGCAGCCGTCCGCCAATGGTTGGTAGTGGCCAGCCACCAAGCTTCGCCGCGTCGCTCGCGCGGCCGTCAAGTCGCCAAAGACCCCCAGGACGCATGTCTTTGACCGGAGATTCCATGGCTTATTCCTACACCGAACGCAAGCGCATCCGCAAGAGCTTCGGCACCCGTGAGAGCGTGCTCGCGGTTCCGTACCTCCTGCAGATGCAGAAGGATGCCTACACCGCCTTCCTGCAGGCTGACGTGCCCCGCGCAAGCGTGCGNCACGAGGGCTTGCAGGCCGCCTTCGAGTCGGCTTTCCCCATCGTTTCGCACAACGGGTTCGTGGAAATGAAGTTCCTCGAATACAACCTGGCGAAGCCTGCGTTCGACGTGCGGGAGTGCCAGACCCGGGGTCTGACCTTTGCCTCGNNGCCGTGCGCGCGTGTCCAGCTCATCATCTACGACCGCGAAGCGTCGACGAGCCAGTCCAAGGTGGTGAAGGAAGTGAAGGAGCAGGAGGTGTACATGGGCGAAGTGCCGCTCATGACCGACAAGGGCTCCTTCATCATCAACGGCACCGAGCGGGTGATCGTCAGCCAGCTGCACCGCTCGCCGGGCGTGTTCTTCGAGCATGACAAGGGCAAGACGCACAGCTCGGGCAAGCTGCTGTTCTCCGCGCGGATCATTCCCTACCGCGGCTCGTGGCTGGACTTCGAGTTCGACCCGAAGGACGTCCTGTATTTCCGAGTGGACCGCCGGCGCAAGATGCCGGTGACGATTCTGCTCAAGGCCATCGGTCTGACGCCCGAATCCATCCTCGCCAACTTCTATGTGAACGACAGCTTTCGCCTGATGGACAGCGGCGCGCAGATGGAGTTCGTCGCCGAGCGTCTGCGCGGCGAAGTTGCGCGTTTCGACATCACCGACAAATCGGGCAAAGTCGTCGTTGCCAAGGACAAGCGCATCACCGCCCGCCACACCCGTGAGCTGGAGCAGTCGGGCACCACGCACATCAGCGTTCCCGAGGATTTCCTGATCGGCCGCGTCGTTGCGCGAAACATCGTCGATGCCGACACCGGCGAAATCCTGGCCAAGGCCAACGACGAGCTGACCGAGGTGCTGCTCAAGAAGCTGCGCGCAGCGGGCGTGCAGGAGGTGCAGTGCATCTACACCAACGAACTGGACCAGGGCCCCTACATCTCGCAGACGCTGCGCATCGACGAGACGACCGACGAGTTCGCTGCCCGCGTGGCCATCTACCGCATGATGCGCCCTGGCGAGCCGCCGACCGAGGACGCCGTGCAAGCGCTGTTCCAGCGCCTGTTCTACAACGAGGACACCTACGACCTCTCGCGCGTGGGCCGCATGAAGTTCAACGCCCGTGTCGGCCGCGACGAGTCCACCGGCCCGATGGTGCTGACCAACGAGGACATCCTCGCCGTCGTCAAGATCCTGGTGGACCTGCGCAACGGCCGCGGTGAAGTCGACGACATCGACCACCTGGGCAACCGCCGTGTGCGCTGCGTCGGCGAGCTGGCCGAGAACCAGTACCGCACCGGTCTGGCGCGCATCGAGAAGGCGGTGAAGGAGCGTCTGGGGCAGGCCGAGCAGGAACCCCTGATGCCGCACGACCTGATCAACTCCAAGCCGATTTCCTCGGCGCTCAAGGAGTTCTTCGGCTCCTCGCAGCTCTCGCAGTTCATGGACCAGACCAACCCGCTGGCCGAGATCACGCACAAGCGCCGTGTGTCTGCGCTGGGTCCNGGTGGTCTGACGCGCGAGCGCGCGGGCTTCGAGGTGCGCGACGTGCACGTCACGCACTACGGCCGCGTGTGCCCGATCGAGACGCCCGAAGGCCCGAACATCGGCCTGATCAACTCGCTGGCCCTCTACGCCCGCCTCAACGAGTACGGTTTCATCGAAACGCCGTACCGCCGTGTGGTGGACGGCAAGGTGACCCACGAGATCGACTACCTGTCCGCCATCGAGGAGGGCAAGTACGTCATCGCCCAGGCGAACGCAGCGCTGGACAAGGAAGGCCGTCTGGTTGGCGAACTGGTGTCGGCGCGCGAGAAGGGCGAATCGGTGCTCGTCGGGCCCGAGCGGGTGCAGTACATGGACGTGTCGCCGGCGCAGATCGTGTCGGTGGCGGCCTCGCTGGTGCCGTTCCTCGAGCACGACGATGCGAACCGCGCGCTCATGGGCGCCAACATGTCGCGCCAGGCGGTGCCGGTGCTGCGCCCCGAGAAGCCGCTGGTCGGCACGGGCATCGAGCGCGTCGCCGCGATCGACTCGGGCACGGTCGTCACCGCCAAGCGGGGCGGTGTGGTCGATTACGTGGATGCCACCCGCATCGTGATCCGCGTCAACGACGCGGAGGCCGTGGCCGGTGAGGTCGGCGTGGACATCTACAACCTGATCAAGTACCAGCGTTCGAACCAGAGCACCAACATTCACCAGCGGCCCATCGTGAAGAAGGGCGACCGCCTGGAGAAGGGCGACGTGATTGCCGACGGCGCATCGACCGACCTCGGCGAGATCGCCATCGGGCAGAACATGCTGATCGCGTTCATGCCCTGGAACGGCTACAACTTCGAGGACTCGATCCTGATCTCCGAGCGCGTGGTCGCCGAGGACCGCTACACCTCCATCCACATCGAGGAACTGGTGGTCATGGCGCGCGACACCAAGCTCGGCGCCGAGGAAATCACCCGCGACATCCCGAACCTCTCGGAGCAGCAGCTCAACCGTCTGGACGAGTCCGGCATCATCTACGTCGGCGCGGAAGTGCAGCCGGGCGACGTGCTGGTCGGCAAGGTCACGCCCAAGGGCGAGACCACGCTCACGCCCGAGGAGAAGCTGCTGCGCGCCATCTTCGGTGAGAAGGCGTCCGACGTGAAGGACACCTCGCTGCGCGTGGAGCAGGGCTCCCAGGGCACCGTCATCGACGTGCAGGTGTTCACCCGTGAGGGCATCCAGCGCGACAAGCGCGCGCAGCAGATCATCGACGATGAGCTCAAGCGCTTCCGCCTGGATCTGAACGACCAACTGCGCATCGTCGAGGCCGATGCCTTCGATCGCATCGAGAAGCTGCTGGTGGGCCGCGTGGCCAATGGCGGCCCCAACAAGCTGGCCAAGGGCACCAAGATCGACAAGGCCTATCTGGCCTCGGTGGAGAAGTTCCACTGGTTCGACATCCGCCCCGCCGAAGACGAGGTGGCGGCGCAGCTCGAGAGCATCAAGAACGCGCTCGAGCAGACGCGCCACAGCTTCGACCTCGCCTTCGAGGAAAAGCGCAAGAAGCTCACCCAGGGCGACGAACTGCCCGCGGGCGTGCTCAAGATGGTCAAGGTGTACCTGGCCGTCAAGCGCCGCCTGCAGCCCGGTGACAAGATGGCCGGCCGCCACGGCAACAAGGGCGTGGTGTCCAAGATCACGCCGGTCGAGGACATGCCCTACATGGCCGACGGCACCCCGGTGGACATCGTGCTCAACCCGCTGGGCGTGCCCTCGCGGATGAACATTGGCCAGGTGCTCGAAGTCCATCTGGGCTGGGCGGGCAAGGGCATTGGCCAGCGCATCGGCGACATGCTGCAGCGCGAGGCCAAGGCGGTCGAGGTGCGCAAGTTCCTCGAGGAGGTCTACAACTCGCGTGGCCGCGCCGAAGATCTGTCCAGGCTCAGCGACGACGAACTCATGCTCATGGCGAAGAACCTCACCGATGGCGTGCCCTACGCCACGCCGGTGTTCGACGGGGCCTCAGAAGATGAGATCCGCGCCATGCTGCAACTGGCCTACCCGGACGAGGTGGCGCACGCCAAGGGCCTCACGCCCTCGCGCACCCAGGCTTATCTGATCGACGGCCGCACCGGCGAGCGCTTCGACCGGCCCACCACCATCGGCTACATGCACTACCTCAAGCTGCACCACCTGGTGGACGACAAGATGCACGCGCGCTCCACCGGCCCGTACTCGCTGGTGACGCAGCAGCCGCTGGGCGGCAAGGCCCAGTTCGGCGGCCAGCGTTTCGGCGAGATGGAAGTGTGGGCGCTGGAAGCCTATGGTGCCGCCTACGTGCTGCAGGAGATGCTCACCGTCAAGTCCGACGACGTGCAGGGCCGCACCAAGGTGTACGAATCCATCGTCAAGGGTGAGCATGCCATCGACGCGGGCATGCCCGAATCCTTCAACGTGCTGGTCAAGGAAATCCGCTCCCTNGGGCCTGGACATCGAGCTTGAGCGCTCCTAATTCGAAGAGGAAAGCATTCCATGAAATCACTTCTCGACCTGTTCAAGCAGTTCACCCCGGATGAGCATTTCGACGCCATCCGCATCGGCCTGGCCTCGCCGGAGAAGATCCGGTCCTGGTCGTTCGGTGAGGTGAAGAAGCCCGAGACCATCAACTACCGCACCTTCAAGCCCGAGCGTGACGGCCTGTTCTGCGCCAAGATCTTCGGCCCGATCAAGGACTACGAGTGCCTGTGCGGCAAGTACAAGCGCCTCAAGCACCGCGGCGTGATCTGCGAAAAGTGCGGCGTGGAAGTCACCCAGACCAAGGTGCGCCGCGAGCGCATGGGCCACATCGACCTGGCCGCGCCGTGCGCGCACATCTGGTTCCTCAAGTCGCTGCCCTCGCGTCTGGGCCTGGTGCTGGACATGACGCTGCGCGACATCGAGCGCGTGCTGTATTTCGAGGCCTATGTGGTGACCGACCCCGGCATGACGCCGCTGAAGAAGTTCAGCATCATGTCCGAGGACGATTACGACGCCAAGCGCCGCGAGTACGGCGATGAATTCGTCGCCAAGATGGGCGCCGAGGGCATCAAGGATCTGCTGCAAGGCATGGACATCGAGGCCGAGATCGAGCGCCTGCGCGGCGACCTGACCGGCTCGGAAGTCAAGATCAAGAAGAACGCCAAGCGCTTGAAGGTGCTCGAGGCCTTCAAGAAGTCCGGCATCAAGCCCGAGTGGATGGTGCTCGAGGTGCTGCCGGTGCTGCCGCCGGATCTGCGTCCGCTCGTGCCGCTGGACGGCGGGCGCTTTGCGACCTCCGACCTCAACGACCTGTACCGCCGCGTCATCAACCGCAACAGCCGTCTGCGTCGTCTGCTCGAGCTCAAGGCGCCCGAGATCATCGCGCGCAACGAGAAGCGCATGCTGCAGGAAGCCGTGGACAGCCTGCTGGACAACGGCCGCCGCGGCAAGGCCATGACCGGCGCGAACAAGCGTGCGCTGAAGTCGCTGGCCGACATGATCAAGGGCAAGAGCGGCCGCTTCCGTCAGAACCTGCTGGGCAAGCGGGTGGACTACTCGGGCCGCTCCGTCATCACCGTGGGCCCGACGCTCAAGCTGCACCAGTGCGGCCTGCCCAAGCTCATGGCCCTCGAATTGTTCAAGCCCTTCATCTTTGCCCGTCTGGAGCAGATGGGCATCGCCACCACCATCAAAGCGGCGAAGAAGGAAGTGGANAGCCGGCACCCCGTGGTGTGGGACATCCTGGAAGAGGTGATCAAGGAGCACCCGGTGATGCTCAACCGGGCGCCCACGCTGCACCGTCTGGGCATCCAGGCCTTCGAGCCCATCCTGATCGAAGGCAAGGCCATTCAGCTGCACCCGCTGGTGTGTGCGGCCTTCAACGCCGACTTCGACGGCGACCAGATGGCCGTGCACGTGCCGCTGTCGGTCGAGGCGCAGATGGAGGCACGCGTGCTCATGCTCGCGTCCAACAACATTCTGTTCCCGGCCAACGGCGAGCCGTCCATCGTGCCCTCGCAGGACGTGGTGCTGGGCCTGTACTACGCCACCCGTGAGCGCATCAACGCCAAGGGCGAAGGCCTGGTGTTCGCCGACGTGGGCGAGGTGCAGCGCGCGCTAGACGCGGGCGAGGTCGAGCTCACCGCGCGCATCAGCGTGCGCCTGACCGAGTACACCCGCGACAAGGCCACCGGCGAGTTCACCGCCTCCACCAGCCTGGTGGAGACCACGGTCGGCCGCGCGCTGCTCTCCGAGATNCCTGCCCAGGGCCTGCCGTTCGCGCATCTGAACAAGGCGCTGAAGAAGAAGGAGATCTCGCGCCTCATCAACGCGGCGTTCCGCAAGTGCGGCCTCAAGGACACGGTGGTGTTCGCCGACAAGCTGCTGCAGAACGGCTTCCGCCTGGCGACCAAGGCCGGCATTTCGATCTGCGTGGACGACATGCTCGTGCCCAAGGAAAAGCACGACCTCATCGAGGCCGCCGAGCGAGAGGTCAAGGACATCGAGCAGCAATACGTCTCGGGTCTGGTGACCGCGGGCGAGCGCTACAACAAGGTGGTCGACATCTGGGGCAAGGCGGGTGATGCGGTGTCCAAGGTGATGATGGACCAGCTGCGCAAAGANAAGACCATCGACCGCAACGGCAAGGAAGTCGAGCAGGAGTCGTTCAACTCCATCTACATGATGGCCGACTCGGGCGCGCGGGGTTCTGCGGCGCAGATCCGCCAGCTCGCCGGCATGCGCGGCCTGATGGCCAAGCCGGACGGCTCCATCATCGAGACGCCGATCACGGCGAACTTCCGTGAAGGCCTGAACGTGCTGCAGTACTTCATCTCCACGCACGGTGCGCGGAAGGGTCTGGCCGACACGGCGCTCAAGACGGCGAACTCGGGCTACCTGACCCGCCGCCTGGTGGACGTGACGCAGGACCTCGTCGTTACCGAGGACGACTGCGGCACCCACAACGGTTCGGTGATGCGCGCCATCGTCGAGGGCGGTGAGGTGATCGAATCGCTGCGCGAGCGGATTCTGGGCCGCACCGCGGCCGACGACGTGCTGCACCCCGAAACCGGCGAAGTGCTGGTGCGCGCGGGCGACATGCTCGACGAGGACGCGCTCGACCTGTTCGAGAGCGTCGGCGTCGACGAGGTCAAGGTGCGCACTGCGCTGACCTGCGAGACGCGCTTCGGCCTGTGCGCCAAGTGCTACGGGCGCGACCTGGGCCGCGGCGGCCTCATCAACATCGGCGAGGCCGTCGGTGTGATCGCCGCCCAGTCCATCGGCGAACCGGGCACGCAGCTGACCATGCGCACCTTCCACATCGGTGGCGCGGCTTCGCGTGCGGCCATTGCCTCGAGCGTGGAAGCCAAGTCCAACGGCATCATCGGCTTCAACTCGACGATGCGCTACGTCACCAACACCCGCGGCGAGCTGGTGGTGATTGCGCGTTCGGGCGAGATCATCATCCAGGACGAGCACGGCCGCGAGCGCGAGCGCCACAAGGTGCCCTATGGCGCGGTGCTGACCGTCAAGGCCGATCAGCCGGTCAAGGCCGGCACCATCCTCGCCAACTGGGACCCGCTGACGCGCCCGATCATTTCGGAATTCGCCGGCACGGCCAAGTTCGAGAACATCGAGGAAGGCCTCACCGTGGCCAAACAGGTGGACGAGGTCACCGGCCTGTCGACGCTGGTCGTCATCGACCCCAAGCGCCTGGGTTCGGCCAAGTCCACCAAGGTGGTGCGTCCGCAGGTCAAGCTGCTCGATGCGCAGGGCAACGAGGTCAAGATCCCCGGCACCGACCACTCGGTGACCATCGGCTTCCAGGTCGGCGCGCTGATCCAGATCCGCGACGGGCAGGAAGTCGGCCCTGGTGANGTGCTGGCGCGCATTCCGATCGAAGGTCAGAAGACCCGCGACATCACCGGCGGTCTGCCGCGCGTGGCCGAACTGTTCGAGGCGCGTTCGCCCAAGGACAAGGGCATCCTCGCCGAGATGACCGGCACCGTGTCCTTCGGCAAGGAGACCAAGGGCAAGATCCGCCTGCAGATCACCGACCCCGAGGGCAAGGTCTGGGAAGAGCTCATCCCCAAGGACAAGAACATCCTGGTGCACGAGGGCCAGGTGGTCAACAAGGGCGAGAGCATCGTCGACGGCCCGGCCGATCCGCAGGACATCCTGCGCCTGCTGGGCATGGAAGAGCTCGCGCGCTACATCGTCGATGAGGTGCAGGACGTCTACCGCCTCCAGGGCGTGAAGATCAACGACAAGCACATCGAAGTCATCGTGCGCCAGATGCTGCGTCGCGTCGTGGTCGAGAACCCGGGCGACTCCAGCTACATCGCCGGTGAGCAGGTGGAGCGCTCCGAGATCCTCGACACCAACGACGCGCTGCGTGCCGAAGGCAAGATGCCCGCCACCTACAGCAACGTGCTGCTGGGCATCACCAAGGCCTCGCTGTCGACCGACTCGTTCATCTCCGCGGCGTCCTTCCAGGAGACCACCCGTGTGCTGACCGAAGCGGCCATCATGGGCAAGCGCGACGAGCTGCGCGGCCTGAAGGAGAACGTCATCGTCGGCCGCCTGATTCCCGCGGGCACCGGCCTGGCTTACCACCAGGCGCGCAAGGCCAAGGACTTGATGGACGAGGCCGAGCGCCGCGCCATCGCCGAGGCCGAAGCCGCCGAACTGGCCGCCGCAGGCACCGCCAGCGTCGGTGAGGGCTCGGACGAAAGCGCTGCCGCCGACTGATCGTTACTCCTTTAACGATAGCGCCCAAGCACCAGTTCGCGCTGGGGTTTGGGCGCTTTTCATGATAACGACACCTCGCAAGCCCTCCACCGGCACGCCAGCGGCCCCAACGGGCGGCGCCAGGCTGCGCCGCCTCTGTGGCGGCAGCTCCAGCGCGTGGGCGCGATGGTGGCGGGCGTGCGCAGCGGCCGCTCGCTCACGGCCCTGCTCGATGCGGTGGAGCCGGGGCTGCGTGCCGGCGTGCAGGCGCTGTCGTTTGCGGCGCTGCGCCAGCTCGGTCGCGCGCAGGCCTTGCGCAGCGTGCTGGCGCGCCGGCCACCGCCGCCTGCTGCCGACGCGCTGCTGTGCGCCACGCTGGCGCTGCTGGCCGATCCCTCGCCGGCCTACACCGATTTCACCCTGGTCGATCAGGCCGTGGAGGCCGCCAAGCGCGATGCCGCCACCCGCGCTCAGGCCGCCTTCATCAACGCCTGCCTGCGCCGCTTCCTGCGCGAGCGCGAGGCCTTGATGCGCGCCACCGACGCCGACCCCGAGGCGCGCTGGAACCACCCGCGCTGGTGGATCGAGCGCCTGGCCGCCGACCACCCGCAGCAGGCAGCGCTCATCCTCGAAGCCAACCAGCACGCCGCACCCATGACGCTGCGCGTCAACCGCCGCCGCGCACAGGTGGGCGAGGTGCTGCAGGCGCTGGCGGCGCAGGGCCTGGCTGCGCAGCCGGTGGGCGAGGATGGCGTGCTGCTCGGCCGCGCCGTGCCGGTGGACGCCTTGCCCGGTTTTGCCGAGGGCGTCCTGTCGGTGCAGGACGCCGGCGCGCAACGGGCCGCGCCCTTGCTGCTCGATGCCCTGGGGGCCACGGCCTCACGCCCGCGCGTGCTCGACGCCTGCGCAGCGCCGGGCGGCAAGACGGCGCACCTGCTCGAGCGCGCCGACCTCGACCTCACCGCACTCGACATCGACCCGGCGCGCTGCGAGCGCATCCGCGACAACCTGCGCCGCCTCGGCCTCACAGTCCGCGTGCTGGCCGCCGACGCCGCGCAGCCCGTCAGTTGGTGGGATGGCGAGCCCTACGACGCCATCCTGCTCGACGCGCCGTGCACCGCCTCGGGCATCGTGCGCCGCCACCCCGATGTGCGCTGGCTGCGCCGCGAGAGCGACGTGGCCCAGCTCGAGCGCGTGCAGGCGCAGTTGCTCGACACGCTGTGGCCCTTGCTGCGGCCCGGCGGCTGCCTGGTGTTCTGCACCTGTTCGGTGTTCCGCGCCGAGGGCAGCGACCAGGCCCAGGCGTTTCTTGCGCGCCACACCGACGCCCGCATCCTGCCCGCGCCCGGGCATTTGCTGCCCACGAACGGTGCACGCGCCAGCGCCGTCCCGGACAATGCGGCCGGTGACCATGACGGNTTTTTCTACGCTGCGTTTCGCAAGGTTCTGGGCTAAGGGCTGCGCCTGGGCGCTCGGGCTGCTGCTGCTCGCGCTGGCTGCGGGCGGCGTGCGCGCGCAGGCTCGCGCGCTGGAGATCACCCAGCTGCAGGTCGAGCGCCGTGCCGACGGCTTGTTCCTGAGCTCGCAGGTCCGCATGGAGTTGCCTCCCGCCGTCGNAGGACGCACTCAACAAAGGCGTGGCGCTGTTTTCGTCGCCGAGGCCGAGGTGCTGCGCGAGCGCTGGTATTGGTATGACGCCAAGGTCGCCACGGCGGCCAAGCACATGCGCCTGGCCTACCAGCCGCTGACGCGCCGCTGGCGGCTCATCGTCTCGCCCGAGCCGATCTCCCCGATCGGCCTGGGCATGAGCTTCGGCCAGAACTTCGATTCGCTCGACGAGGCCATGCGCGCCGTCGAGCGCATCTCCGGCTGGAAGATTGCCGACGCCTCGGCCGTGGGCCCGGCCGACCGCCATGTGGTGGAGTTTCGCTTCCGGCTCGACATGACGCAGCTGCCGCGCCNGTTCCAGATCGGCATCGTCGGCCAGTCGGACTGGAACCTCAGCGCCGCGCGCCGCGTGCGCCTGAGCGCGGAGGACGCGCGGTGAGCACCACCGCCGCCTCGGGGGCGGACGCAGCCGCCGCACGCAAACGCGCCTACCGCTGGGCGCTGGTGGCCGGGGCGACGGTGATGGTCGCGCTCGCGCTGGTGCTGCTGTTCCTGCTGGCGCAGGCCACCAACAACCGCGAGCTCTACGAACGCAACTACGCGCGGCTGGTGGTGCTCAACGCCGTGGTGGCGGTGCTGCTGCTGGGCGTGATTCTGTGGGCGGCCATCCGCCTGGCGCTGCGGCTGCGGCGCGGCAAGTTCGGCAGCCGCCTGCTGGTCAAACTGGCGGCCATCTTCGCGCTGGTGGGGTTCCTGCCGGGCGTGCTGATTTATGTCGTGTCCTACCAGTTCGTCTCGCGCTCCATCGAAAGCTGGTTCGACGTGAAGGTCGANGGGGCGCTCGAGGCGGGCCTGAACCTCGGGCGCTCCACCCTCGACGCGCTCGCGGCCGACCTCGCCGGCAAGACCCGCGCCGCCGCCAGCCAGCTCTCGGGCGTCAACGACGCCGGCGCCGCGCTGGCGCTGGAGCGGCTGCGCGAGCAGCTCGACGCCAGCGACGTGGTGCTCTGGGGCGCCAGCGGCAACCTGATTGCCAGTGCCGGCGCCTCGCGCTTCCAGCTCAACCCCGAACGGCCCTCGGTGGCGCAACTGCGCGCGCTGCGGGGCGCGCAGCGGGTGAGCACGCAGATCGAAGGCTTCGACGACCCCGCCACCGGCGCACCCGAGCGCGCCCGCATCCGCGCGCTGGCCGTAGTGCCCGCGCCAGGGCTGGGCCTGTTTGGCGAGCAGCAGCGCTATCTGCAGGTCACGCAGGTGCCGCCGGCGGCGCTGGTGGCCAATGCGCTGGCGGTGCAGGAGGCCTACCGCGAGTACCAGGAACGCGCCCTCGGCCGCGACGGCCTGCGGCGCATGTACATCGGCACGCTCACGCTGGCCTTGTTCCTCGCCGTCTTCGGCGCGGTGCTGCTGGCCGTGGTGCTGGGCAACCAGCTCGCGCGGCCGCTGCTGCTGCTGGCCGACGGCGTGCGGCAGGTGGCGGCGGGCGACCTCACACCCAAGGCCGTACTCAACGGCCGGGACGAGCTCGGCGGGCTCACCCGCTCCTTCGCGCTGATGACGCAGCAGCTGGCCGAGGCGCGGGCCACGGTGGAGCACAGCATGGCCGAGCTCGACGGCGCGCGCGCCAAGCTGCAGACCATCCTCGACAACCTCACCGCCGGCGTGATCGTGCTCGATGCCCAGGGCCGCGTGCTGTCCTCCAACCCCGGCGCCACCCGCATCCTGCGCGCACCGCTGGCGGCCTGCGANGGGCGGCCGCTGGCGGAGCTGCCGGGCCTGTCCGCCTTCGCCGCCGGCGTGCTGGCGCAGTTCGAGTCCTTTCAGAGCGAGCAGAGCACCCACGGCCTGGACCACTGGCAGCAGTCCTTCGAACTGCAGCCGCCGCAGCAGCACGGCCTCGGCGCCGATGCGGTCACGCTGGTCGTGCGCGGCGCGCAACTGCCCGACGGCGCGCGGCTGCTGGTGTTCGACGACATCTCCGAAATCGTCTCCGCGCAGCGCTCGCGGGCGTGGGGCGAAGTGGCGCGCCGCCTGGCGCACGAGATCAAGAACCCGCTCACACCCATTCAGCTCTCGGCCGAGCGGCTGGAGCGAAAGCTCATCGACAAGCTCGAACCACCCGACCAGGCGCTGCTGGCCAAGGCGGTGAAGACCATCGTCGACCAGGTCGATGCCATGAAGCGCCTGGTCAACGAGTTCCGCGACTACGCGCGCCTGCCCGCAGCCGAGCTCAAGCCGCTGGANCTCAATGCGCTCATCCTCGACGTGCTGCACCTCTACGAAGGCGCTGCCGCGCAGGGCCATGCCAGGGTCGTGGCACGGCTCGACCCCGAGTGCCCGCCCATCCTCGGTGACGCGCAGCAGCTGCGCCAGGTCATTCACAACCTGGTGCAGAACGCGCAGGATGCGAGCGCAAGCGCCGATGCCGAAGCCGGCGTGCCCGAGGTGGAAATCACCACGCAGTGGATTGGCGCCAGCCGCCGCGTGCGCCTGAGCGTGCTCGACCACGGGCCGGGCTTTGCCGAGCACATCCTCAAGCGCGCCTTCGAGCCCTACGTCACCACCAAGGCCAAGGGCACTGGCCTCGGGCTTGCCGTGGTGAAGAAGATCGCCGACGAGCATGGCGCGCGCATCGACCTCTCCAACCGCCTCATCGACGGCGAGGTGCGCGGCGCGCGAGTGTCGCTATCATTCGCGCTGGACTCGGCACGGGCCGCCTGACGGCGTTCCCCGCCCGTTCACTCCAAGGGACAGCACAGACAACATGGCAAACATCCTGGTGGTCGACGACGAGCTCGGCATTCGCGACCTCTTGTCGGAAATCCTCAACGACGAAGGCCACAGCGTCGACCTCGCCGAGAACGCCGCGCAGGCGCGCGGCCCGCCAGCGCGCNNGCGGCCCGACCTGGTGCTGCTCGACATCTGGATGCCCGACACCGACGGCGTCACCCTGCTCAAGGAGTGGGCCGCCACCGGCCAGCTCACCATGCCGGTCATCATGATGAGCGGCCACGCCACCATCGACACCGCCGTCGAGGCCACGCGCATCGGCGCGCAGGCCTTCCTCGAGAAGCCCATCACCCTGCAAAAGCTGCTCAAGGCCGTCTCGCAGGCCCTCTCGCGCGAGCCCGCCGCACCAGGCAAGCCTGTGGCTGCCGCGCCCATGGGCTCGGGCACCGGTGCCCATGCAGCGGTTCACGCACCGGCCGCCCCGCTGACCGTGGAACTGGCCATGACCGGCGGCATGAAGCTGCCCGAGGCGCAGGAACTCAGCGTGCCCGGGCGCCAGCACTTCGAGCTCGACAAACCCCTGCGCGACGCACGCGACGAGTTCGAGAAGGCGTACTTCGAATTCCACCTCGCGCGCGAAGGCGGCTCCATGACCCGCGTGGCCGAGAAGACCGGCCTGGAGCGCACCCACCTCTACCGCAAGCTCAAGCAGCTCGGCGTCGACCTCTCGCGCGGCAAGCGGCACAACGGCGATTGATGCGCCCGCCCCACCGGGGCGAAATGGCGTTCCGAGTGCTGCTATAATTTCGCTTCTCGGCCCGGTAGCTCAGTTGGTAGAGCAGCGGATTGAAAATCCGCGTGTCGGTGGTTCGATTCCGCCCCAGGCCACCACTATTCAGCGCCCAACCGTTCTCGGTTGGGCGTTTTCCTTTGTGGAATCCGCCCGCCACGCGGGGTTCCCGGCCATTCTGCGGGTGCCACCAGCCGGTCGCCCGAGCGCCACCACGCGCCCGGTTCGCCCCTGTCCCGCCCTATCTTCTCTCGAAACCTGCGCCAACTTCTTCGCCGTAGCACTCGCAGACGGCGTTGTGCATCAACCACTTGTGCGCGTGCCGATGCGAATGGTTGGCTCGCGGGTTTGCACGAGCAAAGCAGAACGGCAAACCCGCGAGGCCAGCCTCCAGGTCAGCCCTTGGGCGGGAATGGGTCGTCACCGTAGCTGTTGCGCTCACGGATCTGGCCATCACGCCCTTGGATGAACATCTCGCTCTGCTGGTTGATGGCGATGTCCCGCGCACGGTCAATCGCCTGCTGTTGCGTGTCATGGATGGAGGTGAGACGGTCGTTGCCTTCACCCCGCACGCCCCACTGATCACCGCCGTTGATGGGTACGACCCATTGGTTCTTTCCGCTCATTTCAAGCACTCCAAAAAATTGAAAAGGTCAGGCTCTTGAAGTCGGCGCGAGCCTTGGCGCATCGGGTGGTGAGATCACGTCATGGCGACCTCCTTTCCCGCTGCCGCGCACGGCATCGCATACAAGCCTGCGCGCTTCTGCGTGACCACGAGTGCACCGTAGGCCGCGTGCTGCGCCGCAGGCTCCGGCTTGCCCTTGTCCTTCGCCTTGATCTTGAAGACGTCAATCGGCTTGTCGCTTCCCAAGCCCGCGCGCTGCATGATTCGCTCCGCCGTCGTGGCTTCGCCCTTGAACGACCACAGCGACTCGAACACCTTGGCCTGACCATCGGTGAACTGGATCGGCACGCTGCTGATGTCCGGCAGCGTCGCCCACTTGAAGTCCGCCGAGAACGGCCCATTGACCGGCGTGGCCAGATCGACGACCACTGGCGTCGCAGACGACGGCGAGGCGATGAACGTGATCCCGCCGCCGTAGAACGTGAAGCGTTCCTCCAGCACCAACCACTCGACGCCCGCACCGAAAGGCGAGCCGCGAGTCGTGCTCGGCCTCGGCGTGATCACCCGAATGTCGCCGCCCGCCACGCGCACGCGATCCAGCAGCGCGGGTTCGTGCAGCACCCGCGTCAGGTCGCGGGTCAGCAGGACGGGCGACCGTCGAGCATCGCCGAGCCGCCACACCTCGCCGCCCAGATCATCGATGCCGTCGCGGCTTTCGATGTCGAGCGCAAGACGCAACTTCTGGCGCAACCAGTCCTCGTCCAAGGCCAAGGCTGCACCGTCGTTCGCTTCGACCGCCACCGGCCCGCAATCCGGGCAACGGCACATGCGCCCGCCGCGACCATCACCCCACACCTGCGCCCGATGCTGCTGGCAGTGCGGGCAGAGCACGAATGACTGATCCACGACCGTCGGCTTGACCGCCTTGCCGAGGACGGTCAGCGCCGTGGCCTCGCGCGGTGACAGCGTGGCGCGCAGCACGGGCGTGCCGCCCGCGAACAACCGGCAGACCAAGGCCCAGGCATCGTGAGCCGCCATCGATCAGTCCTCGAACGCCGAGGAGGAACTGATCGCGTCCGCCTCCGGCGGAAGCTCCTGCGCGCTCAGGGTCTGGCCCTTCTGCAAGATGCCCACCGAGACCAGATAGCCTTCCAGCTGCGCCTGCATCTTGGCGTCGAACTTGTGCAGGTTCAGCCGCCCTTTGCTGGTCACCTCGATGGTGACCACTTTGGCGCGGGTGCGGCCCGGCTCGGGCGGGTAATAGAGATTGACCTGCGCCGCCGTCACCGCCCACTGGCCTTCCAGCGGGCCGGGCAGCTTCTCCTTCAGCAGATCGTGCACTGAGCGTTGCTGGCTGGACTGCATCGCAGTGCATTCGATCTTCAGCGCGGCGTCCGGGCTGAGGAGCGTGAGCGCCTTCAGTTGCACCATCGAGAAACCGTCCTCGAACGCTTCAGGCACGTCGAAGCCGGTGCGCAGCATCGACAAATTCAGCGTCGGCGACTTGATCCGGTGCGCGTTCGCCTTGACGCCCAGCACGTGCTCGGCGAATGCCTCGACCAGCATCTGCTGGTATTTCTGGCCGCCGCGCACCAGCGTGCGCACCACGCCGGTGGGCTTGGCGTACTCCAGCACCATGTGGATGTTGGGATTGCCGACGCGGCGCTTCAGGGCCGAACCCTCGAACTCCAGCCGCAGCATGGCCATGTCCTTGACGTGGACGGTCAGCAGGAACACGCCGGGGCTGCGCTCGACCAAGTGCGCCACGCTACTGTCGCCACATTGCATCTCGCGCTTGTAGAAGGCCGAGATTGCGTGGCGCAGCGCGGCCAGGTTGGGGTCCGAACCGTTCGGCTGGCGCTTTAGGCCCAGGTCGTATTGCTGGGTCTGCGGCCCGTGGTGCTCCCAGAAGCTGAAGTCGTAGGCGCGCTCGAACAGCGTCGGATGGTTGACGTAGAGCCAGAACGAGCGGTGGACGTCGCTGCGGCACAGCGTCAGCCCCGCCAGCGCGGCACCGTCCGCCACCACGGCCTCGAACATCGCCTGCTTGCCCGCCGCGTCGCCCAGTTGGACGGCGGCCATGAGGTTGGCGATCATCTGGTCGCGGGCTGCGGTGTCGGGCCACACCTTGACCGCCTCCACCAGGAACTGGCTGGTCTCCGGCGTGTCGTCCCACGCGAACCCGTCGGGTACCGGCAGGCCATGCGTGGTCAGGAAGTCGCGCAGCGTGGTGTCCACCGGCAGCTCGAGCATCACGTCGACAAAGGTTTTCTTCATCTTGTTCGTCCTTTCTGGATCGGCGTCGGAGGTCTGCGACCGATGTTCGGGCTGCACGGGCCAGCGACAGGGTTACTGAACACGTATCTCGCGTAAGTAAAGTGACGAGATACAAGCGCGATTCTGAACCGCAGATTTCCGCTTGTCAATCAACAGGGCACATCTAGACCTTTTACGTATCTCGCAGCTATACTGACAGCCTTGATTCATTCACTGGCTGTTTAGCCATTACAGGAGCATCGCCATGGCTTCGGCGTTTGGAGCGCGCCTGCGGCGCTTGCGCGAGGCGAAGAAGTTGACCCTGCAACAGGTCGCCGACGCGGTCGGCTGCACCAAGGCCTACATCTGGGAACTGGAAATGAAAGATGGGCAGCGCCCCACCGCCGAGCGGATTCAGAAGATCGCTCAGGTGCTCGGCGTGACGATGGAGGATGTGATGGGTACGCCCATGCAGCAGGCACCCGAAGCCAGTCCCGAGGACGTGGCTTTCTTCCGCGAGTACGCCGGGATGACGGACGAGGANAAAGATCGCTACCGCCAGGCGCTCAAGATCATGTTCCCCGACAAGGGCCAGGGCGGGGACTGAGGATTGAGCGCAGCGCAGACCCTCACTGGCTCCATTGCCGCCAACACCGTCCAGAAGTGGTTGCGGGCGTGGTACAGCACGGGCATGCCCGACGCCATCGATCTGGAGATCGTCCGGCAGATGCTGCCGGGCACGCCCTACGGCACGGGCGTCCGGGAGATCAAAGCGCCGATGGTGCTCGACGTCGACAGTTGCGAAGGCATGCTGGTGCGCAACCCGAAGGATGCGGCCGAGTGGGGCATCTTCTACAACGGCAAGGCCAGCCCTGAACGTCGACGCTTCACCATCGCCCATGAGCTGGGCCACTTCATCCTCCATCGCGGCCAACAGCAGAGCTTCAACTGCGACAAAGAAAGCGTCTACTCCGGCGTCGACACCATCCGCGCCATCGAACGCGAAGCCGACGACTTCGCCAGCAACCTGCTGATGCCCGGCGATCTGCTGCGCGACTGGATTTCGAACCAGCGCATCGACCTGCACGTCCTCAGCGCCATCGCCAAGCGGTTTCAGGTTTCGTTCGAGGCGCTGTGTATTCGCTTCATCAAGTTCACTACGCAGCGCGCGATCCTCGTCTATTGGGACAACGGCTACGTGAAGTACGAATGGCGCAGCAGCAGCGCCGTCAGGACGCGGGCGCGCATCCGACGTAATGGCGATCCGGCAGAACCGCTGCCGGGCACGTTGGCCGCCGACGCCAGCATTGAGCAGGAGTGGGATGGCACCGAGATGTCAGCCGCGATCTGGTGTCCGGAGGAGGCAGCGCACATGAAGCTGCGCGAGTTCAAACACAGCTACGGTGCCCGTGATCGCATCCTCACGCTGCTCCTGCTCGAAAGCGCCGAGCCGCGCTCATGGGATCGGTCGTGGCAGGACGAGGACAGATTCGACAGCGCCGATCAGTTGACCCGAAGCCCTAAAGATACTTGGTGATTTCCTTGAACTCGCGGATTGTTTCGTCCGCATTGTCCGCACCTTCGCGCACCGAGCTTTCTAGACAGTGCTCGATGTGATCGTGAACAAGGGTTCGTTTGGCGCTTCCAATGGCCTTCTCGACGGCCTGGAGCTGTTGCGCAATCTCCAGACAGTCCCGGCCTTCCTCCAGCATTGCCAGAATGCTTTTCAAGTGGCCATGGGCGCGTTTGAGCCGCTTGACCACCTCCGGGTGGGTCGCATGTGTCGTCATAGTTTTGTCATCCTATCCCCGGAGGGGATGTTGTCATCACTTCTGTGACGGGTTACAATACCGCCCGTTTCAACTTCGGAGTTCCTCCTGTGGACAGTCCTAGTAGTCGATCTTGCATCGACCAACCACAGGCAAGGTAATAGCGGGTTCCCCATCTCGCCGCTACCTTGCCAACTTGGCGGGTAGTGGCATCAGGCAGCCGGTTCTCGGCGGCTTTCAGCTACTTCCTTTTGATCGTTCGAGTGCTGTCACGTCCGTGGCGGCACCGTCGCGGCCGTGCGAACTTGCGCACTGGCCGGGGAGTAAGCATGCGTTTTGATTTCATCGTTTCGCGCCCTACTGCGCGCATCCGAGGTGGCCACCCTTGCCGGAGTCTTGGCTGCCGGATTCGTTGCCCCGCAAGTACAGGCGGCGCGGCCAATGGTTACCGACGATGCCCGCATCGTCGATGCCAAGGCGTGTCAGCTCGAAAGCTGGGCCAAGGACAACCGGGGCAGCACGGAATATTGGGCATTGCCGGCCTGCAATTTCACCGGCGACCTGGAAGTGACGCTGGGCGGCGCCCTCGGCAAAGACGCCACCGGCACCCGGACCACCGACGTGGTGCTCCAGGGCAAGACCATTTTCAAACCCCTGGAGCCCAACGGCTGGGGAGTGGGACTGGCCGTCGGTAACGTGCGCCATCCGGCCATCCACACTGACGCCAACCTGATCGGCGACCTCTACGCCTATGTCCCGGTCAGCTTCTCCTTCCGGGACGACCGCTTCGTATTGCATACCAACCTCGGCTGGCTGCACGAAAAGGTCGGGCATAAGGACAGGATGACCTGGGGTATCGGCTCGGAGACGCAACTGACCGCGCGCACATGGCTCATCGCCGAGGGCTTCGGTCAGGGCCGGGGCAAGCCGTTCTACCAGGTCGGCTTCCGGCACTGGCTGATCCCCAACCACCTTCAGATCGACACCACCTACGGCAACCGGGCCGGCGGCAGCACGGAGGAGCGATGGTTCTCCATCGGCTTGCGGCTTCTGTCGGTGCCGTTCCTGCCTTGACGCCCAAGCCGTCATCAAAGCTTTGCAGACTATGCCAGACCCTGAATATTCGCCGCCTGCCTGAGCACGTTTTCAAGAGCGTGAAGCAGGCAGGCGACTTGGAGAAAAAGAATGAACTTCACGCTGATGAAAGAGTTTTTCGCGGGCTTTCTTCGCACCCACCGTGTCGTCCGGCACTTCCGCCGCTTGGCCGTGCTGGAGACCCTCACCCGNACCGGCGTCAGCCGGGAACTGCCCGCCGGGCTGAGCAAGAACCTCGTTACCGCCGCCACTGCCGATACCGAGACGCTGCTCGAACAGCTCGGCAGCCACTATGACGGCCTGACCGAAGCGCAGGCCGAGTCGGTGCGCGCCCGCGTCGGCCTCAACGAGGTCGAGCACGAAAAGCCGCTGCCGTGGTGGATGCACCTGTGGCTGTCCTTCCGCAATCCGTTCAACCTGCTGCTGACGCTGCTGGCGGTCATCTCGTTCCTGACCGACGACATGAAGGCCACCATCGTTATCAGCACGATGGTGTTTCTCTCCACGCTGCTGCGCTTCTGGCAGGAGGCCAAGGCCAACAAGGCGGCCGACGCTTTGAAGGCGATGGTCAGCAACACGGCCACGGTTATCCGTCGCGACTTGTCCGAGGACGCAGCCCCTGAAGCCGAGAACTTCTTCGGCGTGCATCTGCACGTCAAGGCCGCACAGCGCGTGGAGCTGCCGATCACGCTCCTGGTGCCCGGCGACGTGATCGTGCTCTCGGCCGGCGACATGATCCCGGCCGACTGCCGGGTGCTCAGCGCCAAGGATCTGTTCGTGGCCCAGGCGGCGATGACCGGCGAGTCGATGCCGGTGGAGAAGTTCGCCGCCCAACGCGATGCCAAGGTGATCAACCCGCTGGAGCTGGACAGCATCTTGTTCATGGGCACCAACGTCGTGTCCGGTTCCGCCACGGCCGTCGTGCTCGGCACCGGCAATGCCACTTACTTCGGTGCGCTGGCCAGCCGTGTCACCGCCACCGACCGCGCGTCCACGGCATTCCAGTCTGGCGTCAACAAGGTGAGCTGGCTGCTCATCCGCTTCATGTTCGTGATGTCCCCGTTGGTGCTCTTCATCAACGGCTTCACCAAGGGCGACTGGATGGAGGCGCTGCTGTTCGCGCTGTCTATCGCGGTGGGCTTGACNCCCGAGATGCTGCCGATGATCGTGACCTCGACGCTCGCCAAGGGCGCGGTGTTCCTGTCGCGCAAAAAGGTCATCGTCAAACGGCTCGACGCCATCCAAAACTTCGGCGCGATGGACGTGCTGTGCACCGACAAGACCGGCACGCTCACCCAGGACAAAATCTTCCTGGCGCGGCACGTCGATGTGTGGGGTAAGGAGTCCGACGACGTCCTGGAGATGGCCTATCTCAACAGCTACTACCAGACCGGCCTCAAGAATCTGTTGGATGTGGCGGTACTGGAACACGCTGAAGTGCACCGCGAGCTGGAGCCTGCAAAGAACTTCCACAAGGTCGATGAAATCCCGTTCGACTTCAACCGTCGCCGCATGTCGGTGGTGGTGGCAGAGCACGACGAGCATCATTTGGTCATCACCAAGGGCGCGGTAGAGGAAATCCTGGCTGTGTGCACCCAGGTGCGCCACGGCGAAGCGGTCGAGCCGCTGACTGCGGAGTTGCTGGCGCGCATTCGTGAAGTCACGGCGGACCTCAACGAGGAAGGACTGCGCGTGGTGGCCGTGGCCGCCAAAGAGCTGCCGCCGGTGCAGGAGACCTACGGCTTGGCTGACGAGCGCGAGCTGACCTTGATCGGCTACGTGGCCTTCCTCGATCCGCCGAAGGAATCGACCGCTCCGGCGCTGAGGGCACTGGCCGAGCATGGCGTGGCGCTCAAAGTGCTGACCGGCGACAACGAGCTGGTCACCGCCAAGATCTGCCGCGAGGTCGGTCTCGACCAGCAAGGCGTCCTGTTGGGCGGCGATATCGAAGGCATGAGCGACCCGGCGCTGGCCGAGGCAGTGGAGCGCCACAACGTGTTCGCCAAGCTCACGCCCGCCCACAAGGAGCGCATCGTGCGACTGCTGAAGGCCAATGGCCACGTGGTCGGTTTCATGGGCGACGGCATCAATGACGCACCGGCGCTGCGCACGGCCGACATCGGCATTTCGGTCGATACGGCGGTGGACATCGCCAAGGAAGCAGCCGACATCATCCTGCTGGAGAAGAGCCTGATGGTCCTGGAGGAAGGCGTGCTGGAAGGACGCGCCACCTTCGCCAATATGCTCAAGTACATCAAGATGACCGCCAGCTCGAACTTCGGCAACGTCTTCTCGGTGCTGGTGGCTTCGGCCTTCATCCCCTTTCTGCCGATGCTTCCGATGCACCTGCTGGTGCAGAACCTGCTCTACGACATCTCGCAGATCGCGATCCCCTTCGACCGTGTGGACGAAGAATTGCTGATCAAGCCGCAGCGCTGGCAACCGGGCGACATTGGCCGCTTCATGGTGTTCTTCGGGCCGATCAGCTCGGTGTTCGACCTCACCACCTACGCCATGATGTGGTTCGTGTTCAGCGCCAATACGCCGGAAGAGCAAACCCTTTTCCAGTCGGGCTGGTTCATCGTCGGCCTGCTGACCCAGACGCTCATCGTGCACATGATCCGCACGCCGAAAGTGCCGTTTATCCAAAGCCGGGCTGCGACGCCGCTGCTGGTGATGACAGCGGTGATCATGGCCGTCGGCATCTTCATCCCGATGGGACCGTTTGCGCACTACTTCAAGCTGCAGGCGTTGCCGCCGCTCTACTTCGTATTCCTGCCGTTCATCCTGCTGGCGTACATGGGGCTGACCCAGGCAATGAAGGGCATCTACGTGCGTCGCCACGGCTGGCAATGAGGAGGCAGGCATGGAAGCGATCCAGAACATCAACCTGACTTCNCTGCTCGATACACTGGTCAGCCTCGCCACCGCCTTTGTGCTCGGCGGACTGATCGGCTTCGAGCGGCAGTACCGGCAGCGCACGGCTGGGCTCCGAACCAATGTGCTGGTGGCGGTGGGTGCGGCCGTGTTCGTCGATCTCGCCAACCGACTGCATGGCCACGACGGCGCGGTGCATGTCATGGCCTATGTGGTATCAGGCATCGGGTTCCTCGGAGCAGGCGTCATCATGCGCGAGGAGGGCAACGTGCGCGGATTGAACACGGCCGCCACGCTGTGGGGTTCGGCCGCCGTGGGCGCGGCGGCCGGGGCCGACCTGATCGTGGAGGCAGTGCTGGCGACGGTGTTCGTGCTCTCGGCCAATACCCTGTTGCGGCCCATCGTCAACACGATCAACCGCAAGCCACTGGACGTGGAGTCGGTCGAGGTGACGAACACCGTTTATGTCATCGCCGAGCGACCGCACCAGAAGATGGTGATGGCCCGGCTCGAAGAGGAGCTGGAGCGCGGCAGCTATCCGGCGCGCGATCTCGACATTCATGCCTTTGGAGATGGTGACGTCGAGATCGAGGCCACGCTGGCCGCCACCTCGGTCGATGGCGAGGAGCTGGATGCCTTGGTGCAGCGGCTGGCCGCGCTGCCGGCGGTACGGCAGGCATTCTGGAGTCCGAGCACATCAGAGTAGGGTTGAGCACCGCGCACTTCCGCCAAATCACGTTACGCGAAGTGCCTTCGGTTTCTAGCATGAGCAGCGTTTTCCATCGGAACGCCTGCCATGACAGAACTCGAACCCATCTCCATTTCCCCGCCGTCTGACCACCCACGGCACGCGCATCAGGAAATCGCCGACCTGCTGGCCTCCGCGCTGTTGCGCCTGCGCGCGCGACCGTCGCGCGACACCATCGAAAACAGCGAGTGCGTTCGCCTTGGCTTNCCCGGCCAAAAGCGCGTGAATGCGAACCCCGATCACCACCACGGAGTTCGCCCATGACGGCACACGCACCATCCACCACCACCTCGGTCGCCGCCCAAGTCGCCGGGATTCCCCATCTCTCGATGGACGATCTCTGGAAACTGTGGGACGAGCATTTCGACGAGCGGCCCGGCCACCATCATCGCGGCTGGCTGGAGAGCCGACTGGCCTACCGGATTCAGGAGCGCGCCTTCGGCGGCTTGAAACCCTCGCTGCGCAAGAAGCTCGAGGACGTCGGCGAAACCGGCATCCTGCCCAAGCAACTGCGCGGCGACAGCCAGCGCCTGCTGCCCGGAACTATCCTCACGCGCATCTACGACGACGTCGAGCATCGCGTCCTGGTGCGCGGCTCGAACGACTTCGAATACCAAGGGCAACGCTTCAAGAGCCTGTCCGCGATTGCGGGCCACATCACCGGCAGCCACTGGTCTGGCCCGGTGTTCTTCGGCCTCAAATCGCCCGCCTCGAAGAAGGTGACGGCATGAGTTCGCCGCGCGCCAATCCGATGCCGACGGTCACGCCGAAGAAGCGTTGCGCCGTCTACACCCGCAAATCCACCGACGAAGGGCTGGATCAGGAATACAACAGTCTCGAAGCGCAGCGCGATGCAGGCCTTGCCTTCATCGCCAGTCAGCGGCACGAAGGCTGGATCGCCGTCGGCGACGGCTACGACGACGGCGGCTACTCCGGCGGCAACATGGATCGTCCGGCCTTGCGCCGCCTGATGGCCGACATCGAGGCCGGCAAGATCGACACCGTGGTCGTGTACAAGATCGACCGCCTCACGCGCAGCCTGCCGGACTTCGCCAAGCTGGTCGAGGTGTTCGACCGCAACGGCGTGTCCTTCGTTTCGGTCACGCAGCAGTTCAACACCACGACCTCGATGGGGCGGCTGACGCTCAACATCCTGCTGTCCTTTGCGCAGTTCGAGCGCGAAGTGACCGGCGAGCGCATCCGCGACAAGATCGCCGCCAGCAAGGCCAAGGGCATGTGGATGGGTGGCATCCCGCCCTTGGGCTACGACGTGGTCGAGCGCAAGCTCGTCGTCAACGAACGCGAGGCGGCTCTGGTGCGCGACATCTTCCGGCGCTACGCCGAGCATGGCTCGGCGGCGCGGCTGGTGCGCGAGCTGGACATCGAAGGCCATACCACCAAGGCGTGGGTGACGCAGGCCGGGCGCGAACGCTCGGGCCGCACCATCGATCAGCAGTACCTCTTCTCGATGCTGCGCAACCGCATCTACCTNGGGGAAATCCGCAACCACGGCACCTGGTATCCCGCGCAGCACGAAGCGATCGTGCCGCAAGGTTTGTGGGACGCGGCGCATGCCTTCATCGAACGGCGCAAGCAAGCGCCGCGCGAGCACGCCGCCAAGCATCCGGCGCTGCTGGCGGGCCTGCTGTTCGCGCCCGACGGGCAGCGCATGCTGCACTCCTTCGTCAAAAAGAAGAACGGACGGCAGTATCGCTACTACGTTCCCTACCTGCACAAGCGGCGCAACGCGGGCGCGAGCCTGTCGCCCGGTGCGTCGGACGTGGGTCATCTGCCCGCCGCCGAGATCGAGAACGCGGTGCTGGCGCAAATCCACGCGGCACTGTCGGCTCCGCAGATGCTGATCGCGGTCTGGCGTGCCTGCCAGCAGCATCCTGCAGGTAGCACGCTCGACGAAGCGCAGGTGGTGGTGGCGATGCAGCGCATCGGCGACGTGTGGGCGCAGTTGTTCCCCGCCGAGCAGCAGCGCATCACGCGGCTGCTGATCGAACGGGTGCAACTGCACGGGCACGGGCTGGACATCGTCTGGCGCGAGGACGGCTGGATCGGATTCGGTGCCGACATCGGCGCGCATCCGTTGGTCGAGGAATCCAGCGAACAGGCCGAGGCACTGGCATGAGCACCGAGACCAATCCGCGCAAGCGCACCGTCCGCATCGAGGTCGGAGCCGACGCCCGCAGCTACGTCAGCGGTGGTCAGCGCGTCACGCTGGTGCCGCTGACCATCAAGCGCCGCCAGAACCGCAAGCTGCTGATCCCGCCTGCGCCGGACGCCACCACTGCGGCGGGCGGCTTCGACGTGCCGATGATCAAGACGCTCGGCAAGGCGTTCTACTGGAAGCGGCTGATCGACGAAGGCGTCTATCCGACGACCGCCGACTTGGCGCGCGCGCTGAAACTGGAGCCAGGCTGGGCGGCCGAGGTGCTGCGCATGACCATGCTGGCACCGGACATCGTCGAGGCGATCTTCGAGGGTCGCCAGCCCCGGCATCTGAATCTGCACACGCTGCGCGGCCGCCAGGACCTGCTGCCGCGCGACTGGGCCGAGCAGCGTCGGCTACTGGGTTTCCCCGACGCCTGAAACCACGCCTCCGATTTCCCGATGACGGCGAGCCATGTGCTCGCCGTCTGCGTTTGCGCGCCGGCAGATTGGCGAACCCGAAGTTTCCGCGTGGTTCGCCATTGCGTCCCTTAAAGGTTCGCCACCCGAAGTTTGGAATGACACCTGTTCCTCAACAACGTCACAGGAGCATTCCATGCAGACACCAGCCAGCACCATCCCCCGGTCGCCGCATCAGGCGATCAACAGCCTCTCGCCCGGCGACCGCCGGGTGCTCAACGAAAACGAACTTGCCCAGCGGTGGGGCGTCAGCCCCAAGACCTTGCAACGCTGGCGCAGCGAAGGTCGCGGCCCGCGCTACCTGAAGTTGTCCAAGCGCGTCGGCTACCCCGTGGACGCGGTCATCGAGTTCGAGCGCCAGGCGCTGCACGACTCGACGTCCGAGCGCGCGGCGGTCTGAGGAGCGATGCCATGAACGACATCACCCTCTTTCCCGCCGACATCGCCGCGATGTCCGTCGGCCAACTGGCCGCGTTGCCCGCCGTGCAGAAGGCCGAGATCGACAAGAACCTCGACGAGGCCATCGACTGGTTGAAGAAGGCCCGCACCAAGTTCGACGCGGCGCTCGATGCCGCCTACGGCGAGCAGGCCCGCACGGCACTGCGCGATTCGGGCCGCGACTTCGGCACCGTGCACATCGACGACGGCCCGCTGCGCATCAAGTTTGAGCTGCCCAAGAAGGTCAGTTGGGATCAGAAGCAACTGGCAGAAATCGCCGAGCGCATCGTGGCCTCGGGCGAGAAGGTCGAGGGCTACCTCGACATCAAGTTGTCCGTCTCCGAATCCCGCTTCACGAACTGGCCTCCGGCGCTCCAGCAGCAGTTCGCCGCCGCTCGCACCGTGGATTCCGGCAAGCCGTCCTTCACCCTTTCTCTCGATTCGGAGCACTGATCATGAGCACCAGCCTCATCGCTTCGCTGCGCAAGCAGCTGCCGTCCATCTACGGCGAACACCTTCCCGACGACATCCGCTATCGCGGTGCCGACGGCCACGACGTCGTCGTGGCGCTCGACGCGGCCACGGTGGACGAACTGGCCTTCGCCATCCAGACCGCCAACGCCGAAGCTCTGGCGCTCGGCCGCCGCCGCACCGCACTGGAGGAACTCCACACCGAAGCGCGCAAGCGCGCCGCGCGCGGGGCCGACCGCATCGTCGACGTCGCGTGGGAGGACTGATCATGAGCGAGATCATTCCCTTCCAGTTCGAGGCGCACGCCGTGCGCGTGCAGGTTGACGACGCGGGCCTGCCGTGGTTCAACGCCACCGACGTCTGCGATGCGCTGGAGATGGGCAATCCGTCTCAGGCGATCAAGTCGCACGTCGATGCCGATGACCTCCAGAAATTGGAGGTCATCGACAACCTCGGNCGCACGCAGCGCGCCAACCACGTCAACGAATCGGGCCTCTACGCCCTGATCCTCGGCAGCACGAAGGACGCCGCGAAACGCTTCAAACGCTGGGTGACCGGCGAGGTGCTGCCCGCGATCCGCAAGACCGGCGCGTACTCCACNCCCGGCACGCTGGCTTCCTTGCCCGCGCCGACCCACGACCGCGTGAGCGCGATCCTGCTGATCGGCGAGGCGGTCGCCAAGGTGCCTGGCGTCAAGACCGGCATTGCTATGGCGGCGACGCTGACCTGCATTCACGAGAACACGGGTCTCGCCGTCGAAACCCTGCGCCGCGCCTTGCCCGCCGCCAACGAGCCGATCTGCTCGCTCAACGCCACCCAGCTCGGCAAGCTGCTCAACCGCTCGGCCAAGGCCACGAACCAGTTGCTGGCATCACACGGCTTCCAGTTCCGCAACGACCGCGACGAATGGGAACTGACCGAAGCCGGTGAAGCGTGGGCCGAGGCCATGCCGTACTCGCGCAACGGCCACAGCGGCTACCAGATCCTCTGGAATCCCGCCGTCGCCGAAGAGTTGAAGGAGGTGGCGTGATGTCCCTCCCTATCATCTCCGCGCAGCAGCGCATGGCCGAGCGCAAGGGCGTCAAGCTTCTGATGCTCGGCAAGTCCGGCATCGGCAAGACCACCCGGCTCAAAGACCTCGACCCGGCCACCACGCTGTTCCTCGACATCGAGGCGGGCGACCTGGCCGTGGCCGACTGGCCCGGCGACACCATCCGTCCGGCCTCGTGGCCGGAGTCGCGCGACTTCTTCGTGTTCCTCGCCGGGCCGGACAAGTCCCTGCCGCCGGAGGCCGCGTTCTCGCAGGCGCACTACGACCACGTCATCGAGAAGTTCGGCGATCCGGCGCAGCTCGACCGCTACCACACTTTCTTCCTCGACTCGATCACGCAGCTCTCGCGCCAGTGCTTCGCGTGGTGCAAGACGCAACCGGGTGCCACCAGCGACCGCACCGGCAAGCCGGACATGCGCGGTGCCTACGGCCTGCTCGGTCAGGAAATGGTCAGCGCCTTGACCCACCTGCAACACGCGCGCGGCAAGAACGTGGTGTTCGTCGCCATCCTCGACGAACGACTCGACGACTACAACCGCAAGGTGTTCGTGCCGCAGATCGAGGGCAGCAAGACCAGCCTCGAACTGCCCGGCATCGTCGACGAGGTCGTGACGCTGGCCGAGATCAAGGCCGAGGACGGCAGCGCCTACCGCGCCTTCGTCACCCACACCGTCAATCCATTCGGCTACCCGGCCAAAGACCGCAGCGGTCGTCTCGACCTGCTCGAACCGCCGAACTTGAACGCGCTGATCGCCAAGTGCGCGGGCGCAGCCATGCCCGCCAGCTCCGCAGCCCATTCCGCCATTCCCGCACCCCACGAATCTCAGGAGTAATCGCCATGACCAGCAACTGGAACGACTTCAACGACGCCGAACAGCAACAGGGCTTCGACCTCATCCCCAAGGGCACGCTGGTGCCGGTGCGCATGACCATCAAGCCCGGTGGTCACGACGATCCGGCACAAGGCTGGGGCGGCGGCTACGCCACCGAATCCTTCGAGACCGGCGCGATCTATCTCGCCGCCGAGTTCGTCGTCACCGGCGGTGAGCATGCCAAACGCAAGATGTGGTCGAACATCGGCCTGCACTCCAAGAAAGGCCCGACCTGGGGCCAGATGGGGCGCAGCTTCATCCGCGCCGTGCTCAACAGCGCGCGCAACGTCCATCCGCAGGACAACAGCCCACAAGCCGCCGCCGCGCGCCGCATCCAGGGCTTCCACGAACTGGACGGCATCGAGTTCCTCGCCCGCGTGGACGTCGAGAAGGACGCCAAGGGTCTGGATCGCAACGTCGTCAAGCTCGCGGTCGAACCCGACCACCCCGAGTACGCCAAGCTCATGGGCGTGCCGCCCAAGGCCAAGACCGGTGGCGGCACCTCCGGCGCTCCGGCGCAAGCCACGCCGCCCTACGCAGCCACCACGCCCGCGCCGCAACGCGCGCCGGTGACCGGCAAGCCCGCTTGGGCGCAGTGAGGGGGCGGATGAAATGCTGGGTCTGCAAACGACAGGCGCGCGGCTACGGCCACACCGATGGCCGGTTCAAGACCGCCGATCCGCGCCGCTACGTGATCGACTGGGTGTTCTGCTCGCGCCGCTGCCAGGACGCCTTTCACATGCTCTACGGCAACTGGACGCGCGCGAAGGAAGGCCGCGTCGGCATCGGGGAGGTCGCCATGATCGATCCCTCTGATGTCGAACTGGCCGCGATGCGCAAATGCCTCAAGGCCTTCGGCGAGGCGGCGGACGAGATCGGCTTCGGCAAGCCCCTGGGCGACTACGCGGAAGCCGAGGCGCTCTCCGTCATCGATGCCATCGTCACTTGCTACACGGAAGCGATGGTCGAGCACCACGAGGCAACCAAGTTCCCGCCCGTGCGCGGCATGGTTCCGACCCCGACCCGATGGCCAATCCCTTCGCCGATCTGGAGGACGACCTTCCCTGGGAAGAACCGAAAGGGAGGAAGCCATGATGGATTTCAATTCCTCGTCCAGCCTGTCCGGCCAGATCACGGCACTGGTCGATCTCGGCATGCAACGCGTCCGCGCGCAGCAGCCCGCGCGCGACTACCTCGGCGCGTCGCGTCTGGGCGCGGCGTGCGAGCGCGCCTTGCAGTTCGAGTACGCCAAGGCTCCGGTCGATCATGGGCGCGACACCGAAGGCCGGATGCTGCGCATCTTCGAGCGTGGCCACGTCATGGAGGACTGCATGGTGGCGTGGCTGCGCGACGCGGGCTTCGACCTGCGCACGCGCAAGCCCGACGGTGGGCAGTTCGGCTTCTCCGACGCGCACGGTCGGCTGCGAGGACACGTCGATGGCGTGATCGTCGGCGANCCGGATGGCTTCCGCTACCCCGCGCTGTGGGAGAACAAAGCCTTAAGCGCGAAGTCGTGGCGCGAGCTGGAGGCGAAAGGCCTCGCGGTCGCCAAGCCGGTGTACGCGGCGCAGGTCGCGCTGTATCAGGCGCACCTGCAACTGCATGAACACCCGGCGCTGTTCACCGCGATCAACGCCGACTCGATGGAGATCTACGTCGAGTTGGTGCCCTTCGACGCCGCGCTCGCACAGCGCATGACCGACCGTGCGGTCAAGGTCATCTCCGCGACCGAAGCCGGTGAGCTGCTGCCGCGCGGCTTCAACGATTCCACCCATTTCGAATGCCGCATGTGCGCGTGGCAAGACCGCTGCTGGAGGACGCCGACATGAACAACACACCCTTGAATCAGGTGCTCGGCGAGCAACTGATCGACGTGCGCCAGGCCGCGCTGATGTTCAACCTACCGTCGTACTGGCTCTCCCAAGCCAAGGAACGCAAGGCACGCCGCATCCCGCACTACCGCGTCGGCAAGCTCGTTCGCTTCAAGCCCAACGAACTGGAAGCGTGGATCGTCGCACAGCAGCCGCCCGGCGAGGAGGCTGCGGATGCTTGATTTCAACGACACGCAAACGCTCGTTCCCCGTGACCTCGATGCCGAACGCGAAGCCATCCGCGCCGAACTGCGCGCGCGTCTGGAGTCGGTGCTGGCCGCGCTGTTCCCGGCAGGCCGCAAGCGCGGTGGCAAGTTCCTCACCGGCGACGTGCTCGGCAGCCCGGGCGACAGCCTGGAGATCGTGCTCGAAGGCGACAAGGCGGGCTTGTGGACGGATCGCGCCACGGGCGACGGCGGCGACATCTTCACGCTGATCGCCGCGCACCTCGGCATCGACGCCCACGCCAATTTCCCGCGCGTGCTCGATGCCGCGACCGAACTGCTCGGGCGCGCTCCGGCGGCACCGGCACGCAAGAGCAAGAAGGACGCGCCCGTCGACGACCTCGGCCCGGCCACCGCGAAGTGGGACTACCTCGACGCCTCCGGCAAGCTGATCGCGGTCGTCTACCGCTACGACCCGCCGGGCCGCAAGAAGGAGTTCCGCCCGTGGGACGCGCGCCGCCGCAAGATGGCTCCGCCCGATCCGCGCCCGCTCTACAACCAGCCGGGCATGACCAGCGCCACGCAGGTGGTCTTGGTCGAAGGCGAGAAATGCGCGCAGGCGCTGATCGACGCAGGCATCGTCGCGACGACGGCGATGCACGGTGCGAACGCCCCGGTCGAGAAGACCGACTGGTCGCCGCTGGCGGGCAAGGCCGTTCTGATCTGGCCCGACCGCGACAAACCAGGCTGGGAATACGCGACGCAGGCGGCGCAGGCCATCCTCTCGGCGGGCGCGAAAACCTGCCACATCCTGTACCCGCCCGAAGAAGCGGCGGATGGATGGGACGCGGCGGACGCCGTGGCCGAGGGCTTCGACGTCGCGGCCTTCCTCACCCACGGCCCGCGTCTCCAGATGCACGACGTCGCCGACGCCGAGCCGGTGGTCGGCAGCGACGAATCGGTGTGGGGCACGGAGGATGCGCTGGCGTTGGCTTTCACGCGGCGCTACCACCGCGACTGGCGCTACGTCGCCGCGTGGGGCCGCTGGCTGGTTTGGGACGGGCACCGCTGGCGCACCGAGGACACGCTGGCGGCCACCGACCTGATCCGCAGCGTCTGCCGTCATGCCGCCGTCCACGCCGACAACCCGAAGATCGCCGCCAAGCTGGCGAGCTCGGGCACGGTGGGCGGCGTGGAACGGCTGGCGCGCGCGGATCGCAGACACGCGGCCACCACCGCCGAATGGGATGCCGATCCGTGGATGCTCAACACGCCCGGCGGCGTGGTTGATCTCAAGACCGGCAGGCAGCGTCCGCACGACCGCGCCGACCGGATGACCAAGATCACCACGGCCACGCCGGGTGGCGACTGCCCAATCTGGCGGCAGTTCCTGGTGGAGATCACCGGCGGCGATGCCGAGCTGCAAGCCTACCTGCAACGGATGGCGGGCTACGCGCTCACCGGCTCGACGCAGGAGCACGCGCTGTTCTTCCTGTACGGCACGGGCGCGAACGGCAAGTCGGTGTTCGTCAACACGCTGGCCACGATCCTCGGCGACTACGCGACCAACGCGCCGATGGACACCTTCATGGAGACGCGCACCGACCGGCATCCGACCGACATGGCGGGCCTGCGCGGCGCGCGCTTCGTGTCTGCCATCGAAACCGAGCAAGGGCGGCGCTGGGCGGAATCCAAGGTCAAGAACCTCACCGGCGGCGACAAGATCTCCGCGCGCTTCATGCGGCAGGACTTCTTCGAGTTCTTCCCGCAATTCAAGCTGGTCGTGGCGGGCAATCACAAGCCCGCCATTCGCAACATCGACGAAGCGATGAAGCGGCGGCTGCACCTGATCCCGTTCACGATCACCGTACCGCCCGAGCGCCGCGACAAGCATCTCCAGCAGAAGCTCTTGGCCGAGCGCGACGGCATCCTGGCGTGGGCGGTTCAGGGCTGTCTGGACTGGCAGCGCCTCGGACGGCTCGATCCGCCGCTGCAGGTGCTCGAAGCGACCGAGGAATATTTCGAGGCCGAGGACGCGCTGGGCCGCTGGCTCGACGAACGCTGCGTGCGCGAAGCCAACGCGAAGTCGCTGACCGCCGAACTGTTCAACGACTGGAAGCAGTGGGCCGATTCCGCTGGCGAGTTCATCGGCTCGCAGAAGCGGTTCTCCGATCTGCTCATCACCCGTGGCGTCGAGAAGTGGCGCAACACGGCGGGCCTGCGCGGCTTCCGTGGTGTCGGCCTCAAGCATCCGCCCACAGCCGCTTACACNCCCTACGCCGACAACTGACCGCCATGCCGACACACCCGACTGACGGATTTGACGGACTACGTCGTAACTCCTACGCGCGCGTGTGCGTGCGCGCACCTCATGGGGAGTTTCGATGTGATCCGTCCGATCCGTCAGTCCGAACCGAAACAAGGACTGCAACCATGACCACGACCATCCTCGCCCTCGACTTGGGCACCACCACCGGCTGGGCGCTGCGCGGCAGCGACGGCAACGTCACCAGCGGCAGTGAGAGCTTCCGTCCGCAACGCTTCGAAGGCGGCGGCATGCGCTTCCTGCGCTTCAAGCGTTGGCTCACGGAACTGAAGACCGTGGCCGACGGCATCGACGCGCTGCACTTCGAGGAGGTGCGCCGCCACGTCTCGACCGACGCGGCGCACGCCTACGGCGGTTTCCTCGCCACGCTCACCGCGTGGTGCGAGCACCACCAGATTCCCTACCAGGGCGTACCGGTCGGCACGATCAAGAAGCACGCCACCGGCAAGGGCAACGCGGGCAAGGACGAGGTGATTGCATCTGTCCGCGCACGCNNGGCCACACGCCCAGCGACGACAACGAAGCCGACGCGCTGGCGCTGCTGCATTGGGCCATCGCACAGCACGATCTCGAACAGGAGGCGTGAGATGAAGATTCCGACGCCNCCCTATCGCTGCCCCTTGGGCCGCCTCCAGCCCGAGACCACCGACCTCGAAGCGATGAAGCAACGTGGCTGGCGCGACCAGCACATCCTCGTCGTCAACGCCGCCGACGAACGCTTGGACTTCATCGAGCGCGAGTTCGTCCGGCGCATCGGCGAACGACTCTACGGAGGGGCACGTCATGGCTGACCGTCGAACAGCGTGGACGATTGACGACGTGGCCGCGCGCTTCGAGGAAGCGGCCAGCACCGGACGTCGCCTGCCGCCCGTGCGCGTGCAGGGCTACTTCAACACCTGGCCGATCATCGTGCGCAAGGAGTGGGAAGCGTTCGCGGCCGACGAGACGGTCTATCGACCGTTCCCGCCCAGCCCGGACGCCATCGAGCGGATGCTGGAGACGATGAAGTGGGTGCAGTGGCTGGAGGTCGAGCAGCGTCATCTCGTGTGGATGCGCGCCAAGCGGTATGGCTGGCGCGACATCACCATCCGCTTCGCCTGCGACCGCACGACGGCCTGGCGGCGCTGGCAGCGCGCCTTGCAGACGGTCGCCGACCAGCTCAACGGCGTCGTCACCGCGTAGGGTTTTGGCGTGATTTGGCGCGCATGGTCGGCAATGCACGGGCATCGGCGGCAGTGAGCGGTTTTTTACCCTGCAACAGATTCGCCCATCCGGGGTAGTATTTCAGCTATCTTCTGGACAGCCGTGACGGCGCGGCGAGCGGCCCGAGGCAAAAGGGTCCTTCCTTCCCAAATCGCAATGCGGGGGCGCGAGCGCGACGCTTTTAGCGTCAGGAGGCGGGCAAGGTTACCAGTCGGCCAGGTTACCGGCCCCGGTTACCACCCCAGGCGCAGTTACCACCCCACCAGAATCTTCATTCACTCAACCCGCCCGGCGGCAACGCTCGGCGGGTTTTGCTTTGGGACTTCCACTTTGAAAACGCTCAACGTCGAGTACCGCAAGGTCGAGGCGCTGATTCCCTACGCCCGCAATCCGCGCACGCACGCCGAAAGCCAGATCGCCAAGATCGCGGCCAGCATCGTCGAGTACGGCTGGACGAATCCGATCCTGATCGACGGCGACAACGGCCTCATCGCCGGGCACGGGCGTTTGGCGGCTGCGCGCAAGCTCGGCCTGGATCAGGTGCCGGTGATCGAACTGGCCCACCTGACCGTTGCGCAAAAGCGGGCACTGGTGATTGCCGACAACCGGCTGGCACTGGATGCGGGCTGGGACGAAGAAATGCTGGCCTTGGAACTGGCTGAATTGTCCGACGCGGGATACGACCTCGCCCTGACCGGATTTGAGGATGCCGAGATCGAGGCACTGCTCACCAGTGCGGTGGCCGTCGCAGATGATGAATCAGAGTCCGAAGCCGACGAGCCTGACGCGGCTGACGACGTGCCAGAAGCACCCGTCGTGGCGGTTTCCCGCCCCGGCGATGTCTGGGCCATCGGAGCGCACCGCCTGATTTGTGGCGACGCCACCGACCGGGACGTGGTCGCTGCGCTGATGCAGGGTGACCTCTCTCGCCTGTGCTTCACCTCGCCGCCCTACGGCAACCAGCGCGACTACACCTCGGGTGGCATCTCCGATTGGGATGGCCTGATGCGTGGCGTGTTCGCGCACCTGCCGATGGCAGGCGACGGTCAGGTGCTGGTCAACCTGGGCCTGATCCACCGCGACAACGAGGTGATTCCGTATTGGGACGGTTGGCTATCTTGGATGCGCCAGCAGGGCTGGCGGCGCTTTGCCTGGTACGTCTGGGATCAGGGGCCGGGGATGCCCGGCGACTGGGCAGGCCGCTTCGCGCCGAGCTTCGAGTTCGTCTTCCACTTCAACCGGGAGAGCCGCAAGCCCAACAAGATCGTCCCCTGCAAGCACGCAGGCCAGGAATCCCACCTGCGCGCCGACGGGTCGTCCACCGCGATGCGCGGCAAGGATGGCGAGGTGGGCGGCTGGACGCACAANGGGCTGCCCACGCAAGACACCCGCATTCCTGACTCGGTGATCCGCGTGATGCGCCACAAGGGCAAGATCGGGCAGGACATTGACCACCCGGCCGTGTTCCCGGTCGCGCTGCCGGAATTCGTGATCGAGGCTTACACGGACGCGGGCGACATCGTGTTTGAGCCCTTCGGCGGCAGCGGCACGACGATGCTGGCCGCCGAGCGCACCGGTCGGATCTGCTGCAGCGTGGAAATCGCCCCGCAGTACGTGGACGTGGCCATCAAGCGGTTCCAGCAGAACCACCCTGGCATACCGGTCACCTTGATCGCCACCGGTCAGTCCTTCGAGCAGGTTGCCGCTGAGCGCGCCACCACCCCTGATGCCGAGGTGGTGGCATGAACTGGCTGGCCGACAAGATCGAACAGTGGCCGACCGCCAAGTTGCTGCCCTACGCCCGCAACGCGCGCACCCATTCCGAGGAGCAGGTGGCGCAGATCGCCGCCAGCATCGCGGAGTTTGGATTTACCAATCCGATCCTGGCGGGCAGCGACGGCATCATCGTCGCTGGCCACGGTCGTCTCGCCGCCGCCCAGAAGCTGGGTCTGGAACGGGTACCGGTGGTCGTGCTCGATCACCTGACGCCGACCCAGCGCCGGGCCCTGGTCATCGCGGACAACCGCATCGCCGAGAACGCGGGCTGGGACGACGCGATGCTGCGGATCGAACTCGAAGCCTTGCAACTCGAAGGCTTCGACCTGGACATCACCGGCTTCGATGCCGACGCGCTGGCCGTACTGATCGCGGGCGACGAGCCGGACAACGAAGGCCAGACCGATGAGGATGCGGTGCCCGAGGTCGGCGAGACGCCCATCTCGCGTCCGGGCGATGTCTGGATCATGGGCCAGCACCGCCTGCTGTGCGGCGACTCGACCGTGGCCGAGAGCTACGAGCGGTTGATGCAAGGCGCGGTGGCGGACATGGTCTTCACCGACCCACCGTACAACGTGAACTACGCCAACTCTGCCCGCGACAAGATGCGCGGCAAGGATCGCGCGATCCTGAACGACAACCTGGGTGACGGCTTCTACGATTTCCTGCTGGCGGCTCTGACACCCACCGTGGCCCATTGCCGGGGCGGGATCTACGTGGCGATGTCCTCCAGCGAGCTGGATGTGCTGCAGGCCGCCTTCCGCGCCGCCGGTGGCAAATGGTCGACTTTCATCATCTGGGCCAAGAACACCTTCACGTTGGGTCGTGCCGACTACCAGCGCCAGTACGAGCCGATCCTCTATGGATGGCCCGAGGGAGCACAGCGCCACTGGTGTGGTGACCGCGACCAGGGCGATGTCTGGAACATCAAGAAGCCGCAGAAGAACGATCTGCATCCGACCATGAAACCGGTCGAGCTGGTCGAGCGGGCGATCCGCAATTCAAGCCGCCCGGGCAACGTGGTGCTCGATCCGTTCGGTGGTTCTGGCACAACGCTGATTGCGGCCGAAAAGTCAGGCCGTGTCGCGCGGCTGATCGAACTCGACCCGAAGTACGTGGATGTGATCGTGCGCCGGTGGGAGGACTTCACCGGCAAGCAGGCCACCCGCGAGGCGGATGGCGCGGTGCTCGATCAGGCGGCCAGCGATTCCTCGACGATTTCGCAGTGAATCACAAAGCCCGTCAGGTAAGGCAGGCCGCGCGGGATGCCGTATTGCTTGCTGGTCTGGCGGCCAATCGTCCAGCCCATCCAGCGCCCCGTGGCGGCGTTGATCGCGTCCACCAGGGCCTTGCCTTCGTAAAGCCCGTTCTGAACATCGTCGGCAAAATGGCGTCCGTGGCGGCTGTCGAGGAAGACTCGAACCGATTCGAGGGGCTGGCTGGTGGCGTCCGAGATGGCGGTCATCGCCANGGGCCATGCGGCGCTGGCGTGTTCGTTCATCGTGCCCCAAAAGCCCCAGGCATCGTTCTGGGTGGCGGGGATCTGCGTGGTGGTGTTCATCTCTGGCTCCTTCGGGTTGATCGTTGCGACACCCGTAGTAACGCGCTGTTCGATTGAGAAGCCAAGCGCCGCTTGGCCTCTTTCTCGATCTTTCTGATCATGCGATGCGGTACACCCGCTCGCCGCCCTGCGGCTTGTCCGACACGATCGTCAGGCCCAGCTTCTTCTTGAAAGCCCCGGCGAAGGTGCCGCGCACCGTGTGTGCCTGCCAGCCGGTGGCGGTGCAGATCTGGCCGATGGTTGCGCCTTCGGGACGTTGCAGCATCCGGATCACTTCGGCTTGCTTGCTGTTGTCGCGGGTGCGCGGCTTGACCCACGTTGCTTCGGCGGCGGTTACGGCGGCTTCCAGTTCGGGATCGCTCGTGGCGGCTGGCGCGCCTTCAGCGTTGGCGATGATCCGGTCGAGATTGGCTTCGAACTGACCGATGCCCTTCCTGTTCACGTCGGGACGCGGAATGCCCAGGGCGTCGTAGCCCTCCGCAGCGACAAACCAGTCGGTGCCGTCGGTGGTGATCAGTGCGCGGTTGAAAAGTCCGTCGAGCACCTTCTTGCGTGCGCCGCCTTTGATGTTGTCGGGGAACCAGTCGATCTTGCCTCCGCTGGTGTTGATGGCCTTGGCGAGGATGGCGTGCTGGGCCGGGGTGAGTTGGGTGGTGGTCATGGGCTGCTCCTTCGGGGTGGTGGATGACGATGTGATGAACGCGCTGTTCGGGACTGAAGCCAAGCGCTTTCTGCTTGGCTTCGTTGGTCTCCGATCAGTCCTTGGCGATTTCCGCTGCCGTGGCCTTCGGGCTCGATGCGCCGAGTTCGACGCCCGCCTTGAAGGCCGCTTCCAACGCGTCCTTTAGGCACCACACCGCCGTGTCGTGGAAGTCGAGGCTGTCGGCGTTGCGGGTCTGCAGGGTTTCGATGCCGAGATGCTTCTGGGCGATGAGGGTGAGGATGGTGTCGATCTGGCTCATGGCGTTTTCCTTTCGGGGTTGGTTGGCGTGACGTGATGAACGCGCTGTTCCCGATGGAAGCCAAGCTCAATCTGCGGACATGACGAACAAATGATTGAAGGTGACGATGGGACTTTCCATTCGCGCCTACGCGCGCCACCGTGGCGTGTCGCACGTGGCCGTAAAGAAGGCCATCGACACCGGGCGGATCACACCGCTGCCAGACGGCACGATTGATCCGGATACCGCCGACGCGCAGTGGGCACAAAACACATTGCAACCCCGCAAGGCGGCAGCGCCGGAGAAGGTCAGCCCCGCGAAGGCGCGCGTACTGCCCGAGCGTGAGGTGCCCGAACCCGGCACCCCACCGTTGTCGACGGGCGGGACATCGCTGCTACAGGCACGCACCGTCAATGAAGTGCTCAAAGCCCAACTCAATAAGGTGGAGCTGGCGCACCGCAAGAAGGAACTGGTGGATCGGGCGCAGGCCGTGGCCCACGTGTTCAAACTTGCGCGCATCGAGCGCGACGCGTGGTTGAACTGGCCCGCGCGTATCTCGGGGCAGATGGCATCCACGCTCGGAGTCGATGCGCACCAGATGCACGTGGCCCTGGAGGCTGCCGTGCGCGAGCACCTGATTGAGCTGGGCGAGTTGCGCCCGCGCGTGGATTGATGACGATGGACTACGAAGGCGCGCAGGAGATCGAACGGGCGTGGCGCGACGGGCTTACTCCCGACCCGCTGCTCACGGTATCGGAATGGTCAGATCGCCACCGGATGCTCTCCAGCAAGGCGTCTGCCGAGCCGGGGCGCTGGCGTACCAGCCGCACGCCTTACCTGAAGGCCATCATGGATTGCCTGTCGCCGACCTCGCCGGTCGAGCGTGTGGTGTTCATGAAGGCAGCGCAGCTCGGCGCGACCGAGATGGGGTCGAACTGGATCGGGTACGTCATTCACCATGCGCCGGGGCCGATGATGGCCGTCTGGCCAACGGTGGAGATGGCCAAGCGCAACTCCAAGCAGCGGATCGACCCGCTGATCGAGGAATCGTCCGCCTTGGCCGAACTGATCGCCCCGGCGCGCTCGCGCGACTCGGGCAACACCATTTTGGCCAAGGAGTTCCGGGGCGGCGTGCTGGTAATGACCGGGGCGAACAGCGCGGTAGGCTTGCGCTCGATGCCGGTGCGCTACCTGTTCCTCGACGAGGTTGACGGGTATCCGCTGGACGTCGAGGGTGAAGGCGATGCGATCTCGCTGGCCGAGGCGCGCACGCGCACCTTTGCCCGGCGCAAGATCTTCATCGTGTCGACGCCGACGATTTCTGGCGCCTCGGCCATCGAGCGCGAGTACGAGGCCAGCGACCAGCGCCGCTACTTCGTGCCATGCCCGCACTGCAACCACCCGCAATGGTTGCGCTTCGAGCAACTGCGCTGGGACAAGGGGCAGCCGGAAACCGCCGCCTACATCTGCGAGTCCTGCGACACCGCGATTTCCGAGCATCACAAGACGTGGATGCTGGAGCGTGGCGAATGGCGTTCGATGGCGCAGGGCAAGACGGCAGGCTTTCACCTGTCGTCGCTGTACAGCCCGGTGGGCTGGCGCTCCTGGCGTGACATCGCTGCCGCGTGGGAAGCCGCCGTCAACAAGGAGTCGGGATCGGCTGCCGCGATCAAGACTTTCAAGAACACCGAGCTGGGCGAGACCTGGGTCGAGGAAGGCGAAGCGCCCGACTGGCAACGGCTGGTCGAGCGCCGCGAGGACTATCGTATGGGCACCGTGCCACTGGGCGGCCTGCTGTTGGTGGGTGCGGCCGACGTCCAGAAGGATCGCATCGAGGCNTCGATCTGGGCCTTTGGGCGCGGCAAGGAGTCCTGGCTCATCGAGCACCGAGTCCTGATGGGCGATACCGCACGGGACGCGGTGTGGAAGGCGCTGGCCGCGATGCTGGCCGAGAACTGGACGCACGCCTCNGGGGTGGCGATGCCACTGGCGCGCTTCGCGCTGGACACCGGCTTTGCCACGCAGGAGGCTTACGCCTTCGTGCGAGCCTGCCACGATCCGCGCGTGATGGCGGTCAAGGGCGTGCCGCGCGGTGCCGCACTGATCGGCACACCGACAGCCATCGATGTGTCGCAGGGTGGCAAGAAACTGCGCCGAGGCATCAAGGTGTTCACGGTGGCGGTTGGGATCGCCAAGCTGGAGCTCTACAACAACCTGCGCAAGAGTGCGGATGTGGGCGAGGACGGCTCGACCCCGGTGTTTCCAGCCGGGTTCGTCCATTTGCCCAAGATCGACGCCGAGTTCATCCAGCAGCTCTGCGCCGAGCAACTGATCACCCGCCGCGACCGCAACGGATTCCCGGTGCGCGAATGGCAAAAGATGCGAGAGCGCAACGAAGCGCTCGACTGCTACGTCTACGCCCGCGCGGCCGCATCGGCGGCGGGACTGGACCGCTTCGAGGAACGCCACTGGCGGGAGTTGGAGCGGCAACTTGGGGTAGCGCCNCCACCGGATGCGCCACAGCCTATCCACGACATCGAATTGAACGAGGCCACNCCTAGCGGTGGCCTCGCTGCNTCTGGAACCCGCAATACCGGTCGACGCGTCATCCGAAGCCGTTGGCTTCGCTGATGGCCGTCGCCTTCAAACCAAGGAGAACAAATGAGTCTTGCCACCCGTATCGAGAGCCTGGTCATCCGGGTCGCCCAGGAGTTCAACGACGTCCGGGCGACGGCGGGAAACCTAGCCAGCCTGTCCACCACCGACAAGTCGAGTCTGGTCGCGGCGATCAACGAACTGAAGGCGGCGGTGCTCTCCGCAACCGCCATCGACGACAACCAGATCGCCACCTCCACCACCTACTCGTCGAACAAGATCGTGTCGCTGCTCGACGCGCTCAAGGCAGACATCCTCGGTGGAGCAGACGCCGCCTACGACACCCTGGTGGAGATCCAGCAGTTGCTGCAGAACGGCACCACGGGCCTGGACGCGCTCCTCGCTGCCGTCAATCTGCGGGTGCGGTTCGACGCGGCGCAAACCCTGACCGTTGCCGAGCAACTGCAGGCGCGCACCAACATTGGTGCGGTCGCGGCCGCTGATGTCGGGAACACCGACACCGACTTCGTCGTGATTTTCGACGGGGCGCTGGCCTGATGAGCCTCGCGTCCGGCATCGCCGCCCTGGCGGCGCGCATCGGCTTCGAGGTCAAGACCAAGATCGATGCCACGCACCCTGGACTTGCTCGGGTGTGGGTGAGCTTTGGCTACGTGGGCGGTCAGGTCGTGATCGGCAGCGCGCACAACGTGGCCAGCGTCGTGCGTACAGCGGCTGGCCGCTACCGCGTTCATTTCGCCGTGGCGATGCCGGATGCGAACTACTGCTGGACGGCGCTCGCACGCAGCAGCAGCAACAGCGGCCAGCAGCGTGTAGCTGTCGTCCGTGCCAGCTCCGACCTGAAAACGGCCCAGTACGTCGACATCTCCTGCGCGACGACAGCAACGTCGTTCGACGACTCCTCCGAAATCAATCTCGTGGTGTACCGCTGATGGCCTACACAGAAACCCAGCTCCAGGCCCTGGAATCCGCGCTCGCCAAGGGCGAACGGCGGGTGACCTTTGCCGACAAGACGGTCGAGTACCGCTCGGTCGACGAACTGGTGGCCGCGATCCGTGAAGTCAGGCGGGGCCTGCTGCTGCAGGCTGAGACCGGGCTGCTGCCCGGCGCGCCACGCCAGATCCGCGTCACCACGCGCAAGGGGTTCTGAGATGGCGTGGTTCTCCCAAACGGTGCGCCGGCTGTTCGGTGCCTCGCCAGTACACGAAGCCGCAGGTCGTGGCCGTCGCTCGCTGGCTTGGATGCCCGGCAANCCCGGGGCGGTCGCCGCGATGCTGGCGACCAACGCCGAGCTGCGCGGCAAGAGCCGTGACCTCGTGCGCCGCAATGCCTGGGCGCAGGCCGGTATCGAAGCCTTCGTGGCCAATGCGGTCGGTACCGGCATCAAGCCGCAGAGCCTGTCTGGCGACGAACGGTTCAAGGCCGAGGTGCAAGCACTGTGGCGCGATTGGGTCGAGGAAGCCGACGCGGCTGGACAGACCGACTTCTACGGACTGCAGGCCCTGGCGTGTCGGGCGATGCTCGAAGGTGGCGAATGCCTGATTCGCCTGCGGCCACGCCGTCCGGAGGATGGCCTGTCGGTGCCCCTGCAGCTCCAGCTGCTGGAGCCCGAGCACCTGCCCATCAACCTGAACACCGATCTGCCGTCCGGCAACGTCGTGCGCTCCGGCATCGAGTTCGACAGCCTGGGCCGGCGCGTTGCCTACCACCTGTACCGATCGCACCCCGAGGACGGGCGTTTGGCCCCGATGTCGGGCCAGGGCGGGATGGACACGGTGCGCATCGATGCCAAGGAGATCATTCATCTGTTCCGCGTGCTTCGCCCGGGTCAGATCCGGGGCGAGCCGTGGCTGTCGCGGGCGCTGGTCAAGCTCAACGAGCTCGACCAGTACGACGACGCCGAGCTGGTGCGCAAGAAGACCGCCGCGATGTTCGCGGGTTTCGTCACGCGCGCCAACCCAGAGGACAACCTGATGGGCGAAGGCGCATCGGACGCCGACGGGATTGCGCTTGCCGGACTGGAGCCAGGCACGCTGCAGATCCTGGAGCCGGGCGAGGACATCAAGTTCTCCGATCCGGCTGATGTTGGCGGTTCGTACTCCGAATTCCTGCGCACCCAGTTCCGCGCGGTTGCCGCCGCCATTGGTATCACCTACGAGCAGTTGACCGGCGATCTGACCGGCGTGAACTACTCGTCCATCCGCGCCGGGATGCTGGAGTTCCGGCGTCGCTGCGAGATGGTGCAGCACGGGGTGCTGGTGCATCAGATGTGCCGTCCTGTGTGGGCGGCCTGGATGAAGCAGGCGGTGCTCGCCGGGGCCCTGGATGCCCCGGGCTTCGCTCGAGGCGGGCCAGCCCGTCGTCGCCAGTACATCTCGGTGAAGTGGATTCCNCAGGGCTGGCAGTGGGTCGATCCCGAGAAGGAATTCAAGGCGATGTTGCTGGCTATCCGCGCGGGCCTGATGAGCCGCTCGGAAGCCATCTCGGCAAACGGCTACGACGCCGAAGACGTCGACCGCGAGATCGCCGCCGACAACCAGCGCGCCGACGACCTTGGACTGATCTTCGACTCCGACCCTCGCTACACGTCAAAGGACGGCGGCAGCGCGGAACCCAACCGCAGCGCCAACGCGCCTGACACCACCGGCGGCCCATAGCTTCCCTGATTTGCTGCCTGACCGATTTCCCGAAGGATTCCCATGACTTTGCTACCTCATCTGGCTGCGCGCCTGTTCGGCGTGCCGCTGGCGATTCATCGGCCGAAACTCGACATCATCCTCTCCGTGCTCGGTGCGCGCATCGGCCTCGCCGACCTCGCCGCGCCCGTGGGTTACACGCCTGCGGCCCGCGCGCCTGGGCCTCCGAGCGGCAAGGTTGCCGTCATCCCGATCCACGGCACGCTGGTGCGCCGAACCTCGGGCCTCGAGGCCGAATCGGGTCTCGCCAGCTACACCGGTATCGCCGCGCAACTGGACGCCGCGCTCACCAGCCCCGAGGTCGCTGCGATCCTGCTCGACATCGACTCGCCGGGTGGCGAGTCGGGCGGCGTGTTCGATCTGGCCGACCGTATCCGCGTGGCGTCGCAAGTGAAGCCCGTCTGGGCCGTGGCCAACGACATGGCGTTCTCGGCGGCCTATGCGCTGGCGTCCGCCGCCACCCGCGTGTTCGTCGCGCGCACCGGCGGTGTCGGCTCGATTGGCGTCATCGCCATGCACATCGATCAATCCGTCAAGGACGCCAAAGACGGTGTTCGTTACACCGCCGTGTTCGCGGGCGAGCGCAAGAACGACCTCAACCCGCACGAGCCGCTCTCCGACGCCGCGCACGCGGTTCTCAAGGCCGAGGTGGATCGCGTCTACGAGCTGTTCGTCGAGACGGTCGCTCGACATCGCGGCCTCGATGCGGACGCCGTGCGCGCCACCGAAGCGGGCCTGTTCTTCGGACCGGACGCCGTTGCCACCGGTCTTGCCGATGCCGTCGGCAGCCTCGACGACGCGCTCACGCAACTCACGCAATCGCTTTCCCCACTCCCGACTCAGGTGGCTCCGGCCAGCCAAGCGGGTTTTCTTCGCAACCACCAGATGGAGTCTTCCATGAATGATCGAACCGACCCCGCTGCTCCTGATCGGCCTCTTGCTGATCCTGCTGGCAGTCCTCCTCAACCGTCCGCCGCCCCCACCGCCACCGCGCTGAGCGTGGCCGACGCCGTCGAAATCGCCCAGACCTGCACGCTGGCCGGGCGCACCGACCTGATTGCGGGCTTCCTCGAAGCCCAGTCCTCGCCCGCCAAGGTGCGCAGCCAACTGCTTGCGGCGCAGGCCGAAGCCAGTCCCGAAATCACCAGCCGCATCGCCCCCGATGCCGCGCGCCCTGTGGCCAGCAATCCGCTGATCGACGCCGCCAAGCAGATCGCAGCGCAATCCACCAAGAAGGAGATCTGAGATGCCCGCTCGCCGAACCTCTGAACCTGGGCGACCTGCTCAAGTACGAAGCCCCCAACCTTTACTCGCGCGACCGCGTCACGGTCGCTTCGGGCCAGAACCTGCCGCTGGGCACGGTGGTCGGCATCGTCACCGCAACGGCCAAGTTCAAACAGCTCGATCCGTCCGCAGAAGACGGCACGCAGGTCGCCGCTGGCGTGCTGCTACAGGCCTGCGACGCCACCTTGATCGACCGTGACGACGGTCTCGTCGTCGCGCGCCACGCCATCGTCGCCCACCATGCGCTCGCGTGGCCCGACGCCATCACCACCGCCGAAAAACTCACCGCCATTGCGCAGCTTAAGGCGCTGGGCGTGCTCGTTCGCCAAGGAGCCTGACCATGAACAACCCCTTCAGCAATCCCGCCTTCTCGATGACGGCGCTGACCGCCGCCATCAACATCCTGCCCAACCGCTACGGGCGTCTGGAAGAACTGAACCTGATGCCGTCCAAGCCGGTACGGCAGCGCCAGATCGTCGTCGAGGAAATGAACGGCGTGCTCAANCTTGCTGCCTACGCTGCCACCGGGTTCACCCGGCACGGTTGGCGTGCGTGGAAACGCAAGCTGCGCTCCTTCGTGGTGCCGCACATCCCGCACGACGACGTGGTGCTGCCGGAGGAAGTCCAAGGCATCCGTGCCTTCGGCTCGGAAACCGAAACCGAGACGGTGGCAGGCGTGATCGCGCGCCATCTGGAGACGATGCGCAACAAGCATGCGATCACGCTGGAGCACCTGCGCATGGGTGCGCTCAAGGGCGTGATCCTCGACGCGGACGGCTCGGTTCTCTACGACCTGTTCGATGCCTTCGATATCACCCAGCAGGCGGTGGCCTTCGAGCTGGGCACGGCGGGCACCAATGTGAAAGCCAAGTGCACCACGGTGCTGGCAACCATCGAGGAGAACCTCAAAGGCGAGTTCATGAATGGTGTCCATTGCCTGTGCTCGCCGGAGTTCTTCGCCGCGCTCACCGGCCACGCCAAGGTCGAGAAGGCCTTCGAGAACTGGCAGAACGGGGCAATCCTCATCAACGACGTGCGTCGCGGCTTCACCTACGGCGGTATCACCTTCGAGGAGTACCGGGGTCAGGCCACCGATGCCAGCGGAACCGCACGCCGTTTCATCGCCGCTGGCGAGGCTCATGCCTTCCCGCTGGGCACCATCGACACCTTCGGCACCTACTTCGCACCGGCGGATTTCAACGAAACCGTCAACACGGTCGGCCAGCCGCTGTACGCCAAGCAGGAGCCGCGCAAGTTCGACCGGGGCACCGATCTGCACACGCAGTCCAACCCGCTGCCGATGTGCCATCGTCCGGGTGTGCTGGTGAAGTTGACGGTGGCGTGATGAGTCTCGTCGATCAGATCTACGAATCGGCCGCCAATGCCGGGCTCTTGAAGGACTGCCTCTGGCGTCCTTCGGACGGCACGACAGCGCAGCGCCACCCGGTTGGCTTCGCCGCTCCGGACGACACCGTGTTCGACGGCCTGGCCTCGGCCACCGACTATCAGATGTCGTATCCGGCCTCGGTGTTCCTGGGGTTGGTTCCGCGCGAGGCGGTCGAGATCGATGGCGTGATCTATCAGGTGCGTAGCACCCGGGCCGTGGGCGACGGCTCGGAGATGCGCGCACAGCTCACCTGGGTGTAGTGCCGTGTCCGGCAACTCGATCCGCGAACAGATCCTGCTCGCGGTGATGGCGGCTGTCCGCACGCCGGTGGAGTCGCTTGGGGCGACCTTGCACCGCTCGCCCACGGTGGCCATCAGCCGGGAGCAATGCCCGGCGCTGGTGGTGTTCCCCGAGTCCGAATCGATCACCGAGCGCGCCAACGACCGTGTCACGCGCGAGCTCACGGTGCGCCTGGTCGCACTGGCCCGCGCGGTACCACCCGCCATTCCGGAAACCGAAGCCGACCGGCTGATCACCGCCGCCCACGCCGCGCTGCTGGCCGACCGGAATCTGGGCGGCCTTGCCTTAGGNCTGCGCGAGCAGGAATGCGAGTGGGACGTCGAGGACGCCGATGCAGTGGCCGCCACGATCCCCGCGCGCTACGCCATCACCTACCGGACGCTCGACACCGACCTTTCAACCAAGGGATGACACCCATGACTTCCATCGTTCTGACTCAGCCGCACACCCACGCGGGCCAAGCCCACAAGGCAGGCGACCGGCTCGATGTGGATGGCGGTACGGCCGACTGGCTCATCGCCAACAGCATCGCCCGCCACGACCGCCAGTCCGCTCCCGTACCGCAGCCGGAAGGCGACGGCACCTCCATCGAACCCGTTCGCCCCATCACCACCCAACGCAAGGAATCAAAATCATGAGCACCTACGCCAGTTTTCAGGGCCGCGTCTTCCTCGGCAAGCGCGACGAATCCGGCCTGCCCATCGAAGTGCGCTCGCCCGGCAACGTCGCCGAGCTCAAGCTCTCGCTCAAGACCGACGTGCTGGAGCATTACGAGAGCCAGACCGGCCAGCGCTCGCTCGACCACCGGATGGTCAAGCANAAGTCGGCCACCGTGAACCTCACCATCGAGGAGTTCACCAAGGAAAACCTCGCGCTGGCGCTGTACGGCAACCACGTCACCGGCAGCACAGGCACTGTGACCGCCGAAACCATCGGCGGCGCTGCTCCGGTGGTCGGCGACCGATACTTCTTCGCCCATCCCAAGGTGTCGGCGCTGGTGGTGACCGACTCGGCGGGCACGCCCGCAACGCTGACCGCAGGCACGCACTACACCGCCGACACCGATTTCGGTGCCCTCCAGTTTCTGGATATCACCGGCTTTACCGCACCGTTCAAGGCCGCCTACAGCTACGGCGTCGCCACCGAGATCGGCATCTTCACGCAGGCGCTGCCCGAGCGCTACCTGCGCCTGGAAGGCATCAACACCGCGCAGGGCAACGCCAAGGTGCTGGTCGAGCTGTACCGCGTGGCCTTCGATCCCTTGAAGGAAATCTCCTTCATCTCGGACGAGTACAACAAGTTCGAACTGGAAGGATCGCTCCTGGCCGACACCACCAAGCCCTATGACGCGGTGCTTGGCCAGTTCGGCCGCATCGTGCAACTGTGATGGGGACTGCCATGAGCGATCTGGAAACTCTCATCCCACAAGCAGTGGAGCTGGTCATCGACGGGCAGCCGTTGGCCATCAAGCCACTCAAGGTCGGCCAGATGCCCGCCTTCCTGCGCGCGATCACGCCGGTGATGCAGCAGATCGGCGGCGATGGTATCGACTGGCTGGCACTGTTCGGCGAGTGCGGCGACGACCTGCTGACGGCAGTGTCCATCGCCGTCGGCAAGCCCCGCGCGTGGGTCGACGCACTCGATGCCGACCAGGCCATCCTGTTGGCGGCCAAGGTGCTTGAGGTTAACGCCGATTTTTTACCCGGACGGTGATGCCTCGGCTCGACGGGTTGATCGCGCAGACGAGCGCGGCGGTGGCAGTGACCACGGCTGGTTCGACACCGTCCAGCACCTGATCGCCCACGGCCACCGGTTGCCGGACGTCCTCGACTACACCCTGGCGCAGGTGCGCGGCTTCGCCGCCGCCACCGCGCGAGAGGACGCGGCGCGCGATGCCCGGCTGCTCTCGCTGATCGCCATGGGCGCACGCGGCGATTCGCGTCACCTCGACCAGACCCTAGACAGGCTCCAAGACCATGCGCATCTCGGTTCGCATCGATAGCAAGGCCGCGCAGGCGCAGTTGCGCCGCTGGGGCGGCGAGTTCCGCGACAAGGTCAAGCAGGCAGTCGCGCTCGGCATCGCCAGCGAGGCCGCCGAGCTCAAGCAGGATGTGCGCAGCCACGTCGCTGGCCAGATGACGGTGGTCAAGAAGTCCTTCGTCAAAGGCTTCACCGCCAAGGTGCTCGACAAGGACAAGAACCGGCTGCCCGCGCTCTACGTCGGCTCGCGCATCCCGTGGTCGGGCATCCACGAGCGTGGCGGCGTCATTGGTGGCCGGATGTTGATCCCGCTGCACGGGCGCGTGGGCCGCAAACGCTTCAAGGCGCAGATCGCCGAGCTGATGCGCGGTGGCAATGCCTATTTCATCAAGAACGCCAAGGGGAACATCGTGCTGATGGCCGAGAACATCAAGGAACACGACCGGCCACTGTCGGGCTTCAAGCGCCGCTACCGCAAGGCCGAGGGCATCAAGCGCCTCAAGCGCGGCGCGGACGTGCCCATCGCCGTGCTGGTGCCGCGCGTGCAGCTCAAGAAGCGTCTGAACGTCGAACGCATCGTCGCCGGTCGCATTCCGCGCCTGTCCGCCCGCATCGAGAAGCAGTTGCGGCTGGTGGACTGAAGATGGCGAACCGAATTTCCATCCTCGTTGCGCTCGAAGGGGCCGACGAGGGGCTCAAACGAGCCATCACCTCTGCCGAGCGCAGCCTCGGCGAGTTTGGCTCGAACGCCAAGACCGCTGGCGATAGAGCTGCCGCCGGGATGGCCGAGGTCAAGGCCGGAATGAGCGCATTTGGCGATCAGGTCGCCAAGGCCAAGACGCAGTTGCTGGCTTTCCTCACCATCAACTGGGCCAGTGGCAAGGTGCAGGAGATCGTCCAGATCGCCGACGCCTGGAACATGATGTCTGCGCGGCTCAAGCTCGCCACCGCTGGCAGCCGCGAGTACACGGTCGCGCAGAAGGAACTGTTCGCCATCTCGCAGCGCATCGGCGTGCCGATCCAGGAGACCGCCACGCTTTACGGCAAGCTGCAACAGGCTGTGCGGATGCTGGGCGGAGAGCAGCAGGATGCCCTCTCGCTCACCGAAAGCATCTCGCAAGCACTGCGTATCTCAGGTGCATCGGCCACCGAGGCGCAGTCGTCCCTGCTGCAGTTCGGGCAGGCCCTGGCCTCGGGCGTGCTGCGCGGCGAGGAATTTAACTCTGTCGTCGAAAACAGCCCGCGTCTGGCCAAGGCACTGGCCGACGGCCTGAACGTGCCCATCGGACGGCTGCGCAAGCTCGCCGAGGAAGGCCGCCTGACCGCCGACGTGGTGGTTAACGCGCTGATGAGCCAGAAGGACAAGCTGGCCGCCGAGTACGCGCAACTGCCGATGACCGTCAGCCAGGCCTTCACGCGTCTGTCGAACGCCTTCGGGCAGTGGGTCAGCAAGCTCGATGAATCGACCGGCTTCACCAAGAAGCTCGCCGAGGCCCTGACGTGGTTGTCGGAGAACCTGGACACGGTGATGAAGTGGCTGGGCCGCATTGCCGAGGTCGGCCTCGCGGTGCTGGTCTACCGCCTAATTCCGGCGCTGATCATCGCGTGGCAGACGGCAGGTGCGGCGGCGGTGACGGCGGCCAGCACCACGGCGGCCGCGTGGGCAACGGCCAACCTATCGTTGTCCAATGCCATCGCTACGGTGGGCAAGCTTCGCGTGGCGTTCGGGGTGCTGGGCGCGGCCATCATCGGCTGGGAGATCGGGACGTGGCTGTCGGAAGAGTTCGAGATCGTCCGCAAGGCGGGCATTTTCATGGTCGAGGTGCTGATGAAGGGCATCGAGCACCTGCGCTTCCAGTGGGAGGTGTTCGCCGCCATCTTCACGTCCGACACCATCGCTGAAGCCACCAAGCGCCACGAACAGCGGCTCGCGGAGATGAATCGCATCTTTGCCGAGATGTACGCCGACGCCACCGAAGGTGCGAACGCAGCCAAAGGCGCGATGAACACCGCTGCGACCGCTGCCGAGGAAATCGCCAAGCGGCTCGAAGCCGTGCGCCAGGGCACGCAGGAAGCGGTCGGGCGTGGCATCGAGGCGGTGCACGCCGCGCTGGAAAAGCTCAAGTCCCGGCTCGGCGAGGTCGAACAGGCCGTCGGCAAGGCCCAAGGTGTGGTCAACGACGCCACCGCCAAGATGGCCGAAGCCTACAAGGGGCTGACCACCATCGTCGAGGCCAGCCTCGCACAGCAGGTGCAAGCGGTGAAGAACCGCTACGACCAGGAGAAGGCGGAACTGGAGCGTACCCAGCAGTCCGAAACCGCCAAGATCACCAAGTCCACGCAGCTGCTCACCGAGGCGCTGACACAGCAGGCGACCCTGCGCCGTCAGGCCACGACCGAGACGCTCGGTCTGATCGATCAGGAAACGCAGGCGCGCAAGCAGGCCGCCGCCCGGCAAGGCCAGACCGAGGACGAGCGCCGGGCCAACGTACAGCGTGTCGAGAACGACATCCTCGCCACCAAGCGCCAGACGCTGGCGCAGGCGCTCTCCGAGTACCGCCAGCACATCGACGCCCTCAACGCCGAGGCCAACCGGCATCTGGCGGAGGTGCAGCGCATCGAGGAAGCCAAGCGCCAGTTGTCGATGTCCACGGAGGAGCGCATCCGCGACATCCGCCGCCAGGGCATGACCGAGTACGAGGCCACCGAGGATCGCAAGCGCCAGATCGCCGAGATGCAGGAGCAGGCGCGCCAGGCACTGGCCAACGGTGAATTGGAGCTTGCCCGCCAGCTCGCGCAGAAGGCGATGGACATGGCCGCGCAGGTGGCCACCAGTCAGACCAACGAGGCCAAGCGCGGCGAGGAAGCCCGCAGGCAGTCCGAGCAGGCAGTGTCACAGGTCACGCAACTGGAAGCGCAGTCGCGCGAGGCCTACCGCAGGCAGGAGTACCAGCAGGCCACCGATTTGATGCGGCAAGCCGATCAGTTGCGCGCGGAACTGGCGCAGAAGGCCAAGGATGCCGACGTGCAGGCCGCGCAGGGCAAACAGGGCGTGCGCGATGCCATCGACCGTATTCGCCAGTCCGAGGAGATTCTCAACCAGACGCTGGATGCCGAAGCGAAGGCGCACCATACGGCGGCACGCTCGGCAATCACGGCGCGCGATGAGATTCAGCGGACGCTGACCGAGACCACGCGCCAGATCGACGACATCACGGCCAAGCTCAAGGACGGTCTGAAGGTCACGCTCGACGCCGACATCACGCGCTTCGACAAGGCCATCGCTGATCTGGACAAGGCGCTGGCCGAAAAGGAATACCTGCTCCAGATCCAGGCTGATCTGCAGGAAGCGGAGAAGAAGCTCAAGGAATACGAGCAGTTGCTCAAGGAAGGCAAGACGCTGCCGGTCGATGCCGATGTGTCCAAGGCCAAGGAGGCGCTGGACAAACTCAAGACCTACGCCGATCAGAACGCGCAGTTCGAGCTGAAGGTGGCGACCGAGAAGGCGCAGGCAGCCATCACCAATGTCGAAGGGATGATCAAGGCGCTGGATCGCATCCAGACCGAGTCGCAGCATCAGGTGGCCAGCAACGTCGGTGCGGTACGCGCGGAAATCGACAGCCTCAACGGGCGCAACACTTCCAGCACCCACACCATCTACGTGACCAAGGTGGAAACCAATGCCACTGGCGGTCTGGTGGGTGGCGTGCGGCGGTTTGCCGACGGCGGTGCGGTGGCTCCGGCCTTTCCCCGGATGAGCGGTGGCTCGGTGCCCGGCTCCGGCCACCACGACACCGTGCCGCGCACCCTGGATGCCGGGGCCTTCGTGATCCGCAAGGCGGCGGTGCAGAAGTACGGCAGCGGCGCGCTCTCGCGTCTGGCCAATGGCGTCGCCCACTTCGCGGTCGGTGGGCGCGTTGCCTCGTTGGGCGGTACCGGCTCCACAGGCTCCGATCCCAACGACAAGCCGAGCAGGCCCAAGAAGAACCGCGAAGCGTTCGAGGCGCTCAAGATGATCGACCTCGGCCTGCAGGGGATGAACGAGTACACGAGCTGGCTGCAGTGGAACTACGGCGCATCGGTCAGTTTGGATATGCGCAGCAAGACGATGGACAACTACGGCAAGCAGGCGCAGCAGGATCGCCGCACGCTGGAAGACTTCATAGGTCGCAAGACGCTGACTGGCAACGAGCGCCAGAACCTCGAACGCATCAAGCAGACGTGGCGGCAGGCGATGGCCCAGCCGCTGCTCTGGGGTAAAGACCTGGAGCGCGAGCTGATCGACTACATGGAGCAAAACCAGGGCGAGTTTTACCGGCGCGGTGGCTTGGCGAAATCCGACACCGTCCCGGCGATGCTCACCCCGGGCGAGTTCGTCGTGAACCGGCAGGCAGTCGCCCGCTACGGCGCTGGCTTCTTCGAAGCCATCAACAACCTGAGCGCTCCGGCGCAGGCACTGGCCGGGCGTGCGCTGGCGGGCATTCAGGGCTTTGCCTCGGGTGGTCTGGTGCAGCCCGCAAGCCGCAGCCTGCCACGTCCCTCGTTGCCCGAAGGTACGCCCACCCGCACCGTGCGCGTGGAACTGTCCTCGGGGCAACAGAAGGTCAACGCCACCGTCGATGCGCGTGACGAAGCGCGACTGCTGCAACTGCTGGACGCCGCCCGCGCACGCACGGCTTGACCGTGCGCTCCTGTTTCTCTGCCTGAGGGTTTCCCGATGCAACTGAAGAACCTCGACACCGGGGTGGCTCTGCCATTGCCTGACGACTTGCTCTGGAGCGACGAGCACGCGTGGTCGCCTGCTGTCGCCAATGCGTCCTACCTGATCACCGGGGCCTTGCTGATCCAGTCGGCCACCCGGCAGGCAGGTCGGCCGATCACCCTGGTGGGAGCACCCGATATGGCCTGGGTGACGCGTGCTGCCGTCGAGCAGTTGCGCGCGTGGGCGGCGATTCCGGTGGGCGGCAGCACAGGCCGCTTCGAACTGACTTTCGCCGATGGCCGGGTCTTCACGGTCGCTTTTCGCCACCAGGAGGTCGCCATCGAGGCCGAGCCCGTGCTGGGCATCCCGGCGCGATCCGGCAACGACTTCTACCGCCTGACCCTTCGATTCCTGGAGATTTGAGATGCCGATTCAATCCGGCGATGTGAAGCTGCTCAAGTCCGCCGTGATGGCGGACGTGCCCGAAGGCGGCGGCGCGCCCACGGGCCTCGTGATTGCCGATGGCGTCTCGAACGCCATCTTCCCCGACATCTCCGAGTTGGATCGCGCCGGAGGCCGTGTCAACCTGCGCAAGAGCTTCGTGCAAGTGGCCACGGATGACACCGACACCTACTTCGGGGCCAACGTCATCGTGGCCGAGCCGCCGCAGGACGAGCGCGTCAGCGTCACGCTGTTTTCCACCCGCAAGACCTTCGACACCCGTGAGCAGGCGCAGACCCGCATCGAGGCCTACCTCAACAAAGGGCCGGAGTGGGCGGGCTACCTGTTCGAGAACCACATTGCGGGCCAGCGGGTGATCCAGCTCTTCCAACGCCTCAGCGACGCCGTGCCCAACGTCGGCCAGACCCTCGTCCTGATCGAGAACGAAGGACTGCCGACGCAGAAGGAGCAGTACATCCGCGCCACCGCCGTGTCGGTGGTCGAGCGCAGTTTCACTTACAACACCGACCAGGACTACAAGGCGGCGGTCGTCACCGTCGCCATCAGCGACGCGCTGCGCTTTGATTTCACGGGCTCGCCCGCCAGCAGAACCTTCACGCGGGCAACCAATAGCACGAAGACGCGCGACACGGTGGTGGCCGACGCGGGCACCTACGTCGGTGTCGTACCGCTGACGCAGGCTGCCAATGTGGGCGACTTCACCATCAAGGGCGCGTCCATCTACACGCAGCTCGTGCCCAGCGCCCAGACCGAGACGCCGATCTCCTTCGTGCCNCCCTACGCCGCAGCAGGTTTGCCGGTGCCGGGCGCGGCACCCGTGAGCTACACGGCCAGCCATGCCTGGAACACCAGCATCAAATTCAACCTGCCGGGTGGCTGCCTGCCGGGGTCGCTGTCCATCGTCACCGATGGCATCACGATCTTCGACGATGCGGGCCTGCTCAAGACCGCCAGCGGCACGCTGGGCACCATCGACTACGCCAACGGCATCCTGAGCCTGAACTCCGGCTCGATGTCCAACAGCAAGGCCATCACCTACACACCTGCTGCACAACTGCAGCGCGCGCCGCAAAGCGCGGAGATCGCGGTCACGCCGGAGTCGCGCAGCCAGTCCTACGTCGGCACCGTAAATCCGGTGCCGCAACCCGGCACGCTTGCCATCAGCTACATGGCGCAGGGCCGTTGGTACGTGCTTTCGGATGGCGGCAATGGCTCCCTCAAAGGGCTGGATGCCAGCTACGGCGCGGGCACTTTCAACAAGAACACCGGGGCCTTCGTCTTGACCCTGGGGGCACTGCCCGACGTGGGCTCGTCGCTGATCCTGACGTGGAACGTGCCGACCCAGGAAACGCAGCAGCCAACCGCCGCACTGAAGGCATCGCAGGCCCTGCTGCTTGCCCCGCCCGAAGGCAAAAGCGTTCAGCCGGGCACGCTCACCGTCACCTGGCCACACGAGAGCGGCACGGGCACGCGTACGGCGTCTGCCACCACGTCTGGCGAGCTCAGTGGTGCTGCCACCGGTAGTCTGAACGTCGCGCAGAACCTCTTGAGCTTCGCGCCCAATGTCCTGCCGCCAGTCGGCGCACTGCTGACCGTGGACTACGTTGCGGGCCCCAAGCAGGAAGACAGCTTCGCGCACCCCTCGCGCGATGGCCAGGGCAAGGTGCCGGTGACTGCAACCCTGGGCTCCATCGAGCCGGGTTCATTGGAGATCGAGTGGAACACCCTGACGGACACCGCCGTGCTCGGGGTCTACACGCTGCAGCAGATTCAGGCGATGGGGCTAGGCCTGTGGAACGGGGTCGATCCCACGCAATACGCCCGCGACGATGGTGCGGGCAATGTGCTGCGCGCAGGCCAAGTCATCGGTAGCGTCAACTACGCCACCGGGGCGGTGCAGTTCCAGCCCGACGTCACTGTCAAGATTCCAAGTCCCGTCTACGGGGCGCAGCGCCTTGGCTGGGCGTCGGGCGTGGGCCAGATGTTCCGCCTCAACTACGGCGGCATCAACTACGTGGATGCGCCGTCGCTCTATCCGAACGACGAGTCCGGCTACGTCAAGCTGCGCTACAACAGCGCGGGCTCGACCAGCAACCACAGCGAGACGTTCGCGTTCAGCCCATCGTTCCGGCTGGTGCCCGGCGTCAACGCGCAGGTGGTGACGGGCACGGTGTTGCTGGCCATCGCGGGCAGTCAGCCCTGGGGTGACAACGGTCAGGGCACGCTGCGCGAATTCACGCCCAGCGGCTGGGTCACGCGCGGCAGCATCAACTACCTCTCTGGTGCGGTGACGCTCACCTCGTGGTCGGCGGGCGCGACCAACAGCATCACGCGCGCCAGTTGCGTGACCACTGTGGGCGAGAACATCTCCAGCGAGTACGTGTTCCGCACCGGTGCTGCGCCACTGCGCCCAGGATCGCTCTCCATCCAGTTCGCCCGCGCGGTGGGTGGGACACAGACCGTGACGGCAGGCATCGACGGCACGATCACCGCGTCTGGCGTCATCGGCAGCGTCGATTACGACACCGGCCTCGTGCGGGTGCGATTTGGCACCGTGGTCACGGCGGCGGGCAATGAGAGCGAGCCGTGGTTCGACGCCGAGAACGTGCGGCCAGACGGCAAGATCTTCCGGCCCGAGCCGGTCGCGGCCTCCAGCCTGCGTTACAGCGCCGTGGCCTACAGCTATCTGCCCCTGGATGCGGCGTTGCTGGGCATCGACCCGGTACGCCTGCCCAGCGACGGGCGGGTGCCGATCTTCCGTCCAGGAGGGTTCGCCGTCGTCGGCCACACCGGTCGCATCACCGCCTCGGTCAGCAACGGCCAGACCATCGATTGCGCGCGGGTGCGTCTGTCGCGCGTGCGTGTGGTCGGCCACAACGGCGTGGTGATCCACACAGGCTACGTTACCGATCTGGAAGCAGGCACCGTCACGTTCACCGACGTGACTGGCTACAGCCAGCCAGTGACCATTGAGCACCGCATCGAGGACATGGCCGTGGTGCGCGACGTGCAGATCAACGGCGAGATCAGCTTCACGCGCCCGCTGACGCACGCCTATCCGCTGGCCAGTCCCGGCGATCCGGTCTCTGGCAGTTTTGTCTCCAGTGCGCTGGTGGCCGGTGACCTGTTCGCCCGCGTGAACCTCGTGTTCGACCAGAGCACCTGGAACGGCAGCTGGTCGGATGAACTGATCGGCAGCGCCGCCACCGCCACCTTCAACCACACCCAGTACCCGATCACGGTCACTAATCGCGGGGCGCTCACCGAGCGCTGGGTGGTGCGAATGACCAACAGCACCTCGTTCGAGGTCATCGGCGAGAACGTGGGTGTGATCGCCACCGGCAATACCAGCGCCGACTGCGCCCCCAACAACCCGGCGACCGGCGTGCCGTACTTCCGTCTGCCCGCGCTCGGCTGGGGCAACGGCTGGGCCACCGGCAACGTGCTGCGCTTCAACACCATCGGCAGCCAGTTCCCGGTCTGGGTGGTGCGCACCGTCCAGCAGGGGCCGGAGTCCGTGCCCGACGACCACTTCACGTTGCTGATTCGCGGCGACGTGGACACCCCTGACCAGAAGGAATCAATGCAATGGCCGACCTCACCGTCAAATACTTCAACAGCGGCATGACCGGCGCGCCGCAGATCAGCAACAACTGGGGCGATCTGGTAACGATGCTCGATGCCTGCCTCGTCAACGGCTTTGCCCTCAAGGCCATTGATACGCTGACCTGTGTCGATGGCGTGGCCACTGCCTCCATCAGCGCGGGCCACGCCTACCGGCCCGAGCAGGTCATCGAGATCGCCGGGGCCGATCAGCCTGAGTACAACGGGCAGTTCCGTGTCATCGATGCCACCGCAACCACGTTCACCTACGCGGTCACCGGCACGCCCGTGTCGCCCGCAACCAGCGCGACCAGCCTCTCGGCCAAGGTCGCGCCGCTGGGCTGGGAGAAGGCGTTCGCGGGAACGAACAAGGCGGCGTACCGCAGCCAGAACCCGGCCTCGCCACAAAACCTGCTGTTGATCGACGACAGCCTCAAGACGCCCGGCTACACGACGACGTGGGCGAAGTGGGCCAATGTCGGCATCGTTGAAGACCTGTCCGACATCGACACCATCGTCGGTGCGCAGGCTCCGTTCGATCCGAACAACCCGACGCAGAACTGGAAGCAGGTACAGGCCAACCAGTGGGGTTGGTACAAGTGGTATCACGCCCGCACCAGCGGCTACGACAACTCCGGCGACAGCGGCGGCGGCAACCGCAATTGGGTGCTGATCGGTGATGACCGGTTGTTCTACCTGTTCGTCACCAACGCAGCCGGATACGGCTGGTACGGTCGCAACGGATACTGCTTCGGCGACATCACGAGCTTCAAGCCCGCCGACAACTACGCGACGGTGCTGGCTGCCGAGGACGTTTACTGGAGCAACAGCAGTGCAGGCTACGCGAGCTATCCGGGCCAGTACAACGGCTACGGGCTCACGCAGTCGCTGGAATTCACCGCCAAGGTGCTCTTGCGCAACCACACTCAGCTCGGCAACCCGGTGCGCTTCGGGTTGACGTCCCTGAACACCAACAACGGCCAGCAGGTCTGCGGACGCGGGCCGATGCCGTTTCCCAACGGCCCGGACTACAGCCTGTGGCTGCTGCCGACCTACGTGCGCGAGGAGTCGGGGCATATGCGTGGCCTGATGCCCGGGATGCTGTGGATGCCGCAGGATCGTCCGTACTCGGATCAAACCATCGTCGACAACGTCGTCGGCCAGACAGGCAGAAAGTTCCTGCTCGTCAGGACGCAGTACAGCTCAGAAGCCGAGGGCGCGCAGATCGCCTTCGACATCACCGGGCCGTGGAGGTAAGCCATGGCGTGGTGGGACAGTGTGGCGTCCTTGACGCCGGTCGCGGCGTGGGATGCGCTGCATTTCTCCGATGGACAACTGCAGGATCAGGTGGGCAGCAATGCCATCACCGTGCAGGGTGGCGTGGCCACGCCGTTCCCACTGTACGGTTTATACGGCCAGGACAAGCCATGGCCGCTGGCAACCTCGATGTCTTTGCCTGGCGACTTCGTGCTGGCGGGCTTCGTGATGCACGTCAGCCGGGGGCTGGTGTTCTACAAGACCCTCGGCGACAGCAGCAGCTACTTTCTGGATCAGGAGTCCAACGGCGCGATCTACCAGTACGCCACTGGCAGCGGCGGTCAGGTGGGCAGCGGGCCCGCGTGGGGAACGCCGAAGTTCATGGCGCTGGTGGTCAGCCCGACCAGTGCCCGCGTCTACATCAACAACGACTGGGCGGGCGCGGCATTCGCGCGCTCATGGGTGGCGGGCACCGTGGGCGGCATTGGCTACTACGCCGACGGCAACGAATACAACATCGGCGGCAGCGAGCGGTTCTTCGCAGCCGGATTGTGGTCGGGTGTCGCCACCCTTGACGACGTGCGCACGCTGGAGTCCGCCTGCCGCGCTGCGTTGGCCGGGCCGCCGGTCGGCATTCACGCCGCAGCCTTGAGTCGCTTGCACAGCCCGAGCTCCGACCAGTGGATCCAGCCGGGCAGCCACCCGCGCCAGTACCGTGGCGTGGCCAGCGCACGCCGGAACATTCATTTCGGCGGCAACGGTCAGATCACCGGCACCGTCAAGGAGAAGGGCCAGCCCGATCAGCCCTTGGTGCGCCAAGTTCTGCTCTACAGTGAAAACACCCACACCGTGGTAGCGAGCACGTGGTCGGACGCAGCAGGCAATTACCGCTTCGAGCGCATTGATCCCCAACAGCGCTACACCGTGATCAGCACCGACTACCAGCAGCTGTACCGCGCCGTGATCGCGGACAACCTCAGGCCGGAGCCGATGCCATGACCGTCGCCATCACGCAGGAACACAACGAGGCACGGCTGGCGGGCACGCTGGCCTTCCTCGACGCGGGCACCAACCCCGCGCGGCTGCGCATCTACGGCGGCACCCGGCCACCCAACCCAGCAGCGACGCCCACCAGCGCGATGCTGGTGGAAATTGCGCTCACCAAACCGGCTGGCACGATTGCGGGCGGGCTGCTGACACTCACCCAACAGGAGGACGGCCTCATTGCTGCCACCGGCATCGCCACCTGGGCGCGGCTGGTTAACGGCCAGGAGGAGACGGCGCTCGATCTGGATTGCAGTGGCACCGATGGCGCGGGCGACGTGAAGCTGGCCAGCACCAACCTCTATCTGGGCGGCGACGCCCGGATGGTGTCGGCCATCCTGGGCTGAAGTTTCGGGGTGAACGATGCCTTCGAACTCTGGCCAGAACGTCGACCTGCTGTACGACCGTCCCGCCGCCACCTCTGCCGATCTGGTGTTCGGCGCGGACTACGTGCCACCGCGCAACGATGTGGCGGTACTGGCCATGCTGCCGTTGCCGGTGGCGAGCATTGCCTTCATCCCGCCTGCGCGGCTGGATGTGCTGGCCGAGTTGCCGAGCCTGACGGTCAGCACGCTCATCCTGCGCCCGAGCGTGCCGCTCAACGTCGGCGTGGCCAACCTGCCCGGGGTGGTGCTCACCGGCGAGGTGCGCTACGCCTCGCACACGCAGCGACCGACGGTGGGCCAGACGGCGCACGAATGGACGCGGGCCGCGCAAACCGAAGACGGCGCAGCGCAGGGCCAGCAGGATGCGACGGCCACTACCACAGGCTGGGGCTCGCCCTGGCAGCGCACCAGCGTTTTACCGCACGTCCTTGCGCACCGTCTGCCGCAAGTGTTGGTGGCCGCGCCTTTGTCCCGCCGCACTGGCCAGCAGCAAGCCACACGTCAGCACGCTGCAACGGGGTTCCGCCACGAGGACGCTTTTTCAATCGCGCCGATTCTCGTGGGTGTGTTCCAGAACGCCACCCGTCTGCGCGACACCACACGCTTTGCGCATCAGGACGGCGACCGCACCAAGCGCGCGGGTCGGGTGAGTATTTGGCAAACCGCGCGGCAGCTCACCCAACGGCAAGGNGGTGATTTTCAGAGCGCGAGTGCCTTCGTGTGGGGTTGGCGTGGCCGGTATCAGGATGCCGTGCCACCACCGCCGGGGATCAGCATCTGGGTGATCCCAGAGCCGCCCGCGCCACAACCTTGCTACACGCCGGGCACCCACCTGCTGTTCGCGGCATTGGCCCCTGCGGACAGCCACTTTCTGTTCGTTTGTGAAAACCACATTGACCCGCCACCTCCCGATGGGGAGCCGGTGGTCGTTCCTGTTCGGAGGGTGTATTTCGTGATCAACAACGTGACGCTGCACCGGCTGCCCGATGGCCTGCCGGTGCCAGTGTTCAGCCTTTCACTTGCGCTCGATGCCGCCTCCTGGACGTGGGGCTTCGATGCGCTGCTGCCCGCCGCCGCAGAAGCCCTTGTCGCNCCCGGAGGCAACGGCGGCCCGGTCGAACTGGTAGCCAGCGTCAACGGCACCCCGTTTCGCGTGCTGGCCGAGAGCATCAGCCGCGAGCGTGTGTTCGGCGACGCGAGCATCCGCATCTCTGGAAGAGGGCGCAACGCCGTACTGGCCGCGCCCTATGCCCCGGTGATGAACTTCCAGCAACCGCAGGCGCGCACGGCGAGGCAGTTGATGGACGACGTGCTGACCCTCAACGGCATCCCGTTGGGCTGGAGCATCGATTGGGGCCTGACCGACTGGAACGTCCCTGCCGGGGTGTTCACCCAGCAGGGCACGTGGATGGAAGCCTTGGTCGCCATTGCCAGTGCGGCTGGGGGTTACCTGATCCCGCACCCGTCCAACCAGAGCATCCGCGTGCGCCACCGGTATCCGGTCGCGCCGTGGGAGTGGAACGCCGTCACGCCAGACTTCGTGCTGCCCGTCGATGCGGTGGCCCGCGAGTCGCTGCGCTGGGTAGAGAAGCCCGGCTACAACCGCGTGTTCGTGTCCGGCCAGGATGTCGGTGTGCTTGGGCAGGTGAGCCGGGCTGGGGCTGCCGGGGACGTGCTGGCCCCGATGGTGGTCGATGCGCTGATCACCGAAGCCGCTGCGGCGCGCCAGCGNGGCATCTCGGTTCTGGCCGATACCGGGCAACAGATCGAGGTGAGCCTGCGCCTGCCGGTGCTGGCCGAGACGGGGATCATCGAGCCGGGTGCGTTCGTCGAGTACCAGGACGGCAGCGTGACGCGGCTGGGCATCGTGCGCTCGACGCAAGTCGAGGCAGGAATGCCGGAGGTCTGGCAGACNCTTGGGGTGCAGAGCCATGCATAACCTCTACGAGCAGTTCCGCCAGCTCATCCCCGACCCACCGTTGCAGGCGGGCACGGTAGTGGGTGTCGGCTCCGGCGTCGTGACCGTCGCCTTGCCCGGCGGTGGCTTGATCCGCGCACGCGGCAGCGCTGCCATCGGCCAGAAGGTGTTCGTGCGTGATGACGTCATCGAGGGCGGCGCACCCAGCCTGACGCTGGAAATCATCGAAATCTGACCCCCATCTTCCTGATTACCCCTGAACCCGCCTTGGTGCCACGTGCATCAGGCGGGTTTCGCATTTGGCTTCGCCGCAACTTCGTTGAACTGGAGACCCGCAATGACTGAACCCGAACAACAACCCGCCACCCTCGTGGAAAACATGCTCCTGTTGCGCCGCGAGGACTTCGACGAACTGCTCGACCGTGCCGCCGAACGAGGAGCCGAGCGTTGCCTCGCCCATCTCGGGTTGGAGAACGACAGTGCCGCGAAGGACATCCGCGAACTGCGCGATCTGCTGGAAGCGTGGCGAGATGCCCGCCGCACGGCGTGGCAGACCACCGTCAAGGTCATCACCACCGGCATCCTGGCCGCACTGCTGGTCGGAGCCGCCATCAAGTTGAAACTGATGGGAGGCCCGCAATGATTGAGACACTGCTTGGTGGCCTCCTCGGAGGGGCCTTCCGTCTCGCACCTGAAATCCTTAAATGGCTCGACCGCAAAGGCGAGCGCGGCCACGAACTGGCGATGCAGGACAAGGCGCTGGAGTTCGAGAAGCTGCGTGGCGCGCAGCGAATGTCGGAAATCGGCGCAGGTGCCGATGCGGCATGGAACGTCGGGGCCATCGAAACCCTGCGCGAAGCCGTTCGCACACAGGGTGAGAAGACCGGCGTGCGCTGGGCCGATGCCTTGTCGACCAGCGTGCGCCCGGTCATCACCTACTGGTTCATGGCGCTGTACTGCGTTGCCAAGACGGCAACAGTCGCAGCCGCCATGACAGGTGGCGCAGGCTGNGGGGTGGCCATCCTGTATGCCTGGACGGAGGCAGATCAAGCCCTATGGGCCGGAGTGCTGAACTTCTGGTTCCTCGGACGCGTGTTCGACCGGGTGCGGTCATGACGGTGCCGCAGGCCGTTGTTGAACTGGCCATACGCTTCGAGGGTTTCGAGCGCAAGGTCAAGCGTGGCGTCGAGATCACCGCCGTTCCCTACATCTGTCCCGCAGGCTTCTGGACGATTGGTTACGGCCATCTCTGTGATCCCAAGCACCCGCCGATCACCGAGGCCGAAGCCGAGGTCTATCTGGCCCGCGACCTGCAATCGGCGCTCACCGCCACGCTGCGCTACTGCCCGGTGATGGCCACCGAGTCCGAAGGGCGGCTCGCCGCCATCGTGGATTTCACGTTCAACCTCGGTGCGGGTCGGCTGCAAACCTCAACGCTTCGGCGGCGGATAAACCAGCGGGACTGGGCAGCAGCTGGGCAGGAACTGGGGCGGTGGGTTTATGGCGGCGGGAAGGTTCTGCCTGGTTTAGTTGCTCGGCGGCGAGCAGAAATATTCTTACTGGTATCTTGAAAAATGGCAGTCACAATGGCACGTTCGCCTTCAGAAGCTCGATTAGGCGCAGGCCATTTGATTTCAGCGTAATCGATGCATCATCCTTCGATACACGCCATGCCTCGGCGAGCTTAACTGCCACGGTATTTGCTTCCCACGGCATCACATGTGTACCACGCACCTTCGCAAACGGCCCATCGCTCTCTGAGATCACGCGATCACGCGGCATCAGTGCTGCCAGCTTTCGTCCATTGGCAGACTCCATCATTGCAGGCCCAACGCTGAACCAACAACCGGATTCGGCTGCGCGCCGAAGCAACGAAGGCGAATCGGTAAACCAATGAAGAACCGCTGTGCCGAAGCCGGGGTTCGCATCAAGAATATCTAGAACCTTTTCAGCAGCCGCCCGCGAATGGATGCTGAGAACTCGCCCACCAAGTCGAGCGCAGTTTTCTACAACGGATTTAAATATGTGCGTTTGAAGTTCAAAGTGCGGGCTATACCGTGCGGAGCCATCTAGGCCAATTTCACCGACCCCTGTGCAAGCCTCCATTTGCAACAACAGCATCTCCAATTCGCCATGCTTTTTATCTGCGACTTCTGGGTGGAGACCAGNGGAAATGAAAAACTTCTGCGTGGGAGCCAGAACTCTTGAGGTTGCTGCGTATGCCCTTGGACTCGTTGTCACCAACCACACAAACTCGGTTCGCTGCAGAGCTTCAATATAGACTTGCCTCGCGTCTGGATAGAGGTCCAGGTGGCAGTGAAAATCCATCACAGCACACCATCTCTTCGAAGCAATGCAGCCAGCTCAGCCAAGCCCTGCTCGGCAACGCGACGGTAGTGTGGACGGTCAGCATCAGACGCAAAAGCCAGCGTGGCCCCCAGGAAGGAATCAATCCCTCGCTGCTCAGCAGCAAGTACAGCGCAAGCCACTGCCATCGGGTCGTCCGCGCTTGTCTTTCCTGCACCGGACAGTGCCGAGAATTTGTACCTTGTTGTGTCAGAAAGGCCCCACCGATGGATAGCTGCCTTACGCACCATACACGGCACGCATCGACCGCAGTGCGTTCGGTTGTATGTGCGAAATCGCCCACAGCTCGTTGTATCGCAGGCATAACTCGTTAGCAGAGATTGATCTGCACATTGCACCAACATCTCTCCCTTCGTCTTGAACCGATAAGGCATAGACAATTGGGCATCAACGCCAATGGCATCAAGCAGTTTCTGAAGAAGCGCCATGAACTGCGGATGGGTCGTTCTTGTGCTGAGGCTTGCCATCCGCCCCGGAAGCAACGGAGGATTAATACTAATGAATCCGTTTTCCGGCACCAAAACATCGGGCCGGTTGACCGTCAGCAGCGAAGTAGCCAGCACGGCCAGGCCATAAAACGCCATGGAGCGTGCTCTGGTCGACGTCTCCTTTTTACCGCTGAAAACGACTTTGTGACTCCACTGCTGGTGCCAATCACCCCCACCTAATGCATTGGCATAGGCTATCTGTCGAGCGGAGTCCTCAAAAGCAAGCTGCGACACAAAAATTGGTCTGCGGCCCTGCGCTGTTGCATCTATTCCGCCTATCAGGCTATCGAGCCCTCCTGAAAGCAAAGACACACAGTCTCGGTCGCAAAGCCGACGATTGCCTCTTGGTGGTGTAGGGCCACCTGGCAGAAAGCGAATCGTCCAAAAGTCACCTGAGAGCACCCGAAGCATTTCCTCGACAGTGGCTTTGTTTGCATCCCATGGACGAGGGTCATTGACCGTGATTTCGAGCTCAATCTGACGCGTCCAGCCATCGGCAGTGCCTTTGCGAAGAACTACTACATCGGCCGCATAAACAGCAAAACAAAANNGCATGAAATCCCATACCGGGATCGACGGGGCATAACCAACGCTTTCCAACTCACGTCGCCAACCACAGGCGATGCGTCCGATATCAGCGCGGGGTGACGCTTCCAAGAAGGTGAATGCCCGAGTACCCGCAGGCAATCTATCGGGCAAAGCATTAATGCTTGAGCAAAGGATCTTCATGATTCTGAAAACACCGTAAGCGCGTCTTGTAGCGCCGAGGACGCAATCTCTCGCATGGAGCGCTGCACACTGCCGGAGCGCACCTTTTCCATCGACCGATTAACAACAACCATGATGTAGTCGAGCGCTTGTGCCAGACGCTCTTGGATAACGCTGGGTGCGTACTTCAGTTTTTCAAAAACTCGGCCAAGCTCAAGCTGAACACGGTTGTAAACATCGAACGCCACCGTGTACGCCATTACATTGGCAATTTGGTCGTCTGCAAGATTAAAGATGTCTGCATTAGGGTCCACCTCGTAGAGGTGAGCAATGGCCTGACTCATCGCGTGCTTGGCTGACTCCTCGTCAACACTTCCCCGGTTGGTACCAGCTTCTGCACAACTTCAAGGGCGGCGTCCTGCGCTGATAGGCCGCGTTGTTTTATCGAAGCAACCCACGCATTGATACCCGGGTCTGTCCCATCACGGGCCGTCGCCAGAAAGCCCCCAATGAGGAGGCAGCTACGGCACTCGTGCGCATGCGGTTCGCAGCTTTCGCTGAACCACCCATACCCTTTTAACGAAACTCGACATGCCCCGTTTCAGGTCGAGCTACTGCCTGAGCGTACGAACCCCGTCAGAGCTCTTCGTGCTTCCTGATAACGGCCCGGCGGCGCAACAGTCAGCCCGGTTTCAGCGGGGGTGTAGGCTCCCCTCCTGATCCTGCGTGGCTGCCTCGTCAGGGTCAGCAGCCGGTGCAGTGCTGGGTGATATGGGTTTATCCGCATAGCCAGAATCAATGCTGCCTTCAGCATCGTCTAGCCATGGCGGATCAAAGAAGCCCCGAACCGGCTCCGGCACTTGAGGTCGAAGTGCCCATTTATTTCTTCCTCGCATTTTCAATCGCACGTTTGACCGGCTGTGGCAACTGATCGTCCTTCTCCCATTTCGACAGAACGTCTTTCATCCAATCGAAGTCCATTAGTGCCGATACCAATCCTGGTGCAAGCTGAGTTATGGGGGCCTGGCTCACAAGCGCCGCTGCACGAACCCCGGCACTTGGATGAACGCGAGAAACCTCCACCAGCATCAATACTTCTTCAGCCTTCTGCCAAGTACGGCTAGACCGCCGGAGTTCCCATGCACGAGCCATGGCGAGACCAGACTGGAATTCGCCAGCATCCCGAATCTGCTGTTTTAACGTTTCATTTGAATTCCGAGCCGCAACCAGCGCATCGCGCAATGCTTTTCCTGCTGTGTTTAGATCATCAGCACCAAAATCCCTTACGGTACTGTCTCGACTGAGATGCAAAATGGGCCGCATGTCCATGTCGCCAAGTAGCGGCTCAAGCTGTAGCCACTCACGCACAAACGATTTATCTCCAAAGGGTGACGGAAGTGTGCTTTCCGGATCTTTCGATGCAACCTCCGCGTCATGCAGAATGCTGACTCTTCCTTCGTTTTCGGCCGAGACTTTTTCAGCCAATGCATTTGCTGTGCTTTCGTCACACCGCTCGAGCAAATGCCACTTGGCCAGCACTTGAACGTCCACATCAATATTTTGCGGCTTAGCCAATACCTTGCGCAGAAACACAGTATTGAGAAATCGCTTGATCAACCGTGGGTTGGCTTGAACGGTGCTCGCACTAAAAAGCAATGGTGCAAGCCTCTCGGCCAGACCCATCAGACCGAGCAATTCGGTATCACCCTTCGGTACCAAGGTTTCAAGAAATGCGAGATCGACTGCTTTACCGGTCCATGTTTCCCGCAGCCGAGCTTCCACACTAGCTTTAGCCTTCTCGAAATTCATGGCATCCAGCCGGCCGCTGCGATGCGCTCGCTCCANAAACAACAGCGCCGTGTATGCCTTGGTCTCGTTGGAGCCAAGCCTAGGCACGCGCAGAGGAACTTGAATCAACTTGTCGAAGTAGTTGGTTGCGACATCATCATCAANGCCGGTACCCGCAAAATGCACTCGGACCGCACCACGGATGAAAACATCATCCGCCGCAATGACGAATGCACTTCGGCGCAGAAAAAGCAACAACCGGATTGCCTCGAGCGTTGAGATGGCTGTCTTAGGCAGGCATCTATCGAGGTCATCAACAAAAACCACCAAAGTAATATCCAGCTCAATGAGCAGATCTTCCAACGCCTCCCGGAAGGACTGGATTTCTTTTGGGAGCGAAACGGGCTTGGCTTCGTTTAAGAGGCCTTTGGTGGCTTCCGATGCATCTTTGGCGACTGCAATGCCGTCTTTCACCGATTCACTTTTCAATGCATCTGCACTGGCCTCTACAACTTTTCCAATCAGACCGACCGGAACCCCCGTAATCAGGGTGGCGGCAACCTCGCCACCAAGTTGTGCCAGCCGCAGAAAGTTTATCCGTTTGACGAGAGATTTTGCCTTTTCCAAAAGTCCAGCGTTCTGGGCCGCTGCCTCAAGTACTGCATCTCCAACCGTCTGTAGCAGCGCCGTGCGAGCGTCTTCAAAGCCCTGGTAAAGCCACGGATTGAAAGTTACTACCACGTACTTTGAATTTTCCGCCCCTTCACCTTTTTCACGGGTAGCCTGCTCGGGCGACAACTCGGACGCGACCATTCGTACGAGCGATGATTTCCCTGCGCCCCAACCTCCCGAGATGCCGATCGAGATTGGTTCACCTCCAGTGTCTCGAATGAGCTCTGCGCAGGCCTTTGCTACAAGGCGGAAGTTGACGTAGTCAACAGTTGTCTCGTTGTCATGCCACATGGCCGCCCCTTACTGTTTTCACTTCACCAATTCCATCAATTTACCGAAACTGTTCACCACGTCGTACTTCACGTTTTCAGGTGCGTACTTCCTGTTGATCTCCTCGAAAAACTTGCGGGCGCACTTGATCTTGGTTTTCTCGATCTCATTGAGAACCATCGACGACATGGAGCCCTTGGTCTCGGCCACGAAGTACACGTGTTTGACTGTGCCTTCCTTGAACGACACGGCCCAGTCTGGGTTGTAGTCACCAACAGGGGTCGGTATCAGGAAGCCGCGAGGCAACTTGGCGTACACAATCACCTCAGTGCAGGTGTCCAGCTCTTTCACGAAGTCTCGCTCGATGCCGGAATCCGTGATCACGTAGTCGTAGATGTGCCGCTTGAGCTTGTCACCAGCTTTGCTGAAGTCCTGCTTGGTCTGACCTGCGGTGAAGATGTCGATATCAAACTTGTCCTCGACAGGGTCGTAGGCCAAGTGTTCGATGATCATCGTTGCCTTCTGCTCGTTGATCAGACGCACGGCTTCGGCGATGAAGCTCTCGGGATTGGTGCGGAACTGTGCAAACACCGCGACGCTGATTCCTTTCAGGATGTCTGCTGTCGTGCGTCGTGTCAGTTGCGTGCCTTCAGCGATCTTGCCGATGAGGTCGTACTTCACTGCTGAATGAATTGACTGCTTGTTGTACTCGACTGTCGTTTCAGCAACCTTGAAGCCGTCTCCACTCTTCAGCGCATCAGCCGTCACCTGATCAACTTGCTCACCGGTTTGAATCGTGTACTGCAATGGCGTCACGCGAAGGCTCTTGTCCAGTTCGGCAACAACCTTTTTCACCAACTCCGCTGAATCAAAGTCAACGCTGTAAGCGGCCTTGCGATTGATCCGGTTCCAAAGCTCCTTGAATTCCTGTTTGTCGAAGTTGCTGTTGAGCGGGTTCTTCTTGGGGCGACGGTCGTCGCCGATCTCGAACATCTGGCTGTCGCTGAAGACGCTGTCGATCAGTTGGTACACCTGCTCAGCATGAGCTTGCAGTTCCGNGGGAAGAGGTGCCAGGGTGCCTTCCTTCTTGGCCTCGTGGTACGTGCCCGTAATGCGGTCGGTATCGTCGCTGTAGTCGTTCTTGAGCAGGTACTTGTAGATCTGCTTGGCCAGTTGCGGCGTGACTTCGACGTTGCCGGTGGGCGTCTTGAGCACCTTGCCGGTGAAGTAGGCTTCGTTGGCCACCTTGGGGCGGGCAGACAAGGAGTCGCTGATATCTTTCTGGAGCGCAGTGACGAACTCCTTGAAGCTCTCGCTCGCCACCACGGTCAGCACGTTGACGTCATGGACGATGGCCGGATGATCCACCCGGTCGCCGAGCTGGTTGACCGACAAGCGCAGACCACGACCGACCTCTTGTCGGCGCGTGACCTCGTTGTTGTAGTCGGGATGTTTCAGGAAGCAGATCACGAAGACATTGGGGTTGTCCCAGCCTTCGCGCAGGGCCGAGTGCGAGAAGATGAAACGTACCGGCTCTTCGAATTTGAGAAGTTGCTCCTTCTTTCGCAGAATCAGGTCATAGGCATCCACATCGTCGGACAGGCCTTTGTTTTCGCCAGTCTTGGCAATGCTCGGGTCAACATCACGCTTGGTCTTCTTGTCGATGGAAAAATACCCGCTGTGCGTCTTTTCCGCCGTAATGCCCTTCAGGTACTTGATGTACGACGTTTCATCCAGATCCAGCACCTCGTTCAGGTACTGGCTGTATTCCTCTTCAAAAATCCGCGCGTACTCGCCTTTCTCGTCCGCCGCCGAGTAGTCGCGGTACTTGACCACTTCATCGATGAAGAACAAGGTCAAGACCTTGATGCCTTGCTGGAACAACGCCTGTTCCTTGTCGAAGTGCGCCTTGATCGCCTCCCGAATCTGAATGCGGCGTAATGCTGCTTCATTCACATCGCCATAGGCGTCGCCAGCCTTCAACTCCACACCGTTGGTGAAGCTTAAAGTGTCGGTATTGGCGTTGATGTCCGCGACCACATAGCCACGGTACTGATCCAGTTCGTTTGAAAACCCGTCGGAGAAGAGGTTGTCACCCTTGGAAAGCTTGCGCACCACGCGCTTGATCTCGCCACTTTTCAGCTTCTGCTCGAACTCAACACGGGCCACAGGCGCTTTGCTCGAAATCTCGATGGACTGCAGGTAGAGATAGGCATTGGTTCCCGCCAGCCCTTTCACTGAGATGCCGCGCACGGCAATCTTCTTCACCAGCTTCTGGTTGTAGGCATCCAGCGCGTCCAGCCGGTGGATCTTGTTGTGCGTGGTTTTGTGAGTGGCCGAGTAGCGCAACACCATCAGCGCCTTGAATTCCTCAANGGACTTCAGCGTTGCGGCACCTTCCATTTNTTGCGGCTCGTCCAGGATCAGGATCGGGCGGTTGGCGCTGATCACATCAATCGGCCGACGAGACTGGAAGTCGTCCAGCACGTCATAAATGCGCCGGTTGTCAGCGCCACGGGCAGCAAACGCCTGCACGTTGATCACCATCACGTTGATGCCCGCGTCCGACGAAAAGCTCTCCAGGTGGTGCAGCTGCTTGGAGTTGTAGATGAAGAAGCGCGCCTTCTTGTGATACGCCTCAAGAAAATGCTCAGCCGTGATCTCGAGAGACTTGGCCACACCCTCGCGGATGGCAATGCTCGGCACCACGATGATGAACTTGCTCCAGCCATACTGCTTGTTCAGCTCGAAGATCGTCTTGATGTAGCAATAGGTCTTGCCAGTGCCGGTTTCCATCTCGATATCGAGATTGACTCGGCTGACCTTGGTCTTCACCAGTTCGGATGACTGTGGCAAGTTCTGTTGATGCTGAACTTGGGTGATGTTCTCCAGCAGTGCAATATCGGTCAGCTTCAGGTCGGCGTTCTTGAACCCGCTCTCGGCAAACAGATCCTCGACGCCTTTCTTGGCCTTACCGGGATCGATGCGGTAGCTGATGGCCTCCGCCGTCGCGGGCGGCTGCCCTTTGAAGCAGTCGACCACGGCTTGCACCGCCGCTGTCTGATAAGCCTGCGTTTTGAATTTAAGTTTCATCGCGCGCCCCTCAGATGCATTTCACTTCGGTGGCGGGCGACAAGAGCTTGAAAATCTGCTCAACATTGATCTTGACCGCGCTATTCTTGTAGCCCGCGTCGCGGAACACCACACGCAGCGGCTGATGCTTGGCCAGTTCCTTCACGAAGGCTTCGTCGATGCTGCCACTGGCGTCGAAACAGGCGGCCAGCGCATTGCCATCGACGAAGAACACGTCCTTGCCTTGAATCGACTGTTTGGTAATGGGCAGGGCCAAATCGACGCCCCAATCCAGCATCACCTGAAACAACAGGTCTTCAGGCGTGCGGTCGGCCTTGATGTTGTCAACGAACAGGTCGAACTTGGCTTTGTCGAGTGCATCGGGCGCGTAGTAGATGTCGGCCATGTTGGAAGTGTCGATCTTGAGGGCTCTGAACCCGACATCCTGGTTCCATGCGTCATTTACTTCTCCTTCAAGAATCTTCTTTCCTGCACGGCGAATTCGCTCTTTCCCAATATCCGATATCGAAGTTAAACCAGCTTTTGAGGCAGCAGAATCGGCGCTTACTTGCTCCGGCAACTGAATCATGATGAATCTTCGATTTCCTCCATCTTCGGCATTTACCGTCATCACCGCTTCAGCGGTAGATGCCGAGCCGGAGAAGAAGTCCATGACTATTGAGTCTGAATGACTTCCAATACGAACAAGCTTCGCCATGAGTTCTGGAGACTTCGGAAAATCCATGACAGATGAGCCAAAAAGGTNCCTGATCGCCTTTCTGCCGTAGTCGTTTGTTATTTCCTTGTCCGTCCAGAGCGACTTCACCAGGGTCTTTGCAACCTCACCGTCATCGCTGTGCAAGTAGTCCTTTCGATAAACGCGCCATTCGTCACCAGTTCGCTCCGCACAAAGAAGTCCACCCTCTTTCGAGACCTTTTCTTTGCCCCATGTCCAGCATGTTTTTACTCCGTTGGGCGCATCAGGCCAGACTTCCGCCTGGTGGGCCTCATCTTTACTGATGGAAACTCCCCCTGTTGTTTGATTGACGTAAAGCGGGTAATAGAGTTTTGGACGCGTTATTGGGTTGAATGCCTGGTTCCGGTTTCGCAACCCAAGCAGTCGATAAGGACCTTTTTCATCTTNTTTGTTGTATTCCTCGACCATTCGTCCTTCTTTTTCCAGCCCGTGAATCGATGCACCGTTCAACCCGTCTTTGACGAATACGAGAACTGCCTCATGCGTTTTGGCAACGAAACGATCAAGGTGCCTTCCTCTTGGATTTAGCTGTACAGCGAGTTGGGCCACAAAGTTTTCAGATCCAAATATCTCTGAGCAAATCGAAATCAGGTTGTGAGCTTCGTTGTCGTCAATACTCACAAAGAGGACGCCATCATCAGTAAGCAACCGGCTCGCAAGACGAACCCTTGAGTACATCATGGTCAACCAGTCGGAATGAAATCTGCCGTTGGCTGTTGTGTTAGCTACCAGCCTGTTGCCTTCTTCATCCTTTTGATTTGATCGGCGCAAGTAATCGCCTGCCTCTTCCGCAAAGTCATCTTCGTAGATGAAGTCATTCCCTGTGTTGTACGGTGGGTCGATGTAGATCATCTTGACTTTGCCGAGGTAGTTCTCCTGTAGCAGCTTCAGCGCATCGAGGTTGTCGCCTTCAATGAACAAGTTCTTCGTGGTGTCAAAGTCCACGCTTTCATCGCGGCAAGGACGCAGCGTTTTGGCAATCGGCGCGTTGGCCGCGAGCAAGGCTTCGCGCTTTCCTGGCCAGTTCAGGTGGTAGCGCTCTTGCGGCCCTTCCACAATCGACTCCGCAAGCTCCTGCCGCAACTGGTCGAAATCCACGGCCAACTTCACGCTGCCGTCCTCGCCCTTGGCTTCGGTGACGCAGCCCGGAAACAAATCACGAATGCGGGCGATGTTGTCCTGCGTGAGATTGGGTGAATGCATTTTTAGCTTTTCCATGTTCTTTTCCTCTGGTCGCCAGTATTTGGCGGCTCACAATTCAAGTTCGTATTGGTATGGTCAGTCGCCTTGTTGCCAGTCCTGGCAAAAGTGCGTGCGCAGACTTTCTATGGCGGATGGCAAGGTGCCCTGGCAAGTCACACCCAAGTAGGTGGCCGCGCGGGTGGTGCCGACGTATAGGTATTTGTCGAACAACGCCGGGTGTAGCGTGGCGAGCTGGTCAATGCCGACAAAGAACACCGCCTCGAACTCCAGGCCTTTGATGTGCTGGATGTCGAACACACGCACGTTGCTTTCCTGACCCACAGCCTGGCCCTCGCGGCAGGCGATGACCTGGATGTTGTGCTCGGCCAGAGCGGCGTTCAGTGCGTCAGCCACCGGAACGACGTCGTCCTCGGTGTTCACAAAAATGGCGGTGGATGGCAACTGGCCGACAAAGCGCTCAATCTCGCGAATGCGATCCGCCAGCCAACCGACAATAGCTTCTGCGTTGGTAGCGTGTTCTAGCAAGGCTGGCGCAACGCCCACACTGTCCATATGCGCAGGCAAGCTGGCGTCTTGCTCGGTACCACCGACGGCGCGGATCATGGCGCGGGCCAGATCGTTCAGCTGCTTGCTCTGCCGGTAGGAGACAGTGATCTCCTTGATATCGAAATCGGCGAAGACCCACTTCAAGTCGTCGGCGGAGCGTGCGCCCCAGGTGGTCAGGCGTTGATTGAAGTCGCCACAGGCGAAAAATGAGCGCAGTCGCGGATGCGCCAGCGCCGCCATGCTCGCAAGCTGGATGGGCGAGAAGTCCGTCGCTTCATCTACCAGGATCTGGTTGCGGTAATGCCCCAGGATAGGCTGGAGCGATGACCACGCTGGACTATCGATGTCGCGCTGAACATTGGGCCGACTGATCAGATCGCCTGCGGCGCGCAAGATCGCGAGCAAGACGATGTCCAACTCCAGCGGGTGGATGTCGCGCGCCTCAAAACCTTCGTGGCGATACCAGGTGTTGGCCGGTTGGCGCTCGCGCCTGAATGCACGGTAGCGCTTCGGAATGCCGTCGAGGTAGCGCTTGACCGGGTTGACGAAGCGGCGGGCACTGGCCTGCACCAGAAGGCTTGCCCCCACCTCGGCGCGATCCGCTTCTGTCAGACCACGATCCCCCAACCACTCGATGATCTTGCCGTTGCGGGAGGCTTTGCTGACTGTGCGCTTCGATGCTGCCGCCCGGGCTTGGGCACGCACGGCTTGCATATAGGCATTGAGCGCGGCGGCACGGCCTGTGCGGGGTGCCGTGGCGTCTTCCTCCTCATCCGCGTCGGGGTCGTCCTGGTCGTCCGCATCAGTCGCTTGCGCTTGTTGCAGGCTGTCTATCACGCGGGCCAACTCGTCCAGAAAGGCTCGGTTGCGGTTGAGCTGCAGGTTGAGCGCGGCCTTGATCTTGGCGTCCGAGCCTTCCTTCAGGCTGCTGACGAGTGCCTGTACTTTGGCAATCTCCACCGCCAGCGAGCCAAACATCGCCGCCAGTGCGCCATCGGCCGCCCGCGACAAGATGTCTTGCAGGCGTGCGCCGAGGCTCAGGACTTCGGGAGTTTTGGCTTCGTGCAGCTGGGTCGCTGCATCATGCAGCTCCTGCACATAGGCCTTGCGCTGCCATGCGTCGAAATCGTCAAACCACTGGATGGGACGCTCAAGTGCTGTCTCGCTCAGGCTGGCCAATCCGTCTTTCAGGACAAAGGTACCGCCGCCAGAAGCCGTTCTGAGGACGCCGAATGCGTTGCGGGCCAGCTCGCGTCGATAGTCGTCCCAAGTCTTGATGCACTTATCAGGAGCTGGAACTCGCTCATTGTTGAAAGCTTCCTTCAGGTAAAGCTGCAACAACTTTGTCGGAGTGAACATCAACCAGCTTTCATCATGGCGGATGCCCTGGGCTGTGCGGATTGCCTCCACCAAATCCTTCTCCCCCTCTTCAAGAAAGGCGGTATCGAGCTTTTGGCCGAGGCGGCGGATCAGGGTTGTGGTCTTGCCTGTACCGGGCGGGCCAAGAATCAACAGGCGCTTGTCGAGAGGGAGGCGGAAAATCTCGTCTTGGTATTGATCGAGGATGGGCTGATCCCGCAGCCCCATCTTGGTGATGACGCTGCGGCGAACGCCGTCGATGATATTGGCCTTGACGGTCTCCTCGGCCAGCAATTGGCCAAGAATGTCTTCGGTGACTTCCTCCCNCGCAACCTCGGTCAGCAGCGCACGCAGCGACTCGATGGTGAACGGCCCAAAATGCTCGGCTTCAACGACGGTGTCGCGAGAGTCCCACCCATCGGCAAGCGCATTGGGCCGAAGCTGGGCCCGCTCAAGAACCTCAACGACGGTTCCATTGGGAAGCGTGAACTCTGCGCCAATTGCCAGTGAGGCCAGGCGTCCAACCGGCGCGCGGTAGCTGGCCAAATTGGGAAAGCCCGATACCGGCGTCGTGCGGCAGATGTAGTAGGTTTTCTCTTCTCCCTCTTCATCGACCACCACAACGCGGGCGATGGCAGGCTCTGCCACCAGCACCTGATAGCTTTCGTGGTTCGCCTGACTGATCTGATCCAGCCTTTGGATGGCTGAACCGGACGTCATTGTGTTGATGCTTGCCAGCGCATCCGAGCCCAGTGTCCGCCCATCGTGCAGCTTGCTCTTGGCCGTTTCAGCAATGCTTTCGAGTTGCGCCAACGCTTCGCCAGCGACCTGCTCGATGTGTTTCCTCGATTCGTCATTCAGGCTCTGCGTCATGCACTCTCCCTCCCGGTCAATTCTTCAAGTTCGTTTTTAAGCTGCCGCAAGTGCGCGTTGATCTCTACCTTGCGGTTGAATTGTTTTTCTTTGGCAAGTCGGCTGGCGGCTTTTTCGACCTCACGCTGCTTGGCGGCAACCTGTTCAACGCGGGCGACCAAGTCAGCGAGGCTTTCTTGTGGGCGCGCGGGCGTGGGAATCAGGCGGTGAAGCGCCTGCTCATACAAGCCGCCCAAGTCGAGTGCCAAGGGCATGGCGGCGCGCTCACAGTCACTCGGCAACCAGGCCGTTGCAAAGTAGTCGCTCAAGACCCAACGGCTGGCGTCTGACTCGTTCGGGCGCTTGTACGCGGCAATCACCTGTGTTCGGCCATCAAAGCTCAGCTCGAAGATGATGGGAAACTGCACCGCGCCATCGATGCAGCGCAAGACGTCTAGATTCAGCTCTGACGTCTTGAGCTGGATCGAGAAAATCTGAAGCTCTGGCACTCCCGGCTTGGCGGGAAGGTTGATCGTTTCTGGTGCCAACTTGTATTGCCAGACGATCTGCTCCACCTGCTCGACGAACAAGTCCTTCAGCCTCGTATTGGCACCGCTGTGTTCGTAGATCTTGTTCTTTGGCAGGGTGCGGCCAAAAGCGGCCTGCTTCGGGTAGTTGATGAACGCGGCGTTCGACTCGAATCGGGCGGGCAGACTCATCCGGCCTCCTGAATCACGAGGAAGGTGATCAGTTCGAAATCGTCCAGCCCGGCGATGGTATTGACCAGCGCGGTGGTCTTGCCGCCGCTGAACAGGCTGTCCAGATCTTTCTCTTCCTTCACCTCGATCATGGAGCGGATGGTCTTGCCAAGCAGGTCCGAATACACCTGCATCTTGCGGCCATCGGCCGTTTCCTTGTTGAACAGGCGGCAGGCATCAGGAATAGGCTGCGCTTGCCCCTTGCAGCAACTGCGCACCAGATCCAGCAAACGCTTGACCTCGGTGTGGTCGTGAATGACTTCACCCTCGCGGTTGATGTAGACGAGGTAGTAAGGGTGCAGCCGGTTGTGCTGGCTGACATTGACGCTCGGATTGCGGTTGCGAAGCGTGAAGATCACGCCCGGGCGCAGGCCGAACTCCGGCTTGGCAGGCACCACGGCGTGCATCCCGCTTGGCACGTTGCTCAATTCACCATTGGCCTTAACGTAGTTGAGCAAGTCCATGCGGAAGTCATTGAGTCCGAGGTCAGTGATCGACACGCCGGTCTTCAGGTCTTCCAGCTCAATCACTTCCTCTTGCAGGCGGCGCAGTTGTTCCTTGCGATAAGACACGTCGTTGGCTTGGGCGCTCAGCACGTTGTCATCGCCGGTGGCCGTGACGTCGGCAATCATCATCCGACTCTCAACCCGCTCCTTGAGGTTGATGTACTCGTCCAGCGAGATGTCTGGCCAGTAGTTGACCAGCTGGATGCTGCTGTTGGGCGAGCCGATGCGATCCACCCGCCCGAAGCGCTGGATGATGCGCACGGGGTTCCAGTGAATGTCGTAATTGATGAGGTAGTCGCAGTCCTGCAGGTTCTGGCCTTCAGAGATGCAATCGGTGCCGATCAGCAAGTCAATCTCTGCCGCTTCGTTCGGTAGCACGATGGCTTTTTCCTTTGAGCGCGGCGAGAAGAGGGTGAGCAGTTCCTGGAAGTCGTAGCTCTTCTTGAGCGTGGACTTCGGCGCACNCTTGCCGGTGACTTTCGCGCTGTGCAGGGTCTGTGTGGCCAGCAACTCCGGAGCCAGATTGGCATACAGATAGTCAGCGGTGTCGGCGAAGGCGGTGAAGATCAGCACCTTCTTGTTGCCGGGATTGAGCGGTGCTGCGATCTTCTCCAGAACCAGTGCCTTCAGGTGCTGCAGCTTGGCGTCATCGGCAGGCGTGATCTTGTTCATCGACGTCAGCAAGGCATCAATGATTTCCAGATCGACCTTCAGCTCGTGCTCCCACGAGGGCAAGTCCATGTCGGCGAGACTGATCTTGACCTTGCCGCCGATCTCGCTGTCGCCAATGGTGGGCAGATCGTCGTCGTCCGCGTCGAGGTTTTCCAACTGGTCGGTCAGGTCATCGATGCTGCTGTCAATGCCACTGAGGTTGCCGGTCTGATTGAAAGTGCTGATCTTGGCCAGCGTATTCGTGTGGTTCGCGCGCAGGGACTGAAGCGTCAAGCGGAAGGATTCAATCGAGCTTTCGAGGCGCTTGAGCAGGTTGGTGGTCATCAAAGCCTGCAGGCTCTTTTCGCGGTCGGCTTGCTTGAGCTTGCCTTTTCCGCCTGACACCTGCGTGTCGTACATCTCCTCGTACTTCTTGAGCCGACTGGGCAGGATGTAGCTGATCGGGGCGTACACAGCGAGCTTGAGCAGGGACAGTTGCTCGAAGATCTCGTTAAAGCTCATCACGTCCGTTCGCTGCGTGAGCGGGCTGTGGAATGACAAGGGTTTGCGGCGCTCGGGGAATTGGCCGATGTCCTTGGTGTCGTAGAAGGCCTGGATGTGCTTGCGCGAGCGCGCGATGGTGACGCTGTCGAGCAATTCGAAGAAGTCGAAGTCCAACGAGTCCAGGATGGCCCGCGCTGTGCGCTCTTCCGGTGGAAGCTTAGCCCATGCATTGAAGCTGGCCTGCGCACCACGGAAAATGTCCTCTACCGTCTTGCCGGTGCGCAGCTTCTTGCTGAGGTTTTCGGAGTCGCCCTCGTAAGCCAGTGCCAGTTGGTTGCGCAGGTCATTGAATCGGTTGTTCACCGGGGTAGCTGAAAGCATCAGCACCTTGGTTTTCACGCCCTCCTTGATGACCTTGTTCATCAGCTTCTGGTAGCGGGTTTCCTTGTCCTTGTAGGCATCGTTATTGCGGAAGTTGTGCGACTCGTCGATGACGACGAGGTCGTAATTGCCCCAGTTGATGCGGTTCAGCGGTGTGCCAAACGACTCGCCGCTGGTGCGGCTGAGGTCGGTATGACAAAGCACGTCGTAGTTGAACCGGTCGCGGGCAAAGATGTTGGTCTTGAGGATGCGGTTGTAGTTCAGCCAGTTGTCCGCCAGCTTCTTGGGGCATAACACCAGGACTGACTTGTTACGCAGCTCGTAGTACTTGACGACCGCCAGGGCCGTGAAGGTCTTGCCCAAGCCAACGCTGTCGGCCAGGATGCAGCCGCTGTAGGTTTCCAGCTTATTGATGATCCCAGTGGCCGCATCTTTCTGGTAGTTGAAGAGCTTGTTCCAGATGAGCGTGTCTTGGTAACCCGTGCGGTCGTTCGGCAGGACATCCTCGTTGATGTCGTCCAGAAACTCATTGAAGATGTTGTAGAGCATCAGGAAGTAGATGCTCTCGGGCGAGTTTTCCTGGTACACGGACGCAATATGGTCGCAAATCTGCGCCGTCACATCTTCCAACTTCTCGGGGTCTTGCCAGATCTGGTTAAACAGACTGAGGTAGGTCGCCGTAAAGGTCGGCTCGTCCATCTTGTTGACGAGGTTGGAGACAGCGTTGCCCTGCTGGTAGCCGAGATCGACGGCGGTAAAGCCGTGCAATGGCATGTAGGCAGTCTCTGCTGCGGCAGCCTGAACACAGGCGAACTGCTGCATCGGTGCCTTGCTGCGATTGGACTTGAACGTTGCCTTGCGCCGCATCCAGTCCGCGCACTCTTTTGCAATTGCGCGCTGGGTCAGTTTGTTACGCAGCTGAATCTCGAACTCACTCCCGTACAGACTCCGTTCGCGGTCAGCCTTCGGGATGTGGAATTCTTTGCGTTCCTTGCGAATCTTGTCGGTGACCTCGTTGGCGGTGAACGTCGGCGAGGTAAAGATGAATTGCAGCTCGTCGATTTNTTCCAGCTCTGCTTTGAGCGCTTCAAACGCGTACATCGAAAAGCAGGAGGCCGCGATCTTCAGGCGAGCACCGGGTTTGAGCGTCTGCTTGAGGTCGTCGCCGAGCAGGCGGTTGATGTTGTCGATCAGTTCCATCAAGAGTCCGCCTTCGTAGTGGCGCTATAGCCTGGTGCCAGTACGGCATTTTTCACGCCGTAAATCGCGAGGTGATCTTTGAGCCATAACCGGTACTCGGGTCCGCGCAGGCAATGATCGGGCGAACAGTCGACACTCCATTTGCGCAGGATGTATCCAGCCGTGGCAGCGCGCAGCTTCATCCGCAGCACGCCGTCGCGCATGCCGTAATCCATTTCGGTGATCTCCGGCCGGGGCTGATCCGGGTGGGGCACCAACTCCAGTTCGACGATCCGCGTCCACTGAATGTCTTGATCGCTCATCTCATGAGCTGCAACTGGCTGCCCCTTGAGCACGACGGGGTTCTTGATCCGTGTAATGACGAAATCCCGGAACTCCTGAGACTTCCGGTCGAAGGCACGGACATGCCAGCGCAGGCCGTTGTCGATCAGCGCAAAGGGGACGACTTCCCGCTCCGTACAGCCGCTAGATATTGAGTAGTACTCAACGCCAAGCGGACACCCCTGATGGATCGCCCGGGTCACGCTTGCCAGCACATCCAGATCCGGGTGTGTAAGCCGTGAGGGGCTCTCGCTGGCCACCCACGCCTTCAGCCGCATCGGCTCGCCGTCGCCAAAGCCCTGCGTCAGCCAGGACAGCACCCGCTCCGGAGGAAAGTCGAAGATGGGGCGAAAGTCCGGCCCCAGGACGTAGGCCTTGCCTTTGGGGTCATAGTCGATGTTGCCCGGAGACAACTCCTTATAGAGCGCCAAATCCCGGGTTGCCGCTGCGGATTGGATGCCAAACCGCGCAACCAAGTCCTGCCGACGGATCTCCCNCACGAAGCGCACACGCAGCTCAATGAACGCGAGCCGGTCGCGTTGAGGCTGGGTCAGTTCTGCAAGTTGGTCTTTGGGCATTCCTGAGTGCTCTATCGGGTTAACGAATACTTGTGCGGGTTATTGCGGGAAGTATATAAGCTGCTCTAGAATGTGGCAATGCAATGTTTTTGATTCTTGTATGCGTTGCATTGTGATTACCACATGACGGGCGATGCCCGCACTTTGGAGCATGGGAGTGAAAGCAGACAAAGCCATCGCGACCTACCGGCGCATGCGGGCGCAGCCGCTGTGGCGTCTGCTTGCCTCGACTACCGGGCCTACCGTCATTGGCCTGCTTCAGTCCCATCTGTATGAGGGCGAGCGAAGCCTNCCTGCCTCCATTTTTCACGAACGCATCGCAAGGGATCTGGAAGAGCTGCGCGCCCAAGGTGAAGACTTTCCCCAAACGGCACAGGCTTATGTCGCCAGCTGGCTCGCCGATGGGTACTTGGAGCGACGTTTCCCGGCTGGGGCTTCAGAAGAGGAATATGAACTCTCCACGGCGGCCGTCGAAGCCATTCGGTTTGTCTCTGGCCTGGCACAGCCGCACTCAGCCGCGACCGAAAGCCGTCTGACGCTCGTCATCGAGGCCTTGGCGCGACTTGCCGAGGACACTGACACCGACAAGTTCCGCCGTATCGACCGGCTGATGGCCGAGCAAGCCCGCATCGACAAGGAGATTGATGCCATCCAGAAGGGGCAGATGCGCGTGCTGCCCCATACGACGGCGCTCGAGCGCACGCGGGAGATCATCACGCTGGCAGACGATCTGGCCGGTGATTTCCGCCGTGTCCGCGATCAGTTCGACCAGCTCAATCGCGATCTCCGTGAACGCATCATGGACAACGATGGCAATCGAGGGGATGTGCTGGATTCGCTGTTCGCCGGAATCGACCTGATTTCAGAGAGCGACGCGGGAAGAACTTTCTCCGCTTTCTGGCGACTGCTCACGGACCCAGAACAGGCGGCCACGCTTGATCAGGCGCTCGATAGCGTCATGTCGCGGGAGTTTGTGGGGCAGCTCGAGGCCAAGGAGCGACGATTCCTTCTGCGGCTGACGCGCACCCTTCTTGAGCAGGGCGGCATGGTTCACGAGGTGCTCCAGACCTTCGCGCGCAGCCTGAAGCACTTCGTCCAGAGTCGTGAATACCTCGAGCAACGCCGGCTCAATCACCTGCTGAAAGACGCCCAGCGCGCAGCACTGGCCCTGAAGGATGAAGTCAGGGCCACAGAAACCCTCCAGTACACGCTGGAACTCACGAGCAGTCGGTTGCGCTCCTTGTCTCAATGGGTTCTGCACGACCCATCCCTACAAGCATTGCCCGGGCAGATGGCAGAAGGGGATGCGCCGCCAATCGACCTGGAGTCTGTGAGCGAACTGGTCGCACAGTCCGAGATCGACTTCCGAACACTGAAGGCCAACGTGCTGGCTGTCCTGGAGCAACGCTCCCAGGCATCCATTGCCGACGTGCTGGAACAGTTCCCCGCTGCACAGGGGCTCGGCAGCGTCGTCGGCCTGCTTGCGTTAGGCAGTCGGCATGGGTTCAAGGCCGACCACAGTGAAACCGTAGGCTGGGTTGGAGGCGACGACGAGCGTCGTAGCGCCCGAATTCCAAAGATCTTCTTNTTGAGGGAGCGGGCCAATGAACTGGTCTGAAAATGGGTCCATCAGCGACGAATCGGCAGTGCCAGCCGAAGCACAGGCTCCAGATGCCGCACAGGCACCCGCCAACACCCTGTTCCTGGGCGACAGCGGCGAGTTGCCACTGGATACCCGGCGCGCCCTGGTGCAGCTGCTGGCAGGGCCATCGCTCGACGGACGTCGGCATCCAAAACTCTGGCCGATCTTGGTACGAGACGAAGCGGTGATCCGTCGGCGTCTTGCCGAGCTGTTTCTCGAACTGGTTATCGACCGAGACGTACAAGTGGCTTTCACGCGCCAGGCAGATACCGGCGACCTTGAGGTGCCTCTCCTGTTGCGCCGCGCCCAGCTGACGTTCATTGACTCCATACTGCTTCTCCACCTCCGCCAGCGATTGACCCAGGCGGACTCGCAGGGCGACCGTGCCGTGGTGTCGACAGACGAGATCACAGAGTTTCTCTCCCTCTATGAGCGCGCCGCCAACACCGACCGTGCAGGATTCGTGAAACGGGTTCATGCCTCCATCGAGAAGATCAAGAAGCACAGCATCCTGCAGAAAATTCGCTCGAGCGAGGATCGCTTCGAGATTTCGCCGACGCTGAAGCTCCTCTTCTCGGCAGAGGAAATACAAGCGCTGACGCACCTGTATCAGCGCATGGCGGCCGGAGAGACACCAGCGCAACTGGTTCAGACTGAATCTGATGAGGAGGCCGACCAATGATCCCGGAACCCCAAACCGCCGCCTTGTTTGCCCGCGAGCAGTTTCGGATGACCCGCCTGCAGGTTTACAACTGGGGTACTTTCTCCGGCCTGCACGACGTGCCGATCAGCGAACGAGGTTTTCTGTTTGTGGGTCGATCCGGCGCTGGGAAGTCGACGCTGCTCGATGCATTTTCGGCGTTGCTGACACCACCTCGCTGGATCGATTTCAACGCTGCTGCACGCGAGGCGGACCGCAGCGGTCGTGACCGAAACCTCGTTACCTACATACGTGGTGCGTGGGCTGAACAGAAGGATGGGGAGTCGGGAGAGATCGCAACCCGCTACCTGCGCGCGGGGACGACCTGGTCTGCCTTGGCGCTGACCTACCAGAATGCCTTGGGTCAGTCTGTGGTGCTGGTTCAGGTGTTCTGGCTGCGGGGCAATGCGAATGGCAGCGCCGACGTCAAACGCCACTACCTTGTCATGGAACGGGCCTTTGATCTGCGCGAACTGGAGGACTTCGGCCAATCCAACTTCGACATCCGAAAGCTCAAGCAGTCCTTCCCGGAGGCATTCGCCCGCGACGAATTTCGTCCCTATTGCGAACGATTCTGTCGCCTGCTCGGCATCGAGAGCGAAATGGCGCTGCGTTTGCTGCACAAAACCCAGTCGGCCAAGAATCTCGGCGACCTCAATACCTTCCTGCGCGACTTCATGCTCGACAAGCCCGAGACCTTCGAGGTGGCGGATCGCTTGGTCAGCGAGTTTGGAGAGCTCAATGCGGCCCACCAGGCGGTCGTCACGGCTCGCGAACAGGTTCAAACGCTTGCGCCAGCGCGGGAGCAGCATCAGCGCAGGGACTCGTTGATGCTGCAGCGCAATGGACTGGATGAGCTTCGGCTGGGGGTTGATGGCTACCGTGAGACTCGCCGTATTGAGCTCCTCAAAGAGCACGTGGCATCCCTGGAGGTGCAAGCCAACGGCTCAGAAGGTGAAGTGGGGCGACGTCAAAGCACTCTGGAAAACCACGCTGCAATCCTGCGCGATCTGGAGCGGCAGCACCGTGAAGCAGGCGGTGATCAGATCGAACAATGGGAAGCAGAGAAATCGGGGCTGGAGGGCCAGCGCACGGATCGCCTGCGCAAACGCGGTCAGGCCGAAGAGGCGTGCAANAAGCTGGGCTGGAGCCTCCCGGATTCGCCTCAAGCCTTTGCGGAACTGTTGGGCAACGCACGGCAGGAGGTCGAAAACTGGGAGCAGCGCAGCAACGCGAACCGCGAAGAGCAGTTCCGCCTGGCCGGTGANAAAAGGGATGCTGAGGCAGCATTTTCGCAAGCGTTGAAAGAGGTGCAGGCACTTCAGCGCCAACCATCGAACATTCCGGCGGACATGCTGGAAATGCGTAGAGACATCGCCGCGGCCATCGGGATCTCGGAGTCGGCACTTCCCTTTGTTGGCGAACTTGTCGAGGTGAAGCCTGACGAGGCCGAATGGCAGGGGGCCATTGAGCGCGTACTGCACGGGTTTGCGCTCTCACTCCTGGTAGACGAGCGCCAGTATTCGGCGTTGGCCAATCACATCAACACCACCCACCTTGGGCAGCGCTTGGTGTATTACCGGACTGGCCGTCCGGAGACGTGGCAGGCCAAGCCTATCGGTGCTAACTCGCTCGTCCTCAAGCTGAACGTCAAGGANGGGACCTACGCTGATTGGCTCCAGGCCGAGCTACGGCAACGCTTCGATTACGCGTGCGTCGATTCCATTCAGTCGTTCAGGAGTGCTGATCGCGCCATTACCCGTGAGGGTCAGGTCAAACACAGCAAAACTCGGCATGAGAAAGACGACCGCAGAGGTGTCGGCGACCGGCGAAACTGGGTACTCGGATTTGATAACCGGGAGAAGCTCGGGCTCTTTCAAGCTCAGGCGCAGGAGCAGGCTGACGCGATTGCGCGCCTCGGCGGGGAGATCGACAAACTCTCCGACCAAGACAAAAATCGTGCGACCCGAGCGATGCAGTGCCAGACTCTGGTGAATCTCCAGTGGCAGGAAATAGATGTGCTCCCATTGTTGGATCGCATCTCCACCATAGAGCGGCAGATCCACGAAGCGCGCGAGGGGAACACCACCCTTCAGCAAATCAGTGAGCAGATCGAGAAGCAAAAGAAACTCGTCGATGCCGCTGACAAGGATCTTCGGCAGGCAACGCGTGCGCACGATTCGATCCTTGACCAGATCAAAACCAGCACCCAGAAACTGGAATCCCTCCTGCAGGACGCGTCTATCGTTCCATTGACGCCCCATCAGGTTTCGGGTCTCGACGAGCGCTTCGCCAAGCAGTCAGATGCAGTCCGGCTCGACAACCTCGACAAGGTGACAACTTCTGTAGAACGCGCACTCAATGCGGAGATCGAAGAGGTCAACCGTGGGATTGGTGCCTGCGAGAAGGAAATAGAAGCACGCTTTGCTGATTTCAAACGGCAATGGCCGATGTACGCGGGCGACATGGACACGAGTCTCGCCAGCGCGCCGGACTTCTTCGCCAAACTGGTTCGGCTGGAGACGGATGGTCTGCCCGCCTATGAGCAGCGATTCTTTGAATTGCTGCAGAACCAAAGTCACCAGAATCTGGCGGCGCTTTCCACCTACCTGAACGATGCGCGTAAGGCGATCCTGGAACGGATGGATCTGGTCAACGACAGCCTTGGTCAGGTGCCCTTCAACCAGAGCGCCAATCAACGCACCTATCTCCACATCGACGCCAGTGACCGGCAGCTTGTCGACGTCAAGGAATTCAAGCAGGAGATCCAGCAGGCACTGAGCCATGCATGGACGGAGGATCGCGAGTTTGCCGAGGCGCGGTTCCTGGCCTTGCGGCGACTTGTTGATCGACTTGCCAGTCAGGACCCCGAGCAGAAACGCTGGCGCGAAACTGTGCTCGACGTTCGACAGCACGTTGAGTTCATCGGGCGGGAGATCGATGAAAGCGGCGTCGAGGTCGAGATCTACCGCAGCGGAGCAGGCAAGTCCGGAGGCCAACGGCAGAAACTGGCCACTACGTGCTTGGCCGCAGCCCTGCGATATCAACTGGGCGGGAACGACCACGGCGTGCCGATGTATGCGCCCGTCGTGCTGGATGAAGCCTTCGACAAGGCGGATAACGAGTTCACTGCTTTGGCGATGAACATCTTTACCAATTTCGGATTCCAGATGGTGGTCGCTACGCCGCTGAAGTCCGTCATGACCCTCGAACCATTCATCGGTGGGGCTTGCTTCGTGGATATCAGCGATCGGCGCGTGTCAGGCGTCCTGCTGATCGAGTACGACGGTGATCGTCAGCGGTTGAAGCTGCCAGAGCACGCACGAGAGGAGGCTGGCGTTGAAGCTTCCTGAAGATGTTCGGCAGTTTCTTGCCCGTCGCTTTCAAAGCAAGCACCGCGAGTGGTTGGTCGGTGATGCGGGCGAGGATCAGTGGCCGCTGGAAGTTCCGCTCGGCATACCGACGGAACAGGCTGCGCTGAGGCAGGTCGACGGCGTTCGTGCGTGGGTGAGCGCATGGCAAGGCTGGCAAGGAGTCGGCTCCTTGTCCTGGTGTGAGCGCCGGTGGAAAGCGCTTGGCGTTCAGCGACTACCGGATAAGCTAGCGTTGGGTGGCCCAGAGGATGTGGCCATGTGGATTGGTGAGTCCGCACGATGGGAGCGTGCTCAATCTCGCTACCGAACGCTCACCGCTCGCTGGCCGGTACTGGCGCAGCCGTTGCCAAGGTACTTTGATGTCCTGGCGGACTACGGCGATGCCGATTTTCGTCGGCTTGCAGAGATGCTGGACTGGATAGCGAACCATCCACAATCCGACCTCTACCCCCGCCAGCTGCCGGTGTCCGGGCTGGATAGCAAATGGCTCGATGGGCGCAAAGGACTGCTGACGGATCTGGTGGCCGCAATACAAGAGGATTCATCCAGCGACCTGGATTTCCACCAGCGCTGCGGACTGAAAGCACCTCCAATCCTTGTCCGAATGCGGGTGCTGGATCAGGCGTTGCGAGCCGGGGTCGGTGGCATTGGTGACATCACTGCACCAGTGGAAGACCTGGCGGGTCTCAATTTGCCGGTCTCACATGTGTTTATTGTCGAGAACCTTCAAACGGGACTGGCAATGTCCGACATGCCGGGCGCTGTCGTGTTCATGCGTCTTGGCTATAACGTCGACGTGTTGGCCCGTTTCCCTTGGCTTGCCTGCGCAAAGTGCATCTATTGGGGTGATTTGGACACACATGGATTTGCCATCCTGCATCGTGCCCGTTCATACATTCCAGCGTTGCAATCCGTGCTCATGGACGAAGACACCTTGCTGCAACACAAGGCGCTGTGGGTGGATGAATCGGCGCAGCATCCTGCAACGGAACTGACGCTTCTGACGGAGCCAGAGCAGCAACTCTATCGGGATCTCAAGCAGCAGCGCTGGGGACAAAACGTTCGCTTGGAGCAGGAGCGGATCGACTGGGTCGCCGCGTGGGGCGCTTTGCAGCGGACATTGGCCTAAAGCCACTGGCCCGCAATGGTTGCCTGCCGATGGTAAGCCTGATCAACGCAGCGCGTTCAGCACTTTTTCGGCTTCCGGCCAGGGCAGCCGTCGCTTGCCAGACTTCATTCGGTCAAGTGCCTTGAAGGCGTCGTCGACTGACAGCAGCTGGTTCTCGATCATGGCGCACAGCAGCCCGATGGTGCCCATGACGTTGACCTGCTCCTTGTTGGCAACAATCCGCAAATTGGCGTCGCCGGTCAGCAAAGTGCAAGTCTCTTGCTTCGCAAGCGCCAGTGCCAAGTAGTCGTTGTGACTGGGCTTGGGACCGTTTTTAGCGGGAAGCAGATGGTTGTGCTGGCCTGGCAACTGCTCGGCATACGCCACGAAGTCGCCGCTGACCTCCATGACCTGCAAGCCCAGGTCTTCAAGGCCAGGGCTGCCCGGTTCAATTTCTTCGTAGTACAGCAGATCAGGGATGCCGAACTGCATCGGAAGCTGGAAGAGCGTCTCCATCAACGCTCCCGCTTCCATATCGATCAAGATGTTCGCATCACTGATGAGCAACCGCATCCGATGACTCCAGCTGGCGTTCTTTGTGGAAGCGCATCATCGGGATGCCCAGCAGTTCCGCCGCCTTGCCTTCGGAAATGTATTGCTCGGCCAAGGCGCGGTACACCAACTGATCAAACAGTCGGGGATGCTCTTGCGGCAGTGGCTGGCCAGGCTCGGTCTTGCGCCAGCCCTTGGCCGAAAACCGCTTGAACATGGAGAGATGAGCCGCCTCGGTGATCACGCCACACTGTTTGGCGCGCTGCAGCCATCCGGTCATCGACAGACCGAACTCGTGCTTGAGCACGTACAGCTCTTGCCATTCCAGCGCATGGCGTTGTGCCCCAAGCAACTGCAACACCGCGACACGCGGCGCCAGGAATGCACCGGCGAACCGGTCGCAGGCTTTCTCCTCGTTGATGCCGTCAGCCAGTCGCCCTTCGAGCAGCAGGTGCCCCAGCTCATGCGCCAGGGTGAACCGTTGCCGATCACCGGGCCAGCGTTTGGAAACAGCCACGACCGGGTACTCCCGGCCATCTTCGGTCTGTGCCTTGGCCGTCAAGCCAGAGAAGCCCGGGTTCTCTTCGTCGACCACGATGACCAGCAAGCCAAGGCCTTCGAGGGTGTCGGTGAGGTCGGCAATCGGATTCAGCCCCAACTGCCAAGCGTTGCGGACCGAATCCGAGAACGCATCGATCTCATCCAGCGAGGTGATGTGCTCGGGCAGATTCGCGGGCGGCGCAAACGCCGGGAACGGTAGTTCGGGAAATGCGCCGAGCAACTCCACGCGCTTCTCCACCAACTCGACGACCTTGATCTTCAGCGCATCCTGCGCCGTCTTGCCAAAGGTCGAGAGCTTGCGGAACTCGGGCTGCAGCAGTTCAACCGTATGCGTGCGAAAGAAGTATTCGGTCCGGATGCCGCAGGCGCGGGCCAGCTTGAGTAGCTGAGTCGACGATGGCGTCAGCAGACCCTTCTCGTACTTCTGGATGGCGGTGTGAGAAACACCCACCTGTTCGCCCAACGCACCCAGGGTCAGACCTGCCGCCAATCGTGCTTGACGAATGCGATCTGCAATCATGACGCCTCCTCGGGTTGGGTTTAAAATAACCGTCATCCTACCAAATTTTTAAACCAAAGAGAAGCCCGCCCGTCTCGGCGGCCGTGGCGTCAGTTGTGGGCAACTGCTTCCATGTAGGGGCGCATCACGGCGGCGACGCGGCAATCCTGAGCGTAGCGCCACAGATCATCTGCAGACGCCTTGCGCGTCCTCCATGCGTCTTTCAAGGCCTCCAGCGCCACATCCAGACCGATCTTGTTGCGATGTTTGAAGCAATCGACCACGGTCTTGGCCGGGCTGTAGATCCGCACCTTCACCCCGTTGCATAAGTGTTCTTCGACGCCTGCCAGATGAGCGCTACCGGCCATCTGAACCATCCGGATCGGCGGATAGTCGATCCGGGGTGAGTGGCTGCCGCGTGGCATGGCGATCCATATTTGACGCGGTAGTTGGGTGGTCAGCCCGTGAAACTGGAGTGCGGTGAGCAGGCAGAACACGGCTTGTGGCACCCTGGTGGCGACAAGGGCAAGGCTCTCAAATTCCGTCAACTGTGCGCCTGGCAGACGGTAAAGACCACGCCCGACCCGTTCCAACTGACCTGCGGCCGTCATGCGCGTCAGGATGACCCGGGGCGTGCCGATGGCGTCCAAATCGCTGGCACGCAGCAGTCCTCTCTGGCTGGCCAGATCAAGGATGCGCTGGGTATGGGTTTCTGAGAGCATGCTGGAGTATGTTCCGTTTGTTCGTTCAATGCTGGTATTTAACGATCAAACGGAACAAGATGATCGGCTGCGCTGGGGCGGACGCTACGGTCAGGCGGGCAGAGATGCCAAGGCGTGCAGCAACGATCTGCTCTGGCTTGAAGGATCGGCCTTGACATCAATGCCCTGGTCTTGGGCATCCTGGACCCAGCGTTTGGCCCAGGCCATGACCTCGTCGCGGTCGAATCGGATGAGCTTCTGGACCCGACGATGCGGGATGCCCAATGCCTCTCGCATCTGCTTTTGCGTAAAGAGGTACAAGGGGAGTCCGGTCACATGCGAAATTTCGCGCGGGTCCATCAACGTAGAGCCGCTCGGAAGAACGACGTCGGATGCTCGCTCCCAAGTTGATGCTCGGAGGGCTTTGGATTCAAAGTCGAAGACTTCATCGATGGGATACACGACGCGCTTGGACATTTTCATGAATCGAGGCCCACGTCCCTCGCTACGCCAGCGTTGAAGGGTCTTGGGACTGATGTTCCAGCGCGTGGCCAGCTCGTTTTCGTTCATCATCATCTTCTGCATGGTTGACTCCGTCTGTGGTTGAAGGCAACGCATTCAGGCGTAGATCCGGCCCGAAGCCAAGTCATTCGCGGAGTTGCGATGAGGCTCGTCGCCTGACCGGGAAATCAGCGTGCATCAGCGGTCCATACCAATGTCCCTGCTCAGCACGACGATACGGACTTCTATGGGGACGTTTCGGCTTCGTTGAAGATAAGCGGTTCAAGGTTCTGCTATACTCCACCACCAATACCTAACGCCCAACCCTCATCGGTTGGGCGTTTTCATTTGCGGGTTCCGCGACACCATGCGGGGTTTGGCGGCGTTCCGCGTGTGCCACGCGGTAGTGGCAGGGTGGCCGGAAGTCGCCCGGTTCGACTCTCTTTCGCCCTCTTTTCTCTCGAAATCCGCGCCAACTTCTTTGCGGAAGCGCACGCAAATGGCCTTGTGGCCCAGTGACTTGCACGTGCGTCACTGCCATCGGTTGTCCATCGTGCTTGGATGAGCAAGGCATCAAGCCTGCACGGGGCTCAATGCTGCAGCACAGGGCATCGAGTACAGCCCCGGGCGCCCCTGCACGACCTGGACGAGGGCCCGGTATGCAACGAGTGGCCCTTCGGCTTCCGGCTTGCCCTTGTCGCGCGTCTTGACCTTGAACACGTCGATGGGCTTGGCGCTGTCGAGCCCGGCACGCCGCATGACCTGTTCGGCGGTGCGGGGCTNCCNCTTGAACGACCACAGGGCCTCGAACACTGCTGCCTGAGCCTCGGTCAGCCGGATCGGGCCGTGCGGCCAGTCGGGCAGCGTGACCCAGCGGAAATCCGCCGAGAAAGGCCCCTTCACTGGCGTCGTTGGATCGCTGGCCTGCGGGTCTGGCGGCTCACCCGGCAGGCCGATGAGCGCGATGCCGCCACCGTAGAGGGTGAAGCGATCTTCCAACGCCCACCACTGCACGCCCGGCCCGAAGGGCGCACCGCGCGTTTCGCGCGGTTTGGGTGTAATCACCCGAACGTCGCCACCGGTCACGCGCACCCGATCCAGCAGCGCTGGTTCTTGCCACAGCCTCACGATGTCGCGTGCGAGCAGCACCGGCGCGCGCCGGGATTCGCCCAGCCGCCACACGCCGTCACCAAGGTCGTCGATGCCGTCGCGGCTGTCGATCGCAAGGGCCAGGCGCAGCTTCTGGCGCAGCCAGTCCTCGTTCAACCGCAGCGCTGCGCCGTCCTGCGGCGAGACCGGCACCGGCCCGCAGTCCGGGCAGCGGCACAAGCGTCCGCCGCGCCCGTCGCCGAACACCGGCGCCCGATGCAGCGCACAATGCGGGCACAGCACGCAAGATTGATCAGTCACGGCCGCCTGGATCGCGCGGCCCAGGTGCGGCAGCAGCGCCACCTCGCGCGGCGACAGGGTGGCGCGCAGCACCGGCATGCCCGCGGCGAACAGCCGGCAGACGAACTGCCAGCCCTCGTGTGCCGACATCTCACGCGTCCTCGGGAGTCGTCGCCCTGACCGTGCCCGCGGCGAAGGGTGCCTCCTGTGCGCTCAAGGTCTGGCCGGGGCGCAGGATGCCGATGCGTACCAGGTAGCGCTCCAGCTGCGCTTGCAGCTTGGCATCGAACTGGTGCAGGTTGAGCCGCCCGCGGCTCGTGACCTCGATGGGCACCACGCGCGCCCGGGTGCGCCCTGGCTCGGGAGGGTAGTACAGGTTGATCTGAGCCGCCAGCACCGCCCAGCGGCCTTCCAGCGGGCCCGGCAGTTGATCGCGCAGCAGTTCATGCACCGAGCGGTGCTGACTGGCCTGCATGGCCGTGCACTCGATTTTCAGATCTCCTCCGGACTCAGCAGCGTGAGCGACTTCAGCTGCACCAGCGAGAAGCCGTCCTCGAACACCTCCGGCACATCGAAGCCCGTGCGCAGCGCCGACAAGTCCAGCGCCGGGGCCTTGATACGCTCGGGCGTGGCCTTCACCCCGAGCACATGCTCGGCGAAGGCCTCCACCAGCATCTGCTGCACCTTGTGACCGCCGCGCGCCAGGGTGCGCACCACGCCCGTGGCTTCGGCGTACTCCAACACCATGTGGATGTTCGGGTTGCCCACGCGCTGCTTCAACACCACGCCCTCGAACTCCAGGCGCAGCTCGGCCAGGTCTTTGACGTGCACCGTCAGCAGGTGGATGCCGGGGCTCCTGGGCACGAGATAGGCCACACAGCCCTCGCCGCACTGGCGCTCGCGCTGGTAGTAGGCCGAGATCGCTCGACGCAGACCGGCCAGTGCGGCGTCCGTCGGGATCGCAGGGCGCCGCACTCCCAAGTCGTATTGCTGCGCCTGGGCGCTGTGGTGCGCCCAGAAATCGAGATCGCTGGCGCGTTCGAACAGCGCGAGTTCGTGCCGAAGGTGGATGGATGACGGAAAGCTACGAAGGGGCAATCGAGATCGAGCGTGCCTGGCGCGAAGGGCTGCGGCCCGATCCGCTTCTCACCGTATCCGAATGGGCCGAGCGTTACCGGATGCTCGGTACCCGCGAGTCGGCCGAGCCCGGGCGCTGGCGCACTGCGCGCACACCTTACCTGCGCGAGATCATGGACTGCCTGTCCCCGGCATCCAAGGTGGAACGGGTGGTGTTTATGAAAGGCGCGCAGGTGGGCGGCACGGAACTGGGCCTCAACTGGGTGGGCTATGCCATCCATCACGCGCCCGGCCCAATGATGATCGTCTGGCCGACGACCGAGATGGCGCAGCGGAACTCCAAGCACCGCATCGATCCCTTGATCGAGGAGTCACCGGTGCTCAAGGACATCATCGCCCCGGCGAGGAGCCGGGATTCCGGCAACACGGTGCTGATGAAGGAGTTTCGCGGCGGCGTGCTGGTGATGACCGGGGCCAACTCGGCCGTGGGCCTCCGGTCGATGCCGGTGCGCTATCTCTTCCTCGACGAGGTGGATGCCTATCCGCTCGATGTCGATGGCGAGGGCGATGCCATTCATCTCGCCGAAGCACGCACCCGCACGTTTGCGCGGCGCAAGATTCTTCTGGTGTCCACGCCCACCATTTCCGGGGCGAGCATCATCGAGCGCGAATACGAGGCGTCCGACCAGCGCCGCTACTTCGTGCCGTGCCCGCATTGCGGCCACCGCCAGTGGTTGCGGTTCGAACGACTGCGCTGGGAGCGCGGGCGGCCGGAGACCGCCGCCTATCTTTGCGAGGGATGCGAAGCCCCGATTGCCGAGCATCACAAACCCCGGATGCTGGAACTCGGGGAATGGCGGGCGCTCGGCTCGGGAACGAGCGCCGGGTTTCACCTCTCCAGCCTCTACAGCCCCTGGAGAAAGTGGCGTGAGATCGCGGCCTCGTGGGAGAAGGCCGCCCTGTCGGAGAGCAAGTCGGTCGCGACCATCAAGGCCTTCAAGAACTCCGAACTGGGCGAGGCNTGGGTCGAAGAAGGCGAAGCCCCCGACTGGCAGCGCCTCCTGGAGCGGCGCGAGGATTACCGCATCGGTGCCGTGCCTGCAGGCGGCCTGCTGCTCGTNGGGGGCGCCGACGTGCAGAAGGATCGCATCGAAGTCTCGGTGTGGGCCTTCGGGCGCGGCAAGGAAGCCTGGCTCGTCGAGCATCGCGTGCTGATGGGCGATACCGCCCGCGACGAAGTCTGGCAATCGCTGGCCGCCGTCATGCGCGAGACCTGGACCCATGAGAGTGGCTGCCAGATGCCCTTGACGCGACTGGCGCTCGATACCGGTTTCGCCACGCAGGAAGCCTATGCCTTCGTGCGATCCGTCCGGGATTCCCGGCTGATGGCGGTCAANGGGGTGGCACGAGGCGCCGCCCTGGTCGGCACGCCGACGGCGGTCGATGCCACCACCGGCGGCAAGAAGCTGCGCCGGGGCATCAAGGTCTACAGCGTGGCGGTGGGCATCGCCAAGCTTGAGCTCTACAACAACCTTCGCAAGAGCGCGGACGTGGCCGAGGACGGCTCGACCCCGGTCTATCCAGCCGGGTTCGTGCATCTGCCGAAGGTCGATGCGGAGTACCTTCAGCAACTGTGCGCCGAGCAGATGGTCACCCGGCGCGACCGCAACGGCTTCGCCATTCGCGAGTGGCAGAAGCTGCGCGAGCGCAACGAGGCGCTCGACTGCTACGTCTATGCCCGGGCCGCTGCCGCCGCCTCCGGCCTCGACCGCTTCGAGGATCGCCACTGGCGGGAACTGGAACGGCAGGTCGGACGCACGCCGCCAGGTAATCCCGATCCGCTCGAACAACCCACTGAGGCCACCCATGGACACCAACCCGGCGGTGGCCTCGCTGTTTCTGGAACCCCGAGAACGGGCCGGCCCGCACGTCGATTGATTCGCAGCCGCTGGTTCAACTGATTACCACCACTGGAGAACCCCACCATGAGTCTGCAAACCCAACTCAACAGCTTCGTCCTGCGCGTCGCCGAGGAATTCAACACCGTCAAGGGACGCACCGGCACGCTGACCGCGCTGACTACCACCGACAAGTCGAGCCTGGTCGCGGCGATCAATGAGCTGAAGTCCGCGATCCTGACGGCGGTAGCCATCGACGACCTGCAGGTATCGACGACGACCACGTATTCGTCGAACAAGGTCGTCACCCTGCTCGATGCGCTGAAGGCCGACATCCTGGGCGGGGCGGACCCGGCCTACGACACTCTGCTAGAACTGCAGCAGGCGTTGCAGAACGACCAGACCGGCATCGCCGCGCTGACGGCCGCCATCGACAAGCGCGTGCGCTTCGATGCGGCGCAAACGCTGACGGTTCCCGAGAAACAGCAGGCCCGCGACAACATCGGTGCGGTGGCGGCCAGCGACATCGGCGACACCACCACCGATTTCGTGGCGATCTTCAACGCCGCCCTGGTGTAAGGCATGAGCCTCGTCGCGCAACTGTCTCGGCTGGCCACCCGCATCGGCACCGAGATCAAGGGACTGATTCGCCCAGACCACCCGGGTCTGGCTCGGGCCTGGGCGAATTTTGGCTACGTTGGCAGCGCGGTCGATCTGCGCGCTGCGCACAACGTGGCATCCGTATCGCGCCTCGCCGCAGGTCGCTACCGCATCACCTTCGCCACCCCCTTCGTCGACGCCGACTACTGCTGGGTAGCGACCGGTCGAAGCAACGTTGCCACCGGCACGATCCGGTTCTCTGCTGCTCGATCCACCACCGAAGGCAAGACGACCACGACGCTCGACATCGTGTGCATCACCGGTGCCGGTTCGCTTGCCGACACCACGGAAATCAACGTGGTGGTCTATCGATGAGCACGCCGACCTACACCGAAGCGCAGTTGCAGGCCTTGCGCGATAGCTTGGTCCGTGGCGAGAAGCGCGTCACCTTCGGCGACAAGACGGTCGAGTACCGCTCGGTCGATGAACTCAAGGCGGCAATCCGCGAGGTCAGGCGCGGGCTCCTGCAGCAAGCGGCCGAAACCGGGTTGTGGCCGGGCGCGCCGCGCCAGATCCGCGTCACCACGAACAAGGGGTTCTGACATGGCGTGGTTCGCCCAAACCGTGCGCCGCCTGTTCGGCCAGTCGTCGGTTCACGAAGCCGCTGGCCGTGGCCGCCGCTCGCTGGCGTGGATGCCCGGCAATCCGGGCGCGGTGGCCGCGATGCTGGCCACCCACACCGACCTGCGCATCAAGAGCCGCGACCTCGTGCGCCGCAATGCATGGGCGCAGGCCGCGCTCGACGCCTTCGTCGCCAACGCGGTCGGCACCGGCATCAAGCCGCAGAGTCTGTCGGACGACGAGCAGTTCAAGGCTGACGTGCAAGCGCTGTGGCGCGACTGGACGGAGGAGGCCGACGCGGCGGGCCAGACCGATTTCTACGGCCTGCAAGCCTTGGCCTGCCGCTCGATGCTCGAAGGCGGCGAATGCCTGATCCGGCTACGGCCGCGCCGTGTCGAGGATGGCTTGGTCGTGCCCTTGCAGCTTCAACTGCTGGAGTCGGAGCACCTGCCCATCCACCTCAACACCGATCTGCCCTCCGGCAACGTGGTGCGCTCGGGCATCGAGTTCGACGCGCTGGGCCGCCGTGCGGCCTACCACTTGTATCGCTCGCATCCGGAGGACGGACGGCTCGCACCGATGTCAGGCCAGGGCGGAATGGAGACCGTGCGCGTCGATGCGCGCGAGGTCATCCACCTCTACCGCGTGCTGCGTCCCGGCCAGATTCGCGGTGAGCCGTGGCTGTCGCGCGCGCTGGTCAAGCTCAACGAACTCGACCAGTACGACGACGCCGAGCTGGTGCGCAAGAAGACGGCCGCGATGTTCGCGGGCTTCGTCACGCGCCAGAACCCCGAGGACAACTTGATGGGCGAAGGCCCGGCCGATGGCGACGGCATTGCGCTCGCCGGGCTGGAGCCGGGCACGCTGCAGATCCTGGAGCCGGGCGAGGACATCAAGTTCTCCGACCCCGCGGACGTGGGCGGCTCGTATTCCGAGTTCCTGCGCACGCAGTTCCGCGCGGTCGCGGCCGCCGTCGGCATCACCTACGAGCAGTTGACCGGCGACCTCACCGGCGTGAACTACTCGTCCATCCGCGCCGGGCTGCTGGAGTTCCGCCGCCGCTGCGAGATGGTGCAGCACTCGGTGCTGGTGCATCAGATGTGTCGCCCGGTATGGGCGGCGTGGATGAAGCAGGCCGTGCTCGCGGGCGCGCTCGATGCGCCAGGCTTCGCGCGCGGTAGCCCGGCGCGCCGCCGCCAGTACCTGCAAGCCAAGTGGATTCCGCAGGGCTGGCAGTGGGTCGATCCAGAGAAGGAATACAAGGCCATGCTGCTGGCGATCCGCGCGGGCCTGATGAGCCGCTCGGAAGCCATCTCGGCCAGCGGTTACGACGCCGAGGACGTCGACCGCGAGATCGCCGCCGACAACAAGCGCGCCGACGACCTCGGCCTGATCTTCGATTCCGATCCTCGCTACACGTCGAAGGACGGCGCGAATGTGCGTGATGGGGCGCAACCCAACCGCAACGCCGTCGCGCCCGACGCTACCGGCGGCGACTCCACCGCCTGACCGCTTTCCCCGAAGGATTCCCATGACCGTGCTGCCTCATCTGGCGGCGCGCCTGTTCGGCGTGCCGCTGGCGATCCATCGCCCGAAACTCGACGTCATCCTCTCCGTGCTCGGCGCGCGCATCGGCCTCGCCGATCTCGCCGCGCCCGTGGGCTACACGCCAGCGGCGCGCGAGCCAGCACCCGCCAGCGGCAAGGTCGCCGTCATCCCGATCTACGGCACGCTGGTGCGTCGCACTTCGGGGCTCGAAGCCGACTCGGGCCTCGCCAGTTACGCGACCATCGCCGCGCAACTGGACGCCGCGCTGGCCAGTCTCGAAGTCGCTGCGGTCCTGCTCGACGTCGATTCGCCCGGTGGCGAATCCGGCGGCGTGTTCGATCTGGCCGACCGCATCCGCACGGCGTCGCAGGTGAAGCCGGTCTGGGCCGTGGCCAACGACATGGCCTTCTCGGCGGCCTACGCGCTGGCGTCCGCCGCCACCCGCGTGTTCGTCGCACGCACCGGCGGCGTCGGCTCGATCGGCGTCATCGCCATGCACGTCGATCAGTCGGTGAAGGACGCGAATGACGGCGTTCGCTACACCGCCGTGTTCGCGGGCGAGCGCAAGAACGACCTCAACCCGCACGAGCCGATCTCCGACGCCGCGCACGCGGTGCTCAAGGGCGAGGTGGATCGCGTCTACGACCTCTTCGTCGAGACGGTCGCGCGTCATCGCGGCCTCGACGCGGATGCGGTGCGGGCCACCGAAGCGGGCCTGTTCTTCGGCCCGGATGCCGTCGCGGCTGGATTGGCCGATGCCGTCGGCGGCTTCGACGATGCGCTCGCCCAGCTCACGCAATCGCTTTCCCCACTCCCCACTCAGGTGGCTCCGGCCAGCCAAGCGGGCTTTCTTCGCAACCACCAGATGGAGTCATCCATGAATGAACGATCCGACCCCGCTGCTCTTGATCGGCCTCTTGCTGATCCTGCTGGTAGTCCTCCTCAACCGTCCGCCGCCACCACGTTGAGTGTGACCGACGCCATCGAGATCGCGCAGACCTGCACGCTCGCCGGTCGCGCCGACCTGATCGCGGGCTTCCTCGAAACCAACACTGCACCTGCCACGGTACGCGGCCGACTGCTCGCGGCGCAGGCCGAGGCCAGCCCCGAAATCGTCAGCCGCATCGCGCCCGACGCCGCGCGTCCTGCGGCCAGCAATCCGCTGATCGACGCGGCCAAGCAGCTCGCGGCGCAGTCCACCGCCTTCAAGAAGGAGATCTGAAATGTCCGTTCTCGCCGAACCGCTGAATCTGGGCGACCTGCTCAAGTACGAAGCGCCGAACCTCTACTCGCGCGACCGCGTCACGGTCGCTTCCGGTCAGAACCTGCCGCTGGGCACCGTCGTCGGCATCGTCACCGCGACGGGCAAGTTCAAGCAGATCGACCCGTCCGCCGAGGACGGCACGCAGGTCGCCGCCGGTGTGCTGTTGCAAGCCTGCGACGCAGCGCTGGCCGACCGCGACGACGGCCTGATCGTCGCGCGCCACGCCATCGTCGCCGACCACGCGCTCGCGTGGCCCGACGCCATCACCAACGCCGAAAAACTCAGCGCCGTGGCGCAGCTCAAGGCGCTGGGCGTGCTCGTCCGTCAAGGAGCCTGACCATGAACAACCCCTTCAGCAATCCCGCCTTCTCGATGGCCGCGCTCACCGCCGCCATCAACCTCCTGCCCAACCGCTACGGGCGTCTGGAAGAACTGAACCTGATGCCGGCGAAGCCCGTGCGCCAGCGCCAGATCGCCGTCGAGGAAATGAACGGTGTGCTCAACCTGCTGCCTACGCTGCCGCCGGGCTCGCCCGGTACGGTCGGCGTGCGCGGCAAGCGCAAGCTGCGCTCGTTCGTCGTGCCGCACATCCCACATGACGACGTGGTGCTGCCCGAAGAGGTGCAAGGCATCCGCGCTTTCGGATCGGAAACCGAAACCGAGACGGTCGCGGGCGTGATCGCACGCCATCTGGAGACGATGCGCAACAAGCATGCGATCACGCTGGAGCACCTGCGCATGGGCGCGCTCAAAGGTGTGATCCTCGATGCCGACGGCTCGGTACTCTACGACCTGTTCGACGCCTTCGAGATAACCCAGCAGACGGTGTCCTTCGAGCTTGGCACCTCGACCACCAACGTCAAGGCCAAGTGCAGCAACGTGCTGGCCACCATCGAGGAAAACCTCAAGGGCGAGTTCATGAATGGCGTCCACTGCCTGTGCTCGCCGGAGTTCTTCGCCGCGCTCACCGGCCACGCCAAGGTCGAGAAGGCGTTCGAGCATTGGCAGAACGGCGCGATCCTCATCAACGACGTGCGGCGCGGCTTCACCTACGGCGGCATCACCTTCGAGGAGTACCGGGGTCAAGCCACCGATGCCAACGGCACCGCGCGCCGCTTCATCGCCGCTGGTGAGGCCCATGCCTTCCCGCTGGGCACCATCGATACCTTCGGCACCTACTTCGCGCCGGCGGACTTCAACGAGACCGTCAACACGGTCGGCCAGCCGCTGTACGCCAAGCAGGAGCCGCGCAAGTTCGACCGTGGTACCGATCTGCACACGCAGTCCAACCCGCTGCCGATGTGCCACCGCCCCGGCGTGCTGGTGAAGCTGACGGTGGCGTGATGGGCATCGTCGAACAGATCTACGAAGCCGCCGCGAACGCGGGCCTGCTGAAGGAATGCGTCTGGCATCCCTCCGACGGCTCCGCGCCGCAGACGGAACGGGTCGGCTTCGCCGCGCCGGACGAAACCCTGCTCGACGGCCTGACCTCGGGCACCGAGTACGTGATCTCGTATCCCGGCTCGGTGTTCAAGGGGCTGGCCGTGCGCGACACGGTCGAGATCGGCGAGACGGTGTTTCAAGTGCGTGATGTCCGGGCCGTGGGCGACGGCTCGGAAATCCGCGCCAAGCTCACGAAGCTCTGACCTCATGCCGGGCAACTCGATCCGCGAGCGGATTCTGCTCGCGGTGCTCGATGCCGTCCGTCCCGCGTCCGACGCACTCGGAGCCACCTTGCACCGCTCGCCCACGGTGGCCATCAGCCGGGAGCAGTGCCCGGCGCTGGCGCTGTTCCCCGAGTCGGAGTCCATCACCGAACGCGCCAACGACCGCGTGACCCGCGAACTCACCGTCCGCGTCGTGGCGCTGGCCCGCGCCGTTCCGCCCGCCGTCCCGGAAACCGAAGCCGACCGGCTGCTCACCGCCGCCCACGCCGCCTTGATGGCGGACGGGAATCTCGGCGGCTTGGCGCTCGGCATCCGCGAGCAGGAATGCGAGTGGGAGGTGGAGGACGCCGACGCGGTGGCCGTGGCGCTCCCGGCGCGCTACCGCATCACGTACCGGACGCTGGCCAATGACCTCTCAACCCCTGGATGACCACCCATGACCCCACAACCGACACGTCTGGTTCTGACCCGCCCGCACACCCACGCGGGCAAGTCCCACGGGCCCGGCGACCGCATCGAGGTCGACGCCGACACCGCCGAATGGCTGCTGGCGCACGACATCGCCACGCGGGAACCCAGGCCTGCCCGGACTGAGACCGACCTTCCTCCCATTCAACGCAAGGAACCCAAGCAATGAGCACCTACGCCAGTTTCCAAGGGCGCGTCTTCCTCGGCAAGCGCGACATCGACGGCCTGCCCATCGAAGTGCGCTCGCCCGGCAACGTCGCCGAACTGAAGCTCTCCCTCAAGACCGACGTGCTGGAGCACTACGAGAGCCAGACCGGCCAGCGTTCACTCGACCACCGGATGGTCAAACAGAAGTCGGCCACCGTGAACCTCACCATCGAGGAATTCACCAAGGAGAACCTGGCGCTGGCCCTCTACGGCAACCACGTCGTCGGCACGCCGGGCACGGTCACCGCCGAACCCGTGGGCGGCGCGACGCCGACTCCGGGCGACCGCTACTTCCTGGCCCACCCCAAGGTGTCGTCCCTCGTCGTGGTGGATTCGGCGGCCACGCCTGCCACCCTGGCCCTGGGCACGAACTACACCGCCGACACCGACTTCGGTGCCCTCCAGTTTCTGGATACCACCGGCTTCACCGCGCCGTTCAAGGCCAGCTATGCCTACGGCGTCGCCACCGAGATCGGCATCTTCACGCAGGCGCTNCCCGAGCGTTATCTCCGACTGGAGGGCATCAACACCGCGCAGGGCAACGCCAAGGTGCTGGTCGAGCTCTACCGCGTGGCCTTCGATCCGCTGAAGGAAATCTCCTTCATCTCGGACGAGTACAACAAGTTCGAGTTGGAAGGCTCGCTGCTGGCTGACACCACGAAGCCCTATGACGCGGTGCTGGGCCAGTTCGGCCGCATCGTGCAGCTCTGATGGGGGCCGCCATGAATGACCTGGAAGCCCTGATTCCGCAAAGCATCGAACTGGTGATCGACGGCGAACCGCTGGCCATCAAGCCGCTGAAGGTCGGGCAGATGCCCGCCTTCCTGCGGGCTATCTCGCCGGTGATGCAGCAGCTCACGGCCAGCGAGATCGACTGGCTGGCGCTGTTCGGCGAGCGCGGAGACGACCTGCTGTCGGCCATCGCCATCGCGGTCGGCAAGCCCCGCGTGTGGGTCGATGAGCTGGCCGCCGACGAGGCCATCCTGCTGGCGGCCAAGGTGATCGAGGTGAACGCCNNGTTTTTTACCCGGACGGTGATTCCCAAGCTCGACGGCCTGTTCACGGCGGTGAAGTTGCCGCCCGTGGTGAAAGCGGCGGCTGGTTCGATGCCGTCCAGCACCTGATCGAGCACGGGCACCGCCTGCCCGACATCCTCGATTACACCCTGGGGCAGGTGCGCGGCTTTGTCGCGGCGACGGCGCGTACCGACGCGGCCCGCGACGCGCGGCTGCTGTCGGTCATTGCTATCGGCACACGCGGCGATCCCCGCCACCTCGACCAGACCCTCGACCGACTCACCGACAAGGCTTCCGACCGTGCGCATCTCCGTCCGCATCGATAGCGCGGCAGCGCAAGCGCAACTGCGCCGCTGGGGCGGCGAGTTCCGCGACAAGGTCAAGAAGGCGGTGGCGCGGGCGATTGCCAGCGAGGCGTCCGAGCTCAAACAGGACGTGCGCGGACACGTCGCGGGCCAGATGGCGGTGGTCAAGAAATCCTTCCTCAAAGGCTTCACAGCCAAGGTGCTGGACAAAGACCCGAACCGACTGCCTGCGCTGTACGTGGGCTCGCGGATTCCGTGGTCGGGGATGCACGAGCGCGGCGGCTTGATCGCCGGTCGGATGCTGATNCCGCTGCACGGGCGGGTCGGCAGGAAACGCTTCAAGGCCCAGATCGCCGAGCTGATGCGCGGCGGCAATGCTTATTTCATNCAAGAACGCGAAGGGGAACATCGTCCTGATGGCCGAGAACATCAAGGAACACGACCGGCCACTGGCGGGCTTCAAGCGCCGCTATCGCAAGGCCGAGGGCATCAAGCGCCTCAAGCGCGGCGCGGACATCCCGATTGCCGTGCTCGTGCCCAAGGTCGTGCTCAAGAAGCGCCTCGACGTCGAGCGTCTGGTCGCGGGCCGCATCCCGCGTCTGGCGGCGGCCATCGAGAAGCAGATCCGGACGGTGGATTGAGTNNCATGGCGAACCGAATTTCTGTCCTCGTCGCGCTCGAAGGGGCCGACGAGGGGCTCAAGCGCGCCATCACGTCCGCCGAGCGCAGCCTCGGCGAGCTCTCAAGCACCGCCAAGACCGCCGGTGAGAAGGCGGCCGCCGGAATGGCCGAGGTCAAAGCCGGTATGTCGGCCTTCGGCGATCAGGTGGCGACGGCCAAGACACAGTTGCTGGCCTTCCTGTCGATCAACTGGGCGGCGGGCAAGGTGCAGGAGATCGTCCAGATCGCCGACGCCTGGAACATGATGTCCGCGCGCCTCAAGCTGGCGACCGCTGGCCAGCGCGAGTACGCCGTCGCGCAGAATGAGCTGTTCGACATCGCCCAGCGCATCGGCGTGCCGATCCAGGAAACGGCCACGCTGTACGGCAAGTTGCAGCAGGCGGTACGGATGCTGGGCGGCGAGCAGAAGGACGCCCTCACGATCACCGAGAGTATCTCGCAGGCGCTGCGCATCTCGGGAGCGTCCGCCGAGGAGTCGCGTTCCGCCTTGCTGCAGTTCGGGCAGGCGCTCGCTTCCGGCGTGCTGCGCGGCGAGGAATTCAACTCGGTCGTCGAGAACAGCCCGCGTCTCGCGCAGGCNCTGGCCGACGGCCTGAACGTGCCCATCGGGCGGCTGCGCAAGCTGGCCGAGGAAGGACGGCTCACCGCCGACGTGGTGGTGAACGCCTTGCTCTCGCAGAAGGACAAGCTCGCCAGCGAGTACGCCCAACTGCCGCAGACCGTCAGCCAGTCGTTCGAGCGCCTGAAGAACGCCTTCGGGCAATGGATCAACAAGCTCGACGAATCGACCGGCTTCACCAAGAAGCTGGCCGAGGCCCTGACGTGGCTGGCGCAGAACCTCGACACGGTGATGCAGTGGTTGAAGCGCATCGCCGAGGTCGGGCTGGCGGTGTTGATCTACCGCCTGATCCCGGCGCTGATCACCGCGTGGCAGACCGCCGGNTGCGGCTGCGGTCACGGCCGCCAGTGCAACCGCTGCCGCCTGGACGACGGCCAACTTGTCGGTATCCGCCGCCGTGGCCAGCGTGGGTGTGCTCAAAACGGCGTTTGCCGTGCTCGGGGCCTTCCTCGTCGGCTGGGAGATCGGGACGTGGCTGTCGGAGAAATTCGAGATCGTCCGCAAGGCGGGCATCTTCATGGTCGAAGTGCTGATGAAGGGCATCGAGCAGCTTCGCTTCCACTGGGAAGTGTTCGCCGCCATCTTCACCTCCGACACCATCGCCGAGGCCACCAAGCGCCATCAGGCCCGCCTCGCGGAGATGAATCAGATCTTCGCGCAGATGTACGCCGACGCGACCAAGGGTTCCGACGCCGCCAAGGGTGCGATGAACACCGCCGCGTCAGCCGCCGAGGAGATCGCCAAGCGGCTGGAGGCCGTGCGCCAAGGCACGCAGGAAGCGGTCGGTCGCGGCATCGAGGCCGTTCACGGCGCGCTGGAGAAACTGAAGTCCCGCCTCGGCGAAGTCGAGCAGGCCGTCGGCAAGGCCAACCAGACGGTCAACGACGCGACCACGAAGATGGCCGAGGCTACAAGGGGCTGACCTCCATCGTCGAGGCCAACCTGCAGCGGCAGATCGACGCGGTCAAGACGCGCTACCAGCAGGAACAGTCGGCGCTGGAACTCTCGAAGCAGTCCGAAGCGGCGCTAATCAGCAAGTCCACGCAGTTGTTGACCGAGGCGCTGACGCAGCAGACCACGCTGCGGCGGCAGGCCACGACCGACACGCTGAAGCTCATCGACGACGAGTCCCGCGCCAAGATCGAAGCGGCGCGCCGCGACGGGCAGACCGAGGCCGAGCGCGCCGCCAACGTCACCCGTGTCGAGAACGAAATCCTGGCCACCAAGCGCCAGACGCTCGCGCAGGCGCTCTCCGAGTACCGCCAGCACATCGACGCGCTCAACGCCGAGGCCAATCGGCATCTGGCCGAGATCAAGCGCATCGAGGAAGAAAAGCGCCAGCTCTCGATGACGACGGAAGAGCGCATCCGCGACATCCGCCGTCAGGGTATGACTGATTTCGAGGCGACCGAGGATCGCAAGCGCCAGGTTGCCGAGTACCAGGAGAAGGCGCGCGAGGCGCTGGCCAATGGCGAGTTCGAGCAGGCCCGGCAACTGGCACAGAAGGCGATGGATCTGGCCGCGCAGGTCGCGAGCAGCCAGACCAGCGAGGCCAAGCGCGGCGAAGACGCCCGCAAGCAGTCCGAACAGGCGGTGTCGCAGGTCACCCAGCTCGAAGCGCAGTCGCGCGAGGCCTATCGCAAGCAGGAGTACGCGCAGGCCGAGGCCTTGATGCGTCAGGCCGATCAGCTACGCGCCGAACTGGCCCAGAAGGCCAAGGATGCCGACGCGCAGATCGCGCAGGGCAAGGACGGCGTCAATCAAGCCATCCAGCGCATCCGCGAGTCGGAAGAGATTCTGAACAAGACGCTGGACGCCGAAGCCAAGGCGCACCAGACGGCGGCGCAGTCGGCACTCTCGGCGCGGGAAGAGATCAGCCGCACGCTCGCGCAGACCGAGTCGCAAATCGACCAGATCACCGCCAAGCTGAAGGACGGCCTGAAGGTCACCATCGACGCCGACACCGCGCGCTTCGACAAGGCCATCGCCGATCTGGACAAGGCGCTCGCCGAGAAGGAGGTGCTGCTCAAGATCCAGGCCGATCTGCAGGAGGCCGAGAAGAAGCTGCAGCAGTACGAGCAACTGCTCAAGGAAGGCAAGACCCTGCCGGTGGATGCAGACGTGTCCAAGGCGAAGGACGCGCTGGCCAGGCTCAAGACCTACGCCGACCAGAACTCGCAGCTCGAACTGAAGGTGGCGACCGAGAAGGCGCAGGCGGCGATCACCAACGTCGAGGGATGATCAAGGCGCTGGATCGCATCCAGACTGAGTCGCGGCATCAGGTCAGCACCAATGCCGATGCGGCCCGCGCCGAGATCATGCCCGACGACAACTTCACGCTGCTGATTCGCGGCGACGTGGACACCCCTGATCTCTGAAACCTTCTTCCGGGAAATCCTATGACTGACCTGACCGTCAAATACTTCAGCAGCGGCATGGCGGGCGCGCCGCAGATCGCCAACAACTGGGGCGATCTGGTGACGATGCTCGATGCATGTCTCGTCAACGGCTTCGCCCTGAAGGCCATCGACTCGCTGACCTTCGCCAACGGGATCGCGACGGCGACGATCACCTCCGGGCACGCTTACCTGCGCGATCAGGTGGTGTTGATCGCGGGGGCCGATCAGCTCGAGTACAACGGCTTGTTCCGCGTGCTCGCGACCGCCACGACCACCTTCACCTACGCCGTGACGGGCACGCCGGCCTCTCCCGCGACGACCGCCACGAGCCTCTCGGCCAAGGTCGCGCCGCTGGGCTGGGAAAAGCCCTTCGCCAGCACGAACAAGGCGGCGTACCGCAGCAAGAATCCGGCTTCGCCGCAGAACCTCCTGCTGATCGACGACAGCCTCAAGACGCCGAACTACACGGCGGGCTGGGCGAAATGGGCCAACGTCGGCATCGTCGAAGACCTGTCCGACATCGACAACATCGTCGGCGCGCAAGCCCCNTACGACCCGAACAATCCGACGCAGAACTGGAAGCAGGTCACCGCCAATCAGTGGGGCTGGTACAAGTGGTACCACGCGCGCAGCAATCAGTATGAGAGCAATGGCGACAGCGGCGGCGGCGGCCGCAACTGGGTGTTGATCGGCGACGACCGGCTGTTCTACCTCTTCGTCACCAACGCCGCCGGGTACAACTGGTACGGTCGTAACTGCTACTGCTTCGGCGACATCACGAGCTTCAAGCCCGGCGACAACTACGCCACGGTGCTGTGCGCCGACGACAACTACTCGGGCATGAGCAATTACTGGAGCTATCCAGGACAGTTCAATGGCTATGGCCTGGTCTCTTCGCTCGACTTCACCGGCAAGGTACTGCTGCGCAATCACACCCAGCTCGGCAACCCGGTGCGCTGGGCGACGACGTCGCTGAATACGAACAACGGCCAGCAGATCTGCGGGCGCGGCCCGACGCCGTTTCCGAACGGCGCGGACTACAGCCTGTGGTTGCTGCCGACTTACGTGCGGCAGGAGGACGGCCATATGCGGGGTCTGATGCCAGGGATGCTGTGGATGCCCCAGGATCGGCCCTACAGTGACCAGACCATCGTCGACAACGTGGTCGGGCAGGCGGGCAAGCGCTTCCTGCTGGTCAGGACGCAGTACAGCTCGGAAACCGAGGGCGCTCAGATCGCGTTCGACATCACCGGTCCGTGGAGGTGATCCGTGAGCTACCCGCTCAACGATACCTTCGCCACGGCACCGGCGAACGGCTACACGACGGTGCTCGGCAGCATGTCCGCCAGCTACAACAGCGCGCAGCAGGCCATCGACATCTCGGCCCCGAACGCGCAGTCGATCCTGCGTTTCAACGAGACGGCCAGCGGTGACTTCTGGTTCGAGGCCGACGTCGAGTTGCTGACCGACCCGAGCGCCCGCAAGCACATCGGCCTGTGGATGACGACGGGCAACGGAGCCGAGGGCTACCGGTTCGCACATTTCGATGGTGCGTGGAGCGTCTCCCGCTGGAACAACGGCTTCGGTGACGGCGCAGCAGTGACGGGCGGCGTCAACGACGGCGCGAAGCCCGTCGCCGGAGTGGCCGACGCGGCCCCGACCTTCAACGTCGGCCAGCGGATGATCTTGCGCTGCGAAGTCATCGTCGGCGCGTTCGATTCCAACGGGGTTCCGTGGGCGCGGCTGATCCAGTTCAAGGCCGGCGGCGTGCTGATGTTCCAGGTCTGCGATGCGAGCTACCGGGGCAAGCTGATTCCGGGCGTGTTCCTGTACGGGGCCACGGCGCGCGTCCACGCCATCGCAGGCGACACGCCGTCGGGTTTGCCCGCGTTTCCCGCGACCGTGGGCGTGAACGCAGACGACGAGCTGGTGCGGCTGGCTGGTGGCTCGACCTCGGTGCTGCCCGATCCCGCCGCCAACATCGGCGTCAACGCCCATGTCGATCTGATCCGCCGCAACAGCCCGTCGAGCAACCTGTGGGATCGGGGTGGCGGCTACGACTGGCGCTTGCGCACGATTCCCAGCGCACGCAAGGACATTCACTTCAGCGGCTACGGCGTGATCGCCGGGACGGTGAAGGAGAANGGGCAGCCCGACCAACCGCTGGTGCGGCGGGTGCAGCTCATCAGCGAGAACGCCCGTGTCCTGGTCGCCGAGACCTGGTCGGACGCCGGCGGCAACTACCGATTCGAGCTGCTGGACCCGGCGCAGCGATACACCGTGGTCAGCTACGACTACAAGCAGATGTACCGCGCCGTGATCGCGGACAACCTCAAGCCGGAACCCATGCCATGACCGTCGCCATCACCGTCGAACACAACGAGGCGCGGCTCGCGGGCACGCTCGCCTTCCTCGACGCGGGGCCCAACCCGGCGCGATTGCGTATCTACGGCGGGACTCGGCCCGCGACGCCGTCAACCACGCCGACCAGTGCGATGCTGGTCGAGATCAAGCTGACCAAGCCCGCGGGCACGATCGCGGGCGGGCTGCTCACACTGACGCAGCAGGAGGACGGGCTGATCACGGCCACGGGTGTGGCCACCTGGGCGCGGCTGGTGAACGGCAACGACGTGACCGCCCTCGATCTTGACTGCAGCGGTACCGACGGCAACGGCGACGTGAAACTGGCCAGCACCAATCTGTACCTGGGAGGCGATGCCCGGATGGTGTCGGCGATCCTGGGGTAAGCCATGCCAGCCGTTCCCAACGAGGTGACCCTGGTTGCCGCGTTGCCCGTGCCCGCCGCGTCGGTGATAGTCGGGCCGCCGCTGGTCGATCTGCTGTTCGATCGACCCGCCGCCACCGATGCCGACCTGGTGTTCGGGGCCAACTACATCGCGCCGCGCGACGATGTGACGATACGGGCCACGCTGCCGCTGCCGGTCGTCGCGATCAAGTTCATCCCCCGGCCCGGGCCGAGTTGTTGGCGGAATTGCCGGGCCTGACGGTGCGGTCGTTGGTCTTGCGCCCGAGCGTGCCGCTCACCGAAGGGCGAGCCTGCCCGGCGTGGTCTTCACGGGCGAGGTCAGGTACGCCTCGCACACGCAGCGGCCCACAGTCGGCCGCACCACGCACCACTGGCAAATGGCGCGACAGTCCGAAGATGGTGCGACACAGGGTCAGCAGGACGCCGCCGCAACGCCCGCAGGCTGGGAGACATTCTGGCGGCGCACGCTCGCTTCGCCACAAGGCATTGAGCATCGGTTGCCCCGGTCTTGGCCGCCGCGCCGGAGCAGCGCCGCACGAGCCAGCAGCAGGCCACGCGTCTGCACGACACAACGTGGTTCGCGCATGAGGATGGGACGCACCTCGAACTGGCCCGCCAGGGTCGTTCCAAACGCCATTCCGCTACGCGACGTCACGCGCTTCCGGCATCAGGACGGCGACCGCAGCAAGCGCGCAGGACGGGTGGGCTCCTGGCAGGTCGCGCGGCTGCTCACCCAGCGCCAGTCCTCGGACTTCCAGAGCGCCAGCCCTGCGCCGAAAGGATGGCGCGGTCGGTATCAGGAAGCGGTTCCGCCACCGGCGGGGATCAGCGTTTGGGTGGTTCCCATCGAGACGCTGCGCGAAGCCGTGCGCACGCAGGGCGAGAAAACCGGCGTGCGCTGGGCCGATGCGCTGTCAAGCAGCGTGCGGCCCGTGATCACCTACTGGTTCATGGCGTTGTACTGCGCGGCCAAGACGGCGGCGTTTGCGGCCGCCGTGGCTGCCGGCGCGGGCTGGGGCGAGGCCGTCCTGCACGCCTGGACGGAGGCCGATCAGGCGCTTTGGGCCGGAGTGTTGAACTTCTGGTTCCTCGGCCGCGTGTTCGACCGGGTGCGGCCGTGATCGAGGTGCCGCAATCGGCCATCGATCTGGCCAAGCGCTTCGAGGGCTTTCACCGCGTGCCAAAGACCGATCCGGGCCGCGCGCATCCGTACATCTGCCCAGCGGGCTTCTGGACGATTGGCTACGGCCACCTCTGCGATGCCACGCATCCGCCGATCACCGAGGTCGAAGCCGATGTCTATCTGGCCCGTGACCTGCAGATGGCGCTCGCGGCTGCGCTGCGCTACTGCCCGGTACTGGCCAGCGAGCCCGAGGAGCGGTTGGCGGCCATCGTGGACTTCACTTTCAACCTTGGCGGCGGTCGTTTGCAGACCTCGACCTTGCGGCGACGGGTGAACCAGCGGGATTGGCGCGCCGCGGCGACGGAGCTGCAACGCTGGATCTATGGCGGCGGGAAGGCGCTACCGGGACTGGTGGCCCGCCGCGAGGCAGAAGCCCTTCTGCTGGTGTCCGGCTGACATCAGACCGTCGGCGTCTGGTGGGCCATGCCCGGCGACAGCAGGCCAGCGATTTCCTCAAGTAGAGGTCGCAGTTTCTCGTGATCAGATCGATCGATCGCCATATCGATCCGAGACGACCAGTGTCCCTGCCTGTACAAGCTTTCCGCACGCTCCAAGATTTCTCTTGCCGCGCGTTCTCGGATTTCCTGTGCTGGCGCCGACTCGCGTGACAGATGAGCTGCAAGCGCCGTTCTGAATTCGAAACCTGCTCATCCCCAGCCATTAGAGCGAATGCAGCGAGCCCGCAAAGACCTTTTTCCAGAATGCCCCATCCTGTTTGATATTTCCCGCCTTTGAACGTCCAGGACAGGAGACTCTTCCCAATTTCCTTCGCAATTTCATCGCACCCGCGGTTGCGCGTCTATTGCGGCTTCGAACAACGTCTCCGCCATCTGGAAATTCTCAACGAACGTGACCGATTCCTTGTCATCGGGATGACCTGCCCCCGCCAGCCGTACCACGGTAAACGAGAGAAGTCCGTCAACCCAGGAGAATGACGGACATGAAGAAGAGCAGGTTCAGCGACGAACAAATCATTGGCTTCTTGCGACAGGCCGAGGCCGGCATGGGCATCCCCGAGTTGTGCCGCAGCGGCGGCTTCAGCCAGGCCACCTTCTACAAATGGCGCGCCAAGTTCGGCGGCATGCAGGTCTCCGAGGCCCAGCGCCTGCGCGAGCTCGAGAGTGAGAACGCCAAGCTCAAGCGGCTGCTGGCCGAGGCCCACCTGGACATCCATGCCTTGAAGAGCGTCTTCGGGGTAAAGCGTTAGCCCCACAGGCGCGGCGCGACGCCATCCGACAGATGATTGAGCAGCATCACCTCTCGGAGCGGCACGCCTGCCGCCTTGTGGGGCTATCCCGAGACAGCTACCGCCACCCACCGCAGCCCAGCGAGCTCAACGCCACCCTGGGTGAACAGATTCGGCAAACGGCCCTGGTGCGCCGCCGGTTTGGCTACCGGCGCATCCACGACATGCTGCGCGAGCAGTTTCCAGGNGTGAACCACAAGCGCATCTACCGGCTGTACCGGCAGGCCAACCTGACGGTGAAGCAGCGCCGCAAAGCCAAACGGCCAACGCAGGAGCGCGTGCCGCTGCAACTGGCCAGGAACATCAACGAGGTGTTGAGCATGGATTTCGTCTCGGACAGCCTCTCCAGCGGCCGGCGCATCAAGTGCCTGACGGTGGTGGACGATTTCAGCAAGGAGTCGGTCGAGATAGCGGTGGACTACGGCATTTCGGGCCAGTACGTCACGCGCGTACTCGACCAGGTGGCACGGTTTCGCGGCTATCCGGCAGCGGTGCGAACGGACAATGGCCCGGAGTTCACCAGTCGGGCGTTCCTGGCCTGGACGCACAAGAACGGGATTCGGCACATCCTGATTGAGCCGGGCAAGCCGATGCAAAACGGCTACATCGAGAGCTTCAACGGCAAATTCAGGGATGAGTGCCTCAACGAGCAGTGGTTTGAATCGTTGTCACAGGCCCGGGAGTGCATTGCACATTGGCGGCGGNNGATTACAACGAGGTCAGGCCGCACAGCAGTCTGGGACGCATCCCGCCGGCACGATTCGCCCAGCAGCACCGCCAGCGTGCTGGCGGTGCTGCTGGCAGTGAGCAGAAACAAAACTTCGATTAACCTTCAACCCCGGACTTCTCCAATCCGTTGGTACGGTCAATGGGGGCAGGTCAGCATAGTGGGCTTCAAGCGCGGACTGGAAAGTGGGCGACAGATAAGCGCTTGCAAGTACGAGAAGAAGCAGGACTGTAGAAAACGCGATACTGCCGCATCTAACCCCCATCGCCCAAGCCTATATTGAGCCCTATACGTTTGCTGCCACAGTGCCGCGATTCGTCGTCGAATTGTCTTTCTCGTGCGTGCAACGACGGACTTTATGACAGTTGGCAGAGACATGGGCAATTGTCAGGCGCTCGGATGCAGGCACACGAACTGGTTCCCGGCTCCCTCCGACCTCACTTCCAGGTTCGGACTCTTCGACGCAAGGTAGCCAAGCGGCTGGTCCCACACGAAGGCATAAAGCACCGCCAAGGACGACAGCGTCGGAACCGACACGGCTTTGCCGAAGTAACGCAGCGCCGCTTCGACCAGCCAGGTCACAGCCTGTTCGTTGCTGACCACGATCGGCTTCAGCCGCACGAGGCGCTTGCCTTTCTCGACGCGCTCGATTGCGCCCCAGCTCGCCTGCGACTGCAGCACCATGTTGGTCATCCGGTACGTGCCTTCGCGCTCGCCATAGGTTTCGCTCATTCGGCGATGGACTTCCGCCGAAGCACAATCACCCTGCAACGCCGAGAGGCGCCCCACCAGCTCCGCCACCTTGCCGAAGAACGGATAGGTGGCAATGGCCATGCCCCAGGTCAGGGCGGCGATAGGGACGCTCGGGTCGGCCTTGAAGATCGCGACGCCACGCTCGGCGAAGTCGGCGAGTTCGGGGCGCGGCTCCAGCCAGAGACGATTCAACACGGTCCGGGTCTTCTTGCGGGCAGCGACACCGAGCCCCGCCGCGTCGAGCGCAGCATTCAGGCCTTCGAGCGTAGCCATGTCGGCACGCACTCTGAGCGCGGCAGCCGCCCATTCGAGCGGTATGAAGCGATCAAAGCCAATTTGCGGCGCTGACGACGTCATTCGATTCAATTCACGTAACTCACTTTAACGAAGGGCACGATCAGCTCCTCCACGGAGACGCCGCCGTGAACCACGACCTGGTCATCCTTAGGCACAAACGCCCCGCGCCCTCTTGCAAATAGGGCCATGAAGTTCGATGGCAGTCCAGCGACATCCAGACGGAATGTCCCTGGATTGGCCGCCGCCGTTTCCGCAATCAAAGCCTCGCTGCGATAGGTCCTGACGCGCTCCCCGCGCAGTTCCGACGCGACTCCCTGATTCGCGCGGCCAATGCCCACCGCTTCGACGTTGCCGTGGTCAGCGGTCAGGTAGACGTGGAATCCGTTATCCAGCAGCATCGAGAGCAGACGATCCACAAAGCCCGACTCGCACCAGCTTGCGATCTGTGCCGCGATGCCCCGTTTTCCGAGGACGGCGCCATGGATGATCTCGTCGACGGTGTCCACGACGAGGCCGGCCACCTTCACAGCCGGATTGGTCAGTGCTGCTTCAAGCGCGGGGAGGTCATCGGTGCGCTTGATTGACTTGCGGTACACCACCTCGTTCGCGCGAAGACCATGGTCCTGCCAGAACCGCGTCCACTGCGCAGGTTCCTGAGAGGTTGATTCGATGCTGTCGGCGAATTCGCGCGGGCGCAGGCCGGAGAACAGCGCCTGCCGTGAAACCGATGTCAGGGTTGGCAGCCACGCAAAACAGGCGTTCTCGTCGAACATCAGCCGCTGCGACCGATTGATCACGGTCTCCCGGATCTGAATCCACTGATCTACGGCCAGCCCGTCGAATACCACCAGCGCGATCTTCTCCTCGCCGTTGCCTCGGCGCATCGCCAGATACCGTGGCACGTGGTGGACCATGATCGGCCCTTTGGCGGCTGGCAAGGACGGCAGGTCTGCGTAATGCTTGCCTACCCATTCACGCAGCTGATCGTCGGCGGAGATGACCAGGTCTCGCATTGCGTCCTTGATGCTTTCCGCTCGGGCTGCATCCAATCCATGGAAACGCGAGATGATTTCGCCCAGCCGACGCGAGAAATGAGTCCAGTCGCGGTGTTGGGACTCTATGGTCGGCACTTCCGCCTTCAGGCTCTTGATGCCTTCGAGCACCAGGTTCCGCATCGACGCCGGGTCTGCACCACGCCCGCCTTGGCCCATTCCGGCAGGGTGGCCGGCACGCCCTGGACCACCAGCGGGTGCAGCGTGCCGTCCAGGAACATCGAGTCGACGATCACCCGGACGTCATGGTGGTCAAAGGGCAAGTCGAGCTTCGAGACGTAGTCGGGCGGCGCGGGTTCCCCGGTGCGGGTACCCGTAATTCCCAACTTGGTGAGATAGCGAAACCAGGCTTCCTGCACAACTCGCAGGGTCATACTCTTGTGCGCAAACAACTCGGCGATAGGCATGCCCTTGAAGGCGCTATGCTCACCGACCACTTGCTCCACGTGCTGCGCAAGCACGGGCGGAAGGGCCGCCTCGCGATAATGCAAACGAAGGAGCTCACGCCAGAAGTCCTCCGGGCGCGTAATCAGGTGGGGGCTGATCCGAAAGATGTGCGTCAGCACGAACTCCTTGGTCGCCGCTTCGCCCAGCGACTGATGGGCGTGCCTTGCCTGCGCCTCGAATAGGGATGGCAGCATCTCGCTACCCAGCTGCCTCACCACGGCATAGCTCAGCTTGGGAACAACTCGGCGAGGCTCAGGCTCAGCTTCCGCGCCTGACGCAGGTAGTCCCAAGGCAAGTCGCCGACATTCGTGCCCCGCAGATGGAGGATCAAGGCGCGGAGGGGGGTTCGCCTTGGTCCCATGCCGCCCGATAGCGCTCCTCGTACTCCGCCCGGAAGGCGATGCTGTCCTCGAAAGGCAGCACTTCAAAGCCACGCTCGCGCAGTCCCGACAGCACCTGCTCATCCAGCAGGACATCATCCGGGTCAGCGACGATCCAGAGCCGGGCCAGATCGACGGGAAACTCCTTCAGGACGCGGTCAACCCAGGCTGTCATGCTGGCGCACCTCCCGGGTGACCAATGCGAAGCATCAGCACCGCGTTGAGATCCGGCGTGCAGCCTTCCGCATCGGCCAGCGCTGCCATGCGCGCCTCATGCTCAGCTTCGAGCCGTTTGCGCCGGTGCTCCCTGACCGCGGGAAGGCCTATGCGGCCTATCGCCTGGTAACGCGCCTCGAAGGCGTAGCGCGCCCGTTCGCGCTCCTCGGCGAGCCAGGTGCGATGCTCCTCCAGCAGCTCGGCAANAAGCCGCTCCCNCTGCACCTTGGCCGCAGCCAGCGACGTTTCGAAGCAGGCCAAGGCGTTCTCCACCTCGACCTTCGGTGCGAGCGTCACGTTCTCGGTCAGCAGCAAATCCCAGATCCGCTTGGCGGTCGGCACGAAGGTGCGGCCATCGTCGGTGACAAACACGGGAAGGAACCGCCGCCGGGAGAAGCTCTCCGAGAAGTTGGACGCGCTGATGCTGATCTCCCACAGCGACCACACGCCATGCACCGTATCGGGTAAGCCGGTCACAGTCGAAATCGCCAGCGGCTGGCCCGCCACGCAGCGCGGCAGCTCGCTGATGACTGCGCGGGCGCGCGGATCTTCCAGCGTGATCCACTCCATCTCAGGGTTCTGTTCGGCGGTACGCGCATCGAAGCAGACGCNGGGAGACTCGCTCCCGTCCGCCCACATCACACGCCAGGCGTCGCCAACCCTCTCAGCAGTTCCGGCGCGCGCAGGTAGGCCGGCGGTGATCGCACGCTCCAACCAATACTGCGCCGGATGATCCCGCCACTTGCGTGCATCGTTTGCTTCCAGCGCGTGGTCCTCCGTCAACAGATCGGTGTCTTTGCGGCTGGCCGCCACCTTCTCCCGTACCTGGTTGATCACCGCATCGCATTCCTTATCGATCGACGCGGGGTCTTGCAGCCCGTGGACGAACAGTTCGTCAAAGATCGGCTCCACCTCCACCGAGTCCATCACATCCGCCGCCTTGTCGACACCGAACTCCTGGGCAATGACAGCGAGCTTCTCCTCCAGCACCTCGCGCACCCGGTGCTCCACCGTGTCTTCCAGCACGAAGTTGATGGCCCGCACGACATGGGGCTGGCCGATGCGGTCGACGCGACCGATACGCTGCTCCAGCCGCATCGGGTTCCACGGCATGTCGAAGTTGACGATGACATGGCAGAACTGCAGGTTCAGGCCTTCGCCGCCGGCGTCGGTGGAGACCAGCACCCGCACGTCGCGTGCAAAGGACTGCTGCGCACGGGTGCGCGCGTCCAGGTCCATGCCGCCATTGAGCAGCGCCACCGAAAAGCCCCGGCTCTCCAGGAACTCCGCCAGCATGGCCTGGGTGGGAACGAACTCGGTAAAGACCAGTACCTTGAGCTGCGGATCGTTCTCTTCCTGCTGGAATTTGTAGATCAACTCCAACAGCGCTTCTGCCTTGGCATCCGTTCCCTGTCGCTCGGTTTCGCGGGCGAGATCCAGCAGCATCTCGACCTCCGTCTTCTCCCGCTCCCAGCCGCCGGCCTGCACGGCAATGTCGAGCTGGGACTGGCCGTCGAGCTCTGCCCACTCATCCGGGTCAACTGCCTCGAACAGGCTCGCCTGCGCCTGAGGCGCCTCCAGCACGGCCTGGCGCTTCTCCAGGGTGGCGCGGATGGCGGCCGTACTGGACGTCACCAGCCGTTGCATCAAAATCATCANAAAGCCGATGTGCCGCTGCTTGGCAGCCATCGCCTGGTTGTAGCCGTGCCGGACGTAGTCCGTCACGGCCTCATAGAGCCTTCGCTGAGCGGCATGCCGCTCTTGCCAAGCTACCGGGTGAAGTCGTGNTGACCGAGGCTTGAACAGCGGCTGGCCATCGGCGTCGATGGCGGCCCGCTTCTCTGTGCGGATCACGAATGGGCGCACCCGATCGCGGTCGATGCTGCCTTCGTCCGGAAACGCCTCTCGGTCCAACAACTGCATCAACCGCATGAACTGGTCGGTCTTGCCCTGATGCGGCGTCGCGGATAGCAACAGCAAGTAGGGAGCGGCCTCGGCCAAGGCGGCACCGAGCTTGTAGCGGGCAACCTGCTCAGTACTGCCGCCGAGGCGGTGTGCCTCGTCGATGATCACCAAATCCCAGCCTGCCGAGATCAGATCCTCGAAGCGCTCCCGGTTGTAGGTAGCGAGTTGCTCCAGGCTCCAGCCGCGCCGGCCCTCGACGGGTTTCACTGAATCCAAGGAGCAGATCACCTGGTCGTGCATGCGCCAGAGGTTCTCGTCGTTCTGGGTGCCGTTGTCGCGCCATTGACGGAAGGCCGCGAGTTCAGATGGCTCAACGAAGCGGAAGTGCTCGCCGAAGTGCAGCCGCATTTCGGCCTGCCACTGGCGCACCAGACCCTTCGGTGCCACCACCAGCACCCGCCTCACCATGCCGCGAAGCTTCAACTCGCGCAGGATCAGCCCCGCCTCGATGGTCTTGCCAAGCCCCACCTCGTCCGCCAGCAGGTAGCGGATGCGATCTCGGCTCATGGCCCGATTCAGCGCGTAGAGCTGGTGCGGCAGCGGCGTGACGCTCGACTGGATTGGCGCCAGCAGCAGGTTGTCTTCCAGTGCGTCGAGCAGCTTGGCCGCGGCCGCCGTGTGCAGGATCTGCTCCACGGTCGGGCGCACACTGGTCAGTTCGCCCAGATCCTGGGCTTTGGCGCGCACCACGGCGTCCTTGGCCGGCAGCCAGACGCGGTAGGCGACCTCGCCCCACACGTCCTGGCGGTCGATCACCCGGCAGGGTGACGCCTGCCCGGCATGCCAGCACCAGTCGCCGACGTTCCAAGCAGTCATGCGCTGAGTCTGTTGACGGGAAACTGTGGCAAGGCCTTGTTCCACGTCTCAATATTCATGACGCCACAACCGGCGACAAATGGCTTCTTCCAGGGTCTGTCACCAGGTCCATGGGCGGGGAGCTGCCGCCGCAGGGCATCTGTTCTGGCTAGCAATTCCGCCTCGGACAAGCTGCTCGCGCCAATCAACACGAGGTAGTAGATCGGCTTGGTCACTCGGCCGGCTCCCCATTCGTAGAGGAAGGAGTCCCGATATTTCGTCTTCAGGTCTGAATCCAAGCCGCCACTCAGAATCTTTGTCAGAAACGTGTTCCGATCTTTGGGTTGCGCGGCCGGGTGATCCGGGTCCCTGAACTCGATGAAAAGAATCCTCTCATCCAGCTCCACGATGAAATCCACGGCCTTCATGCAGTGGGAAAGCCCGTGAGTCGCCCCATCATCGAACTTTCGCCCAGCGGCCCCGGCCGGCAAGGCGATCTGCAAGTCCCCCTCGGCCAAAGACGTCATTCGACCAACCCTCCCAGGCTGCGCTTCAGCTCGCGGTCGTATAGGTCGCTGAAGGTTCCGGTGATGGCATTGGGGTCGATGCCCGTGTAGCTGTCGCTGGCGTTGGCCACGACCGCCTTCTGCTCATCGCGATACAGCGAGATATAGCGGATGGCATCACCCTTTTTCTGCCGCAGGTCGAACTCCTTGAGCAGAACATAGTTGTGGGTGGTCAGGAAGACCTGAACCCCAAGCCGATGCAGTTCCAGAATGATTTCGACGACCTCGCCCATGAGAGAGGNGTTCAGGTTGGCCTCGGGTTCGTCCCAGAAGAGCAGCGAGCCGGACAAGAGCGTGCCGTTCTGGATTAGCAACCAGATCAGCGCAAGCTTGCGCATGCCCTCGGCCAGCAAAGTGAACTCCAATTCACCCTGGCTATTCTTAAGAAAGAAATGTTCGCCCTTGGCAATTACCTTTCCTTCGATCGCTTTTTGCAAAGCATTCAAAAGCCGTTTACGGTTATCATGGGGTTGGCCTCTGAGTTTTGGCAGAAAGGACTTCTTGATGATGTCGACATAGACATCCTCGAAGGCGATCTNCCGCTTCGATGCCGTCGCCAGAAAACCGGGTGCGTGGGCCAGCATTTCCTTGACCGGAATGTACGCGGACTCCATGCTGATGCTCAGCCACTTGGTTTCCCCAGAGACGCGCACATCGTTGACGTCCGCCTTCCGGTTGTCGATGACCGTCTTGAGCTTGGCGCCATCCTCTCGCGCGATGCTGATCTCGGCAGCGGGCAAGCCCTGCTGTCGTCGTATCAGACGTGTCATGCGCGCCTGGTAGGGATTGAAGACGCCGAGCAGCTTGCGGGCAAAGCCTCTTTCCCGGTCTTCGCCCAAGGTGATCGCCGCGGCGGCATAGAGCACCTTGAGCAGGTGGGTCTTACCCGTGCCGTTGGCGCCGATGATCACGTTGACGCCTGGGGAGAACGCCTGGTCCAGGCTGGCAAAGGCGGTGAAATTCTCCAGCTTGATGTGGCTGAGCTTGCTCATAGGCCCCCTCCATTCTCGTCAGTGCCTGGTCATACCAGAGCAGCAGCTTCTCGTCTTCCTGCAGCGCCTCGTCCGGGATCTTCTGGGCCACCTTGATGATGGTCTGGTAATCCTTCTTGCTCCAGGCGTCCTTGAAGCCGGCGCGCAGCGCTTCCAGCCGGAACTCTTTGAGCCGGCGACCGGTGAAGCTCAGGTAGGTCTGGAATTCTTTCAGCAGTGCCTTCTCGCGTTTCTTCTCCAGGTCCTGCGCTTTGTTCGGATCGGGCACGTACCAGCGATCCTTGGCCTTGGCGATCAGGCGCGGATCGTTCTTGTCCAGGCCGCGCAGATCCTTGAAGTTGGTCGAAAGGTAGGCGTGGATCTGGCTCGGCACCTCGCCGGTACCGTCATACCGGAGGAAGTTATCCTCCAGCAGCGCTGCGAGCTCGGGCTTGCTCTCGTGCTTCTTCCAGCCGGCGCCGAGCTGCACCGTGAACTCAGGGTGAATCTCCTGGTACGTCGAAGGACGTCTTTTCAGGAAGTCAGTCAGCCAGTCGATGGCGCTGCGCTCGTCGGAGACGAACATCTCCATCTGCGGCGCCTGGGCGGTTTGCGCGCGCTTCTTGTCGTACTCGGCCACCTGCTCGGGCAGGAAGACCATACCGTCGCGCTCAGGAAAGCGACTGCGCAGGCCACTCAAAAACTCGTCCGAAGACAGGGGCACCGGCGCATCGTGGCGCACGAACCAGGCCACCATCCGATCGTAGATACGCCGAGGATCGCGCTCGACGATGAACTCCAACTCACCGTTCTTGGTCTTGGCCACCGGGAGATATCGAAGGTGCGTCTGCACAAAATCCCAGGCCGAGGCTTCGGACGCGCCGCGCTCGGCAAAGCGCTGCTCCAGCCCGCCGTTGGGCTTGTAGGCGGAGATCACCAGGTCCTGCTTGACGGCCGTGGTGGACGTCACCTGCCGATAGCTACCTTGCACCTTGTCCAGCGCCGTCACCTCGGCGACGACGAAGCCCGCCTGTTGTAGGGCCACCTGGATCGCGTTCCAGACGGAGGCCTTGCTGTTGGAGAACACCACCGTCATCCAGCGGCCGGGCTTGAGTACCCGGTGATATTCCGCGAAACAGCGCTGCATCAGGTGCTGGTACTCGGGCAGTGCCTTGTTCTTGAAGCGGTCGATGATGGCCTCCGGCTGGGCGTCGGTCACCACGCCGTGCCATGACTCGACCAGGAAGTTCAGGTCGGCGTAGTAGATGTTCTCGCCAAACGGCGGGTCGGTGAAGATGTAATCCACCGAGTCATTGGGCAGCGGCAGCCGGGCCGCCGTGCCGGTGGTGATGGCCGTCCCGCCCGCGCCGACTTTTACATTGCGGAAGGCTTTGACCAGCCGATCCAGTTTTCCGCCCAGGTTGTACCAAGGGCTGCACTCCGCGTGCTGCGATGCGACGTAATAGACGCCGGTGAGCTGGCGATTGACCTGCGAACCACCCGGGCGGCCTTGCTGAATCGGCTGATAGCGGTTCAGCACCGATAAGCCCCAAATAGCCTGCTCCACCATGAACAGCAGAAAGGACCGGATGCGCGCATCAGGGTGCGCGCACGCCTTCTCCCACAGCTTGCCCATGGCCTGCGCGGCACGGGGTAGGAAGAAGTGGTGGACATGGGTGACTCCCGCGTAGTCCATGCGTGCCCGCTCGTGCGTCATGTGCATGGGCGGGATTTCGATGGTCGGCACCTGGGATGGCAGCAGCAATGCCTCGATACGCTGGAGGACTACCAGGTCGTCGGCGGTCGGCTTCTTCTCGTAGCGGGTCTTGCCGACACTGTAGGAGATCAGTGTCGCCGCACGTTTGGGTACCTGGATCGTCTTGCCTGTGCTCAGGTCAAGCTTGGTCGAATACAGTCGTTCGAGTCGAGACTTGGTGAGCTCGGCACCGCAATGCGGGCAGGGAAAGGCATCCTTGACTCGCTTGGACTCCTCATCCAGCGCCTCCTCGGTGAAGTTCACTTCGCCAGCGCACTCGGGGCAGCTATAGAGCTGACTCCAAACGGTGTATTCAATTCTCCNCTTGGTCTTGCCGTCCGAGTGCAGGGTCTCGTACATCCAGCCGATTTCGGCGTCCAGCTCGTCGAGCAGTTGCTTGCCAGCCTTGGCAAAGGCATCCACATCGAACGGCAGGTTGTAGTTGGCGGCGATGAAGGTGGCCGCGGGCGACAGGTCGTTCAGGATGACGCGGCGTGCGCCCCACTTGGGTGCCGGTCGGCCTTCCTTCTTCCAAGCCATCTCGATCTCGTGCCGGTAGCTGGCCGGCGCCGATCCGCACCACTGCGCCGCCACGCCCGTCATGCCCGAACCCGCGAAGCCATCGAGCACGAGGTCGCCCGGCTGCGTGTAGTGCAGGATCGACGGCACGATGGCCAGATGCGGCACCTTGGTGTGGTAGGAATGCGCCTTGTAGATCGGGTCGGTCTTGCCCACCGACACGTCGATGGCCAGCGGTTCGCGCCGGTAGGGTTCGTTCGGGTCGTAGGGCTTGCCGTAGTGCTTGACGAAGTCCGCGAGCCAGGGGTTCGGACAAGCGGTGTAGTACGGCGGGTCGGACATGGCGAGGATGGCCTCATCCGTCCCCTGCGGAAAACCTTCCTGCTTGCGGAATTCCGGGTCCTTCAGCTTTTCGGCGAGCAGCCTCAGGAAGTGCTCGCGGCGGGCCTGGTCGTTGGGGAAGCTGAGTCCGAGACATTCCACAGGGCCGGAGTCTTGCTCTCGGTGTTTGAGTAGATCGTTCATGCGCCCATCTTCTGTTTGAGGGTGTCGACAAAGCGCTTCGCCCAGGGCGAGGCGGCGACGACCTTGGCAGGGTCGAGTTGCGCCAGCAATTTGAAGGAGTGATTGCCTTTGCCGTATTGCCCTTTGAGCTGGCAGTGACGCGTGGCATTCTTCAGGCTGTCGAGCACCGCCGTTTTGGCGATCGTTTCGACCGGGTTTGCGGCGGATGGCAGGGCGTTGTCCCGAAAGCCCTGGCCGAAAAAGTCCTTGAGCTTTTCCCGGTCGGCCAGGAACCAGGATTCCATGCACTGCACCATCAGGTGGCAGTCGGCCTCAAGGGCGCCTTTGGGTCTGTCCCAGCCATCGCCCTGGCGGGCTTTCAGGTGCTGCCAAGGCCGCCACTCATCTGACTTTCCCGTCTGGTGTGCGGCGGCGATAGGCGCTTCGCTGTCGACTAGCAGCATCGCCGCTTCGCCGTTGGCGATCGCCGTGCAGTAATCCTCATAGGCGAAGCGCCGGCCACCACAGGCGGCGATGGCGGGCATCTTGCCTTTCGCCGGCTTTCTCGAGAAACTCCCGGAATCCGCGGCGACACTCGATCTGCAGGGCTTTGCCGTCACCGCCACCCTCGACGTAGAGCTTCACCACCGTGTCCCTCCGATCTCGCCGCGGGTCCAAAGCTGCCCCAAGCGATATTTCTCCAGCCAGGGCTTGAGCTTCTCGGCGCTCAGTCGTTCCAGACGCGTACCAGCTTCATCCCGGCTGGCCACCAGTACCGCTTCGGGCTGATCAGTGAGCGCATCAACCAGGACATCGGAATGGGTGGTCACGACGAGTTGAGTGCGCGCGGAGGCTTCCTTGAGCAGCTCAGCCAGGGTGGGCAGCACATCCGGGTGGAGGCCCAGCTCCGGCTCTTCGATGCACACCAGCGGCCCCGGGTTGGGGTGGCAAAGGATCGCGAGCAGGCACAGATAACGCAGCGTGCCGTCCGAAAGGCGGGTGGCAGGCACGGTGTAGCGCCCTTCGTGGAAGAACACCTGCACAGTACCGCCTTCAATCTGCACATCGAAGTCGTCGATCCCGTCGTAGAGCGCGCGCAAGGCATCCAGCAGCCGCTTCTTGACGGTTGGCTCACGGCGCAAGCGGTTGAGCACCAGGCCCAGGTTGCTCGCGTCGGGCTCCAGATGCTCGTTGGGCAGGTCGGCTTTCTGGGGAAGGCGCGGAATGGTGTAGCGGCCGAAGCTCCACTCCCGGTACAGACGCATCTTCGAGAAAGCGTTGCCCAGGTAGGTCAGCTCTGGGTATTGGTCGGGATCTTTGCGCTGGGCTAGGATCGATGCGGTGGGGTCGATGTCTTCGTGCTGCAAGCGACGTTGTTTGCCCTNGACGTTGAGCACGCCATGCCCNNACTCGAACTTGTAGTACAGGTAGGGCTTGGCGTGTCCCACATCGGGCACTTCGTTTTCCACCCTTTCGTCCACGATCTCAAAGCGTTGGCCCACCTCGGTGAAGCTCAGCACGTAGCGCAGCGGCACAGGGCCTTTGGGGTTGTCGATCACCGCGTCGATCATGGCGATGGGCGGCTTTGTGGCGCCTTTCCACAGCCAATCGCGCACGCCGCCGCCATCGCGGATGGGGGTCAGCAGGTCTTTCGGAGTTGCGCACAGCAGCTCCAGTGCCTCTATGAGGTTGGACTTTCCAGATCCGTTCGGGCCGATGATCACATTGAGCGCGCGCAGCTCGACCGGCTCGGGCGCGGGTCCGTAACTCAGGAAATTGGTGAGCGTGATGGTCTTGATCATGTCGGGCTCCTTTACTCCACCACGAACCGCAGCTTGCTCGCGTCCTTGCCCTTGCAGCGCTCGCTCAGGAACGACTCGAAACGCTTGCGCAGATCCTCGGGCGTCGCGGNGGATCCACCAGCGAGCAGCGCCCTCTTGATGTCGTCGCCGGTGACCACGATCTTTTCGAGGCCGGACAGCGCTTCCTGAACCGCTGCGACGAACTCGGGCGTGACCGGATCCGGCAAGGCTTTCGACGCAAGGAAGCCCTTGATCAGGTCACGCTGCTTAGGTCTAAGCAGTTCGAAGTTCGCTTGAATGATCGGGTCGTCCAGGTTGTCCAGTAGGGTTCGCTGCCACCCTTCCAGGAGACGATCGAGTTCGTCGTCCAGGGCCTTGAGCACGTTGGCGGCCGGCAGCAGGTCGCCCTGTTCGTTGGCGGGGCGAAAACCGCAGTGCGGGCATACCGGGCTTGTTTCCAGCTCCCTTTCCACCAGGGATGCGCAGCTCTTGAGCTTGTCCAGTCTGTCTTCGAAGGTGGTGAGCTGGCCGGTGGGCATGAGGGAGATGCCGGCCAGGGCCCGCAGGGTCGTGATGCGCGGGTCACGGCGCAATGCGGACTTGCTCTTGTCCTCCGCCACGCCGAGCCGGGCCTTGCTGTGTTGCGCCACATAGGCGGTGATGTAGTCCTTCTTCAGCGTGGCCAGGCGCTGGCGGTATTCAGCGGCATGCTGCGCACTGCGGTCCTCAGCGAGCTTGTCGAGAATGTCCTTGCGGGCAGCCTGTGCCTGCTGTACCCAGGGATGATCGCCGGGCAGCACCATTTCGGCTTGGGAGAGGTAGGCGGCAACATTGCCCAGCTCGGCAACCAGGTCACGCAGTCTCTCCACTGCGGCAAGCGCATCGAGGTTCTTCTTCTGAGTCTCGATGTCGTCCTGGGTGATGCGCAGATTCTTGAGCTTGCCGATAGTGTTGTAGGGCGACAGCCCTTCCAGGAAGCCCTTGAGTGCTTCCAGCCTCTGTTGTCTGTCGCGCAGCTCTTCTTCGCGCAGCAGGGACTGGCCCCAGAAGCTGAGGCGATTCCGCAGGTCGGTGCCGACGGTCAGCACGCGGTTGACCAACTTGGCGACCGCATCCAGCAGCTCCTTGACGGGCTCCTCCTTGCCCTGAGTCGCCATCTGAGCCAAGCCACTGGGCAATCCCAGCAGCTCGAATAGCGAGCGCAAGACCGCGACATTGATTTCCTTGGGCGGTTCGATGTGCTTGAACTGGATCAGGTCGTCCAAGGATCGTTCGGCCAGGAGCGACAGCTTGCCGGCGTCGATCTTGTCGCCAGTAATCGCCAGCACGATGTCGCCCGAGTAGACCAGGCTGGCCAGCACCGCCACGAGCAGGTCGGGTTCCAGGCGGAAACGCACGGGCGCGAAGTACTCGACGTCGGTTCCACCGCTGATGAGCTCGCTGCGGTTAAGCACCTGGCCGTGGCCTTNTGCTTTCAGCCGATTGAGCACTTCCTGGGCGTACTTGGATCGCGTGGGCTCGATGCGATCGCCGTCCAGCATCTCCAACGCATCGAGGATGGCGATGGCGTCCTTGGTGCGCGTGCCGCCCGCCAGCGCCCTGAGAGCATTGGTGATGAGCTGCTTGCGGTTGGATTCGGTGACCAGCACCGAGAAGGTCGGATATTCCGGCGCCAGATCCGCGAAGTGGGTGCCGAGGGCAAGGCCGGCAGTTACGTTGACGATGTCGCGGAAGTTGGCGCGCTCATCCGGCCCCAACCGGAGCTTGTCGCGCATCGACACGCCCTTGGCCCATTCCTGCAGGGTCTTGGTTTTGCCCTGGTAGATGACTTCGAAGGCGGTCATCTGCTTGTCCTGCAGCCACTTGCTCATGTCGCGCAGGGCATCCTTGGCCTTGTCCAGGTAGACGGCCTTCGCCGCACCGCTAGCGGTCGATGCCAGTTCCTGGGCTGCGGCGTAGAACGAGAGATGACGCTTGATCGCGTCATCCAGACCCTTCAACCGGAAGAACACCTCGTCCGGCTTGGCTTCGTCGCGAAAACGGGGTGACTCGAACGGCTGGATGAAATAGATATAGAAGTCGCGCTCGGGCTGGGCGGTTGGCCGGTCGTTGGGCGCTCCGAGGAACAGGTAGCCGTTGCGCTCCACGCGGCGTTCCTGCCATTCGACCTGGTGTTGCCAGATCTTGTAGCCGGTGACGTAGGCATGCTCATCGGTGCATTCCATGAGCTGCATGAGCGCGCTGTAGTAAGCGCGATCCAGCGCGTCGTCCGACAGCGCTTCGGCGCGCTTCTCGATCTGGGCGTCGTAGTCGACGTCCTTTTTGAGATCGAGGTAGTACTGCTCGGTGTCCGGTGCCTTGGAGATGAACTGGCCGTTGACCGTCTTGACGATCTCACGCAGGGTCGTCTGCACGGCGGTCAGCAGGTCGTCGGCGGGCTCACCACCCATATCCTCGATGCCGGGCTGGTACAGGCAAAGCGTGTCACGCAGTTCCTCGGCCGTTGGGCCCACCGGCACGTAGATGTCGCCGCCGGTCGTCAGCCGGTGGACAGACAGCCCCTTGATTACCCGCATGGCCATCGCCTTGTAAGCGGGACGCGTAAAGGCCTNTTGTACGCGTTCGCCAAGCACCTCGGCCACCTTCAATACTGGGCCGATATTCGGGTCTGAGCGCAGCACCGAGTTGGAGGTGACCGTGTCCCAGAACTTGTCGTAGCCGATCAAGCCGGGGCGATCGGTCGGCACCTCCTCATCCAGGAGAGCCTGGATCTGGTCGCGCAAAGTGACCAGCGCGCCGCGCTTTTCGGTGAAGATCAGCCGCTCGAAGGTGCCGATGTAGTCCGGATGGACGGGAAACAGGCGGACATACTCATCCATCCGCTCGTTCATGTTGCTGTAGAACTTGGCGAAAGGCGTGAGGTAGGTGCGGATCTTGTGCTGCTGGTCCGCCGACTTCTTGAGCAGACGCTCCGCCACCACAAAGCTTACGTCCTGGCGGGCAAGCAGGACCTGGGTGAAGCGTTCGTTCACGCGACGCAGGCTGTCGGCGACATGCTGGAAGCGGCTGCTGTCGAAGATGGCTTCCTGCACGCCGGCCACAAAGCGGAAACGCAGATGCTTGGTGACCTCCCCGATCTCGCGCAGGAAGGACAGGCCCAGCACCAGATCGTGGCCCTTGCGGGAGCGCAGGTATTCGAGGAACTCGTCAACGACGAGGANGACCCCATGGTTGGGGTGCACCTCGTCGAAGGCAGCCATCATCTCCTCGAAGGCGGCCTTGTTGTTGACCACTTTGTCGGCCGGCGGGAATGCGTAGCTGACGCCCTGGTTCTCCAGGAAGATCTCGAGCTCCTGCGTGATGATGTCGCGCAGGGACATCTGGCTGGAGATCTCGATACGGTGCACCTTGAACTTGCCGGCGATCGAACCGGCAGCCTCCGCGACTTTGGGGTGGTGGATCATCGGGACGTAGGCAGCGTCCTCGGCAATCAGCGAGAGCACCGACATCAAGTGCGACTTACCGGTGCCGTAGTTGCCGACCACGAGCACACCCTTGTGGTCGACCGATTCGTCGAACGAGAGCTGCGGGATCATCTGCTTGGTGATCCGCTCGGCCATGTCGTCGGAAATGACGTAGGTGGCGACGAGCTTCTNTGCCTCATCGGGCCGGTTGGCGTCGAGCAGCTGAATGACCGACTCGATCGGCTCGAACTGAATGAGATCCCCGTAGCGCATGCGTTTCCTCTTTACCCCACCGTTTCAATCTCGAACGGGACCAGGCCGTCGAGGCCGTAGTCCTGATATTCCGGATGCCCCATCTCCGCATAGATCAGGCGGCCATCCCGTAACTCTCCCGGCCACACCGCCACCACACGCCGGGCATGAGCGTGGCGCTTGAGCAGATCCAGCGGATCGAGCTTGAGCGACTGATCAAACAGCAGCTCGATGTTGTCGAGCAGGCCCAGATCGCCACTCGCGTACTCATCGGCCAGCTCCCGCATCGCGACATTGGCCTGAAGTGCTCGCTGCCGCTGGGCGAGCGCCGCGAGACGTTTTCCCAACACCGCTCCGACATTCATTACCTTCATACCGCGCTGATTGGCCAGCTCGGCCAGCAGCGCGCTCTTGCCGCATCCAGGGCGCCCAACAAGCAGGATCAGCTTGCTGTGCAGGGCCGCGATCTCGTCTACCAGACGGTCCAGTCGTGTGAGCATCGGGCGGCCCTTCACCCATTCTCGCCGCGAGTCCGCCAGACCTTTTTCGCCATGGGCTTCCGCCGTCTGCCTCTTGATCCACTGGTCGATTTCCTGGCGCTGGAATCTCCACGTGCCACCGACTTTGAAGGCGGGAATCTTCTTCGCCGCCGCCAAGCGATAGACCGTGCGTTTGCCCACCTTGAGGTAGGCCGCCACTTCATCGAGGGTGAATATCTCTCCAGTGTCGTCTTTCATCGCTTCCTCACCCGGTACCGGGACAGGGGCCGGTGATGATGGTAATCTTGGTAAGGATACGGCAAACTTGTGCATCTTTGAACAGCTAATCGGCAGGAGGGGGATGATCGACCCGGCAAGCCAGGCCCAACTGAAGGAGGCCATCGCGGACTGCATCGGCACCGACCANGGGGTGCTGGACGCGCTGCGGGAAGAGATCCGCCCTCTGAAGAGCGCCACGCGCCGCATCCAACCGCGTGCCACGACGTCGATCTCNCTGGTCGGCACCGATGGCGGCAACAACCAGCTCCAGTTCGACCCCTTCCTGATCCAGCTGGTCCGGGTGGTGGACAGCAGCAACAATGAGTACTGCCTGGAGGCGGTCTCGCCCACAACNCCCGTCCAGAAGCTCAACGAGCGTCAGTTCGCTGCGGATGGGGCGGCACGCACGGCTCTAGGCGAGATGATGACCTTTCTGGGTGTGAACAGCTTGCCGGCGCTCTCCCACATGATTCGGCCAACCGACAANGGGAAGCCGGTTTCNCCCAGCTGGGTACAGGTCTACCGGGAGCTGGTCGAGTGGGCCATTTTGTTCGCCATCCTCAAGAAGGACTTTGGCACCGACACCTTGATCGTCTGCGACGGTCTGTTGCGCAGCAAGGTCTTCGCCAGNGACCTGTTCCAGCGACTGCTCCAGGGCATGAAGGAGCGCATCGATGCGCACTGGAGCAAGAGCCGGCGCCGGGTGTACCTGGCTGGCGTGGCCAAGCACAGCAAGGTGCTTTCACGGTATCGCCTCGCCATGGCCCTGGAAGGCATTCTTCAGACCGACTACCCGGCCTACGTGGAAGTGCCGCGCGAGGTCGAAGAACAGGCCTACGTCTGGTCGGAATTCGCGCGAGGCGATGACCGCGCCGGTGAGGGCGGAGAGATCAACAAGTTCGTCGGCGGCAAGATGTTCCTGGTGAAGTTTGGGTCACACCGACGCGACCCCGTGTGGCCGGTCGACATCTTTGTGCCCCAAGTCGGAGAGTGCCAGATCATCCTCGGCTCGATGCTCGCTGACGCGATCAACGGCTTCCCGGTGCCGCACTATCCGCGTTGCCTGCANAAGGCACATGAAAACGCGGCCCTGGTCGATTTCGACTTCGACATCTTGCAGGACTTCATCTACGAAGGTGTGCGATCGAGTCTCGGTGGTGACGCGGGGACCTTGGACGCATTTCAGCTGCAGGACGCTGACCCAGCGCAACGCCGGTACGGATAAGGGGTGAACAACATGGCAGAAATTCAACTCTTCCCCAGGGAACAGGTCGTCGGCATCTTCCGGGGCTTCCAGCAAGGAGGCATGGAGTTCCACGCCGACCTGGTGTTGCCGTACCGGAACGAGTTCCAGAACATCCCGATGCACGGGCAGTTCCTCCTTGTCCAATTGGAGACGCCCGATGAAGCGGTTTTGGGGCGCATCGCCTCCTTCTCCTCGGAGGGCAAGCTGTCCTTCGGTTCTGGCGAGGAATTCAATATCCGCGCAGTCCGCGAAGAACGTCCAATTCCCGAAGACCTGCGCGAGCAATACCTCAAGTACCGGGTCAACATTCGCGTGCTGGGAGTGCTGCGNAAAAATGGCAAGGGGCTGACTTTCGTCCCCTCGCATCGCCGGCTTCCTCATGTTGGCAGCAAGGTGGCCTTTCCGAGCGATGAAGTGCTGCGCGAGATCGCCGGGCACAACATCGACGGCGCGCCCATCGGCCATTTGGCCTTCGGCGAGTACATCTACGCCGCGGGCAGCAAGTCATTCCAGTCGCAGGAATGGATGCAGGTGGTCGACCCGGAGGTGCTGNNGGTCCGCTTCCCGATCGAGTCGCTGGTGTCTCGCCGCAGCTTCGTCTTTGCCCGAGCAGGCTTCGGCAAATCCAATCTCAACAAGCTGCTCTTCTCGAAGCTCTACGAGACCACGCCCTTCGTCACCAAGCGCGCCGGGAAGCAAGTCCCCGTGGGCACAGTGATCTTCGACCCGGATGGCGAGTATTTCTGGCCCGACGACAAGGGCCGTCCGGGGCTGTGCGATGTCCCCGCTCTGGAGGACAAGATTGTCGTCTTCACCGACAGGAAAAATCCGAGTCCTTTCTACCAGTCGTTCGTGGCTGGTGGCATCAAACTGGATATTCGCCGTTTACGTCCAGGCGACGTGATTTCGATCGCACTCGGACCGGAACGTCAGGAGCAGCAGAACGTTCGCAAGCTGCGCGGGCTTCCGCAAGACCGGTGGGAATCGTTGGTCAACCTGATCGACGCCAACGGCAATACCACGCCGCTTGACGACATCTGCGCACTGCTTGACCTTGATCCCCAGCGGCAGGAGGCCGAGGCTCTGGCTGCCCGAGGCAACATGACAGCGATCGTGAAGATGCTGCACGACAAGAGCAGCCAACTCATGGACATGCTGGTTCACGCGCTGTCCGAGGGGAAGTTGTGTGTCATCGACGTTTCCCAGATGCGTGGTGGGCAGTCGTTGGTGCTCTCGGGGCTGATACTGCGCCGGATCTTCGACCGCAACCAGCAGGAATTCACCGCAGCCGATCCAAAGACGATCCCGACGATCGCCGTCGTCGAAGAAGCGCAGTCAGTGCTGAACGAGAATGCNCCTGCGGCTGAACCTTACGTCGCCTGGGTGAAAGAAGGTCGCAAGTACGATCTGGGTGCGTTGTTGATTACCCAGCAGCCGGGCAGCATTCCTGTCGAGATCCTCAGCCAGGGCGACAACTGGTTCATTTTCCACCTACTGTCGGCGACGGATCTCACGTCGCTGAAGCGAGCCAACGCTCATTTCAGTGACGACTTGCTGAGTTCACTGCTCAACGAACCTATCCCGGGCCAGGGTGTGTTCTGGAGTTCGGTGGGAGGTAAGCCTTATCCGGTCAGTCTTCGCGCCCTGTCCTTCGAGAAGATGTTCTCGATGCGCGATCATGACTACAACCAGCCGGCGGGCAACACCTATGCCCAAACCCTGCGCAGCACCTTCTCGGGGATGAGGAAGATCGCAACGACGGTCCGCGCTCCCGAAGCCGAGGGCGCAGGCGCTCTGTTTCCGGCAGAGGCCGAAGTCGAAGACGCCGAGCCGGTAGACGTCATGGCAAACATCGAGCAGCGGGCTATCGACGCCTTGCGGACCGATGCCAAGCTGATGGCAAAGATCGAGTCGTCGGAAGGGGCTGCCTGGGGATCGCTCAAAGCGTTTTTCCTCGATCATTTGCCAGCTCATTTGGACGATAGAGATACCTTGGCCTTTCGGCTTGTGAANAAGGCGCTTGTCAATTTCTACGGCCCTCAAGACCATGGGTGGGAGCAATACCGCCATCCGACCCGCAACACAGCCTACGTCAGGAAGAGGAGCTAGGCAGTGTCCAGCGCACAAACGGCCCTGAACGGAATTTGCCCCTACTTCACGATGTTCCCGCTCGATTTTCCGCTCAACATACTGCAGCGGAGAGCGCGAGCGGGTGATGTCGTGCTTGATCCTTTCTGCGGCCGGGGAACTACCAATTTCGCTGCACGACTTGTCGGCCTCCGTTCTTTGGGAGTGGATTCCAGTCCGGTTGCTGCAGCCATTACGGCCTCCAAGCTCGCGACGGCTACCGTTGATGACATCCTTGCCGAAGCGCGCAGGATTCTGACCGAAGGCAAGCCGCGCCACATTCCGGCCAGCGAGTTCTGGCAATGGGCGTTTCATCCTAACGTGCTGGACGCACTGTGCCGATTTCGGGAGGCATTTCTGGAGGAATGCACCACGGACGCCCGCATCGCGCTCCGCGGCATTGTTCTGGGTGCGCTGCATGGCCCGAAGCAGAAGACCTTCCCGGGCTACTTCTCCAACCAATGCCCTCGCACCTACGCCCCTAAGCCTGCCTATGCGACACGCTTCTGGCAGGGGCGAGGGCTTGTGCCTGAGCCTATCGACGTCTTGGCCGTGATCGAACGGCGGGCGAAACGCTACTACGGAACATCCTCCGACATCACGGGCGCCGTGCGATTGGCAGACAGCCGAGAGGCCGAGGCGCTCCAGCCAGAAACACCGGACACCCGATTCGACTGGGTGATCACCTCGCCGCCGTACTACGGCATGCGGACCTACATTCCTGATCAGTGGCTGCGCAACTGGTTCGTGGGTGGCCCCGACGCTGTCGACTACAGCAATCGCGCCCAGGTCGTTCATTCAAGCCCTGAGGACTTCGCGGCGGATCTGCGTCAGGTATGGCGCAATGCGGAGGAGGTGTGTGCCGAAGATGCCAAAATGGTGATCCGATTCGGCGGCATCACGGACAGGCGCGCCGACCCGCTGGATCTCATCAAGAGTTCTCTCAGTGACAGCGGCTGGCGCATCACCACCATCAGGGAGGCTGGGTCTGCCACAGAGGGCAAGCGCCAGGCAGATGCCTTCCTGCGCACAAAGTCCAAGCCGTTGGTCGAGTACGACGTTTGGGCGACCAGACAGTAGCCCGGAGGCGTTGGGTAGATTGCTAGCGCCAGGCACTGGAAGCGGGACGCTGAATCAACTGGCGGCCGATGCCCGGGGCTCTCTCGGGCGTTCACGTTCGGTTGAGGCTGGGACAGATCGCTCACACCTGGCTTTCGGGCTGATCAGCAGAGTTTGCAAAGGCACGGGCGAAATTAGCGAAATCAGCGAAACTAGTGCCGGGACAATCACTTGCGGCCGATCCGCTCCGGCGAAATCAGCGAAAGATTCCCCCGTCTTCCGCTACACCGTTGCCAGCCGGTACACCCGCAGCGGCGCGCCCGGCGCACCATCGGCACGCTCGCCCCACTGGACGCTGACCTTGGGCGGCGTGGCCGACAGGAGATGTTCCAGACAGGCGTCGAGCCGAACCTTCGACACCTTGCCACGGAAGCATTCGGCGCTGATCTGGCTGCGCGTGGCCTGGCCACGCTCGCGAAGGAAAGCCAGCACGCGGTTCGACAGTTCCAGCACCTGCGCCAGCTTCGCCTCCTCGGCGGCGCTGACGAACACGAAGCGCACGGACGCCGTGGCGTGGCGAATCCATGCCGTCGCCGCGTCGATGTGCTGGGCATCGATGCGGGTTTGCAGATCGGTCAGCGCCATCAGCATCGCCAGCCGTAGCAGCATCGGGGCGCGGCGCTCCAGCAACGCGCCGACTGCACCGTCGCCGAAATCGTCGTTCAGTTCGCCCCTGTAGAGCTGGGCGTAGCGCCATTGCGCCTGCGGCGANNGCTCCATCCGCAGGTGGTCGCGCTGGTCGTGCCGATTGGCACGAACGAAGGCCAACACTTCGAGCGTCCTGCGCGCCAGATGCTCCACCACCGCCTGCGGCGTTTCCTTCGGGAACGGCAGCATCCGCGTGCGCTCGGCCCAGATCATCAGGAAACGATTGGCGAAGCCGTTGGTGAGTTCGCGCGTGCTCATCAGGCCCGTCAGTTCGCTGGGCGAGATCGCGCCGCTCAGGCAAACGTGCGGATCGCTGGCGTAGAGCCGGTTCGACTTGGTGGCCGGTTTCAGATCGACGCCATCCCAACAATCGCGCAGTGCCGCCGACAGCGTGTTGCCGTCGCGCCGCCCCTGATGCAGCACGTTGGCGAACTCGGATTCGACCACCCACAGGCGCTTGTCCTCGATGGCGGGCACCTCTAGTCGGCCTTGCCGATAGCCATCGTGCATCAGCGCCACCAACCCTTCGCGGCTGGACAGGCCGCCGCGATGAATCTGCGGCGCGAAGCCTTCGTCCATCGCGCGCAGCGCCTGATCGATGCGCAGCACCAGCGACACCGCATCGCCCTTGCGGCCACGGCCCGAGCGCCCGACGTGCAAGCAGAACAGCCGTGCGTGGTGCCAAGTGTTGCCGATGGGCAGGTACACGCCGCGTCCGACCGCACAGGACAGGTAGGCCATGAAGTTGGCGGCGATGGCGCAGGCGTTGGTCTCAGTGCCGTCGCTGCCCGCGCGAGCGACGTCGCCGATCAGGCCATAGAGGCAAGCCGGGTCGGCCTCGGGCGCGTTGCGGTGCGCGACCATCGCCGCCTCTCCGCCGTCATCGGCATCGTCCGGCGGTGATGTGGCGTGCGGGCGGTGAATGGCATCGCCGATCCGTCGCATTCACTTTCCGTCCAGCGCCACGGTCTGGATGATGTTCTCGAACTCGGCCAGCACGTCGGGCTGGCGCTGCGACAGGAAACGGAACACCGCCTTGTTGTCGATCAGCTTGCCGAGGTAGCCGCGTGCCAGGACCAGGAGTAGCACGTCCTGACCGTAGGATTTTTCGACCAGCTTCAGTTGCCCTTGGATGTTTCCCATCTCGCGCTCCATCTTTACCATCTGTTCCGCCGTGACGCCGGATATCTTCCGGGGCCGCTTCTCGCTGACCAGCAGGTGCGGCGGCGTGGCTGCGAGAAGGGCTTCGGCGTAGGCTACCGTCATGTTGTTGGCAGTGAGCATCAATTCCACGCACTCGACCTGCCTGGTCGGTTTGAGTTTGCGCAGCACCGAACCGAGGTTGGCAGAGAAGTGCTGATCCTTCAGCATCTCGACCGCCTCCGGGCAGACGCCTTCGAGCAGGCTCACCTTCTTGTGGATCTGGCTGATGTCCACGTTCAGCGCCTTGGCCAGCCGCTCGGGCGAAACGCCACGCTCGACCGCTCGCCGAAGCATGTGGTGCTCCTGAATGGACGAGATGCGGTTGATCCGGTTGTTGTAGGTGTAGCTTTCGTCGTCGGTAGCGATCAGGCACGGTGCGTCGACGTAGCCGAGCTGCCGCAACGCCAGCAGGCGCATGTGCCCGTCGAGCAGGATGTGCTGGCCGGTGGCCTTATCGGCTTTGCCCACGCTCAAGGGTTCGATCAGTCCGACTGCTTCCATCGAGGCCATGATCTGCTTGAACTTGCGCGAGGTATTCAAGCCCTCCGGCGTCTTGCGCGACGGCAGAATCCGATCCAGCGCAAGCGTGATCGGTTCTGGGATGAACCCCAGCGGCGGGCGACTCATGCCGCGTGACCTCCTCCGGCCCAGACGCGCTCGGCCAGTTGCTTGGGCAAGGTGTCCAGTCCTTCGGCGCGCAGCAGGTTGGAGAAATGCTCGTCGGCCAGCAACTGACGCAGCGCCTCGATCACGAACAACAGGCGCTGCTGGGTGAATTCGGCCTTCTTGACCATCAGCTTCTGCCGCTCGACCTCGTGCTGGTAGTTGCGCACCAGGCTGGAGGTGGTGACGGACGCTCCCTTGCGCGTGGGCCGGTGGGCCAGCGTTTTGCCCAAGGTGCTGCGCCGCTGAAGGACGCGCCGCGCCTGCATCAGTTGTCCGCCGCGCAGTTGGCCGGTTTCGTAGGCATCCTGCAGTGCGGCCTGCACCTCTTCTTCGTCGCTTGCGCCCGCGATGGTGATGGCGACATTGAGTGGAACCCTTCCGGCCTCGACGGCGGCCAGCAGGCGTTCCTCGCTCTTTTCGAAGAGGAGCAGGATGCCTTTGATGTAGTCGAGGCTCAGGCCGGTTTTCTGGGCGATGACGCGCTTGTCGTAGCCCTGCTGGCTCAACTGTTCGATGCTCATCAGCAGTTCCAGCGCACTGTATTTCCTGCGGGCGATGTTCTCGGTCAAGCTCATGATGAAGGCGTCTTCGTCGTTGACCCGCACCACCAGCGCCGGAATCTCTTTTCGCCGAGCGACTTGAACGCCTTGAGCCGCCCTTCACCGCCGATCAGCAGGTAGCACTTGCCGTCTTCGAGATCGTCGCGCGGCGTGACCGTGACTGGCTTCTTCAGACCGACGTTCTTGATGTTGCCGACGATCTCCTCGAACACGCGGCCGTTGCGGTCGCGTGGGTTGAGCACAGCGATCTGATCGACGGGGATCATCTGCAGCTCGGTGGCGTGGTGCATTTTGCTCATGCGACTCTCCTCAGACGGCTGCGCTCGGCCATGCCGTAGAGGTAGTCCAGGCTGTCGAAGCGGTAGCTCTCGAATTCGAGGCCGTTGTGATCGGCCAGGTGGATGCGCGGCTGGCCGAAGTCCAGACGCGGCAGCAGGTAGTAATCCAATGCCGCCTGATTGCTGTCATCCAGACGCACGGCGACCGTGATGTCCGGTGTGAGGCTGGTGTCGAAGCGCACCTTCCAGCGGCGGCGGTCGTTGTCCAGCAACTGGCAGCGCGAGAGCACCAGCGAGACGGTGAACTCGCGGTTGACCGTGAGCAGGTCGGTCGCCGGATCGCGCACGACCGCGCCGCCGATCTCGGCGATCATCCGCTCGGTTTGGCCGACGATCTCCGGGTGGAGGCGGCGCAGGAACTGGTTGACCTCCAGATACTGGTAGTCCCGATCCGGCGTGAAGCCCACCGTCTGGTAGGCGCGGATCAGGCTGCCGAAGCGGTGGGCGTAGGCCGCCGCCGACGGCATCCCCTCGGCCTCGTCGATGATCAGGCCGGACAGGTAGCCGTGCTGCTGGAAGAGCCGCCGCAGCTTCTCGATCAGTTCCTCGTCGCTGAAGCGGTGGGCGCGTTCGCGCAGGATGCCTTGCGCCGTGTAGAACAGGTCGGGCGGCACGATGCCCTCGAACGCGCCTTCCTTCTTGATCCACATCTCCGGACGGTTCACCACGCGCACCTTCTTGAGCTTGAAGGAGCGCCGGTTGTAGACGTTGTTTCCGATGTACTTTTCGTTGGACAACACCTCGCGCACCGTGGCCCGCGTCCAGTCGCGCCCGAGGTCGGTCCGGATGCCGCGGGTGTTGAGCCGGTCGGCGATCTCGGATTCGAACAGGCCGTCCTCGACGAACCAGCGGTAGATCTGGTTCACGACGGCCACTTCCTCGTCCGGGCCAGGCTGCAGGATCACGCGGTCGGTTTGCAGGCTCTTGTGCTCACCACGGGAAAGCTGCCCCTTCACCGAGCCGGACTGGTCGATCAGCACGCGTCGCAGACCGTAGCCCGCTGGCCCGCCTTGGCGGAATCCGAGTTCGATCAGGCGGCACTGCCCGGCGAACACCTTGGCCGACAGCTCGCGGCTGTATTCACCTGCCATCGCGCGCTTGACGCCCTTGACGATGGTGGACACCGGCGAGCCGTCGTTCTCAAACTGCTCGGCGCAGTAGGCAACCTGGATGCCGGCGCGGCGGCAGATGTATTCGTAGTAGGCGCTTTCGTCGGCGTCCTGGAATCGGCCCCAGCGGCTGACGTCGTAGACGAGGATGATCTGGAAGTCGGCCTTGCCCGCTTGGACGTCGCCGATCAGTTGCTGGAGCGCCTGCCGACCGTCGATGCGCAGACCGCTCTTGCCCTCGTCGGCGTAGGTGCGGACGATGTCGATGTTGCGCCGGGCGGCGTACTCGCGGATTTTGTCGGCCTGGTTCTCCGTCGAGTATTGCTGGTGCTCGGTGGACATGCGCACGTACTGCGCGGCGCGGAACACCGGCCCCGGCGGGCTTATAGGCGATTCGTTCGATTGCATAGACCCGGTCACTCCGTGATTGGCGATCTCGGGTCTGCCGCCCCTTCAATGGACGCGCCGCCGCCGCACGGCGGCAACGCACACGGTTGGAATCGTTGCCATGCAGGATGTTCGAGAGAACCCGTTTTGGAAGCAAAGTTACGGGCGAATCGACGAGGCGTCGATCACGTCCTCTCTTGACACGTCCATCTTGCACGGACACGTCACGCAGACCGGCGTGATCTCGACGACCCACGAGTCGCCGTTTTCCCTCGGCAATGCCGGATGCCGCGTGATGCGGTACAGGCCGCTCGGCAGGTTGCACGCGTCCATCTTTGCAAGATCCCCGTTTCGGCCCTGATCCCGCGACCGCTGCTGCTCGTGGTTGCGTTGTGCGTATTCGGGCCGAGCGTCACGGTAGTTGCGCCAGTAGTCCTGATTGCGCTGCGACCACGCCTGCTGCGCGGCGCGCTGGTTGATCCGGTAGTCTGGATCGGACTGGAGCTTGGCCCGCTGCCATTGGCGCTTGCGGGCGCGCTGGCAGTAGGGCGCAGAACAAAAGGATTGGTCGGGAACTTGCGGGCGGGGTTCGAAGGGCTTGCCGCAGCAGGTGCAGTGTCGGGTCATCGTCGGGTCTCCATGCAAATCCGCACGGAAGCCGCGACCGATCACCGTCGCCGGATGATCACGCGGGCGATCAGGCGCTCATGGGAGCGAGGCCGCGCGATTACTCATGGGCGACCACTTCCATATAGGGCCGCATCACGTTGGCGACACGGCACACCTTGGCGTACCGCCACAGATCGTCCGCCGACGCCTTGCGCGCCATCCAGGCATCTTTCATCGCCTCCATCGCCACATCCAGACCGATCTTGTTGCGGTGCTTGAAGCAGTCCACGACCGTCTTGGCCGCGCTGTAGACCCGCAGCGTCACGCCGTCGCCCCGGTGTTCCTCGATCCCTGCTGCGTAGGCATCGCCCGTCATCTGCGTCATCCTGATCGGCGGCCAATCGATGCGGGGCGCGTGGCAGCCTCGCGGCATGGCGATCCAGACCTGGCGTGGCAGTTGGGTGGTCAACCCGTGGAATTGCAGCGCCGTCAGCAGGCAGAACACGGCCTGCGGCGCTTTGGCCGCCACCACCACGAGGCTTTCGTGTTCCGAGACCGGATGGCCGGGTAGGCGGTACAGGCNTCGCCCGACCCGGCCCAGCAGGCCGGCGGCGATCAGGCGCGTCAGGACGACCCGGGGCGCGTCGATGGCGTCCAGATCGCTGGCGCGCAGCAATCCCTTCTGGCTGGCCAGATCGAGCACGCGCTGGCTGTGGGTGTCGGCGGGTATGGCCGTTTCGTGTTCCATATCTTCTCCCAATGTAGCATTTTGGAGAAAATTAGGAACATCGCGCGGCTGGATGCGGCGATTGGCCGGCACATTCGCCGCACAATGCGCGGAGAATGCCTTGCCTTTGCGGCGAATAAGGTGTTTAATCTCCGCATGGATAGCGGAGAAAAACTCTACATCTGGCAGGCCGACGACTGGCCGAAATGGCGCTACGACCTGTCGGCGCTCACTGGGCCGTTGACCGAGGTCAGCCGCGCCCAAGGCGTGCTGCTGGGCCGACTGGCCGACGTCGGGCTGGCGCTGCGCGATCAGGCCAGCCTTGCCGCCTTGACCGAGGACGTGGTCAAGACCAGCGAAATCGAAGGCGAAGTGCTGAACGTCGAATCGGTGCGTTCGTCGATTGCCCGGCGCTTGGGCGTGGACATTGGCGCGGTCGCGCCGGTGGATCGACACGTCGAAGGCGTCGTGGAGATGGTGCTCGACGCCACTTCGCACAGCGCCGAACCACTGACCGCCGAGCGCCTGTTCGGCTGGCACGCCGCCCTGTTCCCAACCGGGTACTCGGGCATGAATAGGCTCACCGTGGGCCAGTGGCGTGACGATGCCGCCGGACCGATGCAGGTGGTGTCCGGCCCGGTGGGGCGGCGCAAGGTTCACTTCCAGGCACCGCCCGCCGACGTGCTGCCCACCGAGACGGCGCGGTTNTTGGCATGGGCCAACGAGGAAACGGGCGAGCCCGCACTCATCAAGGCCGGGCTGGCGCATCTGTGGTTCGTGACGCTGCACCCCTTCGACGACGGCAACGGACGCATCGCCCGCGCCGTGGGCGATCTGTTCCTAGCCCGCGCCGATGGCAGCCCGCAACGCTTCTACAGCCTGTCGGCCCAGATCCAGCGCGAGCGGAAGGACTACTACGACGTGCTGGAGCGCACGCAGAAGGGCACGCTCGACGCCACCGGCTGGTTGTCGTGGTTCCTCGGTACGCTCGGACGCGCGGTCGCCAGCGCGCAGTCCACGCTGGACGCCGTGCTGGTCAAGGCGCGCTTCTGGCAACGCTGGGCGGGCATGTCGTTGAACGAACGGCAGGTGAAACTGCTCAACCGCCTGCTGGACGGCTTCGAGGGCAAGCTCACGAGCAGCAAGTGGGCGGCCATCGCCAAGTGCTCACCCGACACTGCGCTGCGCGACATCACGCAGTTGCTGGAACTGGGCGTGCTGAAGAAGTCGCCCGGCGGCGGGCGCAGCACCGGCTACGAGCTGGCGGGCCAGTAGGCCGGTGGCGCGGATGCAGTGGTTAGACGGGCAGCGATGCCAAGGCATGCAGCAACGATCTATGCTGGCTGGCGGGATCGGCCTTCACGTCGATGCCCTGATCTTGAGCGTCCTGCAACCAACGTTTCGCCCATACCATGACCTCGTCGCGGTCGAACCGGATGAGCTTCTGAACCCGACGATGCGGGATGCCCAACGCCTCTCGCATCTGCTTTTGCGTGAAGACGTACAGGGGCAGTCCAGTCATATACGAAATCTCGCGCGCATCTATCAACTTCGAGCCACTCGGGAGGACGACGTCGGATGCTTGCTCCCATGTCGCTGACCGGAGGGCTTGGGACTCGAAGTCGAAGACTTCGTCGATGGGGTACACGACGCGCTTGGACATTTTCATGAATCGAGGCCCCCGACCCTCACTGCGCCAGCGTTGAAGGGTCTTGGGGCTGATGTTCCAGCGCGTGGCCAGCTCGTTTTCGTTCATCATCATCTTCTGCATGGTTGACTCCGTTTGTGGTTGAAGGCAACGCATTCAGGCGTGACGTCGACCACGAAGCCAAGTCCTCGGCAAGGCCTCCGTGCAGTTTCAGCGCAATGCGAGCATCAGCGGGTCACGCATATGTCCCTGCCCAGCGCGCCGATACCCACTTCTATGGGGACGTTTCGGCATGGTTGAAGATAACGGGTTCAAGGTTGCGGTAGAATTCACCACCAGATTCACAGTATTCGGGTGCAAACCTGAGTCACCCAAGAAAAGGCGACCAATCACGTGGTCGCCTTTTTGCTTTGGACCGTTTCCGCTCATTGTGGCCTCGTCGTCTGGGTCACCGATCAGCCTTGACGGGTGATGGGTTTTGTCGGTGACCAGCCGCAGCTCGATGCCATGCTCCAACCAGGCCTTGCTGGCGGAGATGACGAGGTTGAACCCCTCGGTCGAATCCAGCGCCTGCGCCACCTGTTCATCGTCTGTGCCGGTGAAGCCCGAGGCGACGATGGACACGAAGGTGCCATCCCCTCGGGGCGTGAAGGTCCACTCCACCGGCGTCGGCCAAGCAATGGCAAGGCGGCGGTTGGGCTCCAGGGCCGTGACCGTCACTTCGCCCGAGACGCCGTAGTGGTCCCAGTACCAGGTCACGGTGGCACCTGGCTCGAGGCGGCCGCTGGCACGCGAGAACCAGAACCTGGTGGTGACGGCCGGCTCAACGAAGGCATTGAAGACTTCAGCCACCGGCCGGCGGATGAGCATGGTCGCACGGGCTATCGGAGGGGTCGAGAGAGGCATGGTCGTTTCCTGTGTTGCTGGGCAATATCAACCGACCTGGGTGGCGATCCACCAGGTCGTACCTCCGGCATCGCGCACCCCGGCTCGGCGGTCAGCGTCGTCCTNTTGTGTCGGCTTCTGGATGGCTACGGCGCCCGCGTCGATGGCTTTGCGGAAGGTTGCATCCACATCGGGCACGTATACATGTACGTGCGCGGGCGTCACCGGCCAGCCCGGCGGGTTCGGGTCGCTCAGCATGAGAACGGTGTCGTCGATGCGTAGTTCGGCATGCATGACGCTTCCATCGTCGCGCAGGTATCGGCGTAAGTCCGTTGCGTCGAAGACGGCCTTCAGAAAATCAATGGTTGCATCAGCTCCGTCCACGACCAAATAGGGCGACATGGATGTGTATTCGATGGGTTTGTAGCGGCGATCCATGATGAATACTTGCAATTGATTTGATTGCCAGAAACGTGCCGAGCCCCGCGACCCCGCGCTTCATGCGACAGGGTCGAAGCCAAAGGCCCGCACTTCCTGGTCGCAGCGGCATGCCCGAGCAAAACGCGCCGCCCAGAACCGGGCGGGTTCATGCGATGGACGCTCGAGCACCGCGAATCCACCGTCGAGCGGGCGCGCCGCTGGGTACCCGCCCTGCGTGACCGTGCCGTCGGCTGAAACCCGCACCGGCGGCACGCCGCCATCGATTCCGCCTGCGAACACATAAACGCCGTCGGCCTTTGCCTGGGCGATCACGGCATGCGCCTCGCGATCGACTGCGGCCATTTCTTCCGCAGGCACCACCATCGCCGCCGCCGGAAACGTGATCAGAAACTTGGTCATTGATCACCCCCGCCTCGCGGCATCGATCGCCGCCACATCGATCTTGCGCATGGTCATCATCGCGGCGAAGGCGCGCTCCGCCTCGGCGCCACCTGCGGCCAGCGCCTCGGTCAGGGTGCGCGGGGTGATCTGCCAGCTCACGCCCCATCGGTCCCTGCACCAGCCGCATTCGCTTTCCTGCCCACCGTTGCCGACGATGGCGTTCCAGTAGCGATCGGTTTCCTCTTGCGTATCGGTGGCGATCTGGAACGAGAACGCCTCGGTGTGCGGAAAGATCGGCCCGCCATTGAGCCCGATGCAGGGAATGCCGCAGACCGTGAAGCGAACCACAAGCACCTCGCCCGCCTTGTTGCCGGGATTGTCCATCGGCGAGCGGATGACTTGCTGTACCTCGCTGTCGGGAAAGACTGAGGCATAGAAACGCGCCGCCGCCTCGGCTTCGGTGTCGTACCAGACGCAGATGGTGTTCTTGGGAATCATGGGTTCTTTCCCTTCAGTGGGTCATCGGGTCGTCACGACCCTTCTGCCCCGGGGCGCAGTGGGTTCACGCGCAATGCTCAGTTCGTCCGCGGTTCACTCGGGCCGACCTGCATGATTCCCCACTTGAGTCCGAAGGGATCCTGCAGCAGCCCCCAGTCACCGCCCCAGGGCTGGCGCTCGTAGGGTGAAAGTACGGTGCAGCCGGCAGCCGTGGCACGCGCCCACCACGCGCGGCCATCGTCGACCACCAACTGCAGGTGCCCGAAGTTGGTCTCGATCTGCGCGTTGTCCGCGCCGCCCGGGTTCATGCCGTTGTCGGTCATCATCAGGGCGCCGCCATTGATCAGCACCTGGCCGTGCATCAGGCGTGCGGTTCCGTCGTCGAAGGGCATACGGCCGTTGTCTTCGGCTCCGAACGCGCGTGCGTAGAAGTCCATGGCCTCGGCGGCGCGGCCGGCCATGAAGAGGTAGGGCAGCACGCCTTGCATCGGGTTGGGTGAGGTCATTGATGGCACTTTTCGGACAGAGTAAAGTCATGACTAAACTTTGATATCAAACTATCGTGGCAAATAAGGGAACTGTCAAGCTGCTGCCGCGCGAGACGGTGCTTCACGTGCGCGACACCTGCCTGTGCCTGGCCGCTCAGCGTGCGGCGCGCCGGCTGGCGCGGCACTTCGACCAGGCACTCAAGCCGACGGGGCTGACCAACGGCCAGTTTTCGCTGTTGATGGTGCTGAACCAGCCCGATCCGCCGTCGATGGGGCAACTGGCCGAGTTCCTGGCGATGGAGCCTTCGACGCTGAGCGCGGCCGCGAAGGTGCTGGAGCGACGCGGTCTCGTCTCAGTCGAACGTGACCCCGCGGACAGCCGCGCCAAACGGCTGCGAATCTCTCCCGAGGGTGTCGCCCTGATGCGCCAGGCTGTCGAGATCTGGCGTCAGAGTCACGCTGATCTGGAGTCGTGCCTGCAGCCGGGCATGGGCCACGCGCTGCGCGTCGGCATGGCGGCGCTTGTCGCGGCGGCCCAGTCACACCCGGCGGCCTCCGCGCCGCCGAGTGATGCATGAAGGCATCAGTCGTGCGTCGTGCGGGCGTCACCTCATCAGCGGCGCCTCCGCCATGGCCTCGATCTGTTCGCGCAGGGTGTCGACCTGGCCGCGCCAGTAGTCGGAGGTGCCGAACCAGGGGAAGGCGCGGGGGAAGCTCGGATCGTGCCAGCGGCGGGCGAGCCAGGCGCTATAGTGGATCAGGCGCAGCGTGCGCAGCGGCTCGATGAGGGCGAGTTCGCGGGNGTCGAAGTCGCGCAGTTCGGTGTAGCCGTCGAGCAGGGCGCCGAGCTGGGCGGTGCGCTGGCGGCGGTCGCCGGAGAGCAGCATCCACAGGTCCTGCACCGCGGGGCCGCTGCGCGCGTCGTCCAGGTCGACGAAGTGGGGCCCAGGCTGCGGGCGGTCCAGCGGCGTCCAGAGGATGTTGCCGGGGTGGCAGTCGCCGTGCAGGCGGATGATGGCGGTTTCTCCGCGGGATGCCAGCGCCAATGGGTCATGTTGCGCTATCAAGGCAATAGCATCGTCGAGCAGGGCGCGCCACTCGCTGCGCACCTCGGGTGCCACGGCGTCGTGGGCGAGCAGCCAGTCGCGCGGCTCGCGCGCGAAGCTCTCGAGCCCGATGGACGGACGCTCGCTGAAGGGCCGGGCGGCGCCCACGTTGTGCAGCCGCGCGAGAAAGCGGCCGGTCCATTCCAGCACCTCGAAGTCGTCGAGCTCGGGCGCGCGCCCGCCGCGCCAGGGGCTGATGCTGAAGTCGAAGCCGCCGTGGTGGTGCAGCGTGCGGCCGGCCAGGGCCAGCGGGGCGACCACCGGCACCTCGGCTGCGGCGAGTTCGGCGGCGAAGCCGTGCTCCTCGAGAATCTGCGCCGCGCTCCAGCGCCCAGGGCGGTAGAACTTGGCGACGACCACGCGCGGGCCGCCGTCACCGACCGGGTCTTCGAGGTGGACCTGGTAGACGCGGTTCTCGAACGAGTTGAGCGCGGTGAGCCGCCCATCGCCCAGGCAGCCGACGCCGGCCAGCGCGTCGAGCACGAGGTCGGGTGTGAGGGCGTCGAAAGGGTGCGGCGCGGCGTCGGTCGGGTGCGGGTTCATGCAGGCATTGTCGCCNNGCGGGGCCGGGCGCGGGACTGCAGGACAATGCCGGCATGAGCGACAAGAACCGACTTCGCCGCGCGCGGCTGGTGCGCCGCGGCCTGCTGTATTCGCTGGCCCTGGCGCTGCTGATTCTGGTGCTCGGCGGCGTGGGCTTCTGGGTGCTGGACCCGCGGGTGCACACCCTGGCCGACGGGCTGTGGCTGGCCTTCACCACGGCGGCCACCGTGGGCTATGGCGACATCGTGCCCACCACGCACCTATCGCGGGCGTTCTCGGTGATCGTGGTGCTGCTGGGGCTGGCGGTGCTCTCGCTGGTCACGGCGTCGCTGGCGGCGGTGTTCGTCGATCAGGAGGTGGAGGTGGAAGAGCGCCAGATCGAGCGCGACCTGCTGCGCGAGATCGGCGCGCTGCGCGAGGAGGTGCGCGCCCTGCGGGCCGAGGTGAACGCGCAGGCCGCGCACGTGTCCCCGCACGCGGGCGCAACGGCCCCGAGCGGCCTCCAACGCTGCCCCAGAAGCCGGTTTCCTGAAGTTTTGCCCCGAACCCCAGCGCCAACCGGTCGATCGGCGCTATGAAAAATGGAGTATCCGGGCGGCGGCTCACGCCCTGGTGGGGTGCCGTCCAGGCTCAGTAGCTGTACACCCCGCGGCCGGTCTTGCGGCCCAGGCGGCCGGCGGCCACCATTTCCTTGAGCAGCGGGCAGGGGCGGTACTTGCTGTCGCCGAACTCGCGCAGGTACACCTCCATCACCGCCAGGCACACGTCGAGCCCGATCATGTCGGCCAGCGCCAGCGGCCCGATGGGGTGGTTGCAGCCGAGCTTCATGCCCGCGTCGATGTCCTCCGGCGTGGCCAGCCCCTCGGCGAGGACGAAGAAAGCCTCGTTGATCATCGGCACCAGAATGCGGTTGACCGCGAAGCCCGGTGCGTTCTTCACCGTGATCGGCGTCTTGCCCAGCGCCAGCGCCATGGCCTGCACCGCCTCGTGCGTGGCGTCGCTGGTCTGCAGCCCGCGGATGATCTCCACCAGCGCCATCATCGGCACCGGGTTGAAGAAGTGCATGCCGATGAAGCGGTCGGGCCGGCCGGTGACGGCGGCGAGCTGGGTGATGGAGATGGACGAGGTGTTGGAGGCGATGATCACCTCCGGCGCGAGCAGCGCGTCCACCTGCCGGAGGATCTTCACCTTGAGCTCGAAGTTCTCCGTGGCCGCCTCGATGACCAGCTGCGCGGCCTTGAGCTCGTCGTAGCTCGTGCTGCCGTGGATGCGCGCCAGCGCCGCGTCGCGGTCGGCGGCGCTGATCTTGTCCTTCTTGAGCAGCCGCTCCAGGCTACCCGCCACGGTGGAGAGGCCGCGCGCCACGGCCGCATCCGAAATGTCCACCATGACGACGTGCAGCCCCGCCACCGCGCAGGCCTGCGCGATGCCGTTGCCCATGGTGCCTGCGCCGATGATGCCGACGGTGGTGATGTTCATGTTCTGGCTCCGAAATGAGGAAGGAAGTGAAACGAAGGGCGAGGGCGCTGCGCGGCGGGTGGCGGCGGGTGCCGATTCGGCGACCCACGCGAGCCACGCAACGCACGGTGGTCCGATGGTAAAGGCGCGCCGGGTGCGGGGCTGTCGCGCGCTGGCGCGGGACCCTGGTGCGGCTGTGTGACGGGGTGGCCGGTTTGCGGGGACGTGTGCGGCGCCGTCTGACGGCCGCCGGAATACGCGGCGCGCGGAGGATTCGCTCAGACCCTCAGGCCCGCACTTCCTCGCGCGATTCACGCTGCTGGCGGCGGCGCTCGATGTCGCGCAGCAGCGCGGCGGCGCGGGCGGGCTCCATGCGCGCCCGGGCCTCGGGGTAGGCCAGGCTTTCCTCGAGGGCGATGTGGTCGAGGTAGAGCTGGCACAGCACCTCCACCGACGCGCGCAGACTCTCGACATCGACCCAGCCCTGCCCCTCGGCGATGGCGCGCAGCACCGGGCTGACCTCCACCCAGTCGGCCTCGATCCAGCCGTGGTCCTGGATCAGGCGCAGCGTGTGCTGGGAGAGGTCGGGGTCGGCGCTGGTCAGCAGCGCGGGGAAGATGTGGCGCTCCTCGTCCAGATGGTGCTGCCGCGCCTCCACGCCGAACCAGTTGGCCAGGTCCAGCGCCTGCGCGCGCTGCGCGGCGCTGGCGCCCTCGGGCCCCAGCGCGTCCACGAGCTGTTTGAGCACCGCCAGCCGCTGCGTGATCTGCTGGTGAAACTCGTCCAGACACTCGAACAGCGCAAGCTCGGCATCGACGCCGTTCGCGCGCAGGGTGGGCTGTGCCATGGCTGGGGTCTCGGGTGGGAAAACTCGCCCATTGTGGCGGACGTCGCGCGCCTCAGGGTTTGACCTGACGCAAATCCGCTCCGGGGCGACACCCGGCGCCGTAGCCCCTGCGGTATGGTCGGGGCTTCACGCAGGAGCGCACCATGGCCGCAGGCACGCAGGAGACGGACTACCTCATCATCGGCGCGGGCTCGGCCGGCAGCGTGCTCGCCGCGCGTCTGAGCGAAGACCCCGACGTGCAGGTGGAAGTGATCGAAGCCGGCCCGGTGGACCGCAGCGTGCTCATCCACTGCCCCGCGGGCCTGGCCCTCATGGCGCGAACCCGGCAGCTCAACTGGGGTTTCGAGACCGTGCCGCAGCCCGGGCTCAATGGCCGGCGCGGCTACCAGCCCCGCGGCAAGGTGCTGGGCGGCTCGAGCTCCATCAACGCCATGATCTACATGCGCGGCCACCGCGCGGACTACGACGCCTGGGCCGCAGCCGGCAACGCCGGCTGGTCGTATGAGGACGTCCTGCCCGCCTTCAGGCGCAGCGAACACAACGAGCGCGGCGCCGACGCCTTCCACGGCACCGGCGGCCCCCTCAACGTGATGGACCTGCGCAGCCCCAACCCCTTCAGCCCGCGTTTCGTCGAGGCCGCCAAGGAAGCAGGCTTTGTCGCCAACCCCGACTTCAACGGCGCCGAGCAGGAGGGCGTGGGCCTCTACCAGGTCACGCACAAAAACGGCGAGCGCTGCTCGGCCGCCAAGGCCTACCTCACGCCCGCGCTGGGCCGCGCGAACCTGCGCGTGCGCACCGGCGCGCAGGTCACGCGCATCCTGCTCGAAGGCACCCGCGCCGTGGGCGTGGAGCTGCTGCAGGACGGCCAGCGCCTGAGCTTGCGCGCGCGCCGCGAGGTGCTGCTGTGCGCCGGGGCCCTGCAGTCGCCGCAGTTGCTGATGCTCTCGGGCATCGGGCCGGGCGACGAACTGCGCCGCCACGGCATCCCGGTTCACCACGAGCTGCCCGGCGTGGGCCTGCACCTGCACGACCACCCGGACGTGGTGCTGGTGCACGACCTGCCTGGCGCCACCGATCTGTTTGGCGTCTCGCTCGGCGGCGCGCTGCGCGTGCTGCGCGGCGTGGGCGAATGGCGCCGCCAGCGCAGCGGCATGCTCACCACCAACTTCGCCGAAGCGGGCGGCTTCATCAAGAGCGACGCCAGCGAGCCGCTGCCCGACCTGCAGTTGCACTTCGTCGTCGGCAAGCTCGTGGACCACGGCCGCAAGACGTTTCTGGGCCACGGCTTCTCCTGCCATGTCTGCGTGCTGCGCCCGAAGAGCCGCGGAAGCGTGCGCCTGCACAGCGCCGACTCGCTCGCGGCACCCGCCATCGACCCCGCGTTCCTGCAAGACCCCGACGATCTGCGCCGCCTGGTGGCGGGCTTCAGGCAGATGCGCGACATCCTGCACCGCCCGGCGCTGGCGCGCTTTGGCGGGCGCGAACTCAGCGCCTCGGCCGCGGCCCGCACGGACGCCGAGATCGAGCGCTTCATCCGCGACCACGCCGACACCATCTACCACCCCGTGGGCAGCTGCCGCATGGGCAGCGGGCCGCTGGACGTGGTCGATGCGCGCTTCCGGGTGCACGGGCTCGACGGCCTGCGCGTGGTTGACGCCTCGGCCATGCCCAGCATCGTCGGCGGCAACACCAACGCGCCCGTCATCATGATGGCCGAGCGCGCCGCCGAGTGGCTGCGTGTGGGGGCCTGACGAGGCCGACGCGCCCCGCACCGGGGCCGTTTAAGCAATTCTTAGCAAGCCGCTAAGCGTTTCTTAGCAAACGCCGCAGCGGCCCGTTCCTAGACTGCCTGCCATGGTCGTGCTGCATGGGGCAGCGCCGCCATGCACACCGACACGGCGGGCGGCAGACCCGCACCCAGGAAAGGAACGATGATGAAAATGGACGCCATCGAGCTGGCCCAGCTCGCGCAAGCGCACGCCGAGCCGCGCTACGACATTTACGCCGGCATTCACAAGGCCGCGCGCGCCCTGTTTGCCGACGCGCTGCTCGCACTCGGCCGCATGGACGCCGACGCCGACGCCGAGCGCGCCGACGCCCTGGCGCGGCTGGACGCGCTGCTCGACTTCTGTGGCCAGCACCTCGCGCACGAGAACGCCTTCATCCACCCGGCCATGGAGGCGCGTGCCGCCGGCACCAGCGAGGCGCTGGCCCATGAGCACGACGACCACCGGCTGGCCATCGAGGCCTTGCGCGGCCTGGCGCGGCGCCTGGACAAGACGCCCGCGGGTCAGCGCGCGGGCCTGGCCCATGTGCTGTACCTGCGCCTCTCGGCCTTCGTCGCGCACAACCTGGAGCACATGCTGGTCGAGGAGACCGCGCACAACGCTGTGCTGTGGGCGCACTACAGCGACGCGGAGATCGCGGGCCTCGAGGGGCCATTCACNGCCGCGCTGTCGCCCGAGGAGTCGGCCTTTGCGCTGCGCTGGATGCTGGGCGCGCTCTCGCACCCGCAGCGGCTGGCGCTGCTGGCGGAACTGCGCTTTCACGCACCCGCGCCGGTGTTCGACGGGGCGCTGGATCTGGCGCGCGAGGTGCTCGACGACACGCAGTGGGCGCGGCTCAGCCGCGGCCTGGGCTTGGCACCCGCGCCGGGGTTGGTGGCCTGAGCCCGCGCGGGGGCGCGCGGGCGAAGTCGTGGGGACTCACACGGTGTCGCCACGCCGCAGCAAGGGGGCCGTCGGGTCTCAGTTGGCCACTTCGCTGAGCACCACCGCACGCGCCACGGCCAGGTGGAGGCGCCCGCGCCCGGTGCGCTCGATGCGCAGGTCGGCGCCATGCTCGGCCAGCCGGCGTTGCAACAGCAGCAGCCGCGCTTCGAGGTTGTCGCACACCTCGGGCAGGCCGATGCCGGGGTCCAGCCGCAGTTCGCGGTTGCTGAATTCGGTCCGGCCGGCGCGGGTGTAGTCGCCCAGCAGCTTCCAGAGAATCGCGCCGGCCACGCCTTTGATGAGGTAGGCGTCGTCGATGAAGATGCTGTCGTTGCTGCGGTAGCGGCGCACCTGCATGGGTGGCCCGGCGGCTGCGCTGCTCGCGCGGGCCGTCGGGCTCGTTGAGCGGGCGGCTGGGCCGGTGGGCGTGTCCGGCGCTTCGCTGGCGGCGCCCTGGGCGGCGTCGATGGCGGCGGCGAGCTGGCCGGCCAGCGCGACGAGCGCGTCTTCCTCCTCGTAGCCGAAGCGCAGCTCCTGTTCGCTCTCGGCAAACACCACGCCGACCAGCCGCGCGCCGCTGAGCAGCGGCACCGCGATCTGGCTGTGCGGCTGCGCAAGGCCGGGGTAGGGAATGTCGGTGGCGAGCGCGGCGCCCTCGGGCTCGGCGCTGAGGCTGCGGCGCACGGCATGGCTGTAGAGGCTGGCGCTGGTCATGTGGCCGATGCGCACTGGCGTGCGTTCGCGCGCGGCCACGCCGATCACGCCCTGGCCAGGCTCGATTTCCGAACCCACGCCCGAGGTGGCATAGCCGCGGCTGGCCACGGTGTAAAGCCGCTCGCTGGCGGCGTCGCACAGCAGCACCATGGCGTGCGCGGTGCCGGTGAGGCGCGCCACCTGTTCCAGCGCGGTGGTGAGCAGCGCGTCGAGCCCGGCGCAGTGCGCCAGCGCCTCGCTGGCCGCGCGCAGGCCGGGCAGCAGGGCACAGCGCGGTGGCGGCGCGGGCAACGGGCGGCCGGCAACGGCTTCGAGCCGCTCGACGGCATAGACGTCGGAGCCGAGCAGCCGAAACACCCCTCNCATGCCCGAATGCGAGGCAATGCCCGCGAGCTGCGCCTTCATGCGCTCGAACAACGGCCCGGTGGTCTCGGTGCGCAGGTAACGCAGGTGCAGGCGGTGAAAGGCCGCGGTGTTCGGGTCCAGCACCAGCAGGGTGGCCAGCGGGGTGGCCAGGATGTTGCGCCGCGTGGTGTTGAAGAACTGGAACGACAGGGCGACGTGCGCCTCGTCCAGGTAGAACACCTGCGACAGCAGCGCCACGTTGGGTGTGCCATCGGTGGCGCAGGTGGCCATCGCCGCGGGAATGACGCCCTCGAGGCAGGCGCGAATGCCCGCGAGCGTCGGGGTGCCGTCGCGCGGGCCGGCGTCATCGGTTGGGGGTGAGCCCGCGGGGGCGGTACGGGGTGCGCTTGGCGGGCTCGATGGGCCTGGTGCGGCTGGTGCGGCCAGCGCGGGCGTGCCGGCCGCGGCTGGCGAGCCCAGGGCGTGGCCGGCGCGCGGGCCGGGCGTCTGGTCAAAGGCTTCGTCGGGCGTGAACTCCACGGCCACCAGCGCGTCGAGGTCGGCCGCGAGCATGGCGTCGACGAAGCTCGGCCCGAGCCCCACCTCGCCCACGGCCACCTGCATGCCCGCGCGGTAGTGCGCGATCACCGCCTGGTCCTGCGCCGTCGTCTCGCGCAGGCGCAGGTCGCGCGCCTTGAGCTGAAGCGTGCGGTGAGAGGCGGGCTGGCTGAAGGTGACCGCGATGCGCGCGCAGGACGCCAGATCGCTCAGCAGCTGCCGGGCCTGCAGCCGTGAGAGGTAGACCGTGACGCACCGGCCATCGGCGGTGACGGTCGAGCCCATCGCGCGCATCACGCTGGGCCGCAGCCGCGCGTCGCGCGAGGCCACCAGCGTGGACACCCCGCNGATGAAGGCGACGTCATCGGGCGAGAGCAGGGCAGCGGCGGGCGCGGGCATGGCGCCACTGTACAAAAATCCGCCCGTGGGCGGGTGCTGGTCTTCACCCGGACACCGGGAGCGGCTCCGCCGACCGGGATTTCAGAAAAATCGCCGATACCCCAGCGTCAACCGGTCATGTCTTGCTATCAAAAAATGATTTCATGGCCGGTAGGTCCAACGCCGCCGGGCCTTGCGGGCCCAGGCCGTGCGACCTGGGCAAGGCCCGCAGGCTGTGCCCGTACCTCAGGGGCGGGGCCGCCGCCGGCAGCCCCGCCGCCTCAGGCGCGCTTGAGCAGTGAGCGCTTGAACAGCGTGAGCCAGGTGTCGTTCATCGGGGCCTCGTACACCACCTTCACCGAGGACTGGGCGCCGTCCTTGAACGCCACCTGGTGAATCAGCGCCTTGCCGGCGTCGGCATTGACGGTGACGGCGTACAGGTTGGGCTTGGTGGCGAGGTAGGCGGCGATGGCGGCGTCGGACTGGGCGGCCTTCTCCACCATCTTGCCGGCGAACACCGCCAGGTGCAGGAACACCGGTCCCTGGTAGTTCGCCTTGGCCAGCTCGCCGAACAAGGCCTTGACCATGGCCAGGTTCTCCTCCGGCGGCGTCTGGCCGCCGAACAGCACGGCGANTGCCGGCGCGGTCCTGAGTTGCGCCAGCGTGGCGGCGGCGTCGCCGGGCTGGGTCATGGCGCTCACGCGCACCGCGTCGTTCGCGTTCTTGCGGCTCAGAAACCCGCTGGCTGCGCCGCCGGCGAGGCTGGAGCAGATGCTGCTGCCGTTGACCACGATGCCGAGGTTGTCGGCCTTGACCACGTCGGCCATCACCTGGCCGATGGCGGTGCCGGTGTAGCTGCGCAGGGCGAAGTGCTCACCCAGGCTCAGCGGCGTGTCGGCCGTGCTGGCCCAGGCGGGCAGACCGAGGGACAGAACGGCGGAAAGCAAGAGGGCGCGTTTCATCGAATGACTCCTTGTGCGTGGGGTTGAAAAACCGGGGAGTATCCAAAAACACCGCGTCACCTTTGCGACAGTGGGCCGCACGCCCCAGGCGGCATGGGGAATTGGGGCGGCCGATGGTGGGGCAGTGGGGCTGGCGGGTGGCGCTGAACCCGCGGCGGCCAAGGCGCGGCGCGCAGCGGCCCGGGCGGGCGAAGGCACGGCGGCGGGCCGATGTCCTCTTGGCCGCTCAGCGCGCGAAGCGCTTGCGCGTGAGCGCCAGGGCCACCCAGAAGGCGGCGGCGCTGTAGGCCGCCAGCACGGCCGCATGGCGCAGCGCGTGTTCGGGCCAGCGGTCGAGGAACAGCGGGCGCACCAGTTCCACCGCGGCGGTCAGCGGCAGCCACTGCGCGATCTCGCGCACCAGCGCGGGCAGTTGCGACTGCGGGAAGAACACGCCCGAGAGGAACATCATCGGCGTGAGGAACAGCGTGAAGTAGTAGGTGAAGAAGTCGTAGCCCTTGGCCAGCGCGTTGAACACCAGCGCGATGCACGAGAAGGTGATGCCCACGCCCAGCAGCACCGGCCAGGCCACTAGCAGCTTGGGCGAGTGGCTGATGCCCAAGCCCAGCATCACGCCCAGGATGGCGGTGATGGTGAACAGCGACTTGAACGCCGCCCACAGCATCTCGGCCAGCACCACGTCGTCGAGCGCGACCGGGGCGTTGAGAATGCCGTCCCAGGTCTTCTGCACATGCATGCGCGAGAAGGCGGAATACAGCGCCTCGAAGCTCGCCGCATTCATCGCGCTCATGCAGATGCTGCCGCTGGCGAGGAACAGGATGTAGGGCACGCGCGTGCCGTCCACCTCGAGCTGCCCGACCAGCGCGCCGAGCCCGTAGCCGAAGGCCACCAGCCACATCAGCGGCTCGGCGATGTTGGCCAGCAGGCTGGGCACGGCGAGCTTGCGCCACACCAGCAGGTTGCGCTGGAACACGGGCCACCAGCGCATCGACAGGCGCGGCGCGGCCCAGATGCGGTTCGATGGGGCGGAGGAGGGCGTGGCGGCGGTGGACACTTGCTTTCAACCTTCTTCGCGGATCTGCCGGCCGGTGAGCTTGAGGAACAGATCTTCCAGATTGGCCGGCCGGTGCAGCGTGCGCAGGCCCGGCCAGGCGTCGAGCGCGGCGAGNNCAGGGTGCGCGTCTGCGGTGTAGAAGAACACCGTCTCGCCGCTCGTCTCCACCCGCGCGGCCAGGCGCTGCAGGCCCTCGTCGGCGGCCAGCGCCAGCGCGCCGTTGCCGTAGACCTCCACCACCTCGGGCTCGAGGTGCTGCTCGATCAGCGCGCGTGGCGTGCCCTCGGCGATCTTGCGGCCGTGGTCGAGCACCAGCAGCCGGTGGCACAGGCGCTCGGCTTCGTCCATGAAGTGCGTGGTCAGCAGAATGCTCTTGCGCTGTTGCAGCAGCAGTTGCAGCCGCTCCCACATCAGGTGGCGCGCCTGCGGGTCCAGGCCGGTGGTGGGCTCGTCGAGCAGCAGCAGCTCGGGGTCGTTCACCAGGGCACGCGCCAGGCTCAGCCGCCGCTTCATGCCGCCCGAGAGCTCGCCGGGCCGCGCATGCGCCTTGTGCGACAGCGCGGCGAACTCCAGCAGCTGCGGCACGCGCGCGCGAACCACGCTGCCGCTGAGGCCGAAGTAGCGGCCATAGACCAGCAGGTTTTCGCTGAGATCGAAATCGGGGTCGAGCGTGTCGAACTGGCTCACCACGCCCAGCCGCGCCTTGATGGCCAGCGCGTCCTGCGGCATGGCCAGGCGCGCGCCGCCGAAGTGGTAGTGGATCTGGCCCTCGTCGGGCGCCGTGAGGCCGAGCAGCGCGCGGATGGTGGTGGTCTTGCCCGCGCCGTTGGGCCCGATGATGCCCAGGCACTCGCCCGGCGCGATGGAAANACTCAGGCCATCGACCACGGTGGCGGTGCCATAGCGTTTGCACAGGGCGCGGACGTCGAGCAGCGATTCGGGCATGCGTCGATTGTCGCTGCAAGCGGGCGCGGCGGCTTGGGGTGAGGATCCGTCCGAAGGGGGCGGGCGGGGCGGCCGAGCCTGCCGAAGGGGCCTGGCCGCGAAGCGCCCGCTCACCGCCTCTCACGGGAAGTGTTCAGCGTTGCCCTGGGTCTGCGTCGGCGTCCCCGGGCACGTCGTCGGGCCCGGCGCAGACCACCAGCACGGCCGCGCCATATTTTTCGAGCTTGGCGGCACCCATGCCGCTGATCTGGGCGAGCGCGTCGAGCTGGCGCGGGCGGCGCTCGGCGATGGCGGCCAGTGTGGCGTCGTGGAAGATGACGTAGGCGGGCAGGTTGTGTTCGCGCGCCACGCCGGCACGCCAGGCCTTGAGGGCTTCGAAGCGCGCCTGGGCGGCGGCGTCGAGCGCCGCGGCGGCGGCCGCAAGCCGGGGGCGGGCGCTGCGGTCGCGCCGCCGCGCCTCGCTGCGGGCCGCAGAGGCCGCGGCCTCGCGCAGGCGCACCGTGCGCTCGCCGCGCAGCACCGCGCGCGAGGCCTCGGTGAGCACCAGGGTGTCGAAGCTGCGCCCACTCGACAAGGCCACGGGCTGTACGCCCAGCGCGCCAAGCGCGAGCAGCTGGCGCAGCACCGCGCGCAACTGCGTCTCGCTGTAGGCCGCGCCGATGCCGAAGGTGCTCAGGCGCTCATGGCCGTACTGCGCCACCTTCTCGGTGGCCTTGCCGCGCAGCACGTCGAGGATGTGGCCCGCGCCGAAGGCGATGCCGCTGGTCTGCTGCACGCGGTAGATGGTGGACAGCAGCATGCGCGCGGCCTCGGTGCCGTCCCAGGTGGTGGGCGGGTGCAGGCAGTTGTCGCAGTTCATGCAAGCCTGGCTGTCCTCGCCAAAGTAGGCGAGCAGCCGCACGCGGCGGCAGTCGGTGCTCTCGGCCAGGCTGAGCAGGGCGTCGAGCTTGCCGCGCAGGATGGCCTTGAACTCTTCCGGCGCGGGGCTCTCGTCGATCATGCGGCGCTGGTTCACCACGTCTTGCAGGCCATAGGCCATCCAGGCGTCGGCGCTCAGGCCGTCGCGGCCGGCGCGGCCGGTTTCCTGGTAGTAGCCCTCGATGTTCTTGGGCAGGTCCACATGCGCGACGAAGCGCACGTCGGGCTTGTCGATGCCCATGCCGAAGGCGATGGTGGCGACCATCACCAGCGCGTCCTCGCGCAGGAAGCGGTCCTGGTGCGCCTGGCGCACCTCGGCGGGCAGGCCGGCGTGGTAGGGCAGGGCCTCGATGCCGTGGCGGCAGAGGGTGTCGGCCAGCTCCTCAACCTTGCGACGCGACTGGCAGTAGACGATGCCAGCCTCGCCCGCGTGCTCGCGTTCGATGAAGCGCACGAGCTGCGCCGTGGCGTCGCGCTTTTCCACGATGGTGTAGCGGATGTTGGGCCGGTCGAAGCTGCTGACGAACAGCCGCGCGCCCTGCAGCTGCAGCCGCTCGACGATGTCCTCGCGGGTCAGGGCATCGGCGGTGGCGGTGAGCGCGATGCGCGGCACGTCCGCATAGCGCTCGTGCAGCACGGCGAGCCCGCGGTACTCGGGGCGGAAGTCGTGCCCCCACTGGCTCACACAGTGCGCTTCGTCGATGGCGAACAGGGCCAGGCGGCCGCGCGTGTGCAGCGTGTCGAGCAGCGCCAGAAAGCGCGGTGTGGTGATGCGCTCGGGCGCGGCGTAGAGCAGCGTGAGGTCGCCGCGCAGCAGCCGGCGCTCCACCTCGGCGGCCTGCTGCGCATCCAGCGTGGAATTGAGCAGCTCGGCCGAGACGCCCAGCTCGCGCAGCGCACCGACCTGGTCGTGCATGAGTGCGATCAGCGGCGAGACCACGATCGTGGTGCGCCCCTCGCGTGCGCGCTGGATCGCCGGCATCTGGTAGCACAGGCTCTTGCCCGCGCCCGTGGGCATGAGCACCAGCGCGTCGCCGCCGGCGCCCACGTGCGCGACGATCTCGGCCTGCGCGCCGCGAAACGACTCGAAGCCGAACACCTCATGAAGAACCGCCAGCGCCGTCAACGAATAACCTCAAAAACAATAGCAGACCAAGACCGGTTGGCGCTGGGGTTCAGGGTGAAAAGCTTGTATGTTCAGACCAGGCCAGAACGGTAGAGTCTGGGCGCCGTTGAGGCGGCCAGACCGGTCCGTGCAGCTTGGTAGTGGCTAGGTGATCGAGCCCGTTTCTGAGTACAGAGCGCACGGCCGCCGTGCTGGCCTTCCTGAAGCCCGAACGGTTACGCGCGCCGGCCTGACCGAGCGCGCATGCACAAGCAAGGGATCCGAAGACCATGTCTGCTTCCTCAGTGGTGGTGGGCATCGACGTGGCCAAGGCGCATGTCGATGTCGCGGTGCTGGGCGCCAAGTTCGATGCCCAGCGGTTTGACAACCAGGCCGAGGGCCACTCGGCGTTGATAGCGGCTTTGAAGCCGCTGGAGGTGGCGCTGGTGGTGATGGAGGCCACCGGCGGCTACGAGACCGAACTGGCTTGCGCGCTGCAGGCCGCCGGCCTGCCGGTGGCGGTGGTGAACCCTCGCCAGGCGCGCGACTTCGCCAAGTCGATGGGCCGCCTGGCCAAGACCGACGCGGTGGACGCGCGCATGCTGGCCGAGTTCGCCGCAGTGCTGCTGCGCCGCGACGATCTGGCTCGCTTCCTGCGTCCGCTGGCCGAGCCGCAGCAGCAGTGGCTGGCTGCGCTGGTCACGCGCCGCCGGCAGTTGCTGGCCATGCTGCTCGCCGAGCGCCAGCGCCTGCAGATCACGCCCAAGGGCTTGCACCCGAGCATCGAAGCCATCATGGCTGCCATCCAGGCGCAGCTCGACGACATCGAGGCCCAGACGGTCGGCCACGTGCGCGAGCACTTCACCGAACTCGACCGGTTGCTGCAGTCGGCCAGTGGCATCGGCCCGGTGGCCAGCGCCACGCTGGTGGCCGAGTTGCCCGAGCTCGGGCGGCTGAACCGGCGCGAGATCGCCGCGCTGGTGGGCGTGGCTCCGATGGCCAACGACTCCGGCGCAAGCCGGGGCCGACGACGCATCCAGGGCGGGCGCTTCGACGTGCGCCGCGTGCTGTACATGGCCGCGCTGACCGCCAGCCGCCGCAACCCCGTCATCAAGGCCTTCTACGAGCGCCTGATCGCCGCGGGCAAATGCCCCAAGGTCGCGCTGGTGGCCAGCATGCGCAAGCTGCTGACCACGCTCAATGCCATGGTCAGAACCAACAAACCTTGGGACAACTCGCTTCACGGCGCTTGACTCGGAAGACGGATACTCAGAAGAAGCCTTGCAGAAGCCCCCGCGATGACGCGCGGGACGCCTCCGGATGGTATGCGAGGCGCAAGCCGCGGCCTTCTCGAACCCCGGGCGGGCGCACCGGCCGAGGCCGGCCACGCGCCGACACGGTGCGCGGCGGGGCCCTGCCTCACCGCCACCGAACAGCCCTTCGCAGCGCCGTGCAGGCCCGCCTTCCTACAATCCGGGGCATGAAACCCTGCATTACACCCGCGCGGCCCAACTGCCCGAGATTCTCGCGCAGCGCATCGCCGTCCTCGACGGCGCGATGGGCACGATGATCCAGCGCTTCAAGCTCACCGAGGCGCAGTACCGCGGCGAAGGCTGCCGCGGCCCGCGCTGCGTGGGCGATCGCTTCAAGGACTTCCCGCGCGAGGTCAAGGGCAACAACGAACTGCTTTCGATCACCCGCCCCGACCTCATCGGCGACATCCACGCGAGCTACCTTGCCGCCGGCGCCGACCTCATCGAGACCAACACCTTCGGCGCCACGAGCATTGCCCAGGCCGACTACGGCATGGCCGATCTGGCGCGCGAGATGAACCTCGCCTCCGCGCAACTCGCCCGCGCGGCCTGCGACGCGTTCAGCACGCCCGAGCACCCGCGCTTCGTCACCGGCGCGCTCGGCCCCACACCCAAGACGGCGAGCATCAGCCCCGACGTGAACGACCCCGGCGCCCGCAACGTCAGCTTCGAGGACCTGCGCGCGGCCTATCTGGAGCAGACACTCGCCCTCATCGAGGGCGGCGCCGACGTGCTGCTGGTGGAAACCATCTTCGACACGCTCAACGCCAAGGCCGCGTTGTTCGCCATCGAGGAGGCCTTCGACGCCACCGGCGAGCGGCTGCCGCTCATCATCAGCGGCACTGTCACCGATGCGTCCGGGCGCATCCTCTCGGGGCAGACGGTGACCGCCTTCTGGCATTCGGTGCGCCATGCGCGCCCGCTGGCCGTGGGCCTGAACTGCGCGCTCGGCGCGGCCCTGATGCGGCCCTATATCCAGGAACTCGCCAAGGCCGCGCCCGACACCTTCATCAGCTGCTACCCCAACGCCGGCCTGCCCAACCCCATGAGCGACACCGGCTTCGACGAAACGCCCGAGGTCACCAGCCGGCTGCTGCGCGAGTTCGCCGCGGAAGGCCTGGTCAACCTCGTCGGCGGCTGCTGCGGCACCACGCCGCAGCACATCGGCGCCATCCACGACGCGGTGGCCCCGCTGGCCACCCGCAAGCTCGGCGCCGCCGGCCCTTCCGCCGCGACGAAGCGACGGCCGAAGCCTGATCGCCGTGCGGGCCGCCGGCCACACGCGGCGGGCTCCTGCGTGTGCGCCGCGCGCGAAGCGGACGGGTTGACCGGCTGCCGCTGAACGTCAGGCGGGCGTGATCGAGCCCACCATGCGCAGCGCGGCCAGATCGCGCAGCAACTGGCCTTCGCTCAGGCCGGTGAGGGCGTGCAACTCCTCGAAGCGGTGGTCGCGCTGCTGCAGAAGCTGCATCAGCCGCACATGCCGGCCCGCCACCAGCGTGCGCGGCAGCGGCGGGTAGCCGTGCCAGCGCAGCGGCAGTTCGCGCCAGTGCCGGGGCAGCAACTGCTCGGCCAGCGGCGCGAACTGCGCATAGCGCCACAGCAGCGCCGGCAGGCTGGTGGCACGCCAGTTCGCCGGGGCGGCAGCCGCCGCAGCCGGGCGGGGATGTGCGCGAAGGCCCGAGAGCTCGCGCAGCGCCAGCCGGTCGCGCACCGCCACCTCGCCCGAGGCGGGGCGGTAGATGGCCACCAGCACCCCGTCCTGGGCCAGCAGGTGCACGCAGGCGTGTGCCTGCTGGCCGCCGCGGGTCTGCATCAGCGTGGCGGCCAGCGCAATGTCGACCTCGATCTCGCTCGCTGGCGCGGCGGTGGTGGCCTCGCCGTCGGCGTCGCCTGTCGCCGCTTCGGACTGCAGGCCGACCATCCAGGAGCTGAGCTCAATGTCGCCGAGCTGCGCCAGTTCTTCGTCGATGCGGCGCAGCAGCGTCTCGCGCGGCGCGCTGTGGTCAGCGGGCGGCGCGGGCTCGGCGGCAAAGGCTTCGCCGGGCACGGTGGGGGAATAGCTGCGGTCGCTGTTCACGTCGGCCTCTTACACGATGACCAGGCAGCCCATGAGCATCAGCGCCACCAGCTCGCGGCTGAGCTGCGCCTCGTCGCCACCGACCGTTCGGACCAGCTCGGCCAGGCTGCGGTCGCCCTTCTGCAGGGCGGAGATGATCTCGAATTGCCGCCCCGGCAGCAGCGAGAAGTTGAACGGCGGGATTTCGCGCAGCCGCAGCGGCGAGTCGCGCCAGTGCCGCGACAGCGCCTGGTCGCCCGCGGGGCCGAGCAGCGAGAAGCGCCACTGCACCGCCTCGAAGCTGGTGCTGCGCCAGCCCTCGGGCGGCTGCGCCGCGCGCAGCGGGCGGGGCCGCCAGGCCAGGCGCAGCAGCTCGCGCGTGTCCACCGTGTCGCGCACATGCACGCTGCCGTCGTCGGGTCGGTAGATGGCCAGCAGCACGCCGTCGCCGCCGGTGATGTGCGCGCTGTGGCCGGGTGTGAGCGAGCGCCGCGCCATCGTCAGCACCGGCGCCAGCGCCACGTCCACGTTGATCTCGCTCGCCGGCCGTGGCACGCCGGGCAGCGTCGAGTTGCCGCGCTCGCGCGCGAGCATCCAGGAGCTCACCGTCACCGACGCCATGTCCGCGAGCTCGGCATCGATGCGCGCGCGCAGCGCCTCGCGCTCGGGCCCGCTCGGCGGCGTGCTCGGTGCGCTGCGGCGGACGTTCGATGCGCGCGAATCGCTCAAGAAAACCTCCCGGTGAACGGGGCGCATTGCCGGCGGGCGCTGCCAGCCTTGCGGCGACCCCTCGGTTCATTCTGCAAACCGACCTCTGGCGTGTCAACGCAGGATAAAATCGTTGGCTCTCCAAGGAGCGTTGCAGCGGGTGCCCGGCCCGTCAGGCTTGGAGAGTGCGGGGCTGAGAAGTTGTGAACGAACCCGACACGCCCGCTCATCCCGCCAAAAGTGTCCACTCGGCGTTGCAAATGCTCGCCGTAGCCCGCGCTACGGCTGCGCTTTGCGCCTTGATTGGGCGCTTTTTGGCCTGCTCGGAGGCGTCCGATTCATTCACAACTTCTGAGGACACGCTGCGCCAACCGTCAACGACGCTCACCTGTACGCGCCCATTCTGGCATTTTTTCAGGTGAGACCCATGATGCCCTCCGAACTCCCCCAGGTTTCGTCCGCTGCCGCAGCCACCGGCCCGCTCGCGCCGCCGCCGCTGCGCCTGTCGGGCCTGGAGCCGCTCACCATCGGCGAGGGCACGCTGTTCGTCAACATCGGCGAGCGCACCAACGTCACCGGCTCCAAGGCGTTTGCGCGGCTCATCCTGGCGGGCGAGTATGAAAAGGCACTGGCCGTGGCGCGCCAGCAGGTCGAGAACGGCGCGCAGATCATCGACGTCAACATGGACGAGGCCATGCTCGACAGCCAGGCCGCGATGGTGCGCTTCCTCAACCTCATGGCCTCCGAACCCGACATCGCCCGTGTGCCGGTGATGATCGACAGCTCCAAATGGGAGGTGATCGAGGCCGGCCTGCGCTGCGTGCAGGGCAAGGGTATCGTCAACTCCATCTCCATGAAGGAGGGCGTGGAGGAGTTCAAACGCCAGGCCCGTCTGGTCAAGCGCTACGGGGCGGCGGCCGTGGTCATGGCCTTCGACGAGCAGGGCCAGGCCGACACCTTCGCGCGCAAGATCGAGATCTGCGAGCGCGCCTACCGCATCCTGGTCGACGAGGTGGACTTCCCGCCCGAGGACATCATCTTCGACCCCAACATCTTCGCCATTGCCACCGGCATCCCCGAGCACGACAACTACGCGGTGGACTTCATCGAGGCCACGCGCTGGATCAAGCAGCACCTGCCCGGCGCCAAGGTCAGCGGCGGCGTGAGCAACGTGAGCTTCAGCTTCCGCGGCAACGACCCGGTACGCGAGGCCATTCATACCGTGTTCCTGTATCACGCGATCAAGGCCGGCATGGACATGGGCATCGTCAACGCCGGCATGATCGGCGTCTACGACGAGCTCGACCCCGTGCTGCGCGAGCGCGTGGAGGACGTGGTGCTCAACCGCCGGCCCGACGCGGGCGAACGCCTCGTCGAGATGGCCGAGAGCGTCAAGGGCGCCGCGCGCGACGAGGGCAGCAAGAACGCCTGGCGCGAAGGCCCGGTGGCCGAGCGGCTCTCGCATGCGCTGGTGCACGGCATCACCGACTTCATCGACGCCGACACCGAGGAGGCCTACCGCGAGGTGCTCGCGCGCGGCGGGCGGGCGCTCGAAGTCATCGAAGGCCCGCTCATGGCCGGCATGAACGTGGTGGGCGACCTGTTCGGCGCGGGCAAGATGTTCCTGCCGCAGGTGGTCAAGAGCGCGCGGGTGATGAAGCAGGCCGTGGCCCACCTGCTGCCCTACATCGAAGCGGAAAAGCAACAGCAGGCCGCCGCCGGCCAGGCGGTGCAGAGCAAGGGCAAGATCGTGATTGCCACCGTTAAGGGCGATGTGCACGATATCGGCAAGAACATCGTCACGGTGGTCTTGCAGTGCAACAACTTCGAGGTGGTGAACATGGGCGTGATGGTGCCCTGCCATGAGATCCTCGCGCGGGCCAAGGCCGAAGGGGCCGACATCGTGGGGCTGTCGGGGCTGATCACGCCCAGTCTCGAGGAGATGCAGTACGTGGCCTCCGAAATGCAGAAGGACCCGTACTTCCGCGAGCGCGGCACGCCTCTGCTCATCGGCGGCGCCACCACCAGCCGGGTGCACACGGCGGTGAAGATCTCGCCCCACTACGACGGCCCGGTGGTCTACGTGCCCGACGCCTCGCGCAGCGTGAGCGTTGCGCAGAGCCTCATCGGCGACCAGCGCCGCGAATACCTCGCCGAGCTCAACGCCGACTACGCCCGGGTGCGCGCCCAGCACGCGGGCAAGAAGCCGACCGCGCTGTGGCCGCTGGCGCAGGCGCGGGCAAACAAGACCGCCATCGACTGGTCGGGCTACACGCCGCCGGTGCCGAAGTTCATCGGCCGGCGCGAGTTCCGCAACGTGGACCTGGCCGAACTCGCCCGCTTCATCGACTGGGGCCCGTTCTTCCAGACCTGGGACCTCGCCGGGCCATACCCCGCCATCCTCGACGACGCGGTGGTGGGCGAACAGGCGCGCAAGGTGTTTGCCGACGCGCAGGCCATGCTGAAGAAGCTCATCGAGGGGCGCTGGCTCACGGCCAGCGGGGTGGTGGGCCTGTACCCGGCCAACACGGTTCGCGACGACGACATCGAGCTCTACACCGACGACAGCCGCAGCGAGGTGGCGCTGACCTGGTTCGGCCTGCGCCAGCAGGCCGCCAAGGAGGAGGTGGACGGCCAGATGCGCCCGAGCCGCTGCCTGGCCGACTTCATCGCCCCGCGCGGCGTGGCCGCCGACTACCTCGGCGCCTTCGCGGTGACGGCCGGGCTCGATGCCGAGCGCAGGGAGCAGGCTTTCCTCGCCGCGCACGACGACTACTCCGCCATCCTCTTCAAGGCCCTGGCCGACCGCCTGGCCGAGGCCTTTGCCGAGTGGCTGCACTGGCGCGTGCGCACCGACCTCTGGGGCTACGCGCCGCAGGAGGCGCTGAGCCTGGAGGCGCTCATCAAGGAACAATACCAGGGCATTCGCCCCGCGCCGGGTTACCCGGCCTGCCCGGACCACAGCGTCAAGCGCGGCCTGTTCCGGCTGCTGCAGTGCGAGGCCATCGGCATGGGCCTGACCGAGAGCCTGGCCATGACGCCGGCGGCCAGCGTCAGCGGCTTTTATTTCAGCCACCCGCAGAGCCAGTATTTCAACGTCGGCCGCATCGGCGAAGACCAGCTCGCCGACCTCGCCGCGCGCAGCGGCGTGGAGGCGGCCGAACTGCGCCGCTGGCTCGGCCCGAATCTCTGAGGGAACCCTTCATGAACGCCGGCGGCCCGCGCCCGAACCGCTCGTGGCGGCACTTGGGGCTGGCGGCGTGGGTGCTGGCCTGGGCGCTCGGGCTGCTGGGCGCCGCAGGCGCGGCCTGGGCGGCGCCCGAGGCCTTGCGGCTGTCCAGCGAGCGCGGCGAACTGGCGCTGGCCGGTCGCAGCGAGTGGCTGCTCGACCGCGGCGGAGGGCTCGACGTCGAGGCGGTCGAGCGCGCCAGCGGCTGGCAGACGCGCGAGGCGGGCCACGCCGTCACGCTCGAGCGCGGCGACGCGCTGTGGGTGCGCTTCGTCGCCTACAAGCCGCATGACGGGCCGGACTGGATGCTCGACGTGGACCCGCCCGGCGTGGACCGGGTCACCCTGTTCTACCGCGACGGCGAGAACGCCTGGGTGCTGCGCCAGGGCGGCGACAGCCTGGCGCAAAGTGCATGNGAACACCGCGGGCGCAAGCCGCACCTGCGGCTGAGCCGCGCCATCGAGCGCGAGGTGCCATACTTCGTGCGCATCGAGCATGCGCGCGTGCCTTTCACAGCGGGCCTTTTTCTCAAGACGCAGCAGCAGGTGGCCGAGACCGAGCAGCGCGCGATGTTCCTGCTCGGCATTTATTTCGGCCTGGCGCTGCTGGCCATCAGTGTGGCCGCGGCCAATGCCGTGGTCTACAGCGACCGCGCCTTCGGCCTATACGCCGGTTACGTCAGCGCCATGGCGCTGGCCCAGGCCGGCATGACCGGCGCGGGCAGCCTGGTGGTCTGGCCCGAGTGGCCGTGGCTGAGCAACCCTATCACTTTCTTCATGCCCGTGTTCGCCGGCGCGCTGGGGCTGGCCTTCGTGCGCATCGTGGCCAGCCCGAAGCGCTACTCGCGGCTGCTGGACCGGCTGGCGGTGGGCCTGGTGCTGGCGCTGCTGGCGGTGGCAGCGTTCGACCTGCTGCACCCCACCACTGCCGGCTTCGAACTTTCGATGCGGCTGCTCACGCTGTCGATGGCGGTGGTCATGGTTCTGCTGCTGCTGGCCGTGGCGCGCGGCGACCCGCACAGCCGCTGGTTCGCACTGGGGTTCGCGCCCATCCTCATCGGCGGGGCGCTGCCGCTGGCGCGCAACTTCGGGCTGCTGCCCTCGGGATTTCTGTCGGAATACGGCTTGCTGCTGGGCTCGGCGGTGGAGATGCCGCTGTTGTTCTATGGCCTCAACCGGCGCCTGGCCGAGCAGAGTGAAGCCCGCGTGCGTGCGCGCGACCTCGCCGTCACCGACCCGCTGACCGGCCTGGCCACGCGCAAGCGCCTGCTCGACGCGCTGCGCGCCGAAATNGACCAGACCCGCAACGAGGTGCCGTTCGCGCTGCTGCTGGTGGAGCTGGCCAACCTGCGCCTGCTCATGCACGAGCACGGCGCGCAGATCAAGGAGCGCGCCCTGGTGCTGGCCGCCGCCCACCTGCGCAGCGCCGCCCGCGAGGGGCACGTGGTGGCGCGGGTGGACGACCATGTGTTCGCCATCCTCGCGCAGCGACCCAAGGGCCCGACCGACGCCAGCGCGCTGGCCACGCAGATCGTCGCCCANGGCCTGCGGCCCTCGCCGCTGGTGCCGGGCCACGAGGTGCTGCGCTTTCACGTGGTGGTGGGCGTGCTGCCCTGGCGCGACATGGACGCCGAGGGCGTGCTGCGCATCCTCGCGCAGGAGCTCGCGCAGATCGGCCCGGACGCGCGCAAGACCATCCGCACCGTGCGCGCGGATGGTCTGTAACTCCTGTTTTTGTAGCGAAACCTGACCGGTTGGCGCTGGGGTTCCGGCCGAAATGCTCGAAATTTCGTCGCCGGGGTGCTGTGCGGCCTTGACGCACCCCCAACGGCCGTCAACCGGGCACCAGCCACCGCCCATCGCCCCCGACCGTCCGGCCGCACACGACACACGGGCGAACGCGACGCATCGTTTCGACGGGCCGTCGCTCGGGTCCTGGTCGATGTTCGGGCGGCGCGCAAGCCCGCCGGGTGGCGGCGGTCGCGGCCTTCACGGCCTTCACGGCCGTGCGCGCAGGGCGCGGCGCAGCTGGATGGCCTCGGCCACGTGGGCGACCTGCGTGGTGTCGCTGCCGGCCAGGTCGGCGATGGTGCGCGCCACCCGCAGTGCGCGGTGGATGGCGCGCGCGCTCCAGCCCAGCCGCGCCGCCGCGGTGTTGACGAACTTGGTGGCCGCTGCCTCCAGGTTCAGCTGTGCTTCGAGCGCGCGCGCCTGCAAGGCCTGGTTCGGCGTGCCCTGGCGCGCCAGCGCCCGCTCACGCGCGGCCATGCAGCGTGCGCGCACGGTGGCCGTGGGCTCGCCGGCAGCGGCGGCGAGCAGCTCCTCGGCCGGCAGCGCGGGCACTTCCACATGCAGGTCGATGCGGTCGAGCAGCGGGCCGCTGAGCTTGCCCTGGTAGCGCGCCACCTGGTCGGGCGTGCAGCGGCAGGCCTGGGTGCGCGAGCCCAGCCAGCCGCAGGGGCAGGGGTTCATGGCGGCGATGAGCTGAAAGCGCGCCGGAAAGTCCGCGCGCTGCGCGGCCCGGGCGATGCGGATCTGCCCCGTCTCCAGCGGCTCGCGCAGGGCTTCGAGCGCGGCGCNGGGAAACTCCGGCAGCTCATCGAGGAACAGCACACCGTGGTGGGCGAGCGAGATCTCCCNCGGCCGCGGCGGCGAGCCCCCGCCCACCAGTGCCACCGCGCTGGCCGTGTGGTGCGGGCTGCCCGTGGGGCGTTGCGACCAGCGTGCCAGCGAAAAGCGCCCGGCCAGGCTCATCACGGCGGCACTCTCCAGCGCCTCGTCCACCGTCATCGGCGGCAAGAGGCCGGCAANGCGCTGCGCGAGCATGGACTTGCCCGCGCCCGGCGGCCCCACCAGCAGCACGCTGTGCCCGCCCGCGGCGGCGATCTCCAGCGCGCGCCGGGCCGCCGCCTGGCCTTTGACGTCGGCCAGGTCCGCGTAGCTGTCGGCCGGGGCGAGGGGCGTCGGTTGCAGGCGGCTCCAGCCCTCGGCCGGGGCCGGGTCCGGTTCGGCGCCATCCGGCGCGGCGGCGAAATGCCGCACCACGTCGAGCAGGTGGCGCGCGCGGTAGACCTCGGCGCCGGGCACCAGCGCGGCCTCTTCGGCGCTGCCGGGCGGCAGCACCAGCCGGGCCTGCACGGCCTGGCGGTGCAGCGCCAGGCTCATGGCCAGCGCGCCACGCACCGCGCGCAGTTCGCCCGAGAGCGANNGTTCGCCCGCGAACTCGTAGCCGGCCAGGCGCGCGGCGTCGATCTGCCCGCTCGCGGCCAGGATGCCGAGCGCAATCGGCAGGTCGAACCGCCCCGAGTCCTTGGGCAGATCGGCCGGCGCGAGGTTGACGGTGATGCGCTTGTTGCTTGGGAACTCCAGCCCCGCGTTCTGCAGCGCCGAGCGCACCCGCTCGCGCGCCTCCTTCACCTCCACGTCGGCCAGGCCCACCAGCGTAAAGCTGGGCAAGCCATTGGCTAGGTGCACCTCCACCGTCACCGCGGCGGCCTCCAGCCCGAGCAGGGCGCGGCTCTGCACCAAAGCAAGGCTCATCGGCCGCTCCCGCACGGGCGCGCACTGGCGTGGCGTGGCCGTGGTGCAAAGATGCACCGCCTTGGTGCGTACTGGCATTTCATACAGTTCATCATACTGTAATTCCCTGTATCAGCGATGGAAAACCCCTGGCCTGGGGCTGGCACGCTCCGTGCTTGAGGGTCTGCGAGACGTTCCTTCCTCAACACCGCCTGGAGTTCATCATGAAGCACAGCCGCCTTCCTCTCGTCCTCGCCTCCTTCGCCGCGCTGCTGGGCAGCACCGGCGCGCTGGCGCAGTCCGCCAAGCCCGAGCCCGACTTCACCCTGGGCTACAACGTGGGCGTGGTCACCGACTACCGCTACCGCGGCATTTCCCAGTCCCGGCTTGACCCGGCGCTGCAGGGCGGCATCGACTTCAGCCACAAGAGCGGCTTCTACGTCGGCGCCTGGGGCTCGACCATCAAGTGGATCAAGGACGCCGGCGCCAGCAAGGGCTCGTTCGAGCTCGACCTCTATGCGGGCTACAAGGGCGAGATCGCCAGNGACCTCGGCTTCGACGTGGGTTACCTGCGCTATGAATACCCGAGCAACAAGCTCAAGGACGTGACGGGCGCCAACGCCAACACCGACGAGCTCTACGGCGCGCTGACCTACGGCATGTTCACCGCCAAGTACTCGCACAGCGTCTCCAATCTCTTCGGCGTGCCCGACAGCAAGAACAGCGGCTACCTCGACCTGAGCGCCGCCATCGACCTCGGCGACGGCATGACGCTCACCCCGCACGTGGGCCGCCAGCGCATCAAGAACTTCAGCGCCGGCTCCTACACCGACTGGTCGCTCACGCTGGCCAAGGACTTCGGCAACGGCCTGACCGGCACCGTCGCCGCCGTGGGCACCAACGCCGACAAGACGCTCTACGTCACCCCGGGCGGCAAGTTCACCGGCCGCAGCGCGCTGGTGCTGGGCCTCAAATACAGCTTCTGAGGCGGCGCAAGCGCCCATCCACGCAGGAGGAGTCATGAAACTCATCACCGCCATCATCAAGCCCTTCAAGCTCGACGAGGTGCGCGAAGCGCTCTCGGGCATCGGGGTGCAGGGCATCACCGTCACCGAGGTCAAGGGCTTCGGGCGGCAGAAAGGCCACACCGAGCTCTACCGCGGCGCGGAATACGTCGTGGACTTTCTGCCCAAGGTCAAGGTCGAGGCCGCCGTGCCCGAGGCCCTGGCCGAGCGCGTCATCGAAGCCATCGAGAACGCCGCACGCACCGGCAAGATCGGCGACGGAAAGATCTTCGTCTCCTCGCTCGAGCAGGTCATCCGCATCCGCACCGGCGAGACGGGCGACACCGCCCTCTGACCCCACCCCACGAGGACACTGACATGAAAACCCTGATTGCCTCCCTCGCGCTGGGGCTCGGGCTGCTGTTTGGCGGCGCCGCCCTTGCGCAAACCGCCGCGCCCGCGGCCGACGCGGCCCCGCCGCAGCCGCCTCCGCCGAGGCCAAGCCCGCCGAAGCCGCCGCTGCTCCTGCGGCTGCGGCCCCGGCGGCCCCCGCCGCCGAAGCCAAGGCGCCCGAGCCGGTGCCCAACAAGGGCGACACCGCCTGGATGATGGTGGCCACGCTGCTCGTCATCATGATGACGGTGCCGGGCCTGGCGCTGTTCTACGGCGGCCTGGTGCGCAGCAAGAACATGCTGTCGGTGCTGATGCAGGTGATGGTCACCTTCTCGCTGATCGTGGTGCTGTGGTTCATCTACGGCTACAGCCTCGCCTTCACCGAGGGCGGCTCCTTCGTCGGCAGCTTTGATCGGCTGTTCATGAAGGGCATCTGGGACAACGCCGCCGGCACCTTTGCCAACGGCGCCACCTTCAGCAAGGGCGTGGTGATCCCGGAGATCGTCTTCGCCGTCTTCCAGGCCACGTTCGCCGGCATCACCTGCGCGCTCATCGTCGGTTCCTTTGCCGAGCGCATCAAGTTCTCCGCCGTGCTGTTGTTCATGGTGATCTGGTTCACCTTCAGCTATGTGCCGATCGCGCACATGGTCTGGTTCTGGATNGGGCCGGACGCCTACACCTCCAAGGAGGTGGTCGACGGCCTCAACGCCAAGGCCGGCCTGATCTGGCAGTGGGGCGCGCTGGACTTCGCCGGCGGCACCGTGGTGCACATCAACGCCGCCGTGGCCGGCCTGGTCGGCGCCTTCATGGTGGGCAAGCGCATCGGCTACGGCAAGGAAGCCATGGCCCCGCACAGCCTGACGCTGACCATGGTGGGGGCCTCGCTGCTGTGGGTGGGCTGGTTCGGCTTCAACGCCGGCTCCGCGCTGGAAGCCAACGGCACCGCCGCGCTGGCCTTCATCAACACCTTCGGTGCCACGGCGGCCGCGGTGCTGGCCTGGAGCGCGGGTGAAGCCCTCATGCGCGGCAAGGCGTCCATGCTGGGCGCGGCCTCGGGTGCGGTGGCCGGTCTGGTGGCCATCACGCCGGCGGCGGGCAACGTGGGCATCGGCGGCGCGCTCATCATCGGGCTGCTGTCGGGCTTCGCGGGTCTGTGGGGTGTCAACGGCCTGAAGAAGCTGCTCGGCGCGGACGACTCGCTCGACGTCTTCGGCGTGCACGGCGTCTGCGGCATCCTGGGCGCGCTGCTCACCGGCGTGTTCAACAGCCCCGCCCTCGGCGGCCCGGGCTACGTGGCCGACTGGGTCACCGCCAGCGTGGTGACGGCGGCCGACTACTCCATCGCCGCCCAGGTCTGGACGCAGGCCAAGGCCGTGCTGCTGACGGTGGTGTGGTCGGGTGTGGTGTCCTTCGTGGCCTACAAGATCGTCGACCTCACCGTGGGCCTGCGGGTCTCGGAAGAAGACGAACGCGAAGGTCTGGACATCACCTCGCACGGCGAGACGGCCTACAACCGTTGAGCGGTGCCACCGGGGTGGGCCCCATCCCACCCCGGCACACCCAGGCCTTCCCGGGCCGGTTTCTCCTCCAAGTTTCAACCCGCTTCGGCGGGTTTTTTGTGTCCGGGTGAGCCCAAAACCCGCACGCCGCCGGTTCAAAAATTCAGCCGCCGCCGCGCACGCCCCCGTACCATCGGGGGCATGCTTGATTCCGCGCTCGATTCCCTGATCCGCACGGTGCGCGAAGCCGCCGCCCAGCGCACGCCGCTGCGCATCCACGGCGGCGGCACCAAGGCCTTCCTCACCCGCACCGCCACCGCCACGCCGCTGGACCTGCGGCCGCTGGCGGGCATCGTGAGCCACGAGCCCACCGAGCTCGTCGTCACCGCGCTGGCGGGTACGCCGCTGGCCGAGCTCGAAGCCGCCCTGGCCGCCCATGCGCAGGTGCTGCCTTCGAGCCGCCGCGCTTCGGGACGGGCGGCACCGTCGGCGGCATGGTGGCCGCGGGCCTGTCGGGCCCGGCGCGCGCCAGCGCCGGCGCGGTGCGCGACTATGTGCTGGGCGTGCAGATGCTCAACGGCCGCGGCGAGCTGCTGCGCTACGGCGGGCAGGTGATGAAGAACGTGGCCGGCTACGACGTCTCGCGGCTCATGGCGGGCAGCTGGGGCACGCTGGGCGTGCTGGTCGAGGTCAGCCTCAAGGTGCTGCCCCGTGCGCCGGCCGAGGCCACGCTGCGCTTCGAGCTCGGCCAGGCCGAGGCGCTGGAGCAGCTCCACCGCTGGGGCGCGCAGCCGCTGCCGCTCAACGCCAGCCTCTGGCGCGAAGAAGCCGGCCGCGGCGTGCTCTACCTGCGTCTGCGCGGTGCCGTCGCTGCGGTGGAATCCGCCGGCCGCAGCCTGGGCGGCGAGCGGCTGGCCGAGGACGCGGCTCAGGCGCTGTGGGTCGCCCTGCGCGACCAGGCCGACCCGTTCTTCACCGACCGGCCCGCGGGGCTGGCGCTGTGGCGCCTCTCGCTGCCGCAGACGGCGCCGGTGCTGCCGCCGGTGCCGGGGCAGCACGGCGCCGCGTGGGTGGAGTGGCAGGGCGCGCAGCGCTGGGTGCTCGCGCCGCCCGCCGCCGCGCCCGCGCTGGCCGCCCAGGCGCGTGAAGTGGGTGGAAGCGCTACTCTTTCGGAGCGGAACCTGACCATTCGGCGCTGGGGTATGGGCCGTTGGATGTCCAAGACCCGGTGCTCGGCACCTCAACCGCCGCCTGCGCGCCGAATTCGACCCCACGGCATCCTCAACCCTGGTCTGGTTCACACGGCGTGATCCGCTGAACCTCCCGCGCCCGTCCCATGCAAACCCAACTGGCNCCCGAATACGCCGCCACCGACGCCGGCCGCGAAGCCGAAGCGATTCTGCGCAAGTGCGTGCACTGCGGTTTCTGCACCGCCACCTGCCCGACCTACCAACTCCTGGGCGACGAACTCGACGGCCCGCGCGGGCGCATCTACCTCATCAAGCAGGTGCTCGAAGGCGCCACGCCCACGCGCAAGACGCAACTCCACCTCGACCGCTGCCTCACCTGCCGCAACTGCGAAAGCACCTGCCCCAGCGGCGTGCAGTACGGCCATCTGGTCGACATCGGCCGCCAGATCGTCGAAGACAAAGTGCCGCGCCCGGCCGGCGAACGCCTGCTGCGCTGGACGCTCAAGGAAGGCCTGACCTCCGCGCTGTTCGCCCCGGCGATGAAGCTCGGGCAGGCGGTGCGCGGTCTGCTGCCCGAAGCGCTCAAGGCCAAGGTGCCCGCGCCGCAGAACGCCGGCGCCTGGCCCACGCAGACCCATGCACGCAAGGTGCTGATGCTCGCGGGCTGCGTGCAGCCGGCCATGCAGCCCAACATCAACACTGCGACCGCGCGCGTGCTCGACGCCTGCGGAATCCAGACCCTGATCGCGCCCGAAGCCGGCTGCTGCGGGGCGGTGAAGTTCCACCTCAATGACCAGGCGGGCGGCCTCGCGCAAATGCGAGCGAACATCGATGCTTGGTGGCCGCACATCGCCTCCGGCGCGGTGGAGGCCATCATCATGAACGCCTCGGGCTGCGGTGTCACCGTCAAGGAATACGGCCACCACCTGCAGCACGACCCCGCCTACGCCGAGCGCGCCGCGCGCGTGAGCGCGCTCACCCGCGACCTCTCCGAACTGCTGCCCGACATCGCCCGCACGCTCGCCGAGCGCCGGCCCGACGCCGTGGCGGCCATCCGCGCCGCCGCGCCGCGCCTGGCCTACCACCCTCCGTGCACGCTGCAGCACGGCCAGCAACTGCGCGGCCATGTGGAGACACAGCTCGGCGCCCTGGGCTTTCGCGTGGAACTGCCCGCCGAGTCGCATCTGTGCTGCGGGTCGGCCGGCACCTACAGCGTGCTGCAGNNGCCACGCTCGCAGCAGCTGCGCGAGCGCAAACTCGCCCATCTTGGCGCCCTCAAGCCCGACGCCATCGTCAGCGCCAACATCGGTTGCATCACCCACCTGCAAGCGGGCACCGACACCCCGGTGCGGCACTGGGTCGAAACCCTCGACGACTGGCTGCAGGCCGCGCCGAGCCGAGACGCCGCGCGATAAAGCAACGCCATCGCAAGCGCCACGCAACCCTGGTGGACGGTGCGCGGGGGTACACCGCGCCTCGCCCTGCGTCACCCCGCCGGCCCTCTGGCATGATGGCGGGTTTCCTGCGCGGCGGCATGGTCGCCCGTGGGACGGTTTCCGCTCGTTCCCCCACCCCATGAACCTGCCCGATCACCTGCCGCCCCCGCTGGCCGAGGCCACCCCGTGCCTGCAGCCGCCGTCGTGCCCGAAGCGGCCACGCCGCCCGCGGACGCGACCCGCGGTTCCGTGCCGCCTCCAGCGCGCGCGGCCCGCGGCGCCTCGCGCAAACACCCGCTGCTCGCGCGCCTGGCCGAGTGCCATCCGGCCTTGTTCGGGGCCACCGCGCGCCCGCTCAAGCGCGGCATCTTCCAGGACCTGTGCGCCGCCCACCCGGAGTTCGATGGGGCCGAGCTCAAGCTCGCGCTGGCCCAGCACACCCGCTCCACCCGCTATCTGCGCGCCGTGGCNGGCGGGGAGCCGCGGCACGACCTCAGCGGCGCCGTCGTGGAGCCCATGGCACCCGAGCATGTGCACCACGCCCTGCTTGAAGTGGCCCGCGCGCCTCGGGCCCCGGCGCCNGACGCCCGCGAAGACCTGATCCGCCGCATGCTGCGCGCCTATGAGCGCTCCAGCCTCACCCCGGCGGCATACCGGGAGCGCGTGCGCAGCCGCGACGAAGCCGCCAACGCCTTGCTCGACGAAGCGCTCAGCCGCGCGGCCCAGCGCGCTGCGAGCGACGAAGCCCTGCTGCGGGCCTTCGAAGCCAGCGGTGCCTCGCCAGGCGCGTTCGCCCAGACCTACGGCCTGCCGGTGGGCAGCGTGCGCGAAGCCCTGGCGCGCGCGGCACAACCGTCAACGCCAGGACGCGCCCGCGGCCGACGCGCGCGAAGCCGCCGTCTGAGGCTCAGGCAACGCTGAACAAGTCCCTCGCGCGCCGCGCATCCTGGCGGCGGGCGGGCTACCTCAAAGCAAATGCTCGCCATAGCCCCCGCTATGTCTGCGCTTTGCGCCTCGCACCCCATCCCGCGGCCAGGCGCGCGCCATCGCGGGGACTTATTCAGCGTTGCCCTCAGGCCGCCAGCGCCGCCTCGATGTCCTTCTCCAGGGCGCGCGGCTCGTCGGTCGGCGCATAGCGGCGGATCACCTGCCCGTCCTTGCCCACCAGAAACTTGGTGAAGTTCCATTTGATCGCCTGGGTGCCCAGCAGACCCGGCGCCTCCTTCGTCAGCCAGCGAAACAGCGCGTGCGCGCCTGCCCCGTTGACCTCCACCTTCGACATCATCGGGAAGCTCACCCCGTAGTTGCGCTGGCAGAAGGTGGCGATCTCCGAATCGCTGCCCGGGTCCTGTCCGCCGAACTGGTTGCACGGAAAACCCAGCACCACCAGGCCGCGCGCGGCCCACTGTTCGTGCAGGGCCTGCAGGCCGGCCAGTTGCGGCGTGAAACCGCAGGCGCTCGCGGTGTTGACGATCAGCAACACCTTGCCGCGGAAACGCGACAGCGCAACCGGCTGTCCGCTGATGTCCTGGGCTTCGAAGTCATAGACGGTGGTCATGGTCGAGGTCTCCTGTGGAAAGCCGCAGTATGCGGGCCGGCACGTGGCCCTCGCGCGCAAACGGGTTCCCGGCAATAATTCCTACAAATTGATACGTCCGTCGCGCGGGAGGCTGCGATGACGGCTCCCCTTCCGCAGTTTTGCTGCCCTATCCGCCACCCCTCATGGTTTCCACGCGACCCATCGCCTTGTTCGGCCTGTCTCCCACCGAGCGGGTGCTGCTGTCCGAGGCCTTGTTCCCCGAGGGCGGCTCGCCCATCCCCGGCGCCGTGCAGGTCGACAGCCCACTCGACGCCTGGCTCGTCATCGCCGACGCCCGCAACGTCGACGCCCTGCGCACGCTGCAGCACGATGCGCCGCAGGCCAAGGTGCTGCTGCTCGGCACCAGCGACGCGGGCACCGGCTGGCCGGTGATCGCACGGCCCCTGCGGCTGCATGCCGTCATCGAAGCCGCCAAGCTCATGCTCGTGCATGCCGAGGCCGGCCCGCATGAGATGCCGGCGGACGGCGCGCCGCCCCCGGCAGCGGCCGCCCCGCAGCCGGTCGCGCCGGAGCCCCCGCGGCCGCCCGAGCCACCGGCCGTACCGCCCGTTCCAGCGCCGCAGCCGGTGCCCGACCCGCACGACACCGTGCCCGGTCCCGCCGCGCCATCCGCCCGGCGGTTGTTTGCCCGGGTCATGGCGAAACCACCGGCTTCGAAGACACCCGGGTCGTCACCACCATGCCCTCGGTCGTCCCCTCCGACTGGGAGGACGACGGCCACGCGCCCGTGCCCGAAGGCTCCACGCTCATCCTCGTGGTCAGCCAGCCCGGCACGGCCACCGGCGGGCTGCTGCGCATCCTCAAGTCCTCGGGCTACACCACCGAATTCGCCGCCGATCCTGAAGCCGCGCTGCGCCAGATGAGCCGCAAGCGCTATGCCTTCGTATTCCTCATAGAGGTGTCCCTCGGCCCGGCGGCCATCGCGCTGTGCCGGCGCATCGGCCGCGAAGTCGCGCCGGCCGCACGCCCGTCGCGGGTGATCGTCATTTCCGACCACCGTCGCTGGTGGCCGCGGCTGCGGGCGTGGCTCGCCGGCTGCGACACCTGGCTGCAAGTGCCGCTGCACCGTGCCTCGCTGCTTGCCTATCTGCGGCGCTGACCTTCGGGGCGGTGGTCTGGCTGCCCGCCGGCACGCAGCCTCTGCGGTCGAAGTTCGCAGTTTTGCCGACTGCGATGTGTGCCGCACGCCCGCGGCCGGCTGGTTTGCCCTAAGCTTTCGCGCGTTCTTGACGTCCACCCGGCCGAAAACCCCGTTCAAGCCCTTGCTCGCCCGATGAGTGCTTCCATCCGCATCGCCAGCATCGGTCTGCCACCGCACGAGCGGCAGTGCATCGACGCCTTCGTCGCGCAAGACCGGCGGTACCGCATCACGCTCGACCTCAAGCGCGCCGACCTCATCATCGTCAATGGCGACGACGCGGCGGCCATGCTCTCGCGTGGATGCCTCGGAACTGCAGGCCGTTCTGCAGGTCGGCACGCCCTTGCGGGCGTCGCATTGGCCCAGCGTTGAGCGCCCGCTCGACGTCGCCCGCCTCGGCGAAGCCATCCATCGCCTGATGCCGGCTGCCACCGCCTGGTCTGACGCACCGCCGGTCAGCACCGCGAGCGCCCAGGAGTCCGTGGCGGCCAGGCCTGCGTTCGAGCCCTCGCGCAGCTTCGAGCCCACCCGGCCTTTCGAACCCACGCAGACCCTCGAGGCCACGCAAGCCTTCCAGGCCACCCGTCCCACCGAACGGGCGCCCGCATTCGCCGCCACCGAGCCGTTTGCGCCCTTGCGGCGGGAAGCGGCCGGCAGCGACATTGCGCCCGCGCCGGATTTCGCGGCGACCAAGCCGTTTTCTCCCTCGGAACTCGAATCGGTCGCCACCGCGACGCTTGCCCCCAACGCCACGCGCCCATCGACGAGAGCAGCGTGCTGCTGTGGCGCGATGCGCAGCGCAAGGCGGCAGTGGACGTGCCAGCGGCCGAGCCGGTCGTCGCGCCGGTTCCACCGGGCCGGCTCAAGATCGAGGCGGCGCCGGTCGCTCCAGAGCCGGTGGCCGCGCCGGGCGGGGTCGAAGAGGAAGAGGCAGTGACCGTTCCGCCATCGGCGACCTCGGGGCTGTCGCCGCGCCCAGTGCGGGCGGGGGCGACAGCGTCTCCTCCGAGTTCCCCGACAGTTCCACCTCTCGCGGCCGCGTGCTGCTCATCGGACACACGCGATTGCTGCAAAGCGCGTTGATGCGCGCGCTCGGCCGCCTGGGCTTCGTCGTCGACCATGCCACAGGCACACTGGCGGCGCTCGCCCGTATCCAGGTCGAGACCTACGACTTCGTGCTGTTCGACGACGAATCCCTCGGCGTCGACACCCTTGCGAGCTGCCGCGCCCTTCACCGGCACAACCGCCGCCATCCCGCGAAGCGCGCACCGCGCATGGTGGTGCTGGCCAAGTCGCGGCCGCGCCTGCGCCGCGCCTTCGCCTGGCTGGCCGGCTGCGATGCCTGGATGGTGCTGCCCGAGGAAGCGCCGGCCTTGCGCCAGTACCTGCGCAAATCCGCGCCGCGCCGCTGAACCTGGCGTCGCACGCGCAGGCGGTTAGGGCAACGCTGAACAAGTCCCTCGCGCGCCGCGCATCCCGGCCGCGGGCGGTCTGCTTCGTTGCAAATGCTCGCCATAGCCGCCGCTATGGCTGCGCTTTGCGCCTCGCATTCCATCCCGCGGCCGCGCGCGCGTCATCGCAGGGACTTATTCAGCGTTGCCTTAGCGGGCGCGCGGCCAGGCGGCCAGCGCCGCCGCCAGCACCACCAGCGCACCACCAGTCAGCGTGCGCGCAGAAAGCTCCGCCGCCCCCAGGGCCACCGAGGACAGGCTGGCGAACACCACTTCGGAGAGCATCACCAGCGCCGTCACCTGTGCCGGCAGGCGCGCCGCACCGTACTGCAGCGCCAGATTGCCCAGCAGGAACGCCGTTGCCAGACCGAAGGCTACCGGCAGCCACTGCGCCAGGGGTGCTGCCTGCAAGGCCTGCAGCGCCGCCCCGCCTTGCGTGGCCAGCGCGACGACCAGCGCCGTGACGGTCCCGCCGCCGAACATCGCCAGCGCGCGCGATTCTCCCGGCGTGTCGCGCAGCCGGCGCAGCAGCACGTTGGTCAGCGCAAAACTCAGCCCACCAGCCAGCGCCAGGCCATCGGCCAGGCCCTCGGGCACGGGCCAGGGCGAGTCAACCGGTTTGAGCACCAGCGTCACACCCGCCAGGGCCAGCACCAGCCGCATGAGGGCGCCGGCGCTGGGGCGTTCGTTCAGCAGCGCCCACGCCAGCAGCACCGACCACGCCGGCATCAGGTAGAACAGCAACACCACCCGCACCACGTCGCCCACCGTCACCGCCCAGTTGAAGCAGACGTTGGTCAGACCGGAGGCCAGCGCCAGCCACCACAAGCCCCGGTGCGAACGCATGCCGCGCAGCATCGAAGGCTTCCAGAGCCCCATCGCCAGCAGGACGGCGCCGTACACGAGAGCGGTGGCCCACAAGGGATGCACGCCGAGATCGTGCAGCGTGCGCAGCGGCCACCAAGAAAGCCCCCAGACCAGGGCATTGAAGGCCAGCGCCAGCACCGACAAGCCGCGCGCCGCGTGCGCGCGGCCTCAGCCATGGCTGCGGTCGCCCCGGGCAATCGCGATCAGGTGTTGCACCTCTTCCGGGTGCTCGCGCAGGTTGCGCGCATGCCAGCGCTGGATCAGCCACATGTTGCCCGCCACCACCAGACCGAAGCCGGTGATGGCGCCGAATGCAGACAGACCCAGGCCGGTGAACAGGCTGTAGAGCGCACCCATGCCCAGGATGGCGGCTTGCTCGTTGAAGTTCTGCACGGCAATCGAGCGGCCTGCGCCCATCAGGTTGTGCCCGCGATGCTGCAGCAAGGCGTTCATCGGCACCACCATGAAGCCGCCGAGCCCGCCGAGCAGAATCAGGAACGGCACCGCGACCCACACGTTGCCGATGAAATTCATGCCGATCACCAGCACACCCATCAGGATGCCCAGCGGCATCACCCTCGGCGCCATCTCCAGCCGGCAGCGCAGCGAGGCGAGCACCGCACCCACGGCCGTTCCGATGGCCACCACGCCCACCAGGGACGAGGCCTGGGTGGTGCTGTAGCCCAGCGCGGCGGCAGCCCAGGCCAGCACGATGTAGCGCAGATTGCCCGACACGCCCCAGAACAGCGTGGTGGTCGCCAGCGAGATCTGCCCGAGCCGGTCACGCCACAGGCGGGTGTTGCACTGCCAGAAATCGGGCAGCAGGGCCAACACGTTGCGCGGCAGCGGGCGCAGGGTCACGCCGGTCTCGGGAATGCGGGTGTTGAACCAGGCCGCCACCGCATACACCACGATCAGCACGGCAATCGACGCCTCGGCCGGGGTGTCGATGCCAGTGTCGATGAAGGGCACGTCCACCGCCAGCAGCAGGCCCGAGAGCTTCGGCCCGACGAGCTGCCCGCCCAGCAGCACGCCGAGAATGATCGAAGCAATGGTCAGCCNCTCGATCCAGCCGTTGGCCTTGACCAGCTGCGAGGCGGGCAACAGTTCGGTGAGGATGCCGTACTTCGCCGGCGAGTAGGCCGCCGCCCNCAGGCCCACCACGGCATAGGCCAGCAGCGGGTGCGCGCCGAACAGCATCATCAGACAACCCAGCACCTTGATTGCATTGCTGATGAACATCACCTGCCCTTTGGGGCGGGCGTCTGCAAACGCCCCGACCACGGGCGCGAGCACCACGTAGAACAAGGCGAACATGGGCACCAGGGCCGCGCGCTGCCACTCGGCCGCGCCACTGCTCTTCAGCAGCTCCACCGCCCCCACGAACAGCGCGTTGTCGGCGAGCGAGCTGANAAACTGCGCCGCCATGATGGTGTAGAAACCGCGCTTCATGAACTCCTGCGGNNGGCGCATCAGCGGCGCTGATGCCCGGTGATTTGCTGTGGGGCTGTCGGAACGACGGCAGGTTATATCACGCAGACCATGACGCATCGCCGCAGCGCGGTGCCAGAATCGCGGTCACTCCATCGAACCCCACGCGACGCCATGCCCCGCCCGATTCATGCGCTCATCCACACCGAAGCCCTGCGGCACAACCTCGCGCAGGCGCGCCGGCGGGCCGGTGACGCGCGGCTGTGGGCCATCGTCAAGGCCAACGCCTATGGCCACGGCATCGAGCGCGCGTTCGATGGCCTGCGCGCCGCCGACGGCTTCGCGCTGCTCGACCTCGACGAAGCCGCGCGGCTGCGCGACCTGGGTTGGCGCGGGCCGATTCTGCTGCTCGAGGGCGTGTTCGATCCGCGCGACCTGGAGGTGTGCTCGCGGCTGGACCTGTGGCATGTGGTGCATTGCGACGCGCAGATCGATATGCTGGCGGCGCACAAGACGCAACAGCCCCACCGGGTGTTCCTCAAGATGAACTCGGGCATGAACCGGCTGGGTTTCAAACCCGCGCGCTACCGTGCCGCGTGGATGCGGCTCGACGCGCTGCCCCAGGTGGGTGAGGTGTCGCTGATGACGCACTTCAGCGATGCCGACGGTCCCCGCGGCATCGCCGAACAGATGGCCGTCTTTGCCGCGGTCACGGCCGACCTGCCGGGCGAGCGCAGCCTGTCCAACAGCGCGGCGCTGCTGCGCCATGCCGATGCCGAGGTGCTCACCGACGCCGGCCCGGTGCCCGTCACCGCCGACTGGGTGCGCCCGGGCATCGCCGTCTACGGCAGCGCGCCGGACTATCCCGCGCACGGCATTGCCGACTGGGGTCTGCAGCCCACCATGACGCTGGCCACGCGCCTCATCGCCACGCAGGAGCTGGTGGCCGGCGACACGGTGGGCTACGGCTCGACCTTCACCGCGCCCGGGCCCATGCGCATCGGCATTGCGGCCTGCGGCTATGCCGACGGCTATCCGCGGCTGTGCCCGACCGGCACCCCAGTGCTCGTCGANGGNGTGCGCTGCCGCACCGTGGGCCGTGTGAGCATGGACATGCTGGCGGTGGACCTGGAGCCGGTCCCGCATGCGGGTCTGGGCAGCGAGGTAACGCTGTGNGGGCGCTCCCGCGCGGGCGCGATCCTGCCCATCGACGAGGTGGCTGCGGCAGCGGGCACCGTGGGCTACGAGCTCATGTGTGCGCTCGCGCCGCGCGTGGGTGCGCGCACGGAGCCCTGAGCTGTGAACGAACCCGCCACGCCCGCTCATCCCGCCCAAAACCGTCCACTCGGCGTTGCAAATGCTCGCCGTAGCCCGCGCTACGGCTGCGCTTTGCGCCTTGATTGGGTGCATTTCGGCGGCCTGCTCGGACGCGCCCGATTCATGCACAACTTCTGAGGTTCGCGGCCAGGAAAGAGACGCAGACGGGCCCGCCCGCCGTCCTTCAGTGCACGAAGCCCATGCCGCGGGCTTCGCGCACCTCGGGTTTGATGCGGTGCTCGGCCTCGAGCTGGTCGAGGAACTCCTCCGGGCTGAAAGCGGTGCCGAGAATGTCGGCCTGGCGTTGCACGGCCGCGAAGTCGCCGGGGCAGAGCCGGTCCAGGCGGGCCAGCCGCCCGCGCGCGGCGTCGCTCAGCGCGTCGGCCCGCCCGGCGAGCGCCTCGGCGACGAACATGGCCTCGCGCTGCGCGGCGGTCAGCGGCTTGAACAGAATCTTGAAGCTGAACCGCCGCAGCGCAGCGGCGTCGAGCTGGTCGAACAGATTGGTCGTGCAGATGAACACGCCGCGAAACCGCTCCATGCCTTGCAGCATCTCGTTGACTTCGCTGACCTCGTAGTGACGCTGTGCGCTGCGCCGGTCGAGCAGGAAGCTGTCGGCCTCGTCGAGCAGCAGAACGGCCTGCTCGGACTCGGCGTCTCGGAACATCGCGGCCATCTGCTGCTCGGTCTCGCCCACGTATTTGCTCATCAGGTCGCTGGCCTGACGAATCATCAGCGGGCGTTCCAGGGTCTCGGCGATGTGCTCGGCCAGGGCCGTCTTGCCGGTGCCGGGGGNGCCGTAGAAGCACAGCGTACCGTGGCCGCGTGCCTTGAGCGCCTCGACCATGCGTTCGATCGGATGGCGCGACTCCGTGTTCAGCAGCGACAGGTTCCAGGTCGTCACCCGTGGCCGCACGGCATTGCTGGCTGGCGCGGTGCCCAGGGCGGCATCGGCATGCCGAAGCTGCCGCTCGACCAAGGCCTCGAAGGCGGGGGCTGCAGTGGNCGCCTCCGCGTCACCGGCGAGCTCGGCAAAGCGGACGGCGGTGCGGATCTGCGCCGGCGTGAGGCCGCGGCGCGCACTCAGCCGGGCGACGAAGGCCTCGCTGACCGACACGCCCGCCAGGGCGTTGCGCACCAGCTGCTCACGCGCGCCGGNGGGCGGGGACTTGAGCTCGAGGTGGTAGGCGAAACGGCGGCGGAAGGCCGGATCGATCTGCTCGATGCGGTTGGTCACCCACAGGGTGGGCACGGGGTTGGATTCGAGGATCTGGTTCACCCAGGCCTTGCCGTTGACCGAATGGTTCACCGCGGCCGAGAGCGCCTGCTGCTCCTGGCGCGCGAGCAGGCCGGCGGTGTCCACGCTCACATGCGGAAAGACGTCTTCCACCTCGTCGAACAGCAGGGCGGCCTCCTGGGTGCCCTTGAGAAAGAACTGGGCGATCTGCATCGAGCGGTAGCGGTCGCGGCCGGAGAGGTTGTTGCCGTCGCGATCGGCGTGTTCGACCTCGAACAGCGCNNCACCTGCGGCGCGTGCAATCACGCGCGAGAGTTCGGTCTTGCCGGTGCCGGNGGNGCCGTACAGCAGCACGTTGACGCCGATAGCGCGCTCGGCCACCGCGCGCCTGAGCAGGTTCACCAGCACCGTCACGTCTTCGGCGACGAAGCCGAAGTCCGCCACCGAGAGGGCGGTCGGCGGCGCAGGCCGGGTGAACACGGCCATGAGCTCGGCGCGGTCGCGGTATTCGCGCATGAGCACCGNGGGCAGCTTCTCGCTGACCTTCATCAGGTCGGCCAGATCGGTGATGTTGTGTTCGGAAATCAGGTTCTCCACCAGCCCGATGCGTTCGAGCCGTGAGCCCGCGCGCAGGGCCTCACCGAGTTCGGCCGGGTTCACGCCGGCCACCTCGGCCAGCGCGGCATAGGCCTCGGCCGCGTTGCTCACCTTGAACTCCACGAGCAGGCTGCGCAGCTCGCGCTGGTAGCGTGCCAGCGTGCCGTAGAGCAGCAGCGCGCGCTCGGCCCCGTTGAGCTGCAGCAGCCCGGCGAGCGCGTCGATGTTCTTCTCCACCAGTGTCGATTGCTTCTTCAAGGTCTGCGTGAGCCACTGGCCGGTGGCGGCAAGCACGGCCAGCAGGTCTCGCGGCGCATCCTTCGCGTAGTCGTCGAGGTAGAAGAACAGCGAGCCCTCCTCGTACGGCCCGCGCCAGACGCCGTGGCGTTCCAGAAACGCCCGGTCGTCGAGTGCCTCGTGACCGCTCCAGAACTCGTTGTCCCGGCAGCGCTGGGCCAGGAATTCGCGCAGCCGCGCCAGCAGCGGGCGCGGCCACACCAGGTGGCGCCCGGCGAGCGCGAGCAGGCCATTGAGGTCGCGCCGGACGTTGAACTTCGCGCCCTGGCGCGCGGCCAGCGTGAGCACGAAATGCGAGCACATCAGGTCGAGCACCGGCGCCTGCGCCAGACCGGGCGACAGCAGAAGGGCCGTCGTCGAACTGCCATGAAACGAACGCTTGACCATGGTGGAAGCCTCCGTGAATGCCGCGCACCGCCCGGCGTGGAAACACCATAACGCAGACTGCACCGGCATGGAAGACACTGATGCAATTCCCCCTGCGGGTAAGCCCCGCCGCGGGCATCGTCGCCGGGGCACCACAATGTGCGCATGATTTCGCTCAAAGACATCGAACAGGCCGCCGGCCGGCTGCAGGGCCAGATCCTGCACACGCCATGCGTGGCCTCGCGAACGCTCTCGGACATCGTCGGCGCGCAGGTGTTTCTCAAGTTCGAGAACCTGCAGTTCACCGCCTCGTTCAAGGAGCGCGGCGCGTGCAACAAGCTGGCCCAGCTCAGTGCCGAAGAGCGCGCGCGCGGCGTCATCGCCATGTCCGCGGGCAACCACGCCCAAGGCGTGGCCTACCACGCGCAGCGGCTCGGCATTCCGGCGGTGATCGTCATGCCGCGGTTCACGCCGGGCGTGAAGGTGGAGCGCACCCGCGGCTTCGGCGCCGAAGTGGTGCTGCATGGCGACACCCTCGAAGCCGCGCGGGAGCATGCGTATGCGCTGGCGCGCGAGCGCGGCCTGGTGTTCGTCCATCCCTATGACGACGCGGCGGTGATCGCCGGCCAGGGCACGGTGGCGTTGGAGATGCTGCACGACGTGCCCGAGCTCGACGCGCTCGTCGTTGCGGTGGGNGGTGGCGGTCTCATCGCGGGCATGGCCACCGCGGCGCGGGCCTTGCGGCCGGGCATCGAAATCATCGGCGTGCAGACACAGCGTTTTCCCGCCATGGTCAATGCCATCAAGGGCACGCACCTGCCCCAGGGCAGTTCCACCATTGCCGAGGGCATCGCCGTCGGCGCGCCGGGCGCCTTGACGGAGGCCATCATCCGCGAGCGGGTGGACGACCTGTTGCTGGTCGACGAGGGCGACATCGAGCAGGCCGTGCTGATGCTGCTCGAGATCGAGAAGACGGTTGTCGAGGGCGCGGGGGCGGCAGGCCTGGCCGCTTTGCTGCGCCACGGCGAGCGCTTCCACGGCCGGCGCGTGGGGCTGGTGCTGTGCGGCGGCAACATCGACCCGCTGCTGCTCGCCGGCCTGATCCAGCGCGGCATGGTGCGCGCCGGACGGCTCACCCGCCTGCGCGTGGCCGCGCGCGACGTGCCCGGCGCCCTGGCGCGGATCACCGCCACGGTGGCCGAGGCGGGCGCCAACATCGACGAGGTGCACCACCAGCGGGCGTTTTCCGCGCTGCCCGCGCAGAATGTGGAGATCGAGCTGGTGCTGCAGACGCGGGGCCCTGCCCACGTGCGCGAGGTCATCGACCGCCTGCAGGCGGCGGGCTTCGAGGCGGCTCCTTATTGAACCCTTCCTCCTCTACCGCACCCATGACGACCGATACCGCGACCCCGCCCAGCGCCAGCCCCGAGGCCTTGCAGCAGGCCTTGACCGATCTGTTCGCGCCCTGGGTGCAGGCGCTGGCGCTGCGGGTGGAGTCGGTCGGCGCGGCCGAGGTCACCCTGCGGTTGCCGCACAGCCCGCAGCTGAGCCGCGTCGGCGACATGCTGTGCGGCCAGGCGATGATGGCCGCGGCCGACACGGCGATGGTGCTGGCGCTGATGCGTCATTTCGGCGCCTTCCGCCCCTGCACCACGGTGCAGATGAGCACCAGCTTTCTCAAGCCGCTCTCCGGCCAGGACGCCCTGGTGCAGGCGCGCGTGCTGCGTGCAGGGCGCACGCTGGCGTTTGGCGAGATCGAACTGCGCGGCGCCACCGACGGCACCAGCGTGTGCCGGGCGAGCACGACCTACGCCTTGCTCTGAGAAGTCGTGAGCGAATCCTTCACGCCCGCTCATCCCGCCCCAAAGCCCCCACTCGGCGTTGCACCTGCTCGCCGCAGCCCGTGCTGCGGCTGCGCTGTGCGCCTTGAATGCAAGCTTTTGGGCGGCCGGCTCGGCGTGCCCGACGCGTTCACGATGTCTGAGGCGCGATGTCCCGGTGTTTTTCCGGGTTTGGCGGCGGCGGTGGGCGTCGTTAGAATCGCGCCGGAGCGTTCAACCATTGAGGAAAATCAAACCATGTCCGCAGCCGCCCCGTCGAACCACGACAACGCCGCCCAAGATCCGATCGAGGAAGTCACCAAGTACGCGCCGGTGGTGATTCCGGTGGCGGGCGGCATTCTGATCTTCCTGCTGGCCTTCATCGCCGTCTTCATGGCCTGATCGCGGGGCCTGGGCCCGCGGTTTCCCATTTTTTCTGGCCCCGTCCTGAGGGCCGTGATCCGCTGGAAGCGGCCCTGCATGCGCAGAGGCGTTTCAAAAGTGCGAGTGAATGGCCGCCCGCCTTGCTCGCGGGCGGCTTGATTTTTGCGCTCGAGCGCGCATGTTCCGACCCGATGCGGCCAGCCGGCCGCCACCCCGGAGGAGGACGCATGTCGCCACAGATCCGACCGGCCGCCGTCGCCGGTGCTTTCTACCCGGCACTGCCCGCGGTGCTCGCGCGCGAGGTGCGCACGCTGCTCGCGCAATCCAGTGCCACGGAGGCAGACGCAGCCCCGCCCAAGGCCCTGGTCGTGCCCCATGCGGGCTATGTGTATTCGGGCCCGGTGGCGGCGACGGCGTATGCCCGCCTGCAGAGCTGGCGCGACCGCATCCGGCGGGTGGTGCTGCTCGGGCCGGTGCATCGGGTGCCGGTGCGCGGGCTGGCCTTGCCGGGGTGCAGGCGTTTNGCCACGCCGCTGGGCGCGGTGCCGGTGGATGCCGACGCCGTGGCCGCGCTGGCCGATTTGCCGCAAGTGGTCCAGAGCCCCGCAGCGCATGCCTGGGAGCATGCGCTCGAGGTGCAACTGCCATTTCTGCAGGCCGTGCTGGGCGAGGGCTTCACCCTGGTGCCGCTGGCCGTGGGCGATGCCAGCGCGGAGGAGGTGGCGCAGGTGCTGGAGCGGCTCTGGGGCGGGGCGGAGACGCTGATCGTCGTCAGCTCCGACCTCTCGCACTACCACCCCTATGCACAGGCCCGGCGCATCGACGCGGAGGCGGTGCGCACCATGCTCGACTTGCAGCCCATGCTCGACCACGAGCANGCCTGCGGCGCCACGCCGCTCAACGGCCTGCTGCTGGCCGCGCGCCGTCACCACCTGCGGCCGGAACTGCTCGATCTGCGCAACTCGGGCGACACCGCTGGCGACCGCTCGCGCGTGGTGGGCTATGCGGCACTGAGCTTCACCGAGCCGGACCATGCANNCGCCCCCATGCCGTCGCCTGAACTGGGCCGGGCGCTGCTGGCGCTCGCGCGCGGGGCCATCGACCAGGCGCTGGGCCTGCGCGCGCATGGCGACGCGTCCGTTGCACTGCCGCCCGAGGTGCAGCGCCGGCTCGACGCGCCGGGGGCGAGCTTCGTCACGCTTACCCAGCGGGGCGACCTGCGGGGCTGCATCGGCTCGCTCAGCGCCCGGCGCAGCCTGCGCGAGGATGTGCGGGCCAACGCGGTGGCCGCGGCCTTNCGAGACCCGCGCTTCGCACCGCTGACGGCGCAGGAGTGGCCTGCAACGGAGGTCGAGGTGTCGGTGCTCTCGGCGCCCCGGCCGCTGCCGGTGCACAGCCGCGACGAGGCGCTGCGGGCGCTGCGGCCCGGCGTCGATGGCGTGGCGTTTCACTGGGGGCCGTACCGCAGCACTTTCTTGCCGCAGGTCTGGGCGCAACTGCCCGAGCCGGACGCGTTCCTGCGGCACCTGGTGGCCAAGGCGGGGCTGCCGCCGGATTTCTGGGATGCGGACGTGCGGCTCGAGCGCTACACCGTCGACAAATGGCGTGAGGGCGAGGCCGCGCACCCTGAACGGGAGACGAACCCATGAACCCCATGCCGCTGACCGATGCGCCCACGGTGCCCGAGAGCCGCCACCCGGCGCGCTGGTGGCACCGCCTCGGCGACGGCCGCATCCAGTGCGACCTGTGCCCAAGCGACTGCAAGCTGCACGAGGGCCAGCGCGGCGCCTGCTTCGTGCGCATGCGCGCCGGCGACGCGATGGTGCTGACCACCTACGGCCGCTCCTCGGGCTTCTGCGTGGATCCGATCGAGAAGAAACCGCTCAACCACTTCTACCCCGGCTCCAGCGTGCTGTCCTTCGGCACGGCGGGCTGCAACCTGACCTGCAAGTTCTGCCAGAACTGGGACATCAGCAAGTCGCGCGACATNGACCGGCTGATGGACCAGGCCTCGCCCCAGGCCATTGCGGAGGCGGCGCTGCGCACCGGCAGCCAGAGCGTGGCCTTCACCTACAACGACCCGGTGATCTTCGCCGAGTACGCCATGGACGTGGCCGACGCCTGCCGCGCGCGCGCNGTCAAGACCGTGGCGGTCACCGCGGGCTACATCCACGCCGAGCCGCGGCGCGAATTCTTCGCCCGCATGGATGCCGCCAACGTCGACCTCAAGGCCTTCACCGACGACTTCTACTTCAAGCTCACCGGCTCGCACCTGCAGCCCGTGCTCGACACGCTGGTGTACCTGCGCCACGAAACCTCGGTGTGGCTCGAAATCACCACGCTGCTCATTCCCGGCCACAACGACTCCGACGCCGAGCTCACCGCCTTGTCGCAATGGGTGCGGCGCGAACTCGGGCCCGACGTGCCGCTGCACTTCTCAGCCTTCCANCCGGACCACAAGATGCCCGACGTGCCCGCCACGCCGCCGGCCACGCTCACGCGCGCGCGGCGCATCGCCCTGGCCGAGGGGCTGCACTACGTCTACGCCGGCAACGTGCACGACGCCGAGGGCGACACCACCTGGTGCCCGCACTGCCATGCGGCGCTGATCGAGCGCGACTGGTACCGCATCGAGCGCTACCGCCTCAGCCCCGACGGCCGCTGCCCCGACTGCGGCACGGCGATCGCCGGCCGCTTCGCTGCCCAGGCCGGCCAGTTCGGCCGCAGGCGCATCCCGGTGGTCGGGCGGCTAAGGCAACGCTGAATAAGTCCCCGCGATGGCGCGCGCCTGGCCGCGGGATGGGGTGCGAGGCTAATGGCGAGCATTTGCGCCCGCCTGGATGCGCGGCCGCGCGACAATCGTCCGCATGGCCCGCGCCGATGCGACCTCTTCCGACTTCCCCGCCACGGCGGCCGCGCCGACGGCGAGTGCTGCGCAGAAAGCCTTGCGCAAACTCGGCCTGGTGCGCGACATGGACCTGGTGCTGCACCTGCCGCTGCGCTGGGAGGATGCCACCCACCTCGTGCCGCTGGCGCAGGCGCGCGTGGGCGAGACGGTGCAGTTCGAGGCCACGGTGCTGTCCTGCGAGATCGTGCAGCGCAGCCGCCGCCAGCTCGTCGCCACGGTGGAGGATGGCGGCGTGCGCTGCGAGCTGCGCTTCTTCCACTTTTACCCCAGCACCCGCCGCGCGCTCGAAGTCGGCCGGCGCGTGCGCGTGCGCGGCGAGCTGCGCCACGGTTTGTTCGGCCTCACGCTGATGCACCCGACGATCTCGGCCGCGGGTGCGCCGCTGGCCGACGCGCTCACNCCCGTCTACCCGACCGCCGCCGGCCTGCCGCAACCCACGCTGCGGCGTGCGATTGCGCAGGCGCTGGCACGGGTGGACCTCTCGGACACCATTCCCAGCCAATTTCTGGATGAAAACCTGCTAACCCCAGCGTGGAATGGTCAGGTTTCGCTCACATTTTTGCACCGACCGCCGCCCACGGCCCGCCCCGCCGAGCTCGAAGACCGTCGCCACCCGGCCTGGCAGCGTCTCAAGGCCGAGGAGCTGCTGGCCCAGCAGCTCNNGCAGGCCCTGGCGCGGCGCGAGCGCGCCGGCCTGCGTGCGCCCGTGCTGCGCGCCGCCCAGGGCGCCTCGGCACTGCCCGAGCGCCTGCCGGCGGCGCTGCCGTTCGCGTTGACGGCCGCGCAGACCCGCGTGGCCGAGGAGATCGCCCACGACCTCGCCCGCCCCACGCCCATGCACCGGCTGCTGCAGGGCGATGTGGGTGCGGGCAAGACGGTGGTGGCGGCGCTGGCGGCGGCCGTGGCCATCGATGCCGGCTGGCAGTGCGCGCTGATGGCGCCCACCGAACTGCTGGCCGAGCAGCACTTCGGCAAGCTCGTGGGCTGGCTGCAGCCGCTGGGCGTGGAGGTGGCCTGGCTCACCGGCAGCCAGAAGAAGGCCGAGCGCGCCGCGGCGCTGGCGCGCATTGCCGGTGGTGCGGCGCCCTTGGTGGTGGGCACGCATGCGGTGATTTCCGAACAGGTGCGCTTTGCGCGGCTGGGGCTGGTGCTCATCGACGAGCAGCACCGCTTCGGCGTGGCGCAGCGCCTGGCCCTGCGCGACAAGTCGGCCGCCGACGGCGTGGAGCCGCATCTGCTGATGATGTCGGCCACGCCCATCCCGCGCACCCTGGCCATGAGCTATTACGCCGACCTGGATGTCTCCACGCTCGACGAACTGCCGCCGGGCCGCACGCCCGTGCTCACCCGCGCGCTGGCCAACGCGCGCCGCGGCGAGGTGATCGAGCGCATCCGCGGCCAGCTGCAGCAGGGCCGGCAGGCGTACTGGGTGTGCCCGCTGATCGAGGAGGGCGAGGCGCTGGACCTGCGCAACGCCACCGAAACCCAGGCCGAACTCGCCGCCGCCTTGCCCGGCGTGGCCGTGGCGCTGCTGCATTCGCGCATGCCCGCGGCCGAGAAGCGCGCGGTGATGGCGGCCTTCGCGGCCGGGCAGATCGGCGTGCTGGTGAGCACCACCGTCATCGAGGTGGGGGTGGACGTACCCAACGCGAGCCTGATGGTGATCGAGCATGCCGAGCGCTTCGGGCTGAGCCAGTTGCACCAGTTGCGCGGCCGTGTGNNGGGCGGCAGCGCGGCGTCGGCCTGTGTGCTGCTGTTCGAGGCGCCCGAGGGCGGCCGGCTGGGCGAGGCCGCGCGCGAGCGGCTGCGCGCCATGGTGCAGACCCACGACGGCTTCGAGATCGCCCGCCGCGACCTCGAGATCCGCGGCCCGGGCGAATTCCTCGGCGCGCGCCAGTCGGGCACACCNCTGCTGCGCGTGGCCGACCTGGCCACCGATGCCGCGCTGCTGGCCTGGGCGCGGCGCGTGGCGCCGCAACTGCTGGCGCAGCACCCGGAGCTCGCGGCACGGCATGTGCAGCGCTGGCTCGGTGGAAAATCCGAGTTTCTCAAAGCCTGAAGCCTGGCTGCCTGCGATGACCCTGACCGAACTCAAATACATCGTCGCCGTGGCGCGCGAGAAGCACTTCGGCCGCGCCGCCGANGCCTGCTTCGTCTCGCAGCCCACGCTGTCGGTGGCGATCAAGAAGCTCGAGGACGAACTCGAGTGCAAGCTCTTCGAGCGCTCGGCCTCGGAAGTGGCCGTCACNCCCATCGGTGCGGAAATCGTGCGCCAGGCGCAGGCGGTGCTGGAGCAGGCGGCCGAAATCCGCGAAATTGCGCGCCGCGGCAAGGACCCGCTCAACGGCCCCCTTAAGCTCGGCGTGATCTACACCATCGGCCCCTACCTGCTGCCCGACCTGGTGCGCCAGATCATCCTGGCCACGCCGCAGATGCCGCTGATGCTGCAGGAGAACTTCACCGCCCGGCTGCTGGAGATGCTGCGCACCGGCGAGATCGACTGCGCCATCCTCGCCGAACCCTTCCCCGACACCGGCCTGGCCATTGCGCCGCTGTACGACGAGCCCTTCCTCGCCGCCGTGCCCGCCGCCCACCCGCTGGCCGCGCAGGATTCGGTCACCTCCGAGCAGCTGAAGAACGAAACCATGCTGCTGCTGGGCACCGGCCACTGCTTCCGCGACCATGTGCTCGAGGTCTGCCCCGAGTTCGCCCGCTACTCCAGCCAGGCCGAGGGCATCCAGAAGAGCTTCGAGGGCTCGTCCATCGAGACCATCAAGCACATGGTGGCCGCCGGCATGGGCGTGACGCTGGTGCCGCGCCTGTCGGTGCCCGCCGAGGCGCTGTGCCCGCCCCGGCGCGGCAAGAAGGATGAAGGCTTCGTGCGCTACCTGCCCGTGGTCGACGAGCACGGCGCGCCACCGCCCACGCGCCGCGTGGTGCTGGCCTGGCGGCGCAGCTTTCCGCGCTACGAAGCCATCGCCGCGCTGCGCAATGCCATTTACGCCTGCGAACTGCCCGGCGTCAAGCGCCTGTCCTGAGTGTCAGCCTACACTCGGCCGCCATCCCCACCCACGAAGGAGATTCCCATGGCCAAAACCTCCCGCAAGTCCACCGCAGCCATCCACATCGGCATCGGCGAGAAAGACCGCGCGGCCATCGCCGCCGGCCTGTCCAAGCTGCTGGCCGACACCTACACGCTCTACCTGACCACCCACAACTTCCACTGGAACGTCACCGGCCCGATGTTCAACTCGCTGCACGACATGTTCATGCAGCAGTACACCGAGCTGTGGAACGCGGTGGACCCGATCGCCGAGCGCATCCGCTCCCTTGGCCATGTGGCGCCGGGCAGCTACGCGCAGTACGGCAAGCTCAGCTCGGTGCCCGATGCGCCCGCCGCGCCGCCCAAGGCGATGGAGATGGTGCGCATCCTGGTGCAGGGCCACGAGGCCGTGGCGCGCACCGCGCGCGAGTTGTTCCCGCTGGTGGAGCAAGCCAGCGACGAGCCCACCGCCGACCTGCTCACCCAGCGCCTGACGGTGCATGAGCAGACCGCGTGGATGCTGCGCTCCATCCTGGAAGAGTGAGCGCGGCAGCGGCGCCCTCGCGCCTTTCCCTGTACCTCGACCTCATCCGCTGGAATCGCCCGGCAGGCTGGCTGCTGCTGCTCTGGCCCACCTTGTCCGCGCTGTGGATCGCCGCCGGCGGCTTNCCCGGCTGGCATCTGCTGGCGGTGTTCACGCTGGGCACCATCCTCATGCGCAGCGCGGGCTGCTGCGTCAACGACGTGGCCGACCGCGACTTCGACCGCCACGTCAAGCGCACCGCCGCGCGCCCCGTCACCAGCGGGCGCGTGGGCGTGCGCGAGGCGCTGGCCGTGGGCGCCGCGCTCGCGCTGCTGGCGTTTGCGCTGGTGCTCACCACGAACCCGGTCGCCGTGGCCTGGAGCTTCGCGGCGCTGGCCATCAGCCTCGTCTACCCCTATGCCAAGCGCTTCTTCGCCATGCCGCAGGCGGTGCTGGGCGTGGCCTTCAGCTTCGGCATTCCCATGGCCTTTGCCGCCGTGCGCGGCGAGGTGCCGCCGCTGGCATGGTGGCTGCTGGTGGGCAATCTGTTCTGGGTGCTGGCTTACGACACCGAGTACGCCATGGTCGACCGCGACGACGACCTGAAGATCGGCATGAAGACCTCCGCCATCACCCTGGGGCGGCTGGACGTGCCCGCGATCGGCCTCTTCTACCTGATTTACCTGTTTTTCTGGCTGTACCCCAGCGCCATCTGGTCACATGATGCTATCTTTTTCGTAGTCATCCTGGTGGCGCTGGCCCAGGTGGTGTGGCACCTCGCGCTGATCCGCCCCCGCGCGCGCGAGGGTTGTTTCAAGGCCTTCCGCCTCAACCACTGGCTCGGCTTCACGTTGTTCGCGGGCATCGCGCTGCAGCACGCGCTGCGTTGATGCGTGCAACGCCCGCGCCGTGAGCGGGCATGGCCGGGTTCCTCTCGGCCTCTCAGCGCCCGAAGGCGTCGCCCAGCTCGCGTGCGCGCACATGGGCCGCGTGCATGGCGCGCTCGAAGGCCGCTTTCACCCCGCCTCCTCCATGGCGCTGATGGCCGCATGCGTGGTGCCCCCTTGGAGGTGACGCGCTCCCGCAGCACCTCGGGCGGCTCGCTGCTGGCGCGCGCCAGGGCCGATGCACCGGCAAACGTGCCCACGGCAAGGCGGTAGGCCTGCTCGTGCGACAAGCCCATGGCCGCTCCGGCCTCGCGCATCGCCTCCAGAAAATAGAACACATAGGCCGGCCCCGAGCCCGACAGCGCCGTCACCGCGTCGAGCTGCGCCTCATCCTCCACCCACATCAGCTCGCCCGTGGCGGATAGCACCGCCTCGGCCTGCGCGCGCGAGGCGGCGTCCACCGCGGCGCGGGCAAACAGCGCCGTCATGCCCTGGCCGACCAGCGCGGGCGTGTTGGGCATGGTGCGCACGATGCGCTCGGTGCCCAGCCAGCGCGCCACGCTGGCCGAGCGGATGCCCGCGGCCACGCTCAGCTGCAGCGCCTGCGCGACGAAAGGCGCGGCCGCCTCGGCGGCCTCGGCAAAGGACTGCGGCTTCACCGCCCACACCACCAGGCTCGCGTCCGCCAGGGCCGGCCCCGGTGCCGCAAGCCCTGCGACGCCGTACTGCGCCTGCAGCCGCTCGCGCGCCGCCGGCACCGGTTCCACCACCAGCAGCTGCTGGGCCGGCAGGCCGCGCGCGCGCAGGCCGCCGATGATGGCGCTGGCCATGTTGCCGCCACCGACGAAGGCAATCAGCCCTTGCGGCAGGGCGGGGAGTCAGGCGAGGCGGGCGAGGTGTTCATGGGCGGTCGTGCGGCAGTGAGGTTTGACGATGCCGCGCATTGTCGCCGCCCGGGCGCCGGCGCGTGGGGTGCGCGTTGGCGGGCGGGGCGCTGGCGTCGCCCAGGTGCATGCGCGGCCTTGGGGCTGCCATCGTCTTGCGCTACGCTTGGCGGCCATGAACACCCATGTGCTTGCCCTGGACCAGGGCACGACGAGCTCGCGCGCCATCGTCTTCGACGCCCAGGCGCGGGTCGTGGCCATGGCGCAGCAGGAGTTTCCGCAGCATTTCCCGCACCCGGGCTGGGTGGAGCACGACGCCAACGACATCTGGCACACCCAGCTCGCCGTGGCCGGGCAGGCGCTGGCCCAGGCGGGGATCGGCGCGGCGCAGCTCTCCGCCATCGGCATCACCAACCAGCGCGAAACCACCGTGCTGTGGGACCGCGCCAGCGGCGAACCCGTCGGCCGCGCCATCGTCTGGCAGGACCGCCGCACCGTGCCGCGTTGCGCGGAACTCGCGCGGCGCNNCCGCGCCGCCGGCATCCAGCGCAAGACCGGCCTGGTCATCGACGCCTACTTCTCCGCCACCAAGCTGCAGTGGCTGCTCGACCACACNCCCGGCGCGCGCCGGCGGGCCGAGGCGGGCGAGCTGGCTTTCGGCACCGTCGACAGCTGGCTGGTCTACAAGCTCACCGGCGGCCGCTGCCACGTCACCGACGCCAGTAACGCCTCGCGCACCCTGTTGTTCGACCTGCACCGGCTGCAATGGGATGCCGCCTTGCTGCGCAGCTTCGACATCCCGCTTTCGGTGCTGCCGCGCGTGGTGCCCTCCAGCGGCGTCTTCGCTGAAACCGACCCCGCGCTGCTCGGCGCGGCCGTGCCGCTCGCTGGCCTCGCCGGCGACCAGCAGGCCGCCACCTTCGGGCAGGCCTGCTTCGCNCCCGGCATGGCCAAGGCCACCTATGGCACCGGCTGCTTCATGCTGATGAACACCGGCACCCAGGCCGTGCCCAGCCGCAACCGGCTGCTCACCACCGTCGCCTGGCAAGGCCCGGCGCAAGCGCCGGCGCGCACGGCCTACGCGCTCGAAGGCTCGGTGTTCATGGCCGGCGCCACCGTGCAGTGGCTGCGCGACGGCCTGGGGCTGCTGGAGCGCGCGGCCGAGGTCGAGGCGCTCGCCGCCAGTGTGTCCGACACCGGCGACGTGTTTCTGGTGCCCGCCTTCGCCGGCCTCGGCGCCCCCGACTGGGACGGCGACGCGCGCGGGCTGCTCATCGGCCTCACCCGTGGCACCACGCGCGCGCACATCGCGCGCGCCGCGCTCGAGGCCATCGTGCTGCAGGCGGCCGACGTGTTCGACGCCATGGGCCGCGACAGCGGCGTGGCCCTGACCGAACTGCGGGTGGACGGCGGTGCGGCGCGCAACGACCTGCTGCTGCAGCTGCAGGCCGACGCGCTGGGCGTGCCGGTGGTGCGCCCCGAGGTCACGGAAACCACCGCGCTCGGTGCGGCCTTCCTCGCCGGTCTGGCCACCGGGGTCTGGCCCGATGCCCAGGCGCTCAGCGCCACCTGGCGTGCGCAGCGGCGCTTCGAGCCGCGTCTGGCCGAGCCGCCGCGCCGTGCGTGGCGTGCGCGCTGGCGCGAAGCCGTCGCCGCTCGCGCGGCTGGGCCCAGGCTGGGGCGGCGCGTCCGTGAGCGCGGCGAGCACCACGCCGCTGCCCACGCAGCGCGACGCCTTGCTTGCGCGGCTGCGCAGCGAAGGCCCGTGGGACGTGGCCATCATCGGCGGCGGCGCCACCGGGCTGGGCATCGCACTCGATGCCGCGCTGCGGGGCTTTCGCGTGGTGCTGCTCGAGGCGGTGGATTTCGCCAGCGGCACCTCCTCGCGCTCGACCAAGCTCGTCCACGGCGGCGTGCGCTACCTGGCGCAAGGCCACGTCGGCCTGGTGCGCGAGGCGCTGCGCGAACGCAGCCGCATCCTGCACAACGCGCCGCACCTCGCGCGCGCGCTGCCCTTCGTCATGCCGGCCTACCGCTGGTGGGAAGCGCCGTTCTACGGTATCGGGCTCGAACTCTACGACCTCATGGCCGGCCGCGCCGGCCTGGGCGCCACCGCGTGGCTCTCGCGTTCACAGGTGCGCCGGGCGTTGCCCAACGTGCGCGCCCAGGGCCTGCGCGGCGGTGTGCAGTACTGGGACGGGCAGTTCGACGATGCGCGGCTGGCGCTGGCGATTGCGCGCACGGCGGCCCTGCACGGCGCGTTGCTGCTCAACCACGCGCCGGTCGATGAACTGCTGCACGAGGGCGGACGGCTCGCGGGCGTGGTGGTGCGCGACGAGGAAACGGGCAATCGCCACCAGGTGCACGCGCGCTGCGTCATCAACGCCACGGGCGTCTGGGTGGATGCGCTGCGCGCGCGCTCGGCCGACGCGGCAGGCCTTGCACCGCGCCCGTTGGTGGCGCCCAGCCAGGGCGTGCACCTGGTCGTCGATGCGGACTTCATGCCCGGCGAGCACGCGCTGCTCGTGCCGGCCACCCAGGACGGTCGCGTGCTGTTCGCCGTCCCTTGGCTGGGCAAGCTGGTGCTCGGCACCACGGACACGCCGCGCCAGGACCTGCCGCGCGAGCCGTCGCCGCTGCCCGAGGAGGTGGACTTCATCCTGCGCGAAGCCGCGCGGTACCTGGAGCGCGCACCCACCTGGGCCGATGTGCGCAGCTGCTGGGTCGGTCTGCGCCCGCTGGTCAGTCCGCCCAGCGACCGCGGCACCGACACCCGCTCGATCAGCCGCGAGCACTACATCGAGACCGCCGCGGATGGCCTGGTCACCGTCACCGGCGGCAAATGGACCACCTACCGCGCCATGGCCGAAGACGTGCTCCAGCACTGCATGGCGGGCAAGCTGTTGCCCCGGCGCGAAGCCGGCGCCACGCGGGACTGCCGGCTCGTCGGCGCCGAAGATGCCGCCGCNCAGCCTGCCCGCGGTGCCGACCTCTCGGGCGCGCGCGGCCTGCACGCCTATGGCAGCGAAGCGTCGTGGGTGGCCGCGCTGCCCGGGCACGACCGCCTGCTCGGCCCGGATCTGTCCGAGGCCATGGTGCGCTTTGCCGCCCGGCATGAATACGCCCGCACCGTGGAAGACGTGCTGGCGCGGCGCCAGCGCCTGTTGTTCACCGACGCCGCCGAAGCCGCCCGGGCAGCGCCGGAAGTGGCGCGCGTGCTGGAACAGGAAACNGGGCTGCCCCCGCGGCTGGAACCGTTCCTCGCGCTGGCGGCGCAGTACCTCCGGCGCCCGGGCGTGCAAAGCGCTTGACAGGGTTGCCGAGGGTGCAATAATGCGCGGCTTCGCTCTTGAAGCGGGAAGCGCAATCTGCCCAATCTGAAGTGCTGGCGAGTGGTTCGCCGGCAGCCAAGACGGGCCCAAGACTGATCTCGCGTGCTCTGTGCTGTGCAGGGCACAACAGGTACAAGTTGGGAATATTGAAATGATCCAGACTGAAACCCGGCTCGATGTGGCCGACAACACAGGTGCGAAGTCCGTCCTGTGCATCAAGGTGTTGGGCGGCTCCAAGCGTCGCTACGCCAGTGTGGGCGACATCATCAAGGTGAGCATCAAGGAGGCGGCGCCTCGTGGTCGCGTCAAGAAAGGCGAGGTCTACAACGCCGTCGTCGTGCGCACGGCCAAAGGCATCCGCCGCGGTGATGGCTCGCTGGTCAAGTTCGACGGCAATGCCGCCGTGCTGCTCAACGCCAAGCTCGAGCCCATCGGCACGCGCATCTTCGGCCCGGTCACGCGCGAACTGCGGACCGAGAAGTTCATGAAGATCGTGTCTCTGGCCCCTGAAGTTCTCTGAGGACGCGTCATGAACAAGATCCGTAAAGGCGACGAGGTCATCGTCATCGCGGGCCGCGACAAAGGCAAGCGCGGCAAGGTCGCGCTTCGCAAGAGCGAATCGCTGCTCGTGGTCGAGGGCATCAACCTCGTCAAGAAGCACACCAAGCCCAATCCGCTCAAAGGCACGGTCGGCGGCATCGTGGAGAAGTCCATGCCGATCCACCAGTCCAATGTGGCGATCTTCAACCCGGCAACCGGCAAGGCCGACCGNCGTCGGCATCAAGGTTCAGGCGGACGGCACGCGCGTTCGGGTGTTCAAGTCCACCGGCGACGAAATCAAGGCGGCATGACCATGGCACGACTGCAACAACACTATCGCGAGAAAGTCGCTCCGGAACTGATGGCCAAGTTCGGCTACAAGTCCCCGATGGAGGTGCCGCGCATCACCAAGATCACGCTCAACATGGGCGTGAGCGAGGCCGTGGCCGACAAGAAGGTCATGGACGCGGCCGTCGGTGACCTGACCAAGATCGCCGGCCAGAAGCCCGTCGTCACCAAGGCCCGCAAAGCCATCGCCGGCTTCAAGATCCGTGAAGGCCAGGCCATCGGCTGCATGGTCACGCTGCGTGGCGTGCGCATGTATGAATTCCTCGACCGCTTCGTCACCATCGCGCTGCCGCGCGTGCGCGACTTCCGCGGCATCTCCGGCCGTGCGTTCGACGGCCGCGGCAACTACAACATCGGCGTGAAAGAACAGATCATCTTNCCCGAGATCGAGTACGACAAGGTCGACGCGCTGCGCGGCCTCAATATCAGCATCACGACGACGGCCAAGAGCGACGACGAGTGCAAGGCGCTCCTCGCTGGCTTCCGTTTCCCGTTCAAGAACTGAGGTGACCCGTGGCAAAGATGGCTTTGATTGAGCGCGAGCTCAAAAGGGACAAACTGGTCGCCAAGTACGCGAAGAAGTACGCCGAACTCAAGGCGATCGCGACCGACGCCAAGCGCAGCGACGAAGAGCGCGCCGCTGCACGCCTGGGGCTGCAGAAGCTGCCGCGCAACGCCAACCCGACGCGCCAGCGCAACCGCTGCGAAATCACGGGTCGTCCGCGTGGCACGTTCCGCCAGTTCGGTCTGGGGCGCTCGAAGATTCGCGAAATGGCTTTCGCCGGTGACATCCCCGGTGTCGTCAAGGCAAGCTGGTAAGCGGCAGGAGATTTGACATGAGCATGAGTGATCCCATCGCCGACCTGTTGACCCGCATCCGCAATGCGCAGATGGTGTCGAAGGCCACGGTGCAGATTCCGGCCTCGAAGGTCAAGGTTGCCATCGCCCAGGTCCTGAAGGACGAGGGCTACATCGACGGCTTCCAGGTGAAGACCGAAGGCGGCAAGTCCGAACTCGAAATCGCCCTCAAGTACTACGCCGGCAAGCCGGTCATCGAACGGATCGAGCGCGTGAGCCGCCCGGGTCTGCGTGTGTACAAGGGCCGTGATGCCATCCCGACCGTCATGAACGGCCTCGGCGTGGCCATCGTGACCACGCCCAAAGGGGTCATGACCGATCGCAAAGCGCGTGCTGCCGGTGTCGGCGGTGAAGTGCTCTGCTACGTGGCTTGATCAGGGCAACAGGAAGGAGTCGAAATGTCCCGCGTTGCAAAAATGCCGGTCGTCGTCCCTGCCGGGGTCGATGTGTCCGTGAAAGACGGTCAGATCAACGTCAAAGGCGCCGGTGGCGCTCTGGCGCTGGCCCAGAATGCCCTGGTCAACGTCGTCATCGAAAACGGCAAAGTGACCTTCGCGCCCGCCAACGACAGCCGCGAAGCGGACGCCATGAGCGGCACGCTGCGCCAGCTGGTCAATAACATGGTGCTCGGCGTGAGCAAGGGCTTCGAGAAGAAGCTGAGCCTCGTCGGCGTGGGCTACAAGGCCCAGGCCCAGGGCAACAAGCTCAACCTCTCGGTGGGCTTCTCGCACNNGGTTGATCGCGTGATGCCTGAGGGCATCACCGTGGCCACGCCCACGCCGACCGAAATCATCATCAAAGGCGCTGACCGTCAGCGTGTCGGTCAGGTGGCGGCCGACATCCGATCGATTCGTCCCCCTGAGCCCTACAAGGGCAAGGGCATCCGCTATGCGGACGAGAAGATCGTGATCAAAGAGACCAAGAAGAAGTAAGGAGCTGCACCATGTTGACCAAGAAAGAGCAGCGTCTGCGTCGTGCCCGTCAAACCCGCATTCGCATCGCCACCCAAGGCGTCGCACGGCTGACGGTGAACCGCACCAATCTTCACATCTACGCGACCGTGATTTCCGGCGACGGCACCCGTGTCCTCGCGAGCGCCTCCACGGCCGAAGCCGAGGTGCGCCAGTCCCTTGGCGGTTCCGGCAAGGGTGGCAATGCGGCCGCGGCGGCGGTCATTGGCAAGCGCATCGCCGAGAAGGCGAAGGCAGCTGGCATCGAGAAGGTGGCTTTCGACCGGGCAGGCTTTGCCTACCACGGTCGTGTGAAGGCGCTGGCCGAAGCCGCACGCGAAGCGGGCCTGCAGTTCTAAGGAATGGGATAAAGACATGGCGAAGTTTCAAGCACGCGCGCAAGGGGATGGTCCCGAGGACGGTCTGCGCGAAAAGATGATCGCGGTCAACCGCGTCACCAAGGTGGTCAAGGGCGGTCGCATTCTTGGTTTTGCGGCCCTGACGGTGGTCGGCGATGGCGATGGCAAGGTGGGCATGGGCAAGGGCAAGTCCAAGGAAGTGCCCGTGGCCGTGCAGAAGGCCATGGAAGAGGCCCGTCGCAACATGTTGAAGGTGTCGCTGCGCAACGGCACGATCCACCACAACGTCGTGGGTCACCACGGTGCCTCCACCGTGATGATGGTGCCCGCCCCGAAGGGCACCGGCATCATTGCCGGCGGTCCGATGCGCGCGGTTTTCGAGGTGATGGGCATCACCGACATCGTTGCGAAGAGCCACGGCTCCTCCAACCCCTACAACATGGTTCGCGCCACGCTCGACGCCTTGCGTCGCTGCACGACCGCAGCCGAAGTGGCCGCCAAGCGGGGCAAGTCGGTCGAAGACCTGTTTGCCTGAGCGGGAGATTCACATGAGCACGCAACAAACGGTCAAAGTCCAACTGGTTCGCAGCCCGATCGGCTGCAAAGAGTCGCACCGCGCGACAGTGCGCGGCCTCGGCCTGCGCCGCCTCAACAGCGTGAGCGAACTCAAGGACACNCCCGAAGTGCGGGGCATGATCAACAAGATCAGCTACCTGGTCAAAATTCTGTAAGAGGCCGATGATGGAACTCAACAGCATCAANNGTCCGCCGAAGGCGCCCGTCGCGCGAAGCGGCGTGTCGGTCGCGGCATCGGTTCCGGTCTGGGCAAGACGGCCGGCCGTGGCCACAAAGGCCAGAAGTCCCGTGCGGGTGGCTATCATAAGGTTGGCTTCGAAGGCGGCCAAATGCCGCTGCAGCGCCGCCTGCCCAAGCGCGGCTTCAAATCCCATCTGCTCGCGTTCAACGCGGAGGTGAGCCTGTCCGACATCGCCAGCCTGGACGCGGCCGAGGTCGATCTGCTTGCCCTCAAGCAGGCGGGCCTCGTGGGCCAGATGGCCAAGGTCGTGAAGGTCATCAAGTCGGGCGAGATCGCCAAGCCGGTGAAGCTGGTCGGCATCGGCGCGACCGCCGGGGCCAAGGCGGCCATCGAGGCAGTTGGCGGCAGCGTCGCGGCCTGATTGCGGCCATTCGTAGGACACGGTCTTGGCTACCAACGCAGCTCANNACTCGCGAAAACGGGCAAGTACGGCGACCTCCGCCGTCGTCTCGTTTTCCTGCTGCTGGCCCTTGTGGTGTACCGCATCGGGGCGCATATCCCCGTGCCTGGAATCAACCCGGATCAGCTCCAGCAGCTCTTCAAGGGGCAGCAGGGCGGCATCCTCAGCNNCTCTTCAACATGTTCTCCGGGGGCGCTTTCGCGCTTCACGGTGTTTGCATTGGGGATCATGCCGTACATCTCGGCGTCGATCATCATGCAACTGCTCACCTACGTGGTGCCGGCTTTCGAGCAGTTGAAGAAGGAAGGTGAGGCGGGTCGGCGAAAGATCACGCAGTACACGCGTTTCGGAACGCTCGGACTCGCGATCTTCCAGTCCTTCGGCATCGCCGTCGCGCTGGAGAGCTCCGCCGGATTGGTCATCGACCCCGGGTTTGGCTTTCGCATGACGGCCGTGGTGAGCCTGACGGCTGGGACCATGTTCCTGATGTGGCTCGGTGAGCAGATCACCGAGCGCGGGCTTGGCAACGGCATCTCGATCCTGATCTTCGCAGGCATCGCGGCGGGCTTGCCCAATGCGGTTGGGGGCTTGCTCGAGCTCGTGCGTACCGGTGCAATGAGCATTCTCGCGGCGATCTTCATCGTGGCGATCGTGTTCCTGGTGACCTGGTTCGTCGTGTTTGTGGAGCGTGGGCAGCGCAAGATTCTCGTGAACTATGCGCGGCGCCAGGTGGGCAACAAGGTCTACGGGGGTCAGTCTTCGCACCTGCCGCTCAAGCTCAACATGGCCGGTGTGATTCCGCCGATCTTCGCGTCGTCGATCATTCTCCTGCCCGCGACCATCGTGAACTGGTTCAGCTCCAGCGAGTCCATGCGTTGGCTCAAGGACATCTCGGCGGCATTGACGCCGGGCCAGCCGATCTACGTGATGCTGTATGCCGCTGCGATCGTGTTCTTCTGCTTCTTCTACACGGCGCTGGTGTTCAACAGCCGTGAGACGGCGGACAACCTGAAGAAGAGCGGCGCGTTCGTGCCGGGCATTCGGCCGGGTGATCAGACCGCGAAGTACATCGACCGGATTCTGCTTCGGCTCACCCTTGCNGGGGCGATCTACATCACCTTCGTGTGTCTGCTGCCGGAGTTTCTGATCCTGAAGTACAACGTTCCGTTCTACTTCGGTGGGACTTCGCTGCTGATCATCGTCGTGGTGACGATGGATTTCATGGCGCAGGTGCAGAACTACCTGATGTCGCAGCAGTACGAATCCCTGTTGAAAAAGGCGAACTTCAAGACCTCGCTCGGTGGGTGATACGGGATGGCGAAGGATGATGTGATCCAGATGCAAGGGGAGGTGATCGAAAACCTTCCCAACGCCACCTTCAGGGTGAAGCTGGAAAACGGTCATGTGGTGCTCGGACATATTTCCGGAAAGATGCGCATGCACTACATCCGCATTCTTCCCGGGGACAAGGTGACGGTGGAACTCACGCCGTACGACCTCAGCCGGGCGCGTATCGTGTTTCGGGCAAAGTAAATGTTCAAACCACGGTCTCGGGGCCGGGGCTATCAGGAGAAAGAAAATGAGAGTGTCGGCTTCCGTCAAAAAGATTTGCCGCAACTGCAAAGTGATCAAGCGCAAGGGCGTGGTTCGCGTGATCTGCACCGACCCCGTCACAAGCAGCGCCAGGGCTGATCGCAATCATCATCGAGGACGAACATGGCACGTATCGCCGGCATCAACATTCCGCCGCACCAGCACACCGAGATCGGCCTGACCGCCATCTACGGCATTGGCCGCACCCGCGCTCGCAAGATCTGCGAAGCCTGCGGCATCGCCTATTCGAAGAAGGTCAAGGACCTGACCGACGCGGACCTCGAGAAGATCCGCGACCAGGTGGCGCAATACACCATCGAAGGTGACCTGCGCCGCGAGACCACGATGAACATCAAGCGACTGATGGACATCGGTTGCTACCGTGGCTTCCGCCACCGCCGCGGCCTGCCGCTGCGCGGCCAGCGGACCCGCACCAATGCGCGCACCCGCAAGGGTCGCGCAAGGGCGCCGCCGCGCTGAAGAAGTAATCCGGATTCTGTAAGAGGGCACCATGGCTAAATCTCCGGCGAATAACGCGGCGCAACGCGTGCGCAAAAGGTTCGCAAGAATGTGGCGGACGGCATTGCGCACGTGCACGCCTCGTTCAACAACACCATCATCACCATCACCGACCGCCAGGGCAACGCGCTGTCGTGGGCCTCTTCGGGTGGCCAGGGTTTCAAGGGCTCGCGCAAGTCGACGCCGTTCGCGGCGCAGGTCGCCTCCGAAGTGGCTGGCCGCGCGGCGATGGAACAGGGCATCAAGAACCTCGACGTCGAGATCAAGGGCCCCGGCCCCGGTCGTGAGTCGTCGGTGCGCGCGCTCGCCGCGCTGGGCATCCGCATCGCGTCGATCTCCGACGTGACGCCCATGCCGCACAACGGCTGCCGCCCGCAGAAGCGCCGCCGGATCTGATCGATCGAAAGACCACCGCCAGGGCGGGCTTGCCGGCCCTGGCTCCCGCAGGCACCTGCGGAAGTTGAAGCAAAGGAAAACAAAGTGGCACGTTATCTCGGCCCCAAGGCCAAACTTTCCCGCCGTGAAGGCACCGACCTGTTCCTGAAGAGCGCGCGTCGTTCCATCAGCGACAAGGCGAAGTTCGATTCCAAGCCTGGCCAGCACGGCCGTATCTCCGGCCAGCGCACCTCCGACTACGGTCTGCAGCTGCGCGAGAAGCAGAAGGTCAAGCGCATGTACGGCGTGCTCGAGCGCCAGTTCCGCCGCTATTTCGAGGAGGCCGACCGTCGCCGGGGTAACACGGGCTCCAACCTGCTGTTCCTGCTGGAGTCGCGCCTGGACAACGTGGTCTATCGCATGGGTTTCGGTTCGACCCGCGCCGAGGCCCGCCAACTGGTTTCGCACAAGGCCGTGACCGTCAACGGCCAGCCGGTGAACATCCCCTCGTACCTGGTCAAGCCGGGCGACGTGGTGGCGGTGCGTGAGAAGGCCCGCAAGCAAACCCGCGTCGTCGAGGCGCTGCAACTGGCGCAGCAGACGGGCATGCCGGCGTGGGTCGAGGTCAATGTCGAGAAGGCCGAAGGCGTCTTCAAGAAGGTGCCCGACCGCGACGAGTTCGGCGCCGACATCAACGAATCCCTGATCGTCGAACTGTATTCGCGCTGATCTTGCCTGATCGTCAGGCTCCATTTGTTCCGGTTCCGCCCATCGCTGGCGGTTCCGGTGCTTCACCAGCCTTACCGGTGTAACGAGCCGGGGTATTGAGAGGAAGTTCGCATGCAGACCAATTTGCTGAAGCCCAAAGCCATTCAAGTCGAGCAAATCGGCCCGCACCGGGCCAAGGTGACGCTCGAGCCCTTCGAGCGGGGTTTCGGCCACACGCTGGGCAACGCCCTGCGGCGCGTCCTGCTGTCGTCCATGGTGGGCTACGCGCCGACCGAGGTCACGATCGCGGGCGTGGTNCACGAGTACTCGTCGATCGATGGCGTTCAGGAAGACGTGGTCAACGTGCTTCTGAACCTCAANGGGGTCGTGCTCAAGCTGCACAACCGTGATGAGGTGACGCTGAGCCTGCGCAAGGAAGGCGAAGGTGTGGTGACCGCGGCCGACATCCAGACGCCGCATGACGTCGAGATCATCAACCCGGATCACGTGATCGCCACCCTGTCGCAGGGCGGCAAGCTCGACATGCAGATCAAGGTCGAGAAGGGTCGCGGATATGTGCCCGGCACGCTGCGCCGTTATGGGGACGAGCCGTCGAAGTCCATCGGCCGCATCGTGCTCGACGCGTCCTTCTCGCCGGTCAAGCGCGTGAGCTACACCGTCGAGAGCGCACGTGTGGAACAGCGCACCGACCTCGACAAGCTCGTGATGGAGATCGAGACCAATGGCGCCGTGTCCGCGGAAGACGCGGTGCGCGCCTCGGCGAAGATCCTCGTCGAACAGCTCGCCGTGTTCGCGCAACTGGAAGGCGGTGAACTCGCGGCCTTCGAAGCGCCGGCGGCCCGCGGTGGTGCGGCGCAGTTCGATCCGATCCTGCTGCGCCCGGTCGACGAGCTCGAACTCACCGTGCGCTCGGCAAACTGCCTGAAGGCGGAGAACATTTACTACATCGGCGACCTGATCCAGCGCACCGAGAACGAGCTGCTCAAGACGCCGAACCTCGGGCGCAAATCGCTCAACGAAATCAAGGAAGTGCTGGCGTCGCGTGGTCTCACGCTGGGCATGAAGCTCGAGAACTGGCCGCCCGCCGGTCTCGACAAACGCTGATTCCGTCCCAGGGAGGGTGCCTCACCCTCCAAGCGACCGGTACCTGACACGGCCGGTTCGCTCCAATCAAAACGAACCGAAAGGAAACACCATGCGTCACGGACACGGACTGCGCAAACTCAACCGCACCAGCGAGCACCGGCTCGCGATGCTGCGCAACATGATGAACTCGCTGCTGCGCCACGAGGCCATCAAAACCACGCTGCCCAAGGCCAGNGAGCTGCGCCGCGTCGTCGAACCGATGATCACGCTCGCCAAGGAGCCCACGCTGGCCAACCGCCGCCTCGCTTTCAACCGACTGCGTGACCGCGAGATGGTGACCAAGCTCTTCGCCGAGCTCGGCCCGCGCTACAAGGCCCGTCCGGGTGGCTACACCCGCATCCTGAAAATGGGCTTCCGCGTGGGCGACAACGCGCCCATGGCCCTGGTTGAACTGGTCGATCGTCCGATGCAGGAAGCTGCGCCCGCCGAAGCGGCCGCAGAATGATGCTATAATGCTCGCTTACCGCGCGATGGAGCAGCCTGGTAGCTCGTTGGGCTCATAACCCAAAGGTCGGAGGTTCAAATCCTCCTCGCGCAACCAAACATCAAAGCCAGGCACGGCCTGGCTTTTTGTTTTCAGCGCACTGCCGCGGTCGGGAGTGGCTCCTGCAGGGCTGCGCGAAGCCGCGGCAGCAAGCTCGTTTCATCTTCCTCAAACAGCTGCGCGATCCAGGCGTTCTCGCGCTCGGCGATGGTGGCGAGGAAGCGCGGCGCGGCGCCCGGGCTGCGGGCGAGGCCGGCGAAGGTGTCGAAACCTGCTTCGAGAAAGGCCTGCAAGGCCGAGAGGCCGGCCAGGCGGGCCGGCAGGCGCATGGTGCGCAGAAGGCTGCGCAGGCCGGCAATGGTGGTCAGCTCGGCGAGTTCGGTTCCCAATTCGAGCACGCTGTGCAGTTGAAGCTGCCGTTGGTCCTGCTCCCCCACCTCGCGCCAGGCGCGCAGATAGCGGGCGGCGGCATCGAGGCCGAGCGGCTCCAATGCCCGCCAGGCTCGGCNCATCCGGTCGTCCAAGTGTTCGCTCAGGCGGTGCAGCTCGGCCAGGGTTTCGGCGGTGGCGACCACATCGGCCGGGAAGATGCGCTCCAGCGGGCCGGCGATGCGAGCGAACTGCTGGTCGCGCTCGGTGAAGTCCTTGTCGCCGTACAGCTCGGTGAGGAAAAACTGCGCGGGTGGGCCGAAGCGTTCATCGCGCAGGAGGTCGGCGTAGGTGTGGGCGAAGCGCTGCGCCTGCACGCGCTTGATGGCGCGAACGGCCGCGCCGAGCGCGGCATCGGCCGCCTGGCGCTGGCGCATGGCCATCACTTCGCCGACCGCCGTGCGGATGGGGTTCTCGGTGCTCATGATCGCGCCGCAGTGTAGGGCAGCGCGGGAACCGTCCGCGCGGCCGGAGAGGAGACTCCTCGGGCCCGCGGGGAGCGCGGACTTTGTGGATGGATCGGGCGCGCAGGAGCCGTGTGCTGCGCCTCAGCCCTTGAGGACTCCGCGGCGCATCTGGTCGAGTTCCATGGTCTCGAACAAGGCTTTGAAATTGCCCTCGCCGAAGCCCTCATTGCCCTTGCGCTGGATGAACTCGAAGAAGATGGGGCCGAGCTGGTTCTCGCTGAAGATCTGCAGCAGCAGGGCGCCAGGCGTGCCGTCCACGAGGATGTTGCGCTGGCGCAGCGCCGCCACGTCCTCGCCGTGGCCGGGGATGCGCTTGTCCAGCAGTTCGTAGTAGGTGTCGCTGGTGTCGAGCAGGCGGATGCCGCTGAGTTGCAGCGCGTCCACGGTGGCGTAGAGGTCTCNGCAGGCGAGGGCGATGTGCTGGATGCCTTCGCCGTGGTAGCGGTCGAGATACTCCTGCACCTGGCCGGCCTTGTCATTGCCCTCCTCGTTGATGGGGATGCGGATCTTGCCGCAGGGGCTGGTCATGGCGCGGCTCTTGATGCCGGTCTGCTGGCCCTCGAGGTCGAAGTAGCGCACCTCGCGGAAGTTGAAGAGGCGTTCGTAGAACTCCGCCCACTCGGCCATGCGGCCGCGGTGGACGTTGTGGGTGAGGTGGTCGATGAGCTGGAGGCCATGGCCCACCGGGTGCAGGGCCGCGTCGCCGCGCACGCCGGGCAAGGGCTCGAAATCCACGTCGTAGAAGCCGATGTTGCCGATGTCACCGGGCTGCGCACCGTTCTTGCCGCGCCAGCGGTCCACGAGGTAGATGAGGCTGTCGCCAATGCCCTTGATGGCCGGAATGTTCAGCTCGCCCGGGCCCGCCTGGCCTGCATAGCCCCAGGCGCCGAGGGAGAGCGCGCGCTCGTAGGCGGCCTTGGCGTCCTGCACGCGAAATGCGATGGCGCAGATGCTCGGCCCGTGCAGACGGGCGAAACGCTGGGCAAAGGAGTCGGGCTCGGCGTTGAGGATGAAGTTGATCTCGCCCTGGCGGTAGAGCGTGACGTTCTTGTGCCGGTGGCGCGCCACGGCGGTGAAGCCCATGCGCTCGAACAGGGCGCCCATGGCGGCGGGGTCGGGTGCGGCGTATTCGATGAACTCGAAACCGTCCGTGCCCATGGGGTTGTCCCAGGTGGAAGGCGGGGTACTGGCGGCGGTTGGCATGCGGCGGTCTCCGTTGATTCTGAAAGACTGCACTGTAGGGGCGCGAGGGCGCAAAATGCATGCGAATTCCGCCGATTTTTCCATCCCAAAAGCAGTCAAACTCTAAAAACTCCCACATGGACGCAATCGACAAGCTCGATGCGCAGATCCTGCAGCATCTGCAGGCGGACGCGCGCCTGACCTATGACGCGATCGCCGAGGCAGTGGGGCTCTCGCCCAGCGCGGTGCTGCGTCGTGTGCGCCGCCTGGAAGAGCAGGGTGTGATCGAGCGGTATGTGGCCTTGCTGCGGCCGCAGCGCGTGGGCCTGGCGCTCGAGGCCTATGTGAACGTGCGCCTGGAGAAGCAGACCGCCAGCTCCATGCGTACGCCCATGGACTCGTTCCGCGCCAGCGTCGCCACCTGGCCCGAGGTGGTGGAATGCGCCGCGCTCACGGGTGAGATGGACTTCCTGCTGCACCTGGTGGTGGCCGACATGGCCGCTTACTCGCGTTTCATGATGGACACCTTGCTGCGCCATCCAAGCGTGCAGGACTGCAAGACCAGCTTCGTGATGGAGCGGGTGAAATCAACCACCGCCTTGCCGGTGGCGCCGTGGTCAGCCCGGGTGTAGAGCGCAGAACCTAGGGTTTACCCTTATCATGCGGGCATGGGTGACCCGCTCGAAACCTCAATGCCCAGCGTCGGCCGCGCNGTCGCGCGCGCGCGCGCGCAGGCGTCGGTGCATCGCCTGCGGCCGCGTGAGCGCGAGGCCGTGCGGGCGCATCTGCGCGCGCTCGACGCGCAGGACCGCTACCTGCGCTTTGGCTACCCGGCAACGGATGCCCACATCGACCGTTATGTGGATGCGCTGGACTTCCGGCGCGACGAGTTGTATGCGGTGACCGGCGCGGACTGCCGCATGGTGGCGGTCGCCCACCTCGCTTACCTTGTGGACGCCGCGCGCGGGCTGTGCGTGGAGTTCGGCGTGTCGGTGGCGCGCAGCCACCGCGGCCGCGGGCTGGGGAGCTGCCTGTTTCGCAAGGCGGCGCTGCACGCGCGCAACGAGGGCGCGCGCTTCATGATGATTCATGCGCTGAGCGAGAACGCCGCCATGCTGCAGATCGCCCGCCGCGCCGGCGCGCAGCTGGTGCGCGACGGCGGCGAGAGCGAGGCNTGGCTGGAGCTGCCCGCCGCAACGCTGGCGACCACGCTGGCCGACCGCTGGGCCGAGTGGCGTTCGCGCCTGCGGAGGGTGTGCTGTCATGGGCTTGCGCTATCCTAGGCGGCGTCGCAACTTCCGCAGGCTCTGCAAACCCCACTGTGTCCGATCCACACCCTGCGCGCCCGGCGGCGCGCGAAGACCGGCGAAGCTTTCTGCAGCGGCTCGCCGAGTTCATCCACCCCGGCCCCGACACGCCTGAAGAGCTGATCGAAACCCTGGCCGAGGCCGAGGAAAACCACGTCATCAACGCCGAGAGCCGCGCCATGCTCGAAGGCGTGATCCGCATGGCCGACATGACCGCCGGTGACGTGATGGTGGCCGCGCCGCGCATGGACCTGCTCGACATCGACGCGCCTTTCGAAGCGCTGCTGCATCAGGTGATCGACACCGCGCACTCGCGCTTTCCGGTGTTCGAGGGGGACCGCGAGAACATCATCGGCATTCTGCTGGCCAAGGACTTGCTCAAGCTCCAGCGCGCGCCCGAACTCAACCTGCGCGCGCTGCTGCGCCCGGCGGTGTTCATTCCCGAGAGCAAGGGCCTCAACGACCTGCTGCGCGACTTCCGCAACAACCGCAACCACCTGGCCCTGGTGGTGGACGAATTCGGCCGCACCGCGGGGCTCATCACCATCGAGGACGTGCTCGAGCAGATCGTCGGCGACATCGAGGACGAATTCGACGAGGCCGAGGACGAGGGCGACATCTACGCCCTGGCCGACCGCACCTGGCGCGTCAGCGGCGACACGCCGCTCGAGCGCGTGGAGGAAGCCTTCGGCGTGCGCCTGCAGCACGCCGAAGGCGAGGAACATTTCGAGACCATCGGCGGCCTGATCGCGCACGACATGGGCCATGTGCCGCGCCGCGGCGAGCGCCACGTGCTCGGCGGGCTGAGCTTCACCGTGCTGCACACCCGCGGCGGCGCGGTGCGCTGGTTCAAGGTCGCGCCCGTGCCGGCCGAATCCGCCGCGGCCGATGCAGCCGGCTGAGCCGCGGCCGCCCACGCGCCGCTGGGCCTGGGCCGGTGCGCCCATGCTGGCGCCGGCCGCGGGCGGCGCGCAGGCGCTGTCGCTCGCCCTGCCCGGCAGCGGGCAGCCCATATGGTGGCTGCAGGTGCTGAGCCTGGCGGTGCTGGTGGCGCTGCTGCAGCCGCGCGGCGGGCTGCCGGCCGCCGGCGCCGCGACTGATGCGGAGGGCCGACGCGCGTCGGACGCCACCTCCGACGCCACCTCTGACGCTCGCCCGGCGTGGCGCGCGGCGGGTCTGGGCTGGCTGTTTGCCACCGCGTGGCTTTCGGGCACCTTCTGGTGGTTGTTCATCTCCATGCACACCTACGGCGGGCTGGCCGCGCCGCTGGCCGTGGCGGCGGTGCTGGCCCTGGCCGGGGCCCTGGCGGGCTATTACGCACTGGCCGCGGGGGTGTTTTCATGGATTTTCTCCCGGTACCCCAGCGCGAAATGGTCATACCGCGCTATTGTTTTTGCATCGCTTTGGACGTTGGCGGAACTGGCCCGGGGCCGGCTGTTCACCGGCTTTCCGTGNGGGGCGGGCGGCTATGCCCACGTCGAGGGGCCGCTGGCAGGCTACGCGCCCTGGCTCGGGGTGTATGGCGTGGGCGCGGTGGCCAGCGTGCTGGCGGTGGCGGCGGTGGCACTCATGCGCGGCCCGGCGCGGGTGCGCACCGGCGCGGCGCTGGCGGCGGCTGCGTTGGTGCTGCTGCCGCTGGCCAACCCCGGCTTCAGCACGCCGGCCGGGCGCTTCAGCGTGGCGCTGCTGCAGGGCAATATCTCGCAGGGCGANGAGTTCCAGCCTTCCACCGGCATTGCCGACGCGCTGCGCTGGTACGGCGAGCGGCTGCAGGCCGAGCGCGCGGCGCTGGTGGTCGCGCCCGAGACGGCGCTGCCCATGCTGCCCCGCCAACTGCCCGAGGGTTACCTCGACGCCCTGCGGGCGCACTTTGCCAGTGGCCCCAGCGCCGCGCTGGTCGGCATTCCGCTGGGCAGCTACGAGCTGGGCTATACCAACTCCGCACTGGGGCTGGCGCCCGGGCGGGCCGAGCCCTACCGCTACGACAAGCACCACCTCGTGCCGTTCGGTGAGTTCATTCCGCCGCTGTTTCGCTGGTTCGTGCAGCTCATGCACATTCCGCTGGGCGACTTCAGCCGCGGCCCGCTGGCCGCCCCCAACTTCGACTGGGACGGCCAGCGCCTGGCGCCCAACATCTGCTACGAAGACCTGTTCGGCGAGGAGCTCGGCGCGCGCTTCGCCAACGCGGCCACGGCGCCCACGGCGATGGTGAACCTGAGCAACATCGCCTGGTTCGGTAACACCGTGGCCGTGGCGCAGCATCTGCACATCTCGCGCATGCGCAGCCTGGAATTCGAGCGCCCCATGCTGCGCGCCACCAACACCGGCGCCACCGCCGTCATCGATCACCGCGGCCGCGTCACCGCTGCCCTGCCGCCGTTTCAGCGTGAGGTGCTGCGCGCCGAGGCGGAGGGCCGCGCGGGCCTCACGCCGTATGCGCGCTGGGTGTCGCGCCTGGGGCTGTGGCCGCTGGCGCTGCTGGCTGCGGCGGTCGTCGTGCTGGCGGTGCGCCGTGCGTCACGCCAGCGCGCGGCAGGGGCGCTGCGGGGCGGCCGTAAAATCCACGGTTTGCGCGCTCGGGCCGTGGCGGCGTGGCCGTCGCCCCGCGCGGGCCGCGCCCGAGCCTGCCGTATTCCTCACTCTCATCGCGTGCGCCGCCTGCGGCCACGCCGCCGCCATGCTCAGCTTTCAGCAACTCATTCTCAAACTGCAGTCCTACTGGGGCGAGCAAGGCTGCGCCCTGTTGCAGCCCTATGACATGGAGGTCGGTGCCGGCACCAGCCACACCGCCACCTTCCTGCGTGCCCTCGGCCCCGAGCCCTGGCGTGCGGCCTATGTGCAACCCAGCCGCCGCCCCAAGGACGGCCGCTACGGCGAAAACCCCAACCGCCTGCAGCACTACTACCAGTACCAGGTGGTGCTCAAGCCTGCGCCGGCGAACATCCTGGAGCTCTACCTGGGCTCGCTCGAGGCGCTGGGTTTTGACCTGAAGAAGAACGACATCCGTTTCGTCGAGGACGACTGGGAGAACCCCACGCTGGGCGCCTGGGGCCTGGGCTGGGAGGTGTGGCTGAACGGCATGGAAGTCACGCAGTTCACCTATTTCCAGCAGGTCGGCGGCATTGACTGCCGGCCCATCACCGGCGAAATCACCTACGGCCTGGAGCGCCTGGCCATGTACCTGCAAGGCGTGGACAACGTCTATGACCTCACCTGGACGGTTGCGCCCGATGGCACGCGGCTGAGCTACGGCGACGTCTACCTGCAGAACGAGCAGGAGCAGTCCGCCTACAACTTCGAGCACTCCGACGCGGACTTCCTGTTCACCGCCTTCGCCGCCCACGAGAAACAGGCCAAGCACCTCATGGAGCAGCAGCTCGCGCTGCCCGCCTATGAGCAGGTGCTCAAGGCCGCGCACACCTTCAACCTGCTCGATGCGCGCGGCGCCATCTCGGTGACCGAGCGCGCGGCCTACATCGGCCGCATCCGCAACCTCGCGCGCAGCGTGGCGCAGAGCTACTACGACAGCCGCGAGCGTCTGGGCTTTCCCATGGCCCCGCGCGAGTGGGTTGCGCAAATCCAGAAAAAGCCGCCTGAGCGCAGGGACGCAGAACATGACCACCGAGAACCTGCTCGTCGAACTNNCTTCGTCGAAGAACTCCCGCCCAAGGCCCTGCGCAAGCTCGGCGACGCCTTTGCCGCCGGCTTGAGCGAGTCGCTCGCGCGCCAGGGCCTGCTCGCGGACGACGCCGTCACCACCGCCTATGCCTCGCCGCGCCGGCTGGCCGCGCACATCAGCCGCGTGTTTCGCAAGGCGGCCGACCAGCGCGTGCAGCANAAGCTCATGCCGGTGGCGGTCGGCCTGGATGCCGCCGGCCAGCCCACGCCGGCCCTGCTGAAGAAGCTGGCCGCGCTCGGCGCTGACGTGAGCGAGCCCGCCGCCGTGCTCGCCAGCCTGCGCCGCGCCAGCGACGGCAAGGCCGAGGCGCTGTTCTACGACAGCCTGGCCAGCGGCGCTGCGCTCGACGAAGGTCTGCANAAGGCGCTGGACGAAACCCTGGCCAGGCTGCCCATCCCCAAGGTGATGAGCTACCCGGCCGAGGGCGACGCCGAGTTGCCCGGCTGGAGCGTGGTGCACTTCGTGCGGCCCGCGCACGGCCTGGTGGCGCTGCACGGCGACGCCGTGGTGCCGGTGAAGGCGCTGGGCCTCTCGGCGGGCCGCCACACGCACGGCCACCGCTTCGAGGCCGCGTGCGACCCCGTGGTGCTGCCGCATGCCAACGCCTATGCCGAAACCCTGCTGCGCGACGGCGCGGTGATCGCCCGCTTCGACGACCGGCGCTTTGCTATCGTGCAGCAGCTCGCACAGGCCGCCGAGCGGCTGGGCCCGGGCTACGAGGTGTTGATGGACGAGGCGCTGCTCGACGAAGTGACCGCGCTGGTGGAGCGGCCCAAGGTGCTGGTCTGCGGGTTCGACGAGGCGTTTCTCGCCGTGCCGCAGGAGTGCCTGATCCTCACCATGCAGGCCAACCAGAAGTACTTCCCGCTGCTCGACGCCGCGGGCAGGCTCACCAACCGCTTCCTCGTGGTCAGCAACATCGACCCCGCTGACCCGAGCGCCGTCATCGGCGGCAACGAGCGCGTGGTGCGCCCGCGCCTGGCCGATGCCAAGTTCTTCTACGAGCAGGACCGCAAGAAGCCCCTGGGCGCGCGCCTGGGTGGCCTGGCCAAGGTGGTTTATCACAACCAGCTCGGCAGCCAGGGCGAGCGCGTGGCGCGGGTGTGCGCCGTGGCCGACGGCATCGCCGCCCAGCTCGGCCTCGATGCCGCGCAGGCCGCCGCCGTACACACCGCCGCCGAGCTTGCCAAGGCCGACCTGCTCACCGACATGGTGGGCGAGTTCCCCGAGCTGCAAGGCATCATGGGCCGCTACTACGCGCTCGCCGACGGCCTGGGCGAGGACGTGGCCTGGGCCATCGAAGACCACTACCGCCCGCGCTTCGCCGGCGACGCGCTGCCGCGCAACGCCGTGGGCACCGTGGTGGCGCTGGCTGACAAGCTGGAGACGCTGGTGGGCCTGTTCGGCATCGGCCAGCGGCCCACGGGCGACAAGGANCCCTTTGCGCTGCGCCGTCATGCGCTGGGCGTGATCCGCATGCTGATCGACAAGGACCTGGCTCTCGACCTCGACGCGCTGCTGGCGCTGGCCGCCGCGCAGTTTGCCGGCCGCGCCGGTTTCGATGCTGGCCGCGCGGTGAGCGAGGTGCGCGCCTTCGTCGAGGAGCGCCTCAGCGGCGTGCTGCGCGAGCAGGGCTACAGCGCGCAGGAAGTCGACGCCGTGCTGGCCCTGCACCCGCAGCGCCTGGGCGAGGTGCCGCGCCGCCTGGCGGCGGTGCGCGCGTTTGCGGCCCTGCCCGAGGCTGCGGCGCTGGCGGCGGCGAACAAGCGCATTGCCAACATCCTGAAGAAAGCCGGCGAGGTGGATGCCCACGTCAACCCCGCGCTGCTGCAGGAGCCGGCCGAGCAGGCGCTGTTCGACCTGATGCAGCGCCTCGCGCCCGAGGCCGATGCGCAGTTCGACGCCGGCGACTACACCGCCTCGCTCTCCACGCTGGCCGCGCTGCGCCATCCGGTCGATGCCTTCTTCGACGACGTGATGGTCAACGCCGAGGCGCTGGACCTGCGCCTGAACCGCCAGGGCCTGCTCAAGCGCCTGTACCTGGCGATGAACCGCGTGGCCGACCTCTCGCGGCTGGCGGCGTGAACCCGCTCGACGTCAGCCCGGCCGAGGTGCTGCGCCAGCGCGGCCTGTGGGTCGGCGTGCTGCCGCCGCTCGCGTTCATGGCGGTGCGCTGGGGCGTCGGCGGGCTCGAACCCGGGGCTGCGGCGCCGCTGTGGCCCATCGAGCCGGTGCCGGTCATGGCCAGCACGGCCGACGTGTGGGCCTACTTCGCGCCCTGGCTGCTCGGCCCGCTGCTGCTCATCGGCCTGACCTGGCTCGCGCGCCGGCGCGGCTGGCTGGCGGCGTGGCTNGGGGTGCTGTGGACGCTGGCCTGGCTGGGCGGCGCGGCGGGCCTGGCGGCGCGTGACCTCAACCGCGCACCGTCGCAACTGCAGCCGCTGCCCACGCTCACCGCCGAGGTGCTGGCCGCGCGCGGCGTGGCGCCCAGCACCCACGGCGCGGGCGGGGTGGAGTGGTATCTGAAGCTGCAGGGCGTCGAGCTGCCGCAGCGCGTGCGGGTGGACGACGCGCGCGCCGCGGCGGTGCAGCCGGGCGCGAAGGTGGAGTTCGAGCGTGTGCGCGGCCGCTGGTGGGGCCACTTCGTGCGCGGCTTCACGCTGCGCGAGGCCGCGGCTGCTGCGGGTGCGACTGCCATGCCCGCGGCTGGTGGCCCGGGTGCGACGGCGGCGGCTTCTGCTCCAGCCGCGGCTGGGCCGAGCGCTTCCGTTCCGGCCTCCCGATAATCATGCCCATGAAACTCGTCATCATCGACCGCGATGGCGTGCTCGACGCGCAGGGTGACGACGCGCTGGCCGCGCCCGAGACCTGGCAGCCGCTGCCCGGTGCGCTCGAGGCGGTGGCGCGGCTCAACCAGGCGGGCTGGCGCGTGGTGCTGGCCAGCGACCAGTCGGGCCTGGGCCGCGGCCTGTTCGAGGTCAGCGCGCTCAACGCCCTGCACACGCGGCTGCACCGCGCGCTCGCCAGCGTGGGCGCGCGGCTCGACGCCATCTTCTACTGCCCGCACGGCCCCGAGGACGGCTGCCACTGCCGCATGCCGCTGGCGGGCCTGTTCGAGCAGATCGGCGAGCGCTACGGCATCGAACTCGCAGGTNNGCCCGCCGTGGCCGCGCGGCCCGAGCATGTGCAGGCCGGCGCCGCCGCCGGCTGCCCGGTACACCGCATCGGCCCGGCCGACGCCGCGCCCGACCTCGCGGGCGTGCCCCACCATGCGCACCTCGCGGCGTTTGCCGACCACCTGCTGTCCGCGCCGGCGCGTGCGTCGTGACGCTCCAGTCCTGAGCCTAGAAACCGCCGTTGGTCGCTGTCTGCTCCACCACAGCCCGCATGAAATCATCACTCGCCTGCTCCGACAGCCCTTTCCGTCCGGTTGGAAACGCTATGCACCCGTCAGCGCCGTGCTCGCGGCATCATGCGGCGTTGCTCCTTCTTGCGGGCACGAGCCCGCGGCGTCGTCGCGCCTTGCCTGACACCCCGATCACGGCACCGTCGGGCGCATCCAACGGCTGTTTCTAGGCTGACCCACCCCAAGGAAGGCGCCGCCCCATGGCTTTGCTTCGTTCCGTGATCCACGCGCTGTGGATGCTGCTGACCGTGATTCCGTTCGCCATCGTCATCCTCGCGGGCGCGGCGGTGGGCGTGCGCGGCGAGCCGCTCTACCGCATTGCGCGCACCTGGCTGCGGCTGGTCATCGAGGGGCTGCGGGTGATCTGCGGCGTGCGCTGGCGCGTCAGCGGCATGGAGCACCTGCCGCTGGGCCAGACCAGCCCGGCGATTCTGCTGGTCAAGCACCAGTCCACCTTCGAGACCTTTCTGCTGCCCGTGCTCATGCCGCACCCGCTGGCCTATGTGTTCAAGAAGGAGCTGCTCTACGTGCCCTTCTTCGGCTGGGCCATCGGCCGGCTCGACATGATCCACATCGACCGCAGCCAGCGCGCGCAGGCCTTCCGCAAGGTGGTGGAACAGGGCGTGGCGCTGCTGGCCAAGGGCGTGTGGATCATCATGTTCCCCGAGGGCACGCGCATTGCGCGCGGCCAGGCCGGGCAGTACAAGAGCGGCGGCACGCGCCTGGCCGTGGCCACCGGTGCACCGGTGATTCCGATTGCCGTCACCTCCGCGAAAGTCTGGCCGCGCAAGGCCTTCATCAAGCGGCCGGGTGTGGTGGACGTGTCCATCGGCGCGCCCATCCCCAGCGCGGGCCGCGACCCCGAGGAACTGGTCCGCGAGGTCGAGACCTGGATCGAAGCCGAAATGCGCCGCCTCGACCCCGAGCCTACGCCGCCTGACCCCCACGGAGCGGCCCGCATGCGCAACCCGCTGCAACTGGCCTTCGACTGGTTCACCGGCACGCAGGAGGGCGCCTCCGCGCCACCCCAGCGCCCCACAAGCACCGANTTCCGGGAAAAACCCCGGAACCCCAGCGCGAACCGGTCAGGTGATGCTATTAAAAATAAAGTAGCCACCCCACCCACCCCGCGCACGCCNCCCGCCCGCACCGTGATGCTGGAGGGCCGGCCCGTGCCCTACGTGCTCGCGCGAGCACCGCGGCGCAGCATCGGTATGCGCATCAGCCCTGACGGCCTGCAGGTGCGCGCGCCGGCCTGGGTGCCGCTGGCGCAGATCGAAGCCGCCTTGCAGGACAAGGCCGCCTGGATCGTGCGCAAACAGGCCGAGGTGCAGCAGCGCCGCGCGCAGCGCGAAGCCGCCCGCACCGACTGGCGGCACGGCGCGCGCCTGCCGCTGCTCGGCCGCGAGGCCGAACTCGTCTGCGACCCCAGGCCCGCNGCGCAGGCGCAGCGCGTGCCGGTGTGGGTCGAGGGCGCGCCAAGCGGCTTGCCCGAGGCCCTGCTGGCGCAACGGACCGGCGCCAACGCCAACACGGATGCGGGCGTGAGCGCGGACGCACCCGCCACGCTGAAGCTGCGCGTGGGGCTGCCGATGGATGCGCCGGCCGAGCGCCTGCAAGCCGTGGTGCAGCGCTGGCTGCAGCAGCAGGCGCGGCTGCATTTCGCGCAGCGGCTGGCGCACTTCGCGCCGCAACTGGGCGTGCGCTGCACGCGGCTGGCGCTCTCCAACGCCGCCACGCGCTGGGGCAGCGCCAGCGCCGACGGCAGCATCCGCCTGCACTGGCGCCTCATCCAACTGCGGCCTGCCCTGATCGACTACGTGGTGGTGCACGAACTCAGCCACCTGCGCCACATGGACCACAGCCCCCGCTTCTGGGCCGTGGTGGCCTCCGTCCTGCCCGACCACCGCGCCCTGCGCGCCGAACTGCGGCGGCAGGCGGTGGTGATGGAGGATTGAGGGGGTGTGAGACGTCCGCTCGCTGCCCGCAACCCCTCACAACCCCCAAAACCGCCACACCCCATCCGCACCCGCCTCGCGCCGCAGCGCGCCGTCGAACCACAGCGCATGCAGGTGCGCGATGGCTTCGCCCATGGCGAAGGTGGTCTGGTGCAGGTCGAGGGTGCGGGNGAAGAGCACGGGGAGGATGTCGGCGGCGCTCATGGCGCGCTCGGTGCAGGCGGCGCGCACCTCGGCCAGGCGGGCCTGGTGGTGGGCGTGCAGCTGGTCGATACGGGTGTGCAGGCCGGTGAAGGGCTTGCCGTGCGAGGGCAGGGTGAGCGTGTCGGCGGGCAGGGCGCGGAACTTGTCGATGGAGGCGAGGAACAGGGGCAGCGGGTTGGCCTCGGGTTCGAGGTCGTAGACGCTCACGTTGGTGGAGATGCGCGGCAGCACCATGTCGCCCGAGATCAGCAGGCCGCGCGCCTCGCAGTACAGCGCCATGTGCTCGGGCGCGTGGCCGTAGCCGCTGATGCAGCGCCAGGTCTCGCCGCCAATGCGCAGCACCTGCCCATCGAGCAGGCGGTGGTAGCTTGAAGGCACCTGGGGCACGAGGCTGGGGTAGTAGCTGCCGCGGGCGCGGATCTTTTCCTGCGCCTGCGGCGCGTTCAGGCCGTGCCGGGCGAAGAAGCGCGCTGCGTTCTCGCCGGCGAAGCCGGTGGTCTGCTGCGAGGCCAGCCGGCCGCTGTGGTAGTCGGTGGCGCTGATCCATAGCCCGCAGCCGAAGCGCTCGCACAGCCACCAGGCCAGGCCGAGGTGGTCCGGGTGCATGTGGGTGGCGATCACGCGCACGATGGGCAGGCCGTCGAGCTCGTGCGCAATGACGTCTTCCCACTGCGCTTTGGCCTCGTCGCGGCTGATGCAGCAGTCCACCACCGTCCAGCCCTCGCGGCCGTCGAGCACGTCGCGCAGCAGCCAGAGGTTGATGTGGTCCAGCGCGAACGGCAGCCCCATGCGCACCCATTTCACGCCGCGCTGCAGCTCGATGGCGCGGCCCGGCGCGGGCAGGGTGTCGCCCAGCGGGTAATGGAGGTGGCGTTCGAGTTCGTTCATCGGTGGGCGGGTGAAGATGCTGCCCGGGGACTCGGCAGCGGCGGCGTTGTGGGTCATAATTGACGTTTACGTAAACGTCAATGATGCGGTCATTGTAAGAAGCACCCGGCCACGGGCCTGTCGCCGACATGCCTGTGCGGTGCGCGTCCAGCCCAGCTTGTCCTTCGCGAAGCGATCATGGCCACGAACCCGAACACCTACAGCATCAGCGATCTTGCGCGCGAGTTCGACCTGACCACGCGCGCCATCCGCTTCTACGAGGACATGGGCCTGCTGCAGCCCACGCGCAGCGGCCCGGGCGGGCGCAACCGCGTGTACTCGGCGCGCGACCGCACGCGCCTGAAGCTCACGCTGCGCGCCAAGCGCCTGGGCCTGTCGCTGACCGAGGCGAAGGACATCATCGACATGTACGACAGCCCGCGCGACACCGGGCCGCAGCTGCGCAAGTTCCTCGCCGTGCTGGCCGAGCACCGCCGCCAGCTCGAGGAGCAGCTGGCCGAGGTGCAGGCCAACCTCGACGAAGTGAAGGTGCATGAGAAGGAAGCGCGCGCCCTGCTCGCGCGGCTGGACAAGGCCGGCACCACGCCGGCCGAGGTGGCCCCGTGAGCGCCCCGGGGCCGGCGCGCCGGCGCCATCGCCCGCCGAGGCCGCGGCCGCGGCCGCGGCCGACGCGGCGCTGCAGGCACGGGTGCGCGAGAGCTTCGAGCGCCAGGGCATGATGCGCCACCTGCAGGCGCGGCTCGAGCGCGTGGCCCGCGGCACGGTGGAGATCTGGCTGCCGTACTCCGACCGGGTCACGCAGCAGCAGGACGGCTTTCACGGCGGCGCCATGGGCGCGGTGGCCGACATCGCGGGCGGCTATGCGGGCCTGACGGTGGCACCCGAGGGCATGGAAGTCGTCACGGCGGAATACAAGATCAACTTCCTCGGCAGTTTTCAGGGCGGTGCCCTGCGCGCCACCGGGCGGGTGGTGAAGGCGGGGCGCCGCCTCATCGTCACCGCGGCCGAGGTGGTGCATGTCGATGAACAAGGCCGCACCGCGCCCTGCGCGCTGATGCAGCAGACCCTCGTGCCCGTGCCCAAGACCTACTGAGGCTCGTTTTACGCTTTCAACGCAAACCCCACACGGAGACCCCCATGACCCAACTGCCCGGCCTCAATTTCCAGCTCGGTGAGGACATCGACGCGCTGCGCGATGCGGTGCGCGACTTTGCGCAGGCCGAGATTGCNCCGCGCGCGGCCGAGATCGACCGCAGCGACCAGTTCCCCATGGACTGCTGGCGCAAGATGGGCGAGCTCGGCCTGCTCGGCATCACCGTGCCCGAAGCCTACGGCGGCGCCAACATGGGCTACCTCGCGCACATGGTGGCGATGGAGGAAATCAGCCGGGCGAGTGCCAGCGTGGGCCTGAGCTACGGCGCGCACAGCAACCTGTGCGTGAACCAGATCAACCGCAACGGCAACGAGGCGCAGAAGGCCAAGTACCTGCCCAAGCTCATCAGCGGCGAGCACGTGGGCGCGCTGGCCATGAGCGAGCCCGGCGCGGGCTCGGACGTGATGGGCATGAAGCTTCGGGCCGAGGACAAGGGCGGCTACTACCTGCTCAACGGAAGCAAGATGTGGATCACCAACGGGCCGGACGCCGACGTGCTCGTGGTCTATGCCAAGACCGAGCCGGAACTGGGTGCGCGCGGCGTCACCGCGTTCCTGATCGAGAAGGGCATGAAGGGCTTTTCCGTCGCGCAAAAGCTCGACAAGCTCGGCATGCGCGGCAGCCACACCGGTGAGCTGGTGTTCCAGGACGTGGAGGTGCCGGCCGAGAACGTGCTCGGCGGCGTGAACAACGGCGCGAGGGTGCTCATGAGCGGGCTGGACTATGAGCGCGCGGTGCTCTCGGGCGGGCCGCTGGGGATCATGCAGGCGGTGATGGACAACGTCATCCCTTACATCCACGAGCGCAAGCAGTTCGGTCAGAGCATCGGCGAATTCCAGCTCATCCAGGGCAAGGTGGCCGACATGTACACCGTGCTGCAGGCCGCGCGCAGTTTCGCCTACACGGTGGCCAAGAACCTGGACCTGCTGGGCGCGCAGCACGTGCGCCAGGTACGCAAGGACTGTGCCAGCGTCATCCTCTGGACGGCCGAGAAGGCCACCTGGATGGCCGGCGAGGGCATTCAGATCTTCGGCGGCAACGGCTACATCAACGAATACCCGCTGGGCCGCCTGTGGCGCGACGCCAAGCTCTACGAAATCGGCGCGGGCACCAGCGAAATCCGCCGCATGCTCATCGGCCGCGAGTTGTTCGCGGAGACGATGTAAGCCTGCGCGCAAGGGGCTTGGCCTAGACTCGGTTCATGACTTTTCTCTCCGGTTCATGAGCTCCAGCCTGCAACCCCTTCTCGACAACAACCTGGCCTGGGCCGCGCACGTCGAGCGCGAGCGNCCCGGCTTCTTCGCGCGCCTGGCGCGCCAGCAAAGCCCGAAGTACCTCTGGATCGGCTGCTCCGACAGCCGCGTGCCGGCCAACGAAATCATCGGCCTGGACCCCGGCGAGGTGTTCGTGCACCGCAACATCGCCAACGTGGTGGTGCACTCNGACCTCAATGCGCTGTCGGTCATCCAGTTCGCGGTGGACCATCTGCAGGTCGAGCACATCATGGTCGTGGGCCACTACGGCTGCGGCGGCGTGCGCGCCACCCTGCGCGGCAAGCGGCTGGGGCTGGCCGACAACTGGCTGCGCCATGTGCACGACGTGAAGCTGCGCCACCGCCGCCGCATCGACCACCTGACGCCGCCGCAGCAGGAGGACGTGCTCACCGAGATGAACGTGATCGAGCAGGTGGGCAACGTGGCTTTGTCCAATGTGCTGCAGGACGCCTGGGCGCGCGGCCAGCGCGTGGCCGTGCACGGGCTGGTGTACGGCCTGGCCGACGGGCGGCTCAAAGACCTGGGCGTGACCATGCGCCACGCCGGCGAGGTGGTGGATGTGTTTCGCGCGGCGATCAAGCGCTACCCGCGCGGCGAGGCCGCGGCCGTGGTGGCGGGAGTGTGAACATGTTGCTCAAGAAACTCGATTCGCCGCTGGCCTTCGACATCGCCAAGGCCATGATGGACGGCTTCAACCGCCACTACACCTTGTTCCGCACCGAGTCCGCGCGGGCCAAGCACCGCTTCGAGACGCAGGACTGGCACGGCCAGCAGCGCGCGCAGCGCGAGCGCATCGAGTTCTACGACCTGCGGGTGCGCGAGGCNTCGCGCCGGCTCGAGCGCGAATTCAAGGCGCACGAGCAACCCATGGAGGTGTGGGAGCAGGTCAAGCTGCTCTACATCGGCCTGCTGGTGAACCACCGCCAGCCCGAGCTGGCCGAGACCTTCTTCAACTCGGTCACCACCAAGATCCTGCACCGCAGCTACTTCCAGAACGACTTCATCTTCGTGCGCCCGGCCATCAGCACCGAGTACATCGAGAGCGAAGACCCGCGGCGCACCGACACCACCTTCCGCTCCTACTACCCGCAGCGCGAGACGCTGCTGGCCGAGCTGCGGCGCATGATCGAGGACTTCGGCCTGCACGCGCCGTTCGAGGACCTCGAGCGCGACATCCGCTTCGTGTTCGAGGCCATCCGCCCGCTGTTCGACCATGTGCACCTGCGGGCGAACTTCCAGATCCAGGTGCTCTCGAGCCTGTTCTACCGCAACAAGGGCGCCTATGTGGTGGGCAAGGTGATCAACGGCTTCCAGGAGCTGCCGTTTGCGCTGCCCATCCTGCACAACGCGCGCGGCCAGCTCGTCATCGACGCGCTGCTGCACGGCGAGGACGACCTGCTGATGCTGTTCTCCTTCGCGCGTGCCTACTTCATGGTGGACATGGAGATTCCCTCGGCCTATGTGCAGTTCCTGCGCAGCATGATGCCCAGGAAGCCGCGCGCGGAGTTCTACAACGCGCTGGGCCTGGCCAAGCAGGGCAAGACGCTGTTCTACCGCGACTTCCTCTACCACATGCGCCACAGCACCGACCAGTTCCGCATCGCGCCGGGCATCAAGGGCATGGTGATGCTGGTGTTCGACCTGCCGAGCTTCCCCTTCGTGTTCAAGCTCATCAAGGACTACTACCCGCCGCAGAAGGACACCACGCGCGAGCAGATCCGCGGCAAGTACCTGCTGGTCAAGCAGCACGACCGCGTGGGCCGCATGGCCGACACGCTGGAGTTCTCCGAGGTGGCCTTCCCGCGCGAGCGCTTCACCGACGAGCTGATCGCCGAGATCGAGAAGTTCGCNCCCAGCCAGCTCGAAATCTCCGACCGCGATGGCGACGGGCGCATCGAAGTCATCCTCAAGCACGTCTACATCGAACGGCGCATGATTCCGCTCAACATCTACCTGCAGGAGGTGTTCGATGCGCTGCAGAAAGACCCCGAGGACGCGCGCGCCAAGCGCCAGCTCGAGCACGCCGTCATCGACTACGGCAACGCCATCAGNGACCTGGTGGCGGCCAACATCTTCCCCGGCGACATGCTGTGGAAGAACTTCGGCATCACCCGCCACGGCAAGGTGGTGTTTTACGACTACGACGAGATCGAATACGTCACCGACTGCAATTTCCGCCGCGTGCCGCCGCCGCGCAACGAGGACGACGAGATGAGCGGCGAGATCTGGTACAGCGTGGGCCCGCACGACGTGTTCCCCGAAACCTTCGGCCCCTTCCTGCTGGGCAACCCGCGGGTGCGCGCCATCTTCATGAAGCACCACGCCGACCTGCTCGACGTGGCCTTCTGGCAAAGCCACAAGGAGCGCATCCTCGAAGGCCACGTCTACGACGTCTTCCCCTACGACCAGGAGCGGCGCTTCCGCCCCGAGCCCACCGACACGCGGGTCGCCAGTTCGATATGAAAACGATAGCGCCACCTCACCGGTTCACGCTGGGGTAGCCAGGAAAACACTCTCAAACCACCCTCCCACCACCGAAAAGGAGCACCATGAACGACCCCATCGTCATCGTCAGCGCTGCCCGCACCCCCATGGGCAGCTTCCAGGGCGACTTCGCCAGCCTCGCCGCGCACGACCTCGGCGGCGCAGCCATCGCCGCGGCCGTCTCGCGCGCGGGCATCGCGCCCGAGCTGGTGGACGAAGTCATCTTCGGCAACTGCCTCATGGCCGGCCAGGGCCAGGCGCCCGCGCGTCAGGCACTGCTCAAGGGCGGGCTGCCCATGAGCACCGGCGCCGTCACCATGAGCAAGATGTGCGGCTCGGGCATGCGCGCGGCCATGTTCGCGCACGACATGCTGCTCGCCGGCAGCGCCGAGGTCATGGTCGCCGGCGGCATGGAGAGCATGACCAACGCGCCTTACCTGCTGCAGAAGGCCCGCGGCGGCTACCGCATCGGTCACGACCGCATCTTCGACCACATGATGCTCGACGGTCTGGAGGACGCCTACGAGCCCGGCCGCGCCATGGGCACCTTCGGCGAGGACTGCGCGGCCAAGTACCAGTTCAGCCGCGAGCAGCAGGACGCCTTCGCCATGGAAAGCGTCAAGCGCGCCAAGGCCGCCACCGAGTCCGGCGCCTTCGCCGCCGAGATCACNCCCGTCACCGTGAAAGACCGCAGCGGCGAGCGCGTGGTCAGCATCGACGAAGGTCCCGGCCGCGTCAAAGTCGACAAGATTCCCACCCTCAAGCCCGCGTTCAAGAAGGACGGCACCATCACCGCCGCCAGCAGCTCCAGCATCAACGACGGCGCCGCCGCCCTGGTGATGATGCGTGCCTCCACCGCCGAGCGGCTCGGCTGCCAGCCGCTGGCGCGCCTGGTGAGCCACGCCGTGCATGCGCAGGAGCCGGGCTGGTTCACCACTGCGCCCATCGGCGCCACGCAGAAAGCGCTGGCCAAGGCCGGCTGGTCGGTGCAGGACGTGGAGCTGTGGGAGGTCAACGANGCCTTCGCCGTCGTGCCCATGGCGCTCATGCGCGACCTGGGCGTGCCGCACGAGAAGGTCAACGTCCACGGCGGCGCCTGCGCCCTGGGCCACCCCATCGGCTGCAGCGGCGCGCGCATCATGGTCACGCTGATGTACGCGCTCAAGGCCCGGGGCCTCAAGCGCGGCGTGGCCACGCTGTGCATCGGCGGCGGCGAAGGCACTGCCGTCGCCCTCGAAATGCTCTGAATTAAGTAGCGCAACATGACCGTTTCACGCTGGGTTTCCGGCAGAAAGGCTGCAAAGTGGCGACGGTGTTGATCCTCGGCGGCTCGCGCGGCATCGGGGCGGCGCTGGTGGCGCGCCACCTCGCGCAGGGCGACCGCGTCATCGCCACCGCGCGCGACGATGCGGCGCTTTCGCGCCTGCGCGAAGCCGGCGCCGAGCCGCTGCGCCTGGACGTGGCCAACGCGCAGAGCGTCAGCGCGCTGGCCTGGCAGCTCGATGGCGAAAGCATCGACACCGCCTGGTACGTCGCTGGCGTGATGGACCGCGCCGACGCCACCCAGCCGCCCACGCGCGAGGCTTTCGACCGCGTGATGCACACCAACGTGCTCGGCGCGATGCAGGTCATCCCGCAGGTCGGGCCGCTTGTGGCGGCGGCGCAGGGGCGCTTTCTGTTCGTCTCCAGCGTGATGGGGCGCGTCGCCGACGTCTCCGGCAGCAACGCCTGGCTCTACCGGGTCAGCAAGGCCGCGCTCAACATGGCCGTGGCCAGCGCGCAGCACAGCTACCCCGAGGCCGTCTTCGTCGCCGTGCATCCGGGCTGGGTGCAGACCGACATGGGCGGCGCAGCCGCGCCGCTGTCGGTCGAACAAAGCGCGGCCGACCTCGTCGCGCTCGCCGGCCGGCTCGGTGCGGCCGAGCGCGGCGCCTTCCTCAACCACGACGGCACCCGCTTCGCACTCTGGTAACCCCATGCTTCTGACCGCCGAACAGGAAATGATCCGCGACGCCGTCCGGGCGTTCGCGCAGGAACAGCTCTGGCCCCATGCGGCCGAGTGGGACCGCAACCACACCTTCCCCAAAGATGCGCACCGCGGCCTCGCCGCCCTGGGCGCCTATGGCATCTGCGTGCCCGAGTCGCTCGGCGGCGCGGGGCTGGACTACCTCACGCTGGCGCTGGTGCTCGAAGAAATCGCCGCCGGCGACGGCGGCACCAGCACCGCGATCTCCGTCACCAACTGCCCGTACAACGCCATCCTGATGATGCACGGCACCCCCGCGCAGCAGCAGCGCTTCCTCGTGCCCGCCGCGCGTGGCGACATCCTCGGCGCCTTCTGCCTCACCGAGCCGCACGTGGGCTCCGACGCCGCCAGCCTGCGCACCACCGCCGTGCGCGAGGGCGACCACTATGTGCTCAACGGCGTCAAGCAGTTCATCACCAGCGGCCAGAACGGCCAGGTGGCCATCGTCATCGCGGTGACCGACAAGGCCGCGGGCAAGCGCGGCATGAGCGCCTTCCTCGTGCCCACCGACACGCCCGGCTATGTCGTCGCGCGGCTGGAGGACAAGGTCGGCCAGCACTCCAGCGACACCGCGCAGATCCAGCTCGAGAACTGCCGCATCCCGGTGGAGAACCGCATCGGCGAAGAGGGCGAGGGCTACCGCATCGCGCTCTCCGCGCTCGAAGGCGGGCGCATCGGCATCGCCGCGCAAAGCGTGGGCATGGCGCGCAGCGCACTCGACGTGGCCGTCGCCTACGCCAAGGAGCGCGAGAGCTTCGGCCAGCCCATCTTCAACCACCAGGCCGTGGGCTTTCGCCTGGCCGAGTGCGCCACCCGGCTCGAGGCGGCGCGCCAGCTCGTCTGGCATGCGGCAAGCCTGCGCGACGCCGGCCGGCCCTGCCTCAAGGAAGCGGCCATGGCCAAGCTCTTCGCCAGCGAAACCGCCGAAGCCGTGTGCAGCGCCGCCATCCAGACGCTGGGCGGCTACGGCTATGTGAGCGACTTCCCGGTCGAGCGCATCTGGCGCGACGTGCGCGTGTGCCAGATCTACGAAGGCACGAGCGACGTGCAGAAAATCCTCATCCAGCGCGCGCTCTGAGAACGCCGCCGCGTCACGCCGCGGCGCTACCATCGGCCGCATGAAGATCATCATCCTCGGCGCCGGCCGCGTGGGCGAGAGCGTGGCCGAGAGCCTGGTGTCCGAGCACAACGACATCACCGTCATCGACCAGGACCCGGCCAAGCTGCGCCTGCTCGAAGAGCGGCTGGACCTGCGCGGCGTGGTCGGCAACGGCATCCAGCCCTCGGTGCTGGCCGAGGCGGGCGCGCGCGACGCGGACATGCTGATCGCCTGCGCCGCGCTCGACGAATCCAACCTGGTGTGCTGCAAGGTGGCGCACGACAGCTTCCAGGTGCCCACCACCATCGCCCGGCTGCGTTCGAGCGAACTCATCGAAGGCGAGGAACTGCTGGGCAAGACCGGCTTCGCCGTGGACCGCGTGATCTGCCCCGAGGCNTCGGTCACGCGCTACATCCACCAGCTCATCAGCTACCCCGAGGCGCTGCAGGTGCTCGAATTCGCCGAAGGCCGCGCCAGCCTGATCGCCGTGCGCGCCACCGCCGGCAGCGTGCTGGTCAACCATGCCATCGGCGAGTTCCGCGACCTGATTCCCCAGGCCGAGATGCGCGTGGTCGCCGTCTACCGGCACGACGCCGAGCTGGAAACCACGCCGCAGACGCGCATCCTGCCCGGCGACGAGGTGTTCGTGCTGGCCGACACGCGCAAGATCCGCGCCGTGCTCAGCGCGCTGCATGCAGTGGACCGGCCGGTGCAGCGCCTCATGATCGCCGGCGGCGGCCGCGTGGGCCTGCGCCTGGCGCGCAGCCTGGTGGGCCAGTGCGAGGTGAAGATCATCGAGCGCGACCGAAAGCGCTGCGACTACCTGGCCAGCCAGCTGCCCTCGCAGGTGCTCATCCTGCACGGCGACGTGGCCGACGAAGACCTGCTGCTCGAAGAGAACGTGGGCGAGATGGACATGTTCATCGCCCTCACCAGCGACGACGAGGACAACATCATGTCCGCCATGCTGGCCAAGCGGCTCGGCGCGCGGCGCGTGCTCTCGCTCATCAACCGCCGCGCCTACGCCGACATGATGCAGGGCAGCACCATCGACATCGCCATCTCGCCCTCGCAGGCCGTCATCGGCGAACTGCTCACCGTGGTGCGCCGCGGCGACGTGGCCGCCGTGCACAGCCTGCGCCGGGGCGCGGCCGAGGCGCTCGAGGGCGTGGCCCGCGGCGACGCCAAGACCTCGCGCCTGGTGGGCCGGCGCGTGCAGGACCTGCGGCTGCCCGCGGGCGTGCGCATCGGCGCCATCGTGCGCGGCAGCGGCGAGGCGTCCGAAGTGCTCATGCCGCACCACGACACCCGCATCGAGTCGGACGACCACGTCATCCTCTTCTTGCCCAGCAAGCGGCTGGTGCGCGAGGTGGAAAAGCTGTTCCAGGTCAGCGCGACCTTCTTTGGCTAAGCTTTCAGCCCGCTGGCCATGCTGCGCCCGGTTCTTCATGTGTTCTCGCTCATCCTGGCGGTGTTCGCGCTCACCTTTGCGGTGCCGCTGGGCTGGGCCTGGTTTCTCGACAGCCACCACCATGTGCGCGTCTGGCTCCTCGGCCTGGTGCTGACGCTGGCCGCCGCTTTTCTGCTGTGGCTGCTCACGCGCGGCCCGAAGCGCGAGCTGCAGGCCCGCGACGGCTTTCTGCTGGTCAACCTGGTGTGGGTGGTGCTGCCGGCGTTCGCCGCCGTGCCGCTGCTGTTCACCGTGCCCGGCATCGACGTGGCCCGGGCGTATTTCGAGGCCATGAGCGCGCTCACCGCCACCGGCGCCACCGCCCTGTCGGGGCTGGACGCGCTGCCGGTGTCGGTCAACGTGTGGCGCTGCTTCCTGCAGCTCGTGGGCGGGCTGGGCATCATGCTGCTGGTGGTGGCGGTGCTGCCCATGCTGGGTCTGGGCGGCTACCAGGTCTACAAGGCCGAAACNCCCGGCCCGATGAAGGACGCCAAGTTCACCCCACGCATCTCGGAGACGGCGCGCGGCCTCTGGGGCGTGTATTTCGGCTTCTCCGTGGCCTGCCTGCTGGCCTACCGCTGGGCCGGCATGGGCTGGGCCGACGCCTTCATGCACATGTGCACCACCATGGGCCTGGGCGGCTTCTCATCGCATGACGCGAGCCTGGGCTACTTCAACTCCAGCGCCATCGAATGGGTGGCCACGCTGTTCATGGCGCTGGCGGGCATCAACTTCCTGCGTTACTTCATCGTGCTGCGCAGCCGCACGCTGCGNCCCCTGGTGGCCGACCGCGAGATCCGCACCTACGTCGCGGTGCTGGGCGCCTCCATCGCCTTTCTCACCCTCATGCTGCTGGCGCACGGCGTGTACGACGACGCGGCCGTGGCCCTGCGCACCGCGGCCGTGCAGGTGGTGTCGCTGGCCACCACCACGGGGTATGCCACCACCGACTATGCGCAGTGGCCGGTGTTCGCGCCGGTGATGCTGATGTTCCTCGGCACCTTCGTCTCGTGCGCCGGCTCCACCGGCGGCGGCATCAAGATGATCCGCATGGTGTTGCTCATCAAGCAGGCCCGGCGCGAGCTGGTGCGCATCGTGCACCCGCGGGTGGTCAACCCGGTGACGCTGGGCGGCGCGGTGCTGCCACCCACGGTGCTCAGCGCCACCTTCGGCTTCATGCTGATCTACGGCGCCGCCACCATGGGGCTGACCTTCATCATGCTGTTCACCGGCCTGGACATCGTCACCGCCTTCAGCGCCGTGGTGGCCACGGTGAACAACATCGGCCCGGGCCTGGGGCTGGTCGGGCCGGCGGGCAATTTCGGCGTGCTGGGCGACGTGCAGCTCTGGGTGCTGAGCTTTGCCATGCTGCTGGGCCGGCTGGAACTGCTGACAGTGCTGGTGCTGTTCACGCGCGGGTTCTGGAGGAAGTAGGGGCGGGCGCTCTGCGGCCGATGCGTCGCTGCAAGGGCCTTGCGGGTAACCCTTGCCAGCGGCTGCAGCGGCGGGTGCGTGCCTGAACCCAACGGGGCCGCGTACGGGTCGGGTCTGCCGGCAGACGCGAGCGAAGGGTTAGGGCAACGCTGAACAAGTCCCTCGCGCGCCGCGCATCCTGGCGGCGGGCGGTTTGCTTCGTTACAGATGCTCGCCATAGCCCCCGCTATGGCTGCGCTCTGCGCCTCGCACCTCATCCCGCGGCCAGGCGCGCGCCATCGCGGGGACTTATTCAGCGTTGCCTTAGGTTGCAGTCTCAGCGCGCTGCCTTGGCTGGCTTGTGGGTTTTGAGCCAGTCCTGAAGCGCAGCGTCGACGCGCGTTTGCCAGCCGGCGCCTGTGGACTTGAAGCGTTGAACCACCTCGGGCGAAAGGCGGATAGTGACGCGCTCCTTGGTGGGCGCCTNTTGTGGACCGCGAACGCCGAGCTTGCGCTGGAGCGAGGCTGGCAGTGCCTGCGTTGCAGGCTTGAAGTTCGTGAGATCGGCGCTCTGAATCTCGCGAACGTTGCCCTGCGTGTCAGTCAGTGGCTTGGANNCCTTGGCATAGCGAGCAACCTCTCTGGAATTTGCCTTGCGAAAGCTGATGACCCGAATGCCGTCGGGAACCTCGGTAAAGCACAGCACATGAAGACGCTCGGCGAGCATGCCGAGCGCGACATACCGGACTTCGCCGTACTCATTCCGATCGTCTACGCCGACCAAGGCAGTGGAGAAATCGAACTCAGCGGCGCGCTCGAAGGAGAGACCACGATCACGCACATTGCGTTCGTTCTTGACCGGGTCGAAGTGTATGCGCACGGGTCAGAGTGTACATACAAAAAGACCGGTCGTGTTAATGCCCGGAGCGCCGTGCACCCGGGCGCTCTGCAACCTAACGCAGAGTTAACCGGGCGACGACGGGTGGACGCCAGGCCCCCGCGGTGCATGATGAACCAAGGCGCCGCGCGGGCCTGGTGGCCAGCCGTTGGCGCTCCGGTTGAACGACCTGTTAGGCGTCTGTGTCAAGACTTCAGTAGGGCTGATAAGGCGGGCAACATTGGGCCGAAGACGGCGATGTGGTTGGCCGCCGATTGAATGAAGTCGTTGTACCGGGAGATGAAGTTTGGTGTTTCGACCGCCTTCTCCATCTGCTCGATTCGGCTCAGCAGTTCAGGTCTCTGCTCCACTGGCACCTGTTCTGCGACTGCCTCTCGAAGTTTCTCGAAGATCGCGGTTGTGCTCGACGTGTAGGAATTCGTCGAGTTGTCAGTAGAGCCGACATTGACGCGCGCGTTGATGCCGCTGACATGAATGGTCAAGGGCTACTGGACTCAGGTGAGTCATTTGCCATAGTCGATAGCTCCAGGCAGAGGGTTGCTGCAACCGCAGCCGGGCTCTTGATGCTTCCGGTGACGATAGCGCCGGCGTAGCTGCCATCCTCGTTCGTCTGGTAGCCGACCAAGCCGTGCTCATAGTGACCTGAATGTAGCTTCAGCGCTCGATACCACCGCACAGCGTCATCAGGCGAGCCCCTGAGGTCCGACGGAAGCCCTTCTTCGTCGCCGGCATCGGCGAGCAGTTTTCTACCTGCAATCTTGGAGACGGCCTCGAAGCGACTCGTTGCGATGCGGTCGAACGAAGACGCAACTCGCCAGTACTCGCCGGCGGCGCCACCTGATGGTCAAGGCGCGCTCCTTGAAACTGAGCTTCGATTTCAAGGAAACGCTTCTCAAGTTCAAGCCAAGTGGGCATTGGTGTTCCAGACGCCTAACGCAATGTATCCCGCAAACCCTGCGGGATAAAGTGGACGGTGCGGGATATTCTGGTCACGTCTTCGCCCAAAAAGCGCTGATAGATCATAGAGTTGCGCACTGGCTGCTGTTTTTCATACAGGTATAAAGCCGTCATCAAACCCGGCACGCCCCTATTCACATCGCCCCGGCTTTTATACCCGCTTCGGGAGCGCATGGAGCACCCGCACGATAGCCTCCAGCCGGACAAAGCCTACCTGTATTGGGTGCGTTTTCCATCCTGCGCTGCACCCGAGTTTCATGGCCCTTCGAATCGGGGCGCACCACGCCGCGCAACTCTCTCCCGCATCACCCCGCCCCGGCCGGAACGCTCAGGCCGCGTTGCACGGCGGGGCGCGCGAGGGTGACCAGTGCGCGCTGCACTTCGGNGAAGTCGCTCCAGCCCACCAGGTCGCCGGCCTGGTAGCGCTCGATGAGGTTGCGCACCCAGGNGAAGATGGCGATGTCGGCGATGGTGTAGTCCTCGCCCACGATCCAGGTGCGGCCCTGCAGTCGCTGGTTGAGCACGCCGAGCAGGCGGCGCGATTCGGCGGTGTAGCGCTCAAGCGGGCGTTTGTCTTCGAAATCCTTGCCACCGAAGATCGTGAAGAAGCCCACCTGGCCGAACATGGGCCCGATGCCGCCCATCTGGAACATCAGCCACTGCAGGGTCTCGTAGCGGCGTGCGGGCGCCGTCGGCAGGAAGCGCCCGGTCTTCTCGGCGAGGTAGATCAGGATGGCGCCGGACTCCCACAGCGGCATCGTTTCGCCGCCAGGGCCGTGGGNGTCGAGGATGGCGGGGATCTTGTTGTTGGGGTTGAGCGAGAGGAATTCTGGGGTGAACTGGTCGCCCGTGTCGAAGCTCACGCGGTGCGCTTCATACGGCAGGCCGCATTCCTCCAGCATGATGGAGATCTTCACGCCGTTGGGCGTGGGCAGGCTGTAGAGCTGCAGCCGCTCGGGGTGGCGCGCCGGCCATTTGCGGGTGATGGGGAAGGCGGAGAGGTCGGTCATGTGAAGGCTCCAGACGGTTCGTGGCCGCTACGATAGCCGGCTTCGCCAAGCGGTGCCGCCCATGCCCGAAGCCTCCTGCCCCTGCGGCCGCAGCGATGCGCGCGGCCGGCCCGTGCCGTATGCCGACTGCTGCGGCCGTTACCTCGACCACGACACNCCCGCGCCCGACGCGGAGGCGCTGATGCGCTCGCGCTACACCGCCTTCGTGCTGGGGCGATTGGACTACCTGCGCGCGAGCTGGCACCCGAGCACGCGCCCAGCCGAGCTCACGCTGGAGCCGGGCGTGAAATGGCTGGGCCTGCAGGTGCGCAGCCACCGCGTCGTGGATGCCGACCATGCGGAGGTGGAGTTCGTCGCCCGCTCGCGCGTGGGCGGGCGCGGCCAGCGCCTGCACGAGCGCAGCCGCTTCGTGCGCGAGAACGGGCGCTGGGTCTATGTGGATGGCGAAATTCTTGAATGATTTCCGTCGGAGCCCAGCGTCAAACGGTCGGTTTCTGCTATGAAAAGTGAAGTTGCCGAGGGCTCTCAGCGCCCGCCCAGCCAGGCCTGCAGCACTGCCTGCAGCGCGGCGGGGTCCAGCGGTTTGCGCAGCACGGTGTAGCCCTCGTCCTCAGNCCTGCGCGAGTTCGNGGAGTCGAGCTCGCCGCTGACCATGGCGCCGCTGGCCTCCGGGCAGCGCGCCAGCAGGCTGCGCAGCACCGCAAAGCCGCTGCGGCCGCTGCCCAGGCGCTGGTCGCAGAAGATGACGGCGGGCACGAAGCCGGCGTCGATCACGCGGTGGGCCTCGGCCTCGTCGCCGACGCAGCGCGCCTCCAGCCCCCAGCTGCCGAGCAGGGCCGCCCAGGCGCCGCGCACCTGCGGTTCGTCGTCGAGCACCAGGCAGCGGCCGCCCAGCGGTGGGCGCGGCGCGGGCTCGCCCGGGCTGGGGGCGGGCCAGTGCAGCACCGCGTCGAGGCCGGCGGCGGGCCGCGGCAGGCGCAGGCAGAAGCGCGAACCGTGGCCAGGGCGTGAGCGCAGCGCCAGCGTGCCGTCCATGAGCCGTGCGCAGCGCGCCACCACGGCCAGCCCCAGGCCGTGGCCGGCGGCATCGGCGGCCTCGGCGGGCGGGGTGGCACCGCGGTAATAGGGCTCGAAGATGTGTGACTGCTCGGCCGCGCCGATGCCGGGGCCGGTGTCGACCACCTCGATCTGCCAGCCNNGCCTGCGCGCGCGCACGCCGATGAGCACGCCGCCGCGCCGCGTGTAGCGCAGCGCGTTGTGCACCAGGTTCACCAGCGCCTGGCGCAGCAGGGCCGGGTCGGCCAGCACCACGGGCGCGGGCGTGTGGCGCGGCAGGTGCACGCGCAGGCGCAGGCCGCGCTGCAGGGCCTGCTCGCGAAACAGCACGGCCACCTCCTGCACCAGCGGCGCCAGTGCCACGTTCAGGCGCGGCGCGGGGGTGGTGGCGGCCTCGCTGCGCGAGAGGTCGAGCAGTGCGTTGAACATCAGGTTCAGCGAACCCAGGCCGTGGCGCAGGTCGTGCAGCAGGGGTTCGAGCGCGGGGTCGCGGTTGCGCTGGGCGATGGCGTGGGCCAGCAGGCCCATGGCGTGCACCGGCTGGCGCAGGTCGTGGCTGGCGGTGGCGAGAAAGCGGTTCTTCTCCTGCACCGCGGCTTCGGCGCGTTCCTTGGCCTGGCGAAAGCGCTGGCTGAGCTGCTGGCTTTCGTCCTCCAGCCGGATCTGCTGCAGCAGAAAGCGGTGCGTGCCGCGGCCGTGCTCCAGGCTCACCAGCAGGAACAACAGCGAAAACGCCAGCACCACTGGCCAGCTGCTGCCGAACATCCAGGGCGTGGCCAGCGCGGCCGGCAGCCAGATGCCCAGCGCATAGCCGGTGAACGCGGTGCGCACGGCGGGCAGGTAGACCGCCGCGCCGGTGGTCACCGCACAGCGCAATGTAGAAGGTGGTGGACCATTCCAGCGGCGGCGCCGCGCCCAGCCCGCGCAAGCCCCAGGCGGGCGCGACCAGGCCAGCCCGGCGAGCGCCGCGCCCAGCGCGATGCGCCGCTGCCAGCGCCGCACCCAGGCCGCCTCATCCCCGGCCCAGGGCGTGCGGCGGAACGCCAGCCGCATCCCGGTGAGCCCGAGCGCCAGCGCCGCCATGGCCGCCACCCACAGCCACAGCGGCGAGCGCTGGTGGGTGAGGGCGCCGTGCAGCGCGGCCAGCAGCGGCGGCAGGAGCAGAAGGCCCACCTCGGCCGTGCGCCGCCGCGCCACCAGCGCCAGCAGCCGCATCTGGGCGCTGGGCGTGGGCAGCGGCGTGGGGCTGGGTGCGGGCGCGCTCACGGCATCTTCGCAGCCGGGAGCGGGCCGGGGTGGGGGCTCGTTCACAGCGGTGCAGCCGCTCAGCGCGCGGCGTCGGGCAGGCTCAGGCGCAGGTGCTGCATGCGGGTGATGATCTCCACCCGGTTGCGCGCGCCCAGGCGTTCGAGCACGGCGCTCACATGCTCCTTCACCGTGCTCTCGGCAATGTCGAGCCGCTGGGCGATGCGCTTGTTCGGCAGGCCGCGCAGCACGAGCGCCAGGATTTCGCCCTGCCGCTCGGTGAGGCCAAGGTCGGCGGCGCGGGCCTCCCACTGGCGCGGCGCGCCGGCCTCGGCGGCTGCGGGGGCGGCATCGAAGGCCAGCCGGCCCTCCAGCACCGCCGCGACGGCCGCGGCGAAGGCTTCCGGCGGCGCGCCCTTGTGCACGAAGCCGCGCGCGCCGGCTTTGCGCACGCGCTCGGGCGTGCGTGCGTCGTCGTCGCCGCTGACCGCCAGCCACGGCACCTGCGGGTGGTGCTGGCTCCAGGCCTGCAGTCGCGGCACGCTGGCCCCATCGGCCAGCCAGACGTCGGCAATGAGCAGCCGGGGGCGCCGCGGGCAGCCACGGTGGCGTCGAGCGCGCGCCAGTCGGCCACGGCCAGCACCTCCAGCGCCGGAAGCTGCGCCTGCAGGCACTGCACCATGCCGCGACCGACGAGCGGGTGATCGTCGAGCACGAGCAGGTAGGGCGGGGTGGCGCAGTCGGGCATGGGCGGGTGCGTGGGCGTGTGGGCGGGGAGTTCATCGCAGCGGCGGGCGGGGCCATGCAAGCCAGGCCAGCGCCGCGTGCCTTCGCGCGCATTGTGAACCGCCGGCGCCGCGCGCGCACCCGTCTTCGGTCGGGTTCCGCGAAGGGCGGTGGCGCCGGACACTGCGCGGCGTCCTCTTCACACGGAACCGTTCCCCATGCAAAACGACACCGTCATGCGCTGCTGGCGGCGGCCTTGGCCGCGCTGATCGGCGGCTTGGCCGCCTGCGCCTCCACCGTCACCCACGACAAGCTCGAGCAGCGCACCGCGCAGGCCATCGGCCGCGAGGTGGGCAGCTTCAGCCTCACCGACTTCAGCGAGGAGACCGGCGGGCGCACCAACTACACCGCCCGCGCCCGCGACGGCGCCACCTGGCGCTGCTACCAGTACTCGCCCACGGGGTTTCAGAAGGCCATGTCCTTCGGCCAGATTCCCGATTCCGACGCCATCTGCACGCCGATGGCACGCGGCAGCGCCCCGGCCGCCGAGGGCAAGCCCGCAGGGGGCTGCAATGCCTTGCTCAAGGCGGCGGGGCGCTGCTGAGGGCGTCTTTCTGAAGAGATCCGCCGGGATGCCAGCGCCAACCGGTCAGGTTGCGCTATGGTTTCAGGAGTTTGCCGTAGCGCCCGGGGCCTCGCCGGTCCATTGGCGAAACGCTCTTGAAAAGCTCTTCTCGTTGCGAAAGCCCACTTCGGCGGCGATCTGCTTGAGCGGCCGGTCGCCGCGCTGCACCAGCCGCAGCGCACGTTCGCGGCGCACCGCGTCCTTGAGCGCCTGCCAGCTCGTGCCCTCCTCGCGCAGCCGCCGGTGCAGCGTGCGCGCGGACAGGGCCAGCCGCGCGGCCACCGCCTCGGCGCTGGCCTCGGTCAGCGGTGCGTGCAGCAGCGCGGCGCGGGCCCGCGGCATGAGCAGCCGGTCGCGCTGGTAGCGGCGCACCCACAGCGGCAGCGCGTGCTGCAGCATGCGGTTCATGGCCGCCTCGTCGCGCTGCACGGGCAGGGCGAGGTAGCGCGCATCGAAGGCCACGGCGGCCTGCGCGGCCGAGAAGCGCAGCGTCTCGGTGAACAGAACGGCATAGTCCGCCGCGTGCGCCGGCGCCGGGTAGGNGAAGTGGGCCTCGTCGAGCACGATGCGCGAATCCGCCATCCAGCTGAACAGGCCGAGCGCATTGCGCAGCAGCGAGACCAGCGCGAACTCGCGCAGATCGCCCAGCTCGCGCCGCTCCTCGATGGCGAGCCAGGCCGTGCCCTCGCGCTCGCTCAGGTGCAGCGCCACGTCGTCGGTCAGCAGGCCGTGGTGACGGCACCAGCGCCTGAGCGCCAGGCCCAGCGTGGGCGCGCTCAGCGAGGCGCGCGCCAGCATGCCGTAGCTGCCCCAGGGCAGGCGGCGGCGGAACCAGCCCAGGGCTTCGTCGTCGAGCTCGCGCATGGCGTGGTCGCACAGCCGCTCGAAGGCATCCGCGCTCACATGCCCCCGGGCCTGGGCGGCCGCCTGCGGCGCAATTTGTGCCGCAGCGAGCGCCGCCGCGGGGATCGGCCGGCNGTGCGCATAGGCCCGGCACACCGCCTGCACGAAAGCCATGGGCGTGCCGGCGGGTCGCGCCGGCAGGGCGCTGGGGGCGGGGTTGCATCGGCTGGGCTCACGCCGGCAGTGTGCAAAACGCTGGCAGGATTTGCAACCCATCTGGCAACCCCGGCGGCACGGGGCTGCGCGACAATGAGATGGGAAGTTCACCTTCGCGCCACCCCGCGTCTTGCCCCCGGAGTTTTCGCCCATGCCCGTTCTGCAAAGCCAGCTCAACCCCCGCAGCGCCGACTTCCAGGCCAACGCCGCCGCCATGCGCGCGCTGGTGGACGACTTGCGCACCCAGATCGAGCGCGTGCAGGCCGGCGGCGGCGAGGCCGCGCGCGCCAAGCACACCGCCCGCGGCAAGCTGCTGCCGCGCGAGCGGGTGCAGCGCCTGCTCGACCCCGGCACGCCCTTCCTCGAACTCGCGCCGCTGGCCGCGCTGGGCCTCTACAACGACGAAGCGCCCTGCGCCGGCCTGATCGCGGGCATCGGCCGCGTCAGCGGCGTGGACTGCATGATCGTCTGCAACGACGCCACGGTCAAAGGCGGCACCTACTATCCGATGACGGTGAAGAAGCACCTGCGCGCACAGGAAGTGGCGCAGCAGAACGGCCTGCCCTGCATCTACCTGGTGGATTCGGGCGGCGCCAACCTGCCCAACCAGGACGAGGTCTTNCCCGACCGCGACCATTTCGGCCGCATCTTCTACAACCAGGCCAACATGAGCGCGCAGGGCATCGCGCAGATCGCGGTGGTCATGGGTTCGTGCACCGCGGGCGGCGCCTATGTGCCGGCCATGAGCGACGAGACCATCATCGTCAAGAACCAGGGCACCATCTTTCTGGGCGGCCCGCCGCTGGTCAAGGCCGCCACCGGCGAGGTGGTGAGCGCCGAAGACCTCGGCGGTGGCGACGTGCACACCCGCCTCTCCGGCGTGGCCGACCACCTCGCGCAGAACGACCTGCACGCGCTTGCCCTGGCGCGCGCCGCGGTGGCCAATCTGAACAAAAACGGCGCCAAGCCCAGCGTCAACCGGTCGCCGGTTGCTCCGAAATATGAAGCAGATGAGCTGTATGGCGTCATCCCCACCGACACCCGCAAGCCCTTCGACGTGCGCGAAATCATCGCCCGCATCGTCGACGGCAGCGAGTTCGACGAGTTCAAGGCGCGCTTCGGCACCACGCTGGTCTGCGGCTTCGCGCACATCGAAGGCATGCCGGTGGGCATCATTGCCAACAACGGCATTCTGTTCAGCGAGTCGGCCCTCAAGGGCGCGCACTTCATCGAGCTGTGCTGCCAGCGCAAGACGCCGCTGGTGTTCCTGCAGAACATCACCGGCTTCATGGTGGGCCGCAAGTACGAGAACGAGGGCATCGCGCGCAACGGCGCCAAGATGGTCACGGCAGTCGCCACCGCCGCGGTGCCGAAGTTCACCGTCATCATCGGCGGCAGTTTCGGCGCCGGCAACTACGGCATGTGCGGCCGTGCGTACAGCCCGCGTTTCCTCTGGATGTGGCCCAACGCGCGCATCTCGGTGATGGGCGGCGAACAGGCCGCCAGCGTGCTTGCCACCGTCAGGCGCGACGGCATCGAGGCCAAGGGCGGCAGCTGGAGCGCCGAGGAAGAAGCCGCGTTCAAGGCCCCCATCAAGGCGCAGTACGAACGCCAGGGCCACCCCTACTACGCCACCGCCCGCCTGTGGGATGACGGCGTCATCGACCCTGCCGACACCCGCCGCGTGCTGGCCCTGGGCCTGAGCGCCGCGATGAACCTGCCCATCCCCGAGACCAGGTTCGGTCTCTTCCGCATGTGAACCGCATGGACGCGCAACGCCACTTCCAACTGCTCGCCCGCTACAACGCCTGGGCCACCGGGCGGCTGCTCGACGCCGTGGCCGCCGTGCCCGAGGCCGACTACCGGCGCGACCTCGGCCTGTTCTTCCACAGCATCCACGGCACGCTCAACCACCTGCTCGTGGGCGAGCAGCTGCTGTGGTACCGGCGGTTTGCCGAAGGGGTTTCGCCCAAGGTGGCGCTGAACGCCGAGGTGGAGCCTGACCGCGCCCGGCTCGCCCAGGCCCTGCGCGACAGCGCGGAGCGCTGGCAGCCCCTGATCGCCAGCTGGCCGGCCGAGCGCTTCGAGGGCGAGATTGCCTACACCACCCTACGCGGCACACCGGCGCGGCTGCCGTTTGCCGCCACGCTCACCCATGTGTTCAACCACAGCACCCACCACCGCGGGCAGATCACCGCGGCGCTGACGGCGCTCGGCCAGCCCTGCCCGGAACTCGACCTGGTGTACCTGCTGCAACAGATTGCCTCGGAGAACCCCACATGACCGCCGCCGCCCCGCAGCACCTGCGCATCACCGTCGAGGGCGCCTGCGCCACCGTCACGCTGGCCCGGCCCGAACTGCGCAACGCCTTCAACGACGCGGTCATCGCCGAACTCAGCGCCGCGTTCACCGCCCTGGGCGCGCGCGAGGACGTGCGCGCCATCGTGCTCGCCGCCGAGGGCCCCGCGTTCTGCGCCGGCGCCGACCTGAACTGGATGCGCCGCATGGCCGGCTACACCCGCGAGGAAAACCTCGCCGACGCCGCGCGCCTGGCCGAGATGCTGCGCCTCATCGACACCTGCCCCAAACCCACGGTGGCCCGCATCCAGGGCGACGTGTACGCCGGCGGCATGGGGCTGGTGGCGGCCTGCGACATGGCGGTTGCCGTGCCCACGGCGGGCTTNTGCCTGAGCGAAGTGCGCCTGGGCCTCATCCCCGCCACCATCAGCCCCTACGTGATCCGCGCCATGGGCGCGCGCGCNGCGCAGCGTTACTTCCTCACCGCCGAGCGCTTCGACGCCGCCGAGGCGCTGCGCATCGGCTTCGTGCACGCCGTGGTCGAGGCCGATGCACTCGACGTGCATGTGCAAGCCCTGGTGAAGGCGCTCACCGGCGCCAGCCCCGCAGCCGTTCGCGCCGGCAAGACGCTGGTGCGCGAGGTCGCCGGCCGGCCCATCGACGCCGCGCTCATCGAGGGCACAGTGGCCGCCATTGCCGACATCCGCGCCAGCGCCGAAGGCCGCGAGGGCGTCCAGGCTTTCCTGGACAAGCGCAAGCCGTCCTGGCTCGCATCCTGACCCGACACGAGACGACGACGCCGCATGGGCCCCGACCTCGTGCAATGGCTGCATCGCTTGGGGCTGCACCTCGGCGCGCCGGTGCGCGCGCCCGAGGGCCGGCGATGGACCTCAGCGGCAGCGCGCTCGACCTGCCCAGCCTGCTCGCGCTTGCCGCCGCGCTGGGCTGGGCCAGCGGCTTTCGGCTGTACGCGGCGGTGTTCCTTGTCGGGCTGGCCGGGCAGATGGGCTGGATCCTCCTGCCGCCGGGGCTCGCCGTGCTGCAGCACCCGGCGCTGCTCATCGTCAGCGGTGCGCTGCTGCTGCTCGAATTCATGGCCGACAAGGTGCCCGGCGTCGATTCGCTGTGGGACCTCGCCAACAACGTCATCCGCATTCCCGCCGGTGCCGCGCTGGCCGCGGCGGCCCTGGGCGGCGACGGCGCGGTGGCGGCCACGCTGGGCGCGCTCTTCGGCGGTGCGCTCGCGGCCACCTCGCAGGCGGCCAAGACCACCTCGCGCGCGGCCATCAACACCTCGCCCGAGCCGTTCTCCAACGTCGCGGCCAGTCTGTTCGAGGACGGTGCCGTGGTGTTCGTGCTCTGGCTGGCCACCACCCATCCATGGGCCTTCGCCGCCTTCCTCGTGCTGGCGGTGGGGGTGGCGGTGGGCATCACGCTGGTGCTGTTTCGCTTTCTGCGCGGGGCGCTGCGCCGCCTTGCCGCCTGGTTTTCTTCCGTACCCAAGGGGTCCTGAATGTTCGAGAAGATTCTGATTGCCAACCGCGGAGAGATTGCCTGCCGCGTCGCCGCCACCGCGCGGCGCCTGGGTGTGCGCACCGTGGCCGTGTATTCCGATGCCGACGCAGGCGCCCAGCACGTGGCCGCCTGCGACGAGGCGATGCACATCGGCGGCAGCNNAGCCCCAAGGAGCTACCTGCAGTGGGCGCGCATCATCGATGCCGCGCGGGCCACCGGCGCGCAGGCCATCCACCCCGGCTACGGTTTCCTGAGCGAGAACGCCGATTTCGCGCGCGCCTGCGCGCAGGCGGGCCTGGTGTTCATCGGCCCGCCGCCCGAGGCCATCGAGGCCATGGGCCTCAAGGCCGAGAGCAAACGCCTCATGGAGCAGGCCGGCGTGCCGCTGGTGCCCGGCTACCACGGCGCGAACCAGGACGCGGCGCTGCTGCAGGCCGAGGCCGATGCCATCGGCTACCCCGTGCTCATCAAGGCCAGCGCGGGCGGTGGCGGCAAAGGCATGCGCGTGGTCGAGAAGACCGAGGACTTCGCCGCCGCGTTGGCGAGCTGCCAGCGCGAGGCGCGCAACAGCTTCGGCAGCGACGCGGTGCTGATCGAGAAATACGTGCAGCGCCCGCGCCACATCGAGATCCAGGTCTTTGGCGATGGGCACGGCAACTGCGTCTACCTCTTCGAGCGCGACTGCTCGGTGCAGCGCCGCCACCAGAAGGTGCTCGAGGAAGCCCCCGCGCCCGGTATGACGCCCGAGCTGCGCCAGCAGATGGGCCTGGCCGCGGTGGCGGCCGCCAAGGCGGTGAACTATGTGGGCGCCGGCACGGTGGAGTTCATCGTCGAGCAGCCNGGGGGCTATGGGCTTGAGGGCGCCCTCGCCGCAGAGACCATGAGCGCCGCCGGGCCGTCCCAAGGCGCGAAGGCCCCTCGGGGGCAGCGAACCACGCGCAGCNNGGGGAGCGTGGGGGCCCGTTTCTACTTCATGGAGATGAACACCCGGCTGCAGGTGGAGCACCCGGTGACCGAAGCCATCACTGGGCTCGACCTGGTCGAATGGCAACTGCGCGTGGCCAGCGGCGAGCCGTTGCCGCTTCGGCAGGACGCGCTGCGCATCCACGGCCACGCCATCGAGGCGCGCATCTGCGCTGAAAACCCGGACAACCAGTTCCTGCCCGCCACCGGCCGGCTGGAGGTCTACCGCCCGCCCGCGCACGTGGCCTTCGAGCGTGCGCAGGCGTCATCCAGCGCCGGGGCGGGCACGGCGGGGGTGCGCATCGACGGCGGCGTGCGCGAGGGCGACGTGGTCAGCCCGTATTACGACTCCATGCTCGCCAAGCTCATCGTCCACGGCGACACGCGCGAGCAGGCGCTCGCAAGGCTGGATGCGGCGCTGGCGGCCACGCGCATCGTCGGCGTGGCGACCAACGTGCAGTTCCTGCGCCATGTGGTGAACAGTCCGGCCTTTCGGGCGGCCGAGCTCGACACCGCGCTCATCCCGCGCGAAGCCGCGCGCCTGTTCGCGCAGGAGCCCGTGGGCGCGCACCGGGCGGTGGCCGCCGCGGTGGCCCACACGCTGCGCGCGGAGGCCGCCCTCGCCGGCACCGACCCCTTCAGCCGCCGCGACGGCTGGCGCGCCTGGGGCGAGCAGCTGCGCCGCCTGGCCTTCCGCTTCGGGGACGCCGACCTCACCGCTGTGCTGCGCTACCACCACGATGGCGCCACCAGTCTGCAGATCGGCGACGTGCAGGGGCCGCTCGTGTGGGCGGCGGTGCCGGGCGATGCCGACGCCATCGACCTGCAGTTCGCCGGCGAGCGCCGCCGCTACTGGGTGCATGCGCGCGACGAGAGGGTGCATGTGTTCTGCGCGCTCGGCGCCACGCAGATCGTGGAGGTGGACGAACTCGCCCACGCCGGCGAAGGCCCGAGCGAAGGCGGCCGCCTGACCGCGCCCATGCCGGGCAAGGTCGTGTCCTTTGCCGTCAAGGCGGGCGACGCGGTGAACAAGGGCCAGACGCTGGCGGTGATGGAGGCGATGAAGATGGAGCACACCCTCACCGCGCCGGCCGACGGCGTGGTCACCGAACTGCTGTTCGCGCCGGGCGACCAGGTGGCTGAAGGGGCCGAGCTGCTGCGCCTGCAGGCGGCGGCCTGAAGTCGGACAATGATGGCCATGCGTCTACCCACCCACGTCCGCCTCATCGACGTCGGCCCGCGCGACGGCCTGCAGAACGAAAAGCAGCCCGTGCCAGCGGCCGTGAAGATCGAACTCGTGCACCGGCTGCAGGCCGCCGGCCTGAAGGAAATCGAAGTCACCAGCTACGTCAGCCCCAAGTGGGTGCCGCAGATGGCCGACAACCACGAGGTGATGCAGGGCATCGCCCGGCAGGCCGGCGTGCGCTATTCGGTGCTCACGCCCAACCTCAAGGGCTTCGAGGCTGCGGTGCAGGACCGGCCCGACGAAATCGTGGTGTTCGGCGCGGCCAGCGANGCCTTCAGCCAGAAGAACATCAACTGCTCCATCGCCGAGAGCATCGAACGCTTCGCCCCGGTGGTGGCCGCGGCCAAGGCAGCCGGCATCGCGGTGCGCGGCGCCATGAGCTGCACCGTGGGCTGCCCGTACGAGGGCGAGGTGCCGCCCGCGCGGGTGGCCTACCTCGCGGGCCTGATGAAAGGCATCGGCGTGGAGCGGGTGGACGTGGCCGACACCATCGGCGTGGGCACGCCGCGTCAGGTGCAGGCCGCCATCGAGGCCACGCTGGTGCATTTCGACGTCGACCACGTCAGCGGCCATTTCCACGACACCTACGGCCAGGCGCTGGCCAACACGCTGGCCGCGCTGCAGATGGGGGTGTGGAACTTCCAGTCGTCCGTGGCCGGCCTGGGCGGCTGCCCCTACGCCAAGGGCGCCACCGGCAACGTGGCCACGGAAGACGTGGTCTACATGCTGCACGGCATGGGCATCGCCACCGGGGTCGATCTCGACGCGCTCATCGACGCGGGTGCCTTCATCAGCGCGCACCTCGGCCGGCCGAGCGGTTCGCGCGTGGCGCGGGCGCTGCTGGCCAAGCGCGCGGCGGCATGCGCATGAGCCCGCGCCGTCTGCACTTTGCACGCACCGTGTGATGGACCTGCACGTCTGGCTTGCGTACTTCGCCGCGGCCTGGGTGATTGCGCTCTCGCCGGGCTCAGGGGCGGTGCTGTCCATGTCGCATGGGCTGGCCTACGGGGTGCGCCACACCACGGCCACCATCGTGGGGCTGGAGCTTGGCGTCACGGTCATTCTGCTGATTGCCGGGGTCGGCCTGGGCGCGCTGCTGCTGGCCTCGGCCACTGCGTTCACCGTGGTGAAGTTCGCGGGGGCGGGCTATCTGCTGTGGCTGGGCTGGCGGCAGTGGCGCAGCCCGGTGCTCGGCTACTGCGGGGCCGGCGGTGGCCGCACCGGGCGCGGCACCGGAGCGTGCAGGCCTGCCTTCGGTGCGCGAGCGGGTGCTGCTGGGCCTGTTCACCAATGTCACCAACCCCAAGGGCATCGTGTTCATGGTGGCGGTGCTGCCGCAGTTCATCGACCCGGCGCGGGCCTTGTGGCTGCAACTGCTCATCCTGCTGGCCACCACGGTGGCGACCGACGTCATCGTCATGCACGGCTATGCCTTTCTCGCCTCGCGCGCGCAGCTGGCTGCCACGGCCCGCGCGCGCCGTGCGCAGAACCGCGTGTTCGGCGGCGTGCTCATGGCCATGGGGCTGAGCCTGTTCATGGTCAAGCGCGCCGGCGGCGGTTGACGGCGGCTGCGTCAGAATGCGTCCCCATGAGTGAACCGACCGACACGACTTTTCCCTCCGGCGTGCAGCGCGTGGCCGCCGCGCTGGCGGCGCTGGGCCATGCGCATGCGCCGCGCATGCTCGACGATGCGGCGCGCACCGCGCAGCAGGCCGCGGACGCGCTGGGCGTGGCGCTGGGGCAGATTGCCAAGAGCATCATCTTTCGCCGCAAGAGCGACGGCGCGGCCGTGCTCGTCATCACCTCGGGCGACCGCCGGGTGGACGAGAAGAAGGTCGCGGCCCTGGTGGGTGCGCTGGGCCGCGCCGATGCGGATTTCGTCAAGGCGCGGACCGGGTTTCCATCGGCGGCGTGGCGCCGCTGGGCCATGTGGTGCCGCCGGTGGCGCTGATCGACCGTGAGCTGTTCCGCTTCGCCGAGATCTGGGCGGCCGCGGGCCACCCGCATGCGGTGTTCCGCCTCACGCCGGCCGACCTGGAACGCCTCACCGGCGCACCGGTGGCGGACGTGGTGGCCGAGGTGGCGGTTTGATCGATCCAAAACGATAGCAGATAGGATCCGGTTGACGCTGGGGTCTGGGGATTTTTGTCCTCACCCTGCATTTCCGTGTGCCGCATGGACGCCCACACGGGCTGGTGCGAGGGCTGCCTGCGCCGGCTGGAGGAAATCGCGCGCTGGTCGGCCATGGATGGCGCGGAGCGCCGCGCCGTGTGGCTGCGCATCGGCGAGCGAGCCGCGCAGCTGCAAGCCCGCGCGGCCGAGGAGGACGCGCGGTGAAGACCCTCAGCTTCTGGTTCGACCCCATCTCGCCCTTCGCCTATCTGGCCTTCGAGCGGCTGCCGCAGGCGCTGCAAGGCCTGAGCTACACGGTGCGCTACCGTCCGGTGTTGTTCGCCGCGCTGCTCAAGCACCACGGGCAGCTGGGCCCAGCCGAGATGGCGGGCAAGCGCGCCTGGACCTACCGCCACGTGCTCTGGCTGGCCCGCACGCACGGCGTGCCGTTAGACCTGCCCGCCGCGCACCCCTTCAATCCCTTGCCGCTGCTGCGCTGGCCGTGGCCTGCAGCCCGGCGGGCGAACCCAACCGCTGGGTGTGCGAGCAGGTGCTGCACCACGTGTGGCGCGCGGGCGGCGCCGATGCCACCGCGCCCGAGCGCCTGGCCGAACTGGCCGCGCGGCTGCAGCCGCAACGCCAGCTCGACGAGGACGCCGCGCGCGAGCGGCTGCGCGCCAACACCGCCGAGGCGCTGGCCTGTGGCGTGTTCGGCGTGCCGACCTGCGAAGTCGATGGCCGGCTGTTCTGGGGCTTCGATGCGCTGCCGATGCTGCGCCAGCAACTCGCGGGCAACCTACCGCTGCCGGAGGACGAATGGGAGCGCGCAGGGGACTGGCCTGTCGGTGTCCAACGCCAGACAGACTCATAGCCCTGCTGGCGCCGTATTTTTGGCGTCAGCAAACTCGCGTACGCTGTCGGAAGAAGGAGCGTCACTGGATGAAGGTTGCCATCCTCTCCGACTTGCATTCGAACATCCAGGCATTGGAAGCCTGTTTGGCCCATGCGCGCGAGCACGGTGCGCAGGCGTATGTGTTTTTGGGTGATCTGGTCGGCTACGGCGCGGATCCAGTGGCCGTGCTTGAGCGCGTGATGGCGCTGCAAAACCAGGGGCGCGGGTCGTTTGCGGAAATCATGACCGGATGGCTCTGACCCCTCCGCAGCAGGGGCGGACCGAGGGGGGCGGGTGCGGCCTGGACGCACGCGCAGTTGTCGGAGGAACACCGCGCCTTTCTCCGTGACCTGCCGTTGACGCTGACCGACGAGGACGTCCTGTTCGTGCATGCGAGCGCAGTTGCACCGGAGCGTTGGCACTATGTGGAAGAGGAACGAGCCGCCGCTCGCAGCCTCGACGCCGCCGTGCAGGCCTGGGGCAGCCGCTACGTGTTCGGCGGACATGTCCACAGGCAGACGCTTTACTACGAGGGAACCGCAGGCCGCTTGATCGCCTTCACGCCGCAGCCTGGCATTGCGGTGCCCGTGCCGGCGCATCGGCGCTGGATCGCCACCGTCGGGTCGGTCGGGCAGCCCCGCGACGGCGATACCCGTGCGATGTACGCCTTCTTCGACCGTGATCACGCCCGGCTGACCTTTCACCGCGTCGCCTATGATCATCTCGCAGCGGCCGAAGCCATTCGCCGCTCGGCGCTTCCCGCGCGGTATGCGCAACGGCTGCTGGAGGGCAGATGAAGCGGCTCGAACCCGGAACCGAGATCGACGGTTTCACCGTGGGCGAATGCCTGCACTCCGGCGGCATGGCCGACATCTACCGCGTCCGCTATGCCAGCGGTGCGCCCGATCCGGGTTTTCCGATGGTGATGAAGTTGCCGCACATGACCCATGGGGATGGTGCGGAAAACCTCATCAGCTTCGAAATCGAACACCACCTGCTCCAGGTGCTCCAGGGCCCCATGGTGCCTCGCTTCGTCGCCGCCGGCGACCTTGCGCGACTACCCTATCTGGTCATGGAGTTCGTCCAAGGGGTTNNGCTCGAACGCTGGGTGGCGCTGGCAGAGCAAGCGCAGGAGCAGGTGAGCGCCGATGAAATTGCCCGGCTGGGTGCAGGCGTTGCACGTGCGCTGCACGGCTTGCATCAGCAGGATGCCTGTCACCTCGACCTCAAACCGGCCAACGTCATCATTCGGTCGATGGCCAGGCGGTCCCTGCTCGATTTTGGCCTGTCGTGGCACGCCCACTACCCGGACTTGCTGGCCGAAGAGTCCCGCAAGGCCATTGGCTCGCCCGCCTGGATGGCGCCCGAGCAGGTGGTGGGCATCCGCGGCGACCCGCGCAGCGACATTTTCGCGCTGGGCGTCATCCTCTACCAGCTCGCCACCGGGGAGTTACCCTTCGGGGAGCCGCAGACGCAGGGTGGACTGCGCCAACGCCTGTGGATGGACCCGCGCCCGCCCCGGGCCTTGCGACCAGACCTTCCGCCCTGGCTGCAGGAGGTCATCCTGCGCTGCCTGGAGCCCGAGGCGGCCAATCGCTACCCCTCAGCGGCACACCTGGCCTTCGATCTGGATCATCCGGAACAGATCGAGGTCACCGACCGAGGGCAGCGGCTTCGCGGCACGGGCGTTCGGGAGCATTTCAAGCGCTGGCTGCGCGCGGCGGGGCGGCACTACGAGCCCAGCCCGCTGCCCACGCGGCAGATCGCCGATGTGCCCATCGTCATGGTCGCCGTGCCCCATTACGACGTGACTGACGAAACGCTCTACACCTTGCGCCAGGCGGTGCAACGCTCNCTNGGGGTGCGCCCGGGCGCACGGCTGGCCTGTGTGACCGTCGTCTCGCCCAACCATATCAGCACCGCCGACCCTGAACGCAGCGAAGTGCGCGTCCACCAACGCATGCAGGACATGCTGCGGCGCTGGGCACAACCATTGGACGTCAGTACCCACCAGGTGTCGTTTCATGTCCTCGAGGGACTCGACGTTGCGCAGGTCCTGCTGCGCTACGCCCGGGAAAACCAGGTCAGTCTCATCGTGATGGGCGCGGCCACCCATGGCCTTCAAATGCAGCGGTTCATCGCCACTGTGCCCATCCGCGTGGCCATGGACGCGCCCTGCAGCGTCATCCTCGTCAAGGCTCAGCGGCCTTACCTGGTGACGCAGCACCCCGCGGAAGGATAGGGACTTTCCCTGACGTTCAGGTCTTTGGCGGGGAATTGGCCGATCGCGTCAGGTGACCGTCAGCACGGCACCAAACACTGCGGCCGCTCACTTGCAATCGCCTACAGGAGACACAATGGCAACAACAGCTGCACCGCGACCGATGACCCCGGAGGAGAAGAAGGTCATCTTCGCCTCCTCGCTCGGTACCGTGTTCGAGTGGTACGACTTTTACCTCTATGGATCACTGGCGGCGATCATCGCCAAGCAGTTCTTTAGCGGGCTCGACCCCAACACCGCTTTCATTTTCGCCTTGCTGGCGTTTGCCGCTGGCTTCATCGTGCGTCCTTTCGGTGCCATCGTATTCGGCCGTCTCGGCGACATGATCGGGCGCAAGTACACCTTCCTGGTCACCATCCTCATCATGGGCGCTTCGACCTTTCTGGTCGGCATCTTGCCCAATTACGCCAGCATCGGTGTTGCTGCCCCGGTCATTTTGATTTCGCTGCGCTTGCTGCAGGGTCTCGCGCTTGGCGGTGAGTACGGCGGCGCTGCGACTTACGTGGCCGAACACGCGCCGCATGGTAAGCGCGGGGCGTACACCTCGTGGATTCAAACCACGGCTACGCTTGGCCTGTTCCTCTCGCTGCTGGTGATTCTCGGCACGCAGACGGCCATGTCCAAGGAAGACTTTGCCAGCTGGGGCTGGCGCGTGCCGTTCCTCATCTCCGTGATCCTGCTGGGGATCTCTGTGTGGATTCGCCTGTCGATGAACGAATCGCCGGCGTTCGCCAAGATGAAGGCCGAAGGCAAGACGTCCAAAGCGCCCTTGACGGAGTCTTTTGGCAACTGGAAGAACCTCAAGATCGTGATCCTGGCACTGCTGGGCCTCACTGCCGGGCAGGCGGTGGTCTGGTACACAGGCCAGTTCTATGCGCTGTTTTTCCTGACCCAATCGCTCAAAGTTGATCTGCAGGCGGCCAACCTCATGGTTGCTGCCGCGCTCATCATCGGCACGCCGTTCTTCATTGTCTTTGGCTCCCTGTCTGACAAGATCGGCCGCAAACCCATCATCATGGGCGGCTGCCTGCTGGCGGCGCTGACCTACTTCCCCACTTTCAAGGCGTTGACCGAAGCCGCCAACCCCGATCTGGCGGCTGCGCAGGCCAAGGCCAAAGTGGTTGTGGTGGCCGATCCCGCCGAATGTTCATTCCAGTTCAACCCGACCGGAACGGTCAAGTTCACCAGCTCGTGCGACATTGCCAAGCAGGTTCTCGCAGCCAACTCGGTGAGTTACAGCAATGAGCAGGCTGCCGTTGGTACGCCTGCGCTCATCAAAGTCGGTGAGAAAACCATTCAGAGCTATGCAGCGAAGGGCATTTCCGCTGACGAGGCCAAGGCCAAGGACGCCGAATTCAAGAAGGCTGTGACGGAAGCACTCAAGGAGGCCGGTTATCCAGCAAAGGCCGACATGGCCAAGGTCGACAAGGTCAAGGTCATCGCCATTCTGGTGTACTTGATGATTCTGGTGACCATGGTTTATGGCCCGATTGCCGCGATGCTGGTGGAATTGTTCCCCACGCGGATTCGCTACACCTCGATGTCCCTGCCCTACCACATTGGCAACGGCTGGTTCGGCGGCTTGCTGCCCACCACGGCGTTCGCCATCGTGGCCCAAACCGGCAACATGTACAACGGACTGTGGTATCCAATCACGGTGGCTGCGCTGACTTTCGTTGTGGGTCTGTTGTTCGTCCGCGAAACCAAAGACGTCGACATTTACGCCAACGATTGAAGATGGTTTCGGCTGCTCGCCCGGCCGGGTCGGCTGGGCTGAGCGCAGACCTTATGTCGGACACCTGCCCTCGATCTGAGGGCTCTTTTTTGAGGTTCAACGATGTGGAAATTGATTCTTGGTTTCGTGCTGTTTGCAGCGATCGCGATGTTTGCCCTGTTCAAAGGCGGCGGCGATCTCGACATGGGTGGCGAGAAACACGGCGCCGATGCTGTCGGTCATGACGTCAAGCCGCCCGCAGGGGTTTCCTCGGGGTTGAGGCAAACCCCGCTGGGTCAAAATAACCGCTTCTGTGAATAAAGTCACGAAGTGATCGAATCGGAGTCATGAGGCCCATTAAAACCGCTGCGGGGCAACTCGCCATTAAGGAGCGTGTGCCCCCTCTGACACCGCGTCAGCGCTCGGTGCTGATCGTCTGCGACGGGCATAAGACGCTCGCGCAACTCATCGAGGTGGCACGCGGGTTGGGCGGTGATGAAGCCGATGTCGAGCATCTCATTGAACTGGGGCTGATCGAAGTGCCGGTTGACAGCGACGCCGAAACGCTTCAGGTCAGCCGGAGACGAAAGAAAGTGCCCCGGCTTCAGAGGATGAGCCCCCTCCGCTGAAGAGGCCGCCAGGCGTTATGCGCAGGCTTACCCGATGGCGACACAGCTGACAGCGGCGTTGGGTTTGCGGGGCTTTCGGTTAAACCTCGCAGTGGAGAGGGCGGCTGGTTACGCGGAATTGCGCGCGCTGCTGCCCCAACTGCGCGACGCCCTCGGCGCCGAGAAGGTGCGGGCGCTGGAGCGGGTGCTCGCGCCCAGGGTTGACGGCTGCGCCTCCGAAGTCCTCTGCCCATTGCGCGCCGCGCATCGCGTCCGCCGGCGGCGCTGCACGTTTGAGTCGCGAAGCCGTCGACCCATCAAATAGGGTCGAACGCAGGCATGGTGGGCTGCGGATCCGAACGCGTTCATAGAATGGCAGCCCCTCCGGCATACCTCGGCTTCTCAATGTCCCACGGTTTCATCCGCATTCGCGGTGCGCGCCAGCACAACCTGCAGAACCTCGACCTCGACTTGCGCACGGGTGAGCTCACCGTGGTGACAGGCCCGAGCGGCTCGGGCAAGTCCAGCCTGGTGTTCGACACCTTGTTTGCCGAGGGCCAGCGCCGCTACGTCGAAACCTTCAGCGCCTACGCGCGGCAGTTCCTCGACCGCATGGACAAGCCCGCGGTGGACAAGGTCGANGGGGTGCCGCCCGCGATCGCCATCGACCAGACCAACCCGGTGCGCTCCTCGCGTTCCACGGTGGGCACGATGACCGAGCTCAACGACCACCTCAAGCTGCTGTTCGCGCGCGCGGCCGACCTGTTCGACCGCGACACCGCCTTGCCCGTGCGGCACGACACGCCGCAGTCCATCTTCGAGGCCTTGCAGCAGCGCGCNCGCCGAGGCGGGGACCCGCGCCTGGTGCTGACCTTCCCGGTCGAACTGCCCGCCAGTGCCACGGCCGAGGACATTGCGCAGTGGCTCTCGCTCTCGGGCTACACCCGGGTGCAGGCCGAGCGCCTGGTGGAGCGCGCGGCTGCGGTGCCGGCGGCCGACGCGAAGGCCAAGGGCCAGGCGGGCCGGAAGGCCGCACGCGACGCGGCCGATGCGACGCGGCAGGTCAAGCTGCTCGACGTGGTGATCGACCGTTTTCGGCTGAGCAAGGCCGAGCCGGCGCGGGTGATGGAAGCGATCGAAAACGGCCTCAAGCGCGGCGGCGGGCTGCTCACCGTGTACGTGCTGCGCGACGGAACGCAGGCGGGCGCGGAACCGAATGCAGCGGGCGATGCCGGGGTCGATGCGGCGGCGGACGAGCCCGACATCTGGCGCTTCTCCACCGGCCTGTCCTGCCCCGAGAGCGGTCTGCGCTATGCCGACCCCATGCCCTCGATGTTCTCCTTCAACTCGGCCGTGGGCGCGTGCGACACCTGCCGCGGCTTTGGCCGGGTGATCGGCGTGGACTGNGGGCTGGTGATCCCCGACGAAAAACTGACGCTGCGCGCCGGCGCCATCAAGCCCATCCAGACCCCGGCGTGGAAGGAAGCGCAGGACGACCTGATGCGCCACGCCGAGGCGGCGGGCATTCCGCGCGACACGCCGTGGATGCGCCTGACGCCCGAGCAGCAGCGCTGGGTGATCGAGGGCTCGCCGAACTGGAACGGCAAGTGGAACCAGCAGTGGTACGGCATCCGCCGCTTCTTCGAGTACCTGGAGAGCAAGGCGTACAAGATGCACATCCGCGTGCTGCTCTCGCGCTACCGCAGCTACACGCCGTGCCCGGCCTGCGGCGGCGCGCGGCTCAAGACCGAGAGCCTGCTCTGGCGCATCGGCACCCGGGCCGATGCCGACGCCGTCTGCGAGCCCGACGCGCGCTTCATGCCCGCCGGCGTGCGCTGGAGCCGCGCGCAGCTCCAGGCGCTGCCCGGCCTGTGCCTGCATGACCTGATGCTGCTGCCCATCGAGCGGCTGCGGCGCTTCTTCGAGCGGCTGGCCGCCGCGCCNGAGGCGCAGGAGCCCGCGCGCAAGCTGCTGTATGAGGAGATCGGCACGCGGCTGCGCTACCTCTGCGACGTGGGGCTGGGCTACCTCACGCTGGACCGGCAGAGCCGCACGCTCTCGGGCGGCGAGGTGCAGCGCATCAATCTCACCACGGCGCTGGGCACCTCGCTGGTCAACACCTTGTTCGTGCTCGACGAGCCCAGCATCGGCCTGCACCCGCGCGACATGGACCGCATCAACCGCGCCATGCGCCGCCTGGTGGATGCGGGCAACACCCTGGTGGTGGTGGAGCACGACCCGGCGGTCATGCTCGAAGCCGACCGCATCCTCGACATGGGCCCCGGCCCCGGCGCGCGCGGCGGGCGCATCGTGTTCGACGGCACGCCGGCGGCGCTGCGCGAGGCCGACACGCTCACCGGCGCCTACCTCGGCGCGCGCAAGCAGATCGGCATGGGCCTCAAGCGGCTGGTGAGCGACGCCACTCCGCGCCTGGTGCTCGAAGGCGCGCGTGAACACAACCTCAAACACCTGAGCGTGGACATTCCGCTGCAGCGGCTGGTGGCCGTCACCGGCGTGAGCGGCTCGGGCAAGTCCACGCTGATTCAGGACGTGCTGGCACCCGCGCTGCTGCGCCACTTCGGTCGCGCCACCGAGGCGCCCGGCGCGCACGACCGGCTGCTCGGCGCCGATCACCTGGCCGACGTGGTGTTCGTCGACCAGTCGCCCATCGGCAAGACCGCGCGCTCCAACCCGGTGAGCTACGTCGGCGCCTGGGACACGCTGCGCACGCTGTTTGCCGACACCCCGCTGGCGCGGCAGCGCGGCTACACCGCGGCCAAGTTCAGCTTCAACTCGGGCGACGGCCGCTGCCCCACCTGCGGCGGCTCGGGCTTCGAGCATGTGGAGATGCAGTTCCTCAGCGACGTGTACCTGCGCTGCCCGGACTGCAACGGCACGCGCTACCGGCCGGAAGTGCTGGAAGTCACGCTGGAGCGCGGCGGCCGCAACCTCAGCGTGGCCGATGTGCTCGAACTCACGGTGAGCGAGGCCGCGGCCTGCTTTCGCAACGACCCCGAGGTGCTGCGCGCGCTGCAGCCCATCGTGGACGTGGGGCTGGAGTATGTGAAGCTCGGCCAGCCCGTGCCCACACTCTCGGGCGGCGAGGCGCAGCGGCTCAAGCTCGCCGCGCACCTGGCCGACGCAGCCAAGGGCGCCCCCACGCCCCCGCTTCGCGGGGTTCGCTGCCCGAGGGGCGGGCTGGTCTTGGGGCGGCCCGGCGACCAGCCGNNCCGCACCAGCCGCCAGCCGCTGGCGCGCAAAGGCACGCTGTTCCTGTTCGACGAGCCCACCACCGGCCTGCACTTCGACGACATCGCCAAGCTCATGAAGAGCTTTCGCAAGCTGCTCGATGCGGGGCACTCGCTGGTCGTCATCGAGCACAACCTCGACGTCATCCGCGCCAGCGACTGGGTGATCGACCTCGGCCCCGAGGGCGGCGACGCCGGTGGCCAGCTGGTGGCCGCCTGCGCGCCGGAGGAACTGCGCCGCCACCCGCACTCGCACACCGGCGCGGCGCTGGCCGCCTACGAGCGCGCGCTGGGCCTGGGCGCCCACGCGGCCGAGGAAGGTCAATCACTTCAAAAAATNGAGCACAACCTGACCGTTTCGCGCTGGGGTTCCGGNCGAAAACCTCGGAACACCGGCCCGGAGCGCATTTCCGTCGTCCATGCGCGCGAACACAACCTGAAAAACCTCAGCGTGGACATTCTGCGCGGCCGCTTCAACGTCATCACCGGCGTCAGCGGGTCGGGCAAGTCCACGCTGGCCTTCGACATCGTGTTCAACGAAGGCCAGCGCCGGTACCTGGAAAGCCTCAACGCCTATGCGCGCTCCATCGTGCAGCCCGCGGGCCGGCCCGAGGTGGACGCGGTCTACGGCATCGCGCCCACGGTGGCCATCGAGCAGCGGCTCTCGCGCGGCGGGGCCAAGAGCACGGTGGGCACGGTCACCGAGATCTGGCACTTCCTGCGGCTGCTGTGGGTCAAGCTCGGCCTCCAGCACTGTGTGCACGACGGCGCCGCGGTGCAGCCGCAGACGCCCGAGCGCATCGCCGCGCAACTCCTGCAGGCCCACCGCGGCCAGACCATCGGCCTGCTCGCACCGCTGGTGGTGAACCGCAAGGGCGTCTACACCGAACTGGCCGACTGGGCGCGCGCGCGCCACACCCATCTGCGCGTGGACGGCGCCTTCCTGCCCACCACCGGTTTTCCCCGGCTCGACCGCTTCAAGGAGCACACGGTGGAGCTGCCGGTGCTGAGCCTGCCCATCGCGCCGGAGCACGAAGCCGCGCTGCGCGAAGGCCTGGCGCGCGCGCTCGAACTCGGCAAAGGCGTGGTGCACGTGATCAGCGCGCTCGACGGCCTGGCCGAGGCCCTGGCCGCCGGCGGCGACGGTGCGGGCATCGGGCGCGTGCAGGTGTTCTCCGCCAAACGCGCCTGCCCGGTCTGTGCCACCTCCTACCCCGAGCTCGANCCCCGGCTCTTCTCCTACAACAGCAAGCACGGCTGGTGCCCCGACTGCGTGGGCACCGGCCTGGCGCTCACCGCCGCGCAGCGCCGCGCGCTCGACGACACCGTGCGCGAGGACGACGACCGTGGCCGCGAGCAAGGCTTTGCCGAGCCTGAACTCGACGACCTGCCCGGCGCCGCCTGCCCGAGCTGCGGCGGCACGCGGCTCAACGCCACGGCGCGCGCGGTGCGGCTGCATGCGGGCGACACGTCCTGGGCCATCACCGACATCGCCGCGCTGCCCGTGAGCGGGGTGCGGCAGTGGCTCGAGGCGCTGCGCTTCAGCGGGCGCGAGGCCGAGATCGCCCGCGACCTGCTGCCCGAAATCCGCAGCCGGCTCGCGTTCCTGGAACAGGTGGGGCTGGGCTACCTCACGCTCGACCGCGGTGCGCCCACGCTGTCTGGCGGCGAGGCGCAGCGCATCCGCCTGGCTGCGCAGCTCGGCTCCAACCTGCAAGGCGTGTGCTACGTGCTCGACGAGCCCACCATCGGCCTGCATGCGCGCGACAACCACATCCTGCTCGACGCCCTGCAAGCCCTGAGCGCGCAGGGCAACACNCTGCTCGTGGTCGAGCACGATGCCGACACCATCCGCCGCGCCGAGCACCTGATCGACATCGGCCCCGGCGCCGGCACCCGCGGCGGGCGGTTGGTGGCCCAGGGCCGCGCCGAAGACCTCATGGCCGCGCCCGATTCGCAGACCGGCCGCTACCTGCGCGAAGCCATCCGCCANCCCCTGGGCGCGCTCCGGCCGGTGATGCCCTCGCCGGCCACCGGCGGCGCCGGCGAGCTCGCGCAGCCCGCGCACTGGCTCACGGTGCACGGGGCCTCGCTGCACAACCTGCAACACCTCACCGTCTCGCTGCCGCTGGCGCGGCTGGTGGCCGTCACCGGGGTGAGTGGCTCGGGCAAGTCCACGCTGGCGCGCGACGTGCTGCTGACCAACGTGCAGGCNTGGGTGCAGCAGCGCAGCACGCGCGAAGGCCGTGCAGCCATGGACGCCGGCCGCGCGCCCGCGCTGGTGGGCTGCGCCGGGCTCTCGGGTTTCGAGTCCATCGACCGCGTGCTCGAGGTCGACCAGACGCCCATCGGCAAGACGCCGCGCTCCTGCCCGGCCACCTACATCGGCTTCTGGGACGACATCCGCAAGCTCTTCGCCGGCACGCTCGAAGCCCAGGCGCGCGGCTACGGGCCGGGGCGTTTCTCCTTCAACACCGGCGAGGGCCGCTGCCCGGTGTGCGAAGGGCAGGGCCTGCGCACCATCGCCATGAGCTTCCTGCCCGATGTGAAAGTGCCGTGCGAGGCNTGCCACGGCGCACGCTTCAACGCCGAGACGCTGGCCGTCACCTGGCGCGGCAGGCATGTGGGCGACGTGCTGCGCATGGAGGTCGACGAGGCGGTGGACTTCTTCGCCGCCATGCCGGCCATCGCCCACCCGCTGCAGCTGCTCAAGGACGTGGGGCTGGGCTACCTCACGCTCGGCCAGCCCTCGCCCACGCTCTCGGGCGGCGAGGCGCAGCGCATCAAGCTCGTCACCGAGCTCTCCAAGGTCCGCGACGACGTCGGGCGGCGCGGGCAGAAATCGCCGCACACGCTCTACGTGCTCGATGAGCCCACCGTGGGCCTGCACATGGCCGACGTGGAGCGGCTCATCCGCGTGCTGCACCGTCTCACCGATGCGGGCCACAGCGTGGTGGTGATCGAGCACGACCTCGACCTCATCGCCGAGGCCGACTGGATCATCGACCTTGGCCCCGAGGGCGGCAGCGGCGGCGGCCGCATCGTCGCCGCCGGCACGCCGGAAGCCGTCGCCGCGGGCGACGGGGCCACCGCGCGGGCACTGCGCGGCCTGTTGCGCCAGGGCTGAACACGCCCTCTCCAGCGTGGCACGCAAGGGCTCGTTCAGCGCCGGCGTGCTGCTGCAAGCCGGCGCTGCGGCGAGATGGGGTCGTCTGAGGGTCGGTTGGGCATGGGGTCTTTCGCCAATCTCCGGGTCAGCGTCCTTGCCATTGTCGCGAAATGTGCGCTGGAAACCGTGATTTGATGCAAACAATGCGTGGATTCGGATGAGCCGTTGAGGGGACTGGCGGGTTAAGGGGGATAGAATTGGAGGTACATGAAGTAACAATTTGGGTTCCGTTGGGTCGGGAATCCGATCGGAGTTGGACATGCTGAAGTTTTCTGGGATTGGCAGCCGGTTTTTCCGGTCAGCGGTGGTGGGTTGCCGGCTGGGAATCGCAGGGCTGGCACTGGTCCTCGGCGTCGCGGGCTGCTCGACAGGATCGACGGTCGAGCGCTGGCAACTCTTCGAGTCGGCTTCTCCCAGTGCGAAGTCGCAAGACGAAGCGGTCGATCTTGTGTTCTTCCGCGAACTTCCCACGGGTCGTCAGGTGGATCGTCCGATCAATGTCTACATCGATGGGCACTACCAACCTCATTGGTCGGCAATGCGTTCACCCGGGCCCACCTGTGCCCGGGGAACACCGTCTGGCCGTTGCACTCAATGATGTCGAGCGGCGCTACCTGACCAAGGAAGAGGGTCTTCCGTTCAAAGTCGAGCGTGGAGGGCCGCGGTATTTCCGCGTCGCGGATACGCAGACGGGAGTCGTGACGCTCACGGCCGTAGCCGAGGAGAAGTTCCGTCCATCGTACAAAGCTTGGCAACCCGCCAATCGCACGCAGTTCCTCGTCTGCCGCGCGCTGAATGCGCTGTGCGTCGTTGAACTGAAGCTTAGCTCAACAATTTCCTGCCAGATTCTCTGGACCAGAGCATGAAAGTCGTCGTCAAAGTCAATTCCGCGGTCACCACCCTCAAGAGTTTTGAGGTCACAGCGGGGCAGGGAGGCGCAGGCCAGGCCCTTCGCATCGCGGCCGAGAAGAACGTCAAGTACGAACTGATCAACCAGGATACGGGTTTTGCGCCGGAGAACATTGCGGCCAAGCGGGTTGGTAAGGATCTTCATATCGCGTTTGAGAAGTCCGACATTGGCCAGCCGGACCTGATCATCGAGAACTATTACGAAGACGGTGTTCTGGGTGCCGTGACGGGCCAGGCAGAGAACGGGTTGTATTACAACTACATCCCAGAATCCGGTTTGCAGGAAGAGGCGCTCAGCCGCCTGGTCCCAGATGTTTTGACGGGTCAGGTCCTCGGCGGCGATTCGTTCGCGGCGCCGTTCTGGATCGCGTCTTCATCGAATGCGGGCCTGTTGCCGGCTCTTGGCGCTGCGCTCCTGGGAGGCGCTGCACTGGGCGGCGGGGGTGGGGGTGACGCTGCGCCTGCACCTGCACCTGCACCTGCACCTGCACCTGCGCCCGCACCTGCACCTGCACCTGCGCCCGCACCTGCACCTGCACCTGCACCTGCACCTGCACCTGCGCCTGCACCTGCGCCTGCACCTGCACCTGCACCTGCACCTGCACCTGCGCCTGCGCCCGAGCCTCCGCCTCCGCCTCCGCCTCCGCCTCCGCCTCCGCCTCCGCCGCCTGATCCTTACCCCGGGGTCAATCACCCGCCGCTGGCCGTCAACGACACCGCCAGCGCCACCGAAGACACGCCGCTCACCCTTGCGGCGAGCACGCTGCTGGCCAATGACAGCGACCCCGATGCGGGCGATGTGCTCACCATCACCGCCGTGGCCCCGGGCACGGGCGGCACGCCGGTGCTCAACGGCGACGGCAGCGTGAGCTTCACGCCCGCGCCCGACTTCAACGGCGTGGCCACCTTCACCTACACGGTGAGCGACGGCCACGGCGGCAGCAGCACCGCCACCGTCACCGTCAACGTCGCGCCGGCCAACGATGCGCCGCTGGCCGTCAACGACACCGCCAGCGCCACCGAAGACACCCCGTCNACCCTGGCGGCGAGCACGCTGCTGGCCAATGACAGCGACCCCGATGCGGGCGATGTGCTCACCATCACCGCCGTGGCCCCGGGCACGGGTGGCACGCCGGTGCTCAACCCGGATGGCAGCGTGAGCTTCACGCCCGCGCCCGACTTCAACGGCGTGGCCACCTTCACCTACACCATCAGCGACGGCCACGGCGGCAGCAGCACCGCCACCGTCACCGTCACCGTCGCGCCGGCCAACGACCCGCCGCTGGCCGTCAACGACACCGCCAGCGCCACCGAAGACACGCCGCTCACCCTGGCGGCGAGCACGCTGCTGGCCAATGACAGCGACCCCGATGCGGGCGATGTGCTCACCATCACCGCGGTGGCCCCGGGCACGGGCGGCACGCCGGTGCTCAACGGCGACGGCAGCGTGAGCTTCACGCCCGATGCCGACTTCAACGGCGTGGCCACCTTCACCTACACCATCAGCGACGGCCACGGCGGCAGCAGCACCGCCACCGTCACCGTCAACGTCGCGCCGGCCAACGATGCGCCGCTGGCCGTCAACGACACCGCCAGCGCCAGCGAAGACACCCCGTCNACCCTGGCGGCGAGCACGCTGCTGGCCAATGACAGCGACCCCGATGCGGGCGATGTGCTCACCATCACCGCGGTGGCCCCGGGCACGGGCGGCACGCCGGTGCTCAACGGCGACGGCAGCGTGAGCTTCACGCCCGCGCCCGACTTCAACGGCGTGGCCACCTTCACCTACACGGTGAGCGACGGCCACGGCGGCAGCAGCACCGCCACCGTCACCGTCAACGTCGCGCCGGCCAACGATGCGCCGCTGGCGCTCGACGACACCGCCAGCGCCAGCGAAGACACGCCGCTCACCCTGGCGGCGAGCACGCTGCTGGCCAATGACAGCGACCCCGATGCGGGCGATGTGCTCACCATCACCGCGGTGGCCCCGGGCACGGGCGGCACGCCGGTGCTCAACGGCGACGGCAGCGTGAGCTTCACGCCCGATGCCGACTTCAACGGCGTGGCCACCTTCACCTACACCATCAGCGACGGCCACGGCGGCAGCAGCACCGCCACCGTCACCGTCAACGTCGCGCCGGCCAACGACCCGCCGCTGGCGCTCGACGACACCGCCAGCGCCACCGAAGACACGCCGCTCACCCTGGCGGCGAGCACGCTGCTGGCCAATGACAGCGACCCCGATGCGGGCGATGTGCTCACCATCACCGCCGTGGCCCCGGGCACGGGCGGCACGCCGGTGCTCAACCCCGATGGCAGCGTGAGCTTCACGCCCGCGCCCAACTTCAACGGCGTGGCCACCTTCACCTACACCATCAGCGACGGCCACGGCGGCAGCAGCACCGCCACCGTCACCGTCACCGTCGCGCCGGTCAACGACCCGCCGCTGGCCGTCAACGACACCGCCAGCGCCACCGAAGACACGCCGCTCACCCTTGCGGCGAGCACGCTGCTGGCCAATGACAGCGACCCCGATGCGGGCGACGTGCTCACCATCACCGCCGTGGCCCCGGGCACCGGCGGCACGCCGGTGCTCAACCCGGATGGCAGCGTGAGCTTCACGCCTGCGGCCAACTTCAACGGTGTGGCCACCTTCACCTACACCATCAGCGACGGCCACGGCGGCAGCAGCACCGCCACCGTCACCGTCAACGTCGCGCCGGTCAACGACCCGCCGCTGGCCGTCAACGACACCGTCAGCGCCACCGAAGACACGCCGCTCACCCTTGCGGCGAGCACGCTGCTGGCCAATGACAGCGACCCCGATGCGGGCGACGTGCTCACCATCACCGCGGTGGCCCCGGGCACCGGCGGCACGCCGTCTCTCAACCCGGATGGCAGCGTGAGCTTCACGCCTGCGGCCAACTTCAACGGTGTGGCCACCTTCACCTACACCATCAGCGACGGCCACGGCGGCAGCAGCACCGCCACCGTCACCGTCAACGTCGCGCCGGTCAACGACCCGCCGCTGGCGCTCGACGACACCGCCAGCGCCAGCGAAGACACGCCGCTCACCCTTGCGGCGAGCACGCTGCTGGCCAATGACAGCGACCCCGATGCGGGCGACGTGCTCACCATCACCGCGGTGGCCCCGGGCACGGGCGGCACGCCGGTGCTCAACCCGGATGGCAGCGTGAGCTTCACGCCTGCGGCCAACTTCAACGGTGTGGCCACCTTCACCTACACCATCAGCGACGGCCACGGCGGCAGCAGCACCGCCACCGTCACCGTCAACGTCGCGCCGGTCAACGACCCGCCGCTGGCCGTCAACGACACCGTCAGCGCCACCGAAGACACGCCGCTCACCCTTGCGGCGAGCACGCTGCTGGCCAATGACAGCGACCCCGATGCGGGCGACGTGCTCACCATCACCGCCGTGGCCCCGGGCACCGGCGGCACGCCGTCTCTCAACCCGGATGGCAGCGTGAGCTTCACGCCTGCGGCCAACTTCAACGGCGTGGCCACCTTCACCTACACGGTGAGCGACGGCCACGGCGGCAGCAGCACCGCCACCGTCACCGTCAACGTCGCGCCGGTCAACGATGCGCCGCTGGCGCTCGACGACACCGTCAGCGCCAGCGAAGACACGCCGCTCACCCTTGCGGCGAGCACGCTGCTGGCCAATGACAGCGACCCCGATGCGGGCGATGTGCTCACCATCACCGCGGTGGCCCCGGGCACGGGCGGCACGCCGGTGCTCAACGGCGACGGCAGCGTGAGCTTCACGCCCGATGCCGACTTCAACGGCGTGGCCACCTTCACCTACACCATCAGCGACGGCCACGGCGGCAGCAGCACCGCCACCGTCACCGTCAACGTCGCGCCGGCCAACGATGCGCCGCTGGCCGTCAACGACACCGCCAGCGCCACCGAAGACACCCCGTCNACCCTGGCGGCGAGCACGCTGCTGGCCAATGACAGCGACCCCGATGCGGGCGACGTGCTCACCATCACCGCCGTGGCCCCGGGCACCGGCGGCACGCCGGTGCTCAACCCGGATGGCAGCGTGAGCTTCACGCCTGCGGCCAACTTCAACGGTGTGGCCACCTTCACCTACACCATCAGCGACGGCCACGGCGGCAGCAGCACCGCCACCGTCACCGTCAACGTCGCGCCGGTCAACGACCCGCCGCTGGCGCTCGACGACACCGTCAGCGCCACCGAAGACACGCCGCTCACCCTGGCGGCGAGCACGCTGCTGGCCAATGACAGCGACCCCGATGCGGGCGATGTGCTCACCATCACCGCGGTGGCCCCGGGCACCGGCGGCACGCCGGTGCTCAACCCGGATGGCAGCGTGAGCTTCACGCCTGCGGCCAACTTCAACGGTGTGGCCACCTTCACCTACACCATCAGCGACGGCCACGGCGGCAGCAGCACCGCCACCGTCACCGTCAACGTCGCGCCGGTCAACGACCCGCCGCTGGCGCTCGACGACACCGCCAGCGCCAGCGAAGACACGCCGCTCACCCTTGCGGCGAGCACGCTGCTGGCCAATGACAGCGACCCCGATGCGGGCGACGTGCTCACCATCACCGCCGTGGCCCCGGGCACCGGCGGCACGCCGGTGCTCAACCCGGATGGCAGCGTGAGCTTCACGCCTGCGGCCAACTTCAACGGTGTGGCCACCTTCACCTACACCATCAGCGACGGCCACGGCGGCAGCAGCACCGCCACCGTCACCGTCAACGTCGCGCCGGTCAACGACCCGCCGCTGGCCGTCAACGACACCGTCAGCGCCACCGAAGACACGCCGCTCACCCTTGCGGCGAGCACGCTGCTGGCCAATGACAGCGACCCCGATGCGGGCGACGTGCTCACCATCACCGCCGTGGCCCCGGGCACCGGCGGCACGCCGGTGCTCAACCCGGATGGCAGCGTGAGCTTCACGCCCGCGGCCAACTTCAACGGTGTGGCCACCTTCACCTACACGGTGAGCGACGGCCACGGCGGCAGCAGCACCGCCACCGTCACCGTCAACGTCGCGCCGGTCAACGATGCGCCGCTGGCCGTCGACGACACCGCCAGCGCCAGCGAAGACACGCCGTCACCCTTGCGNGCGAGCACGCTGCTGGCCAATGACAGCGACCCCGATGCGGGCGACGTGCTCACCATCACCGCCGTGGCCCCGGGCACCGGCGGCACGCCTCTCAACCCGGATGGCAGCGTGAGCTTCACGCCTGCGGCCAACTTCAACGGCGTGGCCACCTTCACCTACACGGTGAGCGACGGCCACGGCGGCAGCAGCACCGCCACCGTCACCGTCAACGTCGCGCCGGTCAACGACCCGCCGCTGGCGCTCGACGACACCGTCAGCGCCAGCGAAGACACGCCGCTCACCCTTGCGGCGAGCACGCTGCTGGCCAATGACAGCGACCCCGATGCGGGCGACGTGCTCACCATCACCGCCGTGGCCCCGGGCACCGGCGGCACGCCGGTGCTCAACCCGGATGGCAGCGTGAGCTTCACGCCTGCGGCCAACTTCAACGGTGTGGCCACCTTCACCTACACCATCAGCGACGGCCACGGCGGCAGCAGCACCGCCACCGTCACCGTCAACGTCGCGCCGGTCAACGACCCGCCGCTGGCGCTCGACGACACCGTCAGCGCCACCGAAGACACGCCGCTCACCCTTGCGGCGAGCACGCTGCTGGCCAATGACAGCGACCCCGATGCGGGCGACGTGCTCACCATCACCGCCGTGGCCCCGGGCACCGGCGGCACGCCGGTGCTCAACCCGGATGGCAGCGTGAGCTTCACGCCTGCGGCCAACTTCAACGGTGTGGCCACCTTCACCTACACCATCAGCGACGGCCACGGCGGCAGCAGCACCGCCACCGTCACCGTCAACGTCGCGCCGGTCAACGATGCGCCGCTGGCGCTCGACGACACCGCCAGCGCCACCGAAGACACGCCGCTCACCCTTGCGGCGAGCACGCTGCTGGCCAATGACAGCGACCCCGATGCGGGCGACGTGCTCACCATCACCGCCGTGGCCCCGGGCACCGGCGGCACGCCGGTGCTCAACCCGGATGGCAGCGTGAGCTTCACGCCCGATGCCGACTTCAACGGCGTGGCCACCTTCACCTACACGGTGAGCGACGGCCACGGCGGCAGCAGCACCGCCACCGTCACCGTCAACGTCGCGCCGGCCAACGACCCGCCGCTGGCCGTCAACGACACCGCCAGCGCCACCGAAGACACCCCGTCNACCCTGGCGGCGAGCACGCTGCTGGCCAATGACAGCGACCCCGATGCGGGCGATGTGCTCACCATCACCGCGGTGGCCCCGGGCACCGGCGGCACGCCGGTGCTCAACCCGGATGGCAGCGTGAGCTTCACGCCTGCGGCCAACTTCAACGGTGTGGCCACCTTCACCTACACCATCAGCGACGGCCACGGCGGCAGCAGCACCGCCACCGTCACCGTCAACGTCGCGCCGGTCAACGACCCGCCGCTGGCGCTCGACGACACCGCCAGCGCCAGCGAAGACACGCCGCTCACCCTTGCGGCGAGCACGCTGCTGGCCAATGACAGCGACCCCGATGCGGGCGACGTGCTCACCATCACCGCCGTGGCCCCGGGCACCGGCGGCACGCCGGTGCTCAACCCGGATGGCAGCGTGAGCTTCACGCCTGCGGCCAACTTCAACGGTGTGGCCACCTTCACCTACACCATCAGCGACGGCCACGGCGGCAGCAGCACCGCCACCGTCACCGTCAACGTCGCGCCGGTCAACGACCCGCCGCTGGCCGTCAACGACACCGTCAGCGCCACCGAAGACACGCCGCTCACCCTTGCGGCGAGCACCCTGCTGGCCAATGACAGCGACCCCGATGCGGGCGACGTGCTCACCATCACCGCCGTGGCCCCGGGCACCGGCGGCACGCCGGTGCTCAACCCGGATGGCAGCGTGAGCTTCACGCCCGCGGCCAACTTCAACGGTGTGGCCACCTTCACCTACACCATCAGCGACGGCCACGGCGGCAGCAGCACCGCCACCGTCACCGTCAACGTCGCGCCGGTCAACGACCCGCCGCTGGCCGTCAACGACACCGTCAGCGCCACCGAAGACACGCCGCTCACCCTTGCGGCGAGCACGCTGCTGGCCAATGACAGCGACCCCGATGCGGGCGACGTGCTCACCATCACCGCCGTGGCCCCGGGCACCGGCGGCACGCCGGTGCTCAACCCGGATGGCAGCGTGAGCTTCACGCCCGCGGCCAACTTCAACGGTGTGGCCACCTTCACCTACACCATCAGCGACGGCCACGGCGGCAGCAGCACCGCCACCGTCACCGTCAACGTCGCGCCGGTCAACGATGCGCCGCTGGCCGTCAACGACACCGTCAGCGCCACCGAAGACACGCCGCTCACCCTTGCGGCGAGCACGCTGCTGGCCAATGACAGCGACCCCGATGCGGGCGACGTGCTCACCATCACCGCCGTGGCCCCGGGCACCGGCGGCACGCCGGTGCTCAACCCGGATGGCAGCGTGAGCTTCACGCCCGCGGCCAACTTCAACGGTGTGGCCACCTTCACCTACACCATCAGCGACGGCCACGGCGGCAGCAGCACCGCCACCGTCACCGTCAACGTCGCGCCGGTCAACGATGCGCCGCTGGCCGTCAACGACACCGTCAGCGCCACCGAAGACACGCCGCTCACCCTTGCGGCGAGCACCCTGCTGGCCAATGACAGCGACCCCGATGCGGGCGACGTGCTCACCATCACCGCCGTGGCCCCGGGCACCGGCGGCACGCCGGTGCTCAACCCGGATGGCAGCGTGAGCTTCACGCCTGCGGCCAACTTCAACGGTGTGGCCACCTTCACCTACACCATCAGCGACGGCCACGGCGGCAGCAGCACCGCCACCGTCACCGTCAACGTCGCGCCGGTCAACGACCCGCCGCTGGCCGTCAACGACACCGTCAGCGCCACCGAAGACACGCCGCTCACCCTTGCGGCGAGCACGCTGCTGGCCAATGACAGCGACCCCGATGCGGGCGACGTGCTCACCATCACCGCCGTGGCCCCGGGCACGGGCGGCACGCCGGTGCTCAACCCCGATGGCAGCGTGAGCTTCACGCCTGCGGCCAACTTCAACGGCGTGGCCACCTTCACCTACACGGTGAGCGACGGCCACGGCGGCAGCAGCACCGCCACCGTCACCGTCAACGTCGCGCCGGTCAACGACCCGCCGCTGGCGCTCGACGACACCGTCAGCGCCACCGAAGACACGCCGCTCACCCTTGCGGCGAGCACGCTGCTGGCCAATGACAGCGACCCCGATGCGGGCGACGTGCTCACCATCACCGCCGTGGCCCCGGGCACCGGCGGCACGCCGGTGCTCAACCCGGATGGCAGCGTGAGCTTCACGCCTGCGGCCAACTTCAACGGCGTGGCCACCTTCACCTACACGGTGAGCGACGGCCACGGCGGCAGCAGCACCGCCACCGTCACCGTCAACGTCGCGCCGGTCAACGACCCGCCGCTGGCGCTCGACGACACCGCCAGCGCCAGCGAAGACACGCCGCTCACCCTTGCGGCGAGCACGCTGCTGGCCAATGACAGCGACCCCGATGCGGGCGACGTGCTCACCATCACCGCCGTGGCCCCGGGCACGGGCGGCACGCCGGTGCTCAACCCCGATGGCAGCGTGAGCTTCACGCCCGCGCCCAACTTCAACGGCGTGGCCACCTTCACTTACACCATCAGCGACGGCCACGGCGGCAGCAGCACCGCCACCGTCACCGTCAACGTCGCGCCGGTCAACGACCCGCCGCTGGCGCTCGACGACACCGCCAGCGCCAGCGAAGACACGCCGCTCACCCTTGCGGCGAGCACGCTGCTGGCCAATGACAGCGACCCCGATGCGGGCGACGTGCTCACCATCACCGCGGTGGCCCCGGGCACGGGCGGCACGCCGGTGCTCAACCCCGATGGCAGCGTGAGCTTCACGCCTGCGGCCAACTTCAACGGCGTGGCCACCTTCACCTACACGGTGAGCGACGGCCACGGCGGCAGCAGCACCGCCACCGTCACCGTCAACGTCGCGCCGGTCAACGATGCGCCGCTGGCCGTCAACGACACCGTCAGCGCCACCGAAGACACGCCGCTCACCCTTGCGGCGAGCACCCTGCTGGCCAATGACAGCGACCCCGATGCGGGCGACGTGCTCACCATCACCGCCGTGGCCCCGGGCACCGGCGGCACGCCGGTGCTCAACCCGGATGGCAGCGTGAGCTTCACGCCCGCGGCCAACTTCAACGGTGTGGCCACCTTCACCTACACCATCAGCGACGGCCACGGCGGCAGCAGCACCGCCACCGTCACCGTCAACGTCGCGCCGGTCAACGACCCGCCGCTGGCGCTCGACGACACCGCCAGCGCCAGCGAAGACACGCCGCTCACCCTTGCGGCGAGCACGCTGCTGGCCAATGACAGCGACCCCGATGCGGGCGACGTGCTCACCATCACCGCCGTGGCCCCGGGCACCGGCGGCACGCCGGTGCTCAACCCGGATGGCAGCGTGAGCTTCACGCCTGCGGCCAACTTCAACGGTGTGGCCACCTTCACCTACACCATCAGCGACGGCCACGGCGGCAGCAGCACCGCCACCGTCACCGTCAACGTCGCGCCGGTCAACGATGCGCCGCTGGCCGTCAACGACACCGTCAGCGCCACCGAAGACACGCCGCTCACCCTTGCGGCGAGCACGCTGCTGGCCAATGACAGCGACCCCGATGCGGGCGACGTGCTCACCATCACCGCCGTGGCCCCGGGCACCGGCGGCACGCCGGTGCTCAACCCGGATGGCAGCGTGAGCTTCACGCCCGCGGCCAACTTCAACGGTGTGGCCACCTTCACCTACACCATCAGCGACGGCCACGGCGGCAGCAGCACCGCCACCGTCACCGTCAACGTCGCGCCGGTCAACGACCCGCCGCTGGCCGTCAACGACACCGTCAGCGCCACCGAAGACACGCCGCTCACCCTTGCGGCGAGCACGCTGCTGGCCAATGACAGCGACCCCGATGCGGGCGACGTGCTCACCATCACCGCCGTGGCCCCGGGCACCGGCGGCACGCCGGTGCTCAACCCGGATGGCAGCGTGAGCTTCACGCCCGCGGCCAACTTCAACGGTGTGGCCACCTTCACCTACACCATCAGCGACGGCCACGGCGGCAGCAGCACCGCCACCGTCACCGTCAACGTCGCGCCGGTCAACGATGCGCCGCTGGCCGTCAACGACACCGTCAGCGCCACCGAAGACACGCCGCTCACCCTTGCGGCGAGCACCCTGCTGGCCAATGACAGCGACCCCGATGCGGGCGACGTGCTCACCATCACCGCCGTGGCCCCGGGCACCGGCGGCACGCCGGTGCTCAACCCGGATGGCAGCGTGAGCTTCACGCCTGCGGCCAACTTCAACGGTGTGGCCACCTTCACCTACACCATCAGCGACGGCCACGGCGGCAGCAGCACCGCCACCGTCACCGTCAACGTCGCGCCGGTCAACGACCCGCCGCTGGCCGTCAACGACACCGTCAGCGCCACCGAAGACACGCCGCTCACCCTTGCGGCGAGCACGCTGCTGGCCAATGACAGCGACCCCGATGCGGGCGACGTGCTCACCATCACCGCCGTGGCCCCGGGCACCGGCGGCACGCCGGTGCTCAACGGCGACGGCAGCGTGAGCTTCACGCCCGCGGCCAACTTCAACGGTGTGGCCACCTTCACCTACACCATCAGCGACGGCCACGGCGGCAGCAGCACCGCCACCGTCACCGTCAACGTCGCGCCGGTCAACGACCCGCCGGTCAACACCGTGCCTGGTGCCCAGAGCACGGCCGAAGACACGCCCAAGGCCATCAGTGGTGTGAGCGTGGCCGATGCGGACAGCGCGAGCCTGACCACCACCATCAGCGTGCTGCACGGCACCCTGAGCGTGAGCACTGGGGGCGGCGCCACCATTACCAACAACGGCACGGGCACGGTCACCCTCAGTGGTACGGCCGCGCAGATCAATGCTGCGCTGGCTGGGCTCACCTACACCAACACGCCCGACTACAACGGCAGCGACACCCTCACCATCGCCACCAGCGACGGCAGCCTCACCGATACCGACACGGTGGCCATCACCGTCACGCCGGTGGCCGACATCACCGCAGACAGCGTGAGCACGGCGTTCAACACGCCGATCAGCTACAACCCCATCACCGGCACCAACGGTGCCACGGCAGACAGTTTCGAAGGGGCGAGCCCTCAGATCACGGCCATCAACGGCACGGCTATTACGGTGGGCGGGCCTGGTGTTGCGGTGACCGGCGGCGTGGTCACGCTCGGTGCGGGCAATGTGCTGACCTTCACCCCAAACACTGGCTTCACAGGCACGAGCAACTACACCTACACGGTCAGCAGCGGGGCGTGACCGAGACGNGCCAACGAGACCGTGACGGTGGGAGGCAACCAGCCGCCGGTGGCCAATACCGACAGTGCAACCACCAACGAAGACACTGCCGTGACCATTCCGGTTGCGACGCTAATTGCTAACGACAGTGACCCGGACGGTGGGACGCTTTCCATCACCTCGGTTGGTGGGGCGGTTAACGGCACGGTCACACTCTCGGGCGGTAACGTAGTGTTTACCCCTGCCTTGCATTACAGCGGCCCCGCGTCGTTCACCTACACGCTCAGCGATGGTCAGGGTGGAACCGCTACGGGAACCGTGAACATCAATGTGATCGCAGTGGCCGATACCCCGACTCTTGTCGTTCAGGCGGCGTCGCCAGTGGTGGTCTTCAGCAATAGCTGGGAGACCAACGTCAATAGCGATAACACCAGCACCAACAATGCAGTGACGACATTTGAGGGGTGGACGAGGGTGGATGCTCCGCAAACGCTGGCGGGTGGCACGAATTCATTCGAAATTTGGACGACAGGTGATACCCAAGCGCGTCAGGATGGCAATACCAATATCATCGTTGCGTCCGCGGGTAACGGGGAAGATTTCCTTGAATTCAATGACTCGTCGTCCTTGATTCAAACGATCGGTATTTCTCGCGCTGTGACGACTCAAGCCGGCATGGTGTATGAGTTGTCCTTCGATTACGCTGGGCGTCCTGGGTACAGCGTGGACTACACCCGCATCGGTATCTATATTGACGGCGTACAGCTACAGCAGTACGCCGCCACAAGCCCGCAAACTTATATCGATTGGAAAAATCTTAAAGTTCATTTCCAGGGCGATGGCGGCACGCATACTATTTTGGTGCGTACTGACGCAACCGTGTTCGATGCCAACGGGCGCGGTTCGTTTATCGACGACATCGTTTTGACTGCCACGCAGGGCGTGGTAGCCGGCAATGCGGGTAGCCTGACCAAAGTCTCGCTCGCGAGTTATATCTCTTCGGCACTGGTCGATACCGACGGCTCCGAGTCGTTGTCGTTGACCTTGTCCGGACTACCTAGCGGCGCCGTTATCGTTACGGCGGCCAACCCCAGTGGATATACGCCTGTCGGAGGGTGGTCACCATTTCGGGGGCGAACTTGCTTCCGCGGAACTGCAACTTCCGTCAGCGTACAGCGGCCATCTCAGTTTGGGTGTGACCGCGACAGCGACAGAGGGGTCAAACGGCAGTACCGCGACGTCGACCGCGACGTTCGATCTTGATGTGCTGACCAAGTTCGCCGCAACCGATCTTGGCGGGGATGGGCTCAACATGATCATTGGCACTGCTGCAAATAACACGTTGAATGGTACGAACAACGCCGATTACCTGATTGGCCTCGACGGTAACGACGCCCTCAATGGGAGCAGTGGCGCGGATTGGCTCGATGGTGGTAACGGAACTGACACGCTCAATGGCGGTGGTGGTAACGATGTGCTTTATGGTGGAGCGGGCGATGACACACTGACGGGCGGATCCGGCGCGGACACTTTCGTCTGGACGCTTTCTGATCGGGGTCTCCGGGCACGCCTGCGCAGGACACCGTCACCGACTTCGACAAGACCAACACCACCGGCGACAAGCTCGACCTCCGCGACCTGCTGGTCGGCGAGAACGCCGGCAACATCGACCGGTACGTCGTGGCCGAGGTGTCGGGGGCAACACCACGCTGCACATCAGCAGCACCGGGGCGTTTGCCGGCAACGGCACCTGGACGACGGGCGCGCAGACCAGGTCATCGTGCTCACGGGCGTGACCTGGACGGGTACGAGCCAGGACATCCTGCAGCAGATGCTCAACGGGGGCAACTCGTCATCGGTTGATCGAAGGCGGGCCGGCGCTGCGGTGTCCGCGGCGCTTGGCCTACACTGCGCAGCGCGAGCCGACCCCGTCATGCCGACAGGGTTGGTCGCGCTGCTTCTTTCTGCACCCTGAACGCCTCGGATGGACCAATTGCTCGACCACTTGTCGGCCCTGACCCGCTTGCTGGGTCATCCGGTCTCGGCCCAGGCGCTGGCGGCGCAGACCACGCGCAATGCGGCGGGGCGGCTGGATTTCCACAGCCTCGCCGAGGTGCTGCGTGTCCACGGCTTCGACAACAAGCTCGACGAGCGCGGGCTCGACCAGTTACCTGAACTCGCCGTCCCGTTCCTGCTCATCATGCTCGATGGCAGCGGCCGGGTGGTGGAGGCGGTTCGCTCCTTGTCGGATCCGCTCACCGGGCAGACCCGGCGGGTGTTCGTGATCCGCGCCCTTGACGGTGAGCGAACGGAGTGGGATGAGGCGGCGCTGGCGGAGGACTACTCGGGTTACGTCTGGTTCCTCAAGGCGCGGCCGCAGAAGGATCTGCGTTCGGAGCTGCCGGAATACACCATGGGTCGGGCGTGGTTCTGGCGCGTGATCTGGCGATTCCGGCGCTATTACGTGCAGGTGGTGCTGGCCACGGTGCTGATCAACGTGCTGTCGTTGGTGGGCTCGCTGTACGTGATGAATGTGTACGACCGGGTTGTGCCCAACAAAGCCTACGAGACGCTATGGGCGCTGAGCATCGGCGTGGTGCTGGCCAATCTGTTCGAGTTCGCGGCCCGCATGGTGCGTTCGCGGTTGACCGACATCGCGGGCAAGAAGGCTGACCTCATCATCAGCACCGCCTTGTTCCGCCGCATGATGGCCATGGACCTGGCCGACAAGCCCGCTTCGGCTGGCTCGTATGCGAACAACCTGCGTGATTTCGAATCGGTGCGGGAGTTCATGACCAGCGCCTCGCTGCTTGCGCTGGTCGATCTGCCCTTTCTGTTGCTGTTCATCGCGGTCATCTACGTCATCGCCGGGCCGCTGGCCTGGGTGCCGCTGGTCTCGGTGCCGCTGGTGGTGGGCGCGGGTCTGCTCGCGCANGCGCCGCTGGCCCGGTATGCACAGGAGTCGATGAAGGAGGGCTCGCAACGCCAGGGCCTGGCGGTCGAGGCGATCGAGGGCATCGAGACCATCAAAGCCAACAACGCGGCCAATTGGGCACAGCAGCGCTGGGACCACTTCACCGCCGTCACCGCGGCTGCCGGCATGAAGCTGCGTGACGTGAGCAACCTCGTCATGGGGTTCGCGCAATGGGTGCAGCAGCTCAACACGGTGGCGCTGGTGGTNCTGGGGACNTACCTGGTGCACAGCGACAACGTGGCGCAGCGCATCACCATNGGGGCGTTGATCGCCTCGGTGATTCTCTCGGGGCGTGCGCTGTCGCCCCTGTCGTCGGTGGCGGCTTTGCTGGTGCGTTTTCAGCAGGCCCGGGTGGCGTTGCGCGGCCTCGACGCCATGGTGCAGCGCCGAACCGAGCGGGACGTCGAGCGCAGTTACGTGAGCCTGAGCCGCATCCCCGGCCAGATCGAGTTCCGGCAGGTGGGTTTTCGGTACGGCCAAGGGGCACCGGTGCTCAACGACGTGAATCTGGTCATCCGGCCGGGCGAGAAGGTGGCGATTCTCGGCCGCATCGGCAGCGGGAAGTCCACGCTGCTGCGCCTGGCCGCTGGTCTGTATGCGCCAGCGCAGGGCAATGTGCTGCTCGACGACGTGGACATGCGGCAGATCGACCCCGCGGATCTGCGCTCCCAAGTGAGCCTGCTGGGGCAGTCGCCGCGGCTGTTCTTCGGTACCTTGCGCGACAACCTGCAGCTCGGCCGCATGGACCGTTTCAGCGCCGACGATGAACTGATTGCGGCGCTGCGCCGCTTCGGCCTCGACCGCGTGGTGCAGCAGCACCCGATGGGTCTGGACCTGCCTATCGGCGAAGACGGGCACGGCCTCTCGGGTGGACAGAAGCAAATCGTGTCCCTGGTGCGCTTGACTCTGCGGGACCCCAGNGTGGTGCTGCTCGACGAGCCGACCAGCGGCCTCGACGAAATGACGGAGGTGGCTGCGCTGCGCGCGCTCGCTGAATGGGGACAGGGGCGCACCATGGTGGTGGTGACGCACCGCCCGTCCGTTCTGCCCTTCGTGCAACGGGTGATCGTGGTCGATCAGGGTCGCATCGTGATGGACGGGCCGCGCGACCAGGTGCTGCAACGTCTGCGCGGAGGCCCGGCGGCCAACGCGCCTTCGGGCGAGGCCGCTGCACCCGCGGCGCCCAGGCCGCCCGCGCCGAGCGCCCCGGCACCCGGCGCTGCGGGGAGCGACCGGTGCGGCGGGCGGGCCGGGCACGCCGGAGGCCACCGCGCCATCGCCGCCGCCCGCGGCCGGTCCGCGGGTCACGGTGGTCAACATCGACCGCCGCGGTGCCACACCGCCGCAGAGGAAGCCCTGATGAACCTGCCGCAGCCCCTCAAGCCGCAGAGCAGCAGCCGCGCGCTGGTGCAGCGCAAGGATTTGCCGCTGCTCAACGATCTGCAGGCGGCCATGCAGCACGAGCGCCACCACGGCCTGCTNGTGGACGTGCTGCTGCTGAGCGTGCTCGTGGCGGCTTTCGTGGTGTGGGCGTACTTCAGCAACGTGGAAGAGGTTGCGCGCGGGCAGGGCAGCGTGATCCCCAGCAGCCGCGAGCAGCTCATCCAGAGCCTGGACCCCGGCGTGCTGTCGGAAATGCTGGTGAAGGAGGGCGACGTGGTCGAGGCCGGGCAGGTGTTGCTGCGGCTCGACACCGCGCGCTCGTCCGCTGTGTACCGCGAGGCGCGCAACAAGGTCGAGGCGCTGAGCGCTACGGCTGCGCGCCTGCGGGCCGAGGCCTATGGCGTGCCCCTGCGCTTCGAGCCCGACACGCCACCCGAACTCGTTGCGCGCGAGACCGCGGCCTATCGCGCCCGCACCCGGGCCATCGACGAGTCGATCGCGGGCCTGCGGCAGAGCAAGGCGTTGCTCGACCGCGAGATCGGTATCACCGAGCCGATGGTGGCGCGTGGTGTGATGTCGGAGGTGGAGCTGCTGCGCATGAAGCGGCAGTCCTCGGACCTGGCGCTGCAGATCGTCGAGCGGCGCAACAAGTTCCAGGCCGATGCGAACACCGAGCTCGTGCGGGTGGAGGCCGAGCTCGCGCAATCGCGCGAGGCCATGACGGCGCGCGCCGACCCGGTGAACCGCTCGGAGATCCGCGCGCCGCTGCGCGGCATCGTGAAGAACATCCGCATCAACACTGTGGGTGGGGTGATCAACCCGGGGCAGGACATCATGGAGATCGTGCCGCTGGACGGCCCGCTGCTGGTGGAAGCGTACGTGCGGCCGTCCGACGTGGCGTTCATCCGGCCCAGTGCGCCCGCGCTGGTCAAGCTCAGCGCCTACGACTATGCGATCTATGGCGGGCTCGANGGGGTGGTGACACTCATCAGCCCCGACACGCTGCAGGACAATCGGCGGCCGAGCGAGCTCAAGCTCAACCCCGATGAGTCTTACTACCGCATCATCGTGCGCACCAACGAAAACACCTTGCGTGACAAGACCGGCAAGCCGCTGCCGATCATTCCCGGCATGATTGCGACGGTGGACGTCAAGACCGGCGAGAAGACTGTGTTCCAGTACCTGACCAAACCCATCACCCGCCTCAAGCAGGCTTTCCGCGAGCGCTGAATGGTGTCGCCAAGTTCCCGTCGCCCCCTGCGGGCACCGTCCGGCCCCCTGGCGCCCCTGTGGCTCGCGTTGCTGGCCGCCGGTGCCACGCTGCCCGCGGGGGCGCAGGGTTCCGCCCCTGCAGCTTCGCCTGAGCCCGCGTCTGGGTGAGGCGACACCGCCCCCGCTGGGCGCAAGGCCGCGGCGGTGTTGCGCGAGCCGCAGGCCGCAGAGGCCGTGGTGTTGCAGTTTGCGCGGGAGGTCAAGCCTGCCGCAGGCGGGGTCGAGCCCTGGGCCGACGCGCCGGCGCAGCCTGGCGTGCTGGCGGCGCTGGTGCGCGAAGCCCTGGCTGCGGACCCCGGCGTGCTCGAGGCGCTGGCCAATGAGGAGGCTGCCGCCGAGCGCACGCGCGCCACACGCGCGCAGAACGAGCCGGTGTTCGGTGCGCGCGTGACGGGCAATCTGGTCAGCAGCCCGCAGGCGGGCACGCCGTTTCGGGGGTTGACGGCGCGCTACAACCTGTATTCGGCAGGCTCCATCGGCGCGCAGATCGAGCGGGACGAGTACAAGCAGGCCTACCAGAAGTACAAGACCGAAGACGTTCGTGCCTCGGTGGGCTACAGCGTGGCGCAGTACTACCTCGATGCCTTGCGCGCCAAGGAGTTGCTGGCCGTGGAGGCTGCCAACCTCGCGCAGCACCGGCGCATCCTGGCCGATCTCGAGGTGGTGGTGCGCTACGACCCCGGGCGCCGTTCGGAACTGGTGCAGGCGCAGTCGCGCGCGCTTCAGGTGCAGCAGCGCATGGCGGTGCATGAGCGCAACATNGGGGTGGCGCTGGCGCGGCTCTCGCGGTACGTGCGGCAGGTGCCGTCACTGGTCGACCCGCTGCCGCGGGCCTGGCGCAGCGAGCCGCCGCAGGTGGATACCCCGTGCAGGACNCATCCGCTGCTGCAGGCCCAGCGGGCCGAGCTGCAGGCCCTGCAGGCCGAGGAGACGCAATTGCAGCGCGCCCGGCTGCCACGGGTGGATCTGGAGGCTGGTTCGGGCAACTACAACTTCGCGCAGCTGGTGCTGAACTGGTCCTTCTTCGACCGGGGCGCGGGCTACAACATCGCTGCGGTGACGCGGCAGATCGAGGCCACGCGCCAGCGGCTGGAGCAGACCGAGCAGGAGATCCGCCAGCGCGTGGTCACCGCGGAGACCGACATGCAGCGCAGCCGCGCGCTTGCGGAGGCGGCGCTGCCGCAGATCGAGGCNTCGCGCCAGGTGGCCGAGCTCTATGAGATGCAGTTCAAGGTCGGCCGCCGGCCGATGCTCGATCTGCTCAACGCGTATTCNGAACTTGCCTCGGTGGAGACCTCGGCCGTGATCGCGCGCAACGACTACCGGCAGGCCGTCATCAACCTGCTGCACGCGCGCTCGGCGTTGTTGCACTGGCTGGAAACCGTGCCGCGCTGACCCGGGCTGCGGGCGGCCTGCGCCGGCAGGTCTGCGCGGGCTGCAGGCTGGCGGCGCGTGGCGGCCGTCAGGGCCGGCCGGCGTGCGGCACGCGCACCCGGGTGGACCACAGCGCCGCTTCGCGCGCGGCCTTGCGCAAGGGCTCGTGGAAATCCGGCGCCACGCAGAGGTAGAGCGTGCAGCCGTCGGGGCCGCCGAGCATGCAGGCGAACACGCCTTGCTCACCGGTGGAGAGGCTGTCCACGATCTCGCCGCCGGGCGCCATGCGCACCACGCGGTGGCCGATGGCGTCGGCGAACCAGATGCAGCCTTCGGCGTCGAGCGTGGCGCCATCGGGCGCGGCCACCAGTTGGCCGAGCACGGAGGGGATGTCGCCCAGCGTGGGCAGCGGGCCGAAGTGCGCCCAGTCGCGCCGCGGGCCCAGCGTGCCGTCGGCGGCGATGTCGAAGGCCGAGATGCGGTTGCCCATGGTTTCGCCCACCAGCAGGGTGCGGCCGTCGGCGCTGATCATCGAGCCGTTGGGGAAATACAGGTCGCGCGCGGCGACGTGGACGCTGCCGTCCGGGTNCACGCGCACGAGGTCGGCGGTGTGCGCAGGCGCGCCGCCCATGAGGTCGAAGCCGAAGTTGCCCACCCAGGCGCGGCCCTGGGCGTCCACCACCATGTCGTTGGTGTGGCCGCTGGCGTAGGCGGAGAGGTCGGCATGGGTGACCAGGCGGCCGTCGGCTTCCTGGCGCAGCACGCGGCGGTCGCGCATGGAGACGATGAGCAGCCGCCCGTCGGGCAGCCAGCCCAGGCCCGAGGGCTGCTCCGGCACGCGCGCGATCACGGTGGCCGTGCCTGCCGCGTCAAGCCGCAGCACTTCACCGGTGTAGAAGTCCGACAGCCACAGCGCGCCGTCGTGCCAGCGCGGGCTCTCGAGAAAGCTGCGGCCTTCGAGCAGGACGGAAAACGCGAATCCACGGCCATGGCGGGTCTCCTTCGACGGGGCCGCGCCATGATAGGAACGGCCCCACCGTGCCGCAAGCCGCCTGCGCGACACCCGCTGCAAGCGCCCGAGGGGCCGTGCGACGGGGCGCTGCGCGTGCCGCTGCGTGGGTTCAGCGCTGCGCGGCCAGCAGCGCCTGGGCCAGCTCCGCAAAGCCGGCGCCGCGCGCGGAGGGCGTGACGAAGGCGGGGGCGCGGCGAGCTGCGCGGCAAAGCGCGCGATGTTGGCCACGCCGACGCTGTGGCCGAAGTGGCGGAACATGGGCTCGTCGTTGATGGAGTCACCCACGGCGACCCAGCGGTCGAGCTCGTCGCTCAGCCGGCGGCCGAACAAGGCCTCGGCCGCCCATTGCGCGCCGCTCCATTTGTCGAAGGCGTTGACCGCGCCGTGCACATGGATGCTGCTGCGCGTGGTGTGCAGCCCCTCGGCGCGCAGCAGGGCGAGGATGGCGTCGACCTGCGTGGCGTCGAGCTGCTGGTGCTCGGCCACGTCGAAGGCGATGTCGGTCTCGCGGCCAGCGCTGTCGCGCGAGAGCGCCGCGCCGGGCACCTCGCGCAGCACGCGCGCGGCCACGCGCTGCATGTGCGCCATGTTGCGCGCACGGGTGGGGGCGTCTTCCCGATACAGTTTTGATAGCGCAACCTCACCGGTTGGCGCTGGGGTTTCGGCGGTTTCTCTTGAAAACAGGGCCACGGCGCCGTTTTCGGCCACGATGGCGGGCACGGGCCAACGCGCGGCAAGCTGTTCGCACCAGCCCACCGGCCGGCCGGTGATGGGCACCACGATGAGCCCGGCCTCGCGCAGCGCGGCCAGCGCGGCCAGAGCGTCCGGCGTGATCTGCCCGTCGGTGGTGAGGGTGTCGTCGATGTCGGTGAACACGCCGCGGATACGCGCGCGCTGGGCCGCGGGCCACTCCATCAGCGGGCGCAGGTGGGCGGGTGCGGCCGGGCTCATGCTGCGCGGTCCAGGCTCAGGCCGGCGTGCTCGCGCAGCGGGTGGAAGTGGATCTTCGGAAAGCGCTCCTGCGCCAGCCGCACGTCGTAGGGGCTGGTGCACAGGTAGGCCAGCGCGTCGGCGGCGTCGCGGGCGAGGCGCTGCGGGTAGGCGTCGCAGAAAGCGCGCAGCTCCGCGGNGGTGTCGGCGCTGATCCAGCGCGCGCCGGTGTAGGGGCAGCCTTCGAGGCGCACGTCGCAGTCGTACTCGGCCTTGAGGCGGTGCTGCACCACTTCGAACTGCAGCTGGCCCACCGCGCCGAGCAGCATCGGGCCGCCCATTTCGGGCTTGAAGACCTGGATCGCGCCTTCCTCGCCCAGTTGCGCCAGCCCCATCTGCAACTGCTTGGTGCGCAACGGGTTCTTGAGAATGACGGTCATGAACAGCTCGGGCGCGAAGAAGGGCAGCCCGGTGTACTGCAGGGCCACGCTGCCGTCGGTGATGGTGTCGCCCAGCTGCACGCCGCCGTGGGTGGTGAAGCCGATGATGTCGCCGGCGTAGGCCTCGTCCACCGCCTCGCGGCGCTGGCTCATGAAGGTCACGACCGAGGTCGGCCGCAGCTCCTTGGCGGTGCGCTGCACCTTGAGCTTCATGCCCGGGCTGTAGCGCCCCGAGGCCACGCGCACGAAGGCGATGCGGTCGCGGTGGTTGGCGTCCATGTTGGCCTGCACCTTGAACACCACGCCGGAGAAGAAGCCGTCCTCGGGCTGCACCGTGCGCTCCTGGGTCTGCCCGCTGGTGGCGAGCTGGCTCTTGCGTGGGCCGGGCGGCGGGGCCAGGTNCACCAGCGCGTCGAGCACCTCCATGACCCCGAAGTTGTTGACACCCGAGCCGAAGAACACCGGCGTCTGCTTGCCGGCCAGAAAGGCCTCGCGGTCGAACGCGGGCGAGGCGCCGGTGGCGAGCTCCATGCTGTCCATGGCCGTGTCCCAGTCAGTGCCGAAACGCGCGCGCAGCGCCTGGCCCTCGGTGAGCGCGATGGTTTCAAAGTCCTGCGGGCGGCGCTCGCTGCCGGCTTCGAACACCGTCATGGCCTGCGTGCGCAGGTTGATGATGCCGCCGAAATGCTTGCCCTGGCCCACCGGCCAGGTCATGGGCACGCAGGGCATGCCGAGCTCGCGCTCCACCTCGTCGAGGATGTCGAGCGGGTCGCGCACCTCGCGGTCCATCTTGTTGACGAAGGTGATGATGGGCGTGTCGCGCTGGCGGCAGACCTCGATCAGGCGCTTGGTCTGCGCCTCCACGCCGTTGGCCGCGTCGATCACCATCAGCGCCGAATCGACGGCGGTGAGCACCCGGTAGGTGTCTTCGGAAAAGTCCTTGTGGCCGGGCGTATCGAGCAGGTTGATGACGTGCTCGCGGTAGAGCATCTGCATCACCGAACTCGCCACCGAGATGCCGCGCTGCTTCTCGATCTCCATCCAGTCGCTGGTGGCATGGCGGCTGGCCTTGCGTCCCTTGACCGCGCCGGCAATCTGGATCGCGCCCGAGAACAACAGCAGCTTCTCGGTCAGCGTGGTCTTGCCCGCGTCGGGGTGGGAGATGATGGCAAAGGTGCGGCGGCGCCGGACTTCCTCGGCGGTCTGGGAGGGCTGGGACACGGGCTTTCCTGGGGGTGGAGCGGCCGCGGCACCGCAAGCAAGGCGCGCGCCGCACGGTCTGCGCAGGGCAGACGGAACCCTGAATTTTATCCGCCCACCCGCGGCGCCCCGTGCACCGCCCCGGCTGGCGCGCTACGATGCGGACTCCTGTTCACCAGAGGCGAACCCCATGGCGGGATGGCAGGCGTTGCTCGGCACCGAGTGGCCCATCATTCAGGCTCCGATGGCCGGTGTGCAAGACAGCACACTGGCCATCGTCGTCGCCTCTGCGGGTGGCCTGGGCTCGCTGCCGGCGGCGATGCTCGACGCCGCCGCCCTGCGCGCCGAATTGTCGCGCCTGCGCGAGGCCACACCCGCCCCGTTCAATATCAACTTCTTCTGCCACCAGCCGCCAGCGCACGACGCCGCGCGCGAGGCGCGCTGGCGCGAGCGCCTGCTCCCGTACTACCGCGAATTCGGCCTGCCTGGAGACGCCCCGGCGCCGGCGGCTGCTCGCCGCCCCTTCGACGCCGACGCGCTCGCCGTGCTGGCGGACTTCAAACCCCGGGTGGTGAGCTTTCACTTCGGCCTGCCGGACGAAGCCCTGCTCGCGCCGCTGCGCGCCTGGGGTACGACGATCATGGCCTCGGCCACCACCGTGAATGAGGCTCGCTGGCTCGCGGCGCGCGGNGTGGANCTCATCATCGCGCAGGGGCTGGAGGCGGGCGGCCACCGCGGCCATTTCCTCGATGACGACCTGAGCCTGCAGATGGGCACCTTCGCGCTGCTGCCCCAGGTGGTGCGCGCGGTGAATGTGCCGGTGGTCGCCGCAGGTGGCGTAGCCGACGCGGCCGGGGTGCGCGCCGCGATGGCGCTGGGTGCCTGCGGCGTGCAGGTGGGAACCGCCTACCTGCTGTGCCCCGAGGCCACCACCAGCCCGCTGCACCGCGCCGCCTTGCAAAGCCCCGCGGCTGCGCACACCGCGCTGACGAACCTCTACAGCGGCCGGCCTGCGCGCGGCATTGTCACCCGCCTGATGCGCGACCTCGGCCCCTTGAGCGATGAGACGCCGCCTTTCCCGCTGGCGGCTGCGGCGCTGGCCCCGCTGCGCGCACGGGCCGAGGCGGCGGGCTCGGGCGATTTCTCACCGCTGTGGGCCGGGCAGAACGCCAGCGGCTGCCAGCCGGTGCCCGCGGCGCAGCTCACGCGCGAGCTGGCCCTGGGCTGCGCGGCCTGAACCGGGCGCTGACCCTGCACGCACAAAGGGTCGAATCCATGGCCGAAGCCCTTGCCCAACCGCTGCTGACCGAACTCGATGCGGTCCCCGAACTGCCCGCGCTGCGCGACTGGTCGCGCGGCCAGGCCTTTGCCGAGGTGCCNGGGGATTGGCTGGTGTTCGTCACCGACGTGGTGGATTCCACCGCGGCGCTGGCGCGCGGGCAGTACAAGCAGGTCAATGCACTGGGCGCGGCCTGCCTGATCGCGGCGGCCAACGCCAGCGGCCGTGATGACCTGCCCGGCGTCTTCACCGGCGATGGCGCGGTGCTGGTCGTGCCGCCGTCCTGCGCCGCGGCCGTGGGCGATGCGCTGCGCGGCGTGCAGGCCCTGGGCGAACGCCAGCTCGGGCTGGCGCTTCGCCTGGGCGCGGTCACGGTGGCGGCGCTGAACCAGCGGGGTGCTGCGGTGCGGCTGGCGCGGCGGCGGCTGGGTGCGGGGTTCGGCCAGGCGCTGTTCTCGGGCGGCGGCGTGCAACTGGCCGAGCAGCTCATCCGCGCAGAGCCGGCGCGCTGGCCGGTGCCGCAGACCGGCGGCCGCGCGCAGGCCCGCCTGGAGGGCCTGGAATGCCGCTGGAACGACGTGCCCGCCACGCGCGGGCGCATGGTGTCGCTGATCGTGCGCCCCAGGGGCCACGACCTGTCCGTGCTCACGCCGCTGCTGGCCTGGCTGGAGGCGCTGCCGCAGGCCGCGCCGGTGCGGGGGACAACCTGCCGNCTGCAGTGGCCGCCCCAGCATCTCGGGGTGGAGATGCGGCTCAAACACCCGGCCGCGCCCGCGCGTGCCCTGCGCACCGCCGCAGCCCTGGCCTGGACCGGCATGCTCGCGCCCCTGGTGCGCCGTGACGGCCGCAACCCATTGACCGCCGCCGGCCGCTATGTGGCGGCGCTGGCGGCCAGCACCGACCACCTCAAGCTCGACGACGCGCTGCGCGCCGTGCTCGACCTCACCGCGGCCGAGGCCGAGGCGCTGCAGGCCTTGCTCGAGGCGCTGACGCAGCGCGACGCCCTCGCGTACGGCCTGCATGCCAGCGACCGCGCGCTCATGACCTGCTTCATCCGCAGCAGCACCCAGCACCTGCATTTCGTCGATGGTGGCGACGGCGGGCTCGCGCAGGCGGCGCGCCGGCTCAAGCGCAGTGAGTCGAACCGCAGTGCAGACGTGAACCGCGGCCGGCTCGATTAAAATCCAGTCACTCCGAGGAGCGTTGCAGCGCTCCAGACCCTTCAAGGGGCTGGGCGTGAGGCTCGGAACTGTCCTGACACAACGACGCTCACCCGCTGCAAGCGAGGGTGAGCCTGTCCCGCCCCGCTGCGCAGCGGTTCCATCTTCTGTTGTTTTGGAGCCCCGCATGAACGCACGCATCCCCGCCCACCCCGCCGCCACGGCCGACTGCGCCATCGCCGACATTGGTCTGGCCGACTGGGGCCGCAAAGAGATCCGCATCGCCGAGACCGAGATGCCCGGCCTCATGGCCATCCGTGAGGAACTGGCCGCATCGCAGCCGCTCAAGGGCGCGCGCATCACCGGCAGCCTGCACATGACCATCCAGACGGCGGTGCTCATCGAGACGCTGCAGGCGCTGGGCGCGCAGGTGCGCTGGGCCTCGTGCAACATCTTCTCCACCCAGGACCACGCCGCCGCCGCGATTGCCGCCGCCGGCACGCCGGTGTTCGCCATCAAGGGCGAGAGCCTGGCCGACTACTGGGACTACACCCACCGCATCTTCGAGTTCGGCCCCGCCGGCGCGGCCGACGAAGGCCCGAACATGATCCTCGACGACGGCGGCGACGCCACGCTGCTGATGCACCTGGGCCGCCGCGCCGAGCAGGATGCCTCCGTCATCGCCGACCCCAAGAGCGAGGAAGAGCGCTGCCTGTTCGCCGCCATCCGCGCCAAGCTCGCGCAGGACCCGACCTGGTACAGCCGCAAGAGCGCGCACATCATCGGCGTGACCGAGGAGACCACCACCGGCGTGCACCGCTTGAAGGAGATGAGCGCGCAGGGCACGCTGCTGTTCCGCGCCATCAACGTCAACGACTCGGTCACCAAGAGCAAGTTCGACAACCTCTACGGCTGCCGCGAGTCGCTGGTGGACGGCATCAAGCGCGCCACCGACGTGATGGTGGCGGGCAAGGTGGCGGTGGTCTGCGGTTATGGCGACGTGGGCAAGGGCAGCGCGCAGGCGCTGCGCGCGNNCTCGGCCCAGGTGTGGGTGACCGAGATCGACCCCATCTGCGCCCTGCAGGCCGCGATGGAGGGCTACAAGGTCGTCACCATGGACTGGGCGGCCGACAAGGCCGACATCTTCGTCACCGCAACCGGCAACCGCGACGTCATCACCTATGCGCACATGGCGGCCATGAAGGACCAGGCCATCGTCTGCAACATCGGTCACTTCGACAACGAGATCGACGTGGCTGCGCTCGAGGCCCACTGCCGCTTCGAGGAAATCAAGCCCCAGGTCGACCATGTGGTGTTCCCCGATGGCAAACGCATCATCCTGCTGGCCAAGGGCCGGCTGGTGAACCTGGGCTGCGCCACTGGCCACCCGAGCTTCGTCATGTCGAGCTCGTTCGCCAACCAGACCATCGCGCAGGTCGAGCTGTTCACCCACCCCGAGCGCTACCAGCCGGGGCAGGTCTATGTGCTGCCCAAGCACCTGGACGAGAAGGTGGCGCGGCTGCACCTGAAGAAGGTCGGTGCCATGCTCACCGAGCTCAGCGAAGAGCAGGCGGCCTACATCGGCGTGCCCAAGCACGGGCCGTTCAAGTCCGACGCCTACCGCTACTGAACGCGCCCCGATGCGAGCGGACCAGCTGCTCGTCGAGCGCGGCCTGGCGTCCTCGCGCGCGCAGGCACAGCGGCTGATCGCGGCGGGCCTGCGCTGGCGGCTGCCCGGCAGCGCGTGGCAGACGGTCACCAAGAACGGCGCCGAACTGCCGCCTGCGGCCGAGCTGTCCCTGCTCGACGACGCCGAGGCGCGCTATGTCTCGCGCGGCGGGCTCAAGCTGGAAGGNGCGCTGGCCGCGGCCGGGCTCACCGTGCGCGGCTGGCGCTGCCTCGATGTGGGCCAGAGCACCGGCGGCTTCACCGACTGCCTGCTGCAGCACGGCGCGGCGGCGGTGGTCGGCGTCGATGTCGGCCACGGCCAGTTGCACCCGCGCCTGCGCGCGGACGCACGGGTGTGCGCGCTCGAGGGCGTGAACGCGCGCGATCCGGGCTTATCAAAAACAATAGCAAACAATGACCGGTTGGCGCTGGGGTTCCAGGGTAAAACGCCAGAATTTGATCTGGTGACCGGTGATGTGTCCTTCATCTCGCTCACCCTGGTGTTGCCCGTCCTCGTTCCCATGCTCGCGGCCGGCGGCCACCTGCTCATGCTGGTCAAGCCGCAGTTCGAACTGCAGCCAGCCGACATCGGCAAAGGCGGCCTGGTNAAAGACCCGGCCAGCCACGCCCGCGTCGAGGCGCGGCTGCGNCCAGCCTGCGCGGCGCTGAGGCTTGCGGTGGTGGGCTGGCATGACAGCCCCATCGCCGGCGGCGACGGCAACCGCGAATTCTTCATTCACGCCCGCTGGCCCGGCGCCGGCGCGGAGAAAGTATCGGCATGAACGCCTTGCCNCTGAGTTTCGAATTCTTCCCTCCCAAGACGCCCGAGGGCGCCGAGAAGCTGCGCGCGGTGCGCCAGCGGCTGTATGCGCTGGCTCCCGAGTTCTGCTCCGTCACCTACGGCGCGGGCGGCTCCACCCACGAGGGCACGTTCGCCACCGTGCGCGAAATCCTCGCCGAAGGGCAGGGCGCGGCGGCGCACTTTTCCTGCATCGGCGCCACGCGCGAGCGGGTGCGTGCGCAACTGGCCGAGTTACAGGCCATGGGCGTGCGCCGCCTGGTGGCCTTGCGCGGTGACCTGCCCAGCGGCTACGGCCTGGGCGGCGAGTTCCAGTATGCGAGCGACCTGGTCGCCTTCATCCGCGCCGAGACCGGCCGCGCGTTCCACATCGAGGTGGCGGCCTACCCCGAAACGCATCCCCAGGCGCGCAGCCCCGAGGCCGACCTGCAGGCCTTCGCCGCCAAGGCCCGCGCGGGCGCGGACTCGGCCATCACCCAGTACTTCTACAACGCCGATGCCTACTTCCGCTTCCGTGACGAGGCGCTGCGCCTCGGTGTCGCGCTGCCGGTGGTGCCCGGCATCATGCCCATCACCAGTGCCACGCAGTTGCTGCGCTTTTCCGACGCCTGCGGCGCCGAGGTGCCGCGCTGGGTGCGCCTGCGCCTGCAGGCCTTCGGCGACGACGTGGAATCCATCAAAGCCTTCGGGCTCGACGTGGTCACCGCGCTGTGCGAGCGGCTGGTGCAGGGCGGCGCGCCGGCCCTGCACTTCTACACCATGAACCAGAGTGCGGCCACACTGGAGATCGCGCGCCGCCTGGGCCTGGCGCCTGCCGGCGCATAAGCAAACAACGCAACGGTATTTCCGCCGCGGCGCGGGCAATGCGATCATGGCGCTCAATCCAGCGCCAGGCGCCGCGCGCCGATTCAGCCTTTCAGGAGACTGCCCCATGAAACTCGAAACCCTTGCCGTCCACGCCGGCTACACCCCCGACCCCACCACCAAGGCCGTGGCCGTGCCCATCTACCAGACCGTGGCCTACGCCTTCGACGACACCCAGCACGGCGCCGACCTGTTCGACCTCAAGGTGCCGGGCAACATCTACAGCCGCATCATGAACCCCACCAACGCGGTGCTGGAAGCGCGTATCGCCGCGCTCGAAGGCGGCGTCGGCGCGCTGGCCGTGGCCTCGGGCATGGCGGCCATCACCTACGCCATCCAGACCATCGCCGAGGCGGGCGACAACATCGTCTCCAGCAGCACGCTCTACGGTGGCACCTACAACCTGTTCGCGCACACGCTGCCGCAGCAAGGCATCACCGTGCGCTTCGCCGACCCGAGCGACCCGGCCGCCTTCGCCGCCCTCATCGACGAGCGCACCAAGGCCATCTACTGCGAATCGGTGGGCAACCCGCTGGGCAACGTGACCGACATCGGCGCGCTCGCGGCCGTGGCCCATGCCGCGGGCGTGCCGCTCATCGTCGACAACACGGTGCCCAGCNNCCCGCTGTGCCGGCCCTTCGAGCACGGGGCCGACATCGTCGTGCACTCGCTCACCAAATACCTCGGCGGCCACGGCACCAGCATCGGGGGCGCCATCGTCGACAGCGGCAAATTCCCCTGGGTGCAGCACAAGGCGCGGTTCAAGCGCCTCAACGAGCCCGACGTGAGCTATCACGGCGTGGTCTACACCGAGGCCCTCGGTGCCGCGGCCTTCATCGGCCGCNNGCGCGTGGTGCCATTGCGCAACATGGGCGCCGCGCTCTCGCCCTTCAACGCGTTCCAGATCCTGCAAGGCATCGAGACACTCGCCCTGCGCATGGACCGCATCTGCGACAACGCCCTGCACGTGGCCACGCACCTCAAGCGCCACCCCAAGGTCGCCTGGGTGAACTACGCCGGTTTGCCCGACCACCGCGACCACACGCTGGTGCGCAAATACATGGGCGGGCGTGCGTCGGGCATCATCAGCTTCGGCCTCAAGGCGGAGGACGCGATTGCCGCCGGCGCGCGCTTTCAGGACGCGCTCAAGCTCTTCACCCGGCTCGTCAACATCGGCGACGCCAAGTCGCTCGCCTGCCACCCGGCCACCACCACCCACCGCCAGCTCAACGCGGAAGAAATGCGCAAGGCCGGCGTCAGCCCCGACATGGTGCGCCTGTCCATCGGCATCGAACACATCGACGACCTGCGCGCCGACCTCGACCAGGCGCTGGCGCAGGTGTAGGGCCGCGTCGAGCAGTTCCCTCGGGTGCCGCGCATCCCGGCGATGGGCGGCTCGTTTCACATGGCGAACGCTCACCAGGGCACGCGCCGTGACAGTCTCTTGTGCCTTGCATCTCAACCGCAGCCGGATGCGTGGCATCGCAGAGACGCGGTCCGCGTTGATGCAGACCTCCAGTCGGGAGCTCCCGCTTGCCGATACATCGGATTTTCTGTACAGTCTGTACAGTATTAGGAGGTGCAGGATGGAAGAGTCCCCGCGCTACGGCTTGGAGCAGGCCCGCAGCAAACTGCCGCACATCGTGGCCGAGGCGCACGCCGGCACCACGAGCATCATTGCCCGCCACGGCAAGCCCTATGCTGCCGTGGTGTCGCTGCAGCGTTTGGCTCGTCTGGAGCAGTCGGCCAAGCGTCCGCCACGCGCGTTGCTATCGCTCGTCGGGACGGGCAGNGGGCTGTGGGGGAGAACGCCGGCCAGACGCTTGATNCAGCTCCGCGGCGAGTGGGCCCGGCGTTGAATGGCTCCGCGCAGGTCGTCGGCTTCGGCTGCGCCGCTCTGGGGTGGCTTGGCGCCGGGCGCGCGCGTGTTCGTGGACAGTGCGCCGTTCATCTATCTGCTCGAAGACCACCCGGTGTTCGCGCCGCGCTTCCTCGGATTGTTCGAAGCCGCTGCGGCTGGGCAGCTTCACATCCTGCTGTCCACCATCACCGTGGCCGAGGTGCTGACNGGGTCTCATAAAGCGGGCCGAGCGGCCCTGGCCAAACGCTACGAGACGGCGTTGTGCGAGTACGAGGTGCTCAACGTGTCCGTATCCGTGGCCGCGTTGGCCGCTCAGATAGGTTGTCAGTACCGCTTGCGCCTGCCCGACGCGTTGCAACTGGCGGCGGCATTGGAGGGCGGGGCGCACGCCTTTGTCACGCACGACCGAGACTTTGCAGCGGTCGATGCCATCGCGGTGCTCACCGGTTGATCAGCGCTCGTCGTAGCTGACCGTCAGCGCGGCCGAAGTCGGGCGGGCCTGGCAGGAGAGCACGAAACCCTGGTCGGTCTCCCAGCGCTCGAGGGTGAAGTTCTTGTCCATGCTCACGCTGCCCGCGAGCACCTTGGCACGGCAGGTGCAGCAGACCCCGCCCTTGCACGACCAGGGCACGTCCAGCCCGGCCGCCAGCGCCACGTCGAGCACATGCTGCTCGGGGTGCATGCGCAGTTCGTGCGGCTTGCCGTCGAGCACCACGGTGAGTGCGATCGGGCCGGCGTCGGTGCTGGGGTGCGGCGCGAGCGCGGCGCGGCGGTTCTCGGGCGTCATGGCCTCGAGCGTGGGCGAGGTGAAGCGTTCGGTGCGGATGGCGCGCTCGCTCACGCCGGCTTCGCGCAGCGTGGCTTCCACCGTCTCGATCATCGCCTCGGGGCCGCAGATGAACACCTCGTCCATGCTGCCCGGGGGCAGCAGCGTGGCCATGAGGTCGCGCACTTTCTGCGCGTCGATCCGGCCCTGCAGCAGGTCCGATTCCTGCGCCTGGCGCGACAGGATGTGGATGAGCGTGAGCCGGTCGCGGTAGCGGCCNNCGAGGTCTTGCAGCGTCTCGTTGAACATCACGCTGTCCATGCGCCGGTTGCCGAACACCAGCGTGAACTTGCTCTGCGGCTGTTCCTCGAGCGTGCTGGCCATGATGGACAGGATGGGCGTGATGCCCGAGCCCGCCGCGAAGCCCACGCGGTGCAGCGCGTGGGGCCGCAGCGAGACGAAGCGCCCTTGCGGCGGCATCACGCCCAGCGTGTCGCCGGCCTTGAGCTGCGTGGCGGCCCAGTTGGAGAACACGCCGCCCTCCATCGGCCGGATGCCGATCTCCAGCGCATGGGTGCGGGCGAACTCGCTGCGCGGGATGCAGATGGAATAGCTGCGGCGCACTTCCTGGCCGTCGATGTTCGCGCGCAGCGTGAGGTACTGGCCCGGCTCGAAACCGAAGCTCTCGACCAGGGCGTCGGGCACGGCCAGGCCGACCGCGACCGAGCCGGCCGCCTCGGGGCGCACGTGGGTGACGGTCAGCTCATGAAAACGAAGGGCTGCAGACATGGTGGGGCTGTGCGCGCGGGGCGCCTCCGGGTGAGGGGTCAGTACGGTTTGAAATGGTCGAAGGGTTCGAGGCAGTCCAGGCAGCGCCACTGCGCCTTGCANGGCGGTGGAGCCGAAGTGCGCAAGCTCGGTGGTGTTCGTGGAGCCGCAGTGCGGGCAGGGCACGCTCGCCGCGTTCGTGCGCGCGACGAAGCGCAGCGGCTGTTCCCCAGCCGGTGCTGCGTGCGCACAGCCCTGGGGCGGCGCGATGCCGAACTGCCGCAGCTTCTCGCGCGCGGCTTCGCCGATCCAGTCGGTGGTCCATGCCGGAGCGAGCTGGGTTACCACGCGCCCGTCGAGCCCCAGGCGCCGGAGCGTGGCGCGCACGTCGTCCTCGATCTGGCCCATGGCCGGGCAGCCGCTGTAGGTGGGCGTGATGACGACCTCCACCTGCCCATCGGCGCCGAGCCGGACGTCGCGCAGGATGCCCAGCTCGCGCAGGCTGACCACCGGGATTTCGGGGTCTGCCAGCGTCTCGAGGGCGGCGCGAACGGCGTCGAGNNGTCCACGGCGGCGGGGCTGGAGCTCATGGGCGGCTCGGGCGCGGCATCACCAGCGCGCGTCGGGGTGCGCACGGGCCAAGCTTTGCATCTCGGCCAGCACAAAGCCCAGGTGTTCGGAGTGCACGCCGCGCTTGCCTTCGGTCACGTAGCCTGGGTGTGGCGCGGGGCGTTTGAGCGTGGCCTCACGCAGCGCGTCGTCAACGAGCGCGTTCCAGCCTTCGCGCAGGCTNNGCGCAGGTCCCAATCCCGCGCCGGCCTGCAGGGCCGCTTCTTCGGCGGGGCTGGGGTGCCAGAACTCCTCGGTGTAGGGCATGAAGTGGTCGAGCGCGGCCTGGGCGCGCGCATGCGACTCGTCGGTGCCGTCGCCAAAGCGCACCAGCCAGTCGCGCGAATGCCGCAGGTGGTAGTTCACCTCCTTGAGCGCGCGCGCGGCCACGCCGGCGAGCTCGCGGTCGGCTCCCTGGTTCAGGCGCTCCCACACCTGCACCATCAGGGCGCTGTAGAGGAAGTTGCGCACGATGGTGGTGGCGTAGTCGCGCGGCGCGGGATGGGTGGCGGCCAGCGGCGGGCTGTGCGGCAGTTCGAGCAGCGTGTAGTTGCGGAATTCGGCGGTGTCGCGGAAGTAGGCGAGGGTGTCTTCGGTGACGGCGCCATCCACCCGCGCGCCGCGCAGGTGCGCAAAGCGAGCGGCCTCGGCGGCATCGCCGTTGATGCGTTCGGCGGCGAGCTGGTAGAGCATGCGTGCCTGGCCGATGAGGTCCCAGGCTGTTGTTGGCCATCGACAGGTCTTCTTCGATGACCGGGCCGTGGCCGCACCACTCGGCATTGCGCTGGCCGAGGATGAGTGCGTTGTCGGCCAGGTGCAGCAGGTAGTCCACCGGCGCCACGGCGGTTGCGAGCGCGGCGTCCATCACATGTGCCCCACTTTTTCGGGAATGTCGTAGAAGGTGGGGTGGCGGTAGATCTTGTCGGCGGCCGGGTCGAAGAAGCTGTCCTTGTCGGCAGGGTCGCTCGCGGCGATGGCGGCCGAAGGCACCACCCAGATGCTCACGCCTTCCTGGCGGCGGGTGTAGACGTCGCGTGCCATCTGCAGCGCGTGCTGGGCGTCGGCCGCGTGCAGGCTGCCGCAGTGTTTGTGCTCCAGGCCCTGTTTGCTGCGGATGAAGACTTCCCACAGCGGCCAGTCGCGCAGGGCCGGGGTGGCGGTGTCGGGGTGTCGGTGCGGCTCATGCGGCCTCCTTGAGTGCGCGTTGGCGTTGTTTGGCGGCGTGGGCGAGCGCGGCTTCGCGCACCCAGCGTCCCTCTTCCCATGCGGCCACGCGGGTGGCGAGGCGCTCCTTGTTGCACGGGCCGTTGCCGTTGACGGTGGCCCAGAACTCGTCCCAGTCGATCTCGCCGTGGTCGTAATGGCCGCGCTCCGGGTTCCGCTTGAGGTCGGGGTCGGGCAGGGTCACGCCCAGCACCTCGGCCTGCGGCACGGTGGCGTCGATGAACTTCTGCCGCAGGTCGTCGTTGCTGATGCGCTTGATGCCCCAGCGCATGCCTTGCGCGCTGTGCGGGCTGTCGGCGTCGGGCGGGCCGAACATGGCCAGGCACTTCCACCACCAGCGGTTGACGGCGTCCTGCACCATGGCGCGCTGCTCGGCGGTGCCCTGCATCATGACCAGCAGCGCCTCGTAGCCCTGGCGCTGGTGGAAGCTTTCTTCCTTGCAGACGCGGATCATCGCGCGCGCATACGGGCCGTAGCTGCAGCGGCACAGCGGGATCTGGTTCATGATGGCTGCGCCATCGACCAGCCAGCCGATCACGCCCACGTCGGCCCAGTTGAGCGTGGGGTAGTTGAAGATGGAGCTGTACTTGGCGCGGCCGCTGTGCAGGGCGTCGAGCATCTGCTCGCGGCTGGTGCCCAGGGTTTCGGCGGCGCTGTAGAGGTAAAGGCCGTGGCCGCCTTCGTCCTGCACCTTGGCGATCAGGATGGCCTTGCGCTTGAGGCTGGGTGCGCGGCTGATCCAGTTGCCCTCGGGCAGCATGCCCACGATCTCGCTGTGCGCGTGCTGGCTGATCTGGCGCACCAGCGTCTTGCGGTAGGCCTCGGGCATCCAGTCGCGCGGTTCGATCTTCTCGTCGGCGTCGATGCGCGCATCGAAGCGCGCCTGCAGGGCGGCCTCGGCCTCACTGGNGGGCGGCGCGACGGCCTTGAGGCCGGCGTCGTCGCCGGCGTCGCGCACATTGAAGGATTGCGTGTACATGCTCGGTCTCCTGCGCCCGTGGGTCGGGGCGAGGAGCGCAGTATATCGATTAACCGACCGGTCGGTCGGTTAATTCGGGTTTGTCCCGATGCCGGAGCCGGGCAGGACCTGGGGAGCCGTGCAGGGGCGCCCCGGCTTCAGCCGCCGCTTTCGACCGTGTAGCCCTTGCCGGTGCCGCGCCCCAGGGCGGCCAGCACCCGCGGCAGGGCCGCCTGCAGGGCGGGTTTGAGGGTTTGCGGCGGGTTGACGACCCACAATCCGCTGGCGCGCAGGCCGTGGCGCCGCGGCTCGCCGGGGCTGAGGGCCGCGCCGGCCGCCGGATCGACCGCTGCGCCGATCGACAGCGTGGCGTGCAGCCAGGGGCGGCGGGCCTGCTGGCTCAGCGTTCTGAGGCGGCGCGGCAGCTCGTGGGCCTCGGGCCGAGGGATGATGGGGTACCAGATCAGATAGGTGCCGGTGGCGAAGCGCTTGAGGCTGTCGGCCAGTGCGGCCGTCACGCGGGCGTAGTCGCTCTTGATCTCGTAGCTCGGGTCGATCAGCACCAGCGCACGGCGCGAACCACCGGCTGCGGNGGGTGGCGGCAGCAAGGCTTTGAGGCCCTCGAAACCGTCCTGCCGCGCCACGGCGATCATGCGGCCGGCCCGCAGCTGCGCCACGTTGGCGGCCAGGGTCTTGCTGTCGGTGGGGTGCAGCTCGAACAGCTTGAGGCGGTCGCGGTGGTCCGGGCGCAGCAGGCGCTGCATCACGAAGGGCGAGCCGGNGTACACCCGCAGCACGCCGGGCGGGTTGAAGGAGGCGATGAGGTCGAGGTAGTCGCCCAGTGCATCTGCTTCAGAATCAATAGCGTCACCAGACGGTTTGGNCGCTGGGGTCTGGGCGAATTTCTTCGGAACCGGCCCTCGCGGGGCGCTGGCGGCGCCGCGCTCGTGGGCAAAGAGGCGCTCGATGCCCTCGGCCGCCTCGCCTGCGGTGTGGGCGAAGTCGCTGTCGAGCCGATACAAGCCGGCCCCCGCGTGGGTGTCCACGGCCAGCAGCGCGCCGTCCTTGCGCAGGAGGTGGCGCAGGGTCGCGATCAGGGCGAGGTGCTTGAGCACGTCGGCGTGGTTACCGGCGTGGAAGGCGTGGCGGTAGCTGAACATGGGGGCATGGTAACGCCTGCATGCCCAGGGGGTGGGAAAAGCGGCGATGTTTCGTATAATGGCAAGCTTCGCAGCGATTTTGTGGCTCCGCGGCGAAGGGCGCAGCGGCTCATGGCCGGTNGCGTCAGACCCACCTAAGAGGTTCTCACCAAGAAGAACGCCGACCGTGGAAAAGAGCCCGCCAAACCACCTCGAAAGAACTCAGATGAAAACGTTCAGCGCAAAACCCGCTGACGTGACGCACGAGTGGTTTGTGATTGACGCGACCGACAAGGTCCTCGGACGAGTTGCCAGTGAAGTGGCTCTCCGTTTGCGCGGCAAGCACAAGGCCATCTACACGCCTCACGTCGATACGGGCGACTACATCGTCGTCGTCAACGCAGCCAAGCTCAAGGTCACGGGCACCAAGGCTCTCGACAAGATCTACTACCGCCACTCGGGTTTCCCCGGCGGTATCTATGGCACCAACTTCCGCGACATGCAGGCCAAGCACCCCGGCCGCGCGCTCGAGAAGGCCGTCAAGGGCATGCTGCCCAAGGGCCCTCTGGGCTACGCCATGATCAAGAAGCTCAAGGTGTACGGTGGTGCCGAGCATCCGCACACCGCCCAACAACCCAAAGTGCTGGAAATCTGAAGGAGCGACCGATGATTGGTGAATGGAACAATGGCACCGGCCGTCGCAAATCCAGCGTCGCCCGCGTGTTTCTGAANAAAGGCACCGGCAAGATCACGGTCAACGGCAAGGACATCCAGGCCTATTTCGGCCGTGAGACGTCCATCATGATCGCCAAGCAGCCGCTGTACCTGACCAACCATGTCGAAACCTTCGACATCCAAGTCAACGTGCACGGCGGCGGTGAATCCGGCCAGGCCGGCGCCACCCGCCACGGCATCACCCGCGCCCTCATCGACTACGACGCCTCGCTCAAGCCCGTGCTGAGCCAGGCTGGTTTCGTCACCCGCGACGCCCGCGAAGTCGAGCGCAAGAAGGTCGGTCTGCGCGGCGCCCGTCGCGCCAAGCAGTTCTCCAAGCGCTGATTCCCTCGCGCCTCCAGCCTCGCCTGGAAAAAGCCGCTCAAGCCCACCGCTTGCAGCGGCTTTTGTTCCGCGTCCCGCCATGCGTTTCCGGCTTCTGCGTCGTCGCCTCACCCTCAGTGCCCCGCGCGTGGTGGTGCGCAGCGCCTTGCCGTGGCCGCTGCGTTGGGCGCTCGTGGCGGTGGTGCTGGGGTTTTGCGCCGCCATCGGCTTGTGGGCGTTCGAGTTCAGCAAGGAGTTCGCCGGCGTGCCTGGCGCCAGCCGTGACGAAATCGAGCGCCTGCGCACCGAAGTGCAGCAGCTGCGCGCCGAGCGCGANAAGCTGCAATCCGTGTTCAACACCTCGGGCAGCCTGCTGACCGCCGAGCGCGCCGCGCGCGAGCAGCTCGAAGCCCAGATGCGGCAGGTCGAGGCCGAGAACCGCGCGCTGCGCGACGACCTGGGCTTCTTCGAGCGGCTGCTGCCCGCGGCACCCGGCGGCAACCTGGCGATCCGCGCGCTCTCAGCCGAAGCCTTGCCCGGCGGCAAGCTGCGCTGGCAGGTGCTGGTGCTGCAGCCTCAGCGCAATGCNCCCGAGTTTTCCGGTACGCTGGCGCTGGCCGTCTCCGGCACACAGGGCGACCGGCCCTGGATGCAGAACCTGCCGCCGGTGCCGCTGAAGATGCAGCAGTACCGCCGGCTCGAGGGCGTGCTCGACGTACCCGCGGGTGTGGTGGTAAAAGGGGTGAGTGCGCAGGTGCTCGAGGGCGCGACGGTGCGCTCGGTGCAGTCCATCAAACTTTGACCGCGACTCCGGAGGACGAACCATGTTCGGCAAGAAGAAGCTCCCCCATCAAAAGCCTCGTGTCCCAGGGCAGCCGCATCGAAGGGCACTATTTTTCGGCGAAGGGCTGCGCATCGACGGCGAGCTCGTGGGCGACATCCGCGCGCAAGGCCAGCAACCCAGCATCCTCGTCATCGCGGAGACGGCCAGCGTCACCGGGGAGATCCACGCCGGTCATGTGATTGTCAACGGCCACGTCAAAGGGCCGGTGCACGCGAGCGAACTGCTCGAACTGCAGCCCAAGGCGCGGATCGAAGGTGACGTCACCTACAAGGCCCTGGAGATGCATCAGGGCGCGGTCATCAACGGGCAACTGCGCCCCATGCAGGCCGCGGAAGAAAAACCCACACTCAAGCTGGCGGCAAACAACGAGTGACCCAATACCCGAGCGGGCTGCTGTACCATTGGTCCATCTTGCCCCTGAGGAGCGCGCCATGAGTGCCACCGCCGAAACCGTCCAGCCCAGCGCTGCGACCGCCATGCCCGACCCCATCATCTTCACCGACAGCGCAGCGGCNAAGGTGGCCGACCTGATCGCCGAGGAAGGCAACCCCGACCTGAAGCTGCGTGTATTCGTGCAGGGCGGCGGCTGCTCGGGTTTCCAGTACGGCTTCACCTTCGACGAGATCACCAACGACGACGACACCGTGATGACCAAGAACGGTGTCACGCTGCTCATCGACGCCATGAGCTTCCAGTACCTCGTTGGTGCAGAGATCGACTACAAGGAAGACCTGCAGGGCGCGCAGTTCGTCATTCGCAACCCCAACGCCACCACCACCTGCGGCTGCGGGTCGTCGTTCTCAACGTCGTGAGCATGCGAAGCGGCTCAAGAGCAGGGCCGCTCGACTTCATCGGGGTACACAGCCCCCAACACACGGGCGCCGCGGGTGCCCGTGATGTTTGCGTGGCCAGNCGCATCGCGCACCACGGCCTTGCGGGCCAGCCACGCGAAGGCGGCCGCTTCGACCTGCAGCGNGGGCAGGCCGTGGGCGGCGGAGGCTTGCACCTCTGCCGCGGGCAGCAGCGCGGCCAGGCCTTGCATCAGTTGGTCGTTGAGTGCGCCGCCGCCGCAGACGATGAGTGTCTTCAGCCCGGGCGCGTGGCGGTGTACGTCCTGCGCGACGCTGCGGGCAGTGAGTTCGAGCAGCGTCGCCTGCACATCCGACGGGGCTGCGCCTTCAGCATCCGCCATGGCCAGGCGTTCGGCCAGCCAGGCCGGGTGGAACAGGTCGCGGCCGGTGCNTTTGGGCGGCGGTTGCTGGAAATAAGGCTCGGTAAGGCATGCATCGAGCAGGGCCGGGATGACCCGACCGCTGGCCGCCCAGCGGCCGCCGTCGTCCCACCGCGCGCCGGTGTGAAGCTGACACCAGCCGTCCATCAAGGCGTTGCCGGGCCCGCAGTCGAAGCCGAGCACCTCGCCATCCGGGTACAGCAGACTCAGGTTGGCGATGCCGCCGAGGTTGAGCACCCCCACCATCTGCCCGGGCCGCCCGAACACCGCCTGGTGAAACAGCGGCACCAGGGGCGCGCCCTGCCCGCCGGCGGCGAGGTCCCGGCTGCGGAAATCCGCAACCACGTCGATGCCGGTGAGTTCAGCCAGCAGCGCCGGGTTGTTCAGCTGCAGGGAGTAGCCCACCCNCGTCGACCGCCCCGGCCGGTGCCGCACGGTCTGGCCATGCGCGCCGATGGCGCGAACGTCCGAAGCGCCAACGCCACCCGCCGCGAGCAGTTCGCCGACCACCTCGGCATACAGCCGAACCAGGGCGTTGGCCGCGAGCGCGCCGCGGTGGAACTCGTCGGCACCGGGGTNGTTGAGGGCAAGGAATTCGTCACGCAGGCCGGACGGCATCGACCGCGCTGCGTGCGCGCGAACTTCAAGCGGCCCGCGGGTGCCGGGGAACGCGACCAGCACGCCATCGACCCCGTCGAGCGAGGTGCCCGACATCAGGCCGATGAAGAGCTCCGGCGGCGTCACCGTGCGCGGCGGCGGCTGGGGTGGCCGCTCACTGGGCGCTGGCAACGAGGTCGAGCGAGCCCGCGGCTGCGAGGTNNTCAGCCGCATGGCTTGGGCGACCTGCTCGAAGGCGGCGCGCGAGGCGGGGAAATGGGCACCGCCTCGGCGGCGCGGGCGATNCTTCAACGGGTCCTCGGGCTTGCCGGCGACGCGGAACTCGAAATGCAGATGCGGCCCCGTGGCCCAGCCGGTGGCGCCGACCGCGCCGATGTTCTGGCCTTGGGTGACGCTTTGGCCCTTCCTGACGTCGATGCGGCTCAGGTGGGCGTAGACGGTCTGCTTGTCGCCGCGGTGGCGCACGAAGATGACGTTGCCGTAGCCGTTCTGCACCCCGGCAAATTCGACCACGCCATCGCCCACCACCCGAACCGGCGTGCCCGTGGGCGCACCGTAGTCCACACCGAAATGCCCGCGGTTCTGATGCAGCAGCGGGTGAAAGCGCATGCCAAAACCGCTGGTGACGCGGGAAAACGCCATCGGTGAAGCGAGGAAGGCATGCTGGCGGTTGTTGCCGTCAAACCCGTAGTACGCGCCTTTGCTGCCGGGCTCCTGGAACCAGACGGCCTGGAAACTCTTGCCTGCGTTGACGAACTCGGCGCTGAGCACACGCCCGGCGCGCATGGGTTCGCCGTCGGCTTCGAGCGACTCATAGACGATGGAGAAGCGGTCGCCCTTGCGCAGCGCGCGGTGAAAGTCGATGTCGGAGCCGAAGATCTCCGCCACCTGGATGGCCACGGCGTCGGGAATGCGGGCCATGTCGGTGGCAGCGAACAAGGACGAGTGGATCACGCCGCCCGCGAGCCGGGTCGAGGCCACGAGCGGGGCGCTTTCCACGCGAGCCGCAAAACCATCGCCACTGCGCTGCAGTACGAAGCGGCGGAATTGGGTGTCGCTGTCGCTGTCGACCCAACGCACCGCGAGCTGCTGCAGCTCATGCCGCGCGTTGGTCTGCGCGGTGACGTTGCGGCCGATGCGAGTGAACAGCGCCTGGCGCGCCAGCGNGTCCCGGCGCAGGAACGCAGCGGCGACCGGGTCGGCCACGCCGAGGCGCGCGAGCAAGGTGTCGGCCGTGTCGGTGGCGCGGACGGTTTCGCTGCGGTAGAGCTGCAAGTCGGCCAGCGGGGCGTCGGCGTCGGAAGCTGTCAGCGGGGCAACCGCTTCGAGCACCTGGTGCACGGGCAGGTCGCTCGCATCGGGGCCGAGCGAGGCCACGGCCAAGGNCGCCCCACCGGTGGTGAGCGCGAGCGCAGCGAGCGTGGCGGTGATGCGTTTGGGGTGCTGGGCGACGAAAAGACGCAGGGCCGTTGTGAGTGCCGTGAGACGGGATGTCGGGGGAGCATCGAGACGTCTTCTCCGAGAAACGAGGGGGTGCATGAAAGGCCAGGCAGGCACCGAACGGTGCACCCGGCCCGCGCACGGGCGTCGCCCTAAAATCCATGGGGCGCGCGAAGCTGGTGAGTATATCGGCGTCGCACCCCGTGACCCGAGAAAAACCCTGATGAATCAAGCTGCTGTTACAACTTACCCGGTGACCGACGCGGTGCGCGAAGCCCTGGACATCACGCGGCGGGGCTGCGAGGAGCTCATCCCCGAAGCCGACTGGCTGCGAAAACTCGCGCGTTCACAGGTGACCGGCGTGCCGCTGCGCATCAAGCTCGGTCTGGACCCGACGGCGCCGGACATTCACATCGGCCACACGGTGGTGCTCAACAAGATGCGCCAGCTGCAGGACCTGGGGCACCAGGTGATCTTCCTGATCGGCGACTTCACCAGCCTGATCGGCGATCCCTCGGGCCGCAACAGCACGCGCCCGCCGCTCACGCCCGAGCAGATCAAGGTCAACGCCGAGACTTACTACAAACAGGCCAGCCTGGTGCTNGACCCGGCCAGGACCGAGATTCGCTACAACAGCGAATGGAGTCTGCCGCTGGGCTCGATGGGCATGATCCAGCTGGCGGCCAAGTACACCGTGGCGCGCATGATGGAGCGCAATGACTTCCATGACCGCTTCAAGGCCGGCACGCCGATCAGCGTGCATGAATTCCTCTACCCGCTGATGCAGGGCTACGACTCGGTGGCGCTCAAGGCCGACCTGGAGCTGGGCGGCACCGACCAGAAGTTCAACCTGCTCATGGGCCGCCACCTGCAGGCCGAATACGGCCAGGAGCCGCAATGCATCCTCACCATGCCGTTGCTCGAGGGGACGGACGGCGTGGAGAAGATGAGCAAGTCGAAGAACAACTACATCGGCATCAGCGAGCCGGCCAACACCATGTTCGCCAAGGTGATGAGCATTTCGGACACGCTGATGTGGCGCTGGTACACGCTGCTGTCCTTCAAGCCCATGCGCGAGATCGAGGCGCTCAAGGCCGAGGTCGAGGCGGGCCGCAACCCGCGCGACGCCAAGGTGGCGCTGGCCAAGGAGATCACCACGCGCTTTCACAGCGCGGCCGCTGCCGACGCGGCCGAGGCGGACTTCGTGAACCGTTCGCGCGGTGGCATTCCCGACGAGATGCCCGAACTGGCCCTCGGNGGTGCGCCGCTGGGCATTGCGGCCCTGCTCAAGTCCGCGGGCCTGGCGCCCTCCACCAGCGAGGCCAACCGGCTCATCGACGGCGGCGGCGTGCGGGTGGACGGCTGCGTGGTGTCGGACAAGGGGCTCAAGCTCGACGCAGGCACCTATGTGGTGCAGGTGGGCAAGCGCAAGTTCGCCCGCGTGAACTTGGGCGCAAGCGCCTGAAGCCTGGACATGCGCGCACCCGCTGCGCCCGTTCGTCCAGGATCGCTGACGCCCCAGTCCCCTGAAACCTGCTGATTGCCGCCATGAGCCTGACTTCCACCGACTTTCTCACCCCGAAGCGGCTGCTGTTCGCGTCGGTGGGCGTGGCCATCGTCACGATCGCGCTGAAAACCCTGGCCTGGGTGCTGACCGATTCGGTCGGTCTGTTGTCCGACGCGATGGAGTCGCTGGTCAACCTGGCCGCGGCCGTGTTCGGCGTGGTGATGGTGACGATTGCCGCGCGCCCTGCCGATGATGACCATCCCTACGGCCACCACAAGGCGGAGTATTTCTCCTCGGGCTTCGAGGGCATCCTCATCATCGCTGCGGCCGCCGGGATTTTCTGGGCCGCGGCGCTGCGCCTGATGAACCCGCAGCCGCTGGAGCAGGTGGGGCTGGGCCTGGCGCTGTCGGTGGCGAGTTCGGTGCTCAACGGCCTGATGGCCTGGCTGATGCTGCGCTCGGCGCGGGCGCACCGCTCGATCGCGCTCGAAGCCGATGCCAAGCATTTGCTGACGGACGTGTGGACGTCTGGCGGCGTCATCCTNGGCATCGCGGCGGTGCATCTCACGGGCTGGCTGTGGCTCGACCCGGTGGTGGCCATGGGCGTGGCGCTCAACATCATCAAGGANGGGGTGCACCTGATCTGGCGCTCCACCCAGGGGCTGATGGACGAGGCCGTGGAGCCCGAGGTGCTCACCACCATCCGGGAGACGCTGGCGGGTTTCGAACACCGGCGCGGTTCGAGTTCCATCATCCGCTTCGATCATCTGACCACACGCCGGGCCGGCCAGCGCCGCTTCGTGGACGTGCACATGCACATGCCCGCGAGCTGGACGCTGGGCCGCGCCGCGGCCTTGCGCACCAGCGTGGAGCAGGCCCTGATGAGCGCCGTGCCCGGCCTGCGCGCCACGATCCAGCTGCTGCCCAGCGATGTCGAGGCGCATTTCGACGATCCGAAAGACCTGATCTGACGGACGAGCCCGCCGATTGATTTTTATCAATTCAATCGGTTAGCATCGCGACTCCATAAGTACACACTGATGAGGAGACGCGCCATGTCCGAGCAGCACGAAGAGCACCACACCGGCCCGATCAAGACGCCCAAGCAGCTCATGTGGGTGAGCCTGGCGGCGTTCGTGGTGCCGATCTTCGTCATCATCGGCATCGTCAAGCTGGTGGTGCACGGCTGAGCCCGGCCGCGCCGTCCACCGGCACCGCGCGGGCTTGCGCGCCGAGACGCTCAGGCGTACGGGTTGGCAAAGCCGAGCGCGGCGAGGATGGCCACCTCGCGGGCTTCCATGGCTTCGGCGTCCTCGGCGCTGGTTTCGTGATCCCAGCCCTGCGCATGCANGGTGCCATGCACCAGCAGATGGGCGTAGTGCGCCTGCAGGGTCTTGCCTTGCTCGGCCGCTTCGCGCGCGACCACCGGGGCGCACAACACCAGGTCGGCCACGACCACGGGTGACTGGGCGTAGTCGAAGGTCAGCACGTTGGTGGCGTAGTCCTTGTGCCGGTAGTCGCGGTTGAGCGCGCGGCCTTCGTCCGCGTCGACGATGCGCACGGTCAGTTCGGCCGGCCGGTCGAGCGCGTGGCGGATCCAGCGCACCACCTGGTGGCGCGGCAAGGCGGCACGGTGCGCGGCGGCGTCGGTGGGCGTGAGCCGCGCAAATTGCAGCGAGAGGGTGAGCGCAGGCAGCGTCATGGCGGTGATTTTCAAAAATTCGCCGGTACCCCAGCGTCATCCGGTCATAACTTGCTATCAAAACAAGAGCCCCGTGGGCATCATGAAACGGCGGGCGTGAGGCGGCCGTGCGCGATGCCCCGGGGCTCACGCGCTCGCCGTGGGGCGCTGGCGGGCTTCGTAAGCGTCCACGATGCGCGCCACCAGCGGGTGACGCACCACGTCGGCGCTGGTGAGCCGGCACATGGCGATGCCCTTGACGCGCTTGAGCACCCGTTCGGCGTCGATCAGGCCGCTGGTCTGCGTCTTGGGCAGGTCGATCTGGCTCACGTCGCCGGTGACGACGGCGCGCGAGCCGAAGCCGATGCGGGTGAGGAACATCTTCATCTGCTCGGGCGTGGTGTTCTGCGCCTCGTCGAGGATGATGAAGGCATGGTTGAGCGTGCGCCCGCGCATGAAGGCCAGCGGCGCGATTTCGATCTGCTGGCGCTCGAAGGCTTTCTGCACCTTGTCGAAGCCCATCAGGTCGTACAGCGCGTCGTACAGCGGGCGCAGGTACGGGTCCACCTTCTGGCCCAGGTCGCCGGGCAGGAAACCGAGCTTCTCGCCGGCCTCCACCGCCGGGCGGGTGAGCACGATGCGCTGCACCGCCGAGCGTTCCAGCGCGTCGACCGCGCTCGCCACCGCGAGATACGTCTTGCCCGTGCCCGCCGGCCCGATGCCGAAGGTGATGTCGTGCGTGGCAATGGCTTCGAGGTAGATGCTCTGGTTCGGCGTGCGCGCGCGCAGGTCGGCGCGGCGCGTGTGCAGCACCAGCGCGCCGTCGGCGGCTTCGCTCAGCGCGGCGGCATCGTCACCGGCGAGCATGAGCTGCACCGTGTCGGCGGCAATGTCGCGCTCGGCCATTTCGTACAGGGCCTGCAGCACCTCCATCGCGCGGGTGGCGCGGGCTTTGGGGCCGTCGACCTTGAACTGCTCGTGGCGGTGGGCGATGCGCACGTCCAGCGCGGCCTCGATCGTGCGCAAATGCGCATCCATCGNACCGCAGAGATGGGCCAGGCGGGTGTTGTCGTGCGGCGTGAAGGTGTGGCGCAGGATCAAGCTGATAATTCCGGGAACAGGCGGGAAGGTGCCAATCATAGGCGCCGGCCGCCGGTGTCCGTCATTCGAAAGCGCCCATGATCGGTCAATTGAGCGGAACGCTCGTCCAGAAGAACCCGCCCGACCTCCTGGTCGACTGCCACGGTGTGGGCTATGAAGTGGCCGTGCCCATGAGCACGTTTTACAACCTGCCCGCCGTCGGCCAGCCGGTGACGCTGTTGACGCACTTCGTGGTGCGCGAAGATGCCCAGCTGCTCTACGGCTTCGCCACCGCAGCCGAGCGCGAGGCCTTTCGCCAACTGCTCAAGATCAGTGGCGTCGGGCCGCGCATCGCGCTGGCGGTGCTCTCGGGTCTGTCGGTGACGGAACTGGCGCAGGCCGTCACCGCGCAGGACGGCGGCCGGCTGGTGAAGGTGCCCGGCATCGGCAAGAAGACCGCCGAGCGGCTGCTGCTCGAACTCAAAGGCAAGCTCGGCGCCGAACTCGGCAGCCCGCGCGCCGCGGCCAGCGACGCACAGGCCGACATCGAGCAGGCCTTGCTCGCGCTGGGCTACAACGACAAGGAAGCCGCCGCCGCGCTCAAGGCCCTGCCGGCCGACGTGGGCGTGAGCGAAGGCATCAAGCTCGCACTCAAAGCGCTGGCGCGCTGAGCCGCGTTCTAGCCACTCGAACCTTTCGCATGAAGTCCAGCCGCGTCACCCTGGTTACCGTGTCCCGCCCGCCTGCGCCCTCGCCGACGCGCCCGGGCTCGGGCGCTCGCGCCCACGCGCCGACTCCTGATGCCGCGCCGCGCCGGCCGCTGCCGCGGCGCCCACCGAGACGCTGGACGACGTGCTGGCGTACCTGCGCGCGAACCAGCCGGCGCGGGCTGCGGCGGCCTGCGAGCAGCGCATCGCCCGCGACGCGACCTACGCCGGTGCCTGGCATCTGCTGGGGCTGGCACGGGCCGCGCAGCAGGACGACGCCGGGGCCGTCCACAGCCTGCGCGAGGCCAACCGCCTGCGCCCGGACGATGCCGACATCCGCCGCAACCTGCTCACCGCGCTGGCGCAGTTCCGCCAGCATGCGCTCGACCGTGCCGCGGCCCACTTCAGCGCGCGCCGCTACGACGAGGCCGAGGCGCAGTGCCAATCCCTGCTGGCGCTGGATCCGCACGAGTTCGATGCGCTGCGGCTGCAGGGTGCGATTGCCTTGGCACGTGGCCAGGCCCAGCGCGCCTTCGACCTGCTCGACGCCCTGTTCGCACGCCAGCCCAACCATGCCGAGGTGAACTTTCACCGCGCCTGCGCGCTGCAGCAACTGGACCGGCTCGACGCGGCCCTGGCCGGTTTCGACCGCGTCGTCGCCCTGCAGCCCGACCATGCCGAGGCCCATCTTCGGCGCGGCCGGGTGCTGGCGGCGCTCAAACTGCACGAGGCTGCGGTCGTGGCCTTCGACCGTGCCATCGGCTGCCGACCCGACAGCGCCAGCGCCTACGCCAACCGGGCGCTGGCGCTGATGCAACTGGGCATGCCCGAGGCCGCGCTGGCCAGCGGGGACCGCGCCGTGGCGCTCGATGCGCGCAGCGCGCGCTACCGCAACCTGCGCGGCGCCATCCGCAACCGCCTGCGCCAGCACGAGGCCGAGATCGCCGACTACCAGCAGGCCATCGCGCTGCAGCCCGGTTTTGCCGAGCCCTGGATGCGCCTGGGCTCGGCCCTGCAGATGACCAACCGCTATGCCGAAGCGCTGCAGGCTTACGAGCGCGCGCTGGCCGTGGACGCCTCGCTGATCGACGCGCACTGCGGCCGTGCCCAGGCGCTGGGCGCCTTGCAGCGCCACGAGGAGGCGCTGGCCGCTTACGAGCGCGCCGTCGCGCTCGACCCGCGCAACGTTCGTCCGCGCTTCGAGCGCTCGATGCTGCTGCTGGCCCTCGGGCAGTTCGAGCGGGGCTGGCTCGAATACGAGTGGCGCTGGAAGGTGCAGGGCCTGTCGCTCAAGCCGCGCGACTTTCCGCAACCCCAGTGGGCCGGCGGGAACATCGCCGGCAAGACGATTCTTCTGCACCCCGAGCAGGGCTACGGCGACGCCATCCAGTTCGCTCGTTACGCCAGCCGGGTGGCGGCGCAAGGCGCGCGCGTGTTCATGGAAATGCACCCGCCGCTGCTGCCGCTGATGCAGGGGCTCGAGGGCGTGCACCAGTGGGTGCGCAAGGGCGACGCGCTGCCGCCCTTCGATGTGCATTGCCCGTTCATGTCGCTGCCGCTGGCACTCGACACCCGCCTCGACACCATCCCCGCAGACGTGCCCTACCTTCGGGCCGACCCGGCGCGCGTGCAGCGCTGGCGCGACCGGCTGGGCGCGCCACGCGGGCTGCGCATCGGCCTGGCCTGGAGCGGCAACGAGAAGCACGTCAGCGACCGCCACCGCAGCCTGCCGCTGGCCACGCTGATGGCGCACCTGCCCGAGGGCGTGGAAGGCATCAGCCTGCAGAAGGACCTGCGGACTGAAGACCGCCGCACGCTGGCCGCGCAAGACCGGGTGCGCCACTTCGGCGATGAGATCCAGGACTTTGGCGACACCGCTGCGCTGTGCGAACTCGTGGACCTGGTGCTCACCGTGGACACCAGCATCGCGCATGTTGCCGGCGCGCTGGGCCGCCCGGCCTGGGTGCTGCTGAGCCTCAAGAGCGACTGGCGCTGGCTGCTCGCGCGCGAGGACAGCCCCTGGTACCCGAGCCTGCGGCTGTGGCGCCAGCGCCGCCTCGACGACTGGGACGAGGTGCTCGAGCGCGTCGCCACCGAACTCGCACCCCGCGTCGCCGCCCCATCCACCGCCAGAGACACCCGATGACCCTGATCACCGATGATTTCGGCCCCGTGCCCGAGCGACGCGTGGTTTCGGCGGCGGCCACGTCGCCGCAGGAGGAGGCCATCGAGCGCGCGCTGCGCCCGCGCCTGCTCGACGAATACGTGGGTCAGGCCAAGGTGCGCGAGCAGCTCGAGATCTTCATCGGCGCCGCACGCAAGCGCGGCGAGGCGCTCGACCACGTGCTGCTGTTCGGCCCGCCGGGGCTGGGCAAGACCACGCTCTCGCACATCGTCGCGGCCGAGCTCGGCGTGAACCTGCGCCAGACCAGCGGCCCGGTGCTGGAAAAGCCCAGNGACCTGGCCGCCATCCTCACCAACCTCGAGAAGAACGACGTGCTCTTCATCGACGAGATCCACCGGCTCTCGCCCGTGGTCGAGGAAATCCTCTACCCCGCGCTGGAGGACTACCAGATCGACATCATGATCGGCGANGGGCCCGCGGCGCGCTCCATCAAGCTCGAACTTCAGCCCTTCACCCTGGTGGGCGCCACCACCCGCGCGGGCATGCTCACCAANCCGCTGCGCGACCGCTTCGGCATCGTCGCGCGGCTGGAGTTCTACAGCCCCGAGGAACTCGCGCGCATCGTCACACGCAGCGCGGGCCTGCTCAAGACGCCGCTCGACGAGGCCGGCGGCTTCGAGATCGCGCGCCGCAGCCGCGGCACGCCGCGCATTGCCAACCGGCTGCTGCGCCGCGTGCGCGACTATGCCGAAGTCAAGGGCCAGGGCCGCATCACGCAGCCGATTGCCCAGGCCGCCCTGGCCATGCTCGACGTGGACCCCGAGGGCTTCGACCTCATGGACCGCAAGCTGCTCGAAGCCGTCATCCACCGCTTCGACGGCGGCCCCGTCGGCCTGGACAACATCGCCGCGAGCATCGGCGAGGAGGCCGGCACCATCGAGGACGTGATCGAGCCCTACCTGATCCAGCAAGGCTTCCTGCAGCGCACNCCCCGCGGCCGCTGCGCAACGCTGGCCGCCTACCGCCACCTCGGCGTCGCCCCGCCGCGCAGCACGGGGGTTGTTCGGGGAGTGAGGTTGGAACCGCTGAAGGTCAGTCGCTGCACGGGCGTGCCCGCGCCAACACGCGCACCCGCCGCTCAAGTGCGGGGGTCGCCTGCGCGGTGGGTGGCTTGAGCCTTGCTCGGGGCTGTCTGCGCAGCCTGCGTGGACACGTTCGGCATGCTCCAGGCCGCTTGCCCTGGCTTTGTCGAGGGCTCCAAGGGCCGAGCACACCCGATGTACCGTGATGGGGTGAGGATAATCGCCAGACCCCTGCGCCGCGGGTGACGACCCATCCTCGCGCGCTTGCTTTGCTCAAAACGCCAACCGATTGCATCCCCGACTGTGCCCATGACTCTGCCCGCCACGCCCTCCGGTGCCACCGCGCCCGCTGCGCCGCCTGTCGATGTCGTCGTGCTTGCCGCGGGCAAGGGCACGCGCATGAAAAGCCGCACGCCCAAGGTCTTGCACCGGCTGGGCGGGCGGCCGCTGCTGCACCATGTGCTGGGTTTGTCGGCGCAGATCGGGGCACGTTCGGTGGTGGTGGTGACGGGGCACGGCGCTCCTGAAGTTGAAGCAAGCTGTGACCGTTTTGCGCTGGAGTCCCAGGGTTTTTCCTTGAAATATGTCCGGCAGGAGCCGCAACGGGGCACCGGGCATGCCGTGCAGCAGGCCGTGCCGGTGCTGGCGGACGATGGGCGGGTGCTGGTGCTCTCGGGCGACGTGCCGCTCACCCGCGCGCAAACCCTGCAGGCCTTGCTGGCGGTGGGCGAGGGCGGCGCCCGGGAGCGTCTGGCGCTGCTCACCGTGCAACTGAATGACCCCACGGGCTACGGCCGCATCGTGCGCGGCGAAGACGGGGCGGTGCGCGCCATCGTCGAGGAAAAGGACGCCACGCCGGCGCAGCGCGCGATTGCGGAGGTCTACAGCGGCATCCTGGTGGCGCCGGCGCGCTGGCTCAAGACGGCGCTGGCGCGGCTGTCGGACGACAACGCCCAGCGCGAGTACTACCTGACCGACGTGGTGAAGTTCGCCGTGGCCGATGGCTTGCCGGTGCTCACCCACCGCTGCGCGGACCCGGTGGAGGTGGCCGGCGTCAACAGCCCCGCGCAGCTCGCCGAGCTCGAGCGCGCGCTGCAGCAGCGCCAGGCACAGGCCCTGATGGCGCAGGGCGTGCGCCTGGCCGACCCCGCGCGCATCGACCTGCGCGGTGAGCTGCACTGCGCGCAGGACGTGGAGATCGACGTGAACTGCGTCTTCGAGGGGCGGGTGGAACTGGGCGANGGGGTGCGCATCGGCGCGAACTGCGTCATCGCCAACGCTCGTATCGCCGCCGGCGCGGTGATCCACCCGTTCTGCCACATCGACGGCGAGGCGCAAGGCGTGCAGGTGGGCGAGGGCGCACGCATCGGCCCGTTCGCGCGCCTGCGCCCGGGTGCGGTGCTGGGTGCCGAGGTGCACGTGGGCAACTTCGTCGAGGTGAAGAACGCCACGCTGGCCGACGGCGCCAAGGCCAACCACCTGGCCTACCTGGGTGATGCCAGCGTCGGGGCGCGGGTGAACTACGGCGCGGGCGCCATCACCGCGAACTACGACGGCGCCAACAAGCACCGCACCGTCATCGGCGACGATGTGCACGTGGGCAGCAATGCGGTGCTGGTGGCGCCGGTGGCGCTGGGCGCAGGCGCCACGGTGGGTGCCGGCTCGGTCATCACCAAGGACGTGCCNGAGGGCGCGCTGGCCGTTACCCGCGCCCGCCAGACGACGGTGGCGGGCTGGGAGCGGCCGCGCAAGAACAAGGCGGGGAACTGAGGGCCGCCGTTCAGTCCCGCGCCGAGCGCCAGGCGGCCTCGGCTTCCTCGTCGAGTTCCATCAGCACCGACATGCCCATGATGGACGACTCGGGCGACTGGGTCGCCGGGCGGCTGGCCGGGCCGCGGAACAAGGGCATTTCCTCGGCCGCGCCCTCACCACCGGGGCGATCGGCCGCAGCGCCGCCAGCGCGAGCTTGAGGCGGAACTCCGAGGGTTCGGGCCAGTTCGCCGGCGCGCCTTTGAGGCGGATGAGCCGCACGCCGGCGGACTTGAGCACGCGGTTCTTCTCGCGCTCGGCGCTGGCCGAGGCCGCGTCGGTGCGGTTGCCCTGCGGCGCGAAGTCGAAGGCGAAGATCGGTTTGCCGTTCTCGGCACAGACGGCGAAATCCACCCGCATGCCGCGCAGCGCGCGCCGCGCGGCGTCGCGGTCACTGGTCTGGCGCGGGCTGAGCAGGCGCTCGAGCTTCACCCGCGCCAGCACCGCGCCCTCGGGAAGGCGGCGTGCAGGTACTGGTAGCACTGCATCTGCTGGGGCTGAGCGCGCTCTGGCTCTGGTAGCTGAACGACTGGGACGAGCGCCGCCCGCGGCGCGCCAGCCACAGGACGAGCACGAGCAGCACGACGACGGCCGCGCCGGCGCCGATCCAGAGTGGGGGATGTCCATGGCTTCGCTTCCGCTTTGTTGCTTTTTCTTACGGCCATTGTGGGTAGCCCCCTGGCTTTGGCAAGAAAAACGCTGACTTTCGTCAACCGACCCGCATGAACGTGGGGAGGGTGTGACGTCAGGTCACTTCAAAAATAAGAGCGCATCATGACCGTTTGGTGCTGGGGATCGGCAGTTTGGGCTCGAATTTGACGCGTTTGAGTGCAAAACGCCCGCACGTTGCGCACCTGCGCCTCGGCGGTGAACAGGCGCTGCGCCAGCGCCTGGTAGGCCGGCATGTCGCTCACCTGCACCACCAGCACGAAATCCGGCCCCGGCGACACGCGCCAGCATTGCGCCACCGCGTCGTCGGCCGCCACCCGCTGCTCGAAGGCGTCGAGCCACGCAGCCTCCTGCCGCTCCAGGCTCACCTCCACGATGGCTTGCAGGCCATGCCCGAGGTGCTGCGCCACCCGCTCGGGGTTGAGCAGCGCCACCTCGCGTTCGATCAGGCCTGCCTCGCGCAGCCGCCGCACCCGACGCAGGCAGGTCGGCGGCGACACATGCACCTGCGCCGCCAGGTCCTGGTTGCTCAGCGAGGCGTCGCGCTGCAAGGCGTCGAGCAGGCGCCAGTCGACGGCGTCGAGTTCAATGGATTCCAAAGTTCGAAGCTAAATGAAATAAATGATCGAATCCTACGTTCTCTACAATAAAAAACCAAATCAAAGAGAAATCACGAAGAACATTTCACACGGCCGCACGTAGATTCACCGCATCGCCCCCACCCCTTTCAGGAAAAGCTCCCATGTGCGGCATCGTCGGCGCGGTCTCCACGCGCAACATCGTTCCCATCCTCGTGCAGGGCCTGCAGCGGCTCGAATACCGCGGCTACGACTCGTGCGGCGTCGCCGTGCATGCGGCCAGCCTCGGTGGCGCGCCTGGGGCGGGCTTGCGGCGCGCGCGCAGCACCGCGCGCGTGGCCGATCTGCAGGCCCAGGTGCAGGCCGAGGCGCTTGCGGCCGGCACCGGCATTGCGCACACCCGTTGGGCCACGCACGGCGCGCCGTCCGAGGCCAACGCCCACCCGCACGTCAGCGCCGGCCTCGGCGCGGAGGCGGCGCAGGCCGCGGCGCGCGTGGCGCTGGTGCACAACGGCATCATCGAAAACCACGACGAGCTGCGNCGAAGGCTGCGCGCACGCGGCTATCACTTCACCAGCCAGACCGACACCGAGGTCATCGCCCACCTCATCGACAGCCTCTACGACGGCGACCTGCTCGGCGCCGTGCAGGCCGCCGTGCAGCAACTGCGCGGCGCCTATGCCATCGCCGTGCTGCACCGCGACGAGCCGCACCGAGTGGTGGGTGCGCGGGCGGGCTCGCCGCTGGTGCTGGGTGTCGGCGCCGAGGGCGGTGAAGCCTTCCTCGCCAGCGACGCCATGGCCCTGGCCGGCGTGACCGACCGCATCGTCTACCTCGAGGAGGGCGACGTCGCTGACCTGCAGCTGGGCCGCTGGCGCGTCTACGGCGCCGACGGCCGCGTCGCCGAGCGTGCGGTGCGCACCGTGCAGGCGCACAGCGGCGCGGCCGAACTCGGTCCGTACCGGCACTACATGCAAAAGGAAATCTTCGAGCAGCCGCGCGCCATCGCCGACACCCTCGAAGGCGTCGAAGGCATCACGCCCGAACTCTTCGGCAACGGCGCCTACGGCGTGTTCCGCGAGGTCGATCGCGTGCTCATCCTCGCCTGCGGCACCAGCTACTACAGCGGCTGCGTCGCGCGCTACTGGCTCGAGGCCCTGGCCGGCGTGCCCTGCGACGTGGAAGTCGCCAGCGAATACCGCTACCGCACCAGCGTGCCGAACCCGCGCACGCTGGTGGTCGTCATCAGCCAGAGCGGCGAGACGGCCGACACCCTGGCCGCGTTGCGCCATGCGCAGTCGCTGGGCATGCGGCACACGCTCACCATCTGCAACGTCGCCACCTCGGCCATGGTGCGCGAATGCGCGCTGGCCTACATCACCCGCGCCGGCGTGGAAGTCGGCGTGGCATCCACCAAGGCCTTCACCACGCAGCTCGCGGCGCTGTTCCTGCTCACGCTCGCCCTTGCGCAGGTCAAGGGCCGGCTGAGCGAGGCCGACGAGCGCGAGCACCTCAAGGCCATGCGCCATCTGCCCGTGGCGCTGCAGGCGGTGCTCGCGCTCGAGCCGCAGCTCATCAGCTGGGCCGAAGACTTCACCGCCAAGGAGCACGCCCTGTTCCTCGGCCGCGGCATGCACTACCCGATCGCGCTCGAAGGCGCGCTCAAGCTCAAGGAGATCAGCTACATCCACGCCGAGGCCTACCCGGCCGGCGAGCTCAAGCACGGGCCGCTGGCCCTCGTCACCTCCGCCATGCCGGTGGTGGCCGTCGCGCCGAACGACGCGCTGCTGGAAAAACTCAAGAGCAACCTGCAGGAGGTGCGCGCCCGCGGCGGCGTGCTCTACGTCCTCGCCGACGCCGACACCCGCATCGAGAGCAGCGAAGGCGTGCACGTCATCCGCATGCCCGAGCACTACGGCGCCCTCTCACCCATCCTGCACGTCGTCCCGCTGCAACTCCTCGCCTACCACACCGCCAGCGCCCGCGGCACGGACGTGGACAAGCCGCGCAACCTGGCCAAGAGCGTCACGGTCGAGTGAGTGGCGCCACCCGCGGCGCGTATCCGGCGGGCCCATAGAGAGCCCGGTCGGACTGTTTCGTCGCTGGGTGGCAATTTCCCCGGCTTGGGGTGAAGATAGGGCACCGGCATCCGGCGGCTCGGCGCCAGCCCGGGTCAAATCCCATCCTTGCAATTCCAGCCATGGCCACCGCATCGCTCTCCAAGAAGCTCATACGCATTGGCGTCGCGCTGCTGGCGGTCGCGATCGTCTCCATCACGGTGACGCTGTGGGTGACCTGGCAGCTCGAAGGCGGGGCTGCGGCCGTCAACGAGGCCGGGCGGCTGCGCATGCAGACCTGGCGTCTGGTGGCCACGGCGCAATCGGGCGCGCCGCGCTCGGAGATCGACGCGCTGCTTGCCGAATTCGAGCAAAGCATCGTGCTCCTGCGCAGCGGTGATGCGTCCCGGCCCCTNTTTATGCCCAAGGACGACCCCGACGTGCGCGCGCACTTCGAGACGGTCGATCAACACTGGCGGGCGCAGCGCCACCGCTGGTTCGATGGTGATGGGTCGGCGGTCGCGCCCGACCTGGCGGATGTGCGTCGCTTCGTCGACGCGATCGATGCGCTGGTGCTGGCCATCGAGCAGCAGCTCGCGCGGCTCACCGCCATTCTCAATCTCATGCAGCTGGTCATGATGGCGCTGGCGATCCTCGGCGCGGTGGTCATGCTGTACACGGGCTACATGTACGTCATCCACCCGCTGCAGGGCCTGCGGCGGGGGTTGCGCAAGGTCGAGGCCGGCGAGTTTTCGGTGCGCATCGCGGTCGACACCGACGATGAGTTCGGGCAGGTGGCGGCAGGTTTCAACCGCATGGCCGAAACCCTGCAGTCCCTCTATCAAGGACTGGAATTGCAGGTCAGGCTCAAGACCGAACGCATCGAAGCGCAGCGGGCACGGCTGGAAACCCTCTACGAAGTCAGCGCCTTTCTGGCAGCAACCAACGGTATGGACGCGATGAGCCGCGGTTTTGCGCAACGCATCCGCTCTGCCACCGGTGCCGACGCCGTGGCCATACGCTGGGCCGACGAGGCGCGGCAGCGATACGTCATGCTCGCAAACGAGGGACTGCAGCCGGATCTCGTCGAGCAGGAGCGCATATTGGTCGCCGGCGCGTGCATCTGTGGCAGCGCCCGGCCCGATACCAGCACCCGGGTGATCCCCATCGCCGCGGAGGACGCGGGCGCTTTGCGTCAATGCGCGCGTCTGGGGTTCAGGCACGTCGTCAATGTGCCGGTGCGGCTGCAGCAGCGGGTGCTGGGCGAGGTCAATCTGTTCTTTCGCGAGGACGTGACGCTCAGCAAGGAGGAGACCGAACTGCTCGATGCGTTGGCGAGCCATCTTGCCAGTGCGCTCGAGGGTTTGCGCGCCGAATCCCTGGAGCGCGAGGCCGCGATCGGTCAGGAGCGTGCCATGCTCGCCCGCGAACTGCATGACTCGATCGCGCAGTCGCTGGCTTTCCTGAAAATCCAGGTTCAACTGTTGCGCAATGCCCTCGCCCGCGGCCAGCAGGAACGCGTCCAGACCATCCTCGAAGAGCTCGATGCGGGCGTCAAGGAAAGCATCGGCGACGTGCGCGAACTGTTGGTGCACTTCCGTACACGCACCAGTGGCGAGGACATCGAGCCCGCCTTGCTCGAGACCCTGCAGAAGTTCGAACATCAAAGTGGGCTGTCTGCCGATTTGGACGTCCAGGGCGAGGGCCTCGCGCTTCCGGCCGATGTGCAGATCCAGGTGTTGCATGTCATCCAGGAAGCCCTGTCCAACGTGCGCAAGCATGCGCGGGCGCACCATGTGCATTTGCGGGTGGACAAGGGCGAGCGCTGGCGCTTCGAGGTGGCCGACGACGGCATCGGCTTCGAGCCCGGGGCGTCGCACGGTCCGTCGCATGTTGGGCTCAAAATCATGCTCGAGCGGGCTCAGCGCATCGGCGCGACGCTGACCGTGGAATCCTCGCCGGGCGCGGGTACCCGCGTCGTCCTTTCGTTGCCGCCCAAGCCTGTGTCTTTGCAGGGCGACATCCCGGCCACGAACCTGCCTGAAATGACCGAATCCACGCCATGACGAATCCACCGATCGTTTCAAGCCGCATCTCGCTGATGCTCGTGGACGACCATGTGCTGTTTCGCAGGGGGCTGATGGCCCTGCTCGCACAGGATGAGCGTTTCGATGTGCTGTGCGAGGCAGGAGACGTGGGTGAAGCCAGCCGCTGCCTCGAGCGCGGGCAGCCGGACCTGATCCTGCTGGACAACAACCTCCCTGGCGTCAAAGGCATCGAAGCGATACCGGGCCTGCGGCAGTTGGCACCGAAGGCACGCATCCTCATGCTCACCGTCAGCGAAGACAGCCAGGATCTGCAGCAGGCCTTGCGGGCGGGTGCCGATGCGTACCTGCTCAAGACCATCGACGCGGATGAGCTCATCGAGTCCCTGGTCAAGGTCGCATCGGGTACCTCGGTAGTGAGCGCCGATCTGACGACCAAACTCGTTGCGGCGCTGCGTGCTGGCGAGACGTCTGCGGCCCGCGATCCGGCTGGCGTCGGCGCCAGCGCGACCTGCGGGATGACGCCGAGACATCGACCACCGCCGAGGGCCCGCTGGAGCGCCTCTCGCCGCGGGAGCGCGAGATCCTCGGCCACATCGCCCGTGGCGCGAGCAACAAGCACATCGCGCGCGCGCTCGACATCGCCGAGACCACGGTGAAGATCCATGTGCAGCACATTCTGCGCAAGCTCGACCTGAGCTCGCGGGTGCAGGCGGCGGTCTTTGCCGCCAAGCACGGCCTGCATTGACGCGCATCAAACAAACCGTCTGAAACCGTCCAGATCCTCCTTCAGGAGGATGCGGGGTGTATCGCCATCGTTCCTTTGCACGGCTGAATCTATCCCGCCGGGGATGTACGCATCGCGGGCTCGCGCAGACGATTGCGCCATGTCTTTTCAGGAGAAGAACATGGAGAGCGATGCAACGCAATTGCGCAAGGCCTGGTCTGTCCTGATCGTCAGCACGCTGGCTTTTACGGTGTGCTTCATGATCTGGATGATGTTTGCCGTCATCGGCATTCCGTTGAAAAAGGATCTCGGCCTCAACGCCACCGAATTTGGTTTGCTCACCGCGATGCCGGTNCCCAGCGGCTCGCTGATTCGCGTACCGCTGGGGATCTGGACCGATCGTTACGGCGGGCGCATCGTGCTGGCGTCCCTGATGGCCATCTGTGTTCCCGCGGTGTGGTTGATGGCCTACGCCACCCAGTACTGGCACTTTCTCGTCATCGGGCTCGTTCTTGGGCTCGCNGGGGGCTCCTTTTCCGTGGGCACACCCTATGTCGCGCGCTGGTTCCCGCGTGAGCGGCAGGGCATGGCTATGGGTGTGTTCGGCGCGGGTAACTCAGGGGCGGCCGTCAACAAGTTTCTCGCGCCCGCGCTCGTCGTCGCCTATGGCTGGACCATGGTGCCCAAGGTCTATGCGGCGATTCTGCTCGGCACCTTAATCGTCTTCTGGCTGTTCAGCTACAGCGANCCCCGGCACCTGGTTCCCAGCGACGTCAAACTCTCTGACCAGCTCAAGCTGCTCAAAGACCCCAATGTGCTCAAGTACTGCCAGTACTACAGCATCGTCTTCGGCGGCTACGTCGCGATGTCGCTGTGGATGGTGCAGTACTACGTCGGCGAGTTCGGGCTCGATATCCGCGTGGCAGCGCTGCTTGCGGCTGCGTTCTCGTTGCCCGGAGGCGTGCTGCGCGCCGTCGGTGGCGTGCTGTCTGACAAATACGGGGCACACAAGGTCACCTGGTGGGTGCTGTGGGTGAGCTGGATCTGTCTGTTCCTGCTTTCTTACCCGCAGACGGATTTCACGATCTCCACGGTCAACGGCCCGAAGACCTTTCACATCGGCCTCAACGTCTACTTGTTCACGGCGCTGATGTTCGTGCTCGGTGTGGCCTTTGCGTTCGGCAAGGCGAGTGTCTTCAAGTACGTCAGCGACGAATACCCCAAGGACATCGGAACCGTCAGCGGCATCGTTGGTCTGGCGGGCGGTCTCGGCGGCTTCGTGCTGCCCATCATGTTCGGCGCGCTCATGGACATCACCGGCATCCGCTCGAGCGCTTTCATGCTGATGTACGGCGTGGTCTGGGTTTCCTTGATCTGGATGTACTGGACCGAAGTCCGGCAGGTGGAAGTCATGGGCCGCAACGCCAAGCCCTTCGCGCTCCACGGCTGAAGCGGCACCGATCGCCATGTCGAATGAAAGGATGCAAACATGAAATCGACCAACGCGGCCGCGGCAAATCCTGCCGCGCCCGAACCCACCCTGCCGCGGCCGGCCAATGCCGACATTGCCGACTGGCGCCCCGAGGATCCGGTGTTCTGGGAGCGGGTTGGCAAGCATGTAGCCTACCGCAACCTCTGGATTTCCATTCCCGCGCTGTTGTGTGGCTTCGCGGTCTGGGGCATGTGGGGCATCATCACCGTGCAGATGCTCAACCTGGGCTTTCCGTTTACCCAGGCCGAGCTCTTCACGCTCACCGCGATCGCCGGCATTGCGGGCGCGACGATGCGCATTCCGGCCTCGTTTCTCATTCGCCTCGCCGGTGGGCGTAACACCATCTTCCTGACGACAGCCATGCTGCTCGCCCCGGCGATCGGCACCGGCATCGTGCTCCAGCACAAAGACTGGCCACTGTGGGCCTTCCAGTTGATGGCGCTGTGGTCTGGCGTGGGCGGTGGCAACTTCGCCAGCTCGATGTCCAACATCAGCACCTTCTTTCCCAAACGCTTGCAGGGAACGGCGCTGGGCCTCAATGCCGGTCTGGGCAACTTCGGGGTGACGACGATGCAGGTGGTCATCCCCTTGGTCATGACGGTGCCGCTGCTCGGTGCGCTGGGCGGCGAGCCCATGATCCTGGTGAAGGACAGTGGCTGGATCTTCGGCAAGATTCCCGCCGGCACACCAACCTGGATCCAGAACGCGGGCTTTGCCTGGGTGTTCTCGCTGGTGCCCTTGAGTGTCCTGTGCTGGGTCGGCATGAACAACCTCAAGACGGTGTCACCGAACACGGGCCATCCNCTCGTGGCCTTTGCCAAGATCACCTATCTGTACAGCCTGGCATTCGTGCCGACCATCTTCATGCTGTGGCTGTATCTGCCCAAGCCGACCGGGCTCGGCGTGTTGAGCATGTGGGTCGCCATCCCGCTCGACATCGTCATGGCGCTGGTGGTGATGCGTCTTGCGGCGTTTGGTGAGATGAAAGAGGGTGTGAAGAAGCAGTTCGCAATCTTCAAGGACAAACACACCTGGTCGCTGACCGCGCTCTACATCGTCACCTTCGGGTCGTTCATTGGCTTTTCGATGGCGCTGCCGCTGGCGATTACGGTGATCTTCGGTTTCCAGCACATCCCCGACGCCGCGGGCGTGATGCAGCACACATTGAAGAACCCGAATGCGCCGTCTGCACTGACCTATGCGTGGATCGGCCCCTTCGTTGGCGCGGCCGTGCGGCCGCTGGGCGGCTGGATTTCCGACAAGGTCGGAGGATCGATCGTCACGCAAGTCATCACGGCCGCGATGGCTGCAGCTGCCGTGGCGGTCGGCTACGTGATGATGCTGGCTTACGCATCGGCGACGCCCGAGCAGTACTTCCCGCTGTTCCTGGGCCTGTTCATGGTGCTCTTCTTTGCCAGCGGCATCGGCAACGGCTCCACGTTCCGCACCATAGGCGTGATTTTCGACCGCGCCCAGGCGGGCCCGGTGCTGGGCTGGACGTCGGCAGTTGCTGCCTACGGCGCCTTCATCGCCCCGGTGCTCATCGGGCAGTACATCAAGGCCGGCACACCGCAACTGGCTTTCTACGGCTTTGCCGTCTTCTACGTCCTGTGCCTGGTGCTGAACTGGTGGTTCTACCTGCGCCGCGGCGCCGAGATCAAAACCCCTGACCCGTTCGCTGGAGATTTCAAATGAGCCATTTTCTCGATCGCCTCACGCATTTTTCCGCGCCACGGGAGCCGTTCTCCAACGGGCACGGCGTGACCACCGGCGAGGACCGCACATGGGAGGATGCCTACCGCAACCGTTGGGCCCACGACAAGATCGTTCGCTCGACGCATGGCGTCAATTGCACGGGGTCCTGCTCGTGGAAGATCTATGTCAAAGGCGGCATCGTGACCTGGGAAACCCAGCAGACCGACTACCCGCGCACGCGCCCCGATCTGCCCAATCACGAGCCGCGGGGCTGCGCCCGCGGCGCCTCCTACAGCTGGTATCTCTACAGCGCGAACCGGGTCAAATACCCGATGGTGCGCGGCAAGCTGCTCCAGCGCTGGCGTGCGGCGCTTGCGGTGGCCAAGAGCCCGGTGGATGCCTGGGCCAGCATCGTGGAAAACGCCGAGGCTCGCCGCGAATGGCAACGGCAGCGNGGGCCTGGGGGCATGGTGCGCAGCAGCTGGGACGAGGTGAATCAACTGATCGCGGCCGCCAACGTCTACACCATCAAGAAGTACGGGCCGGATCGCGTCGTTGGCTTCTCGCCGATTCCGGCGATGTCCATGGTGAGTTACGCCGCCGGCTCGCGTTACCTCTCGCTCATTGGTGGGGTATGCATGAGCTTCTATGACTGGTATTGCGACCTGCCGCCAGCCAGCCCGCAGATCTGNGGGGAGCAAACCGATGTGCCCGAGTCGGCCGATTGGTACAACTCGACCTTCATCATCGCCTGGGGCTCGAACGTGCCGCAGACGCGCACGCCGGATGCGCACTTCTTTACCGAGGTGCGCTACAAAGGTGCCAAGACGGTGGCGATCACGCCCGACTATGCCGAGATCAGCAAGCTCTGTGACCTCTGGCTGCATCCCAAGCAGGGCACCGATGCGGCCCTGGCGATGGCCATGGGCCATGTGATCCTGCGCGAGTTTTACTTCCCGCGCGATGGGCGCTCGCGCAGCAGCTACTTCGAAGACTATGTGCGCCGGTACACGGACATGCCCATGCTCGTGGAGCTCGAAGAGCGCACGCTACCCGATGGACGGGTCGTCCGTGTTCCCGGCCGTTACCTTCGCGCCAGCGACTTCGACCAGGCGCTCGGCCAGCACAACAACCCCGAATGGAAGACCGTGGCCTTCGACGAGTCCGATACGGTGGTGGTACCGCAAGGCTCGATCGGCTTTCGCTGGGGCCGCAGGGCCGCGACGACGCCNGGCCGCTGGAACCTGGAGNNGCCCGTGACGGCCGCGACGGCCGAGCGGTGGCGCTGCGCTTGAGTCTCATGGAGGGCTGACCAGGACTATGAGGCCGCAGCGGTCGCCTTCCCTTATTTCGGCGGCATCGAGACGCCGCACTTTCAGGCCAACGCGCAGGACGCAGCATCCGGGGATGTGCTGGTCAGGCGGGTTCCGGCGCGGCGGCTTACGCTGGGCAGTCCGGGTCAGGAGCGCACGGCGCTGGTGGCAACCGTATTCGATCTGACGGTGGCGCATTACGGCATCGACCGCGGCCTCGGCGACGACACGATGCCGCGCGACTACGACGATGATCGGCCCTACACCCCGGCTTGGCAGGAACGCATCACCGGTGTGCCGCGCCAGCAGGTCATCGCGGTGGCGCGGCAGTTTGCCGACAACGCCGACAAGACGCACGGCAAGTCGATGGTCATCATCGGCGCGGCGATGAACCACTGGTATCACAGTGACATGAATTACCGCGGCGTGATCAACATGCTCATGCTCTGCGGCTGCATCGGCCAAAGCGGTGGAGGGTGGGCGCATTACGTTGGCCAGGAGAAGCTGCGCCCGCAGACAGGTTGGACCGCGCTGGCCTTCGCCCTCGACTGGATTCGTCCGCCGCGCCAGCAAAACAGCACGAGCTTCTTCTATGCGCATACCGACCAGTGGCGCTACGAGAAACTCGGTGTCGATGAAATCCTCTCGCCGCTTGCCGACCGCAGCCGGTTTGGCGGCAGCCTGATCGACTACAACGTGCGGGCCGAACGCATGGGGTGGCTGCCCAGCGCGCCGCAGTTGCAGACCAACCCCATCCAGGTCGTGCGCGATGCGCAGGCTGCGGGCATGGACCCGAAGGACTATGCGGTGCGTGCGCTCAAGGACGGGACCCTGCGGATGAGCTGCGAGGACCCGGATCATCCGAACAACTGGCCACGCAACATGTTCATCTGGCGCTCGAACCTGCTCGGATCGAGCGGCAAGGGCCATGAGTACTTCCTCAAACACCTGCTCGGCACCACCCATGGCGTGCAAGGCAAGGATCTCGGCGCCGACGACCAGAAGCCCACCGAAGTGGTCTGGCATGAACAGGCACCCGAGGGCAAGCTCGATCTGCTCGTCACGCTCGACTTCCGTATGAGCACGACGTGTCTGTACTCGGACATCGTGCTGCCCACGGCGACCTGGTACGAGAAGAACGACCTCAACACCAGCGACATGCACCCGTTCATCCATCCGCTGTCTACCGCGGTGGACCCGGCCTGGCAAAGCCGCAGCGACTGGGAAATCTACAAAGGTTTTGCCAAGGCATTCAGCGAGGTCTGCGTCGGCCACCTGGGCGTCGAGAAAGAGCTGGTGCTGACTCCGCTGATGCACGACTCGCCTGCCGAGCTTGCGCAGCCGTTTGACGTGAAGGAGTGGAAGAAGGGCGAGTGCGATCTGATTCCCGGCAAGACGGCGCCGCAGATGACGGTGATCGAGCGCGACTATCCCAACACCTACGCGCGCTTCACCGCGCTGGGGCCGTTGATGGAAAAAGTCGGCAACGGCGGCAAGGGCATTGCCTGGAACACCGAAACCGAGGTGGCGCAGCTCAAGGAGCTCAACGGCCGGGTGGGCGCGAACAGCCCCACCCAAGGCATGGCGCGGATCGAGTCGGACATCGACGCCTGCGAGGTCGTGCTGCAGCTCGCACCCGAGACCAACGGCCATGTCGCGGTCAAGGCCTGGGAGGCGCTGTCGAAAATCACCGGGCGGGACCACACGCACCTCGCGCTGCACCGTGAGGACGAGAAGATCCGCTTCCGCGACATCCAGGCGCAGCCCCGCAAGATCATCTCCTCGCCCACCTGGTCTGGTCTCGAGTCCGAGAAGGTCTCCTACAACGCCGGGTACACCAACGTGCACGAGCTCATTCCATGGCGCACGCTGACCGGGCGTCAGCAGTTCTATCTCGACCATCCGTGGATGCGCGCCTTCGGCGAGGCGCTCTCGAGCTACCGGCCGCCGGTCGATCTCAAGACGGTCAGTCCCATGATCGATCGCCGCCCGAACGGGAACAAGGAAATCGCCCTCAACTTCATCACGCCGCACCAGAAGTGGGGCATCCACAGCACCTACACCGACAACTTGCTGATGCTCACGCTCAATCGGGGCGGGCCGGTGGTGTGGCTCAGCGAGGCGGATGCGAAAGCGGCGGGCATCGAAGACAACGACTGGATCGAGCTGTTCAACACCAACGGCGCCATCGCTGCGCGCGCCGTGGTCAGTCAGCGTGTCAACCCGGGCATGGTGCTCATGTACCACGCGCAGGAAAAGATCATCAATACGCCGGGCTCGGAGATCACCAACACCCGCGGTGGCATCCACAACTCGGTCACCCGCATCGTGACCAAGCCGACCCACATGATCGGCGGCTACGCGCAGTTCAGCTACGGCTTCAACTACTACGGAACCATCGGCACCAACCGAGACGAGTTCGTCATCGTGCGCAAGATGCGCAAGATCGACTGGCTCGACGGTGAAGGCGCAGACACGGTTCAGGCATGACCCGCACAGGAGAAGNNACACATGAAAGTACGTGCCCAAATCGCGATGGTGTTGAACCTGGACAAGTGCATCGGTTGCCACACCTGTTCGGTCACCTGCAAGAACGTCTGGACGAGCCGCCCTGGGATGGAATATGCGTGGTTCAACAACGTCGAAACCAAGCCCGGCATCGGCTACCCCAAGGAATGGGAGAACCAGGACAAGTGGAACGGCGGCTGGGTTCGCAAGGCCGACGGCTCCATCGTGCCCAAGCAGGGTGGCAAGTGGTCGCTGCTGATGAAAATCTTCAGTAACCCCAACCTGCCGCAGATCGACGATTACTACGAGCCCTTCACCTTCGACTACGACCACCTGCAATCGGCGCCCGAGGTCAAAGCGGCGCCCACCGCGCGNCCCCGCAGCCTCATCACCGGCCAGCGCATGGAGAAGATCGAGTGGGGACCGAACTGGGAAGAGATCCTGGGCGGGGAGTTCAGCAAGCGCAGCAAGGACGCGAACCTGGCCAACTTCGATCAGGTCCAGAAGGAGATGGTCGGCCAGTTCGAGAACACCTTCATGATGTACTTGCCACGGCTGTGCGAGCACTGCCTGAACCCGGCGTGCGTGGCCTCGTGCCCCTCGGGCTCGATCTATAAACGCGAGGACGACGGCATTGTGCTGATCGATCAGGACAAGTGCCGCGGCTGGCGCATGTGCATCAGCGGCTGCCCGTACAAGAAGATTTACTACAACTGGCAGAGCGGGAAGGCTGAAAAGTGCGTGTTCTGCTACCCGCGCATCGAAGCCGGGCAGCCGACGGTCTGCTCCGAGACCTGCGTGGGCCGCATCCGCTACCTCGGTGTGGTGCTGTACGACGCCGATCGCATTGCAGAAGCTGCCAGCGTCGAAGAAGACAAAGATCTGTACCGGGCGCAGCTCGACATCTTTCTGAATCCCCATGACCCTGCCGTGATCGAGCAGGCGCGTCGGGACGGTATTCCCGAGGGCTGGCTCGAGGCGGCGCGCAAAAGCCCAGTCTACAAGATGGCGATCGACTGGAAGATCGCGCTGCCATTGCACCCGGAGTACCGCACCTTGCCCATGGTCTGGTACGTGCCACCGCTGTCGCCCATCAGTGCGGCCGCCAACGCCGGTCAGATCGGTGTAAACGGCGAACTACCCGACCTCAATCAGCTGCGCATTCCGGTGCAATACCTGGCAAATCTGCTGACTGCAGGCGATACCGCGCCCGTGGTGCGCGCGCTCGAGCGCATGCTGGCCATGAGGGCCTACCAGCGGGGTAAGCACGTCGATGGCGTGACCAACGCCCGGGTGTTGGAGCAAGTGGGGTTGACGGCGGCCGAGGTCGAGGAGATGTACCAGATCATGGCCATCGCGAACTACGAGGACCGCTTCGTCATCCCCACCTCGCACCGCGAATACGCGGAGAACGCCTTTGACCTACGCGGTGGCTGCGGCTTCTCGTTTGGCAACGGCTGCTCCGAGGGCAGCAGTGAGCTCAGCCTCTTCGGGGTAAGAAGCGCCGCACGATTCCCATTCAATCAGCCGTTTGAGGGGTCTTCATGAAAAACAACCGCTATACCTTGCGCGCCATGGCCCGGCTGCTGGCGTATCCAGACGCCGATCTGCGGGCCTCGCTCGATGAGCTGATGGCTGCCATCGACGCCGAGGCGGCGCTGGCCGCGCCGCGCCGTGCCGAGTTGCGCGCCCTGGCCCGCGTGCTTGCCAACGGCGACCCGATCGAGGTCGAGGCGCGCTATGTCGAGACCTTCGACCGGGGNCGCTCGACATCCCTGCATCTCTTCGAGCATGTGCACGGCGATTCGCGCGACCGTGGGCCGGCGATGATCGACCTCACGCAGACCTATGAGAAGGCGGGCTTGGCGCTGTCGCCAGACGAACTGCCGGACCATCTCGGTGTCGTGCTGGAGTTTGCCTCGACGCAGCCGCCGGCCGTCGCCAAGGCATTCCTCGGCGAAGTCGCGCATATCGTCAACGCCATCTTCAACGCCTTGCAGCAGCGCCGCAGTCCGTACGCGGCGGTGATGGCGGCCGTCCTCGATCTCGCCGGCGAGCGGGTGCAAGCGGTGGAGATCGCGCCCGAGCCCGAACTCGATGAGAGCTGGGCCGAGCCGGCCGTGTTCGACGGCTGCAGCACGCGGGGGCAGGCTCGGCCCAATGATCCGCAACCGATACAGATCGTTCGCCAAGTGGCTACCCAAGGAGTGACGGCATGAGCTACCTCGACAACCTGTTGTTCGGCTACTANCCCTACATCGCGCTGACGGTGTTCCTCCTCGGTAGCCTGATTCGATTCGACCGCGACCAATACACCTGGAAGAGTGACTCCTCGCAGCTCCTGCGCGCCAGCCAGCTGCGATGGGGCAGCAACCTGTTCCATGTGGGCATTCTGTTTCTGTTCTTCGGCCACACGGTCGGGATGCTGACACCGCATTTCGTCTATGAGCCGTTCATCAGCGCCGGCGCCAAGCAGTTGCTGGCGATGGTGTCCGGTGGATTGTTCGGGCTGTTGGGCTTCGTTGGCGTGACGCTGCTGTTGCACCGGCGACTGACCGATCCCCGCATCCGCAAGCACTCGAAGACCAGCGACATCGTGTTGCTCGTACTGCTGTGGCTGCAGTTTGCGCTCGGCCTCTCCACCATCCCGCTGTCCGCGCAGCACCTCGACGGCAGCATGATGCTCAAACTGGCCGAGTGGGCGCAGCGCATCGTCACGTTTCGGCCCGGTGCGCCGGAGCTGCTCGCCGAAGCGGGATGGGTGTTCAAGGCGCACATGTTCCTCGGCATGAGCATCTTTCTCATCTTCCCGTTCACGCGCTTGGTTCATGTCTGGAGCGGCTTCGCGACGCTGGCGTACGTGACGCGTCCATATCAAGTGGTGCGCAGCCGCCGCCTGGGTGTGCAACCGGCGCCCGCTGGCAGCAATTCGAGCGTGGGTCACTAAGGGAGCGTCATGCCCAAACTCAGCAGCGTGGAACTGACCGGATGTGGTGACAGCCATTGCGCCTGCATGGTCACTGCTGCGGCCATGACGGAGCCGAAGGTCGCCCGCATCAACGGCGTGGCCTTGCATCCTCCGGGCGAGCGCCCGAGCGACGAGGAGCTGCTCGAACGCGCGCACACGGAGTTGCTGCGGCAGGAGGCGGTGCGCCGCGGGTTGCTGGCCGAGACCCACGCGGCCATGGCTCCCGAGCTCGACGACGCGGCGCGCGCCACCATCGAGGCGATGCTGGATGACTGCGTCGTGACGCCCACGCCGGACGAGGACGCCTGTCGCCGCCATTACGAGGCCAACCGGTCTCGTTATGTCCAGGGTCAGGCGCTGCATGTGCGTCACATCCTCTTTGCAGTGACGCCTGGCGTGGATATCCACGCGCTGGTTTTGCGGGCCGAGCGCGTGCTGCTCGAGCTGTGCGCGAAGGACGTGCCGCCGGGGCGATTCGAGGCGCTCGCCGCCGAGTTGTCCAATTGCCCAAGCGGTTCGCGCGGCGGCGACCTCGGCTGGGTCACGCCAGAGGACTGTGCGCCGGAACTCGCCAACGAGCTGTTCTTTCAGAAGCATTCCGCATGGGGCATGGGTGTTCATCCGCGCTTGGTCCATACCCGGTTTGGTCTGCACATCATCGAGGTGCTCGGACGCCGCAAGGGGCGATCCCTCAGCTTCGACGAGGTGCATGCGCGGATCGCCGCCGATCTGGCCTTCCAGTCCCGGGCAACGGCTTTACGGCAATACATCCGCATGCTCGCCGGAGCCGCGGAAATCGTTGGTGTCGATCTCGATGGCGCATCGACGCCACTGGTGCAATGAGCACGGGATCGGCGCCGGATGAGCTGTTGCAGCGTCTGCGCCGCTTCCATTCGGACTATTTCCCCGGTACCAGCAACACTTCGAGGCGCTCGTCGAGCAGGGCAACACCCGAAGACGTTGTTCATCGGGTGTTCCGATTCGCGTCTGGTTCCGCACCTGCTCACCGGGGCGGGGCCGGGCGATCTGTTCATCGTGCGCAACGTGGGCGCATTCGTGCCGCCTTACGACGGCTCGCATGGCTTACATGGAACGACGGCGGCCATCGAATTTGCCGTGCTCAGCCTGGAGGTCGAGCGCATCGTCGTCTGCGGACACAGCCATTGCGGCGCCATCCGGGCCGCTTACGAGGGCGCCCCGAAGAGGCCGTGAATCTTCGGGCCTGGCTGCATCTGGCTGATGAGGCCTTGCTGCCGGTTCAGGTCAGTCCCGAGGCCCTGCGCCGCAGCGAGCAGCGGGCGGTGGTGCTGCAACTCGAACGCCTCATCGCCTATCCGATGGTGCAGCGGCGACTTGCTGAGGGTCGGCTGAGTCTGCACGGTTGGCACTACGTCATCGAGGAGGGCGAAATTTACGTCTTTGATGCTTGGCAGGGTCGGTTCGTCCCTGCGTCGGTAGCATCACATAGCGGTACCGGGCCGTACCCCCTTTTGGAATCCGACGGGCAGACGTTACCCGACTGAAGCGACCCCGTTTGCAAGTGCGTGATGCCGCGTTTCCTTTCGAGGGCGCTGTTCGTGCGCACACGGAGGGGCTAAAGTTCGGGGATTTGCCGGCCGGCTGCGCGCCCAACCGCCACGCCCCGGATCGCTTGGAGATTTCTCGATGAAACGCGACCCCTTGCCCCCTTGAAGACCTGACCACCACCCAGCCCATCAGCCTCGACGTGCTGCGCGAGAAGTACCTCAAGGACGGCGAACAGGACGTGGAGGACCTGTACCGGCGCGTGGCGCGCGCGCTGGCCTCGGTGGAGGCGCCCGAGCTGCGCGAGACCTGGGAGCGCAAGTTCCTGGACAACCTGCACGCCGGCGCCATCGGCGCGGGCCGCATCATGAGCGCGGCCGGCACCGACCTGCAGGCCACGCTCATCAACTGCTTCGTGCAGCCCGTGGGCGACTGCATCCAGGGCTTCGACGACGAGGGCTACCCCGGCATCTACGAAGCCCTGCGCGAAGCCGCCGAAACCATGCGCCGCGGCGGCGGCGTGGGCTACGACTTCTCGCGCATCCGCCCGCGCGGCGCGGAGGTCAAGGCCACGGCTTCGCTGGCCTCGGGGCCTTGCAGCTATATCAATGTGTTCGACCAGTCCTGTGCGACGGTGGAGAGCGCGGGCGCGCGGCGCGGCGCGCAGATGGGCGTGCTGCGCATCGACCACCCCGACGTGCTGGACTTCATCACCGCCAAGCGCACGCCGGGGCGCTGGAACAATTTCAACGTGTCGGTGGGCGTGACCGACGCCTTCATGCAGGCGCTGATCGACGACGTACCGTGGGAACTGGTGCACCGCGCGCGNCCCGGCGCGGCCCTGCTGGCCGAGGGCGCTTTCCAGCGCGGCGACGGCCTGTGGGTGTACCGCACCCTGCCCGCCCGCGAACTCTGGGACACGGTGATGCGCTCGGCCTACGACTTCGCCGAGCCCGGCATCCTGTTCCTCGACCGCATCGCGGCGGACAACAACCTGCGGTACTGCGAACGCATCGAGGCGACCAACCCCTGTGTCACCGCCGACACCTGGGTGCAGACGACCGAGGGGCCGCGGCAGGTGCGCGAGCTCATCGGCCGACGTTTCGAAGCGGTGGTGCANGGGGCTGCGTATCCGCTGGCGTCCGAGGGCTTTTTCGCCACCGGGCGCAAACCCGTGCTGCGCCTGCGCACCCGGCAGGGGCATCAACTGCGCCTCACCGCGGACCACCTGGTGCGCCGGGTCAGCAAGCGCACGCTATGGGTACTGGCGTCCGGCTGGACGGCGGCAGGTGAACTGCGGCCTGGCGACGAGATCGTGCTGCACGACCACCGCAGCCTGCTCGGTTGGGGTGGCCCGGGCAGTGAAGCGGAAGGCTATGTGCTGGGGCTGTTGATCGGTGATGGGGTGCTCAACCAGGACAAGGCGGTGCTGTCGGTGTGGTCGCCCGCGCTGGTTCAGGCGGCCAACGGTGGGGCCATTGTTCCTGCGGCCGACGATGGNGGTGGCGGGGTGATGCGGGCCGCCGAGACGGCCCTGCGCAGCCTGCCGCACCGGTCGGACTTCGCGGGCTGGCAGCGGCCGGTGAACGGGCGCGGTGAATGCCGCATGGCGAGTGCCGCGCTGCGTGAACTCGCCCTGGCCTGGGGCATGAAGCCCGGCCACAAGACCGTGACCGAGGCGATGGAGCGCGGGTCTTCGGCTTTCTATGCCGGGCTTCTGCGCGGACTGTTCGATGCCGATGGCTCGGTCCAGGGCGATCAGGCCAAGGGGGTGAGCGTGCGTCTGACCCAGGCCGACGAAGCGTTGCTCTCTCGGGTGCAGCGCATGCTNTTGCGGCTGGGCATCGCCTCGGTGATCTATCGCCAGCGCAGCCGGGCGGGTCTCACGGCCTTGCCGGATGGCCGCGGCGGGCGAGCCGCCTACGCGGTTCAACCGCTGCACGAACTGGTCATCAGTGGCGAGAACTTGGAGCGCTTCGTGCGCTGTGTGGGGTTCGAGGACGGCGACAAGGCCGCGCGCCTGGACGCGCTGCTGGCCGGCTACCGCAGGCGCCTCAACCGCGAGCGTTTCATCGCCACCGTCGAGTCCCTGGAGGCCGACGGCGAAGAGGATGTGTATGACGTGACCGTGGCCGAGGTGCATGCTTTCGACGCCAACGGCCTCGTGGTTCACAACTGCGGCGAACAGCCCCTGCCGCCCTACGGCTGCTGCGACCTCGGGCCCATCATCCTCACGCGCTTCGTGCGCCACCCGTTTGGCCATGGCGGCTTGGCGCAGTTCGACTTCGCGGCCTTCGAGCAGGCGGTGGCGGTGCAGGTGCGGGCGCTGGACAATGTGCTCGACCTCACCTGGTGGCCGCTGCCGCAGCAGCGCGAGGAGGCGCATGCCAAGCGGCGCATCGGCGTGGGCTTCACCGGGCTGGGCGACACGCTGGTGATGCTGGGCCTGCGCTATGACGAAGAAGGCGGCCGCCAGATGGCCGCGCGCATCGCCGAGCGCATGCGCGATGCGGCCTACGCGGCGTCGGTGGAGCTGGCCCAGGAGAAAGGGCCGTTTCCGAAGTTCGACGCCGCGGGCTACCTGGCCGAAGGCACCTTCGCCAGCCGCCTGCCCGAGGCGCTGAAGGTGCAGATCCGTGCGCACGGCATTCGCAACAGCCACCTGCTGTCCATCGCGCCCACGGGCACGGTCAGCCTGGCGTTTGCGGACAACGCCTCCAACGGCATCGAGCCGGCGTTTTCCTGGACCTACAAGCGCAAGAAGCGCGAGAGCGACGGCAGCACCAGCGAATACGCCGTCGAAGACCATGCCTGGCGGCTGTGGCGCGAGCTCGGCGGCGACACGGCCGCGCTGCCCAGCGCCTTCGTCTCCGCACTGGAGCTTTCGGCNGGGGCGCACATCGCCATGATGCAGGCGGTGCAGCCCTTCGTGGACACCTCGATCTCCAAGACGGTCAACATCCCGGCCGACTACCCCTACGAGGACTTCAAGAACCTCTACGAACTCGCCTGGACCTCGCGCCTCAAGGGCCTGGCCACCTACCGGCCCAACACGATTCTGGGCTCGGTGCTCTCCACCCACGACGCCCCCGCGAAGGCGGCCCCGAGCGCGAGCGCGCCGGTGACCGACCCGATGCGCACCGTCATCGAAAGCCGGCCCAAGGGCGCGCTGTCCGCCGTGGCCGAGAAGATCGAATATTGGACGCAGGAAGGCCACAAGACGCTCTACCTCATCGTCTCCTTCCTGCCGGTGCCGCGCGCAGACGGCAAGGGCACGGTGGAGCGCGCCATCGAGTTCTTCATGCCCGTGGGGCAGAGCGGCGAATCGCAGCAGTGGATCACCTCGAGCATGCGGCTGCTGTCGCTGGCCGCACGCGGCGGCTTTCTTGACCGCGCGCTGCGCGACATGCGCAAGGTCGCCTGNGACCGCGGCCCGGTGCGCCTGGGCACCTACCGCAAGGCCGACGGCACCGAAGTGCCGATGTGGCACGACTCGGAAGTGGCGGCGATTGCCTACGCGCTGCAGAACCTGATCGCGCGGCGCAGCGGTGTGGAGGCCGACACGCCGCCGGCAACGGCCGCCGCCGCCGCACCCGCCAGCCTGCGCGCTGCGCCGCCGGTGATGGCGGGCAAGAAGTGCAGCGAATGCGGCGCGCACGCCGTCATCCGCAAGGACGGCTGCGAATACTGCACCGCCTGCGGGCACATCGGGGCTTGCGGGTGAACACGCTCCAGCCGCCAGTGCGAGTGCCGCCGGCAGGGCGGCAAGCGCGCAGCCGGTGCCCCTGTGGCGCCACCATCGCGGCGGTGGCGGCTGGCGCATGTGCTGCTCGCGCCGCACCGGCTGGGCTTNTTTCTTGCGACGCTCAACCTGATCGGCGCGAGCCTGTGGTGGATTGCCGTGCTGGCGCAACGCGTGGGGCTGCTGCCGGTCTGGCCGTGGGCGTTGTCGCCCACCCTGGGGCACGCCAGCGTGATGGTGTGGGGCTTCATGCCGCTGTATTTCGCAGGCTTTCTCTACACCGCCGGACCGAAGTGGCTGGCCGTACCCGCNCCGCAGGCGCGGCAGTTGCTGGGGCCGTTGCTGATCTACACGCTGGCGTGGCCGTTGTTTCTCATCGGCGCCTCGCTGTTCCAGGTGCTGGCGGTTCTTGCGCTGGCCTTGGCCGCGGCGGGGTGGGCGGCGCTGACCGTGCGCTTNTGGCGGCTGATCGTGCGCAGCCCCGTGCCTGACCGTGTGCACGCCCAGGCGGTGGGCGTGGCGCTGGCGCTGGGTGTGGCGGCGCTCGCAGCCGAGGCGCTGGCCCTGGCGGTGGGGGACGCGGGCCTGGCGCAGCGGTTTGTGCTCGCGGGCTTGTGGGCCTGCATAGTGCCGGTGTTCGTGGTGGTGGCGCACCGGATGCTGCCGTTCTTCACCTCCAGCGCGTTGCCGTTCATCGAGGCGTGGCGGCCGTTCTGGGTGTTGTGGCTGATGCTGGGCGCTGCGGCGCTGGAGCTTGCGGCGTTGTGGTTTGAGGCNCGAGGTGCGCTGCCCTGGGGCGTATGGATGACGCTCGCTGTGCTCGAGGGGGCCATAGGCGCGGTGCTGGTCTGGTTGGCGGTGGACTGNGGGCTGGTGCAAAGCCTCAAGGTGCGGCTGCTGGCCATGCTGCATCTGGGTTTCGTCTGGCTGGGGCTGGCGTTCCTACTGGCGGGTCTGAGCCGNGGGCTGCAGCTTGTGTTGGGCGCGCCGGTGTTACCGCTGGGCGCCTTGCATGCGCTGACCATGGGCTGCCTCGGGTCCCTGATTCTGGCCATGGTGACGCGGGTGTCGGCCGGGCACAGCGGCCGCGCGCTGGTGGCAGATGACCGGGTCTGGGCGTTGTTCTGGTTGCTGCAACTGGCGGTCTTGCTGCGGCTGTGGGCGGCGCTGCCGCTCGCGACGGGCTGGGCGCTGCTGGGCGCGGCAGCGTTGTGGGTATTGGTGATGATCGTTTGGGGCGCGCGCCATGTGCGCTGGTACGGGCAGGCGAGGGCCGATGGACGCGCCGGTTGATTCGCCCCACGCCGCCACGGCCGAGCTGGTCGCGGCGCTGATCCACAGCCGGCGCACGGTGCTGCCGCGCTGGCTNGGCCCGCCGGGGCCGGATGCGGCGCAGCTGCGGCTGATACTCGAGGCCGCTGCGGCGGCGCCAGACCATCGGCAGCTGCTGCCCTGGCGCTTCGTGCTCGTGCCCGCTGCGGCGCGCGCGCGNCTGGGCGAGGCGTTTGCNGCAGCGCTGCGCGAGCGCGACCCCGCAGCGCCCGCCGAGGCCCTCGTGCGCGCCGAAGAAAANGCCCACCACGCCCCGGTGCTGCTGCTGGCGGTGGCGCGGTTGACCGACGAGCCGCCCGACGCGAGCGAGTCGCATGGAGGTACCGTCGTCGCGCCGGTGGAGCGGCTGGTCTCGGCCGGCTGCGCGCTGCAGAACATGCTGCTGATGGCGCATGCGCTGGGCTTCGGCGCCTCGCTGACCGCCGGGCAGGCGCTGGCGTCGGCGCCGCTGCGGCAACTGTTCGCGCTGGCACCCGCGGAGCAGGCGCTGTGTTTCCTCAGCATCGGCACGCCGGTGCGGCGGCCCAAGCCGGTGCAGCGACCGCATCCGCGGGCGTACGTGCAGCGGCTGGGCGACGCGCCGGGGGTGCTGGAAGACTACGAAGTTGATAGCAAAACCTGACCGGTTGACGCTGGCATTCGGGTCAAAACATTCAGAAATGACATCGAAGCAAGGTTTTCACAAGGCGCTGGTGCTGTTTTCCGGCGGGCAGGACTCCACCACCTGCCTGGCGCAGGCGCTGGAGCAGTTCGAGCAGGTGGAGACCGTGGGCTTCGACTACGGCCAGCGCCACCGCGTGGAGCTCGAGGCGCGGCAGGCCGTGCTGGCGCGCCTGCGCGAGCGCTTTCCGGCNTGGGCGGCGAGGCTGGGCGAGGATCATTGCATCGACCTCAAGGTGCTGGGCGACATCAGCGACAGCGCGCTCACCCGCGAGGTGGCGTTCGAGATGCAGGCNTCGGGCCTGCCCAACAGCTTCGTGCCCGGGCGCAACCTGATCTTCCTCACGCTCGCCTCGGCGCTGGCCTACCGGCGCGGCGCGCAGGCGCTGGTCACGGGCGTGTGCGAGACGGANTTTTCCGGCTACCCCGACTGCCGCGACGACACCATGAAGGCGCTGCAGGTGGCGCTGTCGCTGGGGCTGGACCGGCGGCTGCGCATCGACACGCCGCTGATGTGGCTCGACAAGGCCGAGACCTGGGCCTTGGCGCAGACGCTGGGCGCCGCGCACGACGCGCGGCGGGGGCTCCCGGCGCAGGACGGCGGCGAGGCGCTGGTGGCGCTCATCGTCGAGCACACCCACACCTGCTACCGCGGCGAGCGCGGCCAGCGCCACGCCTGGGGCTACGGCTGCAGCGAATGCCCGGCCTGCGTGCTGCGCGCACGCGGCTGGGCGCAGTGGCGCTCCGGCCTGGACGCAGCGGCCGCTGCGCGCTCAGGCCAGGGCTGACGCAGCCAGCGGCGCGGCCTCGAGCCGGTAGCGCGCCGCATCGGCCGTCGCCTGGGGCTGGGCCGGGTTGGGCGATGGGCTGGTCACCTGGGCCTGCGGCACCAGCCGCCACTGCACCGGGTGGAAGGCCGCCACCGAGGGCCGGTGCGCGATGGACACCAGTGCGCCGCCGCGCTGCTCGGCCAGCGCCGCGAGCCGGGCGTAGAGCGTGGCCTCGGCTTCGGCGTCGAGCGCGCTGGTGGCCTCGTCGGCGAACACCCAGCGCGGGCGCTTGAGCAGCACGCGCGCAATGGCCAGGCNGTTGCTTTCGCCGCCGCTGAGCTTCTGGCTCCAGGCGTCGGCGTCGTCGAGGCGGTTGACCAGGTTTGGCAGCAGCGCGTCTTCGAGCGCCTGGCGCAGCGCGGCGTCGTCGTAGCGCTCGGGCGGCTCGGNGTAGGCCAGTGCGGCGCGCAGGCTGCCGTTGGGCATGTAGGGGCGTTGCGGAATGAACATGCTGTCCGGCGGCAGGCACACCGTGCCCTGGGCATGCGGCCAAATGCCCGCCAGCGCGCGAAACACCGTGGACTTGCCCGCGCCCGAAGGCCCGGCCAGCAGCACCGAGCNCTGCGGCGCCACCGCCAGCTGCGCGGCAGCCACCAGCGGCGTGCCGTCGGGCAGGGCGATGTGCAGATCCGTCGCCCGGGGCTTGTTTTCAGGAGCGTCACTGCACGGTTTGGCGCTGGAGTCTGGAGATTTTCCTTCGGAAAGCCGTGCGTCGAAGCCGCTCAGGCGGTCGGTGGTGGCGCGCCAGCTTGCCAGCGCGTCGTAGTTGTTCACGAACCAGGACAGCGCATCCTGCACCTGGCTGAAGGCGCTGGCGATCTGCATCAGCTCGCCAAGCTGGATGGCCCCGCTGAAGAACCGCGGCGCCGCCACCAGAAACGGAAACACCACCGCCGCCTGGCCAAAGCCCACGGTGAAGCCGGTCAGGCGCTTTTGCGCGCGCAGCAGCTCCAGCATGTTCTGCAGCACCGGCTTGAAGCGCAGGTCGATCTGCCGGCGCTCGGCCGCCTCACCGCGGTCGAGCGCGATGGCTTCGCTGTACTCGCGCACGCGCACCAGGTGGTGGCGGAAGTCCGCCTCGTAGCGCTGCTGGCGGAAGTTGAGCCCGATCAGCGGGCGGCCGATGCGGTGCGCCAGCCAGCTGCCCGCCAGCGCATACACCACCGCCATCCACACCATGAAGCCGGGAATGCTCCAGCTCTGCCCGCCGAGCTCGAAGGCAAACGGCCCCGACAGCGACCACAGAATGCCGACGAAACTCACCAGCGTCACCGTGGCGTTGAGCAGCCCCATCGACAGGCCCACCGTCTGCGTGGTGAACAGGTTGATGTCCTCCTGGATGCGCTGGTCCGGGTTGTCGGGCTGGGCCGCGGGGTCGTCGGGGCGGTCGGTGTCGGCGCGGGTGAAGCGCGAGAGCTCAATGCGGTAGAACGCATGGTCGCTGAGCCAGCGCGTGGCGTATTGCGCCGTCATCCAGGCGCGCCAGCGCAGCTCGAGCAACTGCGTGAGATAGAAGCGGTAGATGGCGATGGCGATGTAGATGAACGCCAGCACCGCAAACCGCCCGAGCTGCGTCCAGAACGCCGCCTGGTCCTTGTTCTGCAGCGCGTCGTAGAACAGTCGGTTCCATTCGTTGATCTGCACCAGCATGTACACCGCGCCGAGGTTGAGCGCGATGATGGCCGCCAGCAGCGCCCGCGCCTTCCACTTCTCCTCCGAGCGGAAGTAGGGAAGCGACAGGTGCAGGGCCTTGCTGAGGAAGCTGCGCAGGGCGCGCCAGCGCGATGTGACTGGCTGCGTTGGCGTGGCCCCTGTCGGGGTGGCGGGTGCGTTCATGGTGCGAACCTCATGGGGATGTGGGGCGCGGCCTGGGCGTGATCCCGGCGGCGAGCACCGCGCCCGGTCATGGTTTTCAGACGTTGGACACGCCGCTGGCCACATGACCGGCGGGGACGTGGCGGGCGGCTTGTTCGATGTGGCCGGTCTGGTCGTCGAAGAAGAAATCGGGCTCGAAGGCGGCGAGGAATTCGCCCTTGGAGAGTCCGCCGAGGAACATGGCTTCGTCGACCTCGATGTTCCAGTTCATCAGCGTGCGGATCGCACGCTCGTGCGCGGNGGCGCTGCGTGCGGTCACCAGCGCGGTGCGGATGCGCATGGCGGGCGTGCCCTCCTGCTGCAGCCGGTGCAGCGCGGCGAGCAAGGGTTTGAACGGGCCTTCGGGCAGCGGGTGCACCGCGCGGTCGCGCTCGTGTTGCTGGAACGCGGGCAGGCCGGCGTGCTGGTAGACGCGCTCGGCCTCGTCGGAGAACAGCACCGCGTCACCGTCGAAGGCGATGCGCACCTCGTTGGGGTAGCGGTCGGAGGCGCGGGCCGCATGGGTGGCCACGGTGGCCGCCGGAAAGCCCAGCTTGAGTGCGGCGCGCACATCGTCGGGGTTGGCCGAGAGGAACAGGTTGGCGCGCAAGGGGCTCAGGTACGGCCAGGNGTCGCGGCCGCGGGTGAACACGCCGCGGGTGACGGTGAGGCCGTGCGTCTCCACCGAGCGGAACACGCGCAGGCCCGAGACTGGGTCGTTGCGCGAGAGCATGACGACCTCCACCCGCGCATGCTGGGCGTCGTTGAAGGCGAGCAGCTTCTTCACCAGCGAGAAGGCCACGCCCGGATGGGCGGGCTGCTCCAGGCGGTCGAGCTGCAGCCGCATGTAGGCGCGGTCGTCGGCCTGCTCGAACACGCGGTTTTCCTCTTCGAGGTCGAACAGCGCGCGCGAGGAGATGGCGACGACGAGCTGGTTGTCGAGGGTGGCGGCCATGGGTCAGCGGGACGGGGTGGCTTCAGCGAACGAGCTGGTTGAGCTGGATGATGGGCAGCAGCACGGCCAGCACGATGAGCATGACCACCGCGCCCATGGTGACGATGAGCAGCGGCTCGAGCAAGGTCGCCAGCGCGATGGCGCGGCGCTGCACCTCGGCGGCGAGTTGCGCCGCTGCCCGTTCGAGCATGGTGGGCAGCCGCCCGGTCTGCTCGCCCAGGCGGGCGAACATGGCCAGCAGGCCGGGAAAACGCTTTTTCTGCGCCAGTGCCGAGGCCAGCGGAGCACCTTCGCGCACCAGCACCAGGGCATCGAGTGCGTCGCTGCGCATGGCGCGGTTGGAGAGGGTTTCGGCCGCCGCCTGCAGGGCGCGCAGAATCGGCACGCCCGCACCTGCCAGCAAGGCCAGCGTGGCGGCAAAGCGCGCAGCGTTGTAGCCGCGCGAGAGCCGTCCGACCAGCGGCGCACGCAGCCACGCGGCGTCGAATTTCTCGCGAAACACCGGGTTCCCCAGCGCCAAGCGGCCACCAATTGCTATCAANNAAAGAACACCGAGCGCGATCCAGCCGTACTGGCGCACCGCCGCGCTCAGGCCCAGCATCAGCGTGGTGAGAAAGGGCAGCGCGCGCTTGGTTCCCGCGAACACGCCGGCCACCTGCGGCACCACGTAGGTGACGAGAAACACCACGATGGCCAGCGCCACCAGCGTCACGATGGCNNGGGGTAGAGCGCCGCGCCGAGCAGCTTGGCGCGCAGCGCCTGGCGCTGCTCCAGGTCGTCGGCCAGGCGCTCGAGCACGCCGCCGAGCTGGCCGCTTTGCTCGCCCGCCGCCACCACGGCGCGGTACACCTCGGGAAAGGCGCGCGGATGGCGCGCGAGCGCAGCGGCGAAGCTCGCCCCGGCGTTGACCTCGGCGCGCAGGGCCGCGGCCAGCGTGCGTTGACGCTCATCCTCGCTCTCCTCGGCCAGCGACGAGCGCGCGCTCCAGCGGCAGGCCGGCGGCCACCAGCCCGGCGATCTGGCGCGTCCAGATGGCCAGCGTGGTGGCGTTGAACACCCGCGGCGTCAGCCAGCCGCCCCGGCTCGCGCCGCCCTCGGCCTCGGCGTTGGCGACCGGCTCCACCCGCAGCGGCACCAGGGCTTGNNCGCGCAGCAGGCCGCGCGCGGCGCGCGCGGTGTCGGCCTCGATCAAGCCTTTGAGGGCCTTGCCGTCGGCGTCGAGGGCTTCGTAGCGGTAGGCGGGCATGGCGGGCGGCGGGTCGCTTTCAGTCGCGCGTGACGCGCAGCAGTTCCTCGCGGCTGGTCACGCCGCCCGCCACCAGCCGTTCGCCGTCCTCGCGCATCAGGCGCATGCCGGCGGCCTGCGCGGCGCGGCGGATGTCGGCCTCGCCGGCCTGGGCGTGGATGAGGCCGCGGATGGCCTCATTGGCCACCAGCAGCTCGAACACGCCGGTGCGCCCCGCGTAGCCGGTGTGGCCGCATTGCTCGCAGCCCACGGCGTGCCACTGGCCTTGCGCATCCTGCCGGCGGCAGTGCGGGCAGAGCTTGCGCACCAGGCGCTGCGCGAGCACGCCCAGCAGCGAGGAGCTCAGCAGGAACGGCTCCACGCCCATGTCGGTCAGCCGGGTGACGGCGCTGGCGGCGTCGTTGGTGTGCAGGGTGGCCAGCACCAGGTGGCCGGTGAGGCTGGCCTGGATGGCGATCTGCGCGGTTTCGAAGTCGCGGATCTCGCCGATCATGATGACGTCGGGGTCTTGCCGCAGGATGGCGCGCAGCGCGCGCGCGAAATCGAGCTCGATCTTGGGGTTGACCTGCGTCTGCCCGATGCCGGGCAGCTCGTACTCGATCGGGTCTTCCACCGTCATGATGTTGAGCGTGGCGGCGTCGAGCCGCTGCAGCGCGGCGTAGAGCGTGGTCGTCTTGCCGCTGCCGGTGGGGCCGGTGACGAGCAGGATGCCGTGCGGCTGCGCGATGAGCTGGCTGAACTGCGCCAGCACCTCGCCCTGCATGCCCACCGCTTCGAGGGTGAGGCGGCTGTCGGATTTGTCGAGCAGGCGCAGCACCGCGCGCTCGCCATGCGCGCTGGGGAGTGTGGAGACGCGCACATCCACCGCGCGCGTGCCGATGCGCAGCGCAATGCGGCCGTCCTGCGGCAGGCGTTNTTCGGCGATGTCGAGCTCGGCCATGATCTTGAGCCGGCTGATGAGCGCCGCATGCAGCGCGCGGTTGGGCTGCACCACCTCGCGCAGCGTGCCGTCGACGCGAAAGCGCACGCTCGAGTGCCGCTCGTAGGGTTCGATATGGATGTCGCTCGCGCCGTCGCGCGCGGCCTGGGTCAGCAGCGCGTTGAGCATACGGATGATGGGCGCGTCGTCGGCGGTCTCGAGCAGGTCCTCCACGGCGGGCAGCTCCTGCATCATGCGCGAGAGGTCGGCGTCGCTCTCGACCTCGCTCACCACCGCCGCGGCGCTCGATTCACCCTGCGCATAGGCGGCGCTGATGCGCTGCGCGAGGCTGGCGGCATCGGCCCGCGCGATGGCCAGCGGCGCCTCGGCGCGCGCATGCTTGCGCTGCACCTCGCCCACGGCGCTCCAGTCGGGCGCGTCCGAGAGCCACAGCGTGGCGCGATCGCCCTCGTCTTCGAGCAGCAGCTGGTGCGCGCGGGCAAAGGCGTAGGGAAGGGGGTAGCGCATGGTCGGGTTCGTCGCGTGTCGATCAGCGCTCGCCGCTCACCGCCCGCGGCGCGGCCGACACGGGCGCAGCGGCGGGGCGGCGCTCCTGGGCGCCGCGCGGGGGCAGCAGGGNGGCCGAATTGATGGGCACCACGGCCGATTCGCTGGGCTGCACCGCGCTTTGCGTGCCGCGCATGAGCTCGTAGCGGTCCATCGAGAGGCTGTCGGTGGCCTGCGCGTCGCGCAGCACCACCGGGCGCAGGAAGACCATCAGGTTGGTCTTCTTGCGGCTGCGCGTCTGGCTCTTGAACAGGTTGCCCACCACCGGCACGTCGCCCAGGCCGGGCACCTTCTCTTCGTTGTCGGCGAACTCGTCCTGCAGCAGGCCGCCGAGCACGACGATGCCGCCGTCCTCGACCAGCACCGTGGACTCGATGGATCGCTTGTTGGTGGTCGGGCCCTTGGGGTCGTTGAGCGAGCTCGGCAGCACGCTGGAGACCTCCTGGAAGATCTGCATCTTCACCGTGCCGTTCTCGCTGACCTGGGGCTTGACGCGCAGGGTCAGGCCCACGTCCTTGCGTTCAATGGTCTGGAACGGGTTGACCGCGCCGTTGCCGCCGGTGTTGGCGTTGGTGTACTGGCCGGTGACGAAGGGCACGTTCTGGCCGATGACGATCTTCGCCTCCTGGTTGTCCAGCGTGAGCAGATTGGGCGTGGAGAGGATGTTGCCGTCGCCGTTGGCCTGCAGGAAGCGCGCCAGGAAGCCCAGCACATAGATGCCGTTGGTGCGCTGCGCCAGGCCGAAGTTCAGGCCCGGCGAAGGCGCCTGCGGGTTGCTCGCCGTCTGTGCGGCCAGCGAGATGATGTTGGCCCCGCCGATGGTGAAGTTGGTGCCCATGAGGCCGACCACGCCGTCGCCCTTCTTGCCGATGGGCCCTTGCCACTGGATGCCGAACTCGGCCGCCTTGTCGGCGTTGACCTCGGCAATGAGGCTTTCCACGAACACCTGCGCACGGCGCGCGTCGAGCTGGTCGATGACGGCGCGCAGCTGCCGGTACTGCGGCTCCGGCGCGGTGATGATGAGCGCATTGGTCGCCACGTCGGCCTGAATCTGCCCGCCGGTGGTGGATTCGCCGCCGCCGGCGCGCGCCGTGCTGGCGGTGGCGGCCGTCGCCGCCGTGGGGCTGGCGGCCGTGGTGGACGCGGTGGCGGGGTGGCCGTGCCGCGCGCNCTCGCCCGAGAGCGCGGCGCGCAAGGTGGCAGCAAGCTGCGTGGCGTCGGCGTTCTTGAGGTAGACCACGTGGATGTTGCCGTTGGCGGCCGCCTTGCCGTCGCTGCCCTGCGGCGCGCGGTCGAGCTTGTCGATGAGCGACTTCACCAGCGCCAACCGCGCCGCATTGGCCGCGCGCACGATCAGCGCATTGCTGCGCGGCTCGGCGAGGATGGTGGTGCGGTAGCTCGTGTCCACCTGGCCGGCGGGCGCGCCGCCCGCGCCGCCGCTGCCGGATTCGACGAGCTTGTTCACCAGCGGCGCCAGCTCGGCCGCCACCGCGTGGCGCAGCGGAATCACCTCCACATCGGTGGCATTGGGCAGGTCCATCGCGGCGATGATGCGCGCGATGCGCCGCAGGTTGTCCGCATAGTCGGTGATGACCAGGCTGTTGTTGCCCGGGTTGACGTTGATGGTGTTGTTCGGGCTGATGAGCGGGCGCAGCACCGGCAGCAGGTTGTTGGCCGACTCGTGCCGCAGGTTGAAGATCTGCGTGATGATCTGGCCGCCCGCGGCGGGCACCTGGTCGGCGGCCACCGCGGCGCTTTGCAGCTTGGCCTCGGCCTCGGGCACCACCTTGTACAGGCCGTCGGCCTCCACCACGGTGAAGCCCTGCAGCCGCAGCGTGGCGAGAAACTGCGCCCAGGCGGCCGCCGGGCTCACCGCGCGCTCCGTCACCAGGGTGATGACGCCTTTGACGCGCGGGTCCACCACCACGTTGCGGCCGGTCAGCGTGGCCAGGGTGCGGGCCACGGACTCGATCTCGGCGTTCTGGAAGTTCAGCGTCACCGGCTCACCGGGCCTCACCGCAGCCTCCTGGGCATGAATTGCCCCGGCCCCCAGCGTCAAAAGGACAGGGAGTGCTATCGAAAAAGAGTTCTTTGGGCGCGCAGGCGGCGCTCGGCGAAGGGGTGCTTCATGGTGTGTCAGCCCAGAGAAATCAGGGAGCGCGGCCCGTTGCGCCGCCCCAGCAGGTTGAGCAGGTTGGACAAGGCCGCTTCGCNGCTCGGGGCTGCGCGGGCCTCGCCCTGGAAATGCAGGCGCTGCCCCACCCAGCGGCCCGCGCCGGAGAGTTGCAGCGCGCCTTCGACGGTTTGCAGCGAAAGCGTCGGCGTCGCCCCGCCCTCCACGCGCAGCCGGTAGCTGCCCAGCGGCTTGAGCGGCGAGAGCGCCGAGGCCACGTCCCGCGCGAGCAGTTCGGCCGCGCCGTCGAGTTCGAGCCGGCCCGCCGCCCAGTGCAGGCGCAGGCCCTCGGTGCGCAGCACCAGCCGGCCATCGAGTTGCAAGGTGTTCCACGGCGCGCCCAGCCCGGCGAGCAGCGCGGCCGGCCAGTCCGAATTCCCGCCGCCATCGACGCCCAGCACCGCACCGCGTGGCTGCAGCGCCAGGTCCAGGCGCAGCGGCTCGGGCGTGCAGCAGTCGGCCCGCAGGGTGGCGGCCAGGCCGCTCCAGCGCGGTTGCAGATGCCATTGCACGCGGCCCGGCAGCACGGCCACATCGCGGCTGCCCGCGCCGCCGGTGAGTTGCAGCAGCCCCGAGCCCTGCCAGACGGTGCCGCGCGGATCGAGCAGGCGCACCCGCTCGGCACTGGCCTGCGCCAGCCCCGCCGCCAGCCAGGACGCCGGCGCGAACACCAGCACCGCACCCACGGCGCCCACGGCCGCGCCACTGACGGCCCAGCGCCAGGGCGAACGGCTGCGTGAATCGGGTGACGGGCGGCGCGGCTTCATGGGGCAGGCAGCGAGAGCACCAGGGTGCCGTTCCAGCGGGCCGGCGCCGCTTGTGCGGGCGGCTCACCGGCGGTTGTCGCGCGCGTGAGCTGCGCCTGCACGGGTAGGGCGCGTGCGTCCATGCGTGCGCGCGCGAGCAGGTCGGCCAGCGCGGCGGCGTCGAGCCCGCGCAGCGTGAGCGTGGCGCGGTCGTCCACCACGCTGAGCTGCACGGCCGCCGCATGCGCCTGGACGAGNNTTGCTGCAGCGCGCGCAGTGCTTCCTCGCGCGAGGCCNNTTGGCTGCTGGCGCAGCGCCTGCGCTTCGGCGGCCAGGGCCTGCATGCGCTGCGCGCGGGCGTCCAGCGCGGCCTGCCGGGCCGGGGCCTCGCGCCAGACGGACAGCGCCGGCGCCAGCGCAAGGGTCCACAGCACGGCGGCGAGCACCACCAGCGCCGCCGCACCTACGCCCAGGCGTTCGCGCGGGCCCAGGGCAGCCCAGCGCGCGTGCAGCGCCGATCGGGGGACGTCGAGAGCTTGGTGGTCATGGCGTCGGGGTGGACGTCGGGTTGGAGAGGGCTTGCAGGCGCAGCCGCCCCTCGTCGCGGCTGGCGCGGTAGCCGCGCTCGCGCANGCGGGCTTCCAGCCGGGCGAGCGCGGCATCGTCCGTGGCGGGGCCGCTCACGCGCAGCGCGCCGCTTTGGTAGTCGAGTGCGGTCAGCGCCGCGCCGGGTTCGAGGCTGGCGGCCAGCGCGGCCAGCATGGGCTCGAGGTCCTCGTGGCTGCTCGCGCCGGTGGCCTGGCGCAGCTGCCCGAGTTCACGCGCCATCTGCGCGGGCGCATCCACCACCACGCGCACCCCGGGAAAGGAGCGGGTGAGCACGCCATCGATGGCGGCCTGCCGCGCGCGCCAGTCCGCGCGCTCGCGCCAGGCCCAGAGGTTGAGGCCGGCGATCTGCACCAGCAGCAGCGCCACCACGCCCCAGCGCAGCGGCCGCCACAGGGGTGATTGCAGGAACTCACGCGCCGCGACCGCCATGCGCCGCAGCGCGCCGCGACCGCCGTGCTGCGCGAACTCGCCCTGCGCAAGGTTCCACGGGCTGCCGGCGGCCTGCGCCCAGCGCGCGCCGCGCGGCTGCAGGCGCACGCGGCGCTGCAGCGTCTGTTCGGCCAGGGCCGCGACAGCGGGCTCGGCCTGCACGGCCAGCGTGTCATCGGCCCCGCCGCCGCCATCGCCGCCCAGCGCCAGCGCCCAGCCTCGCGCGAGAANGGGCAGTTCGATCACGCCGGCGCTGCGGCACACGCGCAGCCGCGGGTGGTCGGCCTCGCCCAGCACCTGCACGGTCGGGCGGGTGTCGGTGGTTTCGTCGAGCGGCGCTGCCTCCGGCACGATGCGGTCGGGCGCGCGGCCCGCTGCTTCGAGCGCCTGCACATGCTCGCGCAGCCAGGTCCGGTCGCACACGGCGACCCAGGTCTCGCCCTCGGCGCTGGCCTGGCCCCNCAGGGCGACGTGCAAGCGCTCCGGCTCGTCGAGCAGCCGGTCTTCGAGCAGGCTGTTGAGCACGGTGCGCAGCCGCGGCGAGCGCGGGCCCACGCCGCGCGGCAGGCGCACCCGGTGCCAGCTCAGCGCGTGGGCGGGCACGATGGCGACGACCTCCTCGCCGCGCCGCACCGGCGGCAGGCCTTGGGCGCTGGCGAGGGCGGGCGCGTCCGCGGCGCTGCCTTCGGTCACCAGCACATGGGGGTAGCGCGCGTGGGGCGCTGCGCCGTCGGGCAGAACGAGAATCAGCATGCAGGGAGTGGGTCAGCTCGGAAGCCGCGGCCGAACCGGGTGGGTCGGTGTGCGGGGGCTCGGCTGCATTGTAGAGAGCGCTTGCGTCACAACGGGGTCATGTTCATGGGGTAGGCCTGGGTGCGGGCGGCGTCTGGCGCTGGCGCCGCAGCACTTTGACGCTCAGGCCGTCGCGCTGCACCACCGACACCTCTTCCACCACCAGATCGTCGAGCCGCAGCCGGCCATGCACTTCGAAGAAGCGGCTGGCCACGGCGAGTTGCCCGCCGCCGGCCGCGGCCAGCACCGGCGCCGGCAGCCGGTTGTCGATGAGCGTGGGGTAGTGCGCGCGCTCGCGCTCGGCGAGCATGCGGGTGGCGTCGGCGCGGCTGAGGCCCGGCACGGCGGCCATCAACACCTCGAGGCCGGCCGTGTTGACGTTCACCGGTACCTGGCCGGGCAGCAGGCTCACATGCGGGGCCAGGCGCGCCAGCGTCTGCGGCCGCAGGCCCAGCCAGCCAAGCTGGGGCAGCGTCTGTGGCATCAGCGGCGCATCGGCGCCGGTGGTGCCGGCGCGTGTGCCGCGCTGCGCCGCGAGCAGGCCCTGGCTCAGTCGGTTGAGCTCGGACGCGGGCAGGCCGAGCTGCTCGAACAGGCGCGCAAACGCCTGCTGCGCCGGGGGCGAAAGCTTGTCGCCATCGAGCAGATTGAGCAGGTTCAGCCGCGATTGCAGGTCGATGATCTGGCCTGACAGAAAGGCCTCGCGCTCCACGGCGCTGCTGTCGGCGTCCATCGCCAGGAAGGTGGACAGCCGGGCCTCCTGCAGCGGCAGCGCCCAGGGCTCGGCGAGATGGTCGGCGCCACCGGTGCGGGCATCCTCGCGCAGGATCAGCCGCGCCCAGTCCAGCGCGCCGGTGAGGATCCACGCGGCCTGCTGGCGCGCGCGCTCCGCGCTTTCCACCTCTACGGAGCGCCAGCGTTGCCACAGCGCGCTGGCGGCCAGGCTGGCCACCAGGGTGACGGTGAGCATCGCCAGCAGCAGCGCGGCGCCACGCTGGGCGGCCGCCTGGTGCTTCGGTGCGGCCGGCCGGCTCATGATGGCGTGGCGACCAGCGTGGGCCGCACCCAGTCGAGTTGCAAGCNTGCCGCCGAGCGCTTGTCCGCCCCGAGCTTGAGCACGAGGCGCACGCCATCGGGGATGCGCGCGCCGACGCCGACGCCGGCGGCCGCTGCGGGCTCGCCGCTGCCGGGGCTGCCGGCGCCACCGGCCGTCGCGGCAGGCGCGCCCTCGGCGCTGGAGAGCGGGTTGCTCCAGGCGTTGTTGCGGAAGTAGAACAGCTCCCAGCCCTCCAGCGCGGCCACGCGCACCCGCGCGCGCTGCGCCTCGCCGGGGTGCGCGCCCAGAGCTGCGCCTGCGCCCAGGCGTCGGCCCAGGCNGGCCCGGCTGCGCAAGGNGGGCGACTGCCAGCGCAGCCAGGCACCGTCGGCGGCGCGGCGGCTCCAGGCCACCACCGTGAGCGCTTCGTCCTCGCTGCCGCTGTCGCGCCGGGTCATGCGCAGCACCAGGCCGTCCCAGTCCAGGGCTGGGGTGTCCGGTGCGTCCTGCAGCGCGTCGAGGTCGGCCTGCCACTGACCCAGTCCGGCCTGCAGCGCGAGCACGTCGTTCTCGCCGCTGCGCACCACTTCGAGCGTGTTGCGCATGCCGTCGAGGCCGCGCCAGGCCAGCAGGCTCATCAGCGCCATCACCGCAATGGCCACCAGCACCTCGACGAGGGTGAATCCGCGCGCGCGCCGCATGGCTGGCTATCAGTACCGGCCGACCACGGTGGACAGCGACAGCAGCGGCGTGTCGCCCTCGCTTACCCGCGCATCGACGCGACGGAAGGAGGGGTTGGGCGTGCCCCGCACCGACAGCCGCACGGTGAAGCGGCGACGGGCCTGCTCGCAGCTCTGCGTGCTGTCGCCCACGTCGGGCAGCTGGCGCGACAGCCGCAGCTGCACCAGGGTGTTCTGCGCGCACAGCTGCGCCAGCAGCGCATCACGCTGGCGGCTTGCGTTCTCGGTGAGCGCCGAGGTGGCGCGCGCGCCTGCGGCCAGCGCCACGGCCACGATGCCCAGCGCCACCAGCACCTCGATCAGCGTGAAGCCGCGCACGACTGACTTCCTCTCAGCTTCGCAGTGCCATGCGGGGGAAAAGCGGCTCATCGCGCAGCGGGCTCGGCTTGCACCGTGAAGGGGTGCAGGCCGTCGGTACGGATGCGCACGCGCTCGGCGCTTGCGCCGGCCCGCGTGAGCACCAGGCTCTGCGGTGGAATCATCGGCTCGGGGCCGAGCACGAGCACCGGATCGCCCGCGGCGCGGGTATCGGCGTGCAGCCACTGGGTCGGCCAGGNGCTGCCCTGGAGTCCGCTGAAGCGAAAGCCATCGGCCGTGGTCTGCCAGCGCGCGGGGATGCCGCTGGCGCGCGACTGGGCCCGTGCGGCATCGAGCAGCGCGGCCAGCCGCACGGCTTCCCGTTCCAGGCGGGCGTGGTCGGCGTCGCGCAGCGAGAGGCTGACGCCCGCGGTGGCGACGGCGACGAGCGCCAGCACCACCAGCAGTTCGAGCAGCGTGAAGCCGCGCGGCCGCGCGGGGCCGCGCGCGGCGTCATTGCCAGCTGCCGATGTCCGCATCCTTGCCCTCGCCGCCGGGCTGGCCGTCGGCGCCGAAGGAGAGCACGTCGATCTCGCCGCGAATGCCGGGGTTCAGGTACTGGTAGGGCCGGCCCCAGGNGTCGTTGGGGAGCTTGTCGAGGTAGGGCTTCCAGTTCGGCGGAATCGGCCCACTGGTGGGCTTCTTCACCAGCGCCTGCAGCCCTTGCTCGGCGGTGGGGTAGCGCTGGTTGTCGAGTTTGTAGAGCTTGAGCGCCTGCATCAGGTTGGCGATGTCGGTGCGTGCAGCGGTCACGCGGGCATCGTCCGCGCGGTCGAGCACGTTGGGCACGATCAGCGCCGCGAGCACGCCGATGATCACCAGCACGACCATGAGCTCGATCAGCGTGAAGCCGCGCTGCAGGCGCTGCGCAAGGCGGGGAATCAGGGCAGGGACATCGGGAGGCAGGAGGCAAAGTTCGTCGGAGCGCTTCCATCATAATCGGCCGCCATGACAGCAGACCGTTCCTCCCTCTGGGCCGCACGCAGCCTGGCGTTCGTGGTGTGGGCGGCCACCGCGGCGGCCGCGGCGGCCTGGGGCTGCGCGTGGCTTCGGTCGCAGCGGACCGGCCCGATGCGCTCGTCGCCGCGGCCGCGCCGTCGGCCCAGCCCGCGCCGGACGCAGCGGCGATTGGCCGGCTGCTGGGCACAGGCGGTGGACCGGCGCTGGTTGCCGCCGCGCCGGATGCGGCGACGCGCTACCGCCTGCTGGGCGTGCTGGCGGCAGCCGGGGTGAGCGCGGCGCAGCGCTGATGGCCATTGACGGCAAACCGCCCCGGCACTGGCGTGTGGGCGCCGAGGTCGAGCCGGGGTGAAGCTGGTGGCGGTGGAGAAGGCGGCGGTGCGCTTGTCGCAGCCCGGCGGCCGTGAACTGCGCATCGAACTGCCCAAGCGGCAGCCCTGAGGCAACGCTGGACAAGTCCCTCGCGCGCCGCGCATCCCGGCGGCGGGCGGTTTGCTTCGTTGCAGATGCTCGCCATAGCCCCGCTATGGCTGCGCTCTGCGCCTCGCACCCCATCCCGCGGCCAGGCGCGCGCCATCGCGGGGACTTATTCAGCGTCGCCTCAAGGCCGATCTCGGTCCCGGCGGGCACCCTCGCCAGAGGGATTCGGGTCAGCGCAGGTCGCCGTACTGCGTCGGGCCCAGGGCGGGGTAGTGCGCGTCGTCCTCGTCCGCCTCGTCGAGCTGCTGGGTGGCGTGCTCGTCGTCGAGCAGTTGGGTGGACGGGTTGTCGTCGTCGAGCAGTTGCGTCGGTGGCCCGTCGTCATGGCGATCGGCGCCGGGCAGGCGCGACTCGATGATTTCCGTGTTCTCGAAGCCGGTCANGCGTGGGCCGGGTCGGGGCGGTCGCGGCAGCGGCGCCACCCACCCCGCTGGCGAGCGCGCGGCTCAGCGCGGCGAGCTCGTCCGCCTGCACTGGCTCCACGGGCTTGGCCGCCGCGGCCGGCGCCGGTGCGGGTTNNTGGCCACCACCGGGTTGGCGCACCGCCAGTACACGGCTGAGACGGTGATGCGGTGCCGCGCCCNGGCGGTGGTGCAGATCAGTTGCTCGATTTCGGCGAGCTGCACCAGGTTGCTGTCGAGCTCGCGGGAGAGTTCCATCATGACGATGAACTTGCGTCCCCGCGGGTCGGTGGCCAGCACCTTGAATTTGAAGCTGCTCGACAGCACGCCCACGCGCACCATGGACTCGCGCACCACGGTGTAGAGCAGTTCACGCAGTCGGGCGCGCTCNNGTCCTGAGCGCGGCGCCACCGGCGCGCGCCCCTGTGGGGCGGCCGACGGGGCGGAGGCCGCATCGTTGCCCTTCTTTTGCGGGTTGGAGATCCAGTCGAACAGGGACATGCGGGCATTCTACGGCGGCCCGATGCGCCGTCACCCTGAATTTTCTGAAGATGGGATGGTTCGAAGCCGTCGTCAGCTGCGCAGGAACATGCGATAGACCGGGTTGGCGGTCTCCTCGACCCAGGGGTAGCCCAGGGTGTCGAGGAATTCGCGGAAGGCGGCGTCGTCGGCTGGTGGCACCTGCAGACCGACGAGGATGCGGCCGTAGTCCGCGCCCTGGTTGCGGTAGTGAAACAGGCTGATGTTCCAGCCCGGGCGCATGAGCGAGAGGAACTTCAGCAGCGCGCCGGGCCGCTCTGGGAACACGAAGCGCAGCAGGCGCTCGTCCTGCGCGAGGGCGGAATGCCCGCCGACCATGTGGCGGATGTGCTCCTGCGCGAGGTCGTCGTGGGTGAGGTCCAGCGTCTCGAAGCCGTGGCGACGGAAGTTGGCGGCGATCCTGGCGCTCTCGCCCGCGCCGTGCGTGGTGAGGCCGACGAACACATGCGCCTTGAGCGGGTCGTGGATGCGGTAGTCGAACTCGGTGACGTTGCGCGGCCCGCCGGGCAGGTTGCCGATGAGTTCGAGAAAGCGGCGGAAGCTGCCGCGTTCCTCGGGAATGGTCACGGCGAGCAAGGCCTCGCGCTCCTCGCCGACCTCGGCGCGCTCGGCGACGAAGCGCAGCCGGTCGAAGTTCATGTTCGCGCCGCAGAGGATGGCGGCGTAGGTCTCGCCGCGGGTCTTGTGCCGCGCCACGTACTGCTTGACGGCCGCGACCGCCAGCGCCCCGGCGGGCTCGACGATGCTGCGGGTGTCGACGAACACGTCCTTGATGGCGGCGCACACCGCGTCGGTGTCCACGCTGACGTAGTCATCGACCAGTTCGCGCGCGATGCGGAAGGTCTCCTCGCCCACGAGTTTCACGGCCGTGCCGTCGGAGAACAACCCGACGTCGCTGAGGGTGACGCGCTCGCCCTGCCGCACCGAGCGGATCATGGCGTCGGAGTCGTTCATCTGCACGCCGATGACCTTGATCTCCGGCCGCACGGCCTTGATGTAGTTCGCCACGCCGGCGATCAGCCCGCCGCCGCCGATGGCGACGAACACCGCGTCGAGCCGGCCCTGGTGCTGGCGCAGCAGCTCCATGGCGATCGTGCCCTGGCCGGCGATGACGTCGGGGTCGTCGAAGGNGTGGATGAAGTTCAGCCCCTGCGCCTGCTGGAGTTCGCGGGCGTGGCCGTAGGCGTCGGAAAAACTGTCGCCATGCAGCACCACTTCGCCGCCCAGGGCACGCACCGCGTCCACTTTCACCTGCGGCGTGGTGGTCGGCATGACGATGACGGCGCGTGCACCGAGTTTGTGCGCGGACAGGGCCACGCCTTGCGCATGGTTGCCAGCGGAGGCGCAGATCACGCCGCGTGCGAGCTCCTCGGCGCTCAGGTGCACCATCTTGTTGTAGGCGCCGCGCAACTTGAAGCTGAAGACGGGCTGCTGGTCCTCGCGCTTGAGCAGGACCTTGTTGTGCAGCCGCCGGCTCAGGGCGCGTGCGGGCTCGAGAGCGGACTCCACCGCCACGTCGTACACGCGCGCGGTGAGGATCTTGCGCAGATAGTCGGCAGGGGTCAGTCCGGATGCGGGAGAGCGTTTGGGCATGGCACGATGTTACCTTTCAGTTATCGCAACGCTGAACCCGTCCCTCGCGCGGCGCACGCATCCTGGCAGCGGGCGTCATCGCAGGGACTTGCTCAGCGTGGCCCCAAACGACACAAGGAGTCAGGATGGAGTGCACGGTCAGTTGGACGGGCGCCACCGGCGCGCGCTCGGGCATGGGTTTTCTGGCCGAGACCGGCAGCGGCCACATGCTGGTGATGGACGGCGCGCCCGATGCCGCCAACCCCGCCAACGGGGGCAGAACCTCGCGCCGCGGCCCATGGAAACCCTGCTGGCGGGCGCCGGCGGCTGCACGGCGTACGACGTGGTGCTCATCCTGCGCCGCGGCCGGCATCAGGTGCAGGGGTGCAGCGTCAAACTCAGCGCCGAGCGGGCCGAGACCGACCCCAAGGTGTTCACCGCCATCCACATGCACTTCACGGTGCGTGGCCGGGGCATTCCCGCCGCAGCGGTGGAGCGCGCCATCGCACTCAGCCACGAGAAATACTGCTCGGCCACCGTCATGCTGGGCAAGACGGCGGCTGTGAGCACCAGTTTCGAGGTGCTGGAGGCCTGAAACCCGGCAAACCCAGCGTCGAACGGTCAGTATTTGCTATCAAAAAGTGATTGATCGGTGTCAGACACGGTGAGCCACCGTGGTCATGACGCGGGCCGCGAAGCGCATCAGCGACCGCACGGGCGCCCCACGTCGGCCGCGCCAGCCGCTGCGGCCTCGTCGGCATGGCGGGCTTCGTCCGCCTGCATCTGCGCCACGATGGCCCGCGAGGCGAGGTCTTCGGCGGGCAGGCGGCGAAGATGGCTGGCCAGGTGCGCCTCCACCTGCCGCTCGGTTTCCACCACGAAACCCAGGCTCATGCGGTCGCCGCCCAAGGCGCCCGCGGCCAGGCCGATGCCGAACGCCCCGGCGTACCACAACGGGTTCAGCAGCGAGGGCCGCGCGCCCAGCTCGTCGAGCCGCTCGCGCGTCCAGGCCAGGTGGTCGGTCTCCTCGCGGGCGGCGGCGTCGAAATGCGCACGCAGCTTCGGGTCGCGGGTGGCCAGGGCCTGCGCCGCGTAAAGCGCTTGCGCGCACACCTCGCCCACGTGGTTCACGCGCATCAGAGCACCGGCGAGCTGGCGCTCCGCCGGCGGCAGAGCGGCCTCGCGCGCCTCCGCGGCCGGGTTGGGTCGTTGCGCGCGCGGGCGCGCCCACAGCGTGCGCAGCGCCTGATCGGTGGCCTGCAGCCAGGCGTCGAGAGTGGGGGCATCTCGGGGTGGATCTGTAACAAATCGGGGTGGTCAGAGCCTCGATTGTCGTGCAAACCTATTGTGGCCCGATTTTTGCTTGAAATATTGCGAGGCTTGGGATTCGGGCGGGGTCCGGATGTATCAGGCTGTTTGTTGCACCTCGACAACGTTTTGGCCCCTTGTCGGCCGTTTTCTTTGCGCATCCGGCTGACCTCTGGTGCAATAGCGTCAACTTCCTAAAAGGAGGTTGGCCCGGGCAAGCGGCGGCTCGTACATGACCCCTGCGTGTATCAGTTCTCCTGTTCCGGCGCCCTCTGTTCAACCTTGGAGAAACCTGCAATGAAAAAGACCCTGATTGCCCTGGCTGCCCTGGCTGCCGCCGGCGCCTCTTTCGCCCAGTCCTCCGTCACCCTGTACGGCGTGGCCGACATGGCCGTCGGCAAGACCAACAAGGCTGGTCTCGGCCTCGCCAACGACAAGTTCCAAGCCATCGCTTCGAACACCCTGAACAACGGCACCTCGCGCTTCGGCCTCAAGGGCGTGGAAGACCTCGGTGGCGGCCTCAAGGCTGGCTTCAACTTCGAAGGCGGTCTGTCGCTCGCCAACGGCGCCGGCAACCTGAGCGGCGGCCAGCTGTTCTCCCGCGCTGCCAACATGTCCCTGATGGGCGGTTTCGGTGAAATCCGTGGCGGTCGCACGCTGACCACCTCCTTCTACAGCATCGCTTCCTGGGAACTGACCGGTACCGCCAACTACTCCGTGGTGGCCAACCAGTTCGGTTTCGCTGGTGCCGGTCCCCGTGACAGCGGCGTCGTGATGTACAACTCGCCCAACTTCTCGGGCTTCAGCTTCAGCGCCAGCACCATCCTGAAGGGCAACGCCGTGTACGGCACCGCTGCTGACCCCAAGGGCAAGTATGACCTGGCTGCGACCTACGCCAACGGCCCGATCGTCGCCTCTTTCGCCTACAACAAGGTGCAAGACGGCAACAAGGGCTACGCTCTGGGCGGCAAGTACAACTTCGGCCCCGCCGCCGTCGCTGCCTCCATTCAGAAGTCGCAAAACGGCGCTGGCGCCATCCTCGCCAAGGGCTACACCCTGGGCGTGACCGGCAACGTCGGCGTGGTCAGCCTGACCCTCGACTACGCCCGCGACTCCGAGTACAAGGACAGCGACTACCTCCTGGAAGCCAAGTANCCCCTGTCCAAGCGTACCTTCGCCTACGCCGTCTACATGCGCGATGGCAAGGGCAAGCAGAAGGAAAGCGTGAACGGCTACTCCCTCGGCCTGCGTCACAACTTCTGATCGTGCAGCAGCCTGAGGGCTGCTTTGCAGGTCGTTCCAAAAAGCCGCCTTCGGGCGGCTTTTTCGTCTGACGTCGTGCTGAGCGACAACTGTGCGACACCCCGCGAGGAAACCCCGAGGCGGGCACGCGCCTTGCTCGGGTAAGCTGCGTGTATACAAACAGGCGGCCTGACCGCCCGCAGTCAACACCCCATGCTCGCTTTCATCCTGCGCCGCCTGATTCAAGCCGTGATCGTCATGGTGTCGGTGGGCTTCATCGCGTTTCTGCTGTTTCAGTACGTGGGTGATCCGGTGGTGTTCCTGCTGGGCCAGGATGCCACGCCGGAGCAGATCCGCGCCCTGCGCACCGATCTGGGGCTGGATCAGCCCTTNTTCGTGCAGTTCTGGCGCTTCCTGCTCAATGCGGCGCAGGGCGAGTTCGGCTTGAGTCTGCGGCAGGGAGCCAAGGTGTCGCGGCTGATTGCCGAGCGCTTCCCAGCCACGATGGAGCTGGCCATGGTCGCGGCGGCTTTGGCCGTGGTGGTGGGCATCCCAATNGGGGTGTATGCCGCGCTGCGCCGCGGTTCGTTCCTGGCGCAGTTCTTCATGACGTTTTCCTTGCTGGGTGTGTCCTTGCCGACCTTTCTCATCGGCATCCTGCTCATCCTGGTGTTCTCGGTCACGCTCGACTGGCTGCCCAGCTTCGGCCGCGGTGACACGGTGCAGATCGGCTGGTGGAGCAGCGGCCTGTTCACCCGCGATGGCTGGTCGCACCTGATTCTTCCTGCGCTGACGCTGGCGATCTTTCAACTCACGCTCATCATGCGGCTGGTGCGCGCCGAGATGCTCGAGGTGCTGCGCACCGACTACATCAAGTTCGCCCGCGCCCGTGGCCTGTCCGACCGCGCAATCCACTTCGGCCACGCGCTCAAGAACACGCTGGTGCCGGTGCTCACCATCACCGGCCTGCAGCTCGGCGGCCTGATTGCGTTTGCCATCATCACCGAGACCGTGTTCCAGTGGCCGGGCATGGGCTTGCTGTTCATCCAGGCCGTGAGCTTTGCGGACATCCCGGTGATGGCCGCCTACCTGTGCCTGATCGCGCTCATCTTCGTCGTCATCAACCTGATCGTCGACCTGCTGTATTTCGCCGTCGACCCACGCCTGCGCATCGACGGCGGCCGCGCGCACTGAAGGCGTGTGGTCGCGTATCTGCCGCAACCCCTTTTCACTTCCCACAAGGAGCCAGACCATGAAGTTCAAGCGCCACCTCGTTTCTGCCGCCCTCGTCGCGGGCTTCGGATGTTTCGCCCTCGGCGCGCAGGCCGTGACCCTGCGCGTGGCCAACCAGGGTGACGCCCTGGGCATGGACCCGCACTCGCTCAACGAGTCCCTGCAGCTCTCGGTGCTGGGCAACGTGTACGAGCCGCTGGTCACGCGCGGGCGTGACTACAAGCTCACGCCGGCACTGGCCACCGAATGGACGCAGACCTCGCCCACCACCTGGCGCTTCAAGCTGCGCAAGGGCGTGACCTTCCATGACGGCACGCCGTTCACCGCCGACGACGTGCTCTTCAGCTACGAGCGCGCCAAGGGCGAGGGCTCGGACATGAAGAGCTACGTCGGCCAGATCAAGGAGGCGAAGAAGATCGACGACCACACCGTCGAGTTCATCCTCAACCAACCCTTCCCCATCCTGCCCGAGCTGTTCACCCAGTGGCACATGATGAGCAAGAAGTGGTGTGAAACCAACCAGGCCACCCGCCCGGTGGACCGCCGCAAGGGCATCGAGAACGCCGCCTCCTTCCGCGCCAACGGCACCGGCCCCTACCGCCTGCGCGAGCGCCAGCCCGGCGTGCGAACCACCTTCGTGCGCAACGGCAACTACTGGGGCAAGATCGACGGCAACGTGGACGAGGTGATCTTCACCCCCATCGGCAACGACGCCACCCGCGTCGCGGCGCTGCTCTCCGGCGAGATTGACGTGATGGAGCCCGTGCCGGTGCAGGACGTGGAGCGGGTCAAGAACAGCCCCAAGCTCAAGGTGCTGCAGGGGCCTGAGCTGCGGGTGATCTTCCTCGGCATGGATCAGAAGCGCGACGAGCTGCTGTTCTCCAACGTCAAGGGCAAGAACCCGTTCAAGGACAAGCGCGTGCGCCAGGCCTTCTACCAGGCCATCGACATCGAAGGCATCAAGACCCGCGTGATGCGCGGCGCCGCCACGCCCCGCGCCACGCTGCTGGCGCCGCAGATCCGCGGCTATGCGGCCGACCTGGAGAAGCGCCTGCCGTTCGACGTGGAAGCCGCCAAGAAGCTCATGGCCGAGGCCGGCTACCCCAATGGCTTCGAGGTCAAGATGAACTGCCCGAACGACCGCTACGTCAACGACAGCGCGATCTGCCAGGCGGTGGCGGCCAACCTGGCCAAGATCAATGTGAAGATCAACCTCGAGGCTGAAACCAAAGCCACCTACTTCCCCAAGATCCTCAGCCGCAACACCAGCTTCTACATGCTGGGCTGGACGCCGAGCACCGTCGATGCGCACAACGTGCTCTACCCCATCATGTCCACGCCGGGTGAGGGCGGACGTGGCCAGTTCAACCTGGGCAGCTACAGCAATGCCCGGGTGGACGAGCTGACCGCCAAGGTGGCGTCCGAGACCGACGACAAGAAGCGCAACGAGATGATCCACGAAGCGCTGAAGATCCATCAGGACGAGATCGGCCACATCCCGCTGCACCAGCAGGCGCTCAACTGGGGCGCGAAGAAGGACATCGAACTCGTGCAGTGGCCCGACAACGGCATGCCCTGGAAGTACGTGGTGGTGAAACCCTGACCCGCAGCCGTCCATGTCCGACACGAGCACTGCACCCGCCACGGCCGCCGTGGCGAGGTGGTGGAACAGCGACCTCGTCCACAGCTTCCGCACCTCGCCGGTGGCGGTGGGCGCGGCGCTGATCGCGTTCGTCTGCCTGTTCTGCGCCGCCTTCGCGCCGTGGGTGGCGCCGCACAANCCCTTCGATCTGAGCACGCTCGAACTCAGCGACGCGCGCCTGCCGCCGGCATGGATGGAGCTGGGCAGNCGCCAGTACCCGCTGGGCACCGACGATCAGGGGCGCGACATCCTCTCGGCGGTGATCTTCGGCGCGCGCATCTCGCTGGTGGTGGGGCTCGCCTCGGTGCTGCTGTCGGTGCTGGTGGGCGTGAGCCTGGGTCTGGTGGCGGGCTTTCGCGGCGGCTGGGTGGACGCGGCGCTGATGCGCCTGTGCGACGTCATGCTGTCGTTCCCGGCCATTCTGGTGGCCCTGCTGATTGCAGGGGTGGGTCGCGCGTTGTTCCCCAATGCCACCGAAGGGTTGGCCTTCGGCGTGCTGATCCTGTCGATCTCGCTCACCGGCTGGGTGCAGTATGCGCGAACCGTGCGCGGCTCCACCCTGGTGGAGCGCAACAAGGAATACGTGCAGGCCGCGCGCGTGACGGGCGTGGCGCCGCTGCGCATCATGCGCCGGCACGTGCTGCCCAACGTGATGGGCCCGGTGCTGGTGCTGGCCACCATCCAGGTGGCCACGGCCATCATCACCGAGGCGACCCTGTCTTTCCTCGGCGTGGGTTCGCCGCCGACGGCGCCTTCGCTGGGCACCTTGATCCGCATCGGCAACAACTACCTGTTCTCGGGCGAGTGGTGGATCACCGTGTTTCCCGGTGCGATGCTGGTGCTGATCGCGCTGTCGGTGAACCTGCTCGGCGACTGGCTGCGCGACGCGCTGAACCCGCGCCTGCGCTGAGAAGTTGTGAACGAATCCTTCACGCCCGCTCATCCGCCCCAAAGCGCCCACTCGGCGTTGCAAATGCTCGCCGTAGCCCGCGCTACGTCTGCGCTTTGCGCCTTGATTGGGTGCTTTGGGGCGGCCTGCTCGGACGTGCCCGACTCATTCACAACTTCTGACCCCATTGCATTCATGAGTCTTTTACAAGTCAAAGACCTGGTGGTCGAATTNCCCGGGCGGCGCGGCACTTTGCGGGCGCTCGACGGCGTCTCCTTCGACATTGCGCCGGGCGAGGTGCTGGGGGTGGTGGGCGAGTCGNNGGGCGGGCAAGTCGCTGACGGGCGCGGCCATCATCGGGTTGCTCGAACCCCGGGTCGCATCGCCGGCGGCGAAATCCGGCTCGAGGGTGAGCGCATCGACCGCCTGCCGCACGAGGCCATGCGGCACATCCGTGGCCGCAAGATCGGCGCGATCTTCCAGGACCCGCTGACCTCGCTGAACCCGCTCTACACCGTGGGCCGGCAGCTCACCGAGACCATCCGCACCCATTTGAACGTGACGCCGGCGCAGGCCCGCGAGCGGGCCATCGCGCTGCTGCGTGACACCGGCATCTCCGCGCCGGAGCAGCGCATCGACCACTACCCGCACCAGTTCTCCGGCGGCATGCGCCAGCGNGTGGTGATTGCGCTGGCGCTGGCCGCCGAGCCCAAGCTCATCGTGGCCGACGAACCCACGACGGCGCTCGACGTGTCGGTGCAGGCGCAGATCATCGCGCTGCTCAAGCGCGTGTGCGCCCAGCACGGGGCGGCCGTGATGCTCATCACCCATGACATGGGCGTGATTGCCGAGACCTGCGACCGCGTGGCGGTGATGTACGCCGGCCGCGTGGCCGAGATCGGGCCGGTGCACCAGGTCATCAACCACCCCGCGCACCCCTACACCGCGGGGCTGATGGCGGCGATTCCCGACATGAGCGCGGACGTCGATCGCCTCTACCAGATCGAGGGCAGCATGCCCCGGCTGGATGCGATTCCACGTGGCTGCGCCTTCAACCCGCGCTGCCCGCGCGCCTTCGAGCGCTGCCGNCAGCGAGCGGCCCGACCTGCTGCCCGCAGGCGCCACCCAAGCCGCGTGCTGGTTGCACGCCGAAGCCGCCGAGGGGTACGCGCNATGAACACGCCCGTGAAACAGGAGCAGGGCGCGCCGCTGGTGCAGGCGAGCGACCTGGCCATGGATTTCGACGTGTCGGCGCCCTGGCTCAACCGGGTGCTCGAGCGCAAGGGGCGGCAGCATCTGCACGCGGTCGACGGCGTGAGCTTCGAGATCGAGCGCGGCGGCACGCTGGCGCTGGTGGGCGAATCGGGTTGCGGCAAGAGCACGGTGGCGCGGCTGCTCGTGGGGCTGTATGCGCCCACCCGCGGCACGGTGCAGTTCGACGGCATGGATGCCCATGCGGCCTTTCGCTCGGCCGACGCGCTGGCGTTTCGCCGCCGCATCCAGATGATNTTTCAAGACCCCTACGCCAGCCTGAACCCGCGCTGGACGGTGGAGCACATCGTGGGCGAGCCCTTGCTCGAGCACGGCCTGGCCACGGGCGCACAGGCCTTGCGCGAGCGCGTGGCCGAACTGCTGGCCTCGGTGGGCCTGTCCGCGCGCGACATGGCCAAGTACCCGCACCAGTTCTCGGGCGGGCAGCGCCAGCGCCTCTCGATCGCGCGGGCGCTGGCCACGCATCCGGAGTTTCTGGTGTGCGACGAGCCCACCTCGGCGCTGGATGTGTCGGTGCAGGCCCAGGTGCTCAACCTGATGAAGGACCTGCAGCGCGAACGCGGGCTCACCTACCTGTTCATCTCGCACAACCTGGCCGTGGTGCGCCACATGAGCGACCGCATCGGCGTGATGTACCTCGGGCGGCTGGTGGAACTGGCCGACAAGCGCACGTTGTTNCGCCGCCCGCGCCACCCCTACACGCGCATGCTGATCGACGCCATTCCGAAGCTGCACGACACCGGTCGCGCGCGCACGCCGGTGCAGGGCGAGGTGCCCAACCCTCTGTCGCCGCCGCCGGGCTGCAGTTTCCATCCGCGCTGCCCGCTGGCCAACGAGCGCTGCCGCAGCGAGCGGCCGGCACTGCTGAGCTTCGGCGGCGTGCGCGTGGCCTGCCACGCGGTGCAGGAGGGGCGGGACTGAAGCAAGGTCGCTCCGATGTCGAGACCGTCAAGGGACCGTCAACGGCACTGCCGATAATGGGGCCATGAACGCACTCGACGCCTTGCGCCAATGGACCGTCGTCGTCGCCGACACGGGAGACTTCAACGACATCGCGGCCTACACCCCGCGGGATGCCACCACCAACCCCTCGCTCATTCTGAAGGCGGTGCAGAAAGCCGCCTACGCGCCCTTGCTCGCGCAGGTGCAGGCCGCGCACGGCGCGGCGCCGCTTGATGAGCGCGTAGACCGGCTGCTGGTGCGCTTTGGCTGCGAAATCCTGCAGCGCGTGAGCGGGCGCGTGTCCACCGAAGTCGACGCGCGCCTGAGCTTTGACACCGAGGCCACGGTGGCGCGGGCGCGGCGGCTGGTGGCGCTGTACCGGGCCGAGGGTGTGGACACGGCCGAGCGCGTGCTCATCAAGATCGCCGCCACCTGGGAGGGCATCGAGGCGGCGCGCGTGCTCGAGCGCGAGGGCATCCACACCAACCTCACGCTGCTGTTCGCGTTCTGCCAGGCGGTGGCCTGCGGCGACGCGGGGGTGCGGCTGATCTCGCCCTTCGTCGGCCGCATCTACGACTGGCACAAGCGCTCGGCCGGTGCGGCCTGGGACGAAGCCGCCCATGCGGGCGCGAACGACCCCGGCGTGCAGTCGGTGCGGCGCATCTGGAACCACTTTCGCCGCCACGGCATCGGCACCGAGGTGATGGGCGCGAGTTTTCGCAACACCGGGCAGATCCTCGCGCTGGCCGGCTGCGACCTGCTCACCATCAGCCCCGAGCTGCTGGCCCAACTGGCGGCCAGCGAACAGGCGGTGNNCCGCGCGCTCGACGCCGAGCAGGCCCGTGCAATGGACCTGCCCGAGGTGCATTTCAACGAGGCGGCGTTCCGCTTCGCCCTCAACGAAGACGCCATGGCCAGCGAAAAGCTGGCCGAGGGCATCCGGGCCTTCTGCGCCGATGCGCGCAAGCTCGACGCCTTGTTTTCGCCCTGAACACCCCCGCGAGCACGAAATGGACTGGACCCGCCGACCNCGTTGCGATGAAACGCCCGAATGGGCCACGCTGAAGCACTTGCGCGCCGCGCAGACGGGCTTCGACGTGCGNGGAGCCTTCGCGCAGGATGCGGCGCGCTTTGCGCGGCTGAGCCAGTCCGCCCCGGGCGTGTTTGCCGACCTCTCGCGCAACCGCATCGACACCGAGGCCGAGGCGCAGTTGTTCGCCCTCGCCCGTGCCTGCGGCCTGGAGGCGCACCGTGACGCCTTGTTCGCCGGCGAAGCCGTCAACACCACCGAAGGCCGCGCGGCGCTGCACCCGTTGCTGCGCGCGCCGGGCGAGGGCAGCCTGATCGCCGGCTGGCCCACGGCGGCGCTCGCCGATTCGCACCGGGCGGTGCTCGCCACGCTGGACGCCCTGCTGGCCTTTGCCGAGCGCGTGCGTGCCGACCCGGCCATCACCGACGTGGTGAGCATCGGCATCGGCGGCTCGGATCTGGGGCCGCGCATGGCGGTGCAGGCGCTCACGCCCTTTCTCTCACCCGGCCGCCGGGTGCATTTCGTGAGCAACCTCGACGGCCACGAACTCGCCGACACGCTCGCCGCGCTGCGCCCGCAGCGCACGCTGTTCCTGGTCGTCTCCAAGACCTTCACCACGCTGGAAACCCTCACCAACGCGCGCTCGGCGCGTGAGTGGTTCCTCACTCAAGGCGGGACGGACGTGGCGCGGCATTTCGTGGGCATCACCACCGCGGTGGAGGCCGCGCGGGCCNNTGGCATCGAGACCACCTTCGGCTTCTGGGACTGGGTGGGCGGCCGGTATTCGGTGTGGTCGGCCGTGGGGCTGGCCCTGGCCATCGGCATCGGGGCCGCGGGCTTTCGGCAGTTCCTCGCCGGCGCGCACGCGATGGATGCGCACTTTCGCACCGCGCCACTGGAGGCCAACCTGCCGGTGCGGCTGGGGCTGCTCGACGTCTGGAACCGCGACGTGCTGGGTTTCGGCAGCCGCTGCGTCGCGCCCTACCATGCGCACCTGGCGCGGCTGCCGGCCTACCTGCAGCAGCTCGAGATGGAGAGCAATGGCAAGCGCGTGGACCTTGCCGGGCGGGCGCTGGCCGTGCCGAGCGCACCGGTGGTCTGGGGCGAGCCGGGTACCAACGGGCAGCACGCCTTCTTCCAGTTGCTGCACCAGGGCACGGAGGTGATTCCGGTGGAGTTCATCGCCGTGGCGCGCGCGCAGCATGGCCTGGCCGAGCACCATGCGCCGCTGCTGGCCAACGCGCTGGCGCAGGCACGGGCGCTCATGCTCGGGCAGGTTGACGCCGGNGGGCACCGGCACTTCCCGGGCAACCGGCCCAGCACCTTTCTGCTGCTCGACGAGCTCACGCCCTACAGCCTGGGCGCCTTGCTGGCGCTGTACGAGCACCGGGTGTTCGTCAGCGGCTCGCTCTGGGGCATCGACAGTTTCGACCAGTGGGGCGTGGAACTGGGCAAGCAACTCGCGCGCGACCTCGGCCCGCGGCTCTTCAGTGGCGACGTGACCGGCCTGGACGCCGCCACCGCGGCCCTGATCGGCCGCCTCAGGCCGTTTTTCGAGAAAAATTAGCCGGACCCCAGCGCCAGCCGGTGAGGTTGTGCTATCAAAAAGTGACAACCGTGTTGCCCGCACGGGCGCGGGTGCTGGCGTGAGCGCGCGCGAGTCAGGCGTGGGGCGTGTCCCACGCCCGTGCGCGTGGGTGAGGGGCGCGCAGGGCGAGGCCGGGGCATGAAGAAAGCCCCGCGGGCGAACCCGTGGGGCTTTCGTGAGCGCAGGCTTGGGGCTCCCGATGGCGAGGGAGCCAGCCGGGCCCGAAACGGAGGGCCCGGGCGCGACTTACATCATGTCGCCCATGCCACCCATGCCGCCCATGCCGCCGCCGGCCGCGGCCGGGGCCTCGTCCTTCGGCGCTTCGGCGACCATGCACTCGGTGGTGAGCATCAGGCCGGCCACCGACGCGGCGTTCTGCAGCGCGGTGCGGGTGACCTTGGTCGGGTCNNCCAGAATGCCCATTTCGATCATGTCGCCATAGGTGTCGTTGGCGGCGTTGAAGCCGTAGTTGCCCTTGCCGGCCAGCACGGCGTTGACGACCACGCTGGGCTCGCCACCGGCGTTGGCCACGATTTCGCGCAGCGGGGCTTCGATGGCCTTGAGCACGAGCTTGATGCCGGCTTCCTGGTCGTGGTTGTCGCCCTTGATCTCACCGGCGGCCTGGCGGGCGCGCAGCAGCGCCACGCCACCGCCGGCGACGATGCCTTCTTCCACCGCAGCGCGGGTGGCGTGCAGGGCGTCTTCCACGCGGGCCTTCTTCTCCTTCATTTCGACTTCGGTGGCGGCACCGACCTTGATCACCGCCACGCCGCCGGCCAGCTTGGCCACGCGCTCCTGCAGCTTCTCACGGTCGTAGTCGGAGGTGGCTTCCTCGATCTGCACGCGGATCTGCTTGACGCGCGCTTCGATGTCGGCGGCCGAGCCGTTGCCGTCGATGATGATGGTGTTTTCCTTGCCCACTTCGATGCGCTTGGCCTGCCCCAGGTCGGCCAGCGTCACCTTCTCGAGCGTGAGTCCCACTTCCTCGGCGATGACCTTGCCACCGGTCAGGATGGCGATGTCTTCCAGCATGGCCTTGCGGCGGTCGCCAAAGCCCGGGGCCTTGACGGCGACGACCTTCAGGATGCCGCGGATGGTGTTGACCACCAGCGTGGCCAGGGCTTCACCTTCGACGTCCTCGGCGATGACCAGCAGCGGACGGCCGGCCTTGGCCACGGCTTCGAGCGTGGGCAGCAGGTCGCGGATGTTGCTGATCTTCTTGTCGTAGAGCAGCACGAAGGGGTTGTCGAGGATGGCGGCCTGCTTGTCCGGGTTGTTGATGAAGTAGGGGCTCAGGTAGCCGCGGTCGAACTGCATGCCTTCGACGACATCGAGCTCGTTCTGCAGCGATTTGCCGTCTTCCACGGTGATCACGCCCTCTTTACCGACCTTGTCCATCGCGTCGGCAATGATTTGGCCGATGCTGGTGTCGGAGTTGGCGGAAATGGCGCCAACCTGGGCGATTTCCTTGCTGGTGGTGGTGGGCTTGGAAGCCTTCTTGAGTTCGGCGATCAGCGCGTCCACGGCTTTGTCGATGCCGCGCTTGAGGTCCATGGGGTTCATGCCGGCGGCCACGTACTTCATGCCTTCGCGCACGATGGCCTGGGCCAGCACGGTGGCGGTGGTGGTGCCGTCACCGGCGTTGTCGCTGGTCTTGGAAGCGACTTCCTTGACCATCTGCGCGCCCATGTTCTGCAGCTTGTCCTTGAGCTCGATCTCCTTGGCCACGGACACGCCGTCCTTGGTCACGGTGGGGGCGCCGAAGCTGCGCTCGAGCACCACGTTGCGGCCCTTGGGGCCGAGCGTGACCTTGACCGCGTTGGCCAGGATGTTCACGCCTTCGACCATGCGGTGGCGTGCATCTGCACCGAAAATGACGTCTTTTGCTGCCATGTTGTTTACTCCGAAATCAATGAAAGTGGGGGTTCAACGCAAAGCGGGGCGGGGGCCGTTCACTTCTCGACGACGGCGAACAGGTCGTCTTCCTTCATGACCAGCAGTTCCTCGCCATCGACCTTGACGGTCTGGCCGCTGTACTTGCCGAAGACCACGCGGTCGCCGACCTTGACCGTCAGGGGCTTGACCTCGCCCTTGTCGTTGGTGCGGCCCGGACCCACGGCCATCACTTCACCCTGATCGGGTTTTTCCGCGGCGTTGTCGGGAATGACGATGCCGGAGGCGGTTTTCGTTTCGCTCTCCACACGCTTGACGATCACGCGGTCAGCCAGGGGACGCAGTTTCATGGGTGCTCCTTGAATGTTGAAACCAAAGGGGAAAGAAAAACCGAGCGCCAGTTCCCACAGGAGAAACCGGCGCGGAACGGGTTGCGGGCGCAATGTTAGCACTCGCGCCGTACGAGTGCTAATGATACGGCCGAATCATGACAGTTCAAGGGCAGGGCGGTGTCGGCCGGCGCACGGGCTTTGTGCGGCCGGATTGGCGCCGCGGTGGGCTTGCGAACGAGCCACCGCGCCGTCTGGCGGGCGCGGGTAGCGGCCGTTGTACCTGAACCGGGCTTGGCGCGGTGTGCGCGCCGCCGCTCAGATGCCTGGCCCGTCCGGCTGCAGCGCGAAGTAGCAGGTCACCCCGTCCGGGTCGCAGCCCGCGGGGTAGATCTTGCGCGGGACCTCATCGTCGCGGAGGTCGGCTTCCGAGCCGAAGACCCGGGCGAGCACCTTGCGCGAGCGCTTGGGCAGCTTGTCCCAGGCGAAGTAGGAGTGGCCACCGGGGTCGAGCGTCGCGCCGCTGAAGCACAGGTAGCGCACCGCGCCGCTGCGCACCCGGTCAGGTCTGGCGCCATGCCCAGCTTGACCTGGCCGCCGTCGGCGACCGTGGCGCCCGCCAGCGTGGTGTCGTTCTGGTTGTAGGTGATGAACACCCGCCCCTTGGGCCGCAGCAGCGGCACCCAGTCCTTGTGGCCCGAAGCGCGGGCGCAGCCGGCCACCAGCGCAATGTTGAAGGCCGACCCCAGCGCCTCGCGGGTGGCGTCGAGGGCCAGGCTGTACTGCAGCAGGTGCACGCCCATGCTGTGCGCGGCCAGGCTGAACGGCTGCGCATTCGCCTGCAGCCGCGCCACGGCCACCAGGCGCAGGAACCGCGCCAGGCTGTCCACGGCGCCCATCGCGTTGTTCTTGGCCTGCTGGTACAGGGCCATGCGTGCGCGAACGAAGTCCTCGGCACGGAAACGCCCGCCGATGTCGCCGATCAGCTCTTCGTTGCCGGGGTCGGGGTTGGGGTCGCGGGCAGGTCGCTGCCGTCGGAGAGCGCGCCCTCGGATGGCTAGGAGAAGCCGACGACGTTCACGTCGTACAGCGCCTCCAGCCTGGCGCAGCGCTGGAAGCAGGCCTGCGGCGTGTTGTTGAAGCCGTGCAGGTAGAGCAGCACCGGCCGGCCACCGTTGAACACTTCCAGCAAGGCGGCAGTGGCGCGCGCATCGTCGCCGTCGACCGTGAGCCGGTCGAGCCGCCATTTCCCGTCGTCCACGGCCTGCGCAGCGGCCCAGGTGAGCGCATCGGCATACGGCGTGAAGGCCCGGCCCAGCTCGCGCCGGGTGCCCGTGCCCGAGACCGTGCGGTTGGTGAAGATCAACATGGCCGCCTCCTGGCGCTGGAACGTTTGCAAAGCCTATGCCCGCACGCGACCGGGCGCAAGGCCCTGATGAAGCGCATGGCGCAGAGGCCGGCCCAACGGACGGTGAAAGCCAACCCCAGAGCCCAATGGAACACGAGGGAGCGAGACCGCGGCGGGGCCCAACAGCCCCGCGCCGTGGGCCAGGCGCGCACTGTGCAACACTCGGTGCCCTCACGCCCATGTCCGACCGTCCCGCTCCCGCTGCCCATCCACTGGCGCTTGACGCGCTGGCCGCCTTCGACGGCGTGCTGGCCGCCGCGGAAGGCGCGCTGCGACCGCGCCCCGGCCAGCGCCGCATGGCCGAAGCCGTGGCGCAGACGTTCTGTGACGTCACGCTGGGCAAGCCCGAGCAGACCGCCGGTGGCGGCGAGGCCGCGCCGGTGCGCGCGCTCGCCGTCATCCAGGCCGGAACCGGCGTGGGCAAGTCGCTGGCTTACAGCGCACCGGCCATCGCGCTGGCGCTCGCGCGCGGCACGCGGGTGCTGATCTCCACCGCCACCGTGGCGCTGCAGGAGCAGCTGGTGAACAGNGACCTGCCCCAGCTGGCCGCGCAGATGCCGCAACCCTTCCGCTACGCGCTGGCCAAGGGGCGCGGGCGCTATGTGTGCAAACTCAAGCTCAACCGCCTGAGCGGCGGCGAAGAGGTGGCGCTGTTCGACGAGGACGCCGAGCCCGACGAGCCGCTGGAGAGCGGCGCCGCCAGCCGCCACAGCGCCAGCGCGCGGCTGCAGTTCTACGCCAGCCTCACCCATGCGCTGGCCTCCAACCTGTGGGATGGTGACCGAGACAGCCTGCCCACGCCGCCCGAAACCGAGCTGTGGGCGCCGGTGGGCGCGGACGCGCGCAGCTGCACCGGGCGGCACTGCCCGCTGTTTGGCCAATGCACGTATTACGAGCGGCGCAAAGACCTGGTGGGCGCGCAGGTCATCGTGGCCAACCATGACCTGCTGCTGTCCTCGCTGGGCGCGCGGCTGCTGCCCGAGCTGGATCACTGCCTGCTCGTGCTCGACGAAGCGCACCACCTGCCGGCCACGGCGCTGGACCAGTTCTCGCACACCATGGANCTCTCGCGCACGCTCTGGCTCGACCGCCTGGCCACGCGCGTGGTGCGCACCGGCGGCCTGCTGGCGGTCTCCGACGTGGTGGACGTGCCGCGGCTGGCCGCGCAGATCCGGCAGACGCTGGCCGACCTCGCGCGCCTGGTCATGGAGACCTGGGGCGACGCGCTGCGCGCCGGCGGCGACGGCTTCGGACCTGCGCGCGTGCGCCTGCCGCGCGGCGTGCTGCCGCCAGCGTTCGAGGAGCCCCTGCAACTGCTGCTGGCCACCACCGACGCCTTGCTGGCCGCGGTGAGCGCGGTGGCGCGCGCGCTCAAGGCCGAGATTCGCGACAAACCCGAGGAGGCGCGACGCCTCTCGGCGCTGTATGCGCAGATCGGCACGCTCGCGCCGCGCCTCGACGACGTGTATGCCACCGCCCGCGCCTTGCTCGCGCCGCCGGTCACCGCGTGGCGCCCGGCCGACGCCGCGCCGGATGCGCCCGATGCGTCCGCAGGCGAGGGTGGCCTGCCCATGGCCAAATGGTTCAGCAGCAGCGTCGAGGGCGATTTCGTCGTGCTGCGCGCGCACGCCAGCCCCATCCTCAGCGGCGCGACGCTGCGCAGCCACCTGTGGCCGCAGGTGCGCGGCGCGGTGCTGACCTCGGCCACGCTCACGAGCTGCGGGCAGTTCGACTTCTTCCTGCGTGAGAGCGGCCTCGCGGCCGACCCCGACGTGCGCGCCCTCGAAGTCGAAAGCCCCTTCGACTACGCCGCCCAGGGCCGCTTCACCATCGTCGAAACCCAGGCCGACCCCAAGGACGCCGCCGCCTTCAATGCCGAACTCGCCACCCGCCTGGTGCAGGACCTGCGCGCGGTGGCGCACGGCGCGCTGGCGCTGTTCACCTCGCGCGAGCAGATGCGCGTGGCCGTGCAGGCGCTGCCGGCGGACCTGCGCGCGCGTGTGCTGGTGCAGACCGAGTGGCCGCGCACCGTGCTGCTGGCGCGCCACCGCGAGCGCGTGGCCGCGGGCGAGCCCTCCATCATCTTCGGCATGCAGTCCTTCGGAGANGGGCTGGACCTGCCCGGTGCGCTGTGCGAACACCTGTTCATCGCCAAGCTGCCCTTTGCCAGCCCCGACGACCCGGTGGAGGAAGCCCGCGCCGAATGGCTGCGCGCCGCCAGCCGCGACCCGTTCAACGAACTCGTCGTGCCGGCCACGGCGATTCGCCTGGCGCAGTGGGCGGGCCGCGCCATCCGCACCGAAACCGACCACGCCTACGTCCTGTGCTACGACCGCCGCCTCACCCGCACGGGCTTTGGCAAACGCCTGCTGCGCGGCCTGCCCGGCTTCGCGCTGCTGCGGCGCGACACGCAGGGGTGGAGACGCCGCTGGCGCGCGCGGCCTCAGGTGCCGTCTGACGACGCCCAGTGGTCGTGCCGCTCGCGGCGCTCCTGGCGGTAGTTCGTCACCTNCAGGCGGATGCCGTCGGGGTCGGTGAAGAAGGTGGCGCAGTAATCCGCCGCGTATTCGGGGTACAGGCGCGCGTCGCTCGCGGCAATGCCCAGGCCTTGCAGGCGCTGCGCCACCTCGGTCACCTCGGCCGCGCTGTCCACGCGCAGGCACAGGTGGTGCAGGCCAGNGGCGTAGGGCTCGTGGGCGCTTGCCGCACGCGCCGGGCGCAGCACGCAGCCGAAATGCCGGTTGTAGTACTGCACATGCGGTTCGCCGCCGAGCGTGAAGCGGTTGCACCGAAAGCCCAGCGTGTCGCGCAGCACGCGGTCGTAGAAGGCCGTGGAGCGCGCCAGGTCCGACACGCTCAGGTAGATGTGGTCGATGCCGATGACCTCGGGCATGGGGCACTCCGTGGCGTTGGGGGAATGTTCATCGTAGCGGTTGTGGCCGCCGGCGGCGGGCTCCCCGATGCGCCGACCCGCCCTTCGGTTGCAGCGGGCGGCTGCGCTTGCGTTTGTGCCAAGCGGTCTTATACTGGATAAAAATACAGCTTTATTCCAGGTTCAACCGTCCAGATCCGACCGTTTCCGAGGGCCACGGCCTTGGCGCGCTGGCGTCGCAAGCCAATTGCGGGCGCGCCCGCGCAAGCCCGCTGGCCGTGGTCTCATCTGCTGGCCTCCCATGCACACCGCCCCTGCGTCCGCTCCCACCTTTTCGCCGCCGCCACGGCGGAAGGTGCGCGGCCGGCGCTTGCGGTTGCATCGCAGCCGAGGCCGTGCGCCCACGCCGAGGCGGGCATGGCAAACGGCGCGGTCGATTCACCCCTCGGGCGGGCAGAAACGGCACCGCGGCAGGGCGCGCTGCCGCCGCCGAGTCGGCCTGCGCGCGCCCCGATGTCTGGCGCGCCGACGCGTTGAGTGCGGCCCCCGCGCGGGTGTGCGCCACCGGCCATGCGGCGCTCGACGCGGTGCTGCCCGGCGGCGGCTGGCCGCTCGGGGCGCTGGTGGAACTGCTGCAGCAGGCCCCGTGCAAGCGGTGTGGCGCCTGCTCGCACCCGCGCTGGCAACTCTGGACGGCGCGGTGGTGCTGGTCGGCGCGCCGCTGCCGCCGTTTGCGCCCGCGCTCGAAGCGCAAGGCCTGGCGGCGCAGCGCCTGCTCTGGGTGCGCGCCGACACGGCCGCCGAGCGCGCCTGGGCGGCCGAGCAGGCCCTGGCCTGCGCCGAGGTGGGCGCGGTGCTGCTGTGGCTGCACGAGGCCCCGCCTTCCGTGCGCCCGCCCATTGCCGCGGCGGGGGCGTCGGCCGCTGCGCCCTTGGCCGCGCGGCGCAACCCCTCAGCGAGAGCAGCGGTGCGCCCCGGCACCGGCGAGGCACCGTCCCCCTCGCGGTTGCTGCGCCGCCTGCACCTGGCCGCGCAAGGCCGCGGCAAGCTGCTGGTCGCGCTGCGCCCCGAAGCCGCCCGCCACACCCCAGTTGCGCCGTGCTGCGGCTGGCGCTGCAGGAGGATGAGGCCACGGCCAACGTCTCGTCCGTACCCACAGCCACAGCCGCACCCGCACCCGCACCAACAACTCCAACCAGACCCGTGCCCGCAACGGCATTGCTCCGTGCCAGTGGCCGCTCCAACGCCAGTGCGGCGGGGCATCGGCCGGTGCGCGCCGCCACCGGGCCGGCGGCCGATGGGCCGGCCACAGCCGCGTGCGCCGAGGGGCCGGTCTTGCGCGTGCAGGTGCTCAAGCGCCGCGGGCCGCCGCTGGAGCGCCGCTGCATCTGCCGCGCCACGGCACGACGCTGCAGGCGTTGCTGGCGGCGCAGCAGACCTACCGCGCGCGGTTGCGCAGCGGCTGGGACGCCGTGCCCCGGCTGGCGCCGCCTGCTGCCGCGCCGGTGCCGCTGCGGCCGGCCCGCTGCCCGACAGCGGTCGTTCAGCCTGCGGCGCTCGCCGTCGGTGCCCCGGGATGAGCCATGGCCTGCGCCCGCAGCGAACACTGGCTGGCGGTGCAGCCGTGGGGCGGCCCGGATGCCGCCACCGCGACGGCCGGGGCGACATCGGCATCGGTGTCGGCGTCGGTGTCGGCGTCGGAACCCCAGGGCTGGCCCGTCGGAGCGTCCCGGGCGACCTCACGCCCCTGGCCTGGCATGCGCTGCGCTTCACGCCGCGCGTGGCCTGGGTGGGGGCGGATGAGGCGCTGGCGTCGGCCCGCGCCACGTCCACGCCCCCATCGCCACCCCCGCCACCTCGGCCCGTGCCCGCACGCGGACCCGTGCACCCGCCGCCCCTGCGCACGCGGCCGCCCCGACCCTGGTGCTGGAGGTGTCGGCCAGCGAACGCCTGTTCGGCGGCCGCGCAGCCTTGCTGCAGCGNGTTTTCGAGGAAATTCCGCCATACCCCAGCGTGAAATGGTCACAAGGTGCTACGGTTTGGATAGCGGTCGGGCGCCTGGCCTTGCCTCCGGACGGCGGGCCGACGACGGACACGGCGCCGAAGGACATGCCCCGCCGGCCATCCGAATGCACCCCCGCCGCCCGCCCGAAAGGGCGAGCGCCCGTCGCCTGCGCAGGGCGCCGGCCGGTCCCCGAATGCGGCGCTGGCATTCCACCCGAGGCCTTGCCCCTGTCGGCGCTGGCGGCGGCNGCACACCTGGGCACGCTGGCGCGGCTGGGCTGCCGCACCTGGGGCGAGCTGCGCGCGCTGCCGCGCGATGGCGTGGCGCGGCGTTTCGGCGCGGGCCTGCTCGATGTGCTGGACCAGGCCTTCGGCCGACGCCCCGTGGTGCTGCCCTGGGTGAGGCTGCCCGAAGCCTTCGACGAGGCGCTGGAGCTGCCCTTTCACGTCGAGCGCGCCNNAGCCTTGCTGGTGCATGCGCACGTGCTGCTCGCGCGGTTGCAGGCGTGGTTGCGCGCGCGCGCGGCCGGCGTGCTCGCGCTCGAACTGCGCTGGCAGCACGACCGCCGCCGCGAGGGCCCCGCCACCGGCGCGCTGCCCCTGCGCACCGCCGAGCCCTGGGCCGATCTGCGCCACATCGAACGCCTGCTGGCCGAGCATCTGGCGCGGCTGCGCTGGCACGCGCCGGTGCACGGCCTGCGCCTGCGCGTGCTGCAGACGGCGCCCCTGCCCGGCGCCAGCGACAGCCTGCTGCCCCTGGCCGCAGGCGAACGCGCCGAGGCCACGGGCTGGAGCACGCTCATCGAACGCCTGGGCGCGCGCCTGGGCCCCGGCGCGGTGCTGCAGGTGCANGCGCCTGGACGACCCCGCCCCGAAGCCATGCAGCGCTGGGTGCCCGCCGGCGCTTCAAAAGAAGCAAGCCACGACCGTTTCGTGCTGGGGTACGCCGGGAAAACCGACAAAAATGGCGCAACGCCGACCCGCTGGCGCCCGCCGGACGCGCTGCTGCCGCCCTGGCTGCTCGCACAGCCTCTGCCGCTGGCCCTGCGNCGGCGAGCGCCGCAGTACCAGGGTGCCCTGCGGCTGCGCGTGGGCCCGCAGCGCATCGAAGCCCTGGTCTGGACGGCGGGTGCAGAGGGGCGTGAGGCCGATGCCCAGCGAAGCGCCGCACGCGGTGGGGCGCATCACGCGCTCACCCCGGCCGGGCATGCGGAGGGCGTGGCGGGGATGCGGCCGGGCATGCGGCCGGGCATGCGGCTGCAGACACGGACACGGCCACGGACAGCCCTGCGCACCCCGGGCCGGCGGCCTGGGCGGGCAGGGCGGCGGCATCGGCGGCATCGGCGGCATCGGCGGCGGAGCCGGCGCGTGGCGGCGCGGCGGCCGTCGTCGTGCAGCGCGACTACTTCATCGCCGAGCCCGCGCGCGGGCCTGGTCTGGGTGTTTCGCCAGCGGCGCGGCGCGGCCGCTCCGCCGCAGCGGAGGAGCGCGGCCCGCAGGCCGATGCGCCGGCCTGGTTTCTGCACGGCTTTTTGGGTGAGCGGCCGTGGACGCATCCGCCATGAATGAACCTGCGCAGAGCCCCGGCCCGCACGCGGCCCTGCACCCGCCGCTGCCCGGCTATGCGGAGCTGCACGCCCGCAGCGCCTTCAGCTTCGGGCAGGGCGCGTCGCAGCCGGAGGAGCTCGTCGCGCGCGCGCATGCGCTGGGCTACGCGGCGCTGGCCCTCACCGACGAATGCAGCGTCTCGGGCCTGGTGCGCGCCCATGCCGAGGCGCAGCGGCTGGGCCTGCATCTGCTCTGCGGCGCCGAGTTCGTGCTCGACGAGGCCGCCGAAGCCCAAGCGCCGGCCGCTGCGACGCCATCGGATGGCCGGCGCGCCGCAAGCGCCTTGCCCGCCCCAGCCCCAGCTCCCGCCGCCTGTCCGCTGCACCTCGTCGTGCTCGCGCGCGATGCGGTGGGCTGGGCGGCGCTGTGCCGCTTCATCACCGACGCGCGCCGCGCCGCGCCANNGGGCCAGTACCGCGTGCGCTGGGCCGACGTCACGCCGTCGCGGCTGCCGCAGTGCGAGCTCATCCTCGCGCCCGCGCGGCTGCACCGCCATGCTCTCAATGTGGAAGCGCTGCAGCACCGTCTGACGCTGGGGAGGCAGGCGTTTGGCGAACATTTCTGGCTCGCGGTGGAGTTGCTGCACCAGCTCGACGACGCGCTGTGGTTCACCACGCTCGATGCGCTCTCGGCGCGCAGCGGCGTGCCGCTCGTGGCCGCGGGCGACGTGCGCATGCACCGCCGCGCGCGCAAGCCNCTGCTCGACGTGCTCACCGCCGTGCGCCTGGGCCGGCCGCTGGCCGAATGCGGCGGCGCGCTCGAACCCAATGCCGAGGCGCATCTGCGCGCACGGCTGCGCCGNGCCACGCTCTACCCCGCGCCGCTGCTCGCGGCCACGCTGGAAGTGGCCGCGCGCTGCCGCTTCAGTCTGGCCGAGCTGCGCTACCGCTACCCGCGTGAGACGCTGCTCGACAGTCACACGCCCGCGCAGACGCTGCGCGCGCACACGCTCGCGGGCGCGGCGGCACGCTACCCGCTTGGCGTGCCGCAGAAGGTGGCGGCGCAGATCGAGCACGAGCTCGCGCTCATCGAGGAGCTCGGCTACGAGATGTACTTCCTCACCGTGCACGACCTGGTGCGTTTTGCGCGCGGCCGCGGCATCCTGTGCCAGGGGCGCGGCTCGGCGGCGAACTCGGCCGTGTGCTATTGCCTGGGCATCACCGAGGTGGACCCCGCGCGCATGAACACCTTGTTCGAGCGCTTCATCAGCCGCGAGCGCAACGAGCCGCCCGACATCGACGTCGATTTCGAGCACCAGCGCCGCGAAGAAGTCATCCAGTACCTCTACGCCAAATACGGCCGCGACCGCGCCGCCCTCACCGCCGTGGCCATCGGCTGGCGGCCGCGCAGCGCGCTGCGCGCGGTGGGCGCCGCGCTCGGCCTGCCCGAGGCGCTGGTGGCCGCCTTCGCGCGCGAACACCCGCCGCTGTATGCGCGCGAAGTCTGCACCCAGCGCCTGGCCGACACCGTGCTGCGCCTGGGCGCNGCACGCCCGCGCGTGGCGCCCGAGCGGCTCGAGCGCTGGCTCGCCCTCAGCACCGAGCTGCTGGGCCTGCCGCGACACCTCTCGCAGCACCCGGGCGGCTTCGTGCTCAGCGACGGGCCGCTGACCGAACTCGTGCCGGTGGAGAACGCCGCCATGCCCGGGCGCACCGTCATCCAGTGGGACAAGGACGACCTCGACGCGCTGGGCCTGCTCAAGGTGGACGTGCTCGCACTCGGCATGCTCAGCGCCATCCGCCGCTGCCTGGCGCTCGTCGCTCAGAGGCGCGGCACGCCGTTCGGCCTGCACGACATCCCCGCCGACTGCCCCGCCACCTGGGCCATGATCGGCGCGGCCGACACCGTGGGCGTGTTCCAGATCGAAAGCCGCGCGCAGATGAGCATGCTGCCGCGCCTGCAGCCCCGCTGCTTCTACGACCTGGTGATCGAAGTCGCCATCGTGCGCCCCGGCCCCATCCAGGGCGGCATGGTNCACCCCTACCTGCGCCGCCGCCAGGGCCTCGAGCCCGTACCCGACGAACACCCCGCGCTGCGCGACGCTCTCNNGCGCACGCTGGGCGTGCCCCTGTTCCAGGAGCAGGTGATGCAGATCGCCATGCTCGCCGCAGGCTTTACCGCCGGCGAGGCCGACAGCCTGCGCCGCGCCATGGCCGCCTGGCGGCGCAAGGGCGGCGTGCAGGCCTTCTACGACCGCATCGTCGGCGGCATGCTCGCGCGCGGCTACAGCGCAGCCTTTGCCGAGAGCCTGTTCGCGCAGATCGAAGGCTTTGGCGAATACGGCTTCCCCGAGAGCCACGCCGCGAGCTTCGCGCTGCTGGTGTGGGCCAGCGCCTGGCTCAAATGCCACGAGAGCGCATGCTTCCTCGCCGCGCTGCTCGACAGCCAGCCCATGGGCTTCTACAGCCCGAGCCAGCTCGTGCAGGACGCGCGCCGCCACGGCGTCGAGGTGCGNCCCGTCGACGTCTGCGCCAGCGACTGGCACTGCACGCTCGAACCCGCCGCCCCCTTCACTGCAGACCCGTCGTCCTCAACGACCGCCGGCTGCGCGGCGCCGCCGGCGGCCAGCGCCGTGCGCCTGGGCCTGCAGCAGGTGGCCGGCCTGAGCGAGGCGGCCGCGCAGCGCATCATGGCCGCGCGGCGCGCGCAGCCGTTTGCCAGTGTGCAAGACCTCGCCCGCCGCGCCGCGCTCGATGCGCGCGAGCTCGACCAGCTCGCCGCCGCCGACGCGCTGGCCNNCCTGGCCGGCCACCGCCGCCAGCAGGCNTGGGACGCCGCGGCCCTGCACCGTGCCCCGNNCGCTGCTGCGCGACGCTCCGGTGCACGAAGCCGCGCTCACCCTGCGCGCGCCGCCGAGGCCGAAGACATCGTGTTCGACTACGCCGCCACCGGCCTCACGCTGCGCCGCCACCCGCTGGCCCTGCTGCGAGCGCAGTTGCGCGCACAGCGCCTGCAGACCGCCGCCGAACTGCGCACCGCGCCCCACGGCCGCCTGGTGCGCGCCTGCGGCCTGGTGACGGTGCGGCAAAGCCCCGGCACGGCCAAGGGCGTGACCTTCCTCACTCTCGAAGACGAAACCGGCACCGTCAACGTCATCGTCTGGCCCGCACTCAAGGAACGCCAGCGCGCGCCGCTGCTGCACGCGCAACTGCTCGTCGTCCACGGCCAGTGGCAGCGCGACGGCCACTCCGACAAGCCGGTGTGCCACCTCATCGCCGGCCACCTGCGCGACCTCACCCCGCTGCTCGGCCGCCTTGCCGACGCCGGCCCGCAGAGCCGGGATTTCCGCTGAGCCGACCTTCAGCCGGCCGCGCCTCAGCGCGAGGATTTTTCGCCCGGGCCTTGGGCTCGCCGAAGGTGGCGATCACCCCGCCACCCATGCGCGTGTGCGTCATGTCGCTGGCTTCGATGATGTGTTTCGGGGTCTTCATCCGGTTCTTGCACGAGGGGTGCGCGTTGATCCGGATCATGTAGTCCTTGATGGACTCGCCCGGTCTGCGCTCGGGGATGTTCAGATCATTCAGGTCATTCATGTGAGCCACCCCATGAGTGAACAGGTTTTCATTGTGAACCCCACACCCGCCCGGAGCAAACCTGCGCCGCCCGCGTAGACTGGCGCGCATCGCCGCAGGAGGCACCATGTCCGCCAGCGCCTACAGGAGTCCCGTTCGTGTCGCAAGATCCACTCTTGGCGGCCACCTGAAGCCCGCGGCCAGCGCCTGGCGATTCCGCGGCCACGTGGTTCTGGATGGCTGGGACCGGAGGGCAACATCGTGCAGTTCAAGCAACCACAATCCACCTCAGAGTGAGGCTCCCGGCATGTCACCCTCCACCCGCGATGTGATCGAGGCGCATTGGCGGTTCGCCAACGCCCGTGACTGGGGGCGTTTTGACGCCCTGCTGCACCCGGATCTGAACTACGAGGTGCCGCAGACGCGTGAATACGTGGAGGGCGCAGCGGGCTACAGCGAGATGTTCCGCACCTGGCCGGGGGACTGGCGGGTGACGGTTCGGCACCTCGTCTGCGAGGAGGCCCGGGCCGTCTGCGTCATCGACTTTCACGTCGATGGCTGCTGCATGACGGGCATCTCGTTCTTCGCACTCGCGGGCGGCCTCATCACCGAAGTCACGGATTACTGGCCCGAGCCCTACGAGCCNCCCACGCGCGCGACGCCGGTGATGAAGCGAAGACCGGCCGCGCAGTGACCCGGTCGCCCGACCAGCATCCCCAGGGCAAGGCCGCTCGACGCGCCAGCAGCAAGCCGCCGGCGGCGTAGACTGGCCTCAACACCACACCGGAGAACTGCCCCCATGTTCAGCCACATCATGATCGGATCGAACGACATCGAGCGCTCCAAGCGCTTCTACGACGCCGTGCTCGGCGTGCTCGGTGTCGGCGAGGCCGTGCGCAACCAGAACGCCACCGGCCAGACGCGCCTGTTCTACCGGCACGACGGCGCCACCTTCTGCCTGACCGAGCCCATCAACGGCCAGCCCGCCAGCTGCGCCAACGGCGGCACCATCGGCTTTCGCTGCCAGTCGCCCGAGCAGGTGCGGCAGTTCCACGACACCGCGGTGGCGCACGGCGGCGTCTCCATCGAAGACCCGCCCGGCCTGCGCGAGGGCAAGCCCGGAGCCCTGTATCTGGCCTATGTGCGCGACCCCGACGGCCACAAGCTCTGCGCCGTGCACCGGCCGGGCTGACCGGCGGAGAGGAATCGATCCTGCCGGCCGTGAGCTTGCAAGACCCGCCCAAGGGCGTTGCCACTGCGCGCCGCAGCCCTCGCTGGGGTTGTGCTTTGCGCCCTGATTGGGCGCTTTTCGGTGGCCTGCTCGGACGCGCCCGATTCATTCACAACTTCTGAGCCGTCCGACCGGCCGCAGGTGCCCTCTCTGCACCGGGCAAACGCCAGCTTCAATGAAAAAATCGCCGGACCCCAGCGTGAAACGGTCGATAGTTGCTATTGAAATCAAAGCGCTCCTCGCGGGTTCCCCGCGTGCAGGCGCGACGCCGCGGCACGGACGCGGTGCATCGAGGGCGCATGAGCCGCCTGACGCCGCGTTGCATCCCGTGCGCCGTGGCGCGGCGCTGGGCGCTGGCCTCGGTGGCGGCCTGTCTGGCGCTGGAGACGGCGGCGGCCTTCGCCTGCGACCCCGCGCTGGACCTGACGACGCTGGCCATTCGCTGGTCGTTCCTGCTGATTCCGCTCTCACCGGCCTTGATCGCGGCGGGCAGCCGCAACCCTGTGCGCCATCCCGGCNNCGCGGCCAGCGTGGCGGGGTGGATCGTGTTCGCGCTGCAGGCCGAGTGCCTGCGCGCCGGCCCCGCGGGCACGGCCGCCACGGCGTACTACGCGGTCTGGTTCTACGGCTTCATCAGCGCGGCGCTGCTCGCCTTGCTGGCCGGGCCGGTGCTGCGCGTCGTGGGGTGCGTGTGGGCGGGTGCGATGACAACACGCCGCCGTCCCAGGCATGATGTGGTGATGGCTGGCAATACCTCACCATTTTCCGCGCCCTCGGGCCGCCCGCGTGCGGCTTCGGGCTGGTTCGTCTGGCTGGGGCTGACGCTGCTCGCCGGCGGGCTGGGCGCATGGGCCTCGGCGTCGGCGCCGAGTTTCTATGCCGAACTCACGCGCCCGGCCTGGGCGCCGCCGGCATCCTGGTTCGGCCCGGTGTGGAGCGCGCTTTACCTGATGATGGCCACTGCGGCCTGGCTGGTCTGGCGGGCCCACGGGTTGCAGGGCCGCGCCCGGGTGGCGCTGGCGCTGTTCGTGCTGCAACTGGGCTTCAACGCGCTGTGGACGTGGCTGTTCTTCGTCTGGCGCACGGGCCTGTGGGCCTTCGTGGACATCAGCCTGCTGTGGCTGCTGATTGCCGCCACCACCGCGCGGTTCTGGGCGCTGCAGCGCGCCGCCGCGGGGCTGATGCTGCCGTACCTGGCCTGGGTGAGTTTCGCTGCCGCGCTGAGCTGGGCGGTCTGGCACGCCAACCCAGGGCTGCTGGGCTGAGCGGCGGCCGATCTCAGGCGGCGCGGCGGCGGGTGCTGCGCACCTTCTTCACTTCGGTGGCCACGGCCTTGAGGCGGTCGAGTTCGTCCACCACCTGCTTGGAGAAGCCGGCGAACTGCGTGGCCAGCATCTTGCGGGCTTCGTCCTCGCGGCCGGCCTTGGCCAGCGCGACCACGTTGGAGGCCGCGTAGTGGAACATCTTGTGGTGGCCCTTGAGTGCGGTGAAGCNCGGGAAGCGGCCCAGGCGCTGCTGGCCGGGGCCGTGGATCCACTGGCCGAGGTCGCAGCGGTCGTCAAAGCAGATCGTCTCGGCGCTCAGGTNCTCGGTGGAGGCGCCGTCGAGGTAGGCCTGCAGGCGCAGTTTCCAGTTCTCGTGCGCGGCCTTGGCCATCTGGATGTCGAGCGCATCCATGGCCTGCGCGGCATCTTCCGCGATCAGGCTGTCGTTGACGGAATTGCCAAAGAAGCTCTTGAAAAATCCGAACATGGGGGCGGCTCCTGTTGAGTCCAATCGATGAATGGCCGCGATGGTAGAGAGTTGATGCGCCGCAATATCCCCGACCGGCGTCTAAACCACAGGGCGTGAACAGTTGCCGTGACGGAATTCGCACGACCGTTCGGATGCCCGAAAAACCTCTGCAGATGGGGGTGCGAGGCGCCTGTGAGGTGGGTGCACACGGGCGCCGCCGCGCGGGCGAGGGCACGGCGCCGGATGCACGGAGGGGAGTTTGCGCTGCGGCCGGGGTTTCGCCCCGCGTGCCGGCCGCTTGCGGTGGCAGGTTGCCTACAGACCTGCGAGGTCGCGCAGCACCTGGACTGTGTGGTCTGCGTTCACGTCCGCTGCGCGGACATGAACTTCGCCCCAAAGCCCGGGGTTCGCTGACGCGAACGCCAGGCCTTACAGCCCGGCCGCTGCACGCAGCACCTGGGCTTTGTCAGTCCGTTCCCAGGTGAACTCGGGTTCTTCGCGGCCGAAGTGGCCGTAGGCCGCGGTTTNTTCGTAGATGGGGCGCTGCAGGTCGAGCATCTGGATGATGCCCTTGGGCCGCAGGTCGAAGACCTCGCGCACGATCTCGGCGATGCGCGCGTCGGGGATCACGCCGGTGCCCTCGGTGTAGACGGTGATGTTCATCGGTTGGGCCACGCCGATCGCATNAGCCACCTGGATCTGGCACTGGCGCGCCAACCCCGCGGCGACGATGTTCTTGGCCACGTAGCGCCCGGCGTAGGCGGCCGAGCGGTCCACCTTGGTCGGGTCCTTGCCGCTGAAGGCGCCGCCACCGTGCGGGCAGGCGCCGCCGTAGGTGTCGACGATGATCTTGCGGCCGGTCAGGCCGCAGTCGCCCTGCGGGCCGCCGATGACGAAGCGGCCCGTGGGGTTGATGAGGTACTTGGTGTGCTGCAGCCACTCCTTGGGCAGCACGGGCTTGATGATTTCCTCGATCACCGCCTCGATGAAGCTCGGCTTCATCCGGGTCTGCGACTCGCTCTGGTCGGGGCTGTGCTGGGTGGAGAGCACCACGGTGTCGATGCTGTGCGGGCGGCCGTCCACATAGCGCATCGTGACCTGGCTCTTGGCGTCGGGGCGCAGGAAGGGCAGCCGCCCGTCTTTGCGCAGCTGGGCCTGGCGCTCGACCAGCCGGTGCGCGTAGTAGATGGGCGCGGGCATGAGCTCGGGCGTCTCGTCGCAGGCGTAGCCGAACATCAGGCCCTGGTCGCCCGCGCCGGTGTTGAGGTGGTCGTCGCTGGCCTGGTCCACGCCCTGGGCGATGTCGTTGCTCTGCTTGTCGTAGGCCACCAGCACGGCGCAGCCCTTGTAGTCGATGCCGTACTCGGTGTTGTCGTAGCCGATGCGTTTCAAGGTGTCGCGCGCGGTCTGGATGTAGTCCACCTGCGCGTTGGTGGTGATCTCGCCGGCGAGCACCACCAGCCCGGTGTTGCACAGCGTCTCGGCGGCCACGCGCGAGCGCGGGTCCTGGCGCAGGATGGCGTCGAGGATGGCGTCGGAGATCTGGTCCGCCACCTTGTCGGGGTGGCCTTCGGAGACGGACTCGGAGGTGAAGAGGAAGTCGTTCGCCATTTGAATAAACTCCTTGGATTCGTCGGTTGGCGGCGGGTTGCGCTGCCAATGGGCCCGGGAGCTTTGGCGAACGCTTTAGCAGATGTGTTTAACGTCGCCCTGCAAGTTGCTCATTTAACTCAGCGACAGTCGCCATTTTATCCCTCCCGAATGACCTCCCTGTTCCTGATGTTGTCGCGCTGGCCGCTGGGCGCCCTGCATGCGCTGGGTGCGGCGCTGGGCTGGCTGGTGTTCCTCGCCTCGCCCACCTACCGGCGCCGCTTTCGCGACCATGCGGCGCAGGCCGGCTACCGCTTCGCGCAGGTGCGCGCGGCCGTGGCCCACGCCGGGCGCCTGGTGGCCGAACTGCCGCGGCTGTGGTTCGGCCGCCCGGTGCCGGTGCGCTGGGATGGCGCCGAGCACATCGAGGCGGCGCTGGCCCAGGCGCGCGGCCTGATCTTCCTCACGCCGCACCTGGGCTGTTTCGAGGTCACGGCGCAGGCCTATGCCGCGCGCTTTGCGCCGGCGCACGGGCCAATCACCGTGCTGTTCCGCCCCTCGCGGCAGGCCGCGCTGCGCGAGGTGGTGGCGCGCTCCCGCGCACGCGAGGGGCTGGCCGCGGCGCCGGCCACGCTCGCGGGCGTGAAACAGTTGCTCAAGGCACTGCGCGCGGGCCATGCCGTGGGCCTGCTGCCCGACCAGGTGCCGCCGCAGGGCCTGGGCGTGTGGGCGCCGTTCTTTGGCCGGCCGGCCTACACCATGACGCTGGCCGCGCGTCTGGCGCGGCAGAGCGGCGCGGCGCTGCTGCTGGCCTGGGGCGAGCGGCTGCCGCACGCGGCAGGCTTCGTCGTGCATGTGCAGCCCTTCGAGCGTCCCTTGAGCGAGGACGCCGCCGAGGCGGCCACGCAGATCAACGCGGCGATGGAAACCCTCATCCGCCGCTGCCCCGAGCAATACCTGTGGGCCTACGCCCGCTACAAGACGCCGCGTGAGGAACTGCACCATGACGACGCCTGAGCCCACCCCCGACGCGGCCGCACCGAAGGCGCCGGAGCCCGCCCCAGCACCCACGCGCCGCGCCGCAGGCTTCCACCCCGGCATCGCCTTCATGCGGCTGATCGCGCCGCTGCCGCTGCCGTGGCTGCGCGCGCTGGGCTGGCTGCTGGGGCAGGTGCTGTATGGGCTGGCCGTGCCCAGGCGGCGCGTGGTGATGGTGAACCTGCGGCTGTGTTTTCCGCACTGGTCGGCGGCCGAGCGCCGCCGCGTGGCGCGCGAGACCTTCGTGCGCTTTGCGCAGGCNTGGCTGGACCGCTCCTGGCTGTGGGACGGCCCCGCCGAGCGCGTGCGCGAGCGCGTGGTGCTGAAAGGCGCGGTGCAGGCGCTGGCCGACCCCAAGCCCACGCTGGTCTTCGCGCCGCATTTCTACGGGCTCGATGCCGGCGGCATGGCGCTCACGCTCAACTTCCAGCGACCCATGCTCAGCATCTACACGCCGCAGCCCAGTGCGGCGGTGGACGAGTGGCTGCACCGCGGGCGCAGCCGTTTCGGCGAGGTGCAACTGTTCAACCGCAGCGACGGCGTCAAGTCGCTGGTCTCGGCGCTGCGCAAGGGCGGGCTGCTGTACCTGCTGCCGGACATGAACTTCGGCCCCGAGGAGTCGATCTTCGTGCCNTTTTTCGGTGTGAGCGCGGCCACCGTGCCCTCGCTGTCGCGCTTCGCGCGTCTGGCGCGGGCGCAGGTGGTGCCGGTGGTCACGCGCATGACGCCCACCGGCTACATGGTGGAGGTGATGCCGCCGTGGCAGCACTTCCCCACCGATGACGTGGTGGCCGACACCACGCGCATGAACCGCGAGCTCGAAGCCTGGATTCTGACCATGCCCGCGCAGTACTACTGGGTGCACAAGCGCTTCAAGACGCGGCCGCCGGGGAGGCGGGGTGTATTGAGTGGGGTGGGGTTGTTCAAAAAGTGTAGCAAGCGAGGACCGGATGGCGCTGGGGTTCGGGGAATTTTCTGAAAATTTCCTTTTCGGGAGGCGTTTGACGCGGCGCTGAACAGTTGAGGCCCGTGGACGCCGTGCAGCCGGCACGGCGGCGGGTGTTGTCGCGACGGGGGTGTCTTGCATGCCTTGGAATCGTCATGGGGCACGCATTGGTGGCGGTTCGTCGCTTTCTTCCGGTCGCCCCTTAACCTGCTCAGGTTCAGCGTGCGACTGTGGGTGTGGCACCTCGCTTTCCCCTATCCCCCGCCCCTTTCCGCCCCGCCGGGCGAAAGGGAGCCCGATTTTGTTGTTGGTCTCTGGCTACGCTTCTACGGCGCGGTGCGTCGCGTTGCGCTTCTTCGCGCCCAGATGGGTGCGCCACCTGTCGTAGTGACCTCGCACGCGTGGGTGCGCCACCAGCGGGCGCTGGCGCGGCCCGCGGACACGCGCGCAAGCGTGCCTGAACCACGACGAACCGCGCGCTGCGCACCTCGTACTTCGGCGAGGTGTGTCAGGCCCGCCTCCCCGCATACCGACCCGTCAAGCCAATCGGGTTCGCGGGCGGCGCAGCCAGCCCGCTCGCGGCGAACCAAACTCTCCGAGGCTGCTAGGACAGCAGGTTTCCCAATCTCAGCCAGAAGAAGCGCACCGCGACCTCACGCGCCGAACACGCGTAGCCGGCGCGAGGCAACCAAATCTGGGCTCCCCTTTCCGCCCGGCGGGCGGAAAGGGGCGGGGGATAGGGGGAAGCGAGGTGCCGCGCAAGCAACAAACCGGACACCTTATGACCATGCATCGACAGAGGTGAGGCGCCGCGCCCGCATCCCGCCCCCTCATTCCTCACCCCTCAGGTCTGCCAGGCCGGCAGCCGCCAGTCCCGCCACAGCGCCAGGGCCCGCAGGCCAGCCGCCAGCACCACGCAGCCCAGCAGCGCCGCCCAGCCCGGCGCGCCGGCGGCCCAGGGGCNCACGTACAGCCAGCCGCCGGCGAAGGCGAACACCGCGTACGGCCGGTGGTCGCGGAACGCGGTGGGGATTTCGTTGCACACCATGTCGCGCAGCACGCCGCCGAAAACGGCGGTGAGCACGCCCATGAGCACCGCCACCAGCGCGGGCATGCCCTCGACCAGCGCGCGGTGCGTGCCCGCCGCGGTGAACAGGCCCAGGCCCAGTGCGTCGGGCCACTGGATGGCGCGCTCGGTGGGGGCGATGTGGCCGCGGCGCATCCACAGCATCGCGCCCACGGCCAGCGCCAGCACCGCCCACAGCACCTCCACATGGGCCACCCAGAAGAACGGCCGGTGGTCGAGCAGCAGGTCGCGCAGCGTGCCGCCGCCGAACGCGGCCAGGAACGCCACCACGCACACGCCCACCGCGTCGAGCCGCTTGCGCGCGGCTTCGAGCACGCCCGAGAGCGCGAACGCCCCGGTGGCCAGCCATTCGACGAGCAGGCGCAGGCCTTCGCCCCAGTGTTGGATCTGTGCATTCATGGGCCGATTGTCGCGTCGCGCGCCGGCTGCGCGCCAGCCGGCGAGGGCGCCCGGCTGCGGGCAGCGCGTGGCAGCGGCGCCGTGTATCGTCAGGGGCTTTGCCATCCTCGCCGCCATGCCACCGTTTGCCCCGATCACCGACCCGTGGTTCTACGCCGTGTCGATTCCCGCCGTGCTGCTGCTGGGGCTGAGCAAGAGCGGCTTTGGCGCGGGCTTCGGCTCGCTGGCGGTGCCGATGATGGCGTTGGCGGTGTCGGTTCCGCAGGCCGCGGCGATTCTGATGCCGGTGCTGCTGCTGATGGATCTGCTGGGCATGGCGGCGTTCCGCAAGGATTTCGACGCCCAGCTGCTGCGCTTTCTGCTGCCCTGGGGNCTGGCGGGCATCGGGGTGGGCGCCCTGTCGTTCAAGCTGCTCGAGCCGCGCTGGGTGGCGGGCATCGTCGGCGTGGCCACGCTGGTGTTCCTGGCGCAGCGGCTGGCGTTCCCGTCGCGGCCCGATCAGCCGCCACCGCCGCGCTGGGCGGGCGCGCTGCTGGCGGCGACCTCGGGCTTCACCAGCTTCATTGCTCACGCAGGCGGCCCGCCCATCAACGCCTACGTGATTCCGCTCAAACTCTCGCCGCTGCGCTTCACCGGCACCATGGCGTTCTTTTTCTTTTCCATCAACCTCTCGAAGTGGGTGCCTTATGCGGCGCTGGGCATGTTCGATGCGCGCAACCTCTCCACCGCCTTGCTGCTGCTGCCGTTTGCGCCGCTGGGCGTGTGGGCGGGCGTGCGCATCGCGCGGCGCATCGACGCGGTGCTGTTCTACCGCTTCGTGTTCGCGGGCATGGCGCTCACCGGTGTGAAACTGGTGTGGGATGCGCTGGGGTAGCCAGTCAAAAACAATAGCGGCACCTCACCATTTCACGCTGGGATTTGGCTGAAAACATCCGAAAACCGATGGCTTGAGCCGCCTGCGCGCAGCGGCTACCATCGCAGGCACGCAAGGAGGGCTTCGTCATGCCGGTCGTCGTCATCGCCAATCCCAAGGGCGGGGTGGGCAAATCCACGCTGGCCACCCAGGTGGCGGGCTATTTCGCGCGGCAGGGTCAGGCCGTCATGCTCGGTGATCTGGACCGCCAGCAGTCCGCGCGGCTGTGGCTGGGCCTGCGCCCGCCGCAGGCTGCGCGCATCGAGCCCTGGGACCTCGGCGACGACGAGGTGCTGCGTCCGCCCAAGGGCGTGACGCATGTGGTGATCGACACGCCCGCCGGCCTGCACGGCAAGCGCCTGCGCGAGTTGCTCAAGCGCGCCGACCGCGTGTTGGTGCCGCTGCAGGCCAGCGTGTTCGACATCTTCGCCACCCGCGCCTTCGTCGACGAGCTGCTCGAATCGCGCCATGCCGGGCGCTTCGAGGCCGCCGTCGTCGGCATGCGGGTGGACGAACGCACCCGCGCGGCCGAGCAGTTCCACCAGTTCGCCGCCACGCTCCGGCTGCCGGTGCTGGGCACGCTGCGCGACACGCAGAACTATGTGCACCTTGCCGCGCACGGCCTCACGCTCTTCGACGTCAACCCCGCGCGGGTCGAGAAGGACCTGGCGCAGTGGCAGCCGTTGTGTCACTGGCTCGACAAAGCCTGAGGGGCCCCGTGCGTACAGTGCGCGCATGAAAACCTTTCGCACCCTGGCCGATCTGGCCGCCTGCGTGGGTCAGGAAGTGGCGGTGAGCGACTGGGTCGAGATCACCCAGTCGCGGGTGAACCAGTTCGCCGAGGCCACCGAGGACCGCCAGTGGATTCACGTCGATGAAGAGCGCGCGCGCGCNGGGCCGTTCGGCGCGCCCATTGCGCATGGCTTTCTCACGCTGTCGCTGCTGCCCTTGTTCTTCGAGTCGAGCTTCGACGTCACCGAGTCCAAGATGGGCGTGAACTACGGCCTCAACAAGGTGCGCTTCACCGCCCCCGTGCCCGTGGGCAGCCGCCTGCGCGCGCGCATGACGCTGCAGAGCGCCGAGCCGCTGCCCGAAGGCGGCCTGCACATGGCCTGGGCGGTGACCATCGAGCGCGAGGGCAGCGAACGCCCGGTGTGCATCGCCGAGGCGCTGGTGCGGCGGTATTGAGGCGCGGCGAGGACTCTCTGGGCGCGTTCAGGCCGTTGGGCGGCCGTTTGGCAAGGTTTTTCCACAACCCCAGCGCCAACCGGTCAGGTGTCGCTATCAAAAAGAAGTCAACGAAAGCCGTTCTGCCGCCAGGCCTCGAACACCGTCACGGCCACGGCGTTGGAGAGGTTGAGGCTTCGCTGGCCTTCGCGCATGGGCAGGCGCAGCTGCTGCTCGGGCGCGAAATGCGCGCGCACCGCCTCGCTCAGGCCCCGGGTTTCCGCGCCGAACACCAGCCAGTCGCCGGGTGCAAATGCCACGTCGTGCACGCGGCGCGTGCCGCGCGTGGTCAGCGCGAACAGGCGGGCCGGGTCGGGGCATTCCTGCGCGAGAAAGTCGGCCCAGCCGGCGTGGCGGCGCACCGGTGCGTACTCGTGGTAGTCCAGGCCGGCGCGGCGCAGCTGCCGGTCGTCCATGGAGAAACCCAGCGGCTCGATCAGGTGCAGCGCACAGCCGGTGTTGGCCGCCAGGCGGATCACATTGCCCGTGTTGGGCGGAATTTCGGGCTCGACGAGAACGATGCGGAACATGGCGCGGGATTGTCGCCGCTGCGGCGCATGCCGGCGCCGGCCCTCACGGCGCGTCCGTGCGCGCGAACACCAGCGCGCTGACGCCGGCCGCACCGGCTGCGCGAAGGGTCCGGGCCGCTTCGTACAGCGAGGCGCCGCTGGTCATCACGTCGTCCACCAGCAGCACCTGCTGGTTCAGCACCTCGTGAACGCGCAGCGGCTCCACCGCAAAGGCGCCGCGCACGTTGCGCTGGCGCTCGGCGCCGGGCAGGGCGCTTTGGGNCGGGGTGTCGCGCACGCGCAGCAGCAGACCCGCGTCGGCACGGCGCCGGTCCAGGGCGCGTGCGAGCAGCCAGGCCTGGTTGTAGCCGCGCTCACGCAGCCGCCCGGGCGACAAAGGCATGGGCAGCAGCCGCGTGGCGCGTTCGAGCAGCGGCTCGGCCCAGGGCGCAGCCCGCATCAGCGCGGCCATCTCGTGCGCCCAGCCGGTGCGTGCGCCGAACTTGAACTGCGTCACCACATCCGACCACGGCCAGCCGTAGTCCACCGCGGCCACGCAGGCGTCCAGCGGTGGCGCCTCGCGCACGCAGGCACCGCACAGCGTCACCGCTTCGGGCACCGGCAATGCGCAGCGCCGGCAGCGCGGCCGTGGCGGGGCCAGTTGCGCCACGCNAGCCTCGCACAGCGGCCGCGACGGCCAGGCGCCGCAAAGGGCGCAACGGGCCGGCAGGCCGTGCAGCAAGCGTCGGGCAAGCTCTGGCAGGGTCAACACGGGCGCGAGGGTGAGGGAGCCGGATCGGGGTGGATGAGACGTTCGGCAGGGCGCCTGCGATGACCCAGGCCCGCCACCGGGACGCGTCGCGCGCCAGGGGCTTGCGCGGCATGGCCTCAATATACTGCCCGCCATGACCGCGCCCGAGCCCACCGTGCCCGACCCCGTCGCCGCCGCGCGCTGGGCACGCGCCCTGCCCGCGGCCTCGCCCTGGCTGCATGAGGAGGTGGCGCGCCGCATGGCGCAGCGGCTCGGCTGGATCACCCGCGTGCCGCGGCGCTGGGCGCACTGGGGCCCCGCGCGCGGCGGCCTGCAGGCCCACGCCGCGCTGGTGCGGCGCTATCCCCAGGCCGAGGTGTATCTGGTCGAGGCCGATGCCGCCGCCAGTGCGCGTGCGNNCGCCGCGCTCACCCCGGCCTGGTGGCAGACGGCGCGCTGGCGCGGCCCGGCGCTGCACGCGGGCCGGCCGCCGGATCAGGGCGTGGACTTGGTGTGGTCGAACATGGCGCTGCATGCGCAGGCCCAGCCGCAGCAGCTGCTCGCGCAGTGGCGGGCCGCCCTGGCTGTCGACGGCTTCCTGATGTTCAGCTGCTTCGGCCCGGACACGCTGCGCGAGCTGCGCGCGCTGCACCAGCGCCACGGCTGGCCGCCGCCCGCCCATGTCTTCACCGACATGCACGACTGGGGCGACCAGCTGCTGCACGCCGGCTTTGCCGAGCCGGTGATGGACATGGAGCGCATCACCCTGAGCTTCGCCACCCCCGAGCGGCTGCTGCAGGAGCTGCGCGAGCTGGGCCGCAACCTGCACCCGCAGCGCCCCGCGGGGCTGCGCACGCCGCGCTGGCTGGCGCGGTGGAAGGCGCGGCAGCCGCCGAACTCGCCAACCCCGCCGAAGGCNGGCCGCCTCACGCTGAGCTTCGAAATCGTCTACGGTCATGCCTTCAAGGCCGCGCCGCGCCCGGCGCGCTCGGCCGAGGCGCGCATCGGGCTGGACGAAGTCAAGCGCTCCTGAGTCAGCGCAAACCCTAACTGCACAAAGGTTGAGAATTCTCAAATCCGTACGCGCTTGCGGTTAAAATAAGTCAACGGGAAAGTATGCGAGGCCACCCGGCCCGCGCCAGCCGCCCCAGCCCTCGTTGACGCATGTCAAGTTCCGACTTCCGGTTCGCCACGGTCTCAGGCCCGCATGTGGACTGGGTGCTCAAGCGCAACTGCTCGGTCACGCCCGCGCAACTGGGCTGGATGTACGCCTCGCTGTGCGCGGTGTCGCTGGGCATCGCGGGCATGTTCTGGCTGCATGGCGCGCGCTACATCCTCGGTTTTGCATGGCTGGAGCTTCTGGCCGTCGGCGCCGCATTCCTCGTGTATGCGCGCCACGCCACGGACGGTGAGCGCATCAGCCTGCGGCCCGATCGGCTCGTCGTCGAGCAGGTGCAGGCCGGTCGGGTGGAGCGGGTGGAGTTCGACCGTGCCTGGGTGCGGGTCGAGCCCCGGGCGGCCGACGGCTCACTGATCGAGCTGTCGGGGCGCGGGCGCAAGGTGACGGTCGGCCGGCACGTGCGTGCGGAGTTGCGCGCCGACCTGGCCCGGGAAATTCGGCGCGCCCTGCACGGTGTGTGAGGGCGGCGGTAGCGGCAGTTTTTGAGGCATGACGAGTAACACGATGAACGGAAACACCAAACAACTCGTGTCCGCGCTGCGGCACATCAGTCTGGCGTCGGCGGCCTGGTTCGCTACGGCTGCCCACGCCGTCAACGATTTGCCCGGCGGCCCGGCGGTGCTTCAGCTCAACCTGCCCGAACCTGCAACCAAGATCGCCGCGGAGATCAACTGGCTCAACTGGATGATGCTCATCATCTGCACGACGATCTTCATCGCCGTGTTCTCGGTGATGTTCTATTCCATCTGGAAGCACCGCAAGTCGGTGGGCCACAAGGCGGCCAACTTCCACGAGTCCGTCACCGTCGAGGTGGTGTGGACGGTGATCCCCTTCATCATCGTCATCCTGATGGCCCTGCCCGCCACCAAGGTGCTGGTGGCCCAGAAAGACACATCGAACGCCGACCTCACCATCAAGGTCACCGGATACCAGTGGAAGTGGGGCTACGACTACATCCGCGGTGAAGGCGAGGGCATCGGCTTCATCTCCACGCTCGACACCAACCAACGCATCCAGTCCGCTGAAGGCAAGCCTCAGGGCGACGACTATTTGCTCAAGGTGGACAANCCCCTCGTCGTCCCGGTGGGCAAGAAGATCCGCATCATCACCACCGCCAACGACGTGATCCATGCCTGGGCCGTGCCCCAATTCGGTGTCAAGCAGGACGCCATCCCCGGCTTCGTGCGCGACACCTGGTTCCGCGCCGAGAAGACCGGTGATTTCTACGGCCAGTGCCAGGAACTGTGCGGCAAGGAGCATGCCTACATGCCCATCCACGTGCGCGTGCTCNNGCAGGCCGACTACACCCGCTGGGTGGACGACCAGAAGAGGAAGCTCGCCGCGGCTGCCGACGACCCCGGCAAGACCTGGACGCAGGACGAACTCGTCGCCCGTGGCGAGAAGGTCTATGCCGCCAACTGCGCCGCCTGCCACCAGCCCAACGGCAAGGGCGCGGGCCCGATCAAGGCGCTCGACGGTTCGCCCAAGGTGCTCGACGCCGACAAGGTCGCCGAGATCCAGGTGCTCCTGCACGGCCAGAACAACGGCGCCATGCCGGCCTGGAAGCAACTCTCCGACACGGAGATCGCCGCCGTCATCACCTACACCAAGAACAGCTGGTCCAACAAGACGGGCCAGGTGGTGCAGCCTTCCGATGTGCAGGCTGCCCGCAAGGGATAACGAAAACAGACCGTCCGACCCGTACCGAACCCGTTTGACAAGGAATCCGAGATGAGTGCAGTTCTCGACCACCACGGCCACGGCGATCACGCCCACGACCACCACGACCACGCCCCCACGGGCTGGCGTCGTTGGGTCTATGCCACCAACCACAAGGACATCGGCACGCTCTACCTGTTGTTCAGCTTCACCATGCTGATGATCGGCGGCGTGCTCGCGCTGGGCATCCGGGCTGAGTTGTTCCAACCGGGGCTGCAGATCATGAACCCCGAGTTCTTCAACCAGCTCACCACCATGCACGGCATCATCATGGTGTTCGGCGCCATCATGCCGGCCTTCGTGGGCTTCGCGAACTGGATGATTCCGCTGCAGATTGGTGCCTCCGACATGGCCTTCGCCCGCATGAACAACTTCAGCTTCTGGCTGATGGTGCCGGCCGGCCTGATGCTGGTGGGTTCGTTCTTCATGCCCGGCGGTGCGCCGGCTGCCGGCTGGACGCTCTACGCGCCGCTGACGCTGCAGATGGGCCCGTCCATGGATGCAGGCATCTTTGCCATGCACATCCTGGGTGCCTCGTCCATCATGGGTTCGATCAACATCATCGTCACCATCCTGAACATGCGCGCCCCTGGCATGTCGCTGATGAAGATGCCGATGTTCGCCTGGACCTGGCTGATCACCGCCTACCTGCTCATCGCCGTCATGCCCGTGCTGGCCGGTGCCATCACCATGACGCTGACCGACCGCCACTTCGGCACCAGCTTCTTCAACCCCGGCGGCGGCGGTGACCCGGTGATGTACCAGCACATCTTCTGGTTCTTCGGCCACCCCGAGGTCTACATCATGATCCTGCCGGCCTTCGGCATCATCAGTCAGGTCGTCCCCGCGTTCTCGCGCAAGAAGCTCTTCGGCTACGCATCGATGGTGTACGCCACCTCGTCGATCGCCATTCTGTCCTTCATCGTGTGGGCCCACCACATGTTCACCACCGGCATGCCGGTGACCGGGCAGCTCTTCTTCATGTACGCCACCATGCTGATCGCGGTGCCGACCGCCGTGAAGATCTTCAACTGGCTGGCCACCATGTGGCGCGGCTCCATGACCTTCGAGACGCCGATGCTCTTCGCCGTCGGCTTCATCTTCGTGTTCACCATCGGTGGCTTCACCGGCCTCATGCCTGCCGTCGCGCCGCTGGACATCCAGCTGCAGGACACCTACTTCATCGTCGCCCACTTCCACTATGTGCTGGTCGCCGGCTCGTTGTTCGCGTTGTTCGCGGGCTTCTACTACTGGGTGCCCAGTNNGACCGGCGTGATGTACAACGAGACCCGGGGCCAGATCCACTTCTGGTGGTCCATCATCTCGTTCAACATCACCTTCTTCCCGATGCACTTCCTCGGCCTGGCCGGCATGCCCCGCCGCTATGCCGACTACCCGATGCAGTTCGCCGACTTCAACGCGGTGGCCTCGGTTGGCGCCTTCCTGTTCGGTATCGCGCAGGTCTACTTCTTCTTCTTCATCGTGCTGCCCGCCATGCGCGGCCAGGGTGCGAAAGCGGCGCAGAAGCCCTGGGATGGCGCAGAAGGTCTCGAATGGGAAGTGCCCTCGCCGGCGCCGTTCCACACCTTTGAGAACCCGCCCAAGCTGGACGCCACCGCAACCCGCGTGATCGGCTGAAAGCCGCCTGACGACGATGACCCCACCTGAACAGCAGCGCAAGAGCAACGTCCGCCTCGGGCTCATCCTGGCGTCCATCGCGGCGGTGTTCTTCCTCGGCTTCGTCGTCAAGATGATGTTCCTGCGTCACTAACCCCTGGGCTGCCGCATGCGTCTTGGCAACGCCAACGTAAAGATGCTGGGCAAGCTGGTCGTGGTCACGATCGGCATGTTCAGCTTCGGATACGCGTTGATCCCGATCTACAAGCACATTTGCGAGGTCACGGGCATCAACATCCTGTCCCTGTCCGAGCGGCAGGTGCCGGGTGGTGGTGTGGCCGGTAAAGACGTCAAGCTGCCCAAGAACACGCAGGTCGACACCAGCCGCACCATCACGGTCGAATTCGACGCCAACAGCCGTGGGCCATGGGAGTTCAAACCGGCCGAGCGTTCGGTCAAGGTGCATCCGGGCGAACTCGCCACCGTCATGTACGAGTTCCAGAACACCCAGAACCGTCGCATGTCCGCGCAGGCCATCCCGAGCTACGCCCCGCACCAGGCCGCTCCATTCTTCAACAAACTGGAGTGTTTCTGCTTCAACCAGTACACGCTCGAGCCCGGTGAGAAGAAGCAGTGGCCCGTGGTGTTTTACGTGGACCCGAAGATCAGCAAGGACGTGAGCACCATCACCTTGTCCTACACTTTCTTCGAAGTGGGCGGCAAGACACCACCCGCGCCGGCGACCACGGCGGCGGCGCCTGTCCAGGTCGGAGGTCAGTCGTGACGTCGGCCGGCGGTCCTGGCGATGCGCCGGTGCGGCGCTCCGCGGGCTTTCTCCAGACGCTCAAAGCCGTCGGTTGGTCCTTTCTTGGCGTTCGGCGGCGCAGTGGGCTCGAGGACGATTTTCAGAAGGTCAATCCCTTGCATGTGATGGCGGTTGCGGTCGTCGCCGTTCTGGTCTTCATCGTTGCCCTGGCCCTGTTCGTCAACTGGGTGGTGGCGCGGCCGACGGGCTGAAGACCCCGTCCGCGGACTGCGTGCAGGCCACGAGCTTGAACCCCATCGTTCCCCCTTTTTCAAACATTCCCAAGCATTCGACAGGAGAACCCATGAGCACCCATGCCACCGGCGGTACGCCGTATTACTACGTTCCTGCGCCGTCGCGCCATCCGTTCATGGCTGCGCTCGGGTTGTTGTTCGTCATCTTTGGCGCGGCGGAATGGATCAACGGCGCGGATTGGGGCAAGTACGTGTTGTTCGCTGGCCTGGCGTGGTGGCTGGTGGTGCTGTACCAGTGGTTCCGCGACTCGGTGCACGAGAGTGAAGGCGGTCTCTACGGTCACAAGATCGACCTATCGTTCCGCTGGAGCATGAGCTGGTTCATCTTCTCCGAGGTCATGTTCTTCGGTGCGTTCTTCACCGCGCTGTGGTGGATGCGCACCCACTCGGTTCCTGCTCTGGGCAGCCTCGACAATTCGCTGCTGTGGCCGGGCTTCAAGGCCGCCTGGCCCAGTGTGGTGCCGGGTGCGACGGCGTCGCCCGCAGGCATCGTCGAGCCCTTCCAGACCATGGGCCCGTTCTGGCTGCCCACCATCAACACCGCCCTGCTGCTGAGCTCCGGCGTGACGTTGACCATTGCGCACCACGCGCTGCAGGCCGGTCAGCGGTCCAAGACCATTGGTTTCATGTGGCTGACGGTCTTGCTCGGCATCACGTTCCTGTTCGTGCANGGGTATGAGTACTACCACGCTTACCACGAACTCAACCTCAAGCTGTCCTCGGGCGCGTATGGCTCGACCTTCTTCATGCTCACCGGTTTTCACGGTTTCCACGTGTTCGTGGGCATGCTGATGTTGTTGTTCATCACCCTGCGTCTGATGAAGGGACATTTCACGCCGCAGCGGCATTTCGGCTTCGAAGGCGCCGCGTGGTACTGGCACTTCGTCGACGTGGTCTGGCTCGGTCTCTACGTGCTGGTGTACTGGATGTAAGGCGTCGATGCCAACAAGAAAGCGCCGTGAGGCGCTTTTTTGTTTGGGCGGTGTCGGGCGACGGAGCGGTGCGGGGACCTTGCTTGGGGCCGGAGATGGTCAGCGCCCCGCTTCGATGCCCGTCGGCTGGATGTAGCCGAGCTTCCAGGCCACCAGAATGCACACGAACAGCAGAATCGAAAACCCCACGCGGAATGCGAGCGCGCGCGCCATGCCCCTGAGCGGGACTGTTCATTGCGTTGGCCTCTCATCATGAAATACAAAGCGGCACCAAGACTGCCGAGAATCGCGATGAATGCAAGGGAAACGAGGATGCCCATGATCGAGGTGCGCCGGTGAGCCAGACGCAATTGGGTTGGCGGTTCTGGATTATCACCGCCGCCGCGTTGATCGGCATCGCCACGACGGCCGCCCTGGGTTTCTGGCAGCTCGCGCGCGGCGCAGCGCGAGGCGCTCGAGGCGCGGCGGGTTGCGGCCGAAGCGCTTGCCGAACTCGATGCGTCGGCCCTGACCACACCGGGCACGCTGGATCGCCGCGTCGTCGTGCGCGGGCGCTGGATCGCCTCGCACACGGTGTACCTCGACAACCGTCAGATGGATGGCCGCGCCGGCTTTGAGGTGCTCACACCGCTGCGTCTCGAAGGCAGCAACCAGGTCATCCTGGTGCAACGGGGCTGGGTGCCCCGCAACTTCGAAAACCGTGCCGCACTGCCGCAGGTGGCCACGCCGGAAGGGGTGGTCGAAGTCCGTGGCCGAATCAGCCCTTCACCCCGAAGCTCTATGAGATTGGCGGCGCGGGCAGTGGCGCGATCCGGCAGAATCTCGACATCCCAAGTTTTCGTCTGGAGACCGGCTTGCCGCTGCTGGATGTGAGCATTCAGCAAACCGGCAACGACGAATCTGGCTTGCTCCGTCACTGGGCGATGCCTGCTTCTGGCGCGACCGCAATTACGGCTATGCATTCCAGTGGTTTGGTCTGAGCACGCTGATCTTTCTTCTCTACTTCTGGTTTCAAATTGTCCGACGCTTCTTCCTCCCCGCCGCGCCGCGTGACGAGCCCTTGCACCTGACGGTACATGAGGTGCCCCTGGCGCTGGAGCCGGCTGCTCCCGATGCGCGCGCCCTGCGTCGGGGGCGGCTGAAAATGTTGTTGTTGTTCCTGGTCTGCATCGCGCCGGTGGTGGCCTCGTACCTGACGTATTACGTGTTCCGTCCGCAGAGCCGGCACAGCTATGGCGAGTTGATCGACCCGCAGCGCCCGCTGCCCGATCTCGTCGTTCGGGATCTGGACGGCGCGCCGGTTTCGCTTCCCAGCCTGAAGAACCAGTGGCTTCTCATCACCGTCGCCTCGGGTGCTTGCGACAGCCGCTGCCAGGACCATCTCTATCTGCAGCGGCAACTGCGCGAATCCCTGGGCAAGGACAGNGACCGCCTCGACCGGGTCTGGCTGATCCCGGACGATGCGCCGGTACCGCCTGCATTGTTGCCCGCGCTTGCGCAGGCCACCGTGCTGCGCGTGCCGGGTGAGGCGCTTGCGAAATGGCTCGTCCCCGCGCCGGGCCACGCCCTGGACGAGCATTTCTATGTGGTGGACCCGCTGGGCAACTGGATGATGCGCTTCCCCGCCAGCCTGGATGCTTCCACCGCATCGAAGGCGCGCCGTGACCTCGATCGCCTGATGCGGGCATCCGCATCCTGGGACGAGGCCGGGCGTCCGCAAGCGGCACAGTGAGGTCAAGCCATGGACGCCACACCGCTGTACGACCTCTCCCCGCTGGTTCGGCTCATGCTCATGGGCGTGGCCGTGGCGCTGCTGCCGCTGGCCTGGCTGGCTTGGCGGCACCGGCATGCCACGCGGCCCCAGAAGCTTCGCGCCCTGACCGTGCTCACGTTGTTCCTGACCTTCGACCTGGTGCTGTTCGGGGCGTTCACCCGCCTGACCGACTCGGGCCTCGGCTGCCCGGACTGGCCGGGGTGTTATGGCCATGCGAGCCCGCTGGGCGCGCGGGAGTCGATCGCATCGGCGCAGGAAGCCTTGCCCACCGGCCCTGTGACCCATGGCAAGGCCTGGATCGAGATGATCCACCGGTACCTCGCCACGGGTGTCGGCGTGCTGATCATCGCGTCGGTGGTGTTGAGCGTGCTCTGGCGGGACGCTCCGGGGCGCTCGGGTNNCGCGCACTTCGGGGATGGCGTCGAGGTTCGCATCAGCCCGGGCTTGCCCCTGCTCATCCTGGTCTGGGTGTTGGCGCAGGGCGCGTTTGGTGCCCTGACGGTCACCATGAAGCTGTTTCCGGCCATCGTCACGCTGCATCTGCTCGGCGGTGTTGGCCTGTTGGCCTTGCTGGCCGTGCAGGCCGCCCGTNNTTTCACGGGGTGGTCCAGGTGACAAGACCCACCTCGCGTGAGGGGTGTCTGCAGCGCAACTGTCGCCCGGGCTGCGTTCGCTGCTGTGGCTNNGACGACCGCGCTGGTGTTGGTGCAGATTGCGCTCGGCGGATGGGTCAGCACGAACTACGCGGTGCTGGCGTGTCAGGATTTCCCGCGCTGCCAGGGCGCCTGGTGGCCGGAGATNGACCTGGCGCAAGGGTTCACGCTGTGGCGCCCTCTGGGGCATACGCCCGAGGGCGCGCCGATCACCTTTGCCGCCCTCACGGCCATCCACTATGTGCACCGCCTGAGCGCATACTTGGTGCTGGCGGCGGTTCTCGCCATGGCCTGGGCGCTGTGGCGGGCCGGCCGTCTGGGCTGGGTGCCCCGGGCGCTGGCGCTGCTGGCACTCTGGCAACTGCTGACCGGCTTGTCCAACGTGGTGCTGGGCTGGCCGCTGGTGGCCGCGGTGGCGCACACGGGTGGTGCCGCGGCGATGCTGGCCGTTCTGGCCTGNGCCCTGTCCCTGAGTGGACTGGCGCGCGGCGCGCAGGCGCACCCGTCCCTTCCCTCATCTCGCCGGGTGCCCGCATGACTGCCGCCGTGTCCACGTCCTCGTCGCCGCTGCCGCTGTGGCGCCAGTTCAACGCGCTGACCAAACCGCGGGTGATTCAACTCATCGTGTTCTGCGCGCTCATCGGCATGGTGCTGGCAGTGCCGGGCGTGCCGGGCTGGCCGGAACTCAAGCGCATGGCGGTCGCATCGTTCGGCATCTGGCTGGTTGCGGGCGCCGCCGCGGCCTTCAATTGCCTGGTGGAGAAGAGCATCGATGCCCGCATGCGGCGCACCGCCTGGCGTCCCACCGCGCGCGGGGAACTGAGCGATTTTCAGGCGCTGGTGTTCTCGTCGGTGCTGTGCCTGGCCGGCTCGGTGGTGCTGTACGTCTGGGTCAACCCACTGACGATGTGGCTGACGCTGGGTACTTTCGTGGGCTATGCGGTGATCTACACCCTGGTGCTCAAACCGCTGACCCCGCAGAACATCGTGATCGGGGGCGCCTCNATGCCGCCGGTGCTGGGCTGGGCGGCGATGACGGGCGACGTCGGGCCGGAGGCGATGATTCTGTTTCTCATCATCTTCCTGTGGACGCCGCCGCATTTCTGGGCGCTGGCGCTCTACCGTGTGGAGGACTATCGCAAGTCGGGGTTGCCGATGTTGCCGGTGACCCACGGCAATGCGTTCACCCGGCTGCAGATCCTGCTCTACACGCTGGCTCTGCTGGCGGCCTGCCTGCTGCCCTTTGCCTACGGAATGAGTTCCTGGCTCTATCTGGTAGCTGCGGTCATGCTCAACGTCGGCTTCATCGGTTACGCATTTGCGTTGTGGCGCAACTACTCCGACGCGCTGGCCCGCAAGACCTTCCGCTTCTCACTCATCCACCTGAGCCTGTTGTTCCTCGCCCTGCTGGTCGATCACTATCTGCAGTGAGTCGCCGCGTCGGGCGACGTGTCACTCAACGCGGATGCCTTGGCTGGCGATGATGCGGCCCAGGTCGGCGGTGTCGGTCTTCATGCGTTGCGCCAGGCCCTCCGGCGCCGTCGCCACGACCTGCCAGCCTTGCTGAAACAGGGTGGCCCGCATCTCGGGCGTACGCGCGATGCTCGTGATGTGTTCGGCCAGCAACTGGGCGTGCGCTGCGGGCATGCTCGCCGGCGCTGCCGCCGCGTTCCAGATGTCCAGGAGAACGCCCGGGACGCCGGCTTCCGCCAGGCTCGGCACCTCGGGGGCCAGCGTGCTGCGGCCCGCGCCGCTGACGGCGATTGCGCGGAGCTTGCCCGCTTTCACCTGCGCCATGGCCAGCCNCGGTGGCAGCAGCGCGAGTTGAATCTGTCCGCCCAGCAAGGCGCCGATCACCTGCGGGTTGCCGGGGTAGGGCACGTGTACCGCTGCGATGCCGGTGCGTGCCTTGATCAGTTCCATGCCGATGTGGGCGATGGTGCCCACGCCGGNGGAGCCGTAGTTCCAGCGGCCGCCCGCCTGCCGGGCCGTCTCCAGAAAGGCCTTCGGGCTCGCACCGGATGCGTCGGCCGCTGTGACCAGCACCAGCGGCGCGGTGGCAATCAGGCTCAGCGGGGCAAAGTCGCGAGCGGGGTCGAAGGACAGCTTCGGGTTGAGCAGACGCGCGATGGTGAGGTTGCCGTTGATCATCACCCCGATGGTGTGACCGTCGGTGGCATGGGCCACCAGACCTGCGGCGAGGTTGCCCGACGCGCCGGGCCGGTTTTCGACGACGACCGGCTGGCCGAGGCGGCGGGACAAGGGCTCTGCGAGGGCCCGCGCCAACAGGTCGGNGGAGGACCCGCCAGGAAAGCCAACGAGGATGCGCAAGGCCCGGCTGGGCCAGGGAGCGGGCGACGCGCGCCCTTGTGACCAGGCGGGCGCCGCACAGAAGGCGGCGGCCGCCACGACGGCCGACCGACGGCCAGGAATGAACAGGGAAGGGCGGGTGCTGCGGCTCACGCGAACGTCTCCTCGAACGGGGCGAGGCCGCCGATGATACGGGCGTGGGCCGGCGCGCGTGGGCTGGATCAGGCGTAAGCAGCCAGGGCGTGCCGCATCTTCTTCATGGCGGCGACTTCGATCTGGCGGATGCGCTCGGCGCTGACGCCGTACTCGGCCGCAAGTTCATGCAGCGTCATGCCGCCGGAGCCGTCGTCGTTGACCTTGAGCCAACGCTCCTCGACGATGCGCCGGCTGCGCGCGTCCAGTGCGTCGAGCGCGGCGGCAATGCCCTCGCTGGCGAGCCGGTCGCGCTGCTGCGACTCGATCATGGCCGTGGGTTCATGCCGGGTGTCGGCGAGGTAGGCGATGGGGCCGAAGGCGGCCTCGCCATCGTCGGCAGGCGTGGNGTCGAGCACCACGTCGCCCCCGGCGAGCCGGGTTTCCATTTCGATCACGTCCTCGCGCTTGACGGCGAGCTCGCGCGCCATGGCGTCGATCTCGCNGGCGCTGAGCGTGTCGCGGTGGGTGTCATCGGCGGCGCCGGCATCGGCCTTGAAGCCTTGCTTCATCGACCGCAGATTGAAGAACAGTTTGCGCTGCGCCTTGGTGGTGGCAAGCTTGACCATGCGCCAGTTGCGCAGGATGTACTCGTGGATCTCGGCCTTGATCCAGTGCAGGGCGTAGCTCACCAGCCGCACGCCATGCGCCGGGTCGAAGCGGCGCACGGCCTTCATCAGACCGACGTTGCCCTCCTGGATCAGGTCGCCCTGCGGCAGGCCGTAGCCGAGGTACTGGCGCGACACCGACACCACCAGCCGCAGATGCGAGAGAACGAGTTTGCTTGCCGCTTCGAGGTCATTTTCGTCGCGCAGCTTGCGGGCGTAGGTCTGTTCCTCTTCGGCGCTGAGCATGGGCAGGCGGTTGACGGCCGAGATGTAAGCGTCGAGGTTGCCCAGCGGCGGGAGGGTGAGCGCGCGACTCCACGTCGCGTTCGCAGCCAGGGCGTGAGAGGCGGTCATGGCGGGCAGTGTGGTCATGGTGTTTTCCCTGATGCTGTTCATATTAGCACTCTCTTCGATTGAGTGCTAAAGCGAAAGTTCCGGGGTTGCGTGCGGCAGGGGTATGGATCGGCGCATCGGGTCGGACGTCTGGCCGGCCACCGTCGCGGTTGTTGCGCCGCCGAACAGCCGATAGAATCAGGACAAACTCGCCGGAGGTATTCCCATGAAACGTTTTGCCGTTCTTCTGCTGGCCAGCGCTGCGGCGTTTGCGGCCTCCGCGCAGGATCCCAAAATCGTGGGCAAGCTCACCGAGGTGCAAGGCTTGGTGACGGTCAGCACGGGCGACCAGCTGATCAATGCCAGCGAGGGGACGCCAGCCCTGGAAGGCAGCCGCATCATCACGACGGCGGGTGGTGAGGTGACCATCGTGTTCGACCGTGGCTGCCGCATCCGGCTCCGCACCAACCAGTCCCTGACGGTTCGGGATACCAACGACTGCGCAGCCATTCTGGCGTCCGTCCAGAGCCTCGGCGGTGTGCCGCCGGTGGTGACGGGCGCGGCGGGCTCGCCCTCCGGTGCGGCCGTGTTCGGCGGTGCGGCCGCCGTGTTGTTGCTCGTCAGCAACAACAACAGCAGTTCGCAAGTCAGCCCCAATTGAACACACCGGCGCGCCGGACCGCATCCACCGCAGCGGGGCTTTCGAGCCCCGTTGTCGTTGCTGTGGCGGCGCTTCTGTTGCTGGCCGCGCCCATCGTCCGGGGCGGCAACCGCTTCGTTGCTCTTTCCGGGCTGGAAGTTCTGGCCCTGGCCCTGCTGTGGGTGATGGCGCTGGCGGTTGCGAGACGACCCGACTCCATTCGTCTGGTCCTGTGGAGGCGACATTCGGGCGCCCGGACGCCGCCCGCGGACAGCCTGCTTTCGGAGGGCGGTGCCGTCCGATGGGTGCCGCAGATCGACCGAAGCCGGCTGCTGCTGGCGCTTGCGCCGGTGTGGCTGGCGGTGGGCCAGCTCACGCCCTTTCCCGATGCCGTCTGGCGACGGTTACCGGGTCATGACGGGTACGCGCAGGCGCTGGATGCCTTGCAACTCGGCGGCGCCGGCTGGCGGCCGTTGAGCCTGATGCCAGACGCCACCGTGCTGTCACTGCTGGCCGGGCTTCCGTTGGCCGCCTTGTTCGTGCTGGGTCTGCTCGCGTCACATGACGCGGTGCGCACCCTGGTGCGGGTGATCGTCCTGGCGGCGGCCGCGCAGGCGGTGTTTGGGTTGCTGCAGGTCGGNCGGGGGCGAGAGCTGTATTTCGGCGCCCAGGCCTACGGGCGCGCCATCGGCAGCTTCGCCAACCCGAACCACTTCGCCAGTGCGCTGGCCATGGCGCTGCCCTTGGCGATCTTCCTGCTGCGCGACGCGCTGGCGCGGCCGCGGCGCGGCGGCGGGCCGCGCAGACGCTTCCGTCTGGGGGCNGGACTGAGGCACACGCTGTCGGTGACCTTCTGGGCCGTGGTGTTGCTGTTCCTGCTCAGCGCGTTGGTGGCCAGCGCATCGCGGGCGGGGATTCTCGCCGCCCTGGTGGTTGCGGGCTGAGCNCTGATGCTGATTCCGGTGGCGGAGGGGCGCGACGGNCTGCGGTGGTGGCGCGCGGTGCTGGCGGCCGGCGTGCTCGCGGTGGTGTTGATGGCAGTGGGCACCGAGGGTTTGCTCAGCCGCTTTGATGGCGGGGTGCAGCAGGATGCGCGGTGGCAGATCTTTGCGGCCAGCGCGCGGGCGGCTTGGACCTACTTTCCCTGGGGTTCGGGCCTGGGGACGTTTGCGGGCGCGTTCGCGCCGTTCCAGTCGCCCACGCTGACGCACTTCGTGGACTTCGCGCACAACGATTACCTTCAACTCGCCGTGGAGGGTGGCCTGCCCTTCCTTTTGCTGGCGGGGCTGGCGCTGACGCTGGCGGCGTCGTCGGTCCGCCGGCTGTTGCGCCGCTTGCGCGACGACCCGGCATCGCCCTGGGCGGTGTTGCAGGCCAGCTGCGCGCTGGGCTTGCTCGCGGTGCTGCTGCACTCNCTGGTGGATTTCAACCTGCGTATTCCGGCCAATGCTTTGGTGGCGGCCTTCCTCGCGGGGGTGTTGCGGCGCAGTGGCCCCGCTGANCGGGGTGGTTTGAGGGCCCGGCCGAGCGGCGCCGGCGCCATGCAGCCCGCAGCCGCGGGGTGACCTGCGTCATGGCCGCGTCAAGCACGACTGTTACGATTTGACAAATTCATGTGGACGGGTTGCGGCGGGGTCGCTGAGGCGCCGATCCAGGGAGTGTGGTGAACATGACGGAGTGGTTGCAGATGCTTGCCAGCGACGGGGCTGCGGTCGCGGCGTCGGCGGCCTTTGGCGCCTCTGCCGTCCTGGCATGGCTCATCGTGCGCACCCGGCATTTGCATTTGCATCTCACGGCGGATCACCCCGGCCTTGGGCCCCAGAAGCACCATGAAGAGGCCACGCCGCGCATCGGCGGGCTGGCGATTCTCGTGGGGTTGATGGCCNNGGTTTGCTGGCGCTGCGCACGCTCACCGGGCAATGGCTTGGTCGGTGCCGGGCCTTGGCCTCGCGCTNNGAGTGGGCTGCTGCTGGCCCTGCTGCCTTTGTACACGCTCGGCATGGTCGAGGATTTGCATCAGTCGGTCAGTGTGCGGCTGCGTCTGGGGCTGTCGCTGGCGGCTGGTGCACTGGCCTGGGCGGTAGCCGACGTTCGCATCGGCGCACTGGGCCTGCCAGGCATCGACGGCTGGCTGCGCGCGGTGCCGCTGCTCAGTGTGGTGGTGACGGCCGTGGCGGTGGCGGGGTTGGTTCATGCGATGAACATCATCGATGGCGCCAACGGCTTGCTGGCCGGGGTGAGCCTCGTGGTGTTCGGCGCCCTGGCCTGGGTGGCGGCGCAGTTCGGCGAGGTCGCGCTGCTGCGGCTGGCGGTGCTCGGCGCGGCGGCGGTGGCGGGGTTTGGGGTGCTCAACTTCCCTCGCGGGCGTCTGTTCTGCGGCGATGCGGGGGCGTATCTGATCGGTTTCCTGTGCGCGGTGCTGGTCATTCTGCTGGTGGCGCGGCAGCCGGCGATCAGCCCCTGGTTTGCGTTGGCACTGGTGCTGCACCCGGTGGTGGAGACTTTGTATTCCGCCTGGCGGCGTTTTCGGCAAGGGATGAAGCCGACCGAACCCGACGCGCGGCACATGCACTCGCTGTGGATGGCGGTGCTGCGTGCACGCACGGCGAGAGGTNNGCGGCGCNNCCCGTGGCTGGGAGCCAACGCGGGTTCCTCCTGGCGCACCCTGCTGCTGGCCGCCCTGCCCACCGTGCTGGCGGCGGCGATGCCCACGCGGCAGGGGTGGTTGCAGCTGCTGTGCGTGGCGTACGCGGCTTTGTTCGTCTTCGTCGTCAAGCGTCTGCAGGCGTCTGTGGAGGCGCCCGATGGCACGGTGGATGTCACGCAGCCGGTCAACAGCTGAAGTTCAAGCAAAATCACCCGAAACCCCAGCGCCAACCGGTGCTGCAGCACTATAAAAATCAGAGTGATTCAACACCAGGAAGAAACGGCATCGCCGGCTGCGCCGGGGTGGTTCTCGTCACCGGGGCGGCGGGCTTCATCGGCATGCACACCTGCGAGCGCCTGCTCGCGCGTGGTCTGGCGGTGGTGGGCGTGGACAACCTCAATGCCTACTACGACGTGGCGCTCAAGCAGGCGCGGCTGGCGCGCTTGCAGGCCCACGCGGGGTTTCGCTTCGAGCGTCTGGACATTGCAGACGCGGGCGCGGTCGAGCGCCTGTTCGATACCGTGCGCCCCGAGCGCGTCATCCACCTAGCCGCGCAGGCGGGCGTGCGGCATTCGCTGGTNGACCCGCACGCGTATGTGGACGCCAACCTCAAAGGCTTTCTGAATGTGCTCGAGGGCTGCCGGCGGCATGCGGTGCGGCATTTGGTGTATGCGAGCAGCTCCAGCGTCTACGGCGGCAACACCACACTGCCGTTTTCCGAGCATCAGGCGGTNGACCACCCCATCAGCCTTTACGCCGCGACCAAGAAGGCCAACGAACTCATGGCGCACAGCTACAGCCATTTGTTCGGCCTGCCGACCACGGGTTTGCGGCTCTTCACCGTCTACGGCCCGTGGGGGCGGCCCGACATGGCCTTGTTCCAGTTCACCCGCGCGATGCTCGAGGGCCGGCCGATCGACGTGTTCAACCACGGCCGCATGCTGCGGGACTTCACCTACATCGATGACATCGTCGAGGGCATCGTGCGCGTCGCGGACAAGCCCGCCACCTCCGACCCGGACTTCGACCCCGCCCACCCCGACCCGGCCACGGCGCGCGCNCCCTACCGCGTGTTCAACCTCGGCAACCACGCCCCCGTGCCGCTGATGGAGTACATCGAAGCGCTGGAACACGCCCTCGGCCGCACCGCGCAGAAGAACTTCCTGCCGCTGCAGCCCGGCGACGTGCCCGCCACCGCCGCCGACATCGACGCCCTCGAGGCCTGGGTCGGCTTTCGGCCCTCCACGCCGGTTCGCGCGGGCGTTCAGTGCTTCGTCGACTGGTATCTTCGCTACCACGGCCTGGCTGCGCCCAGAACGAACGACCCTGTCAATCGACCATGACCACCATCACCCCCGTCATCCTCTGCGGCGGCTCGGGCACCCGCCTGTGGCCGCTGAGCCGCAAGGCGCTGCCCAAGCAATTCGTGCCCCTGGTGGGAGAGAAGAGCCTGCTCGCGCTCACCGTCGAGCGCGTCGCGCCGCTGGCCGATGGCGCGCCCCTCATTGCCGTGGCCGCGCAGGCACACCGCTTCCTCGTGGCCGATGCCCTGGAGGCCGCAGGCGCGAACGCCCACATCCTGCTCGAGCCCGAGGGCCGCAACACCGCGCCGGCCATGGCGCTGGCGGCCCTGCTGGCGCGCGGCGACGATTTGCTGCTGTTCTGCCCGGCCGACCACCACATCCCCGACGCCGAGGCCTTCCGGGCCACCGTGCGCCGCGGNGTGGCCGCCGCGCAGGCCGGTGCCATCGTCACCTTCGGCATTGCGCCCACCTTCCCCAGTGAGGCCTATGGCTACATCCTGGAGGGCGCTCCGCGCGCCGACGGCAGCCGCGCGGTGGCCGGCTTCGTCGAGAAGCCCCCGGCGGCCAAGGCGCAAAGCCTGCTGCTGCAGGGCGGGGCGCTGTGGAACGCGGGTATCTTCCTCTGCCGGGCCGACACCTTGCTCGCCGCACTCGAGCGCCACGCCCCCGACATCCTCGCCAGCGTGCGCGCGGCCATGGCCGGTGCCAGCCGCGACGGCGCCTTCATCCGCCCCGAAGCCGCGGCGTTTCTGGCCTGCCGCGCCGAGAGCATCGACTACGCCGTCATGGAGCGGCACGACCACATCGCCGTGCTGCCGTTTCAGGGCGCTTGGAGCGACGTGGGCAGCTGGAATGCCGTGGCCGATCTCACCGCCGCCGACGCCGACGGCAACCGTATCGCCGGCCGGGGCCTGGCCGAGCGCGCATGCAACACCTTCATCCACGCGCCGCATCGGCCGGTGGTGGCGCTGGGCACGCGCGACCTGCTGATCATCGACACCCCCGACGCCCTGCTGGTGGCCGCGCGCGACCATGCCGAACAGGTCAAGCACGTGGTGGCCCGGCTCGATGCGCTCAAGACGCCGCAGGCCGTCGAGCACCGCCGTGTCGCGCGGCCGTGGGGCTGGTACGACGGCGTGGACGCCGGCGAGCGCTTCCAGGTCAAACGCATCGGCGTCAAGCCCGGCGCGGCGCTGAGCCTGCAGATGCACCACCACCGCGCCGAGCACTGGATCGTCGTCAAAGGCACGGCCGAAGTCACCCGCGGCGACGAGACCTTTCTGCTCACCGAGAACCAGTCCACCTACATCCCCATCGGCGTGCGGCACCGGCTGCGCAACCCGGGGCGCACGCCGCTGGAGATGATCGAAGTGCAGTCGGGCAGCTACCTCGGCGAGGACGACATCGTCCGCTTCGAGGACAACTACGGCCGCGAGGGCAGCACCGCATGAGCGACGCCGCCGCAACCCGCAGCGCGCGCCCAAGGTCGCGCTGATCACCGGCGTCACCGGGCAGGACGGCTCCTACCTGGCTGAGTTCCTGCTGGCCAAGGGCTACGTCGTGCACGGCATCAAGCGCCGCGCGAGCCTGTTCAACACCGAGCGGGTNGACCACCTCTACCAGGANCCCCACGCCCCGCATCGCAACTTCGTGCTGCACTACGGCGACCTCACCGACAGCAGCAACCTCATCCGCATCGTGCAGCAGACGCAGCCCGACGAGATTTACAACCTCGGCGCGCAAAGCCATGTCGCCGTCAGCTTCGAATCGCCCGAATACACCGCCGACGTCGATGCGCTGGGCACGCTGCGCCTGCTCGAGGCCATCCGCATCCTCGGGCTGACGGAAAAGACCCGCTTCTACCAGGCCTCCACCAGCGAGCTCTACGGCCTGGTGCAGGAAACGCCGCAGCGCGAGACCACGCCCTTCTACCCCCGCAGCCCCTACGGCGTGGCCAAGCTCTACGCCTACTGGATCACCGTCAACTACCGCGAGGCCTACGGGCTGTATGCCTGCAACGGCATCCTGTTCAACCACGAGAGCCCGCGGCGCGGCGAAACCTTCGTCACCCGCAAGATCACCCGCGCGCTGGCGCACATCCTCGTTGGTCTCGAGGACTGCCTCTACATGGGCAACCTGGATGCGCTGCGCGACTGGGGCCATGCGCGCGACTATGTGCGCATGCAGTGGCTCATGCTGCAGCAGCAGGCGCCGGAGGACTTCGTGATCGCCACCGGCCAGCAGATCAGCGTGCGCGACTTCATCACCCGCGCGGCCACCGCCCTGGGCATGGCGCTGCGCTGGCAAGGCCAGGGGCTCGACGAAGTGGGCGTNGTGGACCAACCCGCCGCACGGGGGAGCGCNACGGTCGTGCGCATCGACCCGCGCTACTTCCGCCCGGCAGAGGTGCAGACGCTGCTCGGCGACCCCACCCGCGCGCGAGAGAAACTCGGCTGGGTGCCCGAAACCTCGCTGGATGCGCTGATTGCCGAAATGGCCGCGGCCGACCTGGAACTGGCGCGCCGCGCGGCCTTGCTCAAGCAGCACGGCTATGCCAGCGCCCCGGCGCGCGAGGACTGAGAAGCTATGAACGAACCCGCCACGCCCGCTCATCCCGCCCAAAAGCGTCCACTCGGCGTTGCAAATGCTCGCCGTAGCCCGCGCTACGGCTGCGCTTTGCGCCTTGATTGGGCGCTTTTTGGCGGCCTGCTCGGACGCGCCCGATTCATTCACAACTTCTGAGCGATGTCGGACTCATTCCCGCTCGATCTTGGCGTGGCCGCGCCGCGCATCTTCGTTGCCGGCCACCGCGGCATGGTGGGCAGTGCCGTCGTTCGGGCACTGCGCGCCGCGGGGGTGCGTGACGAGGCCATCCTCACCCGCAGCCATGCCGAACTCGACCTCACCCGCCAGCAGGCGGTCGAGGACTTCTTCGCCGCCGAGCGGCCCGACGCCGTGGTGCTCGCGGCCGCGCGCGTGGGCGGCATCCATGCCAACGACAGCTACCCGGCGGATTTCATTGCCGACAACCTCGCCATCGCGCTGCACGTGATCGACGCCGCGCACCGTTTCGGCGTGCGTCGCCTGCTGTTCCTGGGGTCGAGCTGCATCTACCCGCGCCTGGCACCGCAGCCCATGACCGAAGACGCCCTGCTCACCGGGCCGCTGGAACCCACCAACGAGCCCTATGCCATCGCCAAGATCGCGGGCATCAAGCTCTGCGAGAGCTACCGCCGCCAGCACGGATGCGACTTCCGCAGCGTCATGCCCACCAACCTCTACGGCCCGGGCGACAACTACCACCCCGAGAACTCCCATGTGGTGCCCGCGCTCATCCGCCGCTTCCATGAAGCCAAGCGCGCCGGCGCGCGCAGCGTGACGCTCTGGGGCACCGGCACGCCGCGGCGCGAGTTCCTGCACGTGGACGACATGGCCGCCGCCTGCCTGNNCGTGCTGGCGCTGCCCGAGGCCGTCTACACCGCCGCCACCCGGCCGCAGCAAGGCCACCTCAACGTCGGCAGCGGCAGCGACGTCACCATTGCCGAACTCGCGCAGGCCATTGCGCGCGTCGTCGGCTTCGAGGGCGAACTGGCGTTCGACACCTCCCGCCCCGACGGCGCTCCGCGCAAGCTCATGGACAGCAGCCGCCTGCGCGCGCTGGGCTGGGCGCCGCGCATCGGCCTCGAAGAGGGCCTGCGCCACGCCTATCAGGATTTCCTCATCTCCTCAGCCTCTTCTCACGCATCATGAACGTCACCATCATCGGCACCGGCTACGTCGGCCTCGTCACCGGAACCTGTCTTGCCGACATCGGCAACAGCGTGTGCTGCCTTGACATCGATCAGCGCAAGATCGACATCCTCAATGCCGGTGGCGTGCCCATCCACGAGCCCGGCCTCAAGGAACTCATCGCCGCCAGCGTGGACGCCGGCCGCCTGCAGTTCACCACCGACGTGGCCGCCGCGGTCGCCCATGGCGACGTGGTGTTCATCGCCGTGGGCACGCCGCCCGACGAGGATGGCAGCGCCGACCTGCAATACGTGCTCGCCGCCGCGCGCAGCATTGCGCAGCACATGCAGGGCTTCAAGGTCATCGTGGACAAGTCCACCGTGCCCGTGGGCACCGCCGACAAGGTGCGCGCCGCCGTGCACGAAACGCTGGCCGCGCGCGGCACGCCCGATCTGCCGTTCAGCGTGGTGAGCAACCCCGAATTCCTCAAGGAAGGCGCGGCGGTGGAGGACTTCATGCGCCCGGACCGCATCGTGCTCGGCGTGGACGACACGCCCGAGGGCCATCGCGCGCTCTCGCTCATGCGCCAGCTCTATGCGCCGTTCAACCGCAACCACGAGCGCACCCGCGTCATGGATGTGAGGAGCGCCGAGTTCACCAAGTACGCCGCCAACGCCATGCTGGCCACGCGCATCAGCTTCATGAACGAACTGGCCAACCTGGCCGACAAGGTCGGCGCCGACATCGAACTGGTGCGCCAGGGCATCGGCTCGGACCCGCGCATCGGCTACAGCTTCCTCTACGCCGGCACCGGCTATGGCGGCAGTTGCTTTCCCAAGGACGTGCAGGCGCTGGTGCGCACCGCGCGGGAGTACGGGCAGCAGCTGCGCGTGCTCGAGGCGGTGGAAGCGGTCAACGAAGAACAGAAGTTCGTCGTCGTCAACAAGGTCTTTGCGCGCTACGGGCGCGACCTGCGCGGCAAGCGCTTCGCCGTCTGGGGCCTGGCCTTCAAGCCCAACACCGACGACATGCGCGAGGCGCCCAGCCGCGTGCTCATCTCGGCCCTGGTGCGCGCCGGCGCCGAGGTTTGCGCGCACGACCCCGTGGCCGTCGACGAGGCGCGCCGTGTGCTCGCGCTCGACTGTGCCGATGCGCCCGAACTGCTGCAGCGCATCCACTTCGCCGAGCGGCCGCTCGATGCGCTCTCGGGCGCGGACGCGCTGGTCGTCATGACCGAGTGGAAGCTCTACCGCAGCCCCAACTTCGCCGCGATGAAGGCGGCGCTGAAGTCGCCCGTGGTGTTCGACGGCCGCAACGTCTGGGAGCCCGATCTCATGGCCGCACAGGGCTTCGACTACAGCGGCATCGGCCGCAACAGCCGCGCCGCTGCCGCCCACTGACCTGCCTGCCCACCGACGAGCCCCGCCATGCGCCACTACAACCCCATCCAACGCATCCTCGTCACCGGCGGCGCCGGCTTTCTCGGCAGCCACCTCTGCGAGCGCCTGCTCGCCGACGGCCACGAGGTCATCTGCGCCGACAACTTCTTCACCGGAACCAAGGCCAACGTCGCGCACCTGCTGGACCACCCGCGCTTCGAGCTGATGCGCCACGACGTGACCTTTCCGCTTTACGTGGAGGTGGACCAGATCTACAACCTCGCCTGCCCGGCCAGCCCCATCCACTACCAGCACGACCCGGTGCAGACCACCAAGACCAGCGTGCACGGCGCCATCAACATGCTGGGCCTGGCCAAGCGGCTGCGCGCGAAGATCTTTCAGGCCAGCACCTCCGAGGTCTATGGCGACCCCGCCGTGCACCCGCAGGTCGAGAGCTACTGGGGCAACGTCAATCCCATCGGCCTTCGCAGCTGCTACGACGAAGGCAAGCGCTGCGCCGAGACCCTGTTCTTCGACTACCACCGCCAGCACAGGCTGCAGATCAAGGTGGCGCGCATCTTCAACACCTACGGCCCGCGCATGCACCCCAACGACGGCCGCGTGGTGAGTAATTTCATCGTGCAGGCGCTCAAGGGCGAGGACATCACCATCTACGGCGAAGGCCAGCAGACCCGCAGCTTCTGCTTCGTGAGCGATCTCATCGAGGGCTTCGTGCGCCTGATGGATTCGCCCCCGAGGTGACAGGCCCCATCAACCTCGGCAACCCGGGCGAATTCACCATCCGCGAACTCGCCGAAATGGTGCTCGAACTCACCGGCAGCCGCTCGCGTCTGGTGTTCCAGCCGCTGCCGCCCGACGACCCCACCCAGCGTCGGCCAGACATCCGCCTTGCGCAGGAAAAGCTCGGCTGGGCGCCCACCGTACCGCTGCGCGAAGGCCTGCTGCACACCATCGGCTACTTCGACCGGCTGCTCAGCGACGGCGCGGGTGCCTGAAACGGGCGCCCCGGCGTCCGTGACCACCCCGTTGCCCATAATTTTGAGGTTTTCCACCGGAACCCCAGCGCGAAACGGTCAGGTTGTGCTATCAAAATGATACTTTACCGTTCGTTGCCCCGCGGTTGAACTTCGTCCCATGTGTGGCATCGCTGGCCTGTTTGCCTACCACCCCGCGGCCCCTTCGGTTGACCGCGCCGCCCTGCAGCGGACGAGCGCGCACATGGCCGCGCGCGGGCCCGATGCGCAGGGCGAGTGGGTGGCCGCGGACGACCGGGTCGCCCTGGCCCACCGGCGGCTGGCCATCATCGACCTGAGCCCCGGCGGCGCGCAGCCCATGGCCAGTGCGGACGGGCAACTGGTCATCAGCTTCAACGGCGAGATCTACAACCACCGCGAGCTGCGCGCCGCGCTCGAGCGCGAGGGCGCCGTGTTCCGCAGCCACAGCGACACCGAGGTGCTGCTGCAGCTCTACGCGCGCAAGGGCCGCGCCATGCTGCCGCTGCTGCGCGGCATGTTCGCCTTTGCCTTGTGGGACGGCCGCTCGCGCAGCCTGCTGCTCGCGCGCGACGCCTTCGGCATCAAGCCGCTGTACCTCGCGGACGACGGGCGCACGCTGCGCCTGGCCTCGCAGGTCAAGGCCCTGCTTGCCGGCGGCGGCATCGACACCGCGCCCGAGCCCGCCGGCCATGCGGGCTTTTTCCTCTGGGGCAGCGTGCCCGAGCCCTACACCCTCTACCGCGGCATCCGCAGCCTGCCGGCCGGCCACAGCCAGGTCTTTGATGCGCGCGGCCCCCAGCCGCCGGAGGCNTTATGGGGCTGCATCGGCGAGCGGCTCGCGGCCGCCGCGGCCCAACCCGCGCGTGGCAGCCGCGCCGACGCTCTGGCCGCCATCACCGCGGCCTTGCGCGACAGCGTGCGCGCCCACCAGGTGGCCGACGTGCCCGTGGGCGTGTTTCTCTCCTCCGGCCTCGACTCGGCGCTGCTGGCGGCGCTGGCCGCGCCCGCGCCCGAAGCCGCCGCCTCGGTGCAGACGCTCACGCTCGCGTTTGCCGAATTCGCCGGCCAGCCGCAGGACGAGGCGCCGCTGGCCGAGCGCCTGGCCGCTCAGCTCGGCACCCGGCACGCCACGGTCGCATCGACNCGCCGCGCCTTCGAAGTGGACTTCGACGCGCTGCTCGCCGCCATGGACCAGCCCAGCATCGACGGCGTGAACACCTGGTTCGTGGCCAAGGCCGCTGCCGCTCAGGGCCTCAAGGTCGCGCTCTCCGGCCTNGGGGGTGACGAACTGTTCGCCAGCTACCCGAGCTTTGCCGACCTGCCGCGGCTGCAGCGCGCCGCGCGGCCATTCGCTGCGCTGCCCGGCCTCGGCGCGGGGCTGCGCCGCCTCGCCGCGCCCGTAGTGGGTGCCCTCACCTCGCCCAAGTACGCCGGTGTCGCCGAGTACGGCGGCACGCTGGGCGGCGCGTACCTGCTCCGGCGTGGCCTCTTCATGCCCTGGGAGCTGCCCCAGGTGCTGCCGCGCGAGATGGCCGAGCAGGGCTGGCGCGAGCTCGGCGCGCGTGCCGGCATCGACGCGCTCGGCCTGAACCTGCACCCCTCACGCCTGGCCGTCAGCGCACTGGAGATGCAGAACTACATGCGCCACCAACTCCTGCGCGACGCCGACTGGGCCAGCATGGCCCACTCGCTCGAGGTGCGCGTGCCCTTGGTCGACACTGTGCTGCTCGACGCGGTCGCGCCCTGGCTCGCGGCCCACCCCGACCTCACCAAGCCCGAAGTCGTCGCCGCCGCTGCCCCCACGTTGCCGAGCGACCTGCTGCGCCGCCCCAAGACCGGCTTCACCGTTCCCGTGCGCGACTGGCTCGCCGGNCAGCGCCCGCACGGCCGCGGGCTGCGCGGCTGGGCAAGGATGATTCATGCGCGGCAGGCTTGCGGTGTTGGGGTGCCTGCATGAGGGCACCGCAGGTTCTCGTGTCCACGCTCGCGGCGCGCACCGGNGGCGTGCCCGCGATGCTGCGCTTTGCGCTCGACACCCTGCGCAGCGCGGGTCTCGAGCCCATCGTCGCGCACTACGAGCCCTACAGCCAGGCGCCGCAACTTTCGGTCCCTGCATGGGCCTTGGGGCGGCGGCGTCCGGCGGGTCAGGCCGCACCGCCCATGTCCGGCGCACCCACCCACGCCATAGGCGCCTGGTTGCCCGAACTCGAGTTCACCCACTACCTCCCCACGCCCGCCTGGCGCCAGCTGATGGCCGGCTGCGATGCCTTCCTGGTCGTCAGCGGCAATGCCCTGGCGGCCACGGCCTTTGCGCGCACCGGCCGGCCGTACGTGGCCTGGGTCGCCACCGATTGGGAGGGCGATCGGCGTGACCGCGTGCGCAACTTCCCATGGCCGCGCAGGCTGCTCGACCGCTGGGTGAATGCGCCCGTGATCCGCCGCCTGGAGCGGGAGGTGCTCGGCCGTGGTCACACGCTCGCGCTGAGCGAGCACACGGCGCGCTCGCTCGATGCGCTCACACCTGCGCCCTGCGTGCGAGGCACGCTGCCGATGCCGGTCGACGTCGAGCGCTTTCGGCCCGACCCGGCCGCGCGGGTTCCCGGACGCATCGGCTTTTCCGGCCGCATCGACGACCCGCGCAAGAACATCGACTTGCTGCTCGAGGCGTTCGTGCGCCTGCGCGCGCAGGGCGTGGGTACGTCGCTGCACCTCATCGGCGGCACGCCCACGCCGGCGCTGGCGCAGGCGGCGCAGCGCCTGGGCATCGCCGAGCAGGTGGTTTTCGTGCCGCATCTGAGTCCCGACGAACTGGCTCAGATGCTGCGCACGCTCGATGTCTTCGTGCTGCCGTCGCACCAGGAGGGCTTGTGCATTGCCGCGCTCGAGGCCATGGCCAGCGGCGTACCCGTGGTGTCCACACGCTGCGGCGGCCCGCAGGAGTACGTCATTCCCGGCCAGACCGGCGAACTCGTGGGGTTTGACCCCGCGGAAATGGCTGAATCCATCGGCGTGCTGCTGCGCGAGCCGCAGCGTCGCCAGGCCCAGGGCGCGGCGGCCAGAGCGCTCATCGAGCGCCGATACACTTTGCAACGGTCACGCAGCACATTGCTTCAGGCATTGGCAACGACATTTCCCCATCTTCAAATGCACAGCCACGGAGGAACCTGCACACCATGAAATCCATCCTCATCACCGGCGGCGCCGGCTTCATCGGCGTCAACAGTGCCCAGCACTTCGCATCGCAGGGCTGGCGCGTCACCGTGGTCGACAACCTCTCGCGCCGCGGCACCGAGGACAACCTGCGCTGGCTGCAGGCCCAGGCCCCCATCGCGTTCGAGCGTGCCGACATCCGCGACGCCGCGGCCATGGAGCGCATCGTCGCCGCCGTGCGTCCCGACGTGCTGCTGCACCTGGCTGCGCAGGTGGCCGTGACCACCTCCGTCGTCAACCCGCGCGAAGACTTCGACATCAACGCTCTGGGCACCTTCAACATGCTCGAGGCGGTGCGGCTGCACAGCCCCGAGACCTTCTTCATCACCGCCTCGACCAACAAGGTCTACGGCAAGATGCACAACGTCCCCGTGATCGAGCGCAATGGCCGCTACGAGTACGAACACCTGACCGATGGCGTCAGCGAGGACCAGCCGCTCGACTTCCACTCNCCCTACGGCTGCTCCAAGGGCGTCGCCGACCAGTACACGCTGGACTACGCGCGCATCTACGGTCTGCGCAGCACGGCGTTCCGGCAGAGCTGCATCTATGGCACCCGCCAGTTCGGCATCGAGGACCAGGGCTGGGTGGCCTGGTTCACCATTGCTGCCGTGCTCGGCAAACCCATCACCATTTACGGTGACGGCAAGCAGATTCGCGATGTGCTCCACGTCAAGGACTTGGTGCGCGCCTATGAAGCGGCGGCTGCGCGCCCTGACGAAGCCAGTGGCCAGGCCTTCAACATCGGCGGCGGGCCGGGCAACACCATGTCGCTGCTCGAACTGCTGGCCTACCTCAAGGATGAACTGCGCATCGACATCCCCCTGCGATGGGACGACTGGCGCCCCGGCGACCAGCCCGTCTTCGTCTGCAACCTCGCCAAGGCCCGCGAGCGCCTGGGCTGGCAACCCCGGATCGGCGTACGCGANGGGGTCAGNGGCCTCGCCCAGTGGGTCAGCCAGAACCAAGCCCTGTTTGCCTGGCTTCAGTAGTCGCGGACAATCTCGTCATCATGGTGCAAACATCCGTATCGACGCCCCGCGAGCCTGAGATCGAAGTCCGGCTTAGAGACGCGTTGGCGGCCTTTCCGGCCGTGGAGCTTGCGCTGGTTTTCGGATCGATTGCGGAGGGTCGCCAAAGGTTCGACAGTGATGTGGATGTCGCCGTCCAAGGTCCAAAGGCCTTTAGCGTCGCAGAGCGGGCCGCCATCATCGCGGCGCTCGCCGCAGCAACCGGTCGCGCGGTCGATCTGATCGATCTGGCGACTGTGTCCGAACCCCTGCTTGGCCAGATCGTTCGACACGGCCGAAGGTTTCTGGGCGGCGATGACGCCCATGCACGCCTGATCAGCCGGCATCTTTTCGAAGAGGCCGACTTTATGCCCTACCGGCGGCGCATTCTTGCAGAGAGGCGCATGGCATGGACCGGGACGTAGTCGAGCAGAAGCTCGAATCGCTGAGGCGATGTGTACATCGCATACAAAGCCGCTGCCCAGCGGATGCCGACGTCCTCGCCAGGGATGCCGACCTGCAGGACATCGTGTCACTCAACCTCACGCGCGCCGTCCAGTTGTGCGTCGACATCGGGGCGCATTTGATTTCCGGTCTCGACGTGCCCGCACCGGGCACCATGGGAGAAACCTTTGACACCCTTGCCGCCGCAGGAATCCTCGACGCGCCGTTGGCGCAGCGGCTGCGCAAGGCGGTCGGTTTTCGCAACATCGCCGTTCACAACTATGAAGCCATCAACTGGCATGTCGTTCACGCCATCGCAACGGATCATCTGGCTGATTTCACCGACTTCGCCCGCGCTGTGGTCAGGCGATTGGAATGACGCAAGGTGCGCGCGACGCCCGTCGCGGCTCCCTTCATCCCTGAACGGCCCCACCCCATGACGGACTCTTCAGCCGAGCGTGCCGAGGCGTTCTTCAGCCACGAGCACCTCACCGTCATCGAACCNCCGCGCGGCTGGCGCATGCTGGACTGGCGCGAACTCTGGGCTTACCGCGAACTGTTGTGGGTGCTGACGTTGCGCGACGTCAAGGTGCGCTACAAGCAAACCGTGCTGGGCGCAGCCTGGGCCATCATCCGGCCCTTCACCACCATGGTGATCTTCAGCATTGTCTTCGGTCACCTGGCCAAGATGCCGTCGGACGGCTACCCCTACCCGGTGTTCGTCTATGCGGGGTTGCTGCCCTGGACGTTCTTTGCAGCGGCCATCGGCGCCTCGGGGCAGTCGCTCGTGGGGTCGGCGCACCTGGTCAGCAAAGTGTATTTCCCGCGGCTCATCATCCCGCTGTCCTCCGTGGGCGCCGGGCTGGTGGACTTGTTGATCTCCACCGCCATCCTGCTGCTCATGATGCTGTGGTACGGCGTGGGCTGGTCGCTCAACCTGCTGGCCGCGCCGTTGTTGCTGGCCGGCGTGGTGTTCGTGGCGCTGGGTGTGGGCACGCTGCTGTCGGCGCTCACCGTGGCGTACCGGGACTTCACCCACGTCACCCCGTTTCTGGTGCAGATCTGGATGTACGTCACCCCGGTCATCTTTCCCGTCACCCTGGTGCCCGAGCGCTGGCGCTGGCTGCTCTACCTCAACCCCATGACCGGCCTGGTCGAGGGCTTCCGCTCGGCCTTTCTCGGAAAGCCCTTCGACCTGAGCGGCCTCGGCATCTCGCTGGCCATCGGCATCGCGCTGTTCGTCGCGGGCGTGGCCTACTTTGAAAAAGTCGAGCGGCGGTTTGCCGACATCATTTAAGAAGTTGTGAACGAATCTTCCACGCCCGCTCATCCCGCCCAGAGGCACCCACTCGGCGTTGCAAATGCTCGCCGTAGCCCGCGCTACGCCTGCGCTTTGCGCCTTGATTGGGCGCCTTTGGGCGGCCTGCTCGGGCGCGGCCGATTCATTCACAACTTCTGAACCGGCCGACCATGAGCATGCCGCCCGCCATCCGCGTCCAAGGCCTCTGGAAAGAGTACGTCGTCAACCACGCCCAGGAACGCCACGGCACGTTTTACGACCTGCTGGCCAGCGGCCTCAAGGCGCCGCTGCGCCGCCTGCGCCAGTTGGGCGGCGCCGTGCCGGAGCAGGAACGCTTCTGGGCGCTGCGCGACGTGAGCTTCGACATCGCACCAGGTGAGGTCGTCGGCGTCATCGGACGCAACGGCGCGGGCAAGAGCACCCTGTTGAAGATTCTTTCGCGCATCACCGCGCCCACCAAAGGCCGCATCGAAGTGCGCGGGCGCCTGGCCAGCCTGCTCGAGGTGGGCACCGGCTTTCACCCCGAGCTCTCAGGCCGCGAGAACATCTACCTCAACGGCGCCATCCTCGGCATGACGCGCGCCGAAGTGGCGCGCAAGTTCGACGAAATCGTCGCCTTCGCCGAGGTGGAGAAGTTCATCGACACCCCGGTCAAACGCTATTCCAGCGGCATGTACGTGCGGCTGGCATTTGCGGTGGCGGCGCATTTGGAACCCGACATCCTCGTTGTCGATGAGGTGCTCGCCGTTGGAGACGTTCAGTTTCAGAAGAAATGCATGGGGAAGCTCGGCTCCGTCAGCAGGGAGGGCCGTACCGTCATNTTTGTGACTCACAACATGAGCGCCATGACTCAACTATGCGGCAAGGCGCTTTTGCTGGAGTCAGGGACGGTTGCATTCAACGGCACCGCTACCCTGGCACTTGCGGCATANTACCCGCTCCCTCATGGAACGTCCGCTTGGAGAGGGGGCGACACGTTTGGATCGCTGGCCGGCGAAGTGGTGTTCGACAAGGTGGTGTTGAATGGGAAAAACAACGCGCTGGAGTTCGTTGTTTCTCCGCTGGCTTCTATCGCGATTGAGCTTCATTGGCACACGTCGCGATCTGATCGACCGCTGATCGCGATCGTGGAGGTCAAGCGGGACGGGTTGCGCGTCATCAGTCAACGGGATTCGACTGAACCCGTGAGCATTCGGTCAACACATTGCATTTCTCGTTTTGAACTCCCCGCATTNTTTCTGAGCCCAGGTGAGTATTTTCTGGAGTTCGGCATCTTTACNCCTGACGATGGAGGCTGGGTCTGGACGAAAAACCAGATTGGGTTCCAAGTTCTAGAGGAATGGCATCCTGCGTATCAGCCAGCCGGAAACATGGGCCTGGTCAACTTGACGGCCCGGGGCCAGAGGATGGCATCTTCTGTGAGTGACGGGGACTGAGAGGGGCACTGGTATGAGCGGCTCCGCCCTGTTTATCGCCCCCTCCGCCTANCCCCTCGGTGGCGTTGCGGTCTGGCTTGACTATCTCGCGCCCGCTCTATTCGCGCATGGCTGGCGGGCCAAGGTGGGGCTGGTCGCAGGGCGCTGGCATGACGTGGGGGCGTATGGGGCGGCCTACCCCGGACTTGAGACGCTTGCCATCGAGAATCCCACTGGCAGCGCCGAAGGGCGCATCCGCGCGATTGCGGACACGCTTCGACGCGAGCGGCCCGACGTGGTGGTGGCCGTCAACATCGTGGACACCTATGCGGCCGTTCGGCGGGTGCGGCGCGAAGGGCAACCCATCAAGGCCGTGATGGCTTTGCATGGCATTGCGGCCGATCTGCTGGGTGATTTGCAGCGCGAAGCGCCGCTGGGACTCGATGCCGTCGTTGCCACTAACCATCTCGCTTGCCGCTTGTGCGTGGAGCACGCCGGTGTGCCNCCGCAACGGGTGCTGTATGCGCCCTACGGGGTGGATGTCGATGCTTTTGGAGCGGTTCAACGCACGGCGCGAGAGGGCCCGCTGCTTATCGTGTGGGTTGGGCGCCTGGAGCAGGACCAGAAGCGGGTGCACGATCTTTCGGCCATCCTTGCCGCACTGGACGCGCGAGGCGTGGACTATCGGCTGCGCATCGTGGGCGACGGGCCGGAGCGCTCCGCGCTCTCCGCCGGCTTGGCCCCGTGGCTTGAGCGTGGACGCGCGGAACTCATCGGCGCCTTGCCGCCCGATGCCCTGGCGGCCAAGGTGTATGCGCACGCCGAGGTGCTGCTCATCACCTCGTCATGGGAAACCGGGCCCATCGTTGCCTGGGAAGCCATGGCTGCCGGGGTGGCGGTCGTCTCCAGTCGTTATGTTGGCAGCGGTCTCGAGGGCGCCTTGCGCGAGGGCGAAAACAGCCTGCTCTTCCCCATCGGCGGTACGGACGAGGCGGCGGAAACGCTGGCGCAACTGGCCGCAGACGAAGCCCTGCGCACGCGCCTTGCCGATGCTGGACGCGCCCTCGTGCGGGAGCGCTACAGCATCGCAGCATCCGTCCGGTCGTGGTCGCTGGCCCTGGATGCGGTCATGGCCATGCCAACGGTCGATGTGAAGCCTGACGTTGAACGTTGGCCCGCAGCGGCCGGGCGACTGGATCGCTGGCTGGGCGTCGAGCGCGCCGAGACGGTTCGCCGCATGCTGGGGCGAAGTCATGTCCACGCGGGGCCGGGGGAGTGGCCGCATACGGCTACCGACTGTTTTGACAGTACTGCTTTGCAGAATCTCGCGAGCCGCCTTGACCGGCCGCACGCCTCACCGATGACAGAAGAGAACAGCCAATATGTCTTCACCTGACCTTTTTATCGCCATACCAACCTGGAACAACGGGTTGTTCTTGGATCATTGCCTTTCCCAGATCAAGGCCACGTGCGGCGGTGTCCGCTACGAAATCGGCGTTCTCGACAACGGATCGACCGACGCCACCGTTGAAATCGCGAGGCGGCATGGGTGCCGGGTCAAGGTCCATGAATATTTGCTACCGGACGCACTCAACGTGCTCGTCAACTGGTCACGGGCGCGCTATACGCTTTTCATCCATGCAGACACCATCCTCCTCAACCCGAGATGGTTCGATCTGTGTGCCTCAAGGCTCACGGGCAGCAACGCGCTGATCTCACCGGAGGACATTGGCTGCGGCCCTTACTCGCGGCCCTTTGGGCGAGGCAAGCCGGAAAGTTCCTTTATGTTGTTCCGGACGGCCGATTTGCTGCGGATTCGCTACACCCGTTGGGTTCGGCGCTTCCGGTTGCGTATGCCGCAACGCGTGGTGAACTTNTTTTCGCCGAGCGTGACCCACTACCTGCCCGCCGAATTGGCCAAGCATGGGTTGTCATGGGTGCCGATGAAGGTACTCACGTCCCGACACCTTGACGAGCCGATCTATCACCCAGACGACAGCACAGAATGCTGGACCGACGAACTCGGCCACCTGGAGTACGGGCTGGGCAACTTCTACAGCATCGACGGCGAAATCACGCACTACCACAACTGGTACGAGCGACTTCTCGACAACGAGCATGCCAAACGAAAGCCGGATCAATCGGGCATTCCGCTGGACTACATCGGCCAGCGGACGCGTAAATTCTTGGCTGATCTCTCGGAAGGAAAAGTCGCATTGCCCTCCGCCGATCAGCCCATGCGAGAACCAGCGCTCATTCCGCGACGCGCGGAGGTGGCAGCGAAATGACAGGGGCGCCATCGTGACCGAGCGGCGCATCGCCCACTTTCTGCAGAACCCATATCTCGACGGATCCCCGCCAAACGAGGCTTTGGTGGCGATCTATCACCACCTGGGCTATGCCGTGGATCTTTACTCGACATGGGATGCGCGCACCATGCCGCCGGATTCGCCAAACCTTCGTCGCCGTGAAGTCACTTACGCTGCAAGGGGGCTGCGTGCGTTGACTCAGCCGCATTGGCGAAACTACGCCGCGATTTCAGCAACCACCGAAGATCCGATGGCTCTGGCCGGCGCTTTGGCTGCCCTTTGGCGTGTCCCGCTCGTCACCCTGGCGGATGAGATCCGCACGGGCAGCTACGCGGGAAATCGACACCCTCGCTGGAAGGCACTGTGCAGGGCGGGGATGCGTCGATCCGTCCTGACGATCGTCAATGAAGAGCAGCGGGTGGATTTGCAGCGCAGCTACGCGGGGCTGGCGAGCGACGCCGTCATCAAGGTCTATCCCGGCTGCTATCGCCAAACGCCATCCCCTGGCGACCGTGTTGCCTTGCGCGCTGCTCGTGGCCTGCCAGACGATGCCCTGGTGCTGTGTTACTCCGGGATCATGAACCACGGCAACGGCGGCCTGTGGATGGCCGAGGCTTTGCGGGCCTGTCCCGATTTGTGGGTTTGGGGGCAAATCGTCAATCTCGACCCGCTGACCCGCGGATTGCTCGAACGCCTGCAGGGCAGCGAGCGCCTGGTGCTGGAGCGAGAGCGGCTGTCCTGGCAGGACGCGTGGGCGTCCATGGGTGCGGCTGACATCGGCATGGTGGTCTATCTGCAGGACGCGCCGCAGTACCGCCACATGGGCATCGCCTCCAACCGCCTGTGCATGTTCCTCGCGATGGGTGTGCCGGTGATTGCCAGCCGACAGCCGAGTTTCGAGTTCATCGAGCGGTACGACTGTGGCGTGCTGGTGGACGGGCCCGAGGCGATGGCCGCGGCCGTGGAGCGCATCGGCGCCCGCTTGCCGCAGATGCGCGCCAATGCGCTCACCTGCGCGCGCGAGTACATCCGTGCGGGCGAGCGTTGGTTGGAACTGCGCGATGCGCTGGCCAGGGTGCTGGGCACGGCGCGATGAGCTCGTCTGCGCCACCTCTCCATGCGGGGCCGGTGATGGCCGCACCGCGGGCCACGGCCTCAGCGCAGCACCTCGATGCGCTCGACGGTCTGCGCGCGCTGGCCATCGGCCTCGTGCTGGTGCACCACCTCACGCCGGGCGGTGATCCGAACCAGGGTGTCCGCGCGGTGGTGTTCAAGCTGGCGCAGATCGGCTGGAGCGGGGTGGATTTGTTCTTCGTGTTGTCCGGGTTCCTGATTACCGGCATCCTGCTTCGCGGCAAAGCGGCGGGGCGGCCGATGAGCAGCTTTCTCGTGCGTCGGGTGCTGCGCATCGTGCCGGCGTACTACCTCGCGCTGTTCCTCGTGCTGGTCGTGGTGCCGCTGGTGACCGGCGCCTACCCGGTTCCGGCTGCGTCGCTGCAGCTGCCGTGGTGGCTTTATGTGTCCAACATGTTCCCCGCNCAACTTCGAAGTGTTGGGGGCTTGTTCGGCATGTCGCACTTCTGGTCGCTTGCGGTGGAAATGCAGTTCTACCTGTTGTGGCCGCTGCTGGTGTACCGGCTGTCGCCCGACGCCCTGGTGCGCACGGCACTCGGCGGGCTGGCGCTGGCGCTGGTGGCCCGCGCAGTGGCGGTGGGTCTTGGTGCGGGGTGGAAAGTCACCTACGCCTGGATGCCGATGCACATGGACGGCCTGCTGGCCGGTGCGCTGGTGGCGATGGCCGTGCATCGGGGGTGNGTGTGGGGGCGTGTGCGAATGTTGGTTTGGCTGGCTTGGCTGTTGACCGGTGTTCTGTTGTTGTGGTTCATGTGGTTCGGTTATGGCTCGTCAGTTTTCAAGTCGGACGACATCCCAATAAACACCGTGTTGCGGTGCGTATATCCCTCGCTGTGGGCGCTCTTTTACGGTGCCAGTCTCTGGGTTGCTTTACATCCCAATGCATTGGGCCGTGCGCTGTCGTTCCGTGGCTTTGCACCAGTGGCGCGTTACAGCTATGGGCTCTACATCGTCCATTACCTGCTGATGCCCTGGTACGAGCAGACCTTTGGCCCGCAGGTGCTTGCGCAGTATCTGGGCGGCCGCGACCTGCCGATTTATGCCTACTTCGTCCTGGCCAGCGGCATTTCGTACGCCATTGCCATGGTCTCGTACCACGGGATCGAGCAGCGCTTCCTGCGGCTCAAGGTCAGGTTCTGAAGGGGCCGGCGGCATGGGCACTTTGCGCGTACGCACTCGCGGGCATTGCCTTGTGGGATGCACCGATCTACTTGCGCGCCCGGCGCTCCGGTGGTGATGGGTGGCTCGCGGTGCGCAATCGCGCCGAGCGGCTCGAGCCCGCGCCCGACCGCAGCGGCTACCGCTGCCTCTGGCAATGGACCAGCGATCTGCACGCGCCCAAACATGTTCCGGCGCTCGGCCGGTGGCTGATGCGCCGTGCGCTGGCCGACCACCCCATTGCGCTGGCAGACCTGCCACAGGCCGCGTCGAGCGCGCCGCCGCAGATCAGCTTCCTGATCGGTCACCGCGGCATGGCGCGGCTGCCGCACCTGCTCATGACGCTGCGCAGCATCGCCGCGCAGCGCGGGGCGGCCGTGGAATGCATCGTCATCGAGCAGGACGTGGTCAGCCAGCTTCGCCCGCATCTGCCCGCGTGGGTGCGGCTGGTGCACACCCCGCCGCCTGCGCCGGACATGCCCTATTGCCGGGCATGGACCTTCAACATCGGCGCGCAGCACGCCCGTGCCGACGTGCTCGTTCTGCACGACAACGATATGCCGGTGCCGGCCGACTATGCCGCGTGGATCCTGGCGCGCACCGCTCANGGGTACGAAGCGCTCAACCCCAAGCGTTTCGTGTTCTATCTGAGCGAGGCCCACACCCAGGCGGTGTTCGCGGGCGGCGCGGATTGGCTGGACGCNGCCCCGGACGCCATCGTGCAGAACCTCGAAGGCGGCGGCAGCGTCGCCATTACCCGGGCGGCGTACGAAGCCATCGGTGGCCTGGACGAGAGTTTCATCGGCTGGGGCGGCGAAGACAACGAGTTCTGGGAGCGCGCCCAGACGCGCCGCGTCTGGCCCTGGGCCGGCCTGCCGCTGGTGCACCTTTGGCACGCCGCGCAGCCAGGCAAGCGCGATGCGACGTACCACACCGCGCAGCACTACCAGGCGCTCGCCCGCATCGACCCGCGCGAGCGCATCGCGCGCCTGCGCGCCATCGCACAGGGGCGTACGCATGGGCCGGCGGGGTGGGAAGGGGTTATCAAAAAGATAGCGACACTTCACCGGTTGGCGCTGGGGTAGGGAGGTAAAACGGTTGAAAACCTCCGCAGCCATGCCCTCGGGGCTCGTTGACATGCCCCTGGCGCCCCCGCGGGCCGTGTCGCGACCGAGCCCGCGGTGCGCGTGGACATCCAGGCCCTGCGNGGGCTGGCCATTGCGTTGGTGCTCCTGCACCACGCGCGGTTGTTGCCGGCGCTCAAGGCGGGGTATCTCGGGGTGGACGTGTTCTTCGTCGTTTCGGGCTACCTCATCACCGGCATCGTTGCACGCGGGCTGCGCGCCGGAACGTTCAGTTTCCGGGACTTTTACTGGCGCCGTGTCAAGCGCCTACTGCCTGCGGCCTACCTGACCTTTGCGGCCTGCGTGCTGGCGGCGCCGGTGTTTCTCACCCAGCCCGAGATGCACGATTTCGTGCGCCAGCTCATCGGCGCCGTGACCTTCACGGGCAACATCGCGCTGTGGTTGCAGACCGGCTATTTCGAGGGCGCGGCGCACCTCAAGCCGCTGCTGCATGTGTGGTCCCTCGCTATCGAAGAGCAGTACTACCTGCTGCTGCCGGCGGCGCTGGCATTCACGCCGCAGCGTTGGTGGAAGCCGCTGGCGCTGCTGGCTGTGGCCGCGAGCCTGGCACTGTGCCTGGCGTTGGTGGGGCCCAAACCGGGTGCGACGTTCTACCTGCTGCCCACGCGCGCCTGGGAGCTTGGGGTGGGCTCGCTGGGCGTGCTGGTGCTTGAAGGCAGCCGCGCGGGTGCCTGGCTTGCGCGTCTGTTCTGGCCGGCCCTGGCGGCTTTGCTGCTGGTTCCGTTCTTCCCGACCGGCGCGCCGCACCCGGGGCTCGATGCGCTCATCGTCTGCACGGCCACGCTGATCGTCATCCTGCGGCGGCATCCGGGCGCCCAGGGCGCGCGGTGGCTGCGCCCGCTGGTGAGTCTGGGCGATATTTCGCATTCGCTGTACCTTGTGCACTGGCCGCTGCTGGCGTTTGCGGCCAATGCGTGGGTGTCGCCCGTGCCGGGGTGGGTGCGCCTGGGTCTGGTGGTGTTCGCGGTGCTGCTGGCCGCAGCGATGTACCGCTGGGTCGAGCAACCGGCGCGGCGCGCNGGCCTGGGGCCGACGGGCCGCCGCCTCGCTGCGGTGGTGGTGACGTCGTTCGGGCTGGTGCTGACGGCCCTTGCGGTGGCGGCGGTTCAGCGCGCGTCATCGACCACAGATTTTGCTCAAGTCCGACAACCCAACTTTGGGTTGAATCCGGCGTGTGAATCCAGCGATGTGTACGTCCCGCGGTCGGAGTGCAGAACGAGCGAACAGCCGACCCTGCTGTTGTGGGGTGATTCCTTTGCGATGCACTGGGGGCAGGCGCTCGCGGCGAGTGATGTCGACGGGCTGTTGCAAGCGACCAGGAGTAACTGCGGTCCTTGTATGGGTTGTCGGCCTTTNGATCCGCAACGGGAGACCTACAACAGAAGCTGGGCCACGAAGTGCCTACGGTTCAGCGATGAAGTGCTGGCGGAGGTTGAACGAAGGCCATCGATCCGGACGGTCATACTTGCAAGCCCGTTCTACCATGCCCTCTCAACCAGCTCTCTTGTTCGTCGGACACCCGCCGGAGAAGAACGGGAGGTCACCGGCAGCGAGGANTCTTGCTTCTGCGGCGTTAGGGAGACCGTTCGGCGACTGCGCGCGCTCGGTAGGCGCGTGGCAATCGTTGCTCCGCCGCCTTCGGCCTCCAGTGTCGACATCGGCCGCTGTCTCGAACTGCGCGCGGCTGGCAAGCTGGTTCTCGGCGCGGATCGGCCCAACTGTTCGATCGACGAAGCCAAGTACCGCGCGCAGGCTGCTCCCGTGCACGCGCTGCTGCGTCGCGTTTCGCGCGAGGCCGACGTGCCCATCTTCTGGCCCGACGAGTTCCTGTGCCGCAGCGGCACCTGCATCGTCGAGCTCGATGGCATCCCGCTGTACCGTGACACCGGCCACCTCAGCGTCGCGGGTTCGCGCCTGCTGGGTGAACGCTGGCACCTGGCGCAGCGGTTGGAAGCGATGGCTCGGTGATGCTATGAAATCAATAACAAACACGCACCATTTCGCGCTGGAGAACGGGTGTTTCGATCGGCCGCTGGCCTTTCAATGGCATCGAAGGACTCCAAATCCGACCCATCGCGTTCGCGGGCTGGCTCGATGACACCCAACCTCGTCAGCACCATCATCCCTGTCTACAACCGTCCGGCGCGGTTGCGCGAGGCCGTGGCCAGTGTGCTCGCGCAGGACTGGCGTCCGGTCGAGATCCTGATCGTCGATGACGGCTCCACCGATGAGGGCGCAACACTTTTGGCGGCCTACGCCTTGGCGGCTGAACATCCGCAGGCGATCCGCGTCCTGTCCCAACCCAATGGGGGCCGGGCGCAGCCCGCGAACTCGGGCGCCAGCATGCGCAAGGCGAGTTCATTCAATACCTCGACAGCGACGACCTGCTGTTGCCGGGCAAGTTCAGTGCGCAGATTCAGGGTCTGCGCGACGACGGGCAGGCGGGCATCTCGTACGGCCTGACGCTTCAGCGTGACCTCGCCACCGGGCAGGCGCGTCCGACACACGGCACCGACGTTTCACGAGAAGCGATCTTGCCGACTCTGTGGGCCGAGCGCATCTGGCCCACGCTCACGCCGCTTTACCGCCGCAGCGTCACCGACGCCATCGGCCCGTGGAAGCCGCGCCGCATCCTGGAGGACTGGGACTATGACCTTCGGGCGGGCCTGCTGGGGTCCGCCTGCACTATGTCCCGCAACCTGTCGCCATCGTCCGGATGCACGGAAAGGACCACGCCGGACTGGCATGGCAACGCGACCCACGCGCTCTGGCGGACCGCGTGCAGGCCTACCTCGACGTGGCCGCCCTGGCCCGTGAGGCCAGGGTGCCGCATGAGACACCCGAGATGACGCGGCTGGGCCGCACGCTGTTCTGGATGGCCCGCGAAGCCGGCGCGCTCGGGCTGCCGCACGAAGCCCGGGCCTTGTTTCACGAGGCGCGGCATATCCTTGGGGATAATCCGCAACAGTCGGGCGGCCTGACGGCGTACCGCGTGGCAGCGGCGGTTCTGGGTTGGCGTCGCGCCGGCCGCCTCAGCCAGGCCATCGACCGACTGCGAAGCTCCTGAAATCCTCCGCGCCACATGTCAACCGATCCCTCGGCCCCCGAAGTCTCCGTCGTCATGAGCGTCTACAACGGCGCCGACGCCTTGCCGCGCACGCTGCACAGCGTGCTGTCGCAAGAAGGGGCGGATTTCGAGTTCATCGTCATCGACGACGGCAGCTCCGATGCATCCGGCCGCATCCTCGACGAGTGGGCGGCGAGCCATCCGCGCCTTCGCGTCATTCACCAGCACAACACCGGCCTCACGCGCGCCCTCATCCGAGGGTGTGCCGAGGCACGCGGGGCGTTCATCGCCCGGCAGGATTGCGGTGACGTCTCGCTGCCCGGGAGGCTGGCGGCGCAGGTGGCGGTGTTGCGGGCGCGGTCGGAGGTGGTGGCGGTTTCGTGTCATACGGGGTTCGTGGGACCGGGGCACGAGCCCTTGTACACCGTCGAGTTCGACGAACAGCGGCTCAATGTGGGCCTTCGAGAGGGCGTGAGCGGCCGTTTCGTCGGTCCTTCGCACCATGGCAGCATGATGTTTCGCCGCGGCGACTATGAAGCGGCGGGCGGGTATCGTGCAGCTTTCCATTTTGCGCAGGACCTGGATTTGTGGACGCGGCTGATCGAACGGGGGCCGTTTGCGGTGGTGCATCATGCGCTTTACGAGGCGATGCTTGAGCCGCGCTCGATTTCGGGTACGCAAACTCAGGAGCAGCAGCGATTGGCGGCACTGATTGCCGGCGCAACGTGCGCGCGCCGCACGGGTTCCGATGAGGCGGCGTATCTCGCCGAGGCGGCCACCATTCGACCCGCGCGGCGAGGCGAACTGCACCGGCGCGTTGCACTGGGCCACTATTTCATCGGCTCGTGTTTGCGCTATACGAACCCGCGTGCCGCGGGCGACTATTTCCGCCAGGCGCTCGCGAGCAACCCCTGGCTGTGGCGGGCACGCCTGCGGTGGCTGCAGGTCGTCATCTCGAGGGCTGTCGGACGATGAATGCAGAGCGCGTGGCGCCCAGCCTCACGATCGCCATCCCCACCTACCGCCGCGAGCGGGTGCTGGTGGAGACGATCGAGTACTTGCTCGCGCTGTCGCCACCGGCCGACGAAATCCTCGTGCTGGACCAGACCGAGCAGCACGAGGCCGAGACGGAACAGGCGCTTCAGCGGCTGACCGATCAAGGTGCGATCCGGTGGGAGCGGCTGCCCGAGCCTTCGATTCCGAAAGCCATGAACCAGGGGCTGCTGCGCGCNGCGCACGAACTGGTGTTGTTCGTCGACGATGACATCCGTCCGGATTCGGGGCTGATCGCAGGGCATTTGTCGGCCCATCAAATCCACACCGACGCGTTGGTGGTGGGGCGCATCATCCAGCCGTGGCACGAGGGCAAGACGTTTCCCGCTGAGGAGCCGTTTCACTTCGCTTGTACGCGCGGGCAGTGGGTCAGCGAGTTCATGGGTGGCAACTTCTCGGTGCGCCGCAGCGCGGCGCTGTCCATCGGCGGCTTCGATGAGAACTTCGTGCGCGTGGCGTACCGGTTCGAAGCCGAGTTCGCACACCGCTTTCGCGGCAGTGGCGGGCGTATCTGGTTCGAGCCAGCGGCGTGTCTGCACCATCTCAAGGACGGCGCGGGTGGCACGCGCAGCTACGGGCACCACCTCACCACCTGGCGGCCCGACCACGCGGTGGGCGCTTATTACTTCAGTCTTCGGTCACGCCAATGGGGCGAGTTGCTTTCCCGCCCCTGGCGCGCCGTGGCCACGCGCCACCACCTGCGCCATCCGTGGCAAATCATCGGGACCTGGCTGGCCGAGGTNCCGGGGCTGGTGTGGGCTTGGCGTCTGTGGCGCGCGGGCCCGAAGCTGGTCGACGCGAAGGCGGTCGGCGCCTCGGCCCTGACGGAGGCGCGCGTGACCGAGATTCTTCTGATGCTGGTGGCCTTCGCCGCCTTGCTGGCGTTCACCAACTGGCGCTGGGGCTTGTCCCTGTTCCTCGTCGCCGGCTTATTGCAGGACCCGGCGCGCAAGCTGGTGCCGGGCCAGCCGGTGTACTTCGTGCTGTTGGCCGGGGCGGTGTTCGGNGCGGCGTGGCTGGGCGCGGGCCTGTCGCGGGTGCGGCTTGGGCCGTCGGCCATGGAGGGCTGGCGGCGCTACATGGGTACACCGTTCGCCCTGTTCGTGGCCTTGGTGTTGCTGCAGGCCTTCCACTCGTATGCGCGGTTTGGCAGCGTGCAGATGACGGGCATTGGTTTGATGGTGTGGCTGGCGCCGGTGTTCGCGGTGGTGCTGGCGTATCAGTTTGCCGTGCGGCGCGGACTGCCGGCCCTGCGTCGGTGGATGAAACTGTACGTGGTGCTGGCGCTGCTGGCCTTGTCNGGGGTGTATCTGCAGTACGAAGGCGTGGAGTGGCCCGTGCTGGGCGAGGTGGGCAAGGGCCTCACGATCTACGACGTGGGCACCGTGCTCAAAGCGTACTCGGGGTTTTTCCGCAGCTCCGAAATTGCAGCCTGGCACACGGCCACGGCGGCCGCGCTGTTGTTCATTCTTTCNACCGGCCGGCGCCTGAACTTCCTGCGCCTGCTGGCCGCTCTCGCGCTCATCGGGGTGCTGGTGGCCCTGGGCATCCTGACGGGGCGGCGCAAGATGTTGGTGGAGGTGGTGATATTCCTGAGCCTCTACTTNTTTCTGGTGGCATGGTTCCAGCGCGGTGCACACCGGCTTGCGGTGGGCCTGGCAGTGGTGGGGCTGGCGGGGTGGTTCGCGGTGGTCGGGTTTGTGGACCCTGACCCCGGCGAGCGCCCGGACACCGCCAACTACCAACTTGCGCCGGGGGAACGCTACAAGGGTTATGCGGTTCGAGGCAGCACGGTGTTTCAGGATGCGCCGGAGCGCTTTTCGCAGCTNGGGGTGCGGCCGATTGCCTTCATCGTGGAGCGGGCAGGCTGGATGGGAGCGGGTGTGGGCTCGGCAAGTCANGGGGTGGCTTCGGATGAAGCAGCGGCCTTGAACCGCGGCGCAGCGGAGGGCGGCCTTGGCAAGATCACGCTGGAACTNGGGGTGCCGGGCTTGTTGCTCGTGCTCTGGCTGTTCTGGGCGTTGGCTCGTTATGTGCGCGCGGCCTTGGCGGTGACCGTGCAGATCTCTCGACCGCATGCGCGGGTGGCGTTCGCGCTCGTTGCCCTGTTGGCAGCGAAAGTGGCCTCCTTTTCGGTTGCGGCGCAGGCCTACAGCGACATTTTCATCCTGCTGCTGCTCGGCAGCTTCACGGGTTTCGTGCTGGCCATGCCGGTCATGGCACGCAAGGCTTTGGCCGCGCGTGAAGCAGCCCAAGCCGAGCGGGCGGCGCTGCTGGCGCGGCAGGCTGCCCCGGCAGCCTGCGACTTCCTGGGCGCATGGCGTGACGCAGTCGGCCGATTTGAGAGCAGACACACCCACCGGCCTGGCGACCAAACCGCGCGTGCTGTGGGTGGCGACCCACCCGATCCAATACCAGGTGCCGTTGTTTCAAGCGGTCGAGCGGGCCGGTGCACTTGATTTCGAGGTGGCGTACATCCAGCGGCCTGATGCGCGGCAGCAGGGCGCCGGCTTCGGTGTGGCGTTCGAGTGGGACATTCCGCTGCTCGAGGGGTACCGCTGGCGCATGGCCGATGGCGTGGCTGGNCCGGGGCGGTTTGGAGGGTTTGCCGCCACCTGGTTGCGACACCCGGTGCAACTGCTACGTCGCTTGCAACCAGACGTTCTGGTCCTCACCGGCTGGCACGCCTTGCCGCTGGTGCAATTGCTGCTCGCTGCCCGTTGCCTCGGCATTTCGGTGGTGATGCGGGGTGAGGCCAATGCGCTGCGCAGACGAGCCTGGCGAGCGCGGGTGGCGCACCGGATGGTGTTGGCGATGTGTCGGGCCTTTCTTTGCATTGGCAAAGTTAACGAGGAGTTTTACCGAGGCAATGGCGTGCAACCGTCGCGCTTGTTCCCGGCCCCGTATTTCGTGGACAACGCGCGATTTCACGCAGCGGCCGAACAACTTGAGCCCGGCCGCGATGAGTTGCGTGCGCGCTGGGGCATTCGAAGCGATGCCGTGTGCTTNTTGTACGCGGGCAAGCTCGAGCCGAAGAAGCGGGTCTTCGATCTGCTGGCCGCACTTGAACGGGCCTGCACGCGCACCACGGCTCCGATACATGTGCTGGTGGTCGGCACGGGGGCGCTCATGGACGAGGCGCGAGATTTTGTCGAGACCCGCAAGCTGCCGGTTCACTTTGCTGGTTTCCTGAACCAGACGGAAATGCCCGCCGCCTATGTGGCGGCTGATGCGCTGGTGCTGCCGTCGGACTATGGCGAAACCTGGGGGCTCGTGGTCAACGAGGCCATGGCCTGCGGCCGGCCGGCGCTGGTCAGCGACCGGGTCGGGTGCGGCCCGGATCTGATCATCCCGGGGCAAACCGGTGACACGTTCCCGTTTGGTGACGTCGACGCCCTGTCCCAGCGCTTGGCGGATTGGGCNGCAGACCCTGGCCGGCTCGAGGCGATGGGCGCGCGTGCGCGTCAGCGGGTGACCGAGGGCTATTCGGTCGAGAGGGCCGTGGAGGGTTTGCACGCAGCGGTCCAGGCTGTGATGCGGCGCGGGGCACGGGGGCGTGCATGAGGGTGCTGCATGTCATTCCCTCGCTCTCCCTGGCGCACGGCGGCCCGACGCGGGCGCTGGCGATGATGGAGCGCGCGTTGACGGCNGGAGGGGTGACGGTGGAGACGGCCACGAGCGACGACGACGGGGCGCAGGGCCGCCTGAACCGGCCGCTTGCGGTGCCGGTTCTGGAAAATGGCGTTGCGCGGCGGTACTTNCCCCGCCGCACCGTGTTCTACAAAGCCAGCCCGGCGCTTGGCCGGTGGCTCGCGGACCATGTGCGTGACTATGACCTTGTGCACATCCACGCCTTGTTCTCCTACAGCAGCACTGCGGCGGCGCGCGCCGCGCGCGCGGGCGTGCCCTACGTGCTGCGGCCGCTGGGCACCCTGGCCCGGTACGGCGTGACGCAGCGCAGGCCGTGGCTCAAGCGGGCGTCGCTGGCCTTGTTCGAAGGGCCTGCCCTGCGCGCGGCGGCGGCGGTTCATTTCACCAGCGAAGAAGAGCGCATCGAGGCCGAGGCCTGGGGCATTCCGATGCGCAGCCGGGTGTTGCCCCTNGGGGTGGAGTCGTCGGCCGCGACCGATGACACCCTGGTGCGGCAGCAATTTCCGGCGCTCGGCGAGGGGCCGTATTTGCTGTACCTGTCGCGGCTCGATCCAAAGAAGAACCTGGAGGGGCTGCTCGATGCATGGGCGCTCGTGGCGCCGCAATGTCCGGCCGTGCAGTTGCTTGTCGCAGGGGCGGCGAGCCGGGCTATTCGGCGGCATTGCTGGCGCGTNGCAGCCGCGCTGGGCGTGAGCACGCGGGTGGTGTGGCCGGGGCCGATCGACGGGGAGATCAAGGCCTCGGCCCTGGCGGGTGCGCAGGCGTTCGTGCTGCCGTCGTTCTCGGAGAACTTCGGCATCGCCGCGGCCGAGGCCTTGATGGCGGGCCTGCCGTGCGTGCTGGGACGGGGCGTGGCGATTGCCGCGGAGGTCGAGGCGGCAGGCGCGGGGTGGGTGACGCTGCCGGATGCGCAGCACGTCGCCGAGGCGCTGCGGCAGGCGCTGGCGATGAGCAGCGACCAGCGAACCGTGATGGCGAGGGCCGCGCGTGACCTGGCGGACCGACGCTTCTCGGCGCAGGCCATGGGGCGGGGCCTGCTGGCCCTCTATCGGGAGATACTCGGCGTATGAAGCATGTGTTGGTCACCGGCGGCGCCGGGTACATCGGCAGCCACGCCTGCAAGGCGCTGGCTGCGGCAGGCTATGTGCCAGTCACGTTTGACAACCTGGTCTACGGACACCGCTGGGCGGTGCGCTGGGGGCCTTTCGTGCACGGGGATGTNGCTGACCGCGCCGCGCTGGACGCAGCCATGCGGGCGTGGCAGCCGGTGGCGGTGATGCATTTCGCGGCCTTTGCCTACGTGGGCGAGTCGGTCGACAACCCAGGGCGGTACTACCGCAACAACGTGGCGGGCAGCCTCAACCTGCTGGAAGCGATGCGCGACGCGCGCGTGCCTCATCTGGTGTTCTCGAGCACCTGTGCCACCTATGGCGTGCCGCGGGCGGTGCCGATTGCGGAAGACCATCCGCAGGCGCCCATCAACCCCTACGGCGCCTCCAAGCTCATGGTGGAGCGCATGCTGCAGGATTTCGACGCCGCGCACGGCCTGCGCTCGGTGAGCCTGCGCTACTTCAATGCCGCCGGCGCCGATCCCGAGGGCGAGACCGGTGAATCGCACGACCCCGAGACGCACCTGATTCCNCTGGTACTCGACGCGGCCGCGGGCAGCCGGCCGCACATCACCGTCTACGGCAACGACCATCCCACGACGGACGGCACCTGCATTCGTGACTACATCCATGTGAGCGACCTCGCGCAAGCCCATGTGCTGTCCTTGCGAGCGCTGGAGGCCGGCGCCGCCACGACGGCTTACAACCTGGGCAACGGCCGCGGGTTTTCGGTGCGCGAGGTGATCGACGCCGCCCGCAGGGTGACCGGCCGCGACATCCCGGTCGTCATCGGCCCGCGGCGNCGGGGCGACCCGCCGGAACTGGTNGGGGACGCCACGCGCGCCCGATCCGAACTGGGCTGGGTGCCGCAGCATGCGGACCTGGACGATATCGTCCGCACGGCGTGGGCGTGGCATGGCCGCACAGCCGGGCGTGAGGGCCACCCGGCATGACACGGCCCGACGAGATGGTGCCGCTGGTTGCGGTGATCCTGACGTGGAATGAGGAAGAGAACATCGAGCGCGCCCTGCGAAGCGTGCAGGGCCTGTGCCCCGTCGTGGTGGTGGATTCCGGGAGCACGGATGCGACCGTGGACATCTGCCAACGCTTTGGCGCGCAGGTGCTGGTTCACCGGTACGAGAACCACGCGGCGCAATGGACCTGGGCGCTGGAGAACCTTCCGGTTCGCGCACAGTGGGTGCTGGCGCTGGATGCGGATTTCGAGGTGACGCCCGGGCTGCGTGAGCAGCTCGCCAGCGGCCTGGCTGCGATACCGGATGACGTGGGCGGCGTCTACGTGGTGCATCGCTATGTGTTCGGCGGGGCGGAGATCCGTTTCGGCGGTGCCAAGAAATACTGGCTGCGCCTGGTTCGTGTCGGGCGCGCAGCGCCCGACCTGAGCGACCTGGTGGACTTTCGCTTCGTCGTGCAGGGTCGCACCCTCAACTGGGATGCGGTAGTGCGGGAGTACAACCTGAGCGACGAGGATGCGTCGTTCTGGATTCGCAAGCAGGACAAGTTCACCGTTCGCCTCGCCGTTGAAGAAGAGCTTCGGCGCGAGGGTTTGCTGGGCTGGCACGGGCAGCCGCGTTTCTGGGGCAACTCCGACGAACGGGTGATGTGGCTGCGCGACAAATGGCTGCACCTTCCGCTGTTTGTCAGGCCCGTGCTGTATTTTCTGTACCGCTACATCGCGCGCCTGGGCTTTCTCGACGGTGCGGGGGCTTTCTCTATCACGCGCAGCAGGCGTTCTGGATGCGCCTGGTGGTGGACTGGAAGCTCTGGCAGTTGCGACGCCTGGGCATCGAGGGCGAGCGGCTCCTGCACTTTCGTGACGCGATGCTGCGCACCAATGGCGGCTCCGTCAGGGACATCTGAAATCGATTCAAGGGCATTGAACCCCACCATGACCACCATCCTCGGCATCAACGCCTTCCACGGTGACTCTTCGGCCTGCCTGCTGCGTGACGGCGTGATGCTGGCCGCTGCGGAGGAGGAGCGGTTCCGCCGCGTCAAGCACTGGGCCGGCTTCCCGAGCGAGGCCATTCGCTGGTGCCTGGCGGAGGCGGGCATCGGCCTCGGGCAACTCGACCATGTGGCCATCAACCAGGACAGCCGCGCCAACCTCGGCAGGAAGTTGGCCTACACGGTGACGAAGCGGCCCGACCTCGGCCTGGTGCTCGACCGACTGCGCAACAAGCGCGAGCGCGCGGGTGTGGCCGAGCACCTGGCCGCGGCCTTCGCCGGCGAGCGCTTTGCCGGCCGGGTGCACGAGGTGGAGCATCATCTGGCGCATCTGTCCTCGGCGTTTCACGTGTCGCCGTTCGAGGAGGCCGTGGTGGTCTCGGTTGACGGCTTCGGCGACTTCGCCAGCGCCGCCTGGGGTGTGGGCCGCGGCACCCGCATCGAGGTGGTCGACAAGGTGTACTTTCCCCATTCGCTGGGCACCTTCTACCAGGCCATGACGCAGTTCATCGGCTTCCCGAACTATGGCGACGAGTACAAGGTGATGGGCCTTGCGCCCTATGGTGAGCCGAGCTTTCTGCCGCAGATGCGCGAGATCGTTCGGCTGCAGCCCGATGGCGCCTTTGAGCTGAACCTGCGCTATTTCCGCCACCACAACGAGAAGGTCGCCTACGAGTGGGAAGGCGGCTCGCCCACGGTGGGGGCGCTCTTCAGCCCGGCCCTGGCCGAGTTGCTGGGTCGCCGNCGGGGCAAGGACGAGCCGCTGGAGCAGCGCCACAAAGACATCGCCCGCTCGGTGCAGGCCATGTACGAGGAGGCTTTCTTCCACCTGCTCAACGCGCTGCACGCGCGCCACGGGCTCGACGCGGTGGTGCTTGCGGGCGGCTGCGCGATGAACTCGGTGGCCAACGGCAAGGTCACGTTGCGCACCCCGTTCAAGCAGGTGTACGTGCAATCGGCCGCGGGCGACGCAGGCGGGGCCATCGGCGCGGCCTACAGCACCTGGCACGCGCTGGGCGGCGCGCGCACCGCGCCACACCGGCATGCGTACTGGGGGCCGTCGTATTCGGATGCACAGATTGGGGACTTGCTGCAGGCCCGCAGCGCGGAGCTCGGCACACAGGGCTGCACCGTGCAGCGGATGGACGACGAGGCACAGCTTTGCGCCGAGACGGCGGCCAGCGTCGCGCGCGGCGAGGTGGTCGGCTGGTTCCAGGGCCGCATGGAGTGGGGGCCGCGCGCGCTGGGCAACCGCTCCATCCTCGGCGACCCGCGCCGCGCGGACATGAAGGACATCCTCAACCTCAAGATCAAGCGCCGCGAGTCGTTCCGGCCGTTCGCCCCCTCGATCCTGCGCGAGGCCGTGGCCGACTGGTTCGAACTCGACGCCGACGTGCCGTTCATGATGCAGGTGTTCCCCATCCGCGCCGAACAGCGCGAACGCATCCCCGCCGTCACCCATGTGGACGGCAGCGGCCGGCTGCAGACGGTGCATGCGGACACGAATCCGCGCTACCACGCGCTCATCAGCGCGTTTGCCGCGCAGACGGGCGTGCCCATGGTGCTCAACACCAGCTTCAACGAGAACGAACCCGTCGTCTGCCGCCCCGAAGAAGCCCTCGACTGCTTTCTGCGCACTCGCATGGACCGCCTGGTGATGGGGGCTGGGTGGTGCAGCGGGAGACGGCGTCCTCGTGAAGGTACCCAAGCTCATCAAAAATGATAGCTAAAACCGACCATTTGACGCTGGGGTTGGGCAAGAATTTCTTGAAACATGGGTTTCGACAGCTATTTTCTGGTCAAGGCGGCGGCCTGGATGCTCTCCCCGCTGCCGATGGCCTTTCTTTTCGTGGCCTGCGGCCTGCTGGCCTGGGCCCGGCGCTGGCGGCGCACGGGGGCAAGCCTGGTGGTGGGCGCGCTGGTGGCGCTGTGGGCGTTCAGCACGCCGCGCGTGGCCTGGGAACTGGCCGACCATCTCGAACGTCGGTACCCCGTGTGGCGTGCGCAAGACACGCCCGCGGCCGATGCCGCGGTGGTGCTGGGCGGCGCGCTGGCTGCCGCGCGCCTGCCGCTCAACCCGCAGGTCAACCTGGGCAGCGCCGCGGACCGGGTGTTTCACGCCGCGGCGCTGTACCGCGCGGGCAAGGTCAAGGCGCTGCTGCTGTCCGGAGGCGTGCAGCCGGGGCTGGCGGGCATGCCGGCCGAGGCCGAACTCATGCGCGCCTTGTTGCGCGAGCAAGGCGTTCCAGATCGCGCGATGTGGCTGGAGCGCCAGAGCCGCAACACCCGTGAAAATGCACGTTACAGTATGTCACTGCTGCGCGAGCGCGGCGTGCAGCGGGTGCTGCTGGTGACTTCGGCCGCCCACATGCCGCGGGCGATGGCGTGGTTCACCGCGGCGGCGCAGGCGGCCGGGGTGCAGGTGACGGCTGCCGCCACCGATGCCGAGGCCCTGGGCGACGAGCCCGAGGGTTTCTCGCAATTCCTGCCCGAGGCNTCGGCGCTGGATTGGAGCAGCCGTTCGGTGAAAGAATATCTGGGCTGGGCGCAGGCCCGGTGGATGACGCGCGTGGTTCACAACGGAAAGGTCTGAATGGTCAAGGTGTCGGTGATTACCGCGGTCTTCAACCGCGTCGGGACGATCGCGCAGGCGCTCGCCTCGGTGCGGAGCCAGTCCTGGCCGCAGATCGAGCACATCGTCATCGACGGCGGGTCGACCGACGGCACGCTCGAAGTCCTGCGCGCCCATGCGGCGGACCTCGCCGCCTGGGTGTCCGAGCCCGATGGCGGTCTGTACGACGCCCTCAACAAAGGGCTGGCGCGGGCCACCGGCGACGTCATCGGTTTCCTGCATGCGGACGACGTTTACGCCACGCCCGATGCGCTCGCGCACGTTGCCCGCGCCTTCGAAGACCCGCAGGTCGACGCCGTCTACGGCGACCTTGTCTACACCCGCAAGGACGACGCCACGCGGGTGGTGCGTTACTGGCGCGCCGGGGTNTTCACGCCCGGCCAGATGGGCCGCGGCTGGATGCCGCCGCACCCGACGTTTTACGCCCGCCGCAGCGTCTACGAGCGGCTGGGCGGGTTCGACACCCGTCTGCGCATCTCGGCCGACTACGACAGCCTCTGGCGCTTCCTCGGCAACGGCGGCGTGCGGCCCGCCTACGTGCCCCAGGTGCTGGTGCGCATGCGGCTCGGCGGCGCCAGCAACGCCTCGCTGCGGGCGGTGTTGCGCAAGTCCAGTGAAGACCTGAGGTCNTTGCGCCGCCACGGCCTCGGCGGTCTGGCCGGTTGGCACGCCCTGGTACGCAAGAATGTGGTCAAGTTGCCGCAGTTCGTCGCCCGGGTACCCGATGGGCAAGCCTGAAACCCCGCGCCGCGAGATCTCGCGCACTTCGCAGCGTGCGCTGTCCGACGGCGTGTCCCTTACGCTGGCAAGGAGCAAACGATGAGCACGATGAAACCGCTGCGCCGACTCGCGCTGCCCGCCCTGGCCCTGTGGGTGGGCGCCGCGTCTGCGCAAACCACGGCACCCGCGCCGGCCGCGGGTGATGCGCCGCCGCCGCGCGCGGTCATGCAGATGGCCGCTCCGGTGCAGAGCACACCGGTGGGCGCGGCACCCGCCGCCGCCGGAATGGCGCCGGGTGCGGCCACGCAGAACAACGCCGCGGCCGCCGCCGCCACGGCGGCCAACGCCGTCAACCCGCTGACCTCGCTGGCGGGCCTGGGCACCGACTACACCATCGGCCCCAACGACCTGATCGACATCGACGTTTACGGCGTGCCCGAACTCAAGCGCACGGTGCGGGTGAATTCCTCGGGTCTGGTGTCGCTGCCGCTCGTGGGTCAGGTTTCCCTTGGCGGGCTCACCGCGCAGGAGGCGGAAAAGCGGCTCGAGAAGGTGTATGGCGAGAAGTACCTCGCCAACCCGCAGATCTCGGTGTTCATCCGCGAATTCACCACCCAGCGCGTCACCGTCGAGGGCGCCGTGGCCAAGCCGGGCGTGTACCCCTTCACCGGGCAACTCACCCTGTTGCGCACCATGGCGCTGGTGGGTGGCGGTGGACCCATGGCGCGGCTCGACGAAGTCATGGTGTACCGCAAGGCGCCCGACGGCCGGATGGAGACGCTGACCTACAACATGGAAAAGATCCGTGACGGGACCGAGCCCGACCCCATCATCTACGCGGAAGACGTGATCGTGGTCAAACGCGACGCCACCCGGGCGCTGCTGCGCGACTCCTTGTTCCGCGACGCCATCGACGCGATCAATCCCTTCTCGGCCCTGGCGCCCAAATGACCGGGGCGGCTGGCGCTCGTTCCTGACCCGATGCGACCGCGCGCGCCCCATTGACGCTCCACCACTGCACCACCCATGGACTCACCCGACACCCGCCCCATGCCGGGACCCTCCCGCTCCACCGCGCTCCAGTTGCGCGAGGAATACATGCTGCAGACCGGCCTCGCCCGCCCAGGGGCGGACGAAGCGGGCGACGAGGGCTTCGATCTCAAGGATCTGCTGGCCATCCTGCTCAAGCACAAGTGGGTGATCCTGGCCGCGGGGCTGATCGGGCTGGCGGTGGCCACCGTCGATGGCCTCACACGCACNCCCTTGTACCGGGCTTCGGCGACGCTGCAGATCGACCAGTCCACCGCGCGCATCGTGCCTTTCAACCGCGAGGGCGATGTNGGTCCGCAGGACTACGACGGCATGAACCTGCAGACGCAGATCGAGTTGCTGCGCAGCCGGGCCCTGGCGGAGCGGGTGATCGATGAACTCGGCCTCGATCCCTCACGTGGCCGGGTGACCGGCGATGGCGGGCCGGCCGCACCGGCGCTCGGCGCGGCCTCGGAGGCTCGGCCANNGCGCTGCGGCGGCCGAGGCCGCGGCTTCCAGGCCCCAGGCGTCNNCGGCGGCTGGTTCGGCGCCGCGCGCGACCTCTACGAGCGCACGCTGGCGGGCTACCGCAACCTGGGCAAGCCGGCCCAGCGCGACCGGGCGGTGCTCAGCCGCGAGGCGGTGGTCGGCGGCTTCATGGGCTCGGTGCAGGTGGCGCAGGTGCCCAACTCCCGGCTGGTGCGCGTGACCGTCACCAGCGCCAACCCCGAATACGCAGCCCGTGTGGCCAATGGGGTGGCGCGGACCTTCATTGCCATGAGCCTGGAGCGCCGCAACGAATCCTCCGGCTATGCGGAAACCTTCCTGCAGGGCCAGATCAAGGCCACCAAGGCCAAGCTCGAGGAGTCCGAACGCGCGCTCAACGCGTACGCGCGGGCCAACTCCATCCTGATGCTCGACGACAAGACCAACGTCCTCAACCAGACCTTCTCCGACACCTCCGCCGCGCTGGCCCAGGCCCAGCGTGACCGCCAGAAGGCCGAAGCCATTTACAACGAGGTGCAGCGCAACCCCGAAAGCGCGCAACAGGTGCTCGAGAGCAAGACCATCCAGACCTACAAGGAGCAGAAGGCCAAGCTCGAGGCGGAGTACCTGACGAACCTGAGCCTTTTCAAGCCCGAGTTCCCCAAGATGCAGCAGCTCAAGGCGCAGATCGCCGAGATCGATGCGCGCATCAAGGCCGAGATTCAGGTGGTGCTGACCGCGGTCAAGGCACAGTACGAAGCGGCCAAGCGGCAGGAGGAACAGATCCGTGCCTCGGCCGGGCAGACCAAGCAGGAAGTGCTTGTCTCGCAGGACAAGGCCGTGCAACTCAACCTGTTGCGTCGCGAGGTCGACACCAACCGCGAGCTCTACAACGGCTTGTTGCAGCGCCTCAAGGAGGTGGGGGTGACGAGCAAAGTTACGGCCAACCCGATTTCCATCGTCGACGCAGCCACGCCGCCGCTGTTCCCCTTCGAGCCCAATGTGCGCAACATTGCAATGGTCGGCCTCATGGGCGGCTTGCTCCTTGGCCTGGCCTGGGCCTTCATCCGCGAGTACATGGACGATTCGGTCAAGCGCACCGAGCAGATTGAGCAGGAGTTCGGCCTGCCCTTGCTTGGCCTCATCCCGCAGGTGAGCCGCAAGGANTCTGGCCAAGGTCGACTCCCCTGGCGACTCATCGTCGAAGACCCGCGGGGATGCTGNGCCGAAGCCTACCGTTCCATGCGCACGGCGCTGCAGTTCTCCACCGCCGAGGGCGCGCCGCGGCAGATTCTTGTCACGAGCACCTCGGAGGGGGAGGGCAAGTCCACCACCGCGCTGGCGCTGGCCATCAACTTCGCGCAGTTGGGCAAGCGGGTGCTGCTGGTCGACGCCGACATGCGCAACCCCTCTCTGCACAAGTCGCTCGGGGTGCCCAATGACCGGGGCCTGTCCAACTACCTCGCCGGCGAGGGCGCGCGCGACCAGCTGGTGCACGACACCGAGGTGCCAGGGCTGAGTCTGCTCACCGCCGGCCCGACGCCGCCCAGCCCGGCCGACCTGTTGATNGGGTCGCGCTTCCTGCGCTTGCTCGAAAAGTCCTCGGAAATGGGTTACGACCAGCTCATCGTCGACGGCCCGCCGGTGCTGGGCATCGCGGATGCGATCGTGCTGGGCAACCAGATCCCCAACGTGATCTTCGTCGTGCAAGCAGGGCGCACCCGCAAGTCCAACATCCGCAATGCCCTGCGCCGCATGCGCCTGGCGGGCCTGATGCCCCTGGGCGTGGCGCTGACCCGTCTGACGGCGGAACACGGCCACGGCGGCGCGTACGGCGGCTACGGGTATGGCTATGGATACGGCTACGGCAACGCCAGCCAGGGCGCTGGATCGGCCCAGCGGCTCAACACCGCCCGCGAGGATTGAGCCATGGCCGTGAACCCCGCAAACGACGCGACGGGCGCTATGGCCGACCTGGCGGACGCTCTGCTGGACTTTCAGGACCGCCCCGGGCGGCACGCCGTGGCCCTGCGCGAGCCGCGCGTGCTCTTCGAGCGCATCACCGAAGTGCTGGCGCTGGCCAGCGGGCGCAGCGTGGAGGGCTTGCCCGCCGATCCCCAGGCCGTCGATGCGTTGCGTGACGCTGCACGCTTTTTCGTGCGCACGGCACTGCTGCGNCCCGGGGCTGACCATTTCAGTTTGCTGGGCCTCTCGCCTGGCTTCGACCCCGCGACCCTGCGTGAGCACTACCGCATGCTCATCCGCATGACGCATCCCGATTTCGCCTCCGCCGCCGGCGTGGCCTGGCCCGCCGATGCGGCCACCCGCATCAACCTGGCCAACGATGTGCTGTCCTCCGACGAGCGGCGCGAGGCCTACGCCCAGTCCTTGCAACGGCCTCGAACCGCCGGCGGGCCTGCACCGGCTCCGGCGCGCTGGGCCAGGACCCTGGCATGCCGANNACCCAGCGGCAAACGCTGGCCGGCGGTGGCAGCCGGGGTTGGCGTGGTGGCNCCTGCTGGGTTTCTGGCTCTGGCCCTCGCAGACCCCGCAGGAGCGGCTGGCCCGCCTGGCGGCCGAAGCCCAGGAGCAGGAGCTCGCCGCCCAGCAGGCGGCCAAGGAAGCCCAGGCCGCTCAGGTGGCGGCGGCAGCCGCTGCGCCGACTCCTGCGGCGTCGACACAGACTGCGTTGGCGACCGCCGCCAAACNCCGGCCGCCGGCCCCGGCCGTTGCGGTCCTTTCGCCAACGGCATCTACGGCCACTCCCAACCCGGCGACACAGCCGACGCCGCCCGCGCCGCCTCCGACGATTGCGCAGGCGCGCCCGGCGCCGGCGCCATCTCCCGNCGCCGGTACCATCCCGCGCCACCGATGCGCCGACGGCCGTCGCGCTGGCTNGCAGGCGGGACCACGCTCAAGCTCGCGCAGGCCATTACTTTGCCGCCGGAACGGGTGGCAGCCGCCCGCCCGAGTCCGGTGGCGCAGCAGGCCGCGGCGCTGGAGTCGCCTGCGCGCACGACGGCCATGCCCGTCNNCAGGCCGTCACCGCCCAGAGGACGTTCGCCGCGCCAACGCCGGCCCCCGCTGCAGCCCTTGCGCCGAGCCCAGCGGTCGTCGTGGCGGCGTCGGCACCATCCGCTGCGCCGCCCGCCGCACCGGCCCCGGCCCCGGCCCAGGCAGCGCAGCACCATGGGGTTGGCGGTTCCGTGCCGGTGCCCGCGCCACCCCCACCGTGGCTGCGGCATCGCCGCCGGCGGCCGCGCCCAATGCGGCTTCCACAGCGGTCGCCACGGCACAAGCTGCACCGGTCGCCCCTGCAGCCGAGCGCGTGGCGGCTGCCCAGCCTGCGCCGGTGCCTTCGCCCGCACGCAATGCGGGNNCAACTCGCCCCGCATGTCCGAGGTGCAGCCCTTGCTCAACCAGTTGCTGGGTGCGCTGCAAAGCGGACGCGGGGACGCCGCGGTACGCCTGATCGACACCATGGCGCGGCAAAGCGGCGCCGGTGCCGGCTTCTCCGAAGCCTATGAGCGCACGCTGGGCGGCGGGCGTTTGCTTCGCATCGGCCAGGTGCAGTTCGCGGGACGACCGACGGGCGATCAGCTCGTGGTCGACGGCGTGCTGCAACTGCAGGTGCAGGAGAACGGCCAGGAGGCGGCATCGCGCGAATTCGTCCTGCGCGCAGCCTTCGTGTCGCGCGGCGGCCAGCCGGTGCTCACCCAGCTCAGCCCGGCGGGCACAGGCCGATGAAGCACGCGGGCCCGGGCCCGATCGCTGCCTGGGGGGCGTGGCCCTCGCCGGCATCCTGTTGCTGGTGCTGGGCCCCTGGCGGTGCGTGAGAACCTGCGCGCGGCCTGCGACGTCGACCAGTGGCCGCATTTCGAGCACTGCCACCGCCCGACCGACCCCCAGGCCCAACGCGAGATGCTGCGGCAGCGCATCGCGCGCAACCCCGGGGACTCGGCGAACTACGTGGCGCTGGCTTTGCTCGATGCGCAGTCGCCGCCGGGCGATGCGGCCGCGGCGGCCCAAAGCCTCGAACTCGCGCGCCGGTTCGCGCCGGCCAACGGCCTGGTGCAGCAAGTGGCCGCGCAGCAAGCCATGGCCGCCAAACGCTGGCCCGAGGCGGTGTCCGCGCTCGTCGGTCTGGTGGAGCACCGGGCCGATCCGCAGGCCGCACGCGTCCTGGCCTCGCTGCTTCGCGAGCCCGAGGCCCGCGCCGCCCTGGTGGCCGCCGTGCAGCCTGGCAGCACCTGGGTGGAGCCGCTGCTGCGTGCAATCGGGCCCGCCGGCGCCGATGTGCTCGATGCGATGCCGGTTCTCATCCGCGCCTTGGCGCGTCAAGCCCTTCGGCCTGAAAGCGCGTTGGCCGTGGTGGATCAGCTGCGCGCGCGCGCATGGCGCGACGCCCAGGCGCTGTGGCTGCATCTGCTCGGGCGCCCGACCGGGCTGATCTACAACGGCGGCTTCGACCTGGGCTTTCTTCGCGGCGGCTTCGACTGGGAGTTCCCGAACGCCCCGCCGAGCCGCACCGGCTTCGAAGTCCAGCAACCGCAGGTGGCGGGCGCGCACGACCGGGCGCTGGCTTTGTACTTCAATGGCCGGCCGCTGGCGGTGCCGCCGGTGTCGCAGGTGCTGGTGCTGTTTCCGGGGCGCTACCGTTTCACGGCGCGGCACATGACGCGCAACCTGCGTGCGGGCGAGGGGCTGAGCTGGACGTTTTCCTGCGTCGGCGACGCAACGCCGTTTGCGCGCGCCGAGCCGCTGCGCGACACCGGCGGTCACTGGGTGGACGCCGAACTCACGCTCGACGTGCCGGCCACCTGTGCTGCGGTGCGGCTTGCCCTGATGCCCCAGCAGCGCTCGGACGGACTCAGCGGCCTTCGCGGCGAGCTCTACCTCGACGATCTGCGGCTGGTGATGTCCTGAGTAGTTCACCATGATCGACCTGCACAGCCACATCCTGCCTGGTATCGATGACGGGGCGAAGACGCTGCAGGTGTCGCTGGAGATGGCGCGCATCGCCCTGGCGGACGGCATTCACACCCTGGCCTGCACGCCTCACATCTACCCGGGGCTGTACATGAATGACGCCGCCGGCATCGATGCGCGCCGCGCGGCCCTGCAGCGCGAGCTCGATGCCCANGGGCTGCCGCTGCGCCTGGTCAACGGCGCGGACGTGCACCTGGTGCCCGGGCTGCTCGAGCGCTTGCGTGCCGGCACGGTGCCCACGCTGCACGGTTCGCGCTACTTGCTGCTCGAGCCCTCGCACCATGTGGCGCCACCCCGGTTCGAGGAATCGGTGTTCACCCTGGTGGCTGCGGGCTATGTACCCGTCATCACCCACCCCGAGCGCCTGAGCTGGGTGGAGGACCACTATGAAGCCTTCGTGCGCCTGCGCGCGCAAGGGGTGTGGATGCAGGTGACGGCCGGGGCGCTGACNGGGGTGTTCGGCTCGCGCGCCAAGTACTGGGCCGAGCGTTTTCTGGGCGAGGGCACNACCCACATCCTCGCCAGCGACGCGCACTCCACCGGCCGCCGGGTGCCGCGCCTGGCCGAAGCGCGTGAGCGTGCGGCGACTTTGCTGGGTGCGGAGGAGGCCGACCGGCTGGTGATGGATCGGCCTCAGTCGATACTGGATGACCATCCGCCTTCCATGGTGCCGCAGCCGCCGGGTCGTCCGCAGCCTCGACGCTGGCTCTCGCGGTTGCGGTGGCGCTGACCTCGTGGCGATTCACCGAGCTTGGGTCACGGGTCGGTTGGGTTCGGTGACGAAGCGCGCAGGCGCGGCGAGACCCACTGGTGGTCGAGGGACCATGCTTGCGGACCGAACACCGCCAACGTTGCCAGCAACACACCCCAGGTGACATGTTGCTGGAGCGCAGCGGGTGCCATATCGGGCAGGCTGATGACCGCCACGACATTGATCACACTCAGCCCCAAAGCGGCGAAGCGACCGCCGAGGCCGAACAACAGCAGGATGGGCAGCACCAGTTCGCCCGCCGTACCCATCAGCGCAGCGGCAGCAGGGGGAGCACGGGCACGTGATACTCCTCGGTGAACAGGGCCAAGGTGGTGTCCCAATCGCGCACCTTGGTCAGGCCGGACAAAAAGAATCCCTCGGCCACATAGGCGCGCGCAAGCAGTGCGGCCATTGGTTGCAGGTGGTCCAGCGTGCGCGAGACGGGCGCCCATGAGCGGGCGCCAAGGCGGATCAAGGGCAGGATCATGGCAGGGCCTCCCGATGCGTTAGCGGGTTGTGGGGTGGGTCGATGCATGTTCCGCGTCATGCAGTGGAGCGACGCCGAGGAGCCAGCCCTCGGTGATGCCATCGGCCATCCAGCCGGTCATGGTGCCGGTTTCATTGCCCAATGGGGAAGCATCGAGCATGGCTTGCAAGCTCCCGCCACCCAGGGCGACCCGCAGCCACTGCGCGTGTTCAGGCGGAAGACTGCGCAACTCGGCCCGCATGCCGCGTCTCCAGACCAACGCGCATTCGCCGGCTCCGGCGCGGAGCCGCTCGGCCGCTGTGCCCAGGTCCGGCGGGTCGGATTGATGGGCCCGGATCAGTGTGACGACCGGCCATCGGCTGGCGATGAGCGTGGTACCCGGGGCCAGCCGTGCTCGAAGGGTGGCCGGCTCACGCGAGGCCAACAATGCAAAGCTCCGGGGATCGGCGTGGGCGTTCTCAGCCCGTTCGGTTTGGTGCAGAGTCCATTCGACGCGGGCCACATCCGCGATATATGGCGCATCGGCGAGCTGAGGGTCGCTTTCGATGAACGCCGGCACGTCGCTGCCCCATTGTGCGAGGTCGCCGAACTGCGGTGGCCTCTGGTGCCACATGGTACGCGCCAGCGCGTCGAAGCTCGGGGTGCCGAGCATTTGGCGCAGCACAGGGTAAATCGCCTGCAGAGCGCGCTGCGCGGTGGCACGGCCGTTGTTCCGGTAGGCCGCGAGCCCTGCTTGCCATGGCGAACTCAGGAGTCCGTCGAGCACCGTGACGCCGTGCTCGTCAAGTCCACGGTCGAGGATGGCCACCACGAGCGCGGCTTGCTGTTGTTCGAGGGTGGCGTGTGGGCTCATGGCAGGCTCGCCGCAGTTGCGCAGGGCGCATCGCTTGTCTGCAGCGCGCGGGCTGATTGCCTGCGGGCTTGCAGGGCCTCGTCCAGCAGCACCTCCAGGTCAGGCACATCGGTGTCCCATTCGATGAGGGTCGGCACGGGGCCGAAACGCCGTATGGCATGCCGGTACAAATCCCAGACCGGTGCGATGGCCCGACTGCCGTGGTCGTCGATGAGCAGAGTGCCCGTGTCGCAGTGGCCGGCGATGTGAATCTCGTCCACGAAGGCTGGCTCGATGGCGTCGAGCCAGGCGATGCAGGCGTCGAACACGTCGGTTGCGACGGCTGCGCCGCAGCAAAGGCGCTGGTCATTGACGGCGTTGACGTATAGATTGTTGACGTCGACCAGCAAGCGGCAACCGGTTCGCTGCGCCAGGGTACACAGGAATTCGGGTTCGCTCATTTCGGCCTCGCGCCAGCGCACATAGGCGGAGAGGTTCTCCACCGCGATGCGCCGGCGCAGCCGATGCTGGGCGCGATCGACGTTGATGCGCAACGCGTCAAGAGCGGCGTGGGTGAGCGGTACGGGGAGAAGGTCTGCGGCGTGGAGGATCGTGCTGGTGGGCGATCGGGCAAGACGGACTCTCGCGTAGCTCGCATGGTCGCTGACGCGTACGGGGTCGATGCGGTTCACGAGGCGCGCGAGAAGCTCCAGATGTTCGTCGTCAAGGCCGCATGCGCTGCCCAGTGAGAGGCCGACACCGTGCAGACTGACGGGGTACTGCGCGCGCCCGGCCTCCAGCACCGCCAGCGCGGCGCCGCCATCGCCGAAGAAGTTTTCGGAATGAACTTCGATGAAGTCCAGCGGCGGGCGTTGTTCGAGCAGCGCGGCGTAATGCGGGTGCCGCCAGCCAATACCCACCGGCGCACCGGTGTGAGCGGTGGTCGTCGAACGGGTCGGCATGGCGGCTGCGCTCTTACGAGGAACTTCGGATCAAGACTTCTTCATGGCCATCTTGGCCTCGTCCATGGTCATGCCCTTGAGTGACTTGCAGGTTCCGGCAGCGACGTACTTCCACTCGTCTTTGCCGTTGTCGACCTTGGCCTGGCCAGCACAGGAATGGGTGCCAGAGAGGTTGGCGCAGTCGTTTTGCCCGGCCTTGGCGATGCCGAAGCATTTTTCTTTGGTGGCGTTCTGCGCCAGGGCGGGGCTGGAGGACAAGGCCAGCGACATCAATGACGCGGCGGCGGCGAACATGGCTTTCTGGTTCATGGAGACACTCCTGTGATAAGGATTGGGGACGGTGGAACCCGCTGAGCACCGGAAGGCCGGGTGGAGATACCCTGCGGGTTGAATGTCTGTCGTGGTCGCGGTCAATTCCTTACACCGCCAAGAGAAAATCACAGCAAGTCGGCGATCCGGTTCCACGCCTCGGCGGGGATGCGCCCCTGGAACCGCTCGACGAGTTGGCCGTTCTTGTCAATCAACCAGGCACCTGGCAGAACATCGGGTGTGCCCAGCGTGTTGTGAAAGCCGGCGTCGCCTTTCCAGAGGGTGGGGAATTGCATGGACGCCGGCACCAGCGTGGCCGTCAGGCGCGCGTAGGCCAGGGCATCATCTCGGCGTGCGTCGAAGCTGACGGCGACGATGGCGAAAGGTTGATGGAGCCAGCCGGCTACGTTATTTCGCAGTTCGGGCATCAGATCACGGCACACCGCGCAGTCGGTGGCGGTGAAAATGACCAGTACCACTTTTCCCCGCAGGTGGGTGAGGTCGACCTTGCGACCATCGAGCGCCGTGCCGCTGAGTTGGGCGGTTGCGGGCGCGGCGGCAGTGACCGCGACCGATGGCGGCTGGTTCTGCGCTCGCGCGGGGGCCGTGGATGCCAGGGCCGACACCACGATGACGAACAGGCGACAGGCCGTGCCTGCGCGCGTGACGAAGCGTGGTGCGGTCATGTTTGGGTGCAAAGGGTTGGCAGGATGCATGGAAGACGCCTCTGACGCGGTACCTTTCCAATAGTCGGCTGATCCCCCATTCATTACACTCGCCCCGATGGACGCACCTGCAACGCATGATTTCGAGGCAGAACTCGTGGCCCTGCGGGGCTACTTGATGCGGTTTGCGCGGCTGCAGTTGCGTAACGAAACGTGGGCGGAAGACGCGGTGTCGGAGACCTTGCTCGCGGCGTTGGCCCGGCCCCAGGCGTTTGCGCGGCGCTCGCAGCTCAAGACATGGCTCATCGGTATCCTTAAGCACAAAATCATCGACGCGCTGCGCGAACGAGGCCGCGAGGTGTGCACCGATGCAATTTCCAGCGATGACCAGGAAGACCCGCTGTCGCACATGGCCTTCAAGGCCGACGGGCACTTTGCGGAGTTGCCAGCCGACTGGGGCGACCCGGAGACGGATCTGGGAAACCGTCAGTTTCTTGCCGTTCTCGAGGCGTGTACCGAGCGGCTTCCGCCGGTGCAGGGGCGTCTGTTTCTGATGCGTGAATGGTTGGAGTTTTCCAGCGAAGAGATTTGTAAGCAGTTGGGCCTGACTCCGACCAACCTCTATGTCCAACTCCATCGCGCGCGGTTGCGGTTGCGCGAGTGTCTCGAGATCAACTGGTTCACTTCGAAACCCGCCGCATGACGATACCCATCCCCTTCAAGCGAACCTGCCGGGAGGTCGTTGCCCTGGTCGTCGCACGTGAGGACCGCGCGTTGCCGTGGCGCGAACGGCTGGCACTGCGCATGCACATGGCGATCTGTGCAGCCTGCCCGCGTTTTGAGCGGCAGGTCGTGACCCTGCGCCGCGCCATGGGCGCATGGCGCAATTACACGGCGGCCGGGGAAGACGGCACGCCGGCCGAGTGAGAAATCGAGGGGCGTCGAGGGTTCGTTGCGCTGAGCGGCCGCTCGTCTGCAGTGCCTTACTGCAGCAGCGCCTGCGCGAATTCGCGGGCGTCGAAGGTTTCGAGGTCTTCGAGCTTTTCGCCCACGCCGATGAAGTACACCGGCACCGACCGCTCGCGGGCGATGGCGCAGAGCACGCCGCCCTTGGCCGTGCCGTCGAGCTTGGTGACGATGAGGCCGGTGAGCCCCAGCGCATCGTCGAAGGCGCGCACCTGGGCCAGCGCGTTCTGGCCGGTGTTGCCGTCGATGACCAGCAGCACCTCGTGCGGCGCGTTCGCGTCGGCCTTGGCGATGGTGCGCTTGATCTTGCGCAGTTCTTCCATCAGGTGCAGCTGGGTGGGCAGGCGGCCGGCGGTGTCGACCAGCACCACATCGCGGCCCCGGGCGCGGCCTGCAGCCACGGCGTCGAAGGCCACGGCCGCCGGGTCGCCGCCTTGCTGGCTGACGATCTCGACGGTGTTGCGGTCGGCCCAGACGGCGAGCTGCTCGCGTGCCGCGGCGCGGAAGGTGTCGGCCGCGGCCAGCAGCACGCTGGCGCCCGCATCGGCAAGGTGGCGCGTGAGCTTGCCGATCGAGGTGGTCTTGCCCGCGCCGTTCACGCCGGCGACCATGAGCACCGTCGGGCCGTGCCGGCCATCGGCCTGCAGGGTGTCGGCCCGCTCGCCGACCACCAGCGTCTNTTGCAGCGGCGCGAGCAGGTCGGCCACCGCATCGGCGAGCAGCCCCTTGACGGCGGCGGGGTCGGTGGCGCGCGCCTCTTTCACCCGGCGGCGCAGGTCTTGCAGCAGGAAGTCGGTGGCCTTGACGCCGGTGTCGGCCATGAGCAGCGCAGTTTCCAGTTCCTCGTACAACGCCTCGTCGATCTGCGTGCCGGTGAACACCTGGGCGATGCCCGAGCCGGTCTTGCGCAGCCCGGCGCGCAGCTTGTCCAGCCAGCCGGTGCGCGCGGGCGACGTGGGGGCCTGTGCCGGCAGTGCGGGAGCCGGCTCGGTCACCGGTGCGAGGTCACGCGGCTCGGGTTGTGCCGCTGCCGGCGTGGCATCGGCCATGGGGGCCGGCGTGGCGGCCGGGGGCTGTGGACGGCGCCGGCAGGTCGGGGCTGAGGGTGCGGCAGCCGCGGGTTCCGCACCAGGGGCCGGGGCGTCGGCCGCGGGGCGGGGTTTTTCGGAAAAACTGAACATTGTTGCGTTTCTCGTATCTTCTGCATTCTATGAAACGACGTTCTTTTCTCGGTGCGGCGCTGGCCACCGCTGCCCCGTGNGCTGGCAGCCCCGGCGGTGCCGCCGGCGCTGCGCAGGTCCTGCTCGATGAAACCTTGCCCAATGGCTTGCGGGTGCTGGTCTCGTCCGACCGGCGATCGCCCACGGCCGTGCACATGCTGTGGGTGCGCGTGGGCTCGATCGACGAGGTCGATGGGCTCAGCGGCATCGCGCATGTGCTCGAACACATGATGTTCAAGGGCACGACGCGCATGGGGCCGGGCGAGTATTCGCGCCGCGTGGCCGCCATGGGCGGGCGGGAAAACGCCTTCACCTCCTACGACTACACCGCGTACTACCAGCAGATTCCTGCCGTGCATGTGGCCGATGCGATGGCCTTGGAGTCCGAACGCTTCGCGCTCAACGCCTGGAGCGACGACGAATTCCGCCGCGAGATCGAGGTGGTGAAGGAAGAGCGGCGCCTGCGCACCGAAGACAACCCGCGCGCCCTGCTGTCCGAAGCGCTCAATGCGGCGGCCTTCGTGGCTTCGCCCTACCACCGGCCGGTGATCGGCTGGATGGACGACCTCGACGCCATGACGGCCGACGACGTGCGGACCTTCTGGCGCCAGTGGTACGTGCCCGGCAACGCGGCGCTGGTGGTGGTGGGTGATGTGGACCCCGCGCAGGTGCTTGCGCAGGCGCGCCAGCACTACGGCGCGCTGGTGTCGCGGGCCCTGCCGGAGCGCAAGCCCCGCCGCGAGCCGCCGCAGCGCGGGCCGCGGCGTGTGGAGGTCAAGGCCGTAGCCGAGCAGGCGGCGGTGAGTCTGGCGTTCAAGGTGCCGCAGCTCGCCGCCTTCGACGATTCGGCGGCATCGCGCGATGCGGTGGCGCTGACCGTGCTGGCGGCCGTGCTGGACGGCTATGCCGGCGCGCGGCTCGAACGCGCGCTCACCCAGGGCCCGGACCGCCTGGCCGACCGCGTCGGTGCGAACAACGGCCTCATGGGCCGCGGGCCGCAGCTCTTCGTGCTCGAGGGCACCCCCGCGGCCGGCAAGACGGCCGAGGCGCTCGAGGCCGCGCTGCTCGCGCAGGTGCGGCGCGTGGCCGACGAGGGCGTGAGCGAGGCCGAACTGGCGCGGGTGAAGACGCAGTGGATCGCCAATGAGGTCTACAAGCGTGACCAGCTCATGAACCAGGCCAACGAGATCGGCCGCGCCTGGGCGCTTGGGCTGCCGCCGGATGCGCCGGCGCAGCTCATCGCGCGGCTGCGCGCCGTCAGCGCCGAGCAGGTGCGCGACGTGGCGGCGCGCTACTTCGGCGAGGATGGCCGCACCACGGCCGTGCTCGTGCCCCAGCGCGGCACGCCGCGTGCCCGCGCGCCGCTGCCGGGCAGCCGGCATTGAGAGGGTCTGCCGCCACTATGAAAACAAGAGCACTTCCCTGCCTTTTCACGCTGGCATTCGGCGTGTTTTTCTCCAATTTCGCGCTGGCGGGCCTGCCGGTGGAGCGTTGGGCGCTGCCCAGCGGCGCGCAAGTCTCGCTGGTGCAAAGCCCGGCCATTCCCATGGTGGACGTGCGCATCGACTTCGACGCCGGCAGCCGCCGCGACCCTGCGGCGCAGGCCGGCCTGGCGCAGGGGCTGGCGCGCATGCTGACCAAGGGCGTGGCCGCGCGCGGCGATGCNCCCGCGCTGGACGAGAACCAGCTCGGCGAGGCCTGGGCCGACCTGGGCGCGAGCTTCGAGCCGCAGCCCGAGCCCGACCGGCTGGGCGTGACGCTGCGCTCGCTCACCGAGCCCGACTTGCTCGCGCGCGCTGCCGCGCTGGCTGCGCGCCAGCTGGGCGAGCCCGCGCTCGACCCCGCCGTGTGGGCGGGCGAGCGCGCGCGCTTCGTGGCCGAACTGCGCGAAGCCGACACCCGCCCCGCCACCCTGGCCGGCAACGACTTCATGCGCGCCATCTACGGCAGCCACCCGTACGGCCAGATCACCACGCCCGAGACGCTCGCGCGCATCGAGGCCGCCGACCTGCGCGCCGCCCACNNGCGCGGCATCGCGCCCTGCCATGCGCGCATCAGCATCGTCGGCGCGCTCGACCGCGCACAGGCCGACGCCCTGGCCACGCAGCTGCTCTCGCGCCTGGACGCGCGCGCCTGCCCGGCCCTGCCGGCGCTGCCCGCAGTGCAGCCGCTGAACCGGGCGCGCGACATTGCCGTGCCGCTGGCCTCGGCGCAGGCCCATGTGCGCGTGGGCCAGCCTGGCATTGCGCGCAGCGATGCGGACTACTTCCCGCTGCTGGTGGGCAACTACGTGCTCGGCGGCGGCGGGTTCGTCTCGCGCCTCATGGAAGAGGTGCGGCAAAAGCGCGGCCTGAGCTACAGCGTCTACAGCTACTTCCAGCCGCTGCGCCAGAGCGGCCCCTTCGTCATCGGCCTGCAGACCCGGCCCGACCAGGCGGCGCAGGCCGTNGGNCCGGTGCACCAGGTCGTGGCCGACCTGGTTGCGCGCGGGCCCAGCGCCGAGGAGCTCGATGCGGCCAAGAAGGCGCTCATCGCCGGTCTGCCGCTGCGCATCGACAGCAACCGCAAGCTGCTCGACAACATCGCCGCCATGGCCTGGTACGACCTGCCCGCGGACTACCTCGACACCTGGGCCGCGCGCGTGCAGGCCGTGACGCTGGAGCAGGTGAAGGCGTCGATGGCGCGCGTGCTTAAGCCCGAGGCGATGGTGACGGTGGTGGTGGGCGGCGCGGCGCGCTGAGACGTCGTTTCTGAACCGGCCACGGCGCATCATCCCCACCGCCGCCATGGGCGTCACCGCCTGTCACGCAACCGTCATGCACGGTCACCAGACTGCGCCTACAATCGCGCCCGTTTCAACAACCACGGAGACCCAGGTGGGCCCTTGTTCGAGTGACAGTTGTCGGCCGGTGCAGCGCATCGGCCACCCCTCGGCAGACTGAGGCCCACCCGTTCCGTGGCCGCCGTCTCGCCGAATGCGAGCGGCGGTATCCGCAGTGGTCACTCCACTGCGCATGCTCCCCCTCCTGACAGCTTCGAGCCCTGTGGCGCCTCATCAGCGCAGGGCGGCGAACGCTGCCGGGCGGCCGTGCAGTTCCGCGCGGCCGCCGGGCAGGGCTTGGTCTGGGCTTCCGGCTTTTGCCAGGAGCCAAGCCATGAAACGTCTTGACCGAACCTTCTTGGGCGCTGCCGCCTTTGCGGCGCTGCTGCCTGCCGCGCAGGCCGCGCGCCCGCTCACCACGGACGATGCCGGCATCGTCGAAGCCGGTGCCTGCCAGCTCGAGACCTGGGTGCAGCACCAGCGCGGCCAGACCGCCTACTGGGCCGTGCCCGCCTGCAACCCCACCGGGAATCTGGAGCTCGGCGTGGGTGCTTCGCGCGTGCGCGCCGACGGCGCGACTGCGGGCGGTGACGCGCAACTGCAGGCCAAGACCGTGCTGCGGCCGCTCAGCGCCGAGGACTGGGGCCTGGCGCTGGCCGTGGGCGCGGTCCGCCACCCGGCCGGCACGCCGCACCGCAACGACCTCTACCTGAACCTGCCGCTGAGCGTTCCGCTGGCGGGCGAGTCGCTGCTCATGCACCTCAACGCGGGCTGGGTGCGCACCCAGGGCGCGGGCGAGAACCGCCGCACCTGGGGTCTGGCGGGCGAATGGCGCGCCTTCGAGCGCACCACGCTGCTGGCCGAAAGCTTTGGCCAGAGTGGCGGTAAGCCCTTCGTGCAGGCCGGTCTGCGCCACACCCTGGTGCCCGACCGCGTGCAGCTGGACTTCACCGTCGGTGGCCCGGCGCGCGGCGGCTCGGCCGGGCGCTGGGTGTCGTTCGGCCTGCGCCTGATGACCCCCGCCTTCCTGCAGTAAACCCATTCGGCGCGGTGCGTGCCTTCGCGCGCACCGCCGGGAGCGACCCATGAACCAGCTCAATGCACTCAAGGAATTCTTTGCCGGCTTTCTGCGCGCACGCGGCCTCACAAGGCATTTCCGGCGCCTGCTGACGCTCGAATCCGTGGCCCAGGCCGGCGTGAGCCGCGAGGTGCCGCCCGGCCTGAGCGAGGCGCTGACCGCCGCGGCCCAGGCGCAGCCCGCGGAGCTGCTGGCGCAGCTCGCCAGCCATGCCGACGGCCTGACCGGCATCCAGGCGGCCGAGATCCGCAGCCGCGTCGGCCTCAACGAGGTGGAGCACGAAAAGCCGCTGCCCTGGTGGCAGCACCTGTGGCTGAGCTTCAAGAACCCGTTCAATCTGCTGCTGTCGCTGCTCGCGGTCGTGTCCTACCTGACCGAGGACGTGAAGGCCGCGGTGGTAATCGGCACCATGGTCATCCTCTCCACCCTGCTGCGCTTCTGGCAGGAGAGCAAATCGAACAAGGCGGCCGAGGCCCTCAAGGCCCTGGTGAGCAACACCGCCACCGTGCTGCGCCGCGACGTGAGCGAGGATGCGGTACCGGTGTTCGAGCAGCACTATGGCGTGCACCCGCATGCCAAGGCCGCGCGGCGCGAGGAGCTGCCCATTCGCGACCTGGTGCCGGGCGACCTGGTGCTGCTGTCCGCCGGCGACATGATTCCCGCCGACTGCCGGGTGCTCTCGGCCAGNGACTTGTTCGTCTCGCAGGCGGCGATGACCGGCGAGTCGATGCCGGTGGAGAAATTCCCCACGCTGCGCGACGCAGCCGTGCGCAACCCGCTGGAGCTTGACACGCTGCTGTTCATGGGCACCAACGTGGTGTCGGGCTCGGCCACGGCGGTGGTGCTGCACACCGGCAACCGGACGTATTTCGGCGCGCTGGCTTCGCGCGTGACCGCCACCGACCGCGCGCCCACCGCGTTCCAGGCCGGCGTGAACAAGGTGAGCTGGCTGCTCATCCGCTTCATGGCGGTGATGGCGCCGCTGGTGCTGTTCATCAACGGCTTCACCAAGGGCGACTGGATGGAGGCGCTGCTGTTCGCGCTCTCGGTGGCGGTGGGCCTCACGCCCGAGATGCTGCCGATGATCGTCACCTCCACGCTGGCCAAGGGCGCGGTGTTCCTCTCGCGCAAGAAGGTCATCGTCAAGCGGCTCGACGCCATCCAGAACTTCGGCGCGATGAACGTGCTGTGCACCGACAAGACCGGCACGCTCACGCAGGACAAAATCTTCCTCTCGCGCCACGTGGACGTCTGGGGCGCCGAGAGCGACGAGGTGCTGCAGATGGCCTACCTCAACAACCACTTCCAGACCGGGCTGAAGAACCTGCTCGACGTGGCCGTGCTCGAGCATGTGGAGGTGCGCGCCGCGCTCAACCCCGCGGCCAACTACCGCAAGGTCGACGAGATTCCCTTCGACTTCACCCGCCGGCGCATGTCGGTGGTGGTGAGCGAGCGCGAAGACCACCACGAGCTCATCTGCAAGGGCGCAGTCGAGGAGGTGCTGGCGGTGTGCACCCAGGTGCGCCACGGCGCGGTGGTGGAGCCGCTCACGGCCGAGCTGCTTGCGCGCATCCGCGCCGTCACCGCCGAGCTCAACGGCGAGGGCCTGCGCGTGGTGGCGGTGGCGGCCAAGGAAGTGCCGCCGAGCAAGGAGGTCTATGGCCTGGCCGACGAGAGCGCACTCACGCTCATCGGCTATGTCGCCTTCCTCGACCCGCCCAAGGAATCGACCGCGCCCGCACTCAAGGCGCTGGCCGAGCACGGCGTGGCGGTGAAGGTGCTCACCGGCGACAACGAACTCGTCACCGCCAAGATCTGCCGCGAGGTGGGTCTGGCGCAGCAAGGCGTGCTGCTGGGCAGCGATGTGGAGGCGCTCGACGACGCCGCGCTGCAGCGCGCGGTGGAGGCGCACAACGTGTTCGCGCGCCTCACCCCGGTGCACAAGGAGCGCATCGTGCGCGCGCTCAAGGCCAACGGCCATGTGGTGGGCTTCATGGGCGATGGCATCAACGACGCGCCGGCGCTGCGCGCGGCCGACATCGGCATCTCGGTCGACAGCGCCGTCGACATCGCCAAGGAAGCCGCCGACATCATCCTGCTCGAACGCAGTCTGATGGTGCTCGAACAGGGCGTGCAGGAGGGCCGGCGCACGTTTGCCAACATGCTCAAGTACATCAAAATGACCGCGAGCTCGAACTTCGGCAACGTGTTCTCGGTGCTCGTGGCCAGCGCCTTCCTGCCGTTCCTGCCCATGCTGCCCATGCACCTGCTGGTGCAGAACCTGCTCTACGACGTGTCGCAGACGGCCATTCCCTTCGACAACGTGGANCGGGGCCTGCTGCGCGAGCCGCAGCGCTGGAACCCGGCCGACATCGGCCGCTTCATGGTGTTCTTCGGGCCCATCAGCTCGGTGTTCGACATCCTCACCTACGCGATGATGTGGTTCATCTTCAGCGCCAACACCGTGGCCGAGCAGACGCTGTTCCAGTCGGGCTGGTTCATCGAAGGGCTGCTGACGCAGACGCTGATCGTGCACATGATCCGCACGCCGAAGATTCCCTTCCTGCAGAGCCGCCCGGCCGCGCCGCTGATGGTGATGACGCTGGCGATCATGGCCATCGGCATCTTCCTGCCCATGGGGCCGCTGGCGCACTACTTCAAGCTCGAGCCGCTGCCGCCGCTGTACTTCCTGCTGCTGCCGGTGCTGCTGCTGGGCTACATGGCGCTGACGCAGGCGCTCAAGGGCTTCTACCGCCGCCGCTGGGGCTGGCGGTGAGCGTGCCGACATGCAGGCGCTGAACAACATCGACCTCGTCTCCGCGCTGGACACGCTGCTGAGCCATCGAAGTCGTGAACGGGCCCTGCGCACCCGCTCAGCCCACCCAAAGGCCCCCACTCGGCGTTGCAAATGCTCGCCGTAGCCCTCGCTACGGCTGCGCTTTGCGCCTTGATTGGAGCCCCTTGTGCGGGCTGCTCGGGCGCGCCCGGCTCGTTCACGACTTCCGCGCGGCCTTCGTGCCCGACGGACTCATCGGCCTGGAGCGGCAACATCGCCAGTGCACCGCAGACCCGCCTGGTAAGCCCAGGTGCCCCGGAGCCCGAGCGAATGAGGTCTATCAAAATTGATAGCACTGCCTCACCGGTTGGCGCTGGAGTCTGGCCCAGAAGGCTCAAGACGGGGGCCTGAGAGCCGTTTTCGGGGCACCGTGGCGGCCGGCGCGGTGCCAGCGGGGCCCACGGCGGCCTTGCTGGCACCGGCCGCCGTCAACCGCCGTGTTCAGAGGTAGCCACCCACCACCGCGGCCCGTGGCGCAGGTGCAGCGCCAGGTNCAGCGCGTCGAGGTGGTGGCGGTTGCGGCTGAGGATGGCCTGCGCCAGCGGCAGGAACTCCGCCTCCTCGAGGCGGGCGTGCGCCTGGTAGTGCGCCACCAGGTGCTGCACCGCGCCGGGCTCGAGCGCGCTGTCCTGCCCCTTGGCCACGCGGCGCAGCTCGGGCGCCATGCGCTTGAACGCGGCTTCGATGCTGCGGTGCTCGGCGGTGAGCCGGTCGATCAGGTCCTGCACCTGCTCGCGTTCGGCACCCGCGGCGGCGCTGGCGAGCACGGCGGGGAAGAGCTCACGCTCCTCGTCGGCATGGTGGGCCAGCACGGCTTCGTCGAACAAAGCCAGCATGTCTTGCGCCAGCCGCCGTGCGCGCGCGGCGGGCTCCAGCAAGGCGGGCAGTTCAGCGAAGGCGCCGAGGTGGTCGAGGATGCTGCGGTGGCCGTCGGAAAAATCCTGCAGCGGGGCGGCGGGCGGGGTGCTCACGGAAGGCTCCTGGCGCGCGGCACGGATCACGCGCAGGGTCAATATAGAGCGCGAACCCGCCCGTCGAATCGGCCAACTGCCGGCTTCTTGCGCCAGGTCAAGCGCCCAGCCGGTCAGCGCGCGATCACCATGCGCAGCCCCAGACCGACGAACACCGCGCCGGCGAGGCGGTCGAGCCACAGGCCCGCGCGTGGGCGCTTCTGCAGCCAGCGGCCCACGCTGCCGGCAAACCAGCCCAGCGTGCCGAACAACAGCGCCGCCTGCACGGTGAACACCAGGCCCAGCCAGGCCATCTGCGCGGCCGCGTCGCCGCGCGAAGCCACCACGAACTGCGGCAGGAACGACAGGAAGAACAGCGCCACCTTGGGGTTGATCGCATTGGCGAACACGCCCTTGAAGAACTGCCGCGCGGCCGAGTCCGCCCCGGCCCNGGTGCCCGGCTGCGGCAGGCCGGTGCCGCCGCGGCTGCGCAGCGCGCCGATGCCCAGCCACACCAGGTAGGCGCCGCCCACCCAGCGCAGGGCCGTGAAGGCCGCAGGCGAGGCCGCCAGCGCCGCCGACACGCCCAGTACCGCCAGCAGGGTGTGGCTCAGACAGCCCGCCGCGCAGCCCAGGCCGAAGGCGATGCCCAGCCGCCGCCCGCGCGAGGCGCCCATGCTCAGCACCATGAGGTTGTCCGGCCCCGGCGTGACGGTGAGGATGACGGCGGCGGCGAGGAAGGGGAAGAACTGATCGGCGGTGAGCATGGGGCGGGTCGAGGCGGTTGCGGGCGGGGGCGGCTGTTTGGCCGGGCGGGGTGCTTGCGGAGGGCTGAGTGTCCGGGACGATGGGGCGTCGGTCGGTGGGCCAGGTCAGGGCAGCGCGGTCAGGGCCTGCGCCAGCAGCGGGGCGAGGGNGGCGGCGTTGCTCGAGTGCGCGATGCTGTCGCTGCTCCAGATGCTGCCCACGCCGGCGGCGCGCAGCTGCGGCTCGGCATCGTCGGCGAACAGCGCATGCGTCACCGCCACGTCCACCGAGGCCGCCCCTGCGGCCAGCAGCGCCCGCGCGGCTTCGGCCAGCGTGCGGCCGGTGCTGGTCACATCGTCGATGAGCACCACCGCCGCGCCGCTGAAGTCCGCGCCCTCGGGCAGGGCGATGTGCACCGCGCGGTCGCCGCTGCGCAGCTTGCGGCACACGGCCGTGCGCTGGCCGTGGCGCGCAGCGGCCTGCGCCACCCACTGCGCGGATTCCTCATCGGGCCCGACCAGCCAGGCGCCGGGGCGTTGCGCGGCCACCAGGTCGGCCAGCAGCGGCGCGGCCGACAGCGCCACCGCGCGCGCGCNGGGCANGGGCACGGCTTCGGCCAGGGTGTGCACCCGGTGCAGATGCGGGTCCACGGTGATGACGGCGTCGAACAGGCCGGCCAGAAAGCTGCCGACGATGCGCTGGCTCACCGCCTCGCCGGCGGCAAACGCCATGTCCTGCCGCATGTAGGCGAGGTAGGGCGCCACCAGCGTGAGCCGGCGCACGCCCAGTGCGCGCGCGGTCTGTGCGGCCAGCAGCAGCTCGACGAGCTTCTCGTTGGGCTGCGCGAGGCTGCGCAGCAGCACCGCGTGCGCGGGCAGGGCGCCGTGCTCGTCCACCGGCAGGCGCAGCGAGGNCTCGCCGTCGGNGAAGCGGTGGCGCGCGATGGCGCGCGCGGGCAGGCCCGCGGCGGCCGCCAGCCGCGCGGCGGGCGCGGCTTCGTCGTCGAAGTGCAGCAGCAGCTCAGGCATCAGAACTCCACGAAGACATGGGGCACGGCATCGGCGCTGCCCAGGCGGTAGCCGCTGTCATGCTCGGCCGCCTGGCGGGCGAAGGCCAGGTCGGCGGCGAAATCTGCATGCACGCGGTAGAGCAGGTCGCCGCGGCGCACCGGTACGCCGAGCTTGGCGGCCAGGTCCACCCCCGCGCCGCGCACCTTGGGCGCGCCGGCCAGCCGCGCGATGCGCGCCATGCGCAGGTTGTCGATGCCGGTGACCACGCCGTCCTGCGCGGCGCGGATCTCGAACTGCAACGCGCCCAGGGCCGGGCGCTCGGGGTCGAAATGCCGCGCGCCCTGTGCGGCGATGATGGCCTGCATGCGCGCGAGCGCCCGGCCGGAGTCGAGGATGTCACGCGCGATGCCGAAGCCGTCGCCGCCGCGCACGTCGGGGTCGCATTCGATGAGCCGGCCGGCCAGGCGCAGCGCCTTCTGGCGCAGGTCGTTGGGGGCGCGGGNGTCGTTCTCCAGCACGCGCATCACGTCGCGCGCCTCGAGCACCGGGCCGATGCCGTTGCCCACGGGCTGGCGTCCGTCGGTGATGACCACGTCGAGCGAGAGGCGCAGTCGCTCGGCCACGTACTCGAACAGCCGGCGCAGCCGTTGCGCCTCGGGCATGGAGCGCACCTTGGCCGTCGGCCCGATGGGGATGTCGAGCACCAGATGCGTGGAGCCCGCGGCGAGTTTCTTCGACAGGATGGAGGCCACCATCTGCCCGGGAGAATCCAGCGACAGCGGCCGCTCCACCGAGATCAGCACGTCATCGGCCGGCGAGAGCTGTGCCGTGCCGCCCCAGGCCAGGCAGCCGCGGTGCTCGCGCACGATCTCGGACAGGCGCTCGAACGGCAGCTCCACCTCGGCCAGCACCTCCATGGTGTCGGCCGTGCCCGCGGGCGAGGTGATGGCGCGCGAGGACGTCTTGGGGCACAAGAGGCCGTGCGCGGCGACGATGGGCACCACCAGCATCGAGGTGCGGTTGCCGGGAATGCCGCCGATGCAGTGCTTGTCCACCACCAGCGGCTCGCGCCAGTCCAGCCGGCGGCCGGCGGCCACCATGGCCTCGGTGAGGAAGTAGACCTCCTCGCGGTCGAGCTCGCCGCGGTTGCAGGCGACGACGAAGGCGGTGAGCTCGATCTNTGAATAGCGGTGCGCGGCGATGTCGCCGACGATGGCGTGAAAGGCTTCGCGGTCGAGCCGCTCGCCGTTGATCTTGCGAAACAGCGCAGCGATGGAGGCCGGCGGCTCGGCCTGCTGCACCGTGGCGGCGTGGCCGCTCTCCAGCCCGAGCTGGGCGAAGGCGTCTTCCGACAGGCCCAGCTCCTCGCAGCCGACGATGGCCGCATCGTCCACCACGTTCACACTGGCCAGGATGCGCCGCCCGTTGGCGCGCACCTCCACCTTCGACAGCGCCTGAAAGCCCTCGGCGCGGTAGACCGCGCAGTCGCGGTGCAGGTAGGCGATGTTCTCCTTCCAAGTGTCGATGCCCACGCGGCGCACGGCCAGCGTACGCGGCCCGTTGGCCTCGGCGAGCGGCGCCGGCGGCTGCCCGCCCGGGCAGGGCGGGGCAGGGGGCGTCGATGGGGTGGGTGGGGGCGGGCGGGGGCGACATGGCGGGCGGTCGAGGTGAAGTAAGCTGTGCAAGGTCATGAGCGAAGCGGCTGCGCGGGCTCGCCGCGCCTGACAGGCCCCATGCGGCACGGAACCGGTGTGCCGCGATGGAAGCCGTCCGGGTGAGGCGATCCGGCGCGCCCGATGCGTTCACGACGCCCGAGACAAGGGCAACGCCGAGCAGGCCCCGCGGTGGCTCGCCCAGGCTTTGGCCGGGCGCGCCGCATCGCCGGGGCGGGTTTCGGTTTGCCATCGTTCACATTCTGCCTTTGCGCGCTGCCCGCCACCGCCATGCCCTGTCTGCCGCTTGACCCCGAGGCGCTGTGCCTGCGCATCGACCCCGCCGCCCTCGGCTTCGCCGACACCGCCGAACTGCTGGGCGAGCCGCTACCCTGGATCGGCCAGGCGCGCGCCTACACCGCCGCGCGCCTGGGCCTGTCGCTGACGCAGCCGGGCTACAACCTGTTCGTGCTCGGTGAGGTGGGCAGTGGCCGCAGCTCGCTGCTGCGCGAACTCATGCAGGCGCTCTCGCGCGAGCGGCCGGTGCCGCCCGACCTGTGCTATCTGCACCATTTCGACACGCCCGAGCGCCCGCGCGCGCTGCGCCTGCCCGCAGGCCAGGGNCGCGAGCTGCGCCAGCGCATGGTGGCCTTCGTGCGCGAGCTGCAGGCCGAGGTGCCCAAGCGGCTTGCCAGCCCGCTGTTCCGCGACCGCAGCGATGCACTGCAGAAGCGCCAGGCGGCGCAGGCGGCCGCGGCCTGGGACGAGTTGGTGGCGTTCGCCCAGGCGCGTCATTTCACGCTGCGGCGCGAGGAAGGACGCTTCATCTTCACCTGGCGCAGCGAGAGCGGAGAGGCCTTGTCGGAAGCCGAACTGGCGGCGCTGCCGCGCGAGCGCCGTGCCGAAATCGACCACGCCGAGCAGGAACTGCGCGTGCAGATCGGGCGATTTGCCGAGCGCAGCGCGGCGCTGGACCGCGAGCTCGAACAGGCCCTGGCGGCGCTGCGGCGCGAGGTGGTTCGGCCCTGGCTGGCCGAGGCGCTGCAGGCGGTGCGCATGGCGATGAAGAAGCAGATCAAGGACGCCGTCAAGCTCGGCCAGTGGCTCGACGCGCTCGAGGCCGACGTGCTCGAGCATGTGGACCTGTTCGAGCCGCTGGACGACGAGGACGCCGAGGACGGCCGCGCCGAGGCGCTGGAGGCGGCCCTGGCGCACTACCGCGTCAACCTGGTGGTGGACAACGCGGGGCTCGAAGGCGTGCCCGTCATCGAGGAGAACAACCCGCTGTTTCGCCTGCTGTTCGGCAGCATCGAATACCAGTCCGAAAACGACGTGCTGGTGACGGACTTCTCCCGCATCCGCGCCGGCAGCCTGCTGCGCGCGCATGGCGGCTTTCTGATGCTGCACCTGCGCGACCTGCTGGCCGACCCGCTGGTGTGGGAGAAGCTGCGGCGTTTCCTGCGCAGCGCGCGGCTGCAGATCGAGGAGCCGGGCACGGCCTACGCGCCGCTGGCGGCGGTCTCGCTCGAGCCCGAGGCGGTGGATGTGGACGTCAAGCTCGTGCTCATCGGCACCGCGGAGATGTACTACGAGCTGCAGGAGGCCGACCCCGAATTCGCCCGCCACTTCCGCATCAAGGTCGATTTCGCCGAGCACTTTCGCGCCGGCCCAGAGACCTGGCGCGCCAGCGCCGTTTTCGTCGCGCAGGCCTGCCAGCGTCTGGGCCTGCCGCATTTCGCGGCCGACGCGGTGGCGCGCCTGCTCGAAGACGCCCACCGCGAGGCGGACGACCAGACGCGCCAGAGCGCCATCTTCGCGCGCACCGAGGCGCTGGTGATCGAGGCCGCCCAGCTCGCGCGCACGCGCGCCCCGGTGGTGCGCGCGCAGGACGTGCAGGCCGCCCTGCACGCGCGCGAAGCCCGCCACGGTGCCATCTTCGAGCGGCTGCGGGAAACCGTGGCCGAGGGCGAGCGGCTCATCGCCACCACCGGCGCGCTGGTCGGGCGTGTCAATGGGCTCACGCAGATCGACCTGGGTGACACCCGCTTCGGCTTGCCGGTGCGGGTGNNAGCGCGCTGCTGGCCAGGGCGCGANGGGGTGATCGACATTGCGCGGGAGGTGGACCTCTCCGGCCCCATCCATGCCAANGGGGTGCTGATCCTGCAGAGCTTTCTGTCGGCGCTGCTGGCCGATGCGGCGCCGCTGTCGCTGGGCGCGGCCGTGGTGTTCGAGCAGGAATACGAGGGCGTGGAGGGCGACTCGGCTTCGTGCGCGGAGCTGTTTGCGCTGCTCTCGGCGCTCACGGGCCTGCCGCTGGCGCAGGGCCTTGCCGTCACCGGCGCGCTCGACCAGCACGGCGAGGTGCTGCCCGTGGGCGGGCTCAACGANAAGATCGAGGGCTGGTTCGCCGTGTGCGAGCAGGCCGGGCTCGACGGCACCCAGGGCGTGCTCATTCCCGCGCGCAACCGCCGTCACCTGATGCTGGCCGAGCCGGTGGTGCAGGCGGTGGCCGCGGGGCGCTTTCGCGTGCTCACCTTCGAGCATGTGGCCGAGGGCATCGAAGCCCTCACCGGCGCAGCGGCCGGGTTTGGCCCGGACGGGGTGCGGCCCACGGCCACCGGGCGCGGTGCAGCCGGCGCCATCGGGGCGAATGCGGCCGGTGTGCTGGGCGGGCCCACGGTGCACGCGCGCGCGCTCGAAACCCTGCGCCGCTACCGCCGCGCCCTGCGCCGCGCGCCGCGATAAGCTCGCGGCATGAGAGCCGATCGCGCCACCGCTTCCTCCGCCGCGCGCCCCGGGGCCAGGCCGCTCGCGGCCGGGTCGCGCCCGCATGAAATCCGCCTCATCGGCGGGCAGTGGAAGCGCACCCGCATCGCCGTGCCCGACCGGCCCGGCCTGCGGCCCACGCCCGACCGGGTGCGCGAGACCTTGTTCAACTGGCTGGGGCAGGACCTGAGCGGCTGGCGCTGCCTCGATGCGTTTGCCGGCACCGGCGCGCTGGGTTTCGAGGCCGCCTCGCGCGGCGCGCGCGAGGTGCTGCTGGTGGAGAGCGACGCCGCGCTGGTCGAGCGGCTGCTGGCGCTCAAGGCCCGCCTCGGCGCCGACGCCGTGCAGATTCGCCGCGGCGACGGCGTGGCCGCCCTGCGTGCGGCCGCCCCGCGCAGCCTGGACCTGATCCTGCTCGACCCGCCGTTCGACGCCGCTGCGCTCTACGCCCAGGCGCTGCCGGCGGCGGCCGCGGCGCTCTCGGGCGGCGGCTTTCTGTACCTCGAGGCGCCCCGCGCCTGGGCGGCCGATGCACTGGCCGCCGCCGGGCTCGCGCTGCACCGCCACCTCAAGGCCGGGGCGGTGCATGCGCACCTGCTGGTCGCCGTGCCGGCCTGACTGAAGAACACCCCGAACAATCCACAGGAGACCGCCCATGAGCCTCGACGTGCTTGCCGTCTACCCCGGCACCTTCGACCCCATCACCCTCGGCCACGAGGACGTGATCCGCCGCGCCTGCCAGCTGTTCGACCGCGTCATCGTCGGCGTGGCCGCGGCCCACCACAAGCGCACGCTGTTCTCGCTGCCCGAGCGCATCGAGATGGTGCGCGAGGCGGTGCAGTGCTACCCGCAGGTGACGGTGGAGCCCTTCGATGGCCTGGTGCGCGACTTCGTCGTGGGCCGCGGCGGCAAGGCCATGGTGCGCGGCCTGCGCGCGGTGACGGACTTCGACTACGAGTTCCAGCTCGCGGGCATGAACCGCGCGCTCATGCCCGAGGTGGAGACGGTGTTCCTCACNCCCGGCGACCGCTTTCAGTTCATCAGCAGCACCTTCGTGCGCGAGATCGCGCTGCTCGGTGGCGAGGTGGACAAGTTCGTCTCCGCCCACGTGCTCATGGCCCTGAAAGCCAAGGCCGCCCAGGGAACCTTGCCACCGAAGAAGGGATAATTGCTTTAGTTTTGATAGCATAAGGTGACCGGTTGGCGCTGGGGTTGAGGGTAGTTTTCTGAAATATTTGGGTGGGGAGGGGTTTTGGGGGACTTCCCGGGGCGTATAGAGCTCGTGGGGCTGGTGGGTGGGCTTGGGTGGGGCGGGGAGTCGGAGACTGCGTGGGCCGTTGAACGGCGCTGTCCTCTGTTGAGGGCGCGTATCCGCGGGGCTTGGCGTGCCGCACACGCCCGTCGGCCTCGAACGGCGCGTCCTTCGGAGGGAAGCAAGCGAGGCCCACCCCCGCCACGGCCAGCCTGCAGCACCGCCGCAAACCCAACCATCCTCCAGCCGTACACCCCGGTCGCCCGGGCGCACCCTCACCCCCTCCATCCCCTCCACCAGAAACCGCACCCGCCGCTGCCCCTGCCACTCGTCCGCGTCGAGGCGGTAGGCCAGCCGCACCCGCGCGGGCAGGGGCTCGGTGTGGGAGAACCAGATGCCGTCCACTGGCTGGCCCGCGTGGCGCAGCTTGAGGGCGAGGTGTTNTTCGCCGACCAGGCGCTGGCTCAGCACCTCCACTTCGTCGCTGAACAGCGGCGGGGCGAAGCCCTGGCCCCAGACCTCGCGGTGCAGCGTCTCGACCAGATCGGGCCGGCGGTATTCGGGCGCGAGCGGGCCGTCGGTTTCGATGCGGCGCTCGAGCGCGGCGGCGTCGAGCCACTCGCGCGCCACGGCGTCGAAGGCGGCGGCGAAGGCGTCAAAGCCGCCGGGCGCCAGCGTGCAGCCCGCGGCCATCGCGTGGCCGCCGAAGCGCAGCAGCACGCCGGGGTGGCGCTTGGCCACGAGGTCGAGCGCGTCGCGCAGGTGAAAGCCCGCAATCGAGCGGCCCGAGCCCTTGAGCTCGCCGCTCTGGCCCGGCGCGCCGCTGGGGGCGAAGACGAAGCTCGGGCGGTGCAAGCGGTCTTTGAGCCGCGAGGCGACGATGCCGACCACGCCCTCATGAAAGCCTTCGTCGAACACCGCCAGGCCGCTGGGCAGCTCGCCGTGGCTGCGCAGCCGCTGCTCGCAGGCGGCTTCGGCCTGCAGCAGCGCGTGCTCGCGCATGCCGGCTTCGAGGTCGCGGCGCTCGCGGTTGATGGCGTCGAGCGACTGCGCCAGTTCGGCCGCGCGCACCGCGTCGTCGGTGAGCAGGCATTCGATGCCCAGGCGCATGTCGGCCAGGCGCCCGGCCGCATTGAGGCGCGGGCCCAGCGCAAAGCCGAAGTCGAAGCTGGTGGCCGCCTGCGGCTTGCGGCCGGCCACGGCGAACAACGCGGCCATGCCCGCGGGCATCTGGCCGGCGCGCACGCGCTTCAAGCCCTGGGCGACGAGGCGGCGGTTGTTCGCGTCGAGCCGCACCACGTCGGCCACCGTGCCCAGGGCCACGAGCGGCAGCAGCGCATCGAGCCGCGGCTGCGCGCCGGCGGCAAAGCGGCCACGCCGGCGCAGTTCGGCGCGCAGGGCCAGCAGCACGTAGAACATCACGCCCACGCCGGCGATGGCTTTGCTCTCGAAGGCGCAGCCGGGCTGGTTGGGGTTGACCACCACGTCGGCCGCGGGCAGGCGGGGCAGGCCGTCGCTGCCGACGGCGCACAGGTGGTGGTCGGTCACCAGCACCGACAGGCCCAGCGCGCGCGCGGCGGCCACGCCCTCGAAGCTGGCGATGCCGTTGTCCACGGTGACGAGCACGTCCGCGCCGCTGGCCTTGACGCGCTCGACGATGGGCGGCGTGAGGCCGTAGCCGTCCACCACGCGGTCGGGCACCAGGTAGCCGAGCTGCGCGCGCCCGAAGCCCAGCAGCGCCAGGCCGCGCAGGCCCACGGCGCAGGCGGTGGCGCCATCGCAGTCGTAGTCGGCCACGATGCAGATGCGCCGGCCGGCCTCCAGCGCGTCGGCCAGCAGCGCGGCGGCGGCGTCCGCGCCCTTGAGGGCGGCGGGCGGCAGCAGGCGGGCGAGGTCGTCGTCGAGCTCGTCGGCACTGCGAATGCCGCGCGCGGCGAACAACCGCGCCAGCAGCGGGTGCACGCCGGCCTGCTCCAGCGCCCAGGCGGTGCGCGGTGGCACGTCACGCACAATGATTTTCATAGCAACTCAAGACCGCTTGACGCTGGGGTCGAAGCCAAAACATTTAACAACCGCTGCCCCAGGCCCAGCCGGTGCGGGCCAAAGCCCTGCCAGGCGCGCGCGCCGCACAGCGTGAGCTGCACGGCCTCGCCACGCTCGAGTGCGGCCACCAGCGCGGCCAGCGGCCCGGCATCCACCGCGGCCCAGGCGCGCGCCAGGGCGGCGGCATCCCCGCTGCGTGCGGCCTCGGCCACGCGGGCGTCCACCTGCAGCGCCGGCGCGGCCGGGGCTGGGCGAGTGCACCGGCCGCGCTCAGCCACACGGCATTGGCCAGCGGCTGGCGCGCCTGCGCGCGCGTCGTTCACCGGCTGGGCGTAGAGCGCCATTTGCAGCTCGCTGTAGAGACGCGCCACCGCGTCGCCGCGCTCGCGCGGCAGCCAGGGCCGCACGTCCGCGCCCGCCGCCCGCGCGACCGAGGCGAACGCACGGCCGCGCAGCGCTCGCCCTCGACGAGCCACAGCGCGCCGCGCGGGCGCACTGCATCAAGCACGCTGCGCCAGAGCGGCGACACGCCGGCGGGTGGATCGGCCGGCCCGCTGGCCGGCAGCGGGTGCAGGCGCAGCCCGTCGCCGGCGAGCAGCGGCTCGAGGGCCGCACCCAGCGCCTGTGCCTCGGCCGCGCCGAGCGCCAGCGCGCCCGGGTCGTGCATGAACACATGGTCCATGCCGACCTGCCAGTGGCACAGGCTCAACCATGCCCAGGCCGAGGTGCCCGCGCCGCTCAGGCCCAGCGCATGGGCGTGCAGGGCGGCCCACGGCGCGGGCGTGGCCGCCGGGCCGGAAAGCCCCAGCAAGCGCGCCAGCGCCTGCTCATGCGCCGCCTCGGGCGCGTCAGCCGCCGCCTCGCACCGCGGCGCCGGCGCGAGGCGGGTGAGCAACTGGCGCAGCTGCGGCGGCAGGGGCTTGGGCAGCGGCGCATCGGCCAGCCAGATCAGGTGCTGCAGGGTGGGGGCATGGGTGGGCGCAAGACGGCTTCGGGCGCGGGCAGGGGGTGATTGTCGGCCAGCGGCCGCCGCGGGCGCACGCCGGTGCCACAATCGGCCCCCGATGCAAACACCNTTTGAACTCATCGTCGGCTGGCGCTACACGCGCGCGGGGCGGGCGGCGCGGCGCAATGGTTTCATTTCCTTCATCTCGGCGGTGTCGATGCTGGGCATTGCGCTNGGGGTGGCGGCGCTCATCATCGTGCTGTCGGTGATGAACGGCTTTCAGAAGGAGGTGCGCGACCGCATGCTGGGCGTGATTTCGCACATCGAAATCTTCGCGCCCGACGGTGCGGCCCTGCCCAACCCGGCGCGCACCCAGCAGGAGGCGCGCGCCAACCCGGAGGTGGTGGCCGCGGCGCCCTTCATCGGCGCGCAGGCGCTGCTCTCGCGCGGCGAGGACATGAAGGGCGTGCTCATCCGCGGCGTGGACCCGGCGCAGGAGCCCGCCGTGACCGACCTGGGCCAGCACCTGCAGAACGCCGGGCTGGACCGCCTCACGCCCGGCAGCTTCGGCATTCTGCTNGGGGTGGATCTGGCGCGCTCGCTCGGCGTGCGCGAGGGCGACCCGGTGACGCTGGTGGCGCCCAGCGGCCAGATCACGCCGGCGGGCGTGGTGCCGCGGCTCAAGCAGATGACGGTGGCGGGCATCTTCCGCTCCGGGCATTACGAGTACGACTCCACGCTCGCGCTCGTGAACCTCGAGGATGCCGCGCGCATCTTCCGCCTCGAGGGCCCCACGGGCGTGCGGCTGCGGCTGCAGCACCTCGACCGCGCGCGCGTGGCCGAGGAACTGGCCGGCAGCCTGAGCGGCGACCTGCGCATCCGCGACTGGACGCGGCAGAACGCCACCTGGTTCGCCGCGGTGCAGATCGAGAAGCGCATGATGTTCATCATCCTCACGCTCATCGTGGCGGTGGCGGCGTTCAATCTGGTGTCCACGCTGGTGATGACGGTCACGGACAAGCGCGCCGACATCGCCATCCTGCGCACCCTGGGCGCGAGCCCCGCGAGCATCATGGGCATCTTCGTGGTGCAGGGTGCGCTGGTGGGCGTGATCGGCACGCTCGCCGGGCTGGCGCTGGGGCTGGTGGTGGCGTTCAACATCGACGTCATCGTGCCCGCCATCGAGCGGCTGCTGCACGCGAGCTTCCTGCCCAAGGAGATCTACTTCATCGACCGCATGCCCAGCGACCCGCAGCGCGGCGACATCGTGCCCATCGCGGTGCTCTCGCTGCTGCTGGCCTTCGTGGCCACCCTCTACCCGAGCTGGCGCGCCAGCCGNGTCAACCCGGCGGAGGCGCTTCGATATGAATAAGGCCCCCACGCTCGGCACTGACGTGTCCTCGCTGCCCCCGGGGGCCGCCTTCGCCTTGGGGCGGCCCGGCGGCGAAAGGGAAGCCCCACGCTCGGCACTGACGTGTCCTCGCTGCCCCGGGGCCTTCGCCTTGGGGCGGCCCGGCGGCGAAGGGAGGCCCCACGCTCGGCACTGGCGTGTCCTCGCTGCCCCCGAGGCCGCCTTCGCCTTGGGGCGGCCCGGCGGCGAAGGGAGGCCCCCACGCTCGACGCGTCCCCCGAGCCGTCCTGCACGCCCAAGGCCTGACCAAGCGGTTTCACGAAGGCCCGCTCGACGTGACGGTGCTGCACGGGGTGGGCCTGACCGTGCACGCGGGCGAGACGCTGGCCATCGTCGGCGCCTCGGGTTCGGGCAANAGCACGCTGCTGCACCTGCTCGGCGGGCTCGATGCGCCGAGCAGCGGCACGGTGGCGCTCATGGGGCAGCCGCTGGCGGGGCTGTCGCCGGCCGCGCAAGGCGTGCTGCGCAACCAGTATCTGGGTTTCGTCTACCAGTTCCACCACCTGCTGCCCGAATTCAGCGCGCGCGACAACGTGGCCATGCCGCTGTGGATTCGCCGCAGCCCGCGCGCCGACGCCGCCCGCGCGGCCGAAGCCGCGCTCACCGCGGTGGGCCTGGGCGCGCGGCTGCAGCACCGGCCTTCCGAGCTCTCGGGCGGCGAGCGCCAGCGCGTGGCGATTGCGCGCGCGCTCGTCACCCGCCCGGCCTGCGTGCTGGCCGACGAGCCCACCGGCAACCTCGACCGCAGCACCGCCGAGGCCGTGTTCGACCTCATGCTCACGCTCGCGCGCGAGCAGGGCACGGCCTTCGTCGTCGTCACCCACGACGAGGCGCTGGCTGCGCGCTGCGCGCGCCGGCTGCGCCTGGTGCAAGGCGTGCTGATGCCGGCGCAGTCCATTCCTCTGGGCGCCGACTGATTGCTTCGCCCGCGGCCGCCATGCCCGGCTGGATCGACACCCACTGCCACCTCGACGCGCCCGAGTTCGCGCCCGACGTGGACGCGGTTCGCCAGCGTGCCGCCGCTGCCGGCGTGCTGCGCTGCGTGATTCCGGCCGTGCGCGCGGCGGACTTTGCCGCCACCGCCGCGCTGGCGCACCGCCTGGGCGATGGCTATGCGCTGGGCATCCACCCGTTGTACGTGCCCGAGGCCACGGCGGCCGACCTCGACGCGCTCGACGCCGCGCTCACCGCCGCGCGGGACGACCCGCACCTCGTCGCCGTGGGCGAGATCGGCCTCGACTTCTTCGTGCCCGAACTCACCCGCGAGCCGCTGCGCGCCCGGCAGCTGCAGTTCTACCGGGCGCAGCTTCGGCTCGCGCACCGCCACGGCCTGCCGGTCATCCTGCACGTGCGCCGCTCGGCCGATGCGCTGCTGCGTGAACTGCGCGCGCTGGCCGGGCCTGGCGGCTGGCACGGCATCGCCCACGCCTTCAACGGCAGCGCGCAACAGGCGCAGGCCTTCATCGGGCTGGGCTTCAGGCTGGGGTTTGGCGGCGCCATGAGCTTCGAGCGCGCCCTGCAACTGCGCCGCCTGGCCGCCACGCTGCCGCTCGAAGCCCTGGTGCTGGAGACCGACGCNCCCGACATGCCGCCCACCTGGCGCTATGTGCCCGCCGCGCGCCGCNNCGCCGGCGAGCCGCAGGCGCGCAACGAACCCGCCGAGCTGCCGCGCATCGCCGCGGAACTGGCCGCGCTGCGCGGCCTCGCGCCTGAAGTGCTCGCCGCAGCCACCCGCGCCAACGCCTGCGCCGCGCTGCCGCGCCTGCAGGCCCTGCTGCCACCAAAATTGAAGAAAACTCCCAGTACCCCAGCGCCAACCGGTGAGATGGCGCTATCAAAAAGGAATCATCGGGGCCGGACGCCACGCCCGCGCTGACCGGGCTCGGCCCCGTGGTGCGCGCCGACACGCTGCTGCTGGTGCTGGGCAGCTTCCCCGGCGCGGCCTCGCTCGCGGCGCAGCAGTACTACGCCCATCCGCACAACCACTTCTGGCGCATCATCGAAGCCATCTGGCCGCCACCCCAGCGTGAAACGGTCGCTGGGTGCTATCANAAACGGATCGCCTGGCTGCTCGCGCACCGCGTGGGCCTGTGGGACGTGTACGCCGCCTGCTCGCGCGAGGGCAGTCTGGACGCCGCCATCCGCAACCCCGTGCTCAACGACTTTGCTGCACTCGCGCGCCATTGCCCGCAGCTGCAGGCGGTGGCGCACAACGGCGGCGAGCTTTCGCCATGCCCCGCGGTGCGCGCCGCGCTCGCCCCGTCGATTGCAGCCCTCGCGGTGCACCGCCTGCCCTCCACCAGCCCGGCCCATGCGAGCTGGAGCTTCGCCCGCAAGCTCGCCGCCTGGCGCGCGGTGTTCGCGCAGCACGGGTTGTGCGCGGGCGGCTGACAGTGCGGGCGCCCACCGGCTCGCGGGGCTTCAGGGTGCCCCGAGGGCCACGTTGCTCCTGGCTCGATCCCTGACGAGGAAAAACGTGGGGCGGCCCGGCGTGTTTTCCGAGAGGCGCTGCGCAACGGCGGCGCAGGCTCCTGCGGCCATACCCCGGTCGCGCCGCGCCGTCCCGGCTTTCGCGCGCTGCCTCAGCCCGCGGCCACCATCCGGTGTGCCACCGGGGTCTCGGGCACCGGGTAGCCGGCCGCGCCGAAGGTGGCGACGATGGCCTTGTGCGTGTCGAAGTACACCTGCCAGTAGTGGTCGGTGTGGGTGTAGGGCCGCACGCACAGCAGCGGTCCCTCGGGCGTGAACTGCAGGATCTCGATGTCCGGCGCCGGCGTGGTCTTCACGTTCGGGATGGCGGCAATGGCCGGGCGCAGCCGCGCGATGGCGTCCTGCACGTCCACGCCGTTGGCCACCTTGGCCACGCAGTCCACGCGGCGGTAGGGCTCGGCGCTGTAGTTCTGGATGGTGTCGGCAAACACCTTGTTGTTGCCCACCACGGTCAGCACGTTGTCGGGCGTGACGATGGTGGTGGCGAACAGGCCCAGCTCCTTCACCGTGCCGGTGACGCCCGCGGCGCTGATGAAGTCGCCCACCTTGTAGGGCCGCAGCACCTGCAGGAACACCCCGGCGGCGAAGTTGCCCAGCATGCCGCTCANGGCCGCGCCGATGGCCAGCCNCGCACCGGCGAACAACGCCGCGAACGAGGTGGTGTGCACGCCGAAGATGTCCAGAATCGCCAGCACCAGCACCAGGGTGAGCAGCACCGAGATGATGGATTTGAGGTACTGGATCAGCGTGGCGTCCACGCGCTTGCCCGCCTCCAGCGCGCGGCCGATGAGCGCCACCACGATGCCGATGAGCCAGCGCCCCACCACCCAGGCCGCCAGCGCGCCCATCACCTTGAGCGCGAAATCCGCCCCCTGCGTGCTGAGGAAAGTCCAGATCACTTCGGTGTTCATAATGAAGCCCCTTTCAAGACGGTTTCACACGAGATGCACTTCGGTCAGCCTAGCGACAACCCGTGTCCCTCGGGTGACATGCCGACAACGGCTGCGTGCACAAGTGCGCACTGCGGCGGAGTGCGTGGCCGATGGTGAGCCCAGTGGCCAAGTCTGCGCGCGGCGGCCGCGCCGCAGCCGCACTGCCCGAGGTGCACTTCTCCGACTTCGACGGCGTGCGCTGCCTGCACCTGGGCACCGAATGGGTGCAGGGCGCCATGCGCATGGCCGACCCGTTTGCGCTCGAGCTCGAATACGTGCAGCGCATGATGGCCTGGCTGCTGTTCGTCGAACCCGAGAGCGTCTCCGCGCGCCACGCCCTGCAGCTCGGCCTGGGCGCGGGGGCGCTCACCAAGTTCTGCCACAAGCGCCTGCGCATGCGCACCAGCGTCGTGGAAATCAANCCCCAGGTGCTGCACGCCTGCCGCGGCTGGTTCAAGTTGCCGCCCGAGGACGAGCGGCTGCAGATCGTCATCGGCGACGCCGCACGCGAGGTGCGCAANCCCCGCTGGTTCGGCCAGATCGACGCGCTGCAGGTGGACTTGTACGACCACGAAGCCGCCGCCCCCGTGCTCGATGCGCCCGAGTTCTATGCCGACTGCCGCGCCCTGCTCACCGACGAGGGCTGCATGACCGTCAACCTCTTCGGCCGCGACGCGAGCTTCGAGCGCAGCGTGCAGAGCATCGCCGCGGCCTTCGGCACCGACGCCCTCTGGGCCTTCAAACCCACGCGCGAGGGCAACACCATCGTGCTCGCCCAGCGCACGCCGCAGCGGCCCAGCCGCGAACGGCTGGAGCAGCGCGCGCAGGCCATCCACACCCGCTGGGACTTGCCCGCACCGAAATGGCTGCGCGTGTTCCGGCCCCTGTCCGTCCGAGGTTCCGATGAAGACTGACGCCCCTGCCACGCCCGCCGTCGCCACCGCGAGCACCCCGCCAGCGCCCCATCAGCGGTCCTGCCAGCACCCCGCACCCGGTGCGCCAGCCGCCGCCGGCAAGCCCGAAGCCGCGGCCTTCGGCCCGCTCGACTGGCGCCGCCTGGTGCAGTGGGCGGCCGAGGACGGCCTCATCACGCCGGAGGAAGCCGAGCGCACCGTGGCCCGCTGCGCGCAGGCCGAGAGCGTGCAGCACCCGCTGGTGCGCCTGGCCAGCGTCTCCATGCACCGCGCCAGCGACGGGCGTGCGCTCGACATCGAGAGCCTCACGAGCTGGCTTGCGCAGCGCACCGGCATGCCCTACTTCCGCATCGACCCGCTCAAGGTGGACGTGGGCAAGGTCGCCGACACCATGAGTGCCGCCTACGCCGAGCGCCACCGTGTGCTGCCGGTGCAGGTCGGCCCGAAGGAGGTGGTGGTGGCCACCGCCGAGCCCTTCATCACCGACTGGGTGGCCGAGGTGGAGCGCCAGAGCAAGCGCACCGTGCGCCGCGTGCTCTCCAACCCCAGCGACATCAGCCGCTACACCGCCGAGTTCTTCGCGCTGGCCAAATCGGTGCGTGCCGCGCAGAAGATGGGCGGCAACGCGGCCGCGTCGAGCTTCGAGCAGCTCGTCGAACTCGGCCGCGCCAACCGCGCGCTCGACGCCAACGACCAGGGCGTGGTGCAGGTGGTGGACTGGCTCTGGCAGTACGCCTTCGACCAGCGCGCCAGCGACATCCACCTCGAGCCCCGGCGCGAGCANGGCCACATCCGCTTCCGCATCGACGGCGTGCTGCACACCGTCTACCAGATGCCGGTGACGGTGCTCAATGCCATGATCGCCCGCGTCAAGCTGCTCGGCCGCATGGACGTGGTGGAGAAACGCCGCCCGCAGGACGGCCGCATCAAGACGCGCAGCCCGCGGGGCGAGGAAATCGAGATGCGCCTCTCGACGCTGCCCACCGCCTTCGGCGAGAAGATGGTCATGCGCATCTTCGACCCCGAGGCCACCGTCAGNGACCTCGACGCGCTGGGCTTCTCCGCGCACGACGCCGAGCGCTGGGAGGCGCTGGTGGCGCGCGCGCACGGCATCATCCTCGTCACCGGCCCCACCGGCAGCGGCAAGACCACCACGCTGTACTCCACGCTGCGGCGCCTGGCCACGGACGCCGTCAACGTCAGCACGGTGGAAGACCCGATCGAAATGATCGAGCCCGCCTTCAACCAGACGCAGGCGCAGCCCCAGCTCGACTTCGGCTTCAGCGANGGTCTGCGCGCCCTCATGCGGCAGGACCCCGACATCATCATGGTCGGCGAAATCCGCGACTCGGAAACCGCCGACATGGCCGTGCAGGCCGCGCTGACCGGCCACCTCGTGTTCAGCACCCTGCACACCAACGACGCGCCCAGCGCCATCACCCGCCTGATGGAGCTCGGCGTGCCGCCCTACCTCATCAACGCCACGCTGCTGGGCGTGCTGGCGCAGCGCCTGGTGCGCACGCTGTGCCCGGCCTGCAAGGTGCGCGACGAGGAGCTGCCGCGCGAGCAGGTGGAAGCCCTGGTGCGCCCGTGGAAGATCAGCGGCGGCTACCGGCCCTACCGCCCCGTGGGCTGCGTGGACTGCCGCATGACCGGCTACCGCGGCCGCATGGGGCTGTACGAACTGCTCACCGTCACCGAAGCCTTCAAGGAACGCGTGGGCCAGCAACCCAGCATCGACGCGCTGCGCCGCCAGGCCGTGGCCGACGGCATGCGCCCGCTGCGCCTTGCCGGCGCGCTGCGCGTGGCCGAAGGNCTCACCACGCTGGGCGAGGTGCTGTCGGCCACGCCGGTCATCGACATCGCGCGCAGCAGCAGCGCCTCCGCCACCGCGCGCGGTGCGGCAGCAGGCGCCGCCAGGCTGGCGCGCGCCCCGGTCGAGGCGCCCGCCACGCCCTCCGCAGCCGGCGCCGCGCCGGAGCCCACGCCTTGAGCGCCGCCGCCCCCGCACGCAGCCCGCACGGTGCGGCCGGCCTGCTGCCCGGGCTGCTCATGGCGGCCATCGGGTCGATCGCCTTCAGCGGCAAGGCCATCATCGTCAAGCTGGCCTACCGCCACGGCGTGGACGCCGTCACGCTGGTGATGTACCGCATGCTGTTCGCGCTGCCGCTGTTTGCCGGCATGGCGTGGTGGGCCGGGCGGGGGCGGCCGGCGCTCTCAAGGCGCGACCTGCTGGGCGTGCTGTGGCTGGGCTTCACCGGCTACTACCTGGCGAGCTTTCTCGACTTCGCGGGCCTGCAGTACATCAGCGCCTCGTTCGAGCGCCTCATCCTCTACCTCAACCCCACGCTGGTGCTGCTGCTGGGCTGGGTGCTCTACGGCCGCAGGGTGCAGCGCACGCAGATGCTGGCCATGGCCGTGAGCTACGGCGGCGTGCTGCTCGTCTTCGGCCACGAGGCCAGCCTGCAAGGCCCCAACGTGGTGCTGGGCGCCGCGCTGGTGTTTCTGAGCGCGCTGAGCTACGCGCTGTACCTGAGCTACAGCGGCGAACTGGTGCAGCGCCTGGGCGCGCTGCGGCTGGCGGGCCTGGCCACCTCGGTGGCCTGCGTGCTGTGCATCGCGCAGTTTCTGCTGCTGCGTCCGCTGTCGGCCGCGCAGGTGGCGCCGCCGGTGATCTGGCTCTCCATCCTCAACGCCACGGCCTGCACCGCCGCGCCGGTGCTGCTGGTGATGATGGGCATCGAGCGCATCGGCGCAGGGCTGGCCGCGCAGGTGGGCATGATCGGCCCCATGTCCACCATCCTGATGGGCGTGGTGCTGCTGGACGAGCCGTTCAACGGCTGGATCATCGCCGGCACCGCGCTGGTGGTNGGGGGTGTGTTTCTGGTGACGCGCCGCAGGGCGTGAGGAGGTGCCCATGGATCTGGGCATTGCCGGCAAATGGGCGCTGGTCTGCGGCGCGAGCAANGGGCTGGGTTTCGGCTGCGCGCAGGCGCTCGCCCGCGAGGGCGTGAACGTGCTCATCAACGCGCGCGGCGCCGAGGCGCTCGAACACGCCGCATCAAAAATAAGAGCAGAAAGTGACCGTTTCGCGCTGGGGTCCGTGGTGTGCGTGGCCGCAGACATCACCACCGCGGCCGGTCGCGAGGCGGTGTGGAACGCCCGCGGCGGCCCGGGGCGCGATTTCGACATCGTCGTCACCAACGCCGGCGGCCCGCCGCCCGGCGACTTCCGCAGCTTCAGCCGCGAGGACTGGCTGCGCGCGGTGGAGGCCAACATGCTCACCCCCATCGAACTCATCAAGGCCACCGTGGACGGCATGGCCGCGCGCGGCTTCGGCCGCATCGTCAACATCACCTCCAGCGCCGTCAAAGCCCCCATCGACATCCTGGCGCTGTCCAACGGCGCGCGCAGCGGCCTCACCGGCTTCGTCGCGGGCCTGGCGCGCTCGGCCATCGCCGCGCGGGGCGTGACCATCAACAACCTGCTGCCCGGCAAGTTCGACACCGACCGCCTGCGCGCCACGCTGCGCGCCGCCGCCGACAANAGCGGCCGCAGCGCAGACGAAGTCGCCCAGGCCCAGATCGCGCAGATCCCCGCCCGCCGCTTCGGCACCGCCGAAGAATTCGGCGCCCTCTGCGCCTTCCTCTGCAGCGTGCACGCGAGCTACCTCACCGGCCAGAACCTGCTGCTCGACGGCGGNGGGTATCCGGGGACGTTTTGAGGCAAGCGCGGCTTGGCGGACCGCTTGAGCGGCGAAGCCCGTCCACTTGACTGGCGGCCAAGTCAAATCGCTACCGCTGCTGCTGCGCCGCGAACGCCTCGGCGGTCATGATCAAGCCGGGGCACGCGCCGCGCATGTCGAGAAGATCGGCGTCTCCGGTGATCAAGGCGTCCGCCTGGCCAACATGCGCGAGGACGAGAAAAACCTGGTCGTTTCCGTCGCGGCAAACGGGCAGCGGTGGCCAGGGCGTCGGCAGCTCCACCGTCTGGGCATAGGGCAAGAAGTCCGCCAGCAGCTCCTGCTGCTCNNCGCTTTCGAGCTGAAACTTGGGGTACGCCAGAACCCTCAGCAGCTCCCGCACCGTTTCCTTGCAGACCAATGGGTGCAATTCCTGGGCCTGCCATGCATGACGGATCCAGGCCAGCCGACCTGACCGAAACAACAAGGCCGACAGCAGCACATTGGTGTCCAGGACGACCCTGCGCATCACCGCCGCGCCCAGGCCACGGCGTCCTCCACGTCCTGCTCGGTGATTCCCAGGCTTTCCAACTTCTCGCGCACGGTCTGCGCCCGCTGAACCCGCACTGGCGTCAGCACGATTCGACCCCTTCGACGGTGACGTCGAAGTACTCTGCTGTGTCGACGCCCGAGATGGCCGCCTTGGGCAGCGTGATCTGGTTTTTCGGTGAGTTTTGCGAGCATGAGAGCCTCCGAAAGAGTGGAAAATCTTACTTCCTTACTTCATGGATCGCAAACTCGGCGCTTCACCGGGGATGGTTGTCACATTCCCGGTTGGGGACCACCGCAGTTCCGGCCAGTGCATGGGCCCTCCACCGCCGCGGCGGCGTGATGCCGCAGGCGAGGTAGTCCGCGTCGCTCATCACGCCCTTGTACATGCAGGGCGAGGGCTCGGGGCGACTTTCCTGGGGCGGTAGGGTTCGGGGTCTTCGGTGGGGGCGGGCAGGGCGACGGCGCGCCCGGGCCGGGAGGCCGCGGGGGCAGACGAGGCCGCGGCAGGCTCCGGCTCGGCGGCGGCCGAAGCGGCGCTGGCTGCGGCGATGGGGGCGGGGGCCGATGCGGCCGATGTCGCAGGGGCGGGCGACAGGCTCGCCGCCGGCGCCGCGGGCGTGACGGCCGCGGCCGCGCGCGGCGGGCACGGGGTTGGCCGTGCGCAGGGGCTCGGTGGGGCTGCGCTGTGCGAAGTACAGGCCGATGCCCGCCACCACGCCGCAGGCGACCAGCGCTTCGATCACGGCCTTGCGGCCCTTGAGGTGCAGCGCCAGCCACACCGCCGCGCCGATGGTGAGCAGCTGCGCGGCGTAGAGCGTGTGGCCGAACGCGAGCACCAGCGTCCACAGCGCCCACCCCGCCGCCACGCCGAAGCTGGCTTTTCGCCCAGCACGGTCTGCGCGATGAGCACGCTCGCCACGATGGCGAACTGATAGAGCACGACCATGTCCGACATCGGCAGACCTTTCAGGGCGCGGCCGCGGCACCGGGCCGGCGCGGCAGGGGCGAGACCACAGGACGGGCCGGTGCGGCCACCGAGCCTGCTCAGCGCCGCGACGACACCACGATGCCCGCGACGATCAGGCCGAAGGCCACCGCATGGTACAGGTGGGGCAGCTCCCCGAGGAAGGCGGCCGAGAGCACGGCTGCGAACAGCGGCGTGAGGTTGGAGAAGAAGCCCGCCAGCGCCGGCCCCGCGCGCTCGATGCCCAGGCCCCAGCTGCGGTAGGCCAGCACCGCCGGCCCCACGGCCACGTACAGCAGCGCGAGGATAAGTGGTGTGCCCCACTGGATGTGGGCGTCGGTCAGGCTCCATTCGGCGGCGGTGAAGGCGCTGGACCAGACGAGGCCGTAGAGCACCTGCGCCAGCAGAAAGGCCGNCCAGTCCGCGCGCAGCCGCTCGGGCTCGGCACGGCGCGACAGCAGCCAGCTGTACCAGGCCCAGGCCAGGGTGGCGGCGAGCATGTAGAGGTCGCCGGCCACCAGGCGCAGCTCCAGCAGATGCGCNNCCAGGTGCCGCGCGAGCACCACCAGCACGCCCGCCATCGACAGCAGCGCGCNCAGCACCTGCGCGAGCGTGACGCGCGCGCCGAAGAACAGCGTGCCCAGCGCCAGCATCCACAGCGGCATGCTCGAGGCCACCAGCGTCACGTTCAGCGGCGTGGAGGTCTTGAGCGCCATGTACTGCAGCGCGTTGTAGCAGCCCACGCCCAGCAGGCCCAGCAGCGCGAAACGGCGCCAGTTCGACAGCAGGCCGCTGCCGCCACGCCGCAGCTGNNGCGGCGCCAGCGGCAGCAGNNCGATGAGCGCGGCGATCAGCCAGCGCAGCAGGTTGAGCGTGACCGGGGGCACCAGCCCATTGACCAGCCGGCCCACCACCGCGTTGCCGGCCCACAGCAGCGGCGGCATCGTCAGGAAGAACGCGGTGCGCGCGTCGAGTTTGTGTGACATGGGCCGGGACGTAGCCGCTGCCCGCGACGCTGGCGCGAACGGGCACGATGGCCGTTGGGGCAGATCCGGCACGATGAAGTCGGCCGCGTACGGCTGACCAGCGGATCCTGGAGTAGGAGCACACCCGCTCGGGGTTTGCCGCAATGAGGGCCATGTGTTCGCTGGCGGCGGCGTGCAGCCGGGCTTTGGTTCCACGGGTACTTTCGTGCAGCGCGAGGATAAGTGGTGAGCCGCTCGTCGGGGTGAGCTCAGGGCTGTAGCTGGGCAGATAGAACACCATTCGGCTTTGTGCTCACCCAGCCGCTTCACCGGCTTGCAGTGATGCACCCCAGGTTGCCAGCAGGAAGGCCGCCACACGTCCGTCGCGCACCGCTCGGGCTCGATGAGCGGCTCGAAAGCGCCATCGATGATCATCCAGTTCGCCCGGCCCCGGTTGGTGACGGTGGAGATCATGGAGAGCTTCTGGCGCGTGCCGCCACGGCCAGAGTCCAGCAGATGCGCCCAGGTGCCGCGCGAGAGCACCACCGGCACGTCCCCAGCAGCGCGCCCAGCTGCGCGAGCGTGACGCGCGCGCCGAAGAAGCGTGCCATTGCTGCATCCACGGCGGCATGCTCGAGGCGCCAGCGTCACGTTTGCGGCGTGAAGCCCCAGCGCGCCAGGTAGTTGCCCACGCGCGCACAGTAGCAGCCCACGCTGTTCATGAGCCATGACAGCCGCGCGTGTCCACGCGCGAATTCCATCTTCGACTGCTCTGGGCGCTGTCGCAAATGGTGCGCCGCACCGCCTCTTCCTGCTCGGGGCTCAGCTGCGCCCATCGCCCGCGCGGCAGGTTGAGCGTGACCGGGGCACCAGCCCATTGATCAGCCGGCCCACCCCGCGTAGCCAAGCCCGTGAGCGCCACGATGGCCATTACGCCATGAAGAACGCGGTGCACGCTTCGAGTTTCTGTGCATGCTCCGGGACTGAAGCGCATCTTCTTTGTCCATATCGCATGGACACCTCGCGCCACGAAAAGTTCAGTTATTTTCGTGCCGGATCAATAGGGCAACGCTGAACAAGTCCCCGCGATGATGCGCGCCGGGCCGCGGGATGGGATGCGAGGCGCAAAGCGCAGCCATAGCGGTTGCTATGGCGAGCATTTGCTTTTGAAGCAGACCGCCCGCCGCCGGGATGCGCGGCGCGCGAGGGACTTGATCAGCGTTGCCTTAGAACCTTGCAGGAGAAATCGCATGTCGCTTGCCGTCCAGATCGACCAACCCGGNGGGCCNGAACAGCTCAAGCTGGTCGATGTCGAAGTCGGGGCACCCGGGCCGGGCGAGATTCGCATCCGCCACAAAGCCATCGGCCTCAATTTCATCGACATCTACCAGCGCAGCGGCCTGTATGCGCTGCCCATGCCGCTGCGCCTGGGCATGGAGGCGGCCGGCATCGTCGAGGCGGTGGGTGAGGGCGTCACCCATCTGCAGCCCGGCGACCGCGCGGCCTACGCCAGCCAGCCGCCGGGCAGCTACAGCGAGGTGCGCCTGATGCCCGCCACCTGCGTGGTGCGTCTGCCCGACGCCATCGACTTCGACACCGGCGCGGCCATGATGCTCAAGGGCCTGACGGCGCAGTACCTGCTCAAGCGCACGCTGCCGGTCGAGGGCCTGCAGCGCGGCGACTTCGTGCTGTTCCATGCCGCCGCCGGCGGTGTGGGGCTGATCGCCCGCCAGTGGGCCAAGGCGCTGGGCCTGCAGCTCATCGGCACCGCGGGCAGCGACGAGAAGTGCGCGCTGGCGTTGGCCAACGGTGCGGCACACGCCATCAACTACCGGCGCGAGAACTTCGTGCAGCGCGTCAAGGAGATCACCCAGGGCCAAGGTGTGAAGGTGGTGTACGACTCGGTGGGCAAGGACACCTGGGAGGGCTCGCTCGACTGCCTGCGGCCGTTTGGCCTGATGGCGAGTTTCGGCAACGCGTCGGGGCCGGTGCCGCCGTTTGCACCGGGCATTCTGGGGGCGAAGGGCTCGCTCTATGTGACGCGGCAGACGCTGTTCACCCACATCGCCACGCGCGAGCGCACCCAGGCCATGGCCGACGAACTGTTCGAGGTGGTGCAAAGCGGCGCGGTGAAGATTCACATCGCGCAGCGCTTCGCACTCAAGGACGTGGCCGAGGCGCACCGTGCGCTCGAGGCACGGCAGACGGTGGGCAGCACCATCCTGACGCTGTAAGGCGCTCTGTCCCGTCTCGGCGGCGGTGCCGCAGGAGCCGGACGAACGGGCGCTTCGGGCCGCGTTCGCCTGGCGTCGTCAGGCGCGCATCAGGCCCGCCAGCGCAGGGTCGGGGCGGTAGCCGGGGAACAGGCGCTGGGCCTGGGNCTTCGTCCAGCCTGCGGTGCGGGCGAGCACGCGCGCGAACACGGCGCGGAAGTCGTGGTGCACCGGCAGGTCGCGGCCTTCGTGCAGCGCGCTGGCGGCCAGCCCGTCCCAGCGGCCGTGCCAGCGCCCGCCGGCCACTGCATCGCCCATGAGCCACACGGTGTTGCCGTGGCCGTGGTCGGTGCCGCGGCTGCCGTTTTCGGCGGCGGTGCGGCCGAACTCGCTCACCACCGCCACCACGTCGTTGGGGCGGTTGAAGTCCCGCCGCAGCTGCACCAGGGCCTCGGCCAGCGCGGCGAGGTTGTTGGCCAGCGCGCCGCGCGAGGCGCCCTGGTTCACATGCGTGTCCCAGCCGCCGGCGGAGAGGAAGCCCCAGCGCATCGCCGGGTCGCGGCGCATGAGCGTGCCCAGGTGCTGCGCGTCGAGCCGCAGGCCGCGGGCAGGCCCGGCGCCGTTGTTGGCGGCCATCATTTCGCGGCGCGTGCCGTCCATTGCGCTCACCCCGGAGCCATCATGCCCGGGGTCATCGGCGCNTGCGGCGCCCGATTCGGCCGCGACCTGGGCTTGCGCCAGTGCCTGGCTGGTTTCGAGGCGGCTGTCGGCGCCGGCGCGGAAGGCTTGCGAGAGCGCGTCGTTGCCCGCATACAGCCGCAGCACCGCCGCGCGCGAGGCATCGGCACCGACCACGCCGGCGCGGGTGGCGGCCTGGCCGCGCGGCACGAGCTGCACCGGGGCTGTGCCGGCGAGGATGAGCGGGTTGGCTTCACCGACGCCGAGTGCGCGGCTGCCCGGGTGCTCGGCAGCGAGGGTGTTGAGCCAGCCGTCGTGCGCGCTGCTGCGGCCGGGCATGCCCACTTCCCAGTGGTGCTGCGCGTCGAAGTGCGAGCGCGTGGGATCGGGCGAGCCCGCGCNAGGAATGGCCGCGAGCACGCCGGCCTGCCACAGCGGCAGCAAGGGCGCGAGGGCGGGGTGCAGGGCAAAGCGCCCGTCCAGGCGAAGGGCGGCCTCGTCGCCCGCGCCGGGCGCGGGAATGGCGATGCTGGGCCGCAGCCGCGCGTAGTCGGGGTCGGACCAGGGCACGAGGGCGGAGAGCCCGTCATACGCGCCGCGCAGGAACACGACGACGAGGCGGCCATCCGCAGCGGCGGCGGCAGCGCCGGCGGGTGCGGCCTGTGCCGGCAGTGCCAGCCAGGCGCCGACGCCGAGCAGGCTGGCCAGCAGGCCGCGGCGGGCGGGGTCGGGGGCGGGGTGGCTTGCGGGATGGAGCGTTGGCTGGGTCGAGGGCTTCATGGGGGTATTCACTTCATCATGAACTCGGNGGCGGCCAGGCGCAGTGCGGCCTGCAGTTCGGGGCGTTCGGTGGCGATGGCNNGGCGCGTGGCGCGGCTCAGGAAGGGGTCGAGCACGCTGGGTGCGCCGCGGCCGCGGGCCAGGGCGAAGGCATAGTCGGCGCGGCGGGTGAGCGCCTCGGGCGCCATCCAGGTGGCGGCATCGAAGGCATAGCCGTCCGGCGTGGGCCAGCCGTGCAGGGGCTGGCCGGCGGCGTTGAGAAAGTCCAGCGTCAGCACCACGCCGCGCGGCTCGGTGCCGGCGGCGGTGGCGACTAGGCAGGAGCCGGCATAGTCGAGCGGCGTCTTGAACAGGCGGTGTTCGCTGGCCCAGAAGGCCTCGCTCTCAAACAGGCGGCGCAGGACGGCGGCGATGTCGCCGCCCGTGTCGGTGAAGCGCTGGGCCAGGGCCTGCACCAGCTCGGGTGGCGGCGCGTCGGCGACGAAGAAGTGCGCCAGCCGCAGCGCGATGCGTTGCGCCGTGGCCGGGTGGTGGGCCAGCATGCGCAGTGCGGCTACACCTTCGTCCTCGCCCGCCTGGGCCGGCTGGGCCAGGAAGCGCTGGCCGAGCACGGTCTTGGTGCCGCCGTCGTGCAGGTGCGGCGCGAAGCGAAAGCCGCTGGTTTCCTGCGGCCCCACCGTCCAGCCGGTGAGCACGCGGGCGAGTTCGCGCACGTCCGTCTGGGTGTAGCCGCCGTTGACGCCCAGGGTGTGCAGTTCCATCACCTCGCGGGCGTAGTTTTCGTTCAGGCCGCGGCGCTGGCCCTGCGCGCCCGGGCTGCCTTCGGCCACGCTCTGGGCCTGGTCGAGGTAGCGCAGCATGGCCGGGTGGCGCGCGGTGGCCAGCAGCAAGTCCTCGAAGCGCCCCAGCGCGTGGGCGCGGATGGCCTGCACCACGTAATGCCCGACGAAGGGGCGCACCGCGCCCTTGCCGTTGAACACGTTGAAGTGGTTGAACCAGAACTCGGTCATGCGCGCGAGCAGCGGGTTCTCCACCTCGGGGCGGCCGATGGCCCCGAGGCGCCACGCCGCGGCCTGCAGGGTGACGCGGCGGCTGAAGTGCAGCGGCTCGGCCAGCGCGGCAAAGTCCAGCGCGCGGGTGGCGGCCGCCACCGGGGCGCTGACCATGCCGGGCGATTCCTTGGCGAGGCGGCGCGCTTCGCGCTCCTCGCGCTCCAGCGCAAACAACTCCGGTAGCGGCGCGAGAAAACCCGCCCACTCGGGCGCGAGCGCCGGCGGCGTCTGGCTNNCTGCGCGCGCGGCGTCCACTTGCGCGGCGGCCCAGGCGCGCGGCCCGCCGCGGGCGGCAAGGTCGGCCAGCAGCGCCGGCGTCGGCCCGTAGCCCAGGCGCGAGCAGGCGCGCCACGCCGCGGCGTCGGCGCTCGCTGGTGCGGTGGCGGACGCGTTCGAGAAGGCTTGCGCCCAGACGGCCTGCGGCACGGCGGGCAGACCCAGCGCGAGGCCAGCGCTGCGCTGCAGCCAGCGGCGGCGGCTGAGCAGAGGAGAAGGTTCGGAAGTCATCGAAGCATCGGTGAGCACGAGGTGATGCAGCTATGACGCACGACCCCGCCGCCCGTTCACCGCCCGCGGCGGGGCAGCGGGGATTTACGTTTCTTTACTTGGCACGGGTGGGGGAAGATGCTGGGATTATCAAAAATGATAGCAACTTCTGACCGGATGGCGATGGGGTATGGGTCGTTTTGTCGAGAAGCTGTGGTTTGGAGGTGGTCGCGGGGGCGTCGGAGGGGTGGCGGTCGCAGGGCGCGGGTTGGGCCTCCTCGTTGCGGCTGATGGGGCGAGGGCGGTTTCGGGCGTGGCGCACCGGTCCGCCTTCATCGCCCCCGGGGCGGTGGGCGGGATGAGGGCCGTCGTGGCGGGCGCGGCACCTCGCATTCCCCCGTGTCACCCAGGCACAAGCCGGTGTTCGCAGTTTTGCGGGAGGGCGCAGCACCTCGCTTTCCCCGCCCCTTTCCGCCCGCCGGGCGGAAAGGGGAGCCCGATTTTGTTTCTGGTGACTGGCTACGCTTCTACGGCTCGGGGCGTCGCGTTGCACTCTTTCGTGCCCAGATGGGTGCGCCACCAGTCGTGACGACCTCGCACGCGTGGGCAAGCCGCCAGCGAGCGCTGGCACGGCCCGCCCGCTGGCGGCGTACCTGCACACCCGAGGCGGCTAGGACAGCAGGTTCCCCAATCTCAGCCAGAAGAAGCGCACCGCAACCTCACGCGCCAAAAACACGTAGCCGGCGCGAAGCAATCAAATCCAGGCGCCCCTTTCCGCCCCGGCGGGGCGGAAAGGGCGGGGGATAGGGGGAAAAGCGAGGTGCAGCCCCCGCCCGCATATTTGAGACACGAAGGCGGACCAGGGGGATAGGGGAAAAGCGAGGTGCCACGCCCGCGCAGCGTTTTGCCATCACAGCCCAACCGCCGGACGACGCGGACCCCACTCCATCAAACAGAGCCCTGGTACTGCACCACCAGCTCAAGCAACGCCCGCCCTGCGGCGAGCGCAAACGCCGTCGCCCTCTCAAACCGCCCCCAGATCCGGCACCAGCGCCCNCGCATCCTGCCCGCCGCGCTGTGCCGCGGTGAAGGCCAGCATGCGCTCGATGGGCAGGCGGGCGCGGTCGATCAGGGCGGGGTCGACCTGCACCTCGTTGGCACCGGTCTCGAGCACGCGGGCCACGCCGGCGAGGCCGTTCATCGCCATCCAGGGGCAGTGCGCGCAGCTCTTGCAGGTGGCGCTGCGCCCGGCGGTGGGGGCTTCGATGAAGATCTTGCCGGGGTTCTGCGTGCGCAGCTTGTGCAGCATGCCGCTGTCGGTGGCCACGATGAATTCGCGCGCATCCATCTCGCGCGCGGCCTTCAGAATGCCCGAGGTGGAGCCCACCGCGTCGGCCAGTGCCACGACAGCGGCGGGGCTCTCGGGGTGCACGAGCACTTTGGCACCGGGGTGCTCGCGCATGAGCGCCTCGAGCTCGAAGGCCTTGAACTCGTCGTGCACCACGCACGAGCCTTCCCACAGCAGCATGTCCGCGCCGGTCTGCGCGCGGATGTAACCGCCCAGGTGCTTGTCGGGCGCCCAGAGGATCTTGTGGCCTTTGTCCTTGAGGGCGCGCACGATGTCGAGCGCGCAGCTCGAGGTGACGACCCAGTCCGCGCGCGCCTTCACCGCGGCGCTGGTGTTGGCGTAGACGACGACCGTGCGGTCGGNGTGCGCATCGCAGAACGCGCTGAAGGCGTCGATGGGGCAGCCGAGGTCGAGCGAGCAGGTGGCGTCGAGGTCGGGCATGAGCACGCGCTTGTCCGGGCTCAGGATCTTGGCTGTCTCGCCCATGAAGCGCACGCCCGAGACGACGAGCGTGCGCGCCGGGTGCTCGCGGCCAAAGCGCGCCATCTCCAGCGAGTCACTCACCAGACCGCCGGTTTCCTCGGCCAGGTCCTGCAGGTCGGNGTGCACGTAGTAGTGCGACACCATCACCGCGTCGCGTGCCTTGAGCAGCGCGCGGATCTTCTGCTTGAGCGCCTCGCGCTCATGCGGCGCGGGCTCCACCGGCACGCGGGCCCAGGCGTGGCGGGTGCTGCAGGCGGGTTGTTCGTATTCGACGTCGATGACGGTGCTCATGGTTCAGAGGTCCTCGAAGCGCATGGAGTAGTCGATGGCTTGCACGTCCTTGGTCAGCGTGCCGATGGAGATGCGGTCCACGCCGGTCAGCGCCAGTTCGCGCAGCGTGGCCAGCGTGACGCCGCCGGAGATTTCGAGCACCGCGCGGCCGGCGTTGAGGCGCACGGCCTCAGTGAGGGTGGCGCGGTCCATGTTGTCGAGCAGCACCATGCGCGCACCGGCGTCGAGCGCCTCGGCCAGTTGGGCCAGCGTCTCCACCTCGATCTCGACGAACGCCGCCTGCGCCGCCACCGCCTGCGCGGCCTGCAGAACCGACCGCACGCCACCGGCGGCGGCGATGTGGTTTTCCTTGATCAGCACCGCGTCGAACAGGCCGATGCGGTGGTTGGTGCCACCGCCCATGCGCACCGCGTACTTCTGCGCCAGGCGCAGGCCCGGCAAGGTCTTGCGGGTGTCGACGATCTGGGCGCGCGTGCCGGCCACCTCGGCCACGTAGCGCGCGGTCTTGGTGGCCACCGCGCTGAGCAGCTGCAGGAAATTGAGCGCCGTGCGCTCGGCGCTGAGCAGCGCGCGCTTNNCGCCCTCGAGGTGCACCACCACCGTGTCGGCCGCGCAGTGCGCGCCCTCGGCCACCTGCCAGCGCAGCGTGGCCGAGGNGTCGAGCGCGCGCACCGCCGCCTCCACCCAGGGCGCGCCGCAGACGATGGCCGCCTCACGCGCCAGGATGCGCGCGCGCACCCGCCGGCCGGCGGGCACCAGCGCGGCCGTGAGGTCGCCCGCGCCCACGTCCTCGGCCAGCGCGCGGGCCACGTCTTCGCGCGCCAGCGCCGCCACCGCTTCAGGAGAAGAAAAATCGATCTGCATCGGCCAAGGATAAGGGGAAACGCGAAGCACGTCCTGCACGCGCCGGGCCCGCACGGCTTGCACTAGACTCGCGCCCACGCCCGACGCAGGGCCCGGCCCGCCGGCGCCCCTGCGTCGCCCACGACGAAGGAGCGCGACCATGACCGACACCGCCCCGCCCGCCGGCACGCCTCGGCGCTCACCGCCGCCTCGCCCGGCACCCCTACGGCACCCTGCCGCCGGCCTCGCCCTGCCGGCGNCGCCGCCCGGTGGGCCTGCCGCGCCTGGCCCAGCTGCGCGCGGCCGGCGAAAAGATCACCATGCTCACCGCCTACGACGCCACCTTTGCTGCCGTGGCCGACGCCGCCGGCGTGGAGTGCCTGCTGGTGGGCGACTCGCTGGGCATGGTCTGCCAGGGCCTGCCCAGCACGGTGGGTGTGACGCTCGACGCCATGGCCTACCACACCGAATGCGTCTCGCGCGGCCTGCACCGCGTGCAGGGCACGGCCTGGCTGATCGCCGACCTGCCGTTCGGCTGCTACCACGAATCGAAGGAGCAAGCGCTGCGCAGCGCCGCGCGGCTGATGCAGGCCGGCGCGCACATGGTCAAGCTCGAAGGCGGCGGCTGGACGGCGCCGGTGGTGGAATTCCTGGTGCAGCGCGGCATTCCGGTGTGCGCGCACCTCGGGCTCACGCCGCAGACGGTGCATGCGCTCGGCGGCTACCGCGTGCAAGGCCGCGACGAGGAGGCTGCCGCCACCCTGCGCCGCCATGCGCACGAGCTGCAGGACGCAGGCGCGGCCATGCTGGTGCTGGAAATGGTGCCGGCCAGGCTCTCGGCCGAGCTCACCGCCGAGCTGCCGCACTGCCACACCATCGGCATCGGCGCCGGCCAAGGCACCGCCGGCCAGGTGCTGGTGATGCACGACATGCTGGGCATCAACCTCGGCAAGAACCCCAAGTTCGTCCACAACTTCATGGCCGACGCGGGCAGCGTGCGCGGGGCGATCGAGGCCTACGTCCAGGCCGTCAAGCAAGGCCACTTCCCCGACGACGCGCTGCACGCCTGGTAAGACGCCGCGGCCGAGCCGTCCACACCCGATTCATTCAACCCTTCCTCGCCGCCCTTTCACGAACCGCCCTCATTCATGGACATCGTTCACACCATCCCCGAACTGCGCGCCGCGCTGGCCGCGCGCCAGTGCCCGGCCTTCGTCCCCACCATGGGCAATCTGCACGAAGGGCATCTCGCGCTCGTGCGCCAGGCCCGGCCGCTGGGCGATGCCACCGTGGTGAGCATCTTCGTCAACCGCCTGCAGTTCCTGCCGCACGAGGACTTCGACAGCTACCCCCGCACCTGGGAGCGCGACTGCGCCCTGCTGCGCGAAGCCGGCTGCGACCTGCTGTTTGCNCCGCGCGAGAGCGACCTCTACCCCGAGCCGCAGACCTTCAAGGTGCAGCCCGATCCGGCGCTGGCCGACATCCTCGAAGGGCAGTTCCGCCCCGGCTTCTTCACCGGCGTGTCCACCGTGGTGATGAAGCTGTTTTCCGCCGTCTTTGGCACGCGGCCCGGNGGCGTCGCGGTGTTCGGCAAGAAGGACTACCAGCAGCTCATGGTCATCCGCCGCATGGTGGAGCAGTTCGTGCTGCCGGTGCGCATCGTCGCCGGCGACACCCAGCGCGCAGCCGACGGCTTGGCGCTGAGCTCGCGCAACGGCTACCTGAGCGAGGCCGAGCGGGCCGAGGCCGTGCAGCTCTCGCTGGCGCTGCGCAGCCTCGCCCGCGAAGCCCTGGCCGCGGCCGACGCGCTGCCCGCGCGCGCCACCGAGATCGAGCAGCGCGCCGTGGCGGCGCTGGCCGCGCGCGGCTGGCAGGTGGACTACCTGACCGTGCGCCGCCGCGCCGACCTGCAGCCGCCGCAGCCCGGCGACGCCAGCGGCGCCCTGGTCGTCCTCGGCGCCGCCCGGCTGGGGCGCACGCGACTGATCGACAACTTCGAGGTGTGAGGCGGGCGGGGCGTCTCCCTCGCATTTGACGGGCCCGCTCGGCCGTCTGCGCGGCGGATTTTGCGCCTCGCGCGTCCCTGGGTCCGTCGCGCGTGCGCGGGTTGTGGGCGGTACGCCTCGCTGCTCCGCGACACGTGGCTGTTCGACCGCGCGGCAGGCGGGGTTGCACCTCGCTTTCCCCTGGTCTGCCTTCGTGTCTCAAATGACGCGGCGGGCGCTGCACCTCGCTTCCCCCTATCCCCCGCCCCTTTCCGCCCCCGCGGAAAGGGGAGCCCGATTTTGTTTCTGGTGTCGGGCTAGGCTTCTACGGCTCGGGGCGTCGCGTTGCACTCTTTCATGCCCAGATGGGTGCGCCACCAGTCGTGACGACCTCGCACGCGTGGGCGCGCCGCCAGCGGGCGCTGGCGCGGCCCGCGGACACGGGCGCGAGCGTGCTTGAGCGGCACGAACCGCGCGCTGCGCGCCTCGGACTTCGGCAAGGTGGTCAGGCCCGCTGCCTCGCATACCGGCCCCTCACGCCAATCGGGTTCGCGGGCGGCGCAGCCCGCCCGGTGGCGGCGTGCCTGAACCCCGAGGCTGCTAGGACAGCAGGTTCCCAATGCGGGCAAGAAGAAGCGCACCGCAACCTCACGCGCCGAAAACACGTAGCCGGCGCGAGGCAACCAAATCGGGCTCCCCTTTCCGCCCCGGCGGGGAAAGGGGTAGGCGAGGTGCCGCGCCCCCGCAAAACCACGAACACCGGTTTGTGCCTGGGCAATACGGGGTAAAGCAAGGTTCATCGCCCGCCCAGCCTTCGGCCATCGACACCGGCAACCGTGCCTCATCCTCACTCCAGCCCGAAAACCACCCGCGGGCAGCCCACCAAGCCCTCCCGAGCGGCCACAAACACCCTGCACAACGAAAAATCAGCAAAAACCCCGGAACCCCAGCGCCAACCGGTCAGGTGGCGCTCTTATTTTGGAGCGTAGCCAATCCGCGATCGCCCGCGGATAGAGCCGGTGTTCCTGGCTCAGCACCCGCGCAGCCAGGGTCTCGGCGGTGTCGTCGGGCAGCACCGGCACCACCGCCTGCCCGAGGATGGGCCCGTGGTCGAGTTCGGTCGTCACCTCGTGCACCGTGGCGCCGGCCACGCGGCAGCCGGCGGCGATGGCCCGCGCATGGGTGTGCAGGCCGGGGAAGGCGGGCAGCAGCGAAGGGTGGATGTTGAGCAGTCGCCCCGCGAAGCGCGCCACGAAGCCCGGCGTGAGGATGCGCATGAAGCCCGCGAGCACGATGAGTGCCGGCTCCCTCGCTGCNNCGTCGAACGGCGCGATGGCCTGCAGCAGCGCGGCGTCGAAGGCCTCGCGGCTGGGGTAGGCGCGGTGATCGACTGCGGCGGTGGCCAGGTNCTGCTCCTGCGCCCAGGTCAGGCCCGCGGCGTCGGGCCGGTTGCTCAGCACCGCGACCACGCGCGCGCNCAGGAGCGCCTCCCACCGATCGCGCCGTGAGGCTCNGACGATGGCGCGCATGTTCGAGCCCCCGCCCGAGATCAGGATCACGATGTTTCGCATGGCGCGGGATTATCCTCGGGCCATGTCCGCAGAAACCGCTCCCGGCGCCCTCGAGGCGCACCCCGTTCCCTGCAGCGCCCCTTGGGCGCGGCCGAGGCCCGCGTGCTCGGCACGCTGATGGAAAAGGCGCGCACCGTGCCCGACAGCTATCCGCTGACGCTCAACATGGTGGTGGCCGGCTGCAACCAGAGAACCAGCCGCGAGCCGGTGATGCAACTCAGCGAGGCCGAGGTGCAGCAGGCGCTCGATGCGCTGCGCGCACTCGACTTGGTGGCCGAAGCCGGCGGCGCGCGCGTGCCGCACTATGCGCACAACCTGCAGCGCGCGCTGCGCATCCCCGAGCAGTCGGCGGTGCTGCTGGGCTTGCTGATGCTGCGCGGCCCGCAGACGGCGGCCGAGTTGCGGCAGAACGGCGAACGCTGGTACCGCTTTGCCGACGTGTCCTCCGTCGAAGCCTTTCTGGAAGAGCTGCAGGACCGCGCGGCCGAGCGCGGCGGCCCGCTCGTCCTCAAGCTGCCGCGCGCNCCGGGCGCGCGCGAGGCGCGCTGGATGCACCGGCTCTGCGGCGAGCCCGACGTCCCGGTGGCCGGCGCCGCACTGGCTGCGGGTTCAGGTGCGGCTTCGGGTGCGAGTGCCGCGCTGACCGAGCGCGTGGCCGCGCTCGAGGCCGAGGTGGCCGGGCTGCGCACCCAGGTGGCCCGCCTCATGAGCGAGCTGGGTTTGTCGCCCGACTGACAGCCCCAGCGCACGACCGTGCGCAAAATCGTGGCCTCTCACCTGGCGCGCGCCGAACCGTGCGCGCCCCTTACTGCCACGGAGCCCACGTCATGGATCTGGCTTTCACGCCCGAGGAACAACAGTTTCGCGAGGAGGTGCGCGCCTGGGTGCGCGCCAACCTGCCCGCCGACATCGCGCACAAGGTGCACAACGCCCTCACGCTCAGCCGTGACGACATGCAGCGCTGGGCGAAGATTCTGGGCAANAAAGGCTGGCTGGGCTACGGCTGGCCCAAGGAATTCGGCGGCCCGGGCTGGAACGCCGTGCAAAAGCATTTGTTCGAGGAAGAGTGCGCGCTCGCCGGCGCGCCGCGCATCGTGCCCTTCGGGCCGGTGATGGTGGCGCCGGTCATCATGGCCTTTGGCAACCGCGAGCAGCAGCAGCGCTTCCTGCCCGGCATCGCCAGCGGCGAGGTGTGGTGGAGCCAGGGCTACAGCGAGCCGGGCTCCGGCTCGGATCTGGCCAGCCTCAAGACCCGCGCCGAGCGCCGCGGCGACACCTACATCGTCAACGGCCAGAAGACCTGGACCACGCTGGGCCAGTACGGCGAGTGGATCTTCTGCCTGGTGCGCACCAGCACCGAAGGCAAACCGCAGACGGGCATCAGCTTCCTGCTCATCGACATGAAGTCGCCCGGCGTGACCGTGCGGCCCATCCGCCTGCTCGACGGTGAGTGCGAAGTCAACGAGGTGTTCTTCGACAACGTCGAAGTGCCCGCCGAGAACCTCATCGGCGAGGAGAACAAGGGCTGGACNTATGCCAAGCACCTGCTCAGCCACGAGCGCACCAACATCGCCGACGTCAACCGCGCCAAGCGCGAGCTCGAGCGCCTCAAGCGCATTGCCAAGACCGAGGGCGTGTGGGACGACCTGCGCTTCCGCGACCAGATCGCGCTGCTCGAGGTGGACATCGTCGCGCTGGAGATGCTGGTGCTGCGCGTGCTCTCGGCCGAGAAGTCGGGCAAGCAGTCGCTCGACATCGCCGGGCTGCTGAAGATCCGCGGCAGCGAGATCCAGCAGCGCTACAGCGAGTTGATGATGCTCGCCGCCGGCCCCTACGCCATTCCGCTGATCCGCGAAGCCATGGAAGCCGGCTGGCAGGGCGATGCGGCGCTGGGCGCGCTCGGCGGTTTTCCCGGCGGCGTGGTGGCCAATGCGCCGCTGGCCTCGACCTACTTCAACATGCGCAAGACCACCATCTACGGTGGCAGCAACGAAGTGCAGCGCAACATCGTCGCGCAGACCGTGCTCGGTTGAACCCGCAGGAGCAAGCCCATGGATTTCGATTTTTCCGACGACCAACTCGCCCTGCGCGACGCCGTGGCCCGCTGGGTCGAGAAAGCCTATGCCTTCGAGCGCCGCCGCGGCATCGTCGCCGCCGGTGGTTTCGACCGCGGCGTCTGGCAGGAGATGGCAGAACTCGGCCTCACCGGCCTGACCGTGCCCGCGGACGACGGCGGGCTGGGCTATGGCGCGGTCGAGGCGATGGTGGTCATGGAAGCACTCGGCGGCGGTCTGGTGCTCGAGCCGCTCGCGCAGGCCCTGATCGCCGCGCGCCTGCTGGCCACCGGGGCCGATGCGGCCACCCGCAGCGCCTGGCTGCCCCGGCTCGCCAGCGGCGAGGCGCTCATCGTGCTCGCGCACCAGGAGCGGCGCNNGCGCTACCGGCTCGACGTGTGCGACGCGCAGGCNGACGCCCGTGCCGAGGGCGGCCACGCGCTCAGCGGTCTCAAGAACCTCGTGCCCGCTGGCGACCATGCCGATGCCTTCCTCGTGAGCGCGCGGCTCGACGGCGCGCTGGCTCTGTTCCTCGTGCCNCGCGGCGAGGGCGTGGCCGTGCGCGGCTACGGCACGCAGGATGGCGGCCGCGCGGCCGACGTGCAGTTCGACCGGGCTGCTGCGGTGCGGGTGTGGGACGACGGCCTCGCGGCGCTCGAACTCGCGCAGGACGTGGGCATCGCCGCGCTGGCCGCCTATGCCGTGGGCGTGATGGACCGCACGCTCGCCGTCACCGTGGACTACCTCAACACCCGCAAGCAGTTCGGCGTGCCCATCGCCAGCTTCCAGGCGCTGCGCCACCGCGTGGCCGACATGAAGATGCAGCTCGAACTCGCGCGCTCCATGAGCTACTACGCCAGCCTCAAGCTCGACGCGCCGGCCGATGAGCGCCGCCGCGCGCTCTCCCGCGCCAAGGTGCAACTGGGCCAGAGCATGCGCTTCGTCGGCCAGCAGGCGGTGCAGTTGCACGGCGGCATCGGCGTGACGGACGAGTACATCGTCAGCCATTACTTCAAGACGCTCACACAGCTGGAGATGACCTGGGGCGACACCCTGCACCACCTCGGCGAAGTGTCCGCCCGCATGCAGGACACGGCCGGCGTGTTTGCCTGAGCCAACGTGGTCGCGAACGCCCGGCGCGGCACCGGGCGGGGTGGCTTCGTGCCCGGCGCAAGGGACTATCAGGCCAGCAGCCGCGAGCTCTTGGGCACGTGGGCCATGAGGAACTCCATCTGATCGGCCAGGATGCGCCGGTTGCGCAGGATGAAGTCTTCCCACAGGCTGGGCACGTAGGGCGCGTAGAGCAGCGTCATGCCGGCCTGTTCGGGCGTGCGCGCGCCCTTGCGGTGGTTGCAGGCGCGGCAGGCGGTGACCACGTTCATCCAGTGGTCGCGGCCGTTCTGCGCGAAGGGCACGATGTGCTCGCGCGTGAGTTCGTGGTCAGGGAACACGCTGCCACAGTAGGCGCAGAGGTTGCGGTCGCGCGCGAACAGCGANNGGTTGGTGAGCGTGGGCCGCAGATCGAAGGNGTTGATGTTGGGCACCCCGCGCGTGCCGATGATGCTGCTGACCGCGATGATCGACTGGCGGCCCGTGCGCGCGTTGTGCCCGCCGTGGAACACCGCCACCTCCTGGCCGAGTTCCCAGCGCACCTCGCCCGCGGCATAGTGAATCACGGCCTGTTCGAGCGAAATCCACGACTGCGGCAGCCCTTGGGCCGACAGCTTGAGCACCTTCACGCACACCTCCATCAAGGGGTCGTCCACGTCATGCAAAGCCGGATGGGCGGCGCCGGGGCGCACAGCAGACGTGCGCGGCGCCGCGCAGGTCACAATATACGCCCGTTTCATGACAATTTGACGCATACCCCAGCGTGAAACGGTGCCTTGGCGCTATGAAATCCATACCAGAATCGGGCATGAAAATTTTCCGCGGCCTGCACCACCAGGGCCTGGCCGAGGCCTGCGCGCTGACCATCGGCAACTTCGATGGCGTGCACCGCGGCCACCAGGCCATGCTGGCGCTGCTGCAGAACGAGGCGCGCCACCGCGGCGTGCCCAGCTGCGTGCTGACCTTCGAGCCGCACCCGCGCGACTTCTTCGCCGCACAGGCGCAGCGCGCCGACATCGCGCCCGCGCGCATTGCCACCCTGCGCGACAAGCTGCTCGAGCTCCAGCGCTGCGGCGTGGACCAAGTGGTGGTGCTGCCGTTCAATGCGGCGCTGGCGGCGCTGTCGCCGCAGGACTTCATCGCGCGCGTGCTGGTGCAGGGGCTGGGCGCGCGCTATGTGCTCGTGGGCGACGACTTCCGCTTCGGCGCGCGCCGCGCCGGTGACTACGCCTTGCTCGACGCCGAGGGCGCGCGCCTGGGCTTCGACGTGGCACGCATGCAGAGCTACGAGGTGCACGGCCTGCGGGTGTCGAGCTCGGCCGTGCGCGAGGCGCTGGCCGCCGGACGCATGGACGACGCAGCCGCCCTGCTCGGCCGGCCCTACGGCATCAGCGGCCATGTGGTGCACGGGCGCAAGCTCGGCCGCTCGCTGGCCGAGTCGGCACCGGGCGCGGGCGACGGCTTTCGCACCCTGAACCTGCGCTTCAAGCACTGGAAGCCCGCCGCCAGCGGCATCTTCGCGGTGCAGGTGCACGGCCTGGTCGAGCGGCCCATCGACGGCGTGGCCAACCTGGGCGTGCGGCCCTCGCTGGACCCGCGCGACGTCAACGGCGGGCGGGTGCTGCTCGAGACCCACGGCTTCGACTGGCCGACCGAACTCGGCCCCGAGGGGGCCTACGGTAAAATCATCCGCGTGGACCTGCTGCACAAACTGCACGACGAAATCAAGTACGACAGCCTCGAGCGGCTGGCGGCAGGCATCGCGCGCGACTGCGANGACGCGCGCCGCTTCTTCGCCATGCACGCGCAGACGCGCCGCCAGACCACGCGCGACCGAATTCAGGGCTGACCCGCTGCCCGACCGGCGGCCCCGCCTGGCGTGCCTTGGCGCCGCCCCGGGCCACCGGCCTCCCCCGCCCGCCGGGCCGTGTGCGCCCGGCCCCGCCCCGAAGCGAGACCGCACGAGTTTGCCCATGTCCGACAAGACCACCCCCGCCGCCAAAGCCGACGCCGCGAGCCCCTGGCGCGCCACCCTCAACATGCCCGACACGCCGTTCCCCATGCGCGGCGACCTGCCCAAGCGCGAGCCCGCCTGGGTGCAGCAGTGGGACGACAGCGGCCTGTACCTGCGCCTGCGCCAGGCCCGCCAGGGCGCGCCGCTGTTCGTGCTGCACGACGGCCCGCCGTATGCCAACGGCAAGCTGCACATCGGCCACGCGCTGAACAAGGTGCTCAAGGACATGATCGTCAAGAGCCGCCAGCTCGCCGGTTTCGACGCGCAATACATCCCCGGCTGGGACTGCCACGGCCTGCCCATCGAGAACGCCATCGAAAAGCTCCACGGCCGCAAGCTCGGCCGCGACGAGATGCAGGCCAGAAGCCGGGCCTATGCCACCGAGCAGATCGAACAACAGCGCGAGGACTTCAAACGCCTGGGCGTGCTCGGCGACTGGGCGCGGCCCTACCGCACCATGGACCCGGCCAACGAGGCCGGCGAAATCCGCGCCTTCAAGCGCGTGATCGAGCGCGGCTTCGTCTACCGCGGCTTGAAGCCCGTGTACTGGTGCTTCGACTGCGGCTCCTCGCTGGCCGAGTTCGAGATCGAATACCAGGACAAGCAGACCACCACGCTCGACGTCGCCTTCGAGGCCGACGACCCCGCGCGCCTGGCCGCCGCTTTCGACCTCGCGGCCCTGCCCGCGGGCCGCAGCGCGTTTGCGGTGATCTGGACCACCACCGCCTGGACGCTGCCGGCCAACCAGGCGCTCAACGCCCACCCCGAGCTCGATTATGCGCTGGTGGACACGCCGCGCGGCCTGCTGGTGCTGGCCGCCTCGCTGGTGGAGTCCTGCCTCACCCGCTGGGGCCTTAAGGGCGAAGTGCTGGCCACGGCACGCGGCCGGCAACTGGGCGGCGTGAACTTCCGCCACCCGCTGTACGACGTGCACGAGGGCTACCGCCGCCTCTCGCCCGTGTACCTGGCCGAGTACGTGAGCGACACCGACGGCACCGGCATCGTGCACTCCTCGCCCGCCTACGGCGTGGACGACTTCAACTCCTGCATCGCCCACGGCCTGCGCACCGACGACATCCTCAACCCGGTGCAGGGCGACGGGCACTATGCCGCCACGCTGCCGCTGTTCGGCGGCATGAACATCTGGAGGGCCTGCGACACCATCATCGAGACGCTGCGCACCGCCGGCCGCCTCATGGGCACCCAGGGCATCACCCACAGCTACCCGCACTGCTGGCGGCACAAAACCCCGGTGATCTACCGCGCCGCGGCCCAGTGGTTCGTGCGCATGGACGAAGGCGAGGGCGTGTTCACCCGGGACAAGGCGCCGAAAACCCTGCGCCAGATGGCGCTCGAGGCCATCGACCACACCCATTTCTACCCCGAGAACGGCAAGGCCCGCCTGCGCGACATGATCGCCAACCGGCCCGACTGGTGCATCTCCCGCCAGCGCGCCTGGGGCGTGCCGGTGCCCTTNTTCCTGCACAAGGACACGGGCGAACTGCACCCGCGCACGCTCGAGATCCTCGACCAGGCCGCGGCCATCGTGGAGCAGGGCGGCATCGAGGCCTGGAGCCGCGTGACGGCCGAGGACATCCTGGGCGCTGAAGACGCCGCGCACTACACCAAGAGCACCGACATCCTCGAGGTCTGGTTCGACTCCGGCTCCACCTTCCGCCACGTGCTGCGCGGCAGCCATGCGCACGCCTACCCCAACGGCTGCTGCCATGCCGAAGGGCCCGAGGCCGATCTCTACCTCGAAGGCCACGACCAGCACCGCGGCTGGTTCCACAGCTCGCTGCTGCTGGGCTGCGCCATCGAGGGCCGCGCGCCCTACCGCGGCCTGCTGACCCACGGCTTCGCCACCGACGGCCAGGGCCGCAAGATGAGCAAGAGCCTGGGCAACGTGGTGGTGCCGCAGGAAATCAGCGGCAAGCTCGGCGCGGAAATCGTGCGCCTGTGGGTGGCCAGCACCGACTACTCGGGCGACCTCAACATCGACGACAAGATTCTCGCCCGCGTGGTCGATGCCTACCGCCGCATCCGCAACACGCTGCGCTTCCTGCTGGCCAACATCAGCGACTTCGANCCCGCGCGCGACGCCGTGCCCGAGGCGCAGATGCTCGAAATCGACCGCTGGGCGCTCTCCCGCGCGGCCGAGCTGCAGGCCGACATCCTGCGCCACTACGACGCCTACGAGTTCCACCCCGTGGTGGCCAAGCTGCAGGTCTACTGCTCGGAAGACCTGGGCGCGTTCTACCTCGACGTGCTCAGGGACCGGCTCTACACCACCGCGCCCAGGAGCCTCGCGCGGCGCAGTGCGCAGACCGCGCTGCACCAGATCACCCACGCCATGCTGCGCTGGATGGCGCCCTTCCTCTCCTTCACCGCCGAAGAAGCCTGGGCGGTGCTGGCCAAGGGCGAAACTCAGGGTTCGATCTTCTTCGAGACCTACTGGCGCTTTGCCTCGCCCGACGAGGCGCTGCTGGCCAAGTGGGCGCGCATCCGNCGGATCCGCGAGCTCGTCAACAAAGAGATCGAGGCCGTGCGCGCCACCGGCGCCGTGGGGCCATCGCTGCAGGCGCTGGTGACGATCACCGCCGGCGCGGACGACGCGGCGCTGCTGCGTTCGCTGGGCGAGGACCTGAAGTTCGTCACCATCACCTCGGCCGCCACCGTGCTCGACGGCGAGGCGCTGGCCGTGCAGGTCACGCCCGCCACCGCGCCCAAGTGCGAGCGCTGCTGGCACTACCGCGACGATGTCGGCGCCGACGCCGCGCGCCCCGGCCTGTGCGGCCGCTGCGTGGCCAACCTGGCCGAAGCCGAGGGCCGCGGCGCAGGCGAAGCCCGCCGCGTGGCCTGAACCCGCAGGGCGCCCTCCGCATGGCCAAAGCCAGATCTCCTTCCGCGCGCGCCGCTGGCGCTGTGGCTCGCGCTGGCCGGGTTCATCGTGGTGCTCGACCAGTTCACCAAGGTGCTCATCCTCGGCAACTACCAGCTCGGCGACAGCGTCACCGTCACCAGCTTCTTCAACGTGGTGCGGGTGCACAACCCCGGCGCGGCGTTCTCCTTCCTGGCCACGGCCGGCGGCTGGCAGCGCTGGTTCTTCACCGGCCTTGCGCTGGTGGCCACGGCCGTCATCGTCTGGATGCTGCGCCGCCACGGCACGCAGCGGCTGTTTGCCTTCGCGCTGGCCTGCATCCTCGGCGGCGCGGTGGGCAACGTCATCGACCGGCTGCTGCACGGCTACGTGGTGGACTTTCTGCAGTTCCACTGGCGCTGGCTCGCGCCGATGTTCCCCGGCGGCTACTTCCCGGCCTTCAACGTGGCCGATGCCGCCATCACCGTGGGTGCGTTTGCACTCATCCTCGACGAACTGCGCCGCGTGCGCGCCGGGCGCTGAGAGGGTGTGAAGCCAATCCTGAACGCCCGATTCATTCGCCGCGTCTGACCGGCGTTCCTTCCCCAACGGAGACTGCTGCATGACCGCTGCCACCCAACCCGCGAGCGCCAACGAGCCGCGCCTGACCTCGCTCTCGCACGGCGGCGGCTGCGGCTGCAAGATCGCNCCCGGCGTGCTGGCCGACATCCTGCGCGGCAGCACCCGGCTGCCGGTGCCCGAGGCGCTGCTGGTGGGCATCGAAACCTCGGATGACGCGGCCGTCTACCGCCTCAACGACACGCAGGCGCTGGTGGCCACCACCGACTTCTTCATGCCCATCGTCGATGACCCGTTCGACTTCGGCCGCATCGCCGCCACCAATGCGCTGAGCGATGTCTACGCCATGGGTGGCACGCCCATCATGGCGCTGGCGCTGGTGGGCATGCCGGTGAACGTGCTGTCCACCACCACCATCGGCCGCATCCTCGAGGGCGGGGCGGCGGTGTGCCGCGAGGCGGGCATTCCGATTGCGGGCGGCCACACCATCGACTCGGTCGAGCCGATCTACGGGCTGGTCGCGCTGGGGCTGGTTCACCCCGCGCGGGTGCGGCGCAATGCCGATGCGCGGCCGGGCGATGTGCTCATCCTCGGCAAGCCGCTGGGCGTGGGGGTGCAGTCCGCCGCGCTGAAGAAAGACGCGCTGGGCGCCGAGGGCTATGCGCGCATGATCGCCACCACCACGCGGCTGAACACGCCGGGGCCGGAGCTCGCCGCGCTGGACGGCGTGCACGCCATCACCGACGTGACCGGCTTCGGCCTCGCGGGCCATGCGCTGGAGGTGGCGCGCGGCGCGGGTTGCACGGTGCGCATCGACTGGGCGCGCGTGCCGCTGCTCGAGGGCGTGCGCGCGCTGGCCGAGCAGGGCCATGTCACCGGCGCCTCCGGCCGCAACTGGGCGGCGTGCGCCGCGCAGACCGTGCTGCCCGAGGGCTTTGCCGCCGTCGACCGCGCCCTGCTGACCGACCCGCAGACCAGTGGCGGCCTGCTGGTGAGCTGCGCGCCGGAGTCCACCGAGGCGGTGCTGGCCGTGTTTTCGCGCCACGGCTTCGATGCCGCGGCGGTGATCGGCGAGGTCGCCGCCGGAGCGCCGGGCCTGGTGGTGCGCTGAAGCAGGCGCCGCCGCGCCGTTCCACACCGCGCGATGGTACAAACCGCGGCCACCTGGGCCGGACCGCGGGGAAGGCAGCGGTGCCTACTCGCCCTTCGGGTCGCGCGCCATCAGCGCGGCGAGCACCTCGGCCGGCGTGCGTCGGCCTTCGAGCAGATCGACCACGCCCTCGCTGATGGGCATGTCCACGCCAAGCGCGCGGGCGCGCCGCACCACGGTGTGCGCGCAGGCCACGCCTTCGGCCACATGCCCGAGCGAGGCCACGGCCTGCGCAAGCGACTGGCCTTGCGCCAGCAGCAGACCCACGCGGCGGTTGCGCGAGAGGTCGCCGGTGGCGGTCAGCACCAGGTCGCCCAGGCCCGAGAGGCCCATGAAGGTCTCGGTGCGCGCGCCCAGCGCCAGGCCCAGCCGGGTCATCTCGGCCAGGCCGCGGGTGATCAGCGCCGCGCGGGCGTTGAGGCCCAGCGCCAGGCCGTCGCACAAGCCGGTGGCGATTGCCAGCANCGTTTTCACGGCCCCGCCCACTTCCACGCCGACCACGTCGTCGCTGGCGTAGACGCGCAGGCTCGGCCCGTGCAGCGCCGCCACCAGCGCGTCGCGTACGCTGGCGTGGGCGCTGGCGGCCACCAGCGCCGTGGGCTGGCCGCGCGCGACTTCGAGCGCGAAGCTCGGGCCGCTGAGCACGCCCGCGCGCAGGTGCGGCGCCACCTCGGCCTGGATTTCATGCCCCAGCCGGCCGTCCGCCGCGGCTTCGCCGCCGCCCGCCGGGCGGCTCTCGAAGCCCTTGCACAGCCAGGCCACCGGCGCCTCGAGGCCGCACAAGGCCGCCAGCGTGGCGCGCAGCCCGGCCATGGGCGTGGCGATGATGAGGAGTTCGCTGTGCGCGAACACCGCAGGCCATGCGTCCGCCGCGGGCAGGGCGTCAACCTGCAGGGCGTCGGGCAGGGCCACGGCGTCGAGGTAGCGCGCATTGACGCGCACGGCCTGCATGGCCTGCGCCTGGGCGGCGTCGCGCGCCCACAGGCGCACCGCGTGCACGGCTCGGCCAGGTGCGGTGCGGGCGGCGTGGATGGCCAGCGCCGTTCCCCAGGCGCCGGCTCCGATGACATCAATTTTCATAGCATCAAACGACCATTTGACGCTGGGGAAAAGGGTATTTCAGTGAAAAATCACTGCACCGCGCCTTGCTGGGCGGCCGCGGCCTGCTGTTGCTGCTCGTACATGAGCTGGAAATTGATTTCCGCCAGGTGCACGGGCGGGAAGCCGGCGCGGTTGATGATGTCGGCCACGTTGCCGCGCAGGTAGGGGTAGACGATTTGCGGGCAGGCGATGCCCAGGATGGGGCCCATCTGGTCTTCGGGCAGGTTGCGGATTTCGAAGATGCCGGCCTGCTTGCACTCGACGAGGAAGACGGTGCGCTCGCCGATCTTGGTGTGCGCGGTGGCGGTCACGGCGACTTCGTAGATGCCCTCGGCCACGGGCGCGGCCTCGACGCCGACCTGGATGTCCAGCGAGGGCTGGGTCTGCTCGAGCAGGATGGCCGGGGAGTTGGGTTGCTCCAGCGAGGCTTCCTTGAGGTACATGCGCTGGATCTGGAACACGGGGTTGAGGTTTTCGTCGGCCATGGTGGGTCCGTAGGAGAAGGGTGAGAGGGGAGGTTCAGCTGTCGCCGCACCCCGCCGCGCAGGGCGGCAAGGGGCCGGCGGGCGGCGCCGCGGCGCGTGCGCGGGATTATGTCAGGCCGCGGTGACGGCCCGACGCCGGGGCGGCATCGGGCTCAGGCGCCGGCGCCGGCGAGCAGCGGCGCCAGGCCGCCGCGGGCGTCGAGCGCCATCAGGTCGTCGCAGCCGCCGACATGGGTGCTGCCGATGAAGATCTGCGGCACGGTGCGCCGGCCGGTGACCTGCATCATGGTGTCGCGCGCGGCGGGGTCGAGGTCGATGCGGATCTCCTCGATGGCCTCGACGCCGCGGGCCTTGAGCAGTTGCTTGGCGCGGATGCAGTACGGGCAGACCGCGGTGGTGTACATCTTGACGGCTTGCATGGCGGATTCCTTTGCAGATTGAGCGGGCGGGGTGTGGCGGCAGCTTGTCAGCCGCGTTCCACCGGCAGGCTGGCGTCACGCCAGGCGCGCAGGCCGCCGGCGAGCGAGTGGGCGTTCTCATACCCCAGCCGCTTGGCCACCGCCACCGCGCGGCGCGAGCGGATGCCCGAGGCACAGACCAGGATCACCGGCGTGGCCTTGTTCTTCACCAGCCCCGGCAGGGTTTTCTCCAGCTGCGACAGCGGCGCGCTGCGGGCGCCGGCGACATGGCCGGCGGCGTACTCGGGAGCTTCGCAGACGTCGACGATGACGGCTTTCTCGCGGTTGACGAGCTGCACCGCCTCCGAGGGCGTGACCGATCCGGCCTGCGCGCCGCCGGTGAGCGCGGGCCACAGCAGCATGCCGCCGGAGATCAGCGCCACGCTGATCAACATCCAGTTGTCGAGAAGAAACTTCACTGCAAACACCTCGTTGGGCCTGCCCCGGCGGGGCGGGCGAAGGCGGGATTCTAAAATGCAGGGCTGTGCCGGCCGCGGCAGCGGGAATTCCCCAGCGCCCGGCCCGCCGCCGACCCGCTTGCCTTCTTCACCGCGCCCACCGCTTCGCACCTGCTCCCACCCCGCCCGGTCGCCCCGGCCCCGCCGCGCCCCTGTTCACTTCCGCACCTGAGCCTCCACCATGTACAAACTCGTGATGCTTCGCCACGGCGAATCGACCTGGAACCTGGAAAACCGCTTCACCGGCTGGACCGACGTGGCGCTCACACCCGCNGGGGTCTCGCAGGCCATGTCGGCCGGGCAGCTGCTCAAGGCCGAGGGTTTCGACTTCGACCTCGTCTACACCAGCGTGCTCAAGCGCTGCATCCACACCACCAACTACACCCTCGACGAGATGGACCGCGCCTGGCTGCCGGTGATCAAGAGCTGGCGCCTCAACGAGCGGCACTACGGCGCGCTGCAAGGTCTGGACAAGGCCGAGACGGCAAAGAAGTTCGGCGACGAGCAGGTGCTGGTCTGGCGCCGCAGCTACGACACGCCGCCGCCCGCGCTCGACCCGGCCGACCCGCGCTGCGAGCGCCGCGACCCGCGCTACGCCAGGCTCAAGCCCGAAGAAGTGCCGCTGACCGAGTGCCTCAAGGACACGGTGGCGCGCGTGCTGCCGTTCTGGGAGGAGTCGATCGCCCGCGCCATCAAGGCCGGCCAGCGCGTGCTCATCGTGGCGCACGGCAACTCCATGCGCGCGCTGATCAAGCACCTCGATGGCATCTCCGACGCCGACATCGTCGGCCTCAACGTGCCCAACGGCATTCCGCTGGTCTATGAGCTCGACGCCGAGCTCAAGCCGCTGCGCAGCTACTACCTCGGCGACGCCGAGGCCGCCGCGCGCGCCGCCGCGGCCGTGGCCGCCCAGGGCAAGAGCCGCTGAGCCGCCGCGCACGCGCCCACCGCCGGTTTTTCCGGGATTTTCGGAACCGCACGGCGGCAGAAGCGTCCAACACGCTATATTGAACGACAGGGTGCGCGCGCGGCCGCCCGCAGCCGGGAAGAAAGGTCAGTCATGGGTCACAAACTCAAAGTGTTGAGCTGGGTCAGCGCCGGCGTGGTGGCCGGTGCGCTGGCCACCGTCTCGCTGCAAACGATTGCGCGCGGCAGCCTTGAGCCGCTGCCGCTGGAGGAGTTGCAGCAGCTCGCTGCCGTCTTCGGCATGATCAAGAGCGACTACGTCGAGCCGGTGGACGAGAAGAAGCTGCTCACCGACGCGATCGCCGGCATGGTGTCGAGCCTGGACCCGCACTCGCAGTACTTCGACAAGAAGTCCTACAAGGAATTCCGTGAGGGCACCACCGGCCGTTTCGTCGGCGTGGGCATCGAAATTACGCAGGAAGACGGGCTGGTGAAGGTGGTCTCGCCCATCGAGGGCTCGCCGGCCGACCGCGCGGGCCTCAAGACCGGCGACCTCATCACCCGCATCGACGGCACGGCGGTCAAGGGCCTGAGTCTCAACGAAGCCGTCAAGCGCATGCGCGGCCAGCCCAACACGCAGGTCACGCTCACCATCTTCCGCAAGGACGAGAACCGCACCTTCCCGGTGACCATCACGCGCGAGGAGATCAAGGCGCAGTCGGTCAAGGCGCGCGTGGTCGAGCCGGGCTACGGCTGGATCCGCGTCTCGCAGTTCCAGGACCAGACGGTCGATGACTTCGTGCGCAAGCTCGAGGAAATGTACCGNCAGGACCCGCGCATGAAGGGCCTGGTGCTCGACCTGCGAAATGACCCCGGCGGCCTGCTCGATGCCGCGGTGGCCATCTCCGCGGTGTTCCTGCCCGAGAACGCGGTGGTGGTCAGCACCAACGGACAAATCCCCGACAGCAAGGCCGTCTACAAGGCCGCGCCCGAGTTCTACGCCCGTCGCGGCGCCGACCCGCTGCGTCAGCTCTCGCCGGCCACGCGCGCCGCGCTGCGCAGCGTGCCGCTGGTGGTGCTGGTCAACGAGGGCTCGGCCTCGGCCAGCGAGATCGTCGCCGGCGCCCTGCAGGACCACAAGCGAGCCGTCGTCATGGGCAGCCAGACCTTCGGCAAGGGCTCGGTGCAGACGGTGCGGCCGCTCGGGCCCGACACCGCGCTCAAGATCACCACGGCGCGCTACTACACNCCCAGCGGCCGTACCATCCAGGCCAAGGGCATCGTGCCCGACGTGATGGTCGATGAGACGCCCGAGGGCAACCCGTTTGCCGCGCTGCGCATCCGCGAGGCCGACCTCGAGAAGCACCTGAGCACGACCAAAGGCACCGAAAGCCCCGACCCCGCCGTCGAAAAAGCCAAGGAAGCCGAGCGCGAAGCCGCGCGCAAGAAGCTCGAGGAAGAGGCCAAGAAGGCGCCGGGCCAGCGGCTGGTGCCGGAATTCGGCTCGGCCAACGACTTCACCCTGCAGCAGGCGCTCAACCGCCTCAAGGGCCTGCCGGTGGTGGTCAGCAAGACGCTGACCGAGCGCCCCGGCGACGAGAAGAAGACGAACTGAAGTTTCACCGCGCGCAGCGGCCTGGCAGCGGGACGTGGCGCGCGCTGAAGCCGCCCGCCGCCGAGGGCCCACGCTGAGCAGGCACCCCGCAGCCTGACCGGCCCCCACCGGCAGCCACCACACCCGGCTCCCCCTTCGTTCTGACGCGACACCGATCCGCCCCACCCACCCCCATGGACGACGCCCAACTGCTGCGCTATTCGCGCCACATCCTGCTCGAAGAGATCGGCGTCGANGGGCAGGAGCGGCTGCTGCGCAGCCATGCGCTGGTCATCGGTGCGGGCGGCCTGGGCTCGCCGGTGCTGCTCTACCTGGGCAGCGCTGGCGTGGGGCGCATCACCGTGGTCGATCACGACACGGTGGACGCCACGAATCTGCAGCGGCAGATCGCGCACAGCCTCGCGCGCGTTGGCCAGCCCAAGGCCCGCTCGGCCGCCGAGGCGATCGCCGCCATCAACCCCGACCCGCAGGTGGACGTGCGGGTGCAGCGCGCCGACGAGGCCTTGCTCGAAGCCCTGGTGCCCTCGGCGGACGTGGTGCTCGACTGCAGCGACAACTTCGCCACCCGCCACCTCGTCAACGCGGCCTGCGTGCGCCACGGCAAGCCGTTGGTGTCGGGCGCGGCGGTTCGTATGGATGCGCAGATCGCCGTCTACGACACCCGGCGCGCCGACGCGCCGTGCTACGCCTGCATCTTCCCGCCGGCCGACGCCGTCGATGAAATCCGCTGTGCCACGCTGGGCGTGTTTGCGCCGCTGGTGGGCATCGTCGGCAGCCTGCAGGCAGCCGAGGCGCTCAAGCTGCTGGTCGGCACCGGCGAGCCGCTCGCCGGCCGCCTGCTGATGCTCGACGCGCGCCACACCGAGTTCACCGCCCTGCACGTGGCCCGGCGGCCAGACTGCCCGGTCTGCGCGCAGCGGCCGGGCGGCGCCTGAGCCGGCGGCGTATCTCCCAGGGTCCCAGGTCCCCCACCCGGAGGGCGAGCAGGAAACCTCCGGGGCGGCCTGGCGTGTGTCTCGCGAGACGCTCGGGCGCTCAGGCGCCCACGATCCACCCTTCCAGCGGGTCGAAGGCGGGCAGGCCCCAGCCTGGGCCGTCGGCGGTATGGCCGCGGGCCTCCTGGAGGCGTTGCTGGCTGAGCGCCCACGCGGCCTGCAGCAGGCAGAGCACGGCGTCGAGCCGGTCCCCGCGGGCGTCGTCGGCCAGGGCGTCGTGCTGCGAGGGGCTCAGGCGCAGCGCCAGGTTCAGGCGCGGCAGGCCGCGTTCGAGGGCGGCGAGCAGGTCCTNGCGGGCGATGAGCCGCGCTGGCGTCTGGCGAGCGGTGTCGTCGCTCTTGTAGCTGCGCGAACCCAGCACCTCGCGCGCGAGCAGGCCGGGGTAGGCTTCGAGGGCGATGCGGTCCGCGCGCCCCGGCAGCAGCCCGGGCAGCGTCGCCTGCGCGCGGCGCAGCAGCGGCACGCCGGCGTGCATCATCCAGGCCACGGGCGGGTTGACCCATTTCATGCTGGGGCTCGAACCCGCGGGGCCATCGGTGGCGCGGTGGGCGAACTTGCCGCCCGCCGGGCGCGCGTCGCNAAACGCCTTGAAGCGTTCGCGCAAGGCCGCGCGGGGCTGGGCGCAGAAGTGGTCCATGCACAGCGCCCAGTCGGTGGGCCAGCCCAGCGCGTGCACCAACTCGCGCGGCAGCCCGAAGGGCAGGTCGAAGCCGCCGACCCAGGGCTTGCGCTCGGCGCACAGCCAGTCCGCGAAGGCGTCCAGCGTGGAAAATTGCTCTGTTTTCAGGAGCAACACCCGACCAGTTGGCGCTGGAGAATCGGAAGAAATGGCTTCAAACCGGCTGGTTTGCAGCCGCCCCAGCGCCACCACGATGGGTTTGCGCCGGCTCGGGCTGCTGCTGAAGTCGCAGCCGAGGAGCAGGGGTTGACCGTGGGTTCCGGCGGCCGTCACCTGGTGGGGTCAGGCGTTGTGGACAACGATCCAGCTCTCGCCGTTTTCGAGAATGTGGTCAAAGCCTGCCGCAGCCAACTCCTCCGCTGTCCAGACCGAGCGGTGGTTTTCAAGCGGGTTGGCCTCGACCGTCTGCGCATGGAAATCCTTGGGCGTACTCACGAGAACGAACCCCGACGCCACCCGTATGAGTTCTTCAAGGAATCGGATGCCCTGCGGCTGGTCGAAATGCTCGAGGATGTCGATTGCCATCACGGCTTCGTAGCCTCGGGAGGGCAGCCGCTGCAACTCAGCCAAGGCTTCGCCCCAGAACATGACGTTGTAGGCATAGTCGTGGACGGCCGTGTGGTAGGCCTCGCAGCCCTCGATGCCATCAATGCGCACCCTCCATTCGTCCTTTCGCGCCTGACGACCGGAGGCGCCCTCGATGACGAACAGCCCGGTTTGCTCCAGGTTGTTGCGCAACANAAAGCCGTACTGTCCCATGCCGGTGCCCACATCCAGCACGCTTCGGGGTTGGCGGGACTCGAAGAATCCGACGATGGTCGAGAGCTGGGAACTCTGGCTGAAGGGCATGCACACTCTCCTGCGCTGTGACCGAAGGGCCCATTGGAATGGCGAACCTTGACGATTGTGCAGGACCGGTCGGCAAACGCCAACACCGCCGCGCAGAACAGGAAGTCAGCCCGCTGCGGGCGGGCGCTGCACGGCCGCCCGCAGCGCCTCGGGCACGGCGATGCCGCGCAGGGNGCTGCCGGGGCCGGCTTCGTAGCGGCACCACACGCGCACCTCTTGGCCGCTGGCGAGTTCGGCGCCGTCAGCCTCGCGCACGAAGCGGTGGGCGAGGGTGAAGGACTTTTCGCCGACGCGCGCGACCTGGGAATGGATGGCCACGCGGTCGCCGAAGGTGGGCGAGCGTTTGAAGTCGCACGCGGCATGCACCAGCGGCTGGGTCAGGTGCTCGGCGCGCATGCGCGCGGCGTCGAAACCGAGGGCGGCCAGCAGATGCCAGCCGGCGGCGTCCATCCAGCGGTAGTAGGTGGGGTAGTAGATGATGCCTGCGGGGTCGCAGTCGCCCCATTCAACGGTGCGCAGCAGGATGTGGGGCTCGGCGGCGGGTGGCATCGGGCGGGCGGTGGAGAGCGGTGGGCAGCGCGGGGCCGGGAGAACCGGGTGGGCGGTGGCGGGGAGGCGGGGAGGCGGGGTGTCGGGCGCGCGGCGGGCGGTGACGTGACACGCCGCCGCCGTGGCTCACACCCGTCCGACGATGGAGGCGGTGGCCATCAGCTCTTCGAGCAGGGCCAGCGAGACGCGGCCGGAGACGGCGTAGGGGTCGAGCTCGGCGCGCTCGGCGTACTTGAGCAGCAGGCTGGTGTTGACGCGCGCCACATTCACCTGGCCCATGGTCCAGCCGCCGAAGCGCCGCTCGGTGATTTCGTCGTAGTGCAGCAGCACCACGTCCTTGTGGCGGGCGTCGCGCACGATGTGGCCGTAGAGCTCGTTGACGGCGGCGCGCCCGCCCTCGAGGGCTTGCAGGAAGATGCCGCCGCCGTAGACCAGGATGCCGGTGATACCGCAGGTGGGGTTGAACTGGCGCGACTGCGCGAGGATGTCTTCGATGACGGCGGGGCTGGGGTCCACCGCGCGGCTGGCGTAGAGCAGACGAACGAGCATGGAGGGTGGGCGTCCTTGGGCGCGGGTGGGGTCAGAAGCTGTGAATGAATCGGCCGCGCCCGAGCAGACCGCTCGAAAGCGCCCAATCAAGGCGCAAAGCGCAGGCGTAGCGCGGGCTACGGCGAGCATTTGCAACGCCGAGTGGGGGCTTTCGGGCGGGATGAGCGGGCGTGGAGGACTCGTTCACAACTTCTCAGCGTGGAATGAGCGAGAGGAATTCGCGGCGCAGGTTCGGGTCTTTGAGGAAGACGCCGCGCATGACGGAGTTGATCATCTTGCTGTCCATGTCCTTCACGCCGCGCCAGGCCATGCAGTAGTGCGTGGCCTCCATGACGATAGCGAGGCCGTCGGGCGAGGTCTTGTCCTGGATCAGGTCGGCGAGCTGGATGATGGCTTCCTCCTGGATCTGCGGGCGGCCCATGATCCACTCGGCCAGGCGTGCGTACTTGGACAGGCCGATGACGTTGGTGCGCTCGTTGGGCAGCACGCCGATCCACACCTTGCCGATCACCGGGCAGAAGTGGTGGCTGCAGGCGCTGCGCACGGTGATCGGCCCGACGATCATCAGCTCGTTGAGGTGCTCGGCATTGGGGAACTCGGTGACCGTGGGGCCTTTGACATAGCGGCCCTTGAACACCTCGTTAAGGTACATCTTGGCCACGCGGCGCGCGGTGTCGGCGGTGTTGTGGTCGTGCGCGGTGTCGATCACCAGGCTGTCGAGCACGCCCTGCATCTTCTCGGTGACTTCGTCGAGCAGGCGCTCCAGCTCGCCGGGCTCGATGAAGTCGGCGATGTTGTCGTTGGCATGGAAGCGTTTGCGCGCGGCGCGCACGCGCTCGCGGATCTTGACGGACACCGGCGTGCCTTCGTCGGAGTCGGCTGGGTTCATCGCGTCGGGAGGGGGAGAGACATGGCGGCATCGTACCAGTGTTCATTTTCTAGGGTTATTTGGCGTATCCCAGCGTGAAAAGGTCATATTGCGCTATCAAATTGATAATCATCAAGGCCGGGCCACTGAAGAAGCGCGTCGGGCTGCCCCAAGTGTTTCCGGCATTTCCTCAGCGGTGGCCGGGCGCACCCCGGAAAGGGTGTTCAGTACCGGCGCCCGGTCAGCGTGAGTGCCAGGCGCACCAGTGCCAGCGCCAGCCGGTCGAGCAGGCGTGCGGCCCAGGGCCGGCGCTCTAGCGCCTGCGCGTCGAGCCGGCGGCTGTGTTCGCGCAGCGCCGTGTCCAGGCTGGCGTGCAGGGCGCGCGCAAAGCCGGTGTCTTCCACCACCACGTTGGCTTCGAGCGCCAGCAGCAGGCTCAGCGGCTCCAGGTTGGACGAGCCCACCGTGGCCCAGGCGCGCTCGCCGTGGGCGTCCACCACCGCCACCTTGGCGTGCAGAAAGCTTGGCAGGTACTCGTACACCTCCACGCCCGCGGCGAGCAAGGGGGCGAGCATGGCCCGCGCGCCGTGGTGTTCGAAGAAGTACTCATAGCGGCCCTGCATCAGCACGCGCACCCGCACGCCGCGGCGCGCGGCGGCCTGCAGGGCCCGGCGCAGCCGCCGCCCAGGCAGGAAGTAGGCGCTGGCGAGCACGACCTCCTNCCGCGCGGCGGCGATCGCGCGGCGGTAGGCGCGTTCGATCTGCGCGCGGTGGCGCAGGTTGTCGCGCAGCAGCAGCGCCGCCCGGCGCACCGGCTGGAGCGGCCAGGTGGCTCCGCCGTNGCTGCCACAGCGGCGGTGCGTGCGGCGGTGGCGCCTGTGCGGCAACCCGTGCGGTGACCTGGTCGGTGCCCTCCATGCCGCCGGGGCCGGTGGCTTCCGCCGGGCGGTGTGGCGGCTGCGGGTGGCTCGTGCGGCGTCGGCGAGCGTGTCGAGCGTGCCGCGCACAGGGTGGGCGCGCACGCGCTGCACGGTCTCGACGCGCCAGGCCAGCCGCGTCATCAGCGCCTGGGCCCGCCGCACCGGCGCGCCGCGCAAAGCCACCGCGAAGTCCAGCCGCGGATGCGTCAGTGGGCCGTGGTTGGGGTCGTGGTGGTCGTCGAGGATGTTGATGCCGCCGCAGAACAGCAGCGCGCCGTCGACCACGCAGAGCTTGCGGTGCAGCCGGTGCCAGCGGCTCGGGCGCAGCAGCCCCAGCCAGCCCGTGGGCGCAAAGCGCGCCACCTGCACGCCGGCGGCGGCGAAGCGCTCGCACCAGGATGCGGGCAGGTCGGGCGTGCCCACGCCATCGACCACCAGGTGCACCGCCACACCGCGCTGCGCCGCGCGCACCAGGGCGGCGGCGAGGTCGGCGGCGCTGCCCTGGGTGTCGAAGATGTAGGTCTCCAGCCGGATTTCGCGCTGCGCGGCGTCGAAGGCCTCGATCAGCGCGGCGAACAACCCGCGCGCGCCGTGTAGCAGGGCCGCCGCGGCGCGCTCAGCCATCGCCGAGCCGAAACTCGGCGATCAGGGGCAGATGGTCCGACATCTGGCCCCAGATGCGCCCGCGCGGCACATGCAGGCTCAGCGGCTGCATGCCGCGTGCGAAGACCTGGTCGAGCTGGGCCACCGGCAGGCGCGAGGGGTAGGTGGGGCAGCGCACGGTGTCGGCCGAGCGCAGGCCCATGGCGTGCATGGCGCGCTGCACCCGGGTGCCCCAGTCGTTGAAGTCGCCGGCCACCACCAGCAGGGCGGCGGGGTCGATCTCGCGCTCGATGTAGGCGCGCAGCTGCGCCACCTGGCGCACGCGGCTCGCGGGCACCAGCCCCAGGTGCACCACGATCACATGGATGTCGTGCTGCGCCACCTGCACCCGCGCGTGCAGCAGGCCGCGCTGCTCGAAGCGGTGGTCCGACATGTCCTCGTGCCGGCATTCGAGCACCGGCCAGCGCGAGAGCAAGGCGTTGCCGTGTTCACCGTGGCGGGTGACGGCGTTGGTGCGGTAGACCGCCTCGTAGCCTTCGGGCGCGAGGAAGTCCGCCTGCGGCAGCTCGGGCCATTGGGTGAACAGAAAGGCGCCGCGGTGGTGCACCTGCCGCACCTCCTGCAGGCAGACGATGTCGGCGTCGAGCTGCTCGACCGCATGGCCGAGGTTGTGAATCTCCAGCCGGCGCGCCGGCCCGATGCCTTGCACGCCCTTGTGAATGTTGTAGGTGACGACGCGCAGCGTCTCGACGGTGGGGCTCACGGTGCATACGTTAGCGCAAAACCGCGGCAGCAGCCCAATCGCCTCGGCATTGCTTGACGAAGCGCAGGCATCGGCCGCCTCGCGCCATGGCAGCCACTGGAAGGCGGTGTGCTCGCGCGGCGAGAGCCGCACCGGCACGCGGCCGCTCAGCTGCAGGCCGAACACATGCTCGGTGTTGAACCACACGCCCGGCGCATAGCGGTGGCGCCACTCGGGGTAGATGGGGTAGACGTTCTCGATGTCCCAGTCGCGCAGTGCGGTGGCCAGTGGCGTGCCCGCGCGCGCGTCGATGCCGGTTTCCTCGAACACCTCGCGCCGCGCGGCGGCTTCATACGGCTCGTCCTCGGCGTCGAGCGAGCCGGTCACCGACTGCCAGTAGTCCACGCCCGGCTGCAGGGCCACGGCGCGGCGCAGCAGCAGGACTTCGAGCGCGGCCGTGTGCACCACCACCAGCACCGAGCGGGGAATCTTGTGCCCCGGCATGGCCGATGCGCCCGCGCGCGGTTCACTCGCCGAGGTAGGCTGCGCGCACCTTGGGGTCGTCGAGCATGGCGCTGGCCACGCCGGTCATGGTGATCAGGCCGGACTCCATCACGTAGCCGCGGTCGGCGATGGCCAGCGCGCGGCTGGCGTTCTGCTCGACCAGCAGAATCGTCACGCCCTGGGCGTAGACGTCCTTCACCACCTCGAAGATCTTGTCCACCATGATGGGCGAGAGGCCCATTGACGGCTCGTCGAGCAGCAGCACCTTGGGCCGGCTCATCAGTGCGCGGCCCATGGCCAGCATCTGCTGCTCGCCGCCGGACATGGTGCCGGCGAGCTGGTCCTTGCGCTCGCGCAGACGCGGGAAGATGGTGAACACCTTCTCGATGTCGTCGGCGATGCCGGCCTTGTCCGAGCGGGTGTAGGCGCCCATCAGCAGGTTTTCGGTGATGGTCATGCGGGTGAACACGCCGCGACCCTCCGGCACCATCGCCAGGCCCTGCTTGACCAGGTCCCACGGCCCCTGGCCGCGGATGCTGCGGCCGAGGAACTCGATGTCGCCATCGTTCATCGGCAGGGTGCCGGTGATGGCTTTCATGGTCGTGGTCTTGCCCGCGCCGTTGGAGCCGATGAGCGAGACGAGCTCGCCCTCGCGCACTTCGAAATCCACGCCTTTGACGGCCTGNNGATGCCGCCGTAGGCCACTTTGAGGCCTTTGACCTTGAGCAATGGGGTGGTCATGTCAGTGTCCTCCGGTGCCGAGGTAGGCCTCGATCACTTTCTCGTTCTTCTGCACTTCGGCGGGTGTGCCTTCGGCGATCTGCTTGCCGTAGTCGAGCACGGTCACGCGGTCGCACAGGCCCATGACGAGCTTGACGTCGTGCTCGATGAGCAGAATGGTGCGGTTGTCGTCGCGGATGCGGTCGATGAGCTCGCGCAGCATCACCTTCTCAGTGGCGTTCATGCCGGCGGCGGGCTCGTCGAGCGCGATGAGCTGCGGGTCAGTGGCCAGCGCGCGGGCGATCTCCAGGCGGCGCTGGTCGCCGTAGGAGAGGGTGCGCGCCTTGAAGTCGGCGTACTTGCCGATGCCCACGTAGTCCAGCAGTTCCTGCGCGCGCTTGGCAATCGCCGCTTCCTCGGCCTTGAAGCCCGGGGTGTGGAACACCGCGCCGATCAGCCCCGAGTGGGTGCGGATGTGCCGGCCCACCATCACGTTCTCCAGCGCCGTCATGTCAGCAAACAGGCGGATGTTCTGGAAGGTGCGCGCAATGCCGGCCTTGGCGACCTGGTGCACGGCCTGCGGCTTGTAGGGCTTGCCGGCGAGGGTGAAGCTGCCGCTGTCGGGCGTGTACAGCCCGGTGATGACGTTGAAGAAGGTGGTCTTGCCCGCGCCGTTGGGGCCGATCAGGCCATAGACCTGGCCGCGGCGGATGGTGATGCCCACGTCCGAGAGGGCTTGCAGGCCGCCGAAGCGCTTGGACACGCCGCTGACCTGGAGCACGATGTCGTCTGTCGTCATGGCGTCCTCCTCACTTGGCCNTGCAGCGACTTGCCGTGATCGGGCGCGGGCCAGAGGCCGCGCGGCCGCATCAGCATCACGATGATCATGGCCAGCGCGATCAGCAGCTGGCGCAGGATGGCCGCGTCGAGCCGGCCATCGGTCATGGCCTGCAGGGGCCGGCCACATAGCGCAGCACCTCGGGCAGGGCCGAGAGCAGCACCGCACCCAGAATCACCCCGGCAGGTGGCCGATGCCGCCGAGCACCACCATCGCCACGATCATGATGGACTCCATCAGGCTGAACGACTCGGGCGAGATGAAGCCCTGGAAGGCGGCGAACATCACCCCGGAGACGCCGCCGAAGGTCGCGCCCATGCCGAAGGCCAGCAGCTTCATGTTGCGGGTGTTGATGCCCATGGCCTTGGCGGCGATTTCGTCTTCGCGAATGGCCATCCATGCGCGGCCGATGCGCGAGAACTGCAGCCGGTGGCTGATCAGCACCGAGAACAGCACCAGCACCAGGAACAGGTAGTAATACAGCGTGACCGAGGCCACCTCGAAGCCGCCGATGTGCAGCGGCTTGCCGAGGTTGACGCCGAAGAACTTGATCGGATCGATCTGGTCGATGCCCTTGGGGCCGTTGGTGATGTTCACCGGCGCGTCCAGGTTGTTCATGAACACGCGGATGATTTCGCCGAAGCCCAGCGTCACGATGGCGAGGTAGTCGCCGCGCAGCTTGAGCGTGGGCGAACCCAGCAGCACACCGAACAACGCCGCCAGCCCTGCGCCCACCGGAATGATGAGCCACAGCGGCATGTGCAGGCCGTTGGGAAAGGCCGCGGCGATGGCGGGAAAGCTCTCGGTGAGCTGCGGCGAGGCCAGCAGCCCGTACATGTAGGCGCCCACGGCGAAGAAGGCGACGTAGCCCAGATCGAGCAGGCCGGCGTAGCCGACCACGATGTTCAGGCCGATGGCCAGCAGCACGTAGAGCAGCGCCATGTCGGCAATGCGCACCCAGGCGTTGCCGAAGCCCTGCAGCACCAGCGGCAGCACCAGCAGCGCGGCGGCGCCGGCGAGGAGGGGCATGAGTTTCTTGTCGGTTTGCATGAGACGTCTCCGGGTGGGCTCAGGCACGGTCGGCCANNCGCGTTCGCCCAGCAGGCCCGAGGGGCGCAGCGTGAGCACGAAGATGAGCACGATGAAGGCGAAGATGTCGGAGTAGTTGCTGCCCAGCACTCCACCGGTGAGGATGCCGATGTAGCCCGCCCCGATGGATTCGATGAGCCCGAGCAGGATGCCGCCCACCACCGCACCGGCGAGGTTGCCGATGCCGCCGAACACCGCGGCGGTGAAGGCCTTGAGGCCGGGCAGGAAGCCCATAGTGTGCTGCACGGTGCCGTAGTTGGAGGCGTACATCACGCCGGCGATGGTGGCCAGGATGGCGCCGATGATGAAGGTGGCCGAAATCACCACATCGGGCTTGACGCCCATGAGCGCGGCCACGCGGGGTTNCTCGGCCGTGGCGCGCATGGCGCGGCCCAGGCTGGTGTAGTTCACCACGTACATCAGCACCGCCAGCGAGACGGCGGTCAACCCCAGGATCATGATCTGCGTGGAGGTGATGACGGCCCCGAACACGTCGAACGGCTCCATCGGCAGCAGCGTGGGATAGGGCTTGTAGTTGGGCTTCCAGATGATCATCGCCAGCGTCTGCAGCAGGATGGACATGCCGATGGCGGTGATCAGCGGCGCGAGCTTGGGGCTGTTGCGCAGCGGCCGGTAGGCGATCTTCTCGATGCTGAAGTTCAGCGCCGCCGCCACCACGCAGGAGATCAGCATGGCGATGATGAGGATGATCCAGCCGGNGGTGTCGGGCATGGACGACTGCATGAGGCCGATGATGGTCCAGCTCGTCATGGCGCCGATCATCAGCACCTCGCCGTGCGCGAAGTTGATGAGGTTGATGATGCCGTACACCATGGTGTAGCCCAAGGCCACCAGCGCGTACATGCTGCCCAGAACCAGACCGTTGATGATCTGTTGCAGCAGAATTTCCATAAGGCGTGACTCCGTGTTGTTGACCGGCCGGGGTGTCGGCCCCTTCCGGCGGGGCCCATCCGCTCGCCGCGCCCGGTCGGCGCAGCCCGCGGCAGACCCCTACACCTAGCAAAAGCCCGCCAGGTTGTGGCCAGTGGCGGGCAGGTGGGCGAATTGTAGCCACGGCCCTGATGCGGCCCATCAGCAGGCCGCTTCGGGTTTTCCCTTGAATCAGCCTCGCATGAGGGAACAAGGGCTTTGATTAGTTATTCTGATTGTTGAGCGCGCGCAACTGGGCCAGCCGTTCGCCGATGCGGATTTCCAGCCCGCGGTCCACCGGCTCGTACCAGCGCCGATCTTCCAGGCCCTCGGGCAGGTAGCGCTCGCCAGCGGCGAAGCCGCCGGGCTCGTCATGGGCGTAGCGGTAGTCGCGGCCGTAGTCGAGCTGCTTCATCAGGGCCGTGGGCGCGTTGCGCAGGTGCAGCGGCACGGGGCGGCTGCCGTCGGCCTTGACGAAGGCCTTGGCCTCGTTGAACGCCTTGTAGACGGCGTTGGACTTGGGCGCCACGGCCAGGTAGACCACGCACTCGGCCAGCGCCAGCTCGCCTTCCGGGCTGCCGAGGCGCTCGTACACCTCAGCCGCATCCAGCGCCAGGCGCAGCGCGCGCGGATCGGCCAGGCCGATGTCCTCGGCCGCCATGCGGATGAGCCGGCGCGCGAGGTAGCGCGGGTCGGCGCCGCCGTCGAGCATGCGCACGAACCAGTACAGCGCGGCGTCGGGGTCGGAGCCGCGCACGCTTTTGTGCAGCGCGCTGATGGTGTCGTAGAACTGCTCCCCGCCCTTGTCGTAGCGGCGCAGCCGCTCGCCGAGCACCTTGAGCAGCCAGGGCGCGTCGATGCGTTCTCGCCGCTCGCGCGCGGCGGCCACAGCGAGCGTCTCCAGCGTGTTGATGAGCCGGCGGGCGTCGCCATCGGCATAGGCGACGAGGCGTTGCGCTGCTTCATCTTCGATAGCGGGCAACGACCCATTGGCGCTGGAGCGGCGCAGAATTTCCTGCAAATCGGCCTCGTCGAGCGGCCGCAGCACGTACACGGCGGCGCGCGAGAGCAGCGCGGCATTGACTTCAAACGAAGGGTTCTCGGTGGTGGCGCCGACGAAGGTGAACAGGCCGCTTTCCACATGCGGCAGAAAGGCGTCCTGCTGGCTCTTGTTGAAGCGGTGCACCTCGTCGACGAACACCATCGTGCGCTGCGGCGCCAGGCCGCTGCGCGCCGCCTCGGCGCGCTCGACCGCCTCGCGGATGTCCTTCACGCCGCCAAGCACCGCGCTGATGGTGATGAACTGCGCATCGAAGGCGTCGGCCATGAGCCGCGCGATGGTCGTCTTTCCCACCCCTGGCGGCCCCCAGAGGATGCAGCTGTGCGGCTGCCCGGACTCGAATGCCAGCCGCAGCGGCATGCCCTCGCCCAGCAGGTGGCGCTGGCCGACCACCTCCGCCAGCGTGCGCGGGCGCAGCCGCTCGGCCAGCGGGGTGTGGGTGGTGGCGGTGGGGCTCATGAAGCCGACGATACCAGGGGTCCGCACCCGCGCTGTCCGCACTCGCGCCGATGCCCTGGCTGCGCACCTCGGCGCCGCCCGGGCCAAGGGTGGGTGCGGCTTGCGGCCGCGCGAAGCCTGTGCCACCGCGTGTACATTGCACGACTTTGCCTGAACCTCAAGAGGGATTTGCGCATGTCACTGGCCGCTCAACTCGTCGTCGCGCTGCTTGGCGCGCTCCACGTCTACATCCTGATCCTCGAAATGTTCCTCTGGGACAAACCCGTCGGGCGCCGCGCGTTCGGCTTGACGCCGGAATTCGCCGCAGCCACCCGGATGCTTGCGGCCAACCAGGGGCTTTACAACGGCTTTCTCGCGGCCGGATTGTTCTGGGGGCTGTCGCTTGGCGAGGCTGGAAGGCCGGTCGTGGTGTTCTTTCTGCTGTGCGTGCTCGTTGCCGGGATTTATGGAGCCGCGACGTCGAGCCGCAAGATCCTGTTCATTCAGGGGCTGCCTGCCGCCCTCGGCTTGATCCTGGTGGGGTGGTCGTGATCGCGGGCGGCCCTCAGGGCCGGATCACATCGGCGCCGGCGGGCGGCTTGAACTCGAACAGGCTCGCCGGCAGCGCGAGGTTGAGTTCGAAGTCGGCGAAGCGCAGCACCGAGCGCTGGCCGAAGCTGTCGAGCATGTCGAGCGCGCCCAGGCTCACCTGGCCCTTGGCGTCCACACGCAGCCCCAGGCGCACGCTTTGCAGGGCGGTGTCGCGCTGGCGCGGCGTGGCCAGCACCCACTGCAGGCCGTCGGCGTCGGGGGCGTCGGCAAGCTGGAAATCACCTTGCAAGGCCTTGAGGTCCGCCGCTGCGGCCACCAGGGCCACCGGCGTGGAGGCCAGCGCCTGCGCCTGCGCACGCGCCGTGACCTGGTTCAGGTCGACGTCGTAGAGCCACAGCGCCTTGCCGTCGGCCACCAGGGTCTGGGCAAACGGCTTTTNGTAGTCGAAGCGGAACTTGCCCGGCCGCTCGAACGCGAAGCTGCCGCTGGAGGTCTTGCTGCGCGCGCTGGCGGCGCCGTCGCGTGTGGGGGCGGTGACGACCTGGGTGAAGCTCGCGCGGCCGCTGTGCGCGCTGCGCAGGANACTTTCCAGGCTTTCCAGCCCGGCTGCCAGCGCCATCTGGTGCGAGGTTGCTATCAAAATAAAAGCCAGCAGAGACCGTCCGGCGTGGGTGCGGAGGGCGGAGGGCGCGGCCTCGCGGCGGTGGGTGAGGCGTCGGAGCAGGCGGATCATGGACGTTGGAGTGCGGTGGGGCCGAAGGTTCGCGCGTCGCGGTGGGGGCGGGCGCCTATTCGCCCGCGCCACGGCCGCCGACGAGGATGTCGCGCTGGCCGCTGCTGGTCAGGGCGCTGACCAGGCCGGCCTTTTCCATGTCCTCGAGCAATCGCGCGGCGCGGTTGTAGCCGATGCGCAGCTTGCGTTGCACGTAGGAGATGCTGGCCTTGCGGTCCTTGAGCACGATCTCCACGGCCTGGTCGTACATCGGGTCCTTCTCGCCGCTGGCCTCGCCGTCGTCGCCGAGGCCGCCGTCCTCGCCGTCGCCGGCGCCGCCTTCGAGCAGCCCCTCGACATAGTCCGGCTCGCCCAGCGACTTGAGGTGGGCGACCACCCGGTGCACCTCGTCGTCGCTCACGAAGGCGCCGTGTACCCGGATCGGAAAGCCCGTGCCCGAGGGCATGTAGAGCATGTCACCCATGCCCAGCAAAGCCTCGGCGCCCATCTGGTCGAGGATGGTGCGGCTGTCGATCTTGCTGCTGACCTGGAACGCGATGCGCGTGGGGATGTTGGCCTTGATGAGGCCGGTGATCACATCCACGCTGGGCCGCTGCGTGGCCAGGATCAGGTGGATGCCCGCCGCGCGGGCTTNTTGCGCCAGGCGGGCGATCAGTTCCTCGATCTTCTTGCCCACCACCATCATCAGGTCGGCCAGTTCGTCGATCACCACCACGATGTGCGGCAGGCGCTGCAGCGGCTCGGGCTGCTCGGGCGTGAGGCTGAACGGGTTGCCGATGGACTCGCCACGCGCCTTGGCCTCGTCGATGCGGGCGTTGAAGCCGGCCAGGTTGCGCACGCCGAGCTTGCTCATGAGCTTGTAGCGCCGCTCCATTTCCGCCACGCACCAGTTCAGCGCGTTGGCCGCCTGCTTCATGTCGGTCACCACCGGCGCGAGCAGGTGCGGGATGCCCTCGTAGACCGACATCTCCAGCATCTTCGGGTCGATCATGATGAGGCGCACGTCCTTGGCCTCGGCCTTGTAGAGCAGCGACAGAATCATCGCGTTGATGCCCACCGACTTGCCCGAGCCGGTGGTGCCGGCCACCAGCACGTGCGGCATTTTTGCCAGATCGGCCACCACGGGGTGGCCCACGATGTCCTTGCCCAGCCCGATGGTGAGCAGGCTCTTGGCGTCGTTGTAGACCTGCGAGCCGAGAATCTCGGAGAGGCGGATCGTCTGCCGCCTGGCGTTGGGCAGCTCCAGCGCCATGCAGTTCTTGCCCGGAATCGTCTCGATCACGCGGATCGACACCAGGCTCAGGGAACGCGCCAGATCCTTGGCCAGGTTCACGATCTGCGAGCCCTTCACACCGGTGGCCGGCTCGATCTCGTAGCGGGTGATCACCGGCCCCGGCGAGGCCAGCACCACCCGCACCTCCACGCCGAAATCCTTGAGCTTCTTCTCGATCAGCCGGCTGGTCATCTCCAGCGTCTCGGCCGAGACGGACTCCTGATGGCTCGGCGCGGCGTCCAGCAGATCGACCTGCGGCAGCTTGGAGTCCGCCAGTTCGGCGAACAAGGGCTTCTGCCGCTCGCGCGCCACGCGGGTGCTCTGCGGCGGCGGCTCGGCGAGCACAGGCTCCACGCGCAGCGGCGCAGCCGGGTGCTCCTCGCTGTGCTGGCGTTCCACCTGCACCACCGCTTCGCGCTCGCGGGCGGCCCGCCGGCCGGCTTCGAGGTCGTCGGCCAGCTCGCGCCGGGCCTGCTGGCGCACCACCAGCGCGTCGAGCCGCGCGCCGATCGCCTCGGCCAGCCCGACCCAGGAAAAGCGGAACACCGCGCCCGCGCCCAGCACCAGCGCGCCGATGCCCACCAGCCCCGAGCCCATGAAGCCCAGCCACTTCACCGCCAGCGGCCCCAGCCACTGCCCCAGCACCCCGCCGGCCGCACCCGGCAGCCAGCCCTCGAAACGGTACAGCCGCGACCATTCCAGCACCACGCTGGCCAGCATCAGCACCAGCAAACCCAGCCAGAACCCCGCGCGGCGCCGCGGCACCGGCGCAGCGGCCGCCGGGTGCAGCCGCCGCCGCAGGCCGCGCCACCACAGCGCCGCGCCCGCCAGCCACAGCCACCACACGGAAAAGCCGAGCAGGAAATACCCCAGGTCCGACACCCAGGCACCCACGCGACCGGCCCAGTTGTGCACCGCCTCGGCCGCGACGCCCGAGGNTGACCACGCCGGGTCCTGCGCCGAATGCGTCAGCAGCGCCACCGCCGTGAAGCCCAGCACCACCGCGCCAAGCACCAGCGTCAGTTCGCCCGGCGGCTCGCGCGGGGCTCGGCGGCGAGGGCGGAAGACGCGCTGCGGTCACGTCGCAGGGCAGACGAGGGCGCGGAGGTCGTCATGAAGCGGAGGGGGCAAGAAGGCGTCCGCCGCCAGCTCAGGCGCCGGCGGCCGGGCTCAGCAAGCATACGGCATGGCGGGGGCGGGCGAGGTGACGCGTGCCAAGGCCCGGCCACCCGCACCGCAGGCGGCATCAGCCGAGCGATGTCAGCCGTTCCTTGATCAACATGCTGCCATCTTCGGCGTACTGCACGAAACCGCGCTCTTCGATGTCCTTCATCACCCGGCTCACCATCTCGCGCGAAGCGCCGACCATCTTCGCCAGGTCCTGCCGCGAGACCTTCTCGCGGATGATGAGCTGGCCATCTTTGTCCGGCGCGGCGAACTCGAGCAGCGCATGCGCCACGCGGCCGTACACGTCGAGCAGGGCCAGCGACTCGATCTTGCGGTCCGCCTGACGCAGCCGCTTCACCAGGCCGCGCATCACGGCATAGGCCATCGAGGAGTTTTCGGGCAGGCAGCGGGCGAACTCCTCGCGCGAGCTCGAGCACGTCGGTCTGCACCTCGGCCACGACCGTGGCCGAATGCGGCTCGTCGTCGATCAGGCTCATCTCGCCCACATGGTCGCCCGGGCGTAGCGTGGCGAAGATCACCTCGCGCCCCGGCTGTCGGCGGCGACCACGCGCGCGGCCGGTGAGCAGGATGAACAGCGCATCACTCTTCTTGCCCTGCTCGACGATGCGCTCGCCACGGCGGAACCGTCGCTTGACCACCGAGTCGGCGATCGAGGTCGCCTGCGCATCCGTCAGCAGCGAAAACAGGGGCACCCGGCGGATGAGTTCCTTGTTCGACAGCAAAGCCATAACACAGCCCTTCCTTTTCAATGTGGCCCGGCGCGGCCGCGGAGGCGGACGACTAGAATTCGGGTTTTCCCGGCGTGTGGCGGGTTGCGCCGCGGTGGCGAAAGCCCTCCGGCGCGAACCCGGGCGCGTGGCGCCCGATCCACCGATTCCCGGCCATACTGCAATTAGTATAGCGACCCCTCGGAGAACCCCCTCATGCAAGAACAACTGCACGCCCGCGTCCTCATCCTCGGTTCCGGCCCGGCGGGATACACCGCAGCCATCTATGCCGCGCGGGCCAACCTGGAGCCGGTGCTCATCACCGGCATGGCGCAGGGCGGCCAGCTCATGACGACGACCGAAGTCGACAACTGGCCCGCCGACGTCCATGGTGTGCAGGGGCCCGAGCTCATGCAGCGCTTTCTGGAGCATGCCGAGCGTTTTCGCACCCGCATCATCTTCGACGAGATCACCCAGGTCGACTTCAGCCAGCGGCCGTTCAAGCTGACCGGCGACAGCGGCACCTACACCTGTGACGCGCTCATCGTGGCCACCGGCGCTTCGGCGAAGTACCTGGGGCTGCCCTCCGAGCAGGCCTTCATGGGCAAGGGTGTGTCCGGCTGCGCCACCTGCGACGGCTTTTTCTACCGCGGCGAGGTCTGCTGCGTGGTCGGCGGCGGCAACACCGCGGTCGAGGAGGCGCTCTACCTCTCCAACATCGCGAGCAAGGTCTATCTGGTTCACCGCCGCGACAAGTTCCGCGCCGAGCCCATCATGGTGGACAAGCTGATGGAAAAAGTGGCCGCCGGCAAGATCGAGCTCAAGACCCACCGGACGCTCGACGAGGTGCTGGGCGATGCCAGCGGCGTCACCGGCGTGCGCCTGCGCAGCACGCAGGACGACAGCACCGAGGAGCTCACGCTCAAGGGCTGCTTCATCGCCATCGGCCATGCGCCCAACACCGCCATCTTCGAGGGGCAACTCAAGATGGAGGGCGGCTACATCGTCACCCGCGGCGGCGGCCAGGGCTTTGCCACCATGACCAGCGTACCCGGCGTGTTCGCCGCCGGCGACGTGCAGGACTACGTCTACCGCCAGGCCATCACCAGCGCGGGCACCGGCTGCATGGCCGCGCTCGACGCGCAGCGCTTCCTCGAACAGGAAGGCGTGATCTGACGGAAAGGCCAAACGCCCGGTTATAATAGCGGGCTTTGCCAAACCAGGGCAAACAGGAAGACGGTCGGGCGGCGTGGCGTGAAGCCAGTGGCGCCGCCAGACCAGGGGTTACCGCCACCCCTTACATGGCGAGGTGAGGCTGGACGCCCGCCGCTTCGGAACCGCAGCGTTCCGGGTGGAAACGGGGCGCCGGCTGTTTGATCGGAGTGTCCTCATGGCACGCGTCTGCGAAGTCACGGGCAAGAAGCCCATGGTCGGGAACAATGTGTCCCACGCCAACAACAAAACCAAGCGCCGGTTCCTTCCGAACCTGCAATACCGCCGCTTCTGGGTCGAGAGCGAAAACCGCTGGGTGCGCCTGCGCGTCTCCAGCGCTGCGCTGCGCCTGATCGACAAGAACGGCATCGACGCCGTGCTCGCAGACCTGCGCGCACGCGGCCAGGCCTGAACCAGAGGACCCACACCATGGCAACCAAAGGCGGACGCGAAAGATCAAGCTGGTGTCCACGGCCGGCACCGGTCACTTCTACACCACCACCAAGAACAAGAAAACCACGCCCGACAAGATGGCGATTTCCAAGTTCGACCCCAAGGCGCGCAAGCACGTCGAATACAAGGAAGCCAAGATCAAGTGACGATCGGCCCCTGTGCTGGCGTAACGCGTCGGCACAGAGGCAAAGAAAAACCCGCTGCGGCAGCATGCCCCAGCGGGTTTTCATGCGCCGGCGTCCAGCCGGCGTGTGGGAGCGCGCTTCAGGCGCGGCGCAGTTGCACCGTGCGCAGCTGCTGCGAGAACTCGCGAAGTGCGGCGATGCCGCTGTCTTCGGCGCGGCGGCACCAGGCTTGCAGGTCAGCGGCGAGCTGCTCGCGGCTGCGATGGGTGTTGAGCCAGAGCTGGCGCAGTTCCTCGCGCATCGACACCATCTTGTCGAGCACAGGGTTGGCGGCGCGGGCCTGGTCGATCTTGCTGAGCGCATCGGCGGGCACCTTGTCGGCGTCGCGGTGCAGCCAGCGGGAGGCGGCCTTGAGCACCGAGGCGTCGAGCGCCGTCTGACGCAGCGTGGGCAACTCGGCGCGCACCACGGCGCGCATGCGCCGCGCGTAGCCGGCCATGACTTCGTAGCGGTGTGCAATCAGCGCCTCGANGGTGTGCTCGTCAGCCACCGGGCGCACGGCGCCGTAGGCCAGGCGCGGCGGTGTCTTCTTCACGGTGGCCAGACCCACGGCCTGCAGGCCGCGGATGTAGAGCCAGCCGATGTCGAATTCATAGGGCTTGACCGAGAGCTTGGCCGAGGTCGGGTAGGTGTGGTGGTTGTTGTGCAACTCTTCGCCGCCGATCAGGATGCCCCAGGGGAAGATGTTGGTGCTGGCGTCGGGCGCCTCGAAGTTGCGGTAACCCCAGTAATGGGCCGCGCCGTTGATGATGCCGGCGGCCGTGACGGGAATCCACGCCATCTGCACCGCCCACACGGCCAGACCGGCGGCGCCGAAGAGCGCGAGGTCGATGATCATCATCAAACCCACACCCTGCCAGGTGAAGCGGCTGTAGACGTTGCGCTCGACCCAGTCGTCGGGCGTGCCGTGGCCGTAGCGCGCCATCGTCTCGGCGTTCTTCGACTCGGCGCGGTAGAGCTCCGAGCCCTGCAGCAGCACCGTGCGGATGCCGTGCACATGGGGGCTGTGCGGGTCTTCGGCCTGCTCGCACTTGGCGTGGTGCTTGCGGTGGATGGCGGTCANCTGCTTGGTGACCATGCCGGTGGTCAGCCACAGCCAGAACCGGAAGAAATGTGCAACCGCCGGGTGCAGGTCGAGTGCGCGGTGGGCGCTGTGGCGGTGCAGGTAGATGGTGACGCTGGCGATGGTGATGTGGGTCATCACCAGCGTGAACAGCACGATCTGCCACCAGGTGGCATGCAGCAGGCCGTTGGCCAGCCAGTCGAGAGCCGTGTTCAGCACGGCCCCATCGGGAAACGACATATCCAAGAGAAACCTTCAAAAACACCGGCGCGGGCTGCGCCGTAGTTGGATTTTAGGGCCGCACCACCCCGCGGCGGCTGACTTTTCCGGCCATGTCCTTGCGAGGCAGGGTAGAAACGCGGGTGTTGTGGGGGCGAGAGGCACCGCCGGGGCACAGGCCGCCATGCGCCCGGGGCCAGCAAAGGGAATTTGCGGGACAGAAGAGGGTCAGCGCTGACCCTCTTTCTGTCCCGCAACCTCGCTCGGGCGCCGCGCGGGCCGTGGGATGGGGCGGGCCTCAGCGGCGCTGCCAGAGCGCGGCGAAGAAGGCGTCGGTGTGGTGCCGGTGCGGCCACAGCCGCAGGTACAGGCCGTCGGGGCTGCACAGCGCGGCCGCGTTGGGCACCTTGAGGCCCTCGAGCACCTCGCGCGCGGGCAGCGGCGTGAAGTCGGGGTGGTTCGCGGTGAAGGNCTGGGCGATGGCTTCGTTCTCGTCGGCAAGCAGGCTGCAGGTGGCGTACACCAGCCGGCCACCGGGCTTGGGCAGCCGCGCGGCGCTCTCCAGAATGGCGGTCTGCTTGGCGGTGAGCTCGGCCACGTCGGCCGGCGTCTGGCGCCATTTGAGGTCGGGGTTGCGGCGCAGCGTGCCCAGGCCGGAGCAGGGCGCATCGACCAGCACCCGGTCGATCTTGCCGGCCAGGCGTTTGACGCGCTCGTCGCGCTCATGGGCGAGTGCGGCGGGGTGCACGTTGGACAGGCCGCTGCGCGCAAGCCGGGGCTTGAGGGCTTCGAGCCGGTGGCTGGAGGTGTCGAAGGCATAGAGCCGGCCGGTGTTGCGCATGGCCGCACCGAGGGCCAGCGTCTTGCCGCCCGCGCCGGCGCAGAAATCCACCACCATCTCGCCACGGTGGGCGTCGGTGAGCAGGGCCAGCAGCTGCGAGCCCTCGTCCTGCACCTCCACAGCGCCGCGGGTGAAGACATCCAGGCGGTTGAGCGCGGGCTTGCCCTGCACGCGCAGGCCCCAGGGCGACCAGGGCGTGGGCTCGGCGTGCACGCCGGCGGCGGCGAGCTCGCGCTGCACGGCCTCGCGCTTGGCCTGCTGGGTGTTGACGCGCAGATCCAGCGGGGCGCTCTCCAGAAGGCTGTGCGCCAGCGCGTCGAATTCCTCGCCGACGGCGGCCTGCAGCGCCTGCGCGAGCCAGTCGGGCAGGTTGTGGCGGTGCGGCGGCAGCAGTTCGTCGTCGCGCACGGCGTCGCAGGCGTCGAGCCAGCGGCGCTCGGGCTCGAGCAGGGCGCNTTTGAGAAAGTCGCGTTCGCCCTTGGCCGTGGGGGACGCAGGGTTGCGGCGGGCCTGTTCGTCGAGGCTGGTGGCCCAGCCGAGGATGGCGAGCCGGCGCTCGCGTGCGCCGCTGCCCGAGCGGGCGAGGAATTCGAGGCGCAGCTTGTGCCGCAGCACCGCATACGCGGTTTCGGCGAGCACGGCGCGCTCGCGCGGCCCGAGCGCACGGTGCTCGCGGAAGTAACGGGAGACGACGGCGTCGGCCGGATGGTCGAGGCGCAGCACGAGGCCGACGAGTTCGGCGGCGCTGTCCAGCAGGGCTTTGGGATGCATGGGNNGGCGATTGTCCCACCGGCGGCGGCCCTTGGCCGGCAGATTTTCAGATTTTCTTGCCGAAACCCAGCGCGAAACGGTGAGATGTTGCTATGAAAAAATGATTGGTCGGAGCGGCTGCACGCGGCCGCATGGGCCGCGCCTCAGGCTGGCGCGAGCACGGTGTCGAGTGCGCGCGGCAGCTTGGTGGGGAAGTCGCGGCTGGCGTGCAGGCCGCGGCTTTCGTGCCGCAGCTGGGCCGAGCGCACGATGAGGTCGGCCACCTGCACCAGGTTGCGCAGCTCCAGCAGGTCGCGGGTGACGTGAAAGCGCGCGTAGAACTCCTGGATCTCGCCTTTGAGCAGCGCGATGCGGTGCGCCGCGCGGTCCAGCCGCTTGCTGGTGCGCACGATGCCCACGTAGTCCCACATGAAGCGGCGCAGCTCGGCCCAGTTGTGCGAGATGACGACCATCTCGTCGGGGTCGGTCACGCGGCTGTCGTCCCACAGCGGCAGCGCCGGTGGCATGGGGCGTTCCGTGGCCTCGATGTGCCGGGCCGCCGCGCGCGCGAACACGATGCATTCGAGCAGCGAGTTGCTGGCGAGCCGGTTGGCGCCGTGCAGGCCGGTGAAGGCGGTTTCGCCCACGGCGTAGAGGCCGTCGATGTCGGTGCGGCCGTCGAGGTCGGTGACCACGCCGCCGCAGGTGTAGTGCGCCGCGGGCACGACGGGGATGGGCTCGCGCGTGATGTCGATGCCCAGCTCCGCGCAGCGCGCGAGGATGGTGGGGAAGTGTTCGCGCAGGAATTCGGGGCTCTGGTGCGAGATGTCGAGGTAGACGCAGTCGAGCCCGTGCTTCTTCATCTCGAAGTCGATGGCGCGTGCCACCACGTCGCGCGGGGCGAGCTCGGCGCGCGGGTCGTGCTGGGGCATGAAGCGCGTGCCGTCGGGCAGCACCAGCCGGCCGCCTTCGCCGCGCACCGCCTCGGAGATGAGGAAGGATTTGGCGTGCGGGTGGTACAGGCAGGTCGGGTGGAACTGGATGAACTCCATGTCGGCCACGCGGCAGCCCGCGCGCCAGGCCGCCGCGATGCCGTCGCCGGTGGCAGTGTCGGGGTTGGTGGTGTAGAGGTAGACCTTGCCCGCGCCGCCGGTGGCCAGCACGGTGTGCGGTGCACGCAGGGTGAGCACGGCGTCGGTGGCGTCGTCCAGCGCGTACAGGCCCAGGCAGCGGTCGGCGCCAAGCCCGAGCCGCGCGCCGGTGATGAGGTCGATGAGCGTGTGCTGCTCGAGCACGGTGATGTTCGGGCAGCGCCGCACCTGCTCGATGAGCGTACGCTGCACGGCCGCGCCGGTGGCATCGGCCACGTGAGCGATGCGCCGCGCGCTGTGGCCGCCCTCGCGGGTGAGGTGGATGTGGCCGTCCTCCTGCGAGAACGGCACGCCCAGCGCCTGCAGCCAGCCGATGCTCTCGGGCGCGTGCTCCACCACGAAGCGCACCGTGGGCTCGTGGCACAGGCCGTCGCCGGCAATCAGCGTGTCCTTCACATGCGCGTCGAAACTGTCCTCGGACTGCAGCACGGCGGCGATGCCACCCTGCGCCCAGCCGCTGGCACCGTCTTCGAGGCTGCGCTTGGTGACGATGGCCACGCGCCGCGTGCGCGCCAGATGCAGCGCCGTGGTCAGGCCCGCGAGGCCGCTGCCCACGACGAGCACGTCGAAATCAGAGTCTGTTCGGTCATGGTTTTGAGGGAAGAGGGGCGTGCCTGAGCGTAGAGAGCCTCGATGTGCGTGTGCGCTCAGAAGTTGTGAATGAATCGGGCGTGGCGGGTTCGGTCACAGCTTCTCAGCTCGGCGTGTACGCCAGCCGCACCCAGATCGGCGCGAAGGCTTCGGCCTGGGTGATTTCGATGAGGGACTCGCGCGCGAGTTCGAGCAGGGCGATGAAGGTCACCACCACCACGGGCACGCCGCGGCTCGCGTCGAACAGGGCGGAGAACTCGACGAAGCGCCGGCCCTGCAGGGTGCGCAGCACCAGGCTCATGTGCTCGCGCACGCTGAGTTCCTCGCGGCTGATGTGGTGACGCTGCACCAGGCGCGCGCGCTGCAGGATGTCGCGCCAGGCCGCCTGCAGATCGGCCACCTGCACCTCGGGCAGGCGGGCCTGCAGCGACTGCTCAATGGCAACCTGCGCGCGCAGCACGTCGCGGCCGAGCTGCGGCAGCGCGTTGAGCTGGGCGGCGGCGAGCTTGATGCGCTCGTACTCCAGCAGGCGGCGCACCAGCTCGGCGCGGGGGTCTTCGGCCTCCTCGGTTTCGCTGATGCGCGGGCGCGGCAGCAGCATGCGCGACTTGATTTCGATGAGCATCGCGGCCATCAGCAGGTACTCGGCAGCCAGTTCGAGGTTGCGCGCGCGGATCTGCTCGATGTAGTCGAGGTACTGGCGCGTCAGCGCCGCCATCGGGATGTCGAGGATGTTGAAGTTCTGCTTGCGGATGAGGTAGAGCAGCAGGTNCAGCGGTCCCTCGAAGGCTTCGAGAAAAACCTCCAGCGCGTCGGGCGGGATGTAGAGGTCCTGCGGCAGTGCGAACAACGGCTCGCCGTAGAGCCGCGCCACCGCAACCTGGTNCACCACTTCGGGCATGGCCGCACCCGGCCCCTCGCCCAGCGGGGCGTGGCTCTCGGGGGCTGCGGGGGATCATGCCGTTACTTCAAAAATAGGAGCAGACTACGACCGGATGGCGCTGGGGTTTGGCCAGAAAAGCTCAAAAAGCCGTTTCGGGGACGTTTGGCGGCTTCACCGGGCGCCGCAACGGGGCTGGCCGTCGATCAGGCCTCGGTCTGGTAGACGTAAGGCTTCTGCGGCACGCGGGCGGCGTCGAACTCCTGCATCAGCTCGGGGTCGCGCGGGCGGTCCCAGAGCAGGCCGCGGCCCTCGCGCTGCTGCGCTTCCAGGTTGGGCTGCGCTTGCTTGAGCGATTCGATGAACTGCGTGGCCTCCGAGGTGTAGTGCGGACGGCGGAAGAAGTTGGCAATCGACATGGGCTAGAGTCCGTGAGGGAGCCCTCCACGGCGGAGGGATGGCGCATTTTGGGGGTCGAACATGGTCAGACAGCTCTTTCGCGCCGGCATCTGGGTGCTCGCGGCGGCCTTGCTCCTGGGGTGCGATGCCCAGCGCATCAGCGAGCTCGAAGAGGGCGTCGCGACGGAGGCCGACGTGCGCTCGCGCTTTGGCGAGCCCGATCGCATCTGGCCGGGCGAGGCCGGCGAGCGCACGCTGGAATACGACCGCCAGCCCGAGGGCCTGCGCAATTACATGATCACCATCGGCGCCGATGGCCGCATGAGCGCGTTGCGCCAGGTGCTCACGCCTGCCAACTTTGCCCGCATCCAGCCCGGCATGTCGCAACAAGAGGTACAGCGCATTCTGGGCAAGCCCGCGCGGGTGACGCCGTGGGAGCGGCAGGGCGAGGTGCACCACGTCTGGCGCTTCCTGGAGTCACCGAACCGCACCATGCTGTTCACCGCCGTGTTCGACCGTGCCGACCGCGTGCTGCGCACCGACATCGCCCCGAGCCCGGCCCGCAGGGCCAGGGCGGCGGCCGCTGAACGAGCCGGGCGCACGCCGCTCAGCGCCGGGGCGCGCGGCGCGCGAGGAGCCGGTTCTTCAGCCTGGCCTCATTCGTGCGCGGCGGTCTCGCACGCCGCCGTCGCCGCGCGAACGCCCTCGGCCAGCGTGGGAAACAGGTTCTCCGCCCCCACCCGCTGCTGCAGCCCGCTGCGCTGGGCCATCTCCAGCGGCTGGTGTGCCAGCCCGCACAGGATGAGGCGCACGCCGCGCTTGTGCGCCGTCCGCACCAGGCCTTCGAGCGCATCCTCGCCCGAACTGTCCATGTAGATCAGGTTCTTCAGGTCGAGCACCAGGGTGCGTGCGGGCAGGTTGCGCTCGAGCCGGCTGAGCAGTTCCACCGCGCCGAAGAACAGCGCGCCATACAGCCGCCAGGNCTGCACCTCGGCCTGCCGGCCTTCAAGCGCGGGAAACGCCTCGGGCGTCACCGGCTCGCTGCGCGAGAGGCTGGAGATGCGGTAGATGAAGGTCAGGCAGGCCGCAATCAGGCCCACCTCCACCGCCACCGTCAGGTCGAACACCACGGTGAGCAGGAACACCAGCAGCAGCGTGACGCGGTAAGGCATGCGGTACTTGCGCAGGTGCACGAACTCGCGCCACTCGCCCATGTTCCAGGCCACGAACAGCAGAATCGCCGCCAGCGTGGCCAGCGGAATCTTCGACGCCAGCGGCGCGACCACCAGCAGCACCGCCAGCAGCGTCAGCGCGTGCACCATGCCCGCCACCGGGCTGCTCGCGCCGCTCTTGATGTTGGTGACCGTGCGCGCGATCGTGCCCGTGGCCGGCATGCCACCGAAGAAGGGCGTGACGAAGTTGGCCACGCCCTGCGCCATCAGTTCCTGGTTCGGGTCGTGCCGGGTGTCGGTCATGCCATCGGCCACCCGCGCGCACAGCAGCGACTCGATGGCGCCCAGCATCGCCAGCGTGAGCGTGGGCATCAGCAGGTGCTTGGCGCTGGCCCAGCTGAAGTCTGGCCAGGCGAAGGCGGGCAGACCCGAAGGAATGCCGCCGAAACGGCTGCCGATGGTCTCCACGTCCAGCCCGAACACCGAGGTGGCCGCGGTGGCCGCCACCAGCGCCACGATGGAGCCCGGAATCGGCGTGAGCTTGCCGGTGAACTGGATGCCGCTGCCCAGCTTGGGCATGAAGAACTGCCACACCACGATGATCGCCAGCGAGGCCGCCGCCACCGCCAGCGCAGTCGGGTTGAAGCTGGGCAAGGCGTCGTGCAGGGCCTGCAGCATGCCGAAGAAGTCGGCCGGCATCTTCTGCACCTTCAGGCCCAGCAGGTCCTTGACCTGCGAGAGCGCAATCAGCACCGCGATGCCATTGGTGAAGCCGATCACCACCGCAATCGGAATGAAGCGCACCAGTGTGCCCAAGCGGAGCACGCCCATGAGGAACAACAGCACGCCCGACAGCGCCGTGGCGATGATGAGATTGCCCAGGCCGTAGCGCTCGATGATGCCGTAGACGATGACGATGAACGCCCCGGCCGGCCCGCCCACCTGCACCGGGCTGCCGCCGAGCGCGGAGATCAGAAAGCCCGCGATGATCGCGGTGAACAGGCCGGCCTCGGGCTTGAGCCCGCTGGCGATGGCAAACGCCATGGCCAGCGGCAAGGCCACGACGCCGACGGTCAGGCCCGCGGCGAGGTCACGGGTGAAGCGCTCGCGGCTGTAGCCACGCAGGCTGTCGACCAGGGCGGGCCGAAAATGAAAAAGAGGAGAGGGCATGCGACACCTTGGAGCAGGTTGACGACCAGGCACGGAACGCGCGGGCGCCGCAGGGCGGGCCACAGTGGTGTCGCAAGGCAATGAAACGCCGCCGCCGGGACATACCCGTCACGGTATTCGAGGGAATCGGCAGCGGCGCAGCCATGCCGCGTATTATCCGACGACCGATTTCATCCAACTGACGATGCAGACCGCGCCGCGCACCCACGAACCCCTCGCTGGCAGGTCCTGGGCGGCCCGGCGCTGCGGGTGGTGCTCGCTTTCGTGCTGCTGTGCGCCGCGGTGCTGGCGTGGGCGCAGCCGCAAACCCAGCCCACGCCGGCGGCGCGCGTCTGGATCGACGAGGGTGCGCAGGCCAGCCCGGACGAAGCCCTGGCGCAACTGGCCGGGCCGGCGGCGCAAGCGTACGCACCGCAGACGGTCTGGCCTTTCGCGTCGGGCCGTGCGCTGTGGTTCAGCCTGCCCGTGCCGGAGTTCGGTCAGCGGGTGGCGGTCTCGGTGCCCTACCCGGGCGTGGGCCGGGTGGAGATCTTCTGGCGGGAATCGCCCGATGGCCCCTGGCAGACCCGCCGCGCGGGCGATTCGGTGGCCAATGCCCAATGGCCGCTNGCCTTTCTCTACCCCGTGTTCCTGCTCGAGCGCAGCCCGGCCAGCGTGCTGCTGCGCGTGCAGCACAACATCCCGACCGCGCTGCCGGTCGACGTCGAGACAGCGGTGGACTTCGCGGTGCGCGCACAGAAGCTGGTGCTCATCGTCGGCGGCTACCTGGGTGTGGTGGCCCTGCTGCTGGTGCTGTCCGCAACACACGCCTTCGTCTACCGGCAGGGCCTGTTCCTGCTCTATGCGCTCGACGTGGTCACGCTGGCACTCACCCAGATGGCCTTGCTCGGTGCGGCGGCTCGTTTCCTGTGGTCAGACGCGCCGGTGTGGGCCGACCGTGCACCCTCGGTGTTCCCGATGCTGGCCGTGGTCACGGCCACCTGGCTCGTTCGGGCCTTGGTGCAGCCGCTGCCCTGGCGGTGGGTCGATGGGCTGCTGCTGGTCTGGATGGGGATCGGCGCGGCGCTGGCGCTGCGCTTCGCATGGATGGGGCTGACGCCGGATTTGCTGGTGGCGAACCTGTACTTCATGCTCAGCATGCCCTTGTTTCTCTCGGTGCTGGTCTGGCATGCGCTGCGTCGCTCGTCGGCCAGCTGGTGGTTCGTTGCCGGAAAGACGGCGGTGCTGCTCAGCGCCGGGGTGGTGGCGGCCAGCAACGTCGGGTGGCTGCCGCGCAGTTTCTGGACGCCTTACATCGCGCAGGCCGGCTCGGCGCTGGAGATTCCGCTGCTGCTGTTCGGCCTGCTCTACCGCAGCCGGCGCGAACGCGAGCTGCAGGTGCGCCGCGCCTCGCTGCAGACCGCGGATCCCACCACCGGGCTGCTCAACGAGCGGGTGGCGCTGGAGCGTCTGGCCCATGCCATCGAACGGGCCCAGGCGCAGGCGGCGGACCCGCAGGACCAGCGCGTGGCGTTGTGCGTGCGCCTGCGCGATCTGCCCGCCATCGAGTCCGAGCAGGGCCGCGGCGGGCGCAACACGGCGCTGGTGCATGCGGCCTCCGCCTTGCTGCAGGTGGCGCAGCCGGGTGACACCGTGGGCCGNGGTCGGGAGAGTGACTTTCTGCTTCTGCCCGAGGCGCCGCTGTCACGCGACAAGGCGCAGAGCCTGGCGGTGCGCATCGTCGCGCAGGGCCTGAGCCGGGCGTTTCGGACCGTCGAGCGCGGNCGAGGGCTGCGCCTGCAGGTCTGCGTCGCACGCGGCCTGGCCGCCTGGCCCGATGCCCCGACCCTGCTCTCCGAACTGCAGACAGGCCTGGATGAACTGGCACGCACCCCGCGCCGCGGCGTGCAGGTGCTGGAGCCGCCGGCCGGGGCCTGAGGCACTCGGGGCGCCAGCGCACCTGCGCGTCGCTCAGAGGTTGTGAATGAGTCGGGCGTGGCGGGTTCGTTCAAAGCTTTCAGCGCACGCGCATGCCTGGCTGTGCACCCGGCCACGGCGAGAGCACATAAATGCCGGGCTGCGCTTTCTCGTCCGCGTGGCTGGCGGCGAGCACCATGCCTTCGCTCACGCCGAACTTCATCTTGCGCGGCGCGAGGTTGGCCACCATCACCGTGAGCTGGCCGGTGAGGTNCTCGGGCGTGTAGGCGCTGGCGATGCCCGAGAACACCTGGCGAAGACGCGGCTGGCCGGTGGCGTCGGTCTCGCCCACGTCGAGCATCAGGCGCAGCAGCTTGGTCGAGCCCTCCACCCGCTCGCAGCGCTCGATGCGTGCGATGCGCAAATCCAGCTTGACGAAATCCTCGATGCCGATCGTCGGCGCGATCGGTTCGCCACCGGGCTGGCTTTGCACGGCCGGCGCGCTGGGCGCTTCGGCGGGCGGCGCAAACAAGGCGTCGAGCTGCTTTTCGTCCACGCGCTGCATCAGGTGCTGGTACACCCCGATGACATGGCCCGCGCCGAGGCGCTGGCCGGCCTGGGTGAAGTCCAGCGGCGCCACCTGCAGGAAGGCTTCCACCTGCGCGGCGAGCGCGGGCAGCACGGGCTTGAGCAGGATGGTGAGCAGCCGGAATGCCTCGATGCAGGTGGTGCACACGTCGTGCAGCCGCTCGGCGAGTTCGGGCTGCTTGGCCAGCTCCCAGGGCTTGTTCTGGTCCACATAGGCGTTGACGCGGTCGGCCAGGGCCATCACCTCGCGCAGCACCTTGGCGAATTCGCGCTCGGCGTACAGCTCCACGATGTGCGGCACCGCGGCCTGCAGGTGTTCGAGCAGTGCATCGCCATCGGCCGAGACGGTGCCCAGCCGCCCTTCGAAGCGCTTGCTGATGAAGCCCGCCGCACGCGAGGCGATGTTGACGTACTTGCCGATCAGGTCGGCGTTGACGCGGGCGAGGAAGTCGTCGCGGTTGAAGTCCACGTCCTCGTTGCGCGCGTTGAGCTTGGCGGCGAGGTAGTAGCGCAGCCACTCGGGGTTCATGCCGAGTTCGAGGTACTTGAGCGGGTCCAGGCCGGTGCCGCGGCTCTTGCTCATCTTCTCGCCGTTGTTGACGGTGAGGAAGCCGTGCACGAAGACCTTGGTCGGCGTCTTGCGGCCGCTGAACTGCAGCGTGGCGGGCCAGAACAGGGTGTGGAAGTAGGTGATGTCCTTGCCGATGAAGTGGTACTGCTCCACTGCCGGGTCGGCGACGAAGGCGTCGAAACTGCGCTCATCACCCCAGGCGGCGCGGGCACCACCCTTGTCGAACCAGTTCTTCAGCGAGGCGAGGTAGCCGATGGGCGCGTCGAGCCAGACGTAGAAGTACTTGCCCGGCGCATCGGGGATTTCGATGCCGAAATACGGTGCGTCCCGGCTGATGTCCCAGTCGGCCAGCGTGGGCGCGCCGTCGGCGCCGGGCTCGAACCACTCGCGGATCTTGTTGAGCACTTCGGGCTGCAGCCGACCCGGCGCACTCGTCCACTCCTGCAGGAACGCCACGCAGCGCGGGTCGGAGAGTCGGAAGAAGTGGTGCTCGGAGCTCCGGAGCACCGGCGTCGCGCCTGACAGCGCGGAATAGGNGTTCTTCAGCTCCGTGGGGCTGTAGACCGCGCCGCAGACCTCGCAGGAGTCGCCATACTGGTNCCTGGCGCCGCACTTGGGGCATTCGCCCTTGATGAAGCGGTCGGGCAGGAACATGCCCTTCTCGGGGTCGAAGAACTGCTCGATGCTGCGCGTGGCGATCAAGCCGTTGGCCTTGAGCGCGCGGTAGATGTCCTGTGCGAGCTGGTGGTTCTCCACCCCGTCAGTGTTGTGCCAGTTGTCAAAGCTGATGTGAAAGCCGTCGAGGTAGGGCTTGCGGCCCGCGGCGATCTCGGCGACGAACTGCTGCGGCGTCTTGCCGGCCTTTTCGGCGGCGATCATGATGGGCGCACCGTGGGCGTCGTCCGCGCAGACGAAGGCCACGCGGTGCCNCTGCAGCCGCTGGAAGCGCACCCAGATGTCGGCCTGGATGTACTCCATGATGTGGCCGATGTGAAAACGCCCGTTCGCATACGGCAGCGCGGTGGTGACAAAGAGCTGGCGCGGGGTCTGGGTGGATGGGGCTGGGGCGGTCATGAACGGAAGGCGCAAAGGGGAATCCGTGATTCTAGAAGCCTGTCGGACTGGGGAATCGTCGGCTGCAAACCGACCGCAGCGGTCATTTTCGCCGGCTTTTTGCCCCATAGCCCCACTATGGGGCGGCAAAGCCGGCGAGAACTGTCCTCGCTGGGGTCGGTTTTCGCTTTCGACGCCCCCAGTCCGACAGGCTTCCGGGCGGCGTCGCTACACTGCACGACTCGTTGCTCACTCACCCACAGACCCCGGCATGCCCACCCAGGACCAACTGCTCCAAGCCTTGCAAACCGTCGTCGATCCCAACACCGGCAAGGATTTCGTCTCCACCCGCGCGCTGAAGAACCTGCACATCGCGGGCGACGAGGTGTCCTTCGACGTCGAACTCGGTTATCCCGCCAANAGTCAGATTCCCGCGCTGCGCCGTGCGCTGATCGCGGCCGTGCGCAGCGTGCCGGGTGTGGCCAACGTGTCGGCCAACGTCACGCAGCACATCGTCGCGCATGCGGCGCAGCGCGGCGTGGCCCTGCTGCCGCAGGTGAAGAACATCGTCGCCGTCGCATCGGGCAAGGGCGGCGTGGGCAAGAGCACCACGGCGGTGAACCTCGCGCTGGCACTGGCCGCCGAGGGTGCGCGCGTGGGCCTGCTCGATGCGGACATCTACGGCCCGAGCCAGCCGATGATGATGGGCATCGAGGGCCGGCCCGAGAGCCTGGACGGCCAGACCATGGAGCCGCTGGAGAACCACGGCGTGCAGGTCATGTCCATCGGCTTTCTGGTGGACAAGGACGAGGCCATGATCTGGCGCGGCCCCATGGCCACGCAGGCGCTGGAACAATTGCTGCGGCAAACCAACTGGAAGGACCTGGACTACCTCATCGTGGACATGCCGCCGGGCACGGGCGACATCCAGCTCACGCTCTCGCAGCGCGTGCCGATGACCGGCGCGGTCATCGTCACCACGCCGCAGGACATTGCGCTGCTCGATGCGCGCAAGGGCATCCGCATGTTCGAGAAGGTNGGGGTGCCCATTCTCGGCATCGTGGAGAACATGGCGGTGTATTGCTGCCCGAACTGCGGCCACACCGAGCACATCTTCGGTGCCGACGGCGGCAAGAACATGGCGGCCGAGCTCAGCGTGGATTACCTCGGCGCGCTGCCGTTGACCAAGCAGATCCGCCTGCAGGCCGACAGCGGCAAACCCACGGTGGTGGCCGACCCCGAGGGCGAAGTCGCGGGCATCTACAAGACCGTGGCGCGGCAGGTGGCGGTGAAGATCGCCGCCAAGGCCAAGGACTTTTCCTCGAAATTTCCGGCGATCAAGATTTCGCGGGATACCTGAGGCGGGTTGGCGTCTCCCGCCGACCTCGGCGCGCGTTCCCGGTTTCTCGCGGGCAGCGATCGGGAGAGTGTTGGGTGGCCGTTTGACTTGGAAGGGTGCTGCCTCTTCGCAACCGTTGCTGGGTGCTTGGGGGATCCGCGCGGGGCTGCACCTCGCTTCCCCGCCCCTTTCCGCCCGGGGCGGAAAGGGGAGCCCAGATTGGTTGCTTCGCGCCGGCTACGTGTTTTCGACGCGTGAGGTCGCGGTGCGCTTCTTCTGGCTGAGATTGGTGAACCGGCTGTCCTGGCAGCCTCGGGGTACAGGCACGCCGCCAGCGGGCGGGCTGCGCCGCCCGCGAACCCGATTGGCGTGAAGGATCGGCATGCGAGGCAGCGGGCCTGACCGCCCCGCCGAAGTACGAGGTGCGCAGCACGCGGTTCGTTGCGGCCCAGGCAAGCTCGCGCCCGTGTCCGCGGGCCGCGCGAGCGCCCGCTGGAGGCGCACCCACGCGTGCGAGGTCGTCACGACTGGTCGCGCACCCATCTGAGCGTGAAGGAACGCACCGCGACGCCCCGCGCCGTAGAAGCGTAGCCCGACACCAGAAGCAAAATCGGGCTCCCCTTTCCGCCCCGGCGGGGCGGAAGGGCGGGGATAGGGGGAAGCGAGGTGCATCCCCGCACCCCCGCGGAAAGGGCGAAACGTCCCGAGCAGTGACCAGGGAAGCGGCGCACTGGCCCCTCAACCGTCCTTGGCCAGGAAAAACATCGCTGCTCCAGCGTCAACCGGCGCGATGTCGCTATCAAAATTAGATCAAATTTGCGTCTCCTGCTCCCGAAGCCGGAACCGCTGGATCTTCCCCGTTGCGGTCTTGGGCAGCTCGGCGACGAACACGATCTGGCGGGGGTATTTGTAGGGGGCGAGCTGGGATTTCACGAACTCCTTGAGCGCGTCCTCGCTCACCGACTGTCCGGGCTTGCAGACCACGAAGGCCTTGGTCTTGGTCAGCCCTTCCGCGTCGGGCACGCCGATGACGGCGCACTCGAGCACCGCGGGATGGCGCATCACGGTGGCTTCGACCTCGAACGGCGAGACGTAGATGCCGCTGACCTTGAGCATGTCGTCGTTGCGGCCGGCGTAGGTGTAGTAGCCCTCGGCGTCGCGGGTGTACTTGTCGCCGCTCTTCGTCCACGCGCCCTGGAAGGTCTCGCGCGACTTGGCACGGTTGTTCCAGTACATCAGCGCGGCGCTGGGGCCGCGGATGTAGAGGTCGCCGATCTCGTTGGGCCGCGTGAGCACGGTGCCGTTCTCGTCGCGCAGCTGCAGCTCGTAGCCCGGCACGGGCCGGCCCGTGGTGCCATAGCGCACGTCGCCAGGCTGGTTGGAGAGGAAGATGTGCAGCATCTCGGTCGAGCCGATGCCGTCGATGATGTCGCAGCCGAAGTGCGTGCGCCAGCGCTCGCCGATCTCGCGTGGCAGCGCCTCGCCCGCAGAGGAACACAGGCGCAGCGCCACCTCGCTGCGCGCGGGCAGCTCGGGGCTGGCCAGCATGCCGGCATAGCCCGTGGGCGCGCCGTAGAACACGGTGGGGCGGTGCTGGCGCAGCCGCTCGAACACGGCCTGCGGCGTCGGCCGGCCCGCCATGAGCACGACGCTCGCGCCCACGCTCAGCGGGAAGCTCAGCGCATTGCCCAGCCCGTAGGCGAAGAACAGCTTGGCCGCGGAGAGCACCACGTCGTTCTCGCGCAGGCCGAGCACGCCCTTGCCATAGAGCTCGGCCGTCCAGTACAGATTGGCCTGGGTGTGCACCGTGCCCTTGGGCCGCCCGGTGGAGCCCGAGGAATACAGCCAGAACGCAGGCTCATCGCCGTGGGTGTCGGCGGGTGCGGCGTCGTCGGCCTGTGCGGCGAGGAGCGCGGCGCCGTCCATCGGCATGGGCGCGGCTGCGGCTGCGGGCTCGTCGGCTGCCTCGCCAGCCGGGCCGAAGCGCACCACGGTGGCGACTTCGTGCCCGCCCTGGGCCAGCGCCTGCCGCAGCACCGGCCACAAGGCTGCGCCGACCACGGCCGCCTGGGCGCGGCTGTCGCGCAGCATGAAGGCGTAATCGTCGGCGGTGAGCAGGGTGTTCACTGCCACCGGCACGATGCCGGCGTAGAGCGCGCCCAGAAACATCACCGGCCAGTCGCAGCCGTCGTGCATCAGCAGCAGCACCCGGTCTTCGCGGCGCAGGCCCAGTGTGCGCAGCGCACCCGCGGCCTGGCGCACCCGGCGCGCGAGCTCGCCGTAGCTCAGGCGGCCGTGGTCGTCGATGAAGGCCGTGCGCTCGGCGCGGTGGGCGTTGAGGGCGAGCAGGTGCGCCGCGAAATTGAAGCGTTCGGGCGGTGCACTCACGTCGGGGGCGGGGGTGTTCATGGGCGGTCTCCTGGGGGCGGCATGGGGTGGGGCGCGGCAGCGGCTTGCGCCAGCGCATTGATCTTTGCGGTGGGGCGTGCTGAAATGCACGATCCTGCATGTGACCCTAAGGTGAATTAAAGTGCATGTCAATCGGTTGATTCCGCCGGTGCCCTCGCGGGGTGGCGTGGCGGGCGCGGCTTTGGAGCGCGGGCGTGTCGTCCGTTGAGTCGCCCGACCGCGCGGCGGCCGAGGCCGAGGCTTCGGGCGGGCGGCATCCGTTCCTGGTCGCCCTGGGGGAACGGGTGCGCACCCTGCGCGCACGCCGTGGCATGACGCGCAAGGCGGTGGCGCTGGCGGCCGATGTGTCGGAGCGGCACCTGGCCAACCTGGAGTACGGCACCGGCAATGCGTCCATCCTGGTGTTGCTGCAGGTGGCGCAGGCGCTGCGCTGCTCGCTCGCCGAGCTGCTGGGCGACGTGACCACCGCGACGCCCGAGGGGCTGATGATCCGCGAACTGCTCGAGGGCCGCAGCGAGGCCGAACTGCGGCGCGCGCGGCGTGCGCTCGATGCGCTGTTCGGCGGCGGCAGCGCGGAGGATGCGGCGCGGCGTTCGCGCATCGCGCTCATCGGCCTGCGCGGCGCGGGCAAGTCCACGCTGGGGCAGCGGCTGGCCGANGACCTGGGCTTCGCGTTCATCGAACTCAGCCGCGAGATCGAGAAGTTCGCCGGTTGCGCGATCAGCGAAATCCACAACCTCTACGGCGCGCCGGCCTACCGCCGCTACGAGCGGCGCGCGCTGGAGGAGGCCATCCAGATCTACCCGGAGGTGGTCATCGCGACGCCAGGCGGCATCGTGTCGGACGCGACCAACTTCAACCTGCTGCTGTCGCACTGCACCACCATCTGGCTGCAGGCCGACCCCGCCGACCACATGGCCCGCGTGGCCGCCCAGGGCGATCTGCGGCCGATGGCCGCGAGCAAGGAGGCGATGGAGGACCTCCGGCGCATCCTCGACGGCCGTCGCGCGTTCTACGCCAAGGCCGACCTGAGCTTCGACACCAGCGCCTGGGGGCATGACGTCAATGCGGCCTTCGAAGCCCTGCGCCAGCGCGTGCGCGAGCACCTCGGCCGCAAAGACCCTGCAACATAGTGCACTATAGTGCTTGACGACCCGAAGATAAGCACTACGATGCATGTCATGCGCTTCGGTTCGTCGAAGTGAAGCGGCCCCGGCGGGGTCGCCTCGACACCCCGGCGCGCGTTTCTTTCGTCAATCCAGCCGGGGTTTGCGGGCTTCGCCGCCGCGGCTGATTCTGGAGTTGCCATGTCCACCCAGCCCATCGTCGACTATCGCACCGAGCCGTCGCAGTACCGGCATATCCGGCTTGCGGTGGACGGCACCGTCGCCACGCTCTCGCTGGCCATCGATGAAGACGGCGGAATCCGCCCGGGCTACAAGCTCAAGCTCAACAGCTACGACCTTGGGGTGGACATCGAACTGCACGACGCGCTCAACCGCATCCGCTTCGAGCATCCGCAGGTGAAGTGCGTGGTGCTCACCAGCGCGCGCGAGCGGGTGTTCTGCTCGGGCGCCAACATCTTCATGCTCGGCCTCTCCAGCCATGCGTGGAAGGTCAACTTCTGCAAGTTCACCAACGAGACCCGCAACGGCATGGAAGACAGCAGCCGCAACGACGGGCTGAAATTCCTCGCCGCCGTCAACGGCGCGTGCGCCGGTGGGGGCTACGAACTGGCGCTGGCCTGTGACGAGATCCTGCTCATCGACGACCGCTCCTCCGCGGTGTCGCTGCCCGAGGTGCCGCTGCTGGGCGTGCTGCCCGGCACCGGCGGCCTCACCCGCGTGACCGATAAGCGCCGCGTGCGCCATGACCTGGCCGACATCTTCTGCACCAGCGTCGAAGGCGTGCGCGGCCAGCGCGCGGTGGATTGGCGGCTGGTCGACGCCGTGGCCAAGCCGCAGCAGTTCGCCCAGACCGTGCGCGAGCGTGCCGAGCGCCTCGCGGCCCAGAGCACCCGGCCGGCGGCCGCGCGTGGCGTGGCCTTGCCCCGCATCGAGCGCGAGCTGCAGCCCGATGCGCTGCGCTATCGCCATGTGCAGGTCGCGCTCGACCGCGCGCGCGCTGCGCGACGATCACCATCCTCGCGCCGCAAGGGCCGCAGCCTGCGGATCTCGNNCGGGCATCGCGGCCGCGGGGCCACCTGGTGGCCGCTGCAGATGGCGCGTGAGCTCGACGACGCCATCCTGCACCTGCGCACCAACGAACCCGAACTCGGCACCTGGCTGCTCAAGACCGAGGGCGATGCGCAGGCCGTGCTCGCCTGCGACGCGCTGCTGGCCGCACACGCCGAAGCCAACGCCTTCGTGCGCGAGACGCTGGGCCTGCTGCGGCGCGCGCTCNNGCGGCTGGATGTGTCCTCGCGCAGCCTGTTCGCCCTGATCGAGCCGGGCTCGTGCTTCGCGGGCACGCTGGCCGAGCTCGCCTTGTGCGCCGACCGCGCCTACATGCTGGCGCTGCCCGACGACACCGCGCGTGCGCCGCGCCTGACACTGTCCGCGCTCAACTTCGGTGCCTACCCGATGGCCAATGATCAGTCGCGTCTGGAGCGCCGTTTCTGCGAGGAGGACGCGCCGCTGGCCGCCGCGCGCTCGGCCATCGGGCGCCCGCTGGATGCCGACGAGGCGCTTGCGCTCGGCCTGGTCACGTCCGCGCCCGACGACATCGACTGGGACGACGAAGTGCGCCTGGCCATCGAGGAGCGCGCCGCCATGTCGCCCGACGCGCTCACCGGCCTGGAGGCCAACCTGCGCTTCGCCGGCCGCGAAACCATGGCCACCCGCGTGTTCGGCCGCTTGACGGCCTGGCAGAACTGGATCTTCCAGCGCCCCAACGCCGTGGGCGAGCGCGGCGCGCTCAAGGTCTACGGCACGGGCGAAAAGTCCCGTTTCGACTGGCACCGCGTCTGAACCCGAACACCGAACCTTCTTCTTCGTTGTGCGGCGGAATTCCCGGTGGAGCCCGCCGCAACCGAACGTCTCTCCACCGCTTTGAAGACCCGAGGAGTGCGCCATGTCCAGCATCAACTACAGCGAAAAGATCCCCAACAACGTCAACCTCAGCGAGGACCGCACGCTGCAGCGCGCGCTCGAGCACTGGCAGCCCAACTACCTCTCGTGGTGGCAGGACATGGGGCCCGACGGCAGCCAGAACTTCGACGTCTACCTGCGCACGGCCGTCAGCGTCGACCCGCAGGGCTGGGCGCAGTTCGGCTATGTGAAGATGCCCGACTATCGCTGGGGCATCTTCCTCAACCCGGCCGAAGCCGACCGCAAGATCCACTTCGGTGAGCACAAGGGCGAAGCCGCCTGGCAGGACGTGCCCGGCGAGCACCGCGCCAACCTGCGCCGCATCATCGTCACCCAGGGTGACACCGAGCCGGCATCGGTGGAGCAGCAGCGCCACCTGGGCCTGACCTGCCCGAGCCAGTACGACCTGCGCAACCTGTTCCAGGTCAACGTGGAGGAAGGCCGCCACCTCTGGGCCATGGTGTACCTGCTGCACAAGTACTTCGGCCGCGACGGCCGCGAAGAGGCCGAGGCGCTGCTGGAGCGCCGCTCGGGTGATGCGGACAACCCGCGCATCCTGGGCGCCTTCAACGAGCGCACGCCGGACTGGCTCTCGTTCTTCATGTTCACCTACTTCACCGACCGCGACGGCAAGTTCCAGCTCTGCGCGCTGGCCGAGAGCGGCTTCGACCCGCTGGCGCGCACCACCAAGTTCATGCTGACCGAGGAGGCCCACCACATGTTCGTGGGCGAGTCGGGCGTGGGCCGCATCATCAGCCGCACCTGCGAGGTGATGAACCAGCTCAAGACCGACGACCCCGCGAAGCTGCGTGCCGCCGGCGTGATCGACCTGCCCACCATCCAGCGCTACCTGAACTTCCACTTCAGCGTCACCATCGACCTCTTCGGCGCCGACCAGTCGAGCAACGCCGCCACCTTCTACAGCGCCGGTCTCAAGGGCCGCTTCGAGGAGGGCAAGCGCGACGACGACCACCTGCTCAAGGGCCAGACCTACCGCGTGCTCGACGTGCAGGGCGGCGCGCTGGTGGAGAAGGAAGTGCCCATGCTCAACGCGCTCAACGAGGTGCTGCGCGACGACTACATCAAGGACAGCGTGGGCGGCGTGCAGCGCTGGAACCGGCTCATCGAAAAGGCCGGGCTGGACTTCCGGCTGCAGGTGCCGCACAAGGCCTTTCACCGCAACATCGGCACGCTCGCGGGTGTGAAGGTCAGCCCCGAGGGCCGCGTGGTGTCCGACGCCGAATGGAACGCCAAGGTCGGCCAGTGGCTGCCCACCGATGANGACCGCGCCTTCGTCGCTTCGCTCATGGGCCGGGTGGTGGAGCCCGGCAAGTTCGCCAACTGGATCGCGCCGCCGGTCATGGGCATCAACCGCCAGCCGGTGGATTTCGAATACGTGCGTTTCGACTGACCGCGCCACGGAGCCGCGCCGCGCCATGAATGCCGCCCTNGCCCCGGCGCTGATGCGCCAGCACCTGATCGACCCGGAGATCTGCATCCGCTGCAACACCTGCGAGTCGATCTGCCCGGTGGGTGCCATCAGCCACGACAGCCGCAACTACGTGGTCGATGCGGCCAGGTGCAACCTCTGCATGGACTGCATCGCGCCGTGCCCCACCGGCTCCATCGACAACTGGCGCACGGTGCTGCGCGCGCAGGCCTACAGCGTGGCCGACCAGTTCGGCTGGGACAGCCTGCCCGAGCCCCTGCCCGAAGCCGACCTGCGCGCCGCCGCCAGCGAGGAGACGGACGCCACGTCCTCGCCCCCGCGCCGCCGGGCGACGCAGCCGCGGCTGAGGCCGCCGCCGCGGCCNGACCCGACTGGGGAGGTGCCGTTTCGCGCGGCCGCCTGGGGTGCGGCCGTGCCGCCGTGGTCGGCCGCGCACCCCTTCGTCAATCTCTACGGCCCCAAGGCCGCGCGGCCCTTCGTGACGGCCACGGTGGTGGGCAATGTGCGCGTGACCGAGGCCGGGCGCGACTACGACACGCACCACATCGTGCTCGACTTCGGCGCCATGCCCTTTCCCGTGCTCGAAGGCCAGTCCATCGGCATCCTGCCGCCGGGGCTGGACGAGCGCGGCCGGCCGCACCATGCGCGCCAGTACTCGGTGGCGAGCGCCCGCAACGGCGAGCGCGCGGGCTACAACAACCTCTCGCTCACCGTCAAGCGCGTGCTCGAGGACCACCAGGGCCGGCCGGTGCGCGGCGTGGCCAGCAACTACCTCTGCGACCTGCAGGTGGGCCAGACGGTGCAGGTCATCGGCCCGTTCGGCACCAGCTTCCTCATGCCCAACCACCCGCGCAGCCACATCGTGATGATCTGCACCGGCACCGGGAGCGCGCCCATGCGGGCGATGACGGAGTGGCGGCGGCGCCTGCGCAAGTCCGGCCGCTTCGAGGGCGGCAAGCTCATGCTGTTCTTCGGCGCGCGCACGCCCCAGGAGCTGCCGTATTTCGGCCCGCTGCAGAACCTGCCGCGCGACTTCATCGACGTCAACTTCGCTTTCAGCCGCCAGAGCGGCCAGCCGCGCACCTATGTGCAGGACGCGATGCGCNNGCGCGCGGCCGACCTGGCCCTGCTGCTGCAAGACCCCGACGCGCACTTCTACGTCTGCGGCCTCAAGGCCATGGAAGAGGGCGTGGTGCTGGCGCTGCGCGACATCGCCGAGGGCGCGGGCTTGGACTGGAACCGCCTCGGCGCGGCGCTGCGCGACGAGGGGCGGCTGCATCTGGAGACCTACTGACGCCCTGCGCTGCGGCCCCGGCCGCCGGGCCTTTCGGGCCGCGCGCACAGGTGTCCAAACGACGTATTGACCTGTCACCTCGTCGCGCTACGCTGCGCCCATGGCCGAGATGACCGCTTCCGACGCTTCGCACGCGCCCCTCGCGCGCCGCCCGCGCGCCAGCCCCAAGGGCCGGCAGGTGGACCCCGCCGCACGTGCCGAGCTGCGCGACCTGCTGGGCGAGCCGCCGCCCGAGGGTTGGCGCCGCGACGGGCTCATCGAACATCTGCACGCGCTCAACGACCGCTTTGGCGCCTTGTTCGAGCGGCACCTGGCGGCGCTGGCCGAGGCCATGCGGCTCTCGCTGGCCGAGGTCTACGAGGTCGCGAGCTTCTACCACCACTTCGACATCCTGCCCGACGGCGCAACCGCGCCACGCGCCACGGTGCGCGTGTGCGACGGCTCTCGTGCGCCATGGCCGGCGGGGCGAGGCGCTGCGGCAGCGGCTGTGCGCCGCGCTGGGGGCTGGCGACGGCGTCGGTGCGGGCGGCGCCGCGGGCGATGGCCCGGGCGGTGTGGCAGGTGTTCGCGTCGTGCCGGCCCCGTGCATCGGCCGCTGTGACGCTGCGCCCGCCGTGTGGCTGCAGGCCCGCGGCCAGGCCGTGAGCGTGGCGCCGGCCGACCCGCCAGGCGTTCAGGCGGCGCTGAACGACCTGCTGCAGGCCGATTCCAAGGAAAACCGGCAGACCCCAGCGCCAACCGGTCAGGGAATGCTACTGATTTTGAAGCGTACCGGGCCTACCGCCGCACCGGCGGCTATGCGCTCGCGGCCGCGCTGGTGCAAGGCGAGGGGACCCCGAGCGGGTGCTGGCCGAGGTGGACGCCGCGGGCCTGCGTGGCCTGGGCGGCGCGGGCTTTCCGGTGGCGCGCAAATGGCGCATCGTGCGCGCCCAGCCGGCGCCGCGCTGCTTCGCCGTCAACATTGACGAGGGCGAGCCCGGCACCTTCAGGGACCGCCACTTCCTGCTCGCCGACGTGCACCGGTTTCTGGAGGGCGTGCTGATCGCCGCGCAGGTGGTGGGCACCGAGCGCGTGTTCCTCTACCTGCGCGATGAATACCCCGAACTGCGCGCGCGGCTGCAGGGGCGCTGGCCGCACTCCACGCCGAGCCGCCGTGCCCGCTGCCCGACATCGAGCTGCGCCGCGGCGCCGGCGCCTACGTCTGCGGCGAGGAGTCGGCCATGATCGAGAGCATCGAAGGCCGCCGCGGCGAGCCGCGCCTGCGCCCGCCCTACATCGCCGAGCGCGGCCTGTTCGGCCGGCCCACGCTGGAGCACAACGCCGAAACCCTGTTCTGGCTGCGCGACATCGTCGAGCAGGGCGCCGCCGCCTTCGCCGCGGCCGGCCGCCACGGCAGCCAGGGCTGGCGCAGCTACAGCGTCAGCGGGCGGGTGAAGCAGCCCGGCGTGAAGCGCGCCCGCGGGCATCACGCTGCGCGAGCTCATCGACGAGCACTGCGGCGGCATGCTCGAGGGCCACACGCTCTACGCCTTCCTGCCCGGTGGCGCCAGCGGCGGCATCTTCCCCGCGAGCCTGGCCGACGTGCCGCTGGACTTCGGCCGCTTCGAGCCGCACGGCGGCTTCATCGGCTCGGCGGCAGTGGTGGTGCTCAGCCAGCACGACCGCGCGCGCGACGCCGCGCTCAATGCCATGCGCTTCTTCGCCGCCGAGAGCTGCGGCCAGTGCACCCCTGCCGCGTGGGCACCGCCAAGGCCGCCGCGCTGATGGCCGAGCCGGTCTGGGATGCCGCCACGCTGGAAGACCTCGCCACCGTCATGTCCGATGCCTCCATCTGCGGCCTCGGCCAGGCCGCACCCAACCCGCTGCGCTGCGTGCTGCGCCACTTCCCGCACGAAGTGGGCGCGCCGCGGCCGAGGAGAAGCCCGCATGAAGCCGCTGCCCGATGACGCCGACGCCGCGCCGCGCGCGGCCTTCAGCTTCACGCTCGACGGCCGCAGCATCGACGCCTTCGAGGGCGAAACCGTGCTGCAGGCCGCCCAGCGCCACGGCGTGCACATTCCCCACCTCTGCCACCGCGACGGCCTGCGCCCCGAGGGCAACTGCCGCGCCTGCGTGGTCGAGATCGAGGGCGAACGGGTGCTTGCGCCCAGCTGCTGCCGCGCCGCCCAGCCCGGCATGCAGGTGCACGCCAACAGCCCGCGCGCCCGCAAGAGCCAGGCGCTGGTGCTGGAACTGCTGCAGGCGGAGCTGAGCACCGCCGCACCCTCGCATGACGGCCCCGCCGCCCACGGCGAGCTCGGCGCCTGGGCCGCGCAGCTCGGCGTGCAGCCGCGCGCCGCCCTCACCGCGCTGGCACGCCCGCCCCAAGCGCCCGACTTCAGCCACCCGGCGATTGCCGTGCGCATGGACGCCTGCATCCAGTGCAGCCGCTGCGTGCGCGCCTGCCGCGAGGTGCAGGGCAACGAAGTCATCGGCTTTGCCGGCCGCGGCGCCGAGGCGCGCATCGTGTTCGACTTTGGCGACGCCCTGGGTGCGAGCCGCTGCGTGGCCTGCGGCGAATGCGTGCAGGTCTGCCCCACCGGCGCGCTGCTGCCGGCAAAGCCCGCCCGGCGGAGCNNCGCCGCCNNGCGCAAGGTTGAGACGGTCTGCCCCTACTGCGGCGTGGGCTGCCGCATCGAGGTGGCGGTGCAGGGCGCGCGCATCGTCGGCGTCGAGGGCGCGCAGGGCCCGGCTAACGAGGGACGGCTGTGCGTCAAGGGGCGTTTCGGCTGGGACTATGCGCACAGCCCGGACCGGCTGCTGCGCCCGCTGCTGCGCAAGCCCGGCGTGCCCAAGGACGCGTCGGCCATCCGCCGCGGGCTGGACTGGCGCGAGGTGTTCCGCGAAGCGAGCTGGGACGAGGCGCTCGACGCCGCCGCCCAGGGCTTTGTGCGCCTGCGCGCGCTTCACGGGCCGCAGACGCTGGCCGGGTTCGGCTCGGCCAAGGGCACGAACGAAGAGGCCTACCTGTTCCAGAAGCTCGTGCGCACCGGCTTTGGCACCCACAACGTGGACCACTGCACCCGGCTGTGCCATGCCTCCAGCGTGGCCGCGCTGCTCGAGGGCCTGGGCTCGGGCGCGGTGAGCAACCCGGTGCGCGACGTGGCGCAGGCGGACTTCATCTTCGTCATCGGCGCCAACCCCGCGGGCAACCACCCGGTGGCCGCCACCTGGATGAAGAACGCGGTGACNCGCGGCGCGCGCCTGGTGGTGGCCGACCCGCGCCACACCGACCTCTCGCTGCACGCCTGGCGCGAACTGCGCTTTACCCCCGGCAGCGACGTGGCGCTGCTCAACGCGCTGCTGCACGTCATCGTCACCGAGGGCCTGGTGGACGAGGCCTTCGTGCGCGAGCGCGTGGAGGGCTACGAGACGCTGGCCGCGCATGTGCGCGAGNNCTCGCCCGAGCGCATGGCGCCCCTGTGCGGCATCGCCCCCGACACGCTGCGCGAGGTGGCGCGCGCCTATGCCAGCGCCGACGCAGCCATGATCTTCTGGGGCATGGGCGTGACGCAGCATGTGCACGGCACCGACAACGTGCGCTGCCTCATCGCGCTGGCCGCGCTCACCGGCCACATCGGCCGCCCCGGCACCGGCCTGCATCCGCTGCGCGGCCAGAACAACGTGCAGGGCGCGAGCGACGCCGGCCTCATCCCCATGATGCTGCCCAACTACCAGCGCGTGGCCGACCCCGCCGTGCGCGAGCGCTTCGAGCGGCTGTGNGGCGTGTCGCTGCCGCCGCAGCCCGGCCTCACGGTGGTGGAGATCCTGCACGCCGCGCTGGCCGCCAGCGACGACGCGCGGCGCATCCGCGGGATGCTCATCATGGGCGAGAACCCTGCCATGAGCGACCCCGACCTCGCGCACGCGCGCGCCGCGCTCGCCGCGCTCGAACACCTGGTGGTGCAGGACGCCTTCCTCACCGAAACCGCCTGGCTGGCCGACGTGGTGCTGCCCGCGAGCACCTGGTTCGAGAAAACCGGCACCGCCACCAACACCGACCGCACGGTGCAGCTCGGCCGCGCCGTGCTGGCGCCGCCGGGCGATGCGCGGCGCGATCTGTGGATTCTGCAGCGCCTCGCCGAGCGCCTNGACCTGCCGTGGGACTATGAAAAACGCAGCAACGAAGCACCGGAGCACGCTGGGGTGGACGCGGTTTTCGAGGAAATGCGGCTCGCCATGGCCGGCGCCATCAGCGGCATCGGCTGGGCGCGGCTGCAGCGCCAGGGCAGTGTCACCTACCCCTGCCTGAGCGCGGACGACCCCGGCCAGCCGGTGATCTTCCGCAAGCGCTTCCCCACCGAGAGCGGCCGCCTCAAGCTCGTGCCCGCCGGCGTCTCGCCGCCGGCCGAGGTGCCCGATGCTGACTACCCCTTCGTGCTCATCACCGGCCGTCAGCTCGAACACTGGCACACCGGCGCCATGACGCGCCGGAGCACGGTGCTCGACGCCCTGGAGCCCGGCCCCACCGCCAGCCTGCACGGCGACGACCTCGCGCGCCTGGGCGTGGCGCCGGGTGAGGCGCTGCGCGTGGCCTCGCGCCGCGGCGAGGTGGTGCTCACCGCCCGGCGCGACGACGGCATGCAGCCCGGCACCGTGTTCATCCCCTTTGCGTACGTGGAGGCGGCGGCCAACGTGCTGACCAACCCCGCGCTCGACCCTTTCGGCAAGATCCCCGAGGTCAAGTACTGCGCGGTGCGCCTCAGCGCCGAGGCGGTTGCGGCGAGAGGCGGCCGTCGCGGCGCCGGGGTGAGTGTGCCCGTCCGCCACGCCGGGTCATCAGGCACGGGCACCGGGCCTCGTCCACGGCGGATGAAAGCGCGCCGCCAGAACGAAACACGCCGGACGCACCGTGGGGCGCGTCCGGCGTGAGGCGGTGGCGGGTCAGAGGCCCGCGCGGTCGGGCTGGGTCCCGCGACGGGCCTTCGGGTGCCGCGTCAGGGGTGCTGCAAGGGCTTTTCGAGGATATTCCACCGTTACCCCAGCGCCAGCCGGTCAGGGTGTGCTCTCAAAAACAGAGCATCACCCCAGATGCACCGGCACGAAGATGCGCTGCCCGTCGCGCTGGATCAACAGCGCCACCGACTTGTCGGCCTTGGCCACGGCGGCGCGCACCTGGTCGGGTTGCGTCACCGGCGTGCCGTTGATGGCCAGCAGCACGTCGCCGGGCTGCACGCCGGCCATGGCCGCGGGGCCGGCCACGTCCTCGATCAGCAGGCCGCTGCCCACGCCGGCTTCGCGCTTCTCGCCGGGTTGCAGCGGGCGCAGCGCCAGGCCGAGCTTGGCCTTGCCCAGCGCCTCGTCGCCGGCGGCAGCCACCTNGGCCGGCTTGTCGCTCGCGTCGCCGAGCTTGGCCACGATCTCCTCAGCCTTGCCCTGGCGCCAGATCTGCATCGTCACCTTCTGTCCCGGCGCGGCCTGGCCGATGAGCGCGGGCAGGTCGCCCGAACTGACGATGGGCTGACCGTCCACCTTCAGAATCACGTCGCCGCTCTTGAGGCCGGCCTTGTCGGCCGGGCCGTCGGGCTCGACGCTGGAGATCAACGCACCCTCGGGCTTGCTGAGCTTGAACGAGTCGGCGAAGGTCTGGTTCACCTCCTGCACCGCCACGCCCAGCCGCGCATGGCTGGCCTTGCCGGTGGCGATGATCTGGTCCTTCACGCGGTTGGCCACGTCGATCGGAATGGCGAAGGACACGCCCTGGTAGCCACCGGTGCGGCTGTAGATCTGCGAATTGATGCCCACCACCTCGCCGCGCGTGTTGAACAGCGGCCCGCCCGAGTTGCCGGGGTTCACCGCCACGTCGGTCTGGATGAAGGGCACGAAGCTGTCATCGGGCAGCGAGCGGCNCCTGGCGCTGACCACGCCGGCCGTCACCGTGTTCTCGAAACCGAACGGCGAGCCGATCGCCAGCACCCACTCGCCCACCTGCAGGCCCTTGGGGTCGCCAAGCCTGACGGTGGGCAGGTTCTTCGCGTCGATCTTGAGCACCGCGATGTCGGTCTTCGGGTNCGCGCCGAGCACCTTGGCGCGGTATTCACGCCGGTCGGTGAGCTTGACCGTCACCTCCTGCGCATCGCGCACCACATGCGCATTGGTCAGGATGATGCCGTCGCTGCCGACGATGAAGCCCGAGCCCGCACCCCGCGTGGGCTGCGGCTTGCCGCCGCCGCGCAGGCCGGGCATGTCCATGCCACCGAAGCGGCGGAAGAACTCGGCCATCGGGTCGTNTGNGTCCAGCGCCGGCCCGGCGGCGGTCTTGGTCAGCCCGGTGACGGTGATGTTCACCACCGCCGGGCCGTTCTGCTTGGTGATCTGCGTGAAGTCCGGCAGCGCCATGGCCGGCGCGGGCGCGGCGGCCGCGCTCACCGGCGTGGGCTGCACCCCGGCGCGCGCGAGGTTGGTGCCAAGCCCTCCGAGCCCGGCACCGGCAATGACGCCGGCCGAGACGAGGGCAAGCACGAGGCGTTGACGGTTCAGAACCAGACGAGGCATGGCAAAACTCCTTTGCGGGGGATGAAGTTGTCGATGCGCCGTACTTTGGGGCGGCAGACTTAGAAGGGCTTAAGGCAGCGCTGAATAAGTCCCCGCGATGGCGCGCGCGCTGGCCGCGGGTGCGAGGCGCAGAGCGCAGCCATAGCGGGGGCTATGGCGAGCATCTGCAACGAAGCAAACCGCCCGCCGCCAGGATGCGCGGCGCGCGAGGGACTTGTTCAGCGTTGCCTTAAACAGGGCGGCACATCAGGGTGGCGCCAGAAACGCGGCGGCGGGTTCGCGCTCGATCTGCGGTGCGGTTGGCGGGGCCAGGGTTTGTGATGGGGGTGGCGTCCGTTCATCAGGTTTCATAGCGCCTGCGCACGGAATGGCGCTGGGGTATGGGGGTATTGGTGGCTGCGCGCGGCGCGGGGAACTGCATGCTGCTGGTTCGGGTGTCGTCCAGCATCGCTCGCTGTCTGCGGAAGGTGTGCCGGGGCCGTGCGGGTGGTGAACGACCAACGGGGCCCGCGATGTGTGCTGTTCTCGGGGAGCGCGCGGGCTGCACCTCGCTTTCCCTATCCCCGCCCTTTCCGCCCCCGCCGGGCGGAAGGGGAGCCCGATTTTGCTTCTGGTGTCGGGCTACGCTTCTACGGCTCGGGGCGTCGCGGTGCACTGCTTCGCGCCCAGATAGGTGCGCCACCCGTCGTAGTGACCTCGCGCGCGTGGGCGCACCGCCAGCGGGCGCTGGCGCGGCCCGCGGACACGGGTGCGAGCGTGCGTGAGCCGCAACGAACCGCGCGCCGCGCGCTCCATGCGCCGGCGGGGTTTATCAGGCCCGCCCCTTCGCATACCGACCCGTTGCGTCAACTGGGTTCGCGGGCGGCGCAGCCCGCCTGCTGGTGGCGTACTCGCACCCCCGAGGCTGCTAGGACAGCAGGTTTCCCAATTCGGGAATGAAGAAGCGCACCGCGACCTCACGCGTCGAAAACGCGTAGCCGGCGCGAAGCAACCAAATCTGGGCTCCCCTTTCCGCCCTGGCGGGGGCGGAAAGGGGCGGGGATAGCGGTGGCAGCGATGTGCAGATCTCGTGTAGGGCGTTCGATTCCAGTGCAAGGTTCCGACCTAACGGCCCTGCGCCGGATTTACTCGGACTTTGCGAAGTCTTTGCGCAATAGCGCCTCGCTCCCTACCCACTCAACGCTGTCCCAGCCACGGTTTCGGCTTTCCGCTTCAAACCAAGTTCGGACAGCTTGGCTTACGTTTTCGGCCTTCCTCTCCGGATTAGCCTGGTTGTAGAGGGCTTTGATCCGAGTTGATGATGCAATCACCGCCGGGCTGTTGGGCGAGCGGTCGTTTGGGTCCCAAGTGTTCATAGCGGCGCATGGAATTCTCCTCAGGAAGCCACGATCAGTACATCCGATCGACTGGTGGTACATGCTGTACTACGGCATCGAGGCTGTCGTCAAGCTAATTTCAAGCACGCATCGGCACCACGGTGCCTGTGCGCACCAAGTCGGCTGCATGCGGCTGCCAATGGGCACAAGGCTTTCATCGGAGCACACCCCGAGCGGGCGCGCTCTTACTCCACGACCACGTCGTCAAGCACGCGGCCTGCAAACCTCATCTTGCCGGATCAATAGTGACCAGTGGACACGGACTAACTCACACCGCCACCAGCCGCAATCTCACCGCCAAGCCCCCAGCGCCTCGCTGCGCCCAAGCGTCAGCCGTGCCGCGTGCAGCTCCGCAATCGCCGCGACGATGGACAGGCCCAGGCCGCTGCCGGGGGCTTCGGTGCCGGGCACGCGGTAGAAGCGGTCGAGCACGCGCTCGCGCTGGGCTTCGTCGATGCCGGGGCCGCTGTCCTCGACGCTGAGCAGCCAGGCGGCCGCNNGCCCGTGGCCTGGGAACCCCGACCCGCCTGGCGGCTCGCGCTGCAACCGCAGCACCACCTGTCCACCGCGCGGGGTGTACTTCGCGGCGTTGTCGAGCAGGTTGCGCAGCGCGATGCGCAGCGCCTCGGCATGGCCGTGGATTCGGGCGCCGTCGGCCGGTCCGTCGTAGGCTGCGGTGAGCCCGGCCGCGCTCAGGGCCGGTGTGGCCTCGGCCAGCGCCTCGTGCGCCAGCGCGGCGAGGTCCAGCGTCTGCGCAGGCTCGCCGCGCGCGGCCTGGGCCTGCTGGCGCGCCAGCACCATGAGCTGTTCGATGAGCCGTGTGGCGCGGTCGATGCCGGCGTCCAGGCGCTCGAGCGCGCGCTCCTGCGCCGCCTCGTCGCGCGCGCGGCGCAGCACCTCGGCCTGCAGCTTGAGCGCGGCCAGGGGCGAGCGCAACTCGTGCGCGGCGTCCGCGACGAAATGCTGCTGCGCCTGCAGCACCGCGCGTACCCGGCCGAACAAGCCGTTGAGCTCGTGCACCAGCGGGCGCACCTCGTCGGGCAACTGGCTTTCGTCCACGGTGTCGAGGTCATCGCCCGCGCGCCGCGCCAGCTGCGCGCTCACCCNGGCCACCGGCGCGAGCGAGCGGCTCACCACCCAGCCCACCACCAGCGCCAGCAGCGGCGCCATCAGCAGCGTCGGCAGCACGGTGCGCAGCGCCAGCGTGCGCGCCATCTGGTGCCGCACCCGCAGGTCCTGCGCCACCTGCACCACCTGCGTGCGCGTGGCCAGCGAGTAGACCCGGTAGCGGCTGCCGTGCGCCACCACTTCCGAGAAGCCCAGCACCGCGCGCTGGGGCAGGGCGGCGCGCTCGGCGGACTCGAAGATGCGCACGCCGTCGCTGCTCCAGATCTGCACCACGAACTCGAAGTTCTCCGCCTGCGCCTCGCTCACCAGCGGCGGGCGCGCCAGCGTCGCGGGCAGGCCCGCGCGCAGGGCCAGCGCCGTCTGCTGCATGTGGTAGTCGAAGATCTCGTCGGCCTCGGCGAGCGCCGTGCGGTAGGCCAGCGCCGCCTGCACCAGCGCCCNCAGCACCACCGCGCCGAGCAGCCAGGCCAGCAGCCGCAGCCGCAGCGAGAACGCGGGGGACGGAGGCACCGCGCGCGTCGTCATGCCGGCGGCACCAGATAGCCCACGCCGCGCACGTTCTGGATCAGCTCGTTGCCGAGCTTCTTGCGCAGGCCGTGGATGTAGACCTCCACCGCGTTGCTGCTGATGCCGTCTTTCCAGGCGTAGAGCTTGTCCTCGAGCTGCGCGCGCGACAGCACCCGCCCGGGTCGTGCCAGCAGCGCCTCGAGCACCGCCCACTCGCGCGCGGACAGCACCACGGGCTGGCCGTGAACCCGCACCTCGCGGGTGACGGTGTCGATGCTCACGCCCTGGTGCTCGTACACCGGCTCGGCGCGCCCGGCCGCGCGGCGCAGCAGTGCGCGTATGCGCGCGAGCAGCTCGTCGAGCGCATAGGGCTTGAGCACATAGTCGTCCGCGCCGGCATCCAAACCTTGCACACGCTGGGCCACCGCGTCGCGTGCCGTGGCGATCAGCACCGGCGTGCGGTCGCGCCGCGCACGCAGNNCGCGCAGCACGTCCAGCCCGTCGCGCCGCGGCAGGCCGAGGTCGAGCAGCACCAGGTCATACGCCGTGCTGCGCAGGGCCGTGTCGGCCATGTCGCCATCGCGCACCCAGTCCACCGCGTAACGTTCGCCGCGCAGCAGTTCGAGCACGGCTTCGCCGATCATCGGATCGTCTTCGACCAGCAGCAGTCGCATGGGGCAGGGCAGGGGGTGGCAGGCGCGTGCAAGCCTAGCACGGGCGAGAGGGCCTGACTTAGGCGACGCTGAATAAGTCCCCGCGATGGCGCGCGCCTGGCCGCGGGATGGGGTGCGAGGCGCGGGCGCAGCCATAGCGGGGGCTATGGCGAGCATCTGCAACGAAGCAAACCGCCCGCCGCCAGGATGCGCGGCGCGCGAGGGACTTGTTCAGCGTTGCCTTAAGCAGGACTGAGCGCATCTCCACCGCCACCGCCGCGACAACACCGGGCCGCTGCGATGCCGTACAGTGCGCGCTTCAGTGTTCGCCAGCCTTCGCCCGCCGCCGTGTCCCCGCAGAAGAGTCCCCTGTCGATTCCGCCGGCCGCCCCAGCGTGCGCGTCGCCGTGGTCATGCGCCGCGAGGCCGTGCCCGGTGCCATGAGCCGCTGGCAGCCGTGGCGCTGGGTGCTCGATGACGTGCTGCTCGACGAAGGGCAGTTCGGCACCGCGCCGCGCCGCCTGCTGCAGACCGACCGCGAAGAGCGCTGGCTGCANCCGGGCTTCACCGTCGAGCTGTTTCGCGACGACGCCGAGGGCTATGTGCTCAACGCCAGCGCTCCCGCGCCTTGCTGGTTCGTGCTCTGGCGCATGGAGGAAGAGCCCCGGCTCGCCGAGGCACCGGTGGCCCGGCCGGTGGCCGTTTCNCTGAGCTACCACGACGCCGGCCGCTGGCTCGACGCGCAGGAAACCGTCGAGCAGGTCAGCGCCCCGGCCGACGTGGTGGAGTGGATGCGCGCCTTCGCCCAGGCCCACTACACCCCTGAGCCCAAGCGCCGCCAGCGCCCGCAGAGCTTCCTGCCGCTGACCGACCGCTTCGGCAACCCCGCATCGGTCAGCACCGGCGAAAAGCGCAAAGGCGCGGGGCGCGACCATGGCTGAGGACGGCTTCTTCAGCCGCTGGTCGCGGCGCAAAGCCGAGGTGCGCGAAGGCCGCGCGGGCGCCGAACCACCCCAGGCCGCGCCTGCGCCGCCCCGCGCGCCGGCCTTGCAGTCTGGCCAGGACGCGCCGCCGGCTGCCACTGCACGGCAGTCGCCCGGCGTCGCGCCCGCCCCGCCGCGACGCCCCGGCCGACCCCGCGCCCGAGGCCCCCGCCTTCGCTGGCGGACGCGCTGGTCTTGCCCGCCGGCGCCGACGTGCGCGCCTTCATGGCCCGCAACGTCGCGCCCGAGGTGCGGGCCGCTGCCGTCAAGAAGCTGTTTGCCGACCCGCATTTCAACGTGATGGACGGCCTCGACATCTACATCGACGACTACACCCGCCCCAGCCCCTTGCCCGCCGCCCTGCTGCGCGAGATGCAGAGTGCGCAGGCGCTGGGCCTGTTCGACGCGCCGCAGGAGCGGGCAGACGAGCCCGCCGTGCCCGTGACCGACACGGCGCGGGTCGATGCGCACCCGGTGACTCCCGACGTGTCCGCTGTCGCGCCGTCCGCCGAGCCGCCGATCGAACCGTCCGCCTCGCCCGACACGCAAACGGCCGCAGCGCCCCACGCTTCGCGCGCCGCACCCCCGATTCCCTCGTTCCCCTGACGCATGAAGACCCTGATCTGCGACTGCAACCGCACCATGCCGCTGGCGGCCAAGCCCCTGGCCCAGTCGCTGGGCGAGCCCGGCCTGACCATCCACAGCACGCTGTGCCGGCGCGAAGCGGGCGCCTTTCTGCACGCCGCCGAGGGCAGCGAGCCCGTCGCCGTCGCCTGCACGCAGGAGCAGAAGCTCTTTGCGGAACTCGCCGCGCAGGCCCACGACGGCCGCGGCCCGGCGGTGCCGATCCGCTTCGTCAACATCCGCGAAACCGGNGGCTGGAGCCGCGACGCCGCGCAGGCCACGCCGAAGATCGCCGCGCTGCTGGCCGCCGCCCGCCGCGAGGAACCCGAACCCGTGCCCACCGTGAGCTACGAGAGCCGCGGCCGCGTGCTCGTCATCGGCGCGCTCGACGCCGCCGAGGCTGCCGCCGCGCTGCTGGCCGACGCGCTGGAGGTGACCGTGTTCGCCCAGGGCCCCGGCGCGGCCGGCGGCGCGCAGGCACGGCGCTGGCCGGTGCTGGCGGGCACGCTCACCGGGCTCAGCGGCTGGCTGGGCGCCTTCGAGCTGCGCTGGCGTGCCGACAACCCCATCGACCTCGACCTCTGCACCCGCTGCAACGCCTGCGTCGCCGCCTGCCCCGAGAACGCCATCGGGCTGGACTACCAGATCGACCTCTCCGCCTGCCGCGCGCACCGCGCGTGCGCGAAGGTGTGCACCGTGGCCGGCGCCATCGACTTCACCCGCGAGGCCGAGGAACAGTCCGAGCGCTTCGACCTGGTGCTCGACCTGCGCGGCGCGCAGGCCACGCCCACCTTTCTGCAGCACGCCTTGCCGCAGGGGTATTTCCGCGCGCAGACGCTGGACGCGGCCACCGCGCTCAAGCTGCGCGAACTCGTGGGCACGTTCGAGAAGCCGCGCTTCTTCCGCTACGACGCCAAGATCTGCGCCCACGGCCGCAACAAGACCGTGGGCTGCGCGACCTGCGTGGACATCTGCTCGGCTGAGGCCATCCGCTCCGACCTCGCGCGCCAGCGCATCGAGGTCAACCCGCACCTGTGCGTGGGCTGCGGCGCCTGCACCACGGTGTGCCCCACCGGCGCGCTGGGCTACGCCTACCCACGCGCCAGCGAGCGCGGCGACGGCTGGCGCGCGTTGCTGGCCGCGTACACCGCCGCCGGCGGGCGCGACGCGGTGCTGCTGCTGCACAGCCAGGGCCGCGGGCAGGCGCTGGTCGAGGAGCTCGGGCGCGGCGCGCGCCTGGGCCTCATGCACGGCGTGCCGGCCCAGGTGATCCCGCAGGCGCTCTGGCACACGGCCAGCACCGGCATCGAGCTCTGGCTCTCCGCCATCGCCTTTGGCGCGCGCCAGATCGCCGTGCTGGTGACGGACGAGGAGGCGCCGCAATACCTCGACGGCCTGCAGGCGCAGATGGATGTGGCGCAGGCTATCCTCACCGGGCTGGGTTATGGCGANGGGCACCTGCGCCTGCTGCGCGCCGCCCACCCGAGCGCGCTCGACGCCGAGCTGCAGGCGCTGCGCCTGGACCGGCCCAAGGGCCCCGCCGAAGCGGCCCGCTTTGCCGTGGCGCCGACCAAGCGCGGCACGCTCGAACTCGCGCTCGACCACCTCATCACCCACGCGCCGCTGGCCGCTGCCGCACGCTCGCACGCGGTGGCCTTGCCCGCGGCGTCGCCNCTGGGGACGGTGCAGGTCGATACCGCGCGCTGCACGCTGTGCATGAGCTGCGTGGGCGCCTGCCCCGCGGGCGCGCTGCTCGACAACCCGCAGGCGCCGCAACTGCGCTTCATCGAGAAGAACTGCGTGCAGTGCGGCCTGTGCGTCAAGACCTGCCCGGAGGACGCGCTCTCGCTGCAGCCGCGGCTGCTCACCACGCCCGAGCGCCAGAGCCCGCGCGTGCTCGCCGAGGCCAGGCCCTGGGCCTGCGTGCGGTGCGGCAAGCCCTTCGGCACGGTGCAGGCCATCGAGGCCATGCTCGCGCGGCTGGGCGGCCACCCGATGTTCCAGGGCGCAGCGGCCGAGCGGCTCAAGATGTGTGGCGACTGCCGCGTCATCGACCTGCACACCTCGCCCGACGAGTCGCGCATCACCGACCTTTGAAGCACCCCGCACCATGTCCGACGACGCCCTGCACCTTGCCCCCACGCTCGACGAAGAAACCGCCCGCGCCGAGGTCTACGGTCTGCTCGCGGCGCTGTACTACGCGCCGCCCAGCGCCGAGCTGCTCGCGCAGCTGCGCGTGGCCGTCACCGAGGCGCCCGCGGCCGGCGGTTTCCTGGAGGAACCCTGGCGCGCCCTGGTGGCCGCCGCGCGCGAGCACGACGAGGCGGCCCTGCGCGCCGAGTACGACACGCTGTTCGGCGGCGTGGGCAAGCCCGAGGTGTACCTGTTCGGCTCGCACTACCTCAGCGGCTTTCTCAACGANAAGCCACTGGCCGCCCTGCGCAGCGACCTGGCCGCGCTGGGCCTGGCGCGCGACGAGGCGCTGCCCGAGACCGAGGACCACATCGCCTGCGTGTGCGAGGTGATGCGCTACCTCATCGCCGGCGAGGACGTGGCCGTGGCCAACCTCACCCAGCAGCAGGCCTTCTTCTCCAAGCACCTGCAACCTTGGGGCCAGCGCATGTGCGAGGCCATCACCGCCCACCCGCAGGCGCGCTTCTACGCCGCGCTGGCCGCCTTCACCCAGGCCTTTCTGCAGGTGGAGCAGCAGGGTTTCGACCTGCTGGGCTGAACTTTCAAGCTTTCCACCCCGACCCCAGCGCGAAATGGTCAGATTTTGCTATTGTTTTTGATGTTTGAGGGCATCGTGCGCGGGCAGCGCGCAGGCCGCGATGTCACGCGCGCGTCACCCCGGTCTGTCTCAATTTGCGAAAAATCAAAAGCCTCAAGGTTTTCCCGGATAGCAGCCGCGACACTCGGTGGCTAAGGTCAGATCGTTGAGATGTCAAAGAACCAGAGGGCAGCACGCCCCCAGAAGGAGCCGACCATGCGCACATCCTCTCCCAAGCTCACCCGACGCACCGTGTTCGGTGGCGTGGCCACCGCAGGGGCCGTCGCCGCGGCGGCCTCGCTGCTGCCCGCCGTGCGCGAGGCCGCGCCCGAGCCGCGCGAGGGCCAGGCGCCCAAGCGCGGTGGCGGCTACAGCCTCAGCGACCACGTTCGACACTACTACCAGACCGCGCGCAGCTGACGCGCCCACCACCGCCCAGGAGCCCTCGCATGTTGCTCACCCGCAAAGAACAGGCGGCCGTGGCCGCGGCCGAATCACCCTTCGTGCACCGGCTGCGCCGCGGCCTGAGCCAGGCGCTGCCCACCATGGACCGCCGGGCCTTCCTGCGCCGCTCCGGCCTCGGCGTCGGTGTGGGGCTGGCGGCCTCGCAGCTCACGCTGATGAAGCGCGCCCGCGCCGCCGACGCCAAGGGCGACCTCGGCAACGGCAAGGTCGAAGTCAAGCGCACGGTGTGCACCCACTGCTCGGTGGGTTGTGCCGTCGATGCCGTGGTGGAGAACGGCGTCTGGGTGCGCCAGGAGCCGGTGTTCGATTCGCCCATCAACCTTGGCGCGCACTGTGCCAAAGGCGCCGCGCTGCGTGAGCACGGCCACGGCGAGTACCGGCTGCGCTACCCGATGAAGCTCGTCAACGGCAAGTACGAGCGCATCAGCTGGGACCAGGCGCTCAACGAAATCAGCGCCAAGATGCTGGAGCTGCGCAAAGCCAGCGGCCCGGACAGCCTGTACTTCGTGGGCTCGTCCAAGCACAACAACGAGCAGGCCTTCCTGCTGCGCAAGTTCGTCAGTTTCTGGGGCACCAACAACTGCGACCACCAGGCGCGCATCTGCCACTCCACCACGGTGGCCGGCGTGGCCAACACCTGNGGGTACGGCGCCATGACGAACTCCTACAACGACATGCGCAACAACAAGGTGGCGCTCTACATCGGCTCCAACGCCGCCGAAGCCCACCCGGTGAGCCTGCTGCACATGCTGCATGCCAAGGAAACCGGCTGCAAGATGATCGTGGTGGACCCGCGCTTCACCCGCACCGCGGCCAAGGCCGACGAGTACGTGCGCATCCGCTCCGGCACCGACATTCCCTTCCTGTTCGGCCTGCTCTACCACGTGTTCAAGAACGGCTGGGAAGACAAGCAGTTCATCCACGACCGCGTCTACGGCATGGACAAGGTGCGCGAAGACGTGATGGCCAAGTGGACGCCCGACAAGGTCGAGGAAGTCTGCGGCGTGGGCGAGGCGCAGATGGTCAAGATCGCCACCATGCTGCACGAGAACCGGCCCGGCACCATCGTCTGGTGCATGGGCCAGACGCAGCACACCATCGGCACGGCCATGGTGCGCGCCTCGTGCATCCTGCAGCTTGCGCTGGGCAACATCGGCAAGAGCGGCGGCGGCGCCAACATCTTCCGCGGCCACGACAACGTGCAGGGCGCCACCGACGTCGGCCCCAACCCCGATTCGCTGCCCGGCTACTACGGCATCGTCGAGGGTTCGTGGAAGCACTTCGCCAAGGTCTGGGGCGTGGACTTCGAGTGGATCAAGGGCCGCTTCGCCGACCCCTCGATGATGAGCAAGCCCGGCATCACCGTCTCGCGCTGGATCGACGGCGTGCTGGAGAAGAACGACCTCATCGACCAGGGCCCGAACCTGCGCGGCATCTTCTACTGGGGCCACGCACCGAACTCGCAGACGCGCGGCCTGGAGATGAAGCGCGCGATGGACAAGCTCGACCTGCTCGTCGTCGTCGATCCCTACCCCTCGGCCACCGCCGCCATGGCCGCCATGCCCGGCAAGCCTGAAGACCTCAACCCCAACCGCGCGGTCTACCTGCTGCCCGCGGCCACCCAGTTCGAGACCAGCGGCTCCTGTACCGCGTCCAACCGCTCGATCCAGTGGCGCGAGAAGGTCATCGAGCCGCTGTGGGAGAGCCGCAGCGACCACATGATCATGTACCAGCTCGCCGAGAAGCTCGGCTTCGGCAAGGAACTGGTCAAGAACTACAAGATGCAGAAGGTCAAGGGCATGGACGAGCCCGTGCCCGAGGACATCCTGCGCGAAATCAACCGCAGCGTCTGGACCATCGGCTACACCGGCCAGAGCCCCGAGCGCCTGAAGGCCCACATGCGCAACATGCGCGCCTTCGACGTCAAGACGCTCAAGTGCAAGGGCAAGGTCGTCGACAAGGAAACCGGCTACGACATGAGCGGTGACTACTTCGGCCTGCCCTGGCCGTGCTATGGCACCGCCGAGATCAAGCACCCCGGCTCGCCCAACCTGTACGACACCTCCAAGCACGTCATGGACGGCGGCGGCAACTTCCGCGCCAACTTCGGCGTGGAGCGCGACGGCGTGAGCCTGCTGGCCGAAGATGGCTCCTGCTCGCTCGGTGCCGAAATCCCCACCGGCTACCCCGAGTTCGACCACCTCCTGCTCAAGAAGCTCGGCTGGTGGGACGACCTCACCGAGGCCGAGAAGGCCGCCGCCGAAGGCAAGAACTGGAAGACCGACCTCTCCGGCGGCATCCAGCGCGTGGTCATGAAGCACGGCTGCCACCCCTTCGGCAACGCCAAGGCGCGTGCGCTGGTCTGGAACTTNCCCGACCCCATTCCCCAGCACCGCGAGCCGCTCTACGGCACCCGGCCCGACCTGGCCGCCAAGTACCCGACCTACGACGACAAGAAGGCCTTCTGGCGCCTGCCCACGCTCTACAAGACCGTGCAGGACAAGGCCATCGCCGACGGTCTGGCCAAGAAGTTCCCGCTCATCCTCACCTCGGGCCGTCTGGTCGAGTACGAGGGCGGCGGCGAGGAAACCCGCTCCAACCCCTGGCTGGCCGAACTGCAGCAGGTCGCCTTCGTCGAGATCAACCCCAAGGCGGCGGCTGAGCGCGGCATCCGCGACGGCGACCGCGTCTGGCTGGTCTCGCCCACCGGGGCACGCCTGAACGTGCAGGCGCGGGTGACCGAGTGCGTCGGCCCCGACACCTGCTTCATGCCCTTCCACTTCTCCGGTCACTGGCAGGGCGTGGACATGCTGCCCTACTANCCTAAGGGCGCGCACCCCGTGGTGCGCGGCGAGGCGGTCAACACCGGCACCACCTACGGCTACGACGCCGTGACCATGATGCAGGAAACCAAGACCACCATCTGCAACGTCGAGAAAGCCTAAGGAGTCCCAGCGATGGCACGAATGAAGTTCATCTGCGACGCCGAGCGCTGCATCGAGTGCAACGGCTGCGTCACCGCCTGCAAGAACGAGAACGAAATCCCCTGGGGCGTGAACCGGCGCCGGGTGGTCACCATCAACGACGGCATGCCCGGCGAGAAGTCCATCTCGGTGGCCTGCATGCACTGCTCGGACGCCCCCTGCATGGCGGTGTGCCCGGTCAACTGCTTCTACCGCACCGACGATGGCGTCGTGCTGCACGACAAGGACGTCTGCATCGGCTGCGGCTACTGCTCCTACGCCTGCCCCTTCGGTGCGCCGCAGTTCCCCTCGCAGGGCACCTTCGGCGTGCGCGGCAAGATGGACAAGTGCACCTTCTGCGCCGGCGGCCCCGAACCGCACGGCAGCCAGGCCGAGTTCGACAAGTACGGCCGCAACCGCCTGGCCGAGGGCAAGCTGCCCGCCTGCGCGGAAATGTGCTCCACCAAGGCCTTGCTCGCCGGCGATGGCGACGTGATCGCCGACATCTTCCGCACCCGCGTGCTGCAGCGCGGCAAGGGCGCCGAAGTCTGGGGCTGGGGCACCGCCTATGGCAGCAACAAGGCCGCAGCCAAGGCCGAAGGAGCGAAGTCATGAAAGCATCCCTGCGCATCCTCGTGCCGCTGGCAGCCGCCGTGGCCCTCAGCGCCTGCGGCGAAGCCAGGCAGGAACTCGGCGCGGCGCGGCACGATGCCCCGCGCTACATGGGCACCGGCGTGGCGGCCTTCACCGCCCCGGGCTGGAAGCCCGGCGACAAGGCCAGCTGGGAAAACGAACTGCGCGCCCGGGCCCAATACGGCCAGAACGACTACAACCCCAGCCGCGCGAACTGACCCCGCAGGAGCCTCGCCATGCGACACCTATTCGCCGCCGCCATGCTCGGCGCCTGCCTGAGCACCGGGGCCCTCGCGCAGGACAAAGCCGCCGACGCGCCCGCCGCTGCCGCCGCGCCGGCGCTCGGCGGCATCCAGAGCGCCAACATCTTCCAGATCGCGCCCGACGCCAGCACCATCCCCGGCTACGCCGACCAGACCAACGCCGAGCGCGCCAAGGTGCAGCCCGGCAACAACGCGCCGATCTGGCGCCAGGTCGGCGCCGGCGTGACCGGTTACAGCAGCCTGCCCAAGAGCGAGGCGCCCGAGGCCGGCAACCTGATCCAGCCCACGGTGCAGTACCCAGGCTCGCGCGTCACCACAGCGGGTGAGGCCTGGCGCCAGACGCGCAACAACTGGCTGATTCCCTACGGCGGTTCGCTGCTGCTCATCGTGCTGCTTGCGCTGGCGCTGTTCTACTGGCGCGTGGGCATGATCAAGCTGCACGGGGCGCCCACGGGCCGCAAGATCGAGCGCTTCACGCCGTTCGAGCGCGCGGCCCACTGGGCCAACGCCGGGGCCTTCGTGGCGCTGGCCGTTTCGGGCATCGTCATGGCCTGGGGCAAGTTCTTCATCCTGCCCATCATCGGCTCCACGCTGTTCGGCTGGCTCACCTACGCGCTCAAGAACGTGCACAACTTCGCCGGCCCCTTGTTCGCGGTGTCGCTGGTGATCGTGTTCTTCACTTTCCTCAAGGACAACATCCCCAACGCCAGCGACGTGAAGTGGGTGCTGCGCGGCGGTGGTCTGCTGTCGGAACATGAAGTGCCTTCGCACCGGTTCAACGCCGGCGAGAAGATCGTGTTCTGGGGTGGGGTGTTCCTGCTCGGTGCCGTCGTCGTCGGCTCCGGTCTGGTGCTCGACAAACTCATCCCCGGCCTCGTCTACGAGCGCGGCACCATGCAGATTGCCAACATGGTGCACAACGTCGCCACCGTGGCGATGATGGCCATGTTCATGGGCCACATTTACATGGGCTCCGTGGGCATGGAGGGCGCGCTCGACGCCATGAAGACCGGCTATGTCGACGAAGCCTGGGCACGCGAGCACCACGAGCTCTGGTACGACGACATCAAGGCCGGCAAGATTCCGGCGCAGCGCTCGGCCGCGGCAGCCGCCACGGCCGGCGCGCCCCAGCATGCAGCCTGACGGCGGGTTCTGAAACCTTGCGGAGTGCACCCATGAAACGTCTGTTCTTCTTTACGCTGGTTGCCGTTCTCGCCGGGGCGGCCCAGGCCAAGCTGCCCCCGCCGAGCCCCGAAGCCCAGGCCAAGGCCGCCGAGGCCAAGGCCAAGGCCGCCTGGAGCGACAAGGTGGCGGCCTTCCAGCTGTGCAAGGCGCAGGACCGCGCCGCCGCGGCCTACTACAAGGCGGCCAAGGCCGCGGGCCGGGAAACCCACGCGGCCATCGCCACGCCGCCGTGCGCCGACCCCGGGCCTTTCGTCTACAACCCCGAGGCGGTGGCGGCAGCACCAGCCCCTGCGGCCGCACCCGCGGCACCCGCGGCGCCGGCTGCGCCAGCCGGCAAGAAATCCTGAGCGCGGTGCGCATGCACAGCCTGCCGCGGCTGACGCAGGCCGCGGCGCCGTTGACGCGCGAGGTGTCGGTCGTCAACGAGTTCGGCGAGACGGAAACGCTCTCCATTCCGGGCGAGCGCGCGCTCACCGTGTACGTGGACAAGCGCGAACTCGTCACGCTCATGACCCTGGGCGCGCGCCCGGAGCTGCTGGTGCTGGGCTACCTGCTCAACCAGCGGCTGATCGACCATGTCTCCGCGGTGGAATCGGTCACGGTGGATTGGGAGGTTGGCGCGGCTGCGGTGCGCACCCACGCGGGCGTGGCCGACATCGAGGCGCGCACCGCGCGCCGCGTGGTCACCACCGGCTGCGGTCAGGGCAGCGTGTTCGGTGACCTGATGGCCGAACTCGACCGCCTGCGCCTGCCCGATGCCGCGATCACCCAGGCGCAGCTCTACGCCATCGTGAACACCATGCGGCTGCAGGACAGCACCTACAAGTCCTCCGGCTCGGTGCACGGTTGCGCCCTGTTCCGCGGCGAGCACATGGCGTTCTTCGTCGAGGACGTGGGCCGCCACAACGCGGTGGACACCATCGCCGGCTGGATGGGCCTGCAGGGCGAGCCGATGGCCAGCGCGCCCGACAAGGTGTTCTACACCACCGGCCGGCTGACCAGCGAGATGGTGATCAAGGCCGCGCAGATGGGCGTGCCGGTGGTCATTTCGCGCAGCGGCATCACCGAAATGGGCTTACAGGTGGCCCGGCACGTCGGGCTGTGCGCCATCGGCCGCGCGACCAACCGGCGCTTCGTCTGCTACAGCGCGCCCGAGCGCCTGCGCCTGCAGCCCGAACTGGCCGGCCCGCGACTGCGCACGCCGGCGGATTCGCTGGCGAGCGTGTGACCCTAAATCCGGCAGTTGGCCGTACGTAGTTTCCTACAGGTTCTTGTTTTGAGAAGATTTTCTGTACGGCCTGACGTTCACCTTTTGGTGAGTGCACTGCATGGCCGATCGAGCCGCCCTCGGGCATGCGGGCGGCGTTGCAAATCCTCGCAATGGCGCAGGCCATTGCTGCGGTTTGCGCCTTGCCCGCCCACCCGATGGCAGCCCGCTCGACCATGCCCAACTGCCGGATTTAGGGTGACCCTGAACCGGCCCGGCCAGCCAGCCTGAGGGCTGAGCGCCTTGGCGCCGGCGCTGTCCCTGCGCGGCCCGCGCCCTTGCGCTTTGCGCTAAGGTGACGGCATGTCTGACGCCGTTTCCTCGACAGCTTCCGTTCCCTTGCGTCCGCCTTCGGTTTGGCGGCTGGCCCTGCGCAGCCTCTGGCTCGACCTGCGCGCGGGCGAACTGCGGGTGNNTTTCCTCGCCGTGGCGCTGGCGGTGGCGGCGCTGAGCGCGGTGGGTTTCTTTGCCGACCGGCTCGACGCCGGCCTGCAGCGCGACGCGGCCCAGCTGCTCGGCGGCGACGCGGTGCTGGTCAGCGACAACCCGCCCCCGCCGGCCTTTGCCCAGCAGGCGCAGGCGCTGGGCTTGCGCACCGTGCAGACGCTGACCTTCCCCACCATGGCGCGCGCCGACGATGCGCAGGGCGGCGCCAGCCGCCTGGTGGCGCTCAAGGGCGTGGCGGCAGGCTACCCCTTGCGCGGCACGCTGACGCTGCAGCCGCGCGCCCAGACGCCGGAACAGGCGGCCGCGGGCATTCCGCCGCGCGGCGAGGTCTGGGCCGACGCCGCGGTGTTCGAATCCCTGGGGCTGCAGCCCGGCGATGCGCTGTGGCTGGGCGACCTGAAGCTGCGCGCCACGGCGCTGATCGCCAATGAGCCGGACCGCGGCGCGGGCTTTCTCAACTTTGCGCCGCGGGTGATGCTCAACGACGCGGACGTGGCCGCCAGCGGCCTGATCCAGCCCGCCAGCCGCGTCACCTACCGCCTGGCCGTGGCCGGGGAGCCCGGCGCGGTGCGGCGCTACACCGCCTGGGTGCAGCAGGCCTTGCAAGGCCCGCAGGGCCGGGGCATGCGGCTCGAATCGCTGGAGTCGGGCCGGCCCGAGATGCGCCAGACGCTCGACCGCGCGGGCAAGTTCCTCAAGGTGGTGGCGCTGCTGGCCGCCTTGCTCAGCGCGGTGGCCGTTGCGCTGGCCGCGCGCGACTTCGCCAACCGGCACCTCGACGACTGCGCCATGCTGCGCGTGCTGGGGCTGCGCCAGCGCACGCTGGCGGCGAGCTATGCGATCGAGTTCGGGCTGGCGTCGCTGGCGGCGAGCGCGATCGGGCTGGCGCTGGGTTACGGCGTGCATCTGGTGTTCGTGCGGCTGCTCGCCGGGCTGGTGGCGGTGGACCTGCCGCTGCCGGGGCTGTGGCCGCTGGGCTTTGGCCTGGGCGTGGGGCTGACGCTGCTGGTGGCCTTTGGCCTGCCGCCGGTGCTGCAGCTGGCGCAGGTGCCGGCACTTCGCGTGCTGCGGCGCGACGTGGGNGCGCTGCGCCCGGCTTCGGCGGCGGTGCTGCTGCTGGGGGTGGCGGGCTTTGCCGCCCTGCTGCTGGCCGCCAGCGCCGACCGCATGCTGGGCTTGATTGCGGTNGGGGGCTTTGCGGTGGCCGTGGCGCTGTTCGCGGCGCTGGCCTATGCGGCAATCCGGCTGCTGCGCGCGAGCGTGCGCGAGACGGTGGCGCCGCGCTGGATGGTGCTGGCCACGCGGCAGATCACGGCGCGGCCGGCGTCCACGGTGGTGCAGGTCAGCAGCCTGGGCGTGGGCCTGCTGGCGCTGGTGCTGCTGGTGCTGTTGCGCACTGACCTGGTGAGCAGCTGGCGCGCGGCCACGCCGCCTGACGCGCCCAACCGCTTCGTCATCAACGTGCAGCCCGACCAGGCGGAGGCGTTTCGCCAGTCGCTCGCCGAGGCGGGCGTGCGCAACTACGATTGGTACCCGATGGTGCGCGGGCGGCTGGTGGCCATCAATGGCCGCGCGGTCACGCCCGAGCAGTTCGCCGAGGAGCGTGCGCGCCGGCTGGTGGACCGGGAGTTCAACCTCTCCCACACCGCGACGCAACCGCCGCACAACCGCATCGTCGAGGGCCGCTGGACGCCCGAGGAAGCGGGCGCCATCAGCGTGGAGGAAGGGCTGGCGCAGACGCTGGGCCTCAAGCTTGGCGACGTGATGCGCTTCGACATCGCGGGGCAGCTCTCGGAGGCGCGCATCACCAGCCTGCGCAAGGTGGACTGGGGTTCCATGCATGCGAATTTCTTCGTCATCTACCCGGTGGACACCCTGGCCGACGTGCCCGAGACCTTCCTCGCCGCCTTCCGCGCCCCGGCCACGCCGGGCTTCGACAACGCGCTGGTGCGCCGCTACCCGAACATCACGCTGGTGGACATGAGCGCCACGATTGCGCAGGTGCAGCGCGTGCTCAACCAGGTGATCGGGGCGGTGGAGTTCCTGTTCGCCTTCACGCTGGCGGCGGGGCTGGTGGTGTTGTTCGCCGCCATCAGCGCCTCGCGCGAGGAGCGGGTGCATGCGTTTGCCATTCTGCGGGCCATCGGCGCGCGCTCGGCCCTGCTGCGGCAGGTGCAGCGCGCGGAGCTGGCCGGCGTCGGGCTGCTGGCGGGTTTCCTGGCCGGGGCGGTGGCCTGGGGCGTGGGCTGGGCGCTGGCCACCCAGGTGTTCGGCTTCGCCTGGACGGCGCCGCCCTGGGTGCCGCTGGCCAGCGCCGCCGTGGGTGCGCTGCTGGCGCTGGCCGCGGGCTACTTCGGCCTGCGCGACGTGCTGCGCCAGAGCGTGGTGCACACCTTGCGCCGGGCAGCGACCTGAGCCCGGTGGCGTTGGTTTTATCAAAAACCATAGCAAACTCTGACCGGTTGGCGCTGGGGTTCGGCGCTTATTGCTGAAAGTTGCGCCCACAAACGGGCTGCGCGGCCTCGCTGGCGCGCACCCAGGCACCGCCACGGGCCGGGGCCGCCTTGCCCTACACTTCGGCCCTCGCAGGTGCGGCGGCAGGAGGGCTCGCAGATGGGTGCTTGGGCGGTTCAGCGGTCCCGCTGGGCGGTGCTGGTGGTGTGTGCCGCGCTGCTGGGCTGCGGCAAATCGGAAGTGGAGCTGGGCAAGGGTGGCTCGGTGGTGCAAGGCTCGGCGGGGCCGAACGGCGCGCAGGGCGCCACGGACAAGCTGGTGAGCTGCACCGCGCCGGTGGCCGTGGTGTCGCTGATGGAGAACCCCGGCGGCTACGTGGGCCTGGGCCGCGGCGGGCTGCCGGATTCGCCGCTGCCGCTGGTGCGGGTGCTGATGCAGCAAAGCGGGTGCTTTCGCATCGTGGACCGCCATTCGGGCCTGCGCGCCACCGAGCGCGAGCAGGAGCTCAAGGAACGCGGCGTGCTGCGTGGCGACGACACCACGGTGCAGAAAGGCCGTGGGCTGGTGGCGCAGTACACGCTGGTGCCCAGCCTGAGCTTTTCCGAGCGCGACGCGGGCCGGCAGATCGGCGGTTTGCTGGCGCGCATTCCCGTTCTGGACCTGTTCGCCGGCGCAGCCGAGCAGGTGAAGTTCAAGGAGGCGCAGGTGGTGCTGCTGCTCACCGACAACGAAACCACCGAGCAGCTCGCCGCGGCCACCGGCGCGGCACGCAGCACCGACCTCGGCCTCGGCGGCCTCGCGTTCGGCAAGGGCGGCGGGCTCGGCGGCCTGGGCTGGAGCAACACGAACGAAGGCAAGGTCATCGCCTCGGCCTTTCTGGATGCGCACAATCGCCTGGTGGGCGAGGTGCAGCGCCTGGTGGCCAAACCGCTGCCACCGCCCGTGCCCAGCCGCGCGGCATCGGCGCCGCGCGCCAGCGGCTGAAGGCGGGTGCTGCGCCTTGCGTCTGGTTTTCTGATCCGTTCTTCGTCTCGACCATGTTGTTTCTGCTCTCCCCGCCAAGTCGCTCGACTACGACAGCCCCGGCCCGGCCGTGGCGCCGACCCAGCCCCTGTTCATGAAGGACGCGGCCGAGCTCATCGCCGTGCTGCGCCCAAGCCGCCGCAGGAGATCGCCGAGCTGATGAGCCTGAGCGACAAGCTCGCCGCGCTCAACGTGGCCCGCTACGAGGCCTGGCGGCCCGAGGCGACCCCGGCAACGCGCGCGCCGCCGTGCTGGCCTTCGACGGCGACGTCTACGACGGCCTGGCCGCACGCCAGATGCGCCCCGAGGACTTGCAGTGGGCGCAGGCGCATCTGTGCATCCTCAGTGGCCTCTACGGCGTGCTGCGCCCGCTCGACCTCATGCAGCCCTACCGGCTGGAGATGGGCACGCGCCTGGCCAACCCCGTGGCAAGGATCTGTACGACTTCTGGCGTGCGCCGATCGCCGCCTACCTCAACGAACGCCTGGCCGCCGACGCGACGCCGGTGGTGGTCAACCTCGCCTCGCAGGAGTACTTCAAGGCGGTGGACACCAAGGCCCTCAAGGCGCGCGTGGTGGAGTGCGTGTTCGAGGACGAGAAGGACGGCACCTACAAGATCATCAGCTTCTTCGCCAAGCGTGCGCGCGGCCTCATGGCCCGCTGGGCCATCCAGCACCGCGCCACGCTGCCCCGCCAGCTCGAAGCCTTCGACCTCGACGGCTACGCCTTCGCGCCCGCGGCCTCCAGCGCCGACCGGCTGGTGTTTCGCCGCAAGGAGCGCGCATGAACGCCCGCACCCAGACGGCCACCGCCGCGCAGATCACGCCCGAACTGCGCCGCTGGATCATCGCCCAGGCCGAGGCCGGCTGCGAGCCCGCGGCCGTGCTGCAGGCCATGCGCGCGGCGGGCTGGTCCGAACACGTGGCCACGCAGGCCCTCGAGGAGACGCTGGCCGAGCACCTGCGCAGCCAGGGCGTGGCGGCCGACGCGCTCATCGCCCAGGCCAGCCGCCCGGTGCCCGAACCCGATGTGGAGGGCGAGCCGGTCTGGCTCGACGCAGGCGACCGGCGCGTGGCCGTGCTCGGCACGGTGGCGCTGCCGCGCATCGTGATCTTCGGCGGCTTTCTCTCCGACGAGGAGTGCGAGGCGCTCAAAGCCCAGGCCGCTCCGCGCCTCAAGCGATCGCTCACCGTGGACACGCGCACCGGCGGCGAGGAACTCAACGANGACCGCACCAGCGCCGGCATGTTCTTCACGCGCGGCGAGAGCCCGCTGGTCGCGCGCATCGAGGCGCGCATCGCCCGGCTGCTGAACTGGCCGGTGGAGCACGGCGAGGGCATCCAGGTGCTGCGCTACGGCGTGGGCGCCGAGTACAAGCCGCACTACGANCTACTTCGACCCCGCCGCCCCGGCACCGCCAAGCTCACCGAGCGCGGCGGCCAGCGCGTGGGCACGCTGGTGATGTACCTCGACGAGCCGCTGCGCGGCGGCGCCACCACCTTCCCCGAAGCCGGCATCGCCGTGGCACCGCGGCGCGGCAACGCGGTGTTCTTCAGCTACCCCATGCCGCACCCGGCCACCCGCACGCTGCACGGCGGCGCGCCCGTGCTCGAAGGCGAGAAGTGGATCGCCACCAAATGGCTGCGCGAGGGGCCTTATTGAGAAGCGGTGAACGCGCCCGGCCCGCCCGATGCATTCACGCCTCTGCGCGCCTGGAAGGCCCGCACCCGGCCCCGCGGGTGCCTGAACACGGGCGCCAGCCAGCAATTCTGATGTTTTCTGCCCGGATCCCAGCGCCAACCGGTCATTGCTTGCTATGAAAATCAAAGCAAACGGGATCGACATCGAAGTCGAGGACAGCCTCTGCGACGGCGATGCCCCCACCCAGCCGGCGCTGCTGCTCATCACCGGGCTGGGCCTGCAGCTCACTGACTGGCCCAGCGCCTTCATCGACGCGCTGCGCGCCGCCGGCTACCGGGTGCTGCGCTTTGACAACCGCGATGTGGGCCTGTCCACCCACCTGGCCCCCTGGGCGTGCCCAACCTGGTGTGGGCAGGGCTGCAGCACCGGCTCGGCTTCACGCCGCGCGCGCCCTACACGCTCGAGGACATGGCGCGCGACGCACTCGGCGTGCTCGACGCCTGCGGCATCACGCGCGCACACGTGCTGGGCATGAGCATGGGCGGCATGATCGCGCAGCGCCTGGCGCTGCTCGCACCGCAGCGCGTGGCCAGCCTCACCAGCCTCATGAGCAGCAGCGGCGCGCGCGGCCTGCCCGGGCCGGACCCGCGCATCCTCAAGGCGCTGCTGGGCCGCCCGCCGTCGAACAGCCGCGAGGCCGTCACCGAGCACCTGGTGCGCCTGCTCACCGCCATCGGCAGCCCGGACTTCCGCTGGCCCGAGCCCGAGCTGCGGCGGCGCGTGCTCGCCAGCATCGCGCGCAGTTACCGGCCCGCGGGCACCCTGCGCCAGCTCGTGGCCGTGGTGGCCGACACCACCCGCGCCGCGCTGCTGCCGCGCATCACCGCGCCCACCCTGGTCATCCACGGCAAGGCCGACCCGCTCGTGCCCTACGCCTGCGGCGAGGACACCGCGCGGCGCATCCCCGGCGCCCGGCTCGTCGGCATCGACGGCATGGGCCACGACCTGCCGCCTGGCGTGGTCGAGCGCGTGCTCGCCGTGCTGCTCCCCACCTGCGCGCGGCCGACGCCGCCGCCCCGCGCGCCACCGAAGCCCCTTCGCCATGAACCCTCCGACGCCACCCCCGAACACTCGCCGCTGGGCAAGCCCGTGGCCTATGCCGACCGCTACGACCCCTCGCTGCTGTTTCCGCTGCCGCGCGCNAAGCGCGAGGAGATCGGCGTGCGTGGCGCGCCGCCCTTCGGTGGCGTCGATTTCTGGACTGCCTACGAGCTCTCCTGGCTCAACCCGCGCGGCAAGCCGCAGGTGGCCATCGCGCAGTTCAGCGTGCCCGCTGAGAGCACCCACATCATCGAGAGCAAGTCCTTCAAGCTCTACCTCAACAGCTTCAACAACACCGCCTTCGCCGACGCCGACGCCGTGCGCACGCGCCTGCGCGANGACCTGAGCGCGGCCATCTGGCACGGCGGCCCCATGCAGGCCAGCGTGGGCGTGCGCCTGCTCGGCGCGGACGCCTTCGACGCCCAGCCCATCCACGAACTCGACGGCCTGAGCCTGGACCGCCTCGACGTCGAATGCACCCACAGCCGGCCTGCGCCCGAACTGCTCAAGGCCGCCCACGACGAAGCCCCGGTGCAGGAGACGCTGGTGAGCCAGCTGCTCAAGAGCAACTGCCCCGTCACCGGCCAGCCCGACTGGGCCAGCGTGCAGATCAGCTACGCCGGCGCGCAGATCGACCAGGAAGGGCTGCTGCGCTACCTGGTGAGCTTTCGCAACCACAACGACTTCCACGAGCAATGCGTCGAGCGCATCTTCATGGACGTCTGGACCCGCTGCAAACCCGCGCGCCTGACCGTGTACGCCCGCTACACCCGCCGCGGCGGCCTCGACATCAACCCCTGGCGCAGCAGCCACCCCGCTGCCCTGCCGGCCAACGTGCGCACCGCGCGGCAGTGAGGCCGGGGCCGCCCGCCGCCGGCCCGCGCGGCGCGTGAGGGACTTGTTCAGCGTTGCCCTAAAGCACGTTCCTGATGAGCGTACCCGTGAACAACACCGGCCCGGTGGGCCCGTGCTCGCTGGGCACGCCACCCAGCGGCTCCAGGCTGATGGCCAGTGCGGCCGCATCACGCAATTCCCCCTCGCTGGCCGTCAGCTGCTGCAGCGGCTGCTTCGTCAGCACGCCCAGCGACCGCGGGGCGCCGCCCGGCGGCAGTGCCCACAACTGCAGCGATCGGTCGGCACCTTCATCAAAGCTTCCGACGCGCTGCAGGCGCAGGCGTTGCTGCGTCGGATCGAAGCTCACCCACACCGCTGCGCGGGCCTGTGCGTCGTTGAGGACGGCGACGTAGCGCATCCCGGTTGCCGCAGCCCCTTGGGCTTGCAGGCGGGCGATGTCCGCGCCGAGGTCGCGCTGCAGCGTCACGGCTGCGACGACCGCCAGCACCGTGGCCACAGCCCCTGCGGCGCTGGCTCCGCGCCACAGCGGCAGGTTGTTCCACCAGCTGCGCGCAGCGCGTGGCCCACTCTGGCGGGCGGCTTCCATCGAGGNCTGTTCCCGCTCGGCGCGGATCAGGTTTTCGATGCGCGTCCAGACGGCCGGTGCAGGTGCCTCGGGTGCTTGCAGCTCGGTCATGCCGGTCAGCCGGCTCTGCCAGAGCAGCGCGGCAGCCCGCACGCTCGGGTGCATGCGGGCCAGCGTCTCGAAGCGGCGACGGGCGCCGCCGCGCAAGCTGCCCAGCGCGTAGGCAGCAGCCAGCCGGTCGAGGCGTTCGGGGTCGCGGTGAATGTCCACGGCTGCGTCCTCAGGCGANNACTGGGCCATGCAGGCGCGCAACTGGTCCAGGCCGCGTCGGATCCAGGTCTTCACTGTGCCCAGCGGCAGCTTCAACTGCTGCGCCAGCTCGCTGTGGCTCAGGTCGCGCAGGTAGGCCAGGCTGACCACCGCGCGCTGCTTGCGATCGAGCCGAGCCAGACACTGGTGCAGCGCCCGCGCCTGCTGGCTGGCCAGGCTGACGTCCAGGGGATCGTCGGCATCGCCGTCCAGCGTCTCGGCCAGGGTCTCGTCGAGGGTGTCGGTCAGGTGCTCGCGCGCCACCTTCTGGCGCCGAAGCTGGTCCAGCGCCCGGCTGCGCACGATGAGTCCCAGCCACGCCAGCGGCGGGCTCAGGCTGGCGCGGTAGTCCGCCGCGGTTCGCCACACCTGCAGGAAGGTCTCCTGCAGGACATCTTCGGCGCGGTAGCGCTGGCCTGTGATGCGCAACGCCAGGCCGTAGAGCTTGGCCGATGTGAGCTCGTAAAGGCTTTTGAGCGCGCTGTCGTCCCTCGCGGCGACGCGGTCGATCAGGTCCTGGAGTGTGGCGTCTTCGTTTTGCATGCGCGCATTCTGCGGGGTTCCGCGGGCCGTGCAGCGAGGGCCGGCTCATCAGCGGGTACGCAGCCCAGGCCGCGGCAGATTCACGGGCAAAGGCCCTGGTCTTTCGAGGGGATTGAATCCGGAGGCGGTGACCGATGCGTATTCACTGTGACTCGCCGGTATAGCGGGTCGCTGAGAACCCAAAGTCAACCTCCAAGGAGCCTCACATGACCATCGCCCAAGAACGTCGTCAACTCATCGGTCGCGGCCTGACCCTCTCGGCCGCCGCGGTTGCCCTGCTGGGCGGTCGCGAAGCGCTCGCGGCCAACCAGCCGGCCAACCCGGCCAAGGATGTGGAGATCCTCAACGTCGCGCTCGGCCTGGAACACGAGGCGATCAATGCCTACCAGCTCGGCGCGGGCAGTGGCCTGCTGCAGAAGCCCGTGCTGGACATTGCGGTGCAGTTCCAGAGCCATCACAAGGCCCACCGCGAAGCGCTGATCGCCACCATCCAGAAGCTCGGCGGCAAGCCGGTGGCCGAGCAGTCGCTCGACGCGTACGCCAAGGCGCTCAACGCCGCCGCGCTGAAGAACCAGGCCGACGTGCTGGCGCTGGCAGCCCGCCTGGAGCTCGGGGCGACCAACGCCTACCTCGGCGTCATCCCCGCGCTGGGCGATCGCGAGCTGGCCAAGATCGCCGCACGCCTGGCGGCCGATGAAACCATGCACTTCACCGTGCTGAACAACGCCCTGGGGCGCCCGCTGCCCGCAGGGGCCCTGTCCTTCGGCGCCTGAGCCCACGAGTGAAGACCCAACCGAGAGAGGAGATTTCCGTGTTCACCAAGACCGTTCTTTTCGTTGCCCCATTGCTGGCCCTGACGGCCTGTGCATCGAGCATGACGCCCGCGCCCACGTTCTCCCAGGCGGGCATGCCGGCCGCCGTGCAGGTGCCCGCCGGCCACAAGGTCGCCATGGAGGCTGTGGGCGTCGGGCAGATCACCTACGAATGCCGCGCCAAGAAGGACATGGCCGGGCATGAATGGGTGTTCGTCGGCCCCGATGCCAAGCTCATGAGCCGCAGCGGCCAGGTCGTCGGCGCGTACTACGGCCCGCCCGCGACCTGGGAGAGCAACGACGGCTCGAAGCTGACCGGAACGCAGCTCGCCGTGGCGCCGGCCGGCGCTGGCGACATCCCGCTGCAGCTGGTGAAGACGCAGACGACCGTCGGCACGGGCGCGATGCAGGGCGTGACCTATATCCAGCGCGTGGCCACGCGCGGCGGTGTGCCGCCGGCCATGCCATGCGATGGCGCGAAGCAGGGCACGAAGCAGATCGTCAACTACCAGGCGGACTACATCTTCTGGAAGGCGATCTGATGCGGTGACGGCGGGCGAAAGAAGGCCGACACAGCGGTTTACCCGGCGGGGCACAGGCGCAGCATCGAAGGGGTAGGAGTCAGGTGGCCAACGGCTATCAAAAAAGTAGCATGAAGTGACCATCTGACGCTGGGAATTCCGGTTCCAGAGCGGAAAAATCCGTTCGCAAGGGCGTTCGCCGCCCCTGCGGGCTCGTCCGCTTGTGGTCGGCCCTCGGGCCTGCTAGCGTGAACGGTGCAGGCGGGCGTACACCCGCTTGCAACCCACCCCTTCACCCGCGCGCAGAAAGAGAGGTCCCCATGTCTGCTTCGACCCTGCCCACCTTCCACATCCCCGAAGGCACCTGCATTGCGCAGGCGCAGCCGCCCATGGGGCAGCCGGTGACGCTGGCTTCCCCGGCGCGCGCCGTCATGACCGACCTCACCCATGTGCGGGCGGCCACGGTGGCGCCCGAGGCGGGGCTGGCGCAGGCGCGCGACACCATGATTCACCAGGGCGTGCGCCTGCTGTTCGTGGTGCGCGACATGCCGTGCGTGGAGGGGCTCATCACCTCANNGGACCTCGAAGGCGAGCGGCCGCTGCAGATCATCAGCCAGCGCGGCGTGAAGTACGAGGAGCTCAGCGTCGCCGACGTGATGACGCCGCTGGCCGCGCTCGACGCGCTGGACCTCGAAGACCTCGCCCATGCCACGGTGGCGCACGTGGTGGCCACGCTCAAGCACCTGGGCCGCCATCACCTGATTGTGGTGCAGAAAGCCGGCAGCGGCCACGGCCCGCGCGTGCGCGGCGTGATCTCGGTCACCCAGGTGGAGCGCCAGCTCGGCCACTCGATCGACCTGATCGAGACGGCCGGGAATTTCGCGGAGATTCAGGCCACGCTGGCGTCTTGAGCCCTGCGTCCACGCGGGCCATCCGCGGGCACGTGCGGGCCCGGCCTCAGCCGTGATCCGCAAAGCGCGACAGTGGCGCAAGGGGCGGAAAGTCGGNGGTGCGCTTGTCCTTCATGGCGCCGATGGCTTCGCGCACGTTGGNGGTGCTCCAGATGGCGCCCTGCAGCCAGCCCATCTGGCGCAGGCTGTCGTCCACGCTGTGGTCGCGCGCATAGTTCAGCGCCTGTTTGCTGCCCCACACGGCCACCGGCGGCTTGGTGGCGATTTCGGCGGCGCACTGCAGCGCGGCGTGCAGCATCGCCTCGGGCGTGTCGAACACCTCGTTGACCAGGCCGCAGGCCAGCGCGCGCTGCGCGCNCCGGCGCCGGCCGGTGTAGGCCATTTCCTTGGCGATGCCCAGCGGCACGAGCTTGGGCAGGCGCTGCAGCGTGCCCACGTCGGCCACCATACCGATGTTGATCTCCTGCACGCAGAAGAAGGCGTCGGCCGTGCAGTAGCGGATGCACGCGGCCGTCACCATGTCCACCGCGCCGCCGATGCAGCCGCCCTGGATGGCGACGATCACCGGGATGCGCAGCGTCTCGAGCCGGGTGAAGGTGGCCTGCATGTCGGTCAGCAGGTCGAAGATGGCCGCGCGGCCCTCGGCCGTGCGCTCGTCGAGCGTGATGGCGCCGCCGAAGGTCTCCAGCGCCATGCCGGCCGAGAAGTGCTTGCCCGTGCTGCTGATGACCAGCGCGCGCGCCGCAGGGCTGCGGTGCAGCCAGGCAAGCACCGCATCGAGCTCGCGCCAGAAGGTCGGGTGCATGGTGTTGAGCGCGTCGGGCCGGTTGAGCACGAGGTGGGCCACGGCCTGCTCCAGGCGCAGGGTGAAGCAGGTCAACGCGGGGGCTGGGAGGAGAGGGAGGGCATGGTCACGGCTCACATCGGAGGGTTGCGGTGAAGCGACCATGCTAGCGTCGATGGGCCTGCGAGCCGCCCTGCGCACCGTCGCGCCGGTGACGCGGGCGGCCCGGCAGCTGCCACAGCGCAGACAGACGTTCAGCCGATGCGCCAGCCCAAGGCGCGCGCGATCATCATCAGCGCCACCCNCAGCGTGAGCAGGCCGAAGGCGCGGCGCAGATGCCCCGGGTGCAGCCGCCGCGCCAGCACCCGCGCAGCCAGCAGCGCCAGCACCGCGCCGGCGCCGAACGGGATGGCCACCGTCCAGGGCAGGGCGCCGCTGGCCGAGGCGGCCATCACGCCGCTGGCCGAGACCAGCGCGATCACCGCCAGCGAGGTGGCCTGGATGCTGCGCAGATCGAGGTTGCTCACCTGCTGCAGCGCCGGAATGATGACGAAGCCGCCGCCCACGCCGAACAGCCCGCTGAGCAGGCCCGAGGTCAGCCCGGTGGCGCCGAGGGCGCGGGCGCAGCGGCCCGTCCAGCGCAGGCGGCCCTGGGCGGGGTCGAGCCGGCAGGGCAGGTGTTCGGGTGGGGTCGCGTCGTCGGNGGGCATCGCGCGCAGACTGCGCCAGGCCACCCACAGCAGCAGGCCGGAAAAGCCCAGCAGCATGGGCACGGCGGGCAGGCGCGCCGCCAGCCACACACCCGCCGGCGCGGTGGCCATGCCGAAGGCGCTCATGAAGCCCGCGGCACGGTAGCGCACGATGCCCTCGCGCAGGCCGAGCACGGCGGCCAGCGCCGCGGCCGTGCCCACGGCGATCAGGCCGGTGGGCGCGGCCTGCTGCAGCGGCAGATGCAGGCCGAACACCAGCAGCGGCACGGCCAGAATGCCGCCGCCCGCCCCGGTCAGCGCCATGATGACGCCCACCGCCGCGCCCAGCGCCAGCGTGAGGCCGAGCTGTGGCGCAGCCAGCACGGCAGCAAGCAGCGGGGGCAGGGCGGGGACATCCATGCGGGCAGGGCGGCGGCGGGTGGGTCAGCGGCGGGCGGTGGCGGAACGGGCCGCCCCCTGGTCAGGGTTTGAAAGCGTCGAAGGGGCTGGGCGCGACGGGCGCGCCCAGCGGGTTTCAGAGGGCGTTGAGCGGGATTCTGAGGTAACTCGTGCCATTGTCCTCGGGCGGCGGGAAGTGGCCGGCGCGCATGTTCACCTGCACCGCGGGCAGGATGAGCACGGGCATCTGCAGCGTGGCGTCGCGCGCGCGGCGCATGGCGACGAAGTCGGCCTCGCTCACGCCGTCGTGCACATGGATGTTGGCGGCGCGCTGGTCGGCCACGGTGCAGACGTTGCACAGCGCGCGGCCCGCGGGCGGGTAGTCGTGGCAGAGGTAGATCTTGGTCTNCGGCGGCAGCGCCAGCAGCTTGCGGATGGAGCGGTAGAGCGTGGGCGCGTCGCCACCGGGGAAGTCGCAGCGCGCGGTGCCCACGTCGGGCATGAACAGGGTGTCGCCGACGAACAGGGCGCGCTCGGTGCCGCGGTCGCTGGCGTCCTCGATGAGGTAGCTCATGCACGCGGGCGTGTGGCCGGNGGTGTGCAGGGCGCGCACGCGCAGCTCGCCGATGGCGAAGATCTCTTCGTCGTCGAGCAGATGGTCGAACTGCGAGCCGTCGCGCGCGAAGCCGGGCTCGGCATTGAACAGCCGGCCGAAGACGCCTTGCACCGTGGTGACCTGCCGGCCGATGGCCACGCGGCCGCCCACGCGCTCGCGCAGCCAGGCCGAGGCGCTGAGGTGGTCGGCATGCACATGGGTTTCAAGAATCCACTGCACCTGCGCGCCNNGCGCCTGCACCCGGTCGACCAGCTTCTGCGCGCTGTCGGTGCGGGTGCGGCCGGATTTGGGGTCGTAGTCGAGCACGCTGTCGATGAGCGCGCACTGCTGCGTGCTGCGGTCGAGCACGAGGTAGCTGAAGGTCCAGGTGGCTTCGTCGAAGAAGCTCTCGATGTGCAGGCGGTCGGACATGGTGAGGCGGTCGGAAACTCGGTGGGTTCGGGGAACGGAACGGAAAAAGGGCCGGGCGGCCGCCCCCGTGACGACCGCCGGCCCTTCGGGCGCTTACAGCGACTTGGTGGAGAAGTACCAGTCCACCGTCTTGTAGCCTTCGCTGGCGCGCTTGGCGGCGTCGGCGTCGGTCTTGGGCGGGGGCACGATCACGTCGCAGCCCGGCGTCCAGCCTTCGGGCGTGGCCACGGCGTTCTTGTCGCTGGTCTGCATGGCTTGCAGCAGGCGGATGAACTCGGGAATCGAGCGGCCGTTGCTCATCGGGTAGTACACCATGGCACGCAGGATGCCGTTGGGGTCGATGAAGAAGGTGGCGCGCACGGCCTGGGTGTCGGCGGCGCCGGGGTGCACCATGCCGTAGGCGCTGGCCACTTCCATCTTGATGTCTTCGATGATGGGGAACGGAATGGTCACGCCGAACTTCTCCTGGATGTTGCGCGTCCAGGCGAGGTGCGAGAACAGGCTGTCGATAGACAGGCCCAGCAGCTCGCAGTTCATCGCCTTGAAGGTGTCGGCCGCCTTGGCAAAGGCCATGAACTCGGTGGTGCACACCGGGGTGAAGTCGGCCGGGTGCGAGAACAGGATGAGCCACTTGCCCTTGTAGTCGGCCAGGCTCTTCTCGCCATGGGTGGTGCGGGCCTTGAAGGCCGGTGCCGGCTCGTTGAGGCGCGGCAGGGTTTGGACGGTCGATTCACTCATGATGAAACTCCTTGACGGTGGGTTGTGGAACGAAACTCGGTGGCGCCTGCGAGGCCGTCTGCGGCTGCCTTGGCGTCGACCGATGCTGACGGACAACGCTGAACTAGTCCCTTGCGCGCCGCGCATCCCGGCCTCGGGCGGTCTGCGTCGTTGCAAATGCTCGCCATGGCACCCACCATGGCTGCGCTTTGCGCCTCGCATCCCATCCCGCGGCTGGTCCCGCGGCATCGCAGGGACTCATTCAGAGTTGTCCAAGTGTTGCATACCCACCGGGGTATATGGATGAATCTTTGCGATGACCGCGATAGCCCAGGGGAATGACCCGGGCGGCGTGGAGGGGTCAGAACAGCTCGCCGCTCGTTGCTTCTGTTGTTGTAGCAAGCAGTGACCGGTTTGCGCTGGAGTCCGGGGATTTTTCTGCAAGACGGCGTCCGGGGTGCCCGCAGGCGGNTGCCGCCAGCAGCTGCAGCGAGCCCACGCGCACGCCCAGCAGGCGAAAGCGCCGGCTGAGGTCCAGGCGTTTGAGGCACAGGCCGGCGACGCGGCGGATCTGTGCGGCGTCGGCGGTGGCCTGCTCCACCGTCATTTCGCGGGTGACGCGCTTGAAGTCGGCATAGCGCAGCTTCACGCCGATGGTGCGGCCGACATAGCCTTTGCGCTGCAGGTCGGCCGCCACCTGCTCGCACAGCCGGGTGAAGATGGCGCCGAGCTCGGCGCGGTCGCGCACGGCGTGCAGGTCGCGCTCGAAGGTGGTCTCGCGGCTCATGCTCACCGGCTCGCTCTCGGTGACCACCGGCCGCTCGTCGCGGCCCCAGGCCGCCTCATGCAGCCAGGCGCCGTAGCTGCGGCCGAAGTGCTCGATCAGCCAGGCCTTGTCGCGCGCGGCCAGTTCGCCGATGGTGTGGATGCCGTGGCCGTGCAGCCGGGCCTCGGCCTTGGGGCCCACGCCGTTGATCTTGCGGCAGGGCAGGGGCCAGATCAGCGTCTGCAGGTCCTCGGGCTGCACGATGCTGATGCCCCTGGGCTTCTGGAACTCGCTCGCCATCTTGGCCAGCAGTTTGTTGGGTGCGACGCCGATGGAGCAGGTCAGCCCGGTGGCGTCAAAGATGCTTTTCTGGATCAGCCGCGCCAGCACGCGCCCGCCTTCGCGCTGGCCGCCGGGCACGTCGGTGAAGTCGATGTAGACCTCATCGACGCCGCGGTCCTCCATCACCGGCGCGATCTCGGTGATGATGGCCTTGAAGCGGCGCGAGTAGCGGCGGTATTCGTCGAAATCCACCGGCAGCAGGATGGCCTCGGGGCACAGCCGCGCGGCCTTCATCAGCCCCATGGCCGAGCCCACGCCGAAGGCGCGGGCCGCATAGGTGGCGGTGGTGATGACGCCGCGACCGGTGTAGTCCTTCAGCCGCGCAAACGCATCGAGCGGGATGTCGGAAAGAGGCCGCCCCGCGTAGGCCTGCAGCATGGCGTCGTCCGCCCGCCGGCGCGCGCCGCCGATCACCACCGGCAAGCCTTTGAGCTGCGGGTAGCGCAGCAACTCCACGGAGGCGTAGAACGCATCCATGTCCAGGTGCGCGATGCGGCGGGGCAGGGCAGGTGGGCTCACACGCTGGAGCATAGGGCAACGCTGAACAAGTCCCTCGCGCGCCGCGCATCCCGGCCCGGGCGGTCTGCGTCGTTCCAAATGCTCGCCATAGCCAGCGCTATGGCTGCGCTTTGCGCCTCGCATCCCATCCCGCGGCCAGGCGCGCGTCATCGCGAGGACTCATTCAGCGTTGCCATCGGGCAAGGCTGTGGCACAGTGCGCGGGTGGAGCGCCGCCCATGGGCGACGCGCAGGCCCCGCAAAGGAAGGAGACGACTGTGAACCTCACCAAACGCCAATGGATGCGCCGCGCGGCGCTGGCCTCGCTGGCCGTGCCGGCCGCGCAACTGGCGGCCGCCGCCCCGCGNCAGCGGTCTGCGCGACCGGGTCTGTTGACGGTGGCTGGCGCCATCGGCGCGGGCAACCGCAAGGCGCTCGACCCCGCGCTCGACCAGATGATGGTCAAGCAGAAGATCGCCTTCGACAGGGCCCAGGTATTCGACTTCGCCGCCCTGGCGGCCCTGCCCGCGGTGGAGATTGCGCCCACGCTCGAATACGACGCCAAGCCCCACCGCCTGCGCGGGCCGAGGCTGGAGGCGGTGCTCAAGGCCAGCGGTGCGAACCCCGAGGGCGGCGGCCAGGTGCTGCTGCGCGCGGTGGACGGCTACACGGTGCCGCTGAGCTTTGCGGACATGCGGCGCTACGGCTTCATCGTCGCCACGCACCTCGACGGCGCCCCGATGGCCCTGGGCGGGCTGGGCCCGCTGTGGGCCGTCTACGACGCCGACCGCCACCCCGACATGGCGGCCAAGCCGGTGAACGAACGCTTCGCGCTGTGCCCCTGGGGTTTGTATTTCATCGAGGTGCAGCGCGGCTGATGCGGGGCGGGCCCGCCGTGCTGCGACCCGCGCGGTTTCTTGAGGGAGATGAACCTTGTCCAGAAGCGAGATTCCGACCGCGTCCGCCACCTCGCAGGCGGGCCCGGTCGTCGTGCGCAAGGGCGTGCTGGCCGCCTGGGTGCTGGCCGCGCTGGTGGCGGGCTTCGTGCTCGGGGCGAACGTGTTTGCGGTGCTGGGCTACCTGCTCTCCAGCCCCGGGCAGCGACCGGCCTCGTGGCCGGGGTGGAACCTGCTGTTCTACGGCCTGGCGTTCGGTCTGCCGCTGCTGCTCGCGGGCGTGGCGCTGTGGCTGGGCCGCAAGGGGCGGCTGCCCGGCGTGCGGCGTTGACGCCTGTGCTCGCGCGTCCTCAGACGCTGCGCATCGGCGTGGGGAAGGTGCCGGGCAGCAGCACGCGGGCGTCCACCGCGTCGAGCTGGGTGTGGCCGCAGAAGGCCATGGTGAGGTCGAGCTCCTTGTGGATGATCTCCAGGCACTTCGTCACGCCGGCTTCGCCCATGGCGCCCAGGCCGTAGAGGAAGGCGCGGCCGATGTAGGTGCCGCGCGCGCCCAGGGCCCGCGCCTTGAACACGTCCTGCCCGCTGCGGATGCCGCCGTCCATGTGCACCTCGATGTCGCGGCCCGCGGCCTCGACGATGGTGGGCAGCGCCTCGATGCTGCTTTGCGCGCCGTCGAGCTGGCGCCCGCCGTGGTTGGAGACGATGAGCGCATCCGCGCCGGAGCGCACGGCGAGCTTCGCATCCTCCACGTCCTGAATGCCCTTGAGGATGAGCTTGCCGCCCCAGCGCTTCTTGATCCACTCCACGTCGTTCCAGTTGAGCGCGGGGTCGAACTGCTCGGCCGTCCAGGCGGCGAGGTTGGCCATGTCGGAGACGCCCTGCACATGGCCGACGATGTTGCCGAACTGCCGCCGCTTCGTTGTTGCCATGCCCAGCGCCCAGCGCCATTTGGTGGCGATGTTGATCATGTTGGCCACGGTGAGCTTCGGCGGCGCGGACAGGCCGTTCTTCAGATCCTCGTGCCGCTGGCCGAGGATCTGCAGGTCCAGCGTGAGCACCAGCGCGCCGCAGTTCGCGGCCTTGGCGCGGTCGATCAGGCGCTCGATGAAGCCGCGGTCCTTCATCACATAGAGCTGGAACCAGAAGCCCTCGCCCGCGTGCTGCGCCACGTCCTCGATGGAGCAGATGCTCATGGTCGAGAGGGTGAAGGGCACGCCGAACTTCTTCGCCGCGCGCGCGGCCAGGATCTCGCCGTCGGCGTGCTGCATGCCGGTCAGGCCCGTGGGCGCCAGCGCCACCGGCATGGCCACCTTCTGCCCGACCAGGGTGCTGGCCGTGCTGCGGTTCTCCATGTTCACCGCCACGCGCTGGCGCAGCTTGATCTTCTGGAAGTCCGCGCTGTTGGCGCGGTAGGTGCTCTCGGTCCAGGAGCCGGAGTCGGCATAGTCGTAAAACATGCGCGGCACGCGCCGCTGCGCCAGCACGCGCAGGTCTTCGATGTTGGTGATCACGGACATGAGAGTCTCCAGCGTTGTTCCATGGCTAACCTGTGCATCGTAGGCCGGGGCGCGCCGCGCGGGCGTGAAAGCGCACCCGGCGGGCGTGAAAATTATTGTCGGGCGCTGCGGCCGGGTGGCGTCGCCGCAGCGACGGCGCGCGCGAGGCCGGCGCCACGCACCTCGATGCGCCGCTCATCGAGCAGCCGGCCGGCGGCATCGTGCAGTGTCACGTGGTGGCGGCCTGGCAGCGGCAGCCAGTGCACCTCGGGCCCGCGGCCCAGTGCGCGGCCGTCGATCTGCCAGCGCACCTCGGTGGCGTCGGCGCGCAGCACCAGGCGCTGGTGGCGCGGCGCGATGTCGGGGTCGAGCGCGAGGATGGTGCCCTCGGCCGGCGAGAGGATGCGCGCGGCCTCGGCCAGGCCCTGAACGGCGGAATTTGAAGATTTCTCGCCGTAGCCCAGCGTCATCTGGTCAGTGGCTGCTATCAAAACAAAAGTATCTCGGGGATTGAAAGTGCCCGGCAGGAACCACTCCGCGCGCGCGGCCTCGAGCGCGGGCGCGAAGCGCACCGGCAGGCGCTGCACGCCTGCGGGCGCGGCTGGCGCGGCGGCGCTCGCCGTGCGGTGCAGCGCCTGCATCAGCGTGGCCCAGACCGGTGCAGCGCCGCTGGTGCCGCTGACCGCATGCATGGGCGCGCCGCTGGCATTGCCCACCCACACGCCCACCGTGTGCCGCGTCGTGAAGCCGATGGCCCAGTTGTCGCGCATGTCCTTGCTGGTGCCGGTCTTGACCGCCGCCCAGAAGCGCTGCTGCAGCACGCTGTCGGGGCCGAAGGTGCGCACCCGCGCGTTGGCGTCGGCCAGGATGTCGGCCACCACGAAGGCCGCCGCCGGGTCGAGCACCGGCGCGCCAGGCGCGGGCGCGGCCTCGCCACGTGCGCGCGGCAGCCAGCGCAGGGGCGCGGGCCGCGCGCCGTTGGCCAGGCTGCGGTAGGCGTTCGTGAGGTGCAGCAGGCTCACCTCGGCACTGCCCAGCGCCAGGCTGTTGCCGTAGTGCGAGCCCGACTGCGCCAGCGGCAGGCCCAGCTGCGCGAGCCGTTCGGCAAAGGCGTCGGGCCCGACCATGGCCAGCGTGCGCACCGCCGGAATGTTGAGCGATGCGCCCAGCGCGGTGCGCACGGACACCCAGCCCTTGAACTGCCGGTCGTAGTTCTGCGGGATGTACAGGCCGCCTGCGGTGGGCAGCTGGGTGGGCGCGTCCTCGATCAGCGAGGCGGCGGTGAGCCGGCGCTCGGCCAGGGCCTGCGCATACAGGAAGGGCTTGAGCGTGGAGCCCGCCTGCCGGGGCGCGAGCACGCCATCGACCTCGGCGCTGGCGCTCAACACCCCGGAGGAGCCGACCCAGGCCCGCACCTCGCCGCTGGAGTTGTCGAGCACCAGCACCGCGCCGTCCTCGACCTGGCGGCCGCGCAGCTCGCGCAGCTGCTGCGCCAGCGTCTGCACGGCCAGCCGCTGCAGCGAAGCGTCGAGCGTGGTGCGCAGCACCGGCAGGCCGCCTGGTGCCGGGCGCTCCAGCCGCACGGGCGTGTTCAGCACCCCCACCGGTGCGCGCGGGCCGGATGCGGCCAGCAGCCGCCGCGCCAGATGCGGCGCGAGGCCTTCGCTGGCCGGCCAGTCGCGCCGCGCCAGCGTGGCCGTGGCGAAGGCGTCGAGCGCGGCGCAGTCCGCACCACCCGCCGCCGACGCGGCGCCCGGCGGCATGCGCGGGGTGGCGGTGGCTGCGGGCTGCAGCAGGCGCCAGACGCCGCAGGCGCGGCGCGCCACCTCGCTCGCTCGCGCATTGGGCGCACGCACCAGGGCGGCGGCGACGGCGGCCTCGCGCGCATCGAGCGCATCGGCCGATTTGCCGAACAGGCTGCGCGAGAGCGCGTCGATGCCGACGATCTCGCCACGGAACGGCACCAGGTTGAGGTAGGCCTCCAGAATCTCGTGTTTTCGCCAGTGGCGCTCCAGCTCCAGCGCCGCAGCGGCCTGGCCGATCTTCTGCGCCACGCTGCGCCCGCTGGGGCCGGCGCGCCAGTCCTCGTCGAGCAGGCCCGCGAGCTGCATGGTGAGCGTGGAGGCGCCGCGCGTGCGCTGGTTGAACAGGTTGCCCCAGGCCGCGGCGGGCACGGCGCGCCAGTCCACGCCGCTGTGCGCCCAGAAGCGGCGGTNCTCGCTGAGCACCATGGCCTCGCGCAGCACCGGCGACACCTCGGCCAGCGGCAGCCAGGCACCACGGCGCACGCTGAAATCCGTGCGCAGCCGGTGCAGCGGCGCGCCGTGGCGGTCGAGCAGCTGCACGTCGGACGGGCGGTGCGCCGCGCGCACCTCGGCCGGCGTGGGCAGGGCCCAGGCGGCCAGCGGTGCCCCCAGGCAGGCCGCGAGACCCGTCGCCAGCGTCAGCGCCCGCAGGCTAAGGCAAAGCTGAACAAGTCCCTCGCGCGCCGCGCATCCCGGCCGCGGGCGGCCTGCTTCGTTGCAAATGCTCGCCATAGCCGCCGCTATGGCTGCGCTTTGCGCCTCGCATTCCATCCCGCGGCCGTGCGCGCGGCATCGCAGGGACTTATTCAGCGTTGCCCTAAGGCGCGCGCCCAGGCCAGGCCGCGCGCAGGGGCCGGGCCACGGCGCGCGGCGGGTGCGTGCCGCGGCGGCTCGATCGGCCATGCAGTGCACGCACCCAAGTGGAGATCGTCAGGCAGCACAGAAAACCTTTTCAAGACAAGGACCTGTAAGCAAAAACGAACGGCCCACTGCCGGGTTCAGGGTCAGGGCGCGGGCTTCACCACCACCCGCGCATTGGGCAGCACGCCGCGCATCTCGGGCGCGTAGAGCGCCTCCACGCGCGTGGGCGGCAGGGCGAAGTCGCCCACGGTGTTGAGCCGTAGCGTGTATTCGTACACCGTGCGGCCGCGCGGCAGGTGTTCGTAGTACACGCGCAGGCTCTCGAAGCCGCGCTCCTCGAACGCGGGCCAGGCCCAGCCCTCGCGCTGCTCGCCGCGGGTGGCGATTTCGCTGTCGCGGCCCAGCCCGCTGCCCAGCACCGTGGCGCCAGCGGGCACCGGGTCGGTCAGCGCCACCCAGGCCATGTCGGCGCTGGCCTCGATCTCCACGCGCACGCGCAGCACGTCGCCGCGGCTCAAAGCGCCAGGCTGGGCCTGCTCCGTGGGCGTGACGCTGCGCTTGATGGTGTAGCCCGCGTTGAACGGCGCGCTGCGCGCAATCGCCGCGACGGACTGCACCGTCACCCAGGGCTTGCCGCTGCCCTGCTGCGTCAGCACCAGCGTGCCGGTGCCGGCGTCGCCGGCGCTGCTCCAAGGCAGCAGCAGCGGCGCGGGCAGGCCGGCCGCGGCCGCAGGCGCACCGAAGGGCGAGGCCTGCGGCTGCGCGGGGCCGCGGGTGCCGATGCACCGCGCGCGGTGGCCTGNCGCCGCCAGGCGGTCCCAGTCCACCGTGGCGCTGGCCGAGCCAAGGCTGGCGCGGGTGCTGCCGCGCACCGGGGTGGCTTCGTTGCGGGTGGAGAACTTCTCCAGCGCCAGACTGCCCCAGAGGTTGGCCGTGGTGGTGGCCCAGGCGCCGCGCTGCTGGCGCGCGATCAGGCTCAGCGCCAGCCGGCCGAGCTCGTCCTTCCAGCCGGCATCGTCCAGCGCCAGCAGCAACAGCCGTGCGCTCTGTGCATCGCCGTCGCGCATGAGCCAGCCCATCGGGTCGTCGGCCTCGCCGGCGAGCGCCAGGCGCGTGCCCTGCCAGTTCAGCCGCGCCTGCAGGGCTTGGCGCGCCTGCGCCAGCCGCGCGTCGCGCTGGGTGATGCCGGGCGTGCGCTGCAGCACCGCGATGGCGTCGATCAGCATGCCGGCGGACCAGGCATCGGGGCTGAAGCCCAGGCTGTCGAACTGCCGCGGCGTGGCACGGCCATAGCGNNCGAGCGCCTCGAGCGCGGCAAGCTTGCGCGCCACGCGCCACTGCTCGCTGCCCCAGAGCTTGCGCTCCAGCCGCCCCTCGACGAAGGCGCTGAGGCCGCCGAGCAAGGCGTCGCGCACCTCGGCGGGCAGTGCGAAGGCCGGGTTGAGCGCGGCGGCCTCGTGGCTTGCGGCGAGCAGGTAGGCGCTGAGGATGTCGCTGCCGGTGGCGCCTTCGCCCTCGCGCGGCGGGAAGTAGCGCGCCAGGCCGTCGGCATCGAGGTAGCTGGGCATCTGCGCGCCCAGCGCCTTCCAGCCGGCGAGGTCGCGCAGGCCCAGCGTCTTGCTGGTCTTCTGTTCCAGGCAGCCGTAGGGGTAGGCGGCGAACCAGTCGCGCACGCCGGGCAAGCCGTCGCTGAGCCGCGGCGCGAAGCTCAGCCGCAGGCCGCCGCGCAGCCGGCCGTCGGGGCTGCGCAGCGCCTGCGCCGGCGCGGCCACCGGCCATTGCAGGCTGCCGTCGAGCTGGCGCAGCGTGGCCTGCTCCACCTCCAGCGGCACGGCCGGAATCAGCCGCTGGCTGAGTTTGAGCGCGTCGCGGGCGCTGCCGCCGACCTCCTGCGCCTGCACCTCCCAGGGCAGGATCTGCGCCTGGGTGAAGGCGAGCAGGGCCGGGGCGGTGACCTCCCAGGCCACCTCGCGCGACTCGCCGGCGGGCACGGCCACGGTCTGCTCGGCCAGTTCGAGCAGCGCCGCGCGCGGCTGCAGCCGCAGCTGCATGGCGCGCGCGGTGGTGTTGCGCACGGTGAAGGCGGCGCGGAAGCGGTCGCCCTCGCGCACCACGGGCGGCAGGCCGCTGATGAGCTGCACGTCCTGCGTGGTGCGCACGCTGGCCGAACCGGTGCCGAAGCGCTGCAGGCCGCTGTCGGCCACGGCCACGATGCGCCAGGTGGTCAGCGCGTCGTTGAGCGGCACCTTGACGCTGGCGCGGCCCTGCGCGTCGAGCTGCACCCGCGGCTGCCACAGCGCGAGGGTGTCGAACAGCTCGCGCGNTGGCGCCCTGGCCGCCCCGCCGCCTGCGGGCAACGCCTTGCGGCCGTAGTGCCGGCGGCCGACGATCTCCATCTGCGCAGTGGCCGTCTCCACGCCCAGGCTGCGCCGCGCCAGCATGGCTTCGAGCAGGTTCCAGCTGCGGTTGGGCAGCAGTTCGAGCAAGGCCTCGTCCACCACGGCCAGCGCCACCTCGGCGCCGGCGGCCGGCTTGCCGTCGGGCAGCGTGGCCTGGATGCTCACGGTGGCGGTGCCGCGCACGGGGTAGCTCGCGCGGTCGGCCTGCAGTTTCACGTCGAGCCGGTGCGCACTGGCGCCGACGCGGATTTCCGCCAGCCCCAGCCGGTAGGCCGGCTTGCTCAGGTCCACCAGCGCGGTGGGGGCCCGGTAGTCGCGCCCGTCGATCCAGAACGCGCGCCACCATTCGCGCGGCGCCTTGTAGCCCCAGGTGAAGAAGCTGTACCACGGCACATCGATGAGCCGCCCGCGCAGCGCCAGCACGCTCACGAAGACGTTCGGCCCCCACTCGGCCTTGACGGGCAGGGTGATGGTGGGGTCGCGGCCGTCGATCTCGACCACGCGCTGCTCGAGCACGCCTTCGCGCTCCACCGTCAGCAGCGCCGTGGCGCGGCGAAACGGCATGCGCACCTGAAAGCGCGCGGTTTCGCCGCCTTCGTAGGCGGGCTTCTCGGGCAGCAGGTCCATGCGGTCATGGTCCTGGCCGCCGAACCACAGCTCGCCCTGGCGCGTCACCCAGACGCTGCGGGCGGCCTCGGCGCTGCGGCCCTCGGCGTCGCGCGCGCTGGCGATCAGCTCCACCTCGCCGGCCTCGCTCAGCGCGACGTCGCAGGCCAGCCGGCCCTGGGCGTCGCTGCTGCCGCTGCACACGGTGCCGAGGTCGCGGGTGCGGGTCTGGTTGTCGTAGGTGTAGAAGCCGCCGACCATGCGCTTGCGGCTGGTGAGCACGGTGCGGGCGACGGCGCGCACGCTCACGGCCACGCCTTGCAAGGGTTTGCCGTCGAGGCCCAGCGCCAGCACACCCACGCGCGCCTTCTCGCCGGTGGAGACCCAGCCTTCGGTGCGCAGGCCGACGATCACGCCCGCGGGCCACAGGGGCTGGCTGCTGCGCAGGGTCTGGATTTCGCCGTTGGGGTCGGCGTAGCGCGCCTCGAGCAGCAGCTCGCGCGGCCGCTTGGACGGCAGCAGGTCGATGATGGTCACGCGCCCCGCGCCCTGGCGGTCCAGCGTGAGCGGCAGCTTGTCGGCCAGCACCCGCGATTCGCCACCTTCTTCGGGGCTGGGGCGTTNGTCGTCACGCGGCCCGCGCGNGGGCTGGAAGCTGTAGTCGGCAAAGTCGGGGAAGTTCAGCGCGCGGTCGCGCACCAGCGCCGACACCTGCACCGGCAGGTTCACCGCCGGCCCACCCGAGACGTAGCCGATCTGCACCGACANCGGAAAGCTCCTGGGCGCGATCAGCGGTTTGCCGGCATCGGCCGGCGCCACGCGGCCGCTGAACACCGGCAGGCGGAATTCCTCCACGCGGAAGGCGCCGGTGCCCAGGCTGCCGGGGTGCTGGGCGCTGTCGGCCCAGCCCAGCTCGGTTTCGTACTGGCCGAGCTTGGCGGCGGCCGGAATCTGGAACTGGCTCTCGGCGCTGAGCCCGCCGCTGGCGGTGCGCCGCCACTGCAGCGGCTGGGTGGTGACCTGACCGCTGCCGGTGTGGCGCAGCGTGAGGGTGTCGGGCCAGGGCGTGGGCGGCAGGCCGAAGCCGCCCGCGGTCTCGCTGCGCAGCACATGCTTCATCGACACGGTTTCGCCGGCGCGCAGCAGCGTGCGGTCGAACACGGTGTGGGCGCGCAGCGTGGGCTGCGGGCTCATGTCGGTGGGCACGTTGAAGCGCCAGGTTTCGATGCCGCGGTTCCAGTCGCTGAAGACGAAGGCCAGATCCTCGACGCCGCGTGCGTCGCGCGCGCGGGCGCTGACGAACCAGGCGCCGCTGCCGCCGTTCATCTCATCGTCCTCGGCGTCGGCGCCCTGCGCGCCCTTGCGCGCCGGGCAGACCGGGGCCTGCGGGGCCAGGCCGCGCAGGCGCACCACGCCCTGGGCGTCGGTGGTGCCGCGCGCCTGCACCCGGCCGTCGCAGGACGAGACCTGCACCTGCGCGCCGGCCACGGGCTGGCCCTTGTCCAGTGTGGTGACCCAGGCCAGGGCGTCCTCGCGGCCGAGCTTGAAGTGCACGCCCAGGTTGGTCACCAGCACCGAGGTGCGCACCGTCATGCTGCGTACAGGGCCGTAGCGCTCGTCGAGCAGCGACTGGCCCAGCCGCGGCGAGGCAACCTCCAGCACGTGAAAGCCGGGCGTGAGCGGAATGCCCAGCACCTCGAAGGGCCGCGGGTCGCCGCTGGCGGGCTTGGGCAGCTCCAGCGTGCGCACGCCGGCCTGGCCCGCCAGCAGCGAGACCATGCGCGTCTGCACGCGGTCGGCGTCCTCGCCGGGAAGCTGGGGCGGCAGCGGGCCGCGCACGACGGCGGCGGCCTCGCTGCGCGGCACGCTGAAGGCATCGAAGCGGCGCACCTTGCGCAGCCAGGCGATGATGTCGGCGTCGGTCTGCGGCTGCAGTTCACGCAGCTGGCTGGCGGGCAGGTCCTGGATGCGCAGCAGGGCCTCCACGTTGCGCACCGTCACCGGCAGCAGGGCGGGGCCGTCAGGGCCTTCGGCGAAGCGCTCGACGATGCCGAACGGAGCGGCGGCGAACTTGAGCAGCGGCGGCATGGGCGCGGTGGCCACCGCGAGCGGGAAGTTCGCCGCGTTGCGCAGGCTGCGGCCCGAAGCGTCCTGGATGTTTGCCGGCAGCTCGATGCGAAAGCGCGTCTTCTCCGGCAGCGGCGCGGNAAACTCCACCGACTGCACCAGTGCGTCGAGGTTCTCGCCTTCCCCTTCGGGACGGGCGGCGATGCTGCGCCCATCGCTCTTGAGCACGATGGCGGCCGCGAGCTTGCGCGCCACCGGCGCATTGAAGCTCAGCCGCAAGGGGCGCAGTGGCAGGCAGTCGGCGTTGGCGTTCTCGCGCTCGCAGCCGAACTGGGCGGCGAAGGCCTCGCGCACCTGCCAGGTGAAGCGCTGGGGTGCCTTGCTCGCCAGCCCGCTCGCGGTGGCCAGGCCCGGGCCGACGACCAGCGTGAGCTTGGCCGAGGGCGGCAGCCGCCGTGCGCAGCGCAGCGTGGGGAAGCGCTCGGGTTCGCGCGCGGCCTCGCGCTCGAGCCCGTAGGACTGGAGCAAGCCCTCGCGCGCCGCACCGTCCACCGCCAGCACAGGCACCTTCTCGCCCAGCCCTTCGACGGCGCAATGGGTGTTCGACAGCACGCTGGCCGGCGTGGCCGCGCCGTTGAGCTGGAGCACGAAGAACTGTTCCTCGTCTATGCGTTCCCAGTCGCCGGGGCGCACGCTTTGCACGAAGGGGCCGCCGGTGGCGAACTGCCAGCTGGCCGCGCCGGCGGCGCNGCTGCCGTCGGGGGTGCGGAAGGCGGGGTTGCGTTGCACGGTGCAGCGCACGCCGGNGGGCAGCGCGTGGTTGAACTGGAACACCCATTCGCGCTCGTTGTTCCAGCGGCCCTGGCCCGCGGTGGCCTGGGTGTCGTTGCACTGCAGGGTGACGGGGGCGCTGGCCTGCGCGTCGCCGAGCCGCACCGCGGGCGCATCGAAGCCGATCACGAGTTGCCGCACCTGGGCCACTTCGCCCTGGGGCACGACGCGCACGACACCGACCGCCTGGCTGCTCAGCGCGGTCAGCGCGAGCGCGGCGGCGAAGACAAGACGCTGCAAGCCTCGCATGGGGCTCCCTCCGGTTGTTTGTGGGTTTGTGCGCGCAGCGTAGCAAATCGGCGCGACAAGAAAAGCCCCGGCGGTCGCGAGGCCGGGGCCAGCCGGTTGGCGGACAGACAGAACTCAGGGCCGGCGGCCGCTGATGCGCTGGCGGGCCCAGTGGCGCGCGTCGAGCCGTTCGAGCCGCACCTGCCCGCCGCTGGACGGGGCATGGACGAAGCGGCCCTCGCCGACGTAGATGCCGGCGTGGCTCGGCGGGCCGCCGTTGCCGAACAGCACCAGGTCGCCGGTGCGCAACTGCGCCAGATCCACCGGCTGACCCCAGCCGTCGAGCGCGGCGACGGTGCGCGGCGGCACCAGTCCGGTCTGGGTGCGGAACACGTAGCCGATGAGCCCGCTGCAGTCGAAACCGCCCTCGGGCGTGTTGCCGCCGTAGCGGTAGGGCGTGCCGACCAGGCCGAGCGCGGCCAGCGTGACCTGCTGCGCCTGTTCGTCGCTGAGCCGCGAGCTCAGCGGCATGGGGGCCAGGTCCGCCGGCTGGGGCATTCGCGCCGTCGGGCCGCTGGCACAGCCGGCCAGGCCCAGCGCCAGTGCGGCGGCGCCGAGCCATGCCAGCGCCCGGTACCGCCCGTGCCGGCTGTTCTGGCAGGCCAGCGAGGGGGCTGAAGAGGCTGGGGGCGGGCCGTCGCGCGCATGGCCCATGCTAACAAATCAGGAGCGCGACTGCACCATTTCTCGCTGGGGTATCAGGGAAATGTTCTGAATGAGGTCTGGCAGGCGCCCTCAGGGGCCGCGGTGGTGCGGCCGGGCGCCGCGGCGCGCGGTGGGAGGAAGGTCAGGCGAGCCGGGCGCGGTGGCGCTCGATCTGCGCGCGCACCTGCTGCGGCGCGGTGCCGCCGAGCGTGCGGCGCGCGTGCAGCGAGCCGTGCAGGCTGAGCACGTCGTACACGTCGGCCTCGATGGCGGGGTGAAAGCCCTGGAGCACGGCCAGCGGCAGCTCGGAGAGGTCGCAGGCATGGCTTTGCGCGGCCTTGACGGCGTGGGCCACGGTTTCGTGCGCGTCGCGGAACGGCAGGCCCTTCTTCACCAGGTAGTCCGCAAGGTCGGTGGCGGTGGCGTAGCCCTTGCGCGCGGCGTCCTCCATCGCCTGCGGGTTGACGGTGAGGCCGCCCTCCTTCTGGCCGGTGGCCGGGTTCGGCTGGCCGCCGATCATTTCGGTGAAGATGCGCAGCGTGTCCTTCAGGGTCTCCACCGTGTCGAACAGCGGCTCCTTGTCTTCCTGGTTGTCCTTGTTGTAGGCCAGCGGCTGGCCTTTCATCAGCGTGATGAGGCCCATCAGGTGGCCCACCACGCGGCCGGTCTTGCCCCGGGCGAGCTCGGGCACGTCAGGGTTCTTCTTCTGCGGCATGATGGACGAGCCGGTGGTGAAGCGGTCGGCGATCTTCACGAAGCCGAAGTTCTGGCTCATCCACAGAATCAGCTCTTCCGACAGGCGGCTGACGTGCACCATGCACAGCGACGCGGCGGCGGTGAATTCGATGGCGAAGTCGCGGTCGCTCACCGCGTCGAGGCTGTTCTGGCAGAGCTGCGGCACGCCGTGCTCGTCCACCATGCCCAGCGTGCGCGCCACGCGCTCGCGGTCGAGCGGGTAGGTGGTGCCGGCCAGGGCGGCGCTGCCCAGCGGCAGCCGGTTGGTGCGCCGGCGCACGTCGGCCAGGCGCTCGGCGTCGCGGGCGAACATCTCCACATAGGCCAGCAGGTGGTGCGCGAAGCTCACCGGCTGCGCGACCTGCAGATGGGTGAAGCCGGGCAGGATCACGTCCACGTTGCGCTCGGCCACCTCGACGAGTGCGCGCTGCAGCTCGGAGAGCAGGGCGGCGAGGGCGTCGATCTCGTCGCGCAGCCACAGGCGCACGTCGGTGGCGACCTGGTCGTTGCGGCTGCGCCCGGTGTGCAGGCGCTTGCCGGCGTCGCCCACGAGCTGGGTCAGGCGCGCCTCGATGTTGAGGTGCACGTCCTCGAGATCGAGCTTCCACTGAAACGCGCCGCTCTCGATTTCAGAGCGAATCTGCGCCATTCCGCGCTGGATGGCCGCCAGATCTTCCGCGGAGATGATGCCTTGCGCGGCCAGCATGTCGGCGTGCGCGAGGCTGCCGGCGATGTCCGCGCGCCAGAGCCGCTGGTCGAAGAACACGCTGGCGGTGTAGCGCTGAACCAACTCGCTCATCGGTTCGGAAAACAGCGCCGACCAGGCCTGGGATTTGGTGTCGAGTTGGTTGTGTGACATGGTGCTTGGGCCGCGCGTGGGGCTGCGCTCGGCGACGTCGCCGGTGGGGAATGGGGCGCTTGCCCCAATAATGCGGGCCGAGGGGCTCAGCGCATGAACGAGGAACCGCGAATTTTATCGGCCTTCCAGGGGCTCGACGGCCCACCGTCGGGCGCGTCCGAGGCTGCGGGCGATCGGCCGGCGGCGCCGCTCGTGTTCGACGCCTGCCAGGTGGGCGTCATCCTGCGCGCGGTGCTGGCCGTGGAGGCGCTCAGCGCCGTGGCGGTGATGTTTGAGGCGGGCAGCGCCTGGGGCTGGCTGGCGCGGTTTTCGGTGGTGACGGGCGCGGTGCTGCCGGCCACGCTGGCCTGGCTGATTGCCGCCTGCAGCCTCAAGCGGCCGCTGGCGCGGCTGGGCATCGCCGGGCAGTACCTGGCCGGCGCGCTGCTCGGTGCCATCGCCGGGCTGTACGGTTGCGGCCTGCTGGTGGTGGCCGGCTTTGCCGACCTGCAGGCGCCGTGGCTGGCCAGCGCGCTGGCCGGCGCGATGCTGGCCAGCCAGATGGTGGCGGCGCTGGTCTGGCGCGCGCGGGCGCGGGCGCCGGCCGACACCGTGGCCCGGCTGGCGGAGCTGCAGTCGCGCATCCGCCCGCACTTTCTGTTCAACACGCTCAACACCGCCGTGGCGCTGGTGCGCGAGGAGCCTGCGCGCGCCGAGGCCATCCTCGAAGACCTGGCCGAGCTGTTTCGCCGCGGACTGCAGGCCAGCGGCGACGCGGTGCCGCTGGCGCAGGAGCTGGAGCTCGCGCGCCTCTACCTCGACATCGAGCGCGCGCGCTTCGGCGAGCGCCTGCGGGTGCACTGGCAGCTCGACCCCGCCGCCGAGGCTGCGCTGCTGCCGCCGCTGCTGCTGCAGCCGCTGGTGGAGAACGCCGTGCGCCACGGCGTGGAGCCCAGCCCCGAGGGCGCCGACATCGAAATCCGCACCGAGCGCCGCGGCNNGCGCGTGGTGGTGAAGATCGCCAACACCGTGCCCCATGGCAGCGGCGAGCGCGGCATGGGCCTGGCGCTGGCCAATGTGCGTGCGCGGCTGGCGCTGCTGCACGACCTCGACGGCAGCTTTCGCAGCGGCCGGGTGGACGGCTGGTACCGCGTGCGCATCGAGGTGCCCGCCGCGCCGGCGCCAGCCTCGGTGAAACGGGAGGCCGCATGAACGGGCCGGCCAGCGCCGCCGCGCCCCTGCGGGTGCTGCTGGTGGACGACGAGCCGCTGGCGCGTGCGCGCCTGCGCCGCCTGGTGGCCGAGTGCGCCGACCCGCGCGCCGAGGTGGCGGGCGAGGCTGGCGACGCGCGCAGCGCGCAGGCCGCCCTGGCCCAGGGGCGGTTCGACGTGGCGCTGCTCGACATCCACATGCCCGGTGACGACGGCCTGACGCTGGCGCGCACCCTGCGCGCGCAGGACGCCGCGCCGGCGGTGGTGTTCGTCACCGCGCATGCCGACCATGCGCTGGCGGCCTTCGAGGTGGATGCGCTGGACTACCTCACCAAGCCGGTGCGCGCCGAGCGCCTGGCCGCCGCCTTGCGCAAGGTGCGCCGCGTGCAGGCGNNGCCGCCGCACCCGCGCCGGCGCCGTCTGCAGCCGAGNTCCGCGGTGCTGCGGGTGCAGGAGCGCGGCCGCACCGAGCTCGTGCCGCTGGACGAGGTGCTGTACCTCAAGGCCGAGCTCAAGTACCTCACGGTGCGCACCGCCACGCGCAGCCTCATCCTGGACGGCAGCCTGGCCGAACTCGAGACGCGCCATGCGCGCCACTTCGTGCGCATTCACCGCAACGCGCTGGTGGCGCGGCGCGCGCTGCGCGCGCTCGAGCGCTCGCACGACGCCGAGCACGGCGAACTCTGGTGGGTGCGGCTTGCCGGCATTGACGAGCGGCTGCAGGTCTCGCGCCGGCAACTCGCGGCGGTGCGCGAGGCGATGGAGGGGTAGCCGGGCCGGGCGCGGCAGCAAAGGCCGCCCGTGGGCGGCCTTTGCTTGAATGGCCGCAAACCGGCGGCGTCAGAACGGCAGTTCGAGGCTGCGCAGGTNCCTGCGGGTTTCGACCAGCACCAGCGGGCCTTCGTCGACCACGACCGCGGGCGGCCGCTCGCGCGGCACGTGCACCGGCCGCGGCTCGGCGGCGATGGCGGCCTGCACGGCGGCCACTTTTTCGGCGTCGGACTGCACCCACTGCAGGCCGGCCGCGGCCGCGATGGCCTGCAACTGCTCGGTGGGCAGGTCGTAACGCGCGGTGGGCCGGGCCTTGGTGGTGGGTTCTGCCACCGGTGCCGGCGCGGGGGCGGCGGCCGGTGCAGGGTGGCGGCGGCCAGGGCCACGGCTTCAGCGGCTTCGGCCGGCGGGGCTGCCGGCGTTTCGGCCGCGGGCTGGGCCGCGGCTTCGGCGGCGGGGCGGTCGAAGTAGGAGCGGCGGGTGCGCGGCGCGTCCTCCGCTTCGGCACTGGCGGTGGCCGCCACGGGGCTTCGGCTTCGGGCGCGGTGGCGTCGCTGCTCACCGGCTCGGCACGCTCGCTTCGTTCGCCACGCTGGCGGTCGCGGCCGTAGCGGTCGCGGCTGCGGCGCTCGCGCGGCGCGCCCTCGCGGCGCTCGGCGGTCTCAGCGGCCGGGGTGTCGGCGCTGGCCGCGCTCACGTCGTCGCCGCTGGATGCGGCAAGCGCCGGTGCGGTGGTTTCGGCCGCGTCGGGGCGCGGGGTGTTGCGCTCGCGGCGCTCGCCGCGCTCACCGCGTTCGCGCCGGTTCTCGCCGCCGCGTTCGCCCGTGGCGGGCGCTCGCCGTTGCGCGGGGTGTCGGTGGCGGCGGTGTCGGCGGCTGCTTCCGCGCTGGCAGTTGCGCCTTCACGGCGTTCGCGCGGGCCGTTGCCGCGCTCGGGGCGCTCGGCACGCTCGGGGCGGTTGGCGCGGGCCTCGCCGTCGCGGGCTTCGCCGCGGCGGTTGTTGCCGCGGCCCTCGGTGCGGGCCTCGTTTCGGGCCTCGCCGTTGCTGCCTTCGGTGCGACGGCCGTCGCCACGGCGGCCATCGCTGCGCTCGCCGCCGCGGCGGCGGTTGTCGCCGTCACGGCCATTGCGGGGTTCGCGGCGCTCGGTGGCGGGTTTGGCGGGCTCGATCTTGGTGACGATGGGCGCTGGCGCCGGGGCGCTGGCGCCGAACAGGCTCTTGAGCCAGCCGAAGAAGCCCGAGCTGGCCGGCTGCGGGGCGCGATGGCGGGTGCCGGTGCGGGCGCAGGGGCTGGTGCTGCAGTGCGCGCAGCAGGCTCGGGGCGGGGCGCGGCGACCGGGGCNCGGTGCGTCGGGCAGCACGCCTTTGATGACCGGCGTCTGTTTGTTGGTGGGCTCCTGCGAGCGGCGGGTGACGGCGGTGGGGTCCTCGACTTCCTCGGCGAGCTTGTAGCTGGCTTCGATGTTGTCGAGCCGCGGGTCGTCGTGGCGCAGGCGCTCGAGCTTGTAGTTCGGGGTTTCGAGCGACTTGTTGGGCACCACCAGCACGTGGATGCGCTGCTTGAGCTCGATCTTGGCGATCTCGGTGCGCTTTTCGTTGAGCAGGAAGGAGGCGACGTCCACCGGCACCTGGCACAGCACCGAGGCGGTGTTGTCCTTCATGGACTCTTCCTGAATGATGCGCAGGATCTGCAGCGCGGAGCTTTCCGTGTCGCGGATGTGGCCGGCGCCGCCGCAGCGCGGGCAGGGGATGGAGGAGCCCTCGCTGAGCGCGGGCTTGAGGCGCTGGCGGCTCATTTCCATCAGGCCGAACTTGCTGATGGAGCCGAACTGCACGCGCGCGCGGTCCTGGCGCAGGGCGTCGCGCAGGCGGTTTTCCACTTCGCGGCGGTTCTTGCTTTCCTCCATGTCGATGAAGTCGATGACGATCAGGCCGCCGAGGTCGCGCAGGCGCATCTGGCGGGCCACTTCGTCGGCGGCTTCGAGGTTGGTGCGCAGCGCGGTTTCCTCGATGTCGCCGCCCTTGATGGCGCGCGCGGAGTTCACGTCCACCGAGACGAGTGCCTCGGTGTGGTCGATGACGATGGCGCCGCCGCTGGGCAGTTGCACGGTGCGGGCGTAGGCCGATTCGATCTGGTGCTCGATCTGGAAGCGCGAGAACAGCGGTGCGTCGTCGCGGTAGCGCTTCACGCGCGCGGCGTGCTCGGGCATGACGTGCGACATGAACTGCTGCGCCTGCTCGTAGATGTCGTCGGTGTCGATGAGGATGTCGCCGATGTCCGCGTTGAAGTAGTCGCGGATGGCGCGGATGACCAGGCTCGATTCCTGGTAGATCAGGAAGGCGCCCTTGCCGCTCTTGGCCGCGCCGTCGATGGCGGCCCAGAGCTTGAGCAGGTAGTTCAGGTCCCACTGCAGTTCGGCGGCGCTGCGGCCGATGCCCGCGGTGCGCGCGATGATGGACATGCCCTTGGGGTACTCGAGCTGGTCCATCGCCTCCTTGAGTTCGGCGCGGTCCTCGCCCTCGATGCGGCGGCTCACGCCACCGCCGCGCGGGTTGTTGGGCATGAGCACCACGTAGCGGCCGGCCAGCGAGATGAAGGTGGTGAGCGCCGCGCCTTTGTTGCCGCGCTCCTCCTTCTCCACCTGCACCAGCAGCTCGTCGCCCTCGCGGATGACGTCCTGGATGCGCGCCTGGCTGGGCGAGACGCCCTCGGCGAAGTACTGGCGGGAGATTTCCTTGAACGGCAGGAAGCCGTGGCGGTCTTCGCCGTAGTCGACGAAGCAGGCCTCGAGCGAGGGCTCCACGCGGGTGACGACCGCCTTGTAGATGTTGCCCTTGCGCTGCTCGCGCCCTTCGATTTCGATTTCGTAGTCGAGCAGTTTCTGCCCGTCCACAATGGCCAGCCGGCGTTCTTCGGCCTGGGTGGCGTTGATCAGCATCCGTTTCATCGCGGAACCTTTGTCAAACGAAAGTACCTGCCCGCTGAGGGGCACACGATGCCGGAGCCGCCGCCGAAGAACCTGGGAATTGCCGTGAGAATGCGCGCGGCGGACTCGTCAGAGTCGCCGTGGCAAAGGGGGCGCGTGGATGGAAGCGAGGGGAAGCAGGGTCTGGAGTGCTCTTGAAATATGAGCAAACGATGACCGTTTCACGCTGGGGTATGGCGTGTTTTCCTCTTGAACGGGCTGCAGCAGCCAGTTCCAGAGCAGAAAAACGACAAAGTCCGCACGGCGTGTCTCGCTTGGATCCGTCCGCGCTGAGCAAGGGCCGCGCGGACTGGGGTATTCCGGTTCAGGGTATCAGGGCGTCGGTTCAGCCCGGGGCACGGGTTGCCACTGTCGGCTCGGGCCTTCAGTCTGCAGCGCATGCGCACGGGTGGCATCGACCTGCCGGCGCGGCTGCGGGGGCGTGGAGTGGAATAAACTCCCCGGTTCNNGGGAGCAAGTTCCATTCATATCAACCACTTACACAGACTGTCGCCAGTGAGCCGCATTATAGGGGTCAAGCCGCCGTCTGCGGGCGCTGCGTCCGCGCCGCCCCAGGTGCGAAGCCTCCAGGTCGACGCCGACGCCGCCGGGCAGCGGCTGGACAACTTCCTCGTGCGCTGCCTCAAGGGTGTGCCCAAGACGCATGTCTACCGCATCATCCGCAGCGGCGAAGTGCGGGTGAACAAGGGGCGTGCGGCGGCCGACACGCGGCTGGCCGCGGGCGACGTGGTGCGCGTGCCGCCGGTGCGCACCTCGGCCGCGGCCGAGGCCAGGGCCGCGCGCCCGGCCCCCGCGCGCGAGTTCGCCGTGCTGCTCGAGGACGAGCACCTGCTCGCCATCGACAAGCCCGCCGGCGTGGCCGTGCACGGCGGCTCGGGCGTGAGCTTCGGCGTGATCGAGCAGCTGCGCCAGGCGCGGCCCCAGGCGCGGTTTCTCGAACTCGTGCACCGGCTCGACCGCGAGACCAGCGGCATCCTGCTGGTGGCCAAGCGGCGCAGCGCGCTCACGCACCTGCAGGAGCAGTTTCGTGGCCGTGAGACGGGCAAGACCTACCTCGCGCTGGTGCTGGGCGAATGGCCCGAGCGGCTCAAGGTGCTCGACGCGCCGCTCAAGCGCTACCTGCTGCCCACCACTGACGGCGGCGAGGGCGAGCGCCGCGTGCGCGTGGCCGCCGCGGGCGACGCCGATGCGCAGCGCGCGCTCTCGCTGGTGCGCGTGCGCGAGCGCCTGCGCGGCTTCACGCTGCTGGAAGTGACGATCAAGACCGGCCGCACGCACCAGATCCGCGTGCACCTGGCCTCGGCCGGCCACCCCATCGCCGGCGACGACAAGTACGGCGATTTCGACACCAACAAAGCCTTGCACCGGCAAGGCCTCAGACGCATGGCGCTGCACGCCTGGCGGCTGCAGTTCGACCATCCGGCCCGCGGCGAGCGCATCGAACTGCTGTCGCCGCTGCCTGCCGACCTCGAGGAGTTCCTGACCCATGTCCGCACCGCGCCGCTTTGACCTCATCTGCTTCGACTGGGACGGCACCCTGTTCGACTCCACCGCGCTCATCGTGCGCTGCATCCGCGCCGCCGTGGCCGACGTGGGTGGCACCGTGCCCGACGAGACGCAGGCGAGCTGGGTCATCGGCCTGGGCCTGGCCGAGGCCATGGCCCGCGCCGCCCCGACCTGCCGCCCGAGCGGGTGCCCGACCTGGTCGCCCGCTACCGCCACCACTATTTCGCCGCGCAGCACGAGGTGAGTCTGTTCGAGGGCGTACGCCCCTGCTCGACGAACTGGCCGCGCGCGAGCACCGGCTGGCCGTGGCCACCGGCAAGGGCCGCCGCGGGCTGGATGCCGCGCTCGACGGCTCGGGCCTGCGCGCGCGCTTCGACGCCACCCGCACCGCCGAGGAAACCGCGGGCAAGCCGCACCCGCAGATGCTGCTCGAACTGATGGAGGAGCTCGGCGCCTCGCCCGAGCGCACCCTCATGATCGGCGACACCACGCACGACCTCGAGATGGCGCGCAACGCAGGCTGTGCCGGCATCGCCGTGGGTTACGGCGCGCACCCGGCCGAGGAGTTCGCGCCCTACGCGCCGCTGCTCGTCGCCCACAGCGTGCCTGAACTGGCGCAGTGGCTGCGCGAACACGGATGAACCCATCGAACCCCCGACCTCGCCCACCGTGGCCGCCGCCGATGCCAGCGACGCGCCGGCCGCCGTGCGCCGCATCCCCTGTGTGCCAGCGCCGATCTGCGCGAGGCCGGCGAGGCCGTGCCCTTCGACGTGATCTGGCGCGGCCAGACCTGCCGCGCGTTTGCCATCCGCTGGCAGGGGCGGGTGCATGCCTACCTCAACCGCTGCAGCCACATCCCGATGGAAATGGACTACCAGCCGAACCGGTTTTTCGACGACAGCGGACAATGGCTGCTGTGCGCCACCCACGGCGCAGCCTACCGCCCCGACACCGGCGCGCGCCGCCGGCCCGTGCCGCGGTGCGCTGCAGCGTGTGGGCGTGAGCGAGGAGGGCGGCGTGGTCAGCTGGCACGCCGAGTCGCATGTTCAACCCGTGGAGTTCCTGTGATCCACCCGTCGTCCCAGGGCCCTGAGCCCGCCGTCAACCCCGATTCCGAACAAAACACCGGGAACCCCAGCGCGACCCGGTCTGATGCTGCTATGAAAAACGAAGTCAACGACGACCCCACCNNCGCCCCCGGATGGGAGCGGGCGACCCTGGAAAAACTCGCCTTCGCCGCGCTGGAGGAACAGCGCGCCGCGCGCCGCTGGCGGGTGTTCAACCGGCTGGCGTGGCTGGCCCTGTTCGTCGCGATCGGCTGGATGGTGTACGCGCAGCGCAATGCCGCGAGCAGCCCCAGCACGCCGCACACCGCGGTGGTGGAGATCAAGGGCGAGATCGCCTCCGGCGCCGAGGCCAGCGCCGACCAGATCGTGCCGGCCATGCGCAGCGCGCTCGAAGACAGCGGCTCGCAGGCGCTGGTGCTGCTGGTGAACTCGCCCGGCGGCAGCCCGGTGCAGGCGGGCATCATCAACGACGAAATCGGCCGTCTGCGCAAGCTCCACGGCAAGCCGATCTACGTCGTGGTCGAGGAAAGCTGCGCGTCGGCGGCCTACTACATCGCCGCTGCGGCCGACAAGATCTACGTGGACAAGGCTAGCATCGTCGGCAGCATCGGCGTGCTGATGGACGGCTTCGGGTTCGTCGGGCTGATGGACAAGCTCGGCATCGAGCGCCGCCTGCTCACCTCCGGCAAGAACAAGGGCTTTCTCGACCCCTTCAGCCCGCAGACCGAGACGCAGCGCGCCTACGCGCAGGCCATGCTCGACCAGGTCCATGCGCAGTTCATTGACGTGGTCAAGAAAGGCCGCGGCGACCGCCTGAAGGAAACGCCCGAAATGTTCAGCGGCCTGTTCTGGACCGGCCAGCAGGCGGTGGACATGGGCCTGGCCGACGGCTTCGGCAGCCTCGACTCGGTCGCGCGCGACGTCGTCAAGGCCGAGGACCTGGTGGACTACACCCGCCGCGAGAACGTCGCCGAGCGGCTGGCCAAGCGCTTCGGCGCTGCCATCGGCGAAGGCGCCGTGCGCGCCCTGCGCACGCTGCCGCCGCTGCACTGAGCGCCGCGCGCTGAGAGCGCCGGCCGCTGCGCGTCGCCTGACGCAGCCGCCCGCGTTTCAGCGGCCGATGGCGAACACCGCCGGCGTGCGCTCGTTGGGGCCGGCGTCGGGCTGCTGGCGCCACTGCGCCACGCGCAGGCTCCAGGTGCGGGCCGTGGGCAGGGTCAGGCCGGCGCTGACCGAGAGCTGCGTCTCGGCCTTCAGGCTGCGCAGCAAGGCCTGCAGCAGCGCGCGGTTGCGGTAGGGTGTTTCGATGAAGAGCTGCGTCTGCCCGCTGCGCAGCGCCAGGCCCTCGAGTTCGCGGATGCGCGTCTCGCGGGCCGCGGCGTCCTGCGGCAGGTAGCCGACGAAAGCGAAGTTCTGCCCGTTCAGTCCGCTGCTGGCCAGCGCCAGCAGCAGCGACACCGGCCCCACCAGCGGCACCACCTCGATGCCCGCCGCATGCGCGGCGCGCACCAGCGCGCTGCCCGGGTCGGCCACCGCGGGCATGCCGGCCTCGCTGAGCAGGCCCATGTCCTGCCNCTGCAGCGCCGGAGCCAGTAGGGCGGTGGCGTCGTAGCCCGCCCCGGCAGCCCCGGCATGGTCGCCTTTCTTGTGCGCCGCGCGCGGCAGTTCCACGATGTGCTGCGCCTGCAGCGGCGCCGCCAGCGGGACGAGTGCGTCGATGCGCTTGAGTACCGCGCGGGCCGAGCGCGCGTTCTCGCACACCCAGTGCACCAGCCGGGCGGCCGTCTCCACCGTCGCGCGCGGCAGCACCTGTTCCAGCGGCACGGGCTGCGTCGCGCCATGGTNCAGCGGCGCGGGCACCAGGAACAACCGGCCGCGCAGCGGCGAGGGGCGTCGCCGGTGTGCCGGCGGCGGGTGGGTTCGGGGCGGTTGCGCTCACGGCAGTTGCAGGCCGGCGGCGCGCAGCGGGCGGCAGGTGCGGATCAAGGGCAGGCCCACGAGCGCGGTCGGGTCGTCGCTGTCGATGGCCTCGAGCAGCGCGATGCCCAGCCCTTCGCTCTTGGCGCTGCCTGCGCAGTCGTACGGGGTTTCGGCACGCAAATAACGTTCGATGGCCGCGTCGTCCAGGCCGTCGGCCTCGCTGCGAAAACGCACCCGCACCCGCGCCAGCTCGCTGTGCGCAAAGCCGCTGGCCGCGCACACCACGGCCACCGCCGTCTCGAACACCACCGTGCGCCCGCGCATGCGCCGCAACTGGGCCAGCGCGCGCTCGTGGGTGAGCGGCTTGCCCAGCGGCTCGCCGTCGAGATCGGCCACCTGGTCCGAGCCGATCACCACCGCCTGCGGCTGCCGGCGGGCCACGTCCTCGGCCTTGGCGCGCGCCAGCCGCAGCGCCAGCGCCTGTGGCGCCTCGCCGGGCTGCGGGGTTTCGTCCACCTCGGGCGCGAGCACGTCGAAAGGCAGGCGCAGGCGCTCGAGCAGTTCGCGCCGGTAGCGCGAGGTGGAACCGAGAATCAGGCGGCGAGAGGGCGGGGTCATGCGCCGATTCTCTTACACTGCCGCCATGGTCAAACCCTGGACCCGCACCGCCTCGACATCATGGCCTTCGCGCGCGCCGCCGGTGCGCTCGAGGGCACGCTGCCGCTGGCCGCGCTCGAGCGGCTGGCCGAATCCTCGCAGCCGGCCGCCGAGGTGCCGCCGGTGCACTGGCAGGCCCGTGCCGAGCTGCGCACGCCCACGGGCGGCGCGGCTCAACCCTGGCTGCACCTGCAGGCCCAGGCGCAGGTGCAGCTCACCTGCCAGCGCTGCCTTCAGGCCATGCCGGCCGTGCTGGAGGTGGACCGGTGGTTTCGCTTCGCACCCGACGAGGCGGCTGCGGCCGTCCTGGACGACGAGGTCGAGGAGGATGTGCTGGCCGTCTCGCGCGCCTTCGACCTGCTGGCGCTGGTCGAGGACGAACTGCTGATGGCGCTGCCCCTGGTGCCCCGCCATGACCACTGCCCGGTGGAGGTGCCGCTGCAGGCGACGGACCCCGGATTCGAGGCCGCCAATGCCGAGCAGGCGCACCCCTTCGCCGCGCTGGCCCGTCTGCGGCTCGATGCGGACAAATCCTGAATTGCGCGGCGCAGGCGCGGACGGCCAGGGTCAGCTATAATGGCAGGCTTCGCGCGGCTGGCCCTTGGTGCGGCTGCGATGAAACGTCTCACCACCCAACCGTCAACGTCGTAGAGGCTGCGCCAGTTTTGGTTCTCGCGGCTTCGCGGGTCAGCCCGGAATCGAAAAGGAGCCCACCATGGCCGTTCAACAGAACAAGAAATCGCCGTCCAAGCGCGGCATGCACCGTTCGCACAATGCGCTCAGCGCCCCGGCATCGCCGTGGAGCCCACCACCGGTGAAGTGCATCTGCGCCACCACATCAGCCCCAACGGCTTCTACCGCGGCCGTCAGGTGCTCAAGAACAAGTCGGAAGCCTGAGTCTTCCGTGCGGCCAAGGCCCGTGGCTACTGTGCGGTAGCGCGGGCCTTTTTCTTTGATCGTCGGCATCGGCGTTCCCGATCGCGTCCGCTGCCGACAAGGTCCTCGTCTTCATGAGCCCTGCGCCCATCACCCTGGCGGTCGATTGCATGGGCGGCGACTTCGGTCCGTCCGTCACCGTGCCGGCCTGCCGTGCCTTTCTCGATCGTCATCCGCAAGCCCGCGTCATCCTGGTCGGGCTGCCGCAGGCGCTGGCGGGCCTGCAGATGGAGCGTGCGCAGGTGGTGCATGCGAGCGAAGTCGTCGACAGCGACGACCCGGTCGAGGTGGCCTTGCGGCGCAAGCGCGACTCCTCGATGCGCGTGGCCATCCAGCAGGTCAAGGACGGCGTGGCCGACGCGGCGGTGTCCTCCGGCAACACCGGCGCGCTCATGGCCGTGGCGCGCTACCTGCTGAAAACGCTCGAGGGCATCGACCGGCCGGCCATTGCCACCCAGTTGCCCAATGTGCGAGGCGGCGCGACGACCGTGCTCGACCTCGGCGCCAACGTCGATTGCACCGCCGAACACCTGCTGCAGTTCGCGGTGATGGGCTCGGCCCTGGTGTCGGTGCTCAGCGGCCAGGCGGCGCCCAGCGTGGGCCTGCTCAATATCGGCGAAGAAATCATCAAGGGCAACGATGTGATCAAGAAAGCCGGCGAATTGCTGCGAACGGCTGGCAACAGCGGCGATCTGAACTTCATCGGCAACGTCGAGGGCAACGATATCTTCAAGGGCGTGGCCGACATCGTCGTGTGTGACGGTTTCGTGGGCAATGTGGCGCTCAAGACCAGCGAGGGTCTGGCCAGCATGATCGGCGAGTTCCTCAAGCAGGAGTTTTCGCGCAACATCTTCACGAAAATGTCGGCATTGGTGGCTTATCCCGTGCTATCTGCATTCAAAAAGCGGGTGGACCATCGGCGTTACAACGGCGCGGCGCTGCTCGGGCTGCGCGGGCTGGTGTTCAAGAGCCACGGCTCGGCCGACGAACTGGCGTTCGGCTTCGCGCTGGAGCGGGCGTATGATGCCGCTCGCAATCAATTGCTCGGCCGCGTCCAGGCCCGCATCGCGCACGCGGCGCCTCTGCTGGTGCCGGCGTTGCCACAGGCGGCCGCGGCACCGAGCGCCGCCACGGACTCNATGAGCATCTACGCCCGCATCACCGGCACCGGCAGCGCACTGCCGCCCAAACGCCTGACCAACGCCGACCTGGTTGCGCAACTCGCGCAGGACGGGGTCGAGACCTCGGATGACTGGATCGTCGAGCGCACCGGCATCCGCGCCCGGCATTTCGCCGAAGACGGTGTGTTCAGCAGCGACCTCGGCGCCGAGGCCGCCCGAGCGGCCCTGCAGGCCGCCGGTCGCCGGCCCGAGGACGTCGACCTGATCATCGTCGCCACGTCCACGCCGGACATGGTGTTCCCGTCCACCGCCACCATCGTGCAGCGCAAGCTCGGCATTGCGGGCTGCCCGGCGTTCGACGTGCAGGCGGTGTGCACCGGTTTCATCTACGCGCTCAGCGTGGCCGACGCGATGGTTCGCGCCGGCGGCGTGAAGTGCGCCCTCGTCATCGGGGCGGAGGTGTTCAGCCGCATCCTCGACTTNCAGGACCGCACCACCTGCGTGCTGTTCGGCGACGGCGCCGGGGCCGTGGTGCTCGAGGCCGGCGCCGCGCCGGGCATTCTCGCCACCGACATCCACGCCGATGGCAAGCATCTGGAAGTGCTGTGCGTGCCGGGCCACGTCAGCGGTGGCCAGGTNGCTGGGCGACCCCTGCTCAAGATGGATGGCCCTGCGGTGTTCAAGCTGGCGGTGGGCGTGCTCGAGGAAACCGCGCGCGCCGTGCTGGCCAAGGCCGGCAAGACCGAGGCCGACATCGATTGGCTCATTCCACACCAGGCCAACATCCGCATCATGCAGGGCACGGCGCGCAAGCTCCGGCTGAGCATGGACAAGGTGGTGGTCACCGTGGACCGGCATGGCAACACCTCGGCGGCGTCGATTCCGCTCGCGCTCGACCACGCGGTGCGCGCCGGCCAGGTCCAGCGCGGCCAGACGCTGCTGCTCGAAGGTGTGGGCGGCGGCTTCACCTGGGGTTCGGTGCTTCTTGTTTTGTAGCAGCACCTGACCGGTTCACGCTGGGGTAGCCAGTGTTTCTTCAATTTTCCGTTCCAACGCATGACGTCTTTTGCCTTTGTCTTTCCGGGTCAGGGTTCGCAGGCCGTGGGCATGCTCGACGCTTGGGGTGCGCATCCGGCGGTGATGGAGACCCTGCGCGAAGCGTCCGACGCGCTCGGCGAGGACGTGGGTCGCCTCATCCGCGAAGGCCCCAAGGAAGCGCTGGCGCTGACCACCAACACCCAGCCGGTGATGCTGGTCGCGGGTGTGGCGGCCTGGCGCGTCTGGCGCGCCGAGGAGGCGCTGTGCCCGCCGTGCTGGCCGGGCATTCGCTGGGCGAGTATTCGGCGCTGGTGGCGGCCGGGGCGCTCACGCTGGCGCAGGCCGCGCCGCTGGTGCGCTTTCGCGCGGCGGCCATGCAGGAGGCCGTGCCGGTGGGCGCGGGCGCGATGGCGGCCATTCTGGGCATGCCGGCCGAGGGCGTGGTGGCCGGCTGCGCGGCGGTGCAGGCCGAATTTGCGGCCGACGCTGGCGAAGTGGTGGAAGCGGTGAACTTCAACGACCCGATGCAGACGGTGATCGCCGGCAGCAAGGCCGCGGTCGAGCGCGCCTGCGAGGTGCTCAAGGCACAGGGAGCCAAGCGCGCTGCCGCTGCCGGTGTCGGCGCCGTTCCACTCCAGCCTGATGCGGCCCGCAGCCGAGAAGCTGCGCGAGAAGCTCGCCGAGACGGTGTTTGCCGCACCGCAGATTCCGGTGCTCGACAACATCGACGTCGCCGTCGAGACCGACCCCGCGCGCATCCGCGACGCCCTCTACCGCCAGGCCTTCGGCCCGGTGCGCTGGGTGGAGACGGTGCGCGCGATGGCGCGTGGCATCGCTCTGGTGGTCGAGTGCGGGCCGGGCAAGGTGCTTGCCGGCATGGTCAAGCGCATCGACGCCGAACTCAACAACGCCGCGCTCTACGACCCGGCCACGCTGGTCGAACTCAAGGCCAGCCTTGCCGCCGAGCGCCGCGCGGATCCACACCCACACCACGACATCCGGAGGGAATCCCCATGCCTGACACCCGATTCGAAGGCCAGGTGGCGCTGGTCACCGGCGCCTCGCGCGGCATCGGTGCCGCCATTGCCCGCGAACTGGCCCAGCGCGGCCTCAAGGTGATCGGCACCGCCACCACGCCCGAGGGCGCCGAGCGCATCAGCGCCGCTCTCGCCGGCCATGCCGACTGCCGCGGCGCCTGCCTCGACGTGAACGACGCCGCGGCCGCCGAAGCCCTGATCGACGACATCGTCAAGGCCCACGGCGCGCTGCACGTGCTGGTGAACAACGCCGGCATCACCCGCGACATGCTGGCCATGCGCCTCAAGGACGCCGACTGGGACGCCGTGCTCGACACCAACCTCAAGGCCGTGTTCCGGCTCAGCCGCGCCGCCATCCGCCCGATGATGAAGCAGCGCTACGGCCGCATCATCAACATCACCAGTGTCGTCGGCGCCTCGGGCAACCCCGGGCAGGCCAACTACGCTGCGGCCAAGGCCGGTGTGGCCGGCATGAGCCGCGCGCTGGCGCGCGAACTCGGCAGCCGCGGCATCACGGTCAACTGCGTGGCGCCAGGCTTCATCGAGACGGACATGACCGCCGCCCTCGGCGAGGAGCAGCAGAAGGCCCTGCTCGGCCAGATTCCGCTTGGCCATCTGGGCAAGCCCGCCGACATTGCGCATGCCGTGGCCTACCTGGCCAGCCCGCAGGCCGGCTACGTCACCGGGCAGGAGCTGCACGTCAACGGCGGCATGTTCATGGCCTGACGCTGCCCGACATTCTTAGGGCGGCCCCCTAGGCCGGTTAAAATTCAGCTTTTCACAACCCTCAGAGGGAACCCATGAGCGATATCGAAGCACGTGTCAAAAGATCATCGCCGAGCAACTCGGCGTGGAAGAGTCCCAGGTCACCAATGAGAAAGCCTTCGTGGCCGATCTCGGTGCCGACTCGCTCGACACGGTGGAACTGGTGATGGCGCTGGAAGATGAGTTCGGCATCGAGATTCCCGACGAGGACGCCGAAAAGATCACCACGGTGCAGGCCGCCATCGACTACGCGAAATCCAAGCAGGCCTGATCGCACATGACCCGTCGCCGCGTTGTCGTCACGGGTCTGGGCTGCGTCAGCCCCGTGGGCAACACGGTGGCCGAGGCGTGGTCCNNCAACCTGCTCGCCGGTCGCTCCGGCATCGGCCCCATCACCCGCTTCGACGCCTCCAGCTTCGCCTGCCGCATCGCAGGCGAGGTCAAGGGCTTCGACCTCGGGGCCTATGTGTCCGCCAAGGAAGCGCGGACGATGGACACCTTCATCCACTATGGCATCGCCGCCGCCGTGCAGGCCGTGGCCGACGCCGGCCTGCCCACCGGGGAGGCGCTGACCGAAGAGCAGGCGGTGCGCATCGGCTGCATCATCGGCTCGGGCATCGGCGGCCTGCCGCTGATCGAGGACACCCACGCCGAGTACGTCGCCCGTGGCCCGCGGCGCATCACCCCGTTCTTCGTGCCGGCGTCCATCATCAACATGATCTCCGGCCATGTGTCGATGCGCTTTGGCTTCAAAGGGCCGAACCTTGCCGTCGTCACCGCCTGCACCACCGGGCTGCACAGCATCGGTGAGGCCGGTCGCATGATCGAATACGGCGACGCCGACGTGATGATCGCCGGCGGCGCCGAGGCCACCGTCTCGCCGCTGGGCGTGGGCGGTTTCGCTGCCATGCGCGCGCTCTCCACCCGCAACGACGAACCCGAGCGCGCCTCGCGNCCCTGGGACCGCGACCGTGACGGCTTCGTGCTCGGCGAGGGTGCCGGGGTGATGGTGCTCGAATCCTACGAACACGCCAAGGCCCGCGGCGCCCGCATCTATGCCGAGCTGGCCGGTTTCGGCATGAGCGCCGATGCCGGTCACATCACCGCGCCCAACATGGACGGCCCGCGCCGCNNCATGCTCAACGCGCTGGCCAATGCCGGCGCCAATGCCGACGAGGTGGACTATCTCAACGCGCACGGCACCTCCACCCCGCTGGGTGACGTGAACGAGTCCAATGCCATCAAGGCCGCGCTGGGCGAGCATGCGCGCAAGGTGGTGGTCAGCTCCACCAAGTCCATGACCGGCCATCTGCTCGGCGGCGCCGGCGGCATCGAGNNCGTGTTCACCGTTCTCGCGCTGCACCACCAGAAGTGCCCGCCGACGATCAACCTCGACAACGCCGACCCCGAGTGCGATCTCGACTACTGCGCCAACACCGCGCGTGACATGAAGATCGACCTCGCGCTGAAGAACAACTTCGGCTTCGGCGGCACCAACGGCTCGCTGGTCTTCCGCCGGGTTTGAGCCGCGCCGCCGCCCCCGCGGGCAGCGGGCGGCCCGCAACCCGTCCCTCCCGCACGGCGCGCCCACCACCAGGTGAGCGCCGTGCGCTATGTGCTGGCGCGCCCCGCCTGCTGCGGCGCGGCGTGCATGCCGCAGGCGTGCTGGCGCTCGCGTTCGTGCTGCTGGCGGGCTGGTCTGGCCTGGGGCTGGCACGCAGCCTGGTGCTCGGTGGGCTGACGGTGCTGATCACGTTCGCTGCGCAGCGCTCGGTGAAGCGGCTCGGCGCCGAGGGCTGCTCGTCTGGGATGGCCAGCTCTGGCACGGGCCGCAGGGCCGCGCCTGGCGCGAACTGCGGCTGGGGCTGGACCTGCAGCGCGCGCTGCTCATCGAACTGCGTGCCCCGGCTGACGGGGCATCCCGCGCACGGCCTGGCTGTGGCTTGAATCGTCGAGCGACCCGGGCTTCTGGCGCGCGCTGCGCCGTGCGGTATATTCGCGCGCCGCTGCCGTGCCGCAGCGCCACAGCCAGCCGTGATGACACCGGCTGCAGTTCCAGGATGACCGAGCCCGAACACCCGCCCGAGGAGAGCGTGCGCGCCGACCACAGCGACCACGAGCTGGTCGCGCGCACGCTCGCGGGTGACGCCCGGGCCTATGAGCTGCTGGTGCTCAAATACCAGCGCCGCATCGAGCGGCTGATTGCCCGCATGGTGCGCGACGCCGACCTCGTCGACGACATCGCCCAGGAGACTTTTCTGCGGGCCTGGCGCGCGCTGCACCAGTTCCGCGGCGATGCCCAGTTCTACACCTGGCTGTACCGCATCGCCGTCAACACGGCCAAGAAGGCGTTGATGGATCTCAAGCGCCACCCCAGCGTCGGCGGCAGCGTGAGCGACAGCGAAGAAGATGAAACTTCGCCGGCCGAGCGGGAACAAACCACGCACGAGACNCCCGAATCCGAGTACGCCGCGCGGGAAATCGCCGAGGCGGTCAATGCCGCCATGGAGGCGCTGCCCGAAGACCTGCGCCAGGCGGTGACGCTGCGCGAGATCGAAGGCATGAGTTACGAAGACATTGCCGAAGCCATGGGTTGCCCGATCGGCACCGTGCGTTCGCGCATTTTCCGCGCCCGCGAGGCCATCTCCGCGCGCGTGCGCCCGCTGCTGGAGCACCGCAGCGGCAAGCGCTGGTAGGCCCCGGGGCGGTGCGAGGTGGTGGATGAAGGTTTGCATGCAGGAGTTGCCATGAAGGAACACGACGCAATCGAGCGACACGGCGCGGGCCGGACGCCGCCCGCGCACAGGTGTGCGCGCTGGCCGACGGCGCGCTTGCGGGCGACGAACTGGCGCAGGCCATTGCCCTGGCCACCACCGACGAGGACNNGCGCGCAAGCTGGCATGCCTACCATGTGATCGGCGACGTGCTGCGCTCGGGCTCGGCTGGCTTCTGCGGGCGCGACCGGGCGTTTGCCGACCGGCTGATGGCCCGCATCGCGCAGGAGTCCCAGGCGCAGCGCGCGGCCTGGGCGGTGGCGAATGCTCCTGAAAATGGAGCAGCGTCTGACCGGTTGGCGCTGGGGAATCCGCAAAAACATCCAGAAAACCCACCCGCAGCCAACGACGAGGTGTTCCGCTGGAAGCTCGTCGCGGGGCTGGCCTCGGTGGCGGCGGTGGCGGCCATCGGCTGGTCGGTCGTCGGTCTGGGTGGGGCTGAATTCGGCAGCGGCGCGCAACTCGCCCGCGCGGGTGCCGGGGCGGCGGCGCCGGCTCCGGTGGTGGCGCAGACCCAGAGCGCACCCATGACCGCGGTGCAGCTGCAAGGCCCGATGATCCGCGACCCGCAGCTCGACGAACTGCTGGCCGCGCACCGCCAGTTCGGCGGCACCACCGCGCTGGAGAACGCCTCGGGCTTCCTGCGCAACGCCACCTTCGAGACGCCGGTGCGTTGAACAACCCGGCTGCCCGCATGACCTTCTCCCGGTTCGCTCCCGCGCCGACTGGCTCATCCGCTGGGCGGGCGCCGCGGCGCTGGCCTGCGGTCTGGGCGCGCTTGCGGTGGCGCCCGCGCAGGCCCAGGTGCAGATCCGCATCCAGTCCGGCGTGGTGACCGCGCCCGGTGCGCCCGCATCGGCGGCCAACCCGGCGGGCGAGATGAGCGAGCGTGAGCTGGCCGCCTGGCTCGCACGGCTGCGCGAGGCNTCGCGGGGGCGCAGCTTNCCAGGGGTGTTCGTGGTTTCGTCCACCGCCGGTGCGCTGTCGAGTTCGCGCATCTGGCATGTGTGCGACGGCCAGCAGCAGATGGAGCGGGTCGATGCCCTCACCGGCGTGCCGCGCACCACGCTGCGCCGCGACGACCAGGTGCTGACCTTCTTCCCCACCGTCAAGCTCGCACGCAGCGAGCGGCTCGAGTCNCCCGGCCTGTTCCCGGAGCTGCTGCGCCGGGCNAACAACGCCATCGCCAGCTACTACAGCGCGCGCCGCATCGGCGGCGACCGCGTCGCCGGCCTCGAAGCCGATGGCGTGGAGCTGATGCCGCGCGACCTCATGCGCTTTGGCTACCGCATCTGGAGCGAGCACCAGACCGGCCTGGTCGTCAAGCTGCAAACCCTCGATGCCGCCACCGGACAGGTGCTGGAGCAGGCGGCGTTCTCGGAACTTTTGCTCGACGCGCCGGTCAGCATGGACAAGCTCGCGCAAATGATGAACGCCACGGCGGGTTACCGCGTCGAGACCCCGGCGCTGGTGCGCACCACGGCCGAGAGCCAGGGCTGGGCGATCGCCTCGCCCGTGCCCGGTTACCGGCCGATGAACTGCTACCTGCGCGGCAGCGAGGCGGTGCTGCAGTGCATCTTCTCCGACGGGCTGGCTTCGGTGTCGGTGTTCGTCGAACCCTGGGATGCCAAGCGCCATGCGCAGGAGGGTGCGGCGGCTNNCGGCGCCACGCAGACGCTCACGCGCCGGCTGGTCGACCGCAGCGGCGCCGCGTGGTGGATCACCACCGTCGGCGAAGCGCCGCTGCGCACGCTGGCGGCGTTCTCGCAGGCGCCCGAGCGCAGGCCCTGAAGCGCCGCGCGGCCGCCAGCCGCGCCGGCGCATCCCTGAGACCGTGTTTCGCAACGCGCGCCGCAAGGCGCCCCAACCCCAACCTGAGGACCCGACGATGACGACCCCGCTTCACCCCGCTTCCTCGCCCCGGCGCGCGCGCCTTGCCATGCTCGCGCCCATGCTGGCCGCGCTGGCCCTGTCCGTGGGCCCGCTCGGCGTGACCCCGGCGCTGGCCCAGCCCGCTGCGGCCGCGCGCGCTGCCCGACTTCACCGACCTGGTCGAGCAGGTCGGCCCCTCGGTGGTGAACATCCGCACGCTGGAGAAGGTGCGCACCCCCGACCCCGGCGAGGCCGATGCCGAGATGCAGGAGTTCTTCCGCCGCTTCTTCGGCGTGCCCATGCCCAACATCCCGCGGCAGGCACCCCGGCCCAACGGCCGCCCGCAGCCCGAAGAGCAGCCGCGCGGCGTGGGCTCGGGCTTCATCCTCAGCGCCGACGGCTACGTCATGACCAATGCGCACGTGGTCGACGGCGCCGACGAGGTGGTCGTCACCCTGCCCGACAAGCGCGAATTCAAGGCGCGCATCGTCGGCGCCGACAAGCGCAGCGACGTGGCGGTGGTGAAGATCGAGGCCAGCGGCCTGCCCGCGGTGAAGATCGGCGACGTCAGCCGCCTCAAGGTGGGCGAATGGGTGCTGGCCATCGGCTCGCCGTTTGGTCTGGAGAACACCGTCACCGCCGGCATCGTCAGCGCCAAGCAGCGCGACACCGGCGACTACCTGCCCTTCATCCAGACCGACGTGGCCATCAACCCCGGCAACTCGGGCGGCCCGCTGATCAACATGCGCGGCGAGGTGGTGGGCATCAACAGCCAGATCTACTCGCGCTCGGGCGGGTTCATGGGCATTTCCTTCGCCATCCCCATCGACGAGGCCATGCGCGTGAGCGACCAGCTGCGCGCCAGCGGCCACGTCACGCGCGGGCGCATCGGCGTGCAGATCGACCAGGTCAGCAAGGACGTGGCCGAGGCCGCGGGCCTGCCCAAGCCGCAGGGCGCGCTGGTGCGCGCGGTGGAGGCCGGCTCCCCTGCGGACAAGGCGGGCATCGAGGCGGGCGACATCATCCTGCGCTTCGACGGCCGCGCCATCGAGCGCGCCAGCGACCTGCCGCGCCTGGTCGGCGCCACCAAGCCCGGCACGCGCAGCAGCGTCACCGTGTTCCGCCGCGGCGCGAACAAGGAGCTCACCGTCGTCGTGGCCGAGCTCGAGCCCGACAAGCCCGCCGCCAAGAAAGGCCCGGCCAAGACGGAGAAGCCCAAGTCCGGCGCCGTGCTGCAAAGCCTGGGCCTGAGCCTGAGCGACCTCACCGACGCCCAGCGCAAGGAGCTCAAGCTCAAGGGCGGCGTGCGGGTCGATGCCGCCACCGACGCCGCCGCGCGCGCTGGCCTGCGCGAGGGCGACGTGATCCTGCAGGTGGGCAACACCGAGGTCGCCTCCGTCGCGGAGTTCGAAGCCGTGCTCGCCAAGCACGACAAGAGCAAGCCGCTGAGCGTGCTGTTCCGCCGTGGTGAGTGGGCGCAGTACGCGCTGATCCGGCCGGCGCGCTGAGCCGCCTGGGACGTCGGTTGGCCGGTGACGGGGCCGGCGACCGAGCGGCCAGCCGGCTGATCGCGTCAATCAACCCGGGCGGGCCGGCGGGGCTGCCGGCGGGCGCGGGGAGTGCGCACCGTGCGAGGGAGACGTTCAGCCTTGCCCTAAAATGGCGGGTTGCCTTGTGGCGCGTGATGGCGTGCCTGCGCCCGCGGGTGCGGGATGGGTCCCTTGTCCTGCGCCGTGCGCCCTCGAGCAGGGCGCGTTTCTATTTCTGCCGCACCCACGGCCCCAGCGGGCCGATCGGCACCCCTCAGCGATGAAACACATCCGGAACTTCTCGATCATTGCGCACATCGACCACGGCAAGTCGACGCTGGCCGATCGCCTCATCCAACGCTGCGGCGGCCTGTCGGACCGTGAGATGAGCGAGCAGGTGCTCGACTCCATGGACATCGAGAAGGAGCGCGGCATCACCATCAAGGCGCAGACCGCGGCCCTGCAGTACAAGGCGCGCGACGGCCAGGTCTACAACCTCAACCTGATCGACACGCCCGGCCATGTGGACTTCTCCTACGAGGTGAGCCGTTCGCTCTCGGCCTGCGAGGGCGCGCTGCTGGTGGTCGATGCGAGCCAGGGCGTGGAGGCGCAGACGGTGGCCAACTGCTACACCGCGCTCGACCTCGGGGTGGAGGTCATCCCCGTGCTCAACAAGATGGACCTGCCGCAGGCCGATCCCGAGCGCGCCAAGGCCGAGATCGAGGACGTGATCGGCATCGACGCCTCCGAGGCCATTCCCTGCTCGGCCAAGACGGGCATGGGCGTGGACGAAATCCTCGAAGCCATCGTGGCCAAGGTGCCGCCGCCGCGCGCCAGGCCNGACGCNCCGCTGCGCGCCATGATCATCGACAGCTGGTTCGACAGCTACGTCGGCGTGGTGATGCTGGTGCGCGTGGTCGACGGGCATCTGAAGAAGGGTGAGCGCATCAAGCTCATGGCCACCGACGCCACCTACGAAGCCAACCAGCTCGGCGTCTTCACGCCGGCCAACCAGCCGCGCGACGCGCTCGAGGCCGGCGAGGTGGGCTACGTGATTGCCGGCATCAAGGAACTGCAGGCGGCCAAGGTGGGCGACACCGTCACCTCTGTCAAGACGGCTAGCGGCGCCAACCTCACGCCGGCGGCCGAGCCGCTGCCGGGCTTCAAGGAAATCCAGCCGCAGGTGTTCGCCGGTCTCTACCCCACCGAGGCCAGCGAATACGACGCGCTGCGCGACGCGCTGGAAAAGCTCAAGCTCAACGACGCCTCGCTGCACTACGAGCCCGAGGTGTCGCAGGCGCTGGGTTTCGGGTTTCGCTGCGGGTTTCTGGGCCTGCTGCACATGGAGATCGTGCAGGAGCGGCTCGAGCGCGAGTTCGACCAGGACCTCATCACCACCGCGCCGAGCGTGGTCTACCAGGTGGTGAAGTCCGACGGCACGGTCATCATGGTGGAGAANCCCTCCAAGATGCCTGACGTGGGGCGGCTGGCCGAAATCCGCGAGCCCATCGTCACCGTGCATCTGTACATGCCGCAGGAGTATGTGGGCCCGGTGATGACGCTGGCCAACCAGAAGCGCGGCGTGCAGATCAACATGGCCTACCACGGCCGCCAGGTGATGCTCACCTACGAGATGCCGCTGGGCGAGATCGTGCTGGACTTCTTCGACAAGCTCAAGTCGGTCAGCCGCGGCTACGCCTCGATGGACTACGAGTTCAAGGAGTACCGCGCCTCCGACGTGGTGAAGGTGGACATCCTGCTCAACGGCGAGAAGGTCGATGCGCTGTCCATCATCGTGCACCGCAGCCAGGCGCAGTTCCGCGGCCGCGCGGTGGTGGCCAAGATGCGCGAGATCATCGCCCGCCAGCAGTTCGACGTGGCCATCCAGGCCGCCATCGGCGCCAACATCATCGCGCGCGAAACCATCAAGGCGCTGCGCAAGAACGTGCTGGCAAAATGCTACGGCGGTGACATCACGCGCAAGCGCAAGCTCCTCGANAAACAAAAAGCAGGCAAGAAACGCATGAAACAGATCGGCTCGGTCGAAGTCCCGCAGGAAGCTTTCCTCGCCATTTTGCAGGTGGAGGAATGATGCCCGCCCTCACCGCCGCCGTTCTCGGCGCCTTCGTCGCCTATGCCGCCGCCTGGTACTTCGGTGCCGTGGAGGGCAACTTCGCGCTGCTGCTGCTCATGGCCACCGTGGTCACCGGCCTGTACTGGCTGGCCGAGCGTTTCTACTTCCTGCCGCAGCGCCGTGCCGCCGCTGCCGCGCTCGACGCGCAGGCGCAGGCCCGCGGCGAGGAACTGAAGCGCCTGGGCATCGCCGCGCCGCCGGCGGCCGAGACCGAACAGGCCAAGCACAAGCTGCTGATGCAGCCCTGGTGGCTGGACTGGACGGCCGGCCTGTTCCCGGTGATTCTGGTCGTGTTCGTGCTGCGCTCCTTCCTGTTCGAGCCGTTCAAGATTCCCTCNGGCTCGATGATTCCCACGCTGCTCGTGGGCGACCTCATCCTGGTCAACAAATACACCTACGGCCTGCGGCTGCCGGTCCTCAACACCAAGATCACGGAGGGCACGCCGCCGCAGCGCGGCGATGTGATGGTGTTTCGCTACCCGCCCAAGCCCAGCCTGGACTACATCAAGCGTGTCGTCGGCGTGCCCGGCGACGAGGTGGCTTACCTGAACAAGCGCCTGACCATCAACGGCCAGCCGGTGCCCGAGTCTGCGCTGCCCGAGTTCTTCGACGAAGACGCCATGCGCTACTTCCCGCAGTTTGAGGAGACGCTGGGCGAGAAGAAGCACCGCATCATNCGTGACCCCGACCGCCCGGCCATGATCCAGGGCGCCAGCGACTTCAAATACCGGCAGAATTGCCGCTACAGTGTCGAAGGCGTGGTGTGCAAGGTGCCGCCGGGTCACTACTTCATGATGGGTGACAACCGCGACAATTCGCTCGACTCGCGCTACTGGGGCTTCGTGCCCGAGGAGAACATCGTCGGCAAGGCCTTCTTCGTGTGGATGAGCTTCAGCAAGCTCAACCGCATCGGCTCGTTCCAGTGAGGGCGCGCCGCCAACCGGATCTGACGTGCAGGAGGAGTAGGTGATGAACAAGGTGCAGGCACGCAAGCCGTCGGCCGCCGCGCGCAGCGGGGCATGACGTTTCTGGGCATGTTGTTTCTGGCGGTGGTCGTCGGCAGCGTGATGATCGTCGGCGCGCAGGTGTTCCCCACCTATGTGGAGTACCGCGCCATCCTCAAGGCCGCCAAGAAGGCCAGCGAGGGCGCCACGGTGGCCCAGGTGCGCGAGATCTTCCAGCGCGCCTCCGAAGTGGACGACTTCACCTCGGTCAAGCCCAACGACCTCGAAATCACCAAGAAGGGCGACCAGGTCGTCGTCAGCTTTGCCTACCAGCGTGAGATTCCCTCGTCGGCCCGGCCTACCTGGTCATGAAGTACCAGGGCAGCAGCGAGAAGTGACGGATTCGCCGGCGTGGGCGGCGCTGCAGCACCGCCTGACTACCGCTTCCGTGACCCCTCGCTGCTGGTGCGGGCGCTCACGCACCGCAGCTTCTCGGCCGACCACAACGAGCGGCTCGAATACCTCGGCGACTCGGTGCTCAATCTTGCGGTGGCCCATCTGCTTTATGAGCGGCTGAGCGCGCTACCCGAGGGTGATCTCTCCCGCGTTCGGGCCAACCTGGTCAAGCAGGACACCCTGCACGGCATCGCGCGTGGGCTCGAGCTCACCGCTGCTGCGCCTGGGCGATGGCGAGCAGCGCTCGGGCGGCCAGCAGCGCCCCTCCATCCTGGCCGACGCGGTCGAGCCTTGCTCGGCGCGGTGTACCTCGACGGCGGCTTCGACGCGGCCAATGCGCTGGTGCGCCGGCTCTACCGCGACATCGACATCACGCCGCAGATGCAGGCCGCCGCGCGCGACCCCAAGACCGGCTTGCAGGAGTGGCTGCAGGCGCGCAAGATGGCGCTGCCCGTCTACCGGGTGCTGGCCACGCACGGCGCGGCGCACCAGCAGACTTTCGAGGTGGTGTGCGAGGTGGCCGCGCTCGCGCGCAGCGCCAAGGGCACCGGCCCTCGCGCCGCGCCGCCGAGCAGGCCGCCGCCGCCGCGCTGCTCGAACGACTCCAGAACCGCAAGCCATGAACCCAGACGCTTCAAAAGAAGCACAACCTGACCAATCCACGCTGGGGTTGGCGGGTAAGGCATCGGAAAGTCCGCTTTCCACTGCCCCGCAGACGCCGTCCGTGCCCATTCCCGCCGCGCCAGGTGCCGTGGGTGGCGCCGAGGTGACGCCTGGCGCGCCGGAAGGCACGCGCTGCGGGCTGATTGCCATCGTTGGCAAGCCCAACGTGGGCAAGTCCACGCTGCTCAATGCGCTGGTGGGGCAGAAGATCAGCATCACCTCGCGCAAGGCGCAGACCACGCGCCACCGCATCACCGGCATTCGCACGCGCGGGGCCACGCAGTTCGTGTTCGTGGATACGCCGGGCTTCCAGACGCGGCACCACACCGCGCTCAACCGCTCGCTCAACAAGACGGTGCTCGGCGCCGTGGGCGACGTGGACCTGGTGTTGTTCGTGGTGGAGGCGGGCAGCTTCACGCTGGCCGATGCCAAGGTGCTTGCGCTGCTCAAGCCCGAGGTGCCGGTGCTGCTGGTGGCCAACAAGCTCGACGTGCTGCACCGCCGCGCCGAACTCGCGCCCTGGCTCAAGTCCATGCAGGAGCGCCACCCGTTCACCGAGTTCGTGCCCATGTCGGCCAAGAACCCCAAGGACATCGAGCGCCTGTTCGACATCTGCGAGCGCTACCTGCCCGCGCAGCCCTGGTGGTACGGCGAGGACGAGCTCACCGACCGCAGCGAGAAATTCCTCGCCAGCGAGATCGTGCGCGANAAGTTGTTTCGCCTCACCGGCGACGAGTTGCCCTACACCTCCACCGTGGTGATCGAGAAGTTCGAGGAGGAGCCCGGCCGCAGCACCAGCCGGCTGGTGCGCATCGCCGCCACCATCGTCGTCGAGCGCGAGGGCCACAAGGCCATGGTCATCGGTGAGAAGGGCGAGCGCCTGAAACGCATCGGCACCGAAGCGCGGCAGGAGCTGGAGAAGCTCATGGACTGCAAGGTGTTTCTCGAACTCTGGGTCAAGGTGCGCTCGGGCTGGGCCGACGACGAAGCGCGCGTGCGCGCCTTCGGCTACGAGTGAAGTTGTGAACGAATCCTTCACCCCCGCTCATCCCGCCCCAAAGCGCCCACTCGGCGTTGCAAATGCTCGCCGTAGCCCATGCTACGGCTGCGCTTTGCGCCTTGATTGGGCCCTTTGGGGCGGCCTGCTCGGACGCGCCCGATTCATTCACAACTTCTGAGCCGCGCGCGCGGTGGCCGGCCGGCACGGCGTCGTGATCTGACGCACCGCACCGCAGCCGCCGCACCCCTGCAGTGACCCCTTTCCAGCGCCGCCGCCGATGAAGCGCATCCACGACGAGCCCGCCTATGTGCTGCACCGCTACGACTGGAGCGAGTCCAGCCTGATTCTGGAGGTGTTCACCCGCCACCACGGGCGCGTGGCCCTGGTGGCCAAGGGCGCCAAGCGGCCGAGCTCGAACTTCCGCCCCGTGCTGCTGCCGCTGCAGCCGCTGCGTCTGAGCTTCGGCGGCGATGCGGAGATCCGCACCCTCAAGGCTGCCGAGTGGGTCGGCGGTCATGTGATGCCCACGGGCGAGGCGCTGCTCGGGCACNNCTACCTCAACGAGTTGCTGCTGCGCCTGCTCGCGCGCGACGACGCCCACGCCGCCTTGTTCGACGCCTATGCCGCCGCCGTGCAGGTGCTGGCCACACCGGGCACCGAGCTGGTGCAGCCCGCGCTGCGGGCCTTCGAACTGCTGCTGCTGCGCGAAGTGGGCGTGCTGCCGCAGCTCGATGTGCAGACCGCCACGCTCGCGCCGCTCGACGCCGCGCAGGCCTATGTGCTGGTGCCCGAGGGCGGCTTGCGCGAGCGCCACGAGGACGACGGCGCCNNGGCGCGCTCGGCCGGGGAATGGGCCGCACTGCAAGCCGCACTCGACGCCGACGCGCCCTTCGCCGCGCTGCTGCCGGTGTGCGCAGACCTGCCCGCAAGCGCCTTGCGCACCCAGTTGCGCAGCCTGCTCCACTACCATTGCGGNGGTGTGCTGCGCACGCGGCAACTGCTCATCGACCTGCAACGCCTCTGAGAGGGTGTTTCCTAAATGAATCTCTGCGCCAGTCTAGTAGCGAGGATACGCGCTTCGGTGAGCCAGATCCAAGCCACGGGCGCCCAAGTGGAGCGGTCGTGATGGGCGAGGAGGCGACGCGATCGTTCGTTCCAGGCATGAGTGCGCTCCACAACCCAGCGCTTGGCCTGCACCACAAAGCCCGCAGGAGCCTCCTCGGGCCAAAGCGGCTGCTGGGCGGTTTGCCACGTCCCCGTACTGCGGTTGCCGGGATGACGCACGATGTGCACGGCAATGCCGTGGGTGAGTTCGATCGCTTGGGCGCTGCGCCCGCCATAGGCTGCGTCGGCATACAACGTCTGCAGGGTCGGCGCCTTGGCGCTGGCGGCAGCCACCACCGCAGCGGCCGCATCGCGATCCTGCACGCTGGCGGCCGTGACGCTCACGGCCAGCAGCAAGCCCAGGGTATCGACCACCAGATGGCGCTTGCGGCCCTTGACCTTCTTGCCCGCGTCAAAGCCGCTGGGGCCGCCTTGGGGCGTGCTGCGCGTGCTCTGCGCATCGATGATGGCGGCCGTGGGCATGGGGCTGCGTCCCATGCGCGCTCGCCACTGCTGGCGCAGCCGATCGTGCATGGCCTCGAACACCCCAGAATGCGCCCAGCCGCGAAAGGCCTTGTACACCGCGCGCCAGGGCGGGAACACCTCCTTGGGCAACAGCCGCCAGGCGCAGCCCGTGCGCACGACGTACAGGCAGGCGTTGAGCAGCAGCCGGCGCTCATGCCGCGGCGGCGCACCGCGCCCACCCTGGCGCTCAAACAGATCGGCCAGCAGCGCCCACTCGGCATCGGTCAGATCGGTGTTCATGCCGCTTGTGCCGTCTGCGCGCCGGTGCAGCGCCTGGTAGCCCACGCGCGAGCGTGCACCACTACCACTGGCCGCGCGCTCAGCGCTCTTGCGCTGCGCGCGCACGCGCTTGACGCCGGCCTCGCGCAAGGCCTTGCGCACGGTGGCCGAGCACACGCTCAGCGCACTGCGGTGGTTGAACTCCCGGGTGAGTTCGTCCAACGAGCAGCGCGGCATCTGCGTGGCAATCTCCACCAGCACCGCGTGGTGCTCGGGCCCAATGAGCGGTTTGCGTCCTGGGCGCCGCCCGCTGCGCTGTCGTTGCACTTGCTCCATTGCTCACCTCCTGCGTTGCGCCATTCACTTCGGCGTCCTGAAGGATTTAACGCATGGGAGATTGATTTGGGATACACCCTCTGAGAAGTTCTGAACGAACCCGCCACGCCCGCTCATCCCGCCAAAAGCGCCCACTCGGCGTTGCAAATGCTCGCCGTAGCCCGCGCTACGGCTGCGCTTTGCGCCTTGATTGGGCGCTTGTGGGCGGCCCGCTCGGACGCGCCCGATCCATTCACAGCTTCTGACCCTTTCCGCCTCCACCGTCACGCCGCCATGAACACCGCGCTGTCCGTCAACCTCAACAAGGTCGCCCTGGTGCGCAACTCGCGCCACCTGGGCATTCCCAGCGTCACGCGCGCGGCCACGCTGTGCCTGCGGGCCGGTGCGCAGGGCATCACCGTGCACCCGCGGCCCGACGAGCGCCACATCCGCGCGCACGACGTGCACGACCTCGCCGCCCTGCTGCAGGACTGGCCGGACCGGGAATACAACATCGAGGGCAACCCCTTCCACAACCTCATGGACTTCGTGCGCGAGGTGCGGCCTCACCAGGCCACCTTCGTGCCCGACGCGCAAGGCCAGTTCACCAGCGACCACGGCTGGAGCTTNCCCGAAGACGCCGAGCGCCTGCGCCCGCTCATTGCCGAATGCCAGCGCCTGGGCGTGCGCGTGAGCCTGTTCATGGACCCCATCCCCGAGCAGATGGCCGCCGCGCGCGCCACCGGCGCTGACCGGGTGGAGCTCTACACCGAACCCTATGCCGCCGCCTGGGGCCACGCCACCGAGCGCGAGCAGCTCGCGCGCTATGCCGCGGCCGCGCAGGCCGCGCTGGCCGCCGGCCTGGGCGTGAACGCCGGGCACGACCTCAACCGCGACAACCTCACCGACTTCCTGCGCGCCGTCCCCGGCGTGGACGAGGTCTCCATCGGCCATGCGCTCACCGCCGACGCGCTGGAGCTTGGCTTCGAGGCCACGGTGAAGGCCTACCTCGACTGCATCGCCCGCGCGGCCGCCTGATGGGCCGAGGATGATCTACGGCGTCGGCACCGACCTGTGCGACGTGCGCCGCATCGCCGCCGCGCTGGAGCACCACGGCGAGCGCTTCGCGCAGCGCATCCTCGCCGCGGGTGAACTCGCCACCTGGCGCGAGCGCACGCACCGCTGGCCCGAGCGCGGCACGCGCTTTCTTGCCACCCGCTTCGCCGCCAAGGAAGCCTTCAGCAAGGCCGTGGGGCTGGGCCTGCGCGCGCCCATGCGCTGGCGCGATTGCGAAGTGGGCCACCTTCCCAGCGGCCAGCCCACGGTGGTGCTGCACGGCGCCTTGGCGCAGTGGTGCGCCGCGCGCGGGCTGGTGGCGCACCTGAGCGTGAGCGACGAGGGCGACCTCGCCAGCGCTTTCTGCGTGGTGGAGCGGGGCTGAGTGGCTGCACCCCGGAGGCACGACCGATGCCCTGCGCGGCCCCGCCGATCAACTTTTTGGATGTTTTCTGCCGAAACCCCAGCGCCAAACGGTCGGTGGATGCTATTGAACCTAGAAACCGCAGTTGACCGCTGTCTTCACCATTACAACCTGCATGAAATCAGCATTCATCGGCTTGAGAGCTCTCACCGTCTGGTGAGAACGCTATGCACCCGACGGCACCGCGCTCGGGGCGCCATGCAGCGTTGCTCTCCTTGCGGGCGCGAGCCCGCAGCGTCGTCGCGCCTTGCCTGACACCCCGATCACGGCACCGTCGGGCGCATCCAACTGCGTTTTCTAGGTTGAAACAAGAGTAAAGGATTCCCTCGCATGAGCTTCTGCTCCCCGTCATCCTCGACATTGCCGGCACCCACCTCACCGAGGCCGACCGCGCGCGGCTGGCGCATCCGCTCACCGGCGGGCTGATTCTGTTTGCCCGCAACTGGGAAAGCCGCGCGCAGCTCACCGAACTGTGCGCCGAGATCAAGGACGTGCGCGANGACCTGCTGATCTGCGTGGACCACGAGGGCGGCCGGGTGCAGCGCTTTCGCAGCGACGGCTTCACCCACCTGCCGCCCATGCGCGCGTTCGGCGCGCTGTGGATGGACGACGGCCGCGGCCCCGAGGGCAGCGGCGCGATGCGCGCGCAGGACGCCGCCAGCGCCGCGGGCTATGTGCTGGGCGCGGAACTGCGCGCCTGCGGCGTGGACTTCAGCTTCACCCCGGTGCTCGACCTCGACTGGGTGGACGAGGCCACCGGCGCCTCGCGCAGCAGCGTCATCGGCGACCGCGCCTTCCACGCCGATGCGCGCGTGGTCACGCTGCTGGCCAAGAGCCTTGCGCACGGCCTGCTGCGCGCGGGTCTGCAGCACTGCGGCAAGCACTTCCCCGGCCACGGCTACGTGCGCGCGGATTCGCACACCGACATCCCGGTNGACCGGCGCAGCCTGCGCGCCATCCTCGCGGCCGACGCCGCGCCCTACGGCTGGCTCTCCGCCACGCTCAGCGCCGTCATGCCCGCGCACGTCGTCTATCCAAGGGTGGATGCGCGGCCCGCGGGCTTCTCGCGCCGCTGGCTGGAGGACGTTCTGCGCACCCGTCTGGGCTTCACCGGCGCGGTGTTCAGCGACGACCTCTCCATGGCCGGCGCGCGGATGCTCGACGGCCGGGAGGTGAGCCACACCGAAGCGGCGCTGGCCGCGCTCGACGCCGGCTGCGACCTGGTGCTGCTGTGCAACCAGTCGCTGGGGCAGGGCGAGGCGGTGGATGCGCTGCTCGACGGCCTGGCCGAAGCGCAGCTCAAAGGCCGCTGGCAGCCCCGCGAAGCCAGTGAAGCCCGCCGCCGCGCCCTGCTGCCCAGCGCCCAGGCGCCCGAGTGGGACGCGCTGATGTGCAGCGAGGTCTACCAGCGCGCCCTGGCCCTGCTGCCGTGAGGGTGGGCCGTGGCGGACGGCGCGCAAACATCGCCGCCTGAAGCACCAGGCCGCCTGGGTGTGCCCACGCCGCTCATGCCGCCGCGCGCGCTTGCAAACCCGCGCGGTGGCCCCATCTACCGGGTTTCGTCGCTTTGCGGCTCGCCACCGCTTTGATGCCATGAATCTGATTTCCGACGCGCTGGGTGGTCTGGCCCGGTTGCTGACCCGCCTGGTGCTGTGGGCCGCGGGCGCGGTGTTCGCGCTCAGCCTGCTGGTGGCCGCGCTGGTGGTGGTCGTGGTGCTGACGCTGCGTGCGCTGTTCACCGGCCGCAAGCCCGAGCCGGTGGTGGTCTGGCGGCGCTGGCAGTCGGCCGCCAAGGCCACACGCTTCGGTGCGCGCGGCGCCGGCGCCGATGCCGAGGTGGTGGACGTGCAGGCGCGCGAGGTGGGCCCGCACGCGCGCCGCAACGCGGGCGAGGCCGACGCGCCCGCGCGCATCGAACATCAAAAATGAGAGCACGCCAGCACCGGTTGGTGCTGGGGTTTCAGGGCTTTTCCTGAAAAATCAGCCGCGCGGCTGCGCAGCGGCCTCGTGCTCGCGGCGCAGCGCAGGGAAGAGGATCACGTCGCGGATGCTGGGCGAATCGGTCAGCAGCATCATCAGCCGGTCGATGCCGATGCCGCAGCCGCCGGCCGGCGGCATGCCGTATTCCAGCGCACGCACGAAGTCGTGGTCGAAGTACATGGCCTCGTCGTCGCCGCTGTCCTTGGCGGCCACCTGGGCGGCAAAGCGCGCGGCCTGGTCCTCGGCGTCGTTGAGCTCGGAGAAGCCGTTGCCGAACTCGCGCCCGGTGATGTAGAGCTCGAAGCGCTCGGTCACCTCGGGCCGTGCGTCGTTGGCGCGCGCCAGCGGCGAGATCTCGGTCGGGTGCTCCATGATGAAGGTGGGCTGCCAGAGCTGTTCCTCCACCACCTCCTCGAAGTACAGCACCTGCAGCGAGGCGAGCGAACGCGCCGAGAGGCGGTCCTTCTCCTCCGACAGGCCGAGCTTCTTCAGGCTGCCGATGAGCCATTCGCGGTCGGCCACGCGCTCGCCCGCGTCGCTGTGGCGCTCGATGGCTTCGGGAATGGTCAGCCGCTCGAAGGGGCGCGAGAGGTCCACCGCGCGCCCGCCGTAGGTCAGCTGCAGCGTGCCCACGGCTTTCTGCGCCGCATCGCGCACCAGCGCCTCGGTGAAGTCCATGAGGTCGCGGTAGTTCCAGTAGGCCGCGTAGAACTCCATCATGGTGAACTCGGGGTTGTGGCGCACCGAGATGCCTTCGTTGCGGAAGTTGCGGTTGATCTCGAACACCCGCTCGAAGCCGCCCACCAGCAGCCGCTTGAGGTACAGCTCGGGCGCGATGCGCAGGTACATCTCCTGGTCCAGCGCGTTGTGGTGCGTTACGAACGGCCGCGCGTTCGCGCCGCCGGGAATGGGGTGGAGCATGGGCGTCTCCACCTCCAGAAAGCCGTGCTCGAGCATGAACTGCCGGATCGACCCCAGCGCCTTGCTGCGGGCGACAAACCGGTCGCGCGCGGCGGCGTCGGTCATCAGATCGACGTAGCGCTGGCGGTACTTCATCTCCTGGTCCTGCATGCCGTGGAACTTGTCGGGCATGGGGCGCAGGCTCTTGGTCAGCAGCCGGATGCGCGTGGCCTGCACCGAGAGTTCGCCGGTGCGCGTCTTGAACAGCGTGCCCTCCACACCGAGGATGTCGCCCAGGTCCCAGTGCTTGAAGGCGGCGTACACCTCCTCGCCCACGCCGTCGCGCGTGACGTAGACCTGGATGCGCCCGCTCGTGTCCTGCAGCGTGGCAAAGCTCGCCTTGCCCATGACGCGCTTGAGCATCATGCGCCCGGCCACGCTCACCTGCAGGTTTTGTTCGGTCAGCAGCTCCGCGCTCTTGCCGCCGTGGTGCGCGAGCAGGTCCGCCGCATGGTGGCCGGGCTTGAAATCATTGGGGAAGGCCACCGCCCCGCCGGCCTTCTGCGCCTCGCGCAAGGCCTTGAGCTTCTCGCGGCGCTCGGCGATGAGCTGGTTTTCGTCGAGGGCGGGGACGGGGTCGGCTCGGACATGGCGGGTTGACACCTTCTACGGCAAAACCCGGTATTTTAGGCCGCGCCCCTGGGAGCGGGCTGGGCGTAGCCCGGCCCTGGGGGCGCTCTCAAGAAACACGCCGGGCCGCCCCAAGGGTTTCTTGCACCCCTCGGGGCGGGCGGGGCGCAGCCCGGACTGGGGGCGCTCAGAACGCCACGAAACCCGTGGGCGCATCGGGGCGCCGGCCCTCCAGGCCCGTGGCCAGGCTGCGGCCGTAGAACAGCGGCAGGCCCAGATCGACCAGGCCCGCCAGCGCCGCCGTGCCGCCGAGCGCGGGCAGCGCCTTGTTGCCGGTGAGGGCGGCGGCCTGCGCGTCGGCAATCACCATCGCCAGCGCCGGCCCTTCGCGGGCATCGCTCTGGCGCAGCCGCACGGTGTACTCCACCGGCCGCGGCGGGCAGTAGAAGCGCTGGCTGCACACGGGCAGGCCGGGCAGGTCCAGGAAGTAGCCGTTGGAGCCGCTGTCGATGAAGCCGCGCGCGCTCGTGCCGTTGAGGTTCAGGCCCAGTTGCCCGCGCGCATCGAGCGGATAGAGCTGCGCCGTGGCGAGCCGCGCCAGGGCCTCGGCGCTGGAGAGGCCAAAGCGCAGCGTGCCCTCCACCGACGGCAGGCCGTTGGGCAGCGGCACGCCGCTCAGGGTGATGAAGTGGCCGTCGTCCAGGCCCGGTGCGAAGGCGCTGACCGGGTTGCGGGTTTGCCGCGCGAGCTCGGCAGTGCTCGGGCTGCACAGGCCGTCGCGGCAGGTGAAGTAGAAACCGGTGTCGGCGCGTGCGGCGCAGGTCGGACCGCAGTCCTGCCGGAAGTTGTCGATGCCGAGGATGCCGTTGGCCGTGGCGGCCAGGCTGGCAGCGAGGTCGGGCCGCGGGCGCTGCAGCCATCGGGCCGTGGGGCTGCGCGCAAGGCGTCTTCATAGACCTGGACCGGGATGGCCTGCTGCGTCTGCGCGCCGCCCACCTGCACCCGCGCAAGCCACAGCGCGCCCCACAGCGTGCCCGAGGCGAACGGCGCGCAGGCGTGCAGCGCGCCGGCTGCGGTGCCCACGGGGCTGAGCGCGGCCAGCAGCCGCGCATCGAGCGCCGCGGCGCTCAGGCGCAGGCCCGCCGAGCCGGTGTCCACCAGCACGTCGGTCACCGTCTGGCACACGCCGCTTTCGGTGCAGATGGTCACGTCCACCAGCGGCGTGTTGATCTGTGCGCGGCCGCTGCTGCGGATGCCGACGCGAATCGTCGCGATCAGCGCAGCGGCCGGGATCGGCGCTGCGGCAGGCGGCGGGGCGGGGGACGGTGCGCTCGCGGCGTCCGAACCCCCTCCGCCGCAACCGACGAGGGCGGTCACCAGCGCCAGCAGCGCAGCGACCTTGCACCAGCCACGGCGCTCGGCTGTGCAGGCGGCCGGCACAGCCGCGCGTGCTGGTGGCGGGCTGGGGCAGCACAGGGCCGCAGGGGGCAGGCGCGCGCTCATGGGGTGAGGGTGCTGGGGTCGAAGCCCGCTGGCGCGAGCGCAGGCACCCAGGCCGCGCCGCTGAAGCTGCGCATGCGGCCCATGCTGCGCACCTCGACGCCGTCGCCCGAGACCTCGGCGCGGTGCAGGCCCGGCGGCGCGGAGGCCGCGCGCGCGGCCCGCAGGTAAGCGCCGAAGTAGGTGCCGAGCAGGCTGCGCACGTCGGGCTGTAGCGGGCCGTCCCAGGTGAGGGCATACACCGTGCCCTGGGCGTTGGCATGGGTGGTGATGCGCAGGCCCTGCGGCGTCTCCCAGCTCACGCTGGTGGGCTCGGTACTCGCCTGGGCGCGGGCCACCAGCCGGTTCAGGCTGGCGCGCTGGGCATCGGGCAGAGGTGCGCGGTTCACGCTCTCGCCAAGCTGCGCGGTGGCCGTCTCCGCCCCGAGCAGCAATGCGGCCGCGACCCAGAGCGGGGCCGATCGGCGGTGCAGGGGCGGAAAAGAAAGCGGCGCCATGGACGCAAGCGTAGCGCAGGGCGGTGGCGGCTGCGTGACAGCGTGCAGGAAGGCGGGCAGGGCGCGCGGAGAACGGGGCGGTGGAATCGCTGGGCGCGGTGCTCCGGCGCGGCGTTGGTCTGTCCGGGTACACGGCTGAGGCGCGACCGCCGTGGCCTCGCCTGGAATCTCGCGGCTTCGGACCGACGGTGCGCCGGGCGCGGCCACCACGATGTGCCGCGTTCGCAGGCCGTGACTGCGCGCCCTGGCGCGCGCGCCGGAGGACACGGGCCCGCCTCGCATAATCGCCCAACCATGCTTCGCACCGGCGCCACCTCCCTCGCACTGCTGCTGGCCAGCCGGCTGCTGGGGTTGCTGCGCGAGTCGGCGCAGGCGGCGGCGTTTGGCACCTCGGGCGTGGCGGATGCGGCGGTGCTCATGCTGTCGCTGCCGGACTGGATCACCGGCCTGGTGGCCGCCGGCGCCTTGTCCTATGTGCTGCTGCCGCTGTGGGCGCGTCAGTCCGCCGCCGCGCAGAGGCGGAGCGAGCGCGCCGTTGCGCGTGCGCTGCTGGTGCTGGGTCCCGGGCTGGCGCTGGGTCTGTGGCTTGGGCGTGAGCCGCTGCTGGCGGTGCTGGCGCCGGGCCTGGGCACCGCGACGCGCGAAGCCGGCGCGCAGGCGCTGCGCTATGCCGCCGTGGCGTTGCCGCTGGCGCTGCTGGCCGCGCTGTGGGCCACGCGCGCGCAGCATGCGCAGGACTTCACCGGCCTCTACGGTGCCAACCTGGTGGTCAACGGGGTGCTGGTGGCTGCTTTGCTATTGATAGCAATCCTGCACCCATCGGCGCTGGGTTTGGATGTTCTGGGTCTGTCCTTGTTGCTGGCGATGGCGGTGCGGCTGCTGTGGCTGCGCTGGCGCCGCCGCGCACGCTTTGACCGGCCTCCGGCGCACGATGGCTCCGGTGCGTCGGCGGCCCTGCCCGGCGCGGCCGTGTGGCTGTGGGCGGCGCTGGCGGCCGGCTTGCCGCTGGCGCTGCCGTTTGCGGCGCGGTCGTTGGCTTCGGGCGCGGGCGANGGGGCGCTGGCCACGTTCAACTATGCGTGGAAGCTGGTGGAACTGCCGCTGGTGCTGGCCGTTCAACTGGCGGCGACCTTGAGCTTTCCGCGCATCGCGGCCGCGTATGCGCAAACGGATGCGGGCGCACCCGCGCCGCGTGCGCAGGCGCGGGCGACGGTGCGCGCGGCGGTCGCCTTGGCCTGGACGCTGGCCTGCATGGCCGCGGCGGGGTTGCTGGTGGGCGCACAGGTGCTGGCGCTGGTGTTGTTCGGCTGGGGCCGCATGGCGCCGGATGCGCTGGCGCCGCTGGCGCAGTGGGCACGCATCGGCGCCTGGAGCCTTCTGCCGCAAGCGCTGATTGCGGTGGCGCTGACGGCCCTGGCCTCGCAGGCGCGCCTGCGCACAGCGGCCGCCATGTGGGCGCTTGCGCTGCTGGTGTTGCTNGCTCGGGGCATCGTGCTGCCGGGGGCGGGCGCGGTGCAGATGGGCGCGCTGGTGGCGGTGTTCTCGGCGGTGGCGCTGGGGCTGGTGGCTGCGCTCGGCATGGACGCACGCCATGTGCTGCCGCTGCGCCTCATGGGGTTCACCGGTGCGGCGCTGGGGGCGCTGGCCTGGGCCACCGGCGCACATGGGCCGCTGGCGCTGGCCGAGGGTGAGGTGTTGGCCGCGTGGGCCGCCGGGGATGGCGCGGCGCGCGCGCAGGCCGTGGCGGCGCCCTTGGCACAGGCCGCGCTGGCCGCTGCCGCGCTCGGGGACTGGCCTGGGGGCTGAGCGCGGACCTGCGCGCCGCGCTGCGCCGACAATAGCGGTTTGCCCTGCGCCCTGATGATCGAACTGCTCCAGATCACCGCCGACCCCGCGTTTGCCCGCCGCTGCGCCGCGCTGCCGGGCCTGCGCCTGTTCGTCGATCTGGAGCGCCACGGAAAGGCCGAGCGGCAGGCCGGGCGCAACAGCTTCATCAGCACGCACACGCTGGCCGACGTGGCCGCCGTGCGCGCCGCCGCGCCGTGCGCGCCGCTGATGGTCCGGCTCAACCCCTTGCACGCTGGAACCGCCGCCGAAATCGACGCCGCGATTGCGCAGGGCGCGGACCGGCTGATGCTGCCGATGTTCGATGGCGCCGGGGCCCTCGCCACCTTTTGCGCACTCGTGGCGGGTCGCGTGCCGGTGACGGCGCTGCTGGAGACACGCGGCGCGCTCGAGACGGTGGCGCGCTGGGCCGGTGCGCCCGGGCTCGACGAAATCTACGTGGGCCTGAACGACCTCCACCTCTCGCTGGGCCTGCGTTTCATGTTCGAGCCGCTGGCCCTGGGCCTGCTCGACCGCGTGGCGGCGGTGGCCCGCGCGCACGGGCGACGCCTGGGCTTCGGCGGCATTGCGCGCCTCGACGAAGGCCTGCTCAGCGGCCGCGACGTGCTGGCCGAGCATCTGCGGCTGGGTTCGCAGGCGGTCATCCTCTCGCGCACCTTCCAGCGCAGCGACGCGCCCGAGCCCTTCGAAGCGGCGGTTGCGGCCCTGCGCGCGGCCGAAAGTGAGCTTGCGCAGCGCAGCGCCGCCGAAGTCGAAGCCGACCGCCTGCGCATTGCCGCGCAGATCCGCGCCATCGCCGAGCGTCTGCCTGCGTCCGCTTCGGCGCCCGCCGCGCCGGTGCAGCCCGTCGGAGGGGTCGCGCATGATCAAGCGCGCCTTCGACCTCGCCGCCAGCGCCCTGGCCCTGCTGCTGCTCAGCCCCGTGCTGCTGGCCGTGGCGGCGGCCATCGCGCTCGAGGACGGCGCGCCCGTGCTGTTTCGCCAGCGCCGCGTGGGGCAGGGCGGCCGCACGTTCGACATGCTCAAGTTCCGCAGCATGGTGAAGAACGCGGCCGCCCAGGGCCCGTATTTCACCCAGGCGGCCGACCCGCGCATCACCCGGGTGGGCCGTTTCATCCGCCGCACCAGCCTCGATGAGCTGCCGCAACTCCTCAACGTGCTCAACGGTGACATGAGCCTGGTGGGCCCGCGCCCGGATCTGCCGGTGCAGCAAAGCCTCTACGCCGCGGCCGACTGGGCCGAGCGCTGCCGGGTGCGCCCCGGCATCACCGGCCTGGCGCAGGCGCTCTACCGTTCCGACAGCACCCAGGCGCAGCGCCTNGAGGCCGACCTGCGCTACGTGCGCGAGGCNTCGTTCTGGCTGGACCTGAAAATCCTGTGGTGGACGCTGGCACGGCTCAGCGGCAAAGGGGCGAATTAAGGATGTGCGGCATCTTCGGTTACTGGAANCCCCGGCGCGAGGCGCTGGCCGATGCAACGCTGGCCGCCATGGGCGAGGCGCTGCGCCACCGCGGGCCGGACGACGCGGGCCTGCACCGCGACCGCGCGCGCGGCGTGGCCGTGGGCAACCGCCGCCTGTCCATCATCGACCTCGCCGGCGGCCACCAGCCCTTCGTGAGCGATGACGGCCGCATCGCGGTGGTGCAGAACGGCGAGATCTTCAACCACGTCGAACTCGCCGCCGAACTGCGCGCGCAAGGCGTGGCGCTGCGCACCCATTCCGACACGGAAGTCATCCTGCGCCTCTACGAGCGCGAGGGCATGGCCTGCCTGCAGCGCCTCAACGGCATGTTCGCCATTGCCATCGACGATGCGCGCGAGGACGCGCTCTACCTCGCCCGCGACCGCATCGGCGTCAAGCCGCTGTATGTGATGCAGGCCGGCGAAACCACGCTGTTTGCTTCCGAAATCAAGGCGTTCTGGCCACACCCCAGCGCCAGACGGTCGGTGGATGCTATTGATATTGAAGCAATCCACCACTACCTCAGCTTCAACTACATCCCCGCGCCCTGGACCATCTGGCGCTCGGTGCGCCACGTCATGCCCGGCACCTGGCAGCGCTTCGGGCGCGACGGCCGCGTGCACACCGAGCGCTGGTGGCGCCTGCCCGACCAGGCCGAGGTGCCCCAGTCTTTCGATGCCTGGGCCGAAGAATGCCTGAGCCTGCTCGACGACGCCACAAGCATCCGCCTGCGTGCAGACGTGCCGTTTGGCGCCTTTCTTTCGGGCGGGGTGGATTCGAGCACCATCGTCGGGTTGATGGCGCGGCATGTGAAGGAACCGGTCAAGACCTTNTGCATCGGCTTCGAGGANCCCCGCTATGACGAATCGGCCTTTGCCGCTGAAGCCGCCCGGCGCTTCGGCTGCGACCACACCAGCGAAGTGGCCGAACTCAACATGCTGCAGCGCTGGCCGCAGGTGCTTGCCGCGCTCGACCAGCCGCACGGCGACGCCTCCTTCATGCCCACGCTGCGTGTGAGCGAGCTCGCCGCCCGGCACGTCAAGGTGGTGCTCACTGGTGACGGCGGTGATGAGTTGTTTGCCGGCTATGACAAGTACGCGCAGTTTTTCGCCCGACCGGATGCGTTCACGCTGCCGCAGGATGCGTTCGAGCGCGCCTACTTCGACAGCATTTCGCTGTTCAGCCCGGCGGCCAAGGCCGCGCTCTACCAGCCTGCGTTGCGCGCGCAACTGCAAGGCATCGACAGCTTCGAAGCGGCCGCGCAGCCGTGGTTCGAAGAGAGCCGTCACCTCGACCGCATCAACCAGGCGCTGTACCTGGACATGCAACTGCTGCTCAGCGGTAACAATCTCGTCAAACCCGACCGCATGGGCATGGCCGTGAGCATCGAGGCGCGCACACCTTTTCTCGACTGGCGGATGATGGAATTTGCGTTTCGCACNCCCGGCGCGGACAAGCTCTCGCCCGGNGGTGATCAAAAGCACTGGTTCAAACGCGCGGTGGCGCCGCTCATCGGCGACGAACTGGCCTGCCGGAAGAAGCAGATGTTCACTGTGCCGATTGGCGACTGGTTCAGGGGTGAACTGCACGGCTGGCTGCGCGAAGCGCTCACCGGCAGCGCCTTGCTGACCGAATGGTTCGAGCCCAAGTGCATCACCAACCTGCTCGACCGCCACCGCAGCGGCGAAGCCAACTTCACGCGCGAGCTGCGCGCGCTGGCGGCGCTGGCGGTGTGGGCGCGTACGCAGGGGCTGGAACCCCGGTCGCGGAGCGTGCAACCCCATGAGTTCATTACCGCGCTGGCTCTTCGTCTGCTACGGCGGCGGGCATGTGAAAGCCCTGCTGCCCGTGGCCGAGCGCGCGCGTGCCCTCGGTCTGGCCGAGCCGCTGGTGCTCGCGCTGACCACGGCGGCGCCGCTCGCGCGCGCGGCGGGCTTGCCCACCATCGGCTTTCGTGAGCTCGTCGAACCGACCGACGTCGAGGCGCTCGCGGTCGGTGCGCGCCTGGCCGATGCGCTCCAAGTCCAGGCAGCCGAGCGCGAAGAGTCGGTCGCCTACCTCGGCCTGTCCTACGCCGACCTGGAGCATCGCCTGGGTGCGGCGGAGGCCGCCGAACGCTATGCGCGCTTTGGCCGGCAGGCCTTCCTGCCGCTCTCGGTGCTCGAGCGCGCGCTGCGGCGATTTCAGCCCGCGCTGGTGCTGGCCACCAATTCCCCGCGGGCCGAGCAGGCCGCCATTGAATCGGCCCGTGCGCTGGGCATTCCCAGCCTGTGCCTGCTCGACCTCTTCGGCATCTGGGAGCGCGAGCGGCTGATTCGCCCCGACTACGCTGACGCGCTGTGTGTGCTCAACGAGGCGGTGCGCGCCGAGTTGGTGGCCGCTGGCCGTCCCGACGAGCAGGTGCACGCCACCGGCAACCCGGCGTTCGATAGCCTGCGCGATCCGGGCTGGGCGACACAGGGTGCGGCGCTGCGGCGTGCTGCAGGGCTCGAGGATTTGTACGTGCTCCTGCTGGCCACCTCGCCCGAGCCTGAGCGGGTGCCTGGCATCGACGGGGTAGGCGACCCGCGCTGGCCACGCCGCATCGAGCAACACCTCATCGACGTGGTTCGCGCGAACCCGTACCTCGCGTTGTGGCTGCGCCGCCACCCCAGCGAGCCCACCGCCGACGAGGTCGCGGCGCTCGCGCACCCGCGTATCCGCGTCTGCGGCCCGGAGGTCCCTTTGCATGCCTGGCTGCACGCGGGCGACGAGGTGCTGGTGACTGTGTCCACGGTCGGTGTCGAAGCCGCCCTGGCGGGGCGGCGGGTCACGCAGATTCGCGGCTCGATTCTGGATCGCCTCAGCCCCTATGTCGCGCTGGGCGTTGCGGATCGGGCCTTGGGCATCGATGAACTCCGCCATGGATGGGATCAAGGCTTGGAGCAGCGTCCGCGTGGTCTGCATCCGGAAGAGCCAGCCAGCGCACCCACGCTCTGCTCTGCGACCGATCGCGTGCTGGCAGTGGCCTGCAGCCTTCAGCCTTCGAGGAAACTCGGCCGATGACGCTGCGAATTCAGGAGCTCACGCCCGAGCAAGCCGACGCCGTTGCTACGCGGCTGGGCCTGTCCCGCCTGCCCGGCACCTTGTTCAGCGCCTATCTGCACGCTGACGCGGCGCGCGACTCCGATCTGCGCCCGACCTTCCTCGGTGTCGAGCACGAGGGGCGGCTCTGGTTGCACGGGATCCACCGGCGACCGATCGAGGGCTCTTCGTGGTGGGATGCCAGCTCGCCCTACGGCTACGGGGGCCTTTGTGCAACAGTGCTGACGCCGGCTTTCTTGCGGCGGCATGGCGGGCCTACAACGATTGGATGCTCGCGCATGCGGTCGTGGTCGAATACGTGCGTTTCCACCCCATGCTGGCCAATGAGGCGCACTACGGCGGCACCGTGGTCCCGAACCGGCCGGTGGTCTGGATCGATGTCACGGCGCCAGACGTCCAAACCGGCTACGCCTCACGGCTGCGCAGCACGCTGAACAAGGCGGCACGGCTGGGCCTCCACTACAGCGAACGCCCCTTGGCCGATGACCCGCACGCATTCGCCGTCTACTACCGGCGCGCGATGATGGAGATCGGCGCCGATGCGTTCTTCCAGTTCAGCGACACCTACTTTGAACGGCTCGCCCAACACCCTGGCGCCCGGATGGGCGTCTGCCGTGGACAGGACAGCGACGACTGGCTCGCAGCCTGCCTGATGCTCGATGGCCACGGCATCACCGAATACCACTTGGCCGCAACCTGCACAGCCGGCCGGCGCGCGGGCGCGTCGAGCTACGCCTTGCACGCTGCGGCGCTGGCTGCGCNNGCGCGTGGTCAACAGGTCGTCTACCTGGGTGGCGGCAACGACACGCGCGAGGACAATGCGCTGTTGTTTTTCAAGGCGGCGTTCTCTCCGCTTCGTGCCGCCTACCGCACCGGTTCTCATGTCTTCAACCCGGCCGCCTATGGTCAACTTCAGCAAAAATTTGCCGCTGCGTGGTCAGCATACCCGCAGCGCCCCATTTTTACCGGAAGGTTTGAAGCCCTATGTCCTGGAACCCGCTNNATGGGAGTCGATATTCCGCGAGCGAGACTGGGGGCAGTACCCGGGCGAGGATGTGATTCGCTTTGTCGCTGCGCATTTTTACGGCGCGGCCTCGCGGCGGTCCGTGCGCATTCTGGACGCGGGTTGCGGCACCGGTGCAAACCTGTGGTATGCGGCGCGTGAGGGCTTTTGCGCGCACGGCTTCGACGGTTCGATCACTGCCGTGCGCAAGGCGGCGGCGCGGCTGGACCGGGAGTGTCCGAACTGGCGCGACGCTGGCGGGAGCGTTCAGGTTGCGGATTTCCAGGCGCTGCCCTGGGCCGACGCCACCTTCGATGCCGTGCTCGACGTCGCAGCGGTTTGCTACAGCCCGTTTGCGCAAGCCAGGGCGCACTATGGCGAACTTGCCAGGGTGGCGCGGCCGGGCGCGCGGCTGTTCGTGCGAACCTTCGCAGCGGGATGCTGGGGNGATCGTACGGGTGAGCGCGTGGACGAAGGTTTCTGGCTCTGTGACGAGGGTCCGCTGGCAGGGCATGGGGCGACGCGGTTCACCTCGTTAGAAGACCTGCCTGGGCTGCTCAATGGCTGGGCCATCGACCGTGTGCAGTTGCACAGCATGGGGAACCCGATNGGCGAGCGCACCCTTCGCCAGTGGGTGGTTCACGCGACCCGAAAGGCCACCTCCCCATGATGAAAGCTGCCGAAACGACATGAGCGGCCTCACCATCGCCACCATCTGTGCGCGCGGCGGCAGCAAGGGCTTGCCGCGCAAGAACCTGTTGCCCTTCGCCGGCAAGCCGCTCATCGTGCACAGCATCGAGCAGGCGCTGGCCTGCGCCGGGCTGGCCGGAGTCCATGTCTCGACCGATGACGAAGAGATCGCCGCAGTCGCTGCCGCGGCGGGCGCGCGCGTGCCCTACCGCAGGCCGGCCGAACTGGCCACCGACGAAGCGGGCAAACTGCCCGCCATCGAGCACCTGGTGCGCCACCTCGAGGCCCAGGGGCTGGTCATCGCGACGGTCGTCGATCTGCAGCCCACCTCGCCGCTGCGCACCCCGGCCGACATCGAAGGGGCGCTGGCGGAGTTCACGCGCTCCGGGGCGGAACTGGTCGTCAGCGTCACCGAGCCCTCGCACAATCCGTACTACACGCTGGTGGAAGCGCAGCCCGACGGCACGCTCGCCTTGTCCAAGCCAGCAGGGTTTGCGCGGCGGCAGGACGCGCCGGCCGTCTGGGGGCTCAACGGTGCGATCTACGTCTGGCAGCGTGCCGCTCTGGGGCGCGCGGCGCGCGAGGGCTTCTGGGCGGTGCGCTCGCGGCCGTTCCCGATGCCGCGCGAACGCTCGGTCGACATCGACGACCGCTTCGATTTCGAACTGGCCGAGTGGCTGCATCACCGTGCGCAGCGTGCCCAGGCTGTGGAGACCCAACATGACTGACGTGTTCGTCATCGCCGAAGCCGGCGTCAACCACAATGGCCGCCTCGACCTCGCGCTCGCCCTGTGCGACGCCGCCAAGGCCGCGGGGGCCGACGCGGTGAAGTTTCAAACGTTTCGCGCCGAAGACGTGGTCACGCCCACGGCGGCCACGGCGGACTACCAGCGCACCAACACCGGCGCGACCAGCCAGTTTGAGATGATTCGCGCGCTCGAGCTCGACCTCGAGGCGCATGCCCGGGTCGCCGCGCACTGCGCGCAGATTGGCATCGAGTTCTTCTCCACGCCCTTTTCCGAACCTGCGGTCGACGAACTGGTCGCGCTCCGCGTGCGCCGGCTCAAACTGCCCTCGGGTGAATTGACCAACCGGCCGCTGCTCGAACACGCGGCGGCCACCGGGCTGCCCTTGCTCGTGTCCACCGGCATGGCCACGCTGGAGGAGGTGCACGAAGCCCTGGGCTGGATCCGCGCGCGCTGGGCGGTGGCCGGCTTCACGACGCCGCCCTCGCTCACGCTGCTGCACTGCACCTCGGCCTACCCGGCGCCGGCCGACGCCCTGAACCTGCGCGCCATCACCACGCTGGCGCAGGCCACGGGCCTGTCAGTGGGGTATTCGGACCACAGCCAGGGCATGGAGGCCGCGCTGGCTGCGGTGGCGCTCGGGGCCTGCGTGATCGAGAAGCACCTCACGCTGGACACGGCCCTGCCCGGCCCGGACCACCGCGCCTCGGCGGACCCCGCGGCCTTCGCGCGCATGGTGGCGGGCATTCGCACCGTCGCCGCCATGCTGGGTGACGGCGTCAAGCGCCCACAGCCCATCGAGGCCAACACCCGCGACGTGGCCCGGCGCAGCATCGTGGTGGTGCGCGATCTGCCGGCGGGCCATGTGCTCACCGCCGACGACCTGGCCTTGCGCCGTCCGGGGACGGGGCTGGCGCCGGCGCTGCTGGGCGCCCTGCCGGGCCAGCGGCTGCGCGTCGCCCTGAGCGCCTGGACCACGCTGACGCCGGAGGTGCTGGGGTGATGTCCGGGCCGCGCCGCAGTGTGCTGTACGTCACCGGCACGCGCGCCGATTTCGGCCTGATGCGCCATGTGCTGCAGGCCATCGACGCGCACCCNCGCCTGCGCCTGCAACTGGCCGTCACCGGCATGCATCTGAGCCCGGCCTTCGGCGAGACGGTGCGCGAGATCGAGGCCAGCGGCCTGTCCATCGCCGCGCGCATGCCCACCGAGGTCGATGCGCGCAGCCCGGCCGCGATGGCGCGTGGCATCGGGCACCTGGTGGGCGCGCTGACCGGCGTGCTCGAACGCGAGCGCCCCGATCTGCTGCTGCTGCTCGGCGACCGCGGCGAGATGCTCGCCGGCGCGATTGCGGCGCTGCATCTGGGCATTCCGGTCGTGCACCTGCATGGNGGNGAGCGCTCGGGCACCGTGGATGAGCCGGTGCGCCATGCCATCACCAAGCTCAGCCACTGGCATTTTGTGGCCACCGAGGGCTCGCGCGAGCGGGTGATCCGCATGGGCGAACGGCCCGAGCATGTCTGGGTCACCGGCGCGCCCAGCCTCGATGGGCTGGCGGCGGTGCTCGACGCATCGCGGGATCGCACCCTGGCCCGGCTGGGGCTGGACGCGGCTGCGCGCTATGCGCTGGTGCTGTTCCATCCGGTGGTGCAGCAGATGCACGACGCCGCGCAGCAGACGCAGGCGCTGGCCGATGCGCTGGGCCAGGCGGCGCGCTCGCGCGACCTGCACCTGGTCTGGCTCGAGCCCAATGCCGATGCAGGGTCGGCCGGCATTCTGCAGGCGCTGGACGCGGCCTCGGCGCAACTCGGCGCGCGGCTCGTGCGCATCACGCACCTGGAGCGGCCGCACTATCTCGAGGCGCTGCGCCATGCCGATCTGCTGGCGGGCAACTCGTCCTCGGGCATCATCGAGGCGGCGTCGCTGGGCACGCCGGTGCTCAACGTGGGTGACCGCCAGCGCGGCCGCGAGCGCAATGCCAACACCTTCGACTGCGGCGTGCGCACGGCAGAGATCGCCGCGGCCTTGCAGCAGGCGCTGGCGCATGGCCGCTTTGCGCCAGCCAATGTATACGGCGACGGCCGCGCGGCCGAGCGCATCGTCGAGCTGCTTGCCGACACGCCCATCGCNCCCGACCTGCTCGACAAGATCAACACCTACTGACGCCTCTTGCGCGCCCGCCCACCATGAACCCCGTCTTGCGTCGCTGTGCCTGTCTCCCGAGACCCCTGGGCCGAGGCCTGGCGCGGCTCAACCAGACCGGGCGCGGCATCCTGCTCGTCGTGGACGCCGAAGGCCGCCTGCTGCGCACCGTGACCGATGGCGACCTGCGCCGCGCCGTGCTCGCCGGTGTCAATGCGCAGGCGCCGCTGTCCACGCTGCCCGCCCAGGCCCCGGTGGTGGCTGACGAAGCCGCCAGCGCCGAGCCTTGCTGCGGCTGATGGACGCGCACGGCATCGACCACCTGCCGGTGTGTGACGCCGCGGGGCGGGTGCGCGACCTGGTGACGCGGCGCGAGCTTTCGCAGCGCATCTGGCTGTCCTCGCCCCATCTGGGCGAGGAGGAGACCGCCTTCGTCGAGGAGGCGTTCCGCAGCAACTGGATCGCGCCGCTGGGGCCGCATGTGGATGCGTTCGAGCAGGAGGTGGCGGCGCGCGTGGGCGTGGGCCATGCCGCGGCGCTGAGTTCGGGCACGGCGGCGATTCACCTTGGGTTGTTGCTGCTGGGCGTGCAGCCGGGCGACACGGTGTTCTGCTCGTCGCTCACCTTCGTGGGCAGTTGCAACCCCATTCTGTACTGCGGTGCGCGGCCGGTGTTCATCGACTCCGAGCCGAACAGCTGGAATCTATCGCCGCAGGCGCTCGAGCGCGCATTCGACTGGGCGCGGCGCGAAGGCCGCCTGCCGCGCTGCGTGATCGTGGTGAACCTCTACGGCCAGAGCGCCGACATGGACGCCATCCTGCCGATCTGCGAGCGCCATGGCGTGCCGGTGCTCGAAGACGCGGCCGAATCGCTGGGCGCGCGCTACAAGGGCCGCGCCAGCGGCAGCTTCGGGCGCGTGGGCGTCTTCTCCTTCAACGGCAACAAGATCATCACCACGTCGGGTGGCGGCATGCTGGTGTCCGACGATGCGGCGCTGGTGGCCCGCGCGCGCAAGCTCTCGACGCAGGCGCGCGAGCCGGCCGCCCATTACGAGCACCGCGAGGTGGGTTTCAACTACCGCATGAGCAACGTGCTCGCCGGCATTGGCCGCGGGCAGCTGCGCGTGCTCGATGCGCGCGTGGCGCAGCGGCGCGCCGTGTTCGCGCGCTACCGAGAAGCCCTGGCCGATGTGCCGGGGCTGCGCTGGATGCCTGAACCCGCGGGCTGCGAGAGCACGCGCTGGCTGAGCTGCTTCACGCTCGACGGCGCCGACGCGCCGGCCCGCACGGCCGCGCTGATGCAACGCCTCGCCCGCCACGCGGTGGAGGCGCGGCCGGTGTGGAAGCCCATGCACCTGCAGCCGCTGTTTGCCGGTGCGCCGTACTTCGCGCACGCGCCCGGGCAGGATGTTGCGGCCGCGCTGTTTGCCGCAGGCGTGTGCCTGCCCTCGGGCTCGAACATGGACGAGGCGCAGCAGCAGCGGGTGATTGCGCTGCTGCGCGAGGCGCTGACCGCCACCGCCGAGGACGCCCATGCGGCTTGAGGCCCTGCGCCTTCGGGTGGGGAGCGCCGCGCTGGACGTGCTGCTCGTTGCGGCGGCCTGGTGGGCGGCCTTCTGGCTGCGGTTCAATCTCGACGTGCCGGAGGAGTTTTCCGCGCTGATGGCGCAGACGCTGGCGGTGCCGGTGCTGGCGTTTGCACTGGCGCTTGCCGGCGCGGGCGTGTACCGGCACATCTGGCGCTACACCAGCCTGGCCGAACTGCAGCGGCTGGTGGCGGGGGTGGCGGCCGGTGCCTTGTTCACGGCGGTGGCGGTGTTGATGCTGCGGGTGCCGAATTTCCCGCGCTCGGTGCTGCTGCTGCACCCTTTGCTGGTGCTGCTGGCGCTGGGCGGGGTGCGGGCCTTGTCGCGGCTGCTGGCCGAGCGGCGCGCGCCGCGTGTGCCCGGCGCCGGCGTGCCCGCGCTGCTGCTGGGCAGCGTGGCCGAGGCGGCGCAGGCCTTGCGAACGCTGAAGGACTCGGCCCGGGTGGTGCCGGTGGGCATCGTCTCGCCTCAGCGCGAGGAGGTTGGCCGGGCGCTGCAGGGCGTGCGGGTGCTCGGCACGCTCGACGGCCTGCCGCAGGCGGTTCAGCAGGCGGGCGCGCGGGTGGCGCTGGTGCTGGCTGCGCCGGGCTCGGCCTGGCGGCGCGAGGCCTTGCTCGCCGCGGCCGAACACGGCTTGTCGCTGCTCAGCCCACCGCGCGCGGACGACTGGTTGCANGGGGAGGGCGCGGGCCCACGGGCGGTGGCGCTCGAAGACCTGCTGGGCCGCGCGCCGGTGCAGCTCGACGTGGCGGGGCTGTCGGAGATGCTCGCCGGCCGCACGGTGCTCGTCACCGGGGCGGGTGGCTCGATTGGCTCGGAGCTGTGCCGGCAGATTGCGCGCTTCGGCGTGGCGCGGCTGGTGTGCGTGGATGTGTCGGAGTACGCCGTGTACCGGCTCGAACAGGACCTTCGCGCGGCGCACCCGCAGCTCGAAGGCGTCTACTACACCGCCAACGTGCGCGAGCTGCAACGCCTGCGCGCGATTGCCCAGGCGCACCGGCCTGCGGTGGTGTTCCACGCCGCGGCCTACAAGCATGTGCCCCTGATGGAGACGCACAACGAGATCGAGGCGCTGCGCACCAACGTGCAGGGCACGCTCAACGCCGCGCAGGTTGCGGGCGAGGTGGGGGCGGCGCGCTTCGTGCTCGTTTCCACCGACAAGGCGGTAAACCCGACCAACGTCATGGGCGCGAGCAAGCGCCTGGCGGAGCTGGCGGTGCAGGCGCTGGCGGGGCAATTCCCGCAGACCCGTTTCGTCGCTGTGCGGTTTGGCAACGTGCTGGGCTCCAGCGGTTCGGTGGTGCCCTTGTTCACCGAGCAGATCGCCCGCGGTGGCCCGGTGACGGTGACGCACCCCGAGATCGTGCGCTACTTCATGACGATTCCCGAGGCCGCGCAGCTCGTGCTGCAGGCCGCGCTGATGGGGCAGTCGGGCCAGATCTTCGTGCTCGACATGGGCGAGCCGGTGCGCATCGTCGATCTGGCGAAGATGCTCATCCGCCTCTCGGGCAAGAGCGAGCAGGACGTGCCCATCGTCTTCACCGGCCTGCGCCCCGGCGAGAAGCTGTATGAGGAACTGCTTGCCAACGACGAGACCACCGACCCCACGCCACACCCCAAGCTGCGCGTGGCCCGCTCGGCGCCCGAGCGCGGCGCGCAGGCCGTGCTCGGCGCGCTGGTGTGGATCGAAGAGGCCGGTGCCGCGCCCGATGCGGCTTCATTACGCCGCTGGCTGCGCGAACAGGTGCCGGAGTACCGTCCACGCGGGGAATGCTGAGCTTTTCCCTCGATTCTCCAGCACCGAATGGTCGGTGGTTGCTATAAAAACAGAAGTCGTCAACCCCGCAGGATGCCGGTGCGCTGCAGCAGGTCGTTGACCAGTTCGAGCCGCACCAGCGGATTGTCCAGCGCCATCAGGCGTTGCTTGAGCGCGGGTGGCGCGGGCAGCAACTCGCACCAGCGGTTGGCCAGCCAGCCCGCGTCGTCGTAGCGCGCATCCCCTGCGAAGAAGCCGGCGGCCGCGGGCGCCTCGCCCTCGTCGGCGGCGGCGTCCTGGCGGTTCTGCAAGGTCTGCAGCACAGTCCTGAGGGCCTGGGCCACGGGCTGCAGGTCGGGCGGCACCGGCACCGGTGGGTCGTCGCTGAGCAGGGCCACGTCCGCCACCCAGAGGCCGTGGCGCAGGGTCTCGCTGCGGCGCACGACGAAGCGCTNGCAGCCCTCGCAACGCACCAGCAGCAGACCGGGTTGCGGGCGCTGCAGGTCGACGATGCGCGCGAGCGTGCCCACGTCGGCAAAGCGTTCGGTGCTGCCGGTGGGGCGGCGCACCTCCTCGCCCTCGGTGAGCGTGACCACGCCGAAGGGCGCGCCCGCCTGGTGGCAGCGCCCGATCATGTCGAGATAGCGCACCTCGAAGATGCGCAGCGGCAGCAGCCCGCCGGGAAACAGCACGGTGCCCAGCGGAAACAGCGGAAGGGAGTTGAGCGTCAGGGTGTCTTGCACGAGGGTTCTCGGGGCGCCCGCCCGCATCGGGGCGGGTCGCAGCGGTGATTGGGGGTGTCCTGGGCCGGGTCGCGGCAGGGTGGGGGTGGATCGCGGGGGCGGATGGGGCCGTCGGAACGTCAGGTCGCTATCATCCCATGCAAGCCCATCGTGAGTCGCCATGCTGAACCAGATCGTTCATTTTCTGCTTGAACTCGCCGCCGGCCTGATCGGTGGCGCCTGTCTGCTGCGCGCCTACATGCAGGCGCAGCGCGTGCCGTTCGGCAACCCCATCGGCCGCTTCGTGCTGGCCCTCACCGACTGGCTGGTGCTGCCGCTGCGCCGCGGCTTGCCCAAGGGCGCACGCTGGGATCTGGCCAGCCTGCTGGCGGCCTGGCTGGTGAAGCTTGTGCAGTTCACGCTGGTGTGGCTGCTCGCGGGGCGGATGCTGGTCGGCTGGGGCTGGGTGCCGGTGCTGGCGAGCTTTCGCCTGGTGCAGATGGCCATCTCGGGTCTGAGCGCGTTGCTCATCCTCTACGCGGTGCTGTCCTGGGTGCAGCCGGGTGGGGCTCGNCCGCTGGCCTACGTCGTCGAGCGGCTGTGCGCGCCGCTGCTGGCGCCGTTTCGCAACATGATTCCGCTGGTGGGCGGGGTGGATCTGTCGCCGCTGGCGCTGCTGGTGCTGTTGCAGGTGGCGGCCATCGTGCTGGCGAATCTGCAGCACATGGTGATGGGCATGGGGGCGGTGCTGGTGGGGTGAGCCCCGGCACCTCGCCGCCAGGCGTCAGGCGACGATCGCGTCGGCGCTGAGGCGCTGCAGCATGGCCAGGGTGCGGGCGACGGTGTCGCGCAGTTCGCGACGGTCGCAAATCATGTCGATGGCGCCCTTTTGCAGCAGGAACTCCGCGCGCTGGAAGCCTTCAGGCAGCGTCACGCGCACGGTGGATTCGATGACGCGCGGGCCGGCAAAGCCGATCAGGGCCTTGGGCTCGGCCATCACCACGTCGCCGAGGAAGGCGAAGCCCGCGCTCACGCCGCCCATAGTGGGGTCGGTCAGCACGCTGATGTAGGGCAGCTTCTTCTTGGCCAGGCGCGTGAGCGCGGCGTTGGTCTTGGCCATCTGCATGAGCGAGAGCAGCCCCTGCATNNGCGCGCCGCCGGTGGCGGTGAAGCAGACGAAGGGAACCTTCTGCTCGATGGCCGTCTCCACGCCGCGCACGAAGCGCTCGCCCACCACCGAGCCCATGCTGCCGCCCATGAAGTCGAACTCGAAGGCCGCGGCCACCAGGCTGATGCCCTTGACCGCGCCGCCCATCACGACCAGCGCGTCGGTTTCGCCGGTGGACTCCAGGGCTTCCTTGAGCCGCTCGGGGTACTTGCGGCTGTCCTTGAACTTCAGCGCATCGACCGGGAGCACCTCCTGGCCGATCTCATACCGCCCCTCGTTGTCGAGGAACTGGTTGAGCCGGGCGCGCGCGCCGATGCGGTGGTGGTGGCCGCAGCTCGGGCAGACGTTCTGGTTCTGCTCCAGGTCGGTGCGGTAGAGCACGGTGTCGCAACTCGGGCACTTGGTCCACAGACCTTCGGGGATGCCGCGCCGTTCGGTCTTCTCGGACTTCTGGATTTTCGGGGGCAGCAGTTTTTCGAGCCAGCTCATGGGGTTCTCCGAAAGCGGTGCGGCGGGGAGCGCGCCTGGGTCAGGCGCGGTTGGAGTCCGATGATACGTCGTCGAGGGCGGTGCGGATCTCGCGCAGGAAACCGGCGGCGGTGGGCACCACCGCCTCGCGCGGCACCGACTCGATCAGGCTGATGAGCCGGCTGCCGATGACCACCGCGTCGGCCACGCGGGCGATCTCGCGCGCGGTGGCTGCGTCGCGGATGCCGAAGCCCACGCCCACGGGCACGTTCACATGCGCGCGGATGCGCGGCAGCATGGCCTGCACTGCGCCGGTGTCGAGCGTGCCCGCACCGGTGACGCCCTTGAGCGAGACGTAGTACACATAGCCGCTGGCCACCCGGGCAATCTGCGCCATGCGCGCATCGGTGCTGGTGGGGGCGAGCAGGAAGATCAGGTCCAGGCCGTTGGCGCGCAGCTTGGCGGCGAAGGCTTCGCACTCTTCGGGCGGGTAGTCCACGATGAGCACGCCGTCCACGCCGGCGGCGGCCGCGTCCCGGATGAAGGCGTCGGCGCCGTGCTTCTGGTCGTAGCGCTCCACCGGGTTGGCATAGCCCATGAGGACGATGGGCGTGGCCGTGTCGCGGCTGCGGAAATCGCGCACCATCTGCAGCACCTGGGCGAGACCGATGCCGAAAGCGAGTGCACGCTCACCGGCTTTCTGAATGACCGGACCGTCCGCGCTGGGGTCGGAGAAGGGCACGCCGAGCTCGATCACGTCGGCACCGGCGGCCACCATGCCGTGCAGCAGTTCGGGCGTGATGTCGGCGTACGGAAAGCCGGCCGTCACATACGGAATGAGGGCCTTGCGGCCGGCGGCCTGCAGCCGGGCGAAGGTGTCTTGAATGCGGCTCATGCGGGCAACTCCCCGAGGCGGATGACGGACTCGCCACCCTTGACGCTCTGACCCTCGCAGCTCGGGCGGCAGAAGAAGCCCGCGCCCGAGAGGTCGGCCACGGTGCCGATGTCCTTGTCGCCACGGCCCGAGAGGTTGATCAGCACCGACTGGTCAGGCCGCAGACTGCGCGCGAGCTTCATGCCGTAGGCGACCGCGTGGCTGGATTCGAGGGCGGGGATGATGCCCTCGGTGCGGCAGAGGTGGTGGAAGGCGTCGAGCGCTTCCTGGTCGGTCACGCCCACATACTCGGCGCGGCCGATGTCCTTGAGGTAGGCGTGCTCGGGGCCCACGCCGGGGTAGTCCAGCCCGGCGCTGATGCTGTGCGTCTCGGTGATCTGGCCGTTGTCGTCCTGCAGCACGTAGGTGCGGTTGCCGTGCAGCACGCCGGGGCTGCCGCGCTGCAGCGATGCCGAGTGCTTGCCCGAGTCCAACCCGAGGCCGGCGGCCTCCACGCCGATGAGGCGGGTGCCCTCAAACGGAATGTAGGGGTAGAAGATACCCATGGCGTTGCTGCCGCCGCCCACGCAGGCCACCACCGCGTCGGGCTGTTCGCCGCGGCAGCCGGCCGCGCGCAGCATCTCGGGCATCTGGGTGATGCACTCGGTGCCGATGACGCTCTGGAAGTCGCGCACCATCATCGGGTAGGGGTGCGGGCCGGCGACCGTGCCGATGATGTAGAAGGTGTTGTCCACGTTGGCCACCCAGTCGCGCAGGGCTTCGTTGAGCGCGTCCTTGAGCGTCTTGCTGCCCGACTCGACGGGCACCACGGTGGCGCCGAGCAGTTTCATGCGGTAGACGTTGGGGCTCTGGCGCTTGACGTCCTCGCTGCCCATGTAGACCACGCACTGCAGGCCGTAGCGCGCGCAGATGGTGGCCGTGGCCACGCCGTGCTGGCCGGCGCCGGTCTCGGCGATGATGCGCGGCTTGCCCATGCGGCGCGCGAGCATGGCCTGGCCGATGGTGTTGTTGATCTTGTGGGCGCCGGTGTGGTTGAGGTCCTCGCGCTTGAGGAAGATCTGCGCGCCGCCGATCTCGCGGCTGGTGCGCGCGGCGTGGTACATGGGCGAGGGCCGGCCCACGAAGTGGGCGAGCTCGTACTTGAACTCGGCGAGGAAGTCGGGGTCTCNGCGGTAGCGCGCGTAGGCCTCGCGCAGCTCCTCGATGGCATGGGTGAGCGTTTCGCTCACGAAGCTGCCGCCGTAGCGGCCGAAGTGGCCACTGGCATCGGGTTGGTGGTAGTCGAACATGGAAGAGGACACTCGATGAAGTCAGGAGGCGTCGGCCGCGCGCACGGCGGCGACGAACTGTTGCATCCGCAAGGCGTCCTTGACGCCCTTGAGCGGGCGGCCGTCAGGCCCGAGGGCTTCGACGCCGGAGCTGACGTCCACCGCGAGCGAGCGGCCGCGTGATCGCAGCGCGCGGATGCCATCGCCCACGTTTGCAGGTGTGAGCCCACCACTCAAGACGAGGTGAGCGTCGACGTTTGGTGGAAGAAGTGACCAATCGAATGGGGTGCCGCCGCCACCGTAACCCTCGACATGCGCGTCGAGCAGGATGGCCTGGGCCTGGTGCCAAGTGCGGGCAAATTCTAGCAAGTCGAAGGCCTGGCCCGCGGGAATGCGCGCGGCCCGCATCCACGGCCAGCCGCAGCGCTGGGCGGCCTGCAGGCACTGCGCTGGCGTCTCATCCCCATGAAATTGCAGCCAACCCAGCGCGAAATGGTTGGTTGCCGCTTCAATTATTGAAGCGTCTGCATTGACGAACAACAGCACCGGCGAGACGAAAGGCGGCAGCCGCCGGGCCAACTCGGCCGCCCGCGCGGGCGTGACGTGGCGCGGGCTTTTCTCATACAGCACGAAACCCACCGCGTCCGCGCCGGCGGCCACGGCGGCATCGACGTCCTGCTCACGGGTCAGGCCGCAGATCTTGATGCGTGTGCGCGCTGGGGGCGAGACGTTTGGATAGGCGGGAGCGGGGTGGGGCGATGGGGCACTCATACCCAATCATACGCAGCGACGTGCTCGGGAAGCCCCCACTCGCGGGCATACACCGGGCCGAGGAAATACAGGCCGTCGGGCGAGAAGGTGGGCGCCGCGGCGTCGCGGCTGCGGGCGGCCAGCACCTCGCGCATCCAGTCGGGCGGCTCCAGCCNCTGCCCCACGCGCAGCAGGCTGCCCATGAGGTTGCGGATCATGTGGTGCAGGAAGGCGTTGGCCTCGAAGTCGAAGCGCCAGTAGGCGCCGCTGCGGCGAATGTCGATGCGCGTGAGGTGCTTCACCGGGCTTGCGGCCTGGCATTCCGCGGCGCGGAAGGAGCTGAAGTCATGCTCGCCGATGAGGTGCGCCGACGCCGCGCGCATGGCCTCGCCGTCGAGCGGGCGAAACACCCAGCCCACGCGCCCGGCCTCCAGGCTGGGCCGCACCGGCGACTCCAGCAGCACATAGCGGTACCGCCGGGCCAGCGCGCTGGCGCGGGCGTGAAAGGCCGCCGGCACCACCCGCGCCCACTGCACCGCGATGTCGGGCGGCAGGAAGCGGTTGGTGCCGCGCACCCAGGACTGCGGGCTGCGCTCGACCCCGGTGTCGAAATGCACCACCTGCATCAGGCCGTGCACGCCGGCATCGGTGCGGCCGGCGCAGAGGGTGGCGATGGGTGTGCAGGCAAAGGCGGCCAGGGCCGACTCGAGTCGGTCCTGAACCGTCTGGCCGGAGGGCTGGCTTTGCCAGCCCTGGTAGGCTTGCCCGAGGTAGCTCAGGCCCAGCGCAATCCTCACGCCGCGTCGCGCGCAGGGCGCGCAGCGGGCGGGGTCGGAGCCGTCAGGTCACGGGGCATCGAGGATGCGCGGCCTCAGAGACTGAGAGTGAACGCGGCGGGGCGGGCTTGCGCACAACGGCTCAGGATAGTTCAGCGAGGAAGCGCTGCGCCTTGGCCTTGAGCGGCCCGGAGGCGTTGGCGATCACTTCCTCCACGAGCACGCGCGCGCNCTCGACGTCGCCGATCTCGTGGAACTCCTTGGCCAGCGAAAGCTTGGTCTCGTAGCTGTCCGCGGCTTCACCCTGCGGCATGACCGACACCGGCGCCGCCGGCGCGGCCGCCGNCGCTGCCACCGCTCTTGGGTAGGTCAGCGACAGGTCGCTGAGGTCGAACTCAAGCAGGCCCGAATCCTTGGCGGCAGGCTTCGCCGCAGGGGCGGGGATGCGGTGAAATCGAAATCCGCAACCGGCGCCGGCGCGGCCGACAGGGGTGCGGGCGCCGAGGCNCGCCGCATCATCGGGCAGCACGGAGGGGCCACCGAGGTCGAGGTCGAAGTCCAGGTTCACGGCCGCCGGCTCGGACGGTGCAAACTCAGGCTTGGGCATGACCGGTATGGTGCTCGGCGCGAACGGCGCGGCGCTGGCCAGCTCGGGCTTGGCCGGTGGCTCTTTCGGCGCGCCGCCCTGCTGGTACAACGGGTTCTCCGCGTCGATGGAGCGGCCAAGTTCGCAGATGTGCTCCCACTCGGGGCCCTGGCCTTGCGAGAGTTTGTAGGCTTGCCGGGCCACCACCTCNNGAACGCGCGCGTCGCGGCGCTTGGCGTGGATCTCCAGCAGCTTGGCGTGGATGGCGATCCGGCCGGGGTGGGCTTTCAGGGCTTCCTTGAGGATTTCCTCGGCCTGCAGGTCTCGCCCATAGGCCAGGTACACGTCGGCCTCGGCCACCGGATCGACGTCGCCGCCGGCGTCGAGCTGGCTGGNGGAGTAGTTCAGCGACGAGCCGTTGCCCGACGGCGGCGACTCGTCGTTCGTGTCCACATGCTGACCGCCGCTGGAGCCGAAGAAGGAATCCGGCTGCACGCGGCTCTCGAGGAACGAACTGTCGGCCTGCGCCGCGGCCTTGCGCTGCCGCATGCGGTAGAAGCCGTAACCACCCAGCAAGGCCACCAGGCCGACGAGGCCGGCGGGCACCAGCGGGTTGTCCATCAGGCTGTCGATGAACGAGGGCTCTGGCGGCGGCGGGGGCGGCGGCGCAACTTTCTTCACCGGGGCTTGGGCGCCGCCGGCACGCTGGCGGGGCCGACGCCGCGGCGGCCGGGGCAACGGCGCTGGCCGGCTCGGCGGGGGCAGACGCGGGCGCACTGGCTGCCACAGCCGGCGCGGCACTGGCGACTGGAGCCGGTACCGCGGGGCTGGCCGGTGCGGAGGCCGCCGGGGCCACAACCGCGGTCGATGCGGTGGCGGTCGGCGCAGAAGCCGGCTTGGCTGCCGATGCGGCGGCGCTGGCGGGCTTGGCGGCACTGGCCGCAGCGGCAACCGGTGTGCCGACCGGAATGGCCGGCCCGCTGGCTTTTTGCGTGGGGCCGCTGCGCTGGCGACGGCCGCGCTGCTGGCCTGCAGTTTGGCGAGGTCGCCGAGGTTCTTCTCCAGCTCGGCCACGCGGGTGGTGGCCTCCTGCTTCTCGCGGCTCTGGGCCACCTGGGCTTCGCGGGTGCCCGGCTTGACGGCGCCCTTGGAGAGCTTGAGCTTGTCCGGCGCTGCCGCTGCGGCGGTGGATTCCTGCACCTGCGTCTGCACGCGGCCGCTGGCTTCGCGGCCGCCCGCGCCGCCGGCGGTGGCGGGTGTGGCGGTGGCCAGGCGGCGGCGGAAGTCGTTGAAGTCGCTGCTCTGCACGGCCACCAGGCGACGCGCCTCGGCCGGGCTGACCGCCTGCGCTTGCTCGGCACTGGGCAGGTCGACGACGGCGCCGGCGCGCAGCCGGTTGACGTTGCCGCCGATGAAGGCGTCAGGGTTGGCGCGCAGCAGGGCGATCAGCAACTGGTCGAGCGAGACCCCATCGGCTTTTTGCGGAGCGACGAGTTTGGCGGCCGTGTCGCCAGGGCGAACGGTGACGGTGCCGGCAGAGGGCCGGCCGCGCGTGCGACCGCGACGGGCGGTGCGGGCCGCGCAACCGCGACCGGTGCCGGGGCGGCGGCCGGTTTGACGGGCTCGACGGCAGCCACCGGAGGCGCCGCAGGCGCGGGGGCGGGGGCGGCGGTGCGGTGGGCGCAGCGGCCGGGGCAGCCGNNGAATCTGCGCGGCCAGCGGGGCTGGCGCGGGTGCGGCGCGCAGATGCGCCGGATCGAACAACAGGGTGTAGTCGCGCGTGAGGCGGCCGGAGGCCCAGTTGGCCTCCAGGATCAGGTCGAGGTAGGGCTCGTTGACGCTGCGGTCGCCGCTGATGCGCAGGTAGCGGCTGCCGTCAGCCCGCTGCTGCAGGCTCACCCGTGCGCCGGTGAGTGCGGTGTTGTAGTCCACCCCTGCGGCGCGGAATGCGGCGGCGGGTGCGATGTTGACGGTGAGGCTGGATGCTTCGTCGGCGCTGATTTCGACCACGTCCACATCGGCTTTGAGCGGCTCGCCGAGGGCGGAGAGCACCGTGACGCGCCCCAGCCCCAGTGCATAGGCCTGCAGCGGCAGCACCGCACCCATGGCCAGGAGCGCCGCCATGGCGGCAGCGCGCAGCGGGACCGGGCGTGATGCATGCGGCGCAGCCCCAGCCGGCGCCCCCTCGCCCGGCGCGTGCAATCCGTCACCCGTTTTCTCTTTGTCAACATGCTTGAAGCCCATCCCGACACTGATTCGTGGATTTTTGAAGTTAACAGCAATGCTACAGAGTGACAAGCCGCGCGCCGCTTCAACGGCTTGCTGCAGCTTTTTCAGGGGTGCGCGAGCGTTGGATGTTGCCCCGCGACAACGAGCCCGGCCGCGGGGATACGTTCGCTTACGCTTGCAGCAGGATGCGCAGCATGCGCCGCAGCGGCTCGGCGGCTCNCCAGAGCAACTGGTCGCCCACGGTGAACGCGCCCAGGTATTCCGGGCTCATGGCGAGCTTGTGCAGGCGGCCCACCGGCACGGTGAGGGTGCCGGTGACGGCGGCGGNGGTGAGCTCGCGTTCGGTGGTCTCGCGCTCGTTGGGCACGACCTTGACCCAGTCGTTGGCTGCGGCGAGCAGGGCTTCGATGTCGGCCAGCGGCACGTCCTTCTTCAGTTTGACGGTCAGGCCCTGCGAGTGGCAGCGCATGGCGCCGATGCGCACGCACAGGCCGTCGATGGGGATGCTGCCCGGGCTGCGGAACGCGGGGCGGCCGAGGATCTTGTTGCACTCGGCGCCGCCCTTCCATTCTTCCTTGCTCTGGCCATGCTCGACCGGCACGTCGATCCAGGGGATGAGGCTGCCGGCCAGCGCCGTGTTGCGGAAGTTCCGGGTCGGGAAGTCGGCCGATCGCAGCGTGGCGGCCACCTTGCGGTCGATGTCGAGAATGGCCGAGGCCGGGTCGGCGAGTTCGGTCTTGACCGCGTCGTGCAACGCGCCCATCTGCTGCAGCAGCTCGCGCATGTTCTGCGCGCCGGCGCCCGAGGCGGCCTGGTAGGTCATGGCGCTGACCCACTCCACCAGATCGGCCTTGAACAGGCCACCCATGGCCATCAGCATCAGGCTGACGGTGCAGTTGCCGCCGATCCAGTTGCGGGTGCCGGCTGCGAGCGCACGGTCGATGACGTCACGGTTGACCGGGTCGAGGATGATGACGGCGTCGTCGGCCATGCGCAGGGTGCTGGCCGCATCGATCCAGTGGCCCCGCCAGCCCGCGGCGCGCAGTTTGGGGAAGACTTCCTTGGTGTAGTNCGCCCCCTGCGCGGTGATGATGATGTCGCAGCGCTGCAAGGCGTCGAGGTCGAAGGCGTTCTGCAGCGTCGTCTCGTTCTTCGCCATCGCGGGCGCGGCGCCGCCGGCGTTGGAGGTGGAGAAGAACAACGGCTCGATGAGGTCGAAGTCCTNTTCCTCGACCATGCGATCCATCAACACCGAGCCGACCATGCCGCGCCAGCCGACGAGTCCAACCAACTTGCTCATTTGAAACGCCCTTTCAAGTTAAAAACAGTGCCCGACTCGGCTGTTTTTGCCCGGCTCGTCTGGCCGGGAGGGCGCACGACGAACCCGGCTGGATCAGCCTTTGATGGTCGTGGTCTTGATGGTGTTTGCGCGCGCAGGCACCACGCCGTTCGCGGCGGGGCGGAGGTTCAGGGTGAACGCGTGGGCGGCAGACATGGCCGGCATTTTAGCCGAGCTGCGACGGCGGAGTTTCTCCTCGGCCTGCTTCGCAGCTGACAATGACCAGGAAGTTTCCTCTGCCCGGCTCGCTCAATCGGTGTATAAACACAAACAGCCTCACTGCCTATCCAAAATCCCAAACCATGACCACCGTCCGCTGGAATCTCGCTGTNTCCCCTGAGCTGGACCAGTCGGTCCGCATGTTCATCGCCGCGCAAGGCGGCGGCCGCAAAGGCGACCTGTCGCGCTTCATCGAGGAGGCCGTGCGGGCGCATCTGTTCGAGCGTGCCGTGCAACAGGCCAAGACGGCTTCGGCCTCGATGGACGCGGCTCAGCTCGACGCTCTCATCGACGAGGCGGTGCAGTGGGCGCGTGAGCGTTGATGCGGGTCATCCTCGACACCAACGTGCTGCTGGCCGCGCTGATCTCGCCGCATGGCGCGCCCGACGCCATCTACCGGGCGTGGCGAGCCGCACGCTTCGAACTGGTCACCTCGGCACACCAGCTCGACGAGATTCGCCGCGTCAGCCGCTACCCGAAGCTCAAAGACATCCTGCCCGCGCACCGCGTCGGCACGATGGTCAACAACATGCAGCGCTCGATCGTTCTGGAAACACTGCCGCCCTTGCCCGGCGGCCTGGACGTTGCCGATCCCAGCGATGCGTTCTTGCTGTCGATGGCCCAGGCCAGTGAAGCGGAGTACCTGGTCACGGGCGACCGGCGCGCTGGACTGCTGGCGCTGGGTCGTGTCGGGCGCACCCAGATCATGACNCCCACGGCGTTCTGCGCCACCCTCGGCACCTGAAAACAACCTGATAACACCCAACCCCAAGGAGGAAAACCCATGTCCCACACCAACCCCCGCCCACACCCAGGGCCGCATCATGCGCATGGCGCTCGCGGCCTCTGTCTCGGCGCTGCTGCTCTCGTTCTCGATGGGCGCGCAGGCGGCCAACACTTTCGACCCGCGCACGAGCACTCTGTCGCTCGACAACGTGCAGTTCGCGGGCAAGAACTACCAGTTCATCAACGCGGCCGTCATGGCCTACGACATCCTCGGCGTGGATGACCCCGGCGCGGGCGTGACCGCCTTCGACCCGGCCACGAACAAGCTCACGCTGGAGTACGTGATCGTGGACGGCACGAAGTACCGCAACGTCGCCGTGCGGCTCAACCGCTTCGAGCTGCGTGGGCAGATCGCCCCGCCGAGCGACCTGCCGGTGCTCCAGGCCCCCGCGCCGACCTACCCCGCAGGCAGCAACGAACTGACGGCCTACCAACTCATCAACGACGCGCGCGTGCGCTGCGGCTCGGGCCGCCTCACGCAGAACGCCAGTCTCGACCTCGCGGCGCAGAAGCATGGCCTCTATCTGTCCTGGACGCCGAATATTCTTCTTAACAGAAACCTTTCCATCGAAGACCCGAGCGGGGTCGATTTCTACGCGGCNGACCCGCAGGAGCGGGCCACGAAGGCGGGGTATGCGGGGACGGTGGATGAGTCGGTCAGCGCGGAGAACAACGTGCTTTTCGCGTTCAAGGTCGCAATGGCGATACCGCGCAACATTGCCTGGCTGATGGACCCCGCCCGGCTGGATGTGGGAATCTCCCATGTGATCGGCTCCGGCCCCCTGGGCATGAATAACCTTGAGGTCATGCTTGGCACGCCGACCGGATCGACGCCACCCAACGTCACCGCCGTTCGCACCTTTCCCTGCGAGGGCAGCACCGGCCTGATTCCCTACGGCCTGTCCAATGCCCTGCCCAAAGACGTGAGCGCGGAGCCCGGCATGGGGCAGGTCGTCGTCGTCAACGGCGATCCGCAGTCGCTTCGCGTGACGGAGGCCAGCATCACCGGCCCCAATGGCCCGGTGCCGATTCTTGGCATCATGGGCGACGGCAACACGCCCGATCCGAGAGGCGTGCTCACGCGCGGCGCGGCAGCGGTCATCCCCGCGCCGATGACTGAGAACACCACCTACCGGGTGAGCATCAAGGGCAGCAACAAAGGTGTGCCATTCACGCAGGAGTTCAGCTTCCAGACGGGGAAGGCTAGGGCCTGGTGAGCCCCCGAACAGGCAAAGCAAAAGGCACCGAATCGGTGCCTTTTTGTTGGGAAACCAGAGCATTCAGATTCAGGGTTGCGGGCAGTTATACCAATTCGGCACCGTTGCCACCAACTCCGGAGCGGGCCACGCGCACGACGCCGTGGACAAGCGGCCCCAATACTGCTCAAGCGTACCGCCGTTGCACTGGTACGTGACCACCGGCGTCGCGCAGTAGATCGAGCAGATTTGGTAGGCGGGGACGCTCGGCAAATAGAGGTGCTCACCCACGCAGTACGCATCGGGAGGCGTGGGCGACGACGCAGGCGGCGGTGCGGGCGGCGGATTGCACGCATACTGCCAGCCCACCGCATCCCACCCGCTCCAGGTCGGCCCGCTGGCGTAGCCATAGGGACAGGTCGGCGGCGGGCTCGTGGGGTTTTCCTGGCTCATCGTGCCCTTGAGGTCGATAGCGGCCATCGTGATGATGATGGGCCGGTCGGTGATGTTGGGCAGCATCTTGGCTGCTTCGAGCACCGGAATGACGGTGTTGAGGAACTGGCGGCCTTTGGCATCGCTCTTGGCCATCTCGCGCGTGTTGGGCAGCGAAGCGTCGTTGAGCGGGTTGGGCAGGAAGCTCGGGCTGCGCTTGACGACGACCTGATCGCCAGAGGTCGCGCCCACGGGGATTTCAGCGATGCGCGGGAGGTCAGGGCCGCGCGACGTGGGCACCGGCGCGCCGCCGCAGGGGCAGGGCAAGCGGCGCTGAGCCGCCGGCCGGGGTCTCGTTCAGCCGAGGCTCAGCCCAGCGCCTTGAGCACCGCATCCCCCATCTGCACGGTGCCGACCTTGGTGGTGCCTTCGCTCCAGATGTCGGGGGTGCGCAGGCCCTGGGCCAGCACGGCCTTCACCGCAGCTTCGATGCGATCGGCGGCTTCGGGTTGGTTGAGGCTGAAGCGCAGCATCATGGCCGCGCTCAGGATGGTGGCCAGCGGGTTGGCGATGCCCTGGCCGGCGATGTCGGGTGCGCTGCCGTGGCTGGGCTCGTACAGGCCCTGGTTCTTCGCGTTCAGGCTGGCCGAGGGCAGCATGCCGATGGAGCCGGTGAGCATGGAGGCTTCGTCGGAGAGGATGTCGCCGAACATGTTGCCGGTGACGATGACGTCGAACTTCTTGGGCGCCTTGACGAGCTGCATGGCGGCGTTGTCCACATACATGTGTTCGAGCGTGACGTCCGGGTAGTCGCGGGCGACCTCGGTGACGACGTCCTTCCACAGCTGGAAGGTCTCGAGCACGTTGGCCTTGTCCACGCTGGTGACTTTCTTGTTGCGCTTGCGCGCGGCCTGGAAGGCGACATGGGCGATGCGCTCGATCTCCGGGCGGCTGTAGCGCATGGTGTCGAAGGCTTCCTCGGCACCGGGGAAATGGCCGTCGGTGGCAACGCGGCGGCCGCGCGGCTGGCCGAAGTAGATGTCGCCGGTGAGTTCGCGGATGATGAGGATGTCCAGCCCCGCAATGAGTTCGGGCTTGAGGCTGGAGGCGCCGACGAGTTGCTCGTAGCAGATGGCCGGGCGGAAGTTGGCGAACAGGCCGAGGTGCTTGCGCAGGCCGAGAATGGCCTGCTCGGGGCGCAGCGCGCGCTCGAGCGTGTCGTACTTCCAGTCGCCCACGGCGCCGAAGAGCACGGCGTCGGCCTCGCGCGCAAGCCGGAGCGTGGCATCGGGCAGCGGGTGGCCGCTGGCCTCATAGGCGGCACCGCCCACGGGGGCGTGCTCCATCTCCAGACCCAGCCCCAGCGCCTTGAGCACCTTGACCGCTTCGGCGACGATTTCGGTGCCGATGCCGTCACCGGGAAGAACTGCGATTTTCATGGTGTATCAAAGAGTAGCGCAACCTCACCGGTTGGCGCTGGGGTGGCAGGGGAAACGTTCAAAAATGTGCTACGGCACGCGCCGCGGGCGCGCTCAGCTGGACAGCGTGTGCGCAAGCCACGGCTTGGTGGCCAGGCGCTGGGCTTCGAAGGCGGCGATTTTGTCCTTGTGGCGCAGCGTCAGGCCGATGTCGTCGAAGCCGTTGAGCAGGCAGTACTTGCGGAACGGGTTGACCTCGAAGGATTTCCTCGCCCTGGGGTTTGACGATGACCTGGCGCTCGAGGTCGATGGTGAGTTCATAGCCCGGGAAGGCCGCCACCTCGTTGAACAGGCCATCGACCACCGACTCGGCCAGCACGATGGGCAGCAGGCCGTTCTTGAAGCAGTTGTTGAAGAAGATGTCGGCAAAGCTCGGCGCGATCAGCGCGCGAAAGCCGTACTGCTCGAGCGCCCAGGGGCGTGCTCGCGACTGGAGCCGCAGCCAAAGTTCTTGCGTGCCAGCAGCACCGAGGCGCCGTGGTAGCGCGGCTGGTTGAGCACGAAATCCGGGTTGGGCCGACGCTGGCTCTCGGGCACGCCGGGCTGGCCGGGCTGGTCGAGGTAGCGCCACTCGTCGAAGAGATTGGGGCCGAAGCCGGTCTTGCGGATGGACTTGAGGAACTGCTTGGGGATGATGGCGTCGGTGTCGACGTTCTCGCGGTCCATCGGGGCGACGAGCCCCTTGTGCACGGTGAATTTTTGCATGACAGCCTCGTGGGCGCGCTGCTGCAGCGCGCCGCGGAAAAACCAGGGCCAGCGCGGCAGGCCGCCGCGCCAGCACCCCGGCAACCAGCGCAGCTTACTTGGTGGCGGCCTTCTCGATGGCCGAGCCCGCCTTCTGCACGTCTTCGCCCACGCCACGGACGGTGTTGCAGCCGCTGAGGCCGGCGAGCAGGCCGAGGGCGGCGACGAGGGTGATCAGCGAGGTCTTCATGGGAAAGCTCCTTTCTTTCAGAGGTCAGGCAAACGAACGCACGTCGACGAAATGCCCGTGCACGGCAGCGGCGGCGGCCATGGCGGGCGAAACCAGGTGGGTGCGGCCGCCGGCACCCTGGCGGCCCTCGAAGTTGCGGTTGCTGGTGGAGGCGCAGCGCTCGCCGGGCTCGAGCCGGTCGGCGTTCATGGCCAGGCACATGGAGCAGCCGGGCTCGCGCCACTCGAAGCCGGCGGCGCGGAAGATTTCGTGCAGGCCTTCGCGCTCGGCCTGTTCCTTCACCTGGCCGGAGCCGGGCACCACCATGGCCAGCCTGACGTTGCGCGCCACCTTGCGGCCGAGTTTCTTCACCACCGCGGCGGCTTCGCGCATGTCTTCGATGCGCGAGTTGGTGCACGAGCCGATGAACACCTTGTCGATGGTGATGTCGGTCATGGGCTTACCGGGGTCGAGCGCCATGTAGGTCAGCGCGCGTTCGATGGCGCCGCGCTTGACCGGGTCGCGCTCGCGGTCGGGGTCGGGCACGCGGCCGTCGATGCCGGTGACCATCTCGGGCGAGGTGCCCCAGGTGACCTGCGGCACGATCTGCGCGGCGTCGAGTTCGACCACGGCGTCGAAATGCGCGCCCGGGTCGCTGTGCAGCGTGCGCCAGTGGGCGACCGCCTGGTCCCACTCGGGGCCGCCGGCGAAGCGGCCGCTGACGGCATCGGTGCCGGGCGCCAGCAGGCGGCCGCGCACGTAGTCGATGGTCTTGTCATCCACCGCCACCAGGCCGGCGCGGGCGCCCGCCTCGATGGCCATGTTGCACACTGTCATGCGGCCTTCCATGGAGAGCGCGCGGATGGCGCTGCCGCCGAATTCGATGGTGTAGCCGGTGCCGCCTGCGGTGCCGATCTTGCCGATGATGGCGAGCACGATGTCCTTGGCGGTCACGCCCGGCGCGGTCTGGCCCTCCACGCGCACCAGCATGTTCTTGGCCTTCTTGGCCAGCAGCGTCTGCGTGGCCAGCACATGCTCGACCTCGCTCGTGCCGATGCCGTGCGCGAGCGCGCCGAAGGCGCCGTGGGTGGAGGTGTGCGAGTCGCCGCAGACGACGGTCATGCCCGGCAGCGTGGCACCGCTCTCAGGCCCGATGACGTGCACGATGCCCTGGCGCTTGCTCAGGAAGGGGAAGAAGGCGGCCGCGCCGAAGCTGCGGATGTTGGCGTCGAGCGTGACGACCTGCTCGCGGCTGATGGGGTCGGCGATGCCGTCGTAGCCGCGCTCCCAGCCGGTGGTGGGGGTGTTGTGGTCGGCGGTGGCCACCACGGAACTCACGCGCCAGACCTTGCGACCCGCTTCGCGCAGCCCTTCGAAGGCCTGCGGGCTGGTGACCTCGTGCACGAGATGGCGGTCGATGTAGAGGATGGCGGTGCCGTCTTCCTCGGTGTGGACGACGTGCTCGTCCCAGAGCTTGTCGTAAAGCGTGCGTGCGGCCTGGGTCATGGAAGGATGTGCTGCGCTACGGTGGCGGAAGGGACTTGATTTTAATCGGGCGGGGCCTGCGGTGCCGGCGGCGGCTGCCCGGGGCGCTCAGGCCGCCCGAGGCGAGGGGTTTTGAAAAATACCCCGGAACCCCAGCGTCAACCGGTCGGTGGTTGCTATCAAAAATGACCATTCAGAACGACACCGCCCGCCCTCGGGGGTGCGGGCGGGCGGTGCCTGGCGCGGCTGCGGCGGCCCGCCGGTGGAGGCGGGACGTCCGCAGCGGCCGCGTTCAGCGTTGTTCGAGCGGCTTGACGTCGCGGCGCGCCGAGCCGGTGTAGAGCTGACGCGGGCGGCCGATCTTGTACTCGGGGTCGGCCAGCATCTCGTTGAGCTGGGCGATCCAGCCCACGGTGCGCGCCAGCGCGAAGATGCCGGTGAACAGGCTGGTGGGGATGCCGATGGCGCGCTGCACGATGCCGGAGTAGAAGTCCACGTTCGGGTAGAGCTTGCGCTGCACGAAGTAGTCGTCCTCGAGGGCGATCTTCTCGAGCTGCTTGGCCAGCTTGAACAGCGGGTCGTTCTCCAGGCCGAGCTCCTGCAGCACCTCGTTGCAGGTTTCCTGCATGAGCTTGGCGCGCGGGTCGTAGTTCTTGTAGACGCGGTGGCCGAAGCCCATGAGCTTGACACCCGAGCTCTTGTCCTTGACCTGCTCCATGAACTGCCCGACCTTGGCCACGCCGCCCTGGCGCTGGATGTCTTCGAGCATGTTCAGGCAGGNCTCGTTGGCGCCGCCGTGCGCCGGGCCCCACAGGCAGGCCACGCCGGCGGCGATGGCCGCGAACGGATTGGTGCCGGAGCTGCCGCACAGCCGCACGGTGGAGGTGGAGGCGTTCTGCTCGTGGTCGGCATGGAGGATGAAGATGCGGTCGAGCGCGCGCTCGAGCACCGGGTTGACCTTGTACTCCTCGCACGGCGTGCCGAACATCATGCGCAGGAAGTTGCCCGCATAGGACAGGTTGTTCTGCGGATACATGTAGGGCTGGCCGATGCCGTACTTGTAGGCCATGGCCACCAGCGTGGGCATCTTGGCGATCAGGCGGATGGCCGAGATCTTGCGGTGCTCCGGGTTGTTGATGTCGGTGCTGTCGTGGTAGAAGGCCGAGAGCGCGCCCACCAGGCCGGTGAGCACCGCCATCGGGTGCGCATCCCGGCGGAAACCGCGCAGGAAGAACTGCATCTGCTCATGCACCATGGTGTGGTTGATGATGAGCTTGTGGAAGGCGTCGCGCTCGGCGGCCTGCGGCAGTTCGCCGTTGAGCAGCAGGTAGCAGGTGTCGAGGTAGTCGCACTGCGTGGCGAGCTGCTCGATCGGGTAGCCGCGGTAGAGCAGCTCGCCCTTGTCGCCGTCGATGTAGGTGATGGCCGACTGGCACGACGCGGTGGAGAGGAAACCCGGGTCGTAGGTGAACATGCCGGTCTGCGCATAGAGCTTGCGGATGTCGATCACGTCCGGGCCGACGGTGCCGTGGTAGACGGGCAACTCGACGCTGGGGCTGCCGTTGGAGAACGACAGGGTGGCTTTGGTGTCGGCAAGTTTCATGGTCATGGTCTCAGGGTGGAGGCAAGGAAAACGGGGTGGGGTGGACGGGTGGCGGGCGCAGCGGGGTCAACGCACGGCGGCCTCGGCGCTGGCCGGCGCATCGGCCGGCGCGGCGCCCGCGCGCAGCAGGCCAAGCACGGTCTGGGCGTCGTCGGCATCGGGGTGGCCGTCGGCGCGCAGCGCGGTGCGCCCGAGCAGCAGGTCGAGCAGATCGTTGTCGGACAGGTCCATGAGCACGCGCAGACCGCGCGCCTGGCCGTAGGTGAGCTGCTCGGCGTGGCGCGCGAAGAAGCGCTCGACGAACAAGTCGTTCTCCAGCAGGCCGCGGCGGCAGCGCCAGCGCAGCTTGCTGAGGTCGCGCTCGTTCAGGCGTGCGGCGCGCTCGCCGTGCTGCAGGAAGTCCTCGTCCGTCATGGCTGCGGCGCGCGGCTGCGGGTGAAGCACCTTCGGGCGAGGGTCAGACGGTGCGCAGCACCATCATTTCCTTGATCTTGCCGATGGCGCGCGTGGGGTTCAGACCCTTGGGGCACACGTCCACGCAGTTCATGATCGTGTGGCAGCGGAACAGGCGGTACGGGTCCTCGAGGTTGTCGAGCCGCTCGGCGCTGGCCAGGTCGCGGCTGTCGGCGAGGAAGCGGTAGGCCTGCAGCAGGCCCGCGGGGCCGACGAACTTGTCCGGGTTCCACCAGAAGCTCGGGCAGCTGGTGGAGCAGCTCGCACACAGGATGCACTCGTACAGGCCATTGAGCTCTTCCCGCTCCTCGGGCGACTGCAGGCGCTCCTTCTCGGGCGGCACGGTGTCGTTGATCAGGTAGGGCTTGATGCTGTGGTACTGCTTGAAGAACAGCGTCATGTCCACGATCAGGTCGCGCACCACGGGCAGGCCGGGCAGCGGCTTGAGCACGATGGTCTGCGGCAGCGTGCGCATGTTGGTCAGGCAGGCCAGGCCGTTCTTGCCGTTGATGTTCATCGCGTCCGAACCGCAGACGCCCTCGCGGCAGGAGCGGCGGAAGGAGATGCTCGNGTCCACCGCCTTGAGCTTCATCAGCGCGTCGAGCAGCATGCGCTCGTGCCCGTCGAGCTCGACCTCGAGGGTCTGCATGTAGGGCTTGGCGTCCTTGTCCGGGTCGTAGCGGTAGATCTTGAAAGTGCGTTTTTCCATGGTGGGGCTCCGGTGCGGACGGCTCAGAACGTACGGACCTTCGGCGGCACCGAGTCCACCGTCAGCGGCTTGAGGTTCACGGGCTTGTAGCTCAGGCTGTTGGTGGCGCGGTGCCACAGCGTGTGTTTGAGCCAGTTGGCGTCGTCGCGGCCCAGCGGCGCCACCGGGTCGTCGGCGGGACGCTCGTAGTCGCTGACCGTGTGCGCGCCGCGGCACTCGGTGCGGGCGGCAGCCGACACCATCGTGGCCTGTGCGGCCTCGATGAGGTTCTCCACCTCCAGCGCCTCGATGCGCGCGGTGTTGAACACCCGCGAGGTGTCCTTGAGGCCGATGGCCGCCACGCGCTCGCGCAGCGCCGCCACCTTGACCACGCCCTCGTCCATGCTCTTCTGTGTGCGGAACACACCGGCGTGCTGCTGCATGGTGGCGCGCAGGTCGTTGGCCACGTTCTGCGCGTATTCGCCGGAACTGGCCGCCTCGAGCCGGTTGAGGCGCTCGAGCGTGGCGTCGGCGGCATCGGCCGGCAGCGGCTTGAACTCGCGCTGCTGCGCGGCGAAGGCGGCGATGTGGTTGCCCGCCGCGCGGCCGAACACCAGCAGGTCGAGCAGCGAGTTGGTGCCCAGGCGGTTGGCGCCGTGCACGCTCACGCAGGCACACTCGCCCACGGCGTACAGGCCATTGACCGGCACGTTCTGCCCGTTGGCGTCGGGCACCACCACCTGGCCGTGGATGTTGGTCGGGATGCCGCCCATCTGGTAGTGGATGGTGGGCACGACGGGGATGGGCTCGCGCGTGATGTCGACGTTGGCAAAGTTCACGCCGATCTCGTAGACCGAGGGCAGCCGCTTGTGGATCGTCTCGGCGCCCAGGTGGTCGAGCTTGAGCAGGATGTAGTCCTTGTTCGGGCCGCAGCCCCGGCCTTCCTTGATCTCCTGGTCCATGCAGCGCGAGACGAAGTCGCGCGGCGCGAGGCNCCTGAGCGTGGGGGCATAGCGCTCCATGAATCGCTCGCCGTTGTTGTTGAGCAGGATCGCGCCCTCGCCGCGGCAGCCTTCGGTGAGCAGCACGCCCGCGCCGGCCACGCCGGTGGGGTGGAACTGCCAGAACTCCATGTCCTGCAGCGGAATGCCCGCGCGCGCGGCCAGGCCCAGGCCGTCGCCGGTGTTGATGAAGGCATTGGTGCTGGCCGCGAAGATCCGGCCCGCGCCGCCGGTGGCCAGCAGCACCGTCTTGGCTTCGAGGATGTAGAGGTCGCCGGTTTCCATCTCCAGCGCGGTCACGCCGACCACGTCGCCCTCGGCGTCGCGGATCAGGTCCAGTGCCATCCACTCCACGAAGAACTGCGTGCGCTCCTTGACGTTCTGCTGGTAGAGCGTGTGCAGCATGGCGTGGCCGGTGCGGTCCGCCGCGGCGCAGGCGCGCTGCACGGGCTTTTCGCCGTAGTTGGCGGTGTGGCCGCCGAACGGACGCTGGTAGATGGTGCCATCCGGGTTGCGGTCGAAGGGCATGCCCATGTGCTCGAGGTCGTAGACGACCTTGGGCGCTTCGCGGCACATGAACTCGATGGCGTCCTGGTCGCCCAGCCAGTCTGAACCCTTGATGGTGTCGTAGAAGTGGTAGTGCCAGTTGTCCTCGGACATGTTGCCCAGCGAGGCGCCGATGCCGCCTTGCGCAGCCACCGTGTGCGAGCGCGTGGGGAACACCTTGGAGAGCACGGCCACGTTGAGCCCCGCGCGCGCGAGTTGCAGCGAGGCGCGCATGCCCGAGCCGCCGGCGCCCACGATGACGACGTCGAAACGCCGGCGGGCAATGTCATTCTTCGTATAACTCATGGTCTAGGGTCTTTCAGATGCGGTCGCTCACAGGCGCCAGAGCACTTCGATGGCCCAGCCTGCGCAGCCCACGATCCAGACGATCGTGAGCACTTGCAGCACCAGCCGCACGGCGGTGGGTTTGGCGTAGTCCATCCAGATGTTGCGCATGCCGATCCAGGCGTGCCAGTGCAGCGCGACGATGATGGAGAAGGTCAGCACCTTCATCCAGCGCGCGGCGAAGATGCCCGCCCACAGGTCGTAGCCGATGGGACCGCTGCTGAAGATCACCTGCACCAGCACTACCAGGGTGAAGGCGGCGAGCAGCGCGGCGGTGACGCCCTGGGCGAGCCAGTCGCGCAGGCCGTAGTGCGCGCCGACGACGCTGCGCTTGTGTCCGTAATTGACGCTTGCCATCTCGATGCTCCTATGCAAATCAGTAGAGGCCGAAGAGCTTGGCGCCCAGCACGAGGGTGAGGCCGATGCTCAGCACCAGCACGCCCAGTGCGGACGAGCGGCCGAATTCCTTGGTGTACTTGTGGGCCAGTTCCATGTAGAGGTGGCGCAGGCCGGCAAACAGGTGGTGGATGAAGGCCCACATCAGCGCCAGCGCCACGAGCTTCAGGAACCAGCCCGGCACGAAGCCCAGGCCGATGTTGAACGCTGCCTTGAGACGGGTGAAGGAAAACTCCGACGACACGCTGAGGTCGAACAGCCAGACGATGAAGGGCAGCAGCAGGAACATCAGCGCACCGCTGACGCGGTGCAGGATGGACACCCAGCCCGCGGGCGGCAAGCGGTAGGTGGTGAGGTCCTTGAAGGCGTTGATGTTGCGGAACTCGGGTCGCTTGCGCGAAAGCTCGGTCATGGTCATGGTCCTTGTGGGGCGGCTGGGAAAGTGGCGTTGAAATCTGCTCAAGACCGCCGGAAATTCTATTGCAATGCAACAAACTGACACGGCCATTTCAGCGGCAGGGTCAGGGCCGGCGCGCACCTCGAACGATCAGCTGAGTTCATTGTGGTAATGGTGGCTGTCGGTGCGGTAGAGGCCGCGGCGCAGCTCCATCGGCGTGTCGTTGTAGGTGTAGGCGATACGCTCGACGCTGAGCAGCGGCGTGCCGGCTGCGACGTCGAGCAGCGCGGCCTGCGCCGCATCGGCGGCGACGGCACGGATGCGTTCCTCGGCGCGCACCATGCGAACGCCGAACTCCTCTTCGAACAGGGCGTAGGTCGGGCCGGGATAGTCGGCCAGCGCCTCGGCCGAGAGGCCTTTGAAGGCCTGGCCCGGCAGCCACAGGTCCTCCAGGATGGTGGGTACGCCCTGAAAGGCCAGCACCCGGCGCACCTGCACCACCATGTCGCCGCTGCGCAGGCCCAGCGCGCGGGCCACGTCGGCGCTGGCGCGCAGGCGGCGGCAGTCGATGATGTGGCGCTGGGCGGGGCCCTCGCTGTCGAGGTCGCCGAGGTCCGGCTTGAGGCGCAGGAAGCGGTACTGCACCTGGCGCTCGCTGTGCGTGGCCACGAAGGTGCCCTTGCCCTGGCGGCGCAGCAGCAGGTTTTCGGCGGCCAGTTCGTCGATGGCCTTGCGCACCGTGCCCTGGCTCACGCGGAACCGGGTGGCCAGTTCCACTTCGCTGGGAATGGCCTCGCCGGGCTTCCATTCGCCGCTTTGCAGGCTGCGCAGGATCAGCGTCTTGATCTGCTGGTACAGCGGGCTGAACGATGGCGCCGGCGCCGAGCCGGCAGCCGGCGCGACGAGGTCGTCATCGGGGAGAGGGGCTCGGTGGCATGGTGGCAGGGGCGTGGGCGATAGGCGTCGGCCGCTTGGCGGATGCGGGCAATCATATCTTATATAAGACATAAGACAAATTGACGCTCGGTCGGACCGAGGGTAAACTCGCAGACCGAGCCGGCCCCTCGGCGCCCTCGCCCAGCAGCGAGCGGCTTCGCGCGGCCGGCTGTCGAGTACCGCGCAATCTTCCGCATTTGCCTGCGTTTTCACCCTCTCACACCCTGGAGTCCATCCCCATGAGCAAGAAGCCCGTTCGTGTCGCCGTCACCGGCGCCGCTGGCCAGATCGGTTACGCCCTGCTGTTTCGCATCGCCTCGGGTGAAATGCTCGGCAAGGACCAGCCCGTCATCCTGCAACTGCTCGAAATCCCCGACGAAAAGGCCCAGAAGGCGCTCAAGGGCGTGATGATGGAGCTCGAGGACTGCGCCTTCCCGCTGCTCGCCGGCATGGAAGCGCACAGCGACCCGATGACCGCCTTCAAGGACACGGACTACGCCCTGCTGGTGGGCTCGCGTCCGCGCGGCCCGGGCATGGAGCGCGCCGAGCTGCTCGCCGTCAACGGCGCCATCTTCATCGCGCAGGGCAAGGCGCTCAACGCCGTGGCCAGCCGCAACGTGAAGGTGCTGGTGGTGGGCAACCCGGCCAACACCAATGCCTACATCGCCATGAAGAGCGCGCCNGACCTGCCGCGCAAGAACTTCACCGCCATGCTGCGCCTGNNGGACCACAACCGCGCGCTGTCGCAGATCGCCGCCAAGACCGGCAAGCCGGTGGCCGAGATCGAGAAGCTCTGCGTCTGGGGCAACCACTCGCCCACCATGTATGCCGACTACCGCTTCGCCACCATCGGCGGCCAGAGCGTCAAGGACATGATCAACGACGAAGCCTGGAACCGCGACGTGTTCCTGCCCACCGTGGGCAAGCGCGGCGCGGCCATCATCGAGGCGCGCGGCCTGTCCTCGGCGGCCTCGGCGGCCAACGCCGCCATCGACCACATGCGCGACTGGGCGCTCGGCAGCAACGGCCGCTGGGTGACCATGGGCATTCCGTCGGATGGCTGGTACGGCATCCCCAAGGACACCATGTTCGGCTTCCCCGTCACCTGCGAGGGCGGTGAGTACAAGGTGGTCGAGGGCCTGGCCATCGACGCCTTCAGCCAGGAGCGCATCGACAAGACGCTCAAGGAGCTGCAGGACGAGCAGGCTGGCGTGGCCCACCTGCTCTAAGCCCTTCCAGCCCGCGCACCGGCCGCCGTGCAACACCCCCGCGACGTTCTTCTGGGCGCACAAGGCGCGGCGCAGGCGCTGCCCGTGTGCGACCACTACTGCGGNGTGGAGGCGCGCATGCGCAAGAGCCTGCAGCTGCAGGCCGAACTGGCCGANGCCTTCGGCGCGCAGGTGATGGACGTCACCCTCGACTGCGAAGACGGCGCGCCCGTTGGCGGCGAGGCCGATCACGCGGCGATGGTGGCCGAGCTGGCGCTGCAGGCCGCCGAGGGCGCCCGCGTGGCGGTGCGGGTGCACCCGGTGGACCATCCGGCCTTTGCGCAGGACGTGGCCACCGTCGTCGGCCGCGCCGGCCACCGGCTGTGCCACCTGATGCTGCCCAAGGTCGAGTCGCCCGAGGACGTGGCCCTCGCGGCGGCGGCCATCGATGCGGCGGGCGCGCCGACGCTGGCGCTGCATGCGCTCATCGAGTCGCCGCGCGCCGTTCACCGCGCGTTCGACATCGCGGCCCTGGCGCGTGTGCAGTCCCTGAGCTTTGGCCTGATGGACTTCGTCTCGGCCCACGGCGGTGCCTTGCCGGCCCACGCCATGAGCGCGGCCGGGCAGTTCACCCACCCGCAGGTGGTGCGCGCCAAGCTCGAGATCGCCGCGGCCTGCCATGCCCACGGCAAAGTGCCTTCGCACTGCGTGGTGACGGAGTTCTCCGACCTCGCCGCGCTCGGGCAGGCCGCGCGCCGGGCCGCGCACGAGTTCGGTTTCACCCGCATGTGGAGCATCCACCCGGCGCAGGTGCGCCCCATCCTGGAGGCCTTCGCCCCCGATGCCGCCGAGGTGGAGCAGGCCTGCACCATCATCGAAGCCGCCATGCGCGCGCACTGGGCGCCCATCAGCGTCGGCGGCGTGCTGCACGACCGCGCCAGTTATCGCTACTGGTGGCAGGTGATCGAGCGCGCGCACCGAACCGGCCGCCAGCTCACGGCTACCATGCAGGCATGTTTTGAGCCCGCCACCTGAGGAGCCCTTCCATGATCCATCGCCTGACGCTCTCGGCCGCCCTGCTGTGCACCGCGCCCCTGGCGCTCGCGCAGCAAGCGCCCGCAGCACCCGCTGCCGCGAAGAAGCCTGCGGCCAAGACGGCACCCAAGCCCGCGGCCAAGGCCCCGGCGGCGAAGGCCCCGATGAAGGTGGTCAAGGCCCAGCCCAGCAGCAGCCGCCAGCAGCTCAAGAGCGCCGCGAACCAGGTGGCGGCGGGCGTGCGCGCGGCCGACGCGGCGCTCACGCCCGAGCAACTGGCCATCGCCGAGTCCGTGCACACCGGCACCTTGCCCTGCGAACTGGGCGCGCAGGTGGAGCTGACCAAGGACGCCGCGAGCCCGGGTTATTTCAACCTCACGGGCAAGGGCTTCCGCTACCGCCTGCACCCGGTGCAGACGAGCACCGGCGCGGTGCGGCTCGAAGACCCGCAGGACGGCGCCGTGTGGATCCAGCTCGCCAACAAGTCCATGCTGATGGACCAGAAGCACGGCCGCCGACTGGCGGACGAATGCGCCAGCCCCGCCCAGGTGGCGGTGGCCGAGGCCCTGAAGAAGAACCCGCCGCCGAGCCTGCTCGACCCGCAGCCGGCCGCCAAGTGAGGACTGAAAAGTCCTGTTTTCATAGCAAACCCTGACCGTTTCACGCTGGGGTAAGCAGTTTCAGACCCGGATTTTTGCCGACAGACCCTGGAGAATCGACCATGTTGCAAGCCTACCGAGATCATGTCGCCGAGCGCGCCGCGCTGGGCATTCCGCCCCTGCCGCTGTCGGCCCAGCAGACGGCCGCGCTGATCGAGCTGCTCAAGAACCCGCCCGCGGGTGAAGAAGCCTTCCTGCTCGAGCTCATCACCCACCGCGTGCCCGCGGGCGTTGACGATGCGGCCAAGGTCAAGGCGAGCTACCTCGCCGCCGTGGCGCACGGCACCGAGAAATGCCCGCTGATCTCGCGCGCCAAGGCCACCGAGCTGCTGGGCACCATGCTCGGCGGCTACAACCTCACGCCGCTGATCGATCTGCTCGACGACGCCGAGGTGGGCGCCGTCGCCGCCGAGGGGCTGAAGAAGACCCTGCTCATGTTCGACCAGTTCCACGACGTGAAGGAGAAAGCCGACGCCGGCAACGCGCATGCGCGCGCCGTGCTGCAGAGCTGGGCCGACGCCGAGTGGTTCACCAGCCGCCCCGAACTGCCGCAAAGCCTCAAGGTGCTGGTGTTCAAGGTGCCCGGCGAAACCAACACCGACGACCTCTCNCCCGCACCCGACGCCTGGAGCCGCCCCGACATTCCGCTGCATGCGCTGGCCATGCTCAAGAACCGCCGCGAGGGCGCGCCCTTCGAGCCTGAGGAGGACGGCAAGCGCGGCCCGGTGGCCTTCCTGGAGGCGCTGCGCAAGAAGGCCGATGCGGCGGGCGCCACCGTCGCCTACGTGGGTGACGTGGTCGGCACGGGCTCCTCGCGCAAGTCGGCCACCAACTCGGTGCTGTGGTTCACCGGGCAGGACATTCCCTTCGTGCCCAACAAGCGCTTCGGCGGCGTGTGCCTGGGCGGCAAGATCGCGCCGATCTTCTACAACACCATGGAAGACGCCGGCGCGCTGCCCATCGAGCTCGACGTGAGCCAGATGGCCATGGGCGACGAGATCGAGCTGCGCCCGTACGAGGGTAAGGCGCTCAGGAACGGCCAGGTCATCGCGGAATTCCAGGTCAAGAGCGAGGTGCTGTTCGACGAGGTGCGCGCCGGTGGCCGCATTCCGCTCATCATCGGCCGCGGCCTCACGGCCAAGGCGCGCGAGGCGCTGGGCCTGCCGCCGTCCACCCTGTTCCGCCTGCCGCAGGCGCCCAAGAGCCACGGCAAGGGCTTCACGCTGGCGCAGAAGATGGTCGGCCGTGCCTGCGGCCTGCCCGAAGGCCAGGGCGTACTGCCGGGCACCTATTGCGAGCCCAAGATGACCTCCGTCGGTTCGCAGGACACCACCGGCCCGATGACGCGCGACGAACTCAANGACCTCGCCTGCCTGGGCTTTTCCGCCGACCTGGTCATGCAGTCCTTCTGCCACACCGCGGCCTACCCGAAGCCGGTGGATGTGAAGATGCACCACGAGCTGCCGGCCTTCATCAGCACGCGTGGCGGCATTTCGCTCAAGCCCGGCGACGGCATCATCCACTCCTGGCTCAACCGCATGCTGCTGCCCGACACCGTGGGCACGGGTGGTGACAGCCACACGCGCTTCCCCATCGGCATCAGCTTCCCCGCCGGCTCGGGCCTGGTGGCGTTTGCGGCGGCCACCGGCGTCATGCCGCTGGACATGCCCGAATCCGTGCTGGTGCGCTTCAAGGGCCAGATGCAGCCCGGCGTCACGCTGCGTGACCTGGTGCATGCCATTCCGCTCTACGCCATCAAGCAAGGGCTGCTCACGGTGGAGAAGAAGGGCAAGAAAAACATCTTCTCCGGCCGCATCCTGGAAATCGAGGGTCTGCCCGACATGAAGGTCGAACAGGCGTTCGAGCTCTCCGACGCCTCGGCCGAGCGCTCGGCGGCCGGCTGCACGGTGCGGCTCAACAAGGAGCCGATCATCGAGTACATCAACTCCAACATCGTGCTGCTCAAGAACATGATCGCCGAGGGCTACCAGGATGCCCGCACGATCGCGCGGCGCATCAAGGCCATGGAGGCGTGGCTGGCCAACCCGCAGCTGCTCGAGCCCGATGCCGACGCCGAGTACGCCGCCGTCATCGAGATCGACCTCAACGAAATCACCGAGCCCATCGTCTGCTGCCCCAACGACCCCGATGACGCCAAGACCCTGTCCGACGTGGCCGGCGCCAAGATCGACGAGGTGTTCATCGGCTCGTGCATGACCAACATCGGCCACTTCCGCGCCGCGAGCAAGCTGCTCGAGGGCAAGCGCGACATTCCCGTCAAGCTCTGGATGGCGCCGCCGACCAAGATGGATGCGCAGCAGCTCACCGAAGAAGGCCACTACGGCGTCTTCGGCCAGGCCGGCGCGCGCATGGAGATGCCCGGCTGCAGCCTGTGCATGGGCAACCAGGCGCAGGTGAAGGAGGGCGCCACCGTCATGTCCACCAGCACCCGCAACTTCCCCAACCGCCTGGGCAAGAACACCAACGTGTACCTCGGCTCGGCGGAACTGGCAGCCATCTGCTCCAAACTCGGCCGCATCCCCACCAAGGAAGAGTACCTAGCCGACATCGGCGTCATCAACGCCAACGGCGAGCGCATTTACAAGTACCTCAACTTCGACCGCATCGACGAATACGTCGAGCGGGCCAAAGCGGTGGCCGCCTGAGGGCCGAACCCCTTGACCTGACCCACCGGCTCAACCCCGCGCCATGCCCCGACAGCCTCGTGCTGCGGGGCTTTTTGCTTTTAATTCAATAGCAAAGAGTGACCGTTTGGCGCTGGAATTTTGGAGATTTTTCTGAAATCTGGGCCTGTAAGCTCACGCGCAGGAGCGGCCGCGCTCGCGCAGCCCGTCCCCGAGCTGTGCTTCGCATGGATCGACGCCGCATTTGCAAGGCCCTGCGCGTGACCGACCCGGAGAAGCTCGAGGGCGCGCTGCGCCAGGCGCAGCAGATGGCCGCGCAGCACCGCGTGCCGGTGGTGGTGGAATGCATACTCGAGCGCGTGACCAACATCGCCATGGGCACCGAGATCGACCAGATCGTCGAGTTCGAGGAGATCGACTGCCGCGCCCCGCAGGGCTGGAGACGGCGGGCCTGCTGGACTGACCCCCACCAAGAAGGACGCGCAAGATGCCGAAGTTCGCCGCCAACCTCTCCATGCTCTGGGCCGATCTGCCCTTCCTCGACCGCTTCGACGCGGCGGCGAAGGCCGGCTTCAAGGCCGTGGAGTTCCTCTTTCCCTACGACTTCCCCGCCGAGGACATTGCCGCCCGCCTGCAGCGCAACGGCCTGCAACTGGTGCTGCACAACCTGCCNCCGGGCGACTGGGCCGCGGGCGAGCGCGGCATCGCCTGCATCCCCGGCCGCGAGGACGAGTTCCGCGCCGGCGTGGCCCAGGCCGCGGCCTATGCGCCGGTGATCGGCGTGCAGCGCTGGCACTGCATGGCCGGGCTCATGCCTGCGGGCGTGAGCGAGGCGCAGGCGCGCGCCACCTGGGTGGCCAACGTGCGCTACGCGGCCGCCGAAGCCAGGAAGCTGGGCCTGCCGCTGCTGATCGAACCGATCAACACCTTCGACATGCCCGGCTACTTCGTCAGCCGCCCGCGGCAGGCCATTGCGCTCATCGACGAGGTGGGCGCGGACAACGTCTTCCTGCAGTACGACATCTACCACGCGCAGCGCATGGAAGGCGAGCTGTGCAACACCATCCGCGACCTGCTGCCGCGCATCGCCCACATGCAGCTGGCCGACACACCGGGCCGCCACGAACCGGGCAGCGGCGAGATCCACTACCGCAACCTGTTCGACCACATCGACGCGCTGGGCTACGACGGCTGGATCGGCTGTGAATACAAACCCCGCGACGCCACGCCCGGCGGCACCGAGCGCGGTCTGTCCTGGGTTGCGGCCCACGGCCAGACGCTTTGAGGCCATGCCGGATGGGTGCCTGCGACGATGCACGGGCGACCGCGGATGGCGCGGTGTGTCAAACACGGCCATCGACCTGCGGCATCGAGCACACCGAACGAAGCAGGCCGCCCGCCGCGGCGATGCGCAGCGCGGGGGCTGCGCCCGGTGAGGTCGGCCCGGGCTGCGCTCGAGCCCATCGTGTGAGCAGGCTCTAGACTCAGGCCATCATGACCCAGCCCAGCCTGAACGATCCCCGCGCCCTGCTGCGCCACCTGTACGACGTCGCTGTCCAGCGCGCGCTGCCACTGCACAACACCGCGGCGCACCTGCCGGCGCCGCCNGACCGGGCCGGGGCTGGGCGCACCCTGGTGCTGGGCGCGGGCAAGGCCGCCGGTGCCATGGCGCAGGCGGTCGAGGCGCTGTGGCCGGCGGACGCGCCGCTGTCGGGCCTGGTGGTCACGCGCTACGGCCACACGCCGCCGCGCCCCGCGGGGCTGGCGCAGCGCATCGAGGTGGTCGAGGCGGCGCACCCGGTGCCCGACGCGGCCGGCCTGGCGGCGGCCCAGCGCATGCTGGCGCTCACCCAGGGCCTGGGCGCCGAGGACCTGGTGCTGTGCCTGATCTCCGGCGGCGGCTCGGCCCTGCTGACCCTGCCCTGCGAGGGGTTGACGCTGGAGGACAAGCAGCGCATCAACCGCCAGCTGCTCGAGAGCGGCGCCGACATCGCGCAGATGAACACGGTGCGCAAGCACCTCTCCCGCATCAAGGGCGGGCGTCTGGCGGCGGCCTGCGCGCCGGCGCGCGTGGTCACGCTGACCATCAGCGACGTGCCGGGTGACGATGTGAGCGTGATCGCCAGCGGCCCCACCGTGGCCGACGCCAGCACCTGCGCCGACGCGCTGGAGATTCTGGATCGCTACGCCATTGCCGTGCCCCCGGCGGTGCGCGAGGGCCTGCAAAGCGGCGCGCTCGAAACGCCCAAGCCCGGCGACCCGCGCCTGGCGCGCTGCGAGACGCACCTGACCGCCACGCCGCAGCAGAGCCTGGAGGCGGCGGCCGCCGCCGCGCGCGCGCTGGGCCTGAACGCCTATGTGCTCAGCGACGAGATCGAGGGCGAGTCGCGCGAGGTGGGCAAGGTGCACGCGGCCATTGCGCGCTCGACCGCGCAGGGACGCAGCAGCTTCGAGGCGCCCTGCGTCATCCTCAGCGGCGGCGAGACCACGGTGACCGTGCGAGCGCGCGAGCCCGGTGCCGCACGAGGCCGCGGCGGCCGCGCCGGCGAGTTCTGCATGGGCCTGGCGCAGGCGCTGGGCGCGCACCCGCGCATCTGGGCGCTGGCGGCCGACACCGACGGCATCGACGGCGTGGAGGACAACGCCGGTGCGCTGGTTGCGCCCGACACGCTCGCGCGCGCCCAGGCCCAGGGCCTGAAGCTGGCTGACCACCTGGCGCGCAACGACGCCTATGGTTTCTTTCAGCCCTTGGGCGACCTGGTCGTGACCGGGCCGACGCACACCAACGTCAACGACTTTCGCGCCGTGCTGGTGCGGTGAAGCAAGACCGGCCGGGTCGCTCAGCCCAGCGTGTCGTTCATGATGTTGGTGGCCCAGGCCATGGCGTAGAGGCCTTCCATCTTCGAGGGCGTCTCCGACAGGCCGCCCGCGCCGGGCACGGGCACCATGGTCTTCTTCTCGCGGTCATAGCGGTAGACGCCGGCGACGTGGATCACGTCGGTCTGCGAGACGAAGCTGTAGCAGGTGTTGGCGATGATGGGCAGGTCCGGCACCGGCTGGCCGAGCGTCTGCGCGGCGATGGCGCCGGCGCAGACCTTGGCCTGCTGGTTGGCCATGTGGCCGGACTTGGGCAGCCCCGGTGCGCTGGCCACGCTGTCGCCGAGCACATGGACCCNCTTGGCCACGGTGGACTCGTGGCTGAGGAAGTCCACGCCGCACCAGCGCTTGCCCACGTTGGCCAGCCCCGCCTTCTGTGCGATGACGCCGGCGCGCTGCGGCGNGATGAGGTTGATGACGTCGGCCCTGACCTTGCCCTGGACCTTGAACGTCATNNCTGTCCCGCGGCGGGTCACGCTCTCGAGCTCGGCATTGGGCACGTACTCGATGAGGCCTTTGTACGGGCCGCTCCAGATCGCTTCGAACAAGCCCTTCTTGGCCTGGATGTCGGGGTTGCTGTCGTACACCACCAGCTTGGCCTTGGGGTTGCGCGTCTTGAGGTGGAAGGCGATGAGGCTCGCCCGCTCGTAGGGGCCGGGCGGGCAGCGGTACGGCACCTTGGGGATGTGCATGGCCACCACGCCGCCGGCGGGCAGGGCGTAGAGCATGTCCTTGAGCTGCTGCGTCTGCGCGCCGGCCTTCCAGGCATGCGGCAGGCGGGCCTGCGCCTCGGGCGTCTCCAGGCCGCCGATGCCCTCGTAGATGTAGTCCACGCCCGGCGAGACGATGAGGCGGTCGTAGGCAATGCGGTCCTGCCNCACGCGCACCTCGCGGCGGTCGAGGTCGATCTCGTCGGCCGCGGCGCGCACCCAGCGCAGCCCGTAGCGGGCGACGAAGGGGTCGTAGGGGCGGGTGATGTCGCGCAGCGTCATGCCGCCGTGGATCACGCGGTTGCTCATCGGGCACATCACGAACTCGCCGGCGGGCTCGATCAGCGTCACCCGCAGGGCCGGGTTGAAGCGACGCAGGTACTTGGCCGCCGTGGCGCNCTCAAAGCCGCCGCCGATGACGACCACCTGGGGCCCGGTCTGCGCGCCCACCCAGGCGGGCGCCCCGAGGGCGGCTGCGCCGGCGGCGCGCAGCAGGCTGCGACGGTCGATGGTCATGGCTTCACTCCCGCAAAGTAGCGCGCGATGCGGCGCAGTTCCTCGTCCGAATAGCCTTTGGCATGCTGGTGCATGATGGTGCCGCTGCGCCGGCCCTCCTTGAAGGCCACCAGGAAGCCGTAGAGCTCCTGCTCGGGCTTGCCGGCCAGCGCCAGGCCCGTGCCTTCGGCGCGGCCGTCGGTGCCGTGGCAGGCCATGCAGCTCGCGGCCCACAGCGCGGCCTGGAAATCGGCGGGGGCGGCCGCAGGCTGCGCCAGCGCCAGACTGGGGCCGAGGCCGAGCAGGCCCAGGGCGATGGAACGGATGGAGGTGGGCATGAACGGTGTCTCCCAGGTGTCACGTCGAGATTACGTTTGATTGCAGTTTTCCGGCTCCGGATTGACCCTGAGTGTGAAGAAATTCTCACCTCGCTCCCAAATGCTGTATGAAGATACAGTCAATGATCATCAAGGTTTTACCTTCGGAAGCGCCGCTGCGGTTCATCAAAGGCCGGGGCGCGGTGGCCCATGTGGCTTCGCGCTTCGAGGCGCTGGCCCGCGAGCCGTTCGACGACGGCTGGGGCGGTGAGACCGACGCGCCGGACGCGTTCGCCCCGCTGCAGACCGAACTGCACTGGGAGCAGGCTGCNAGCGCGATCACGCGCAACGCCTCGCCGGACGTNGGGTTTTCGCTCGGCCTCAACCCCTACCGGGGCTGCGAGCACGGGTGCGTCTACTGCTACGCCCGGCCCACGCACAGTTACCTGGGCTGGTCGCCGGGGCTGGATTTCGAAACCCGGCTGGTGGCGCGCAGAAACATCGCCGAGGTCCTGCGCGAGGAATTGCTGCGCCCGGGCTACCAGCCCGAGCCGCTGGCACTGGGCACGGTCACGGACGCCTACCAGCCCATCGAGCGCCGCCTGCGGCTCACCCGCGCCGTGCTGGAGGTTCTGCACGCCGCCGGGCACCCGGTGGTGATCGTGACCAAGTCCAGCGGCGTGGAGCGCGACCTCGATCTGCTCGCGCCCATGGCGGCCAGGGGCCTGGTGGTGGTGTACCTCACGGTGACCACGCTCGACGCCTCACTCGCACGCGCCCTGGAGCCGCGGGCGGCAGCGCCGGCACGGCGCCTGCGCAGCATCCGTGCGCTGGCGCAGGCGGGCGTGCCCGTGGGCGTGAGCGTGTCGCCGCAGATTCCCTTCGTCAACGAGGACATGGAGCAGGTGCTGCAGGCCGCCGCCGAGGCGGGCGCGCAGCGGGCGTTCTACCAGGTGTTGCGGCTGCCGTGGGAACTCAAGACGGTGTTTCGCGACTGGCTGGCCGCCCATGTGCCCGAGCGGGCCGAGCGGGTGATGGCGCGCGTGCAGGACTTGCACGGCGGGCACGATTACGAGGCGCACTTCGGCACCCGCATGCGCGGGCAAGGCATCTGGGCCGACCTGCTGCGCCAGCGCTTCACCCGGGCCTGCAGGCGCCTGGGCCTNGACCGGTCGCGCCTGCCGCTGCAGACCGCCCACTTCCAGCCCGGGGCACTGAGCGCGCAGCGCAGCCTGTTCTGATGCCGGCGGGTGGGTTCGATGCATGCTCCTGAAAAGAAGCAACCCTCACCGTTTCACGCTGGCATCACAGGGTTTTTCTGAAACGGGGTGGATGTCGAGCCGCCGCGCGAGCATGGCGCCCGGCGTGGCGTCGGGCAGGGGCAGCCACACGCGCAAAGGACTGCCTTGCGCGATGGCGAGTGACGCGCCTTCGGCGCTGCGCATGGCCTCGAGCACCAGGGTGCGGTTGCCGCGGGGCTGGATGAGTTCGAGCGTGTCGCCCACGGCGAAGCGGTTCTTCGTCTCCACCTCGGCCCAGCCGTCGCGCACGGCCTGCACCTCGCCGACGAACTGGCTGCGCTGCGATTCGGAGCTGCCGCGTTCGTAGTTCTGGTAGTCCTGGCTGGGCCGGCGCTCGAGAAAGCCGGNGGTGTAGCCGCGGTGGGCGAGGCCGTCGAGCTCGGTGATCANGGTGGGGTCGAAGGGCCGGCCGGCCACCGCATCGTCGATGGCGCGGCGGTAGATCTGCGCGGTGCGCGCGACGTAGTAGCGGCTCTTGGTGCGGCCTTCGATCTTGAGCGAGTCCACGCCGATCTGCACCAGCCGCGCCACATGCTCGACGGCGCGCAAGTCCTTGCTGTTCATGATGTAGGTGCCATGCTCGTCCTCCAGGATGGGCATGAGCTGGCCCGNGCGCTCCTTTTCCTCGAGCAGGTAGACGCGATCCGCTGCGGGGTGGCGCGGCGCACCGCCGCAGGCGGCGAAGGCCTGCTCGGCCTGCGCGGCTTCGTCGGCGAAGCTGAATGCGGTGTCGAGCGCGAGCGGCACCGCCTCGCCGGTGTCGGTGGATTCGGCGGCGGGTTGCGTGGCGTAGCTCCAGCGGCAGGCGTTGGTGCAGGTGCCCTGGTTGGGGTCGCGGCGGTTGAAGTAGCCCGAGAGCAGGCAGCGGCCCGAGTAGGCGATGCACAGCGCGCCGTGCACGAAGACTTCGAGCTCCATGTCTGGGCAGTCCTGGCGGATCTGCGCGATCTCGTCCAGGCTCAGCTCGCGCGAGAGGATGATGCGCTTGACCCNCACCTTCTGCCAGAACTTCACCGCCGCGGAGTTCAGCGTGTTGGCCTGCACCGAGAGGTGGATGGGCACCTCGGGCCAGCTGCCGCCGTGCATGCGTTCGAGCACCATCATGATGAGGCCGGGGTCGGCCATGATGATGCCGTCGGGGCGCATGTGGATGATGGGCTCGATGTCGCGCAGGTAGGTGCGCACCTTGTCGTTGTGCGGCAGCAGGTTGCTGGTGAGAAAGAACTTCCTGCCGCGCGCGTGGGCTTCCTCGATGCCCTGCGCGATCTGTTCGAGCTTGCTGAACTCGTTGTTGCGCGCGCGCAGCGAGTAGCGCGGGTGGCCCGCGTAGACGGCGTCGGCACCGAAGTCGAAGGCGGTGCGCATGCGCTCGGNGTCGCCGGCGGGCAGCAGTAGTTCGGGGGCTTTCATGGCGGTCTCCTGGGGAGCAGCAGACGGGGTGAATGAAGCGCGTGGGCTGGGTTCGGTCACGACGGTTCAGCCCTGGGCCACCGGCAGACCGTTCGTGTTGCACCACTCGCTCCAGCTGCCCGCATACAGCGCGGTGCGGCCGAGGCCGGCGACTTCCATCGCCAGCAGGTTGGGCACCGAGCTCACGCCGCTGCCGCAGTGGTGCACCACGGTCTGAGGCGCGCGTTGGCCGAGCAGGGCGGCGAACTCAGCGCGCAGCACCTCGGCGGTCTTGAAGCGGCCGTCGGCGGTGAAGTTGTCGGTGAACGGGCGGTTGAGGGCGCCGGGGATGTGGCCCGCCACCGGGTCCAGGGGCTCCACCTCGCCACGAAAGCGCGCGGCGGCGCGGGCGTCGATCAGCGTCTGCGCCGGCCGGCCGAGGGCGCGGGCCACGTCCTCGGTGCGCATCAGCGGCGCAGCCGGTGCGCCCGCGGTGAAACTGCAGGGTACGGGCGTGGCGCCCGCGCCGCTCTCGACCGCACCGCCGGCGGCCTGCCAGGCGGCGAGCCCGCCATCGAGCACGGCCACCGCCTCGTGGCCCAGCCATTTGAGCATCCACCACAGCCGCCCGCAGTAGTTCGCGCCGCTGCGCTCGTACACCACCACCTGCGTGGCCGCGCCGACGCCGTGGGCGCCCAGCCAGGCGGCAAACGCCTCGCGCGTGGGCAAGGGGTGGCGGCCGCCGCTCTCGCGCGGCGCGCCGGCGTGCGCGCTCAGGTCGCGGTCGAGGTGGGCCTGCTGCGCGCCGGCGATGTGCGCCTGGGCGAACAGGCGGTCGGCCGCGCTGGGGTCGGCAAGGTCGAAGCTGCAGTCGAACACGGCCACCGGCGCGCCATGCGCGAGCAGGGCCTGCAGTTCAGGGGCGGAGATCAGCGTGGTGTGCATGGGGTGTGGGAGCGAGGTTCAGTGCTCTTCGGCCGGTGGATTGGGCAGGGCGCGNNCGCGCAGGAAGGTGGCGGCAACGCCGCTGGCGATGATCAGCGCCATGCCGGCCCAGCCCATGGGGCTGATGCGGTCGCCGAACAACCACAGGCCGAACAGCGCAGCAAACACGATGCCCGAGTACTGCAGATTGGCCACCACCAGCGTCGCGCCGCGGGTGTAGGCGCGCGTCATCGCCAACTGGCCCAGCGCGGCCAGCACACCGATGGGCAGCAGCCACAGCGCATGCGGCCAGGTCCAGTGGCTCACGCCGGTGAACGGCATGGCGGCAAAGCCGGCCACCGTCGCACCGATGGAAAAGTACAGCACGGTGCGCGCCTCGGGTTCGCCCACCCGACCCAGCGCGGCCACCTGCAGGTAGGCGAATGCCGCGCCCAGGCCCGANNGCAGGCCGATGAGCCCGGCGAACAACTGGTTCTGCTCAATGGTCGGGCGCAGCAGCAGCACCACGCCGGTGAACGCGGCCAGCACGGTGAGCACGATGGGCCCCTGGCGCGAGAGGTCCTGCAGCCGGCCCATGACCAGCGTGCCCCCGACGAGGAAGGCCGCCACCCACACGCCGCTCATGTAGTTGAGCGTCATGGCGGTGGCCAGCGGCAGGTGCGCGATGGCGTAGAACCAGCTCGCCAGCGACATGACGCCGACGATGCTGCGCCACACATGCATCATGGGCACCGGGGTGCGCACCGACACGCCGCTGGCGCGGCACCACGCGGCCATGAACACGATGCCGATGGCCCCGCGCCAGGCGACGATCTCTGCGGTGTTGAAATGGCTGGCCGCAAACTTGATGCACACGCTCATGAGCGCGAACATCAGCGAGGCGACGACCATCCACGCGGCCTGCACGGCATCAATCCCAGGAAAAAACGCCGAACCCCAGCGTGGAATGGTCGGGTTGTGCTATCAAGTTTGCACTGGCTTGAGGCCCATGGCGGCGCGGTACCACTCATGGAAGTGCTGCATGCCGTCTTCCATCGGGCTCTGGTAGGGGCCGACCTCGTTGTCGCCGCGGTCGAGCAGCGCCTTGCGGCCTGCGTCCATGCGCTCGGCGATTTCGTCGTCCTCGATGCAGGTTTCCATGTAGGCCGCGCGCTGCGCCTCGACGAAATCGCGCTCGAAGGCGGCGATGTCCTCGGGGTAGTAGAACTCCACCAGGTTGAGCGTCTTGTTCACGCTCACCGGGTGCAGCGTGGAGACGGTGAGCACATGCGGATACCACTCCACCATGATGTGCGGGTAGTAGGTCAGCCAGATCGCGCCGCGCTCGGGCGGCTGGCCGCCGCGGTATTTGAGCAGCTGCTCGTGCCAGCGCTTGTACACCGCCGAGCCCGGGCGGTCGAAGGCGCTCGACACGCCCACCGTCTGCACCGAGTACTCGCGCGCGAACTCCCAGCGCAGGTCGTCGCAGGTCACGAAGTGCCCCAGGCCCGGGTGGAAGGGGCCGACGTGGTAGTCCTCCAGATAGACCTCGATGAAGGTCTTCCAGTTGTAGTTGCACTCGTGCAGCTCCACATGGTCGAGCACGAAGCCGCTGAAGTCGAGCTGCGCGCGCGGGCCCATGCCGGCGAGGTCGGCCTCGATGTCACGCCCGTTGTCCTCGAACAACAGGCCGTTCCACTCGCGCAGCCGGTAGTTGTTCAGGTTCAGGCAGGGGTCCTGCGCGAAGTGCGGCGCGCCCACGAGCTGGCCCGCGGCCGAATACGTCCAGCGGTGCAGCGGACAGACGATGTTGCCGCCGGCATGGCCCTTGGCGTCCTGGTAGAGGTTGCCGCGCCCTTTGAGCATGACGGCCTGGCGGTGGCGGCAGATGTTGGAGACGAGCGCGACGCTGCCGTCGGCCTGGCGCACCAGCGCGCGACCTTCGCCCTCCTGCGGCAGGGCGAAGTAGTCGCCGCTCTCGGGGACCGCTCGGGCATTGCCCACATAGCGTGNGTCTCGCTGGAAGAGCTGCTCCATCTCGCGCGCGAACAACGCCTCGTCGAAGTAGCTGGTGACCGGAAGTTGGCTTTGGGCCTGCTGGAACTGAAGACTTAAATCAGACATGATGACCTGACCTAGAGACTCCCCCTATGAAGGGGCAGGGTGGCGCGCTGTACTGCCAAGCCTTGGCGCAGAAAAGGTCGGCTTCAGAGGCCGCGAACCAAGCCGGTATGCCCGACTCGTTCCCAACCCCGGGCCGACCCGCGAGGGGCGATTGTACCCGCGCCGGCCGCAACGGGGTGTCCGGCACCGGCAAGGGAATTGCCGGCCGTAAAATGCGCGGTTTTCCCAGGCCGCACCATGCCCAGACCCACCACCAAGCCGGCTGACTCCGACGCGGTGCCCCAGGCGCCACTGCCCGCGAGCTACGAACTCGCCGTGCAGGAGCTCGAACAGCTCGTGTCGCGGCTCGAATCCGGCAACTCCCGCTCGACGAACTCCTGGGCGCCTACCGCCGCGGCGCCGCCCTGCTGGCGTTCTGCCGCGAGCGGCTGCAGGCGGTGGAAGACCAGGTCAAGCTGCTCGACGACGGCGCCCTCAAGCCCTGGACGGCGACATGACGCCCACCACCGCCTTCGACTTCGCCGCCTGGGCCCGCGCGCGCCGCGCCGAGGTGGAGGCCGCGCTCGACGCCTGCCCCGCCGACGCCGTGGCCGACCTCGGGCAGGCCATGCGCTATGCGGTGCTCGATGGCGGCAAGCGGCTGCGGCCGCTGCTGGTGTTCGCCGCCGCGCAGTCCGTGGCCGCCGGTTCGGCACCCGCCGCGGTCAACGCTGCGGCCTTGCGCGCGGCCTGCGCGGTCGAACTCATCCACGCCTACTCCCTGGTGCACGACGACCTGCCGTGCATGGACAACGACGTGCTGCGCCGGGGCAAACCCACGGTGCACGTGCGCTTCGGCGAAGCGCAGGCCCTGCTGGCAGGCGACGCCCTGCAGGCCCTGGCCTTCGAACTGCTCACCCCGGACGACGGCAGCCTCGACGCCGAGGTGCAGGCGCGGCTGTGTGGCCTGCTGGCGCGGGCTGCGGGGCATGCCGGCATGGCGGGTGGCCAGGCCATCGACCTCGCCAGCGTGGGCCGCACGCTGGATGCGGCCGTGCTGCGCGACATGCACCGGCGCAAGACCGGCGCGCTGCTGGCCGCCAGCGTGTGCATGGGGGCGGCGGCGGCGGGCTTGTCGCCGCAGTCGGCCACCTGGCAGGCGCTGGGGGCGTACGGTGAGGCGCTGGGCCTGGCGTTTCAGATCGTCGATGACGTGCTCGACGTCACCGCCGACGCCGCCACGCTGGGCAAGACCGCCGGCAAAGACGCCGCGGCCAACAAGCCCACCTATGTGGCGCTGCTTGGCCTCGAAGGCGCGCGCGCCGAGGCGCTCGTCCTGCACCGCCATGCGCTCGATGCGCTGTCCCAGTTGCAGCGCGTGCACGCCGGCGCCGACGTGGCCGCGCTCGCCGCGCTGGCCGATGCGGTGGTGCGCCGCGATCATTGAAATTGAAGGATTGCGACGCCGTGAACCCAGCTGCCGCGCCGATTCCGTCACGACGTCCGAGACCGCTCCGGCCCGTTTCCGAGGCACCTTGCCATGACTTATCCGCTGCTCCAGACCATCGACGACCCTGCGGACCTGCGGCGCCTGTCGCGCGCCCAGCTCAAGCCCCTGGCCGACGAGTTGCGCGGCTTTCTGCTCGAGAGCGTCGCGCGCACCGGCGGGCATCTGAGCTCCAACCTCGGCACCGTCGAACTCACCATCGCGCTGCACTATGTGTTCGACACGCCGCGCGACCGGCTCGTGTGGGACGTGGGCCACCAGACCTATCCGCACAAGATCCTCACCGGCCGGCGCGACCGCATGGCCACGCTGCGCCAGCTCGGCGGGCTGTCGGGCTTTCCGCAGCGCACCGAGAGCGACTACGACACCTTCGGCACCGCGCATTCGTCCACCAGCATCTCCGCCGCGCTCGGCATGGCGCTGGCCGCGCAGATGAAGGGCGAGGACNNCCGGCATGCCGTGGCCGTGATCGGCGACGGCGCCATGACCGCCGGCATGGCCTTCGAGGCGCTGAACAACGCCGGCGTGCAGCACGACGCGCGGCTGCTCGTCATCCTCAACGACAACGACATGTCGATCTCGCCGCCCGTGGGCGCGCTCAACCGCTACCTGGCCCAGCTCATGAGCGGCCAGTTCTACGCGGCGGCGAAGAACGTCGGTCGCACCGTGCTCAAGCCGGTGCCCCCACTGTTCGAACTGGCCAGGCGCCTCGAGCAGGGCGCCAAGGGCATGGTGCTGCCCGCCACGCTGTTCGAGAAGTTCGGCTTCAACTACGTCGGCCCCATCGACGGGCACGACCTCGACGCCCTCATCCCCACGCTGGAGAACCTGCGCCAGCTCAAGGGCCCGCAGTTCCTGCACGTGGTCACCCGCAAAGGCCAGGGTTACAAGCTCGCCGAGGCCGACCCCGTGGCCTACCACGGCCCGGGCAAGTTCGACCCCGCCGTCGGCCTGGTGCCGCCGGCCGCGCCCGTCAAACCCACGTTCACCCAGGTGTTCGGGCAGTGGCTGTGCGACATGGCCGCGCAGGATGCGCGGCTGGTCGGCATCACACCGGCCATGCGCGAGGGCTCGGGCCTGGTGGAGTTCGCCAAGGCCTATCCCGGCCGCTACCACGACGTCGGCATTGCCGAGCAGCACGCCGTCACCTTCGCCGCGGGCCTGGCCTGCGAAGGGCTCAAGCCGGTGGTGGCGATCTACTCCACCTTCCTGCAGCGCGCCTACGACCAGCTGGTGCACGACGTGGCTATCCAGAACCTGCCGGTGGTGTTCGCCCTCGACCGCGCGGGGCTGGTGGGGGCCGACGGCGCCACGCACGCCGGTGCCTACGACATTGCCTACCTGCGCTGCATCCCGAACATGGCGCTGGCCTGTCCGGCCGACGAGCGCGAATGCCGCCAGTTGCTGAGCACGGCGTTCGCGCAGCCCGGCCCGGTGGCCGTGCGCTACCCGCGCGGCACAGGTGCGGGCGTGGAGCCGCTGCCCGGCCTCGACCCGCTGCCCTTCGGCAAGGGCGAGGTGCGGCGCCAGCGCGCCGCCAGCCTGCAGCCTGCCGGCAGCGCGCCGCAGGGCGTGGCCATTCTGGCCTTCGGCACGCTGCTCTACCCGGCGCTGACCGCCGCCGAGCGGCTCGACGCCACCGTGGTGAACATGCGCTGGGCCAAGCCGCTGGACGTGGAGCTGCTGCTGCAGATCGCGGCCACGCACGAGGCGCTGGTGACCGTAGAGGAAGGCTGCATTGCGGGTGGTGCCGGCAGCGCGGTGACCGAAGCCTTGATGGCCGCCGGCGTGCTGCGCCCGGTGCTGCAGCTCGGCCTGCCCGACCGGTTCATCGAGCATGGCGACCCAGCGAAGCTGCTGGCGCTGCAAGGGCTGGATGCCGCGGGCATCGAGGCNTCGGTGCGCGCGCGCTTTGGTGCCATCGTTGCCGGCAGTGCGCGGCCGGACCTGAAAGTCGTGGCCTGAATCTTCCAGCGACCTGCGCTGCGCTGCGCGGGGCCGTGGCGTCGCGTTGCCCTGCGGCGACAATGGCGCGTGAAATCTCTTCACTTCTGCGTTGACGAAGAGGTCAACGCCCTTGCGCCAGGGCAAGAAAACGCAATGAAGCCCGTGGTTTCCTGCGTCGGGAAGGGAAAACCCGCCCAAACGGGCGTGTCCCGCTTTCTACAATCGGCACCGACTCAAAAAGTCCCTGAGATGCATTCCGCGTCCAGGTCGTTCCACCTCTGACAGGAGACCCTCTCAATGGATCGTCGTTCCCTTATCAAGCATGCCGGCATCGCCGGTGTGCTCGCCGCAGGTGTCGCGCCCGCTGTGCAGGCGCAGCAAGCGATGCGCTGGCGCATCGCCTCGAGCTTCCCGAAGTCGCTCGACACGATTTACGGTGCGGCCGAGGTTTTCACCAAGCTCGTCGGTGAAATGTCGGGCGGCAAGTTCACCATCACCGTGCATGCCGCGGGCGAATTGATGCCTGCTTTCGGCGTGCTCGATGGGGCTTCCAACGGCACGGTGGAAATGGCCCACACCGCGCCCTACTACTTCTTCGGCAAGGATCCCACTTTCGCGCTCGACTGTGCCATTCCCTTTGGCCTCAACAACCGCCAGATGACGGCCTGGATGTACGAGGGCAACGGCCTCAAGCTCATGCGTGAGTTCTACGCGAACGTGGGCATCGTCAACTTCCCCATGGGCAACACCGGCGCGCAGATGGGCGGATGGTACCGCAAGGAAATCAAGTCGGTGGCCGACATCAAGGGCCTGAAGTTCCGCGTCGGCGGCTTCGGCGGCAAGGTGATCGAGCGTCTGGGCGCCGTGCCGCAGAACATTCCTGGCGGTGAGATCTATCAATCGCTGGAGAAGGGCACCATCGACGCGGCCGAGTGGATTGGCCCGTACGACGATCTGAAGCTTGGCTTCAACAAAGTGGCGCCGCACTATTACTACCCCGGCTGGTGGGAGGGTGGGCCTCAGCTTTCGCTGCTGGTTAACAAGAAGGCCTACGATGGCCTGTCGGCGGAGTACAAGGCCATTCTCGAGGCCGCCGCGGCCTACGCGCACACGGACATGCAGGCCAAGTACGACATGCGCAATCCAGGCGCGCTCAGGACCTTGGTGAGCCAGGGCACCAAGCTGCACCCCTTCCCGGCCGACGTCATGAATGCTGCGTTCAAGGCATCCCAGGAGGTTTATGCCGAACTCAACGCCAGCAACCCGGCCTGGAAGAAGATCTTTTCCGACTACGAAGCCTACCGTCGCGAGGCCAACCTCTGGTTCCGTTTCACGGAGGCCACGTTCGACAGCTTCATGCAGCGCCAGAAGCTGTAAGTCGGCCATCAGCGGGCTGCCGCGTCCCCGCGCTGGCCCGCACGGCGCTCGCTTCGAAGCCGATCAAAAGCCCCGCCTGCGTGCGGGGCTTTTTGTTTTGGGCCGTTCACGGCCTTGCCGATGGGGTCGGCGATGACGGTGCGCGGGCCCGCGCCAGCCGCTGCGGCCTGCGTGTCGCCACCAGCTTCTGGGCCTGTGCGGGCCTCGCCGCGATGGTCGGAGCCCTTTGCGGGCACGCGCGGAGGGCGACAGCGCGCTCGGCGTGGGCACGCGGGCAGGCGTGGCCCGCGTGTGGCGCTCCAAGCCCCGCACCGGGCGGGGCTTGGAGCGCCACAGGCGACGGGCCTCAGGGCTTTTCTGGCCGTCGGCCTTCATTGAATCCAGCAGGGCTTTCATCGGGTCGTCCGCGGCCGGGGCGGCACCGGCGGGGGCCGATGCGGCATCGGCGCTGCCCGCGGCCGCGGGCTGGCCGAAGTCGGCGGGTGGTGGCGGCGGGGCGGCGTCCTCGGCCTTGTCCATCTGCACTTCCATCTGCTGTAGGATCTTGTCGGCATCCAGCGTCGGCCCCTTGTGCACGCCGCTGGTGACCAGCCCGGNGAAGGCAATGATGATGGCCACCATGATCAGCTGGATGATCACGAAGGGCACCGCACCCCAGTAGATGTCTTCGATGCGCACCCGCTTGATGGGCTTGCCCGTGACCTTGTCGGTGTAGTCCTCGTGCGGGGCGACGCTGCGCAGGTAGAACAGCGCAAAGCCGAACGGCGGGTGCATGAAGGAGGTCTGCATGTTCACCGCCAGCAGCACGCCGAACCACACCAGGTCGATGCCGAGCTTGTCGGCCACCGGCGCGAGCAGCGGAATGATGATGAAGGCCAGCTCGAAGAAGTCGAGGAAGAAGGCCAGCAGGAACACCAGGATGTTCACCACGATCAGGAAGCCGAGCTGGCCGCCGGGCAGGCTGGTGAGCAGGTGCTCGACCCAGATCGGGCCATCCACGCCCTGGAAGGCCAGGCTGAACACCGTGGCGCCGATCAGGATGAACAGCACGAAGGTGGAGAGCTTCATGGTGCTGTCCATGGCCTGGCGCATGAGCTTGAAGTCCAGGCGTCGGCGGCTGATGGCCATGACCAGCGCGCCGACCGCGCCCATCGCGCCGCCCTCGGTGGGCGTGGCGATGCCGAGGAAGATGGTGCCCAGCACGAGGAAGATCAGCGCCAGCGGCGGAATCAGCACGAAGGTGACGCGCTCGGCCATGCGCGAGAGCAGGTTGAGCTTGAGCGACTTGTTGGCCACGGCCGCCACGAAGGCGACGCCGATGCCCACGCACATCGAGAGCACGATGGTTTCGTCGAGCGGCGCACCGGCCGGCCGGGTCTTGGCAAACGCAACCGCGCAGCCCACCGAGACCAGCGTGAGCACGCCCAGCGAGCGCAGGCCGGAGCCGCCGTCATCCTCGCGGATGGTGCGGGCTTCGGCCGGCANGGCCGGCACGGCGGCGGGTTTGATGAGGCTGATGAGCAGCACATAGCCGATGTAGAGGCCGGTGAGCACGAAGCCCGGCAGGAAGGCGCCAGCGTAGAGGTCACCGACGCTGCGGCCAAGCTGGTCGGCCAGCACGATGAGCACCAGCGAGGGCGGAATGATTTGCGCCAGCGTGCCCGAGGCGGCGATGACGCCGGTGGCGATGCGCCGGTCGTAGCCGTAGCGCAGCATGATGGGCAGCGAGATCAGGCCCATGGAGATGACCGAGGCGGCCACCACGCCGGTGGTGGCCGCCAGCATCGCGCCGACCAGGATCACCGCATAGGCCAGGCCGCCGCGGATGGGGCCGAAGAGCTGGCCGATGGTGTCGAGCAAGTCCTCGGCCATGCCCGACCGCTCCAGGATCAGCCCCATGAAGGTGAAGAACGGAATCGCCAGCAGCGTGTCGTTCTGCATGATGCCGAAGATGCGCAGCGGCAGGCTTTGCAGGAACGAGGGGTTGATCATGCCCAGTTCGATGCCCACGAGCCCGAAGAACAGCCCGCAGGCCGCCAGCGAGAACGCCACCGAGTAGCCGAACAGCAGGAAGATGATCAGCGAGGCGAACATGATCGGGGCCATGTTCGCGGTGAGGAATTCGATCATGCCTGGCTCCCTTGACGTTGGGCCGCTTCACGCGCGGCCACTTCCTTTGCAGCAGGAACTCGGCGAGTTCTTCTTCCGCGGTCTTCGCGCCTTGCTTCTTCGTCGGATCGGGAATGCGCCCTTGCAGGAAGGCGATGCGTTTGATGAGTTCGGAGATGCCTTGAATGCCCAGCAAAGCCAGCCCCAGCGGCAGCAGCGCGAACACCGGCCAGCGGATCAGGCCGCCTGCGTTCGATGACACCTCGCCCGTCTGATACGCGTTGATCACCAGCGGCATGGCGAGCTTGATGATCATGAAGATGAAGGGGAACAGGAAGCAGGTGATGCCGACGATGTCGATCCAGATCTGCACCTTCTTGGAGAAACGGCCCGAGAGCACGTCGATGCGCACATGTTCCTGGCGCAGCATGGTGTAGCCCGAGGCGAGCAAAAACACCGCGGCGAACAAATACCACTGCAGTTCGAGGAAGGCGTTGGAGCCCATGTCGAAGGCCTTGCGCACGACGGCGTTGATGGCGCTGATGAGCACGGCGGCCAGCACCAGCCAGGCCACGTTGCGGCCGATGAACTCGGTGAAGCGGTCGATCCGCCTCGAGAGGGCTAAGAGGAAATTCATGGTGTCTCCATCGTGAAACGAACGGCCAGGGTGCCTGGCGCTTGCGAGCCTCCGAACGCCGCGGTGCATCGCCTCGGAGGTCGCGCGATTTTACGGGGGTGGGTCGGCGCCGACGATGAATATTCAAGCCCCGATTCAAGAAATTTGAAAGCCTACGGGTTGACCCTAGGAACTCGTTCGGGGTGCGCCGGGGGTGCACCAGGAAGGGGCGTGCAGCCTCACCAGCGCGATCGCATGGTCGCCGCAATCAATCAAAAATAGGAGCAAGACATGACCGTTTGGTGCTGNGGGTCAGGTGGATTTCTTTGAAAAACTCCACCACGGGAGCTCCTGGCGCAGGCTCAGCACCTCGCCGCAGCGTTCGGGGCGGTAGCCGGGCCAGCCAGCCATCTGTTCTTGCCATGCGGGCGCGAGCAGCACGGCGCGCAGCGCGCGCAGCGCGGGCTCGTCGAGCGCGGACTTCAGGCACACCAGGTTATAGCGCTCCTCGACCAAGGGCACGAAGCCCAGGCCGCGCGCGCGGGCGGCGGGCTCGATGCCCAGGGTCGCGTCGGCCGCGCCGCTGGCCACCGCCTCGGCCGCCGCGCCGTGCGAGCCCTCCGCGCGGGTGGTGGTGCGCAGCGNCGGCGGGTCGAGCCCATCGGCGGCCAACAGGTCCCGCAGCAACACCTCGGTGCCCGAGCCGCTGGCGCGCGGCGCGAAGCGCGCCCCACGGCGCACCACGTCGCGCAGGCCGTGCAAGTGCAGCGGGTTGCCGGGGGCGACGATCAGCCCCTGTGTGCGGCACGCAAAGCCGATGAGCTTGTGCTGCCCGGGCTTGAGCCGCGGGCGGTAGGCGCGTGCGGTGGCGCTGCCGCGCTCGGCGTGTTCGCGCACGTGGAAGCCCGCCAGGCTGCAGCGCCCTTCGTTGAGCGCGCGAATGGCGTCCACGCTGCCGGTGAAGCGCAAATCCAGGTGCAGCCCCGCGTGGCGCGTGGCGTGGTCGCGCAGGGCCACCAGCGCCTCGTCGTGGCTGGCATGCAGCGTGAGCAGTTGCACCGCGGGGTCGAAGGCGGCGGCAAACGCGTGTTCGAGCTCGGCGCGCAAGGCCTCGATCTGCGGCGCCAGCCGCGCCTGCGCCTGGCGCTCGGCCCACAGCAGCTTGGTGCCGAAATCCGTGAGCCGCGCGGCCTGGCCTTTCTCCCAGTGAACCAGCGGCTGGCCCAGGGCCGATTCCCAGCGCTTGAGCTCGCCCCAGGTATGGCGGTACGAGAGCCCGAGCACGCGCGCCGCCGCCGAGATGGAGCCCGCATCGGCCACCGCGCCCAGCAGCGCGGCGAGTGGATGCTGCACGCCACGCGCGGCGCTGGCGTCCTGATGCAGCGTGTAGTGCAGCGCAANCCTATGCATGGGCCAACATATCGTCAGAGGGCATGGTGCCGCCTACGATACCGCAGCGCCGCGCCGCGCCGCCCGTTCTTCGCGCCGCCGCGAGAACCGAACCGCCTGCTGGCCTGCCCATTCGTTCATGTCCACCCTGTCCGAGAGCCTCGTCACCGCCTGGCAATTGCTGGTTGCGCCGGACCCCACGCTGTGGGCCATCGTGGGCCGCTCGCTGGCCGTCAGTGCGACGGCCTGTGCGCTGGCCTGCGCCCTGGGCCTGCTGCTGGGCGCCTGGTTGGCGGTGGCGCGCTTTCCGGGCCGGCCGCTGGTGCTCACCCTGCTCAACACCTCGCTGGCCATGCCGTCGGTGGTGGTGGGTCTGGTCATTTACCTGCTGCTCTCGCGTTCGGGGCCGCTGGGCTTCCTGGGCTGGCTATTCAGTTTCCAGGCCATGGTGCTGGCGCAGGCCATCCTGGTGCTGCCGCTGGTGACCGCGCTGACCCGCCAGGTGGTGGAGGACAGCGACCGCGAGCACGGCGAGCAGCTCACCTCGCTGGGGGCNCGGCCGCGCCCTGCGCAGCCTGCTCATGGCCTGGGACGAGCGCTATGCCTTGCTCACGGTGGTCATCACCGCGTTCGGCCGCGCGGTGTCCGAGGTCGGCGCGGTGATGATCGTGGGCGGTAATATCGACGGCTTCACCCGTGTGATGACCACGGCCATTGCGCTGGAGACTAGTAAGGGCGACCTGCCACTGGCGCTGGGCCTAGGCATCATCCTGCTGGGGTGGTGCTGCTGCTCAACAGCGCGGTGGCCCTGCTGCGGCGCTGGCGCGAGCGCCTGGACGGCGGTGACCTGCGGATGGCCACCACATGAGGGTCGATCCGATGNGACGCTGCCGCGGGCCAGTCCCCATCCGCGCACGCACCGGTCGTGCTGGCGCTGCGCGGCGTGCACGTGAGCCTGGGGCCGGCGGCCCAGGTCGAGGCGCTGCGCAACATCACGCTGAACATCCACGCCGGCGAGTCGGTCGCCCTGGTGGGCCCCAACGGTTGTGGCAAGAGCACGCTGCTGCGCACCCTGCACGGCCTGTTGCCCATGTCCGCGGGCGAACGGGCGGTGCCACAGGTCTCGCGCATCGCCATGCTGTTCCAGCGGCCGCACCTGCTGCGCATGTCGGTGCAGCGCAACCTGCAACTGGGCCTGTGGCTCTCGGGCATGCCCTGGGGCCAGACGCGGGGCCGCGTTCGCCAGGCGCTCGAGCGCGTCGATCTGGCGCACCTGGCCGAGCGCAATGGCCGGGCGCTCTCNGGCGGACAGCAGCAGCGCGTGGCGCTGGCGCGTGCCTGGGCGCTGCAGCCCGATGTGTGGCTGCTCGACGAACCCACTGCCAGCCTCGACCCGCATGCCAAGCGCGATGTCGAAGCACTGATCGCCGACTTTGGCCGCGAGGCGCCAGCGCCCGGCCGCCTGCCGCCCACGCTGGTGTTCGCCAGCCACAACCTGGGCCAGGTCAAGCGTCTGGCCACCCGGGTCGTCTACATGGGGCAAGGCCGTGTGCTGGCCGACCTGCCGGTGCACGATTTTTTCAACCAGTCCGTGCTGGAAGCGCAGTTCCCGCAGGCCAGTGCGTTCGTCAAAGGAGAAACCACATGACATCCCGCTTCGCTTCCCAACGCCGCCAGGTCGTCCGTCTGCTCGCCGCCGCCGGCGTGCTCTCGGCCGGTCTGCTCGGCAGCCTGGCCGCCCAGGCCCAGAGCAGCATCGTCGTGGCCTCGACCACTTCCACCGAGCAGTCGGGCCTGTTCGGGCACATCTTGCCGCAGTTCAAACAGGCCACCGGTATCGACGTGAAGGTGGTGGCGCTGGGCACCGGTCAGGCCATCGACATGGCGCGCCGCGGTGACGCCGACGTGCTCTTTGTGCACGACAAGCTGGCCGAAGAGAAGTTCGTCGCCGACGGATTTGCGGCCAAGCGCCTGGAGGTCATGTACAACGACTTCGTGCTCATCGGCCCCAAGGTCGACCCGGCAGGGACCAAGGGCAATGACATCGTAGCGGCCCTCAAGAAGCTGGCCACCGCCAACGCGCCGTTCGTCTCGCGCGGCGACAAGAGCGGCACCCACGCGGCCGAGCTGCGCTTCTGGAAGATGACCGACACCGACGCCAACAAGGGCAGCGGCTACAAGGAGTGCGGCTGCGGCATGGGCCCGGCGCTCAACATCGCCGCCTCCAGCGGCGCCTATGTGCTGGCCGACCGCGGCACCTGGCTCAACTTCAAGAACCGCGCTGATCTGGCTGTGCTGGTCGAGGGTGACAAGCGCCTGTTCAACCAGTACGGCGTGATGCTGGTCAGCAGCGCCAAGCACCCGCAGGTGAAGACGGCCGAAGGCCAGAAGTTCGTGGACTGGGTGACCGGCGCTGCGGGCCAGAAAGCCATTGCCGACTACAAGATCGGCGGCGAGCAGCTGTTCTTTCCCAATGCGAGCAAGTGACCTCTTGTGACGCGGGAGCGCCCGGTCTGGCCGGGCGGCTCATCAGTCGCTGCGCGCCAGCAAATCGCCGCCCGGACGGACCGCCCGCTCCCGCTGAAGGCGGGCGTTCATCAGGTTCTCAGCGCACCATCGCCACGCCCTTGACCTGGGCGTAGACCGCAAGTCCAGGCGCCATGCCCAGCCGTTCGAAGGACAGTTGGCTGATGCGCGAGAGCAGGCGCGTGCCTTGCCCCAGCCGAAGACCCACCAGCACCTGGCCCGGCCCGTCGTCGCTCACATCGGTCACCGTAGCGGGCAGGATGTTGAGCATGCTGGTTTGCTGCGGCTGTACCAGTGACAGGCTCACGTCGCGCGCCTGAATACGCACGCGCACCGGGGTGCGCTCGGGCAGCGGGGTAGCACGGGTCTGCGGCAGCAGCAGCGTGCCGCCGTCAAATCGCAGCTCGCACAGGGCGAATGTGCTCTGCAGCCCGCAGGTGACGGCTTCGATCAGCGCACCCGCGCCATCGCCGTGCGCCAGCGGCAGGTCGGCGCGCGCCATCAGCTCGATCACCGGCCCCTGGGCCTGCACCCGGCCCTGCTCCAGCAGCACCAGGTGGTCGGCCAGGCGGGCGACCTCGTCCAGCGAATGGGTGACATAGACCACCGGGATGTCCAGCGCTTCGTGCAGCTGTTCCAGCCAGGGCAGGATCTCGGCCTTGCGCGCAGCGTCCAGGGCGGCCAGCGGCTCGTCCATCAGCAGCAGGCGCGGGCTGGTGGCCAGGGCGCGGGCGATGGCCACGCGCTGGCGCTCGCCGCCCGAGAGTTCGTGCGGCCGGCGTTGCAGCAGGTGACCGATGCCCAGCAGCTCCAGCCCGTGGCGCCAGTCGTTCCGGCGCAGTGCGGCGGGGGTGCGGTCAAAGCCGAAGCGCAGATTGCCCTCCACCGTGAGGTGGTCGAACAGGCTGGCCTCCTGGAACACATAACCCAGCGGTCTGCGGTGCACCGGTTGAAACACGCCTTGCCGGCTGTCTTGCCACACGTCTTGGGCGACGCCCACGCGAGCCTGGGCCAGCGGCTCCAGTCCTGCGATCACGCGCAGGCAAGTGGTCTTGCCCGAGCCCGAGGGGCCGAACAAGGCGGTGACGCCGCGCATGGGCAGGCGCAGGTCCACGTCGAGGGCGAAGCCGGCACGCTGCAGTTGCGCGCGCAAGGTCAGGGTGGCGTTGTCAGACAGATCGGTCATGTCAGCNNGCGCCCGCTGGCTGTGGCGGTGGTGGTAGACGTTGAGCGCCAGCAACACCAGGAACGAGAAGACCAGCATCACGGCGGCCAGGCGGTGCGCGTCGCTGTACTCCATGGCCTCCACGTGGTCGTAAATTTGCACCGAGACGACGCGCGTCACACCGGGGATGTTGCCGCCGACCATGAGCACCACACCGAATTCGCCCACCGTGTGGGCAAAGCTCATGAGGGCGCCGGTGACCAGGCCCGGTCGACACANGGGCAGCACGATATGGAAGAACGTGTCCCAGGGCGAAGCGCGCAAGGTGGCCGCCGCTTCAAGTGGGCGCGAACCCATGGCTTCAAAAGCGTTGTGCACCGGCTGCACCATGAAGGGCAGCGAATAGAACACCGAGGCCACCACCAGGCCGGAGAAGCTGAAGGGCAGCAGGCCCAGGCCCAGTGCCTGCGTCCATTGACCGACCGGGCCATTAGGCCCCATGGCCACCAGCAGGTAAAAGCCCAGCACCGACGGGGGCAGCACGATGGGCAGGGCCACCAGGGTGGCAATGGGGTTTTNCAGCCGCGACCGGGTGCGCGCCAGCCACCAGGCGATGGGCACGCCCACCAGCGCCAGGATCGCGGTCGTGAGCGTGGCGGTCTTGAGCGTGAGCCTGATCGCCTCCAGGTCGGACTGGGTGAGCAGCATGGCGTGAGGGGGTCAGATGTCGTAACCGTAGGAACGAATCAGGTCCTTGATGTTCGGGCTCTTGAGCAGCCTGACCAGTGCCTGCACGGCCTCGTTGCTGGAACCACGCTTGAGAACCACGGCATCCTGGCGGATCGGGCTGTAGAGGTTCTGCGGCACCACCCACACCGACCCGCTCTTGAGGCGTCCGCCTTCGAGTACTTGTGACATGGCCACGAAGCCCACGTCGGCGTTGCCGGTGTAGGCAAAGTTGAAGGTCTGGCCGATGCTTTCGCCCTGCACCAGCCGGGGCGCCAGCGTGGCGCCCAGGCCGAGCTTGTCCATGGCCTCGACCGCGGCGGCGCCGTAGGGGCCACCTTGGGCGCGGCGTAGGCCACTTTGCCCAGGTCGGCGGCCCTGAGCACCGCACCTTTGTCGTCCACGCGTCCCGGTTTGGCCGACCACAGCACCAGCTTGCCGGTGGCGTAGGTGAAGCGGCTGCCGGCCGTGGCCAGTCCGTCGGCTTCCAGTTTCTCGGGTGTCCTGCTGTCGGCCGCCAGCAGCATGTCAAACGGCGCGCCATTGCTGATCTGGGCGTACAGCTTGCCCGTGGCGCCCAGCGTGACCTGGAGCGTGTGGCCGGTGGTTTTCTCCAGCACGGCGGCGATGGCCTTGATCGGTTCCGCGAAATTCGCGGCCACGGCGACCTGGGCTTCGGCTGCCAGCGCACTGGATTGCACCAGCGTGGCAAACAGCAGGGTGAAAAGGGAAGACAGACGGCGCATGTACACCTCGCGATGAAAGAGCCGCTGGCGCGGCGGGCGGGAATCGTTATCCCTAAATGGAATAGCGAGTATAGCGCTTGCCCGGCCCGGGCAGAATCGCGGCATGACAGACACCCCGCCTCCGACCGAACAGCCCCGCAANCCCCTGCACGGCGTGACCCTTGAGGCCATGGTCCGCGCGCTGGAAGCGCACTACGGCTGGGACGAGCTGGCGCGGCGCATCCCCATCCGTTGCTTCGCGCTCGACCCCAGCGTCAAGTCCAGTCTGACCTTCCTGCGCAAGACGCCCTGGGCGCGCGAGAAGGTCGAAGGCCTGTACCTGTTCATGCTGCGGGAAGTCCGGCGGTCGCAGCGCGGGTAGCTGGATGGCGTTGTACTTGCGGGCAGAGCGGCGCGTGGACGCAAGGAACCGTCTTGCGCGAGGCCGCATTTGCGCCGGCAGCAGAACCCGTCCGCTGCAACACAAAGATCAGGGCTTGATGTACCCGTACTGCTCGCGGAACTGCAGTTGGCCGATGCGCACGACGCCAGATGGCGTGAAGCCAGCGTCCATGACGAACTGGTCCTNTTTGAGGTTCATGGCGCGCATGGTGAGCTCGCACACCTCAAACTTCACGCCTTTTGCCACCAAGTCGGAAATCAGCGGGCCGTATTCGATGTTCGGGTTCTTCGGATCCTTGGCGCCATCCATGAGGAACTTGACGCCGTCGCCCAGGGCCACCACAACGATCTTGGTGTCGGGCGCGGTGTCCATGTAGTTGCGCAGGGTGCGCAGTCCGGCGGTGGCCTGGGTGTCGTTGTTGTCGAAGTGGTAGACGACCTTGTCGCCCGCCCACGAGAGGCTGGTGGCCGCTGCCAGCAGCAGCGCGGAAAAGAAATGGCGCAAACGCATACGAAACTCCCTCTGTACACGGACACACCGGCCGCCGCTGGCGTCACGCCCGATCGCGGCGTCCGAACCGGCACCGAGTGTACGCATGGAACAATTTGGTCCATGAACAAACGACGATTGGCCTACGACGACGCGCTGGGCCATGCCATCAGCGACAAACGCATCGAGGTGCTGCGCGGCATCGCGCTCACCGGCTCCATCTCGAGCGCCGCGCGCGCCCTGGGCATCAGCTACAAAGCGGCGTGGCAGGCGGTGGAAACCTTGAGCGGCCTGGCCGGCGCGCCNCTGGTGGAGCGCACCGTCGGCGGCAGTGGCGGCGGCGGCGCCAGGCTCACCCGCCAGGGCGAGCAACTGCTGGTGCTGGCCGAGGAACTGGCCCTGGCGCGGCGCGCGGTGCTGTCCCGGCATGCGGCGGGCGAGGCGCTCTCCGGTGGGCTGGGCCTGCGCACCAGCATGCGCAACCAGATTGCGTGCGAAGTCGAATCCTGCGAGCCCATGGCCGCGCACGACCCGATGGCCCTGGTGCGGCTGCGCACGGCCGGCGGCGACGTGCTGCTGTCGCAGATCACCCAGGAAAGCGCGGACCTGCTCGGCATCGCGCCCGGCATGCGGATCCACGCCCTGTGCAAGGCCGCCGCGGTCGAGGTGATTGCCGCCGACGCCACCAGTAACGCCGCGTCCGCGCCAGGCGACGCGGCGCCGGCCTTCTTCCTCGGCGGGCACATTCGCCGGGTCTCNGCCGGTGAACGGCGCGACGAAGTCACGCTCGAACTCGAAGGCGGCGGCATGTGGGCCGGCTTTGCCCCGCATCCCTTCCCGGCCGCCGAAGGTGAGTGGGCGCAGGCACGCGTGTCGGCGGCCGCCGTGGTGCTGGCGCTGGCGGGCTGACAGGCCCGCGCAGCGCTTTTCAGATGCGCCGGCCCAGCTTGCGGTAGACCGTGGCGCGGCTGATGCCCAGCATGCGGGCGGCCTCCTTCACATTGCCGCGCGCATCGGCCACGGCCTTGCGAATCAGCGAGAGCTCGAGGTCCTTCAGCGACGGGCTGCCGCTCACGGCGCCGCGCCGCGGCCGGTCTGCGCCACCGTCGGCGGCGCGTGCCCAGCNCTGCAGCCGCAGACCGGTCCACAGCGGAAGGTCCAGCGGGGCCGCCTCGTGGCGGGCGGCATCGAACAGCGTACCGACCGGCGAGGCAAACACCTCGTCGGCGTGGGCGTCGGGCTGGCGCGCCAGGCCGGGCAGCAGGTTGCGTGCGGTCGAATTGGCCGCCACCACCCGGCCCTCGGCGTCCAGACACAGCAAACCGTCGCCCTCGGTGCCCAGGGTCTGTCCGGGCCAGTTGATGCGCAGCAGCAGGCGGTGGGGCTGGCGCAGCGTTAGGCCGTTTTCGATGCTGCGCGCCGCCTGCGCGACGAGATGGCGCAGTTCAGGCCGCTCGGCTGCGTCGATGCCGGTCAGGTCGAGCATGCCAAGGCAGCGGCCGTCCGGCCCGAACAGCGGTGCCCNCGCACAGCTGTACACGGAGGTGTCGTCGAAGAAATGCTCGCCGCGGTGCAGCCAGACCGGGTGCTGCTCGATCAGTGCGGCACTGATGGCGGTGGTACCCACCGCGCGCTCCGACAAGTCGGCGCCGACCCGCGTGATGACGGCCGCGCGCCGGTCGTTGCGGTCGATCGGGCCGTGCGCATCCACCACAACCCCGTGCGCATTGGTCAGGATGGCGAAGTACCGGGTCTGGGCCATGGCTTGCTGCAGGCTCGCCAGCACCGGTTGCGCAGCCTCGATCAGGTCGCGGTGCTCGGCCAGCGTGCGCCGCAGCTGGGTGCGTGAGATCACGTCGAAACCCACGCGCTGCCCGGGCGACAGGCCAGCGGTCAGGCATCGCCGCCACGAACGCTCGATCCACGGCTCCACCGCCGCGGCGGGTGCGACCGATCCGTGCATCACCGCATGGCGCGCGCTCGATCTGCAACAGGCGCAGGGATGGGTCGGCGACCGTGAGAGGCTGGCTGTGCATGGGCGCTCGCTCGCAGGAGTTCGGTGGGGGCATTCTGCGGCATCTTCTCGCGTCGTGCCGGCGGCTGCGCGGGTGTGTCTCAAGTTGAGAATTTCTGCGGCGGCAGCGTTGAGCCTAGGGTATTCCCGAAGCCTGGGGCATCGGGTCTGCCAACAATCGTGGCAGGCGGCAGCAGCGCGTCGTGCGGGTTGCAGGCCGGTTCACCGACGTCCTTCGAGGAGAGCCTTCATGCAGAAGATGTTGCACATCAACCCCGACAAATGCACGGGTTGCCTGCAGTGCGAAATGGCGTGTTCATTCGAGCACTACGGCACCTTTGCCACGGCGAAATCGCGGATCAAGGTTTTTGATTTCCACCACACGGGCAAGAAAGTGCCCTACACCTGCACCCAGTGCGACGAGGCCTGGTGCCTGCACGCCTGCCCGGTCGAGGCCATCACGATGGACAAGCTCACCGGCGCCAAGGTCGTGAACGAAACCACTTGCGTCGGCTGCAAGGTCTGCACCATCGCCTGCCCCTTCGGCACCATCAACTACGTGCAGGAGACGGGCAAAGTGCAGAAGTGCGACCTCTGCGGCGGCGAGCCCGCCTGCGCCGACGCCTGCCCCACCGGCGCCATCACCTTCATCGACGCGAACTGGACGGGGCTTTCCAAGATGCAGCAATGGGCCGACAAGCTGGGCAACCAGCCTTCTGCCGCCTGAAGGAGAACACATCATGTCGTGGGCAGGAAAACTTCTTCGCGTCGACCTCACCAAGGGCACGGTCACGGCCGAGCCGCTGAACATGGACTGGGCCCGGGCGTACCTCGGCTCGCGCGGCCTGGCCGCCAAGTACCTCGCCAGCGAGGTCGATCCCAAGGTCGATCCGCTGTCGCCGGGCAACAAGATCATCTGGGCCACCGGCCCGCTGACCGGCACCATGGCCTCCACCGGCGGGCGCTACACGGTCTCCACCAAGAGCCCGCTGACCGGCGCCATCGCCTGCTCCAACTCGGGCGGCTACTGGGGCGCCGAACTCAAGATGGCCGGCTGGGACATGGTCATCTTCGAGGGCCGCAGCGAAAAGCCCGTGTACCTCTATGTGAACGACGATCACGCCGAACTGCGCGACGCCTCGCACCTGTGGGGCAAGAGCGTGTGGGAAACCGAAGAGCTCATCAAGAAGGGCTTGCANGACCCGCTCACGCGCGTCTCCAGCATCGGCAAGGCGGGTGAGGTCGGTGTGCTGTTCGCGGCCGTGGTGAACGACCTGCACCGCGCCGCCGGTCGCTCCGGCGTGGGCACCGTCATGGGCAGCAAGAACCTCAAGGCGATCGCCGTGCGCGGCACCAAGGGCGTGGGCAACATCCGTGACCCCAAAGCCTTCATGCGTGTCACCAAGGAGAAGAAGCAAATCCTGCACGACAACGCGGTCACTGGACAGGGCCTGCCCACCTACGGCACCCAGGTGCTGATGAACGTCATCAACGAGGTCGGGGCCTTGCCCACGCGCAACCACCGCGACAACCAGTTCGAGGGCGCCAAGGACATTTCCGCCGAGGCCATGGCCACGCCGCGCAAGACCGACGGCAAGGCGCAGCTCGTGACCAACCAGGCCTGCTTCGGCTGCACCATCGCCTGCGGTCGCATCAGCAAGATGGACGAGACCCATTTCACGGTGGCCAACAAGCCCCAGTACTGGGGAGCGAGCGGTGGCCTGGAATATGAGGCCGCCTGGGCGCTGGGCGCAGCCAACGGGGTCAACGACCTCGAGTGCCTGCAGTACGCATCCATGATCTGCAACGAGCACGGCATGGACCCCATCAGCTTCGGCGCCACCGTGGGCGCGGTGATGGAGCTCTACGACATGGGCGTGCTCACCAAGGAGCAGATCGGCATCGAGGCGCCCTTCGGCTCGGCCCAGGCTCTGGCATTCTTGGCCGAGGAAACCGCCCACGGCCGCGGCTTCGGCAAGGAGCTCGGCATGGGCTCCAAGCGTCTGACGGCCAAGTACGGCCATCCCGAGCTTTCGATGAGCAGCAAAGGCCAGGAATTCCCGGCCTACGACGGCCGGGGCATCCAGGGCATCGGCCTGGCCTATGCCACCAGCAACCGCGGCGGCTGCCACCTGCGCGGCTACACGATCGCTTCCGAGGTGCTGGGCATCCCGGTGAAGACCGATCCGGCCGCCACCGATGGCAAGCCCGAGCTCGTCAAGGCTTTCCAGGATGCGACCGCCGCGTTCGACTCCTCGGGCCTGTGCGTGTTCACCACCTTCGCCTGGGGGCTGGCCGACCTGTCGCCGCAGCTGCAGGCCGCCATCGGTGAGGAGTTCACCACCGAGGAGCTCGAGAAGATCGGCGAGCGCATCTGGAACCTCGAGCGCGAGTTCAACAACGCGGCCGGTTTCACCGCGAAGGACGACAGCCTGCCGCCGCGCCTGCTCAAGGAGGCCTGCAAGACCGGCCCCACCAAAGGCCAGGTCAACCAGCTCGAGAAGATGCGGCCGCACTACTACGAGGTCCGCGGCTGGGATGCCGAAGGCCGTCCCACGGCGCAGACCCGCGCGCGCCTCGGCCTCTGACCCGCGCATCAGCAAACGATGGCCTCACAGGGGGCGGGGCGCGAGCCTCGCCCTTTTTCTTGCCTTCCTATTGAACCGGGACGGATTTCGCCATGACCCACCATCTCATCCTTGGCGCAGGCCCAGCCGGCGTGATTGCAGCCGAGACACTGCGCCGCCATGCGGGCGCGCAAGATCGCATCACCCTCGTCGGTGACGAACCGGAGCCGCCGTACTCCCGCATGGCGATTCCCTACCTGCTGATCGGGCACATCGACGAAGCAGGCACCCACCTGCGCAAGAGCCCGACCCATTTCGCCGACCTGGGCATCGAGCGCATGCAGGCCCGTGCCAGCCGCGTCGATGCCGCCGGCCGCCGCGTGACGTTCGAAGACGGCCGCACCGTGTCTTTCGACACCTTGTTGATCGCCACCGGCTCGACGCCAGTGCAGCCGCCGGTGCCCGGCATCGACGCCGAGGGCGTGTTCCACTGCTGGACGCTGGCCGATGCGCGCGAAATCCTCCAGCGGGCCAAGCCCGGTGCCCGGGTGTTGCAGCTCGGTGCTGGCTTCATCGGCTGCATCATCATGGAAGCACTGGCTGCTCGCGGNGTGCAGCTTTCGGTGGTCGAGATGGGCGACCGCATGGTGCCGCGCATGATGGGGCCCACCGCNGGGGGCATGATTCGCGAATGGTGCGAGGCCAAAGGCGTTCGGGTGCACACCGGCACGCGCATCGAGTCGGTTCAGCCCGGCTCGCCGCTGCGGGTGCGGCTGTCCGACGGGCAGACGGTGGAGGCCGACCTGCTCATCAGCGCCGCAGGCGTCAAGCCCACCATCGGCTTTCTGGCCGACTCGGGCATCACCTGCCTGCAAGGGGTGCTCACCGACGAATACATGCAAACCAACGTGCCAGGCATTTTTGCCGCCGGCGACTGCGCCGAGGCGTTCGACAAGGTCAGCGGCCAGACCATCATCAGCGCCATCCAGCCCAATGCGGCCGAGCAGGCGCGGGTCGCTGCGCTCAACATGGCCGGTGCGGCGCCACGGGCGCAGCTTCGAGGGGTCACCCAGATCAACGTGCTCGACACCCTGGGCCTGATTTCGGCGAGCTTCGGCAACTGGCAGGGCGTGCCGGGCGGCGAGCATGTGGAGCTGACCGACCTGGCCGCGCGCCGCCACCTGAGTCTGCAGTTCAAGGACGATGTGCTCGTGGGCTGCAACAGCGTGGGCTGGACGGAGCATGTCGGCGTGATGCGCGGCATGGTCGAGGGGCAACTGCGCCTCGGCCCGTGGAAGGACGCCTTGCTGGCCGATCCGACCTGTCTCATGGAGGCCTACCTGGCCGCCGCCCAGGGGCAAGGCCAATGGTCGGGCGCGGCCGACACCCGGCGGCGTTGACCGCCAACGCTCGCGCCGTCGAATGCCATGCGCATCACGCTCAAGCTGTTTGCCTCGCTGACCGACTACCTGCCCCCGCACGCACGGCGGGACAACCAGGTGGAACTGGACGTGGCCCCGGACGCGACCATCAGCACCATCATCGAGCCCCTGGGCATGCCGCCCAAGCTCGTGCATCTGGTGCTGGTCAACGGTGTCTATGTGGCCCCGGAACAGCGACTGACCCGCACTTTGATCGAGGGGGACGTGCTCGCCATCTGGCCGCCCATTGCGGGCGGGTGAATGCGGCTCGCGCAGGGGGTGGCTGATGCACACACCCGTTCGCTTCACGCGGGAGATGGCGTTCAGCCGCGACGAGTGGCTGCGCGCGCTGCCCGAGGCGGTGGGGGCTTACCCGGTGAGCGTCGGCGAAGGGGCCGATGTGCGCATCGGCCGAGGTGGCCTGTCCCTGCGCTGGCATGTCGCCCCAGCACGCCGTATCGCGCTGCTCGCACTGCCGCGGCTGGTGGTGAATTTCGAGTTCGAGGGTCTGGATGCCGCGGCGCGGGACGCTTTCATGAAGCGCTTTGATCTCTACATGCACCGCGGCGGCGGCTGAGGCACTGCTCACGCGCGGGCGAAGGCAATCACATGGTCAACCGCTAGCCGGATGCCGATGCGCTCGCCGAGCGCATGGTTGTGGTGCGATGGCACCAGGCACAACACCTGACGGCCGCTGTCGAGCTTGAGCGTGTAGAGAAACTCCGCGCCGCGGAAGGCCCGGCGCACCACCTCGGCGCGAACCGGGCTCTCGTCGTCATGCACGATGTCGTCCGGGCGGAACAACACGTCCACCGCGGCGCCGCGCCCCAGGGCGAGGCAACTTGCACCATCGCATTGCGCGAGGTCGACGCCGCGCAGGGTACCCAGCTCGACGGCCACCTCCCGCTCGCTGAGCACTTGGCCCGGAAGAAACACACCTTGTCCGATGAAGTCCGCCACGAAGCGCGAGGCTGGGCGGTGGTACAGGTCGTACGCGCTGCCCCACTGCACGAGCCGGCCCTGGTGCATCACGCCGATGCGGTCGGCCATGGCAAGGCCTCGTGCTGGTCGTGCGTGACCAGCAGGGCGGTGATGTTCTCGTGGCGCAGCAGGTCGCGCACGTCGAGTGAAAGACGCTCACGCAGTTCGACGTCGAGGTTCGAGAACGGCTCGTCGAGCAACAGCAGCTTCGGCCGGGGGCCAGGGCCCGCGCCAGCGCCGCACGCTGCTGCTGCCCGCCCGACAATTCGGACGGCCGCTGCCGCGCCAGCGCCGTCAGGTCGGTCAGGGCGAGCATGTCCTGCACCCGCTGCCGACGCTGCGCCTCGGGCCAGCGGCGCAGACCGAAAGCGACATTCTCCTCGACGCTGAGGTGCGGGAATAAGGCGTAATCCTGGAACACCAGACCGATATGCCGCTTCTCGGGCGCAAGGACGAAGGGGTTGTTGGCCGAAGCCTCGGCCAGCAGCTCGCCATCGAGGCGGATACGTCCCGCGTGCGGCGCCTCGAAGCCGGCGATCAGTCGAAGGGCCGTTGTCTTGCCGCAGCCCGATGGGCCTAGCAGACAGCCGACCTCCCCTGGCGGGATGTGCAGATTCAACCCTTGCAGAACGGGTGGGCCCCGTAGTGGTGTTCGAGATCTTCAACGACGAGCATCGGCGTGGCGGATGAGCAGAAACACCGGCAGCATACCGACGAGTGCGATGGCGACGGCGGGCAGCGCCGCGCGCTCCCATTCACCCTCGGAGGTCATTTCGAACACCCGCACGGCGAGCGTGTCCCAGCCAAACGGGCGGGTCATCAGGGTAATCGGCAGTTCCTTCATCAGATCCACGAACACCAGGGCAGCGGCCACACCCAGCGAACTGCGCAGCAGCGGCAGGTGGATGTGCCGCAGCCGGCCGAGGGCGCGCTCCCCGAGTGTTCGCGCGGCTTCATCCATGCTGCGTGAAATTGCCTGCAGGCCGGCCTCGAGCGGCCCGTGGCCGACGGCGAGAAAGCGCACCAGATAGGCCAGGAGCAGCGCTGCGAGCGTGTTGCTCAGCAGCAGCCGATCGGCGCCGAGCGCATCCGCCAGGCGATGGTCCAGCCACGACAGGCTCCACACCGCGCCAACGGCCAGCACCGCGCCGGGCAGGGCATAGCCCATGGTTGCGAGCCGCTGCGCCAGCGTCATCGCACGGCCGGCCTGCATGCGCTGGGCCAGCGCGACCGCCGTGAGGACGACGAGCGCGGCGCCCGAAGCAGCCAGCAACAGCGTGTGCAGGGCGAAGTCGAGGTAGCGGCCATCGAGGTCTTGCAGGGCCGAACGCGCAGCCCACACCCCCANTTGCAGCATCGGGGCGGCGAAGGCCAGCAGCCACAGGGCGCCGCAGAAGGCGCTGGCCGCGGCGGCCCGCCACCCGCGCAGGGTCACCAGCGTTCCCGCCGCGAACATCCGCACGGCGCCGCGGCGGCTCTGCCGCTGCACCAGTTCGGCCTGCGCCAACGCGGCCAGCAGCGCCAGCACAATGAGCAGGGCGGCGAGCTGCGCGGCCGCGTCGATCGACTGCAGGGCAAACCAGGTCTTGTAGATGGCCGTCGTGAAGGTGTTGAAGTTGAACACCGACACCGTGCCAAAGTCCGCCAGCGTCTCCATCCACGCCAGCAACAGTCCCGCGCCGAGAGCGGGCAAGGCCATGGGCAGCACCACGCGCCAGAAGGCGGCGAGCCGGTTGTGGCCCAGGGTCAGCGCAGCCTCGATCAGGCGCGAGCCCTGGGTGCGAAACGCCGCGTAGGTGCTGAGGTACACATAGGCGTACAGCGACAGACTCAGCGCCAGCGCAGCGCCCCAGCCCGAGCGCACGGTGGGCAGCGTCAGGCCGAACTGGTTGCGCAGCCAGGTGGGCAGCGGCGCGGAGAAGTCCAGCCAGCCGACCCAGACGAAACCGCTCACGTACGCAGGAATCGCCAGCGGCAGCAGCAGGCCCCAGACGAAGAAATTGCGACCTGGAAAGCGGCACAGCGCCGTCAGTGCCGCCGCCGGCACGCCGAGCAACAGCACCCCGACGCCGACCCCGGCCGCCAGCAGGCCCGTGTTGGTCAGCACCTCCGGCAGCACGTGGGCGCGCAGATGCGCCCACACCTCCGGTGCGGGCCGCGCGAAGGCACCAAGCAGCGCGGCCACGGGCGCGAGCATGAGCAGCACCANGGGCGCCACCCACCACCACACGCCGAGGTGGAACCGGCGACGGGTGTCGATTCGGGTACTTACGGCCGCAGCGGTCACTTGTACCCGGCGCGGTCCATGAGCATCACCGCGCGCGACTGCAGGCGACCCGCCTCGGCGACGTTGATCGGGCTCTGCTTGAACCGGCCCCAGGCGGCCACGGCCGGCGCAGCGGGCACGGCGGGGTTGGCCGGGTATTCGAGGTTCTGGTCGGCATAAAGGCTTTGCGCCTCGGGTGAAGCCAGCCACTCGAGCAGCTTGCGCGCCTCGTCGGGCCGGCGGGCATGGCGGGTGACGCCTGCGCCCGAGACGTTCACATGCACCCCTTCATAGGCGAGCCCCGGGGCCTGGTTGGGCCAGAAGATGGCCAGCGGCAACTCGGTTTGCTTGGCCATCAGGCGGCCGAAGTAATAGGTGTTGACGAGCGTGACGTCACACTGGCCGGCCGCGACCGCTTCCATGGCTTTGGTGTCATCGGAAAACGGTGGAGCAGCCAGATTGGCCACCCAGCCGCGCACGATGGACTCGGNTCTTTCCTCGCCGTGGGCCTTGATGAGCGTGGCCACCAGCGACTGGTTGTAGACCTTCTTCGAGGAGCGAAGGCACAGGCGGCCCTTCCACTTCGGGTCCGCCAGGTCTTCGTAGGTGGAGAGGTCCTGCGGCTTTACCCGCCGGGTGCTGTAGACGANGGTGCGGGCGCGCACCGAGAGACCGAACCATTGGTCGCTCGGGTCACGCAGATGGGCGGGAATCGCCGCCTTCAGCGCCGCGGATTGGGTGGGCTGCAGCACGCCATCCTGGGCGGCGAGCCAGAGGTTGCCGGCGTCCACCGTCATCAGGACGTCGGCGGGGGTTTTGTCGCCCTCGGCCTTGAGGCGTGCCAGCAGCGCGGCTTCGTTGTCGGTGACGAACTTGACGGCGACACCGGTCTTGCGGGTGTAGGCATCGAACAGCGGCTTGATGAGCTGTTCATTGCGGGCGGAATACACAACGACTTCATTGGCGTGAGACAAGCCCGCCGCGGTGGCCAGGGCAAAGGCGGCGAGGGCAAACAGCTTTCGCATCGACACGGACTCCGAGGGGTGGAAACGACATGGCGGGACTTTAATACAGATGCGAATTACTCGCAATAACTTCCCATTTCCCCAGGTCGGTGCGGTGTTTGCGGTGCCGCGTCAGAACGGCGGGTCTTCGGCGGCGGCCGGGGCCAGTGGGGCGGGCGCGCTGGCGTCGGCGTTCGGCGCAGCGGTTGTTGCGCCGGCGGACTCGGTCTCGCCGCCAAGGGCCTCGACCAGACCGGCGATGGCGCGCTGGAGTTCGGCGGTGCAGAGGGTGGCGTCGGAGTCGAAGCGCTCGCTTGGGTCGACATCGCCGGCGGCGTCGAACACGCCTTCGAGAAACTGCACGCGCCGCAACTGCAGGGACTCGGTCAGCATGAAGGCGACCCGGCCATCCCAGGAGAGGGCGAGCCGCGTGGGCCGCAGACCGCGCGCGAGGTGCTGGCGGACTTCGTCATTGAGCAGGTCCAGCCGCACGAGCTTGACCACGGACTTCTGCTCGTCGCCGGAGCGCAGCTCGCACTCGCGCTCCACCGCCAGCGCACCGGGCCATTCATCCGGGCTGGCCGCTGCGAGCCACTGGGTCATGCCGGCCTGCGGGCTGAGGCTGGTCTGCAGCAGGCGCGGCGCCAAGGCGGGCAGGGCATGGGAGAGGGCGGTGAGCACGTCGTCGAGCCGCGGGGCGCTGGTGCTGTCGATGGCGAGCAGACCGGCCTCGGGGTCGATCCAGACCCAGACCGNAGCCTGCTTGGTGAAGGCCTGGGGTAGCAGTTCGAGCCGCAGGTCGTCGCGCAGGTCGCGCATCTCCTTGCGCCCGGGCTTGCGGCCTGTGCTGTGTTCGATCTGCGCGGCGCGCTCCTGCACGGCGCGGCGCAGCACGTCGCCGGGAACGGCGCGGGTTTCCACACGCAGGCGCAGCAGGCGCTGGCCGTTGACGGCCTCGACGAGGGCCGCGTGGTCGAGTCCACNGGGCTCGACCCAGCCGACGGACTTTTCCTGGGTCGGGGCGCAGGGCTGGAAACGGGCGCGGTCGAGCGCGGCTTCGAGCGCATCCAGAGGGGTTTGGGCGGCGGATGCGTCGCAGCGGTAGAGGCTGAGGTTCTTGAACACGGTGCAGGCGAAAGAGGGCCGTTGGGCGAAGCGGCGAATCATAGGCGACCGCATTGGCGACCGACCCGCCACCAAGCGCCCGGGGCGGGCGCCACCCGCAGCCTGCGTCAACCCGCCATCATTTGCCGTGGCAGCCAGGTGACGATGCCAGGGAAGACGTAGATCAGCGCCACGCCGAGCACCATCAGGGCGAACATGGGCCAGGTGACGCGGGCGATCCAGGTGAGTTCGCGCCCGGTCATGCCCTGCAGCACGANAAGGTTGAAGCCCACGGGCGGGGTGATCTGCGCCATTTCCACGACGAGCACGATGAAGATGCCGAACCAGATCGGGTCGATGCCGGCGGCCTGCACGGTGGGCATGAGCACGCCCATGGTGAGCACGACCATGGAGATGCCGTCGAGAAAGCAGCCGAGGATGATGAAGAACACGGCCAGCGCGGCGATCAGCTGCGCCTGGCTCAGCCCCAGCGAGGCAATCCACTGCGCCAGATGCCGCGGCAGGCCGATGTAGCCCATGGACAGGGTGAGGAAGGCAGCGCCGGCGAGGATCAGCGCGATCATGCAGTACAACCGCGTGGCGCCCATGAGGGCGTCTCTGAAACTCGTCCAGGTCAGAGAGCCCTGCACCGCCGAGAGGATGAGCGAGCCCACCACGCCCACGGCCGCGGCCTCGGTGGCGGTGGCGATGCCGCTGTAGATTGAGCCCAGCACCGCGGCGATGAGCAGCACCACGGGGATGAGGCTGCGCGACGCCGCGAGCTTCTGGGCGAGGGTGAGGCGCTCGTGGCTGCGCGGAATCTGCTGCGGGTGACGCAGCGCCCACAGCATGATGTAGCCGGAGAACAGCGCGGCCAGCATCACCCNCGGCAGCACGCCGGCGATGAACAGGCGTGAGATCGACACCTCGGCCATGACGCCGTAGACGATCATGATGATGGAGGGCGGAATCAGCAGCCCCAGGGTGCTGGCACCGGCGAGGGTGCCCACGGTCATGGCTTCGGGGTAGCCGCGGCCCTTGAGCTCGGGCAGCGTCATCTTGCCGATGGTGGCGCAGGTGGCCGCGCTCGAACCCGAGACGGCGGCGAAGATGGTGCAGCCGATGACGTTGGTGTGCAGCAGCCGGCCGGGCAGGCCTTGCACCCAGGGCGCGAGGCCCTTGAACATGTCCTGGCTGAGCCGGGTGCGGAACAGGATTTCGCCCATCCACACGAACAGCGGCAGCGCGGTGAGCGTCCAGCTCGACGCGGCGCCCCAGATGGTGACGGCCATGGCGTCGCCGGCCGGGCGCGAGCTGAACAACTGCATGCCGATCCAGGCCACGCCCGAGAGCGTGAGCCCGATCCACACGCCGCTGCCCAGAATCAGGAACAGCGAGAGCACCAGCAGGCCGGTGATGGCGAGGTCATTCATTGCGCAGGGCTTCGGCAGGGGTCTGACGTGGCGGTGCCCGCGGGCTTCGAGCGCCAGCGCGTCGAGCAGGGCGATGGCGAAGATCAGCGCGCCCACGGCCATGCCGAGCTGGGGAATCCACAGCGGCGTGGCGTCGTTGGCGGTGGAGATGTCGTTGAACTGCCAGGACTGCCAAGCGAGCTTGGCTGCGTAGAAGGCGAACAGGACGGCCAGCAGCGTGCCCGCCCCGAGGGCCCACAGCTCGATGGCGCGGCGCCAGCGCCCGCGCAGCGCGTTGACGATGAGGGTGACGCGGATGTGCTCGCCGCGCCGGAAGGTGTGCGCCAGTGCGAGGAAGCCGCTGGCGGCCATGAGGTAGCCGGCGTAGGCATCGGTGCCGGGCACCATGAAGTGCAGCTCGCGGCTGACGATGCCGAGCAGCACCATGCCCAGCAGCGCCACGAGAAACAGCGCCGCAAGGGCTGCGGCGCCGTAGTAGAGCGCATCGAGGAAGCGCCGCATGGGCCTGGATGCGGCTTACTTCGCGCGGTAGGCGTCAACCAGCGCCTTGCCCTCGGCGCCGGCCTTGTCGAGCCATTCCTTAAGCATGGTCTCGCCCACCTTGGCCAGATCGGCCTTGAGCTGCGGGCTCGGCGGCAGGATCTGCATGCCGGCGGCCTTGAGCTTGTCCAGGGTTTCGGTGTTGGTCTTCTTGCTCATGGCCAGGCCGCGGGCCTCGGCTTCGGCCGCGGCCTTGAGCAGCGCGTCCTGCGTGGGCTTATCAAGCGCGTCGAACGCCTTCTTGTTGACGATCACCGCGTTCTTCGGCAGCCNAGCCTGGGTGTCGTACCAGTACTTCAGGTGCTCGTAGGTCTTGGTGTCGTAGCCGGTGGAGCCGCTGGACATGTAGGCTTCGACCACGCCGGTGGCCATGGCCTGCGAGAGCTCGGCCGCCTGCACGGTGACGGGCTGCGCGCCCACGAGTTCGGCGATGCGCGCGGTGGCCGGGCTGTAGGCGCGCCACTTCACGCCCTTGAGGTCGGCGGCGTTGTTGATGGGCTTCTTGCTGTAGATGCCCTGCGGCGGCCAGGGCACGGCGTAGAGCACCATCATGCCTTGCTCGGCGAGCTTCTTCTCCAGCAGCGGGCGCTGGGCTTTCCACAGCTTCATGGCTTCGTCGTAGCTGTCGGCCAGGAAGGGCAGGCCGTCGGCGCCGTAGATGGGCCACTCGTTCTGGAAGTTCACCAGCAGGATTTCACCGGCCTGCGCCTGGCCGCCCTGCACGGCGCGCTTGATCTCGGGCGCCTTGAACAGGGAGGCGTTGGGGTGCACGGTGATCTTGAGCTTGCCGCCGCTGGCCTTGTCCACGTCGGCGGCGAACTGGGCGAGGTTCTCGCTGTGGAAGTTGGTGGCCGGGTAGGCTGCGGGCAGGTCNNCCCACTTGGTCTGGGCGAAGGCCCCGGTGGCAAGACCGCTGAACGCAAGCACGGCCGCGCAGGCCAGGGTACGACGGTTGAGCTTCATGGCAACTCCTGTGGGTGGACGAACGGTTCGCAATGATGGCAGCCGCAGCCCGTGCGCCCGTGAGTCCGGTGACACACCGCCCTCGGGATTGACCCTGATGCCGGGTGGTTTGGCGCTGCCGACGCTTGCAGTCTAGAAGTGTCGTCGATAAAGTGTCAACGATTTGTTGATGTTTTATCGACGTTTAAGGGTAAACCCGATGGCTGATCCAACCGAGCGTGCGGCGAAGGCGCAAGCGGGCATCGTGTCGTCCTCGCACCTGGTGTCGCCGCGCAGCCGGCAGACCTCGGAGTTCGAGTTCGGCATGATCGTCGCGTGGAATGCGTTCTCGCGCTGGGCGGTGCGCTGCATGGCGGCAGCGGGCGTGCCCGACCTCACCATCACCGACGTGCTGCTGCTGCACCATGTGAACCACCGGGCGCGCAACAAGAAACTGGCCGACATCTGCTTCGTCCTGAACTACGAGGACACGCACGTGGTGGCCTATTCGCTCAAGAAGCTCGTGGCCGCCGGCCTGGTGCAGGCCGAGAAAAGCGGCAAGGAAGTGCTCTACCGCCCCACGGCCGAAGGCGAGGCCGCGGTGCAGCGCTACCGCGCGGTGCGCGAGCAGTGCCTGATCGACAACCTGGACGCGCAGATGAACGACAGCCTGGGCGAGGCCGCGCGCATGTTGCGCACCATGTCGGGCCTGTACGACCAGGCGGCGCGCGGCGAGCTCGCTTTGAAACTTCTTTTGATAGCAAAACCCGACCGGTTGACGCTGGGGTTTGCGCAAATTTCTTCAGAAAGTGGTCTGAACATGGCTTCCTCCTCCTCGGCGCCCGCGGCGCGCTGGCAGTTCTGGATCGACCGCGGTGGCACCTTCACCGACATCGTCGGGCGCCGGCCCGATGGCGCGCTGGTGACGCACAAGCTGCTGTCGGAAAACCCCGAGCACTACCGCGATGCGGCGGTGGCCGGCATCCGGCAACTGCTCGGGCTCAAGGCCGGCGAGCCGATCACCGCGCAGCAGGTGGAGTGCGTGAAGATGGGCACGACGGTGGCCACCAACGCGCTGCTCGAGCGCAAGGGCGAGCCCACGCTGCTGGTGACCACGCGCGGTTTCCGCGACGCGCTGCGCATTGCCTACCAGAACCGCCCGCGCCTGTTCGACCGCCGCATCGTGCTGCCCGAACTGCTGTATGCCGAGGTGGTGGAGGCGCAGGAGCGCATGGGCGCGCACGGCGAGGTGGTGCAGCCGCTGGACGAGGCGCAGCTTGCGCGTGACCTCGCCGCGGCCCATGCGCGCGGCCTGCGCAGCGTGGCCATCGTGTTCATGCACGCCTGGCGCTACCCCGCGCACGAACAGGCGGCCGCGCGGCTGGCGCGTGCGGCGGGCTTCAGCCAGGTGAGCACCAGCTTCGAAACCAGCCCGTTGATGAAGTTCGTCAGCCGTGGGGACACGACGGTGGTCGATGCCTACCTCTCGCCCATCCTGCGCCGCTATGTGGAGCAGGTGGCGGCCGAGATGCCCGGCGTGCGGCTGTTGTTCATGCAGTCCTCGGGCGGGTTGACCGACGCGCACGCCTTTGCCGGCAAGGACGCCATCCTCAGCGGCCCGGCCGGCGGCATCGTCGGCATGGCGCGCACGGCGGAAATCGCCGGGCTGGACCGGGTGATCGGCTTCGACATGGGCGGCACCTCCACCGACGTGTCGCATTACGCCGGCGCCTTCGAGCGCGAGTTCGAAACCCAGGTGGCCGGCGTGCGCATGCGCGCACCGATGATGAGCATCCACACCGTGGCCGCTGGCGGCGGCTCGCTGCTGCAGTTCGACGGCGCGCGCTTTCGCGTGGGCCCCGAGAGCGCGGGCGCCAACCCCGGCCCCATGTGCTACCGCCGCGGCGGGCCGCTGGCGGTGACGGATGCCAACCTCATGCTGGGCAAGATCCAGAGCGCCTACTTCCCCAAGGTGTTCGGCCCGCAGGCCGACGAGCCGCTGGCGCTGGCGCCGGTGCAGCANGCCTTCGCGGAGCTGGCCGCGCGCACCGGCCGCAGCGCCGAGGCGGTGGCCGAGGGCTTCATCGACATCGCCGTGCAGCAGATGGCCAACGCGATCAAGAAAATCTCGGTGGCGCGCGGCTATGACGTCACCCGCTACACGCTGCAGTGCTTCGGTGGCGCGGGCGGGCAGCACGCCTGCCTGGTGGCCGACGCGCTGGGCATGACGCAGGTGCTGGTGCATCCGCTCGCGGGCGTGNNCTCGGCCTACGGCATGGGCCTGGCCGACCAGAACGTGATGCGCGAGCAGGCGCTCGAATGCGCGCTGCAGGCCGATCAGTTGCCGCAACTGGCCGCCGCGCTCGATGCGCTGGCCGAGATGGCGCGCGCGGAGCTCGAGCGCCAGCAACTTGGGCGCGGCGCCGTGCGCGTGCACCGCCGCGTGCATGTGCGCTACGAGGGCAGCGACGCCGCGCTCGTCGTGCCCTGCGGGAANGACCTCACCGCCGAGCCCGCCGCCGCGCTGGCCACCATTCAAGCCGCCTTCGAGGCCGCCTACCGCCAGCGGTATGCCTTCCTGATGCAGGGCAAGCGGCTGATCGTCGAGGCGGTGTCGGTCGAGGCCGTGGCCGCTGGCGAAGCGCCCGCCGAGCCGCAGCTCACGCTGCACGCCGCGCGCGAGGTGCCGCGCCGCGAGACCGCGCGCATGTACTCCGGCGGCCAGTGGTGGGAGGCCGCGCTGGTGGTGCGCGAAGACCTGCGCGCCGGCGACGTGATCGCCGGCCCGGCCATCATCGCGGAGAAGAATGCCACCACCGTGGTCGAGCCCGGCTGGCAGGCCCGTCTCACTGCGCGCGACCACCTGCTGCTGCAGCGCGTGGCCCCGCGGCCCGCGCGCGTGGCCGCCGGCACCACGGTGGACCCGGTGCTGCTCGAGGTGTTCAACAACCTGTTCATGAACATCGCCGAGCAGATGGGCCTGCAGCTGCAGAACACCGCCTACTCGGTCAACATCAAGGAGCGGCTGGACTTCTCCTGCGCGTTGTTTGACGCCGAAGGCCATCTGATCGCCAACGCGCCGCACATGCCGGTGCACCTGGGCTCTATGGGCGAGAGCATCCGCACCGTCATCCGCGAGAACGCGGCCACCATGCAGCGCGGCGACGTGTACGTGCTCAACGACCCCTACCACGGCGGCACGCACCTGCCCGACGTGACCGTCATCACCCCGGTCTACCTCGACGGCCACGCGCGGCCGTTGTTCTACGTGGGCTCGCGCGGCCACCATGCCGACATCGGCGGCACCACGCCGGGCTCGATGCCGCCGTTCTCCGCCACCCTCGACGACGAGGGCGTGCGCATCGTCAACTTCAAGCTCGTCGAAGCCGGCCGTCTGCGCGAAGCCGAGATGCTGGCCCTGCTGCACAGCGGAGCGCACCCGGCGCGCAACCCGCAGCAGAACCTCGCGGACCTGAAAGCGCAGATCGCCGCCAACGAAAAGGGCGTGCAGGAACTGCGCCGCATGGTCGAGCAGTTCGGCCTGGACGTGGTGCAGGCCTACATGCGTCATGTGCAGGACAACGCCGAGGAATCGGTGCGCCGCGCCATTGCGCACCTGGCGGCGCGGCTGCGCGACGGCAGCTTCACCCTGCCGCTGGACAACGGCGCGCAGATCCGCGTGGCCGTGCGCATCGACGCCCAGCGGCGCAGCGCCGTCATCGACTTCACCGGCACCAGCGCCCAGCAGCCCAACAACTTCAACGCGCCCAAGGCGGTGTGCATGGCCGCGGTGCTGTACGTGTTCCGCACGCTGGTGGACGACGACATTCCGCTCAACGCCGGCTGCCTNCTGCCGCTGGAGGTCATCATCCCCGAGGGCTGCATGCTCAACCCGCGGCCGCCGGCGGCGGTGGTGGCGGGCAACGTGGAAACCTCGACCTGCATCACCAACGCGCTGTACGGTGCGCTGGGCGTCATGGCGGGCAGCCAGCCGACGATGAACAACTTCACCTTCGGCGACGCCACGCACCAGTACTACGAAACGATCGCCGGCGGCAGCGGCGCGGGTGGCGTGTTCGATGCGCAGGGCGCGCTGGTCGACGGGTTCGACGGCACGGCCGTGGTGCAGACGCACATGACCAACTCGCGCCTGACCGACCCCGAGGTGCTCGAGTGGCGCTTNCCCGTGCGGCTGGAGAGCTATGCCATCCGCCCCAACTCGGGCGGCGCAGGGCGCTGGCGCGGTGGCGACGGCGGCGTGCGCCGCGTGCGCTTCCTCACGCCCATGACGGCCAGCATCCTGAGCAACGGCCGCATCCACCCCGCCTTCGGCATGGCGGGTGGCGCCAGCGGCGCGGGCGGCCTCAACCGCGTGCTGCGTGCCGACGGCCGTACCGAAGACCTCGGTCACATCGGCAGCGTGGACATGCAGCCCGGCGACGTGTTCGAGGTGCACACCCCGGGCGGCGGCGGTTTCGGGGCGCCCTGAGCGTGCCGCCGCCCCCGATGGGCGGGCTTTACCGGGGCTGACAGGCGCCCCGAAACTTCAAAAGTGAGCGCCATCTGACCGGTTGGCGCTGGGGCCCGGCAGAAAGGCATGAAAACCCGCCGAGGCGGGTTTTTCGGAGTTGGGCGGCCCGGTGGGTGCCCTCGCGGCGGCCCGCAGGCCGATCATGCGGGCGGGCCGAGCCGGTGGCCGCTGACTCGTTGGCCGCTTGCGCTTACTTCTTGGCGGCGCTGGCGGCCGGGGCGGCGGCCGCGGCCTTCTTGGCTTCCGCCTTGGCCTTCTTCTCTTCGGCGGCCTTGGCCTTGGCTTCTTCCTTGGCCTTCTTCTCGGCCTCGGCCTTGGCTTTCTTCTCTTCAGCGGCCTTCGCCTTGGCCTCTTCCTTGGCCTTCTTCTCCTCGGCGGCCTTGGCCTTGGCGTCGGCCTTCGCGTCCGCCTTGGGCGCGGACGCCGGGCGGCGGCCGGGGCTTCGGCCTTCTTCTCCGCCTCTTTTCGGCCTTGGCGGGCGCCGCCTTGGCCGGTGCGCCCGGGTAGGCCGCGCCGTTGACCGTTAGGCCGGCTTCGGAGAGCTTGGCGGCGCTGGTCTCGCCGATGCCCTTGACGCGGGAAACGAGGTCGTTCCAGTCCTTGAACTCGCCCTTCTTGCGCTCTTCGACGATCTTGGCGGAAATCGCCGGGCCGATGCCTTTGACGCTGTCGAGGTCGGCGGCGCTGGCCTTGTTGACGTCGACGGCCGCGAAGGCCGACATCGCATACAGCATGGCCAGGATGGCCAGAATCTTCTTCAACATGGGGGCTCCTTCGTTGTGAAAACCCGGCGAGGTGCCGGGGCTCGCCCACTATAACGACGCGTCATGAACGCCGGTTGACCCAGGTCGGGGCGCATCGCGCGTCGGCACGAGCGGGCGTGACGCAGCGCACGAAGATCACTGCACAGGGCCGGCGCGCCGTGCGGCTGCGCTCGCAACGGGGAGCCCGTCCTCAGAGCTCCTCGACTCGGCGCGGCGGGTAGCTGTCCCAGGCCTGGCAACCCGGGCAGTGCCAGAAATGCTCGCGCGCCTCGAAGCCGCAGGACGCGCAGCGGTAGCGCGACAGCGGTTTGACCGCATGGTCGAGCGCGCGCTGCACCAGGGTGTGGCACTGCGCGTCGTCGAGCCGCGCCTGCGCAATCCAGCGGCTGGCGGCAATCAGCGAGGGCTCGCGCTGCAGGTGCTCGAGGTAGGCCTCGCGGGCGAGTTCGTGGCGCTCGCCCGCGGCGGTGCGCAGGGCGATGCGCGCTTCGAGCAGATCGACCGAGGGGCTCGCGGCATAGAGCTGCTCCACCCGCTGCAGCGCCTCGGCCGTGGTGCCGGCCTCCTGCGCGGCGCGCACCAGAGTGGAGGCGGCCAGCGGCGCGGCGGCTGGCGCATGGTCCAGCAGGCCGACCAGGGCCTGCCAGGCGGCTCGGGCATCGCCCTGCGCGAGTTCAAGGCGGGCCAGCTCCAGCCGGGCGCGCGGCGCCTCGGGTGCGGTGGAAATGGCGCGCTGCAGCCGCTCGCGCGCCTGGGCGGGCTGACCCTGCGCGAGCGCGTCCGCCGCCTGCTCGCACAGGTAGTGCGCGAGGCGGCCTGAGAAGTTGCCGACTTCGCGCCCCTGCAAGGCACGGGCCACCTCGGCCGCGCGCTCCCAGTCGCGCGAGCGCTCGTAGATCGACAGCAGCGCCAGGCGCGCCTGGCCCTCGAAGCGGCTGCCCTCGAGCTTGCGCAGCGCGTCCTCGGCGCGGTCGAGCAGCCCGGCCTTGAGGAAGTCCAGCGCGAGCGCGTGCTGCGCGCGCTGCCGGTCGGCCTGCGAGAGGTCGCCGCGCGAGAGCAGGTGTTCATGCACCCGCACGGCGCGCTGGTATTCGCCACGGCGGCGGAACAGGTTGCCCAGGGCGAAGTGGAGCTCCGAGGTGTCGGGGTCGCCCTGAACGGCCTCGATGAAGGCGTCGATGGCCTGGTCCTGCTGCTCGTTGAGCAGAAAGTTCAGCCCGCGGAAGTACGCCTTGGGTGCGCGCCGGTTCTCCTGGCGCAGTTGCCGCAGGTCCAGCCGAGAGGCCAGCCAGCCCAGCGCAAAGACCAGCGGCAGCCCGAGCAGGATCAGCCCGACGTCAACTTCCATGGCCGGGCTCGGCGCTNNGGCGCGGCGCTCTCGGGCACGGGTGAGGGCGCGGCGGTGCCACTGCCTGCGCTGCTGCGCGNNGACGCTGCGCAGCCCGGCGGTGCCGCCACCAGCGCGGCACCATGCCGAGCACGCCCACCACCACGCCCAGGGTGAAGGCGCTCAGCACCACCAGCACCAGCGGCGCGCGCCACTGGGTGCCAAAGAAGAAATGCACCGTCGCGTCCTGCTGGTTGTTCAGCGCGAAAGCGAACAGCGTGAAGAAAAGGGCGGCCTTGAGCACCCAGCCCAAGAGCCGCGCGAGGGCCTTCATGGCGTGTGCGGATCGGCCGGCGTGCCGGCGTCGACCGCCTCGCGCAAGGCCTTGCCCGGCTTGAAGTGCGCCACCCGGCGCTCCGGGATGGCCACCTGCTCACCCGAGCGCGGATTGCGCCCGATGCGCGGCGCACGCCGCCCCACCGAGAAGCTGCCGAAGCCCCGGATCTCGATGCGGTGGCCACGCGAGAGTGCCTCGCTCATGGCATCGAGAATGGTCTTCACCGCGAGTTCGGCGTCGCGCTGCGTGAGTTGGCCAAAGCGCGCGGCCAGTTCTTCGACGAGATCGGAGCGGGTCATGGAGGCGGGGTGTGAAATGAAAAAGGGACAGGGTGTGTCGCCGCAGCCGGCCACCCTGTCCCGTTCGGGTTGACGTCAGCCGTTGTTGTTGTCGAGCTTGGCCTTGAGCAGGGCGCCCAGGTTGGTCGTGCCGGCGCTGCCCGTGTTCTGGTTCAGGCTGGCCATGGCTTCCTGCTGCTCGGCGAGGTCCTTGGCCTTGACCGAGAGCTGGATGTTGCGGGTCTTGCGGTCGATGTTGACGATCACCGCCGAGACTTCGTCACCTTCCTTGAGCACGTTGCGCGCGTCTTCCACGCGGTCACGCGAGATCTCGCTGGCGCGCAGGTAGCCGGTCACATCCTGGCCGAGGTCGATTTCCGCGCCACGCGCATCCACCGACTTGACCTTGCCCGTCACCACGGCGCCCTTGTCGTTGACCGAGGTGAAGGTGGTGAAGGGGTCGGAGTCGAGCTGCTTGATGCCCAGCGAAATGCGCTCGCGCTCCACGTCCACGGCCAGCACGATGGCTTCGACTTCCTGGCCCTTCTTGTAGTTGCGCACGGCCACTTCGCCCGGCTCGTTCCAGGACAGGTCGGACAGGTGCACCAGGCCGTCGATGCCGGCGGCCAGACCCACGAACACGCCGAAGTCGGTGATGGACTTGATCGGGCCCTTGACGCGGTCGCCGCGCTTGGTGTTCTGCGCGAACTCCTGCCACGGGTTGGCCTTGCACTGCTTCATGCCCAGGCTGATGCGGCGCTTGTCCTCGTCGATGTCGAGCACCATGACTTCGACCTCGTCGCCCAGCGACACCAGCTTGTTCGGCGCCACGTTCTTGTTCGTCCAGTCCATTTCGGAGACGTGGACCAGGCCCTCGATGCCGGGCTCGAGCTCGACGAAGGCGCCGTAGTCGGCGATGTTGGTGACCTTGCCGAACATGCGGGTGCCGGCCGGGTAGCGGCGGGCCACGCCCATCCAGGGGTCGTCACCGAGCTGCTTGAGGCCCAGCGACACGCGGTTCTTCTCGGTGTCGAACTTGAGGATCTTGGCGGTGATTTCCTGGCCGGCCTGCACCACCTCGCTCGGGTGGCGCACACGGCGCCAGGCCATGTCGGTGATGTGCAGCAGACCGTCGATGCCGCCCAGGTCCACGAAGGCACCGTACTCGGTGATGTTCTTGACCACGCCGTGCACGATGGCGCCTTCCTTGAGCGTTTCCATCAGCTTGGCGCGCTCTTCGCCCATCGNAGCCTCGACCACGGCGCGGCGCGAGAGCACCACGTTGTTGCGCTTGCGGTCGAGCTTGATGACCTTGAACTCCATGGTCTTGTTTTCGTACGGCGTGAGGTCCTTGGTGGGACGGGTGTCCACCAGGGAGCCGGGCAGGAATGCGCGGATGCCGTTGACCATGACGGTGAGGCCACCCTTGACCTTGCCGCTGGTGGTGCCGGTGACGAAGTCGCCGGTCTCGAGCGCCTTTTCCAGCGCCATCCACGAGGCCAGGCGCTTGGCGGTGTCGCGGCTCAGGATGGTGTCGCCGTAGCCGTTTTCGATGGCGCCGATGGCCACCGAGACGAAGTCACCGACCTGGACTTCGATTTCGCCCTTGTCGTTCTTGAATTCCTCGATGGGCACATAGGCCTCGGACTTCAAGCCTGCGTTGACGACCACGAAGTTGTGTTCGATGCGCACGACTTCGGCGGTGATGACCTCGCCGGGGCGCATTTCGGTGCGTTGCAGGGATTCCTCGAACAGGGCGGCAAAAGATTCAGACATGGAGTTTCCTGGTGCACGCACAGGTGCTGCGTGGGCGACATGCCCCGCTTATCTGGCTGTGCGTGACTGCTGGGTGCAAGCGTGGGCTTGCGGGTTGGGTTGCACAACCATGCCGCCGGTGCGCAGGCTGCGCGAGTGGGGCGGCATGGGCCGGATCAGGCTGCCTGCGAGCCGCTGGGGTCGAAGGGCTGCCTGGCCTGCCACCACGCCAGCACGGTCTGGACCGATTCTTCGATCGAGAGCGACGAGTTGTCGAGCAGCAAGGCATCCTCGGCCGGCTTCAAAGGTGCGACGCTGCGCGACATGTCGCGCTCGTCGCGCGCTTCCAAGTCGGCGCGAAGACTGTCAAGTGTAGCCGACAATCCCTTTGAAATCAATTGCTTATGGCGGCGCTCGGCGCGCTGGGCCGCACTGGCGGTGAGAAACACCTTCAGCGCGGCGTTGGGGAAGATCACCGTGCCCATGTCGCGCCCGTCGGCCACCAGCCCGGGCAGGCGGCGAAACCGCTGCTGCAGGTCGACCAGCGCGGCGCGCACCGCCGGGTGCGCGGACACCTGCGAGGCATCCATGCCCGCGCCCTCGGTGCGGATGGCGTCGCTCACATCCTCATCGCCGAGCAAGACCCGATCGGCCTCGAAACGCACGGGCAGGGTGCGCGCGAGCCCGGCCACGGCGTCGGCCTGCCGGGCCAGGTCCAGGCCGGCGCGGCGCGCGGCCAGGCCGCAGAGCCGGTACAGCGCCCCCGAGTCGAGCAGGTGGTAGCCCAGCCGCGCGGCCACGGCGGCCGCCAGCGTGCCCTTGCCCGAGGCGGTGGGGCCGTCGATGCAGATCACCGGGATGGACGCGACCGGGGTGTGGGCGACGGAAAACAGCGTCTCGAAGTAGTCGGGGAAGGTCTTGCCGACGCACTTGGGGTCTTCGATGCGCACCGGCAGCCGCGCCGGGTTGAAGGCCGCGAGCGAGAAGCACATGGCCACGCGGTGGTCGTCGTAGGTGTGGATACTTGCGGCACGCCAGGTCTGCGGGGGCGNGATGCGGATGAAGTCGGGGCCTTCGTCCACGCTGGCGCCGAGCTTGCGCAGTTCGGCCGTCATGGCGGCGATGCGGTCGGTTTCCTTCACGCGCCAGCTGGCAATGTTGCGCAGCGTGCTGGTGCCCTCGGCGAAGAGGGCCATCACGGCCAGCGTCATGGCCGCATCGGGAATGTGGTTGCAGTCCAGGTCGATGGGCCTGAGCGGCCAGGCGCCCCGCTGCACCTGCAGGTGGTTGGGGCCGCTTTCGATCTTCGCGCCCATCTGCGCGGCGGCTTCGATGAAGCGGATGTCGCCCTGGATGGAGTCGGCCCCGACACCCTCGATGCGCAGCGCGCCGCCGCTCGCGGGCGTGGCCGCCAGCGCACCGAGCGCGATGAAGTACGAGGCTGAAGAAGCGTCGGCCTCCACGTGGATGGCCCCTGGCGAGGTGTAGCGCGAGCCCGCAGGCACGGTGAAGCGGGCCCAGCCTTCGCGTTCGACGCGCACGCCGAAGCGCTCGAGCAGCCGCAGGGTGATCTCCACGTAGGGCTTGGAAGTCAGCTCGCCCACCACCTCCAGCGTCACCGGCTGCGCCTGGCTGAGCAGCGGGGTGGCGAGCAGCAGGGCGGTGAGGAACTGGCTGGAGACGTCGCCGCGCACGCGGATGGGCGCGCCCGGCGCGGCAGGGCGCGCCGGGGTGCGCAGGCGCAGCGGCGGGTAGCCGTCCTGGCCGAGGTAGTCGATCTGCGCGCCGAGCTGGCGCAGCGCGTCCACCAGGTCGCCGATGGGGCGCTCGTGCATGCGCGGCACGCCCGAGAGTTCGAATTCGCCACCCAGCAGGGCCAGCGCCGCCGTCAGCGGCCGCATGGCCGTGCCGGCGTTGCCGAGAAACAGNNCCTGGCCGGCGAGCGCGGCGCGCGCGCCCAGGCCGTGGATGCGCGTGCAGGTGCCGGTGGCCTCGATTTCGCAGCCCAGCTCGCGCAGTGCCGCGAGCATGACGCGGGTGTCGTCGGAGTCGAGCAGGTCGTGGACGTCGGTGGGGCCGTCGCTGAGGGCGGCCAGCAGCAGCACGCGGTTGGAAATGCTCTTGGAGCCGGGCAGATGCACCGTGCCTGCGGCGGAGCTCAGCGGCGGGAGGTCGAGGAATTCGGTGGCGTACATGCAAACGGCTGCGACGCGGCAAAGGCCGCAGCTTCAGAGGTGGGGCTTGCCGACGCTCATGCGCCAGCGCGAACGCAGGGTGCTGGCCTGCTCGATCAGGCGTTCGAGCGCGTCCGCGTCGCCGCGGGCGATGGCCTGCTCGAAGGCCTGCAGCGCGTCACGGAACGCCTGGGACTGGGCGAGCAGCTCGGTGCGGTTGGTCATGAGGATGTCGCGCCAGACCTTGGGGTCGCTGGCGGCGATGCGGGTGAAGTCCCGAAACCCCGGCCCGGCGAGCGAGAGGAACTCCTGCCCCTGGGGCTGCGCCGCGATGCCGTTGACGAGCGCAAACGCAAGCACGTGCGGCAGGTGGCTCACCGCGGCGAAGGCGGCGTCGTGGGCGTCCGGCGACATCTTGCTGACCTGGCAGCCGATGGCCGTCCAGACGGCCGCGGCCCGCTGCAGCTGCGCGGTGCGCGTGCGTTCGATGGGGGTGAGGATGACGGGCTTGCCGAGGTACAGGTCGGGGTCCGCATGCTCGACGCCGGCGACCTCGCGGCCGGCGATGGGGTGCGCCGGCACGAAGCTGCCGACCTGCTCGCGCAGCACGCTGCGCGCGGCATCGACCACGTCGCGCTTGGTCGAGCCCACGTCCATGATGAGCATCTCGGGCGTGACCAGGTGGCGGATGGCCTTGAAGGTGGCCTCGGTGGCGGCCACCGGCACGGCAATCAGCACGATGTCCGCGCCCGAGACGGCCAGCAGCGCCGAGGGCGCTTCGACGTCGATCACGCCCATCTGGCGGGCGCGCTCGGTGGTGGAGGGCGACTTGCTGTAGCCCACCACGCGGCGCACCAGGCCCGCGCGCTTGAGCGCCAGCGCAAACGAGCCGCCCATGAGGCCGCAGCCGATGAGGCCAAGCTGCTCGAAGAGGGGGCGTCGGCCATCGCTCACTCCCAAAGGATAGGCGCCGAGCACCTTGTAGAAAGCGCACAGGCCCTTGAGTTCCTCCAGCGCGGCGGCCACGTGCGGCTGGCTCGGGTGGCCGGCGAGGTCGATGTAGAAGTAATACTCCCACTGGCCGGACTTGGCCGGGCGCGACTCGAAGCGCGTCATCGACACGCCGTNTTTCTTCAGCGGCACGAGCAGGTCGTGCACCGCGCCGGGGCGGTTGGGCACCGAGACGACGAGGCTGGTGCAGTCGCGCCCGCTCGCCGGCGGCATGGCCATGGTCTGCGGCAGGCAGATGATGGCGAAGCGGGTGCGGTTGTAGGCCTCGTCCTGGATGGCGTGGGCGACGATGTGCAGGCCGAACTGCGCGGCGGCGCGTTCGCTGGCCAGGGCGGCGTAGGCCGGGTTCTGCGCCGCAAGCCGCGCGCCCTCGGCATTGCTGGCCACGGCGCGGCGCTCGGCGTGTGGAAGGTGCTGGCCAAGCCAGTTCTGGCACTGTGCCAGCGCCTGCGGGTGGGCCATGACCACCTCGATGCCGTCGAGCGAATTGACCTGGCGCAGCAGGTTGTGCCGCACCAGCAGGCTGACCTCGCCCACGACGTGCACGGGCGAGCGCAGGAACAGGTCCAGCGAGCGGGCGACCACGCCCTCGGTGGAGTTCTCCACCCCGACCACGCCGAACTGCGCGGTGCCCGCGGCGGTGGCGTGGAAGACCTCGTCGAAGCTCGAGCAATAGATGAGGTTGGCGGCGCTGCCGAAGTATTCGATGGCGGCCTGCTCGGTGAAGGTGCCTTCGGGGCCGAGCACGGCCACGCGCTGCGGCGTCTCCAGCGCCAGACAGGCCGACATGATTTCGCGCCAGATGGCGGCCACATGCTGGTTGAGCAGCGGCCCGGTGTTGGCCGCCTGGATTTTCTCGATGACCTGGGCGACGCGGTCCGGGCGGAAGAAGGGCGAGCCTTCGGCGCGCTTGATTTCACCGACCTGCTCGGCCACGCGGGCGCGCTGGTTGAGCAGGCTGAGCAGCTGCTGGTCGATGGCGTCGATCTGCACGCGCAGCGCGGCGAGGGCTTCGGATTGGACGGGGTTCTGGGCCATGGTGGAAAGGGGGCGGCGCGATCAGCCTCAGGCAAGGCTGCGCTCGAACTCGCGGATGTAGTCCACCAGCGCCTGCACGCCTGCCAGCGGCATGGCGTTGTAGAGGCTGGCGCGCAGGCCACCGACCGATTTGTGGCCTTTGAGCTGCAGCAGCCCGCGGGCCCTGGCGCCGGCGAGGAAGCGATCGTAGGCCGCGCCATCCGGCCCGGGGTCGCGCAGGAAGAAGGGAATGTTCATGCGCGAGCGGCAGTGCGGCGCGACGGGGTTGTAGAACGCCTCGGAGCGGTCGATGGCGTCGTAGAGCAACTGCGCGCGGGCGATGGCGCGTTGCTCCATGGCGGCCACGCCCTGCGCATCGCCCTCGCGCTGGCGCTTGATCCACTGAAAGGTCAGGCCGGCGATGTAGATGGCGTAGGTGGGCGGCGTGTTGAACATGGAGCCGTTGTCGGCCACGGTGCGGTAGTCGAAGGCGCTGGGGCAGATGGCCAGGGCATGGCCGAGCAGGTCTTCGCGCACGACGACGAGCGTGAGCCCGGCCGGGCCGATGTTCTTCTGCGCGCCGCCGAAGGCCAGGCCCACGCGCGACCAGTCCACCGGCCGCGAGGCCACGTGCGAGGAGAAGTCGATCACCAGCGGCGCGTCGCTGCCCAGCGCGGCGAGGTCCGGCAGGGTGTGGAACTCCACGCCGTGGATGGTTTCGTTGCTGCACAGGTGCACGTAGCTCGCGCCGCGGCTCAGGCGCCAGCTGGCGGGGTCGGGCAGGGTGGTGAAGCCGCTGTCGGCGCTGCTGGCCGCGAGCTGGGCGTTGCAGTATTTCTGCGCTTCCTTGTGCGATTTCTGGCTCCAGGCGCCGGTGACCACGAAATCGACCGTGCCGCCGCGCGAGAGGTTCATCGGCACGATGGCGTTTTCCGCCAGGCCACCGCCCTGCATGAACAGGATGCGGAACTGCGCGGGCACGGCCAGCAACTCGCGCAGGTCGGCCTCGGCCTGCGCACAGATGGCCATGAACTCCTTGCCGCGATGGCTCATCTCCATCACGCCCATGCCGCTGCCCTGCCAGTCGAGCATGTCGGCCGCCGCCTGCGCCAGCACCTCTTCGGGCATGGTGGCGGGGCCGGCGGAGAAGTTGTAGGGGCGTGTCATCGGAGGTTTACAAGGATTTTGCCGGGTACCCCAGCGTCAGATGGTCGATTGATGCTATCAAAAAGTGACTTTTTGGAACCCCTCAGCCGGCGGTGGGTGCCTCATCCTCGCCGCCGGCGGCGCTCTGCGCGTCGTTCTCCACGATGCGCTGCAGGCCGATGAGCTTGGCGCCCTCGTCCAGGGCAATGAGGGTGACGCCCTGCGTGGCGCGGCCGAGTTCACGCACCTCGGCCACGCGGGTGCGCACCAGCACACCGCGGTCGGTGATGAGCATGATCTCGTCGTCGGGCCGCACCAGCGTGGCCGCCACGACGGTGCCGTTGCGCTCGCTTTGCTGGATGGCGATCATGCCCTTGGTGCCGCGGCCGTGGCGGGTGTACTCGCCGATCGGGGTGCGCTTGCCGTAGCCGTTCTCGGTGGCGGTCAGCACGCTTTGCGATTCGTCCTCGGCCACCAGCATGGCGATGACGCTCTGGCCCTCCTCGAGCATCATGCCGCGCACGCCGCGGGCGTTGCGGCCCATGGGGCGCACGTCGTTCTCGTCGAAGCGCACGGCCTTGCCGCCGTCGGAGAACAGCATCACGTCGTGCTGGCCGTCGGTCAGGGCTGCGCCGATGAGGTAGTCCCCNNCGTCGAGGTCGACGGCGATGATGCCGGCCTTGCGCGGGTTGGAGAACTCGTCGAGCGGGGTCTTCTTCACCGTGCCCATGCGCGTGGCCATGAACACATAGTGGTCCGCCGGGAAGCTGCGGAATTCGCCGGTGAGCGGCAGCACCACGGTGATCTTCTCGCCCTCGGCGAGCGGGAACATGTTGACGATGGGCCGCCCGCGCGAGCCGCGCGAGCCCGAGGGCACTTCCCACACCTTGAGCCAGTACAGCCGCCCGCGGTTGGAGAAGCACAGGATGTAGTCGTGCGTGTTGGCGATGAAGAGCTGCTCGATCCAGTCGTCTTCCTTCGTCGCCGTGGCCTGCTTGCCGCGGCCGCCGCGCTTCTGGGCGCGGTATTCGCTCAGCGGCTGGCTCTTGATGTAGCCGGTGTGGCTGAGCGTGACCACCATGTCGGTGGGGGTGATGAGGTCTTCGGTGGAGAGGTCCTGCGCGCTGTGCTCGATCTGGCTGCGGCGCGCGCCGAGCTTGGTCTGGCCGAACTCGTGCTTGAGCGCGCCGAGCTCCTCCCCGATGATGGTGGAGACGCGCTCGGGCCGGGCCAGGATGTCGAGCAGGTCGTCGATCTGGGCCATGACCTCCTTGTACTCGGCGACGATCTTGTCCTGCTCCAGCCCGGTGAGGCGCTGCAGCCGCATCTGCAGGATTTCCTGCGCCTGCGTCTCCGAGAGGCGGTACAGCCCGTCGGCCTGCATGCCGTAGGCGCGGTCCAGGCCATCAGGCCGGTAGTCGTCGGCATTGACCGTGCCGCCGTCAGCCTTGGCGCGGGTGAGCATCTCGCGCACCAGGGCGCTGTCCCAGGCGCGCTGCATCAGTTCGGCCTTGGCCACCGGCGGCGTGGGCGACTCGCGGATGATGCGGATGAACTCGTCGATGTTGGCCAGCGCCACCGCCAGGCCTTCGAGCACATGGCCGCGCTCGCGCGCCTTGCGCAGCTCGAAAACGGTGCGCCGGGTGACCACCTCGCGGCGGTGATCCAGGAAAACGACGATCAGGTCCTTGAGGTTGCACAGCTTGGGCTGGCCGTCCACCAGCGCCACCATGTTGATGCCGAAGGTGTCCTGCAGCTGGGTGTGCTTGTAGAGGTTGTTGAGCACCACCTCGGGCACTTCGCCGCGCTTGAGCTCGATGACCAGGCGCATGCCGGACTTGTCCGACTCGTCCTGGATGTGGCTGATGCCCTCGATCTTCTTCTCGTGCACCAGCTCGGCCATGCGCTCCTGCAGCGTCTTCTTGTTGACCTGGTAGGGCAGCTCATCGACGATGATGGCCTGGCGCTGGCCTTTGTCGATGTCCTCGAAATGGCACTTGGCGCGCATCACCACCCGCCCGCGGCCGGTGCGGTAGCCGTCCTTGACGCCGTTGATGCCGTAGATGATGCCCGCGGTGGGGAAGTCCGGCGCGGGGATGATCTCCATCAGCTCGTCGATCGACGCCTCCGGGTGGCGCAGCAGGTGCAGGCAGGCGTCCACCACCTCGTTGAGGTTGTGCGGCGGGATGTTGGTGGCCATGCCCACCGCAATGCCGGCCGAGCCATTGACCAGCAGGTTGGGCAGCTTGCTCGGCAGCACCAGCGGCTCGCGCTCGCTGCCGTCGTAGTTGGGGCCGAAGTCGACGGTTTCCTTGTCGATGTCGGCCAGCATCTCGTGGGCGATCTTGGCCAGGCGGATTTCGGTGTAACGCATGGCCGCGGCGTTGTCGCCGTCGACCGAGCCGAAGTTGCCCTGGCCGTCCACCAGCATGTGGCGCAGCGAGAAGTCCTGCGCCATGCGCACGATGGTGTCGTACACCGNGGAATCGCCGTGCGGGTGGTACTTACCGATCACGTCACCGACGATGCGCGCCGACTTCTTATACGGCCGGTTCCAGTCGTTGTTGAGCTCGTGCATCGCGTAGAGCACGCGCCGGTGCACGGGCTTGAGGCCATCGCGCGCGTCGGGCAGCGCGCGACCCACGATCACGCTCATCGCGTAATCGAGGTAGCTGCGGCGCATTTCCTCTTCGAGACTGACAGGCAGGGTTTCTTTGGCGAACGAGGTCATGGGCACGGCGGCAACAGGCGAAGCGGAGATTTTAGGCGCTCCCCGGCGGCTCGTTGCGCTCTGGCAACACTTTGTCTCCCTTGCGGCTGGAAGCGGTCATATGACCGGCGGGCCCCGATGGCGTGTCGGGGCGGTGTGGCACAATGAATTGAACGTTTGGCGTGGTGGTCATGTCGAGCGTCCCATTCACGCAGCGGCGCTGCGGCTTTTTCTCTTGAGGAGAACCATGAAGAATCTGAACAAAGTGGCGATGCTTTTTGCCTCCGTGGCCCTGGCCGGCTCCGCCTTCGCTTCCGGCTCCAACGTCAACTCCGACAACTGGCGCAACAACCACGGCAACCTGCAGTGGAAGAACGGCGACGGCACCCTGTGCTGGCGCGACAACTTCTGGACGCCTGCCACTGCGGCCAAGGACTGCGACGGTGCGCTCAAGCCCGCTCCGGCTCCGGCTCCGGCGCCCGCTGCTGCGCCTGCTCCGGCCCCGGCGCCCGCTCCGGCCCCGCTCCGGCTCCGGCTCCTGCCGCGGCCTCCAAGGTGACCTACGCGGCCGACGCCTTCTTCGACTTCGACAAGGCTGTGCTCAAGCCCGAAGGCAAGGCCAAGCTCGATGACCTGGTCAGCAAGATCAAGGACATCAACCTCGAAGTGATCATCGCCGTCGGCCACACCGACTCCATCGGTACCGACGCCTACAACCAGAAGCTGTCGGTGCGCCGCGCCGAGGCCGTGAAGGCCTACCTCGTGTCCAAGGGCATCGAGAAGAACCGCGTCTACACCGAAGGCAAGGGCAAGAAGCAGCCCATCGCCAGCAACAAGACCGCCGAAGGCCGCGCGAAGAACCGTCGCGTGGAAATCGAAGTGGTCGGCACCCGCCCGAACAAGTAATTCCCCGGAATTGCTTCACGAAAGCCCCGCGGGCCACTCGGCCCGGGGGCTTTTTCATGGTGTTCTCGGGTGGGTGCATGAGCGGCGTTCGCAGGCGAGGGTTCGCAGGGCCACCCCATCGGGGTGGCCGTGGCTCGCGCAGGGGTAGTGGCTGGGGCGGCTTTGCTGGCCACGGCGACGGCCCCGGGCGCCTCCGCGCCTTGGCCCGCGCGCGAGGCGGTCTGCGCCGCGGTGCGCGCGGGCGGTGATGCGGCGCTCGACCCGCAGGCCGCCCGCGCGCAACTGCTGGTGGTGCTCTCGCCCCGCATGGTGTATGCCCTGCGCGAGTGGCCGCGCCTGCGCGACCAGGCCCAGGCCGCGGGCTTCGATGTGCACGGCGTGCGCGACCCGCGCGTGCCCGAAGCCGAGTGGCATGCCGCGGTTGCAGCGGCCGGGCTGTCCGAACTCGCCGCCTGGCCGGCTGCCCGCTTGACCGACTGGCCCGGCACCCAGGTGCGCAACCACTGGCCGATGGCCTGGGTGCGCTGGCAGGGGCGCTCGCATCCGTGGCCCATTCTCGGGGTCATGCCCGATGCGGCGTGGCTGCAGTTGCTGCGGGAGCGGCTGGAGGATTTGCAGACATGTTCGGTGCAACGCTGAGCGGCTTCTTTGAGCGCCGCGTCCCATGGCGGTGGGCGGCGGGTGTCTGGCTGGCGCTGGGTCTGGCGATGGATGCGTCGGCCGACTCCGACTGCATCCCCCGTGAGCTACCACGTGCTGCCCACCGCGCTGGCGGGTGCGGACGACAACGGAGAGGCGGCGCTGGGCAGCTACGAGCGCATCAGCCCGGACGGGCGCTTCGTGTTGCGCTCCTTCTCCGGGGCGCGCTTTGGCCAGGTCAGCCTGATCGAGCTGCCCGAGCGCGAAGGCCAGCCGCTGCGCGCCTACCGCACGCCGCTGTCGAACGAGGCCTTCCCGGTGCAGGGCAGCTGGCGTTACCTGGTCGACGTCAATGGCGAGCACTACCGCTTCACCGACGTGCTGCGCCAGCAGCAGCGCGCGCGGCCGCTGTTCCAGGGCGGCATGACCGGCTTTTATGCCGCGGCCTCGGAACTCGACGCCGATGGCGCCGCGCCCGTGCCACGGGCGGCGCGGCGNGCGCAGAGCTTCTACATCCGCTCGCTCAGCTGGCCGCAGGGCGACGCCGAAATGCAAGGCACCGGCCCGCTGCAGATTCGCACCGTGCGGGTGAGCGACGACGGCCAGCGCGCGCGCATCGTCGAAGACACCGGGCCGCAGTTCATCTGCACCGAGCGCAACCAGCGTGACGGCAACGTCTACGGCCTGCCGATGATTTCCATCGACGGGCGCGAGTTCTCCGCCATGCCGCAATCGCCGCGCGAAGGGCGACCGTCCATGCGGGTGTATGGCCTCTCCGCCGCCGCGATGGCGCCGCACCATGCCTGCGATCTGCGGGCCGACCTCGGCTTCTCGCCGGGCAAGGCGGTGTTCGGCTTCCCTTCGCCTGCCGAACCGGCCGACCTCACCTACACCGACAACGCCAGCATCTACTTCTTCGACCGCCGGCTGGGCCGCTCCTTCCTCATCGACGAATACCGGCGCGACCTGCTGGCCAGCGCCTTCCCCGGCCTCACGCGCGACGGCCGCATCGTCGCCGCCGCCACCTGGAAGCGCTGCGGCGCCGACGGCGTCTGCACNCCCGAGGCCGGCTACATCGTGGCCGATCCCTACCAGAGCCAGGCCTGGCTGGCCTACTGGCGCGACCATGGCCGCGCGCCGCGCGGCTGCATCACCCGGGCGCGCGTGGCGCAGGAGCGCGCACGCTTCGCGGCCTTTCATCATCTGGCTGAGTAATCAAAAAAATAGCAAGACCTGACCGGTTGGCGCTGGGGTTGCGGCCAAAATCTTCTGAATCCCGCTCCAAGAGCCACCCCCGGCACGCTGAGCACCGCCCTGCATGGGAAAATTGAGCCCATGAACGCACCCAACGTCGATGCGGCCGAACTGGCCAAGTTCTCCGAACTCGCCCACCGCTGGTGGGACCCCGAGAGCGAGTTCCGNCCCCTGCACGAAATCAACCCGCTGCGCCTGGCCTGGATCGACGGCCTCGCGCCGCTCGCCGGGCGCCGCGTGCTCGACGTGGGCTGCGGCGGCGGCATTCTGGCCGAGGCCATGGCCCGCAAGGGCGCCGACGTGCTCGGCATCGACCTGGCCGAAAAGTCGCTCAAGGTGGCGCAACTGCATGCGCTGGAGACCGGCGTGGCGAATCTGCGCTACCGCGAAGTGGCGGTGGAGGCGCTGGCGGCCGAGCAGCCGGCGGGCTTCGACGTCGTCACCTGCATGGAAATGCTCGAGCACGTGCCCGACCCCGCATCCGTCGTGCGCGCCTGCGCCGCGCTGGTCATACCCGGCGGCTGGGTGTTCTTCTCCACGCTGAACCGCAACCCCAAGTCCTTCCTGTTCGCCATCGTCGGCGCGGAGTACGTGCTGCAACTGCTGCCCAAAGGCACGCACGAATACGCCCGCTTCATCCGCCCCAGCGAACTGGCCGCCTGGTGCCGCGAAGCCGGCCTTGACCTGCAAGCCACCCGCGGCATGGAATACAACCCGCTCACCCGCCGCTACCGCCTGAGCGCAGACACCAGCGTCAACTACCTGCTCGCCACCCGCAAGGCCGGNTGCCGAGCCGGCCACTGCGGCATGACGGCGCCCATGCCCGCCAGCGAGGCGGCACCACCGATCGCCGCGGTGCTGTTCGATCTCGATGGCACCCTCATCGACAGCGCCCCCGACCTCGCCGCCGCCGCCGACCACATGCGCGCCATCCGCGGCCTGCCGCCGCTGCCGCTCGAGCGCTACCGCCCCATGGCTGGCGCCGGCGCGCGTGGCATGCTCGGCGTGGCCTTCGGCATCGACCCCAGCCACCCCGACTACCCGCCGCTGCGCGACGAGTTCTTCGACACCTACGAACGCGCCCTGGCCGAGCGCACCCGCGTGTTCGACGGCGTGGCCGAACTCATCGCCGCGCTGGCCGCGCGCGCGCTGCCCTGGGGCGTGGTGACGAACAAGATGGCGCGCTTCACCGACCCGCTGACTCGGCAGCTGCCGCTGTTTGCCACCGCGCAGGCCATCGTCAGCGGCGACACCACGCCACACCCCAAACCCCACCCCGCGCCGTTGCTCGAAGCCGCGCGGCGGCTGGGCGTGGCACCCTCGGGCTGCGTCTATGTCGGCGACGACGAGCGCGACATGCTCGCCGGCCGCGCTGCCGGCATGCGCACCGTTGCCGCGCGCTACGGGTACCTCGGCGCGCAGGCCGACGTCAGCCAATGGCCTGCGGATTTGCACGTGGATTCACCGCAGCAGCTCTTGAAATGGCTCACCGGGGCCTAAAATATGGTCCTTGGGGCTGCATTGGTTTCGACGTGGGTTGGAATCGCAGCGGTGCATGTCGAGCTCAGTGCGCTCGTAAAACTGACTGAACCAAAGTAACTGCAAACGACGAACGTTTCGCACTCGCCGCCTAAACACCGGTGAGCCTCGCAACAGCAGGCCGATGGGCTGGGCAAGGGTGGCGCAAGCCGTCCAGGCTGCGAGGGCATTCACATCGGCTGGCCCGTCCCCGGGTGCCTTGGGGCCGAGCGAGATTCAAGGGCACTGGCGGCTCCGGTAGCGTGCGTCTGCGCGACCGTAGCGGCGAGACTCAAATCAGCACGCTAAACATGTAGATCTGCGCGAGGAAGGTTTGCGGACGCGGGTTCAAATCCCGCCAGCTCCACCATACACAAGGGCTCGGAAAATCTCCGGGCCCTTTTTCTTGCCTGAAGTCCCCGCACCACGCGGGGTTCCGGCTACCTTTGCTGCGGGTGGCCTGCTGCCGAAACGACTGAAATCGGCCACTTTCTCGGTTAGAGCCGTCTCTGTTCTCCGTTTGGTCTGCGGGTAGGCGCAGATGGTGGCCTAGTAAAATCAACAACTTACGGTCGGCGGTTCCATCGTCAACCAAGGCCATCGGCCAGGCATCGAACCTGCCACACTGGTGAAATGGAAACTTATACGTTACCATTTTCCTCATGAGCTACCAGATCAAAGAACTCCTGCTGGACGATGGCGACAGCCCCTTCGCGGAGTGGTTCGGGTCGCTGGAGGCCGTTGCCGCCGCCAAGGTGCGCGTAGCCGTCAGCCGGATGGAACAAGGCAACCTGTCCAACGTCGAGTGGTTTCGCGGCATTGGGGAATACAAGATCGATTGNGGGCCGGGCTTGCGCATCTATCTGGCCAAGGACGGACTGAAGATCATCATCCTGATCGGCGGTGGCACCAAGAAGCGTCAACAGCAGGACATCGACCAAGCGGTGGCGCTGTGGGAAGACTACAAGCGCCGTAAGGCATCCTCTAGACAAGGNAAAGTGAACATGGCACTGACCCGTGATTTCAAAGAAACCGTGGCCGCGCGCGTGCAGAACGATCCGGCCTTTGCGCAGGCGCTTCTGGACGAGGCCATCACCCTGTTCGTCAATGGNGAGCCGGAATCAGCCAAGCTGATCCTGCGCGATCTCGTCAACGCCACTGTGGGCTTCGAGGCGCTGGCCGAGGAAATTCACAAGCCTGCCAAGAGCTTGCACCGGATGCTGTCGCAGTCGGGCAACCCGACCATGAGCAACATCTCGGCAGTCTTTGCTGCCATCAAGCGTGCGCTCAAGGTCGAGGTGCACACTCAGATCGTGATGGCCTGATTTCACGCATCAAACCCCGCCACCACTTCCCGCTGCGCCACCCAGTCGGTCGGCAGCGGGTTCCGCTGGAACCACAGCAGGCTCATGCACTTNNGCTGCGCGGCCAGGATGCTCTGGATGATGGCTGGCTCGAGCAGCGTCAGGCGCAGCAGTTCGTTGACCGTCGAGTGGTGCAGGCCTTCGCGTTGGGCGATCTCGCTGCCACTGCCGACCACACCGTCGTCGAGCAGTTGCTGCCAGTAGAAGGCCCGCGTCAGGGCCACCAGTAAGGGCTGGTCGATCTGGTTGGCGACCTTGACCGGCGACTCGACCGCCCCATCTGGCCGCACCACGACTTTGCTGGCGCCGCGCTTCCTGATCTTCAGCGGGATGAAGGTGGACAGCTTGACCTGGCCGCCATCCCGGCGTTCGCGGGCGACTGGCCTGCCCAAAGCCTGGACTTTCGGCTTCATGCCATTTCCTCCGTCTGCTCCCATTCCTGCAGTTCCGCGCCGATTGTGCCGGGCATCAGTTCCCCGGCCAGTTCCTGCCAGCCCTGATCGTTGCTGCAGCCGCGCCAGCTTGGCGTGGATCTGCGTGGTGCGCGCAGCGTAGGCGGCGCGGGGATCGGTGTGGCGCATCGGGGTCTCCGGGTTGATCGCGATGCCCTGATTCACGCGTTGTTCCGCCCCGAAGCCAAGCTTGGGTGAGCATCTTTCCGCTGATAGACTTTCATCCGGTTTCATCCACTTTAGGCGCTTCCCGTTGGTAAGCGTGCAAGCCATGACCACCGAACCGTGGGTTTCCGTCGAGCAGGTCGCCCAACACCTGGGCGTGGCCAAGGACACCGTCTATCGCTGGCGCGAGCACCGGGATTGCCGGCGCACCGCGTCGGGCGGCTGTGGAAGTTCAAGCTCTCCGAAGTGGACGACTGGGTGCGCGCCGGGGCGCCGACGAAGAGAACAACGAGCGTTCAGGAAAATCGACATGACCGTCACCCTTGCAGACCTGCTGAAAGACAGCGCCTACCGGCTCGACCAGTTCAAGCCCGAGCACATCGCCGCGCTGGAGGCAGACATCACGCTCAAGAAAGCCGGCAAAGCCGCAGCGCCCTACGTCACCTGTCTCGTGCGCGGCAAGCCGATCAAGCTCACGCCGGAGGAGGCGGTGCGCCAGCTCTACTTGCGCGTGCTGCATGTCGATCTGGCTACCCCGTCGGCCGCATTACGGTGGAGTACGAAGTCACCTTCGGCCGCGAGAAGAAGCGCGCCGACATCTGCATCTTCGACAAGGACAAGACCACCACGCCCTACATCCTGGTCGAACTGAAGAAGCCCAAGCTAAAGGACGGCAAGGAGCAGCTCAAGAGCTACTGCAACGCCACCGGCGCGCCCATGGGCGTGTGACCAACGGGCAGCAGATCTCTTACTACCACCGCAAGGACCCGAACTACTTCGAGGACATCCCGCGCATTCCGAGCAGCCTGGAGAAGCTCTCGGACATCCTCTCCGAGCGCTGGACCATCGACGACCTGATCCAGCACGACAAGCTGGTCAACGAGCGCAAGTCCCTCGGACCTGATCCTCGAAATGGAGGACGAAGTCCTGGCCAATGCCGGCGTGGACGTGTTCGAGGAGCTGTTCAAGCTCATCTTCACCAAGCTCTACGACGAGCTGGAAAGCGACCGCGACCGCAAACGCCAGCGTGCTCTTCATCCAGAAGTGGAATGACGATCCTACCAAGGGGCCGCTGTGCCCGAAGAGAACGGACTACCCGATTTTCTTCGCCACCATGCGCGAGCCGAGCAAGGACAACTCGGGTCGCAAGATTTACCGGGCCGTGCGGCATGGGCTGCCACCCGAGGAAGTGGCCGAAATCGAGTACCTGCAAGCCAAATGGCGCGATCTGGATGAGGAAGAGCTGGCTCTTCGCGATAATGAGCGTAAAGAAAGCTCTCGGACAGGGAGCGCGCTGACCTGCCCCCATTGACCGTACCAGCTGATTGGAGAAGTCCGGGGTTAAGGTTAATCGAAATTATGTTTCTGCCCACTGCCAGCAGCACCGCCAGCGCGCTGGCGGTGCTGCTGGGCGAATCGTGCCGGCGGGATGCGTCCCAGACTGCTGTGCGGCCTGACCTCGTTGTAATCCCGCCGCCAATGTGCAATGCACTCCCGGGCCTGTGACAACGATTCAAACCACTGCTCGTTGAGGCACTCATCCCTGAATTTGCCGTTGAAGCTCTCGATGTAGCCGTTTTGCATCGGCTTGCCCGGCTCAATCAGGATGTGCCGAATCCCGTTCTTGTGCGTCCAGGCCAGGAACGCCCGACTGGTGAACTCCGGGCCGTTGTCCGTTCGCACCGCTGCCGGGTAGCCGCGAAACCGTGCCACCTGGTCGAGCACGCGGGTGACGTACTGGCCCGAGATGCCGTAGTCCACCGCTATCTCGACCGACTCCTTGCTGAAATCGTCCACCACCGTCAGGCACTTGATGCGCCGGCCGCTGGAGAGGCTGTCCGAGACGAAATCCATGCTCAACACCTCGTTGATGTTCCTGGCCAGTTGCAGCGGCACGCGCTCCTGCGTTGGCCGTTTGGCTTTGCGGCGCTGCTTCACCGTCAGGTTGGCCTGCCGGTACAGCCGGTAGATGCGCTTGTGGTTCACCCCTGGAAACTGCTCGCGCAGCATGTCGTGGATGCGCCGGTAGCCAAACCGGCGGCGCACCAGGGCCGTTTGCCGAATCTGTTCACCCAGGGTGGCGTTGAGCTCGCTGGGCTGCGGTGGGTGGCGGTAGCTGTCTCGGGATAGCCCCACAAGGCGGCAGGCGTGCCGCTCCGAGAGGTGATGCTGCTCAATCATCTGTCGGATGGCGTCGGGCCGCGCCTGTGGGGCTAACGCTTTACCCCGAAGACGCTCTTCAAGGCATGGATGTCCAGGTGGGCCTCGGCCAGCAGCCGCTTGAGCCTGGCGTTCTCGCTCTCAAGCTCGCGCAGGCGCTGGGCCTCGGAGACCTGCATGCCGCCGAACTTGGCGCGCCATTTGTAGAAGGTGCCCTGGCTGAAGCCGCCGCTGCGGCACAACTCGGGGATGCCCATGCCGGCCTCGGCCTGTCGCAAGAAGCCAATGATTTGTTCGTCGCTGAACCTGCTCTTCTTCATGTCCGTCATTCTCCTGGGTTGACGGACTTCTCTCGTTTACCATGGTACGGCTGGCGGGGGCAGGTCAAGGCCGCCAGCGTGTTGAACGACTTGCCGCTCACCGGCGCGCAGATTGAGCACCTGGATGAATGGCGCGCGCAGGCGCTGGGCGAGCATCAACTGTCGGTCGAGTCCTGTGACAACCGCGAGCAGGACATGCGCCAATGGCTGCAGCAGCGCATCGACGCGGAGGACAAGCGCCTGGCGCGGCTCACCGAGCGCATCGTCAATGCCATGCGCGGCTTCAAGGAGGAGTTCAAGGCCGAGACCGTCGAGATGGACGTTGCACTTGCGGCGCTGCCGGAGTACGAACGGATGCTCACCGGCTTGAAGGGCGACGACCTGCCGCGATTCGAGGCGCGCTTCAAGGAGCTGCTGAACGTCAACACGATCAACGAGATCGCCAACTTCAACGCCCAGCTCGCCCGCGAGCGCGAGACGATCAAGGAGCGCGTCGACTTCATCAACCAGTCGCTCCAAGCCATCGACTACAACCCCGGCCGGTACATCAAGCTGGTGGCGCTGCCCAGCCCGGATGCGGAGATCCGCGACTTCCAGCAGGATTTGCGCGCGTGCACCGAGGGCGCGATGACGGGCTCGGCCGACGAACAGTATTCGGAAGCCAAGTTCCTGCAGGTCAAGGCCATCATCGACCGCTTCCGGGGTCGTGAAGGGCTGTCGGACGCCGACCGGCGCTGGACCGCCAAGGTCACCGACGTACGCAACTGGTTCCTGTTCTCGGCCAGCGAGCGCTGGCGCGCCGACGGTGCCGAGCACGAGCACTACTCGGACTCGGGCGGGAAGTCGGGCGGTCAGAAGGAGAAGCTGGCCTACACCGTGCTGGCTGCGAGCCTGGCCTACCAGTTCGGGCTGGAGTGGGGCGCGGTGCGTTCGCGCAGTTTCCGTTTCGTCGTGATCGACGAAGCTTTCGGGCGCGGATCGGACGAGTCGGCGCAGTACGGGTTGCGCCTGTTCCAGCAGCTCAATCTGCAGCTGTTGATCGTCACGCCGCTGCAGAAGATCCACATCATCGAGCCCTTCGTGGCCAGCGTCGGATTCGTGCACAACGAGGGCGGGCGCGACTCGCGGCTGCGCTGCCTGACGATCGAGGAGTACCGGGCTCAGCAGGCGGAACGCATGGCCGGAGCCGGAGCTGCCGGGGATGGCGTGATGCCATGAGCTGGACCGCGCCGGCTGATTTGCGGGCCCAGGTCCAACGCCTGTGGGACCGGGGCGACTTGCTGCGGGCCACGGTGACGGACACCGCTGCGTGGCCCCTGCGCCTGAGCCTGAAGGCCCCCTCGGCTTCCGACCTGTCCGATCGCTTCGAGGCCGTGCGTGACTGGGTGCGTGCCATCGCCGATACCCCGCAGGTTCGGATCGAATGGCGCGAGTGGAACCACCGCGTCCAGGGCATGCAGCTGCTCCCTGCGACCGTCTGGATCGATACCCTGCAAGACGCCTTGGCCTTCATCGGCAAGGCTCGGCAAGCGCAGCGGTTCGAGGCAGTGTGGCAGCAGACAGCGGCCGCGCAGCCCGCGCTGCTGGTGTGGATGTCCAGGCGCCCGCTCCAGGCCCTGGATCTGGCTGACCGATGGGAACGCCTCCTGGCTGTCGTCGCGTGGCTGCAGGCCCACCCGCGGCCGGGCGTGTACCTGCGCCAGGTGGACGCGCCNGGGGTGGACAGCAAGTTCATCGAGGCCCACCGAGGCGTCTTGGCCGAGCTGCTGGACCTGGCGCTGCCACCTGAAGTCATCGAACTTGACGCGACCGGCGTCGCGCAGTTCACGCGCCGATTCGGCTTCCTGGACAAGCCGGTGCGGATTCGGTTTCGCCTGCTCGACCCGGCCTTGCCCAGCCTGCCGGGCTGTGAAGGCCTGCCCGACATCACGCTGGACGCTGAGAGCTTCGCGGCGCTGGCGCTACCCGCACGGCGCGTCTTCATCACTGAAAACGAAACGAACTTCCTCTCCTTCCCGCTGACTGCGGGCGCCATCGTTGTCTTCGGCGCAGGCTACGGTTGGGAGCCGCTGGCGCGCGCCGAGTGGCTGCATCGATGCCAGCTGCACTACTGGGGCGACATCGACACCCACGGATTCGCCATCCTCGACCAACTGCGTGGCTACTTCCCCGGCGTGGCGTCCTTCCTCATGGACCGCGCGACGCTCGTTGCCCACCGCCTGCACTGGGGCGAGGAGCCCGACCCTGTGCGCCACGACCTGGCGCGTCTCACGCCCGAGGAGACGGCGGTCTATAACGACCTCCGATTCGATCGCCACCGGCCCCGGCTGCGTCTGGAGCAGGAGCACTTGGGGTTTGGCTGGTTGTGCGATCGACTGACTTATCTNCCCTCGGGAGCCCTCGTAGCCCCGCCCTCGCTCGTAAGCTCGGGAGCCGCTTTTCCGCTGGGTACACTATCCGCCACCAATCACCAAATAACCCAACCCTTATCGGTTGGGTTTTTCTGCCAGGAACGCCAGTATTGGCTCGACTTCCGGCCTTGGCCTCGCGAGCTTCATTCCTGCAAAGAGGCATGCGTGGTCGTCCATCCGGACGCGGCGCCAGTCAGCGTTCGGAAGGCTGGGTACGGCTGGCCTGGCGCGCCTGCTGTCCCAGTCGCACGAAGTGTGCGCACTGTTCGATCCATTGCAGACGCTGCAGCGGGGTCAGCTGCGCAAAGGCCTGAAGGCGTTCGTCGCTGACGTGGTAGGTGCGCGCGTCGCGCGGGCTCAGCGGTGTCCGCGTCTGGCCGGGCGAATGGGTCGGCGTCATGGCTTTGGCAGGCGTTGGAGGTGCTCGATGTCGGCCAGGTCAATGGGGCGCGCGGCACTCTGCTTGAGTGCGATCAGGTCGTCAATACAGGCCAGGGGCACTTCGACGCCGGCAAGGTCGAGCCGGTGCGCTCTTTGCACCATGGCTTGTGGATCCACCGGCGGGAAGAGCAGTACGTCCAGCGTCACGCCCGCCAGCTGGTTGCTTTGCAGGGCAAAGGCCTTCAGGTGGCGTTCGGTGTGCCAGCGGTGGAGTGTGTCGATGTCTGTCAGAGCGCTCAACGGCACCGGCAGGACGGGCTGCAACTGGAGATCCTGGGCGGCGGCGACGAGGTTTGCCAGGTTGGCGGGTGACACCACGACGCAAACGTCGATGTCCATGGTGTTGCGCTCGACCCCGTGCAGCGCCACCGCCAGACCGCCGATCAGCACATAGCTGACCTGGTGGCGGTTCAGGGTCGCGAAGAGGTCGAGGTAGAACACGGCCTCACTTCCCCAGGAATCCTTCAACCCCGTCACCCGGTTGAACACCACTTTCCCGCCCGCCCCATGGTCCACACGGTCGGCCACAAAGTAGCCGTGGCGCTCGAACTGGAATTTCTGGTNCGGCTTGGCGGCGGCCAGTGACGGCTCCACATAGGCCGTCACCACCTTCAGGCTGTCGGGGTTCAGTGCGTTCAGGAAGTTCTTGCCGCCCGCGTCGGGTTGCGGGTCGGTGAACAGGCGGTCGTACAGGCGCACTTCGGCGCGCACCCCGTCTGCCGCGCCCACCCAGGTGATGGCGGCCTTGGCCTTGACGCTGTCGGCGCCGGNGGTGCCGCTCTTGGTGCCGGGGATCACTTTGGCGTGCACTTCGGTCACCGTGCCGTCCGCACCCTTGGCGCAGCCGGTGCATTCGATGACGTAGCCGCCTTTGAGGCGCACCACATTCCCCGGGAACAGGCGCTTGTAGCCCTTGGGCGGCACTTCTTCGAAGTCTTCGCGCTCGATCCAGACTTCCTTGCCGATCTTGAAGATTCGGTCGGGCGGGGGCGTCTGACCTTCGGCGACTGCCGAGTGGGGCAGGGCGGGCTGGGTGCAGTCTTCGGTGTAGGCGTCAGAGCCGAACACTTCGGCCCAGTTGGTGAGCACCAGCTTGACGGGGTCGAGCACTGCCATGCCGCGGTGGGCCTTGTTTTCCAGGTCTTCGCGCAGGCAGGCTTCGAGGGTGCTGTAGTCGATCCAGGAATCGCTCTTGGTCACGCCGATGCGTTCGGTGAACAGGTGGATGCTCTCGGGCGTGTAGCCGCGGCGGCGCAGGCCGACGATTGTCGGCATGCGCGGGTCGTCCCAGCCGCTGACTAGTCGTTCGTTCACCAGCTGCGCCAGCTTGCGCTTGCTGGTGACGACGTAGGTGAGGTTGAGCCGCGCAAATTCGTGCTGGCGCGGCAGCTGGAAGGGGTTGGGCCGCTCGATGTCGAGGGCGTGGGCCAGCAGCGGGGTGAACTGCGCGGTGTCGCGCTTGAGCAGGGCGAAGAATTCGGGCAGGTCGCGCAGCACGGCGTCGCGGTCGTGCTCCCAGCGGGCGAACAGGGCGCGCATGCGGCCTTCGGCCTCGCTGGCCCAGAGGCGGTCGGCGTGGTTGTGGCAGTGCAGGGCGAACTCCTTGCCGGCTTCGACGCCCTGGGCTTCGATTTTCTCGATCAGCGCGCGCGCGGCTTCGAACTGCGGCGCACGCAGCACGGGCACGATGCGCTCGAGCGTCCATTCGTAGAACGGGCGCTGGTCTTCGAACTCGAGGGTGCAGATGCTGTGGGTGATGTTTTCCAGCGCGTCCTCGATGGGGTGCGCATAGCTGTACATCGGGTAGATGCACCAGGCGTCACCGGTGCGGTGGTGCGTGGCGTGGCGGATGCGGTAGATGGCGGGGTCGCGCAGGTTGATGTTGGGGTGCGCCATGTCGATCTTGGCGCGCAGCACCATGGCGCCGTCGGCATGCAGGCCCGCGCGCATCTCGCGAAAGCGTGCGAGGTTTTCGGCCGGGCTGCGGTGGCGGTACGGGCTTTCGGTGCCGGGGGTGTTGAAGTCACCGCGCGCGGCGCGCATCTGCTCGGGCGTCTGCTCGTCCACATAGGCGTGGCCGGTTTCGATCAGGTACTCGGCGGCGCGGGCCATGAAGTCGAAATAGTCGCTGGCGTGGTAGAGGTGGCTCACCGGCTTGCCGTCGAGGGTGCCGTCCCAGCCGAAGCCGAGCCAGCGCACCGCATCCAGGATGGAGCGGACGTATTCCTCGTCCTCCTTCTCGGGGTTGGTGTCGTCGAAGCGCATGTGGCAGATGCCGCCGTAGTCGCGGGCGAGGCCGAAGTTCAGGCAGATGCTCTTGGCATGGCCGACGTGCAGGTAGCCGTTGGGCTCGGGCGGAAAGCGGGTGCGGATGCGTGCGGGGTCGGGGCCGCCGGCGGCCTGCACGCTGCCCTCTCCGGNGTGGCCGACCCAGCGGCGTGCGGTGTCGGTGCCGCGGGCGAGGTCGTGCTCGATGATCTGGCGCAGGAAGTTGCTCGGCCGCGGTGCGTCAGCGCTGGCGGCGGGGAGNNGTGGCGCGGGGCTGGAAGGGGTGCCGGTGGGTGCATTCATGGTGGTTTCATTGTAGGCCGCGGACCCTGGGGCGAAGCCCGCCCGCCGGGGGCATCGGCTGCGGCGCGGGCGGGGGCGCGTGTTACATGCGGCAACCGGTTTCACGGGTGCGCGGTGGTCTGTATCGGGGTCTGGCGCGTTCAATACGCACATGGGTGCCGTGTGTTGCGGTGCCGATGGTTCCCAACCCTCATAGGAGAGTTTCATGCAATCCACCGTCTCGACGAATCCGCTCGGCGCAGGGGTCTGGCGCGCGGCCTTCATCACCGGGCTGGCGGTGGCCGCCGTGGCGGCCGTTCAACCGGCGCACGCGCGCGACAACGTCATCTGGTCGGTCGGCGTGGCGTCGCCGGGCGTCTCGATTGGCCTGAGCAATGCGGCGCCGGTGTATGTCCAGCCCGCGCCGGTCTACGTGCAGCCGGCCCCGGTCTATGTGCAACCGGCGCCGGTGGTGGTCCAGCGGCCGGTGCCGGTGTATGCGCCGCCGCCCGTGGTGGTGCGGCCCGTGCCGGTTCAACCGATTGCCTGGGTGCCGCCGGGTTATGTGGTGCGCGAGGCCAAGCGGCACCACCATCACCACCCGCGGCCGGAGTGGTACGAGGGCCCGCGCGGCTGGCGCGAGGGGCCGGGCTACCGCTACTGAGCGCCGCCGGGGCCGGGGCTGGGTTGCGCCTCTGAGGCGCAGCAGGGGGAACCCGGCGCGGCCCGGCAGGTTCCCCGGGCGGCCACGCGGCGGATGCCGCGCGGGCCGCGCGCTCACAAGGCCCGAAAGCGCGCCGCGTNACGGCGGCTGACGACGAAGCGCTCGGTCGTGCCGCGCAGCCGCAGGTGCAGCCGGCCGGATTCGTCCCGCTCCACGAGGTCGATCGCCTCGGCGCGGACCACGGTGCCGCGGTGAATCTGCCAGAAATCCGCCGGGTCGAGCTGGGGCAGGATGTCCTTGAGCGGGGTGCGGATGAGGTACTCGGCTTGGGCCGTGAGCACACGCAGGTATTTGTCCGCCGCGTCGAAGGCCAGCACCTCGCTCACCGGCACCATGCGCACCGCGGCGCCCAGGGTGCCCGCCACGCTGCAGGCCAGCGTGCGCAAGGGCGCGGTGGCGGGCGGCGCGGTTGCGGGGTTGGCGGCCGGCTCGGGCGGCGCCACCTGCGCGGCGAGTGCGCTCAGCCGGGCCAGCGTGGCCTCCAGGGTTGATTCAATTTCAATAGCAGAACCCGACCGGATGGCGCTGGGCTGGCGCAGTTTTTCCACGGTTTTCCGCAAGCGGGCCGGCTGCACGGGCTTGAGCAGGTAGTCCACCGCCTGCGCATCGAAAGCCTGCACGGCGTACTGGTCGTACGCGGTGACGAATACCAGCGCCGGAAAGGGGCGGCCACCCGCGCCCGATGGCCAGCGCTCGGCCAGTTCGGTGGCGGCCTCCAGGCCGCTCTGGCCGGGCATGCGGATGTCGAAGAACAGCACGTCGGGCTGCAGCGCCAGGGCCTGCGCGACCGCTGCGTGGCCGTCGCCCACGGTGGCGAGCACGCGCAGCTGCGGCCAAGCCCNGGCCAGCTCGGCCTGCAGCGCGGCGGCCAGCAGGGGTTCGTCCTCGGCAATCAGCGCGGTGGGGGCGGGGTGTCAGGCATTTTTCAAAGGAATCTGCAGGGATGCCAGCGTGAATTGGTCAGGTTCCGCTATCAATTCAAGAGTTGCCTGCGGCCCGTAGCAGGAGGTCAGCCGCTCGCGCACCTGCGTGAGCCCGAAGCGCGAGGACGTGCGCCCCGGCGTGCCCGCGTGCAGCCGCGCGCCGGAGTCGCGCACCTCCAGCACCAGCCAGTCTTCACCCGCGGCGTCGGTGCGCCGCTGCGCCCGCACCTGAACGCTGCCGCCCTGCACGGTGGGCTCGAGCCCGTGGATGATGGCGTTTTCCACCAGCGGCTGCAGCAGCAGCGGCGGCACGGGGATGGCCTGCAAGTCCTCCGGCAGCGTCAGCGTGAACTGCAGCCGCGCGCCCATGCGCACGCGCATGAGTTCGAGGTAGTCGTGCAGCCGCGCGAACTCGTCCTGCAGCGGGTGCCAGGCCACGCGCGAGCCGCCCAGGGTGGCGCGCAGGTAGTTGTTGAGCAGGTNCAGCATGCGCTGCGCGGCCGCCGGGTCGATGCCGATGAGGGCGCGCAGATTGGCCAGCGTGTTGAACAGCATGTGCGGTTCGAGCTGCGACTCCAGCAGCTTCAGCCGCGCCTCGGTGGCCTGGCGCGTGGCCTCCGCCTCGGCCAGCCGCGCCCGCGCCAGCAGTTCGCGGCTGGCGAACAGGTAGGCGGTGGCGCCGCCGGCGGCCAGCGAGATCAGCAGCATGCGCAGCGTGACCTCGGGCGCCGTGCGCCAGGAGCGCAGGGCCGGGTAGCCCAGCAGCAGATCGGCCGCCACGCTGCCCAAGGCATAGCCCAGCGGCACCGCCACCACCACCCAGGCCGCCATGCGCGGTGCGCCGGCCCAGCCGCCGTGCCTGCGGAACACCAGCGTCTTCCCGCCATCGATCAGCGCCCAGATGCTCAGCCCGATGAACTGGGAGTACAGCAGGTTCTGCCAGAAGCCGTGCTCGGCGGTGCGCGGCAGCAGCACGGCGATCAAGGTGTTGAACACCAGCACCACCGCAGCGCGCGTGCGGACCGAGGTAGTGCGGGTGGTGTGCAGGGCGGCCATGGCGGCAGTATGCACAAGCTGACCCATCCCGGGCGCCCACCGGGTGCGGCGCCTGGCGCGCGGCACCGCCCTCACGCGGCGATGGCCAGGCGGCGGTCTTCGGCCAGCGCCAAGCGCCACAGCCGCAGCGCGCGGGCCCCAAACACACCGCTGAACGCCCCGTACAGCCCGCCCACGAGGGCGGCGAAGGCCGCATCGCGCGAAAGCGCGGGCGCCACCGACAGCGCCACGCCCACGGCGTACTTGGTGAGGAAGATGCCCATCATCAGCGCCAGCGGCACGGCGCTGCCCGGCAGCGTGAAGCGCGCGCGTGCGGCGTCGTAGCGTACGCCCGGGGCCAGCTTGCGGCGCAGCAGCACGGTCAGCACCGCCGCCGCGGCGGCGAGCCAGACTCCGATGGGCACGGCCGCACCGCCGAAGGCCGATGCGGTGCCGTAGAGCGACCAGCCGCTCATGCCCAGCGCCAGCGCGCTCACGCGCAGCAGGCTCAGCTCGTGGGCGAGCAGTTGCCTCATGCCCAGCCACAGCAGGGCGACGAACAGAACGAAGACCCAGGGCGGGGTGTGGGAGAGGATGTTCAGCAGCATGGCNNAAGTCCTTTTCAGCAACGGAACGGTCGATCAAAGCCAGCCCAGCCACTGGCCCCAGACCAACTGGCCGAGGTAGCGCGAGGGCAGCAGGGTGAACAGGCCGGCGCCGACGCAGGCACCGAGGTAGAGCTGCTGCATGGCCATGCGGTGGCCGGTGATGTTCTTGCGCAGCAGATAGCGGAAGGCCATGAACAGGCCGCCCAGCGTGAGCGGAATCAGCAAGTGGATCGGCGTGTAGCCGGCGATGTTGGGCAGTTGGAAGTCTCGGATGAACAGCGCCGAAACGGCGGTGATCACCATCAGCGTGACCCAGGCATAGCCGAAGGCGCGGTGCAGCCGCGGGCGTGCCGCGCCCTGGCGCCGGGCCAACAAGGCCACCGGGCCGGTGACGAGCGCGCCGAGCGCGGCACTGAGGTGAATCGCGATAACGGGGGTGAGTTGCATGGCTGCGGCTCCGGTTCGTTGACGATGGGGCGCACTGTGCCGACGCGCCCGCGCCGCAGCCAGCGGCATGCGACGAAATGCGGGCCGGGGGCGCGAAGTGCGCGGTTGCCGGCGCGAAATGCGGCGGAAAAATGCCGGCTGAGCCGCCGCGCGGGCGCATCAGGACCCATCCGAGCCGGCCATCGGCCCATCCGGCGGGGCGGCCGCTGTCGCACCGGCGCCGGGGTGCGGGGGTGGGGCGGCGATAATCCGCGCTCGTTTCAAGGAGCGCGTGTGGACGTTGTGTTGCTGGCCAAGGCCGCGGTGATGGGGGTGGTCGAAGGGCTGACGGAGTTCCTGCCCATTTCATCGACCGGGCACCTGATTCTGGCGGGCTCGCTCCTGGATTTCGACGACGAGCGCGCCAAGGTGTTCGACATCGCCATTCAGACCGGCGCGATCTTCGCGGTCATCCTCGTCTACTGGCAGCGGCTGTGGTCCACCGTGCGGGCCTTGCCCACGCAGGCGCAGGCGCAGCGCTTTGCGGTCAATGTGCTGATTGCGTTCTTCCCGGCCGTGATCCTGGGCCTGCTGTTCGGCAAGGCCATCAAGGCGCACCTGTTCACGCCCACGGTGGTGGCCAGCACCTTCATCCTTGGCGGGCTGGTGATTCTGTGGGCCGAGCGGCGGCCGCGCTCGGCGGTGCGCATCCACAACGTCGAATCCATGCGGCCGCTCGATGCGCTCAAGGTCGGCCTGGCGCAGTGCCTGGCCATGGTGCCGGGCACCAGCCGCAGCGGTGCGACCATCATCGGCGGCATGCTGTTCGGGCTCTCGCGCCAGGCGGCAACGGATTTCTCCTTCTTCCTCGCCATTCCGACGCTCATCGGCGCCGGCGCTTACAGCCTGTACAAGGAGCGCGCCATGCTGGCCCTGTCCGACGTGCCGCTGTTTGCCGTGGGGCTGCTGTTCTCGTTCCTGAGTGCGTGGGTGTGCGTGCGCTGGCTGCTGCGCTACATCGCCACCCACAGCTTCGTGCCCTTCGCCTGGTACCGCATCGGCTTTGGCGTGCTGGTGTTTGCCACCGCCTGGAGCGGGCTGGTTACCTGGGCGGAGTGACCCCATCGCCCTTCGCGCGGCGCGCTTCGAGCCCGGAATCAGGCGCCCATGTCGCGCAGCGCGGCCTCGATGGCTGCGGCGGTGGCCAGCGGCTTTTCCATCGGCACGAGGTGGCTGCCGTCGAGCATCAGCACGCGGCCCTTGGTGAGTTTCTCCGTCATGGCCATGCCGACCTGGCGCATCTCCTGCGAGTGCGTGCCGCCGATGAAGGCGGCCGGGCATTTGAGCGGGTGGCGATGCAGCAGCCGGTCGAGGTTGTCGGGCAGGGTGTTGTAGATGGCGGTTTCGACTTCGCGGTCAAAGCACAGCGTGCGCCGGCCGTGGGCGTCGGCCACGGTGGCGCAGTCCACATAGTCCAGCAGCACCTGCGGGTGCCAGTGGGCGAAGGCGCGCTTGTGGCGGAAGTGTTCGAGCGCGGCCTCGCGGCTGTCCCAGCTGGTGCGGCGGCGCTGGCTCACGCGGCCCGGCGAGAGCGCGCCGATGAGCTGCGTGCGCTTGATGGCGCCCAGCGTGGTGGCCCGCCAGCCGCCGAGCACGGGCGAATCCACCAGCACCACGCCGCGCGCAAGTTCGGGGTGGCGCGCGGCGGTCATCACGCTCAGGAAACCGCCCAGCGAGTGCCCCACCAGGAAGGCTGGCGCGCCGGTGCGCGCGGTGTGCTCGCGGGTGAAGTCGGTGAGCTGCTGCACCAGGTGCGGCCAGTTGTTGGTGACCGGGTAGGCCGGGTCATGGCCGAAGGGGCTGGNCGCCTGCACCTCGAAGCCGCGCGCACGCAGGTTGTCAAACAGCACGCGGTAGGTGCAGGCTGGAAAGCTGTTGGCGTGGGAGAAGACGATCAGCGGCGCCGTCATGCGAAATCCGTCAGGCGGTGAAACAGGGCGGGGTGCGGGCGGTTGCGCGCGCAGGCCGTGCGCGACGGCCTGCGCCGTTTACAGCAGCTTTTCCTCGGGCGAGCCGATCTTGCGCAGCGTGCGCGCGCGTGCGGAGCGGCTCATCAGCGGCGCGGTGCTGGCGTCGCCGTTCCAGACCGGGTCTTCGATGCTGTCGAACACTTCGCGCAGCTTCTGGCCCCAGGTGCTGCGCAGCATCTGGAAGTACGAGTTGTGCTCGTCGATGTGGACGATGCGGTCGCTCTCCAGGCGGTCGGCCTCGTACACCACCATGTCCAGCGGCAGGCCCACCGACAGGTTGGACTTGAGCGTGCTGTCCATCGACACCAGCGCGCACTTGGCCGCTTCCTGCAGCGGGGTGTCGGCGTGGATCACGCGGTCGAGCACCGGCTTGCCGTACTTGGATTCACCGATCTGGAAGTACGGCGTCTCGGCCGTGGCCTCGATGAAGTTGCCCGGCGAATAGACCTGGAACAGGCGCATGGCCTCGCCGCGAATCTGGCCGCCGAAGAGCATGGAGACGTTGAAATCCACCCCGCCGGCCTTGAGCGCCGCGCCGTCGCGCTGGTGCACATGTCGCACCGCCGAGCCCAGCACCCGCGCGGCATCGAACATGCTCTTGGCGTTCCAGATGTTGATGGGCTCGCCGCCGTCGGCGTCCTTGATCTGCTCGACCTGCAGGATCTCGCGCACCGACTGCGAGATGCTGAGGTTGCCTGCCGACAGCAGCACCATGAAGCGGTCGCCCGGGCGCTCGTAGATGATCATCTTGCGAAAGGTGCTGATTTGGTCGAGCCCCGCGTTGGTGCGCGAGTCGGAGAGGAACACCAGGCCGGCTTTGAGTTTGATGGCGACGCAGTAAGTCATGGGTTCAGCAGCTTTCGCAGGGCGTAGAGGGCATCGAGNNCGCGCGGCGAGAGCGCATCGGGGTCGATTTCGGCCAGGCGCAGCTCGACTTCGCTGGGCGNTGGCCGCGCGGGGTCGAGGCCGGGTTCGGGCGCGGCGAACAGGTCGGGCTGCACCTGCTGCGCGCTGGAGGCTTCCAGCGCCGCCAGCGTCTGGCGGGCGTGCTGCAGCACCGGCGCGGGCAGGCCGGCCAGGCGCGCGACCTGGATGCCGTAGCTCTTGCTCGCCGGGCCGCTCTGCAGCGCGTGCAGGAACACGATGTCGTGCCCCGATTCGGCCGCGCTCACATGCATGTTCACCGCGGCGTGGTGCTCGGCGGGGAAGGTGGTGAGCTCGAAATAGTGGGTGGCGAACAGCGTGAAGCACTGCGCACGGTCGTGCAGGTGCTTGGCAATGGCCGCGGCCAGGGCGAGGCCGTCGTAGGTGCTGGTGCCGCGGCCGATCTCGTCCATCAGCACCAGGCTGTTCGGCGAGGCCGCGCGCAGGATCTGCGCGGCCTCGGTCATCTCGACCATGAAGGTCGACTGCGCATTGGCCAGGTCGTCGGCTGCGCCGATGCGGGTGTGGATGGCGTCGATCGGTCCGAGCCGGCAGGCGCTGGCCGGCACGTAGGAGCCCATGCCCGCCAGCAGCACGATCAAGGCCACCTGCCGCATGTAGGTGGATTTGCCGCCCATGTTCGGGCCGGTGATGATCTGCATGCGCGTCCTGACGCCGAGCACCGTGTCGTTGGCGATGAAGGCTGCGCCGCGGGTCTCGGCCAGCCGCGCCTGCACCACCGGGTGGCGGCCGCCGCGGATTTCGATGCAGGGCTCGCGCACGAACTGCGGGCGGCACCAGTCGAGCGTGAGCGAGCGTTCGGCCAGCGCACACAGCACGTCCAGCGTGGCCAGCGCGCGCGCGAGCCGCGTCAGCGCCGGCACGAAGGGCTGCAGCGCGTCGAGCAGCTGCTCGTACAGCCATTNTTCACGCGCCAGGCCGCGTTCCTGCGCCGACAGGGCCTTGTCCTCGAAGGCCTTGAGCTCGGGCGTGATGAAACGCTCGGCGTTCTTGAGCGTCTGGCGGCGGCGGTAGTCGGCGGGCACCTTGTCGAGCTGCCCTTGCGTGACTTCGATGTAGAAGCCGTGCACCTTGTTGAACTGCACCCGCAGGTTGGCAATGCCCGTGCGCTCGCGCTCGCGGGCCTCGAGCGCCAGCAGAAAACCGTCGCAGTTGTTCTGGATGGCGCGCAGCTCGTCGAGTTCGGCGTCGAAGCCGTCGCGGATCACGCCGCCGTCGCGCAGCAGCGCGGCCGGTTCGTCGAGCAGCGCACGGCCCAGCAGCGCCGCACAGCCTTCCGGGGNGCTCAAGTGGGCCGAGATTTCAGCCAGAAGCCCGGAACCCCAGCGCGAAATGGTCGAAAGATGCTCTGAATTTTGAAGCGTATGGCGCAGCGCCACGAGCTCGCGCGGGCGCGCCTGGCGCAGCGCGATGCGCGCGCAGATGCGCTCCACGTCCGCCTGGCCCTTGAGCGCATGGCGCAAGGCGTTCAGCGGCGCGGCCTGGGTGGGGTCGTCGCCGCGCAGCGCGCCGATGGCCTCGTGCCGCGCCTGGGCGATCTGGCGCTCGCGCGGCGGCTCCAGCAGCCAGCGGCGCAGCAGCCGGCTGCCCATGCCGGTCTGGCAGGTGTCGAGCAGCGAGAGCAGCGTGGGCGCCTCTTCGCCGCGCAGCGTGCGCACGAGTTCGAGGTTGCGCCGCGTGGCCGGCGGCAACTCGATCAGCGCCTCGGCGCGCTGCACCCGCAGCTCGCGCACATGGCTCAGGCTGCGGCCCTGGGTGTGCTCGGCCCAGGCCAGCAGGGCCGCGGCGGCGGCATGGGCGGCGTCGAGTTCGCCCGCGCCCCAGGCGTCGAGGCTGGCCGCCTGCAACTGTTCGAGCAGCTTGCGCCGGCCCAGCGCGGCGTCGAACTGCCAGGCCGGGCGGGCGTTGAGGCTGGTGCGGTGCTCGGCGCCGTCGTTCCAGGCGGCCAGCCGCTGCTCCAGCGTCGGGGNGCTGCCTGCGCTGTACAGCAGTTCACTGGGCGCCACCCGCGCGAGCCAGTCTTCCAGCGCAGCGCCCTCGCACTGGGCGAGTTGCAGTTCGCCCTGCGTCACGCTGATCCAGGCCAGGCCGAAGCGGCTGCGCTCGGCCGCGTGCAGCGCCAGCAGTACCGGGTCGCGCTTGTCCGAGAGCAGGGCGGCATCGGTCAGCGTGCCCGGTGTGACCACGCGCACCACCTTGCGCTCCACCGGGCCCTTGGCGGTGGCGACGTCGCCCACCTGCTCGCAGATGGCCACCGACTCGCCGAGCTCCACCAGCCGCGCAAGATAGGTCTCCACCGAGTGCGCGGGCACGCCGGCCATCACCACCGGCTGCCCGGCCGACTGGCCGCGCCGCGTGAGCGTGATGTCGAGCAACCGCGCGGCCTTCTCGGCGTCGGCCCAGAACAGCTCGTAGAAATCGCCCATGCGGTAGAACACGAGCGTGTCCGGGTACTCCGCCTTGACGGCGAGGTACTGCGCCATCATCGGCGTGTGCGCCTGTACGGAGGCGGTGTCAGGGCCGGTCATGGCATGCGGTGGAGGGCCAGCACGGCGCGGGGCTTGCGCGCGGACGCGGGTCGGGGTCGTTCAGAAAGGAGCGTCGTCGGCGCGCGGCGGCTCGGTGGGCTCGGCGGCGGGTGCAGCGGCTTCACGGCCCTGCTCGGCGGCGGCCCTGGCATCGTCGGCGGCTTCGTCCACGGCCTGACCAGCTTGCGGCTGCGCAAGCTTCTGCCGCACGGCGGCTTTCTCGCCGGCGCTGGCGAACTTGCTGTACTTGCTCAGCAGGCTGACCAACTGGCCATAGACGCGCGGCGCGCCCGCCACGCACTCTTTCTGGTGCAGGAAATCCGCCTCGCCGGTGAAATTGCCCACCAGGCCGCCCGCTTCGGTCACCAGCAGGGAACCCGCGGCCACGTCCCAGGGCTGCAGCCCGGTCTCGAAGAAGCCATCGGAAAAGCCCGCGGCCACATAAGCCAGGCCGCGGCCGCACCGGGCGGCGCAGCTGGCCGTGCGCTGCATCACCTCGCCCATCATCTGCAGGTACAGCGGGAAGTTGTCGCCCTTGCGGAACGGGAAGCCGGTGGAAATCAGGCACTCCTGCAGCCGGGTGCGCTTGCTCACGCGGATGCGCCGGTCGTTGAGGAAGGCGCCGCGGCCTTTGCTCGCGGTGAACAGGTCGTTGCGCGTGGGGTCGTAGATGACCGCCTGCTCGATCTTGCCGCGCACGGCCAGCGCGATGCTCACGCAGTAGACCGGGAAGCCGTGGATGAAGTTGGTGGTGCCGTCGAGCGGATCGATGATCCAGATGAAGTCCGAATCCTTGTTGCCGCGGGTCTGGCCCGACTCTTCGGCCAGGAAACCGTGGCCCGGGTAAGCCTCGAGCAGGGTGTCGATGATGGCGCGCTCGCTCGCATGGTCCACCTCGGTGACGAAATCGTTGACCTGCTTCTGCGACACGCGCACGGCTTCGACATCGAGCGCGGCGCGGTTGATGATGGCGCCGGCGGCGCGGGCGGCCTTGACGGCCACGTTGAGCATGGGGTGCAGGTGAGGGGACGACATGGATTGTGCAAAGGAGCGGCGGGGGCCGAGACGGCAGGCCGAACGTCGATGCGTTGCGGCGACAATCATCGGATTTTACCCGGGGCGCCGGGGCCCGCGCGGGCTCCGTGCGGGCCCTGCGCTGCCATGACGACCCGCTTCATCCTCATCGAAACCAGCCACCCCGGCAACGTCGGGGCCGCAGCGCGTGCGCTCAAGGTCATGGGCTTCGACGACCTGGTGCTGGTCGCGCCGCGCTGGCCCAACGTGCTGCGCCGCAAGGAGACGATTGAGCGCGCCAGCGGCGCCACCGACGTGCTCGAGCGCGCGCGCATCGTGCCCACGCTGGACGCCGCGCTCGACGGCGTGCAGCACCTGTGCGCCACGGTGATGGTCGCTCGGGACTTTGGCCCGCCCACCTGCGCGCCGCGGCCGTATCTGGAGGCGTTGGCGGCTCCGTCGCGCAGCGGCGGGGCGCTACCCGGCGTGGCCTTTCTGTTTGGCTCCGAGCGCTACGGCATGAAGAACGAGGACGTCTACCGCTGCCATGTGGGGCTGAGCATTCCGACCAATCCGGGCTTTGGCTCGCTCAACCTGGCCGCCGCGGTGCAGCTCATTGCCTACGAGTGGCGGCTGGCGCTCGGNGGCTTTGGCGCGCCCGCCCAGCCGGCAACGGTCGCCGACCGCGCCGATGCGCAGGCCGTTGCAGGNGTGCTGAGCCACTGGGAACAGGCGCTGGTGGAGATTGGCTTTCTCGACCCGGCAGCGCCCAAGAAGCTCATGCCCCGGCTCAACCAGCTGTTCAACCGCGCGCAACTCACGCCCGAAGAGGTGCACATCCTGCGGGGCATCGCCCGCAGCATGCAGAAGCGCGCCGCCGCGCAAGCCACCGGCTCTGCAACGGGTTCAGCAGCGGAATAGACTCGGGCCATGTTCGCCCGCATCCGCTCCGACATTCAGTGCATCCTCGAACGCGATCCTGCCGCGCGCAGCGCCTGGGAGGTGCTCACCTGTTATCCGGGCCTGCATGCGTTGGTGCTGCACCGGCTGGCCCATGGCTGCTGGCGGCGCGGGTTCAAGTGGCTCGGGCGCTTCATCTCGCACGTGTCGCGCTTTCTCACCGGCATCGAGATTCACCCGGGCGCCACCATCGGCGAGCGGGTGTTCTTCGATCACGGCATGGGCATCGTCATCGGCGAAACCGCCGAAGTCGGTGACGGCTGCACGATCTACCACGGCGTCACGCTGGGCGGCACCTCGCTCTACAAGGGCACCAAGCGCCACCCCACGCTCGGCCGCGACGTGGTCGTGGGGGCGGGCGCCAAGGTGCTCGGCGGCTTCACCGTGGGCGACGGCGCCAAGGTCGGCTCGAATGCGGTGGTGACCAAGCCGGTGCCCGCCGGNGCCACCGCCGTGGGCAACCCGGCGCGCATCATCGAGGCCGAGGCCGACGCCCGGCGCGAGGAAACCGCCTCGCGCATGGGCTTNTCGGCCTACGGCGTCACGCAGAGCGACGACCCGCTCTCGCAGGCGCTGCGTGGCCTCATCGACCATGCGGCGGCGCAGGAGCACCAGATCGCCCTGCTCTGGCAGACCATCGAAAAGCTCAGCGCCTCGCAGGATGTGCCGGTCGACGCGGCCGTCACCGAGCATTTCGACGCCGCCGGCATGAGCCGCATGATCGGCAAGTAAGCCGCTTGGCCACGCAGGTGCCCGCGCGTGGCGCGGAAAGCCCGATGGCGGCGGGGGCTGCGCTATGCCGGCCGGTTCAGGCCTGCCACTTGCGCAGGTAGCTGTCCAGCAGTTCCCGCACGGCGGTGGATTTGATGATCAAGCCCAGGTCGATCATTTCCGAGCCGACCACCATGCCCCGGTTGTTCGCCGGAACCGGTGCGGCGACGATCTGGTTGGCCTCTTCGCGGAAGAACACCGCGGCAACGACGCCGGCGAACAGCAGGTCGCGCGTGGCCTCGCGGCGCGGGGCGGGGCCGCCGCGGCGCTCGATGAACACCGGGCTGCCGCTTGATCCGGGATAGACCGCGGCGTCGATCAGAAACTGGGCCTGGCCCTCGAAGTCCAGCGCCGCCGGGGTGGCAGTGGTGCCGCGGCGCAGAATGGGCATGAGGTTGACCTGATCCCACACCCCGCTGGGGTAGCCGACGAACAGCACGTCTTCCAGTGCGTCGAAGGCGTCCCAGGTCGCCGCGTCGGGAATCAGCCGGGTGTCGATGGGCTCGACATACAGTTCCACGCCTTGCTCGGCGGCGGCCTGCCGCAGGGGCGAGANGGGCACCAGTGCGAGGTCGACCTCGGGGTCCGGGTGCAGAAACCACGCGGCCGGGAATTCGTCGATGTTGAGCTGAAAACGCTGGCCGAATGCCGGGCGGCCTTGCTGGCTCTGGGTGAACACCAGCCCGCCGCGGCGCACGCCTTCGACCAGATGGCGGTTGGTGACGACGAAGTCCGACACCCCGCGCGAATGCGCATGGCGCAGCACGAAGGCCGTGCCCGAGCCTTCGCTGCCGTCGTCGAGCACGGTGTCCACCCGCACGGTGGAAAACAGCAGACGCTTGGCGGTGGAGTCGATGTCCATCATGCGAGGCTCGGGTTCAGTGGTGCGCGGCGGACTCGTTGAGCCGCTCGATCGCGGCGATGGCCGCGCGCTGCGCTTCGGCCGCTTCGGCCTCGTTGCCCATCATGGTCAAACGGCCAAAGGTACCGAAGGGCCGCACGTCCACCAGCGTGACCTGCGCGGCCTTCTCGGCTTCGTTGGCGGCGTAGATGATGTAGCCTGCCGGCTCGACCTCGAGGATGAACATGCTCTTGCCCGGCAGGATCATCGAGCCCTTGCGGAACTGGCGGTTGATCAGCGTGGCGTGGTCTGGCGTGATGGCGCGGATGATCTCGTTCCACGCCACCTTGACGCGCAGCCGGCTGTCCTCGCGCACCCCGAGCTGATTCAGGATCACGCCGCCGGCGGCCATCACCTCGCTCTGGTTGCGGTAGTGCAGTTCCATCGAGCCGAACGCACGCTCGACCACCTGCTCGCCCATGCGCACATTGGTTTTCTTCAGCGCCGCGTCCGACAGGCTGTGCACCGCCATGCCCGGCGCCACCTCGACCCACAGGCAGGCGTCGCCAGGCACCGGCAGAAAGCCTTGCGAGGACGTCGCCAGATACGACGCGAGCTGCGGCTGCAGCGCGTCGATGAACACAAAGGTGCGCAGGGAAATCTTCATGCCGTGCGCGCCTTCAGCGGGTCAGGCTCATGTAGAGCATCGGGAGTTCGGNGCGGCGCTCGACCTTGTCGATCACCGTGAAGTTCTTGAGGCCGAAGATGCGCGACACATACATGTCGGCATGCGGGTCGAGCGACAGCGCATAGACCGTGATGCCTTGCTGCAGCAGCTGCTCGACCGCCCGCTTGGTGTCGTGCCGCAGGTATTGCGGGTCGCGCACGTCGTTGTCCGCCGGCTCGCCGTCGGTGACGATGAAGCAGANTTNTTTGCGCTTGGCCTGCTGGCCCAGGTAGTGGCCAGCGTGGCGCAGCGCCGCGCCCATGCGGGTGGAGTAGCTGCCCTTGAGCCCGGCCAGCCGCGCCTTGACCAGATCGCCGTAAGGCTGGTTGAATTCCTTGAAGCGGTAGTAGTGGACGTCGTGGCGGCCGTCGGAGCAGAAGCCGTGGATGGCAAACGGGTCGCCGATGCGTTGCAGCGCCTCGGCCAGCAGCACGGTGGCCGAGCGGGTCAGGTCCATCACCGTGTAGTCGTGCCCGCGCACCTTGTCGTTGGACGACTCGGACATGTCGAGCAGCACCGTCACCGCCAGGTCGCGCTCGACGCGCTTCAGCCGCACCATGATGCGCGGATCGGGCTGCTGGCCCATGCGCAGGTCGGTGTAGGCGCGCACCGCGGCGTCGATGTCGATGTCGTCGCCGTCTTCCTGGCGGCGGATGCGCTGCAGCCCCTGCGGAATCATCGACTCGATCAGGAACTTCAATCGCGACACCACCGGCTTGTGCGCGGCCAGAATCGCGTCGATCACCGCCAGATCGCCCACCGGCGGATGGCGCTCGAGCACCGTGGCCCAGCTCGGGCGGTCGAGCTGGATCTGGTAGTCCCACTCGGGGTAGTGGAACGGGTCGGACAGCGGCGGGCGGCCTTCGAGGGAGTTGATGGTCACGCCCTCCTGGTCGAGGTAGAACTCGGTCGGCAGGATCCACACTTCCTGCGCGTCGTCGCCGGCGAACTCGTTGTCCACCTCGTTGACCATTTCCATCACGTTGACCTTGCGCCGCACCTGCTGCTGCGTCTCCCAGGTCGCGGCCAGCGCTTCGGCCTCGTCGTATGCCTCCAGCTCCCACACGCAGCGGTTGTCGTCGCGATAGATCGCGCGCAGGCCGTCGGTGCGCTTGTTGAACTCGGGCAGCTCGAGCGCGGCCAGGCTGTGCGACAGGTCGACGCCGACATTCCACGCCAGCTTGGGGTCGGCAAAGTCAGGCTCGGCGCGAAAGCGCGCCACCGCTTCCTGCACCCAGGGGTGCGGGTCGGCGCTGCGCTCTTCGAGCAGCGCGCGGGCCATGCGGTTGATCAGGTCGCCGACGGTCTTGGGCTCGGCGTAGTCGGCGGGCGGATGCAGCGCCAGCCAGGCCTCGCGCATGTTCGGAAACTGCGCAATCGCCAGCGACTCCACCCGGGCGTCTTCGATCGCCTCGATCAGCCCGATCTGCAGCGGCGAAAGCGTCTGCATCGACAGCGGCTCGGTGCTGAACACCAGATGCGCCGCGCAGTGGTTGACCGCGCCGCGGTAGACGTCCAGCGCCGACACCACCTGCTCGGGCGGGGTTTCCGGGCCGAGCGGGCGGTAGTCGTCATACGCGTCGGCGATGTAGATGACGTAGCGCTCGATGTAGGGCTTGAGCCCCTCGCGGCTTTCGAAGTCGCCGGCGGTCGGGCGCATGAAAAAGTCCCGCCNCCACATCGCCCGCAGGTAGATGTTGAGCCGGCGCTGCACGTCGACGAACAGCGTGCCCTTGCGCTCCTGCTGCAGCACCGACAGCGAGTCAGGGCTTAGCAGCGAAAAGTAGGCGACCTGTCCGTCGAAGTCGGCCTTGTACGCCTGCGCACCCCACTGCGCCCAGCGGCGCAGCCCGCCCAGGGTGAGCTGCGACAGCAGGCGCTCGAGGTTTTCCAGCATCGGCCGCAGCCCGCGCGGCGCCTGTGCCAGCATGATGGACAGCACGCTCAGGAACTGGCGGAACAGTTCGTCGTCGCCCAGCCGTTGCGCCGCCAGCGGCGCGGTGCCGACGATCAGCGCCAGCACCTGTCCGGAGGTCTTGGACGCCATTGCCAGCAGGAAGTTGACCAGTTCGGGCAACACGTCCTCGCCGATGGCCCGCGCCAGCTCGGGCATGGCCTGCAGGTAGCTGACCACCAGCTCCTCGCCGCGGCCGAGCTGGTGCAGCGCGAGCGCTCCTTTGAGGAAGTTGTCGAGGCCACGCGNGGAGAGCGCCCGCGCGGCTTCGTTCCAGGACGCACGCAACACCTCCTGCGCGTGGCTGGGCAACTCGTCGACGAGCTCCTGGAATTCTTCGAGGTGGATGGCCATGATGGACTCTCGGTGCGCAGCCCCTGCACCGGACAGGGGCCGGTGCGCCGCGCCGCGAGCGGACGTCAGAAGTAGGTGGTGACCGCCGCGTCGAGCGCGTCGCGCATGTCGGGGTCGTCGGTGATGGGGCGGACCAGCGCCATCCGGCAGGCACCCAGTGGCGAGACACCCTGGGCGATCAGCGAGCCCGCGTAGATCAGCATGCGGGTGGACAGGCCCTCATCCAGGCCGTGGCCCTTGAGGTTGCGCGAGCGCTCGGCAATGTGCACCAGGTTCTTCGCCACATCCAGACCGACGCCCGATTCGTGCGCGACGATCTCGGCCTCGGCTTCGTGCTCAGGGTAGTGGAAGTCGAGCGCGGCAAAGCGCTGTTTGGTTGACTGTTTCAGATCCTTCATCAGGCTCTGGTAGCCGGGGTTGTAGGAAATGACCAATTGGAAGTCGGGGTGGGCCTGGATGATCTCGCCCTTCTTCTCCAGCGGCAGGATGCGGCGCGCGTCGGTCAGCGGGTGGATGGCCACGGTGGTGTCCTGCCGTGCCTCGACCACCTCGTCGAGGTAGCAGATCGCGCCCAGGCGCGCAGCCATGGCCAGCGGGCCGTCCTGCCAGCGGGTGCCATCGGCGTCGAGCAGGAAGCGGCCGACCAGGTCGGAGGCCGTCATGTCCTCGTTGCAGGCCACGGTGATCAACGGCTTGCCGAGCTTCCATGCCATGTACTCGACGAACCGCGTCTTGCCACAACCGGTCGGCCCCTTGAGCATCACCGGCAGGCGCACCGAGTAGGCCGCCTCATACAGTTCGACCTCGTCGGCCAGCGCGCGGTAGTACGGCTCCTGGGGCACCCGGTAGGCGTCCAGGGACGATCCCGTGGCACTGGGGCTTGCTTGAATCTCCGCCGCCGGGCGCTGGGCTGCCGGCATGACCGAGCCCGAGCGGGCAGGGCGCAGATCCTGGCGGGGCGAGTAGGTGCGGACGAAGTCTTCGTGTCGCATGGCAATGTCTTTCAGTCAATACACATCGGGCGATGGACGGCGGGATGCCGATTCGCGCAGCAGTCAGTCCGGCCAGATTCTTTGCGGAAACAAGGTCCCCGCGGAATGCGGGGCTCTCCCCGCCGCCGATGGCGGACGGACGCGAGTTTGCGGCAGCGGCCAGAACGGGTTTGGGTGCCTCTTCCTTGGCAGCAGGCTTTCGCGTGGCGACGGCCGCAGATCGGGGGCGGCCGCGGCCTTTGTCGCGGGAGGGTTGTTGCGGGCGGTGCGCACGCTCTGGGTGAGTTTGTCTTTGATGCTGCTCATGATGGAAGAATCTCCTGGAGGATGGCGTCGATTTCCTCGGCCGCGTCCTGGCCGCGGGCGCCCATCTGGTAGACGGAAAGGCCATCGAGCGCCGCACCGCGGTAGATGGCGCGACGGCGCATCGCGGACTTGAGCACCGGCAAGCCGAATTCGGCCAATGCATCCTGCATTGCCGCAGACAGCGCGCTGCGCTGCTCGATCTGGTTGAGCACCAGATAGGCGCGCAAGCCGGGATTCTCCGCCCGCGCGGCTTCGACCTCCTGCGGCAGCCGCAGGCTGGCCCACAGATCGACAGGCGAGGGCAGGACCGGGATCAGCGCGGCGTCGGCGCTGCGCAGCGCCTGGCTCGAAGCATGGCTGTCGAGCGAGGGTGGGCAATCCAGCACGATGTGCGAATACGCCTTGTAGGTCTGACGCAGCCCGGCGGCATTCCAGCGACCGTTGAGCGCCTTGACGGTGGCGGGGTAGGGCTTCGNCCCTGCGCCAGCCCATTGCAGTGCCGAGCCCTGAGGGTCGAGGTCGACCACGACGGTCGGCCCGCGGCGGGCGAGCCCGGCGGCAAGGTTCATGGCCAGCGTGGTCTTGCCCGCTCCACCTTTCTGGTTGATGACGGCCAAAACCATCGGGGAGGCCACCATCAACTCCCTTGAACGAGGGCGTCGATGCGCGCGGCGAATGCGCGTTCCGTGTCGCCCAAGGTCTTGCCGTCCAACGCGTCCAGGGTCAGGTTGACGTACGTGGTGCCGAAATTGATGTTCTGCGGGTGCTGGCCGGTTTCCTCGGCGAGCGCGGCCAGGGCATCAAGAAAGGCGCGCGTCTGGCTGTAACTGTCGAACGCGAAACGCTTGAACAACGTCGGCGGCTTGCCCTGCTCGCGCCAGTCGGATTGCTTCAGTTCAGCCATGGAAAGCCCCTTGGTCGGTGGTCAGCTTCTGGAGATGGGCGGACTCTTCCTGCAGCAGGCGCTCGAACAAGCGCGCCGAGGTTTCGTCGCGCACACGACGGGCGTGACGGGCGGCCTCGTTGTAGAGGTGCAAAGCATCGGCCTCGAGTTGCGCGTCATGTGCGACGAGTTCGGCCGGGCTGCGCCCCAGCCGCGCCGGGGNGAGGTTGCCTGCACTCGGGGCCACGCCGTGGGCGATGAGGTGCTCCATCAGCGCTGCTGCGTGATCGAGTTCCTCCTCGGCCTCGCGCCGCAAGTCGGCCGCGAGCCGCTCGTCCCNCCACAGTCGAGCCAGCACACTCTGGGCGAGATACTGCTGCACTGCGGCCATTTCATGGCCGAGTGCGCGCATCATCCAACCCAGGGTGCGGGAATCGACCGCCATGCTTGCGCCCCGGATCAGCTGCGGGTGGAGGTGATTTCGGCGTCGCGTCCGCCGCCGTCGGCATCCGGTTGGGTCGGCAGGATGCCCTCAACCTCGCTGTGCACGCGGGCGATGATGTGGGCGGCCACCAGGCCATCGCCCACGCGCTCGCACGCATCGGCACCGGCACGCACCGCCGCGTTGACCGCACCGGTCTCGCCGCGCACCAGCACGGTCACGTAACCACCGCCAACGAACTGGCGGCCGATCAGCCGCACTTCGGCTGCCTTGCACATCGCGTCGGCCGCTTCGATCGCCGGAACCAGACCGCGGGTCTCGATCATGCCCAGGGCAATGCCCGTCACACTTGCCATTGCAAATTCTCCATCAGGTTGCGCGGCGTCCGCTCCCCGCCGTAGCCAGGCGAGCGGAATCGGCGCGTTCATGCTAACAACCGATCAGGCGCTGGGCGCGGTCGGCAGGATGCCTTCGACTTCGTTGTGCACGCGGGCGATGATGTGGGCGGCCACCAGGCCATCGCCCACGCGCTCACACGCATCGGCACCGGCACGCACCGCCGCGTTGACCGCACCGGTCTCGCCGCGCACCAGCACGGTCACATAACCACCACCGACGAACTGGCGGCCGATCAGCCGCACTTCGGCTGCCTTGCACATCGCGTCGGCCGCCTCGATCGCCGGCACCAGGCCGCGGGTTTCGATCATGCCCAGGGCAATTCCAGTCACACTCGCCATGTTTCGCTCCTTCAAAGGTTGCTCGAGTTAATAAATCGGGAAAACGTCATCTCAACCGGGGGCGCAGCGGCCTCAGGCCGTCGGCGTCTCGGGCAGGATGCCTTCGACTTCGTTGTGCACGCGGGCGATGATGTGGGCGGCCACCAGGCCGTCACCCACGCGCTCGCACGCATCGGCACCGGCACGCACCGCCGCGTTGACGGCACCGGTCTCGCCGCGCACCAGCACGGTCACATAGCCACCGCCAACGAACTGGCGGCCGATCAGCCGCACTTCGGCTGCCTTGCACATCGCGTCGGCCGCTTCGATCGCCGGAACCAGACCGCGGGTCTCGATCATTCCCAGGGCAATGCCCATCCGTTCAGCCATTTGTCACTCCTTGTCGAAAAGTTGACTGCACACCCAACCGCACCGAGCCCGCGCCCGAAGTGCTCTCTTGCTCGCGACTGCAGGACATGCGCACATCGGCTCATTCCTCCCAGCCATCGATGATTCCGCAGATGGTCAGATCGGTGGTCACGGTGGTGTCGGGCATCGCCAGCCGCGCTGCGCTGCCCAGGGTGGTGAACACCCATTTGCCCACCGGCACACCCACCGGATCGGTGGCGACCTCGATATTGCCCTTCTGCCCTTGCAACACGCGCAACGACGCGGTCTTCAGCCCCGGGACACGCCGGGTGCAGACCAGTTCGTCCTTGACGCGCCAGATTTCCATCAGCCCTCCGGATTCCAGTGGTCGATGATGCCGACGATGGTCAGGTCGGACGGAAAATCCTTGGCGCCGGCCGCATCGCGCGCGGCCGACGAACCCACACAGATCACCCAGTCGCCAGGCACGCAGCCGACGGCGTCCACCGCGACGCTGCGCGTGCCGCCCGGCTTGTCCTGCACCACCAGCAGCGGGCGATGCCCGAACTGCTCGATGCGGTTGGTCGAGACCAGGGTTTNTTCCACTCGCATGATGCGCATCGACTCGGCTCCTCAATGCCCGCTGTCGGCGGGCTGATCGTCGATGAAAGCGCAACGCTCGTCGCCGTGGCGGTCGCTCACCGCCATTTGGCAGGCGATGAAGCCGCGCTGGTGCAGGTCGGCGTAGCGGGCAACGATGGCGTCGCGCACGCGACGGGCGCGGGCGACCGCGCGGTCGCGGCTGCCCGGCACCCGCGAGGAATAGCAGAAGTGCACCAGAATCGGCACGGCCAGGCCGTTGCGCACATTCAGGCCACTGAAAATCTTGATGCCCACGTCCATGTCGGCCACGCCTTCCTCGACGGTGTCGAGGTGGGCGAAATAGAACAGGTTGCGCAGCTGCACGTTGGGAATCGCTTCGCCGGCGCAGATGAACTCCTCGTCGTGGCCGATGGTCTGGTAGCGGCCGGCGTGGTGATGAATCACGTATTCGATCTGCGACAGATTGGCCTCGGCCAGCGCCAGCACCAACCGGCGCATGCCCGCGCCCATCTGGCCGCGGCCCTGGCCCCAGCCCTGCATCGCCTGCGCATCGTCCACCCGTGCGGCAATCAGCTCCCGCGCCTGCGCCGCCGACAGCCCCACGGTGTCGCGGTACAGCTCGGCGGTGTCGACATAGCGATAGGCGCTGACGTCGCCATCGCCATCGGGCAGGTGGATGCGCAGGGAATCGAGGTCGGTGTCGACGCCGATCAGCAGCACCGCCGGTGCCGCACCGCGGCCGTAGGTACGCTCGATCGCCAGTCGCAGTTCGTCCAGCCGCGCCTGCGCCGATTCGACCGCCTGCTTGTCGTTGCTGGCGTGGAAGGCGCAGCCCTGCTCGTGGGCATGGGCGCTGCTGAAGTGGTAGACCGCGATCTTGAGATAGTTCAGGTCGCCGCTGGCGCCGGGCAGATTGTCGAACGCACCGGACAGGCGCTCGACCTCGCGCTGCGCCCAGTCGGCCATGTCGGTCTCGATGTCGAACATCGCGCCGGCATAGGCCTTGACCCAGACATTGGGCGACTGCGCCATGCGGAACACATACGGCACCACGCCCTGCAGCCGGCCGTCGGCGCACGGGGTAATGTCCACGGTGTGAAAGCCGCAGGCGGCGATCAGCTCGGGCTGCAGCGGCAGGCGTTGGCGCCACGACGTCTGCTCGGTCGGCGCGAGCTTGACGCATTGCCGCGCGGCGTTGAACTGGCAGTGCGCATGCAGCGCCCGCATGTCCAGCCCGCCGACCCAGGCGCGACCCAGCAACGCCTCGGGCAGGGTGTAGTCCAGCCGATCGAGGGCGATACGCTGCGCGGAGGCGACAAAGTCGGCCTCGTGCTGCATCGCGGAGATCTGCTTGAGCGTGCCCACGACCGAAGCAAAGCGAGCGCGCACGCCTTGTTCGTAGACGAACAACTGCCGATTCAGGTCGGCGTCGACCAAGGAATGCTCGCAGCGCTGGCCCGGACCGATCACGCAAACCGGGTTGGCCCTCTCCGAATCAGACACCTGCAGTGAGCGCGCCTGTTTGCGCCGTTGCACGGCATCGGCCGGCAAATAGGCGCCACTGGCTTGAAGCGCGGCGCGGCGTTTGAGCGTGTTCATGGTCTGCGTTCCAGGACAACGATCACGTTCAGCCGCGTGCTCCGCCGGAGACGGTCACGGTCGCGCCTCGGCCGCTGTTGCCCGACGACCCGGTGATCGGGGACATCGGCACGTCGGGGCGTTCCAGGTCTCGGTAGCTGGCGGCGTTACGTCCCTGACCGCGCGGATCACCGCGCATCGACAGATTGCGTACCTGGCTGAATGGCCCCTCGGTGCCGGTGACGCGGGACTTTTCGAGCCAGACGTCCCCGGAAATGCGTGGGCCTTGGGTGCTGCCCTCGCCACTGAGGCGCTGCGCAGCGCGCAGGGCGGCTTCCTTCTGTTCCTGCTGAGCGTGCAACAAGGCCTGCTGCTGTCCCTGATACCGCAGCAGATCGGCTTTGCGGAACTCCGGTGTTCCCGTGATCAGCCCGTCGGCCTTGTTGATCGGACCAGTGATGCGCTCGGAGCCCATGCCGTTGCCCGTGATCGTGTTGCCCCGCTCACGGCCAAGCGAGGCGTGGCCGGGCGTGAGTATGCTGAACACCTGCGGTGCGTTGGCACGCGNGGGTGGCTCCACCGGTCGGGCGCGCTGCAGAAACCGCCCGCTGGTCGCACAGTGGGTGGGCATGTTGTCCGCACCGACGTAAGGCGTGCCGGTGACGGGCTCGCAGGCGCCGCGTTCGTCGCCGGTCATCACCGAACCGCCCGCGCCGGGGCGGTCGCCGGTGAGCACCCGCGCCGAAATGGTCGCGCTGTCGGGCATGCGGTTGCGCTGCGCGGTCAGCGCCGGCGCCGGGCAGGCCGCGGCGTACTGTCCCTGGCCGAAGTAGGTGTCGCCGCTGATCGGCGCGCACACTCCGGCCTCGGCGCCGGTCACCTTGGCGCTGGGTGCGGGCAGGCTGCCGGTGACCGGCAAACCCCGCCAGGTCTGGTCGACGTTCACCTTGGTGACCGGAGCGACGACTGGGGNTGCCGCGCAGACTGCAGCCAGTTGTTGAGTGCCGATGTAGTCGACGCCGGTGACGGGTTGGCACCCGAAGGACTCGTCACCGGACAATTTTGGGCTGGGCGCGACCTCGGAACCCGTGACCGTGCGGCCAGCGAGGGTCTGCATCGCACTGACCTTGGCAGGGCCCGGCTGGGCCGCGCCGCCAAAGTCCTTGGCGTTGAAATACTGGTTGCCGGTGACCGCGCGGGCGGATCCCGCCTCATTGCCGGTGACGGCGACGCTGCGGCCCGCGTTGGTACCGGTCACGGTCTGGCCGTCGCGGGTGGACATCACGCTGACCTTGCGCGGCTGTGCCGGCGGCTGCGTGTTGCACACCTGGGTGAACTGCTCGTTCGACAGGTATTGCGTGCCGGTGACGGGGCGGCAGGCGCCGGCTTCGTCGCCGGTCATGCCCTTGCGCGCACCGACGCCGGTGCCCGTGACGATCTTGCCGCCGGCGGTGGTCGTGACTTCGACCTTTTCCGGCGCGGTGTCGGCGCCGGGGGCGCTGTAGCTCGTGCCAGTGATCGCACGATGCGCGCCCTGTTCCCCGCCCGTGACGCTGACCGGTCGGTCGACCAGGGTGCCAGTGAACCGCTGACCCATCACCGTGGTGCCGCGGCCGACTTTCTCGGCGCCGGCCTCGGGGCGGGTCTGGCAGAACTGCTGAAAGCGCTCGGCGCCGAGGTATTCGGTGCCGGTGACGTTGCGGCAGGCGCCGTATTCGTCGCCGGTGACCTTGGGCGAGCGGCCGACTTCGGTGCCGGTCACGCTTTCGCCGCGCAGGGTGGTGCTGACACCGACCTTGGGCAGGTTGGGCTCGGGACGGGTCTTGCACAGGCTGCCGAACTGCTCGGCGCCGATGTATTCGGTGCCGGTGATGACGCGGCAGGAGCCGGGTTCGTTGCCGGTGACCTTGCGGGAGCGCTCGACCTGCGTGCCGGTGACCGACTGGCCCGACAGGGTGTGGCCGAGCTCGACCTTGGGCGGTGCAGCCACTGACGGGCTGGCGGTGTTGCGTGCCTTGGTGCGGCCACTCGGACGTGCCGCATCGGCTGCCGCGCCCGCGCGGCCGACCAGCGACTGAACGTGACGCCGCTGCATGGCCACCTGGCGGCCGGTGGCACCCTTGGTCATCGCCGCTTGCCAGTCGTGACCCGGCAGCGCCGCAGCAATCTTGGTCGCTTGCGCGACCCGCCGGAGCCCCGCTTNTCCGTCCTGAGCAAGCGCCGCACGGCNGGCCTGCGCAAGGGCGCGCCCGGTGGCGGCTGGCTGTACGCGAACCGCTTTGTCGCCTGCGGCAGCGGCAGGCGCTGAGCCCGTCGTGAGCGGCGTGGAAGCGGTGGTGTCGCTGCATCCGCAGCCGCACGCTGCTTCGGTCTTGCAGCCGCACGAAGCTGCTTCGCGTGCGCTCACGGCGTCGATGCCGATCGCAGGCGCAGGGGCGGTGCGCTGGGCGCTGGGACGCAGGTTTGCGCTGGGCCCACCACTCCCGGCCTTCTGAATCGCGGTCTTGCCTTGTTGCGACAAGGCCATGCGACGCGCCCGTGCAGGGCTGAGGTGCGCCACGGGCGGTGCCAGTGGCGCACGCTCAGCCGCGGCGGGCGCGCGCTCGAACGTGCTGGCGGTCATGGCGGACGACGAGGCGCGTGGCTGAAGCGCGGATGCTTCTGCGGCACTGGGGCGCGACGCCACGATGGGCGACTTGACGGCGCCCGCTTTGCCACGCAGCGCCATGGCCTGGCGCCGCTTGAGGGCGAGCTCCCGACCCGAAAGGGTCGCTTGGGCGTGGCGATCGGCAGTTTGTGTCATGGGAGACCTTGATGCAGAAACGTCGGTTGGTTCAGCACGTCGCGGCGGGTCAGCCGCCGTCGAGAGATGGAGTGCCGGGTTCAGCGATAGACGACGAATGCGGTACCCTGGCTCTGGGCGTAGTTGTCGTAGGCGACGAAACGCACCATGTGGTCGGGGAACTCGCGGTGGCACGCTTCGATTTCGGCCAGCACGACGTCGACGGACTGTTCGCCGAACATCGGCAGTTTCCACATGTACCAGAAGCTCACTTTCGCGGNGGTGCCCTTCTCGGTGTGTTCCACCGCCGGGTTCCAGCCCTGGGCGATCGCGTAGGCGATCTGACGACGCACCTGCTCGGNGGTCATCTGCGGCAGGTAGGAGAAGGTTTCATACTTCTTGCCGGAACGATAGGCTTGCACGTTGGCCATGATGTATTCCTCAAATGCTTCGGTTGGGGCGAGGGCGGCGGCGGTACGCCGCCGCTTCCGGCGATTACTTGTTGGCGATGTCCAGCTTGTCGACGGTGTCGAACTCGAACTTGATCTCTTTCCAGGTTTCCATCGCGATCTTGAGTTCGGGCGAGTGCTGGGCAGCAGCCGTGAGAATTTCCTTACCCTCCTTCTCGACCTGGCGCCCCTCGTTGCGCGCCTGAACGCAGGCTTCGAGCGCTACGCGGTTGGCCGCGGCGCCGGCCGCGTTGCCCCAAGGGTGGCCCAGCGTGCCACCGCCGAACTGCAGCACCGAGTCGTCGCCGAAGATGTTCACCAGTGCCGGCATGTGCCAGACGTGGATGCCACCCGAGGCCACGGCGAAGGCGCCGGGCATCGAACCCCAGTCCTGGTCGAAGAAGATGCCGCGCGAGCGGTCTTCGGGGATGTAGCTCTCGCGCAGCAGGTCGATCCAGCCCAACGTCGAGGCGCGGTCGCCTTCGAGCTTGCCTACCACGGTGCCGGTGTGGAGGTGGTCGCCGCCCGACAGGCGCAGGATCTTGGTCAGCACGCGGAAGTGGATGCCGTGGTGCGGGTTGCGGTCGAGCACTGCGTGCATCGCGCGGTGGATGTGCAGCAGCATGCCGTTGTCACGACACCAGTTGGCCAGGCCGGTGTTGGCGCAGAAACCGCCGGTGATATAGTCGTGCATGATGATGGGCGCGCCAATCTCCTTGGCGAACTCTGCCCGCTTGTACATTTCCTCCGGGGTCGGCGCGGTTACGTTGAGGTAGTGGCCCTTGCGCTCGCCCGTCTCCGCCTCGGCCTTCAAGGTCGCTTCTTGAACGAACTCGAAACGCTCGCGCCAGCGCATGAACGGCTGCGAGTTGATGTTCTCGTCATCCTTGGTGAAGTCCAGACCGCCACGCAGGCACTCGTACACCGCGCGGCCGTAGTTCTTGGCCGACAGACCGAGCTTGGGTTTGATGGTGCAACCCAGCAGCGGGCGGCCGTATTTGTTGAGCTTGTCGCGCTCGACCTGGATGCCCATCGGCGGGCCGCCGCAGGTCTTGACATAGGCGATCGGGAAGCGCACGTCCTCAAGACGCAGGGCGCGGATGGCCTTGAAGCCGAACACGTTGCCCACCAGCGAGGTGAACACGTTGACCACCGAGCCCTCTTCGAACAGGTCGATGGGGTAGGCGATGAAGGCGTAGAAGCAGGTGTCGTCGCCGGGCACGTCTTCGATCCGGTAGGCGCGGCCCTTGTAGTAGTCCAGGTCGGTCAGCAGGTCGTNCCACACCGTGGTCCAGGTGCCGGTGGAGGACTCGGCGGCCACCGCGGCAGCGGCTTCTTCGCGGTCCACGCCCGGTTGCGGGGTGATCTTGAAGCAGGCGAGGATGTCGGTGTCCAGAGGGGTGTACTCCGGCATCCAGTAGGTTTGCCGGTATTCCTTGACGCCGGCCTGGTAGGTCTTGACTGCCATTCTTGGAAACTCCTATTAACGGAAGAGCGGAAACAAACGACGGTGAACAGGTTCGTAAGACCCGCGAGGAAACGACGGCCCGGAACCCTCGGTCATTGATCTGTGAGTTCAGGACGCGACCTCATCTGATCGCGTGCCGTGACGATACGGGACGCACACATAAAACACAATTCGAGTTATTGATCAAATCCATAAGGTGGAGTTATCATGAGCCGATGCACTTGACCTTGCGGCAACTTCAGATCTTCTCGGCGGTGGTTCGGCATAAAAGCTTCACGCGTGCAGCCGAGGCGCTGCACCTGACGCAGCCCGCCGTTTCCATGCAGATGCGTCAGCTGGAGGATCAGGTGGACCTGCCGCTGTTCGATCAGGTGGGCAAGCAGATTCACCTCACCGATGCAGGCCGGGAGCTCTACCGCCATGCCCTGCTCATCGAGGCCCAGATTCAGGACCTGGCCAACGCGATGGACGAGTTCCGCGGCGTCGAACGCGGCGAGCTCGACCTCACGGTGGCCAGTACGGCGAACTATTTCGCCCCGAAACTCATTGCCGCGTTCTGCAGCCAACACGAGCGCGTGCAGGTCCGGCTCCATGTGTCCAACCAGGAGCAGATCGTGGAGGCCATGGCGACCGCAAGCAGCGATCTGGCCATCATGGGGCAGCCTCCCGACGACGCCGAGCTCGTCGCCAAACCCTTCCTCGACAANCCCCTGGTGGTGATTGCGTCGCCCAGCCACCCGCTGGCGAAGCGATCGGGAATCGCGCTGCGGCGGCTNGGGGGCGAGGCATTCATCACGCGTGAGCCTGGCTCGGGCACGCGCAAGGCAGCGGAGCGGCACTTTTCTCGTTACGGCGTGGAATTCAACACCGCGATGGAGATGAGCAGCAACGAAGCCATCAAGCAGGCCGTCGAAGCGGGCCTTGGGCTGGGTGTGCTGTCGCTGCACGCGCTGGAGCTGGAACTTGCGATGGGGCGCCTGGTGACTCTGGATGTCGAGCGCTTCCCGATCATGCGCCAATGGTTCGTCGTCCATCGCAAAGGCAAGCGCCTGTCGACGGTGGCCCAGGCCTTTCTCGATTTCCTCACCCGGGAGAGCCGCGCCCTGGCCTCGATTCCGCTGCCGNNGGCCATGAGTCCGACGCGATCAGGTCATGAATTTCACGAGGCGGCCAACCTGGATGTCACTGACGAAGACCACGCCCGAGTGGCTCTCGAAAAACGGTTGGAAGCCCTCGAGCAAGGCGTCGACCAGCGACTCCGGGACGGCCACGATGATCATGATCAGCGCGTCGTCCTCGTTGAACATCAGGTGGCCCTCGTAGATGCCGTGGCTGCCTTTGCCCGAGAGGTTGCCGACGATGGTGTAGCCCTTGACGCCGGCGCGGTCGAGCAGGTCGGTCGCGAACTCGCGGTGAGCGCCTTCGAGGATGATCTCGAGCTTTTTCAGCGGATGCAGTTTGATCGCATTCATGGGGTTCCGTCCTCCTGTTGGGGCGCGACGAGTGGGGCGCGCTCCTCCCACTGGCCGTTGTTGAACACGTACGGTTTGTAGCCTTGGGTCGGGTCAATGACGATGGCACGAATCCAGCCGCCCATCACCAGGCTCTTCACCTTCACGACGCTCTGCAAAGCCCGCCCGGCAAATTCAAGCGGCGCTTCGATGAGGGCGATCAGGCGCATGGGTTCGTGATAGGGCATGCCCTGTCGCATCACCGTCTGCGAAGGTAGCCCGGTGCGCAGGTCGGACAGACTGCCCGTCATCACGCCAAAGCGCCCGGCGACGTTGTGATAGACCTTGCTGCCACTGCCCCAGCGGGCGTTGTCCACGGTGGAGAAGAAGTACTCGAGGTTGATCCACTCGCCGACCACCACCGGCGCAGCCAGCAGGTTCTCCAGCAGCCGGCCTTTTGGATCGCAGCGCCAGTCGTAGGACAGCAGAAACGAGCGCCCTTCCAGGTTGGCGGACTGGGTCATGCTGCGCCGGCCGATGATGCCGTAGAGGTNTTTCGAGAGGCCCCACTCCGGTCGAACCTGCGCCCAGTCCTGCGCGAGCCGGTGGGCGGTGCGCCACGCCTCTGCCGGGTCGATGTCCTGCCGCTGGGGCAGCAGCTTCGGAATGCGCTCCGACGCCCCGAGCTTGCTCGCCGCACGCAGCCCGTTGCGCAGCCGATCGAGGTAGACCAGATGCCGCGGTGGAAGCAGGTCGAGGTCCAGTAGTTCGATGGCGTCGGTGGTGGTGTTGTGCAACGCCGGCAGGAACCAGGTGTCCTCGGGAATGTCGATGCCCATCGTCCGCAATTTGTCGCGGACGGCCGCCTTGTTGGCCATCTGTGAGAGCACGCGCGCATTCACCAGGCCGGAGCCGCCTCCGCAGGCGCCGCAATCCAGCGCCGACTCGTAGGGGTTGTTCTCGGTCTGACCGTTGTGGCCGGTGATGACCACGAAGCGGGAGAACTGCTTGGTCAAGCCAATCGTCGTCAGCGCGGTGTGGACGTAGTTGACCTGCTCGTCGAGCGAGTAGCCGATCCGCCCGAGCCGGACCAGTTGGTAGCCCGCGTAGTCGGGGTCCACCCGGTAGACCTCGCGGAGCTTCTCGACGAACTCAGCCTCCTGCTTGGCGGTGATGCCGAAGGCAGCCTGCAGTTTGGTCGGGCCGTCTCGGTGCCCCAGGGCGGTTTCCCGGAGCTCGCGAATCACGTCGTCGTCGACGCGTTCGCGCTCGATCTGCAACTCCGCATGCAGGGCCTTGACGATCATGGCGCGCTGCAAGGTGCGGATGATCGAGTCGGCCTGCTCGCGGGTGAGCTTGTCCACCAGCAGACGGGTCACGGGCTTGTCCGCGTCGATCCGGCTGCGCCAATGGCTGTAGCCCAGGGNGGCGAGCGTCTTGCCAAACAGGTCGAGCCCGAACAACATGCCCACCGCCTCCACCGTGACGTACGNGGAGATCACGGAACTCTTCAGGTCATGAAGAATGTGGCCGAGCGTGCTCATGAAGTGCTCGCCATTGGGGTCGAGCTCGGCAGGGAGCTCGAGCACCAGGTTTTNTGGCGTGACCAGAGCCGGGCACAGATGCACCTCGCTGCCTTTGCCGTAGCCCAGGAAACCCACCGGGACGCCAAAGAAGCCGGCGATGCCGAAGGTCTGGTAGTCGCCCAGCCGCTCGAGGTGTCGACGCAGCGGCTCGGATCGGACATCGATGCAGAACAACACCTGCGCGAACGGACGCTTGCTGGCCGGCAAATCCTGGGGCACCTGAACGCTGGACAGCAGCCGGTCCATGGCCTGCATTTCCATGGCCTGTGTCCACACCATGCCCTCGGCGCTTGCGAAGTGGCGCAGTCCATCGAGGAAGTTCGCGACGCCTCGCACATCGAGTTGCATCAATGCCGACTCGGCGCCGGCGGCCGTGGCAAGTTCGCGAAAAATCCGGACCTGCTCGCCTGCCAGCGCCTTGCGGTGCCGCGGCCAGTAGCGGGCGAGTGTGCGTTCGATCTCATCGTCACGGCCGCGTTCGAGCGCATCGTCGATGGTGTGGGACCAGTCGGCGCCCACTTCCCCGGTGTGCAGGGCATTGCGCAGGACGAACTCCGCGGGGCGCGCGTCGATCATCGACAGCAGTTCTTTGCGCTTGAGCGGTGTCCGGCGGCGACGTGCGCTTTCCTGCAGCAAGCCTAGGCCCACCACCAAGCGGATGGCCAGCAGGTCAACGACATCGGCGGCATAGCGTTGCGCCCAGTAGTAATGCTTTGCCGAGGATCGCCAGCGAACGAAGCCGGTCANGCCGTAGAGCCGCGTCAACTCCCGCGTGAAATACCGCGACCAGTCCTCGTCGGCAATCCCCAAGGTCTGCATGACGTGGGCCACGGCGCTCTCCGCGTCGCGCACCTGATCGAGGATCTGGCGGACATGCATGCCCCGCAGGAACAGGCGCGCATTGCGGCGGGCGATCTCGCTCCAGGCGTGGAAGAGACCGCGCTCGCGGCCCGGCATGGCCCATGAGGACTGGTCTTCGTCGAAGAAGTCGAGGCAGCTCTTGATGACCAGTTCATCGACTTCCGATGCGATCTGCGTTCCCCAGAGCCGATCGATCGCCTCGGGCATCGTCAGAGATTGCAACTGCTGCCGCAGACCCGCACGCAAGTCCTCGCGGTCGGGTCCCGCGTCGGGAACTTGATCGCCGTGCAGCTCAGCGTGAACGTCTGAGGCATCCACGCCGCAAACCACGGGGTCGGCGTCGCTGGGCCATTGCATCAACGCCTGCAGCCAGTCTGCCCACGTGATGCCTTCGATGTGGGGCAGATCCGCAGCCCGGCGCGAAATCTCCCGCTTCAACTCCTCGGTGTGGATCTTCCCCTCCTGTTGCCAGCGCTGGTACTGGCTCCGGGGCAGGAAGACCCTGGCCGAGAACAACTGGGCGCCCTTTTTCACGGCGTCCTCGAAACTGAGGTGTTCCAGTCCCAGCAGGGNGTTGCGGCTGATGAACGTGCGCATCGGCCACAGATAGGGGACGGGCTCTGCAGCCACGTACGCGGTCGAGCGCACCCGCAGGCGGCGTCCCAGGTTCAGTGCATCGGCCATGCCCAGACTCCGATGAAACCAAGAATGACGGCCGCGACAGCCAATACCAGCCAGACCGCGCTGGCGGTGGCTGACAGGTCCTCGGTGCCGACCCGCCGTGGCCATGGTGGGCCGTAAAGACCGTGTTGCCATTGAAGGGCGGCCGCCCAGCTCCACATCAGCCAGGTGGCCAACACCGCGAAGACGAGCGAGCCCGGCAACAGGTACATCACGGCCAGGATGGCAAAGAAGCCCGGGGCCGGCGGGGCTGCCAAGGTGGCGATCAAGGCGAGGCCCACAGCCCGGCCAGCCGCGGATAGGCTGGACCCAGGCGACCTCGCAGGCCCAGGTAAGCCCCGCCGATGCGCCGTGCCAGGCTCTGCCCGATCAAGGTCAGCGCCGCAGCCGGCAGGCTCAGCGCCAGGGCCACCGCCAGTAGGGACTCGGCGGGCATGCCATGGAGCCAGGCCAGCCAGATCAAGGGCCAGGCGGACGACGCCTGCAGCCGCGCCCAGACGAAAGCCTCGCGCACCGCCAGCAGACGCCACGCATACAGCAGCGCGGTGACGACCGCGAGCGCGGCCAGGGCGACGCAGCGCCCGCCGGCACCGGGGCGCGCCCCAGAAGGTAGGCGCCTGCGACAGGCAACGCCACCAGCGCAACAGCGCGCAAGCCAACCGGGAGCGCCTGGAGGAGTCGGTTCATCCACAGCGTCGCTGGGAACAGGGGCAGCAACACCAGGGCAACGGGGAGCAATTCGATCATGTGCACACTCCAGCCTCAGACCCAGCGTAACCAGACGTTCACCCGCTTGGCGGTGCCGACCATCGTGCGGGAGAACCAGGTGTAGACGTCGGCCACGTAGAACTCGCGCGAAAACAGCGTGTAGAGGTTGAGGTAGAACGCGTTCCACAGCGTCCCGGGACGCCCCTCGAGGTCGAGCGATTGCGCATNAAAGGTGACCAGCCATGCGCCGACGAGGACGATGGTCAGGAAGACCACCAGGATGTCGAAGGCCACGAGGTTGATGCCGGCTGCGGCGTAGGTGGCCTCGCGCAAGGCGGGGTCGGGGTACAGGAAGGTCTCGAAGGCGTGCGCGATGACGGTGTAGCCGATCACCACGATCAGGAACGACAGGAACACCAGGGTCATGGATCGCCAGGGGTTCTCGCTGGGCAGCTTGTGGATCGAGAAGAACACCTGGGCGCCGGTGACCCAACCGAAGAAGAGCAACACCACCGCGCCCTGCTTGCTGAAGAAGTTGGCGGCCACCAGCCAGTGCGACAGGGTCAGCACGACCGCGGGCACCAGGACCGTGATGAGGGCGGCCAGCCGCCAGGGCACGCGCACCGCGCGCACCGGGCGGCGCTCGACGATGAAGGTGTAGATGTCGTCCGGCGGCACGCCATCGTCCTTCCGGGTGTCCCCGATGACGCTGCCGGAGTTGAGGAACAACGTCGCCTTGAATAAACCATGCGCCACCAGGTGGTAGACCGCCAGCGAGAACGCGCCCAGGCCACACTCCATGATCATGAAGCCCATCTGGCCCATGGTCGAGTAGCCCAGGGATTTCTTGATGTCGTTCTGCGTCAGCATCAAGGCCGATCCGATCAAGGCCGTGATCAGGCCGACGATGAAGGCCAGGTGGAGGACGTCTGGGGTGTGGATGAACAGTGGCGCGAAGCGGTTGAACAGGAAGCCGCCGGCGTTGACGATGCCTGCGTGCATCAGGGCCGATACCGGCGTCGGCCCGTCCATCGTGTAGGGCAGCCAGGTGTGCAGCGGGAACTGGGCCGAACGGGCGAAGGCGGCCAACGCGATGAGCAGGCCCGCGGCAGGCACCACGGCGACGCCACCGAGCTGCGCCGAGGGGTTCTGCGCGATGCGCTCGAACACGGTGCCGAGTTCCCAGCTGCCGTAGCCATGAGCCAGCAGCAACGCGGCCCCGACCAGCGGCAGGTCACCGATGCGGAAGGTGATGAAGGTCCAGAACGCGTAGCGCCCGGCGCTTGGTCGCTCGGTGTTGTGACCCAGCAGAAAGTACAGGATCTGCCCGACGGCGAACCATGCGGCCAGCAGCAGCAACATGTTGGCCGAACTCACCATCCACAAGATGGCAGCGGTCATGAGGTCGAGCAGGGCGAAGAAGCGCGCGAAGCCGGGTTCGTCGGCCATGTAGCGCGACGCGTACACATGCACGACGAGGCTGATGCCCGCGACCAGCACGCTCATCGCCGCGGAGAGCGGATCGAGCACGGCGGACGCGCCGAACAGGTCGACGTACCGTGGCTCGAAACCCGGCGTCTTGAGCACGGCTGCCAGCATGCCCAGCGCGCCGAGGGTGGTCAGAAGGGTGAAGCCGATGCTGATGCGGCTCACCCGTTGCGGCGTGGCCCGACGACCGAGCGCCGCCAACACCCCGGCGGACGCCACGGGCGCGAGCGAAGTCGCCAGCAAGCTAAGGACAATCCAGTCGTACACGGCGGGCTCTTGAATGGGTCAATGAGGGAGGTGAGCCCTGGCCGCGCGCCATGGGATCCGAGGATGGGTGATGCGCGGCGAGGGCGGCAAGTCTTGACGCGCGGCAATCCTACGGGGCGGAAAAAATAATCAAAGATTAAGTTTCTTATGAAGTAAGTAAGAAAAAATTATTCGAAGTCGCCCCCATCGGACGGCCATCCCAAAACGACTGCAGGGCTGGGTGTGCACGACGGCTCAGTACACTTGCGCCATGAAACAAACGCAGACGTATGTCGGATTTCACGCGGACAAGCACGGTCTGACCCAGTTGGGGCGCGTCGTACTGGACGGCTGGCTCTTCGGCTTGATCCCCGAGACCGAGGATTGCGCGGGCTGGACGCTCGGGCGCATGCAGAACCTGATGGAGCAGGTGCAGGCGCGTTGGGATCCCTACATGAACCTGCCCAGTCGGCTGCCGCCCGAGCTGCGGGAGCGGCACCAGATGCTCTACGAGCGAGCGATCGCCGAGGCGCGCGCCAAAGGCTGGGACCCGGAGCTCAGCGAGGACGAGTGAGGGCGCTTGGCGCCATGTGGAGCCGAGATCGGCTCAGGCGGGCGTGGGCCGCTGCGCCGATTTGGGGCGGAAGGCCTTGCAGACCGCATCGTCGGTGACCAGGTACGGGCCACCGATGAGGTCGATGCAGTAGGGCACGGCGGCGAAGATGCCAGGCACGAGGGACGCGCCGTCGGCGCCGCGAAGCCCTTCGAGCGTCTCCTGGATGGATTTGGGTTGCCCGGGCAGGTTGATGATGAGGCTGCGTCCGCGGATCACGGCCACCTGGCGCGACAGGATCGCCGTGGGCACGAAGCGCAGGCTGATTTGCCGCATCTGCTCGCCAAAACCCGGCATCTCCTTGTCGGCCACGTCCAGCGTGGCTTCGGGCGTGACGTCACGCGGCGCCGGCCCGGTGCCACCGGTGGTGANGACCAGCGCGCAGCCGGCATCGACCAGCTCCACCAGGGTTTCGCTGATGCGTGCGCGCTCGTCGGGTATGAGCCGCGCTTCGAACTGCAGTGGGTTGCGCAGCGCGCGCGAGAGCCAGTCCTTGAGGGCCGGTAGCCCTTTGTCTTCGTAGACGCCGCTGGAGGCGCGGTCACTGATGGAGACGATGCCGATGCGCACGGCATCGAGCGGTGCAGTGGGGGCGGTGGCGGCCTCAGACATGGGGTTCTCCGTCGGCAAGGCGGGGTGGTCGGGGGTGGTGTCTTCTTNCGGGGCGCCCAGGTGCTCCCGCAGCAGCCGGAACAGCTCGCGGTAGGCGCGGCCATGACGCGGCGCCAGCCCTTGCGAGACGGTGGCGCGGCTCTCTGCAGGCGCGTCCTTGCGCGCCTGGCGCACCAGGGCGCGCAGCTGCTGGATGTCGCTGCTCGGCTGGGCGGCGATCCATTCGGCCACGGCGTCGTCGCTGTCGATGAGCCGGTCGCGCCAGCGTTCGGCCTCGTGCAGCGCGCGGGTTTGCGCGGCCGATCCCTGGTGTTGTTCGGCNNCAGCGCCGCGCGCGGCGGCGATGGTGTCCTCGTCGAGTTTGCGCATGAGCTTGCCGACGAACTGCAGCTGCCGGCGCTTGCCCTCGAAGTTGGTGATGCGTCGCGCTTCGGCAAGGGCCTCGGTCAGCGCCTCGGGCAACTCAAGAGCGGCGAGCCGGTCGGCGCGCAAGGTGAGCAGATCGGCGCCCAGGGCCTGCAGGGCTTCGCTCTCGCGTTTGAGTTCGGTGCGGCTGGCGCCATCGGTGCCTTTGAGCTCGCGCTTGAGCTCCAGGTCTTCGGGGCTGCCCTCGGCGATGAACTGGCCGCGGACGAAATAGCCTTTCTTGGGTTTGCGGGACATGGCGGGGCCGGGGCTGCGAAATGAGGCGGGCGGCTATCATAGCCTTCAACATGAAGACCGCCGTGACGACTCCCCCGCCCCCATTCATCCCCGAGACCGGCTTCAGCTACAGCCGGGCGTTCTTCGAAGACCTGGTCGACGCCGCGCTGGCGCATGCGAAGAAACTCGGCGCCACCGACGCCGGCGCGCAGGCGTCGGAGGGCTGTGGCCTGAGCGTGAGCGTTCGCCGCGGTGAGCTGGAGAACGTGGAGCGCAACCGCGACAAGTCGCTGAGCGTCACGGTGTACGTCGGCCAGCGCCGGGGCAATGCCAGCACCTCCGATTTCTCGCCGCAGGCGGTGGAGCAGACCGTGCGCTCGGCCTTCGACATTGCGCGGTTCACCGCCGAAGACCCGGCGGCGGGCCTGCCCGATGCGGACGATGTTGCGCGCGAGCAGCCCGACCTGGATCTGTTTCANCCCTGGGCGATCAGCAGCGAGCAAGCGGCCGAACTCGCGCTGCGCTGCGAGGCCGCGGCATTCGCCACCAGCCGGCGCATCACCAACTCCGAAGGCGCGGGGGTGTCGGCGCAGCAAAGCCATTTCTTCATGGCCTACAGCAACGGCTTTCGCGGGGGCTATGCCAGTTCACGCCATTCGCTGTCGGTGGCGCCCATTGCGGGCAAGGGCGCGGCCATGCAGCGCGATTACTGGTACAGCTCCATGCGCCACCCGGGTGAACTGACCGCACCCGAGGCGGTGGGGCGGCATGCGGCCGAGCGCGCGCTCAGCCGCGTCGGGGCGCGCAAGATTGCCACCACCGAGTGCCCGGTGCTGTTTGAGGCGCCGCTGGCGGCCGGACTGCTCGGCGCCTACGTGCAGGCCACCAGCGGTGGGGCGCTGTACCGCAAGAGCAGCTTTCTGCTCGATTCGCTGGGCCAGCAGGTGTTTCCGAAACACATCGACGTGTTCGAGGACCCCTTCGTTCCGCGGGGCAAGGGCAGCGCGCCCTTCGACGATGAAGGCGTGCGCGTGCAGCCGCGCACCGTGGTCGATGCAGGGCGGGTCAACGGGTACTTTCTGGGCAGCTATTCGGCGCGCAAGCTCGGCATGCGCACCACGGGCAATGCGGGCGGTTCGCACAACCTGGTGATGCGTTCGCGCCGCACCCGCGCNGGGGATGATCTCGAGGCCATGCTGCGCAAGCTCGGCACGGGCTTGTTCGTGATCGAGCTGCTCGGCCAGGGCGTGAATTACGTGACCGGCGACTACTCGCGCGGCGCCAGCGGCTTCTGGGTGGAGAACGGCCGCATCGCCTACCCCGTGCAGGAGGTGACGATTGCCGGCAACCTCAAGACCATGTTTGCCGGCATCGAGGCCATCGGCGCGGACGCCTACAACCAGGGCGCGAAGACCGTGGGCTCGATCCTGGTCAACCGCATGAAGGTGGCGGGCGCCTGAACTCGCCTTGGCGCGCCGCCCGCGGTGTGCCGGGCTCCCCTGCGACGGTTCAGCCGGCCAGGGCCGCTTTCACCGCCGCCGAGACCTGGGCCATGTCGGCCTTGCCGGCGAGGCGGGACTTGGCGGCCGCCATGAGCTTGCCCATGTCGGAGGCCGCCGGGGCACGGCCCAGTTCGGCGGCCACGGCGGCCACGACTGCGGCCACCTCCTGCGCCACCGCTTCGGCCGAGAGGCGCTCGGGCAGATAGGCCTGCAGCACCTGGACCTCGGCGGATTCGGCATCGGCAAGGTNCTGGCGGCCGGCCTGGGTGTAGGCGGCGATGCTGTCCTTGCGCTGTTTGATGAGCTTGTCGATGACGGCGACCGTGGCCGCGTCGTCGAGCGTGACGCGATCGTCAACCTCCTTTTGCTTGATCGCGGCCAGCAGCAGGCGGATCGTGCCCAGGCGTGCGCTGTCCTTGGCGCGCATGGCGGCTTTCATGTCGTCGGTGATCTGGTCCTGAGGCTCATGGGGCTTTCCTGTGCGGGGTGGGTGGGCCGAAAACGAAACAACCCGCGCCTGGCGTCCCGGGCGCGGGTTGTGCATCGGTGACGCGCAAAGCGCGGCGGGCTCAGTACAGCTTCTTGGGCAGCTGCATGGCGCGGATGCGCTTGTAGTTGCGCTTGACGGCCGCAGCCTTCTTTCGCTTGCGCTCGGCGGTGGGCTTTTCGTAGAACTCGCGGGCACGCAGCTCGGTGAGCAGGCCCAGCTTTTCGATCGTGCGCTTGAAGCGGCGCAGGGCCACGTCGAAGGGCTCGTTTTCTTNTACGCGAATCGTCGTCATTACGTGTGAGTTTCCAAGGGTGCAGACAGAGGGTGGGCGGGAAGATCGGGCCCGCTCGCCGTAACTGCGTGGTGGCCCCGCCTGTAACTAGTATCGGCCGGCGGGGCAGTGCCGGCAAAACACGGAATTATAACGGCTCGAGCGCGCTTGCACAGGCGTGCGCACTGGCCCAGGCCCACTGGAAGTTGTAGCCGCCGAGCCAGCCGGCGATGTCCACCGCCTCGCCGATGAAATACAGCCCGCTCTGGCGCGATTCCAGCGTTTGCTGCGACAGGTCGCGCGTGTCCACGCCGCCCAGGGTGACTTCGGCCTTGCGCCAGCCCTCGGTGCCGGTGGNGGTGAGCTCCCAGCGCTGCAGCGCCTCGCCGAGCTGGCGCAGGGCGCGGTCGCTGGCCTCCGCGACGGGGCGCTGCCAGGCCGGGTCGCGGGCCACCCAGGTGTTGGCCAGGCGCGCGGGCAGGAAGGCCGAGAGCTCGTTGGCCACGTGCTTGCGCGAGCGGGCCTTGGCCTCGATCAGCCGCTGCGCGAGGTCGATGCCGGGTGCGAGGTTGATGCGAACCGGGGTGCCGCTCTGCCAGTAGCTCGAGATCTGCAGCACCGCCGGGCCGGAAAGGCCGCGGTGGGTGAACAGCAGGTCTTCGTGGAACTGCGCCCGCGCGCGGCCTTCGCCGGTGGAAATCTCCACCGGCAGCGACAGGCCAGCCAGCTCCGCCCAGGNGGCCCAGGCCTGGGCGTCGAAGCTCAGCGGGACCAGCCCGGGGCGCGGCGGCACGGTGCGCAGGCCGAACTGGGCGGCCACGCGCCAGCCGAAGTCGCTCGCGCCGATCTTGGGCACGGACAGACNCCCGGTGGCCACCACCACCGAACGGGTGAGGATGGTTCCCCGTTCGCTCTCAACTTGATAGCGAACTCTGACAGGTTCGCGCTGGGGTTCCGGCAAAAANNCCAAATTTCTCACCGCACAGGGCTGCCAGCGCGTCACCGCACCGGCTTCGCACTCGGCCAGCAGCATGGCGATGATGTCCTCGGCCGAGCGGTCGCAGAACAGCTGGCCTTTGTGCTTCTCGTGGTACGCAATGCCGTGGCGCTCGACGAGGGCGATGAAGTCCTGCGGCGTGAAGCGCGCCAGCGCCGAGCGGGCAAACGCCGGGTTGGCACCGACGAAGTGCTGCTGCGGCGCGCGCGCGTCGAGCCAGCGGTTGGTGAAGTTGCAGCGGCCGCCGCCGGAGATGCGCACCTTCTCGGCCACCTGGGCGCTGTGGTCGATCAGCAGCACCCTCAGGCCGCGTTGGCCGGCCTGCGCGGCGCAGAACAGGCCGGCTGCTCCGGCGCCAATGAAGACGGCGTCGAAGACCGCCGCGCTCATTGGACGGCCGCGCCCGCGCCGCCGCCCAGGGCCTTGAACAGCGCCACCTGGCTCTGTCGCCACGCCAGCCGGGTCTGCTCGACCTGCTGCTGCGCGGCAAGCAGGGCGCGCTGGGCATCGAGCTGGTCCAGGCTGCTGGCCACGCCGCTGGCCACGCGCAGATCCACCAGCCGGGCCAGTTCGCTCTGGGCCTGCAGCTGGGCTTCGGCTGCGCGCAGCTGCTCGGCCAGGGTGGTCTGGCTGCTCAGTGCGTCGGCCACGTCCCGGAAGGCGGTCTGGATGGCCTTCTCGTACTGCGCCACGGCGATGTCGCGCGCGGCCTTGGCCGCGGCCAGGTTGGCCTGGTTGCGGCCGGCGTCGAAGACGGGCAGCAGCGCCTGAGGGGCGAGCGTCCAGCCCCAGCTGCCACTCTTGAACAGGTCGGCCAGCGCGGTGCTGGCCGAACCGGCGCTGGCGGTGAGCGTGATGCGCGGGAAGAAGGCGGCGCGCGCCGCGCCGATGTTGGCGTTGGCGGCGATGAGCTGCTGTTCGGCAGCCAGAATGTCGGGTCGCTGCAGCAGCACCTCGGACGGGAGGTTCGCCGGCAGCGCAGGGAAGAGCGTGTCGGACGTGGCAGCAGCGGGCAGGGCGTCGTCCACCGGCTGCCCCACCAACAGGGCGAGCGCGTGCAGGTCGAGCGCGCGGGCGCGCTCCTGTTGCGCGAGGTTCACCCGCGCGGCCTCGACCAGCGTTTGCGCGCTGCGCAGGTCGAGATCCGACGCGGCGCCGTGCGCCGCGCGCAGTTGCACCAGCCGCAGCGAATCCTCGCGCGAGGCCAGCGTCTTGCGCGCCAGCGAGAGCAGTGCATCGTCACTCTGCAGCGCCAGCCAGGTGCTGGCCACCGCTGCGACGACGCTGACCTGTGCCGCCCGACGCGCTTCGGCGCTGGCGAAGTACTGTGCCAGCGCGGCGTCCGAGAGCGCGGCCACGCGGCCGAAGAAATCCAGCTCCCACGAGGCCATCGCCAGCCCGGCGGTGTAGACGCTGCTGATCTTGCTGCTCGGGTTCGGCCCGGTGGCCGGCTGGCGCTGGCCGGTGGCCGCGAGGTTGAGGGTGGGCAGCCGGTCGGCCCGGCGGACGTCGTAGGCCGCGCGCACCTGCTCGACGGTGAGCGCGGCGATGCGCACGTCGCGGTTGTGCGCCAGCGCGCGCTCGACCAGGGCCTGCAGCGCCGGCTCGCGGATGAAGCCGCGCCAGTCCGCGCGCAGGGCGGCGGCGTCTTGCGCCGCCGTCGGCGAGGGCGCCGACGCGCCGGACCAACTGGCGGGCACCGGCGCGGCCGGGCGCTCATACGTGGGCGTGAGCGCGCAGCCCGAGAGGCCCAGCAGCAGCGCCGCCGCCAGCGCGCCGGCTCGCGCGCGGCCCTGCGAGCCCGCACGAGAACGCAGCATGCCCACTCCCGCAGGAAAAGCGATACGACGGCGCATCATGACCGGTCTCCTGGGTCGGCTCGCTATGCACGCCCATGGCGGCGGCTTGTGNNCGGCATGGAGCTCGCGCTGGCGCGCGCTGCCCTTGAACACGCTGCGCACCACCACGAAGAAGATGGGCACGAACAGCACGGCCAGCGCGGTGCCGGTCAGAATGCCGCCGATCACCCCGGTGCCGATGGCGCGCTGGCTGGCCGAGCCCGCACCGGTGGCCACGGCCAGGGGCAGCACGCCCAGGGTGAAGGCCAGCGAGGTCATGACGATCGGGCGAAAACGCAGATGCGCGGCCGCCAGCGCGGACTCGATGGCGCTCTTGCCCTGGGCCTGCAGGTCCCTGGCGAACTCGATGATCAGAATCGCGTTCTTCGCCGACAGGCCGATGATGGTCACCAGCCCGATCTGGAAGTACACGTCGTTCTCATAGTGGCGCAGCAAGGTGGCCAGCAGCACGCCCAGCACCCCCAGCGGCACCACCAGAATCACCGAGAACGGAATGCTCCAGCTCTCATAGAGCGCAGCCAGGCACAGGAACACCGCAAGGATGGCGAAGGCATACAGCACCATGGCCTGCGCGCCGGCGAGCTNTTCCTCGCGCGAGATGCCGGTCCACTCGTAGCCGAAGCCCGGTGGCAGCTGCGCCACCAGCCGCTCCATCTCCGCCAGGGCGTCGCCGGTGCTGTAGCCGTCTGCGGCGCTGCCGCTGATGCGCATGGCCGGGTAGCCGTTGTAGCGCACCGTCTGCACCGGGCCCTTGACCCACTGCGTGCGGGCGAAAGCCGACAGCGGCACGCTCTGCCCTTTGTTGTTGGGCACGTTCAGGCGCAAGATGTCCTCGGGCTGCATGCGCGCGGGGGCGTCGGCCTGCACGATCACCCGCTGCAGCCGGCCGGCGTTCGGAAAGTCGTTCACATAGGCCGACCCCAGGGCCGTGGCCAGCGTGGCGCTGATCGCATCGAAGCCCACGCCCATCGCGGCGGCGCGCTCGCGGTCGATCTCCACCTGCAGTTGCGCGGCGTCTTCCAGGCCGTCCGGGCGGACCTGGGTCAGCACCTTGCTCTGCGCGGCCATGCCGAGCAACTGGTTGCGCGCAGCCACCAGCGCGTCATGGCCCAGGCTGCCGCGGTCCTGCAGGCGGAAGCTGAAGCCTGAGGAACTGCCGAGCTCGGGAATCGGCGAGGGGCTGACGGCGAAGATGAAGGCATCGCGGATGCCCGAGAGCGCGCCGAATGCCCGCCCCGCCACCGCCTGCGCCGAGTGCTCCGCGCCCTTGCGCTCGGACCAGTCCTTGAGCGTGACGAAGGCCAGCCCCGCGTTCTGCCCCGAGCCCGAGAAGCTGAAGCCCAGCACCGCCACCATGCTCTGCACCTCGGGCTGCTTGAGCATGAAGCCCTCGATCTGCTGCATCACCGCCAGCGTGCGCTCGCGGGTGGCGCCAGGTGGCAACTGGGCGTTGACGATCAGGTAGCCCTGGTCTTCGGAGGGCAGGAAGGACTGCGGCAGGCGCTGATAGATCAGCGCGGCCGCGCCGCCGATGGCCAGGTAGATCAGCAGAAAGCGCGCCGCCCGGGGCAGCATGCGCGCCACCGCGCCCTCATAGCCTTTGGCGGTGCGGGCAAAACCGCGGTTGAAGGCGCCGAAGAAGCCGCTGCGCGCCAGGTGGTGCCCGGCCTCCACCGGCTTGAGCAGGCTGGCGCACAGCGCGGGCGTGAGCGAGAGCGCGAAGAAGGCGGAAAACGCAATGGCCACCCCCATCACCACCGCGAACTGGCGGTAGATGTTGCCGATGGAGCCACTGAAAACGCCAGCGGNCACGAACACCGAAATCAGCACCACCGTCACGCCCACGATGGCCCCGGAGATCTGCCCCATCGCCTTGCGCGTGGCCGCCAGCGGGGGCAGGCCTTCCTCGCTCATGATGCGCTCGACGTTCTCCACCACCACGATGGCGTCGTCCACCACGATGCCGATGACCAGCACCATGCCGAACATGGTGAGCACGTTGATCGAGTAACCCAGCGCGAGCAGGGTGGCAAACGTGCCCAGCAGCGCCACCGGCACGACGATGGTCGGAATCAGGGTGTAGCGCCAGTTCTGCAGGAACAGGAACATCACCAGGAACACCAGCACCACCGCCTCGACCAGCGTCTCGGCCACCTGGGCGATGGAGGTCTGCACGAAGCGCGAGCTGTCATAGGGAATGGCCCAGCTCATGCCCTGCGGGAAGTAGCGTTGCAGCTCGGTGAGCCGCGCGCGGATGGCCTTGGCCGTGGCCAGCGCATTGCCGCTGGGCGCGAGCTGCACGCCGATGCCGGTGGACGGCTTGCCGTTGAGCCGCGCCGAGGTGGCATAGCTCTGCGCGCCGAGTTCGATGCGCGCCACGTCGCGCAGCCGCACCGTGGAGCCGTCGGTGTTGGCGCGCAGCACGATGGCGCCGAACTGCTCCACCGTGGAGAGCTGGCCGTTGACCACCACCGTGGCGGCGATGGCCTGCGTCGGGATGTTGGGCAGGCCGCCGATCTCGCCGCCGGAGATCTGCGCGTTCTGCGCGCGGATGGCCGCCGTCACGTCCGCGGGCGAGAGGTCGAAGCCGCGCAGCTTGGCCGGGTCGATCCAGATGCGCATGGCGCGTTCGGTGCCGAACAACTGCGCCTGGCCCACGCCGGGGATGCGCTGGATCTCGGGCAGCACGTTGCGCGAGGCATAGTCGCCCAGCGCGATCGGGTCCCAGGCCGGGTCGTCGGAGGACAGGATGGTGAACAACAGGAAGTTGCTGCGCGCCTTGTCCACCCGCACGCCCTGCTGCGTGACGGCTGCGGGCAGCCGCGGCGTGGCGCGCGAGAGGCGGTTCTGCACGTCCACCTGCGCAAGGTCGGGGTTGGTGCCTGGCTCGAAGCTCAGCGAGATGCTGCCCGAGCCGTCGGCCTGCGCGGTGGACTCCATGTAGATGAGTCCGGGCGAGCCGTTCATCTCGCGCTCGATGACGGAGAGCACGCTGTCCTCCATCAGCTTGGCCGAGGCGCCGGGGTAGGCGGCGGAAATCACGATGGACGGCGGCGCCACCGGCGGGTACTGCGCGATGGGCAACTGCCGGATGGCGAGCATGCCGGCCACCGTCACGAACAGCGCGATGACCCAGGCGAAGATGGGGCGGTCGATGAAGAAGCGGGCCATGGGCGTGCCTTGCGCTCAGCGGGAGGCGGCCAAAGCCGGGGCGCTGGCGGACGCAGCCGCTGCAGAAGCCGCGCCGGGTGCTGCGCCGGGTGTGGCGGCATTCCCGCCCGCATTCCCCGCGCCCCCTGCGCCCGCGCCGCCTTCCTGCCAGGGTACGCCCTGCACCGGCGTGCCCGGCGGCAGCATGGCGATCTTCTGGAAACCATCGACCATCACCTGCTCGCCGGCCTTGAGTCCGTCGATCACCACCCAGCGCCCGCCCTGCTGGCCGTCGATGCGCACGGTGCGCGGGCTGAGCTTGCCGTCCGCGCCGAGCACCATCACCGTGTCGCCCTGCGGCGAGCGGGTGACCGCCTGCTGCGGCAGCAGGACCGCCTCGGGCGCGAGCGCCTGTTCGATGCGCACCCGCACATACAGACCGGGCAGCAGCGCGCCGGGGTTGGGCACCTCGGCGCGCAGGGTGATCTGGCCGGTCGTCGGGTCCACCGTCAGGTNCGAGAACAACAGGCGCCCGGGCGTCGCGTACACGCTGCCGTCGTCGAGCACCAGCCGCACCTGCGCCGCACCGGCGCCGGCGGGCTTGAGCCGGCCGTCGTCGAGGGCACGGCGCAGCTTCATCACCTCGGCCGCCGACTGGGTGAAGTTCACATACATCGGATCGAGCTGCTGGATGGTGACCAGCGGCGTCGCATCGCCCAGGCCGACCAGTGCGCCCTCGGTCACCTGCGCGCGGCCGCTGCGCCCGGCGATCGGGGCGGTGACGCGGGTGTAGCCGAGGTTGATGCGCGCGGTCTGCACGGCCGCCCGCGCGGCCGCTACGTCGGCCGCGGCCTGCTTCTGCGCCGCCTGTGCGTTGGTCCAGTCCTGCTCGCTGATGGCTTTGCCCGCGATCAGCGGCCGGTAACGCTCCACCAGCGCATTGGCCTGCATGGCATTGGCCTCGGCCTTGGCCAGCGTGGCCTCCGCGCTGGCCAGCGTGGCCTGGTAAGGCGCGGGGTCGATCTCGAACAGCGTCTGCCCGGCCTTGACCAGCGAGCCCTCGGCAAACGTGCGCCGCAGCACGATGCCCGCTGCGCGGGCGCGCACCTGGGCCACGCGCGAGGCGTCGAGCCGACCGGGCAACTCGGTGAGCAGACCGACGCTGCCCGGCGCAACCGTCAGCACCCCCACCTGCGGCGTCGGCATGCCGCCGGGGCCGCCCGGCCCTTGCCGCCACCACCGCCCGCGGCCTTGTCACCACCGCCGCAGGCGGCCAGGCTTGCCAGCAGCACGGCCGTCGCCGCACCGGCCCACAGCCGCTGGCCGTGGCGGCGNCGTGGGGCGCAGGGCAGGGGCGGCAGTTGCTCGCGCGGTGGGCATGGGGGCAGGGGGCGTAGGACAGGCATGGCGGCGGGTTTCGAGAGGGCCTGCGGCCGGGGCACTGGTGCGGACATCGTGTGTCCGCCGGCGTGCGGCCGGGGCGCCGTTGGGCGGGAAAGTGGCGCAGTATGCCCGCAAAGCGCGCCATGCGCTGTCCCCCTGCGGCGGATGGGTCGGCGGCTGCTGCGCGGGGCTCGATCGGTGCGGGGCTGGGTTGGTGTTGCCCTACAGTTCGGTCATGCGAACCGCTTCTTCATTCTCCAAGCCGGGGCCTGTGCTGTGCGCGCGAGAGGGCGCGGCGATGAGCCCTGACGTGGACGCGAGCTGGCGCTGCGTGGCGGACCGGTTGTGCGCGCGCCAGCGNGCGGGTGGGGTGGGCCAGCGCCCGCTGCTCGCCTGCCTGTGCGCGGCCTGGTGCTATGTGTGCCGCGACTTTGCGCCGGTGTTCGAGCATGTGGCCGCGCAGCATCCGGAGGTGGTGTTCGCCTGGGTCGACGTGGAGGAGGACGAGGCGCTGGGCGACGACCTCGACATCGAGAACTTCCCCACGCTGCTGCTGGTGCGCGACGGCGCGGTGGTGCACCTCGGGCCGGTGCTGGCCCGCGCCGCGACGGTGGAGGCGGTGCTCGCGCGCGGCGGATGCTGAACGGGCGTGGCGGGTTCGTTCACAACTTCTCAGAGGGTGTATCCCAAATCAATCTCCCATGCGTTAAATCCTTCAGGACGCCGAAGTGAATGGCGCAACGCAGGAGGTGAGCAATGGAGCAAGTGCAACGACAGCGCAGCGGGCGGCGCCCAGGACGCAAACCGCTCATTGGGCCCGAGCACCACGCGGTGCTGGTGGAGATTGCCACGCAGATGCCGCGCTGCTCGTTGGACGAACTCACCCGGGAGTTCAACCACCGCAGTGCGCTGAGCGTGTGCTCGGCCACCGTGCGCAAGGCCTTGCGCGAGGCCGGCGTCAAGCGCGTGCGCGCGCAGCGCAAGAGCGCTGAGCGCGCGGCCAGTGGTAGTGGTGCACGCTCGCGCGTGGGCTACCAGGCGCTGCACCGGCGCGCAGACGGCACAAGCGGCATGAACACCGATCTGACCGATGCCGAGTGGGCGCTGCTGGCCGATCTGTTTGAGCGCCAGGGTGGGCGCGGTGCGCCGCCGCGGCATGAGCGCCGGCTGCTGCTCAACGCCTGCCTGTACGTCGTGCGCACGGGCTGCGCCTGGCGGCTGTTGCCCAAGGAGGTGTTCCCGCCCTGGCGCGCGGTGTACAAGGCCTTTCGCGGCTGGGCGCATTCTGGGGTGTTCGAGGCCATGCACGATCGGCTGCGCCAGCAGTGGCGAGCGCGCATGGGACGCAGCCCCATGCCCACGGCCGCCATCATCGATGCGCAGAGCACGCGCAGCACGCCCCAAGGCGGCCCCAGCGGCTTTGACGCGGGCAAGAAGGTCAAGGGCCGCAAGCGCCATCTGGTGGTCGATACCCTGGGCTTGCTGCTGGCCGTGAGCGTCACGGCCGCCAGCGTGCAGGATCGCGATGCGGCCGCTGCGGTGGTGGCTGCCGCCAGCGCCAAGGCGCCGACCCTGCAGACGTTGTATGCCGACGCAGCCTATGGCGGGCGCAGCGCCCAAGCGATCGAACTCACCCACGGCATTGCCGTGCACATCGTGCGTCATCCCGGCAACCGCAGTACGGGGACGTGGCAAACCGCCCAGCAGCCGCTTTGGCCCGAGGAGGCTCCTGCGGGCTTTGTGGTGCAGGCCAAGCGCTGGGTTGTGGAGCGCACTCATGCCTGGAACGAACGATCGCGTCGCCTCCTCGCCCATCACGACCGCTCCACTTGGGCGCCCGTGGCTTGGATCTGGCTCACCGAAGCGCGTATCCTCGCTACTAGACTGGCGCAGAGATTCATTTAGGAAACACCCTCTGAGGGCGCGAGGAGTTCACCGGAACCTGCGTCGGTGAAAACACCAAGGCGGCCGCCCCAGTTTTGTATACACTTACGTGCACAGGTCGCAGCGGTGCGGATGCCGGGGTTGGGCGCCAGACGGGGCGTGGCAGCCCGACCGGCTTCGTGCGCGACCGTTTGGCGGTTCACAGCGCCCGCAGTGGTGAGCCGCCCGGAGTCCGTTCATGGAAGCCTATCTGCTCGACTGGGCCAACCTGTTGCTGCGCTGGCTGCACGTCATCACCGCGATCGCCTGGATCGGTTCGTCGTTCTACTTCGTCTTCCTCGACAACAACCTGATCAAGCCCAAGTCGCCCGACCTGCTCGAAAAGGGCGTGGACGGCGCGATGTGGGCGGTGCACGGCGGCGGGTTCTACAACCCGCAGAAGTACATGGTGGCGCCGAAGAAGATCCACACCGAACTGCACTGGTTCTACTGGGAGAGCTATTCCACCTGGCTCTCGGGCTTTGCGCTGTTCACCGTGCTCTACCTGTGGAACGCGGGCACTTTCCTGGTGGACAAGGCCTTGTTCGACTGGAGCGCGGGCGCGGCCATTGCCGCGGCGCTGGGCTTTCTGGTGGCGTTCTGGCTGATCTACGACCGCATCTGCCAGTGGTTCGGCTTTCGGGAGAACGGCGAGCGCATCGTCGGCGTGCTGGTGTTCATCGTGGTGGCGTTCTCGGCGTGGCTGGCCTGCCAATTGTTCGCTGGGCGCGCGGCCTTCCTGCTGGTGGGCGCGATGCTGGCCACCGCCATGAGCGCCAACGTTTTCTTCTGGATCATCCCGGGGCAGCGCAAGGTGGTGGCCGCCATGACCTCGGGCGCGCCTTACAAGGCGGCGGATCTGGCCATCCACGGCAAACGCGGCAAGCAGCGCAGCGTGCACAACACCTACTTCACGCTGCCGGTGCTGTTCGCCATGCTCAGCAACCACTACAGCTTCCTCTACACCCACCGCTGGAACTGGCTCATCCTCACGCTGATGATGCTCGCCGGCGCCCTGATCCGGCAGTTCTTCGTGCAGCGGCATGGCTGGAAGCACGGCCGCGCAGCCAACCCCTGGCCGTGGGCGGCCGCGGGCGTGGCGATCATCCTCGTGGTGATGGTGGGGGTGCGTGAAACCCCGGCAGAAGATTCAAAAACCGTAGCAGCAAACGACCCATCGGCGCTGGCGTCCCAGGGAAAAGGGGCTGACAACTTCGCCACGGTGCAGCAGATCATCACCCAGCGCTGCACCTCCTGCCACGGCGCGCAGGTGCAGCTCAAGAACATCCGCCTCGACACCGTCGAGGGCATCCGCACCCATGCCAAGGGCATCGTGCAGCAGGTGGTGGTGCTGCGGCAGATGCCCATGAACAACGCCACCGGCATCACCGAGGCCGAGCGCGCCCTCATCAAGGAGTGGGGCGAGGCCGGCGCGCCCACGCCCTGAGCTGCCTTGGCCGGCGCCGCTGTCGTCGCGGCGCCTTCGGTCTGAAACGGCACCGCGCGGCCGCGCACCCGATGACGCGCATGGGCCCGCGGCGACGCGCGTATGCTCGCGCTCGTTCCCCGCCGCCCGCCCCGCCGCCCGCCCCGCCGCCCGCTCCGCCGCCATGCCCGCCGATGCCACCCACCCACCGCCGCCGGCGCAGGCCGAGCCGGTNNGCAGGCCGAACTGACACTGGCCGACCATGCGCGCTTGGTGCGTGCGCTGCAGGCGCGGCTGCAGGCCGATGCCGTGGTGCAGACGCCGATCTCCAGCATCCTCCTGGCCGGCGAGTCGGCCTACAAGCTCAAGAAGCCGGTGCATTTCCCCTTCATCGACTGCCGCACCCTCGCCAGGCGGCAGCATTTCTGTGAGGAGGAGTTGCGGCTGAACCGCCGCACCGCCGCGCCGCTGTACCTCGGTCTGTGTGCGGTCACCGGCACGATCGAGGCGCCGGTGCTCGGCGGCGCAGGGCCGCCGCTGGACTGGGCGGTGCACATGCGCCGCTTCGACGCCGGCGCGGAACTGCGCACGCTGGCCGAGCGCGGCGCGCTGCGCGCGGCCGACATCGACGCGCTGGCGGCCCACCTCGCGGCCTTTCACCGCGCCCTGCCCGCCCTGCCCGAGGCGGCCTGGCCGCGCAAGCCCATCGCCGACTGGGCGCACGAGACGCTGGACGAACTCGAAGCNCCGGTCGCGCGCGGCGTGCCGCCTGAGCCCGCTGCCCTTGCGCGCCTGCGCGAGGGCCTGGGCGCGCAGTTCGCCGGGCTCGCGCCCCTGATGCACGCGCGTGCGCGCAGCGGCCATCTGCGCGAGGGCCACGGCGACCTGCACCTGGGCAACCTGCTGCGCTGGGGTGACGGCGTGATGGCCTTCGATGCGCTGGAGTTCGAGCCCGCGCTGCGCTGCATCGACACCGTGTGCGACGCCGCCTTCGCCTTCATGGATCTGCTCGCCCATGGGCTCGACGGCTGGGCCTGGCGCTTCATCAACGCCTGGGCCGAGGCCACCGACGAATGGGCGGGCCTGCCGCTGCTGCGGCCCTGCGCGGCCTACCGCGCGCTGGTGCGCGCCAAGGTGGCGGCGCTGGGTGGGGATGCAGCGGCTTTCGCACGCTATTTCACGCTGGCGCAGCGGCTGGCCGCGCGGCCCGAGTCGCCGCAGCTGCTGGTGATGACGGGCGTCTCCGGCTCGGGCAAGTCGCGCGTGGCCGCGGGCCTGGCCGAACGCCGNGGCGCGCTGCGCCTGCGCTCGGACGTGGAGCGCAAGCGCCTGTTCGGTCTCGAACCCACGGCGCGCGCCACGCCGGGCTCGGAACTGGCCGCCACCCTGTACGCCAGCGACGCCACCACCCGCACCTACGCGCGGCTGCACGCGCTGGCCGAGACCTTGCTGCGCGCCGGGCACACGGTGGTGCTCGACGCCGCCTTCCTGCGCCAGAGCGAGCGCGCAGCGGCCCGCGCGCTGGCCCAGTCCTGCGGCGCGGGCTTTGCCGTGGTGGCCTGCAGCGCACCCGAGGCCGTGCTGCGCAAGCGCCTGGCCGCGCGCGAGCGCGAAGGCGCCGANCCCTCGGACGCCACCGCCGCCGTGCTCGAGCGGCAGCTTCGCGTGGCCGAGCCGATCCCCGCGGACTGGGCGGCCTGGACGGTGGAGGTGGACAATTCGGGCGACCGGGCCGCCCTCGATGCCGCGCTGGCCCGGGCCACAACCCGCCTGGCCGCGCAGCACGGCGAAAACGCCCCGGCAACGCAGAATTGCAAGAAAAACCCGCCAAACCCAGCGTGAACCGGTCAGGTCTCGCTATCAAAAGTAAGTTCCCGATGCTGCGTCTCACCCGTGCCCCCAACCTTGCGCTGGCCACGCTGTGGGCCGACGCGCTGCGCAGCGAGGGGCTGGCGGTCAGCGTCGAGCGCGCCTACCTCAGCGGCGTGGCCGGCGAGCTGCCGCCCGACCAGTGCAGCCCCGAGCTCTGGCTGCACGACGCTGCGCAGGAGGCGCGGGCACGCGCGCTGCTCGACGCCCTGCAGCACCTTCCGCAGCACTGCTGGGACTGTGCCTGCGGCGAGCGCGTGGAGGGCGGCTTCGCCAGCTGCTGGGCCTGCGGGCGGCCGATGCCGCCATGACCGGGCCGCGCGGCGGCTTGAAGCCTTGCCTTACCCCAGTTCCCCGCCCTGCGGCCGGGCGCGAGNGCGCTTGATGCCGGCGCGCTGCACCTTGCCCTCGATGCGCCGCGCCACCGACGCGCGGGTGGGCTTCGTCGGCACGCGCGGTGTGGGCGGCGCGGCCACGCTCTCGATGAGCTCGCGCAGGCGGGCGAGCGCCTCGGCGCGGTTGAGTTCGAGGCTGCGCGCGCCCTGCGCCTTGATGACCAGCACGCCCTCGGTGGTCAGCCGCCGGTCGCGCAGCGCCAGCAGCCGCGCCTTGATGGCCTCGGGCAGCGAGGACGAGCGGATGCAGAAGCGCAGGTGCACCGCGTTCGACACCTTGTTCACGTTCTGCCCGCCCGGTCCCTGGGCGCGCACGGCGGTGAAGCTGACCTCGCGCTCGTCGAGCGTCCAGCGCGCGGTGGCGGGCGCGGTGTTCACAGCCCGAGCAGCCCTTTCTTGAGCCGCTGGTCGATCGGGCGCTCGCCGATGAAGATGCCCAGCACGGCGGCGTAGAAATCGGCCCCTTCGATGGGCGCGCCGCGCGCGCNGTTGAGCGCGAGCGTCATGCCGCGCGGCGGGTCGAAGTCCAGATCCACCACGTCGCCCTTGTGCGACTTGGGCAGTGTGCGGATCGCCGCGTCGAGCGCATGGATGCGTGCGTCGAGCGCGCGCAGCTCCTCCTCGCTGGCGTTCTTGCGCACGCCGGCCACCAGCGCCTTGCTGAACTCCTCGGGGCCGACGCTGAGCAGCAGGCGCATCTGCAGCCGCTTCGGGCCGGGCAAGGCCATGGCCTCGGCCAGCGAGCGTGCCCGGCCGCTGAGGTACAGCGCCGCCGTGTAGCCCTTGATGAAATAGGCCGCGCGCAAGCCCACCCCGTTGAGCTGCAAGGNGGTGTCGGCCAGCGTGAGGTGGTCGGGGAAGGTCTGGCCCTCGAACTCCACCGCCTGCGCAGGCGGCAGCACGGCCAGCGCGAGCAGGCCGGCGCCCGCGGCCAGCACGCGCCGCCGTGCGAGAGCCCTGCGCGGCGGGTGCGAGGAGGGGTTGGTGGCGTCGTGGGGCATGCGCATGAACGGNNTCAGGGCAAGAGGTGGGCGAGGCCGCCACCGCCGTCCGGGGAGGGGTGGCCGTGCCATCTTAGGGCAACGCTGAACAAGTCCCTTGCGCGCCGCGCATCCCGGCCTCGGGCGGTCTGCGTCGTTACAAATGCTCGCCATAGCCCCCGCTATGTCTGCGCTTTGCGCCTCGCATCCCATCCCGCGGCCAAGCGCGCGTCATCGCAGGGACTTATTCAGCGTTGGCTTAGGGCAACGCCGGTACCGACCCGCGCAGGCCCCGAAAGTTCGCGCGCAGGCGGCAGAACGCGTGGGCGAATCGGCTGCGGAGCGTCTCAGCGTCTCAGTCGCCCGGCATCATCAGGCCGGCGAGCCGCTTGCCGCCCTGCGCATCCTCAACCACGCGCGCACGGCCGATGAGGCGGCGCTCCACCCCGTCGAAGCAGCGCAGGCGGTAGCTGAGCGTCAGGGCTTCACCGCTCTTCAGACACGACAGCTCGGCCGCCACCACCGGGGTGCGGTCGTCCTCGGGGTGGAGCCGGTCGTAGAAGCGGTACTCGGCGTGGAAGGCCTCGAGCGGCCCGTCCCAGGCCAACAGGCGCGCGTAGGCGGCGTCGTAGCGTGAGGTGCGGGTTTCGATGTCGTACTCCCACGCCCCGGCATGGCAGGCCTCGAGCGCGAGGTCGAGCTGCACATGCTGCAGCTGGGCTTCGCGCGTCACCATCTCCAGCGCGCTGAGGTCGGTCACGGTGGACACGACGCCGAGCAGCCGCTCCGGCTTGGAGCGCGACAGCAGCGGCACCATGCGGATCACCGCCTGCGAGGCGCTGCGGCCATAGGCCGCGGGCAGGTCGATGCGCTGCACCACCGGCTCGCGCGCCTCGAGGGCGCGCTGCTCGATCTCCACCAGTTGTTGAACGAACGACGGCGGGAACAGTTGCGCGGGCGTCTTGCCCTCGGCGTGGCGGAAGGTCAGGCCGTAGCGCGCCTCGGCCGCGCGGTTCCACAGCACGTAGCGGCCCTGGGCGTCGCGCACCGCGGTGGGCTCGGGCAGCTGGTCGATCACGTCGAACAACCGCCGCACCGCCCGCGCGGCCTCACGCTGGCGGCGCGACAGGCCGTGGCCCAGCGCATACCCCAGTGCGGCGGCGAAGAGGCTCAGCAGCACCAGCATCACCAAGGGAGCCGGCAGGCGCCAGGCTGCAAGCGCGGCGTTGATCGGCTGCGGGACGAGCTGTGGCCACTCCACCAGGGCTGTGCCCAGCGCCGCCTGCGCACCGCCGAGCCCGAGCGACCACTGCCACGGCTGCGTGGGCCGGGCGTGGACGCTGAGGTAGCTGGGCAGGCGGTTCATGATGAGGCGATGGGTCGGACGGGCGCGGTGCAGGGCTGGGAAAAGTTTCGTAGTCTGTCGCGAAACCGGAGGTAAATCGCCACTCAGCCGTGTCAAATTTCACCAAATTTCATCAATCCCATGAAAAGGCCACGGCCGGGCCCCACGTCGCCCGCCCAATGTGTTGCGTCGGCGCAGGGGTTGATGTGGGTCAATGCTGCAGCGCACCTGTCAGTGCAAAGTCGGCCGCATCATGTTGCCTTCGAAATCCTTCGATGTTTCCGGTGAGGTGCAAAGCCTGCCGGCCGGTGCGTCCTTGCTGCAGCGGCAGTCGCCCATGCAGGAGGTCATCCACGTCGATGCCGGACGCGTGGCGCTGGGCGTGATGGAAGACGGCGTGTTGGCCCACCAGCTCGGCGTGGTGCANGGGTCGTTCTGGCTCGAAGCCACTGCGGCGGTGCTCGGCTTGCCGAGCCTGGTCGACAGGGTGGCCGAAACCGCGGTGAAGATCCGGCGCGTGCCGCTGCAGCAGTTCCAGGCCGGCATCGACGCCATGCCCAAGAGCGTGCGCACCGTGCTGCACGACGTGGCGCAGGCGCACCGGCAGCAAACCGAAATCGCCGTGAGCCGCCTGGTCAAGGACGCCGAGGCGCGCTGCGCCGAGTGGCTCTTGCGCCATGCCGAACCCACGGCCGAGGCGGGCCTTGCGGTGATGCTGCGGCAGCGCAAGCGCCAGATCGCACAGCAGCTCGGCATTGCGCCCGAAACCCTCTCGCGCGTGCTGCGCCACCTGCGCGAGCGCAGCCTCATCAGCGGCTCGGGCCGCGTGCTCAACCTGGTCGACCCCAGCGGCCTGCGTTCTCTGGCAGGCGTCTGACCGCCTGACCCGCTGGCCGGCGGCCGCCATCTTCTCCCGGTCCGGCGGGTGCTGCCGGCGACTCCCGTGCAAACGTCAGAAGCGTTGACTGCGCCGGCTGGGGAGTTCTTCGCCCACGCTTCAGCGCAACCGTGCGGGCTCCACGCTGCGCACCTCCAGGCCCTCGCGCTGCAAGGCGTGCGGCACCCCATCGCCGCGCAGCAGGCTGGCGGCCAGGGCGCTGGCACCCACGGCGCTCTGAATGCCGTAGCCCCCGAAGGCCGCGTGCCAGAACAGGCCGGGGCAATGCGGGTCGAAGCCGATCACCGGCTCGCCATCGGCCACGAAGCTGCGCAGACCCGCCCAGGTGGCCGTCGGGCGGCGGATGGACAGGGTGCTCACCGTCTCGATGGCGTGAATGCCCAGCGCGATGTCGAGGGCCTCGGGTTGCACATCCTGCGGCTCGGTCGGGTCGGCATTGGCCGGTGAGCCCAGCAGCTGGCCTGCGTCGGGCTTGAAGTACCAGGATTCGTCCACGCCGATCACCAGCGGCCAGTGCGCGCTGGCCACGCCTTCGGGCGCGCGGAAGGTGAAGGCGCTGCGGCGCTTGGGCACCAGGCCGATGGGGTNGGCACCGAGCTGTGCGGCCAGCACGTCGGCCCAGGCGCCTGCGGCGTTGACCACGGTGCGCGCGCGCAGCTCGCGTCCATCGGTGAACCGCAGCACCCAGCGCGCACCGTCGAAGTGCGCCGCAGTGAGCTGCGCGCCCAGGTGCAGCGCGGCGCCGCTGCGCCGTGCACCGCGCAGAAAGCCGTGCAGCAGGGCGTGCACGTCCATGTCCAGCGCATCGGGGTCGTACAGCGCGGCGGCCACGGCCTCGGGCCGCAGCACGTCCACGCGCTGCAGCGCCTCGGCGGTGGTGAGCCATTGCAGCCGCGGGCTCGCCGCGGCGAGCTCGTCGTGCAGGGCGCGCAGGGCGTCTTCCTGACCGGGTGCGGCCACGAACAGGGCGCCGCGCGGGTGCAGCAGCGGCACCTCGGCAAACCCGGTGGGCGGCTGTTGCAGGAACGCCCGGCTGGCGCGGGTGAGTGCGCGCACGGCCGGCGGGCCGTAGCTGGGCGCGAACACCGCGGCCGAGCGGCCGGTGGCGTGGCGGCCCGGCTNGGTCTCGGCCTCGATCAGCGCCACGGGCTGCGTGCCGTGCACGGCCAGTTGCCAGGCGAGCGAGGCGCCGGCAATGCCCGCGCCAAAGATGGCCACCTCGACGTCGGCAGGGGAAAAGTCGGCAGACATGCGCGAATCCTGCCACACTGGGTCTGCATTCATCCCTCACAGAGGAGGCGGCCATGTCGATTCGCTCCCCGTCCGGACTTCGCCGCGCGCGCGCGCGCAGCGTGGGTGATGGCCGCTTCGCTGCTGGCGGCCGGCGCTGTGCAGGCTCAGGCCCAGCGGGTGCAGACGCCGTATGCCAAGCCCAAGGTCATCTTCGACCTGTACCTGGACCACCCGGACAAGATGGCCACGGCCTTGTACTGGGTGCGCTCCTTCGTGAACCCGCTGACCGAGGCACCCTACAGCTTCTTCGACGAGGACATGAAGATCGTCGTGCTGCTGCACGGCACCGAGCTCGTTACCGTGGCGCGCAAGAACGAGGAACGCTACGCCGAGGTGGTGCAGCGCATGCGCTACTACGCCGAGCGCGGCGTGAAGTTCCGCGTCTGCGGTCTGGCGCTGGCCGACTACGGCTATACCGCCGAGGAACTGCAGCCCTTCATCGAGGTGGCACCATCGGCCATGACCGAACTCGTGCACTGGCAGAACCAGGGCTACGCGCTGGTGACGCCGCAGGTGGTGGACAAGAAGCTCTCGATCGAGTCGATTCGCTGAGCGGGACGGAATGACGCGCCCCGGACCGCGCCGGCCGCGTCGGCCCGGCGTCATGGTGCGGACACCGGCGGCGGTTACGCTCGGGGTTCACCAGCCAGCGCACGACCATGAGCATCCGCCATCTCGACTCCCTGTTCGACCCGGCCAGCGTCGCCGTCATCGGTGCCTCCGAGCGCCCCGGCAGCGTGGGTGCCACCGTCTGGCGCAATCTTCACAACGGGCGCTATGCGGGCGCGCTCCACGCCGTCAACCCCAAGCACCGCGTCCTGGGCGATGCGCCGTGCTACCCCGACGTGGCAGCGCTGCCGCTGGTGCCTGAGCTCGCGGTGATCTGCACGCCGCCGGCGACCGTGCCCGCGCTGGTGGCGGCGCTGGCGCGCGCGGGCACGAAGGCGGCCGTGGTGCTCACGGCGGGGCTGGATGCGGCGCAGAAGCAGGCCATGCTCGACGCCGCGCGGCCGGCGCTGCTGCGCATCCTCGGCCCCAACGGGCTGGGCCTGCTGGTGCCGCACGCCGGCCTGAATGCGAGCTTTGCGCACATCGACGCGCAGCCCGGCGAGCTGGCCTTCATCTCGCAGTCGGGCGCGCTGGTGACGGCCATGCTCGACTGGGCGCAGGCGCAGGGCATCGGCTTTTCCTGCCTGGCCTCGATTGGCGAGCATGCGGACGTGGATTTCGGCGACCTGCTGGACTACCTCGCCACCGACGCGCGCACCCGTGCGGTGCTGCTGTATGTGGAGAGCATCGACGCGGCGCGCAAGTTCATGTCGGCCNNGCGCGCGGCGGCGCGCAACAAGCCGGTGATCGTGGTCAAGAGCGGGCGCTCGGCCCAGGGGCAGCGGGCGGCGGCCTCGCACACCGGGGCGCTGGCGGGGTCGGACGCGGTGTACGACGCCGCCATCGCGCGCGCNGGCATGCTGCGCGTGGACAGCCTACAGGAGCTGTTTCTGGCGGCGGAGACGCTCTCGCGCTTTCGAAGCAACCGCAGCGAGGCGCTCACCGTGCTCACCAACGGCGGCGGCGCCGGGGTGATGGCGGCCGACGCCGCCGCGCAGGCCGGCGTGGCGCTGGCAGACCTCGCACCGGCGACGCTGGCGCGGCTCGATGCCGCACTGCCGCCCAACTGGTCGCACGGCAACCCGGTGGACATCATCGGCGACGCGCCGGTGGCGCGCTATGTGGAGGCCTTGCACACCCTGTGCGACGACCCGGCCGCGCAGGCGGTGCTGTTCATCCATGCGCCCACGGCCATCGTGCCCAGCGCGGACATTNNGCGCGCGCTGGCGCAGGTGCCGCGCAGCGCGGCCTCGCGCCTCATGGGCTGCTGGCTCGGTGGGCACGGCGTGGCCGAGGCGCGGCGCATCTTCAAGGACGCGGGCATTGCCGACTACCCCACGCCCGAGGAAGCCGTGCGCGCCTTCGCCATGCTGCGCGCCTACCACCGCGCGCAGGCCGAACTCATCGAAGCGCCCGCCGGCCGCGTCACGCTGCAGCCGCCCGACACCGAGGCCGTGCGCGCCTGGTGCGCGAGGCGCTGGCGGCCGGGCGCACGCTGCTCTCGGGCCGAGGCCAAGGCCGTGCTCGACGCTTACCGCATTCCCGTGGTGCGCACGCGCCGCGTCGCGCCCGAGCCCGAGGCGGCGGTGCAGGCGGCCGCGGCGATCGGCTTTCCGGTGGCGCTGAAGATTCTCTCGCCCGACATCTCGCACAAGAGCGACGTCGGCGGCGTGGCGCTGGCGCTGGACTCGGCCGAGGCGGTGCGCGAAGCGGCCGTGGCCATGCTGGCGCGGGTGCGGCGGCAGCGGCCGCAGGCGCAGATCGAGGGCCTCACCGTGCAGGCCATGGCGCAGCCGGCGCATGCGCAGGAGCTCATCGTCGGCGCCACGGTGGACCGGGTGTTCGGCCCGGTGATTCTGTTCGGCCACGGCGGCACGGCGGTGGAGGTGCTGGCCGACCGCGCGGTGGCGCTGCCGCCGCTCAACGAGCCGCTGGCGCTGTCGCTGATCGAGCGCACCCGCGTGGCGCGCCTGCTCAAGGGCTGGCGCGACGTGCCACCGGCGCGCATCGAGGCGGTGCAGGCGGTGCTGATCGCGGTCTCGCAGCTGCTGGCCGACGTGCCNCGGATCGCCGAGCTCGACATCAACCCGCTGCTGGCCAACGAGGACGGCGTGCTCGCGCTCGATGCGCGCATCCGCCTCGATGCCACCGGCCCCGCGGGCGCGGCGCACTTCGCCATCCGCCCCTACCCGGCGGAGCTCGCGCGCNNGGTGGTATGGAACGGCCAGCGCATCACGATCCGCCCCATTCGCCCCGAGGACGAAGCCGCGCACGTCGAGTTCCTCTCGCACCTCGANCCCGAGGACATCCGCATGCGCGTGTTCTACAGCCGCCGCACCATGGAGCGCAGCGAGCTCGCGCGGCTCACGCAGATCGACTACACCCGCGAGATGGCCTTCATCGCCACCGCGCCCGGCCCCGATGGCACGCCGCGCACCCTGGGCGTGGCGCGTGCGCTGGCCGACCCGGACAACGTCGCGGCCGAGTTCGGCATCATCGTGCGCTCCGAACTCAAGGGCTCGGGTCTGGGCGGGCTGCTGATGGATGCGCTGGTGGCGCACTTCCGAGCGCACGGCACGCACAAGCTCGTGGCCACGGTGCTGCGCGAGAACCAGCGCATGCTGTCGCTGGCGCAGGAACTGGGCTTTCACCCCAGCGCGGAGCAGCCCGAGCACGAGACGCTGGCGATCGAGCTCGACCTGCAGACGTCGAGCTGAAACATCAAAAACGATAGCGCTTACCGACCGGTTGGCGCTGGCATCTGGCAAAACCTCAAAACTCGGCCTTGGAGGGCGCCTGAACGGCCCGCCACACCTGCTCCGGCGTGGCGGGGCGTCCATCTGCACCGCGCCGCCGCCGCGCGCGGCACTCCGCGTCGCGCAGCGCCTCCCACACGCTGATGGCGAGCATGAACGGCGGCTCGCCCACGGCCTTGGAGCCGCCGACGTTGTCCTCGCGGTTGGGCTCGGGCCAGAAGTCCACCCGCCAGCGCGCGGGCAGGTCGCCGGCGGTGGGAATCTTGTAGGTGCTGGGCGCATGGGTGAGCAGCCGGCCGTCGGCGCTCCACACCAGTTCCTCGCTGGTGAGCCAGCCCATGCCCTGCACGAAGCCGCCCTCGACCTGGCCGCGGTCGATGGCCGGGTTCAGCGAGCGGCCCACGTCGTGCAGGATGTCCACCGCCAGCACGCGGTATTCGCCGGTGGAGGGGTCGATCACCACCTCGCTCACCGCCGCGCCATAGGCGAAGTAGTAGAAAGGCCGGCCGCTGATGGTGGTCTTGTCGTAGTGGATCTTGGGCGTGCGGTAGAAGCCGTCGCTCCAGAGCTGGATGCGGTTGGCATAGGCCGCGGCCACCACGGCCTCCCAGCTGCGGGTGTGGCGCTCGGTGATGACCTGGCCCGCCTCGAAGCGCACGGCGCCTGCGCCCACGCCGTCGAGCCCGGCGACGAAGGCGGCGAGGTTGTGCCGCACCTGGCGCGCGGCGAACTGCGCGGCGCGGCCGTTGAGGTCGGTGCCGCTGGAGGCGGCCGTGGCGCTGGCGTTGGGCACGAGCGCGGTGTCGCTGGCGGTGGCGAGCACGCGCTCCACGCCCACGCCGAGTTCCTCGGCCACGATCTGCGCCACCTTGGTGTGCAGGCCCTGGCCCATTTCGGTGCCGCCGTGGTTCACGCGCACGCTGCCGTCGGTGTAGACCTGCACCAGCGCGCCGGCCTGGTTGAACTGGGTGGCGGTGAAGCTGATGCCGAACTTCACCGGCGTGAGCGCAATCCNCCGCTTGAGCAGCGGGCTGCCCGCATTCCAACGGGCGATGCGCGCACGGCGCTCGCGGTAGGCGCTGCTGGCGGCGAGCCGGTCGATCAGCGGGCTCAGGATGTTGTCCTCCACCTGCATGCCGTAGTGGGTGGTGTGGCGCTCGGCGGTGCCGTAGAGGTTGGCGCGGCGCACCTCGAGCGGGTCGCGCCCGAGCGCGCGGGCGATGTCGCCGAGCAGGGTCTCGATGGCGATCACGCCCTGCGGCCCGCCAAACCCGCGAAACGCCGTGTGGCTCTGCAGGTTCGTGCGCAGCCGGTAGGAGGTGATGGCCACGTCCTCGAGGAAATAGGCGTTGTCGGCATGGAAGATGGCGCGGTCGGCCACCGGGCCGGAGAGGTCGGCGCTGAAGCCGCAGTTCACCAGCATGGTCAGCTCCAGGCCACACAGCCGGCCGCTGTCGTCGAAGCCCACGGTGTAGTCGTAGGCGAACGGGTGGCGCTTGCCGGTGATGCGGAAGTCCTCGTCGCGGTCGAGCCGCAGCTTCACCGGCGCGCCGAACTTGTGCGCCGCCAGCGCCGCCCACACCGCCACATGGCCGGCCTGCGTCTCCTTACCGCCAAAGCCACCGCCCATGCGCCGGCACTGCACCACCACCCGGTGGCTGGCCAGGCCGAGCGCGTGGGCCACCCAGTGCTGCACCTCACCCGGGTGCTGGGTGCTGGCATGGACCAGCCACTGCCCCTGCTCCTGCGGCACGGCATAGGCCACCTGGCCTTCGAGGTAGAAGTGCTCCTGCCCACCCACCTCGAAGCGGCCCTGCAGCCCGTGCGGCGCGCGCGCCAGCGCCGCCGCATCGCCGCGCGCCACGCGCACCGGCGGCAGCACGAAGCTCTGCGCGGCCAGCGCCGCGCGCACGTCGAGCAGGGCGGGCAGCGGCTCGATGTCAGGGCGCACCTGCGCGGCGGCGCGCCGCGCCTGCTGCAGCGTCTCGGCCACCACCAGGCCGATGACCTGGCCCGCGTAATGCACTTCGCCCTGCGCGAAGATGGGCTCGTCGTGCGCGGGCGTGGGAACACCGGNCGTGCCGGGCACGTCGGCCGCCAGCACCAGGCCGCGCACGCCGCTCAGGCCCAGCGCCGCCGCGGCGTCGAGCCCGCGCAGGCGCCCGTGCGCCACCGGCGAGAGGATGGGCGCGGCATGCAGCGTGCCACGCAGCTCGGGCAGGTCGTCCACATAGGGCGCGGCACCTGCGACCTGCGCGGCCGCACTCTCGTGCGGCAGGCTNNGCGCGCGGCCTCGGGTGGCGGGGGCAGGGGTGCGCGGCGTTCATGCGTCGGTCTCCAGCGTCAGGGTGGCCAGGCTCACGTTGGTCTGGCCCTCGGCCTCGCGGCCGAAGCGGCACAGCAGCGCAGCCAGCGCGGCGCGGCGGTAGGCGCTGCTGGCGCGCAGGTCCGACAGCGGCTCGAATTCGGCCTGCAGCACTGCGGCTGCGGCATCGAATGCAGCGAACCCCAGCGTCGCGCCGACCAAGGCTGCTTCGGTTTTGAGAGCACGCACCGGCGTGGCCGCCACGCCGCCAGCGCCGATGCGGGCGCCGACGATGCGCTCGCCCGCGGCGTCGAGCGTGAGGGCCAGCGCCAGGCACACGGCGGAGATGTCGTCTTCCACGCGCTTGGACACCTTCCACGCCGCCACCCGCTGCGGCGTGTGGGCGGCGGGCAGCGGCACGTCGATGTAGGCCAGCACCTCGTCGGCGGCCAGCGCGGTGCGGCGGTAGCCGAGGTAGAAGTCCTCGATGGGCAGGCTGCGCTCGCCCCGCACGCTGGCCAGCACCAGCCGCGCGCCGAGTGCGATCAACAACGGCATGGAGTCGCCGATCGGCGAGCCATTGGCCACGTTGCCGCCCAGCGTGCCCGCCGCGCGCACCGGCGCGCCGGCAAAGCGCTCGAAGAACTCGCGCAAGGGCGGCCAGTGCGTCGCCAGTTCCCCGAAGGCGTCCTCCAGCGACACGGCCGCGCCGATGCGCAGGGTCCCGACCCGCGCCTCGATGCGGCGCAGCTCTGCGACCCGGGTGGTGCTGAGCACGGCGGCAAAGTCGCGGTGCTGCTTGGTGATCCACAGCCCCACGTCGGTCGCCCCGGCGATGAGCTGGGCCTGCGGGTGCCGGGCACGCAGTGTGAGCAGCGTGGGCAGGTCGGTGGGCGCCATCCAGCCGACGTTTTCGGAATTCTCGCCGGAACCCCAGCGCAAACCGGTGCTGAGCTGCTCCAGTTTTTGAAGCAGCTCGGCTTCGTTGACCAGGGCCTTGGGCATCCGCCCCATGGCCTCGGCGGCGTCGAGCAGCGGCCGGTAGCCGGTGCAGCGGCACAGGTTGCCCGACAGGGCGCTACGCGCGGCCTCGCGGCTGCAGGCGGCGCCGCCGGTGCGCTGGTACAGGCCGAACAGGCTCATCACGAAGCCCGGTGTGCAAAAGCCGCATTGCGAGCCGTGGCAGGCAAGAATGGCCTGCTGCACCGGGTGCGCGGTGGGGCTGGCGTCGGGGCTTGCGTGGGGGACTGGGGTGGCGGACGCTGCGGGCGGCGNCTTCGCGGGTGATGAGGGGTCGAGCGCCAGGTCTTCGGCCGTCCACAGGGCCAGGCCGTCGATGCCGTGCGCCGGCGCGATGCAGGCGTTGATCGCGCGCCAGTGCAGCGTGCCCTCGCGGGCCTCGGCGGTGACCACGGTGCAGGCGCCGCAGTCGCCCTCGGCGCAGCCCTCCTTGGCGGCGGTGCAGTGCAGATCCTCGCGCAGCACCTCCAGCAGGGTGCGCGTGGGTGATACATTTTCCAGTTTGACCACCCGGCCTCGCCGGATGAACTGCAAGGCGTGCTCGGTCATGGGCCGTTCCTCTCGTCTGCGGGGAGGGTAGGGCCGCAGGACGCGGCCGGCCATATCCGCATCCTTATGAACCCCATGCGTGTGACGCGATGAGAGATCAGGCGCTGCTTGACAAGATCGACCTGCATTTGATCAGGGTCTTGCATACCGTGTTGACCGAACGCAGCGTCTCCAGAGCCGCCATGCGACTGGGCATGTACCAGCCGGCGGTGAGTGCTGCGCTCAAGCGCCTGCGCGAACTCGCCGGCGACCCGCTGCTGGTGCGCTCGGGCGCGGGCATGGTGCCGACCGACGCGGGCCTGCGCATGATCGAGCCCAGCGCGGGCATTCTGCGCGCGGCCGAGGCCATGTTCTCCGACGTGCGCGGCTTCGACCCCGCCACCGCGCGGCAGACCTTCCGCATCGCCGCCAGCGACTACCTCGACCCCCTGTTCCTGCCGCGCCTGATGGCGCAGCTCAAGCAGCACGCGCCGCAGTGCGGCGTGGAGATCCACCCGCTGTCGGCCGCCAGCGACTACCGCGCCGCGCTGGCGCAGGGCGAGCTCGACGTGGTCATTGCCAACTGGCCCACGCCGCCCGAGGACCTGCACCTGGGCCGCCTGTTCGACGACGACGTGGTTTGCCTGGTGGCCGACAGCCACCCCGCCGTGCGCCGTGCCGCGCGCGGCCAGTGGGACGTGGCGGCCTGGCTCGCGGCCGAGCACATCGCACCCACGCCCACCCACCCCGGCGCGCGCGGCGTCATCGACGACCACCTCGCCATGCTTGGCCTGGAGCGCAACATCACCGCGCGCTGCCCGCACTTCGGGCTGATTCCGGCGATGGTTTCGTCCACCCTGCTGGTGCTCACCACCGGGCGCCAGTACTGCGAACGCTATGTCGCGCGGCTGCCGGTGGCCATCCTGCCGTGCCCGGTGGCCTTCCCGCCGCTGATGTACTACCAGCTCTGGCACGAACGCACGCACGCCTCGGCCGCCGCGCGCTGGCTGCGCGAGCAGATCAAGGCCGTCGCGGCCGATCTGCGCGAGGGCGGCGAAGGCCCGGTGCACTGATTCATGAGAGGCCGCGCATGACCCCTCCCCCTGCTGCCGGCGCGGCTGCGCCCGGCTCGCGCTCGCCGGCATCACCAAGCGCTACCCCGGCGTGGTGGCCAACCAGGGCGTTTCGCTCACCGTGCAGCCCGGCGAGATCCATGCCGTGCTCGGCGAGAACGGCGCGGGCAAGTCCACGCTGATGAAGATCATCTACGGCGCCACCCAGCCCGACGAAGGCAGCGTGCAGTTCAACGGCCAGCCGGTGAAGGTGCGCAACCCACAGGAGNNGCGCGCGCTGGGCATCAGCATGGTGTTCCAGCACTTCAGCCTGTTCGACACGCTCACCGTGGCCGAGAACGTCTGGCTCGGCCTGGGCCGCGAGCTCTCGCTGGCCGAGGTGACGGCGCGCATCACCGCCAAGGCGCGCGAATACGGGCTCGACGTGGANCCCGCACGCCCGGTGCACACGCTGGGCGTGGGCGAGATGCAGCGGGTGGAGATCATCCGCGCGCTGCTGGGTGAGCCGCAGCTGCTCATCCTCGACGAGCCCACCTCGGTGCTCACGCCGCAGGCGGTGGACAAGCTCTTTGTCGTGCTGCGTCAGCTCGCCGCCGAGGGTTGCAGCATTCTCTACATCAGCCACAAGCTGCACGAAATCCGCGCGCTGTGCAGCGCCTGCACCGTCATGCGCGCGGGCCGCGTCACCGGCGAGTGCGACCCGCGCCAGGAAACCAACGCCAGCCTGAGCCGCATGATGATCGGCGCCGAGCCGCCGGCGTTGAGCCATGTGCGGACGCAGCGCGGTGCACCGGTGCTGCAGGTGCGCGGCCTGGACCTGCCGCGCGAAAANCCCTTCGGCGTGGGCCTGCACGACATCGCGCTGACCGTCCATGCCGGCGAGGTGGTGGGCATCGCCGGCGTTTCGGGCAATGGCCAGCGCGAGCTGCTGTATGCGCTCTCCGGCGAAGACACGCGCGCGCCGCGCGAGCGCATCCGCATCGGCGCCGAGCCGGTGGGGCGGCTTGGGCCCAGTGCGCGGCGTGCGCTGGGCCTGCACTTCGTGCCCGAGGAGCGGCTGGGCCGCGGCGCGGTGCCCACCATGTCGCTGGCCCACAACCTGCTGCTCACCCGCCGCGAGGCGGTGGGCCGCGGCGGCTGGCTGCACCTCGGCCGGCTGCAGCAGCAGGCGGCGCAGATCATCGCGCGCTTCGGTGTGCGCGCCAGCGGGCCACAGGCGCTCGCGCGCTCGCTCTCGGGCGGGAATCTGCAGAAGTTCATCGTCGGCCGCGAGATCGACGCCGGGCCGAAGCTGCTCATCGTCGCGCAGCCCACCTGGGGCGTGGACGTGGGCGCGGCGGCGCAGATCCGCGGCGAGATTCTTGCGCTGCGCGACGCGGGCTGCGCCGTGCTGGTGGTGAGCGAGGAGCTGGAAGAATTGTTCGAACTGAGCGACCGGCTGTACGTGATGGCCAAGGGGCGCATCTCGCCGCCGCTCGAGCGCGAAGCGGCCACCATGGCCCGCGTGGGCGAGTGGATGAGCGGGCTGTGGGACGAAGACGTGCAGCGGCACCTCGCCGCCGCGCAGGAGGCCNNGACCATGCTGCGGCTTGAGGCACGCAGCGCCCCGTCACGGGCGTGGAGCCTGGGCTCGCCGCTGCTGGCGCTGGCCATCACCGTGCTCATCGGCGTGGCCTTGTTCGCCCTGCTGGGCAGGNNGCCGGTGAAGGGCCTGGCGGTGTTCTTCTGGGAGCCCATCAAGAGCGGTTACGCGCTGGGCGAGCTGATGGTCAAGGCCACGCCGCTGCTACTGATTGCGCTGGGGCTGGCGGTGTGCTTTCGCTCCAACGTCTGGAACATCGGCGCCGAGGGCCAGTTCGTCATGGGGGCGATCGCTGCCGGCGGCGTGGCGCTGCTGGCCGATGCGCAGACCGGCCGCTGGATCTGGCTGGCGGTGCTGGTCGCTGGCGTCTTCGGTGGCATGGTCTGGGCGGGCCTGGTGGCCTTGCTGCGCGACCGCTTCAATGCCAACGAGATCCTGGTCAGCCTCATGCTCGTCTACGTGGCCGAGATGGTGCTGAGCTACCTCGTCTACGGCCCGTGGAAGGACCCCGCGGGCTACAACTTCCCGCAGACCCGCACCTTCGAGGCCGTGACCAAGATCCCGCGGCTCATGAGCGGCTCGCGCGTCACCGTGGGCCTNGCCGCTGGCCCTGCTGGCGGCGGGGGGCTGTGGCTGTTCCTGTTCCGCTTCCGCGCGGGCTTTGCCCAGCAGGTNGGNGGGCTGGCACCGGCGGCGGCGCGTTACGCGGGGTTCTCCTCGCGCCGCGCGCTGTGGCTGGCGCTGCTGGTCTCCGGCGGGGCGGCCGGTGCGGCCGGTGCGCTGGAGGTGGCCGGGCCCATCGGGCAGCTCACGCCCTATGTGCCGGCGGGCTACGGCTTTGCCGCCATCATCGTGGCCTTCGTGGGGCGGCTGCACCCGCTGGGCATGGTGTTTTCGGCGGTGCTGATGAGCATGTTCTACATCGGCGGTGAACTCGCGCAGTCGCGGCTGGGGCTGCCCAAATCCATCACGGGTGTGTTTCAGGGGCTGCTGCTGTTCACGCTGCTGGCCTGCGACACGCTGATTCACTACCGGGTTCGCCTCGGGCGGGGAGGGCGCTGATGGAAGCCTATGCCTTGCTGCTTGCGGCCACGCTCAATGCGGGCACCGTGCTCGCGCTGGCGGCGCTGGGGCTGCTGATCAACGAGAAGGCCGGGGTGGTCAACCTCGGCGCCGAGGGCATGATGCTGTGCGCGGCCATCGCCGGCTTCGCCACCGTGGTGCACACCGGCAACGACTGGCTCGGCTTTGCGGCGGGCATGGGCGCAGGCGCGCTGCTGGCGGCCTTGTTCGGCGTGCTGGTGATCTGGCTCAACACCAACCAGTACGCCACCGGGCTTGCGCTGAGCCTGTTCGGCGTGGGCTTCTCCGCGTTTGCCGGCATTCGCTATGTGCAGGAGAAACTGCCCGAGCGGCCGCAGTTTGCGCTGCCCTGGCTGTCCGATCTGCCCTTCGTCGGGCCGGCGCTGTTTCGGCAGCATCCGCTCGTTTACGGTGCGATGGCGCTGGCGCTGGGGCTCATCGTGTTCCTCTACCGCACCCGCGCGGGGCGGGTGCTGCGCGCCGTGGGCGAGTCGCCCGAGTCGGCGCATGCGCTGGGGTATCCGGTGCGGCGCATCCGGCTCGCGGCGGTGGTGGCGGGCGGCGCGCTGTGCGGGCTGGCGGGAGCGTACATCTCGGTGATCTACACGCCGCTGTGGGTCGAGGGCATGGTGGCCGGCAAGGGCTGGATCGCGCTGGCGCTCACCACCTTTGCCACCTGGCGTCCGGCACGGGTCTTGCTTGGTGCGTACCTGTTCGGTGGCGTGACGATGCTGCAGTTCCATCTGCAGGGGCTNGGGGTGGATGTGCCCAGCCAGGTGCTGACCATGCTGCCGTACCTGGCGACCATCGGGGTGCTGGCGCTCATTTCCCGCAACCCGACGTGGATTCGCGTGAACATGCCGGCCTCGCTTGGCAAACCGTTNTTCCCCGGCTCATAATGGCCGCCGACCCTCCGTCGCAACCTTCGCTCAAGAAAGAGAACCGATCCATGACTGATCTGCACAAACGCTCCCTGCTCAAGGTCGCCGCGCTGTCGGCACTGGCCGCGGCGACGCTTGCCGGCTGCGGCAAGAAGGAAGAGCCCGCGCCGGCACCGGCACCGGCCGCTGCGCCGGCACCGGCACCGGCCAAGCCCGAGCCGCTGAAGGTGGCCTGGGCTTACGTGGGCCCGGTGGGCGACGGCGGCTGGACCTTCGCGCACGACAACGGCCGCAAGGCGGTGGAGAAGGAGTTCGGCGACAAGGTGGTCACCAGCTTCGTCGAGAAAGTGCCCGAGAGCNNCGACGCCGAGCGCGTGCTGCGCGACATGGTGGCCCAGGGCAACAAGATGATCTTCGGCACCACCTTCGGCTACATGGAGCCCATGCTCAAGGTCGCGGCCGACAACCCGGAGGTGAAGTTCGAGCACGCCACCGGCTACAAGACCGCGCCCAACATGCGCACCTACGACAGCCGTACCTACGAGGGCGCCTACATGGCCGGCGTGATCGCCGGCAAGATGACCAAGACCAACACGCTCGGCGTGGTCGGCTCCATCCCGATTCCCGAGGTCATCCGCAACATCAACAACTTCACGCTGGGTGCGCAGTCGGTCAACCCGAAGATCAAGACCAAGGTGGTCTGGGTCAACGAGTGGTTCAANCCNCCGAAGGAAACCGAAGCCGCCACCGCCCTCATCAACGGCGGCGCCGACGTGCTGATGCAGAACACCGACTCCTCGGCCGTGCTGCAGACCGCCGAGAAGATGGGCAAGCGCGCCTTCGGCTGGGATTCCGACATGACCGCCTACAGCCCCAAGGCCCACCTGGGCTCGGCCGTGATCAACTGGGGCCCGTACTACATCAAGGCCGTGCGTGACGCGCTGGACGGCAAGTGGACGACCGGCCAGAGCTGGTGGGGCGTGAAGGAAGGCGCGATCGACTTCGTCTCGGTGGCCGCCGACGTGCCCGAAGACGCCAAGAAGAAGCTCGACGAGGTCAAGGCCGGCCTCAGNGACGGCAGCTTCGTGATCTGGAAGGGCCCCATCGTCGGCCAGGACGGCAAGGAAGTGCTGGCCAAGGACGCCGTGGCCGACGACAAGTTCCTCGGCGGCATCAACTTCTACGTCAAGGGCGTCGAAGGCAAGATCCCTGGCGGCGACAAGAGTAAGTCGCGCGCAGCCACACGGCTGACGGCACGACGCACGCGAGAGGGTCGCCGGCGGCCCCTTTTTCTTTGCAACCCACTCCCCGTTGAGCGATGCCGACCCCATCCCCCTGCCGAACCTGCCCCGCGAGCGCCTGCACGCCCTGCTGCGTGCGCTGCCCAAGGCCGAACTGCACATCCACATCGAGGGCTCGCTCGAGCCTGAACTGATCTTCGCCCTGGCCGCACGCAACGGCGTGGCCTTGCCCTACCCGAGCGTGGAGGCGCTGCGCCAGGCCTACGCCTTCACCAACCTGCAGAGCTTTCTCGACATCTACTATGCCGGCGCCAGCGTGCTGCGCACCGAGCAGGATTTCTTCGACATGGCCTGGGCCTACCTGCAGCGCGCGGCGGCCGACGGCGTGGTGCGCACGGAGATCTTCTTCGACCCGCAGACCCACACCGCGCGCGGCGTGCCCATGGGCGCGGTCATCGAAGGNCTGCACCGCGCCTGCGTGCAGGCGCAGGCGCAACTGAACGTGAGTGCCGCGCTCATCCTGTGCTTTCTGCGCCACCTCAGTGAAGAAGACGCGCTGCAGACGCTCGAAGCCGCGCTGCCCTGGCGCGATCGCTTCATCGGCGTCGGCCTCGATTCGAGCGAGCTCGGCCACCCACCGGAAAAGTTCGCACGCGCTTTCGCCCGTGCNGCACGCGCTGGCCTGCACCGCGTGGCGCACGCGGGCGAGGAGGGGCCGCCGGCCTACGTCTGGGGCGCGCTCGACGTGCTNGGGGTCGAGCGCATCGACCACGGCGTGCAGAGCGCCAGGGACGAGGCCTTGATGGCGCGGCTGGCGCGCGAGCGCGTGCCGCTGACGGTGTGCCCGCTCTCCAACGTCAAGCTCTGCGTCTTCGCCGATCTTGCGCAGCACAACCTGCGCGCGCTGCTCGACGCGGGCCTGTGCGTGACGATCAACGCCGACGACCCGGCCTACTTCGGCGGCTACCTGCTCGACAACTATGTGCAGACCTTCGACGCGCTGGGCCTCAACGCGGCGCACGCGCGCCAGCTCGCGGTCAACAACATCGAGGCGAGTTTCGCCCCGCAGGCGGACAAGGCGCGCTGGCTCGCCCAGATCGACGCCACGTGTGCCGAGTTCTGCGGGGAATGAGGAGTGCAAAAAGGATAGCGGAAGGTGACCGGTTGGCGCTGGGGTACCAAGGGTTTTGTTGAGATTTTTCGGTTTCGAGCGGTGCGGAGCGGTCGTCTGTGGGGTGAAGGAGCGGGATCGGGCTTGCGGTGAGCGGGGTGGGGCGGGGTCAGTCGGGTGGGTCTTGGCGTGGCGTTCGTCGGGTCAGGGTGGATTGGTGCTTGGCGAGGGCCGTGCGGGCGCAGTTCCTCGCTTTCCCTCGCCGTCGGCGGCGACCGCGTGGTGCCATGGGCGGAGGTGCGGGCGCAGCACCTCGCTTCCCTATCCCCCGCCCTTTCCGCCCGCCGGGGCGAAGAGCCCGATTTGGTTGCTTTGCGCCGGCTACGCGTTTTCGGCGCGTGAGGTCGCGGTGCGCTTCTTCTGGCCGAGATTGGGGAACCTGCTGTCCTAGCAGCCTCGGGGGTACGGGCACGCCGCCAGCGGGCGGGCTGCGCCGCCCGCGAACCCGATTGGCGTGAGGGGTCGGTATGCGAGGCAGCGGGCCTGACCACCTCGCCGAAGTACGTGGCGCGCAGCGCGCGGTTCGTGCCGCTCAAGCACGCTCGCGCCCGTGCCCGCGGGCCGCGCCAGCGCCCGCTGGCGGTGTGCCCACGCGTGCGAGGTCGTCACGACGGGTGGCGCACCCATCTGAGCGCGAAGAAACGCAACGCGACGCCCCGCGCCGTAGAAGCGTAGCCAGAAACCAGAAACAAAATCTGGGCTCCCCTTTCCGCCCCGGCGGGGCGGAAAGGGGCGGGGATAGGGGGCGAGGTGCCTCGCCTGCTCGGTCTCGCCAAACAGCCAATCCGTGCTGAACCGACGAACGTCACACCAACCCCCAATCCCTGACCCGACACGCCGCTCCAACCTTCCACCAGTAAAATCCGCCCGAAGCCCGCTGCTCCGGCGGGCTTCGTCATTTCTTTCCCCGGGGCCATGTAGAGGAACACCATGTACAAAAACCTCGCTGCCGTGCTCGCGGCCGCCTGTNNCTTTCTCCCCGCCCTCGCCCAGACCTCCCCGCCCGCACCGGCGGCGCCGCCGCTCAAGGTCGGGTATGTGTATGTCTCGCCCGTCACCGACGCGGGCTGGACGCGTCAGCATGACGAGGCGCGCAAGGCCGTCGAGGCTGCGCTGGGCCCGCGCGTGCAAACCACCGCCGTGGCCAACGTGCCCGANGGGGCGGACGCCGAGCGCGTGATCCGCGACCTCGCCGCCACCGGGCACGGCCTGATCTTCACCACCAGCTTCGGTTACATGGAGCCCGCGCTCAAGGTGGCGCGTGAATTCCCACAGGTGAAGTTCGAGGTGCTCACCGGCTTCAAGACCGCACCCAACGTCGCGGTGGCCAATGCACGCTACTACGAGGGCCGCTACCTCGCCGGCGTGGCGGCCGCCCGCATGAGCCCGGGTGGCGTGGCGGGCTATGTGGCGGGTTTCCCGATTCCCGAGGTCATCCAGGGCCTCAACGCCTTCGCGCTGGGCATGCGATCGGTCAACCCCAAGGCCACGGTCAAGGTGGTGTGGCTGGGCACCTGGTTCGACCCGCCCAAGGAACGCGACGCCGCCATGGCCTTGTTCGACCANGGGGTGGACGTGATCGCCTTTCACACCGGTTCCACCGCCGTCATGGCCGCGGCGCAGCAGCGCGGCAAGCTCGCCATCGCCTACCACTCCGACATGCGCCATGTGGCGCCGGACGCCCAACTGCTCGCCGTCAGCCACCACTGGGGTGACTATGAAGTCAAGCGCGTGCACGATGTACTCGACGGCCGTTGGACGAGCGGTGCGTTCATGGGCGGGGTGAAGGATGGCATGGTGCGGGTGGGCGATTACGGCCCCAAGGTGCCCAGCGCCGTGCGCGAGGAGGTGGCAGCCCGAGGGCGCGACCTCGCCGCCGGCCGGCTCGCCATCTTCGCCGGCCCGCTGAGCGACAACGAAGGCCGCGAGCGTGTCGCGCGCGGGGCGGCTCTTAACGATTCGCAGATTGCCACCATGAACTTTCTCGTATCTGGGGTGCAGGGCCGGCTGCCAAAATGAGCGGCATGCAGCAGCACGCCTGGCGCGCCTCTCTTCTGCGCTTCGATGCGAACGGCCGCGCCGTCTTCGAGCGCGACGGCTTGCTCGTCACCGGGCCGGGGCCGCAAGGGTGGCGGGTGATCGTCGCCGCAGGGGACCACGCCGCGCTTGCGCCGCAGTACGCCGACGTGCCCACCACCGATCTGCGGCCCTGCATCCTCGCGCCGGGCTTCGTCGATCTGCATGTGCACTACCCGCAGCTCGACGTGATCGGCTCGCCCGCCGAGGGCTTGCTGCCCTGGCTCGAGCACTACACCTTCCCCGCCGAATCGCGCTTCGCCGACCCGGCCCATGCGGCCGCGGTGGCGCCCGTGTTCCTCGACGAACTTGCGCGCAACGGCGTGACCACCGCGCTGGTGTTCGCCAGCTCGCACCCGGCATCGGTCGACGCCCTGTTCACCGAGGCGCGCCGGCGCGGCCTGCGCCTCATCACCGGCAAATGCCTGCAGGACCGCCACAGCCCCGACGGCGTGCGCGACGCCACCGAGCAAAGCCTGATCGACACGGAGGCGCTGATCGCGCGCTGGCATGGCGTGGACCGGCTCGGCTATGCCATCACGCCGCGCTTTGCGCCCAGTTGCAGCGAGGCCCAGTTGCGCGGCGCCGGCGAGATCGCGGCGCGCCACCCCGGCGTCTGGATCCAGTCGCACGTGGCGGAGAACCTCGACGAAATCCGCTGGGCGCGCGAGCTGTTCCCCCACTCGCGCAGTTACCTCGCGATCTATGAAGACCACGGTCTCATGCGCGAGCGCGCCGTGTACGCGCACTGCATCCACTTCGACGCCGACGACCGCGCGCTCATGCGCCAGCGCCACACGGCCGCGGCCGTCTGCCCGACGAGCAACCTGTTTCTCGGCAGCGGCTTCTTCGACTTCGCCGCCGCCGAGGACGCCGGCTTCGCCCACGGGCTGGCCAGCGACGTGGGCGGGGGCACCAGCTTCTCCCCGTTCCGTACCCTGCTCGCCGCCTACGAAGTGAGCCGCGAAGGGCAGACGAAGCCGGGCTTGAGCCTCTCGGCCAGCCGCCTGTGGTGGCTGCACACCGCGGGGGCGGCCGCCGCGCTCGGACTCGAGGGCGTGGTGGGCAACCTCGCGCCGGGCTGTGATGCCGACGTGCTCGTGCTCGACCCCGCCGCCACGCCGCTGCTCGCACGCCGCACGGCGCAGGCGCAGAGCCTCGAGGAACTGCTGATGGCGCTCATCGTGCTGGGCGACGATCGCGTGGTGCGCCGCACGCTGTTCGCTGGCGGGCCCGGACCGAAGCCGGCCCGTCGTCGCCACGCTGACCGACGGGTGGCACACTGCCCACGGGCCGCCAGCGCGGGGCGGCGCGGCGCACGGCACCCCGGCTTCTTTGCTATATTCGCGCGCTGGCGCGCCGGCCCGGTGCGTTTGGACAGGCATTCACGAGGCAGGCTTGCGCGGCTCCCGTTCCCCGTTTTCGACCTTCACACTCCTGGTGGCCCGCTGGCTGCTGGCGGTGCTGCTGCTCGCTGCGTGGGTGTGGCCCCTCGGTGTGTGCGCGGGTGAAGCGCCCGCGGCCCGCGCCGCATTCGTGCTGCACGACGGGCAGCGCGTGTCGGAGTTGCGCAGGCACGGCGTGTGGGCGCTCGGGCCCAGTGGCGATGCCGACGCCGCGCTGCGCGAGTTGCTGACCCTCGAGCGCATCCCGGCGGCGCAACGCCCGACCTTCGATGCCACCGCGCCGCTGCGCCTGTCCACCGGCCAGTCCTTGTGGGGCTGGGTGCGCATCGACTTCGCGCCGGATGCGCCCTCGGCGGCGTGGCGGCTGCGCTTCGAAAATCCGACGCTGGACTTTCTCGCCTTGTATGCCACGCAGGATGGCCGCGCCTGGCAGCGCAGCCTGGCCGGAGACCGCGCTGCAGGCAAGCCCTCGCCGCCGCCCACGCTCAGCGCTTTCCCGGAGGTGGACAGTCGCTTGCCAGGCCTGCAGCAAGGCTGGCTGATCGAAATCCGTCACGACACCGGCGTACTGGCTGGCGCGCTCTCGCTGGTCGACGTGGACACGGTGGCCAACGAGCAGATCATCTCCGGCCTGCTGATCGGGGTGCTGACCGGCGTGGCGCTGATTCTGTGCGCGCTCGCAGCGGTCGATGCGTTCAAGCTGCGCAGCGGGGCGATGGCGCTGGGCTCGGTGTTCTACCTGGGCGTGGCCGCCTCGGTGGCGGTGCACATGGGCGCGGTGAACCTGCTCGACCGCTGGACGCCCACGGCGCTCGCGCACGGCGCGCGCTATGTGGCGCCGCTGATGTTGATGCTGGTGTGGACGGGTCTGCACCAGCTCATGCTGCGCACCCGCGACCGCGCGCCGCGCCTGCACGGGCTGCTGCTGGCCTGGGGCGGGGTGCTGCTGCTGGAAATGGCGGCGCTGGCCTGGCAAGGCTTCATGGGGCTTGTGCCCATCCTGGTGCTGCAGATCCCGCTCACCGGCACTTTGCTGCTCAACGCGGGTGTATGCCTGTGGCTGCACCGGCGTTATGGGGATCGCCTGGCGCTGGGTGCGGCGGTGGCGATGGTGTGGGCCTTCGTGGGCTCGCTCATCACCAGCGGCACGCTCAGCGGCTGGTTTCCGGGCGGGGCCTGGGCCTGGTATGCCTACCCGGTGGCGGTGCTCACGGCGGCGGTGGGCTTGTTCCTGCTGCAGACCGGGCCGAGCGGCGGCAGGACGCGGCGCGGCTGCGCGCCCGGCAGCTCGCCAGTTTCGACGCCCTGACCGGCCTGCCCAATGAAATCTCGGCCGCACAGACCTTCGCCCGCATGATGATGCGCAACCTGCACTTCAACCAGGTCTCGGGCCTGGCGGTGATGCGGGTGCTCAACGAGCCCGAATTCCGCCGCGATGGCGGTCACCGCCTCGCGCGGTTTGCGCTGGTGACGCTGGCGGCGCGGCTGAGCCAGGCGGTGCGGCCGGTGGATGTGCTGGTGGCGTCCGACAGCGGAGACTTCGTGCTGCTGTGCGAGGGGCCGTTGTCGGCGGCGGAGCTCAAGCTGCAAGCCACGCGCTGGCTCTCGGCCGCGCTGCGCGAACCCATCGGCGGCATCACGCCACGGCTCGGTCTGGCCCTGGCGCTGGTGCCGCCGGGCCGGGATGCGCTCGGCCCCTGGGTGGATGCGGCCACGCAGGCGCTGGACACACTGGGGCTGGAGCCCGGCTCACGCGCCATCGTGTGGTTCGATGCACCGGGTGACGGCGAGCTGAGCTCGACCGGTTACTCTGAACTGGCCAAAGTGTGAGAGGAACGCAAAGGCACCGCAGAGCGGGCCGCGTGGGCTGCTGGAGGCCGGCGTTGCTCACTCCACCAGCTTGCCGTCGCGGGCGATCATGGTGAGAAAGACGTTGTTCGCACCGTCGCGCTTGTCCGGCCCGAAATCGACCGTGTAGCCGCCGAGGTCGAAGTTGCGCAGGCTCTCCATGGCCTTGACCACTGCGGCGCTGTCAACCTTGGGGCCGGCGCGCTTGAGGGCCTCGAGCATCACCCGCGCGGCGATGTAGCCCTCCACATGCTCGACCTGCGGCTGCTGGATGCCCGCCTGCGCCATGAGCTTGCTGAAGTCGTCGCGGATGAAGGGTGTCTTGGCGGCAGGCAGCGGGCTGGTCTGGGTGAGCACGATGCCGCGCGCGCTCGCCGAGTTTCTCATACGCATAACCCGCGCTGAGCACGGACAGACCATACCAGCTGCCGTTGTAGCCCGCCTTTTTGGTGCGGTCGATCAGTTCCACTCCCGGCCCGGAAGGCGCGAGCACCAGAATGGCCTGCGGCGCGGCCTTCACCAGCGCGGCCACCGCGGCGTCCATGTCGGAGCGGTCTTCCTTGAAGGGCACGGTCACCCACTCGATGCCGCTTTGCGGCTTGAGCTTCTCGATCTGCGCCACCCCGCCGGTGCCGATCGGCCGGTCGATCGCAGCCACCGCCACCCTCTTCAGACCCATGGACTGCATTTGCTGAACGATCCGCTGCACCTCCACCTTGAACCCCGGGCGGATGTGGAACATGAAGGGCGTGGCGCCGCGCAGCTCGTCGGCGCCGCTGAAGCTCGCCACCATGGGCATCTGCGCCTTGTCGATCAGCGGCAGCACGGCCTTGACGACCGGGCCGCCGCCAAAGCCGAAGAAGGCCACGGCCCTGTCTTCGGCCAGGCTCTTGGTGGTGAGCTCCTCGGCGGCCTTCGGCTTGCCGCCGGTGTCGCGCACGACGAGTTCGATCGGCCGCCCGCCGATGCCGCCGCCTTTGTTGGCCCGGTCGAACACCGCCTGGGCGCCGGCGATCCAGGGCTTGTACTGGTTGGCATTGGCGCCCGAGGTGTCGCCGTGGCTGACCAGCCGGATCGGGCCGCTCTGCGCCCAGAGCGCAGGCGCGCCTGCGGTGGCCGCCGCGACCGTCAGGGCGCCGCACCAGCGCAGCCAGGCGCGGCGGGGCAGGGCGGACGGCGGGCAGGGCGGGGTCGAAGGCATGGGGTCTCCCTTGATGCGATGGATGAAACAAACGTGGCGCGCCGGGTGCCAACCCATTGGTGCGCAATCATGGACGGATGGTCGCCCGCAGCCGCCGTGCGGGTCAAGCCCGGGTCTGTACGGATGGCCGCGCCTACAATCGAGGCCCCCGAGGAGGCCGACCGCATGAGCATCAAGAGTGACCGCTGGATTCGCCGCATGGCCGAGCAGCACGGCATGATCGAACCGTTCGAGCCCGGCCAGGTGCGCCAGGTCGACGGGCGCAAGGTGATCAGCTACGGCACCAGCAGCTACGGCTACGACATCCGCTGCGCACCCGAATTCAAGGTCTTCACCAACATCCACAGCACGGTGGTGGANCCCAAGCACTTCGACGANAAGAGCTTCGTCGATTTCCACGGCGACAGCTGCATCATTCCGCCCAACAGCTTCGCGCTGGCGCGCACGGTGGAGTACTTCCGCATTCCGCGCAACGTGCTCACCATCTGCCTGGGCAAGAGCACCTATGCGCGCTGCGGCATCATCGTCAACGTCACGCCGTTCGAACCCGAGTGGGAGGGCTACGTCACCCTGGAGTTCAGCAACACCACGCCGCTGCCCGCGCGCATCTACGCGGGCGAGGGCTGCGCGCAGGTGCTGTTCTTCGAGAGCGACGAGGTCTGCGAAACCAGCTACAAGGACCGCGGCGGCAAGTACCAGGGCCAGCGCGGCGTGACGCTGCCGCGCGCCTGAGGCAAGGCTGCAGGCCGCCCGCCGCCCGGATGCGCGGCGCGCGGGGGCTTGTTCGGCGTTGCCCTGCGCACATCGTCACGAACGGCGACGCTTTGCGCCGTGCGCGGGCGCCGCGGGCCGCGCCGGCCTCTACCATCGCCGCAGTTCAGTTTCCGCCGAGGTGCAGCATGAAGTGGGAAGGCAATCGCGAGTCCTCCAACGTCGAAGACCGCCGCGCGGGCGGCGGGCTTGGCGGCGGGCGCAGTCTGGGGTTGGGCACGCTGGTGATCGCGTTGATCGCGGGCTGGGTGTTCGGCATCAACCCGCTGACCGTGCTCGGCCTGCTCGAAGGGGCCAGCCCAGCGGCGCAGGTGCAGAACGCCCCGGCGCAGCGCCCGCCGGCGGACGACCGCATGGCGCGCTTTACCTCCACCGTGCTGGCCGACACCGAGGACGTCTGGCGCGAGGAATTCGCCAAGGCCGGCGGCACCTACCAGGACCCGACGCTGGTGCTGTTCCGCGGCTCCACACCCACGGCCTGCGGCATGGGCCAGGCGGCCATGGGGCCGTTCTACTGCCCGGCCGACCACAAGGTCTACATCGACCTCGGCTTCTACGAGACGCTGAAGAACCAGCTTGGCGCGCCGGGCGAGTTCGCGCAGGCGTATGTGATTGCCCACGAGGTCGGCCACCATGTGCAGAACCTCATGGGCATCAGCGCCCAGATGGAGCAGATGCGTGGCCGCGTGAGCCCGGCGCAGTACAACGCCTTGAGCGTGCGGCTCGAACTNCAGGCGGACTGCCTTGCCGGCGTCTGGGCCCACCATGCGCAGTCGGCGCGGCAGATTCTGGAGCAAGGCGACATCGAGTCGGCGATGAACGCGGCGGCGAAGATCGGCGACGACGCCCTGCAGAGGAAGAGCCAGGGCTACGTCGTGCCCGACAGCTTCACCCACGGCACCAGCGCCCAGCGCGTGCGCTGGTTCAGGACGGGCCTGAGCACCGGGCGCGTGCANGCCTGCGACACCTTCAAGGCTCAGACGCTCTGACCGGGCGGGCCCGCCGGCCCTGGAAACGGCCCGCGTCCGGAGTTTTTGAGGCTTTTGCCCGTAACCCCAGCGTGAATCGGTCGATGTGTGCTATCAATTTTGAATTGCCGGATGGGGCTGGGTGGCGGTGGCTGCGGGCCGGGCGTGCGCGGCGGGCCCTGGTGAGACAATACCGGCCGACATGACGACTTTGTATTCCAACCTCTCGCTGGCGGAACCCCTCAAGCGCGCCGTGGCCGAAATGGGCTACGAAACGCTCACGCCCATCCAGGCACAGGCCATTCCCGTGGTGCTGCAGGGCCGCGACGTGATGGGCGCCGCGCAGACCGGTACCGGCAAGACGGCGGCGTTCTCGCTGCCGCTGCTGCAGCGCCTGCTCAAACACGAAAACAGCTCCACCTCGCCCGCGCGCCACCCCGTGCGCGCACTCGTGCTGCTGCCCACGCGCGAACTGGCCGACCAGGTGGCGCAGCAGATCAAGCTCTACGCCAAGTACACCCAGCTGCGCAGCGCCGTGGTGTTCGGCGGCATGGACATGAAGCCGCAGACGGCCGAGCTCAAGAAGGGCGTGGAGGTGCTGGTGGCCACGCCGGGGCGGCTGCTCGACCACATCGAGGCGAAGAACGCGGTGCTCAACCAGGTCGAATATGTGGTGCTGGACGAAGCCGACCGCATGCTCGACATCGGCTTTCTGCCCGACCTGCAGCGCATCCTGTCCTACCTGCCCAACCAGCGCACCACGCTGCTGTTCTCGGCCACCTTCTCGCCGGAGATCAAGCGGCTCGCGGCCAGCTACCTGCAGGACCCGGTGACCATCGAAGTCGCCCGGCCCAACGAGACCGCCTCCACCGTCGAGCAGCACTTCTACAACGTCGCCGACGACGACAAGCGTCGCGCCATCCGCCAGATCCTGCGCCAGCGTGAACTGCGCCAGGCCTTCATCTTCGTCAACAGCAAGCTCGGCTGCGCGCGGCTGGCCCGCAGCCTCGAGCGCGACGGCCTGCGCACCACCGCGCTGCACGGCGACAAGAGCCAGGACGAGCGGCTCAAGGCGCTCAATGCCTTCAAGGCCGGCGAAGTCGATCTGCTGGTGGCGACCGACGTGGCCGCGCGCGGCCTCGACATCAAGGACGTGCCCGCGGTGTTCAACTTCGACGTGCCCTTCAACGCCGAGGACTATGTGCACCGCATCGGCCGCACCGGGCGCGCCGGCGCCTCGGGCCTGGCCGTCACGCTGGTGTCGCCCGGCGACGGGCGGCTGGTGGCCGACATCGAAAAGCTGCTGAAGAAGAAAATCGAACTCGAAGCCTTCGAGTTCGACGANGACCGCCCGCGCACCCGCATCAACACCGGCCGCCGCGCCTGGGGCGAGGACGATCCGCGCGACGTGCTCGACGCCCCGCGCGAGCGGCGCGAGAGCCGCCCCGCCCGATCGCCCAAACCCGCAGCCGACCCCTTCTTCGACCGCCCCTACGAGCCGCCGCCCGCGGACGCCGCGCCCGCGCCNCAGTGCAGCGCCGACCGCGCGCAGCCCCATCTCCCCAACATCAAGCAGCGGCGCAAGCTGCCCGCGCTGTTCAAGCCCGCCAATTGATGCGCGAGCGCCGCACCGGCGGCTTCGGCGCGGCACCGTCGGCGCTCGATGCGCCCTGGGTCAGAAGGCCTTGCCGGATGGGTGTTGCGGCGTCGTCCGCAAGTGCTCAACGCCGGCCCGGCTTCTGCGCCTGCGGGCACGGCACCGTGATGCGCTCGAGCCCCGCAGCGTCCAGGCGCACCGCCGTGAGCGTGCCGCCCCACACGCAGCCGCTGTCGAGTGCGAGCACATCGGCGCGCCCCAGCCAGCCCAGCGTGGACCAGTGGCCGAAGGCCACCGTCACCTCGCGGGTGCGGCGCGCGGGCACGTCGAACCACGGCATGAAGCCCGCGGGGGCGGCATCGGCGCCGTCCTTGGTGTCGAACTCCATCTCGCCTTCGGCCGAGCAGAAGCGCAGCCGCGTCAGCGCGTTCACGATGACACGCAGCCGCGCGGCGCCGCGCAAGCCGTCTTCCCAGCGTGCCGGGCTGTTGCCGTACATCTGCGGCAGAAAGTCGGCGAGCTCGGGGCCTTGCAGCACCGCCTCCACCTCCGCCGCAAGGGCGAGCGTGGTCTGCGCCGTCCACTGCGGCAGCACGCCGGCGTGCACCATCAGCACCCCGCGCTCGAACATCGCCAGCCGCTGTGCGCGCAGCCAGCCGAGCAGCGCGTCGCGCTCGGGCGCGGCGAGGATGTCGCCCACCGTGTCGCCGCGGCGCAGCGGCTGCACACCCTGCGCCACGGCGAGCAGGTGCAGGTCGTGGTTGCCCAGCAGGCAGCGTGCCGCGCCCTCGAGCCGCATCAGCCGGCGCAGCACCGCCAGCGAGGCCGGGCCGCGGTTGACCAGGTCGCCGAGCAGGAAAGCCGTGTCGCGGCTGGGTGAGAACCCGATTTCATCGAACAGCCGTTCCAGCGCCGCATCGCAGCCCTGGACGTCACCGATACAGTAGAGTGCCATGCGGCCGATTGTCGCCGCTGTCCTGCCCCCGGCTCGGGCCCCTTCCCATCCATGAACCTGTTGCTCATTGCGCTGCTGACCTTCCTCAGCGGGGTGTTTTCGATGACCGAGATCGCGGTGGTGTCGAGCCGGCGCCTGCGCATCGAGGCGCTGGCCGCCGCCGGCGACCGGGGCGCGCAGGCCGTGCTGCGGCTGCAGGACAACCCGACGCTGTTCTTCTCCACCATCCAGATGGGCAACACCACGATTGCCTTGCTCAACGGCATCGTGGGCGAGGGCGCGTTCGGCGAAGGACTGGGGCTGGCCTTCGAGCGCATGGGCCTGTCGCACGGGCTGGCCAGCGCGCTGGGCACGGCGGTGGTGGTGATCGGCGTGACCTACATCACCATCGTCTTTGGCGAGCTGGTGGCCAAGCGCATCGGCCAGAGCGCGCCCGAGCCGATCGCACGCTGGATGGCGCGGCCCATCCTGCTGCTGGCCACCGTGGCCAAGCCGGCCGTGGCCTTGCTGGCGCTCTCCACCAACCTCGTGCTGCGGCTGCTGCGCGTGCCCTCGGAGCTGCCCAGNGACCTGACCGAAGCCGAGCTGCAGGCGCAGCTCGAGCACGGGGTGGATGCTGGCCTCATCGAGGAGCACGAGCACCAGATGGTGCAAAACGTGTTCCACCTCGACGACCGGCCGCTGACCTCACTCATGGTGCCGCGCTCGGACATCGACTGGTTCGACGCCGCCGCCACGGTGGCCGACTGCCTGCGGCTGGCTGCCCAGGGCGGCGAGCACGGCACGCATTCGTGGTACCCGGTGTGCCGCGGCGGGCTCGACGACGTGGTGGGCGTCATCAGCATCGCGCGGCTGCTGCAGCTCGGCACCGGGCATGAGGGCCCGATCGAGCCGCACGCGCAGCCGGCCACCTTCGTGCCCGAGACGCTGACCGCGATGACCCTGCTCGAACAACTGCGCCAGCGCACCGGCCGCATGGTGTTCGTGGTGGACGAATACGGCGTGGTGCAAGGCCTGCTGACGCCGCATGACCTGCTCGAAGCCATCACCGGCGAACTGCAGCCCGAAGGCGACGTGGAGGCCTGGGCCACGCCGCGCGAGGATGGCAGCTGGCTGCTCGACGGCCTGATGCCGGTGCAGGAGCTCAAGAGCCGGCTCGACATCGAAGGCGATTTACCCGACGAGGACAAAGGCCGCTACAACACGCTGGCGGGTTTGCTCATGGCGGTTTCAGGGCATTTACCCGCCGAAGGCGAGCGCATCGAATGCGGCGGCTGGGAATTCGAGGTGGTCGATCTCGATCGCCGGCGCATCGACAAAATCATCGCCAAGCGGCCAAATTGAAACCAATCGTGAATGGCTTCGCAATTAAAGCCGGTCCCGGTCATTTGCATGGACTGCGGGGCGCCGGAATTTTGTAGAATCAGCGCAGGGGAAACGGACGGGGTTATCCATTCCATTTAATAATTCACCGTCCGGCGAATGGTTTTCGATATTACCCACCTGATTCGCAAAGGAATATTTACGATGAGCACATTGCAGCAACTGCTGGCCGAGAAGGAAGCGCTGGAAAAGAAGATTGCCGAAGCCCGCCGCCATGAAGTTTCCAAGGCGGTTGACCAGGTGCGCGCCCTGGTCGCCCAGTTCGACCTCAAACCCAGCGACGTCTTCCCCACCGAAAAACGCCGCAACGGCGCCGCCACCGGCAGCGTCAAACCCAAATACCGCGACCCCGCCTCCGGCAAAACCTGGACCGGCCGCGGCAANACCCCGAAATGGATCGAAGGTCAGGACCGCAGCCGGTTTCTGATCGTCTGATCCGCCACCCCGTCCACATCGAGGCCGCAGCGTTTGAAGCGCTGCGGCTCTTTTTATGCCGGTGGCTCACCTCGGGGTCTCCAGCGTGGCTGCCAACCCGTTGCCAAAGCGGTTCCAAGAATGACGATGAGCCCGCAGCCGAGCATCCAGCGCGTCACCTCTTCATTCAGAAGCAAGGTGCCATACACCATCGCGAAGACCGGCACGACGAAAGTAACGGCCAGCGCGCGCGGGGCTCCCGCGTGGGCAATCAGTCGGAAATACAGCACATAGGCTGCGGCGGTACACAGCACACCGACTGCGAAGACGCTGAGCCACGCCACCGCGGNGGCGTTTTCCTGCGGCCAGGCCAGCCATGCGGGAATGCACAACGCCAGACTTGCGCCCAACTGGCTTCCCGCGGCGGTCACCAGCGGCGCAGTGCCCGCGAGATGGCGGCGCGTGTAGTTTGCGGAAACGCCATAGCTCAAGGTGGCCAGCAGGCAGGCGACGATGGCCAAGGCATTTTCCGGCGAGTTCAGATCGCCGTGGCGCAACCCTGCTTTGTCCATGGCCAGCGCCGCGACACCGAGAAAACCGAGCGCCAGCCCGAGAATGCGGGAAGTCGCCAGCCGGTCGCCCAGCCACAGCCAGGCCACCAGGGCGCCGAACAGCGGCACGGTCGCATTGAGAATGGCCGAAAGCCCGGTCGTGATGTGCTGCAGTGCCCACGCATACAGCGCGAACGGAAGCGCCGAGTTGAAGATGCCGACCAGAAAAATGGCGCCCGTGCGGCCGCGCAACTGAGACCACTGCCCGCGCCAGAGCACCAGCGGGAGCAGGGCCAGACTTGCCACGGACACGCGCAGGGCGGCGGTGGGCAGCGCACCGAAGGCGGCGGTTGCCTGCTGCATGAAGAGGAAGGAGGCTCCCCAGATCGCCGCCAGCGCAAGAAACTCTCCGACCCAGGGGCGTGATGCGGCCATCATGTCTGGATGCCCTCGATGCGCAGCAGCGCGATCTTGCGTTCCATGCCGCCGCTGTAGCCGGTGAGCGCGCCGCTGGCGCCGATCACGCGGTGGCAGGGCACGAGGATGCTCAAGGGGTTGCGGCCCACGGCGCCGCCCACGGCGCGCACGGCCTCGGNGCGGCCGATGCGCCGCGCGATCTCGCCGTAGCTGGTGGTCTGGCCGAAGGGGATGTCGAGCAGGGCGCGCCACACGGCCTGCTGGAAGGCGGTGCCCAGGCTGAGGTCGAGCGGCACGTCGAAGGTCTGGCCGGCGCCGGCGAAGTAGGCCTCGAGCGCGCGCTGCGCCTGCGCGAGCACCGGCGCCGTGGGCGGGCCGGCGGATGCGGCGCCGGATGGGGCGCAGGATGGGGCGCAGGTTGGGGCGAGGAGGGCGAGCGCGGGCGTGTCGCGCTGGCCCTCGACGAACCAGGCGCCGGCAAGCCCCGAGGGCCTGCGGCCAGGCGCATGCGGCCCAAGGGGGTCTCCAGATGATGAACGGGCCAATCGGCGGGCAAGTTTTGCATGTTTTCCCTGTTCCCCAGCGCGAAATGGCGGGATGTTGCTATCAAAAAGTGTGTGGCTGACGTGCGTGGCCGGCCCAGGCGCGCAGCACCGCGTAGCTGCGCCAGGGCCGCCAGGCCTGTGCGACGGTCTCGGCGGCGCGCGCGGGCTGTGGGCTTTGGCGCAGGCCCAGCGCCGCGTGCAGGGCCAGGTCGCCGGCGGGAAAGGCGTCGGGCCAGCGCAGCGCCCGCATGGCGATGACTTGCGCCGTCCAGGCGCCGATGCCGGGCAGGGCTTGCAACTGCGCGACGGTCGCCTCCACCGGCGCACCCGGGTGCAGCGCCAGCCGGCCGTCGGCCACCGCGCGGGAGAGGGCCTGCAGGGCCTGTTGGCGCTGGCGCACGATGCCCAGGGCGCCGANGGACGCGCCGTCCGCCTCGGCCAGCGCGGCAGGGGTGGGGAACAGGGTGTGCACTTCGGGCCACGGCGTCTGCAGCGGGCGGCCGAAGGCGCGCACCAGGCGGCCGGCCAGCGTGCGGGCCGCGGCAACCGTCACCTGCTGGCCCAGCACGGCGCGCACGGCGAGTTCAAAGCCATCGAAGCTGCCCGGCACGCGCAGGCCCGCGCCGCCGGAAAAGCCCGGTCGCAGCACGGCGTCGATGGCCTCGGGGTCGGCGTCGAGGTCGAACACCGCGCGCAAGCGCGCGATGACGGCGGGCAGGGCGTGCAGCAGCCCCTCGCTCACCTCGGCGACGAGTTCGCAGCGCGCGGCATCGAAACGCGCCTGCAGCCAGCCCAGGCATTCGCCGCCGCGCGNGTGCGGCAGCGCCAAGGCACGGCGCAGCGTGAGGCCGTGGGTGTCGTCCACCGCTTCGACGCCGGGCACCGCCCGCTGGGCCAGGAAGCCCTGCAGCGCCGCGATGTCGTAGGGTGGGCGCCAGCCCAGCCGCAGCCGAACGCNCGTGGCCGCTGCTGCGAGGGGCGGCGGGTCGCTGCGGCGCAGGGCGGTGGGTGGGAGGCCGTAGTGCGTGGCGAAGGCCGCCTGCAGGCGCCGCGCGCTGGGAAAGCCGCTGATCCAGGCGATCTCGGCCACCGGCAGCGCGGTGTCGGCCAGCAGTTGCTTGGCACACAGCAGGCGGCGCGTCTGCAGGTGCTGCAGCGGCGACACGCCCAGATGCCGCTCGAAGACGCGGCGCAGGTGGCGCTCGCTCACGCCCAGCCGCTGTGCCAGCGCGCGGACCGTGGGCACGGCGCCGGGCCAGGCGTCGGGCTGGTCGAGCCACTGCAGCGCCTGGGCAGCGAGGATGGGGCCGGCGTCCTCGGCCGACCAGGTGCGCGCGGCCGGCGCCAGTTCGGGCCGGCAGCGCAGGCAGGGTCTGAAGCCCGCCTGTTCGGCCTGGGCGGCATGGGTGAAGAAGCGGCAGTTCTCGCGCCGCGGCGTGCGCACCCGGCACACCGGGCGGCAGTAGATGCCGGTGCTGGTCACGCCGGTGAAAAAGCGGCCGTCGAAGCGCGCGTCCCGCGCGGCCAGCGCGAGGTAGCGCGCGTCGTCGTCGGCGGCTTCGGCCGTGGGGTGGAGGTCCTGCGCCATGCGGCCATGCTAGCGCGCCGGCGCGCTGCGCAGGCGTCGTTTCCGGACCTGATCCTGCACGGTCGGGCCGCCGGGTGCGCCGCCTACAATCGGCGCAGCGGGTGGCGCGTGCCGCCCATGGTCCGACCGAGAAAGCCCTGCCATGCCCCAGCCGACGCTCGATGCTTCCATTTTCAAGGCCTACGACATTCGCGGCATCGTGCCGGCCACCTTGAACGTCGAGGTGGCTGCGGCGCTGGGCCGCGCCTTTGGCGAGGCGGCCTGGGCGGCGGGCGAGCGCACGGTGGCCGTGGGGCGCGACGGGCGGCTCAGCGGGCCTGGGCTGGCGCAGGCGCTCATGCGCGGGCTGGTCGATGCGGGGCTGGAGGTGATCGACATCGGCGCGGTGACCACGCCGATGCTGTATTTCGCCGCCAGCACGTTGTGCCACAGCGGCATCCAGATCACCGGCAGCCACAACCCCAAGGATTACAACGGCTTCAAGATGGTGCTGGCGGGCCGCGCCATTTATGGCGAGGAGATCCAGGCGCTGCGCCGTGCGATGGAGGCGGGCTTCGGCCCCGCGCGCGCGGGCGGCCGGGTGCGCACGCAGGACGTGTTTGCGGCCTACCGTGACCGCATCGTGAGCGACATCCGGCTGGCGCGGCCGATGAAGATCGTGGTCGATTGCGGCAATGGCATCGCCGGGGCGTCGGCGCCGGCGATTCTGCGCGCCATCGGCTGCGAGGTCACCGAGTTGTTCAGCGAAGTCGACGGCGACTTCCCCAACCACCACCCCGACCCGAGCAAGCCCGAGAACCTGCGCGACCTCATCGCCGCGCTGGCCGCGGGCGATGCCGAACTCGGGCTGGCCTTCGACGGCGACGGCGACCGGCTGGGCATCGTCACCCGCGCGGGCCACAACATCTTCCCCGACCGCCAGCTCATGCTGTTCGCGCGCGACGTGCTCTCGCGCGTGCCGGGTGGCACCATCGTCTATGACGTNCAGTGCACGCAGCGGCTTGCCCCGGCCATCGAGGCCGCCGGCGGTGTGCCGCTGATGTTTCGCACCGGGCATTCGCTGATCAAGGCCAAGATGCGCGAGGTGAACTCGCCGCTGGGCGGCGAGATGAGCGGCCACATCTTCTTCAAGGAGCGCTGGTACGGCTTCGACGACGGGACGTATGCCGGCTGCCGCCTGCTGGAAATCCTCAGCCGAAGCGCCGACGCCAGCGCCGAGCTCGAGGCCCTGCCCACGAGTTTTTCCACCCCTGAACTCAACGTGGCCTGCGCCGAGGGCGAGCCGCACCGCCTCACCGCGGCGCTGCAGGCGGCGGCGCAGGCGCAGTTCAGCGGGGCGGCGCGCATCAACACCATCGACGGCGTGCGCATCGACTGGCCCGACGGCTTCGGCCTGATCCGCGCCTCCAACACCACGCCGGTGCTGGTGCTGCGCTTCGAGGGGCAGAGCGAGGCGGCGCTCGCCCGCATCGAGCACGACATGCTCGCGCTGCTGCGCCGCGTCAAGCCCGATGCCGTCGTCGGCGCCGCGGCGCACTGAGCGGTTGGCGCTCACACCTCTCTCATCCTCCCGCTGCGGTCATGCAACGCGCGCTCTATTCGGCGGCCACCTGGCTTGCACAGCCGCTGGTGCGCCTGCGGCTTGCGCGCCGGGCGCGGCTGGAGCCGGGCTACGGCGAGGCGGTGGGCGAGCGCTTTGGCCAGTACGCGCGACCCGCGCTGGCGGGCGTGCGTCCGCTGTGGATCCATGCCGTGTCGCTGGGCGAGGCGCGGGCCGCTGGCGTGCTGCTCGAGGCGCTGCGCGCGCGCATGCCGGAGCTGCGCGTGCTGCTGACCCACGGCACGGCCACCGGGCGCGCCGAGGGCGAGCGCTGGCTGCGTGAGGGCGACCAGCAAGCCTGGCTGCCCTGGGACACGCCGCAGGCCGTGGCCCGCTTCCTCGACCATTTCCAGCCGCGCATGGGCGTGCTGATGGAGACCGAGGTCTGGCCCCAGCTCAACGCGGCCTGCCTCGCACGCGGCGTGCCCCTGGTGCTGGCCAATGCGCGCCTGAACGAGCGCAGCTACCTGCGCGCGCGCAAGCTCGGTGCGCTGGCGCGCCAGGCCTACGGCGGCCTGACGGTGGCGCTGGCGCAGACGGTGGCCGACGCCCGCCGGCTCGCGGCCCTGGGCGCCCACGTTGGCGGCATCTACGGCAACCTCAAGTTCGACGCCACGCCCGACGAGGCGCAACTCGAGCAAGGCCGCATCTGGCGCCGCAGCCTGTCGCGGCCGGTGATGCTGCTGGCCAGCAGCCGCGAAGGCGAGGAAAGCCTCTTTCTGCGAGAAATTCCCCGCTACCCCAGCGCCAACCGGTCGGTGTTTGCNTATAAAAATGAAGTTTCGAGGTCGTCTTCCTCGGCCGTCGGCGACAGCCCGGACGACGCGCCGGCCGACACCACCCTGTGCCAGCCGATGATCGTGCCGCGGCACCCGCAGCGCTTCGACGCCGTGGCCGACCTCGCTGCCGCCCAGGGCTGGGCGGTGGTGCGGCGCAGCGCCTGGCCGCACAGCGGGCCGCCCGCGAGCGACCGGCTGACCCGCCCCACCCTGTGGCTGGGCGACACGCTGGGGGAGATGGCGCTGTATTACGGGCTGGCCGACTTTGCCCTGCTCGGGGGCAGCTTCGAGCCGCTGGGCGGGCAGAACCTGATCGAAGCGGCCGCCTGCGGCTGCCCGGTGATTCTCGGGCCGCACACCTTCAACTTCGCCGAAGCCGCCGAACAGGCCGTGGCTGCCGGCGCCGCACGCCGCGTGGCCGACATGTCGCAGGCGCTGGTCGTGGCACGGCAGTGGCTCGACGACCCGGCGCAGCGTGACGCCGCCGCCCGCGCGGCGCTGGCATTCGCGGCCGCGCACCGCGGCGCGACCGAGCGCACGGCCCGGGCCATCGAGGCCTTGTGGGCCAAGGTGTCGAGCGCGGCCTGAGGCAACTCACCCGCCTTTGCGCCAACCGCCCGCGGCCGACGCCGCACGCGCGAGAGGGACTTGTTCAGCCTTGCCTCAGCGCGCCAGCAGGCCGTCGATGGCTTGCAGATCGGCCGGGGCCAGGGTGCCGTTGGCCTGGCGCAGCTTGAGGTTGCCCAGCAGCACGTTGTAGCGCGCCACGGCGAGGTCGCGCTGGGTCTTGTAGAGCTGGGTCTGTGCGTTGAGCACGTCGATGTTGATGCGTACGCCGACCTGGTAGCCGAGCTTGTTGGCGTCGAGCGCGCTCTGGCTGGAGACCTCCGCCGTCTCCAGCGCCGCCACCTGGGTCAGGCCCGACTGCACGCCGAGGAACGCCGCGCGCGTGCCCTGCGCAACGTTGCGCTGCGCGGTTTCGAGATCGGCCTGGGCCTTGGTCTCCAGCGCGAGGGTCTCTTTGACCCGGTTCTGGATGGCATAGCCCGCAAACAGCGGCAGGTTGAAGGCCACCCCGATGGTGCCAGCGGTCACGCGCGAGCTGGTGGTGCTGACACTGGAGCCGCCGATGTTGCGCGTCACGCCGTAGCTGGCCGTCAGGTCCACGGTGGGCAGGTTGCCGGCTTCCGCCTTGGTGCGCTCGAGCCGCGCGATCTCCAGCCCCACGCGCGCCTGGCGGATCAGCGGGTGGGCCGACTCGGCCTGGGCCACCCNAGCCTCGGCGTCGGCCGGGGCGAGTGCGGGCAGCGTGGCTGGCTTCTTCAGCGGCAGCGGATCGGCCGGCTTGCCCACGAGCTGGTCGAGCGCGAGCTTCTTGACCCGCAAGTCGTTCTGCGCGGCGAGCTCCTGCGCGATGACCAGGTCGTACTGCGCCTGCGCTTCGCGGGTGTCGGTGATGGTGGCGGTGCCGACCTCGAAGTTGCGCTTGGCCGCGGCCAGTTGTTCGGCCACGGCGGCCTTCTGGGCCTGCACCACGCCCAGGGAGTCGCGCGCGGCGAGCACGTCGAAGTACGCCTGGCTCACGCGCACGATCAGGTCCTGGTCGGCGGCGGCGAGCTGGGCTTCCGCGAGTTCCTTCTGCTTCTTGCCCTGCTCGGCGGTGGCCGTGTTCGCCGGGCGGTACAGCGGCTGGCTGGCGTTCACGCCGATGTTCTGCGTGCCGTAGGCGCGGTCGGTGGTGGTGGGCACGTTGACCTCCATCCAGGTGCGCGATGCCCCGGCGCCCAGACCCACGGTGGGCAGCACGGCCGCCTGCGCCTGGTCGGCGCGGGCCAGCGTGGCGTCGTACTGCGCGCGGGCCGACTGGTAGGCGCCGTCGTATGCGCGGGCCGCCTCGAAGAGCTCGAACAGACTTTGCGCCTGCGCCTGGGCGGGCAGCGCAGCCGCCGCGATCGCCACTGCGGTGAAGGCGCCGCGGAACAGGGTCACGGAGGAGGGCAGGATCATGGCAGTCTCGGTGAAGGAATGAAAGCGACGGGGCGGGCTCGGGCGTTGCGAAGGAATCGGGCGCGGAGGCTTCGTTCACAGCGGCTCGGCGTCTCAGTAGCGCGGCAGGTTCGGGTCCTTCTCGCGCGCCCAGGCGTCGATGCCGCCCGCGATGTTGGCCACGTGCTCGAAACCGTGGTGCGCCAGAAATGCCGCCACCTGCATGCTGCGGCCGCCGTGGTGGCACAGGCAGGCGATGGGGCGCGAGCGGTCCAGGTCGTGCAGGCGCACGGGCACGGCGCGCATGGGCAGCGTCATCAGCTCGAAGCCATCGGCGCGCACGCTTGCCGTCTGCCACTCCCAGGGCTCGCGCACGTCGAGCACCAGGGGCTCGCCATGCGCGCGCGNCGCGGCGAGCCAGGTGTCGAAATCGCGTGGGTAGACCTGTTCGATCATGGGTGTGGGTGCTCAGAAGCGGAAGCGCGAGGGCTCGGGGAAGTGCAGCAGGCGCGGGGCCACCGTGTCCCAGGGCTGGGTGGTGGTAAAGCTCGCCTCGCCGGTGCGCTGCACGATGGTGGCGCGCATCATCGGCTCCTCGCCCACGATGCCCACCAGCCGGCCGCCCACCTTGAGCTGCGCCAGCAGCGACTGCGGCACCTCCGCCACCGAGCCGCTGAGCACGATCACGTCGAACGGCCCATCGGGCTGGGCCTGGGCGGCGCCATCGGCCTCGCGCACCTGCACGTTGTGGATGCCCGCGCGGGCGAGGTTGCTGCGCGCCATGGCGACGAGCGCGGGCTCGATCTCCAGGCTCACCACCTGCTGCGCGCGGTGCCCCAGCAAGGCGGCCATGTAGCCCGAGCCGGCGCCGATCTCCAGCACCTTCTCGTGGCGGCGCACGGCCGCGTCCTGCAGCAGCCGCGCCTCGATCTTCGGCGCCAGCATGACCTGGCCGCGCGCGCCGGCTTCTCGCAGCGGAATCTCCGTGTCGGTGAAGGCCAGTGCGCGGTAGGCCGCAGGCACGAATTCCTCGCGCCGCACGATGGCGAGCAGTTCGAGCACCTGCGTATCCAGCACCTCCCAGGGCCGGATCTGCTGCTCGATCATGTTGAACCGTGCGCGTTCGATGTCCATCGCAAAATACTCCTAGGGGTATGTTAGCCGATTCCGGTTCATTGTACCGACGCGGGGTTTTCCGCCGGCTTCTGCGCGGGCGCCGCGTCCGGGCCGGTGGGCTGCANCCGGAACACGCGGCGCAGCCATTGCGCCAGGTCGTCCATGTAGCAATAGACCACCGGCACCACCACCAGCGTGAGGATGGAGGAGGTGATGACGCCGCCGATGACGGCCTGGCCCATGGGCGCGCGTTGTTCGCTGCCTTCGGTCAGCGCGAAGGCCAGCGGCACCATGCCGAAGACCATGGCCAGCGTGGTCATGAGGATGGGGCGCAGCCGCGCNNGCGCGTGCAGCAGGGCCTCGCTGCGCTCCATGCCGGGCTGCACGCTGCCGTCGGGCTGCAGCTGCGGCTCGCGCGAGCGGATGGCGAAGTCCACCAGCAGAATGGCGTTCTTCGTGACCAGGCCCATGAGCATCACGATGCCGATGACCGAGAACATCGACAGCGTGGAGCCGAACATCATCAGCGCGAGCACCACGCCGATGAGCGTCAGCGGCAGCGAGGTCATCAGCGCCAGCGGCTGCAGGAAGCTCTTGAACTGGCTGGCCAGGATCATGTAGATGAAGATGACGGCCATCGCCAGCGCCGAGACGGCATAGCCGAAGGACTCGGCCATGTTCTTCGTCGAGCCGCTGAACTGGTAGCTGTAGCCCGGCGGGAATGCGATGCCGGCCAGCGCTGTCTTGATGTCGGCCGAGACCTCGCCGGCCGAGCGGCCGAAGTTGTTGGCGGTGATGGCCACCTCGCGCGTGAGGTCGCGCCGGTTGATCTGGTTGGCGCCGGTGCCCGCGCGCAGTGTGGCGACCTGGTTGAGGTGAACCACGCGGGNGCTGCCGTCGGCGTTGCTGCCCACCGTCAGCGGCAGGCGCTCGAGGTCGGGCAGGGCGGTGCGCGCCTCGGNGGCGAGGCGCACGTTGACGTCGTAGGTCTCGTCGTCGGNGGCGCGCCAGTTGCCCACCGTCTGGCCGGCGATCAGCGTACGCAGGGCGCTGCCGATGGCGTTGACGTTGAGGCCGAGATCGGAGGCCGCGTCGCGCCTGACCTCCACCTCCACCGTGGGCTTGTTGGGCTTGAGGCTGGAGTCCAGGTCGACCAGACCGGGAATGCCCTCGATGCGCTGCATCACCAGGTTGCGCAGGCGCTCGAGCTCCTTCAGGTCGGGGCCCTGCAGCGAGAACTCGATCTGCTTGTTGCCGCCCACCGGGTCGAGCAGGCCCACATGGGTGACGGTGATGCCGGCGATGCGCTGCAGCCGCTCGCGCAGCAGCGCCGACATCTGGTCGACGTTGCGTGTGCGCGCCTTGCGGTCCACCAGGCGCACGTAGATGCTGGCGTACATCTTGCCCTGTGCCACGCCGGTGTTGATGGTGGTGAGGGTGTAGCGCACCTCGGGGAAGCTGCGGATCACCGCGTCCACCTGCCGGGCGCGCGCCTCGGTGTTCTCCAGCGAGGAGCCCACCGGGGTGTAGAAGTTGACGTAGGTCTCGGAGAAGTCCGCCTTGGGCACGAACTCGGTGCCCAGGAGCGGCACCATCGCCACGCTGGCGACGAACACGCCGGCCGCCAGGGCGAGGGTGGTGAGCTTGTGCACCAACGACCAGCGCAGCACGCCCTGGTAGAAGTCCGCCAGCGCCTCGGTGGCGCGGTCGAAGGCGCCGGTGATGCGGCCGATGGTTCTGTCGTAGAACGTGACTGGCGCGCGCCGCTGGCCGTGGGCCTCGATGCTCGGGTCATGCCAGATGGAGGAGAGCATGGGGTCGAGCGTGAAGCTCACGAACATCGAGATCAGCACCGCCGCGACGATGGTGATGCCGAACTCGTGGAAGAACTTGCCGATGATGCCACCCATGAAGCCAATGGGCATGAACACCGCGACGATGGACAGGGTGGTGGCCAGCACGGCCAGGCCGATTTCCTGCGTGCCCTCGAGGGCCGCGGTGTACGGCCCCTTGCCCATCTGCACATGACGCACGATGTTCTCGCGCACCACGATGGCGTCGTCGATGAGTAGGCCCACGCACAGCGACAAGGCCATGAGCGTCACCATGTTGATGGTGAAGCCGAAGCCGTACATGAACAGAAAGGTGCCGATCAGAGANNTCGGCAGCGTCAGCCCGGTGATGACGGTGGAGCGCCAGGAGTTGAGGAACAGAAAGACGATGAGCACCGTGAGTGCCGCACCTTCGATCAAGGTGCGGCGCACGTTGTCCACGCCCACGCGGATCGGGCGCGAGGCGTCATTGACCGGCTCGAGCTTGACGCCCGCGGGCAGCTGGCCCTGGATCTCGGCCAGCGTGCGCGCCAGGCCGTCGATGACGGCGATGGTGTTTTCGTCCTGCGCCTTCTGCACCGTGAGCAGCAGCGTGCGCTGGCCGTTATAGAGCGCGAGCGTGTCGAGCTCCTGCGCGCCGTCGTTGATGCGGGCGACCTGCTCCAGCCGCACCGGCACGCCGTTTTTGCGTGCGACGATGATGCGGCCGAAGTCCTCGGGGCGTTGGATGCGCGCGTCGATCTGCACCACGTTTTCCTGCGTGGGCGAGCGCACCGCGCCCAGCGGCAGTTGCTGGTTCTCGCCGCGCACGGCGCTGGCCACCTGTTCGGGCGTCACGCCCCAGGCTTCGAGGGCCTTGGGGTCGAGGTAGAGGTTGATTTCGCGCTTGGTGCCGCCCACCAGCGTGCCGGCGCCCACGCCGCGCACGTTTTCCAGGCGCTNTTTGAGCACCTGGTCGGCCCAGTTGGTCAGTTCGATGGCCGACATGGCCGGGCCGCGGCTGGCGTCGGGCAGCACGGCCACCGACCAGATGGCGCGGCTCGAGGGGTCGAAGCGCTGCACCCGCGGCTCCTTGACCTCGGTGCGCAGGCTCGGGCGGATGGCGGCGACTTTTTCGCGCACGTCGTCCGCGGCCTTGCGGCCGTTGATCTGGAGCTGGAACTCGACGATGACGACCGACATGCCGTCGTAGCTGCGCGAGGTGAGCGCGTTGATGCCGGCGACCGAGTTGACCGCCTCCTCGATCTTCTTCGTCACCTCGCTCTCCACCACCTCGGGCGAGGCGCCGGGGTATTCGGTGGTGACGACGACCACGGGGAAATCGATGTTGGGGAACTGGTCGATCTGCAGGCGCTGGTAGGAGAACACGCCGAGCACCACGATGGCGAGCATCACCATCGTGGCAAACACGGGGTTCTTCAGGCTGACGCGGGTGAACCACATGGTGCGTCAGCGCCCGGTGCCGGAGGAGGCGCCTGCGGGGGCGCTGGCGGCGGGTGCCGCAACCACCGGGGCCGACCCGGGCGCGGCGGGGCCGGTGACGCGCACCTCGGTGCCCGCGCGCAGCGCGCCCACGCTGCCGGCGAGCACCTGCGCGCCATCGGGCACGCCCTCGACGGCGGCATAGCGGCGGCCTTCGGACTGTCCGCGCTCGAGCACGCGCACCGGCGTGTGCGCCACGCGGCCGGCGGCGATGGTCTGCACATACGGCTCGGGTTTGTCGGTGCGCACGGCATCGAGCGGCACCGCCAGCGCGGATTTCGTGCCCAGGGCCAGCGTGCCCTGACCGAACAGGCCCTGGCGCAACAGCGGCTCGGCCGGCAGCGACAGGTAGGCGAGCACGCCGCGCGTGCCAGCCTGGGTGGCCGGGTTCATGCGCACCACGGTGGCCTGCAGCGGCTGGGCGAGACCATCGACGTCGAGCGTGGCCTGCTGGCCGGTGCGCACGCGCGCGGCATCTTCGGGCGGCAGGCTGGCCTCGAGCTCCATGCGGCGCGGGTCCACGATTTCCACGATGCGCGCGTCCACGCCGACGCGCTCGCCGCTTTGCGCAAAGCGCTGCGAGATGACGCCGGCCAGCGGCGCAGTGAGCACGGCGTCGGCCAGCGCCTTGGCGGTGACCTCGGCGGCGCCTGCGCGGCGCGCAGATTGGCCTGGGCGGCGTCGAGGTTGGCCTGCGANGGTTTCGAGCGCGGTGCGCGAGATGAAGCCCTGATCGACCAGCGCGCGGTTGTTGTCGAACTGGCGCTGCGCAATGGCCAGTTGCGCGCGCGCGGCGTCGGCCTGCTGGCGGGCCTGCAGGTCACGGGCGCGGTATTCGGTGGGGTCGATGCGCGCGACCACCTGGCCCGCGGCCACGGTGTCGCCCTCGCGCAGGTTGAGGCCCTGCAGTTCGCCGGCCACCCGCGCCTTGACCACCGCGACGTTGGCGGCCTTGACGCTGCCGCTGATGGGCAGGCCGAGCGTGAGCTCGCGCACGCGCGCCGTCACCACGTCACCGGGCCCGAGTTCGACCACCGGCGCGGCCTTGGGCGCGGCGACCTGGGCGGTCTGCTGGGCGGCGCGGCGGTTGGCCACCAGGCGCAGCACGCTCGTGGCCAGCAGGGCGAGCACGAGCACCGCGACGATCCATTTCCAGTATTTCTTCATGCGGGCGACGAACGAGGGGTTGGGGCGGTATGGGCGGGGCTCACGACGGTTCAGCGGTNNGGCTGTCTGGCGCGGGGTTGCGGCGCAAGCCGTTGAGCAGCAGATCGGCATGGTGGGCGATGTAGGTTTCGGGCTCGATGCGCGCGATGGTGCTGCAGCATGCGCCCAGCGAGTGCTTCCACAGCACCAGGAACAGCAGCGGCGCGAGGATGAGGTGCACCGTGGTGTCCAGCGGCACCTCGCGGAATTCGCCGCGCGCGATGCCGCGCTCGAGCACGCGCTGCAGCAGGGCCGAGCCGGGCTCGACCACTTCGTCGCGGAAGAACTCGGCGAGCTCGGGGAAGTTGCTGGCCTCGCTGATGATGAGCTNTGAGATGCCCGNAGCCTTGGTGGCGCCGTAGCGCGACCACCATTGCTGCAGGAAGTGCAGCAGCAGGGCGTCGCTGGGGCCTTCGAAGCCATCGAGCTCGCTGGCGCTTTCCTGCACCACGCGCGCGAGGTTCTCGCGCACCACGGCCTTGAACAGTTCCTCCTTGCTGGGGAAGTAAAGGAACAGCGTGCNCCTGGAAACGCCCGCGCGGGCGGCGACTTCCTCGGCGCGGGTGGCGGCAAAGCCATTCTCGACGAAGAGTTCGAGCGCGGCGTCCAGCAATTCACCGGGCCGCGCTTCCTTGCGGCGCTCGCGCCGGTGCGCGCCGGCTTCGGCGGGCTCGCTGGCGGCGGTGGAGGAGGGGGCGGGCATGGAGGTTACTGACTGACTGGTTAGTAAAGAGTCTAACCGCAGTGCACGCCAGCGTCAACGTGCGCCCAAGCCGGTGCCAGAGATATCAAAAGATAGCGCCCACCGACCGGTTGGCGCTGGGATGCTGAGGAAAAACTCTCAAGACCGGCGTCGGGTCGCCCCAAGGGTTTCGGCGCCCCTCGGGGCTGGCCGCCGCCTGACCGGGGTGCTTAGAAGAAAGCCTGCAGACCGGTTTGTGCCCGGCCGAGGATGAGGGCGTGAATGTCGTGCGTGCCTTCGTAGGTGTTGACGGTCTCGAGGTTGATCATGTGGCGGATCACGTGGTACTCGTCATGGATGCCGTTGCCGCCATGCATGTCGCGCGCCATGCGGGCGACGTCGAGTGCCTTGCCGCAGGAGTTGCGCTTGATCAGACTCACCATCTCGGGCGCGGCCTTGCCTTCGTCCATCAGCCGGCCCACGCGCAGGCNAGCCTGCAGGCCGATGGCGATTTCGGTCTGCATGTCGGCGAGTTTCTTCTGAATCAGCTGGTTGGCCGCCAGCGGCCGGCCGAACTGCTGGCGCTCCAGCGTGTACTGGCGCGCACGCAGCCAGCAGTCCTCGGCCGCGCCGAGGGCGCCCCAGGCGATGCCGAAGCGCGCCTTGTTCAGGCAGCCGAACGGGCCCTTGAGGCCGGCGACGTTGGGCAGCAGGTTCTCGGCGGGCACGAACACCTCGTCCATCACGATTTCGCCGGTGATGCTCGCGCGCAGGCTCATCTTGCCCTCGATCTTGGGCGCGGACAGCCCCTTCATGCCCTTCTCCAGGATGAAGCCGCGGATGCTCTCCTGGCCGCCGACCTGGCCCGCGGCGTCTTCGAGCTTGGCCCAGACCACGAACACGTCGGCGATCGGCGCGTTGGTGATCCACATCTTCTGCCCGCGCAGCACATAGCCGCCGTCGACCGGCCTGGCGCGGCTGAGCATGCTCGCTGGGTCGGAGCCGTGGTTGGGCTCGGTCAGGCCGAAGCAGCCCACCCACTCGCCGCTGGCCAGCTTGGGCAGGTACTTCTGCCGCTGCGCCTCGCTGCCGTAGGCGTGGATGGGGTGCATGACCAGCGAGCTCTGCACGCTCATGGCGCTGCGGTAGCCGCTGTCCACGCGCTCGACCTCGCGTGCGATCAGCCCGTAGCACACATGGTTGAGCCCGGCGCAGCCGTAGCCTTCGATGGTGGCGCCGAGGAAGCCCATGGCGCCGAACTCGGTCATGATGGCGCGGTCGAAGGTCTCGTGGCGCGCGGCCATGAGCACGCGCGGCTGCAGCTTGTCCTGGCAGAAGGTGTGCGCCGCATCGGCCACGGCGCGTTCGTCGTCGCTGAGCTGCTCGGCAAACAGCAGGGNGTCAGCCCATTGGAAGCTGGGTTTCATCAAAGGTCTCCGGGTCGGGTGAGGGACAGGTGGGCCGCATTGTGGGTCAGCCGGCAATAGCCGTCCAATATGGATTCACGCTTGATCGATACGACAATCGGAACCATGGACCTTCGACACCTGCGCTGCTTCCTCGCCGTCGCTGACGAACTGCACTTTGGCCGCGCCGCGCGCCGGCTGGCCATGTCGCAGCCGCCGCTGTCGGTGGCCATCGCGCAGCTCGAGGCNTCGGTGGGCGCGCGACTGTTCGAGCGCAGCAGCCGGGGCGTGCGCCTGACGGCGGCCGGGCAGGCGTTGCGTCCGCGCGCGCAGGCGCTGATCGACGCGGCCCAGGCGGCGGCGCAGGCCGCGCGCGAGGCCGCGCTCGGTCTCGATGCGCGGCTGCGCATCGGCTTTGCCGGCAGCCTGCTCTACAGCGGCCTGCCCGGCGTGCTCCCGCGCCTGCAGCGCGACGCGCCGCGCCTGCAGGTGGTGCTGCGCGAGCTCAGCTCCAGCGAGCAGCTGGTGGAACTGCAGCACGACCGGCTCGACGCCGCCTTCGTGCACACCACGCGCGTGCCGCCGGGCTTTTCACAGATCCAGGTCGCCAGCCAGCCCTTCATGGCCTGCCTGCCGCGCGGCCATGCGCTCGCGCGCCGGCGCCGCCTTGGGCTGGCCGAACTCGCCGGCGAGCCGTTTGCCATCGTCTCGCGCGCGGTCTCGCCGGACTATCACGAGCGCATCCTCGCGCTGTGCGCCGACGCGCGCATGCAGCCCGACCTGCGCTTTGAGCTGCGGCACTGGCTCAGCGTGGTGTCGGTGGTGGCGCAGGGCCTGGGCGTGGCGCTGGTGCCGGCGGCGCTGCGCCAGGCGGGCCTGAACGGCGCGGTGTTCGTGCCCCTGGCCGTGCCGCCGGGCGCACCGCCAAGCCACTACGACACCTGGTGCCTGTGGCGCACCGACGCCGACCCGGCCGGCCTCAAGGTCTTCCTCGACGCGGTGCGCCACGCAGCACAGCCGCCGCTACAGTGTGCCGACACGCCAGCCCCAAGGGTTCCGACATGAGCGACACCACTTCTTCCTCGCCCCCACCTCGACCGCCGTGCTGGTGCTCGGCGGCGGCTGTTTCTGGTGCACCGAGGCGGTGTTCAAGGAGGTGCGTGGCGTGCTCGACGTGGAGTCGGGCTACAGCAACGGCCAGGCCACGCCGCCGAGCTACGAAGCGGTGTGCACCGGCCACACCGGCTGCGTGGAGGTGGTGCGGCTGGTGTACGACCCGGCCCAGGTCAGCACCCGCGAACTGCTGGAGGTGTTCTTCACCATCCACGACCCCACCACCCTCAACCGCCAGGGGCATGACGTGGGCACGCAGTACCGCAGCGGCATCTACTACACCACGGCCGAGCAGCACGAGGTGGCCGAGGCGCTGATCCGCGAGATGAGCCAGGACAAGCTGTTCGACGCGCCCATCGTCACCGAGGTGCTGCCGCTGGCGCACTACTGGCCGGCCGAGGACTACCACCAGGACTTCTTCGAGAAACACCCCAACCAGGGCTATTGCCTCGCCGTGGCCGCGCCCAAGGTGGCCAAGTTCCGCCGCACGTTTTCCCGGCTTTCACGCGCCTGAGCGCGGCGGCCCGCTCAGGGCGTGCCGGCCGCAGCGGCTTCGCGTGCGAGCAGGCGCTGCCGCCAGCGCGGCCACAGCACGATCAAGGCCAGCCCCAGCATCACCAGGGCCGCGGCGCCGAGTTTCCACGGCGGCAGCGGCTCGCCCAGCCACCAGGCCGAGGCGCCCATGCCGAACACCGGCACCAGCAGCGCCAGCGGCGCGACCGCAGCGGCCGGGTGGCGCGAGAGCAACCAGTTCCAGGCCCCGTAGCCGAACAAGGTGTTGCCCAGCGCCTGCCACAGCACCGCACCCCAGGCGGCGGCATTCGCATGGCGCACGCCCTCGACCAGCGCCTGCGGCCCCTCGAACAGCAGCGACAGCGCGGCCAGCGGCGGCACCGCAAAGGCGCTGCTCCAGACCATGAAGCCCAGCATGTTCACCCGCCCGGCGGACTTGGCCACCAGGTTCGCGCACGCCCAGAAGAACGCTGCCAGCAGCACCAGGGCCAGGCCCAGCACGGTCACGTGGGCGTCGACGTGTGCGGCGATCAGGCCCAGACCGCCCAGCGCGCAGACCAGGCCGACGAGCTGGTAGCCGCGCACGGCCTCGCGGTGCAGCAGCAGCGACAGGCCGATGGTGAAGAACACCTGCACCTGCACCACCAGCGAGGCCAGGCCCGGCGTGATGTGCCCGTGCATGGCGAGGAACAGCAGCCCGAACTGCCCCACGCCCAGCAGCACGCCAAACGCCGCCAGCCGGCGCCAGGGCACCGCCGGCCGGGCGATGAACAGCATCCACGGCAGCGCCGAGAGCGCAAAGCGCAGCGTGGCAAAGGCCAGCGGTGCAAACGCGTCGAGGCCGTGGCGAATGACCACGAAGTTCGTCCCCCACACGGAAACCACGGCCAGGGCGAGCAGCAGATGGGTNNCCCAGGGCATGACGTGGCGTGCGAGGGGAAAAGCCCAACAGTTTAGAACCCATCGGCTAGCATCGCCGGTCATGATCGAGACACTCGACCTCTGCTTCCACCACGCGGGCGGCCCGGTGCTGCGCTTTGCCGACGTGCGGGTGCCGCANGGGGGCACGCTGGTGCTGCGCGGGCCCTCGGGCAGCGGCAAGTCCACCTGGCTGGCGCTCGCCGCNGGGCTGCGGCGGCCGTCGTCCGGGGAGGTCGTCGTGGCCGGCCAGCCGCTGTCGGTGCTGCCGGCGGCGGCGCTCGACGCCTGGCGCGGCGCGCACGTGGGCGTGCTGCCGCAGCGCCTGCACCTGAGCGCGGGCCTGAGTGTGGCCGACAACCTGGCGCTGGTCTATTGGGCCGCGTCCCTGGCGGTGGACCACGCCGCCATCGGGCGCGCGCTGGCCGCGCTGGGTGTGGCCGATCTGGCCGCGCGGCGGCCGCACGAGCTGTCGGTGGGGCAGGCGCAGCGCGTGGCGCTGGCGCGGGCCGTGCTGCGCCGCCCGCGCGTGCTGCTGGCCGACGAGCCCACCGCCAGTCTCGACGACGCAGCCTGCGCGGCGGCGCTCGATCTCATCCAGAGCCAGGCCCGGGCCTGCGCGGCCACGCTGGTGGTCGCTACGCACGATGCGCGGGTGATCGCGCGCCTCGCGCAGGCCCAGTGCCTCGACTTTTTCAATGTTTCCACCAAGAACCCAGCGTCAACTGGTCATGTTTAGCTATCAAAAAAGAGTATTCAAATCGCAGGTTCGCACCGTCGTCGCATCTTGGTTCGCGCCGCGCTGGCGGCCGCGGGCGCGGCCATCGGGGCCGTGGGCGGGGCGCAGGCGCAGCCGGCGGGCGGTGCGGCAGGCGCCGCGCCTGCGCCGGTGCGGCTCGCGCTCATCGAGGCGTTCAGCGGCGCGTTTGCCAACACGGGTGAAGCGGTCTGGCGCAACCTGCTGTGGGCGGTCGAGCGGGTGAACGCCCGCGGCGGCGTGCGCCTGCCCGGCGGCGCGCGTCCGCTCGAACTCGTGCGCTACGACAACAAGGGCCAGAACGAAGAGGCGCTGGCCGCGCTGCGCCTGGCCATCGAGCAGGGCGCGCGCATCGTGCTGCAGGGCAATTCCTCGTCCACCGCACTGGCCTTGATCGACGCCATCGAAAAGCACAACATCCGCGAGCCCGAGCGCCGCGTGCTTTTCCTCAACTATTCGGCGGTGGACCCGGCGCTGACCAACGAGAAGTGCAGCTTCTGGCACTTCCGCTTCGACGCCCATGCTGACATGCGCATGCGCGCGCTGATGTCGGTGCTGCGCGANGACCGCGCGCTGCAAAGCGTCTACCTCATCGGGCAGGACTACAGCTTCGGCCAGGCGGTGCTGCGCGAGGCCCGGCGGCAACTCGGCCTGGTGCGCAGCGACGTTCGCATCGTCGGCGAAGAGCTGCATCCGGTGGGCCGGGTGAAGGACTTTCTGCCCTACGTGGCCAAGATCAAGGCCAGCGGCGCGCAGGCCGTCATCACCGGCAACTGGGGCAACGACCTCACGCTGCTCGTCAAGGCCGCGCGCGAAGCCGGTTACGACGGCCGCTTCTACACCTTCTACGGCAACGCACTGGGCGCACCCGCAGCGATTGGCGAGGCCGGCATCGGCCGCGTCATCGCCGTGGCCGACTGGCTGCCCAACGTGCCCGGTGCGGAAAGTGAAGCGTTCTACAAGGCCTTTCGCAGCCGCTTNCCCAAGCCCGCGGACGACTATGTGCACCTGCGCATGCAGCTCATGATCGAAGCCCTGGTGCAGGCCATGGAGCGCGCCAGCCGCCTGGAGGCCGCCGCCGTGGCGCGCCAGCTCGAACAGGCCGACGTCAGCATGGCCGGCCAGCGCGGCCGCATGCGCGCGGCGGACCACCAGTTCCAGCAGCCCCTGGTGGTGGGCGTGATGGACCGCCAGGGCAGCCCGGGCGTCAACTTCGACGTCGAGGGCTCAGGCTACGGCTTTCGCGTGGTGCGCCGGCTGCGTGCCGAGGACGCGGAACTGCCCTCGACCTGCCGCATGGTGCGGCCGGAGCTCTGAGCGGTTGCGGACGAGTCCTTCACGCCCGCTCATCCCAACCCAAAGCCCCACGCGGCGCGGTCTCAGCTCGCGTAGCCCAGGCAGGCGCCGGCGTTCGGGCGGCCCTTGCATTCGCGCCGCAGCCGCCGGTCGCGCTCGGCGGCCGTTTCACCCGAGCCCTTGTCGAACTTCACCCGCTGGCGCGGTGCGTGGGCCTTGGCGGCCTTCTTGGCCTTGTGCCTGGCCTTGGGGTGCCCGGGTTGAACGGTCGCGGCGGCGCCATCGTCGGCCGCCGAGGCAGGTGCGGGCGTCAGCGTGCCGCCGAAGGTGATCAGCGTGGCGACGAGCACGGCTGACGCGGGGCGAAGCGGGAGCAGACGGGGCATGGCAGGTGTCTCCTGTGCAACGGCTGGGGCACCGCAGCGCTGCGGTGGCGCGCACAAGTTTGGCATGATGCTTGCGTCTCGCCCACACCTCGTCGTTTCGGAGTCACACCCCCATGCGCGCTGCCGTCCGCAACCTCACGCCTTCGCTGATCCGCGAGGTGGCCAACGCCGGCCTCGGCCGTGACGACGTGCTGCCGTTCTGGTTCGGCGAGAGCGACGAGGTCACGCCCGCCTTCATCCGCGAAGCCGCCATCGCCTCGCTCGAGCGCGGCGAGACCTTCTACGCCCACAACCTCGGCCTGCCCGAATTGCGCGAGGCGATTGCCCAGTACATGAGCCGCCTGCACCCGCTGGTGGGCGTCGATCGCATCGCGGTCACGGCCGGCGGCGTCAACGGCTTGATGATCGCCATGCAGGCGCTGGTCGATCCGGGCGACCAGGTGGTGGTGCTCACGCCCGTCTGGCCCAACCTCACGGCGCAGCCGCTCATCCTCGGCGCACGCTTGCGCTGCGTGCCGCTGGTGCCCGCAGGCGAGGGCGGCGCGCAGTGGCAGCTCGACCTTGATGCGCTGTGCGCCGCCGTCACGCCGGCCACCCGGCTGCTGGTGCTCAACTCGCCCAACAACCCCACCGGCTGGACNCTCACGGCGCAGGAGCAGCAGCGCCTGCTCGAACACTGCCGGCGCACCGGCACCTGGATCCTGGCCGACGAGGTCTACGAACGGCTCTACTTCCGCGACGACACCGCCACCGGCGCCGCGCCGTCCTTCCTCGACGTCGCCGCGCCCGACGACCGGCTGGTCGTCGTGCACAGCTTCTCCAAGAGCTTCCTCATGACCGGGTGGCGCCTGGGCTGGCTGGTGCTGCCGGCCGAGCTCACCGAGCAGGTGGGCAAGCTCATCGAATTCAACACCTCGTGCAACAGCGTGTTCACCCAGCGCGCCGGCGTGGTCGCGCTGCAGCGCACGGCCGAGGTCACGCCGCGCGTGGTGGCCCACCTGCGCGCCTGCCGCGATGCGCTGGTGCCGCAGCTCGCCGCCCTGCCGGACGTGCATGTGGCGCCGGCNGCCGGGGGCATGTATGCGTTCTTCCGCATCGACGGGCATGGGGATTCGCTCGCCGTGGCCAAGCGGCTGGTGGCCGAGGCCGGGCTGGGGCTCGCGCCCGGGGCCGCGTTCGCTGCCGAATCGAGCGCCTGGCTGCGCTGGTGCTTCGCCAGCCGCGACATCAGCCGGCTGGGCGAGGGCGTGCAGCGGCTCGCCGGCTGGCTGGGCGTGCGCTGAAGAGGGCCTCGTTCAGCCTCGCCCTACGCCGCGCGCTGCGCGCGGCAAGCCCCTTGGCCAGCGCATCGAACACGATGCGGATGCGCCGCGAGGTGCGCAGCTCGCGGTGCGTGACCAGCCAGATCGGCACACGCACCGGCGGCACCTCGTCGAGCACCCGCACCACGCCCGGGAAGCCCTCGGCGATCTCGTCCATCATCGCGCCCAGCCCCAGGCCCTGCTGCACCANGGACCAGGCTGCGACCGAATGTTCGGCGTAGCAGCTGAACTGCGCCTCACTCACCGGCAGGCCATGGGCGTGCAGGTAGTGCAGATAGCGGCCCGATCGGCCCGCGCCGACGAAGGCGTGCTGCGTCGCATCGGCCGCGCTGCGCGGGTGGCCGTGCGCCTGCACCCAGTCGGTCGAGGCGTAGAAACTCGCCGGCGCCTCGCGGATCAACTGGCCGATCAGGTCGGGCTGGTCGGGCCGCACATGGCGGATGGCGATGTCGGCCTCGCGGCGGCGCAGATCGCTCAGGGCGTTGGAGGCGATCACCTCCACCGTGATGCCCGGCGCCGTCGCGCGCAGTTCGCGCAGCAGCGGCGGCAGCACCCAGGCGGCCACCGCATCGCTGGCGGTGACGGACACCACCCCTTCGGCCGAGAGCGCGCGACCGCTGGCGGCCAGACGCAGCTCGGCCGCCGCCGCACCCATTGCGCGCGCGTGCTCGAGCAGGTCGAGCCCGGTCTCGGTCAGCACCATGGACTTGCCCACGCGCTCGAACAGCGTCACGCCAAGCTGCCGCTCGATGGCGGCCACCTGCCGGCTCATCGTCGGCTGGCTCAGCCCCAGCTTGCGCGCCGCGGCCGACAGCGACCCGGCCTCGGCGGTGGCCAGGAACGCCTGCAGTGCATTCCAGTCGAGTGAATCCATGCGTAAATGAATGAATGCTCTGCAATTTATCGCATTTCATAAAACAAATTGCATGGATAGCATCACTGCTCATCGCTCGCTCACCGCCCCAGAGGCCCCGCTTCCATGCTGTTCTCCATTCCCAGCCCCGCCGCCAGCGGCGACGACGCCCTGCAAGCCCTGCCCAAGGTGCGCTTCTGGAACCGCATCGCGCGCAAGTACGCCGCCGACCCGATCGCCGACGAGGCGGGCTACGAACGCACGCTGGCCCGCACCCGGGACTTTCTGGCGCCGCACCACGAGGTGCTGGAGATTGGCTGTGGCACCGGCACCACGGCGTTGCGGCTGGCGCCGGCGGTGCGCTGGCTGCACGCGACCGACGTGTCGGCCCAGATGATTGCCATCGCGCGCGAGCGGCAGGCCGCCAGCGGCCAGCGTGGCGTCGAGTTCCGGCTGGCGGACGCCGACGGCCCGCTGGGCGCCGCGGAGCGCTTTGATGCAGTGCTGGCCTTCAACCTGCTGCATCTGGTGAGCGACCTCTCGGCCACCCTGCGCGAGGTGGCCGCGGTGCTGCGCCCCGGTGGGCTGCTGATTTCNAAGACACCCTGCATCGACGAAATGAGCCCGCTGATCGGCTGGGTCGTGCCGCTGGCGCAGGCGCTGGGCAAGGCGCCGCCGGTGCTGCGGCTCGACGCGCTGCAGATCCAGGCCGCCCTGCGGCGGCAGGGCTTCGACGTGCTGATCACCGAGCGTCATGCCAGCGCCGGCCGGCGCGATGCGCGGCCGTTCATCGTGGCGCGCAAGGTGGTGTGACCCGCCGCGGGCGGTCAGGCGCTGACCCGCCCGGCCGGTTCGCAGGCCGGCTGGGGCGCCCTGGTGGGTGGCGGGGTATAATGGCGGGCTGCCATCCGCTGCGGGTGGCAGTTCACGCCCGTTGCGGCGCGGGTGTGCAGGCCGTCCGGTCGGGTGGGCTGCAGGGCCTTGCGCTGCGGCGGGACGCATGTCCATTCACAGGAATCATCATGATCGAAAAATCCGTCAAGGCCGAGGTGGTCAAGGCCAACGCGCGCAGCGCGAACGACACCGGCAGCCCCGAAGTCCAGGTCGCGCTGCTCACTGCCCGCATCAACGAACTCACCCCGCACTTCAAGACGCACGCCAGNGACCACCACGGTCGCCGCGGCCTGCTGCGCCTGGTGAGCCGCCGCCGCAAGCTGCTGGACTACCTCAAGGATCGTGACGCCGACCGCTACGTCGCGCTGATCAACAAGCTGGGGCTGCGCAAGTAAGCAAGTCGCACGCGGCCTTTATACGCTCGCATTTCATGAAGCGCCTGGGTTAGGTCACTAGCTCGGGCGCTTTTCACTTCGGAGGCAGGTCAGGCGAACGCGCGCTGTGTCATTCCAGGAACGATCGGGAGATCCTTGCTGGAATGGCATCGTGTTCGGGCGACCCCGGCTCCGGGCTTTCAAGGCGGCCTCACGCCTTTTCCATCACAGGAGAACCGAACATGTCCATCTTCAACAAAGTGAGCAAGACCTTCCAGTGGGGTCCGCACACCGTCACGCTCGAAACCGGCGAAATCGCCCGCCAGGCCACCGGCGCCGTGGTCGTCAACATGGACGACACCGTGGTGCTGGCCACCGTGGTGGCGTCCAAGAGCGCCAAGCCCGGCCAGGACTTCTTCCCGCTCACGGTGGACTACACCGAGAAGGCCTATGCCGCGGGCAAGATTCCGGGCAGCTTCTTCAAGCGTGAAGGCCGCCCGAGCGAGCTCGAGACGCTCACCAGCCGCCTGATCGACCGCCCGATCCGCCCGCTGTTCCCCGAGGGCTTCTACAACGAAGTCCAGGTCATCGTGCATGTGCTCAGCCTCAACCCCGAGGTGCCGGCCGACATCCCCTCCATGATCGGCACCAGCGCGGCGCTGGCCATCAGCGGCATTCCGTTCAACGGCCCCATCGGTGCGGCGCGTGTGGGCTACGTCAATGGCGACTACGTGCTCAACCCCGGCCCGACGCAGATGGCCTCGAGCCAGATGGACCTGGTCGTCGCCGGTACCGAGGCTGCGGTGCTCATGGTCGAGTCCGAGGCGCAGGAACTGTCCGAAGAGGTGATGCTCGGCGCCGTGGTGTTCGGTCATGAGCAGGGCAAGATCGCCATCAACGCCATCCACGAACTGGTGCGCGATGCCGGCAAGCCGGCCTGGGACTGGACGCCGCCCGCACGCGACGAAGCGCTGATCGCCAAGGTCACGGCGCTGGCCGAAGACAAGCTGCGCGCGGCCTACCAGATCCGCAACAAGCAAAGCCGCACCCAGGCNTGCCGTGAGGCTTATGCGGCGGTGAAGGCCGACCTCACGGCCGAGGGCGTGGCCTTCGACGACGTCAAGGTCGACGGCCTGCTGTTCGACATCGAGGCGCGCCTGGTGCGCAGCCAGATCCTCGCCGGCGAGCCGCGCATCGACGGCCGCGACACGCGCACCGTGCGCCCCATCGAGATCCGCAACAGCGTCCTGCCGCGCACCCACGGCTCGGCCCTGTTCACCCGCGGTGAAACCCAGGCGCTGGTGGTGGCCACGCTGGGCACCGAGCGTGACGCGCAGCGCATCGACGCGCTGGCCGGCGAGTTCGAGGACCGCTTCATGCTGCACTACAACATGCCGCCGTTCGCCACCGGTGAGGCCGGCCGCTTCGGCAGCCCCAAACGCCGCGAGATCGGCCACGGCCGACTGGCCAAGCGCGCGCTGGTGGCCGTGCTGCCGAGCAAGGAAGAGTTTCCCTACACCATGCGCGTGGTGTCGGAGGTGACCGAGTCCAACGGCTCCTCGTCCATGGCCTCGGTGTGCGGTGGCTGCCTGGCGCTGATGGACGCGGGCGTGCCGCTGAAGGCGCACGTGGCCGGCATCGCCATGGGCCTCATCAAGGAGGACAAGCGCTTCGCCGTGCTCACCGACATCCTCGGCGACGAGGACCACCTCGGCGACATGGACTTCAAGGTTGCGGGCTCCACCGCGGGCATCACCGCGCTGCAGATGGACATCAAGATCCAGGGCATCACCAAGGAAATCATGCAGGTCGCGCTGGCGCAGGCCAAGGAAGCGCGCATGCACATCCTGGGCAAGATGCAAGCCGCCATGGGCGAGGCCAAGGCCGAAGTCTCGAGCTTCGCGCCCAAGCTCTACACCATGAAGATCAACCCCGAGAAGATCCGCGACGTGATCGGCAAGGGCGGCGCCGTCATCCGCGCGCTGACCGAGGAGACCGGCACGCAGATCAACATCGAGGAGGACGGCACCATCACCATCGCCGCCACCGACAGCGCCAAGGCCGACGAGGCCAAGCGCCGCATCGAGGAAATCACCGCCGAGGTCGAGGTGGGCAAGGTCTACGAAGGACCGGTCACCAAGATCCTGGATTTCGGCGCCCTGGTGAACCTGCTGCCCGGCAAGGACGGCCTGCTGCACATCAGCCAGATCGCCCACGAGCGCGTCGAGAAGGTCACGGACTACCTCAAGGAAGGCCAGGTCGTGCGCGTGAAGGTTCTGGAGACCGACGAAAAAGGCCGCGTCAAGCTCTCCATGAAGGCCTTGACCGAGCGGCCGGCTGCCGGCGCAGACGCCCAGCAGTGACCCGGCACTTCAAAAAGTGAGCGTCATCTGACCGTTTCGCGCTGGGGTTTCATGGAAAACCTGATGAACGCCATCGAAATCCGCGCCCCGGGCGGCCCGGAGGTGCTGGTGCAGGCCATGCGGCCTGTCCCTGTGCCTGCCGCCGGTGAGGTGCTGATCCGCGTGGCCGCCAGCGGCGTGAACCGGCCCGACGTGCTTCAACGCCGCGGCGCCTACCCGCCGCCGCCCGGCGCCTCCGACCTGCCGGGGCTGGAGGTGGCGGGCGAGGTCGTCGGGGCGACGCCGCCNGCCATGGCCGAGGCAGGGCTTGCGCCAGGCATGATGGTCTGCGCCCTGGTGGCGGGTGGCGGTTATGCGCAGTACTGCACCGCACCGGCCGCCCAGTGCCTGCCGATCCCGACGGGCCTGAGCGTGGTCGAAGCCGCGGCGCTGCCCGAGACCTTCTTCACCGTCTGGAGCAACGTCTTCGACCGTGGCCGCCTGCAGGTCGGCGAGACGGTGCTGATCCAGGGCGGTGCGAGCGGCATCGGCGTCACGGCCATCCAACTCGCCAAGGCGTTCGGTGCGCGCGTGCTCGTCACGGTGGGCAGCGACGACAAGGCCCAGGCCTGCCTCGCACTCGGTGCCGACCATGCCATCAACTACCGCAGCCAGGACTTCGCGGCCGAAGCGCTGCGCATCACCGAGGGCCGCGGCGTGGACCTCATCCTCGACATGGTCGCTGGCGCCTACATCGCGCGCGAGGTCGAATGCCTCGCCGAAGACGGGCGCCTCGTCGTCATCGCCGTGCAGGGTGGCGTGCAGAGCAGCTTCGACGCCGGTCTGCTGCTGCGCCGGCGCCTCACGCTGACCGGCTCGACGCTGCGGCCCCGGCCCGTGGCGTTCAAGGCCGCCATCGCCCGCGCGCTGCGCGAGAAAGTGTGGCCATTGCTCGCATCCGGCGCCGTGCGGCCGGTCATCCACCGTGTGTTTGCCGCGCTCGAGGCCGCCGAGGGCCTGCCCAGCGGCGCGGCGCGCGCGCATGCGCTCATGGAGTCCGGGCAGCATGTCGGAAAAATCGTGCTCGACTGGAGGGAAGCGAAATGAAGAAAAACTCATCGCCGGCAACTGGAAGATGAACGGCAGCCTCGCCGCCAACGAGGCACTGGTGCGGGCCCTGCTCGACGGCCTCGGCGGTGACGCCGGCTGCGACGTGGCCGTGTGTCCGCCGTCCATCTACCTCGCCCAGGTGCGCGCACTGCTGGGCGCGTCCGAGCGCATCGCCCTTGGCGCCCAGGACGTCTCCCAACACGAGAACGGCGCCTACACGGGCGACGTCTCCGCCGCCATGCTGCGTGACTTCGGCGTGCGCTATGCCATCGTCGGCCACAGCGAGCGCCGTCAGCACCAGGCCGAGAGCGACACCCACGTCGCCATCAAGGTGCAGCGCGCACTGGCGGCTGGCATCACGCCCATCGTCTGCGTGGGCGAGACGCTGGCCCAGCGCGAGGCCGGCGAAACCGAAGTCATCGTCAAGCGCCAGCTCGCCGCCGTCATTCATCTCAACGGCCACTGCATCAGTGAAATCGTCGTGGCCTACGAACCCGTATGGGCCATCGGCACCGGCCGCACCGCCACGCCGGAGCAGGCGCAGGCCGTGCATGCGCTGCTGCGCGCCCAGCTGCGCGCCGCGACCGATCGCGCCGACCGCGTGCGCATCCTCTATGGCGGCAGCATGAATGCGGCCAACGCGGCCAGCTTGCTCGCCCAGCCCGACATCGACGGCGGGCTCATCGGCGGCGCCTCGCTCAAGGCGCCCGACTTTCTGTCCATCATCGCGGCCGCATCCTGAGCGCGGCCGTCAACCCAAGCGGAGTGTTTGAATGAATGTGTTGCTGAATCTGCTGGTGGTCATCCAGGTGCTGTCGGCCCTGGCCATGATCGGCCTGATCCTCGTCCAGCACGGCAAAGGGGCCGACATGGGCGCCGCCTTCGGCAGTGGCGGCTCGGGCAGCCTCTTCGGCGCCAGCGGCAGCGCCAACTTCCTCTCGCGCAGTACGGCCGTGCTGGCTGCTGTGTTCTTTGCCTGCACGCTGCTGCTGGCCTATTTCGGTCACATCCGCGTCGCTGCGCCGAGCGGCAGCGTGCTCGAATCGCCCGCCGCAGCGGTGCCCGCGCCGGCGGCCGCACCGAGCGCTGCGGCTGCGGCCATTCCTGCGCCCGCAGCCCCGGTGACGGGTGCATCCGCGGCCGTGCAGATCCCGGGCAAGTGAGCGGGCGAAACGCACCTGCAGAAAACATCGCCCTCTCCCGGGAAAGGGGTCATTTTCCGGGTAGAATGCGCGCTGAAACGTGACGACGGAGAGGAGACAAAACATCCGCGTCACCAGCGTCCAGCCGTCGTGGTGAAATTGGTAGACACGCTATCTTGAGGGGTAGTGGCGAAAGCTGTGCGAGTTCGAGTCTCGCCGACGGCACCAAGTCAAAAATGGGTTCCCGCCTACGCGGGAATCGGTCACAAAACCAGACCGCGCGCACATGAGCCTCGACCAGTATCTCCCGGTTCTCCTGTTCCTCATGGTGGGCGTCGCGATCGGCATCCTGCCACTGGTCTTCGGTTTCATCCTCGGTCCGAACCGGCCGGACCCCGAGAAGAACTCCCCGTACGAATGCGGCTTCGAGGCCTTCGAAGACGCGCGCATGAAGTTCGACGTTCGCTACTACCTCGTGGCGATTCTCTTCATCCTGTTCGATCTCGAAATCGCCTTCCTCTTCCCCTGGGCGGTCGCGCTGCGCGACGTCGGGCTCACCGGCTTCGTGGCCGTGCTGATCTTTCTCGCCATTCTGGTCGTGGGCTTCATCTACGAGTGGAAAAAGGCGCGCTCGACTGGGAATGAGCGGAGCGGAACCGTAAAGGACTGGCGCGATGATCGAAGGTGTTCTCAAGGAAGGTTTCATCACCACCAGTTACGACTCGGTGGTGAACTGGGCCAAGACAGGTTCCCTCTGGCCCATGACGTTCGGTCTGGCCTGTTGTGCGGTGGAGATGATGCACGCCGCGGCCGCGCGCTACGACATCGGCCGCTTCGGTGCCGAGGTGTTTCGGGCCAGCCCGCGCCAGAGTGACCTCATGATCGTGGCGGGCACGCTCTGCAACAAGATGGCGCCGGCCCTGCGCAAGGTCTACGACCAGATGAGCGAGCCCCGCTGGGTGCTCTCCATGGGCTCATGCGCCAATGGCGGGGCTACTACCACTACAGCTACTCCGTCGTGCGCGGTTGCGACCGCATCGTGCCGGTCGATGTCTACGTGCCCGGCTGCCCGCCGACGGCCGAGGCGCTGATCTACGGAATCATTCAGTTGCAGCAGAAGATTCGTCGCACCGAGACGATCGCACGGACTGAGGATGGGCATGACTGCTTGGACCATGAATGCGGATCGTCTGAAGGAGGCCGTGGTCGCGGCCCTCGGAGAGCAGGCGAAGTCGGTCGTCATCGCACGGGGTGAAGTCACGGTCATCGTGGACGCGGCCCGTTATGCCTCTGCGATGCAGGCGCTGCGTGATGCCGAGGGCTGCCGCTTTGAACAGTTGATCGACCTCTGCGGCGTGGACTACGCCCACTACCGTGGCGAGGGCGCATGGGAGGGGCCGCGCTTCTGCGTCGTCGTGCACCTGCTCTCGGTCAGCCTGAACCATCGGCTGCGGGTCAAGGTGTTCTGCCCGGATGACGATTTTCCGCTCGTGCCCTCGGTCACCGGGCTCTGGCGCTCCGCGCTGTGGTTCGAGCGTGAGGCATTTGATCTTTTCGGCATTGTCTTCGAGGGACATGAAGACCTGCGCCGCATCCTCACCGACTACGGCTTCATCGGCCATCCGTTCCGCAAGGACTTCCCGCTTTCAGGTCATGTCGAGATGCGATACGACGCCACGCAGCGCCGGGTGATTTACGAGCCCGTGACCATCGAGCCGCGGGAAATCACCCCCGTATCGTCCGCGAGGACGATTACGCCGGTTTGCACTGAGCGCTGCCGAGGTTCGCGACATGGCTGAAATCAAGAACTACACCCTCAACTTCGGGCCTCAGCATCCAGCCGCGCACGGCGTGATGCGTCTGGTGCTCGAACTCGACGGCGAAGTCGTGCAACGGGCCGACCCGCACATCGGTCTGCTCCACCGCGCCACCGAGAAACTGGCCGAGCACAAGACCTTCATCCAGTCGCTGCCTTACATGGATCGGCTGGACTATGTCTCGATGATGTGCAACGAGCACGCCTACTGCCTGGCCATCGAGAAGCTTCTCGGCATCGAGGTGCCGCTGCGCGCGCAGTACATCCGCGTCATGTTCTCGGAGATCACGCGCCTGCTCAACCACCTCATGTGGCTGGGTTCGCACGGCAACGACTGCGGCAGTTCCACCATCCTGATCTACACCTTCCGCGAGCGCGAAGACCTCTTCGACATGTACGAGGCGGTTTCAGGCGCGCGCATGCATGCCGCTTACTTCCGCCCGGGCGGCGTCTACCGCGATCTGCCCGACACCATGCCCCAGTACGCGCCGAGCAAGATCCGCAGCGCGCAGGCGGTGGCTGAGCGCAATGCCAACCGGCAAGGTTCCCTGCTCGACTTCATCGACGATTTCACCCAGCGCTTCCCGCGCTGCGTCGACGAGTACGAGACCCTGCTCACCGACAACCGCATCTGGAAGCAGCGCACCGTCGGCATCGGTGTCGTCACTGCGGAGCGTGCGCTCAACCTCGGCATGACGGGGCCCATGCTGCGCGGCTCCGGTGTGGCCTGGGACTTGCGCAAGATGCAGCCCTACGAGGTCTACGACCGGCTTGACTTCGACATCCCCGTCGGCGTCACCGGCGACAGCTACGACCGCTACCTGGTCCGTGTGCAGGAGATGCGCGAGTCCAACCGCATCATCAAGCAATGCGTGGACTGGCTGCGTGCGAACCCCGGCCCGGTCATCACCGACAACCACAAGGTCGCGCCGCCTTCGCGCGAGTCGATGAAGTCCAGCATGGAAGAGCTGATCCACCATTTCAAGCTCTTCACCGAAGGCTTCCACGTGCCCGAAGGCGAGGCCTATGCCGCCGTCGAACACCCGAAAGGGGAGTTCGGCATCTACCTGGTCAGTGACGGTGCGAACAAGCCATATCGGCTCAAGATCCGCGCGCCCGGTTTCGTTCACCTGTCCACACTGGACGAACTGGTCCGCGGCCACATGCTGGCCGACGCCGTCGCCGTGATCGGCACGCTCGACATCGTGTTTGGAGAAATCGATCGATGATCCCCGAAGCAACCAAGGCGCGGTTCGCGCGTGAAGTCGCGAAGTACCCGGCGGATCAGCGGCAGTCCGCCGTCATGGCCTGTCTGGCCATCGTGCAGCAGGACCTGGGTCATGTCAGCGTCGAAAGCGAGCGCGAGGTGGCCGACTACCTCGGCATGCCCCCATGGCGGTGCATGAGGTGACCACCTTCTACAACATGTACAACCAGCAGCCGGTGGGCCGCTTCAAGCTCAACGTCTGCACCAACCTGCCTTGCCAGCTGCGCGGCGGCGCGCACGCCCTCGAGCACCTCGCCCGTCGCCTGGGCGTGGAGGTCGGCGGCACCACCGCCGACGGCCTGTTCACCCTGCAGCCTGCGAGTGCCTGGGCGCCTGCGCGGACGCGCCGGTGATGCTCGTCAACGACCGTTCCATGTGCAGTTTCATGAGCGACGAGAAACTCGACCAGCTGGTCGAAGGTCTGCGCGCTGCGGAGGGTCAGGCATGAACGTGCGTCATGTGCTCGACCAGTTTCGTGCGCAAGGCCTCGAAACCTGTTTTCATGGCCGTCACATCGAGCCCCAGATCTACGCCGGTCTCGACGGCCGCAACTGGCACCTGAAGGACTACGAGGCCCGCGGCGGATACCAGGCGCTGCGCAAGATCCTCGGCAAGGACGGCGGGCCGGGGATGACGCCGGAAGAGGTCATCGCCGAAGTCAAGGAGTCGGCCCTGCGCGGCCGCGGTGGCGCCGGCTTCCCCACCGGTCTCAAGTGGAGCTTCATGCCCCGGCAGTTTCCGGGCCAGAAGTACCTGGTGTGCAACTCCGACGAAGGCGAGCCCGGCACCTGCAAGGACCGCGACATCCTCAGCTACAACCCGCACATCGTCATCGAGGGCATGGCCATCGCCGCGTATGCGATGGGCATCAGCGTCGGCTACAACTACATCCACGGCGAGATCTTCCAGGTCTATGAGCGCTTCGAGGAGGCGCTCGAAGAGGCGCGGGCCGCCGGCTACCTGGGCGACCACATCCTTGGCAGTGGATTCAGCTTCCAGCTTCACGCCCATCACGGCTTCGGGGCCTACATCTGTGGCGAAGAGACCGCGCTGCTCGAGTCCCTCGAGGGCAANAAGGGCCAGCCGCGCTTCAAGCCGCCATTCCCGGCCAGCTTCGGCCTGTACGGCAAGCCGACCACGATCAACAACACCGAAACCTTCGCAGCCGTGCCCTGGATCATTCGGCATGGGGGCAAGGCCTACCTGGAGTGCGGCAAGCCCAACAACGGGGGCACCAAGATTTTCTCGCTCGTCGGCGATGTTGAGCGTCCCGGCAACTATGAAGTGCCCATGGGCACGCCGTTCGCAAAGGTGCTTGAACTCGCAGGCGGTGTGCGGGGCGGGCGCGCGCTCAAGGCGGTGATTCCCGGTGGCTCATCGGCGCCGGTACTGCCTGCCGAAATCATGCTCGGCTGCACGATGGACTACGACTCGATTTCNAAGGCCGGCTCCATGCTGGGCTCGGGCGCGGTCATCGTGATGGACGACACCCGCTGCATGGTCAAGTCCCTGCAGCGCTTGAGTTACTTCTACATGCACGAGTCCTGCGGGCAATGCACGCCGTGCCGCGAGGGCACGGGCTGGCTGTGGCGGGTGGTCGACCGCATCGAGAATGGCCAGGGCCGGCCCAGTGACATGGACTTGCTCGACAACGTGGCCGAGAACATCATGGGTCGCACGATTTGCGCACTGGGTGATGCCGCCGCCATGCCGGTGCGCGCCATGCTCAAGCACTTCCGCGCGGAATTCGAGTACCACATCGAACACCGGAGCTGCATGGTTCCGGCCTATGTCTGATCGGGCAGCACCTCATGGTTGAAATCGAACTCGACGGCAAGAAGATTGAGGTCGCCGAAGGCAGCACGGTGATCCAGGCGGCCGAGCAGGCACGCACCTACATTCCTCACTTCTGCTACCACAAGAAGCTCAGCATCGCGGCCAACTGCCGCATGTGTCTGGTCGACATCGAGAAGGCGCCCAAGCCCATGCCGGCCTGCGCCACGCCGGTGACGCAGGGCATGATCGTGCGCACGCGCAGCGAGAGGGCGGTCAAGGCGCAGAAGTCGGTGATGGAGTTCCTGCTCATCAACCATCCGCTTGATTGCCCGATCTGTGACCAGGGTGGCGAGTGCCAGCTGCAGGACCTGGCCGTCGGCTACGGCGGTTCGTCCTCGCGCTATGAGGAAGAAAAGCGCGTCGTCCCGCACAAGGACGTCGGGCCGCTGATCTCCATGGAGGAGATGAGCCGTTGCATCCACTGCACCCGCTGCGTGCGCTTCGGCCAGGAAATTGCCGGGGTGATGGAACTGGGCATGTCCCACCGTGGCGAGCACTCGGAGATCGAAACCTTCGTCGGCAGCACGGTCGATTCGGAGTTGTCGGGCAACATGATCGACATCTGCCCGGTCGGTGCGCTTACCAGCAAACCCTTCCGTTACCAGGCGCGAACCTGGGAACTGTCCCGCCGCCGCTCGGTCAGCCCGCACGACTCCACGGGTGCCAACCTGATCGTGCAGGTCAAGGGTGGCACGGTCATGCGGGTCGTGCCGTTCGAGAATGAAGCTGTCAATGAGTGCTGGATCGCCGACCGCGACCGCTTCTCCTATGAAGCCCTGAACGGGCCGGATCGCCTGACCCGCCCGATGATCAAGCAGGGCGGGCAATGGAGCGAGGTGGATTGGCAAACCGCGCTGGAGTACGTGGCCAACGGCCTCCTGCAGCGCGTGCGTGCCGAGCGCGGCGCACAGGCCATCGGGGCGCTGGTCAGCCCGCACGCGACAGTCGAAGAACTGTATCTGGCGGGCCAACTGGTGCGCGGTCTCGGCAGCGAGAACATCGATCACCGGCTGCGTCATGCCGAGTTCCCGGCGTTCGAGGGTGTGCGCTGGCTCGGCCTGCCGATTGCCGATCTGTCGCGCCTGGAGGCGGCCTTCGTCGTGGGTTCCAACCTGCGCAAGGACCATCCTCTGTTCGCGCAGCGNGTCCGGCAAGCGGTGCGTCACGGTGCCCGCCTGAGCCGGCTCGACGAAGGCGGTACGGACTGGGCCATGCGGGTGGATCAGGCCTTGGTTTCGGAGCCTGCGCGCTGGGCGCAAGCCCTGGCGGAGGTGGCTGCGGCAGTGGCCGCTGAGAAGGGTGTGGCCGCGCCCGTGCCAGCCAACGTCACCAACGAGGCTCGCGCCGTTGCCCATTCGCTGCTGGGTGCCGGCTCTCGCAAGGCCATCCTGCTCGGCAACGCCGCTGCGCACCATGCCGCCGCTTCCCAACTGCTCGCACTCGCCCAATGGATTGGCGAGCACACCGGCGCCGTGGTGGGCTACCTGACCGAGGCCGCCAACACCGTTGGTGCCCAGGTCGTTGGCGCCCAACCCGGTCCAGGCGGCGCGAACGCGCAGCAGATGCTCGCCGGGCAACTCGGTGCGTTGCTGCTGCTGAACACCGAGCCCGAATTCGACAGCGCAGCCGGGGCCGCCGCGGTGCAGGCCCTGGAGTCGGTGTCGATGGTCGTCACGCTGAGCCCCTTCAAGGCCAACATGGCGTTCAGCGACGTGCTGTTGCCGATCTCACCCTTCACGGAAACCTCGGGCACCTTCATCAACGCCGAAGGCCGCATCCAGAGCTTCCACGCCGTCGTCAAGCCCCTGGGCGAGACCCGTCCGGGCTGGAAGGTGCTTCGTGTCCTGGGCTCCATGCTCGGGCTGCAGGGCTTCGGCTTCGAGTCCACCCAAGAGGTCCTGGCCGCCGCNCAAGGCGCCCTGGGCGCAGGGGACTGGGTCGATGTCACGCGATTGAACAACCGGACGTCGGTGGTGCCCGCGATGGATGCCGGGGCGCCGCCTGCGCCGCCTGTGGTCGCATCCATCTACCAACTCGACAGCATCGTTCGCCGTGCACCCTCTCTGCAGCGCACGGCCGACGCTCGCCAAGGCCGTGAAGGAGCACGGGCATGATCGACGCGCTGTACAACGGAGGACTGAACCTGTCGTCGCACGCCTGGTGGACGGGCGCGGCGTGGCCGGTGCTGTGGATTCTGATCAAGATCGTGGCGGTCCTCGCGCCCCTGATGGGCGCGGTCGCCTACCTGACGCTCTGGGAGCGCAAGCTGCTCGGCTTCATGCAGGTTCGCCATGGTCCGAACCGCGTCGGCCCGTTTGGTTTGCTGCAGCCGATCGCCGACGCCCTCAAGCTTCTGACCAAGGAGATCATTCGCCCCACCGCCGCCAGCAAAGGCCTGTTTCTTCTCGGGCCGGTGATGGCGATCATGCCGGCCCTGGCCGCGTGGGTGGCGATTCCGTTTGGCCCCGACCTCGCACTGGCCAACGTCAATGCGGGTCTGTTGCTGATCATGGCCATCACCTCGATCGAGGTCTATGGCGTGATCATCGCCGGCTGGGCGTCCAATTCGAAGTACCCGTTCCTCGGCGCACTGCGGGCTTCGGCGCAGATGGTCAGCTACGAGATCGCCATGGGCTTTTGCTTCGTGATCGTGCTGATGGTGTCGGGCAGCATGAACCTCACGGACATCGTGGCTTCGCAGTCGCGCGGCATGGCCGCAGACAAGGGCTTGAACTTCCTGTCATGGAACTGGCTGCCGCTGCTGCCCATCTTCTTCGTCTACCTGATTTCCGGCGTGGCCGAGACCAACCGCCATCCCTTCGACGTGGTGGAGGGCGAGGCCGAGATCGTCGCCGGGCACATGGTCGAGTACTCCGGCATGGGCTTCGCCATCTTCTTCCTGGCCGAGTACGCCAGCATGTGGCTGGTGTCGATTCTGGCGGTGTTGATGTTCTTTGGCGGCTGGCTGCCGCCCATCGACAGTGCACTGTTCAACTGGATCCCGGGGTGGATCTGGCTGGGGATCAAGACCTTCGTCGTGGTGTCCATGTTCATCTGGATCCGCGCGACCTTCCCCGGTTCCGTTATGACCAGATCATGCGCCTGGGCTGGAAGATCTTCATCCCCGTCACCCTGGTCTGGCTCCTGATCGTCGGCGCCTGGATGCAGACGCCCTGGAACATCTGGAACTGAGCGAGCAAACGACATGGCTGCGACGACGGTTTCCCCTTTCTCGGTTCGTGACTTCCTCAAGAGCTTCATGCTCGTGGAACTGTTCAAGGGCATGGCCCTCACGGGCCGCTATGCCCTGCGCCGCAAGGTCACGGTGCAGTATCCGGAAGAGAAAACACCCCTGTCACCGCGTTTTCGGGGTTTGCATGCTCTGCGCCGTTACGACAACGGCGAGGAGCGCTGCATCGCCTGCAAGCTGTGCGAGGCCGTGTGTCCGGCGATGGCCATCACGATTGAGTCCACGGTCCGCGATGACGGCTCGCGTCGCACCACGCGCTACGACATCGACCTGACGAAGTGCATTTTCTGCGGCTTCTGCGAAGAGAGTTGCCCCGTCGATTCCATCGTCGAAACCCACATCCTCGAATACCACGGGGAGAAGCGAGGGGATCTGTACTTCACCAAGCCCATGCTGCTGGCCGTGGGCGACCGCTACGAAGCCGAGATCGCTGCAGCCAAGGCGGCAGACGCCAAGTACCGCTGATCCACTGCACGCACGCGAAGCGAACACCACCACGAGCCTTTCATGGACGCCACGACAGGATTCTTCTATCTGTTCTCGGTCGTGCTGCTGTTTGCAGCCTTCCGGGTCATCACCGCGCGCAATCCGGTGCATGCGGTGCTGTATCTCATGCTGGCGTTCTCGCAGGCCGCGGGCGTATGGCTGCTGCTCAAGGCCGAGTTCCTGGCCATCGTGCTGGTGCTCGTGTACCTCGGCGCGGTGATGGTGCTGTTTCTGTTTGTGGTGATGATGCTCGATGTCCACATCGACCGCATCCGGCAGGGGTTCTGGCGCCACTTCCCGTTGGCTGCCACCGTGGGTGCGCTGATCGCGCTTGAAATGGCGGCGGTGCTCATGGCGGGTTTTCGCGGCGCAGGCGATGAATCGAAGGCGCTCGTGACGGCTGCGGGTGGTGCACCGGTGTCGAACACCCTCGCGCTTGGGCGTCTGCTCTACACGGAGTACCTGTATCCGCTGGAAGTGGCAGCGGTCATCCTGCTCGTGGCCATGATCGCGGCGATCGCGCTGACCTTGCGTCGGCGCAAGGACAGCAAGCAGATCGACGCGTCGGTGCAGGTGCGCGTTCGCGCGGCGGATCGCCTGCGCATCGTGAAGGTGCCTGCCGCGGCGGGCACCACGTCGGCCGCCCCTGAAGCGCAACCGCAGGAGACTCGCGCATGACCTTGACCCTGGGCCATTACCTGTCGCTCGGCGCCGTTCTGTTTGCGCTGTCGGTGATCGGGATTTTCTCAACCGCAAGAACCTCATCGTGCTGCTGATGGCCATCGAACTGATGCTGCTGGCCGTCAACATGAACTTCGTGGCTTTCTCGCATTTCCTCGGCGACATGCACGGCCAGGTGTTCGTGTTCTTCATCCTGACGGTGGCCGCCGCCGAGTCGGCGATCGGTCTGGCGATTCTCGTGCTGCTGTTCCGCAACAAGACCAGCATTGCCGTGGACGAACTCAACGCGCTCAAGGGCTGAACCCCGGTTCATCGGTTTCAACATGAGTCAAACCCTCTCTGCTTCGATGCTGTTGGCCGTTCCGCTGGCGCCNCTGGCGGGTGCCTTGGTGGCCGGGTTGCCGGGTACGGCTTTTGCCGGCAACGTGCTGGGCCGGCGGGTTGCGCACAGCGCGGCCATTCTCGGTGTTCTGGTGGCCTTCATTCTGTCGGCGCTCACCTTGCGCTCGGTCGTCGTCGACGGCGCGCATTTCGACGAGACCATCTACACCTGGATGGTGGCTGGCGGGCTCAGGATGGAGGTCGGCTTTCTCGTCGACAGCCTCACGGCCATGATGATGTGCGTCGTGACCTTCGTGTCGCTGATGGTGCATCTCTACACCATCGGCTACATGGAGGAAGACGAGGGCTACAACCGGTTCTTCGCCTACATCTCGCTGTTCACTTTCTCGATGCTGATGCTCGTGATGAGCAACAACCTGCTGCAGCTGTTCTTCGGCTGGGAGGCGGTGGGTCTGGTGTCCTATCTGCTCATCGGTTTCTGGTTCAAGCGTCCGACGGCCACGTTCGCCAACCTCAAGGCCTTTCTCGTGAACCGCGTCGGGGACTTCGGCTTCATCCTCGGCATCGGCCTCATTGCCGCCTATGCCGGCACGCTGCACTACGGCGAAGTGTTCGCCAAGGCCGGCGAACTCGCTGCGCTGACCTTCCCGGGCACCTCCTGGATGCTGGTGACGGTGATCTGCATCGGCCTGTTCGTGGGGGCCATGGGCAAGTCCGCGCAGTTCCCGCTGCACGTCTGGCTGCCGGACTCCATGGAAGGCCCGACGCCTATCTCCGCGTTGATTCACGCGGCAACAATGGTGACAGCGGGCATCTTCATGGTCGCTCGGATGTCGCCGCTGTTCGAGCTGAGTGACACGGCGCTCAACTTCGTGCTCGTCATCGGTGCGATCACCGCCTTGTTCATGGGCTTCCTCGGCATCATCCAGAACGACATCAAGCGGGTGGTTGCGTACTCCACGCTGTCCCAGCTCGGGTACATGACGGTGGCGCTNGGGGTGTCCGCCTACTCGGTGGCGGTGTTCCACGTGATGACGCATGCGTTCTTCAAGGCGCTGCTGTTCCTCGCGGCGGGCTCGGTCATCATCGGCATGCACCACAACCAGGACATCCGCTGGATGGGTGGCGTGCGCAAGTACATGCCGATCACCTGGATCACCTCCTTGATCGGCACCCTGGCCTTGATCGGCACCCCGCTGTTTTCAGGCTTTTACTCGAAGGACAGCATCATCGAAGCCGTGCACGGCAGCCACCTGGCGGGGGCGGGTTTTGCCAGCTTTGCAGTGCTCGCCGGGGTGTTCGTGACCTCGTTCTATTCCTTCCGCCTGTATTTCCTCGTCTTCCACGGCAAGGAGCGCTATGACCAGGCGCCGGCCCACGAGCACGAGGCGGACGAAGAGCCCGACCCACATCACCATCACGCCGAGCACACGAAGCCGCACGAGTCNCCCTGGGTGGTGACGGTGCCGCTGGTTCTGCTGGCGATTCCTTCGGTGGTGATCGGTTATCTCACCATCGGCCCGATGCTGTTCGGCGACTTNTTCAAGGGCGTCATCTATGTCGATGCCCAGCGGCACGGGGCGATGAGCGAACTGGCCGAGGCGTTCCACGGTCCCCTGCAAATGGCGGTGCATGCCTTCTCGACGGCACCGTTCTGGCTTGCGGTGGCGGGCGCCGTGTCGGCCTACTATATGTACATGGTCAACCCGGCGCTGCCGGCGGCCATCCGGAAGATGGCCGGGCCGATCTACACCGTGCTCGAGAACAAGTACTACTTCGACTGGTTCAACGAGCAGGTGCTGGCGCGCGCNGCGCGGCTGCTGGGAACGGGTTTGTGNGAAGGGGGCGACCAGTCGGTCATCGATGGCTGGGTGGTCAACGGGTCCTGNGAACTGGTGGGCCGCGTGGCGGCCGCGGTGCGCTGGCTGCAAACCGGCTACCTCTACCACTATGCCCTGGTGATGATTCTCGGCATCTTTGCCTTGATGACCTACTTCGTCTGGCTCAACAAATAAGAGGAACGAGAGCATGGGTTTGTTGAGTCTGGCCATCTGGATGCCCATCGCGTTCGGCGTGGTGTTGCTGGCGCTCGGCCGTGACGAGCAGGCAGGGGTGGTGCGCTGGCTGGCGCTGATCGGGGCCTTGGCGAGTTTCCTCATCACGCTTCCGCTGTATGCGAACTTCCGCCTCGATACCGCCGCGATGCAGTTCGTCGAGCACCGGGTCTGGTTCGACCGCTTCAACGTGAACTACCACCTGGGCGTGGATGGCATCTCGCTGTGGTTCGTGCTGCTGACGGCGTTCATCAACGTGATCGTCGTCATCGCCGGGTGGGAAGTCATCACCCGCCGCGTGAACCAGTACATGGGTGCGTTCCTGATCCTCAGTGGCCTGATGGTCGGGGTGTTCACGGCGCTCGATGGCATGTTGTTCTACGTGTTCTTCGAAGCGACGCTCATTCCGATGTACCTCATCATCGGCATCTGGGGCGGCCCGAAGAAGATTTACGCCGCATTCAAGTTCTTCCTCTACACCTTGCTCGGCTCCCTGCTGATGCTGGTGGCGCTGATCTACCTCTACGTCAAGTCCGGTGGCAGCTTTGACATCGCCACCTGGCAGGCCTTGCCGCTGTCGGGCTCTGCGCAGTCCCTGCTGTTCTTCGCGTTCCTGGCCGCGTTTGCGGTGAAGGTGCCGATGTGGCCGGTGCACACCTGGCTCCCGGACGTTCACGTCGAGGCGCCCACCGGCGGCTCCGCGGTGCTGGCAGCGATCATGCTCAAGCTCGGGGCGTACGGCTTCCTGCGCTTCTCGCTGCCGGTCACGCCCGATGCCTCGCGGGAGTGGGCGTGGCTGATGATTGCGCTCTCGGTCGTCGCGGTGATTTACGTCGGCCTGGTGGCCATGGTGCAGCGCGACATGAAGAAGCTCGTGGCCTACTCGTCGGTTGCGCACATGGGTTTCGTGACCCTGGGCTTCTTCATCTTCAATGACCTGGGCGTCTCCGGCGCGCTGGTGCAGATGATCGGCCACGGCTTCGTCTCGGCCGCCATGTTCCTGTGCATCGGCGTGCTGTACGACCGAGTGCACTCGCGCGAGATCGCCAGCTACGGCGGTGTCGTCAACACCATGCCGCGCTTCACGGCGTTCGCGATGCTGTTCGCCATGGCCAACGCGGGGCTGCCGGGTACGGCGGGTTTCGTCGGTGAGTGGATGGTGATTCTGGCCGCGGTCAAGGCCAATTTCTGGCTGGGCCTGGCCGCCGCGACTTCGCTGATTCTGGGGGCCGCCTACACGCTGTGGATGTTCAAGCGGGTGTATTTCGGTGACGTGGCGAACGAGGATGTGCGGGCGCTCAAGGACATCGATGCGCGCGAATTCCTGACGCTGGCGCTGCTGGCGGTGGCCGTGCTGTGGATGGGTCTTTACCCCAAGCCGATCACCGATGTGATGAACGTGTCCGTGGCCGAGTTGCTGCGCCACGTGGCGATGTCGAAGCTGCAGTAAGCCCGTCGCCCCGTACGAAACGAGATTGCGAACATGATTGACAAACTCAGCTGGATCGCCGTTTACCCGGAACTGGTGCTGCTGGTGATGGCCTGCGTGATCCTGCTCACGGACCTGTTCGTCACCAGCGCGCAGCGCACCGCGACCTATGTGCTCACGCTGGGCACCTTGCTGGTGGTGGCAGCCATCAACGCCCTGTACGCCCAGGTGGATCAGACCTTCTACGCCTTCGGTGGCATGGTGGTCAGCGACCCCATGGGCAGCTGGCTCAAGGCCTTTGCCGCGCTGGCGCTGGCGGCCACATTGGTCTACAGCCGGCCGTATGCGGCCGCCCGCGGCNNATGCTGCGGGGGCGAGCTGTTCTCGCTGGGCATGTTCTCGCTGCTGGGCATGTCGGTGATGATCTCNGGGAACAACTTTCTCGTCATCTACCTCGGGCTGGAGTTGCTGACGCTGTCGAGCTATGCGCTGGTGGCCTTGCGCCGTGACCATGTGGTTTCGAGCGAGGCGGCGATGAAGTATTTCGTGCTGGGCGCGATGGCATCGGGTTTCCTGCTGTATGGCCTGTCGATGATCTACGGGGCCATCGGCTCGCTCGACATCGGTGCGGTGTTCCGGGCGATTGCCTCGGGTCAGATCAAGCACCAGGTGCTGGTGTTCGGTCTGGTGTTCGTGGTGGCGGGGCTGGCGTTCAAGCTCGGCGTGGTGCCGTTTCACATGTGGATTCCCGACGTGTACCAGGGTGCGCCGACGGCTGTGACGCTGCTGATTGCCGGTGCACCCAAGCTTGCGGCGTTTGCCATCGTCATCCGCCTGCTCGTCGAAGGCATGCTGCCGCTGGCGCTGGACTGGCAGCAGATGCTTGCGGTGCTGGCGATCGCCTCGCTGCTGCTCGGCAACCTGGCTGGCATCGCGCAGACGAACCTCAAGCGCATGCTGGCGTACTCGACCATCGCGCAGATGGGTTTCGTGCTGCTGGGTCTGCTGGCGGGCGTGGTCAACGGCAACGCCTTGTCCACGGCCAATGCGTACAGCTCGGCCATGTTCTACATGGTGACCTATGTGCTCACCACGCTGGCCACGTTCGGGGTGATTCTGCTGCTCTCGCGTGAAGGCTTCGAGAGCGAGGAGATTGCCGACTTCGCCGGGCTGAACCAGCGCAGCCCCTTGTACGCCGGCATCATGGCGGTGTGTCTGTTCTCGCTGGCGGGCATTCCGCCGCTGGTGGGTTTCTACGCGAAGCTCGCCGTGCTTCAGTCGCTGGTGGCGTCCGGGCAGGCGAGCTACATCGCGCTGGCGGTGTTCGCGGTGGTGATGTCGCTGATCGGTGCGTTCTATTACCTGCGCGTCATCAAGGTGATGTATTTCGACGAGCCCATCACCGCGGGCCGGGTGTCGGCGCCTGTGGACGTGCGGGTGGTGCTGTCGATCAACGGGGCGCTGGTGCTCGTCCTCGGCCTGCTGCCGGGCGGGCTGATGACCTTGTGCGCACGGGCCATCGTGCAGATGCTCGCGGGCTGACGGGCGGCGCCACCGATGTCTCAGAACACCGCAGCGGTTGCGCTGCTCCTGCTGGCCTTCGTCATGGCCAATCTGCCGTTCCTCACCGATCGCCTGTTCACCGTGTGGCGCATGGCCCGGCCGAAGTCCTCGCGGTGCGGCTGGGCGAACTGCTGGTGTTCNTACTTCCTCGTCGGCGGCTTTGGCCTCTGGCTGGAGCAGCGCTCCGGGCAGATCGTGCCGCAGGGCTGGGAGTTCTACGCCATCACGGCGGCCCTGTTCGCCACCTTCGCATTTCCGGGGTTCGTGTTCCGGTACCTGATGCGGCGGGGGTGAACCCAGAAACCGCCGTTGACCGCTGACTGTTCCATCACGATCGGCATGGAATCAGGACTCGTCCGTACCGAGGGGGCTCACCGTCTGGGTGAGAACGCTATGCACCCGACGGCACCGCGCTCGGGGCGCCATGCGGCGTTGCTCCTCCTTGCGGGCACGAGCCCGCGGCGTCGTCGCGCCTTGCCTGACACCCCGATCTCGGCACCGTCGGGCGCATCCAACGGCCGTTTCTAGGTTGAATGCCGTGGACGCCGATGCCGACCCCGACCGCCACCTGATCGAGGCGCGCGTCGATGGCGCGCCGGTGTTCAGCGGCCATTTCCTGCAGGCGTGGCGTGACCGCGTGCGGCTGCCCGATGGCCAACTGACGCAGCGCGAATACCTCGTGCACCCGGGTGCCGTCATGGTGGTGCCGTTGCTCGAAGGCGCTGACGGTCGGCTTCGGGTCGTGCTCGAGCGGCAGTACCGGTATCCCGTTGGCCAGGTGCTCATCGAGTTTCCCGCCGGAAAGCTCGACCCCGGCGAGCCGGTGCTGACCTGCGCGCAGCGCGAGTTGCGCGAGGAGACCGGCTACTCGGCCCGCGAGTGGGCGCGCGCGGGCTGCATCCACCCCGTGGTGTCGTATTCCACCGAGGTGATCGAACTCTGGTTCGCGCGCGGATTGACGCCCGGCGCGCGCGCGCTTGACGACGGCGAATTTCTCGATGTGTTCACCGCGACCCCGGACGAGGTGCTGGCCTGGTGCCGCGACGGCCGCATCACCGACGCCAAGACCGTGGCGGGCGCGTTCTGGCTGCAGAACGTGCTGCGCGGCGACTGGCCGTTGCAGTGGCAAGAAGTGGTCGCTGAAACGGGCGCGCCCGGCGACGTTGCGAAATCGGCCGCTCCGCCGGAGGGTGCGGCGTGAAGGTGTTTGATCTGCGCTGCCGCCACGGCCACCGCTTCGAGGGCTGGTTTGCGTCCGACGCGGACTTTGCCGAGCAGCGCGAGCGTGGCCTGTTGTGCTGCCCGGTGTGCGATGACGCCGCCGTCACCCGCCTGCCCAGCGCCCCGCGGCTCAATCTTGGCAGCGGCGAGGCGAGCGACGCGCCGCAGGGGCAAGGTCCGGTCCCGGCGCGCACGACCGACGGCGCTCAGCCGGCGCCGCAGGAGGCAGCCGCCCGCGCGGTGGCCGCCCTGCGCGAACTGCTGGCGCGCACCGAGGATGTCGGCGAGCGCTTCGCCGAGGAGGCGCGCCGGATGCATTACGGCGAGGTCGCCGAACGCAACATCCGTGGCCGCGCCAGCGCCGAGGACGCGNNCGCGCTGCTGGAGGAAGGTGTGCCCGTGCTGCCCTTGCCCTTGCCCGAGGGCTTTGACGGGCCGTTGCACTGAGCAGCTGACAGGAACCGGTCATTCCGCGCCGAACGGGCACCCGGCCATCTGGCGCGGCGGTGCGCTCGATCCGTAACGCGCCGGTGAACCCTCGCCGGCCGGCGCTCACACCGCAAACTGCAGGGCCGCCAGCCGCGCGTAGGCGCCACCGGCGGCCAGCAGGCTTTCATGCGTGCCTTGCTCGACGATGCGGCCGTGCTCGAGCACCACGATGCGGTCGGCGCGCTGCACCGTGGCCAGCCGGTGGGCGATGACCAGCGTGGTGCGGCGGCCGTGGCTGGCGGCCATGGCCGCGTCGAGGGCGGTCTGCACCACCCGTTCACTGTGTGCGTCGAGCGCGCTGGTGGCTTCATCGAGCAGCAGCAAGGGCGCGTTCTTGAGGATGGCGCGTGCGATCGCAATGCGCTGGCGCTGTCCGCCCGAGAGGCGCACGCCGCGCTCGCCGAGGAAACTGGCATAGCCCTGCGGCAGCGCGGCGATGAACTCATGGGCGAAGGCCGCCCGCGCGGCGGCTTCCACCTCGGCCTCGCTGGCGTCGGGACGGCCGTAGCGGATGTTGTCGAGGGCGCTGGCGGAAAAGATGACCGGCTCCTGCGGCACGATGGCGATGCGCTCGCGCAGGGCGTGCAGCGGCCAGTCCGCCACCGGCACGCCATCGACGCGCACGCAGCCGTGCTGCGCATCGTAGAAACGCAGCAGCAGCTGAAAGACGGTCGTCTTGCCCGCGCCGCTGGCGCCCACCAGCGCCACCTGCTCGCCCGGCGCCACGTGCAGCGTGAAGCCTGCCAGCGCCGGCGTGCCCGGGCGCGAGGGGTAGTGAAACCGGACATCTTCAAAATCGATAGCAAGACCTGACCGGTTGGCGCTGGGGTATCGGGCGTTTTCCTTGGAAACGATGTCCACGGAGTGGTGCAGCAGCTCCATCAGCCGCTCGGTGGCGCCGGCCGCGCGCAGCAGGTCGCCCCAGACCTCGCCGAGCACGGCCGCGCTGCTGGCGAGCAGGATGACGTAGAGCACCGTCTGCCCGAGTTCGCCCGCCGTCATGCGCCCGTCCAGCACCGCCTGGGTGCCCTGGTACAGCCNCCAGAGCAGGGCGGCGCTGGTGGCGATGATGACGAAGGCCACCAGCGCCGCGCGCGAGCGGGTGCGGCGCACGGCGGTGTCGAAGGCGCGCTCGGTGGCGCTGGCGAAGCGCGCGGCCTCGCAGTCTTCGGCGGTGTGGCTCTGCACCACCGGCATGGCGTTGAGCACCTCGGTGGCGAGTGCGCTCGCGTCGGCCACGCGGTCCTGGCTGGCGCGCGAGAGGCGCCGCACCCGCCGCCCGAACCAGGCGCTGGGCGCCACCACCGCCAGCAGCACCAGGGCCACCTGCAGCATCAAGCCCGGGTGCGTCCACACCAGCGCGGCCAGCGCGCCGGCGCCCAGAACCGCATTGCGCAGGCCCATGCTCATCGACGAGCCCACCACGGTCTGCACCAGCGTGGTGTCGGTGGTCAGCCGCGAGAGCACCTCGCCGGTCTGCGTGGTTTCGAAGAAGGCCGGGCTCTGCCGCAGCATGCGGGCGTAGACGGCGTTGCGCACGTCGGTGGTGATGCGCTCGCCAAGCCAGCTCACGGTGTAGAAGCGCGCCGCCGAAAACACGCCCAGCGCCGCCGCCACGCCGAACAGCAGCCCGAAGTGCTCGCGCAGCGCCAGCACCTGGGCGCCGCCCGAGGCCGCCGCGGCCGCGCCGGCGGGCAGCAGCCCGCCGTCCACCAGGGCGCGCAGGGCGAGCGGAAAGCTCAGCGTCGCCAGCGCCGCGAGCAGCAGGAACAGCAGCGCGAGCGCGATGCGCAGCCGGTACGGCCGCAGGAATGGCCGCAGCTGCGCCAGCGCGCCAAGGCCCGCGCGGGCCGCGGCCGGTGGTGTCGNGGACGGTGGGTGCGGGGTTGGGGCCGCGCGCCGCGAGGGAAGGGCGCGGCGGCCGGCCGGGGAGCAGGTTCGTGCACGCGACCAGTGTACGGCGGCGGGCCTTCACCACGCTCAAGGCAAAGCTGAATAAGTCCGTGCGATGCCGCCCGCCGCCGGGATGCGCGGCGCGCGAGGGACTTGTTCAGCGTTGCCTCAAGCCTACAGATTGCCCGCGAACAGCTTGCGCAGCACCACGTCCTTCAGGCCATGGGCCTCGGCCAGGCCCAGCCGCTCGAGGTAGGGCCGCGGGGCTTCCTTGCCTTCCCACAGCGCCTTGAGGGCGAGCTGCAGCAGCTCGGTGGGGTGGTCGGCGGCGTGCTTGAGTTNTTTCAGCGCGCCGACGATGGCGATCTCGTCGGGCGTGAGGTCGGTGCCGAAGGGGAAGGGCGGCAGCAGGCCGGCATGGGCCCAGGGGCCGAGGGCGTCTTCGAGCCGCTCTGGCAGGTTGTGGCGGTACTGCGGCGGCACTTCGTAGCCGGCCTCGAGCTTGCCGTGGGCCTTGGCCTCGCGTACGAGCTGCTCCTGAAAGCGCGAGTCGGCGATCTGGATCAGCCGCTTGACCACCTCGGCGTCGGGCTGGCCCCGCAGGTCGGCCACGCCGTATTCGGTGATGACGATGTCGCGCAGGTGGCGCGGGATGGTGATGTTGCCGTAGCTCCAGACGATGGAGCTGCGCAGGCCGTCCTTGTTGTCGTGGGTGGCGCGCAGCATCATGAGCAGCCGCGCGTCGGGCAGCGCATGCGCCATGGCGACGAAGTTGTACTGCCCGCCCACGCCGCTGACCACCTGGCCCGACTCGAGCGCGTCGCTGGCGGCCGCGCCGAGCAGGGTCACGATCATCGTGGTGTTCATGAAGCGCGCCTTGCGGCGCTGCGCGCGCTTGAGCTCGCTCTGGCCGTCGAGCTGGTTGATGAAGTCGATGCGCGTCATGTCGATCTTGCGCAACTGTTCGCGCGGCATGGTGCGCAGGCGCTCGTAGAAGTCGTTGGGGCCGAGGAAGAAGCNCCCGGTCATGAAGATGCCGCCTTCGAGGCGCGCGCCCAGCAGGTGCTGGGCGATGGCGGCGAAGTGCGCGGGGTCGTTGAGGTCGTTGGCATAGCGCTTGCCGCCGCAGGCCAGGTGGCCGCTGGCATCGAGCGTGACTTCGGGCCGCAGGATGCCGAAGCGCTGCAGGAAGGCAAGGTCATCGGCGCTCAGCGGCGAGCCGATGCGCCGCGCCGCCAGCAGCGCCTTGAGGGTCTGCGGCGTGACGGTCTCGTCGGCGATGGCGCCGCTGTTGAGCAGCTGCTGCAGCACCACGTCGGCGAACACCTCGCGGCGGACGATGCCGGCCTCGATGAGCTGCAGGAAGCCGTTGACGAACATCTCCGAGCAGCCGTAGAGCCCCTGGTCGAAGCGGCCGAGCTCGCGGCCCTCGAGGCCGTCGGGGCACAGGGTTTCGAGGATCTTGCGGTACTCCGCCGCATGCCGGTCGCGCACGAGGAGCGATTGCGCAATCGCATCGCCCAGCGAGCCGATGCCGATCTGCAGCGTGCCGCCGTCGGCCACCAGGCTCGAGGCATGCAGGCCGATGGCGTAGTCGGCCGCGCTCACGCGGTTGTTCGGCGGGCCGAACACGGTGTGCGTGCCCGCGGGGTCGGTCACCACCACGTCGTAGAACGCGGGCGCGACCTCCGCGCCGTTGGGCATGAAGGGCATTTTGTGGTTGATCACGCCGATGGTCAGCAGCGGCCGGCCGGCTTCGTGCATCTTCTCGATGACTTCGAAGATCACGTCCGGGTTGCTGGAGAGGCTCAGCCGCAGCGTCTCACCCTCGCCCTGCGCGCCCACGGCCTGCGCGATGACGTTGATGCCCTGCAGCATCATGTCGCGGGCGACGAAGGTGTAGTTGGTGGAGATGTAGTTCTGCTGCGCCACCTCGTTGCCGAGGTAGTCGCCGGTCTTCATGAAGAACTCGCGCACCTCGACGTTGGGCGGCAGCGCGTGGTGATGCAGGTCCACCGCATAGTCGAGGTCGGGGTAGTCGCCGAAGATGCGCTCGACCAGCGGCTCGAGGAAGTGCCGCTCCAGCTCGCTCTTGCCCACCGGCTTGATGAGCGAGAGCGCGGTGATGATGCGCAGCCGCCNGCGCGGGTTGGCCTTGACCCGCCGGTACAGCGCGTTGACGAAGGTGTTGGGCTTGCCGATGGCCAGCGGAATGCCGAGCACGATGTCGCCCTGCACGGTGTCGAGCACATGGTCGACGGCGGCTTCGATGGAGTCGATCATCAGCGTCATGGGGTGTCTCCGGTGTGAGGGCGGTGTGGCGGACGCACGGTGAAGCGTCAATGTAGGGGCCGTTTGGCGGCGCAGTCTTGACTCAGGGCAAGGTTTTCTGAAGCGGCCGACGCATGAAGGAGTCGGGTGCGGCGGCTTCGTTCCTTCTTCGTCTGCTCTTCGTTCCCGGTCGCTCACAGCCGCAGCGGCGCGGCATAGCCCGTCATCTCCAGGTAGCCGTGGCCGAGCAGGGCGCCGCCGGCGTCGCGCAGGGTGCTCAGGCCCTCCCAGTAGATGCTGCCGGTGGAGCCGCGGCCGTCGAGTTCCTGCGCGTCGAACACGGCGCTCACCGTGAAGCGGCCGGCGGGCGTCTGCACCGTCCACTGCACCGGGTACTGCGCGCCGCTGCGCGGCTGCGCCAGCTGNNCGGCCGGGGTGAAAGCCACGGCGTCGGCGGGGAAGACCTGCGGATCCGCCGCGCCGGCGTGGCGCCAGGAACCGCCGGCCCACAGCGTGCCGCCGCTGGCGTCGCGCAGGCGGAAGGCGGTCAGCGCGCTGCCGTCGCGCAGGTTCATGCCGATCCAGTCCCAGCCCACCGCGCCTTCGGGCAGCAAGGCGTCGCTCCATTCATGGTCCAGCCAGGCGCGGCCCTGCACGCTGACGCGCCGGCCCTCCAGCGTGAGCTCGCCGTGCGTCTCGAGCTGCGGCAGGCTGTAGTAGCAGCTCGCGTTCTGGGGCGCCGGGCCTTTGCGCGACCAGCCGGCGTCGCCTTGCAGCAGCAATGGCTGGGTGGGGCGGGCGCGCAGCGCCAGCGCGAAGTTGCCCGCAGCGGCCGTGATGCGCCAGACCTCTTCCCGCGCAGCCGCCTCACCGTCTTCGCGCTGCAGCGTCCAGCCGCGCAGGTTCAGCCGCGCGTCGCCCCNGGCCGCCTCGGCCACGCCGAAGCCTGCGCGCGCGATGCGCTGGGCGTGGTGCAGCGTGGCCGTGCGCACCTCGCTCAGCGCGGCATGGGCGAAGACGAGCTGGCGCGCCGCAAAGGCCGAATCCAGGCTTTGCGCCGCCTCCACGCGGGAGCGGAAGAAGGTGATCTGAAAGCCGTGGTCGGCACCGGCGCCGTCGCGCAGATGGCCGGTGAGGTACCACCATTCGATGCGGCTTTGCGGGTGCGCGCCGTGGTCGCGCGGGAAGCGCAGNNGCCGTCGGCCGGCCAGGGCGGCGGGTGGCGGGGCTGGGCGCGTGCGGGGCCGCCACGCCGGCGCCGAGCGCGGCCAGCGCCAGCCAGGCGCGGCGCGAGAGGGGGTGCAAAGGAGGGGTCGCAGGGCGCGCATCACCAGTCCTCCCGCACGGCGCGCACCGCCGATTGCGCCGTGACCGAACGCGCCGCCGCCCAGGCGGCGGCCGTGCCGCAGGCCACCACGGCAGCGCACAGCCCAAGCAGCCGCAGCCAGGGCGTGGCCAGGTCCATGGTCANGTGAAAGCTCTGCGGGTTCACCACCTTCACCAGCACCAGCGCCACGGCCGCGCCCAGCAGCAGGCCTGCGAGCGCGCCCACCGCCGTCCAGGCCAGGCCTTCGCCGGCGATGACCGCGCCGATCTGCCGCCGTGTGAGCCCCAGGTGCGCGAGCAGCCCGAACTCCTTGCGCCGCGCCAGCACCTGCGCGCCAAAGCTCGCCGCCACGCCGAACAACCCGATCACGATGGCCACGGCCTGCAGCCAGGTGGTGACGGCGAAGCTGCGGTCGAAGATGCGCAGCGAGGTGGCGCGGATCTCGGTGCTGGAGGCGATGTCGAGCGCCTCGCCCGAGCCGCCCACGGCCGTCACCGCGGCGCGCAGCGCGTCGGCCACGGCTGCGGGCTCGGCACCGGGCGCCAGCCACAGGGCGAGGTCGGTCANCCGCAGGGGTGCCCCGAGCGCGCGGGCGCTGCCCGCATCGATCAGCACCGCGCCGTTCTGGCGGGCATAGTCCCGCCAGATGTCTGCTATGAAAAACTGAGCGCCACCTGACCGGTTGGCGCTGGGGTTCGGCGGAAAGACCTCGGAAAGTGCTGGAAAACCGCCCCCAGNCCGCACGCCGTAGAGCTCGGGCACCGCCTCGCTCACCCACACGGCGGTTGCACCGGCGGGCACCGGCAGCGGGCCTTGCACCAGCGGCAGCTCGCGTGCGGCGTCCGGCAGTTCGCGGGTGATGAGCGCCAGCGGCAGCTGGGCGCCGGCGAGCTGCACGCTCCTCACCTGCTGCGCGCGCAGGCGCGCCACGCCGGGCGTCTGCGCCGCCGCCTGCACCCAGGCCGCGGGCAACTCCGCCGGGCTGCCGCCGCCGGCGGTGGCCAGGCGCAGGTACAGATCGGCGGGCAGAACCGTGTCGAGCCAGTGCGCGACCGAGTCGCGAAAGCTCGCCACCATCACCGTGAGCGCCACCGACAGCGCCAGCGCCGCCACCACGCCGCTGACGGCCACCGCGGCGGTGGAGCGCTCGCGCGCGCGCTCGAAAGCCAGCATGGGCAGCGCACGCCGCCCCAACCACGGCGCCAGCGGGTCGTAGGTCCAGCCCACCAGCAGCGGCAGCGCCAGAATGCCGCCCAGCAGGCCCAGCGCCACCGAGAGGTAGGCGGCCAGCGGCAGGCCCGCCACCGGCGGCGCGAAGGCCAGCGCGGCGGCCAGCGCCATCAACACCCAGGGTGCGAGCCGGTGCAGCCGGCCCGGCGCCGCCCACGCGCNCCCGAGGCCCTTGAGCGCCTGCGCGGGCGCCATGCGCTGTGCCGCGCGCGCGGGCCACCAGCCGCCCAGCAGCGCCGCCGCCACGCCCAGGGCACCGTAGAGCAGCGTGGGGCCGGCCTCGATACGCAGCGCCGGCGCCACGCCCGCGAAGAAGCCGCCGCCCAGGTCGCCGCCGAGCGCGCGCAGCGCCAGCGCCGCCAGGCCCGCGCCCAGGGCCAGCCCCGCCGCGCTGCCCGCCAGGCCGATCAGCAGCGACTCGGCCAGCACCAGCCGCAGCCGCTCGGCCGGCGTCAGCCCCAGCACCCCGAGCAGCGCGAACTGTGGCGCGCGCCGTGCCACCGCCAGCGTGAGCACCGAAAACACCAGAAACGCGCCGGTGAACAAGGCCACCAGCGCCAGCACGCTCAGGTTCACCCGGTAGGCGCGCGACAAGGCGCCGGCACGGCCCTGCGCATCGTCCGGCCGCTCTGCGCGCATGCCGCGCGGCCAGGGAAGGAGGCNGGCGAAGGCGCGCGCGTCTTCGCCCTCGCGCAGGCGCAGGTCGATGCGGCTGAGCGTGCCACCGCGGCTGAAGGCGTCCTGCGCGGCGCCGATGTCCATCACCGCCAGCGCCGGCCCCGGCGCGCGCACCGTGCCGCCGATGCGCAGCGTGCGCAGCCGCTCGCCATCGAACACGCGCAGCGCGCCGGCGGCGTCGGCCGCGCCGGCCAGCCGCTGGCGCGCAGCGGGGTTGAGAAACACGGTGTCGGGCGCGAACAGGCGCTCGCTCGTCTGCGCGCCGTCGCCCGCCGGCAGTTCGGGCCGCAGCTGCGGGGCCAGCGCCGCCACCACCAGTGCATCCACGCCGAGCACGCGAAGGTTCACGCGCCGCCCCTGCGCGTCATCGGCCCAGGTGGTGAGGTCGAGCACCGGGCTGGCGAGCGCCACCCGCGGGTCGGCGGCCACGGTGGCAAACACGGCCTCGTCGAGCCGGCCGTCGGCGCTGCGCACGCTGAGGTCGGGGGCGCCGTCAAGCGCGCGGGTGGCCGCCGCGAATTCGTCGAGGGCGCTGGTGTTGATCAGCGCCACCGCGTAGGCCAGCGCCACGCCCAGCGCCACCGCCACCACGGCCGTGGCGCTGCGCCAGGGGTGGTGCCGCAGGTCTTGCCAGGAGAAGGTGCGCAGCAGAGCCAGCATGTGCGGGCGATTGTGCGCGGGCCGCGGGTGCACTGCCGCCAGCGGGGCTTTGCGTTGCATCAAACCGGCGGGGTCTTGAAGCCCGGCGGTGCGCACCTATCTGTCGGTCATGGCCGCCAGCGCGGCGGCTGATAGACCAACCCTTGAAAGGAGCCCGACATGACCTCTCTGATGACCCGTGGCAATCTGTTCGACGACCTGTTCCGCGACCTCGCCCCCGCCTTCTACGTGCGCCCGCTGCACGGCGACCCGCTGCCCTCGCCCGCGCAGATCAAGGTGGACGTGAAGGAGGACGACAAGGCCTACACCGTGCACGCTGAGATTCCTGGCGTGAACAAGGACGAGATCAATGTCGCCATCGACGGTAACCTCGTCACCCTGCGCGCCGAAGTCAAGCAGGAAGACCGCAAGACCGAAGGCGAAAAGGTGCTGCGCAGCGAGCGCTACTACGGCGCCGTGGCCCGCAGCTTCCAGCTCGCGCAGGACATCGACGCCAGCGCCGCCAAGGCGAAGTACGAAAACGGCGTGCTGACGCTGACCCTGCCCAAGAAAGGCGCCACCAGCGCCCAGCGCCTGACCATCGAGTGATCGGCGCCGCCTGCGGGCTCGCAGCCTGCAGCCAAATCGCAGCGAGAAAGGCCGTCGGTTCGACGGCCTTTTTCATGGGCGGGGCCACGGGGCCGCAGACCCCGGCCCCGCGCAAGGGCCGGGCATGCCGAGGCCCCGTCAATGCGCGCCGCCCGCATCGGCGGCGGGTGCGCCCTCGGCGGCTTTGGGGCGGCGGGTGAACCAGATCAGGCCGATGAGGCCCAGGAAGATCAGCGCCGAGCCGTAGAAGATGTCGTCGGCCGCGCGGGTGAAGGCCTGCTGGTCGATGAGCCGATTCAGGCTGGCCAGCGCCTGCTCATGGCTCAGGCCCGCGGCCTGCAGCTGCTCGACGGTCTGGCCGAACACGCCGTGGCCCTGCGCCAGCGCCTCGGTGAGGTGGGCATGGTGCAGCGTGGCGCGGTCTTCCCACAGCGTAGTGGCGATCGAGGTGCCCATCGCGCCGGCGGTGATGCGGGTGAAGTTGCTCAGGCCCGCCGCGGCGGCGATGCGCTCGGGCCCGATGCCCGCCAGGGTGATGGTGGTCAGCGGAATGAAGAAGAAGGCCATGGCCGCGCCCTGGATCAAGGTGGGAATCAGGATATGCAGCAGATCCGTCTGCGGCGTGAACTGCGAGCGCAGCCACAGCACCAGCGCGAACACCACGAACGCGCCGGTGGCCATGCGCCGCGGGTCCCACACCGCCACCTTGCGGCCCACCAGGGGCGTGAGCACGATGGCGAACACCCCCACCGGCGCCAGCGCCATGCCGGCGTTGGTGGCGGTGTAGCCCATCCACTGCTGCAGCCACAGCGGCATCAGCACCACGTTGCCGAAGAACAGGCCGTAGGCCACCGACAGCGTGAGCGCGCCGAAGGCGAAGTTGCGGCCCTTGAACAGCCGCAGGTCCACCACCGGGTGCTCGTCGGTTAGCTCCCACACCAGGAACACCGCGAAGCCCACCACCGCCACGATGGCCAGCGTCAGGATCTGCGTGGAGGCGAACCAGTCGAGCTCCTTGCCCTTGTCGAGCATGAGCTGCAGCGAGCCCACCCACAGCACCAGCAGCGCCAGGCCCACGGTGTCGATGGGGCGTTTGTGCGTGGGCGTTTCGCGGTGGCGGTAGATGGTCCAGGTCATGGCCGCGGCGAACAGGCCCACCGGCACGTTGATGTAGAAGATCCACGGCCATGTGAGGTTGTCGGTGATCCAGCCGCCCAGCAGCGGACCGACCACCGGCGCCACCAGCGTCGTCACGCCCCACAGCGCCAGCGCCATGCCGGCCTTGGCGCGCGGGTAGCTCGAGAGCAGCAGCGTCTGCGACAGCGGAATCATCGGCCCGGCCACCAGCCCCTGCAGCACGCGGCCGAGGATGAGCAGTTCGAGCGAAGGCGCAAAGCCGCACAGCCACGAGGTCAGCACGAACAGCAGCACGCTGGTGGTGAACAGCCGCACCGCGCCAAAGCGCTGGGTGAGCCAGCCCGTCAGCGGCACGGAAATGGCGTTGGCCACACCGAAGCTGGTGATGACCCAGGTGCCCTGGCTTGGGCTCACGCCCATGTCGCCCGCGATGGCGGGAATCGACACGTTGGCGATCGACGAGTCCAGCACGTTCATGAAGGTCGCCAGCGACAGCGCCAGCGTGCCCGCCAGCAGCGTGAGGCCGTGCAGCGGCTCGGGCGCTGCCGCCGCGCCATTCGCCTGCGGCGGGCGTTGCGAAGGCGGAACGCCCGCGGCCGAACCGGCCGGGCGGCCCGCGTCGCTTGCTGCGGGGGCGTGGGCCCGGAGGCGGCCAGGGGTGGGGCGGCTTCAGCCATGGCGGGCGGTGGTGGGGTCGAGGGGGCGGTCATGGCCGATGTCCTCTCGGCCTCAGCGTGCCTTGGCTGCGCTGCCCAGGCTGGCGGCGAGCACGCGGGCCACTTCGGCTTCGGCCGCGGCGTCCTGCGCGGCGTAGATGGGGGTGCGCGCGGCAGCGTCTTTCGCGGCGCTGGGGTCGAGCTGCGGACCGCTCTGGTCGCGCGTGTCCACCGTCACGTTCATCGACAGGCCCACGCGCAGGGGTGCTCGGCCAGCTCCTTGGGGTCGAGCGAAATGCGCACCGGCACGCGCTGCACGATCTTGATCCAGTTGCCGGTGGCGTTCTGCGCCGGCAGCAGGAAACGCCGCGCCCGTGCCCGCGCCGAGCCCGACCACGCGGCCGTGGTAGACGATCTTGCGGCCCCAGAGGTCGGCCTCCATCTCGGCACGCTGGCCGATGCGCAGGTCGCGCAGCTGGTTTTCCTTGAAGTTTGCATCCACCCACAGCTGGTCGAGGCCGACCACCGCCATCAGCGGCGTGCCGGCCTGCACCCGCTGGCCGAGCTGCACGCTGCGCCGCGCCACCACGCCATCCACCGGCGAGACGAGCTGTGTGCGCTGCAGCGCCAGAAAGGCCTCGCGCACCTTGGCGGCCGCGGCCTGCACCCGTGGGTGCTGGGCGACGCTGGTGCCCTCGGTCTGGGTGCGGCTGGCGGCGAGCTGTTCGCGCGCGGCCCGCACCGCGGATTCGGCGGCGGCTGCGGCGCTGCGGGCGCTGCGCAGCTGGGCGCTGGCGTGCTCGTATTCCTCCTTGCCCACGGCGCCGCTGGCCACCAGCGGCGCGCGGCGCGGCGTCGTCCTCGGCGCGGGCGAGCTCGGCGCGGGCACGGGCGAGGTCGGCCTCGCGCAGGCGCACCTGGGCGTCGAGGGCGCCGTTGTTGGCGAACAGCGCGCGCACCTCGCGCACCGTCTCGCCGAGCTGGGCCTCGGCCTGGGCGAGCGCGACGCGCGCGTCGGCGGGGTCGAGCCGCGCCAGCGTCTGGCCGGCGCGCACGCGTTCGGTGTCATCGGCGCCGATCTCGATCACCGTGCCGCCCACCAGCGGGGTGATCTGCACCACGTTGCCGGAGACATAGGCGTTGTCGGTGTCTTCGCGGTGCCGGCCCTCGAACCAGTGCCAGCCGCCCCAGGCCAGGCCGGCGAGCACGGCGGCCGCGGCGACCAGGGTGAGGCCGCGGCGTCGGCGCGCGGCGTTGATGTCGGCAGGTGCGGTGGGTGCGGTGGTTGCGGCGGGGCTGGCGCGCCGGTGGGGGTGTCGGTGCTCATGGTTCTTCTCGTGGGTGTTCGGGGTGTGGGCGGGGCGTCAGGGCCGGTGCGCGGCGAGCTGCGGGGTGGCCTCGTCCGGCCAGCCGCCGCCGAGCGCCTGGATCAGCGCCACGCGGGTGTCGAAGGCGCGGGCCTGCAGGTCGGCGCTGGTGCGGCGCTGCGCGAGCACCGCGGTCTCGGCCGCGAGCAGCTGCAGCCGGTTGCTCAGGCCCGCGCGTTCGCGCTGCTGCACCAGGGCGTAGGCGGCTTCGGCGCGTTCGAGCGCCTGCGCCTGCTCGGCGCGCTGGCGGTCGACCGAATCGATGGACACCAGCGCATCGCGCGCCTGGCGCACGGCTTCGAGCACGGTGGCGTTGTATTGCGCGATGGCGGCGTTGCGCTCGGCTTCGCGCGCGCCGAGCTGGGCGCGCAGCGCGCCGCCGTCGAACAGCGGCAGGCGCAGGGCCGGCGTGAGCCCGAGCTGGGCGCTGCCCGCCTCAAACAGGCGCGAGATGCCGATGGCGCTCAGGCCCACGAAGGCGCTGAGGCGGATGTCGGGGTAGAAGCCCGCGCGCGCCGCCTGCACGCCCTGGGTGGCGGCCTCGGCGCGCTCGCGGGCGGCCAGCACGTCGGGCCGACGGCCGAGCAGGTCCGCACCCAGGGTGTCGGGCAAGGTGGGCAGATGCAGCGTGTCCAGCCGCGGCCGGGCGTGGTCGAGCGCCTGCACCGGCTGCCCGGCCAGCGTGGCGAGCTGGTGGCGCAGCAGCGCGATCTGCTCGTCCAGCGCCTCGCGCTGTGCGCGCAGCTCGGGCAGGCTGCCCTGCGCCTGCGCGAGGTCGATGCCGGTGTCGAGCCCGGCGGCGCGCCGCTCGCGCACCAGCGCCAGCATGGCCTCGCGCTGGGCGATGCTGCGTTCGGCCAGCTCGCGCTGGGCGAACAGCCGGGCGAGCTGCACCCAGCCGCGGCTGATCTGCGCGCTCAGGCTCACGGCGGCGGCCGCGGCGTCGGCCTCGGCGGCGCGCGCCTGGCCCAGGGCGGCCGCGAGTTCGGCGCGGTGCAGGCCGAAGAAGTCGGGCGACCAGGACAGGCCCGCGTTCAGGTCGCCGCTGCTCCAGGTGGCGCCGGCGATCGGCGGCGGCACCAGGCCGTTCTCGCTGTAGCGCTGGCGGGTGAGGTCGGCGCTGAGCGCAGCCTGCGCGCCGTTGGCGGCGCGGGTGGCATCGGCCAGTGCGCGGGCGCGTTCGACCCGCTCGCGCGCGGCGGCGAGGTTGGGCTGCTCGGCCAGTGCCTGCCGCAGCAGGGCGTCGAGCGCAGGGTCGCCCAGGTCCGGCCAGGGCACGGNCGGCGCGCAGGGGTTGGCCGCCAGACCGAGCTGCTGCGCGGTGGTCATGGGCGGCGCGCTGCGCTCGGGGCCAGGGCTGGCGCAGCCGGCGAGCAGCGCCGCGAGCAGGGTGCCGAGGAGGGCGGCGGTGCGCGGGCGCAGCGTGCGCTCGGGCGGGCCGCCACGGGGCGGTTGGGGGCGGTCGGGGCGGTGGTCATGGTGGTTCAGCTCCGGTCTTGGCGCAGGGCCTCGCCGTTGGCCAGCATGCGCCGCAACATGTCGACGAGTTGCTGCCACTCGGCATGGGTGAAGCCCTGCAGATGGGCGTTGAGCACCGAGGCGAGCACCGGCGCCACCTCGCGGGCGACGGCACGGCCGGCGTCGGTCAGCAGCAGGTGCACCACGCGCCGGTCGGTGGTGGAGCGCTCGCGCTGCAGCAGGCCCTTGGCTTCCAGGCGGTCGATGGAGCGGGTGAGCGCGCCGGGGTCGATGTCGAGCTCGCGCGCAAGCGCGGCCAGGGTGTCGCCCTCGCCCTTGGCCAGCTTGTACAGCGGCAGCCACTGCACATAGGTGAGGTCGTGCGCGGCGAGTTGCTGGTCGATCTCGCTGACCATCGAGGACAGCACGCGCTTGATGAGGTAGCCCACGCTCTCGTCGGCGCGGTAGGCGCCCGGTTGGTAGAAGCGCACGGGCTCGGGTTGGTGTTGGGACATGGCGCGAATATTAATTGCCTAAACAAATATTGTTCGGGCAATGGAGATCGCCCCTGCCGTTGACAGGGGCATGGCGGCGGGGCAGCGCCGTGGCGTAGTGAGCGGCCGCCAACAGGCAGCCGGCGCTCAGCNNCGATGCCGTCGGCGCGCAGGTGCAGCACGCGGTCGGCGCGCGCGGCGGCGGCTTCGGAGTGGGTGACCAGCACCAGCGTGCTGCCGTGCGCGCGCGTCTGCTCGAGCAGCACGTCCATGACCCGCGCGGCGGTGGCGGGGTCGAGGTTGCCGGTGGGCTCGTCGGCCAGCAGCAGGGGCGGCTGGTGCACCAGCGCACGGGCGATGGCCACGCGCTGCAACTGCCCGCCCGACAGCGTCTGCGGCAGCCGCCCGCCCAGGCCGGCGAGGCCGACGGCCTCCAGCATGGCCTGCACCCGCGCGGTGTCGGGCCGGCCCCGCAGCATCAGCGGCAGGGCGACGTTCTGCGCCACGTCCAGATGCGGCAGCACATGAAAGGCCTGGAACACGAAGCCCACGTGCGCGCGCCGCCACTGCGCGCGCTGCGCCTCGTCGAGGCGGGAGAGCTCGGCACCGGCCACGCGCAGCGTGCCCGCGTTCCAGTCGTCCAGCCCCGCCAGGCAGTTCAGCAGGGTGGATTTGCCCACGCCCGACTCACCCACGATGGCGACGAACTCGCCCGCGGCCACGTCGAAGCTGAGGTTGCGAAACACCGGCACCTCGCCGTAGTGCTTGGCCAGGCCGCGCACCTCGATCAACGGCGACGCGGCGGTGGGCAGGCCAGGGTTCGCGCCGGTGTTTGGGCCGGTGTTCATGCGCGCTCCGGCATCACGCGGGCCACGGCGCGCAGCAGCTGGTCGAGCGCGTCCGGCGCGTCGGCGGGGATGCGCTGCCACGCCGGCATGCCGCGTAGCCAGGTGAGCTGGCGCTTGGCGAGCTGGCGCGTGGCGGCCACGCCTTGTTCGCGAAGGGTGGCCAGCGGCGGCGCCGTCGTGGCCTGCGCATCCAGCCAGGCCCAGGCCTGCCGGTAGCCCACGCAGCGCATGGAGGGCAGCTCGGCCCGCAGGTCGCCGCGCGCGCGCAGCGNCCGCACCTCGTCGAGCAGGCCGTGGGCGAGCATGGCGTCGAAACGCTCGGCAATGCGGCCGTGCAGCCAGCCCCGATCGGCCGGTTCCAGGGAAANAAGCCGGTACCCCAGCGCCAATGGGTCAGGTGACGCTATCGTTTNTGAATTCATCAGGGCCGACATGGGCCGGCCGCTCACGCGCCAGACCTCCAGTGCGCGCTGGATGCGCTGGCTGTCGTTGGGCGAGAGCCGTGCGGCCGTGGCCGGGTCCACCCGCGCCAGCTCCGCGTGCAGAGCGGGCCAGCCCTGCTCGCGGGCCTGGGCGTCGAGCGCGGCGCGCACGGCGGCGTCGGCCGCGGGCAGGGCGTCGAGGCCATCGAACAGCGCCTTGAAATACAGCAGGGTGCCGCCGACGAGCAGCGGAATCCGACCGCGCGCGGCGATGGCGGCCATGCAGGCCTGGGCGTCGCGCACGAACTCGGCCGCGCTGTNAGCCTGCGCCGGGTCGCGGATGTCGACCAGGTGGTGGGGCACGGCGCGGCGCTCCTCGGCGCTGGGCTTGGCGGTGCCGATGTCCATGCCGCGGTAGACCAGCGCCGAATCCACGCTGACGATCTCCACCGGCCAGCGTGCCGCGATGGCCAGCGCCGCCGCCGTCTTGCCGCTGGCCGTGGGGCCGGCCAGGCACAGCGCGCGCACGGCAGCCGGTGGGGCAGCCGGCGGGGAAGCTTGGGGTTCGGCGGCGGTGGACATGCTTCAGGCCCCGCGGTTGCGGGCCGCGCGTTGCACCAGCACCCAGGCGCTGGTGCTGATGAGCACGCTCCAGAACAGAATGCCCTGCACCATCGGCCAGATGCTGCCGTCCATGTGCGCACCCACCCAGCCGCCCATGGCGAAGGCGGCGATCATCATCAGAAAGCCGTTGACCGCCGAGGCCGTGCCCGCCGCCTGCGGAAACGGCCCGACCGCGCCGCTCTGCCCGCAGGGCTGGTGAATGCCGTGCCCGACCATGAACAGGTAGAACGGCAGCACGATGGCCCAGGCGCCGTACCACGGCTCGCCCGCGCCCAGCCAGGCCAGGGCCGCGAGGCTGCCGCCGCCGGCCAGCGTCAGCCCNNCGGCCAGCGCCACCGTGCGCGCCACGCCGAAACGCCGCAGCAGCGCACGGCAGACGAAGGTGCCGCCGATGTAGGCCAGTGAGTTGGCGAACATGATGAGCCCGTAGGCCGTCTTGGACAGCCCCAGCACCCGGATGAACACGAAGGACGAGGTGGCCAGAAAGGTGAACAGACCGCCGTAGGAGGCGGTGGACAGCGCCGAGAACGCCAGGAAGGTCGGGTGCCGAAGAATCAGCAGCCAGGTGCGCGCCAGCGTGCCCAGGTGCAGCGGCCGGCGCCGCTCGCGTGGCACGGTCTCCTTGAAGCGCAGGGCCACGCTGCCCAGCGTGAACGCGCCGAAGGCGGCCACGGCGAACAGCGCCGCGCGCCAACCGAACCACTCCGACAGCAGGCCACCCACCGGCGCACTCAGGCATGCCAGCACCCCCAGGCCGGTGAGCCCTTGCGACATCACCCGCGCGCCCTCCACCGGTTCGTACAGGTCGCGCACCACGGCGCGGGCGCACATGATGGCCGCGCCCATCGCCGCGCCCTGCACGATGCGCCAGACGATGAGCATGCCCATCGAGGGCGCCAGCGCGCAGCCCAGCGCGCCCAGCACATAGGCACTCAGCCCCACCAGCAGCACCGGCCGGCGGCCGAAGCGGTCCGACAGCGGCCCCCACACCAGTTGCGACACGCCAAACGCCAGCAGCAGCGCCGCCAGCGTCAGCTGCGCCTGACCCATGGTGGCGGCAAAGCCCTCGGTCAGCGCCGGCAGCGCGGGAAGGTACAGATCAGTGGTGACGGGCTGCAGGCCCAGCAGCAGCGCCAGCAGCACGACCAGGGTGGTGGGCGACATGCCGGGGCCGGGCGCCGATGCGGCAGCGGGCTGGGGCGGGGCGGACGTGGCCGAGGCGGGGATGACAGGCATTGGCCAAGGGTAGCAAAAAGGGGCTTCCGTCGCGGCCGGGCTGCGGCTACATTGCCTTGGCGGCAAGGGCCCCAAGCCATCCACGGTTTTTGTCCGGCGCTGCAAGCAACCATCCAGAGGAGCGAACGACCATGAACCCACCCCCATCATCTTTCTGGCCGCGGCGGCGCGTGCTCACCCTGCCGCTGGCGCTTGCAGCCGCGCGCAGCGCCTGGGCGCAGGCCGCCCCCGGCGTGAGCGAGCGCGAGATCGTGCTCGGCCAGTTCGCCGCGCTCTCCGGGCCGGCGGCGCAGCTCGGCCTGCGGCTGCAGGCGGGCATGAAGGCCTGGTTTGCGCAGGTCAATGCCGCTGGTGGCGTGGGCGGGCGCAGCATCCGGCTGGTGGCGCGTGACGACGGTTACGAGGCCGAAAAGGCTCCAGCGGCGGTCAAGGCCCTGATCAACGAAGACAAGGTGTTCGCACTGGCGGGCTCGGTGGGCACGCCCACGGGGCTGGCGGCGGTGCCGGTGATCAACGAGGCCGGCATTCCGCTGGTGGGCATGTTCACCGGCGCGCAGGCGCTGCGCGAGCCCTTCAACCGCAACCTGTTCCATGTGCGCGCGAGCTACTTCGACGAGACCGAGCGCATCGTGCAGCACCTCACCACGCTNGGGGTGAAGAAGATCGGCGTGTTCTACCAGAACGACTCCTACGGCCAGGCCGGCCTCACCGGCGTGCGCAACGCGCTGACGCGGCGCAAGATGGAGCCGGCTGGCCTGGGCACCGTCGAGCGCAACAACGTGGACGTGACGCAGGCGCTCGACAGCCTGCTCAAGGCCGAGCCCGAGGCCATCGTGCAGATCAGCGCCTACAAGTCCTGCGCGGCGTTCATCAAGGCCGCACGCACCCGCGGCTACGGCGGGCAGTTCTTCAACGTGAGCTTCGTGGGCTCCAAGGCGCTGGCCGACGAGCTGGGTGACGCCGGCGTGGGCGTGGTGATTTCGCAGGTGGTGCCGTTCCCGTTCCAGCCGGCGATGCCGGTGGTGCGTGACTACCAGCAGCACATGGCCGCCGCGGGCGACAAGGAGATCGACTTCTCCAGCATGGAGGGCTATCTGATCGCCCGCGTCGTGACCGAGGGGCTGCGGCGTGCGGGTAAGAACCTCACGCGAGAGTCCTTCGTTGCGGGGCTGGAGTCTATGCGTGAGGTGGACATCGGCGGCTTCAAGGTGACGTTCTCGCCGCAGAACCACGAGGGTTCGAAGTTCACCGACCTCACCATCATTGGGCGAGGNGGGAAGTTCATGCATTGAGGGGGTGGCCGACGCTGTCCTTTCCCGAGGCACCGACCTGCGGCGGCCGGTTTGGGGTGGGGTGGTTCGCCGTCGTTCTGCTTTCTGCTGCGGGCGTTTGTGTCTGGGCTGTGAGGGGCGGAGGTCTTTCGACCACCTTCTCCTTGCCCCCTGCGAGCGACGAAACGAGATGAAGCCCGTATGACAGCGCCCGCCAGGCCGGCCTGCCGTCAGGGCCGCCTGCCACTCACTCCGGCACGCAGATCTCGTGCCGCATCATCGCCCNGGCCGTCAGCGCCAGAAGCAGCGCGATCATCGCCATCAGCACGGTGTAGAGGATGGGCAGCAGGGCGGGGAAGAAGGGGCCGCCGACCTTTTCGGCCATGATCGAGGTGGCGATCGTGATGGCCGCCAGCGGGAAGGAATAGGCCCACCACGGCAGCGCGAAGCTCAGGCGGGCGAAGTAGCGCACCTGCCAGGCCAGCAGCGTCGTGATGAAGAGCGCGAAGTAGTAGAGGATGCGCGCGGTGTCGTCGATGGTGCCGCCGTGCAGCTTGACCCAGGAGATGAAGCCCACGGCCGGCGGCGGAATCAGGATGAACAACGTGGGCAGCATCTTGGCCGGCATCATCGGGTGGAAGAAGAAGCGGTTGAGCAGCACGGCCAGCAGCGGCAGCCACATCACGATGCCGATGCTGAAGAAGAACCAGGACACTTCCTTCCAGCCCAGGCTCGCACCGGCCACCGGAATCAGGATGTTGCCGACGATGGGAATGAACCAGGCCGGGTTGCTGTGCTGGATCTGGAAGCGCTCGTGGTGGATCCAGTTCGAGAGGATGGTCAGCGTGAACAGCAGGTGCAGCACCGTGCCCACGCCCCAGGCCCATTGCGCGATCTGCTGATGGTGGCTCAGCACCGCAATCGACAGCAGCAGCAGGCCGATGGACATGGCGGGGAAGAAGCTCAGCCGGATGGGGTGGTTGAATTCGGCCATCACATGCGAGCGGTGCAGCACGAACTTGGCGGCGTAGGCCACGGCGATGACGACGAAGAGCACGATCGTCAGCCACAGCAGGCCGGTACTCAGGCCGTTGCCCCAGCCCCAGGCGAGTTCGACCTTCTCGGTGGCGACCGTGGCGCCGGCGAGGCCCATGACGATGGAGAACAGCGAGACCGGCATGTGTTCGAGCCGTCCCGCGCTGGCGTGGGTTGTGGATGCGGCGGTGTTCATGTGAGAAATACCTGAGTGTTCGAGTCGGTCAAGTATCGGTGGGCCAGGCGCGCAGGGTCTGTGACGCGGGTCACACACAGGCGCAATGATCGCCTCAACGGCCCCGCAGAAACAAGGCGTCGAGCTCGCGCATCGACAACTGGCGCCAGGTGGGGCGGCCGTGGTTGCACTGGTCGGAGCGCTCGGTGGCCTCCATCTGCCGCAGCAGCGCGTTCATCTCGTCGAGGGTGAGCCGGCGGTTGGCGCGCACCGCGCCGTGGCAGGCCATGGTGGCCAGCAGTTCGTTGCGCGCGCGCTGCACCACGGTGCTGGCCTCGTGCTGCGCGAGTTCGGCGAGCACGCTGCGCGCAAGCTCCACCGCATCGCCCTGCGCCAGGGTGGCTGGCACGGCACGCACAGCCAGCGTCTTCGGCGAGAACGGGGTGACTTCCAGCCCCAGCTGCGCAAGCACCGCGGCGTGCGCTTCGGCCGTGGCCACCTCCTCGGGCGTGGCGGCGAAGGTGGCGGGAATCAGCAGCGGCTGGCTGGCGATGGCGGCTTCGTCGAGCTGGGTCTTGAGCCGCTCGTAGACGATGCGCTCGTGCGCGGCATGCATGTCCACCAGCACCAGGCCGTGCCGGTTCTCGGCCAGGATGTAGACGCCATGCAACTGCGCCAGCGCGCGGCCGANGGGCCAGTCCGCGTTGGCGTCGGCCACAGCGGGCGGCAGGGTGGGGGTGACTGCGGCCTCGCCACCTTGCGGGCGCGTGGCGGCTGCGTGCGCCACGTCGCTCGCGGACGGGTGGGCGGGCTCGGCCACCTGCGAGGGCGCGGGCTGCCACAGGGCGGCGAGGTCGCGGACTTCATGGCGACCTTCCGGTACTTTGAAATTAATAGCAGACTGTGACCAGTTGGCGCTGGGGTTCGGCGGAATTTTCTCGAAAACGCTCGCTGCGGGCCGCTCGGGCGGCACCGGAAGGGCAGTGGTACCCGCCACAGCCGAGCGCGGGGCCGCCAGCGCGTGTTCCAGCGCATGGCGCACGGCCTGGTGCACCTCGCGGCTGTCGCGGAAGCGCACCTCGATCTTGGTCGGGTGCACGTTCACGTCCACGCGCGTGGGGTCGATCTCCAGGTGCAGCACGTACACCGGCTGGCGCTGGCCGTGCAGCACGTCTTCATAGGCGCTGCGTGCGGCATGGGCGATCACCTTGTCGCGCACGAAGCGGCCGTTGACGAAGGCGAACTGCTGGTCCGCGCGGCTGCGCGCCGCATCGGGCACGCCGGNCGCGCCCCACAGGCGCAGCGGCCCGGCGTGGAAATCCACCGCAAGCGACTGTGCCAGAAACTCCTCGCCCAGCACGTCGGCCATGCGGCGTTCGTGCGCGCGGGGCCGTCNGCCCTCGCCGCGCCAGGCCCGCCACTGCTCCACCAGCCGCCCCTCGTGCCAGACGGCGAAGCCCACGTCCGGCCGGGCCAGCGCGTGGCGGCGCACGGCCTCCAGGCAGTGGGCGAGTTCGGTTGCGTCGGTCTTGAGGAACTTGCGCCGCGCGGGCGTGGAGAAGAACAGCTCGCGCACCTCCACCGTGGTGCCNNGGGCGCGCGCGCGCGGGCGCAGCTCGCCGCTGCTGGCGTCCACGCACCAGGCCTCGGCGGCCTCGGCGGTGCGGGAGCTCAGGCTGAGCTCGCTCACGCTGGCGATGGCCGCCAGCGCCTCGCCTCGAAAGCCCATGGTGCCCACCGATTCCAGGTCGGCGAGGCTGGCAATCTTGCTCGTCGCATGGCGCTTGAGGGCCACCGGCAGCTCGTCGCGCGCGATGCCCACGCCGTCGTCCTCGACCGCGATGAGGCGCACGCCGCCGGCGAGCAGCCGCACCGTGATCTGCGTGGCTCCGGCGTCGAGCGCGTTGTCGAGCAGCTCGCGCACCACCGAGGCCGGGCGCTCCACCACCTCGCCCGCGGCGATCTGGCTGATGAGCGCGTCGGGCAGCTCGCGGATGGGGCGGCGCGCGGGGAAGTCGGGGGTGCGTGTGGACATGGGGCCCCAAGNGATAATCGCGCNGCCATGGACATCGCCGCCTTCCTCCTCGACTTCATCCTGCATGTGGACCGCCATCTGGAGGTCTTCGTGCAGACCTACGGCACCTGGGTCTATGCCCTGCTGTTCCTCATCATCTTCGTCGAGACGGGCGTGGTCGTCATGCCGTTCCTGCCGGGCGACTCGCTGCTGTTCGTGGTGGGGGCGCTGTGCGGTGCGGGCCTGATGGACTGGTCGTTGGCCGCGGGCACGATGTTGCTGGCGGCTGTCCTAGGTGACCAGGTCAACTACACCATCGGCCGGGCGATCGGTCCGAAGGTGTTTCAGTGGGAAGAGTCGCGCTTCTTCAACAAGCGCGCTTTCGATCATGCCCATGACTTCTACGAGCGTTATGGNGGCATCACCATCATCCTCGCGCGCTTCATGCCGTTCATCCGCACCTTCGCGCCCTTTGTCGCAGGTGTGGCCGCCATGAGCCGGCGCCGCTTCAGTGCTTACAACATCGCGGGCGCCGTGATCTGGGTCATCGGCCTGACCTCGGCGGGCTACTTCTTCGGCAACCTTCCATGGGTCCAGCAACATCTGAGCAAGATCATCTGGGCCCTCATCCTCGTGCCCGGGTCGCTGGCCTTGTTCGGTGCCTGGCGCGCGCGCCGGCGTCCGCCGCACCATGCCTGAAACCAGGCGTTTCAGCGTGACTGCGGTCACAGACCGCTGAGGCCCGACCAACCTCCAATGCGCGTGGGCGGTGTTCGCCCTCGACTGCACAACAAGGAGGTTTTCATGTCCCGAATTGCCCGCAATCTGCTGGCCACGTCGCTGCTCGCGCTGAGCCTGGCGCCCGCGATGGCTCAATCGACGGTGACGGCCAGCGCCGCCGTCACCCTGCCCGTGCCGAGCGTGCCGCTGCCGGTTCCCGTGCCGCCGATGCCCAGCGTGCCGCTGCCGGGCGGCACGGTGTCCTTCGATCTGCAGACCGTGCAGCACCAGTGGCTCGACGCCAAGCTCAAGGCCGCGGGCTTTGCCGTGGCGTACTCGGCCGACGGCCATGTCGAGGTCGCGGTCAGCGCCAACGAGGTCTACAGCGTGCAGGTCGAGGCCGCCGCCAACGGCCCGGCCTGCACCGACGCATCGAAGGTCTGCCTGCGTGTGCGCGCTGACGGCAAAGGCACCTTCGAAGTGAGCTATGCCGACGGCACCATGGAACTCGCACGCCCGCAGGCCCACAGCACCGCCGAGGCCAGCTTCTTCGCCAGCCAGCGCGGCTTCAGCGTGGTCGCTTCGGCCGAGGGCGAGACCACCGTGCGCGAGGATGCCACCGGCCGCACGCTGCGCGTGGTGTTCGACGCGCGCCTGACCCGCGGCGAGGACGGCAAACCCGTGGGGCTGCGCTTCGAGGCCAACGGCGAGGTGGTGATCCGCTACACCGACGGCATGGAGCAGCGCGTCATCATCATCGGCCAGGCGGCCTGAAGCCCCGGGCCACCGACGGTGCCCGGGCTGGCGTAAGCTCAGGCCACCATGTCGGCGGCTTCTGTTGTTCCTTCATCGCCCCAGCCCGATGCGGATCGGCCGCTGCGTCTGGGGCGCATCCACTTGCGGCGGCTGCGCGAGGTGTATCGCTCGGCGGGCTGGCCGTGCCAGGACCTCATTGAGGTCGAACTGCTTGCCGCCGGTCTGCTCGAACGCCGGCCGAGCGCCACGGGCCACGAGGTGCTGCGCGTCACCGACGCGGGGCTGCGCTGCATCGCCGAATCGCTCCACACCCACCGCGCCAGCCGCGACGCGCACGAGGCCTTGGTGCGGCAGGTCGCGCGCGAGATGGCGCGTGCCGGGCGCATCGTCTACACCGGCCTGAGCTTGCGGGCGCGCGTGCCGCTGCAGCAGGCATCACAGCCCGAGGTGACCGAGGCTTCTACGACCGCTGAGCACATCGAGGCACCCCACCAACTGACCCGAACGACCCCAATNGTCGGCCTGTTTGAGGCGCCCGTGGCGGCCGGCGCCGGCCCGGGCCGCTGGGTCATGGCCATGCCCGATGTGTTTTCGATCCGCCGCAGCACCGTCGANGCCTGGTTGCAGCCGGTGGTGCATGAAATCAAGGTGCGTCGCGCCGATCTGCTCGCCGATCTGAAGAACCCCGACAAGCGCGCCGCCTACCTCGACCTCGGTGGCGAATGCTGGTATGTGCTCGGCACCGACGCGCGCGGCCGCGCCATCGGCACACCGGACGACGTTCCGCCCGAGTGCGGCGTGATGCTTGCTGAGGGCGCACGACTGAGCGTCGCGCGGCCCGCACCGCGCCGAGCGGTCGAGCGCTTGCCGCTGGCGGTGTGGCTCGAACTCGCCCAGCGCACACCCTGGCGCGACGAGGACGAGCCCGCCCAGGCCCGTTTTGAGCCACCCGCCGCCCGCCCATGGACGCCGATCCCAGCATTGATCCCGGGGTCGACCGCGCCGTCGATCCCGCTGCCGCTCCCACCGCCGATCCAGCCGCGCCGCTGTGGACGGTGGCGGTGCGCACGCTGTGTGAGTTCACCGCGCGCCACGGCGATCTGGACCGGCGCTTCGCGCCCACGCCCAGTGGCGAGGAGGGCGTGCGCGGCCATGCCGCCGTCGCCGCCCGCCGCCCGGCGTCGTACCGGCGCGAGATTGCCTTACAGGGTCGGCACGGGCCGCTACGGGTGCGCGGCCGCGCCGACGGCTGGGACGAGGCGCTGGGTCGGCTCGAGGAGGTCAAGACCTTTCGCGGCCGGCTCGATAGGCAGCCGGCCAATCAGCGCGCCGTGCATTGGGCGCAGCTCAAGGTGTACGGCGCGCTGCTGTGTGCCAAGCGCGGGCTCGACGCGGTGGAACTGGCGCTGGTGTACTTCGACATCGACCGCGGCGAAGAAACCGTGTTCGTCGAGCGGCACGATGCCCGCGCGCTNCAGCGCGTTTTCGCAGCCCAGTGCGAGGCCTTTCTCGCCTGGGCGGTGCAGGAGGCCGCGCACCGCAAACGGCGCGATGCCTGGCTCGCCGGCTGCGCGTTTCCGATGGCGGCGTTTCGCCCCGGGCAGCGGGCGCTGGCCGAGGCCGTCTGGCACACCGTGCGCCAACGCCGGGTGCTGCTCGCGCAGGCGCCCACCGGCATCGGCAAGACGCTGGCGGTGCTGTACCCGCTGCTCAAGGCCATGTCGCCGCGCGGCGCGCATCGCGGGCTGGACCAGGTGCTTTACCTGACGGCCAAGACGCCCGGGCGCGCCGTGGCCCTGGATGCGCTGCGGCGCTTGCAGCCNGACCCCGGCGCCGCAGCGGACGGCGCGGCGCGGCTGCGTGTCATCGAACTCGTCGCCCGAGACACCGCATGCGAGCACCCGGGCCGTGCCTGCCACGGCGCCGACTGTCCGCTCGCCCGCGGCTTCTGGGACCGCCTGCCCGCAGCCCGCGCGGCCGCGGTGGCGGGGCCTTCGGGCGTGCTCGACCGCGACGCGCTGCGCGCCGTGGCGCTGTCGCACACCGTCTGCCCCTACCACCTGGCGCAGGACCTGGCGCGCTGGGCGGACGTGCTCGTAGGGGACTACAACCACTGGTTCGACAGCGGTGCCGCCCAGCACGCCCGGGTGGTGGAGGATGAACTGCGCGTGGCCGTGGCCGTGGACGAGGCGCACAACCTCGTCGAGCGGGCGCGCGCCATGTACAGCGCCAGCCTTGTTGACGCCGAGCTGCGCGCGGTGCGGCGCGTGCTGCCGGCGGCCTGGGCCGCGCCACTGCGCCGCCTGGAGCGCCGGCTGCAGCGGCTCACCCCGATGCGCCAGCCGGCTATGAGGCCTTCGATGCGTTGCCCGAGGGCTTGACCGAGGCCGTGCGCGAGGCCGCGGCCGCGCTCACGCTGGCGCAGCTGGATTCGGCGCCGGTCTCACCCGCGTCCGCGACGCTGGGCGAGGCCCAGACGCTGATGTTCGCCGAGGAAACCAAGCCGGCGCGCCCGAGCCCCGGTNGAGGTGGCCGAGCGCCTGCGCACGCTGGGCTTCGAACTGGGCCACTTCCTGCGCCTGGCCGAGCGCTTCGGCCCGCACGCGATGTTCGACGTGCAGCGCGAGGCGGCAGCCAACCCGGCCGCACCCAGACGTGTGTGGTACACGCTGCGCAACCTCGTGCCCGCGCCGCACCTGGCCTCGCGCTGGTCAGCCGCCGAGGCGGCGGTGCTGTTCTCCGCCACCCTGGGCCCGGCGCAGTGGCAGGCCGACCTGCTCGGCGTGCCGGCCGAGCGCCGCGCCGACATCGACCTGCCGTCGCCGTTTGCCGCGGCGCAATTGCGGGTGCAGGTGGCGCGGCACCTCTCGACGCGCTGGCGGCATCGNGCAGCCTCGCTGCCCGGGCTGGTGGCGGTGATGGCGGCGCAGTACCACGCCGCGCCGGGCAATTACCTTGCGTTCTTCAGCAGCCACGACTACCTGCAGCAGGCGCAGGCGGCGTTTTGCGAGGCCCACCCCCAGGTGCCGGCGTGGGCGCAGTCGCGCGCCATGGGCGAGCGCGAGCGGCAGGACTTTCTCGCGCGCTTCGTCGAAGGCGGGCGGGGCATCGGCTTTGCCGTGCTCGGCGGNGCCTTCGGCGAAGGGGTNGACCTGGCGGGCGAGCGGCTCATCGGCGCGTTCATTGCCACGCTGGGGCTGCCGCAGGTCAGCCCGGTGCTCGAGGCGATGCGCGCGCGGCTCGACGCGCAGTTCCCCGGCCGCGGCGACGACTATGCGTACCTTTACCCTGGCCTGCAAAAAGTGGTGCAGGCGGCGGGCCGGGTGATCCGCTCCGAGCAGGATCGCGGCGTCATCGTGTTGCTCGACGACCGCTACGCGCTGCCCAAAGTGCGCGCGCTGCTGCCCGCCTGGTGGCCAGCCGCTACGCCTTGGCCGCTGCCGCGCGCTGTGCGCGGACCGCAGGCCGAGGCGCTCGTTCAGCGCGGCCTTACGCCCAGATGACGCGGCTGGGTGCGTCGTACCACTGCTCGATGCGCGCCTGCACCGCCTGCTCGATGCGATTGCGACGGATCTTCATCGTGGGCGTGAGACAGCCGTTCTCGATGGACCAGGGTTCGCTTGCCACCACCAGCATGCGCAATTGCTCATAGTCGGCGAGTTGGGCGTTGACCTCGCGCAGCAGCGCCTCCATTGCCTGCTCGACTTCCCGGCGCACCTGTGCATCGCCCAGGCGTGGGCGCAGCGACTCGGCCAGCACCACCATGGCGAAGGCGGCGGGCTGACCGACGCCCGAGACCATGGACAGTTCGATCATCGGGTGCGCGTTGAGCAGGTTCTCGATCGGCGCGGGCGCCACGTACTTGCCCTTGGCCGTCTTGAAGAGTTCCTTGACCCGGCCGGTGATCTTGAGCAGCCCGTTGGNGCGGCGCTCGCCGCGGTCGCCGGTGCGGAAGAACCCGTCCTCGGTGAAGGCTTCGGCGGTGAGTTCGGGCGCGCGGTAGTAGCCCACCATCTGGCCGGGCGACTTGATGAGGATCTCGCCTTCCTCGCTGAGCCGCACCTCGACGCCGGGCATGGGCACGCCCACGTAGCCCGGTGCGTTGGCCTCGGGTGTGGAGTTGTGGGAGTAGGCGAAATCCTCGGTCATCGCGTAGCCCTCGACCAGGTTGAGGCCCAGCCGCCGGTACCAGGCGATGAGGTCGGCCGGAATCGGCGCCGAGCCACTGCCCGCGAGCAGCACATGGTCCAGCCCCAGGCCCCTGAGCACCTTGCGGCCCACCAGCTTGCCCAGGATGGGGATGGACAGCAGCCGGTCGAGCTTCTTCGGCGGCATCTTGCTGAACACGCCTTGCTGAAACTTGAGCCACAGCCGCGGCACCGAGATGAAGGTGGTCGGCCGTGCACGCTGCAGGTCCTGCANAAAGGTGTCGAGCGACTCTGCGAAATACACATGCGTGTTGCCGTCCACCAGCGACGCGCACTCGACCCAGGCGCGCTCGAACACATGCGCCAGCGGCAGGTAGGACAGGACGCGGTTTTCCTCGACGTTGCCGATGCGCGAGTGGATGTCGCGGTTGATTTCCTCGGCCACACGGGTGATGGGCCCGAAGGCATGCATCACGCCCTTGGGCCGGCCGGTGGAGCCCGAGGTGTAGATGATCATCGCCAGGTCGTCGGCCGCGCGCTGGACGCGTCCGGGCAGCGGTTCGGTGCGCTCGATGAGGTCGTCCCAGCGCGGGCAGTCGGCGTTCTTGGGTGCCAGCGGCAGTGCGATGCAGGGCAGGCCGGCGGGTACGCCGGGGCGCTGGGCGTCCCAGGCGTCGAGCTTGCCGACGAACAGCAGGCTCGCGCCGCTGTGCTCGAGCACGTAGCCGATGGTGTCGGCCGTTTCGGTCGGGAAGATGGCGACCGTGGTGCCGCCGGCCATCCAGATGGCGAGTTCGGCGATGAAGAAGTGCGCGCAGTTCTTTGACAGGATGGCGATGCGCGCGCCCGGCTCGAGCCCGAGGCTTTGCAGATGCGCCATGCGGCGCGCTTCGTCGAGGGTCTGTGCCCAGGTGTAGTCGCGGACGGCACCGCCGCCGAGCGGCTGTGTGAGAAACACCCGGCTTGGCTGCTGGGCTTCGTGGTCGAAAACGTAATCGAGGATGAGTTTTGAGTCATGGTCGGCTCCGGAATGCGGCGCTGCCGCCGGAGGTCTGCGCTCCAGGCACCGGACGGCACGGTACGCCGTGCGCCAGGCGGCGCAACGCGCAATGTGGCCGCATTCGCAGCCGCCGGCACTTCGGGCTAACCCTCTTGCGGGGGCGGGCGGCATGCGCCCGCCGCGGATCAGGGCGTCTAGATGAGGCGTTTCAAGAGCGGCGCTGGGCCAGCCAGCCCTGCAGCCAGGCGCCAGCGGCAATGCCGGCGAGTGCGATCAACATCTCGCTATTCCCCACGCCGAGTCCGGCAATGGCGGGGCCGGGGCACANCCCGCACAGGCCCCAGCCGACGCCGAAGATCGCCGCGCCGACCACGGTGTCGCGGTCGAGCGCAGCCGGGCGCATGGCGAAATGGTCGCCCCAAAGCGGGCGCTTCATCAGCCGCGGGGCGAGCTGGTAGGCCAGCACGGTGACGCCGACCGCGCCGCCCATGACGAGCAGCAGGCCGAAGTCCTGAAAGTGCAGAAAGCTCAACACCACCTCGGGCGAGACCATGGTGGAGAGCGCCAGACCGAAGCCGAACAGTGCGCCGGCGAGCAGCGTGGCGATGAAGCGGGCAGGGGTGAGCATCAGCGGCCTCCGAAGGCGAGCACGAGGTTGGCCGTGAGGAAGGCGGTGGCCATGAAGGTGAGCACCGCCACCAGCGAGGGCAGTTGCAGCGAGGACAGGCCGCAGATGCCATGCCCCGAGGTGCAGCCGTTGCCCAGCCGCGAGCCAAAGCCCACCAGCACGCCGCCCAGACCCAGTTGCCAGGCCGGAACCTGGGTGTGAAGCGCATGGTCGGGGCCAAGCCACAGCCACCAGAGCGCCGCACCCAGCACCAGGCCCAGCGCGAACACCAGCCGCCAGCCGCGCGTCTGCACGAAGCGCGGCTGCTGGAAGAAGGGCTGCTTGGTCACCCACGACCAGGTGGAGGTGAACACCGTGCTCATGCCGCCCACCCAGCCGGTGAGCAGAAACAGCAGGCTCACGCCTGCGCCAATCAACAAGCCGCCGGCGAGGTAGTGCTGCCAGCCGTGGGGGAACATGCTTTCCATGGGAGTGAAGGGGAGGAGGGGGAGAAGGGACGAACGAGAGGAACTGGCAAATTGCGCAGGCCGTCGGCCCATGGGCTGGCCCTCGGCGCGAGCCGCCATTGTCGCCTGTGCGAGGGCGCTTCGGCGCGGATCGCTGCCGGCCAGGACCGCGCCGCTCGCGGCTCGGCGCCGCGTGCTACAGTGCCCGGGTTGGGCTGCGCCCGCCGTGCTTCGACGCTTTCTCGATGCTTCGCTCCATTCTCGCCATCAGCCTGGGCGCTTCGGCCGGCGCCGTGTTGCGCTGGCTGCTGGGCACCAGCCTCAACGCCTTGTTCCCCACCATTCCGCCCGGCACCTGGGTGGCCAACATGGTCGGCGGCTACCTGATCGGCGTGGCCATTGCGTTCTTCTCGCTCAACCCGGGGCTCGCGCCCGAGTGGCGGCTGATGATCATCACCGGCTTTCTCGGCGGCCTCACCACCTTCTCCACCTTTTCCGCCGAGGTGACCACTCTCCTGCAACAAGGGCGCATCGCCTGGGCGGCAGTGGCCATCGGCGTGCATGTGGGCGGCTCGCTGCTGATGACGATCGCCGGTCTGGCCACGGTGTCGCTGCTGCGGCCGAACTGAGCGCTTGTGCCCGGAGGTACGCCATGCAAGGATTCCAACTGACCTTCTTCACCCAGCAGGACCGGCGCCACGGCGGCTCGCCCTTGGGCGAGTGGCTGGTCGAACTCGCGCGNGAGATCGGCGCCAAGGGCGCCACGCTCACCGTCGGCGCCGAGGGCTTCGGCCGCGACCGCAAGCTGCGTTCGGCGCATTTCTTCGAACTGGCCGAGCAGCCGGTGGAAGTCACCATGGCCTTGTCGGCCGACGAGGTGCAGCGCCTGTTCGCGCGGCTGCGCGAGGAGCGCGTGAGCGTCTTCTACGTCAAGACGCCGATCGAATTCGGCATGACCGACGACCCGCAGCCATGAGGCCGCTGGCGTCGGCCGAGGTGGCGGACGCAGCGGTGCGCTACATCGCGGGGCGGCAGTGCCGCGATGGCGGGTTCTGCTTTGATCGCACGGCGGAGCTCGAGGAACCCAACCTCGCCGACACCTGGTTCGCCCTCAGCGGCCTGCGCTGGCTCGATGCGCCGGTGCCGCGCGCGGATGCGGTGGTGCGGTGGCTCGAGGGTTTCGACGCGCAGGCCCTGCACGACGAGGTGCTGCACCACTGGGCGCGGTCGCTGCAGGGGCTGCGGCCCGGCTGGCGGCCCGATGCCGGCACCCTGGCGCGCATCGCCGGGCTGGCGCTGCCGGCCCCCGAGGACGGGCCGGGCCTGAGCCGTGCGCTTGGCGTGCTGCTGAGGCGCGTCAGCCTGCAGGCGGCGTTTGGCCTGACACGGCCGCAGCCGGCGCTGGTCCAGGCGCTGCTCGACCACCGCCACGAGGGCGCCTGGGGCGAGCCGGTGGCCAACCTGCAGGACACCGCGGCCGCCCTGCGCGTGCTCGCTCTGCTCGGTGTGCGCGAGGTGCATGCGCAGACGCGCCAGTTCGTGGATGCGCGGCAGTCCGCCGCGCTCGGATTCGACAACACCGCCACCGCGCGTTACAGCCGCGTGGACATTCTGTGCGCCGGGGTGGATGCGTGTGCGCTGCTGGAGGTGCCGCTGCGGCACCCGCGCAAGGTTCGCGAGATCACGCTGGGCGCGCAGCGCGGCGATGGCGCGTTCGCCGACGTGCCGGGCGCGCTGCCGGATCTGCAGTCGCACCAGAGTGCGCTGCGGCTGCTGGCCGCCCTCGCGCAGGCGGATGCGCGGGGCGTGCCCGCGTGGCTGGCGCCATGAGCCTGGCGCTCTCGGTGCTTCTGGGCGGCGTGTTCGGCGCGCTGGCCGCGCTCACGGCCTGGGTGATCGTGGCCGAGGCGGGGCGGCGGCAGCGCTTCGATGCGACGCGCAGGCGGCGCGAGCGCGTGGGCCGCTGCCTTCGCCTTTGCGGTGTTCTTCGCCGGCGCGCTGGTGCTCGGTGCCGCGCTGCGGGGCGTGCTGCGGGGCTGAGACCCGGACGGCTGGCTTGCGGGTGACGGCGCAGGCGCCGCGGGTTCGTTCACAGCTTTTCAGCGCTTGAAGGCCAGCACCAGCACGCCCGCCGCCACCAGGCCGATGCCCAGCCACTCGCGCGCGGCCGGGCGCTCGCCGAGAANAACGAAGGCGAACACCGCCACCAGCACCAGGCTGAACTTGTCCACCGGCGCCACCTTCGAGGCGTCGCCCAGTTGCAGCGCGCGGAAGTAGCACACCCAGGACGCGCCCGTGGCCAGCGCCGAGAGCGCCAGGAACACCCAGGTGCGTCGCGGCAGCTCGAACGGGTTGGTCCACTTGCCGGCGTACAGCACGAAGGCAGCGAGCACCACCAGGATGATGGCGGTGCGCATCAGGGTGGCCAGATCGGAGTCCACGCCCTGAATGCCGATCTTGGCGAAGATGGCCGTCAGCGCGGCGAAAACGGCAGAACCCAGGGCCCAGGGCAGCCAGGCAGCGGTGTTGCTCATGGTTTTGAAAGTTTTGAGCCGGATGCCAGCGCCAACCGGTCAGGTGTTGCTATTGAAAAATGAGTTCGGCTTTGCTGACGCACGTCCCCGCCGCGCGTGCGGGCACGGGACGCGCGACCGCACGGATGCGCCAGCGCGCATTGAACCGCAAATCGGCGCATCGTGCCGCGGCGCCGATGATGTGCGCCGCAGGCCGGGCGGCCTCGCGATCGGTCAGTCCTCCGGAGGGTCAAGCCTGAGCGCACGGCGGCGCAGGAACAGGCTGACGAGGGCTGCAGCGGCGGCGGAGCTGGCCAGCCACGGCGAGCCTGCCAGCAGTTGCGCGAGGCTGTTCAGGCCGTCGAAGCCGGCCATCTGCACACGGTCCACGAGGGCGGCGAGGTCGCTCATCTGCAGGTTCTGCACGTCTTCGATGCGCACCTGAAAGGCCTCGCCCGCGCCGCGCAGCCGCATCTTCGCGAACAGCCCGCCGGCCACCGTGACCAGCGAGCACGCCCACCGAGCCCAGCAGGCGCTCGAGCATATGGGTGCGCAGTTGCATGGGCGCGCTCTCGAAGCTCTGCAGCACCAGCGTGGTGAGCACGCGGCGCCGCTCGGGCTCGGGCGCAGCGGCCAGCGCCTGCGCCGTCAGGGTAGCGGCAGCGCTTGCGGCGCCGCCTCGACCGCTGCAGGCGACGATGCCCCGGCTGCGTTCGCGTCGGTCGTGATGGCCGGCGCGGGCGGGGCGACACGGGCGTCGCCCGGGGTGGGGTCGGCAAGCGGGTCATCAGCGTCTCCAGCCGATCATGGGGACGGATGCCGCCGCTCAGCCGAAGTGGTAGAGCAGGCCGAAGTTGACCGTGCTCAGGCCCGTGTGCCCGGTGGCGCTGGCATTGCCCACGCGGCTGTAATGCACGAGTTCGGCGGTGGCGTCGAGCTGGGGGTTGATTGCGTAGCTCAGGCCTGCGCCCACGGCCAGCGCGGTGTTGGAACTGCTGCGCGAGAGGGCGGTGGCGCCGCCGGTGGTCGAGCCCAGGTCCAGCGCGGTGCGCCAGCGCTCCACACCCAGGCGGCCGGTGAGCGAGAGCTTGTCGTTGAGCGGCATGCTGCCCAGCACGTGCAGGCCCAGGCCGTGCGCCTTCCAGGTGCCGGCGGCAGTGTCGCCGGGCAGCGCGGTTTGCAGCCGGATGCGGTCGAGGTGGTCGTAGGTGGCTTCCACGGCGAGCTCCGGGCTGAGCCGGTAGCCCAGCCGCAGGCCCGCGCCCGCGTCGCCGCCGTGGGTGGACGTGGCGGTGCTGCCCAGGCCTTGTGCGGCCAGTGCGCCGTCGACGTGGCTGCCCAGGCTGGGCGTGCTGGCGAAATTGATGCCGCCGCCGGCGTACCAGCCGGTGCTGACCGGATCGGCCAGGGCGCTTCCGGCCGCGAGCAAGCCGCCGAAGGTGGCGAGGGCGGCGGTGGCGAGGAGCTTTTCTGCGCTTTCATGGGTGTGAACATTCCTGCGAGAGATGCCGGTCGACCCGGCGATGGCGGCCCGACGGCATAGGCGACAGGCCACACTGCGCGCCGCGAGGCTCTGACCGGCGGTGCCGTCTCCGCCGCAGCGCGTGGGTTCATTACGCGGCGCCTCGGTGTCGCGCACGTAGGGCTTGGGTGAAGCGGACGTAAACGCCGTAAGGTGGCGTGTTGGGCGGGGCGACCCGGCCTGGTGTGCGGGCGGCGGCCGACGCGGGGGCGATGAATGGCGTCGCTCGGAGCAGCCTTGCGGCATGAACCCACGCAGCGGCTGCGCAAGCCTGGTTTCACGGGCGTGTCACGGCGCCGTGCTATTCCCCTGGCATGTCTGAACCTCGTAACCGCCACCCCGTCGTTGACGGGCCGACCCCGGCCCACGATCTCGCATGGGCTGCATCCGACACGGCGGCCCCGCCGTCGCCAGGTGACTCGCTGACCGACCAGCTCCGGGCGCTGCGCGAGGTTCTGCTCGCGCGAGAACGGCATTCGGCCGCGCAGGTGCAGGCGGTGCTGGCTTCGCACCGCGCCAGTGCGCGCAACCTGCTGCACTTTCTGGCGCTGCGCAGCGTCGATCTGCGCGGGCTGCAGGCGCAGTTGTCGGCGCTGGGGCTCTCCTCGCTCGGGCGGGCCGAGCCGCTGGTGCTGGCCAGCCTGGAGCGGGTGCAGACGGTCGTCGCGTGTCTGCAGGGCGAGCGCACCGGCCGGCGCCGCGCGGTCGAGGTGGCGGATCGGGCGGTGGGTCAGGCGGTGGGTCAGGCGGTGGGTCAGGCGGTGGATGAGGCCGCGGATGCCGCCAGCGAGCTGGCGCTCGAGGCCAACACCCTCGCGCTGCTGGGGCCGCAGACGCCGGGCCGGCCCACGCGCATCATGGTCACGCTGCCGGCGCAGGCCGCCACCGATGCCGACCTGGTGCGCGCGCTGGTGGCCGCGGGCATGGAGGTGGCGCGCATCAACTGCGCGCATGACGATGCGAAGGTCTGGCGCGCCATGGCCAGGCAGGTGCGGCGCGCGGCGCGTGCGGCGGGGCGCGAGGTGCGCATCCTCATGGACCTGGCAGGGCCGAAGATCCGCACCGGCGCGCTTGCGCCCGAGCCTGCGGTGCTCAAGCTGCGGCCCCAGCGCGATGCGCTGGGCCGGGTGGCGCAGGGCGCGCGGCTGGGCCTGCGCAGTGCCGACAGCGAGGTGCCCGTGCCCGGCGCGGACGTGCACGTGGGCGTGCTCGATGCATGGCTGGCGCGGCTCGAGCCGGGCATGGTGCTGGAGTTCGACGATGCGCGCGGCAAGCGCCGGCGACTGCGGGTGCGCGCGGTGGGCCCGTGGGGCGCGCTGGCCGAGGGCATGCACACCGCCTACCTCACGCCGCAGACCCTGCTGATGCGCGCGGGTTCGGGGCGACAGGCGCGGCGGGCCACGCCGCTGTATGGCATCGCCGCGCGGCCGGGCGAACTGCACCTGGCGCGCGGCACGGTGCTGTGGCTGGTGCGCGAGGGGCTTGGCGGCATGGCGCCAGCGGCGGCCTGCGCCCCGGCCGAGACCGGAGACGAGACACCCATCGGCTGGCCGCGCATCGCCTGCACGCTGCCGCAGGTGCTCGACCAGGTGCGCGTGGGCGAGCGGGTGTGGTTCGACGACGGCCGCATCGGCGGCGTGGTTCGCGCGGTCGGCGCGCAGGCGGTGGCGGTGGAGATCACCCAGGCGCGCGAGGGCGGGGACNNGTTGCGCGCCGACAAGGGCATCAACCTGCCCGACAGCCGGCTGGATTTGCCCGCGCTCACAGAAAAAGACGTGCAGGACCTGCGCGCCGTGGCCGCGCTGGCGGATCTGGTGGCGCTGTCCTTCGTGCACGAGGCGCGCGACGTGCAGCACCTGTGCGAGCACCTGCGCCGGCTGGGCCGCGTGGACATGGGGCTGGTGCTCAAGATCGAGACACGGCGCGGCTTCGAGAACCTGCCTGCGCTCATTCTCGAGGCCATGCGCTGGCCGCACGCGGGGCTGATGATCGCCCGCGGCGATCTGGCGGTGGAGTGCGGCTACGAGCGCATGGCCGAGGTGCAGGAGGAAATCCTCTGGGCAGCCGAGGCCGCGCACATGCCCGTCATCTGGGCCACGCAGGTGCTGGAGACCCTGGCGCGCACCGGCGTGCCCTCGCGCGCCGAGGTGTCGGACGCGGCGCTGGGCGCGCGCGCCGAGTGCGTGATGCTCAACAAGGGCCCCTTCGTCGTGGACGCGGTGCGCACCCTCGACGGCATCCTGCGCCGCATGCACGGCCTGCAGTACAAGAAGCGGCCGCTGCTGCGCGCTGCGCGCCTGGGGCGGCGCGCTGCCCGATGCAGCGCCGGAGGCAGCGGCGCCCGAACCCGCACCGCCCGCGAAGGGCGCGCGCGAAAGCGCGCGGCGGTCAGGACGAGGTGAGGGCTTCGAGCGCGGCGGGATCCTCCGCAAGGGCTCTCAAGAAACACGCAGGGCCGCCCCAAGTGATTCTGGCTCCCTCGGGGGCGGGATGGGCGCGGCCCGGCCCTGGGGATGCTCACAGCGTGCGGCTGCGCGCCAGCGGCGGGTTGCGCGCGAAGTAGGCGCGGATGCCGCGCATGAGCGCGTCGGCCAGCGCCTCCTGGTAGGCGTCGCTGCGCAGGCGGGCTTCCTCTTCGGGGTTGCTGATGAAGGCGGTTTCCACCAGCACGCTGGGGATGTCGGGTGCCTTGAGCACGGCAAAGCCCGCCTGTTCGACGCCGGCCTTGTGCAGCCGCCCGATCTGCCCGATCTCGCGCAGCACGGCGTCGCCGAGTTTGAGGCTGTCGTTGATCTGCGCGGTGGTGCTCATGTCGAACAGTGCGCGCTTGAGGTGCACGTCCTGCGTGGCGATGTTCACGCCGCCGATCTGGTCGGCCCGGTTCTCCTGGCTCGCCATCCAGCGCGCGGCCGCACTCGAGGCGGCGCCCTGGCTGAGCGCGAATACGCTCGCGCCGCGNNCCTGCGGCGTGTAGAAGGCGTCGGCGTGGATGCTCACGAACAGGTCGGCCTGCACCCGCCGCGCCTTCTGCACGCGCACATGCAGCGGCACGAAGTAGTCGGCCTCGCGCGTGAGGTAGGCGCGCATGGGGTTGCCCTTGAGCGTGGTGGCGTCGATGCGCTCGCGCAGCCGCTGGGCGATGCGCAGCACCACATCCTTCTCGCGCGTGCCGCCGGGGCCGATCGCGCCGGGGTNCTCGCCGCCGTGCCCGGGGTCGAGCGCGATGATGATCAGCCGCTCGGTGCTGCCCTCGAGCACCGATTTTTGAGTTTTCCCTCCGACCCCAGCGCGAACCGGTCAGATTCCGCTCCTGAAACAGGAGCGGGTGGCGGGCTGGGCCGCAGCTCCGGCTCGCGCGCAGGCGGTGCGCCCGGCCGCGCGGGCACAGGTGCGGGGGCGGGCAGGGCNGCCGGGCCGGTCGTGCTGGGCGATCAAAGCGCCCAGGGNGTCGGCCGCCGGCGTCGGGTCTGCCGCCGCCGGGGCGCTGCCGGTGCCCGTGGTGCGGCTGTGTGCGGCGATCAGCGCCTCCAGCGGGTCGGGCGGCTGGGTGGGGTAGAGGTCGAACACCAGCCGGTGCCGGTAGGCGGCGATGGGCGGCAGGGTGAACACCTGCGGCTGGATGGGCTGCTTCAGATCCACCACCAGGCGCACCACGCCCGGCGCGTTCTGGCCCACGCGAATGCCGGCGATGTTGGGGTCGTCCGGGCGCACCTTGGCCACGAGTTCGCGCAGCTCGGGGCTCAGGTCCAGCCCCTCCACGTCCACCGCCAGCCGGGGCGGTTCGCCGACGAGGAAGGAGCGCGCCTTCAGCGGCGCATCGCTCTCGAGGGTGACGCGCGAGTAGTCCGGCGCCGGCCACACACGCACCGCGATGATGGTCGCCCCCANGGCGATCTCGCGGCGCCCGAGCAGCAGCACCACGCTGCCCGCCTGCAGCAACGCGCGCCGTGCCCGGTCGGTGCGTGGCGGCTCACTCACGGCGCGGCCCCGTCGGGCATGGCGGCAGCGTGGCGCGCGGCTTCGGCCAGGGCCTCGCCGCGCGCGCCGTGGGCCACGAGGTGGACCGTGCGCGCGCCCTCCGCATCGACGCTGAGGTGCAGCGCCAGGTCGGGCGTGGGCAGCACGCCCTCGGCGCGCTCGGGCCATTCGGCCAGCTTCAGGCCGGCGCTGGCGAACACGTCGCGAAAGCCGGCGTCTTCCCACTCGCGCGGGTCCTCGAAGCGGTAGAAATCGAAATGCCAGGCATCGAAGGCTGGTGCATCGGGCACCGGCCTCCGCACCCGGTAGCTTTCCATCACCGCGTAGGTCGGGCTTTTGATGCGGCCTTGCACGCCCAGCGCGCGCAGCAGGTGGCGCACGAAGCTGGTCTTGCCTGCCCCCAGGTCGCCGTGCAGGGCGATGAAGGCCGTCTCCAGTCCGGCACACTGCGCCAGCGCAAGCGCACAGGCGGCGGTGTCGTCCTCGCTGCGCCAGCGCAGCGGTGCGGGGACGGGGCTTCCTACAATGCGGGCGTGGTCCGTGGTACTCAGATCGATCCTCATCGGCTGCTCGCGCAGGTGCGCGAGTGGGCGGCGGAGCTGGGATTGTCCCAAATCGGGGTCAGCGGCGTCGATTTGTCGCAGGCCGAGGCGGGTTTGATGCAATGGCTCGCCGCCGGGTTCCACGGCGACATGCGCTACATGGCCGCGCATGGCCTCAAGCGCGCTCGCCCGGCCGAGCTGGTCAGCGGCACGGTCAGCGTGCTCACTGCGCGGCTGGACTACCTGCCGCGCGGCACGGCGGCCGGCTGGGCCGCGCGTGAGNNCTCGCGGCTCGACGAGCCGCAGCAGGCCATCGTCTCGGTCTATGCCCGCGGGCGGGACTACCACAAGGTGCTGCGCGCCCGCCTGCAGGCGCTGGCCACGCGCATCGAGGCGGTGGTCGGNTCGTTTGGCCACCGGGTGTTCTGCGATTCGGCGCCGGTGCTCGAGGTGGAGCTGGCCACGCGCAGCGGCCTGGGCTGGCGCGGCAAGCACACCCTGGCCCTGAGCCGCGACGCGGGTTCGATGTTCTTTCTCGGCGAGATCTTTCTCGACTTCGCGCTGCCCGAGACGCCTGCACGCAGCGCCCACTGCGGCCGCTGCAGCGCCTGCATCGACGTCTGCCCCACCCAGGCCATTCTGGCGCCGGGCCGGCTCGACGCAAGGCGTTGCATCTCTTACCTCACCATCGAGCACGACGGCCCGATTCCGCCGCCGCTGCGCCCGCGGCTGGGCAACCGCATCTATGGCTGCGACGACTGCCAGCTGGTCTGCCCGTGGAACAAGTTTGCGCAGCCCTCGGTGCTGGCGGATTTCGATGTGCGCGAGGGCTTTGCCGGCGAGCCCATCGCCGCGCTGCTGGCCTGGGACGAAGCCAGCTTCCTGCGTCGCACCGAAGGCAGCGCCATCCGCCGCATCGGCCATGTGCGCTGGCTGCGCAACCTGGCGGTGGCCGCCGGCAACGCGCTGCGCGCGCAGCCCCACGGCGAGGCGGCCCACGGCCTGCGTGCCGCGCTGCAATCCTGGCGCCTGCACCCGAGCGCGTTGGTGCGCGAACATGTCGAATGGGCGCTCGCGCAAGGTGGTGCGCAGCTTGCGGCGCCGCCCACCGCGCATGGGGTGGCGGCCGAGCCAAGTCCCCACGCCAGCCACCGCACAGACCCGTCGGTATCATGAGGCGATGGCGGATCTGACCTCCCCACAGCCCCTGGGCGTGCGGCTGCGCGAGACCTGGGCCGCGATGCGTCTGGCGGCCTTCGTGCTGGTGCTCGCGCTCACCCCGTCCACCTACCGCGACCCCGCGGTGCGCGCGGCGCTGGCACGCCAGATCGCGCTGGGCACCGGGCCGCTGCTGGCCTGGTTCACGGTGCTGGTGGCGGTTGGCTCGCTGGTGCTGATCCGCATCGTCGTGGTCACGGCGGCGAGCTACGGCCTCAACCGCTATGCGCTCGACATGGTGGTGCGCGTGCTGGTGCTCGAACTCATTCCACTGATTGCCGCGCTGGCCGTGGCCGTGCGCATCACGCTGCCGGCAGGCGTGGTGCTGGCCTCCGCCCAGGGCTGGCCNGACCGCGACGCACTGCGCCGGCACGGGCACGACCCGCTTGCTGCCGANGGGGTGCCGCATGTGGTGGCCGGTGTGTTCGCCGTGGTGGCGCTGGCGGCCGTCAGCTGCGCCGTGGCGCTGGTGCTGGCCTACCTCGTCGCCAACGGGTTCACGCCCGCCGCGCTGGGCGCCTACACGCGCAAGGTCGGCCAGGTGTTCACCCCGGCGCTGTCGCTGGTGTTCGTGCTCAAGACGCTGGCGCTGAGCCTCACCGTGTCGCTGGTGCCGGTGGTGTCGGCCCTGCGCGCGGCCAGCCAGGCCGGCAGCGGCACGCTGGCCGAGGTCGGCAGCCTGGTGCGCATGTTCCTGTCGATCCTGCTGATCGAAATCGGCTCTCTCATGGTCAATTACGCCTGATGTCTGCCCCCGCTCCCGACCCGACCGACACGTCTGCCGCGCCCGACCCGCGGCTGGTGCGCCGTGCGCGCTGGCTCACGCTGGCGGTGTTCGCGCTCATCCTGGCCTCGGCGCTGTACCTGCTGTATGCGCGCGGCGTGTTCGAGCAGACGCAGCGCGTGGTGCTGGTGGCCGACGACTCCGAGGGCATCAGCATCGGCATGGACATGACTTTTGCCGGTTTCCCGCTGGGCCGGGTGAGCCGCGTCGAGCTCGCACCCAGCGGCCGGGTGCGCATTCTGGTGGACGTGGCCCGCAAGGATGCGCACTGGCTGCGCGAAACCAGCGTGTTCACGCTCGAACGCGGGCTGGTCGGCGGTGCCAAGCTGCGGGCCTTCACCGGCGTGGTGGGCGACGCCCCGCTGCCCGACGGCGCCGAGCGCGAACTGCTCATCGGCGACGCAAACGCCCAGATCCCGCGCCTGCTCAGCGATGTGCGCGACCTGCTGGCCAACGTGCGTGCGCTGACCGCGCAGGACGCCTCGCTCGCCCGCACCCTGGCCGACGTGAACGAAATCACCGGCCGCATCAAAGGGCCGCGCGGCGCGCTGGGTGTGCTGTTCGGCAACGAGGCCGACGCGCGCCGGCTGCTCACCACGCTCGACCGCACCAACGCGCTGCTCGCGCGCCTCGACGGGTTGGGCGCCAAGGCGGACGCCCAGGTGTTCGGCCACCGCGGGCTGGTCAACGCCTCGCGCGGCGCGGTGGACGAAATTTCCGGGCTGCTGGCCGACACCCGCGCCAGCCTGAAGAAACTCGACGCCGTGCTCGTGCAGGTCGAAGCCGTGGCCGCCAACACCAAGGAGGGAACGGCCGACCTGGGCGCACTGCGCGCCGAGGTCGAGAGCAACCTGCGCCGCGTCGAGGATCTGGTCAACGAAATCAACCGCAAATGGCCCTTTGCCCGCAACACCGAACTGCGTCTGCCATGAAGCCCGCACCGCGCACCGCCTCGCGGGGCATGGGGCTCGGGCTGACCCTGGCGGCGCTGCTGACGGCCTGCTCCAGCGCGCCGCCGGTGCCGGATTGGCAGCTTGATGCCCATGCCGCCAGCACCCGCGCCCTCGCGGCCGCGCTCGACGGCAAGGAGCGCGTGGCCGCGCTGGAGTTCGCCCGCGCCCGCGAGCAACTCAGCCGCACGGCCGACCCCGCGCGTGTGGCGCGGCTGGAGTTGCTGCGCTGCGCGGTGGCCACCGCCAGCCTGGCCCAAGGGGCATGCGCGGGATTCGAGGCCCTTCGGGCCGACGCCACCGACGCCGACCGGGCTTATGCCGACTGGCTGCTCGGCCGCATCAACGCGCAGGCCCTGCCCCTGCTGCCCGCTGCGCAGCAAGCGGCCGCCGCGCTGGTCATCGGCGGCGGTGTCGGCGAGGCGGGTCGAGCGGCGGCGACGGTGGCCGCCATTGATGATCCCTTGTCCCGGCTGGTGGCGGCCTCGGTGCTGCTGCAGGCGGGGCAGGGCGATGCGGCACTGATCGATGTGGCCATCGACACCGCCTCCGCCCAGGGCTGGCGCCGGGCGCTGGCCGCCTGGCTGCAGGCGGGCGTTCGCGTGGCCGGTCTGCGTGGGGACGAGGCCCGAGCGTCGCAACTGCGTCGCCGCCTCGACCTGCTGCGACCCGCGCCGGACGGCCGCTGAGTCGCTGCCGGCCGACATCGGTCTGTCATGTCCCGTCTTTATACTGCCAGGAGTATCTGACAGCCGACTGCCACCATGGCGCAACGTGGCAGTGCATGTGACAGCCAGGTCAAGCCGTCTTTGCGGCACATCAAGAACGGGTGCTTCGGGTATTGATCCAGCGCAAGCCAAGAGGTCGTTACCGCTTGGCACGGATCTTGATCCTCGTCACGTGGTTCGCGCGCGGACATCCCTTCGCCGCGAGACCGCAGAGGACGAAGAAAAACCATGGAGATGATCGGTCTGTACCCGACCTGGTTCGAACCCGGGGTCGGCAGCGGCTGGATCGTGGGGCTCATCGCCACGGTCCACGTTTTGTTTTCACACGCCTCGGTCGGCACCGCCATTTTCTTTGCGTGGCTGGCCAACTACGCCTACCGGCACGACCAGCCCAAGCTGCTGGAGTTCATCCGCCGCTATGGCCTGTTCCTGCTGGTGTTCAGCTATGTGCTGGGCTCCATCACCGGCCCGGGCATCTGGTACTCCACCACGGTGGCCAGCCCGCGCGGCATCTCGGCGCTGATCCACTCCTTCGTCTGGATGTGGGCCACCGAGTGGGTGTTCTTCGTCATCGAGGTGGTGGGCGTGTACATGCTGGTCTACCTGGTCGGCAAGGTCGACGTGAAGACCCACACCCGCGTGGCGCTGATCTTCGGCCTGGCGTCCTACACCACCATGCTCATCATCGTGGGCATCCTGAGCTTCATGATGTGGCCGGGCAAGCCCGAGTGGAGCGAGACGGGCGGCGTGCTCAACGCCTTTACGGTCCCAATACCTTCGCCCAACTGGGCATGCGCACGGCTTTCATGTTCAGCATCACCGCGGTGGTGGGCGGCATCGTGGCGGCGCGCTTCGAGGACGCCGAGCTGAAGAAGACCATCGCGCGCAAGCTCGCCGTGCTGGGCATCGTCGCCACGCTGATCGGCGCAGGCATGCTGCAGTGGTACCTGGCCACGCTGCCTCCCACCGCAGACGTGATGCTGTATCGAGGTGAGATAAATCTACCGGGGATGGTGAGATAAATCGGGACGCTGGGGGACTTTGGGGGAGATTTTGAGACGGGAGATTTAAAACCAGTTTTTCGCTGGGAAAGTGCGCGATGGTGGGATGGGAATGGGCCTTGCGCTCAGTCGATGGCGCCCTGAAGGTAGGCGTCGATCGTCTCCAGGATGAAGGCCTGCTCCTGGGGGTAGAGAGAACCGTCCTTGAGAACTGGCAGGAACGGGCGGGCCGGGATGGTGACTTTGCGGCCCCGGCCGGCCTGGCCACCGAACTGCTGAATGGCCGCGTAGGCGGCCGTCACGGCCGTGGTGCTCAGCGTCAAACCGTTGCGGGTGGCGCTGTAGACGATCTGCTTGCCGAGCTGGCGTGTCGCGCCGATCAGCGGTTTCTTCGCATCGATACGCGCCTCGCCCTTCTTGTTCAACTCACCGCTCTTCTTGCGGTAGCTCTTGCCGAGACCGGCGGCCACCAGGGCGAGTGTTGCGGGGCTGTTCGGCTTCCACTGAGCGCCGTCCGGGCCGGTGCTGGTCTCGAAGCGGCGCTTGGTGCGCTCGACGAGCTTCTCGCCCAGCTCGCTCATCACCGGCTGCATGTTGCTCACGCGGCCGTGCAGCGCCTGGAGCGCAGCGCGCACGGCCTGGTCGTTGATTTCGATGGTGAAGGTGGTCATCGCGCATCCTCAAAAACATCTTCCAGCAGCGTTTGCAAAGGATGAATCCACGCAACGCCGGTAGCCCGCAGTGTTCACACTTCATGACGGCTTATGGCTTAAACTCTCTCGACCCGTGCAACATCGACTCCCGGGCGGAAGAACCGGTTTCGTTTTCGGACGTAGAGGTCGGGGTGGCATGGGCCCTATCTGGCGGTCTTGATGACCAGGGTGACCAGGGAAAGCGACCTGTTCTTCTTCCCGGGGCGCACCTCGAACACCGCGTGGAACAGCTCCCCATCGATTTTCCGCTCCAGAACGACGCGCTTCATACCGTTCTTCTCGCGGCCTGAATCGATGTGCTCCGGCCTGTTGACCACCTCCATCAGTTTTGCGTAATCCTCCGGTCCGGCTGGTCGCTGTGCTCCGCCGTCAAAGCCGTGCGTGTCCTGGACGTGCCGGGGAGCGTCGGCGGGGAGCAAGACCATGAAGCCCTTCACATCCGTCTGGGCCGCAGTGTTGATCTGCTCGAAACTTTCGACAAATCCAAGCCACAACGGGTCGCGGCGGGATCTGTCGGCAAGGACTTCGCGGACGAATGCGGCGGGCGGTTCGGTGGCGTTGATGTAGCGATTCACATCCACCGTCAGAGCGCGGGTGATCGCTGAGGGATAGGTGATCAGCTTGTCCTGAACGAACTGGCGAAGCGGAACATCCGTCGCCGCCCCCGGCGCGTAGTCGAACCCCTTGTCGATGCCAACCGGTGCGCCGGTCTTCGGGTCGATCGTGTCCCATCNCTGCGGGGGCTCGCCCAGGCCGGCGCGGGCGCTGGCCTCGCCCTCGCGGCGGCTCACCGCCGTGATGCGGCACTGGCACCNCCAGCCGTTGGGCGCGAAATGCGTACGCCAGAACGGGTGTTCTGCCGGCAAGGTCAGGCCGTGCCAGGCCAGGTGCATGGGGCGCGGATGCAGCACGCTGTCGCTGTGGATGTAGCGCCAGTACGGCAGCGCGCGCAGCGTCTCGGGCTCGGTGAGCTGGCGCCAGCGGCCGGCGGCGTAGCTGGTGTCCATGTTCGTGCGGTAGATGATGCTGGTGCGCCAGGCCACGCCCGCGCCGCCGCCATCCGTGGGCGATGTTCTGTCGTCGCCCGTCCAGCCGGCCCATCCGTGCCGGCGCACGATGGACATGAAGTTCTTGCGGAACGCCGCCAGGCCGCCGCCATCCAGCGCTGCGCGCACCACGGCGCCGTGCAATTCGGCCAGCAGGTCCGCCTTGGCCGCACCCGCGACGATGAAGGCCCGGTCGTGCGCGCTGCGCTGGATATCGTCCCAGCGCTCGGTGGGCAGGCGCAGCTTCTGGCGCAGGTAGTCGATCTGCGCCTGCCACGGCGTGCCAAAGCCCACCGCCAGGTCGGGGGCAGCGGCCGCTTCAGGCATGGCCGACACCGGAAAGCGCAGCGCCCGCCTCGGCGCGCGCTGCGTCCATCCCCTGAGCTCGGCCAGCGCCATGGCCGCAGCCATCAGCCGCACCAGATCGGCGCTGTCCAGATCGCCATACGCGGCCACCAGCGCGCGCTGAAGCTGCTCCAGGCTCGAAGCCGACTCCACCAGCGCCTGCAGCTTGTCCACCATGGCTGCCCACTGCGGTGCGGCCGCACGCTCCAGCGTGGCCACGTCTGCGGCCATCGGGTCTGAGGGGCCTGAGGAGCCAGTCACGGCGCTGGCCAGCGCGGCTTCTGCAAAACTTGCCGCCGTGCCCGCCGTGCCGGGCGCTGGCGAACCCGGAGTTTTCGCCGGGTTCGCCAATGGGTTCGCCAATGGTTCGCCAGCCGGCCCCGCGCGCCTGCGCCAGCCCTCGCCGTACTTCGCACGCAGCGTGTCCTCGTCGAGCTCGAAACCCATGTCGTAGACCAGCCTGTCCGCCTCGGCCATGGCCTTGAGGTCGTTTTCCTCCTTGATCTGCCGGTACACATGGCAGGGCTCGAAATGATGCTGCAGAACCGCCTGCCGGCCTACTTCCCCACCGCCCTGATGGCCGTGGTGGCCGGCACGCTCGCGTACTTCGTGCTCACCTTCCTGCAGCCGCGGGCGCTGGTGTCGGCGGTGGCGGGGGTGATGACGGTGGTCATCCTTGTGTTTGGCCTGTGGCCCGAGGAAGTGGCGCGCGAGTCCATCCGCAAGCCCTGGGTGGCCGGGCAGTACGTCTACTCCAACCAGGTGGTCGGTGCCGACGTGCCGGGCATGGGCGTGAAGTCCGAGATTCCCAGGATCGAGGCGCACGGCTTCCTGCGAACCCATGTGTTCGTGCCTCAGGACCAGCGCCAGGTGACGGATGCCAACCGGGTGGAGGTCGGCCGCACGCTCGCGCTGGCCACCTGCTCCAACTGCCATTCGCTCTCGGCCACCGGCATGCGGCCGCTGCGCCACTATTTCGCCGGCAACCACACCGAATCCGAGATCGCCGAGTACCTGCAGGCCGCGCTCGCCGGCGGCAACACGCTGTACATGCCGCAGATCCCGCTCAAGGACGACGAGGCCCGCGCGCTCGCCGCCTACATCCTGTCCACCCTGCCCAACGCGGGCGTGAACACCGCCCAGGCCGGCGTTGCTGCGCCGGCCAAGGAGTGAAGCCATGACCCCTGAAATGCTCTACGCGCTGCGCGACCAGGCGGGCGTGCCCTCGCACCCGGTGGTGTTCCTGATTCTGGGTGTGCTCACCTTCGCGCTGCACATTGCCGCCGTGCAGGTCATGCTGGGCGCGGCTGCGCTCACGCTGCGCGGCGCCTTCAGCGCCGACCTGAAGTGGCGCCGCCTGGCTGCGGCCATGATCACCACGGCCAAGATCGCGGTGTCGGTGGCCATTGTCATCGGCGTGGCGCCGCTGTTGTTCGTGCAGGTCATCTACGACCCGTTCTGGTACACCTCCAACGTGATTTCGGCCTGGTGGGTGATCGGTTTCATCGTGCTGCTGATCGCCGGCTACATCGCGATGTACGTGTTCTACTGGAAGAACCACGACATCGTGGCCGACGGTGGCAAGGGCGGCGTGTGGATGGTGCTCTCCATCGCCCTGCTGCTGGCGGTGGGCTGGATCGTGCACAGCCTGACCTACCAGATGCTGTTCCCCGAGCAGTGGATGGGCTGGTATGCCCCCAACGGCCAGATCGACCCCAGCGGCCGCAGCCTGCATCTGTCGCACCTGCCGCGTTTCCTGTTCTTCATCGCGCTGTCGGCGCCGGTGACCGGGGCCTGGCTGTTCGCCTACCGCCGCTATCTGCAAGGCGGCAAGGAGGCCAATGGCGCCTACCTGGCTTTCCTGCGCGGCCTGGCGCAGCAGCTCATGCTGGTGGGCGGCGTGGTGGCGGTGGTCATCGGCGCGGTCTGGATGCTGACGCTGCCCGAGAAGATGGCCTGGTTCGCCGGCTCGATCTGGATGTGGGTGGCGCTGGCGGCGCTGCTGGCCGTGGTCGCGCTGCCCTTGGTGCTGCGTGACAAGCTCGACGCGGGTTTGTGGGGCTACGGCATCTTCGGTGCCGGTGCCGTGGGCCTGATCGTGGTGGGCGCTTCGCGTGAGGTGCTGCGCTTCGTCACGCTGCTGGGCAGCCACGGCTACAACGCGCTGGACTACCGCATCACCATGGACTGGTACAGCACGCTGTTGTTCTTCATCACCTTCGGCGTGGTCGGAGGCATGACGCTGGCGTATCTGTTGACCGTGGCCTGGAAGGCGGGCCAGCACAAGGGCGATGGGCCCTACGTGCCCAGCACGGGCGTCACCCGCATCGGGCAGTGGTCGGTCAGCCTGCTGGTGATCTGGACGCTGCTGTATTTCGGCGTGGGCTTCTGGGTCTGGGCCCGTTGAAGACCGATCAGGAGTGAAACCCACCATGATGTCCCGTTCTTCCCTTCTCCCGGCCCGCCTGCCGCTGCGAAACGTCGTGGCCTGGTCGCTGGCCGTTTCTCTGGGCGCCACGCTGGCGGCGTCGCTTGCGGTCAAAGCCCTCGCGCAGACCGCACCGAGCCCAGCCTCCGCTGCCGCTCCGGCTGCTGCACCGACGCCGCCGGCGCCGAGCCCGGCCGCCAACCCGAACCCGGTGCCCGCGGCCACCATGGCGCACAGCTGTGCGGCCTGCCACGGCACCAACGGCCAGCTCGGCGACGAGTATTTCAAACCGCTCGCGGGCATGCCGGCGCAGCAGTTCGTGCGCACGATGGTCGACTTCCGCGAGGGCAAACGCAGCTCGACCCTCATGGGCCATGTGGCCAAGGGCTTCACCGACGCCGACTTCAAGGCCATGGGTGAGTTCTTCGCCGCACAGAAGCCGTCGAACCCGGCCGCCGCCGGCCAAGGAGCGAAATGATGCAGAACATGAATGTCGCCACGCGCCGCGCGTGGCTGGGGCAGGCTTTGGGTGGGCTCGCCGTGCTGGCGGCGCCGAGCCTGGCGTTCGCGCAGAACCGCGCCCGCATCGTCATCGTCGGCGGCGGCGTGGGCGGCGCCACGGCGGCCAAGTACCTCAAGCTGTTCAACCCGGAATTCAGCGTCACCGTCATCGAGAAGAACCCGGTCTATGTGCGGCCCTACGGCTCGTCCGAGGTGCTCAACGGCCATGTCTCGATGGAAGACCTGAACGTCAGCTACGACGCGCTCAGGAGCCGCTACGGCATCGAGTTCGTGTTCGACGCCGTCACGGGCATCGACCCGGCGGCCCACGTCGTCACCACGGCAGGCAGGCAGAGGATCGGCTACGACCGTCTCATCGTCTCGCCCGGCATCGAGCTGGTGTACGACGCCTACGCGGGCTACAGCGAGGCCGTGGCCCGCACGGCCGTGCCCTCGGGCTGGATTCCCGGCGAGCAGACCGCGCTGCTGGCCAGGCAACTGCAGGGCATGCGCGAGGGCGGCACCTTCGTGCTGGCCGCGCCGCCCAACCCCTACCGTTGCCCGCCTGGGCCGTACGAGCGCGCCGCGCTCATGACCGAGTGGTTCCAGAAGCACAACCCCACGGCCAAGGTCATCATCGTCGACCCGAAGGACAGCTTCGTAACCGACGAGACCATGATGCTCGGCTGGAACCGGCTCTACAACTTCAACCTGCCGCCGGACTATGTGAAGAAGATGCAGGCCGAAGTCGAGATCAAGCAGCACGCCAAACCCGGCATGCTGAGCTGGGTGCGTGGCAAGGATGGCGGACGCACGCTCAAGATCGACGCCAAGAAGATGACCATCGAAACCGAAGCCGAAGTCATCAAGGCCGATGTGATCAACGTCATCCCGCCCATGCGCGCCGGCCAGGTGGCCCGGACGCTGGGCCTGACCGACGGCACGGGCTTCTGCCCGGTCAACCGCCGCAACTTCGCGTCCACGCTGCTGCCCGACGTGCATGTGATCGGCGACGCCAGCATCGCCGACGCCATGCCCAAGAGCGGCTTCTCGGCCAACACCCAGGCCAAGGTGGTGGCGCGCGCCATCGTCGAGGAACTCGCCGGCCGGCAGGCACCCGAGCCGTTGTGGGAGAACACCTGCTATGCACTCGCTGGCAAGGACTACGGTCTGTTCGTGGCTGACGTGTTCAAGATTCTCCCCGACGGCAAGATCGGCCGCATCAACGGCAAGAGCCGCTACCTGCCGCTCAAGGCCACGCCGGCGCAGATCAAGCTCGGCGCGCGCTACCAGCAAGCCTGGCTGCGCACCTTCACCTCAGACTGCTTCGCGTGAAAGGCCGCACCCCATGAACACTCCCGTTTCCCTGGCCCGTGCTGCCGGCCTCTCCTTCGCGCTGGTCGCCGCCTTGAGCGTACCGGCCCATGCCAACGAAACCACAGCCGCACCCGCCGGCAAGGCCTGGACGCCGGCCTCNCTGCGCCAGGCCCTTGCCGCCTTGCCCAAGGGCGATGCCGAGCGCGGCCGCGTGGTCAACCAGCAGTTGTTCTGCGCTTCCTGCCACGGCGACACCGGCGTCGCCCCCACCCAGAACTGGCCGCACCTGGCCGGGCAGAAGAGCGCCTACACGGTGAAGATGCTGCTCGACTACCAGAGCCGCCTGCGCAGCGAGAACAAGGGCGCCGCCCTGATGCACGATGTGGCGGTGATGATGACGCCGCAGCAGATGGCCGACGTGGCCGCCTACTACGCCGCGCAGACGCCCCCGCGCGACGACGGCACGCCGCGCCCCGGCGCCAAGGGCGGCGGCCTCAGCGCCGAGCAGCTGGTGACCAAGGGCGACCCGACGCGTCTGATCACNCCCTGCGCGAGTTGCCACGGCGTGAAGGCGGCGGGCGGCAAGCTCGAGGCTTCTTCGCTCGCCGGGCAGAACCCCTTGTACTTCACGCGCACCATGCTCGATTTCCACAGCGGCGTGCGTGCCAACGACGCCGCCAAGGGCATGAGCACCTTTGCCCGGAAGCTCACCCGCGGCGAGATCGAAGCGCTCGCCACCTACTACGCCGACCTGCCGCAGAAAGCGAAGTGAGGCCGGGCGGCGTGTCGGCGGGGCCGGCGTCGCGCGCCTTACAGCCGCCGCGCGAGCTCCAGCGCGAGTGACAGGCTCAGCAGCCCCAGCAGGGTGGAGAGCGTGACCAGCGCGGCCACATAGCCGCCGGGGTAGCCCATGCGGGACGCCAGCACATAGGCGCTGGAGGCCGTGGGCAAGGCCGAGAAGATCAGCAGCACCGTGGCCTGCACCGGCGGCAGCGCCATGGCCCAGGCGATGGCGAATGCCGCCAACGGCAGCAACAGGTGCCGCACGGCGAGCACGCCCACCGCCAGGGCCCGCTGCTGCGCCAGCGAACCCAGCTGCATGCCGGCGCCCGCGCTCATGAGGCCGAGCGCCAGCGCCGCTGCACCGATGCGCGATGCGGTGGGCTCGATCCACGCCGGCAGGTGCCAGCCCGAGAGGCTGGCCACCAGGCCCGACGCGGTGGCGACGATCAGCGGGTTGCGCACGAGTTCGCGCAACAGCCCGTGGCCGCCGTGCCGCGCCATCGGCCACACGGCGGCCACGTTGAACAAGGGCACGCACACGCCGATCAGCACCGACACCCACTGCAGCCCCTGCGGCCCCGCCAGCCGCTCGGCCAGGGCCAGCCCGATGAAGGAGTTGAAGCGAAACGCCACCTGGGCCGCCGCCGCATGGCTGCGCACCTCCAGGTGGCGCCCCAGGCCCGGCAGGTGGGGCAGCCNCCAGGCCATGCCGATGCCGAGCACGCCCAGCGCCAGGCCCGCGGCAATGAGCTGCGAGGCCGCCGACACATCGAGCGAGAAGCGGGTGATCGACTGAAACAGCAGCACCGGGAACAGCAGGAAGTACACCAGCTGCTCCACCGCCACCCACACCGGCCGGCCCAGGGCGGTGTACCGGCAGACCAGGAAGCCCAGCAGAATCAGCGTGAAGTCGGGCAGCAGCANGGAGGACATTGCCATTCATGCGAGCATAGCGGCACCCCGTCGCCACCTCTGTCACGCGCATGCCCGCTGCCACCCGCTCTGCCTCGCCGCCCATCACCGCGACCGCTGCCCCCGATGACGGCATCGACGCTTTTCTCGACGCGCTGTGGCTCGAAGACGGGCTCAGCGCCAACACCCTGGCCGCCTACCGGCGCGACCTGACGCAGCTCGCGCGCTGGCTCCACGGCCAGGGCGTGGCGCTGGATGCAGCCACCGATGCCTGGCTGCAGCGCTACATGGCCGAGCGCCATGCCAGCAGCCGCGCCACCTCGGCCAACCGGCGGCTGACGGTGTTCAAGCGTTACTACCGCTGGGCGTTGCGCGAGCGGCGCATCGCGGCCGACCCCACGCTCAGGCTGCTGGCGGCCAAGATGCCGCTTCGCGTGCCGCGCACGCTCAGCGAGGCGCAGGTCGAGGCGCTGCTCGCCGCGCCCGACACCGACACGCCGCTGGGCCTGCGCGACCGCGCCATGCTCGAGCTGCTCTACGCCAGCGGCCTGCGGGTGAGCGAGCTGGTGAGCCTCAAGCTGCACCACCTGGGGCTGCGCGAAGGCGTGCTGCGGGTGCTCGGCAAGGGCTCGAAGGAGCGGCTGGTGCCGTTCGGCGAGGTGGCGCAGGCTTGGCTGGAACGCTACCTGGGCGAGGTGCGGCCGGCCTTGCTGGGCACGCGCCCGAGCGACGACGTGTTCGTCACCACCAGCGGCGCCAGGCCCGGCACGGCGATGACGCGGGTGATGTTCTGGCAGCTGGTGAAGCGCTATGCCCTGGAGGCGGGCATTCGCGCGCCGCTGTCGCCGCACACCTTGCGCCATGCGTTTGCCACGCACCTGCTCAACCACGGGGCCGATCTGCGCGCGGTGCAACTGCTGCTGGGCCATGCGGACATTTCCACCACCACCATCTACACCCACATTGCGCGCGAGCGGCTCAGGACGCTGCATGCACAGCACCACCCGCGGGGCTGAGAGGGTGCGGGCGAATCCGGCCTGCCCGGCTCGTGGTCAGCTCCCGCGAGGGCGTCAGGGCGCGGCGTGCAGCGCCTGCAATTCGTCTTCGGTGAAGCCGGCTGCGCGGCGGGCCGCTTCGTTGAACGGCGGCTTCAGGCGCGGGGCGCGGTGGCGGCGGGCCAGCAGCTTGTAGTGCGCCAGCGGCTCCAGGCCCTCGCGCTCGCACAGCCGGCGGTACCAGCGGTTGCCGATGGCGACATGGCCGACCTCGTCGCGCAGGATGATGTCGAGCAAGCCGCAGGCCGTGAGTGCATCGGGCGTGCCGACCTGGCGCAGCCGCGCCTGGATCAGCGGCGTGGCGTCCAGCCCGCGGGCTTCGAGCGTGCGCGGCACCAGCGCCATGCGGGCCACCGGGTCGTCACGGGTCTTCTCGGCCATCTCCCACAGCCCGTCGTGGGCGTCGAAGTCGCCGTAGTCATGGCCGAGGGACTGCAGGTGGCCGCGCAGCAGGCTGAAGTGCGCGGCTTCCTCGGCGGCCACCTGGGCCCAGTCGCGGTAGTAGCCGATGGGCAGGCCGTGAAAGCGCCAGATCGCGTCGAGCGCGAGGTTGATGGCGTTGAACTCGATGTGGCAGACGGCGTGGATCAGCGCCGCGCGCCCCTCGGCGGTGTGCGGCGAGCGCCGCGGCACCTCGGCGGGGTGCACCAGCCGCGGGCGAGCCGGGCGGCCGGGCAGGGCGGNGGGCTCGGGGAGGGGATNAGTTGCTATCGAATATGAAGCAAACTCTGACCGGATGGCGCTGGCGTGCCGGCATTNTTCTTCGCAGTCGGCCGTTTGCAGGGCGTCCAGGGCCGCTCGTCGGAGTTCCATCCCTACAATTCTAGGCTTTGCCTTTCTGCACCCGATTGCCATGGCACTCTACGAACTCGACGGCCTTGCGCCGCACTGCGACCCCACGGCCTGGGTGGCCGACAGCGCCGAAGTCATGGGCAACGTGCGCATCGGGGCCGTTGCCAGCGTGTGGTTCGGCACCGTGGTGCGCGGCGACACCGAGACCATCACCATCGGCGAGGGCAGCAACATCCAGGATGCCAGCGTGCTGCACGCCGACATCGGCCAGCCGCTGACCATCGGCGCGCGGGTCACGGTGGGCCACAAGGTGATGCTGCACGGCTGCACCATCGGCGACGAATCGCTGATCGGCATCGGCGCCATCGTGCTCAACGGCGCGAAGATCGGCCGCCACTGCCTCGTGGGCGCCGGCGCGCTGGTGACCGAGGGCAAGGAATTCCCCGACGGCTCGATGATTCTCGGCAGCCCCGCCAAGGTGGTGCGCCAGCTCACGCCCGAGCAGATCGAGGGCCTGCGCCAGAGCGCGCAGCACTACATCGACAACGCCCGGCGCTTTCGCGCCGGCCTCAGGAAACTTGCCTGAGGGCGAGCAGGGGCGAGCCCTCGTGTCTGAACTGCACACCTTTCTTTTCGATGGCATGCCCGTGCGCGGCATGCTGGTGCGCCTGACCGGCGCATGGCAGGAAATGCTCGCGCGCCGCGCCGCCAACACGGCCACCGGTGCGCACCCGGCGCCGGTGCGCGCGCTGCTGGGCGAGATGGCCGCCGCGGCGCTGCTGCTGCAGGGCAACATCAAGTTCAACGGCGCGCTGGTGCTGCAGATCCAGGGCGACGGTCCGCTCAAGCTCGCCGTGGCCGAGGCGCAGTCGGACCTGCGGGTGCGGGCCACCGCCAGCCTCGCGGGCGAGGTGCCGGCCGCGGCCGGGTTTGCCGAGCTGGTCAACCCGCACGGTCACGGGCGCTGCGCCATCACGCTGGACCCGCGCGACCGGCAGCCGGGCCAGCAGCCCTATCAGGGCGTGGTGCCGCTCGTCGACGAGCACGGCGCGGCGCTCACGAGCCTGAGCAGCGCGCTGGAGCACTACATGCGCCAGTCCGAGCAGCTCGACACCACGCTGGTGCTTGCCGCCGACAACCAGGTGGCCGCCGGCCTGCTGATCCAGCGGCTGCCCGGCCAGGGTGANACAACCTCGAAGGTCGCGCCNACCGGCGCCGGCGCGGCTTCGGCCGACCCCGAGGAGGATTACCGCCGCATCGCGCTGCTGGCGCGCAGCCTGAAGCGCGAGGAGCTGCTCACCCTGGACGCCGACACGGTGCTGCACCGCCTGTTCTGGGAAGAGCCGCTGCAGCGCTTCGAGCCGCGCACCGGCGAAAGCGGCCCGCGCTTTGCCTGCAGCTGCAGCCGCGAGCGCGTGGCGCAGATGCTGCGCTCGCTCGGCGCCGACGAGGCCGAGGCCATCGTGCGGGAGGAGGGGCAGGTGGAGGTCGGCTGCGACTTCTGCGGCCAGCAGTACCGGTTCGACGCGGTGGAGGTGGCCCAGTTGTTCCTGCCCGCCGTCGGGCAGCCGCCGGTCGGGCCGCAGGTGCAGTAGCTGCCGCCGGGCCGGATGCGGGCGCGGCCCGCGTTCAGACGCGCGTCGATGCGGGGGTGCTGGAGCGGCGTTCGGCCTCAGCGCGGCGTATCGAAGTCGAGGTTGTTGCAGGCCTCGCACTCTTCCTTGAACACACCCAGCCGCGCCAGCAGGGCGTGCAGCTCGCAGCCCACGCACACGCCAAGCACCGTCTCCATCCACATGAAGCCCACGCACACGCCGACGGCCACCAGCGGAATCCAGCGCGGCATGTAGTTCGAGGTGGTGGGCAGCAGCTCGTGCAGCGTCACGGTGTTGACCCAGCCGGCGAAGGTGTCGGGGTTGAAGAAGATCCAGCAGACGGCGATCATCGTTGCGCCGATGCTCCAGGCCATGCGCTTCGGGGCGAGCGGCTTCCACAGCGGCGTCTTGTTGGCCGAGAGCAGGCTGGCAATCCACACCGTGGGCGAGAGCCGCGCGGTCAGCGGGAACATGCTCACGATCATCTCGAAGAACGCGTAAACCAGCAGCCAGGACTGCAGCCGGTAGTCATAGACGCGGTGCACCGCCTCGACCATGTAGAGGATGCGACCGTCGAAATCGGTGTCGAAGGTGTCCTTGATGACGTTACCCGTGACTTCCCAGCGGCTGCCCAGCACCACGTCGAGCAGCGTGTAGAGCATGAACAACGGGATGAACAACAGAATGCCCGCGCGGATGCGCACGGCCACCTCGTTGATCAGCGGCTCCACATCGTCGGGGCTGCGAAACCACAGATGGCGCAGCGTGTGGCGCCAGCCCATGCCGCGGCGGCTCGGTGCTCGGGGAAGCGTGGCGGTGTTCATGGCGTCTCCTTGATACAACGGGGGTATGCGCGGAGACGGAGCTTACTCCGGGAAGAGACCGTTTGTTGATCAGGGTCAATACCTACACCGGTCGCATCACGCGGGCGGCGCGGTGATGGGCCCGAGGCCCCGAAACATCCGCCGCTTGGCTGCCGCGTCGCCGCAGTGGGCGCACAAGGGGCTCCAGCGGGTGTGTCGGGAACTTTTCTGCTGGAACCCCAGCGCCAGATGGTCGGTGGNATGCTACTGAAAAATAGCGGCCAGGGCGTGATCGCGGCGCGCCGGGCCGTGGCCGTAGACGACGTGCCAGGGCACGGCGGCCTCGCGCAGGGCGTGGCGCACCAGCGCGTCCACCGGCTCGCGCACATGCGCGCCATCGCGCTGCAGGCCGTCGGGCACCCAGGGCAGGTCCAGCCCGGTGAGCAGCGTGAGGTCATAGTGGCGCTGGTGGGCCAGCGCGAAGGGGTGCAGCGAGCGGTCGGCAAACAACAGCTCGCTGTAGATGGCGGTCATGAGCGGCGTGGTGTCGGCGAGCACCAGGTCGGCGTCGCGCACGGCGAGGACGCGGCGTGCCTGCTCGCGCGCGATGGCCCGCTGCTCGTGCGGGGCCGGGGTGCGCGCGGCGGCGTCGCACCATTCGCGCAGGTATTCCGGCACCACTGCCGCTCGCACGCCGCACTCGCGCAGGGCTTCGGCCAGGGCAAGGGTGAGCGCGGTCTTGCCGGTGCTCTCCGCACCGAGCACGGCCACGCGCAGCGGCTTGTCGGGGCGGCTCATGGTGCTGCAGTGCGCTGCGAGCGCTGCCAGGCGCGCCAGCCGACGACCGAGAGGCCGACGAAGAGCGCATAGAGCAGGCTGGTCAGCCACAAGCCCTTCCAGGCGAACAACCCCACGCTCACCACGTTCACCGCGATCCAGACCAGCCAGTTCTCAAGGTATTTTCGTCCCAGCAGCACCTGGCCGATCAGGCTCAGCGCCGTGGGGAAAGCGTCCCACCAGGGCACGTCGGTGTCGGTGAGGCGCAGCAGGAACAGGCCGGTGGCCGGCCACAGCAGGGCCGCGCTGGCCAGCAGATAGCGCCAGCCGCGCGGGCTGAGCTGCGCCACCCGCAGCGCGCTGCCGTCGGCGCGCTTGCCGCGCAGCCACTGCGCCCAGCCCCAGACGGCCATGACGGCGAAGAAGACCTGCAGCGCGGCGTCACCGTAGAGCTTGCTGCGCCAGAACAGCGCGAAATACAGGATGGAGGCCAGCGCGGCCAGCGGCCAGCCCCAGTGGATTTCGCGGACATTGCAGCCCACCATGGCCAGCGACAGCCCGAACGCCACGACCTCGAGCCAGGTCGTCGGGCTGCNCCAGGCGGTGAAGGCGACGACGAACAGCGATTCGGGCATGGGCAGCGGGGCAGGGCGGGCAGGCGTTCAGCGGGGCGGGCGGTCAGCCGGTTGTGAGTGGCGTGGACGCCGGACCGAGGCCACGGAGCGGCGTCGCGGCAGGTCGCGCCGGCGCGGTGCGCGCCATGGCCTTGGCACCGCGGCGCGACCCACGCGACGGCTCAAGGCCCGTACTGCACCAGGATTTCGTCGGGCTTGACCATGCCGAGCTCGAAGCGCGCCATCTCCTCGATGGTGGCGACGCCTTCGCGCAGGTCGCGCACCTCGGCCGCCAGCCGCGCGTTGGCGATCGCGGCGGCCTCGTTGGCGGCGAGCTGCGCCTGCAGCTTCTGGCGCAGCTGCTGCACCTCGGGCAGGCTGCCGCGGCCGATCCACAGCTGGGCATGAAACACCCCCAGCAGGGTGACCAGCACGGCGGTGACGAGGCGCTGGGTCCACATGGTCGGTGGGGGCTGCGGCGGCCGGCCGGATACAGCGATCAGCGCAGGTTGTAGAACGCGGCGCGGCCGGGGTAGTGGGCAATGTCGCCCAGGTCTTCCTCGATGCGCAGCAGCTGGTTGTACTTGGCCATGCGGTCGCTGCGGCTCATGGAGCCGGTCTTGATCTGGCCGGCGTTGGTGCCCACGGCGATGTCGGCGATGGTGCTGTCCTCGGTCTCGCCCGAGCGGTGGCTGATGACGGCGGTGTAGCCCGCGCGCTTGGCCATCTCGATGGCGGCGAAGGTCTCGGTCAGCGTGCCGATCTGGTTGATCTTGATGAGGATGGAGTTGGCGACGCCGCGCTCGATGGCTTCCTTGAGGATCTTGGTGTTGGTGACGAAGATGTCGTCGCCCACGAGCTGCACCTTCTTGCCCAGGCGTTCGGTGTGCAGCTGCCAGCCTTCCCAGTCGCCCTCGGCCATGCCGTCTTCGATGGAGATGATGGGATACTTGTCCACCCAGGTCTCGAGCACGTTCGTCCACTCCTGCGCCGACAGCGTCAGGCCCTCGCCGGCGAGGTGGTACTGGCCGTCCTTGTAGAACTCGCTGGCCGCGCAGTCGATGGCGATGGCCATCTGCTCGCCCGCCGTGTAGCCGGCGTTGCTGATTGCCTCGAGGATGAGTTGGATGGCCGCTTCGTGGCTGGCCACGCTGGGCGCAAAGCCGCCCTCGTCACCGACGGCGGTGCTCATGCCGCGGTCGTGGATGATTTTCTTGAGCGCGTGGAAGGTCTCGGCGCCCCAGCGCAGCGCCTCGCGCAGGCTCGGCGCGCCCACCGGCACGATCATGAACTCTTGCAGGTCGAGGTTGTTGTTGGCGTGCGCGCCGCCGTTGATGACGTTCATCATCGGCACCGGCAGCTGGCAGCCGTTCATGCCGCCGAAGTAGCGGTACAGCGGCAGGCCCGATTCCTCGGCCGCGGCGCGGCNGACCGCCATCGACACGGCGAGGATGGCGTTGGCGCCCAGGCGGCTCTTGTTCTCGGTGCCGTCGAGGTCGATCAGGGTCTTGTCGAGGAAGGCTTGCTCCGACGCATCGAGGCCCAGCACCGCCTCGCTGATTTCGGTGTTGATGTGCTCGACGGCTTTGAGCACGCCCTTGCCGCCGTAGCGGCTCTTGTCGCCGTCGCGCAGTTCCACGGCCTCGCGGGTGCCGGTCGAGGCGCCGGAGGGCACGGCCGCGCGGCCCATGGTGCCGCTCTCCAGCAGCACGTCGCACTCGACGGTGGGGTTGCCGCGGCTGTCGAGAATCTCGCGGCCGACGATGTCAACGATGGCGCTCATGGGAAAGGTCCTTTCGGTTCAGAGAATGCGCTGAAGAAATGAAAAGATGTAACGGTCGGTCGGTTCATTGCGGCGGCCGCGCGGTGCTTGCATGGCGCAGCACGGTGATCCAGCCGGCGAGCCAGCCCAGGCCGCCGAACAGCATGGCCGCGGCCACCGGCTCCCAGCAGCCGCGTGCGCCGCTGACATCTGCCGCGTCGATCGGCGCGGCTGCCTCACTGGGCGTGCACAAGGCCTGCCCCAGCAGCCAGGCCACCAGGGCCGGCAGCACCGCGCAGGCGATGACGAACGCGATGCGCGCGCCGATGCCCGCGGGTGGCCGCATCAGACGCCCTCCACCGCGATCATGCGCATCACGCAGACGCCGTCACGCGCGGCCCGGGCGGCGCGGTATTCGGGGCTGTCGTAGAAGGCGCGGGCGGCGTCGAGGCTGGGGAACTTCAGCACCACGATGCGCTCGGGCGTCCAGCCGCCTTCGAGTGGCACCACGGTGCCGCCGCGCACGCAGATCTCCGCGCCATGCACTTGCATGGCCACGCTGGAGAGCTGCCGGTACTGCGCGTACTGTTCGGCGTTGGTGACGGTGACATCGGCGATGACGTAGGCGCTGGGCATGGGGTTCGGTGGAGAGGGTCAGTCGTTGAAATGCTGCTCGAGGAAGCCGCGGCGCTTGGTGACGGCGTCGACCTCGCGCAGGGATTCGAGCAGGGCCCGCAGGTGCTTGAGCGGCACGGCATTGGGCCCGTCGGAGAGGGCGTGGGCGGGGTCGGGGTGCGTCTCCATGAACAGGCCGGCGACGCCCACGGCCACCGCGGCGCGCGCGAGCACCGGCACGAACTCGCGCTGGCCGCCCGAGCTCGTGCCCTGGCCGCCGGGCAGCTGCACCGAATGGGTGGCGTCGAACACGACCGGCGCGGCGGTCTCGCGCATGATGGCCAGGCTGCGCATGTCGGAGACGAGGTTGTTGTAGCCAAAGCTCACGCCGCGCTCGCAGGCGAGGAAGCGGTCGTCCGACAGGCCCGCCTCGCGCGCGGCGGCGCGGGCCTTGTCGATGACGTTCCTCATGTCGTGCGGCGCGAGGAACTGGCCCTTCTTGATGTTCACCGGCTTGCCGCTCTGGGCGACGGCGCGGATGAAATCGGTCTGGCGGCACAGGAAGGCCGGCGTCTGCAGCACGTCCACCACCGCGGCGACGGCGGNGATTTCGCTCTCGGTGTGCACGTCGGTGAGCACAGGCACGCCGATCTCGCGGCGCACCTTGGCGAGGATTTCCAGCCCCTTGTCCATGCCGGGGCCGCGAAAGCTCGCGCCCGAGGAGCGGTTGGCCTTGTCGTAGCTGCTCTTGAAGATGAAGGGGATGCCCAGCGCTGCGGTGATGTCGCGGATCTGCCCGGCCACGTCCATCTGCAACTGCTCGGACTCGACGACGCACGGGCCGGCGATGAGGAAGAAGGGTTGGTCCAGGCCGACGTCGAATCCGCAGAGTTTCATGGGTGTTTCTCGTTGCTCAGGCCACGGCTTTGANNGTGAGGCGCGGCCGCTCTGGTGTTCGAGGGCGGCGCGGATGAAGGCGTTGAACAGCGGGTGGCCGTCCCAGGGCGTGGACTTGAATTCCGGGTGGAACTGCACGCCGATGAACCACGGGTGCACGGCCTGCGGCAGCTCGACGATTTCGGTGAGCTGTTCGCGCTGGGTGAGGGCGGAGATCACCAGGCCGGCCGCGCGCAGCCGGTCGAGGTACTGGGTGTTGGCCTCGTAGCGGTGGCGGTGGCGCTCGGTCACGACCGGCCCGTAGATGGAGTAGGCCAGCGTGCCCGGCTGCACGTCGGCGCTCTGCGCGCCCAGGCGCATGGTGCCGCCGAGGTCGGTGTGGGCGTCGCGCTTCTGCAGCGTGCCGTCGGCATCGAGCCATTCGTCGATCAGTGCGATGACGGGGTGCGGCGTGTGCGCGTCGAACTCGGTGCTGTTGGCGCCCTCAAGGCCGGCGACATGGCGCGCGAACTCGATGGTGGCCACCTGCATGCCCAGGCAGATGCCGAGGTAGGGCAGGCGCTGCTCGCGGGCGTAACGCGCGGCGCGGATCTTGCCCTCGATGCCGCGCTTGCCGAAGCCGCCGGGCACGAGGATGGCGTCGTACTTGGCCAGCCGCGAGACGCTGGCGTCGTCGATGGTTTCGGAGTCGATGTGGTCGATCCGCACGCGCACATGGTTCTTCATGCCCGCGTGGCGCAGCGCCTCGTTGACCGACTTGTAGCTGTCCGACAGGTCGACGTACTTGCCCACCATGGCGATGGTGACCTCGCCCTGCGGGTGTTCGGTTTCATACACCAGCGCGTCCCAGCGGCGCAGGTTGGCCGGCGGAGTGTTCAGGCGCAGCTTGTCGCAGATCAGCCCGTCGAGCCCCTGCTCGTGCAGCATGCGCGGCACCTTGTAGATGGTGTCCACGTCCCACATGCTGATGACGCCCCATTCGGGCACGTTGGAGAACAGGCTGATCTTGGCGCGCTCGTCCTCGGGGATGGGCCGGTCGGCGCGGCACAGCAGCGCGTCGGCCTGGATGCCGATCTCGCGCAGCTTCTGTGCCGTGTGCTGGGTGGGCTTGGTCTTGAGCTCGCCCGCCGCGGCGATCCACGGCACGTAGGTGAGGTGCACGAAAGCCGAGTTGTTCGGGCCCAGGCGCAGGCTCATCTGCCGCGCGGCTTCGAGGAAGGGGAGCGATTCGATGTCGCCCACGGTGCCGCCGATCTCGACGATGGCCACGTCCACCGCATCGGGCGTGTCCACGCCGGCGCCGCGGCGGATGAATTCCTGGATCTCGTTGGTGATGTGCGGGATCACCTGCACCGTCTTGCCGAGGTAGTCGCCGCGGCGCTCCTTCTCGAGCACGCTCTTGTAGATCTGGCCGGTGGTGAAGTTGTTGGCGCGCTTCATGCGCGTGGTGATGAAGCGCTCGTAGTGGCCGAGGTCGAGATCGGTCTCGGCCCCGTCGTCGGTGACGAACACCTCGCCGTGCTGGAACGGGCTCATGGTGCCCGGGTCCACGTTGATGTAGGGGTCGAGCTTGATGAGGGTGACTTTGAGGCCGCGCGATTCGAGGATCGCAGCAAGGGAGGCTGAGGCGATTCCCTTGCCCAGGGAAGACACCACACCGCCGGTGACGAAGACGAATTTGGTCATGTCAGGGTCGGGCGCAGCCCGAAGGAGGTGGTAAACGTGGATTATAGGCGCGCGCGTCTGCGCGCTGCGGGTTTGCCCGGAGGGCGCCGTGGCGGATGTCGCATCCCGGCGCGCGCGGCGGGTTGGTATATTGGCCGCATGGATGTCTTGCATGGAAAACACATCGTGCTCGGCCTCAGCGGCGGCGTGGCCTGCTACAAGGCCGCCGAGCTGTGCCGCCTGCTGGTCAAGGCCGGCGCGAGCGTGCAGGTGGTCATGACCGAGGCGGCCGAGCACTTCATCACCCCGGTGACGATGCAGGCGCTCTCGGGCCGGCCGGTCTATGGCTCGCAGTGGGACGTGCGCGCGCCCAACGCGATGGCGCACATCAACCTCGGCCGCGAGGCCGACGCGGTGCTGATCGCGCCGGCCAGTGCGGACTTCATGGCGCGACTCGCCCAGGGCCGTGCCGACGAACTGCTGAGCCTGCTGTGCCTGGCGCGGCCCGCCGCGCGGGTGCCGCTGGTGATTGCGCCGGCGATGAACCGCGAGATGTGGGCCCACCCGGCCACGCAGCGCAATGCGGCGCAGCTGCGCGCCGACGGGGCGCAGGTGCTGGGCGTGGGCTGCGGCGAGCAGGCNTGCGGCGAGACGGGTGACGGCCGCATGCTCGAGCCGCCCGAGATCCTGGCCGATCTGCGCGCGGTGCTCACGGCGCCGCTGCTGCGCGCACGGCGCGTGCTGGTCACGGCCGGGCCGACCTGGGAGGCCATCGACCCGGTGCGTGGCCTCACCAACCGCTCCAGCGGCAAGATGGGTTTCGCCATCGCCGAGGCCGCGCGCGAGGCGGGGGCCGAGGTGGTGCTGGTGGCCGGCCCGGTGGCGCTGCCCACGCCGCGCGGGGTGCGGCGCGTGGACGTGCTCTCGGCGGCCGACATGCTGGCCGCGGTGCGCGCCGAGGTGGACGCGGCCGACGTGTTCATCGCCACCGCGGCGGTGGCGGACTGGCGGCCGGCGCAGGTGGCTGCGGANAAGATCAAGAAGGACGGCAGCGGCGCCACGCCCGCGCTGACCTTCACCGAGAACCCGGACATTCTCGCCACCGTCGCCGCGCTGCCGCGCGCACGCAGCGGCGAGCTGTTCTGCGTGGGCTTCGCGGCCGAGAGCCACCACCTGCTGCGCCACGCGCAGGAGAAGCGCCTGCGCAAGAACGTGCCGCTGCTGGTGGGCAACATCGGCCCGGACACCTTCGGCCGCGACGACAACGCGCTGCTGCTGGTGGACGCGCAGGGGACGACGGAACTGCCCCGCGCACCGAAGGCGGAACTGGCCCGCGCGCTGGTGGCCGACCTGGCGCGCCGCCTCGGCGCGGTGGACTGAATCCGACTTCCTCCATGAACATCGAACTCAAGATCCTCGACCCGCGCATGGCCGAGCGCCTGCCCGCCTATGCCACGCCGGGCAGCGCCGGGCTGGATTTGCGCGCCTGCCTCGACGCGCCGCTTGCGCTCGCGCCCAATGCCTGCGCGCTCGTGCCCACGGGGCTGGCCATCCACATTGCCGACCCCGGCTATGCCGCGCTGATTCTTCCGCGCTCGGGGCTGGGGCACAAGCACGGCATCGTGCTGGGCAACCTGGTGGGCTTGATCGACAGCGACTACCAGGGCCAGCTCATGGTCAGCGCCTGGAACCGCAGCGACACGCCCTTCACCATCGAGCCGATGGAGCGCATCGCCCAACTGGTGGTCGTGCCGGTGGTGCAGGCGCAGTTCCGCGTGGTCGAGCCTTCGGCGCGGCGAGTGCGCGCGGCGCTGGCGGCTACGGCTCAACCGGGCGAGGGTAAGCGTTGACCACTTCAAAAAGTGAGCGTCACCTGACCGGTTGGCGCTGGGGTTTCGGCAAAAACCTTCGAAAACCTTCCAAACCCGGTCCATCCACCCGTTCGCGCCATTCCGGTCGTGCCGGGTCGGCCCGCGACCGCCGCGGATGGCCCATCAGCGGCGCTGTCGCCCACGTGGGTTCAGTGCAGGGTCGCCCCCGCACCGCCGGGGTTCAGTGCAGCGTCGGCCCCGCGCCGCCGGCCACCGAACGCGCGGCCGCCGCGATGGCGTCGTCGGCCGGGTCGGCGGGTCCCTCGCCCACCTCGATGCGAAAGAAGCCCGTGCCGCAGGTGCCCGCGCCCACTTCCTCTTCGGTGGCTTCGCGCACCGCGTGCACCTTGAGCGACAGCCGCAGCGCGATGCCCGCCAGCGGGTGGTTGCCATCGAGCACGATGTGCTCGGGGTAGATCTCGCTGACCGTGTAGAGCAGATCCTTGGGCGCGTCGGGGTGGGTGCCTTCGGGCAGCGCATGGCCCTCGATGGTCATGCCCACCTCGATGTCGGCGGGGAAGAGGGCGCGCGGCTCGAGGAACAGCAGCTGGTCCTCAAAGTCGCCGAAGGCCTCCTCGGGCTCCAGGTGCAGGTTCAGCGTGGCGCCCGGGCCGAGGCCTTGCAGGGCTTCTTCGATGCGCGGCAGCAGGTCGCGCCCGCCGACGAGAAACTCCACCGGCTCGTCGAGCACGTCGAGTTCCTCGCCCAGCGTGTCCTTGAGCGTCCAGGTCAGCGCAACCACGCAGTGTTCGGTGATGTCCATGGGAGAATTGTCCCATGGACACGACCCAACCCACGCCCTTGCTCGGCGGCCTGAGCCCGCAGCAGTTCATGCAGCGCCACTGGCAGAAAAGGCCGCTGCTGGTGCGCCAGGCGATCGCCGGTTTCACCCCTTTGCTCGACCGCGCCGCGCTGTTTGCACTGGCCGAGCGCGAGGAGGTCGAATCGCGCCTGCTGCAGTGCGGCGACGCGGGCTGGAAGCTGCGCCACGGGCCGCTGCCGCGGCGTGCGCTGCCGCCGATCAAGAAGCCCAACTGGACGGTGCTGGTGCAGGGCGTGGACCTGCACGTCGAAGCGGTGCACCGGCTCATGCAGCGCTTCCGTTTCGTGCCGGACGCGCGGCTCGACGACGTGATGATTTCCTGGGCCAGCGACGGCGGCGGCGTCGGCCCGCATTTCGACAGCTACGACGTGTTCCTGCTCCAGGCCTACGGCCAGCGGCGCTGGCGCATCGGCCGGCAGAAGGACAAGACCCTGGTCGAGGGGCTGCCGCTGCGCATCCTCGCGCACTTCGAGCCCGAGGAGGAGTTCGTGCTCGACCCCGGCGACATGCTCTACCTGCCGCCGGGCTGGGCGCACGACGGCATCGCGGTGGGCGAGTGCATGACCTACTCCATCGGCTTTCGCCAGCCCAAGCGCGGCGAACTCGCGCGCGAGCTGCTGCAGCGCCTGGCCGAAGACGCCGAGGAGGTCGCCGGCGAGACGCCGTACCGCGACCCCAAGCAACCCGCCGTCGCCGCCCCCGGGGCCATTCCCGGCCCCATGCTGGACTTCGCCCGCGACGCCTTGCTGGCCGTGCTCGACGACCCGGAGGAACTCGCCTGCCTGCTGGGTGAATACCTGAGTGAGCCCAAGCCGCAGGTGGTGTTCGCCCCGGCCATCGGCGCCGCGGCGCCGCGGGACGCCGTGGGTGTGGTGCTCGACCGGCGCACGCGCATGCTCTACGATGAGGCGCGCATTTTCATCAACGGCGAGAGCTACCTCGCCAGCGGGCGCGACGCGCAGCTCATGCACGCACTTGCCGATGCGCGGCGGCTCGATGCCCAGGCGCTGCGCAAGGCCAGCCGCGGCGCGCGTGCCCTGGTGCAGCAATGGAAGGAAGCGGGGTGGCTCCATGACGACGACACCACAGGCCCAGTCGGGCACGACTGAATCGGGCGCAGCGCCGGAGCCGGGCGCGCTGCCGGACGGCCGCTTCGAGGGCCGCGAGGCCTTTCGCCAGGCCTTGCGCGACGCGATGCACCAGGCCGCGGCGCAGGCGTGGCGCGAGATCATCTTCTCCGATGCCGATTTCGAAGACTGGCCGCTGGGCGAGCGCGCCTTCGTCGAGGACTTGCAGGCCTGGTCGCACGGCGGGCGCCGCTTCGTGATGCTGGCCAAGAGCTACGACCCGGTGCTGCGGCTGCATCCGCGCTTCGTTGCATGGCGCAGGACCTGGTCGCACATCATCGAATGCCGCCGTGTGGCGCAGGCCGACCGGCTCGACGTGCCGAGCCTGGTGCTCACGCCGAACTGGGCGCTGCAGCGCATCGANCGTGACCGCTGCGTCGGCGTCTGCAGCCAGGCACCCGAACGCCGCGTGGCCCTGCGCGAAACGCTGGACCACTGGCTGCGCCAGAGCGCACCGGGCTTCCCGGCCACCACCCTCGGTTTGTGACGGCCGCATGTGTCGCATTTTTCGCAATTGCGACACTTCGCTTTCAGCGCGCCGTCAGGGTTTGTCGGGATTGCGCCGTAAGGACTATAATTTTTGATTGAGCGGAAAGAGCTCGCATGCTTTCTCTCAGCCAAGGCTGGCGCAACCGGTCTTGGCGGTTCGCAACAACGTTGTTTCCCGTTTCATTTCAAGGAATTTCCGACATGAACAAGTCCCTCGTTCTGGCTGCCCTGATCGCTGCCGCCGCCCTCGCTGCCTGCGGCAAGAAGGAAGAGCCGGCTCCGGCTCCCGCCCCCGCTCCCGCTGCTGCCCCGGCGCCCGCTCCCGCCGCTGAGCCGGCGGCTCCGCTGCCGCTCCGGCCGCTGCTGACGCTGCCGCTGCTGCAGCCTCTGGTGCTGCCGCCGCCGCTTCTGGCGCCGCCGCTGCCGTCGACGCCGCCAAGGGCGCTGCTGACGCTGCTGGCGACGCTGCCAAGAAGGCCGCCGAAGCCGCTGCCGCCGCCGCCAAGAAGTAATCCTTCTGCTGGCCACGAAAAGCCGCCCTCGGGCGGCTTTTTCGTTTCACGGCATGACTTCGCGCATGCCGATGGCAAGGAGGGCGAAGTCGGTTGCCATCAACGACGCCATCCGCAGGGGCGCTCTCCAGCGTGCAACCCCGGCGCTCGGCGCGGGATGAAATAGGCGGCAACCAGGCCGCGGGCCGGTCGCCGTGTTCGTTTTGCGGAGGGGTGTTCGTGGTGCGGACGCTGGGACTCGAACCCAGGTCAGCCTCTTATAAGGAAGCCGCTCTGACCCTTGAGCTACGCCCGCATGAGCGGGCGCGCGCGCCTCGCTCAGGTCCTGAGGGCCTGAGGTATGGAGCCTTGGTTCGGGCGTTTGCGCATGGGGAATGATACCTGCCCCGTGCTCGGAGTGGCATCCCGTGCAGCCGTGGTTGGGGCCTACACCGGGCGACTGGCCTGCGCGGCCGCCCAAACGGCGCTCACACCGCCCACCAGGCGCTGCCGTGCCGGGNGTCGGCCACGGGAATGTCCTCGGGCGTGCGGCCCAGCGCGGCGGACAGGGCCTGGCGCGCGAGTTCGGGCGTGTTGTTGCGCGCGCTCAGGTGCGCCGCCATCACCGTGCCCAGCGCGGCATGCGCCAGCGCGGCGGCGGCTTCGGCGGCCTGGGCGTTGGCGAGGTGGCCGTGCGCCCCGCCGACGCGGCGCTTGAGAAACGGCGGGTAGCTCGACGCCGCCAGGCGTTCGGGGTCGTGGTTGCATTCGAGCAGCAGGGCGTGCACGCCGGCCAGCCGCCCGAGGACCTCCACCGGCACGTGGCCGAGGTCGGTCAGCACGCCCAGGTGCCGGTCGCCGTCGCTGGCGCGCAGTTGCAGCGGCTCGGGCGCGTCGTGCGGCACGGCAAACGGGGTGAGGTGCAGGGCGCCGAGTTCGAGTGCTTCGCCGTCGGTGGCCAGGCGCAGCCGNNGGTCCTGCAGATCGAGCCCGGCGCAGGCGCGCCAGGTGCCCTCGCTCAGGTAGACGGGCAGNNGCCTTCGCGTTGCGAGAGCGCGCACACAGCCGACGTGGTCGCTGTGGGCGTGGGTGATGAACACGGCGCTCAGGTCGGCCGCATTCAGGCCGGCAGCGGCCAGCCGCGCGTCGAGCGCGCGCAGGCTGAAGCCGCAGTCGACGAGCAGGCGCGTGGTCTGCAGGCCGCAGCGCGCCTCGATGACGGTGGCGTTGCCCGAACTGCCGCTGCCCAGACTCCGGAAGCGAAGCACGGGAGCGTCTGGGCGGGCGCAGTGGAACCGGGCCTGCGTCAGCGCAGGTCTTCGGCGATGACCTTGAGGATGTTGCGCGCGGTCTCGGCCGGCGCGCTCGCGCCGTTGACATCCTGCACGCTCACCACGCTGCCCTTGTCGGCAGCGCGCACCTCGATGCGGTACTTCACCGGTGGCGCGGCGTTGTCGCTGCTGCCGAAGAGCTTGCCGAAGAAGCCGGGCTCCTTGCGGTTGGGGTCGAGCACCACGTAGCGCACGAAGTACAGGCCCTTGCTGCGGTCGCGGTCCTCGACGGTGAAGCCGGTGCGGTCGAGCGTGAGGCCGACGCGGCGCCAGGCGCGGTCGAAGCCGTCGTCAAGCTCGACCAGGGGCTGGCCGTTGGCGCCGGTCACCAGCCGCGCGGCCGCGGCCGNGGTACCGGCGGCCACGGCGGCCTTGGCCTGTTCCTGCGAGACGCCGAGCTTGACCATCAGGCGGCGCAGGAATTCGTTCTCCAGGTCCGGGTCCGTGGGGCGCGGCTGCCAGACGGTGTTTTCCTTGGTGGCGTTGTTGGTGTAGACCTCGATCATGCCGCGGTGGCTGATGTAGATCTCGGTGCTGCCGTCGGCGGCGCGCTCGAAGCGGGTGCGGAACTTGTCGCGCTCGGCGGTGGAGTAGACCGAGTCGAGCAGCTTGCCCAGCGTCTGGCGGATGATGTCCTGCGGAATCTTCGCGCGGTTTTCCGCCCAGTCGGTCTCCATCACGCCGATCTTGGGGTTGTCCACGGTGAGCAGGAAGCCGTTTTCCTGCCAGAAGTCGCGCACCGGGTCCCAGAGCTGGTCGGCCGGGCGCTTGACCACGAGGTAGCGGGTGTTGCCCGCGCGCTCGATGCGCACGTCGCCCACCGCGGTGGCGGCCACCGTGCCGCCGACGTTGGCGGCGGCCGCCGTCTGCCCGGCGGCGAAGCCACTGGCGGTGACGGCCGCGCCGGGCACGTTGTAGCGCGTGTCGCGGCTGAGCTGGGTGAGGTCGGGCGGAATTTCCAGCGTGGGGGCCTTGCCCGCGCTCTTGTAGTCGATCTTGTCGCCTTCGAGGACCGAGCAGGCCGACAGCGCAAACACCAGCGCGAGGGCGCCGAGCCGGGTGGCAGTGGGGGCAAAGGGCTTCACAGGACGGGTTTCCTCTGGAGGGTGCGCATGCGGCGCGGGGCAGGCATGGAGACGGGGTCAGAGCAGGCCGGCTTCGCGCAGGGCGGCCTCGACCGTGGGCTCGAGAGCGGTCGACAGCGGCGTGAGCGGCAGGCGCAGCGCCGGGCCGATGAGGCCCATGCGCGCCATGGCCCACTTGACCGGGATCGGGTTGGCCTCGACGAACAAGGCCTTGTGCACCGGCAACAGCTGCATCTGGATGGCGCGGGCGCGGGCCACGTCGCCGGCGATGGCGGCCATGCACAGCTCGTGCATGAGACGCGGAGCCACGTTGGCGGTGACGCTGATGTTGCCGTGGCCGCCGAGCAGCATGAGGGCAACGGCGGTGGGGTCGTCGCCCGAGTAGATGGAGAAGCCCGCGGGCGCCTGGCGGATGAGCCACTGCGCGCGCTCGATGTTGCCGGTGGCTTCCTTGATGCCGACGATGCCCGGCACCTGCGCCAGGCGCAGCACGGTGTCGTGCGCCATGTCGGCCACGCTGCGGCCGGGCACGTTGTACAGGATGATGGGCAGGTCGCCGGTGGCCTCGGCGATTGATCTGAAGTGCTGATACTGGCCCTCTTGCGTGGGCTTGTTGTAGTAGGGCACGACCTGGAGCTGGCAGTCCGCGCCGACCTTCTTCGCAAAGCGCGCGAGTTCGATCGCTTCGGCGGTGGAGTTGGCGCCGCAGCCCGCCATCACCGGCACGCGGCCGGCGGCCTGCTCGACGGTGACGCGGATGATCTCGCAGTGTTCCTCGACCGTGACGGTGGGCGATTCGCCCGTGGTGCCGACCACGCTGATGCAGTCGGTGCCCTCGGCGATGTGCCAGTCGATGAGGCGGCGCAGCGCCGCGTAGTCGACGGCGCCGTCCTCGCGCATGGGGGTGACGAGCGCCGGGATGCTGCCCCGGATGGGGCGGAAGGTGGATGTCATGTTCGCAGCGAAGGAGCGAAAACGCTCATTCTAACGAGGGCAGGGCGATGGCCGAGGGCGCTGCGCCGCGCACCGCGACCAGGCGCTGCACGCAGCGCACGGNGGCGTCGAGCCGCCCTTCCTCGTAGGCCACCGGGCGCAAGGCGCTCTCGCCCTCGCACAGGCCGCAGGCGCGCAGCAGCTCGCCGCTTTGCAGCAGAAAGTCCGGCCGCGAGGGCTTGCCGAAGGNCTCGTTGCCGACGGCAAAGGTCTCATAGATCAGCACGCCGCCGGGCGCGACGCTGTCCACCAGCGTGGGCAGCAGGGGGCGCCAGAGGTAGTTGGTGACCACCACCGCGTCGAAGCGGCGCCCGGCGAAGGGCCAGGGGCCGGCCTCGATGTCGGTGCACACCGCCTCCACGCCGCCGAGCGGAGCCAGCGCGGCGATGGCCTCGGCGTCGCGGTCCACCGCGCTCACCGCATGGCCGCGCGCGGCCAGCCAGCGCACATGCCGCCCGCGCCCGCAGGCCACGTCGAGCACGCGCCCGCCGGCGGGAATCAGGTGCGCCCAGCGCCGCACCCAGGGGGAGGNGGCGAGGGGTGGGTGAACTTCAAAACTCATAGCAACACAAGACCGGTTGACGCTGGGGCGGCGGGGAAACACCGCGATGGGTCTATGGAAGGCACCACGGAAGGCGGCGCACAGGCTGAAACGGCTCAGAAGCGACTCTGAAAAGGCTCTGAAAAGGCTCAGAAACAACCCCAGAGCTGGTTGGCCACGTCGAGCATGAAATCCCCGCGCGTGTACAGGCCGAACACCGCCAGCAGCACGGCCAGCAGCGCGGCCCAGGCCAGGGCGCGGCGCAGGCGGGTTGGCGGGGTCATGGCGCGTCCCTCGGCGGGGTTCAGCCGGCGGTGGCAGCGGCGGGGCTGGCCGGTGCGCGGCGAATCGGCTGCTCGTTCACCGGCAGGTTCAGCAGCGCCGCGGCCACGCCCAGGGCGATGGCGATCCACCAGACGATGTCGTAGCTGCCGGTGCGGTCGTACAGCAGGCCGCCGAGCCACACGCCCATGAAGCTGCCGATCTGGTGGCTGAAGAACACGAAGCCACCGAGCATGGACAGGTGCGCCACGCCGAAGATCTGCGCAACCGCCGCGTTCGTCGGCGGCACGGTGGAGAGCCACAGCACGCCCATCACCGCGGCGAACACGTACACGCTCGCCGGCGTGAGCGGCACCAGCAGAAAGACCGAGATCGCCACCGAGCGGGCGATGTAGATGAACGCCAGGATGTGCCGCTTGGCCAGCCGCTGCCCCAGCGCGCCGGCGGCATAGGTGCCGAACACGTTGAACAGCCCGATGAGCGCGAGCGCGTAGCTCGCCACCTGCGGCGACAGGCCGTGGTCCCTGAGGTAGCTGGGCATGTGCACGCCGATGAACACCACCTGAAAGCCGCAGACGAAGTAGCCCGCCATCAGCAGCTGAAAGCTCGGATAGCGCAGCGCCTCGCGCAGCGCCTGCACGATGGACTGCTCGCCATGCACCACGCCGGCGTGCGCGCGCCGCTCGTGCAGGCCCCAGGCCAGCGGCACGATGAGCAGCACGGACGCCGCCAGTGCCAGCAGCGCCTGCTGCCAGCCGAGCGTGGTGATGAGCCAGCCCTCCACCGGCACCATCAGGAACTGGCCGAAGGAGCCTGCGGCGGCCGCCAGGCCCATGGCCCAGGAGCGCCGCTCGGGCGCGACGTTGCGGCCGATCACGCCGTAGATCACCGCATACGTGGTGCCTGCCTGTGCCGCGCCGATCAGCACCCCGGTGGTCAGCGCAAAGGCCGTGGGCGTGCTGCTGCTGGCCATGCCCCAGAGGCCCAGCGCATAGAGCAGCGCGCCGCCGACGAGCACGCGCAGCGCACCGAAGCGGTCGGCCAGCATGCCGGCGAAGATGCCCACCAGGCCCCAGCTCAGGTTCTGCACCGCCAGCGCCAGTGCAAAGCTCTCGCGCGACCAGTCGCGCGCCTGGGTGATGGGCTGCAACCACAGCCCGAAGCCGTGGCGCACACCCATGGACAAGGTGACGATCAGCGCGCCGCACAGCAGCACCTGCGTCATGGACAAGGTGCGCGGCGCACCAGGGGCGGGGAACTCGTATGCATGCACCCGAATGTAGCGAATCCCCGCCGTTCTGCTGGCGCCCGCGGCGCGGCCCATTCCCTCAGGCGGAAGGTGCTCAATAACTGTATGGAAAAACAGTTCTGGTGGGCCGCCGCCGTACAATCGCGCCCCTGGCTTCCGTGAACGAACCGAAAAACCAGACCGCCGCCTATGGCGAGGCGTCGATTCGCGTGCTCAAGGGGCTCGAGCCCGTCAAGCAGCGCCCGGGCATGTACACCCGCACCGACAACCCGCTGCACATCGTGCAGGAGGTGATCGACAACGCCGCTGACGAGGCGCTGGCCGGCTTTGCCCGGCGCATCACCGTCACGCTGCATGCCGACGGCTCGGTGAGCGTGGAGGACGACGGCCGCGGCATTCCCTACGGCCTGCACCCCGAGGAGGGCGCGCCGGTGATCGAACTGGTGTTCACCCGGCTGCACGCGGGCGGCAAGTTCGACAAGGGCAAGGGCGGCGCCTATGCCTTCTCGGGCGGCCTGCACGGCGTGGGCGTGTCGGTCACGAATGCGCTGGCCACGCGGCTGGAGGTGACGAGCCGGCGCGGCGGCGAGGTCGCGCGCATCGTCTTCGCCGGCGGCGACGTGGCCGAGCCGCTGGCCGCGCGGCCGGCGGAAGCGGGCGAGAAGCGCAGCGGCACCATTGTGCGCGTCTGGCCCGATGCGCGTTATTTCGAGAGCAGCGTGCTGCCGCTGGGCGAACTCACCCATCTGCTGCGCAGCAAGGCGGTGCTCATGCCCGGCGTCACGGTGACGCTGACGAACGAGAAAACCCGCGACACCCAGACCTGGGTCTACAAGGGCGGCCTCAAGGACTACCTCGCGCAGACGCTCAGCGCCGACCCGGTGGTGCCCTTGTTCGAGGGCGAGGGCTGGGCCGACGCGCAGAGCGACAGCTTTGCCGAAGGCGAGGGCGCGGCCTGGTGCCTGGCCTTCACCGAAGACGGCCCCACCGTGCGCGAGNNCTACGTCAACCTCATCCCCACGCCCGCCGGCGGCACGCACGAGGCGGGGCTGCGCGAGGGCGTGTTCCAGGCTGTCAAGGGCTTCATCGAACTGCACGGCCTGCTGCCCAAAGGCGTGAAGCTGCTGCCCGAGGACGTGTTCGCCCGCGCGAGCTACGTGCTCTCGGGCAAGGTGCTCGATCCGCAGTTCCAGGGCCAGATCAAGGAGCGGCTGAACTCGCGCGACGCGCTGCGGCTGGTGGCCGGCTTCGTGCGCCCGGCGCTCGAACTCTGGCTGCATGCGCATGTGGAGCATGGCAAGCGTCTGGCCGAACTCGCCATCCGCGCCGCGCAGACGCGCCAGCGCGCCAGCCAGAAGGTCGAGAAGAAGAAAGGCTCGGGCGTGGCCGTGCTGCCGGGCAAGCTCACCGACTGCGAAAGCCGCGACACGGCGCGCAACGAGCTGTTTCTGGTCGAGGGCGACTCCGCCGGCGGCAGCGCCAAGATGGGCCGGGACAAGGAGTTCCAGGCCATCCTGCCGCTGCGGGGCAAGGTGCTCAACACCTGGGAGGTCGAGCGCGACCGGCTGTTCGCCAACAACGAGGTGCACGACATCGCCGTGGCCATCGGCGTCGATCCGCACGGCGCGGACGATGCATCGGCCGCGGGCGACGAGGTGCTGGCCGGCCTGCGCTACGGCAAGGTCTGCATCCTCTCCGACGCGGACGTGGACGGCGCGCACATCCAGGTGCTGCTGCTCACGCTGTTCTTCCGGCACTTCCCGCGGCTCATCGAGGCCGGCCATGTGTACGTGGCGCGCCCGCCGCTGTTTCGCGTGGACGTGCCCGCGCGCGGCAAGAAGCCCGCGGCGAAGTTCTACGCGCTCGACGAGGGCGAACTCGCCGCCGTGCTCGACAAGGCTGCCAAGGACGGCGTGCCGCGCGAGAAATGCAGCATCAGCCGCTTCAAGGGCCTGGGCGAGATGAACGCCGAGCAGCTCTGGGAAACCACGCTCAACCCCGACACCCGCCGCCTCATGCCCGTCGCGCTCGGCACGCTCGACGCCGCGCGCACCACCGCGCTCATGACGCAGCTCATGGGCAAGGGCGANGCCGCCGCGCGGCGCGAACTCATGGAGCTGCACGGCGATGCGGTGGATGTCGATGTTTAAGGCGACGCTGAACGAGCCCCTCGCGCGCCGCGCATCCTGGCGGCGGGTGGTCTGCGTCGTTGCAAATGCTCGCCATAGCCAGCGCTATGGCTGTGCTTTGCGCCTCGCATCCCATCCCGCGGCCAGGCCCGCGCCATCGCGGGGACCCATTCAGCGTCGCCCCGAGGCACCCACCCCCACCACCCGCGCCTTCACCGGCACGCTGCGGGCCGTCGCCGGGCGCGCCTGGGGTGGCTGGCGCGGCTTGGTGGGGCGGTTTTGAAGGTTTTCGCTGGACCCCAGCGCGAACCGGTGCGGTGCTGCTATTGTTTTTGATGAACACGGCGCACGCCGATCTCTGGGTGCGGGTGGACGAGCGCGGCGTGGCGCACTTCGCCTCCGAGCAGGTGGACGCGCGCTACGAGCTGTTCTACCGCGGCCCCACGGGCGAGGCCGCGCCGGGCGGCTTCGACACCCGCGAGGGCGTGGCCGCGGGTGCCGCCGCTGCGGCCGAGCCCTCGGCCGCGGCGCGCAAGCTCGTCACCTGGTTCGACGTCTCGCCGGGCTACAAGGCGGTGCGCCACCACCTGCGCGAGGCCGCGCAGGCCCACGGGCTCGAGCCCGAACTGCTGCAGGCGCTGATCGCCACCGAATCGGGCTTCGACGCGCAGGCCGTCTCGCCGCGTGGCGCTATCGGGCTCATGCAGCTCATGCCCGCCACCGCCGCGCGCTACGGCGTGGTGGGCGATGCGCGGGTGCCGGCCGAGAAGAAGCTCACCGACCCGCGCACCAACCTGCGCGCCGGCAGCCGCTACCTGGCCGACCTGATCGCGCGCTTCTCCGGCCAGCTCGACCTCGCGCTGGCGGCCTACAACGCCGGCGAGGGCGCGGTCGAGCGCGCGGGCCGGCGCATTCCCGACTACCCCGAAACCCGCAACTACGTGCGCACCGTGCTGCAGCTCTACGAGGGCCTCAAGCCGCCCGCGGCGCTGGCTCCTCCGGCGGCGCGTCGCCCCGTCGAGCGCGTGCGCATCACGCTGCCTGCGGGCCGCGCCAACATGATTTCCGGCATCGACGGCGGCCGCGCGCAGGCGCTGGCCGCTGCGGCTTCCGACCTTCCCCGCAATGACCGAACCCACGCTTTTCGACGCCCCCGGCGCTGACGCCGAGGCCCCCAGCCTGGCCGCTTACGCCCAGCGTGCCTACCTCGAATACGCGCTCTCCGTCGTCAAGGGCCGCGCGCTGCCCGACGTGTGCGACGGCCAGAAGCCCGTGCAGCGGCGCATCCTCTATGCCATGCACCGCATGGGCCTGGGCTATGGCGGGGCCAACGCCACGGTGCCGGCCAAGCCGGTCAAGAGCGCGCGCGTGGTCGGCGACGTGCTCGGGCGCTTTCANCCCCACGGCGACCAGGCGGCCTACGACGCGCTGGTGCGCATGGCGCAGGATTTTTCGCAGCGCTACCCGCTCATCGACGGGCAGGGCAACTTCGGCAGCCGCGACGGCGACGGCGCCGCCGCCATGCGCTACACCGAGGCGCGGCTCTCGCGCATCACACGGCTGCTGCTCGACGAGCTCGACGAAGGCACGGTCGACTTCACGCCCAACTACGACGGCTCCACCGAAGAGCCGCGCCAGCTGCCCGCGCGGCTGCCGTTTGCGCTGCTCAATGGCGCCAGCGGCATTGCCGTGGGCCTGGCCACCGAAATTCCCAGCCACAACCTGCGCGAGGTGGCCGACGCCTGCATCGCGCTCATCAGNGACCCGGCGCTCGCCGACGATGCGCTGTTTGCCCTGCTCAGCGGCCCCGACTACCCCGGCGGCGCGCAGATCATCAGCAGCGCCGCCGAGATTGCCGAGGCCTACCGCAGCGGCCGCGGCTCGCTCAAGGTGCGCGCGCGCTGGAAGATCGAAGACCTTGCGCGCGGCCAGTGGCAGCTCGTCGTCACCGAACTGCCGCCCGGCGTGAGTGCGCAGCGCGTGCTCGAGGAAATCGAGGAGCTCACCAACCCCAAGGTCAAGGCCGGCAAGAAGGCGCTCACCGCCGAGCAGAACCAGCTCAAGGCCAGCGTGCTCGCCGTGCTCGACGCCGTGCGCGACGAGTCGGGCAAGGAAGCCGCGGTGCGCCTGGTGTTCGAGCCGCGCAGCAGCCGCATCGAACAGGCCGAGCTGGTGCGCACGCTGCTGGCGCACACCAGCCTGGAGACCACCGCGCCGATCAACCTCACCGCCATCGGGCTCGACGGGCGGCCGGTGCTCAAGTCGCTGCGGCAGTTGCTGACGGAGTGGATCGCGTTTCGCCACACCACCATCGAGCGGCGCACCCGCCACCGGCTGGCCAAGGTGCTCGACCGCATCCACATCCTCGAAGGGCGGCAGACGGTGCTGCTCAACGTGGACGAAGTCATCGCCATCATCCGCGCCAGCGACGAGCCCAAGGCCGCGCTGATCGCGCGCTTCAGCCTCAGCGATCGCCAGGCCGAGGACATCCTGGAAATCCGCCTGCGCCAGCTCGCCCGGCTCGAAGCCATCCGCATCGAGCAGGAGCTTGCCGAACTGCGCGAGGAGCGCGCGCGGCTCGACGACATCCTCGCCTCGCCGGCGGCGCTGCGCCGCCTCATGGTGCGCGAGATCGAGGCCGACGCCAAAGCCTTCGCCGACCCGCGCCGCACCCTGATCCAGGCCGAAAAGAAGGCGGTGGCCGAAGTCAAAGTGCTCGACGAACCCGTCACCGTCGTCGTCTCGCAGAAAGGCTGGGTGCGCGCGCGCAGCGGCCATGCGCACGAAGCGGCCAGCTTCGCCTTCAAGGCCGGCGACGCGCTCTATGGCACTTTCGAATGCCGCACGGTGGACACGCTGATCGCCTTCGGCAGCAACGGCCGCGTGTATTCCGTGCCCGTGGCCTCGCTGCCGGGCGCGCGCGGCGACGGCCAGCCGCTCACCAGCTTCATCGAGCTCGAGGCCGGCACCCAGCTCGTGCATTTCTTCGCCGGGCCGCCTGCAGCCACGCTGCTGCTGGCCAACTCCGGCGGTTACGGCTTTCTGGCCAGCGTCGAGCACCTGAGCACGCGCTTGAAGGCCGGCAAGGCCTTCATTACGCTGGCCGAGGGCGAAACCCTGTGCGCGCCCTCGCACGTCGCGGGCCACTCGGGCAGCCAGCCGCTCGCGCCCGCCACCCATGTGTGCTGCGCCTCCACGCTCGGGCGCATCCTCACGTTCGACATCGGCGAGCTCAAGCTCCAGTCCGGCGGCGGCCGCGGCCTGGTNCTCATCGATCTCGACCCCAAGGACAACCTCGCCGGCGCGGCCGCCTACACCCGCAGCGTGCGCATCGAAGGCATCGGCCGCGGCGGCAAGCCGCGCGAAGAGACGCTCGAAATCCGCAGCCTCAACAACGCCCGCGCTGCCCGCGCCCGCAAAGGCAAGCTCGCCGACCTCGGCTTCAAGCCGCAGCGGGTGACGCGGGTGGAGTAAGGGACACGCTGAACCAGTCCCTCGCACGCCGAGCATCCCGGCGGCGGGCGGTCTGCGTCGTGGCCAGTGTTCGCCATGGCCCTCGCCATGGCTGCGCGTTGCGCCTCACAGCCCATCCTGGCAGCGGGGGCATGGCGTCAGGTGGCCAATGCGCCCGCCGCGGCCGGGTGTGGGCCTTGGAAGTCGCCGGGCAGCCGCTCGCGTGTCAACGCACAGGCTCCTCGCGCGTTGCCAGAGGGTGTTTTTGCACTTTTCTGCCCAGACCCCAGCGTCAAACGGTGCGAGGTTGCTATGAAAAACGAAGCGTTTCCCATCCCATCGGCCCGTTCGCTCTTGACCGGCATGCTCGCGCTCAGCCTGTGTGCCAGTGCTGCCCGGGCGCAGGGCGAGGGGTCTTCGCTGCGCGAGCGCATCGCGCAGCGGCGCGCCGCAGCTGCGCAGGCGCCGGCGGCCGCTGCGCAGCCACTGACGCCGGGCGACCATGAAATCCGCGTGGCGCATCAGGGCCTCGAGCGCAAGGTGGTGGTGCACGTGCCGCGCGCGGCCGAGGCGGGGCAGCCGCTGCCGCTGGTGCTGGCGCTGCACGGCGGAGGCGGCTTTGCCGAGTTCATGGCCGACGATGCGCGCTACGGTCTCATCCACGCGGCCGATGAAGGCGGCTTCATCGTCGCCTTCCCCAATGGCTACAGCCGCTTTCCCGGCGGGCGCCTGGCCACCTGGAATGCCGGTGCCTGCTGCGGCGACGCCCGCGACCGCCAGGTGGATGACGTGGGCTTCCTGCGCGCCGTGGTGGCGCAGCTGCAGGCGCGCTCGCGCATCGACCCGGCACGCATCTTCGCCACCGGCATGTCCAACGGCGGCATGATGGCCTACCGGCTCGCCTGCGAGGCCTCAGACCTGTTCCGCGCCGTCGCCAGCGTCGCCGGCACCGACAACACCCTGCAGTGCACGCCGGCGCGTCCGGTTTCGGTGCTGCACATCCACGCCCGCGACGACGACCATGTGCTGTTCGACGGCGGCGCCGGCCCCGGCGCCTTCCGCGACGCAAGCAAGGTCACCGACTTCACCTCCGTGCCCGAGACCGTGCGGCGCTGGGCGCAGCGCGACCGCTGCGAAGGCACGCCGCAGCGCACCCAGAGCTTCACGGGCGCGAGCTGCGAGGCCTACGCCCGCTGCGCCCAGGGTGTGCGGGTGGAGCTGTGCGTGACCGACACCGGTGGCCACTCCTGGCCCGGCGGCGTCACCCGCCGCGGCAAGGAGCCCAGCTCCACCGCCTTCGATGCCGCCCGCCTGGTCTGGGACTTCTTCGCTGCCAGCAGCGCGGCGCGCTGAGCGGGCGCGAAGGCGTCGTTCACAACGCCTCAGGCCGCCTTGAGCCCGGCCGGCGCGCCGGCATTGGCGGCCGCGGGGGCGGTGCGCGCCTTGTCGCCGGTGCCGAAGCTGATCTGCCCCGAGAGCTGGCCGCCTTCCTCGATGACGAGCTTGCCGTAGCGGATGGTGCCGCTGACGCGCCCGGTGGCGTAGATGACGAGCTTGTCGCGCACTGTCAGGTCGCCGTCGAAGGCGCCGTGGATCTCTGCGGTGTCGATCTGCGCGGAGCCCTGGAACGCCCCGATGGGCGCGATCTGCATCAGCCGCGAATCCATCGTGGCCTCCACCAGCCCCTCCACCACCAGGGTGTCGCAGTCGGTGATCTCCACCCCTTTGAGCTTGATGTTGGGGCCGACGATGAGGCAGCTGCCGCCCTCACGCACCGGCGCGCCGGCTGCCGGCGCGGGCGCCGCTGCATCGGACGCCGCGCCCTGTGCCGGTGCCGATGCGGTCGGGTTCAGACCGGTGCGCTGCGCGGCAGGCGTCGGGCTGCCGGCGCGCAGCGGGCCTGCGGCCGATGGGCCCGCGCCCGGGTTGGCGGCGGGCGTGAGTTCGGGTTCGCGTTTGCTGAAGAAAGGGGTGGCCATGGGTGGGTGCCTCTTGCGTTGCGTGGGGGTTGCGATGAGGCTTTCATGCTAGGTCGCAGCCCGCTTACAAGCGCCGCGCCACACGCAAGAAGGGTCACGAAATGCGACGGCCCGGCCTGTGCCGTCGCATGGGGTGGTCGAAGCGGCTTCAGGCCAGTTCGGCGATGAGCTCGATCTCCACGCACGCGCCCAGCGGAATCTGCGCCACGCCGAAGGCGCTGCGGGCATGCGCGCCCTTGGCGCCGAAGACCTGGCCCAGCAGCTCCGAGCAGCCGTTGGTGACCAGGTGCTGCTCGGTGAAATCGCCGGTGGAGTTCACCAGGCTCATCACCTTGACGATGCGCGCCACGCCGTCGAGGTCGGTGCCCGCGGCCGCGCAGGCCGCGTGCAGCGTGCCCATGAGGTCAATGGCAATCGCCCGTGCCGCCGCCTGGCCCTCGGCCGTGCTGGTGTCGCGCCCGAGCTGGCCGACCCAGGGCTTGCCGTCCTTCTTGGCGATGTGGCCGGACAGGAACACCAGCTTGCCGGTCTGCACGAAAGGCACGTAGGCCGCGGCCGGCGTGGCCACGGNGGGCAGGGTGATGCCGAGTTCGGCGAGGCGGTGGTAGACGCTCATGGGTTCAGTTCCTTACAGGGGTTGAGGGCGTGGCCGAAACAGGTTTGGCCCGGAACGTGCGAGTCTACGCAGCCCGGCGCCGCCGCGGGCGTTCGATCAGCACATGTCATGCGGGTGAAGGCCGCGCTGAACCAGCCCCACGCGCGCCGCGCAGCCCCGTGGCGGACGGCCGGTGTCGTCGCATGTGCTTGCCATGGCGCCCGCGATGGCGATCGGTTGCGTCTCCCATCCCGTCCCGCAGCCACAGGCGTGCGTCCTTGCGGGGTTCATGCAGCGTGGCCCGAAGCGCCACCCGGCCCGCATCAGGGGCGGCGCAGCGCGGTGAAGGCGGCGAACTCCCAGCTGCGCATGGCCAGCACCAGGGTGTAGCCCTCGCGGTCGCGCTCGGCGAGCTTCTGGTCGGTCTGGTGCTGCTGCGCAAAGTCCTGCGCCACGCGCTGCAGCCGCTCCAGGAAGGCCGGCGCCATCGCCCGGCTCACCGAGCCGTGCACCAGCATCACGCCCTCGCCGGGGCCGTCGAAGCCGCCGCCGAAATAGTCCAGCAGCACCTGCTCGCGAAAGTAGCTCATCACCGGGCCGTGCGGCCGCCAGCGGAAGGTCTTGGCCAGCTTGAGACGGTAGCGGTTGAGCGGACGCAGCTCGATGATGCCCAGCCGGTCGAGCTGCGCCAGATGCTTCACGCACTCGGCCTCGCTCAGGCGGTAGGCCGCGGTGATCTGCTCCAGCGTCCACTGGCTGAGCACGCAGATGGCCACCAGCAGCAGCTTCTTGTCCGCCACCACCGCGCGCTCCTGCTCGGCGCTGAGCTCGCTGAGCAGCGGCTGCGCATCGGCCACGCGGCGCGCGAGCTCGGCGAAGTCGAGCCGCAGCACCCGGCAGATCGCATCCACCCGCGACAGCGGCATGTCGCCCCTGGCCAGCATGCGCTTGACGCTGGACTCCGCCAGCCCCAGAGCGCGGGCCAGGTCGGCGTAGGTCATGCGCGCGGCCTTGAGCTCGCGCTTGAGCGCGCTGACGAGGTCGTGGGTGGTGCTCATGGAGTTTCGTCTGGCGATACCGGTCGGCGCATTTTCTAAGACCGTATCGTATTTTCGGCCCCTCGTGGCCTGGTGGCGCCGCCACAATCCGTTCACCCCCACTTCCTACGATGCTTCGCATGAGCACCGCTTCCATTCCGGCTTCAGCCACCGCAGCGCCGCACCCCAACCAGTTCGCGTTGCTCGCCCAGCGGCGGTTCGCGCCGTTTTTCTGGGTGCAGTTCCTGGGTGCGGGCAACGACAACGTGTTCAAGTTCGCCTTCACCGTGCTGGTCACCTACCAGCTGCAGGTGAGCTGGCTGCCGGCGAATCTGGCCGGGCTGGTGATCGGGGCGCTGTTCATCCTGCCCTTCCTGCTGTTCTCCGCCACCAGTGGGCAACTGGCCGACAAGTACCCGAAGGAGGTGCTGATCCGGCTGGTGAAGAACCTGGAGATCGTCATCATGGCGCTGGCGGGCTGGGGCTTTCTGCAGCAGAACGTGGCGGTGCTGCTGACCTGCGTGTTCCTCATGGGGCTGCACAGCACGCTGTTCGGGCCGGTGAAGTTCGCCTACCTGCCGCAGCACCTGAGCGAGCGCGAGCTCACCGGCGGCAACGGCATGGTGGAGATGGGCACCTTCGTCGCCATCCTGCTGGGCAACGTCGCCGGCGGGCTGCTGATCGCCATGCCCCTGGTCGGGCCGGCTGCGGTGGCCGCGGCCTGCCTGACGCTGGCGCTGCTGGGCCGCGTGCTGGCGCAGGCGGTGCCGGCCTCGCCGCCCACCGATGCGGCGCTGGTCATCAACTGGAACCCCTTCACCGAGACCTGGCGCAACCTCAGGCTCGCGCACGGCAACATCGTGGTGTTCCGCTCGCTGCTGGGCATCAGCTGGATGTGGTTCTTCGGCGCGGTGTTCCTGAGCAACTTCCCTGCCTTTGCGCACGACGTGCTGCGCGGCGACGAGCGGGTGGCCTCGCTGCTGCTGGTGGTGTTCTCGGTGGGCATCGGCGCGGGCGCGCTGCTGTGCGAGGTGCTCAGCCGCCGGCATGTGGAGATCGGCCTGGTGCCGCTGGGCGCCATTGGCATGAGCGTGTTCGCCGTCGATCTGTATTTCGCCACCCAGGCGCTGCCGCCCGCAGCGGGCACCCACAGCCTCTCGGGCTTTCTTGCGCAGCCGGCGCACTGGCGCGTGCTGGCCGATCTGGCGCTGCTGTCCATGGCGGCAGGCATCTACAGCGTGCCCATGTACGCGCTGATCCAGATGCGCAGCCCGGCCTCGCACCGCGCGCGCATCATCGCGGCCAACAACATCCTCAACGCCTTGTTCATGATCGTCAGCGCCGTGCTCGCCGGCGCCTTGCTGGGCGCGGGCCTGGTGCTGGCGAAGGTCTTCCTGCTGCTGGGGCTGGCCAATGCGCTGGTGGCAGCCTATATCTTCCTGCTGGTGCCCGAATACCTGCTGCGCTTCATTGCCTGGGTGGCCACGCGGCTGGTGTACCGGCTGCGGCTGCAGGGCGAGGAGCGCATTCCGGTGCAGGGGCCGGCCATCCTCGCCTGCAACCATGTGAGCTATGTGGACGCGGTGCTGCTCATGGCGGCCAGCCCGCGGCCGATCCGCTTCCTGATGGACCACCGCATCTTCCGCGTGCCGGTGCTGGGCTGGCTGTTCAGACTCGCCAAGGCGATTCCGGTGGCGCCGCAGAAGGAAGACCCCGCTGCCTACGAGGCCGCCTTCGAAGCCGCCGCACAGGTGCTGCGCGAGGGAGACCTGCTGGGCATCTTCCCTGAGGGCGGGCTCACNCCCGACGGCACACTGCAGCCGTTCAAGCCCGGGGTGCTCAAGATTGTCGAACGCGCCCGCGCCGAGGGTCTGGAGGTGCCGGTGGTGCCGATGGCGCTGACCCATCTGTGGGGCTCGTTCTTCAGCCGCATCGAGCGCGTGGACGGCCGCCCGACCGCCATGACCCGGCCGTTTCGCCGCGGCCTGTTCAGCCGCGTGGGGCTGAACGTGGGAGAACCCCTGGCGCCGGAAGCGCTCGCGCTCGACGCGCTTCGCGAGCGCGTGGCGGCGCTCTCGAACGGCTGAGTGGGCGTCACAGCTGCGGCACGCCGCCCGATCCCGGTTCTCGTCACGTCAACCAGCGTCGTCCTCGACGGGCTCCACCGTCACCGCGACCGCCAGCGTGTGCCGGTCGCCGCCGTGGATCACGCCGCGCAGCGGCGACACCTCGGCATAGTCGCGGCCGATGGCCAGGCGGACGTAGTCTTCGCCCGGCGTGCCCCAGCCGGCGCGGTCGTTGGTCGGGTCGAGGTCGTACCAGCCGCCACCGGCTTCGGTGTCTGCGGGGCCGGGCAGCCAGACCTGGGCCCAGGCGTGCGAGGCGTCGGCGCCGCGCAGCCGCGGCTGGCCCGGCGGCGGCTGGGTGAGCAGATAGCCGCTGACGTAACGCGCCGCCAGGCCCAGCGAGCGCAGGCTGCCGATGAACACCTGGGCGAAGTCCTGGCACACGCCGCGACGCCACGCCAGCGCCTGCAGCACCGGGGTGTCCACCGCGGTGCTTTGCGGCTCGTAGCGGAACTCGGCATGGATGCGGTGCATCAGGTCGCGCGCGGCTGCCAGCAGCGGGGTGCCGGNGGCAAAGCTCGGCGCGGCATAGTCGGCCAGCGTCGCCTCGGGCCGGATCAGCGCGCTGGCAAAGCGGAACTCGGCCGCGGGCTCGTAGCGTGCGCCCGCGTGGTAGCGCAGCCGCTCACGCACGGCCTCCCAGGCGACGGTGTGGGTGCCGTCGGGCGGCGGTGCCTGGGTGCACACCAGGCTGCTGGCGGTGACGGTGAGCGCACGGTGGGGCGCTTGCAGCGAGAAGCGGCAGCGCAGGTTGCCGTAGAGGTCGGCGGCCTCGTGGCAGCAGGCGGGTTGCGGGTCGATGTGCAGCGCATGCGCCAGCACGCGCTGGCGCGGCGTGTCCACCGGGTGCAGGCAGCTCATGTGGTGGGCGAGCTGCACCGGGCTGGCGTAGTCGTAGCGGGTCTCGTGGGTGATGCGCAGCTTCATCGGCTTCCCACGCTCTGGCCGAACACGTCGCTGTGGTTGAAATAGCGCAGCCCGACGCGGTCGGACAGCGTCCAGGCGGCATCGCGGCAGGTGTGCAGCAGCTGCAGCAAGGCTCGGGGCGTGCGCCCCGCTCGCGGGGCAGNCAGGGCGTCGAGCGTCCAGGTGGAGGNGTCGGGCAGGTCCTGGGCCAGCGCGTCGAGGGCCTCCGGCGCGGCCTGCGCCAGCCGCGAGAGCCGCGCGCGCAGCGTCTTGAGCACCCAGGCCAGCGCGCGCGNGTTGTCGCCGTCGAGCACCAGCAGCTCGAGCAGCGGCGCCACTTCCCGGCGCTGCGGAAACTGGGCGTGAAAGCTGATGGTGCTGTCGAACAGCGCCAGCACCGCTTCGAAGCCGTCTTCACGCTGCAGCGCGCCGTGCTCGAAACCCTGCGCCAGGGCCCCGGCGAGAAAGCCCAGCCGCTCCACGTGCCGGCCGATGGAGAGCAGCCGCCAGCCGTCGTCGCGCATCATGCGGTCGGTCTGCTCGCCGGTGATGGCGGCCAGGCGCTCGCTGGTGGCGTCGAGGATGCGCAGCGCATCGACCGCCGCCGCCTCGCCTTCGCCCGCCAGCGGCGCACGGGCGGCGGTGATCTCGGCCTCGGTGTCGGTGATCAGCCGCCACTGCTGCGGCGAGAGCCGCTCGCGCACGGCCGATGCGGCGAGCTTGAGCGCGCGCAGCTGAAAGCCGACGCTGGTGGCGCCCTCGCTGCCGGCAAGGTCGCGCACCAGCGCGCGCACGAAATCGCGCCGCGCCTGGGTGGCGCTGGGCGTGGCGGGCAGCACCAGGGTGTTGATGCGCGCCAGGCTGTCGAGCCAGGCGCGCAGCTCGGGCGAGGNGGCGTCGCCCAGCAGGCCGTCGAGGGTGATGCGGGCCAGCCGCACGCTGTTTTCCGCGCGCTCGCTGTAGCGGCCCAGCCAGAACAGGTTTTCCGCCGCATGGCTGGTCACCAGGCGGCGGCGCTGGGGCAGCGTGGACAGGGCGGTGTGCGGGCTCAGCAGGCTGCTGCGGTCGACCTGTTCGCCGCGCTCGCGGTCCACCAGCACCCAGGTGTCGGCGCTGCTGCCGCCCCGTTGCATGGACGCGATGCCCGCGCCGCGCGCGCCCAGCCGTGTGAGGCCGCCGGGCAGCACCCGCCAGGAGCCCGCGCCATCGGCCAGCGCAAACACCCGCAGCAGCACCGAGCGCGGCTGCAGCGCGCCGCGCCGCCAGGTGGGCAGTTGCGACAGCGGCAGGTAGCGTTGCAGCGTGTGGCGTTCGCCATCGGCGGCGATGCGCTCGGCCCAGGCGCGGCGCTCCTCGGCGCTCAGCGTGGGGCCGAGCACCGAGGCGAAGCGGTCGGCCGCCGCCCCGCGGAAGGTCGGCTTGATCACGCATTCGCCCAGGCGGGGCAGGACTTCGCGCAGGGCGGCGTCCTCGCCGCACCACCAGGTGGGCAGCGCGGGCAGTTGCAGCGGCTCGCCCAGCCAGTGTTCGGCGATCGCCGGCAGGAAGCCCAGCAGCGCGCTGGATTCGAGGAAGCCCGAGCCGGGGCTGTTGGCCACGGCCACATGGCCGGCGCGCACCGCCTGCAGCAGACCCGGCACGCCGAGCATGGAGTCGGCGCGCAGCTCCAGGGNGTCGAGGAACTCGTCGTCCAGGCGCTTGAGCAGCACGTGCACGGGCTCGAGGCCGCGCAGCGTGCGCAGGTACAGCCGTTCGTTGCGCACCGTCAGATCGCTGCCTTGCACCAGCGTGAGGCCGAGGTAGCGCGCAAGCCAGGCTTGCTCGAAGTAGGTCTCGTTGTAGGGCCCGGGCGTCAGCAGCGCGACGTGGGCGTCCTCGCCGGCGGNGGCCATGGCGCGCAGCGCGGCCACCAGTGCGCGGTAGCTCGCGGCCAGCCGCTGCACGCCCAGGGCCTCGAAGGCTTCGGGGAACAGCCGCGCCACCGCCAGCCGGTTCTCCAGCAGATAGCCCAGGCCCGAGGGCGCCTGCGTGCGCTGTGAGACGACCCACCAGTGGCCGTCCGGGCCGTGGGCCAGGTCGAAGGCGACGATGGGCAGCGCGGTGCGGCCGGCGGCGAGGTGGCCGTGCAGCGCGCGCAGATAACCCGGGTGGCCGTGCACCAGCGCGCTGGGCAGCAGGCCCTCGCGCAGCAGGTCCTGCGGGCCGTAGACGTCGGCCATGATGCGTTCGAGCAAGGCGGCGCGCTGCCGCACCCCGGCCTCGATGCGGCGCCACTGGGCTGGCTCGATGATGAGCGGAAACAGGTCCAGCGCCCAGGGGCGCTGGGGGCCGTTGGCATCGGCGTAGACGTTGTAGGTGACGCCGTTGTCGCGGATCTGGCGCTGCAGCGCCTCGCTGCGCCAGTTCAGCGCGGCCGGGCCCTCGGCGCGCAGCGGCTCGAAGAAGGTGGCCCAGGGCGGGCTGGGCTCGGCCTCCGTTGCGCCGCCGGGCGCAAGCAGGCACCCGCGCAGTTCGTCGAAGTGCCCTTCGACCCCGAAGGCCGGCAGGGGCGTGCCCAACAGCTCAGCCGCGGCGGATGCGGCAAGGTCGTCGGGCGGCACGGTGCGCGGAGTGGTCACGCTGCATTTTCGCATTGCGGCGCAGGGACGTGACGGCGGTCAAGGTGCGCGGCGCAAGTCGGTGGTGAAGGGGAACTCGCGGCTGGCGTGCAGGTCGGCCGAGGCCGGGGGCACGTCGATGCGGCCGGCGCTGTGGCCCATGGGCGAGAAGCGGGCCAGGCGGCGGCTCTCGGCCTCGTAGGCGTTGACCGGGAAGCTGTCGTAGTTGCGCCCGCCGGGGTGGGCGACGTGGTAGCGGCAGCCGCCGAGCGAGCGCTTCATCCAGGTGTCGACGATGTCGAAGGTCAGCGGTGCGTGCACGCCGATGCTCGGGTGCAGGCTCGACGGCGGGTTCCAGGCCTTGAAGCGCACGCCGGCGACGAACTCGCCGGCCACGCCGGTGGGCTGCAATGCCAGCGGCCGGCCGTTGCAGGTGACGGTGTAGCGGCTGGGGTTGAGGCCGGTGGCGCGCAGTTCGATGCGCTCGAGCGAGGAGTCCACATAGCGCACGGTGCCGCCGATGGCGCCTTCCTCACCCATGACGTGCCAGGGCTCGAGCGCGTTGCGCAGCGTGAGTTCGATGCCCATGCTCTGCACCTGGCCCACGAGCGGGAAGCGGAACTCGAAATGCGGGGCGAACCAGGCGTCGTCGAAGGCGAAGCCGGCTTCGCGCAGTTCCTGCAGCACGTCGGCGAAGTCCATCTTCACGAAGGTGGGCAGCATGAAGCGGTCGTGCAGTTCGGTGCCCCAGCGCGTGACCGGGGCGCGGTAGGGCGCATCCCAGAAGCGCGCCACCAGCGCGCGCAGCAGCAGTTGCTGCGCCACGCTCATGCGCGCGTGCGGCGGCATCTCGAAGGCGCGCAATTCGAGCAGGCCCAGGCGGCCGGTGCTGCTGTCGGNGGAGTACAGCTTGTCGATGCAGAACTCGCTGCGGTGGGTGTTGCCGGTGACGTCGATGAGGATGTTGCGCAGCGTGCGGTCGACCAGCCAGGGCGGCATGAACGGTTCGCCCCCACGCTGCCCCGCTGCGCGCGGTTCGCTGCCCCCGAGGGGCTGACCCGCCTTGGGGCGGCCCGGCGGCGGGTCGGCTCTGGGCGTAGAGCGGGCTTTGGCGGGNNCAATCTGCTCGAGCGCGATCTCCAGCTCGTACAACTGGTCGTTGCGCGCCTCGTCCACGCGCGGGGCCTGGCTGGTGGGGCCGATGAACAGGCCGCTGAAGAGGTAGCTCAGGCTGGGGTGGTTGTGCCAGTAAAGAATCAGGCTGGCCAGCAGCTCGGGGCGGCGCAGGAACGGGCTGTCGGCCGGGGTGGCGCCGCCGAGCACGAAGTGGTTGCCGCCGCCGGTGCCGGTGTGGCGGCCGTCGGTCATGAACTTCTCGGCGCACAGCCGGGTGTGATAGGCCGCGTCGTAGAGGAGTTCGGTGTGCTGCACCAGTTCCGCCCAGCTGTGCGCCGGGTGGATGTTGACTTCGATGACGCCGGGGTCGGGCGTGACCTGCAGCATCTTCAGGCGGGCGTCGCGCGGCGGCGGGTAGCCTTCGAGCACGATGCGCATGCCGAGCTCCACCGCAGTGGCCTCGACGGCACCGAGCAGGTCGAGGTAGTCCTCCAGCCGCGCCAGCGGCGGCATGAACACGTAGAGCACGCCGCTCTTGCCGCCATGCTCGCGCTCGGCCTTGGGGCCATTGGCGCGCATGGGGTCGCGCACTTCGACGCACAGGGCGGTGCGGATGACCCAGTGGGCCGATTCATGGCGCTGCGGCGCTCGCTCGGCTGCGTCGCCGGCAGGTGCGTCCGCGAACCCCGTGGGTGCACCGGGCGCCGAGGTGGTGTCGATGCGGGCCGCGCCCTGTCCCTGGACGGCCACCGTGCCGCCCTCGGCGAAGCCGCCGCCCGTCTGGTGCGCGGCATAACCGGCATGCGGATGCTGCGTGCGCACGCTCGCCGCTGGCGGCAGGGCGTCGCGCGGGGCGAAGGGGTCCTGGGCGATGGCGTGGGNGTAGTCGCCCTCGCGCACCCAGGGCAGGGAGTCCAGCGGCAGGCGGTAGCCCATGGGCGAGTCGCCGGGGACGAGGTACATGCGCTCGTCGCGGAAGAACCACGGGCCGGTGCGCCAGCGCGGGCCGCTGAGCGCGGGGCCGTCGGGCAGGGCCGGTTGCAGCGGCAGGGCGTAGCCCACGACGGCGTCGAGCCCCTGGCTGAACACGCGGCGCAGGCGCGCACGTTCGAGCTCATCATCGAGCCGGGCATCGAACGNGTCCACGTTGACGGGCAAGCGGCGTTCGCGCCAGAGGTAGTACCAGGTGTCTTCGTAGCCTTGCTGCACGTGGCGCGTGCCGAGCCCGAGCCGGGCGCACAGGGTGTGGATGAAGCGCTCGGCGTCGGCCTGGGTGTGGTGGGCAGTCTCGCGCTCGTCGGCGAACAGTTCGGGGTGGTGCCACAGCGGCTGGCCGTCGGCGCGCCAGAACACCGACAGGGCCCAGCGCGGCAGTTGTTCGCCGGGGTACCACTTGCCCTGGCCGAAGTGCAGGAAGCCACCGGCGCCGTATTCGGCGCGCAGGCGTTGCACCAGCTCGGTGGCGTAGCCGCGCTTGGTGGGGCCGAGGGCGTCGGTGTTCCACTCGGGTGCGTCGCGGTCGTTGACGGCGACGAAGGTGGGCTCGCCGCCCATGGTCAGGCGCACGTCGCCGGCCACCAGACGCTCGTCCACGGCCTGGCCCAGGGCCATGATGGCGTTCCACTGCGCGTCGCTGTAGGGCTTGGTGACGCGCGGCGATTCGTGGATGCGGGTGACGGCCATGTCATGCCGGAAGTCCACCTCGCAGCGGTCCACCGCGCCTTCCACCGGTGCGGCGCTGGAGGGTTGCGGCGTGCAGGCCAGCGGGATGTGGCCTTCGCCGGCGAGCAGACCTGAGGTGGGGTCAAGCCCGATCCAGCCCGCACCGGGCAGGTAGACCTCGCACCAGGCGTGCAGGTCGGTGAAGTCGACCTCGGTGCCGCTGGGGCCGTCGAGGCTCTTGACGTCGGGTGCGAGCTGGATCAGGTAGCCCGAGACGAAGCGCGCCGCCAGCCCGCAGTGGCGCAGCAGTTGCACCAGCAGCCAGGCCGAGTCGCGGCAGGAGCCGCTGGCTTTCTCCAGCGTTTCCTCGGGCGTCTGCACGCCGGGTTCGAGGCGGATCAGGTAGCCGATGTCGCGCTGCAGCTGCTGGTTCAGCCGCACCAGAAAATCGATGGTGCGGGTCTTGCGGCGGTCGATGCCGGCGAGGTAGGCCTGCAGTCGCGGCGTCAGCGGCTCGGTGGCGAGGTAGGGGCGAGCTCCTGCTGNCGTGGCCGCGCTGTAGGCGAAGGGCACGTGCTCGGCCTCGGGCTCGAGGAAGAAGTCGAAGGGGTTGTAGACCGCCATCTCGACCACCAGGTCCACCGTGACCTTGAACTCGGTGGTCGGCTCGGGAGACACCAGCCGCGCCTGGTAGTTGGCGAAGGGGTCCTGCTGCCAGTTGATGAAGTGCTGCGCCGGTTCGATGCGCAGCGAGTAGGCAATGATCTTGCTGCGGCAGTGCGGCGCGGGCCGCAGCCGCACGACCTGCGGGCCAAGACGCACCGGGCGGTCGTAGCGGTAGTGGGTGACGTGGTGAAGCGCGGCGTGGATGGACATGGGCGGTCTCGTTCGAGGGGCGCGAAAACCCAAGCAAGTCTTGCGCCAGGGGGCTGAGCGAACGGTAGCATGTGCACATGACCGGCCGCCGAACCCCAGGGTGCCCGACACCCCGCCAACCGCCCGCTGGGGCGTGTGGACGGGTTCGCTGGCCCTGGCGGCCTTCGTGGCCGGGAGCGCTGCGCAATTACAGGAGCCAGTGTTGCGCCCCGCGGCGGTTTATGGGGCTTTGCTGCTGTTTGCCAGCGCCGTTGGGTGCTGGTTTGCTATCAAAAGAGGAATTTCCGGCCGCCCCTGGACGCTGCCGCGCGGCGCGCTTGCGGCGCTGGCCCTGGTGGCCCTGCTGGCGGCCGGGTACGGGCAGGCGGGTTTGCGGGCGTGGGCCTTGCAGCGGCAGGCCTTGCCGGCTGCGCTGGANGGGCAGCGGCTGCTGCTCACAGGCATGGTGGCCAGCCTGCCGGTGCAGCAGCCGCAGGGGCTGCGCTTCGTGTTCGAGGTGGCCGAAGCCCGCACGCCGGAGGGCGAGCCGGTGCGCGTGCCCGCACGGGTGATGCTGTCGTGGTGGGGTGGCCCGCAGCGCGGGGCCGCGAACCGCCGNCGCCGGCCAGACGTGCGCGCGGGCGAGGTCTGGCGTTTCACCGTGGCGCTCAAGGCGCCGCACGGCAGCCGCAATCCGCACGGCTTCGATGCAGAGCTGTGGCTGTGGGAGCAGGGACTTCGCGCCACTGGCACGGTGCGCACGGCCCGGCGCGACGCGCCGCCCCAGCGGCTGGAGGCGACCTGGCACCACCTGGTGGAGCGCGCACGACAGGCGGTGCGCGAGGCCATCTTCGCGCGGCTCGCCGGCCCGGCTGATGCCGAGGCGGCGCCCGACGGCGAGGGCTTGGTCGAGCCGATGACGCGGGAGCGTGCAGGGCAGGGTGGGCCGCCGCGGCGGCGTCAACCGACGTGATCAGCCCCGCGACGGGCGACGCGACGGGCGACGGGATGGACGGCACGACGGGCGACACGCGGGCCGCCGACGCCGCCGCCCAGCCCGCAACCGGCCCCGCAAGCCCTTCCGCAAGCAACGCAGCCAGCACGACCGCCCCCACGGCCGCCGCCGACGCCGCCCGCCGCCGCGCGCCTGGCCGGCGTGGTCGCGGCGCTGGTCACGGGCGACCAGAGCGCGATCGAGCGCGCCGACTGGGACGTGTTCCGCGCCACCGGCACGGCGCACCTGGTGGCGATTTCGGGCCCGCACATCACGCTGCTGGCCTGGNNGGCCACCGCGCTCGTGGGCGCGGCGTGGCGGCGCAGCGCACGGCTGTGCCTGGCGGTGCCTGCGCCCACGGCGGGCCTGCTCGGCGGCCTGGCGGTGGCCACGGCCTATGCGGTGTTTGCCGGCTGGGGCCTGCCCGCACAGCGCACGGTGCTGATGCTGGCGGTGGTGCTGGGCCTGCGCTTGAGCGGTCGTGACTGGCCCTGGCCCACGGTGTGGCTGGCGGCGCTGGCCGCGGTGGTGGCAGCNGACCCCTGGGCGCTGCTGCAGGCCGGGTTCTGGCTGAGCTTTGTTGCGGTGGGCATTTTGTTTGCTACTAATTTGAAAGCAGACGAAGACCAAACGGCGATGGGTTACCGGGTGGTTTTCTCNAAAATCCTGTCCCTGGCGCGCACCCAGGGCGTGTTGACGCTGGCGCTGGCACCGCTGACGCTGCCGTTGTTCGGCCAGGTCTCGGTGGTGGGTCTGCTGGCCAACCTGCTGGCCGTGCCCTGGGTGACGCTGGTGGTCACGCCGCTGGCGCTGGGTGGGCTGATGCTGCCGCCGTTGTGGACGGCCGCGGCCTGGGCNGCTGGAGCCGTTGTCGGCACTGCTGGGGCGCTGGCCGCGCTGCCCTGGGCCACCGCCCCGGTGCCGGCGGCGCCGTGGTGGGTGGGGGCGGTGGGTNNGGCCGGCGGCCTGCTGCTGGCGCTGCGCCTGCCCTGGGCGCTGCGGGCCTTCGGCCTGTCGCTGCTGCTGCCCGCGCTGCTGTGGCCGGCGCAGCGGCCCGCGCCGGGCAGCTTCGAACTGCTGGCAGCCGACATCGGCCAGGGCACGGCGGTGCTGGTGCGAACGGCCGGGCACACGCTGCTCTACGACGCCGGGCCGCGCTTCTCGGCCGAGAGCGACGCCGGCGAGCGCGTGCTGGTGCCGCTGCTGCGCGCGCTGGGCGAGCGCGTGGACACCGTGCTGCTGAGCCACCGCGACAGCGACCATATCGGCGGCGCGCGGGCCGTGCTCGCCGCTCAGCCGCAGGCGGCGCTGCTGAGTTCGATCGAGGACGGCCACGCCTTGCAGGCGCTGCGCCCGGTCACGCGCTGCGCGGCCGGCCAGCGCTGGAGCTGGGACGGCGTGCAGTTCGAACTGCTGCACCCGCTGGCGCAGGACTATGCCCAGCCGCGCAAGAGCAACGCCATGAGCTGCGTGCTGCGGGTGCAGGATGCGCAGGGCCGGCGCGCGCTGCTGGTCGGGCCGACAGCTCGCGCGCGCCACGGCCTCGGCGCCCGGCACCGCGCAGGCCGACGGCGCNNTTCGCTGCGCAGCNNGCTGCTGCCGCACCACGGCAGCCAGACGTCGTCCGCGGCGNNTGACGCCGTGGCGCCGCGCTGGGCCCTGATTCAGGCGGGTTACCTCAACCGCTACGGGCGCCGGCGGTGCTGGCGCGTTGCGTGGGACACGGTGCGCTGCGGCGCCGCGCGCTGGTCCTCGGCCGAGGCNGATCGCCCGCGCTGCGAGCGCGCCCATGCGCCACACTATTGGCAGCACCAGGTGCCGCCGCGGGATGTTCCGGGGCTGGCGCGCAACTTGCTTATCCGCCTGCAGGAGAGTCGTATGCTGAAATTCGATGAGATGCTCGCCGACCTGGCCGGGCTGGATGCGGCCGGCGGGGCGCTGGCCCCGGCGCAGGTGCAAACGCAATCGCAAACGCAGGCCCGATCTGCGGGGCAGGCCCAGTCGCAGGGCGCGGCTTCGCCCGCCGTGCGCGCGCACTACGCCGCGTATGCGCGCTGGCTCGCGCGCCAGAGCCTCGATGCCCTGCGCGCGCGGCATGAGGAGGCCGAGCTGATCTTCCGCCGCGTGGGCATCACCTTCGCCGTCTATGGCGCCAAGGACGAGGACGGCGCCGGCACCGAACGGCTCATCCCCTTCGACCTGATTCCGCGCATCATCCCCGCGGCCGAGTGGCGCGCGATGGAGAAGGGCCTGGTGCAGCGGGTCACGGCGCTCAACCGCTTCATCCACGACGTCTACCACGACCAGGAGATCCTCAAGGCCGGCGTGGTGCCGCGCGAGCAGATCGAGGGCAACGCGCAGTTCCGCCCCGAGATGATGGGTGTGGACGTGCCCAATGCCATCTACTCGCACATCAGCGGCATCGACATCGTGCGCGCGCCCGACGCGCAGGGCCGCGGCGAGTATTACGTGCTCGAGGACAACCTGCGCGTGCCCAGCGGCGTGTCCTACATGCTGGAGAACCGCAAGATGATGATGCGGCTCTTNCCCGAGCTGTTCAGCCAGAACCGCGTCGCACCGGTGGCGCACTACCCCGACCTGCTGCTCGAAACCCTGCGCGCCAGCGCNCCCAGCGCCAGCGCCGAGCCCACGGTGGTGGTGCTCACGCCGGGCATGTACAACAGCGCCTACTTCGAGCACGCCTTCCTCGCGCAGCAGATGGGGGTGGAACTCGTCGANGGGCAGGACCTGTTCGTCAAGGACGATTTCGTCTACATGCGCACCACGCGCGGGCCGCAGCGGGTGGACGTGATCTACCGCCGCGTGGACGACGACTTCCTCGACCCGCAGGTCTTCCGCCCCACCTCCACGCTGGGCTGCGCCGGCCTGATGCGGGCCTACCGCGCCGGCCACGTGGCCATTTGCAACGCCGTGGGCACGGGCGTGGCGGACGACAAGTCCATCTACCCCTACGTGCCCAAGATGATCGAGTTCTACCTCGGTGAAAAGCCCATCCTCTCCAACGTGCCGACCTGGATGGGCCGCGACCCCGANGACCTGGCCTACATCCTGGCGCACCTGCACGAACTGGTGGTCAAGGAAGTGCACGGCGCGGGCGGCTACGGCATGCTCATAGGGCCGGCGGCCACGCGCGCGGAGATCGAGGACTTCCGCCAGGCCCTCATGGCCAACCCCGCGGGCTACATCGCCCAGCCCACGCTCAGCCTCTCGAGCTGCCCCACGCTGGTCGAGGCCGGCATCGCGCCGCGGCACATCGACCTGCGGCCCTTCGTGCTCTCGGGCAAGAGCGTGCAGATGGTGCCCGGCGGCCTCACCCGCGTGGCGCTCAAGCAGGGCTCGCTGGTGGTCAACTCCTCGCAGGGCGGCGGCACCAAGGACACCTGGATTCTCGAAGCCTGAGAAGTTGTGAACGGAACCCGACGCAGAAAGCCCCCGCCATGCTCAGCCGCACCGCCGACCACCTGTTCTGGATGTCCCGCTACACCGAGCGCGCCGAAAACACCGCGCGCATGCTCAACGTGGCCTACGAAACCTCGCTGCTGCCGCAGTCCGACGCGATGGCGCTGGCGGGCTGGCAGGGCATTCTGTCCATCAGCGAACTGCTGCCGTCCTACACCGCCCTGCACGGTGAGGTCAGCGGGCGCGGGGTGATGGAGTTCATGGTGCTCGACGAGGACAACCCCTCGTCCATCGTCTCCTGCCTGCGCGCCGCGCGCGAGAACGCCCGCGCCGTGCGCGGCACGCTCACCACCGAGGTCTGGGAAACGCAGAACACCACCTGGCTCGAGGTGCGCCGCATGATCGCCAGCGGCGCCTTCGAGCGCGACCCCGGCGCCTTCTTCGAGTGGGTGAAGTTCCGCTCCCACCTCTCGCGCGGCGTCACCGTGGGCACCATGCTCATGGACGAGGCGCTGCACTTCATGCGCCTGGGCACCTTCCTCGAGCGTGCGGACAACACCGCGCGCCTGGTGGACGTGAAGTTCCACGCCCGCCAGGGCGACTACTTCGGCAGCGCCGCCGGCAAGGAGCAGGAGTCCGACTTCTACCACTGGAGCGCCGTGCTGCGCAGCGTCAGCGGTTTCGAGATCTACCGCAAGGTCTACCGCGACGTCATCCGCCCCGAGCGGGTGGCCGAACTGCTCATGCTGCGGCCCGACATGCCGCGCTCGCTGCATGCCAGCCTCAACGAAGTGGTGGCCAACCTGCGCCTCATCGTCAGCCGCCCCGACAGCGACACCCTGCGCCAGGCCGGCCGCCTGCGAGCNGACCTGCAGTTCGCCCGCATCGAGGAAATCCTCGCCAGCGGCCTGCATGCCTTTCTCACCCAGTTCCTCGAGCGCGTGAACACCCTGGGCACGCGCATCAGCCGCGAGTTTCTCGTGCCCATGCCGGCCTGAGCGGCTGACAGGCGATCGGCCACGCCCGCCGGGGTGTCCCCAAACACGCCCGAGGGCGTTGCAGATGCGCGCCGCAGCCAGCGCGACGGCTGTGCTGTGCGCCTTCTCCGGCGCGCTTTCGGGCGCCCCTTCGGGCGTGCCCGATCGCCTCTCACCCTCTGAGAAAATCGCCGCATGAGCGACACTCCCCACATCGAACCCAGCCTAGCCCCCACGCCCGACGCCCCCGGCCTCGCCACCGGCAGCGCGGCCACCGATGCCGCCACGCCGCCCCTGCCCGCGGGCTGGCTGCGGGTGGACGCGCTCGACATCGAAGCCCAGGGCATCGCGCGCCGGCCCGACGGCAAGGTGGTGTTCATCGAGGGCGCCTTGCCCGGCGAACTCGTCAGTGCCAGCGTGCACCGCAAGAAGAACAACTGGGAGGCCGCCACCCTCACCGCCGTCCACCGCGAATCGAGCCAGCGCGTGCGCCCCGCGTGCCCGCACTTCGGCCTGCACACTGGCGCCTGCGGCGGCTGCAAGATGCAGCACCTGCACGCCAGCGCCCAGGTCGCCATCAAGCAGCGCGTGCTCGAAGACAACCTCTGGCACCTCGGCAAGGTGCGCGCCGAAACCCTGCTGCGCCCCATCGAGGGGCCGGCCTGGGGCTACCGCTACCGCGCGCGGCTGTCGGTGCGCTATGTGCACCGCAAGGGCGAGGTGCTGATCGGCTTTCACGAGCGCAAGAGCCGCTACATCGCCGACATGCGCACCTGTTCGGTGCTGCCGCCGCAGGTCGGCACGCTNTTGGTGCCGCTGCGTGCACTCATTTTCGGCATGGACGCGCGCGAAACCTGCCCGCAGATCGAGCTCGCCTGCGGCGATACCGTCACCGCCCTGGTGCTGCGCCACCTGGAGCCGCTCAGCGACGACGACCTCACCCGCCTGCGCGCCTTCGCGCAGGCCCACGGCGTGCAGTGGTGGCTGCAGCCCAAGGGGCCGGACTCGGTGCACCGCCTCGACGAAGGGGGCCCGCCACTGGCCTACGCGCTGCCCGAGTTCGGCATCACCATGCCCTTCAAACCCACCGACTTCACCCAGGTCAACCCGCACATCAACCGCGTGCTGGTGGGCCGCGCGCTGCGNCTGCTGGCCGTGCAGCCGCACGAGCGGGTGATCGACTGGTTCTGCGGCCTGGGCAATTTCACCCTGCCGCTGGCCACCCAGGCGCGCGAGGTGCTCGGCGTGGAGGGCAGCGCCGCGCTGGTGGCGCGCGCGCAGCAGAATTTCGAACAAAACGCCCGGAACCCCAGCGCCATCCGGTCACTGTGTGCTACGCAATTCGTAGCGCGCAACCTGTTCGAGATGACGCCCGATAGGCTGGTGGCCGATGGCGTGGCCGACAAATGGCTCATCGACCCGCCGCGCGAAGGCGCGTTCGCGCTCGTCAAGGCGCTGGCCGAACTGCACCAGGCCCGCATCGGCGCCGAGGGCGCCGCCCCGCCGAGCCCGGCCGCCGCCGCCTGGCAGCCGCCGCAGCGCATCGTCTACGTCAGCTGCAACCCCGCAACGCTCGCCCGCGACGCGGGCCTGCTCGTCCACCAAGCCGGCTACCGCTGCACCGCCGCCGGCGTGGTCAACATGTTNCCCCATACCGCGCATGTGGAGAGCGTGGCGGTGTTCGAGCGGGGCTAGGGCGACGCTGAATAAGTCCCCGCGATGGCGCGCGCCTGGCCGCGGGATGGGGTGCGAGGCGCAGAGCGCAGCCATAGCGGGGCTATGGCGAGCATCTGCAACGAAGCAAACCGCCCGCCGCCAGGATGCGCGGCGCGCGAGGGACTTGTTCAGCGTTGCCCTAGGGTAGGCGAGAGGTCTGCCGCGGGGGCTCGGTCACACAATGTGTGCACGCCGACCCAACGACAGGAGACCCCATGCCCGCCAGCCCCTTAGACTTCGACCTGCCCCGCTGTGACGCGAACTTTGCGCCGCTGACGCCGCTGGACTTCATCGCCCGCGCAGCTTCNGTGTATCCGCAGCGGCTGGCCGTGGTGCACGGCGCGCTGCGGCAGACCTGGNNGGAGACCTATGCCCGTGCGCGGCGGCTGGCCAGTGCGTTGCGGCGCGCGGGCATCGGCAAGAACGACACGGTGGCGGTGATGCTGCCCAACACGCCGCCGATGGTGGAGGCGCACTTCGGTGTGCCCATGGCGGGCGCCGTGCTCAATGCGCTCAACACCCGGCTCGACGCCGCGGCGCTGGCCTACATGCTCGACCACGGCGAGGCCCGGGCGGTCATCGTGGACAGCGAGTTTGCCGCCGTCATGGCGCAGGCACTGGCCTTGCGCGAGCGGCGCGAGCCGCTGCTGGTCATCGACGCGCCCGACGCCGCCTGGCCGGGCGAGGTGCTGCGCATCGGCCGCATGGATTACGAGGACTTCCTCGCCGGCGGCGACCCCGCGTTCGACTGGCACTGGCCCGCGGACGAGTGGGATGCCATCGCGCTGAACTACACCAGCGGCACCACCGGCCAGCCCAAGGGCGTGGTCTACAGCCACCGCGGCGCGGCGCTCAACGCGCTGAGCAACCTCCTGGAGTGGGACATGCCCAAGCACCCCGTCTACCTGTGGACGCTGCCCATGTTCCACTGCAACGGCTGGTGCTTTCCCTGGACGCTGGCGGCGCGCGCNGGGGTCAACGTCTGTCTGCGGCGGGTGGAGGCGCAGGCCATGGTGGACGCCATGCGCGCGCACGGCGTCACCCACTACTGCGGCGCGCCCATCGTGCATGCCATGCTGGTCAATGCGCCCGAGGCGCTGCGCGCGCAGGTGCCGCGCGGCATCCGCGCCATGGTGGCGGCCGCCGCGCCGCCGGCCTCGCTCATCGAGGGCATGGACCGGCTGGGCATCGAACTCACCCATGTGTACGGCCTCACCGAAGTCTATGGCCCGGCCACGGTGTGCGCGCCGCATCCGCAGTGGGCCGCGCTCGACGTGGGCGAGCGCGCGCGGCTCAACGGCCGCCAGGGCGTGCGCTACCACCTGCAGCGCGACNNGCGCGTGCTCGACCCCGAAACGCTCGCGCCCGTACCGTGGGACGGCCAGACGCTGGGCGAAATCATGTTCCGCGGCAACATCACGATGAAGGGCTACCTGAANAACCCCGAGGCCACGCAGGCCGCGTTCGCCGGCGGCTGGTTCCACAGCGGCGACCTTGCGGTGCAGCACCCCGACGGCTACATCAAGATCAAGGACCGCAGCAAGGACATCATCATCTCCGGTGGCGAGAACATCTCCTCGCTGGAGATCGAGGACGTGCTCTACCGCCACCCCGCCGTGGCCGCCGCCGCCGTGGTGGCGCGCCCTGANCCCCGGTGGGGCGAGACGCCGTGTGCGTTCATCGAACTGCGGCCTGGCGAGCGCCTCACCGCCGAGGCCGTGCTGGCGCATTGCCGCCAGCACCTCGCAGGCTTCAAGCTGCCGCGCGCCGTGGTGTTCGGCGAGTTGCCCAAGACCAGTACCGGCAAGATCCAGAAAGCCGAGCTGCGCAAGCGCGCGGGCTCGGCGCAGGCGATCGACGTGTGAGGCGCAGGCGCTCGGGCGTACCGGCCCGCCCTCGACGCGCAAGCCCCGACCGAGCCCCGACCGAGCCCCGAAACCACAAATGATAGCGCCACCTGACCGGTTGGCGCTGGGGCTTCAGGGAAAATGTTCAACATCGGGCGCGCAGGGCGCCCGCTGCGGGCCTCAGACGCCGGCGAAGCGGTCGGTGGCGGCGCGCAGCTCGCGCAGGATGCCCGGTTCGAGCCAGGCGTGGCCGGCGTCGGGCACCAGGCGCCAGTCCGCCTCGGGCCAGGCGCGGTGCAGATCCCAGGCGCTGCGCACCGGCGTGCAGGCGTCGTAGCGGCCCTGCACGATCACGCCGGGGATGTGGCGCAGCCTGGGCGCGTCGCGCAGCAGCTGGCCTTCTTCGAGCCAGCCGCCGTGCACGAAGTAGTGGTTCTCGATGCGCGCGAAGGCCAGCGCGAAGTCGTCTTCGCCGTGGTGGCTTTCGGCGTCCGTGTCGGGCAGCAGGCGGATGGTGCGGCCTTCCCACAGGCTCCAGGCGCGCGCACTGCCGCTGCACGGCAGGTCGGNGCCGACGAGGCGGCGGCGGTAGGCGGCCATGAGGTCGTCACGCTCCTCGGGCGGGATGGGGGCGAGGAAGTCCTCCCACAGGTCGGGGAAGAGCCAGCTCGCGCCGTCCTGGTAGTACCAGTGCAGTTCGCTGCGGCGCAGGGTGAAGATGCCGCGCAGGATCAGCGCCGACACGCGCTCGGTGTGCGTCTGCGCGTAGGCCAGCGCCAGCGTGCTGCCCCAGGAGCCGCCGAACACCAGCCAGCGCGGGACGCCCAGCATCTCGCGCAGGCGCTCGATGTCGGCCACCAGATGCCAGGTGGTGTTGTGCTCCAGGCTGGCATGCGGGCGCGAGCGGCCGCAGCCGCGCTGGTCGAACAGCAGCACGTTGTAGCGCCTGGGGTCGAACAACCGCCGGTGGTCGGGCGAGCAGCCCGCGCCGGGGCCGCCGTGCAGAAACACCGCGGGCGTGCCGGCCGGGTTGCCGCAGAGTTCCCAGTAGATCTGGTGGCCGTCGCCGGTGTCGAGCACTCCGGTGCGGTACGGCTCGATGGGCGGGTAGAGCAGGGGGTGTCGAGGCTGGGCGAGGTCATGGGGCGCGTGCCAGAATGTTCGGATGATCACACTCTACGGCATCCCCAACTGCGGCACCGTCAAAAAGGCGCGTGCCTGGCTCGACGCGCAGGGCGTCGCCTACCGGTTCCACGACTTCAAGAAGCTCGGCGTGCCCGCGGCCGACCTGACGCGCTGGGCGGCGGCCGTGGGCTGGGAGCGGCTGCTCAACCGCCAGGGCACCACCTGGCGCCGGCTCGACGCCGCCGAACAGGCCCGCGCCGGCACGCAGGAAGGCGCGCTCGCCCTCATGCAGGCCCAGCCGAGCGTCATCAAGCGGCCGGTGGTCGACTGGGGCCAGGGGCGCATCACCTTCGGCTTCGACGAAACGATGTTTACTGACGGTTTACAGAGTTCCTGACCCGCGGGTCAACGCCGCGCGCGGCTGGCGCGTCTAATGCAGTGCGCGCCCGCCGTGGGTGCGAAGGAGAAGCCACCATGTCGAACAAGCCCAAGAACCTCCTCCTGCTCGCCGCCGCCCTGGCCGCCGCCGGCCTGCCCCTGCGCAGTGCCTGGGCCGACGAATGGGCGCGGGTGATCTCCAGCACGCCGGTGATGCAACAGGTCGCCGTGCCGCAGCAGGTGTGCAGCGAGCAGCCGGTGGTCGTCGGCGCGCCGCGCACCGGGGCTGGCGCGGTCATGGGTGCGCTGGCCGGTGGCGCGGTGGGCAATGCCATCGGCGGCGGCATGGGTCGCGCGGCCGCCACCTTGCTCGGCATCGTCGGCGGCGCGGCGCTGGGCGACCAGATCGAAGGCCGCGGCGCGGCGCAGGTGCAGAACGTGACGCAGTGCAGCACCCAGACCGTGTACGAGACCCGGCCGGTGGCATGGAACGTGGTCTACGAATACGCAGGCCGGCAGTACAGCACGCAGATGGCCGAGGACCCGGGGCCGAACCTGCGCATCCAGATCGGCCCGGTGGGCGCGGCGCCCGCGGCCGACCCGGCCTATGCGCCCGCCTACGGCCCGAACCCGGGGCAGGGCTACGGCCAGGCTTATCCGTCCTACGGCCAGGCGCCTGCCGCGCAGCCGGCCTATCCGCCGACCTACGCCAGCCCGGCACCGGTCTACGCCCCGCAGGCCTCTGCGCAGCCGGTTTACACGCAGCCGGTGTACACGCAGCCCGTGTATGCGCAACCGGTCTACACGCCTGCGGCCCCGGTGGTGGCGCCGGCCGCGCCCGTGGCCTATGCGGCGCCGGGCTTCGTGTGGCCGGCAGGCTTGAGCGTGGGGCTGGGCTACGTCGGCGGCCACGGTGGTCACGGCCGCGGGTACGTCAACGTGCAGGGCGCCTTCGGCGGCTGGCGCTGACGCTTCGGGGCCTGCCGCGCCCCGGGGTGGCGGGCCGTGTTCCCGCGTTGCTGAGCGGCCACCCCGCGTGGCGGCGCCGGGCGTCGCCTAAAATTGCGCCTTTTCCCCAGGGCGCAAACATGATCACCGAATCGATCGCCGGCGTGACGCTTCGCACGCAGGCCAATGTGTATTTCGATGGCAAGTGCGTGAGCCACAGCTTCACGCTGGCCGACGGCACGAAGAAGTCGGTCGGCGTGGTGCTGCCGTCCACGCTCACCTTCAACACCGGCGCGCCCGAGATCATGGAATGCGTGGCCGGCGGCTGCGAATACAAGCTCGCCGGAAGCGACACCTGGGTGAAGTCGGGGCCGGGCGAGTCCTTCAGCATCCCCGGCAACAGCAGCTTCGACATCCGCGTCACCGACGCCTACCATTACATCTGCCATTTCGGCTGACGCCGCGGCGGCGTCCCGCGGCATGGCCTGCCCCGGGCCCGGGCGCGCACACCGCCCGCGGGCCCCGCGGGCTTTGCGCTGCGGCTGAGGACGCCTTCCCGGACGCTTTCACGACCCCACAGGAAATCCCATGGCCACCATCCTCCAATCCCTGCCCGCGGGGCAGAAAGTCGGCATCGCGTTCTCCGGCGGCCTCGACACCTCGGCGGCGCTGCTCTGGATGAAGCAAAAGGGCGCCCAGCCCTATGCCTACACCGCCAACCTCGGCCAGCCCGACGAGAGCGACTACGAGGAAATNCCGCGCAAGGCTATTGCCTATGGCGCGGAGAAGGCCCGCCTCATCGACTGCCGCGTGCAGCTCGCGCACGAGGGCATCGCCGCCATCCAGTGCAACGCCTTCCACATCAGCACCGGCGGCGTGACCTACTTCAACACCACCCCGCTGGGCCGCGCCGTCACCGGCACCATGCTGGTGGCCGCCATGAAGGAAGACGACGTCCACATCTGGGGCGACGGCAGCACCTTCAAGGGCAACGACATCGAGCGCTTCTACCGCTACGGCCTGCTGACCAACCCCAGCCTGAAGATCTACAAGCCCTGGCTGGACCAGCGCTTCATCGACGAACTGGGCGGCCGCAAGGAGATGAGCGAGTTCCTCATCCGCAACGGCTTCGACTACAAGATGTCGGTCGAGAAGGCCTACAGCACCGACAGCAACATGCTCGGCGCCACCCACGAGGCCAACCTCGAGCACCTCAACTCCGGCATCCGCATCGTCAACCCCATCATGGGCGTGGCGTTCTGGAAGCCNGAGGTCGAGGTCAAGCCCGAGGAAGTGACCGTGCGCTTCGAGGAAGGCCAGCCGGTGGCGCTCAACGGCCAGAGCTTCAGCGACCCGGTGGCGCTCATCCTCAAGGCCAACGAAATCGGCGGCCGCCACGGCCTGGGCATGAGCGACCAGATCGAGAACCGCATCATCGAGGCCAAGAGCCGCGGCATTTACGAAGCCCCGGGCATGGCGCTGCTGCACATCGCCTACGAGCGCCTGGTCACCGGCATCCACAACGAGGACACCATCGAGCAGTACCGCATCAATGGCCTCAAGCTCGGCCGCCTGCTCTACCAGGGCCGCTGGTTCGACCCGCAGGCCATCATGCTGCGCGAAACCGCCCAGCGCTGGGTGGCGCGCGCCATCACCGGCGAGGTGACGCTGGAACTGCGCCGCGGCAACGACTACTCCGTCCTCAACACCGAAAGCCCCAACCTCACCTATGCGCCCGAGCGCCTGAGCATGGAAAAGGTCGAGGACGCGCCCTTCACCCCGCTGGACCGCATCGGCCAGCTCACCATGCGCAACCTCGACATCACCGACACGCGCGCCAAGCTCGGCATCTACGCCCACAGCGGCCTGCTCTCGCTGGGCGAGGGGGCGAGCATGTTGCGGCTCGAGGGCGAGAAGAGCGCCTGAGGCCACCGCTGCCGTAAAAACCGCTCAGAAGAGCGGTTTTTCATTTCTACTAAAGAAAGCTGCGATCTGAAGCAGTGCTTCGCAAAAGAGTCCGCGCAAAATCAAGGCGCGGTGCAAAACACAGGTTACGCAGCCATCAAATCCGCATCAACTGCGTCTTTGAAGCCGGAAAAAAATGCAACAACGCCTTGCTTCCCGACCTGACGAAAAGCATCGCTCAAGGCTTGGATGATGACTTCTTCGTAGGCATCAAAGCACTTCTCCCTCTCGGGATTCATACTTGACTGCAGTTGACATACGTTGTTCATGGCGTTCGTGGATTGGTTACGTGACTTGTTGAAGACAGAGGAAGCGTCCCTCGAGGGAGGCCTTGAATTTTGACTCGGTCTGGTTCAGTACCGCAACCAGTGTCCGCAGGAACCTCAATTGATCATTGGTTCGACCGTAAATTTTAAGCGTAGCAGCGTCGTGCGCCATTTGCAACCGGAAAGAACCCAAGACAGATGTGGTAAATACATCCATCGCAATCTCAACTTCTCCCTGCTGGAGGGCCGCATCGACCTCCGGTCGAAGATGCAATCTCAGCAACTTGACCCACTTGGACCGAGCTGAGAGTCTCTGAATGACAACCTCTGCGATACCTAGTGCGACAAAATCTCCCTCATTGAACACTCCAAACGCAGTTGCGTCTTGTTCCGCAGGTTGACGGTGTTCTGATACCCAATGGAACAAGCGCTCAACGTCTGTCGGAAACGCCAAGCCAAGCTTGGCATCGCNCGACCAAGCTTTCTGAGTAGCAGCATACGTTTGGTCACAAAATGATCGAAACTCATATTTGTGTGAGCCCATTTTTGCCTCCCTTTGAGTCAATTTTACACCGACCGCCCTCGTGTCTTGATCAGTGTGCGTCTTGGATGGGCGCGCCCGTCCAAGGGGTTGCATCAAACGGACCTCACACCACCACCGGCTCGGGCTCTAGCCGGATGCCGAAGCGTTCGTACACGCTGGTCTGGATGGCGCGGGCCAGCGTCATCACCTCGCCGCCGGTGCAGGGGTGCTCGGCATCGCCGCGGTTGACCAGCACCAGCGCCTGCTTCTCGTACACGCCGGCATGGCCCACGGTCTTGCCGCGCCAGCCGCAGGCGTCGATGAGCCAGCCCGCGGCGAGCTTGATGCGCCCGTCGGCCAGCGGGTAGTGCACCACGGCGGGGTCGCGCGCGATGATGTCGGCACACTGCTCGGGGCTGACGGTGGGGTTCTTGAAGAAACTGCCGGCGTTGCCGATCACGGCCGGGTCCGGCAGCTTGGCGCGGCGGATGGCGCACACCCAGTCGTGGATCTGCTGCGCGTCGGGCGCGGCGATGCCGGTTTCCTCCACCTTGCGCTGCAGGTCCAGGTAGCCCAGCTCGGGCCGCCAGGNGCGCGGCAGCGCGAAGCGCACGCGCAGGATCAGCGCGCGGCCGGCCAGGCCGAGGTCGCTCGCGTGCTTGAACACCGAGTCGCGGTAGCCGAAGCCGCACTGCGCGGCGTCGAGGGTGAATTCCTGGCCGGTGCGCAGGTCGATGGCGTCGAGCGAGTGGAAGCGGTCCTGCAGCTCCACGCCGTAGGCGCCGATGTTCTGCACCGGCGCCGCGCCCACGGTGCCCGGGATGAGTGCGAGGTTCTCCAGCCCTGGCAGCCCTTGGTCCAGCGTCCAGCGCACGAAGTCGGCCCAGGGCTCGCCCGCGCCGGCCTCCACCAGCCAGTGCCGCGGCGTGGCGTCGAGCACGCGCCGGCCCGGCACCTCGACCTTGAGCACCAGTGCCTTCACGTCACCGGTGAGCACGATGTTGCTGCCGCCACCGAGGATGAAGACGGGGTTGGCCGCCAGCACCGGGTCGGCCCGCACGGCGCGCACGTCCTCGGCGCTGCGCACACGCACCAGGGTGTGGGCGCGCGCGGCGATGCCGAAGCTGTTGAGGGGCTGCAGATTGACCGCGTGCTCAGGTGTCATGGGAGAATTGTCGCATTCGCATCTTTCGGTTTTTGCATCGCCATGCCCTCTTTCGACACCGTCTGCGACCCCAACATGGTCGAAGTCAAGAACGCCGTGGACAACAGCGCCAAGGAGATCGGCACGCGCTTCGATTTCAAAGGCACCTCGGCCGCCATCGAGCTCAAGGACAAGGAAATCACCCTCTACGGCGACGCCGAGTTCCAGCTCGCCCAGGTGGAGGACATCCTGCGCAACAAGATGACCAAGCGCAACGTGGACGTGCGCTTCCTCGACAAGGGCCCGGTGCAGAAGGTCGGCGGCGACAAGGTCAGGCAAGTCATCAAGGTGCGCAGCGGCATCGCCAGCGAGGACGCCAAGAAAATGCAGCGCCTCATCAAGGACAGCAAGCTCAAGGTGCAGGCCGCCATTCAGGAAGACAAGCTGCGCGTCTCCGGCGCCAAGAAGGACGATCTGCAGGCCGTCATGGCCTTGCTGCGCAAGGAAATGGCCGACCTGCCGCTGGGCTTCGACAACTTCCGCGACTGATCCGCCGCCACCATGCCCCGCCGCCGCGACTGGCTGCTGACCCTGGTCCTCGGCGCGGCCGGCGGCTTCGCCGTCCGGGCGCAGGGCGCGGAGGTGGCGGTGGCGCTCAGCGGCATCCTGGGGCGCAAGGCCCTGCTGGTGATCGACGGCGGCGCGCCCCGCGCGCTGGCGGTGGGTGAGAGCCACGGTGGCGTCAGGCTCGTCGAGATCGGCACCGACCAGGCCACGGTGGAGATCGGCACGCGCCGCAGCGTGTTGCGCCTGGGCGAAGCGCCGGTGCAGCTCGCCGGCGGCGCCGGTGCGGGCTCGGCGGCGGGCGCGGGCCGGCGCATCGTGCTCAGCGCCGACAGCCTGGGGCACTTCTTTGCCAACGGCAGCATCAACGGCCGCGCGGTGCGCTTCATGGTCGACACCGGCGCGTCCACCATCGGGCTGAGCCAGGCCGACGCCGAGCGCATCGGGCTCAGCCTGCGCGCAGCCAACCCGGTGCGGGTGGGCACGGCCAACGGCGCCACGCAGGGCTGGCTGGTCAAGCTCTCCAGCGTGCGGGTGGGCGAGGTGGAGTTGTACGAGGTCGACGCCATCGTCACCGCCCAGCCCATGCCCTACGTGCTGCTGGGCAACAGCTTCCTCAACCGCTTTCAGATGCAGCGCGAGGGCGCGCAGATGGTGCTGGAGCGGCGCTTCTAGACGGCGGCGCGCGCATGCCCTCGGGGTATGCTAAATGTCAATCTTTGGATTTTTCGGATGTGAACAATCCGGTGCTCCCCATGTTCTCAGTGAAGGAGCATCCTCATGTTCGCAACCACCTCCACGCTCTCGTGCGCGCCGCGCGCTCACCCTCGCCGCGCTGGCGGCTGCTTTCGCTGCGCCCGTTGCGCAGGCCCAGATGGTCAACGGCTACCGCCTCGCCGACCCGGTGGTGGCGCTGGTGCCGGTGATTGCGAAGCATGTGCAGGCGCTCAACCTCGATGCCGAGCAGAAAGCCCAGTTCGACGACTGGGTCAAGACCGCCAAGCCCCAGCGCGAAGCCATGGAGGCCAAGGTGGCCGAGCAGCGGCTCAAGCTGCGCGAGATGCTGCTCAACGGCAGCGGCGACACCGCCGAGCGCGAGGCGCTGGTGCGCGCCATCGCCGCCGACGAGGCCGCCCTCATGAGCGCGCGCGCCCGCTGCGTGGACCGCATGCGCGCCATCCTCAAGCCCGCACAGATGGAGCAGGTGGTGCAGCTCTACCGCAAGGGGCTGGCATCGCCCCAGTGAGGGCGAGCCCGGCTATTTCTTCTTGCCGCTGCCGATCTTCGATTCCTTGCCTGTGGCCAGTCGCCCGATGTTCTCGCGGTGGCGCCACAGCAGCAGCAGGCTCATGAGGAAGATGGCCACCGTCACTGGCGTCTCGGTGTACCAGGCCAGCCCGTCGCCGAACAGGTAGTACAGCGGCGCGAACACCGCCGCGATGATGGACGCCAGCGACGAATAGCGGAAGAAGCCGGCGATGATGATCCAGGTCAGCAGCGTCGCCGCGCCCAGCCAGGGCTGAAACGCCAGCAGCACGCCCGCGGCGGTGGCCACGCCCTTGCCGCCCTTGAAGCCGAAGAACACCGGGTACAGGTGGCCCAGGAACGCCGCCAGCCCCACCAGCGCCACCGTGCCCGTGCCCAGGCCCCAGGGCGCGCCCAGCGAGGCCACGGCCACCACCGGCAGCCAGCCCTTGGTGGCGTCGAGCAGCAGCGTGAGCACAGCGGCCTTCTTCGAGCCCGAGCGCAGCACGTTGGTCGCACCCGGGTTGCCGCTGCCGAAGGTGCGGGGGTCGGCCAGGCCCATGGCACGGCTGACGATGACGGCAAAACTCAGCGAGCCGATCAGGTAGGCGGCCACGGTGGCCAGAAGCGGGGCGAACGAGTCCAAAGCAAACACCTTCCACGAGAAACACACAGCCGGCGCCCCGCGCGCGGTGGCCGGCAAAGCATGCGCGACTATACAAAGCCAGGCGCCAGTGCGCCGCGACCGCCCTCACGTGCGGGCTGGCTGGAGCCCTGGTTGCGGCGGGCGGGGACTTGTTCAGCGCTGTCCTAAGGCAACGCTGAACAAGTCCCTCGCGCGCCGCGCATCCCGGCGGCGGTCGGTCTGCTTCGTTACAAATGCTCGCCATGGCACCCACCATGGCTGCGCTTTGCGCCTCGCAGCCCATCCCGCGGCCAGGCGCTCGTCATCGCGGGGACTTGTTCAGCGTTGCCCTAAACCTCGTCGTCGCGCACCGCGCGCAGCAGCGTCACGCCCTGCGAGGCCAGCGTCAGCAAGCCGCAGATGAGCACGAAGGCGCTCTTTTGTCCGGCTGCATGTGCGAATCCCACCAGTAGCTGGCCGCGCCGAAGAACACCATCACGCCGCCCAGCACGCCGAACACGAAGACCTGCAGCGCGCGGCTGACGGTGCCTTGCGGCGCAAACAGCACGCCGCCCCAGGCGGCCAGGGTGATGAGCAGGGGCAGCAGTTTCATCGCGGGGCGGTGGGCAGGGTGGGTGGACGCCATCATCGCCTGCGGTGCGGCGTGCGCGCAAGGGCTGGGCGCGCGGAGCGGCGGGCGCCACCGCGACGGGCACGGCCAAGCCGGCCGTGGCGTGGCGGGTTAGTTCACAGCTTCTCAGGCCACCAGCGCGCACTGCACCGGGTNGGCGCCCAGCACCTCGGTGCAGACCTGCGGCGCGATGCCCACCAGAAAGCCGCGCCGCCCGCCGTTGATGAGGATGCGCGGCAGCTCGAGGATGCTGTGCTCCACGTACACCGGCATGGCGCGACGGGTGCCAAACGGCGAGGTGCCGCCGACCAGATAGCCGCTGTGGCGCTGCGCCACCTCGATGGCGCAGGGTTCGACGGCCTTGGCGCCGATCTGCCGCGCCAGGGCCTTGGTGGAGACTTCGCGGTCGCCGTGCATGAGGATGATCAGCGGCCGCGCGTCCTGGTCCTGCATCACCAGCGTCTTGACCACCGCGTGCGGATCCCAGCCGAGCACGGCGGCGCTGTGCAGCGCGCCACCCTTGTCCACGTAGTCGTAGGGGTGCTCGGTGTAGGCCACGCCGTGCGCCCTGAGCCAGGCGGTGGCCGGGGTTTCGCTCACATGCGGCTTCCTGGCCATGGGCGGGGCTGTCGTGCGCGGCGGGCTGGCTCATTGCGCGGGGTCGCGCAGCTCCCAGCGGATGCGGTCGATGCGCTCGCGCAGCTCAGGGCTCANACGGGTGCCCCAGGCGTCGAGGTCTTCGTCGAGCTGGGCCAGCGTCGTCACGCCGATGATGGTGCTGGCCACGCGCCAGTTGTCGTAGCAGAAGGCCAGCGCCATCTGCGTGGGCGTGAGGCCGTGCTCGCGCGCCAGGGCGTTGTAGCGGCGCGCGGCGGTGAGCGCGTCGGCGCGGCCCCAGCGCTGCTTCTTCATGCTCTCGAACCGGGCCATGCGACCGACGGCGCCGTCGGTGTCGATGCCGCTGGCGTCGTACTTGCCGGTGAGCAGCCCGAAGCCCAGCGGCGAGTAGGCCAGCAGCGACACGCCGAGGCGGTGGCAGGTTTCGTCCAGGCCGTTCTCATAGGTGCGGTTGATGAGGCAGTAGGGGTTCTGCACCGTGGCCACGCGCGGCAGGCCGTGTTCTTCGGCCAGGCGCACGAACTCGTGCACGCCGTAGGGCGTTTCGTTGGACAGGCCGACAGCGCGCACCTTGCCCTCGCGCACCAGGCGCGCCAGCGCCTCGAGCTGCTCGCGGATCGGGGTGACGGACTTTTCCTTGCCCGGGTCGTAGGCGAGGATGCCGAAGGCGGGCACGTGGCGCTCGGGCCAGTGGATCTGGTAGAGGTCGATCACCTCGGTCTGCAGCCGGCGCAGGCTGGCTTCGCAGGAGGCGATGATGTCGGCGCCGGTCATGCCCGCGCCCTCGCGGATCCAGGGCATGCCGCGCGAAGGGCCGGCGACCTTGGTGGCCAGCACCAGCCGCTGGCGCAGGCCCGGGCGGCGCTGGAACCAGCGGCCGATGATGGACTCGGTGGCGCCGTAGGTTTCGGCGCGGGCCGGCACGGCGTACATCTCGGCCGTGTCGATGAAGTTGATGCCGCGCTCGACGGCGCGGTCGAGGATGGCGTGGGCGTCGGCTTCGGCGACTTGCTCACCGAAGGTCATGGTGCCCAGGCAGATGGGGGTGACGTGAAGATCGCTGTGGCCGAGGCGGACGGTGTTCATCATGGCAGGCGGGGGTGGACGATGGCGCGCAGTGTACGGGGCCGCCCGCGCAGGCTGCTGTCGCCGCGGTGGCGCGCCCGCCCACGGCGGTTTCAGCGCGACCGGCGCGCTCGCGGGCGCGGGCTTCTTCCTGCAGCCGCAGCACGCGGCGCTGCACCTTGCCGGTGGTGGTCATGGGCAGCTGCTCGATGAACTCGATGTCCTTGGGGTATTCATAGGGTGCGAGGCGCCCGCGCACATGGGTTTGCAGCTCACGGCAGAGTTCGGCCTCGAAAGCCGCCGACCCCAGCGCAAAACGGTCACGTCTTGCTATGAATTCAGGAGTCAACACGACATAGGCCTTGACCAGCGCGCCGCGCTCGGGGTCGGGCTTGGGCACCACGGCGGCGTTGGCCACGGCGGGGTGGCGCAGCAGGCAGTTCTCGATCTCGCCGGGGCCGATGCGGTAGCCCGCGGACTTGAACATGTCGTCGGCGCGGCCCTGGTACCAGAGGTGGCCGTCGGCGTCGCGCAGCGCGAGGTCGCCGGTGCGGCACCAGCTGTCGGCGGGGTCGCCGGTGAACTTGGCGCGGGTGGCGGCTTCGTTCTTCCAGTAGCCCAGGAAGAACACGGGGTCGGGGTGGCCGTGGCGGTCGCGCCGGTGCACGGCCACTTCACCCACCGTGCCCACCGGGCATTCGCGGCCGTCTTCGTCGATGACTGCCACGCGGTGGCCGGGGTAGGGCCGCCCCATGCTGCCGGGCTTGGNCGGCCACAGCGCCTGGCAGTTGCCGACGATGTAGTTGATCTCCGTCTGGCCGAACATCTCGTTGGGCGCGACGCCCAGGCCGTCGCGGCACCAGGCGTAGACGGCTTCGCCCACCGCCTCGCCCGCGCTCATGAGCGCCTNGCGGCGCAGGCGGTAGCACCGGCGCGGCTCGGGCACGGCCTTCATCATGGCCTTGAGCGCGGTGGGGAACAGAAAGCTGTGGGTGATGCCGTGGGTCTGCAGGATGTCGAAGGCCAGTTCGGGGCTGAAGCGCTCGCGGCAGGCGACGATGGGGCGGCCGAAGTACAGCGTGGGCAGCAGGGCGTCCATCAGGCCGCCGGTCCAGGCCCAGTCGGCGGGGCTCCAGAACACGGCCTCGGTGCGCGCGTTGGTCACGCCGTCGAAGCCGAACCAGTTCTGGCTGCAGACGAAGCCGGTGAGGTTGCCGATGAGCGCGCGGTGCGGGATCAGCGCGCCCTTGGGGTCGCCGGTGGTGCCGCTGGTGTAGATGAGCACGGCGGGGTCGTCGGCGGCGGTGTCGGCCAAGGGGAAGGGCGCGGCGCGCTGGGCCAGCCAGTCTTCGAGCCGCGCGTCCACGCCCGGCGTGCCGGGTGCGGCGCCCACGGCGGCCACGGTGCGCACACCGGGGCATTGCGCCCGCGCGGCCGTGACGGCGGGCAGGGCGGCGGCATCGCACAGCACCAGCACGGCATCGCTGTGGGCGAGGCGAAACTGCAGCGCCTCCGGGCCGAACAGCAGACTCAGCGGCACAGCCACGGCGCCGAGTTGCAGCACCGCCATGTAGGCCACGGCCGTCTCGAAGCGCTGCGGCATGACGATGGCCACCCGGTCGCCGCGCTGCACGCCTGCGCGCACCAGGGCGTGCGAGAGGCGTGCCGCGGCCTCGTGGAGCTGCGAAAACGAGTGATTTGCGCCGTTCCCCAGCGTGGAATGGTCGATGATTGCTATTGAATTTAAAGTGTCCGGCTGCCCGGGCGCGGGCACCGCCCAGCGGCGGCAGCAGACCTCGGCGATGTTGAAGCGCGCAGGCACCTGCCAGAGCAGGCCTGCGTGCACGGCCTCGTACGCGTCGGCCGCGCGGCGCGCCCGCGGCGCGCGGGCGGTCGGGCGCGGCGGCTTGTCCCGGTGTTGACGGCTGGGCATGGGGTCTCCTCAATAATCGGCGCAATGTATCCAATCCGACGAGTCAGCCACAGCGCGTTTGTCCCGATCCGCGGCCTGCAGTACCACGTGCACTCCTGGGGCGATGCCGTGGACCCTGCNAGGGGTGATGCCATGCAGCCGCCGCTGGTGCTGGTGCACGGGTGGATGGATGTGGCGGCCTCGTGGCAGTTCATGGTGGATGCGTTCTCGCCGTCCTTCCTGCGCGGGCGGCGCATCCTCGCGCCGGACTGGCGCGGCTTTGGCCGCACCGGCGCGCCGCCGGGCACCGATCATTTCGTGTTCCCCGACTACCTCGGCGACCTCGACGCGCTGCTCGACACCCTGGTGGGTGCGCAGCCGGTGGATCTGATCGGCCACAGCATGGGCGGCAACGTGGCCATGATGTACGCGGGCGTGCGGCCGCAGCGCATCCGCCGGCTGGTCAACCTCGAAGGCTTCGGCCTGCCCGCCACGCAGCCCGAGCAGGCGCCGGCGCGGCTGGCGCAGTGGCTCGACGAGTTGCGCGCGCTGCACGCGGGCGAACTGCAGCTCAAGGACTACGACAGCGCCGACGCCGTCGCGCGCCGCCTCATGAAGACCAACCCGCGCCTCTCGCCCGACAAGGCCGCCTGGCTCGCGCAGCACTGGGCCGAGCCCGATGCGGCGGGCCGCTGGCGCATCCTGGGCGACGCCGCGCACAAGATCACCAACCCCACGCTCTACCGGGTGGAGGAGGCGCTGGCGGTTTACCGGGCCATCACCGCGCCGGTGCTGGCCATCGAGGCCGATGGCGACTCGCTCGGCCAATGGTGGCAAGGACGCTACAGCCTGGCCGAGTACCACGATCGCCTGCGCGCCGTGCCCGATTGCCGCGTCGCGGTGGTGATGGATGCGGGCCACATGCTGCACCACGACCAGCCCGAAGAACTCGCACGGCTGATCGAGAACTTCCTCGCGTGAGAAAATCGCAGGTTTGCGGGTGCGCGCGCACCCGGTGGCGGCGCGGCTGCGCCCCCGTGAACACCGAACACCGAGGAATTCCCAGCATGGATGCAGAACACATCAACCAGATCGGCACGCAGCTTGCGGACCTGAGCGAACGCGCCCAGGCGCTACGGGGGTATCTTNNTGACTACCCTGTCAAAGCCGAACGCCTGAGAACCGTCAACGCCTACCTCGAAGACCCCACCGTCTGGGACGACCCCAAGCGCGCGCAGGAACTGGCCAAGGAGAAGAAGGCGCTCGAAGGCGTGGTCGTCACGCTCGACCACCTCGAGCGCGAGCTCGCCGACAACACCGAGCTCTATGAAATGAGCAAGGAAGAGGGCGACGAAACCGGCCTGGCCACCATCGAGGCCGAGGTGGAGAAGCTCGGCGCCACCGTGCGCGAGCTCGAATTCCGCCGCATGTTCAACAACCCGGCCGACCCGCTCAACGCCTTCCTCGACATCCAGGCCGGCGCCGGCGGCACCGAAGCCTGCGACTGGGCCAGCATGCTGCTGCGCCAGTACCTGCGCTACGCCGAGCGCAAGGGCTTCAAGGCCACGGTGGAAGATATCACCGAGGGCGACACCGCCGGCATCAAGAGCGCCACCATCAAGATCGAGGGCGACTACGCCTTCGGCCTGCTGCGCACCGAGACCGGCGTGCACCGCCTGGTGCGCAAGAGCCCGTTCGACTCCTCGGGCGGCCGCCACACCAGCTTCGCCAGCGTGTTCGTCTACCCGGAAATCGACGACACCATCGAGATCGACATCAACCCCGCCGACGTGCGCGTGGACACCTTCCGCGCCAGCGGCGCGGGCGGCCAGCACATCAACAAGACCGACTCGGCCGTGCGGCTCACGCACATCCCCACCGGCATCGTCGTGCAGTGCCAGGACGGGCGCAGCCAGCACAGCAACCGCGACACGGCCTGGAAGCGCCTGCGCTCGCGCCTGTACGACTACGAGATGCGCAAGCGCATGGAAGCGCAGCAAAAGCTCGAGGACAGCAAGACCGACGTGGGCTGGGGCCACCAGATCCGCTCCTACGTGCTCGACCAGAGCCGCATCAAGGACTTGCGCACCAACTACGAGACCTCGGCCACGCAGAAAGTGCTCGACGGCGACCTCGACCCCTTCATCGAAGCCTCGCTCAAACAGGGCGTCTGAACCCCACCCCAAAGGAACCCCATGATGCGTGAAGGACAAGCCGTGATCCGGCGCGAAGACTACGCCCCGCCGGCCTACCTCATCGACACCGTCGACCTGTGCTTCGACCTCGACCCGGCCAAGACCCGCGTGCTCAACCGCATGCGCGTGCGCCGCAACCCCGAGGTGCCGGCGCAGCCGCTGCGCCTCGATGGCGAGGAACTCAACCTCNNGCGCGTGCTCGTCAACGGCGCGGGCACCTCGTTCAAGCTCGATGGTGGCCAGCTCGTGCTCGAGAGCCTGCCCGAGGGCCCCGAGCCCTTCGAACTCGAAATCTTCACCACCTGCGCGCCGGCCAAGAACACCCAGCTCAGCGGCCTGTACGTGAGCGAGGGCACCTTCTTCACCCAGTGCGAGGCCGAGGGCTTTCGCCGCATCACCTACTTCCTCGACCGCCCCGACGTGATGGCCAGCTACACCGTCACGCTGCGCGCGGACAAGGCGCTCTACCCGGTGCTGCTGTCCAACGGCAACCTGGTCGAGCAGGGTGAGCTCGACGACGGGCGGCATTTCGCCAAATGGGTCGATCCGCACAAGAAGCCCAGCTACCTGTTCGCGCTGGTGGCGGGGCAACTCGTCGCGCGCGAGCAGCGCATCGTCTCGCGGCTGGGCAAGGAGCACCTGCTGCAGATCTACGTGCGTGCCGGCGACCTCGACAAGACCGAGCACGCCATGCACTCGCTCATGGCCGCCATCGCCTGGGACGAAGTGCGCTTCGGCCTTTCGCTCGACCTCGAGCGCTTCATGATCGTCGCCACCAGCGACTTCAACATGGGCGCCATGGAGAACAAGGGCCTGAACATCTTCAACACCAAGTACGTTCTCGCCAACCCCGCCACCGCCACCGACACCGACTACGCCCACATCGAGAGCGTGGTCGCGCACGAGTACTTCCACAACTGGACGGGCAACCGCGTCACCTGCCGCGACTGGTTCCAGCTCTCGCTCAAGGAGGGCCTGACGGTCTTTCGCGACCAGCAGTTCAGCCAGGACATGGCGGGCAGNCCCTCGGCGCGCGCCGTGCGCCGCATCGAGGACGTGCGCGTGCTGCGCACCCAGCAGTTCCCCGAGGACAGCGGCCCCATGGCCCACCCGGTGCGCCCGGACCAGTATCTCGAGATCAACAACTTCTACACCGTCACCGTCTACGAGAAGGGTGCCGAGGTCGTGCGCATGATGCACACGCTGGTGGGCGCGCAAGGCTTTGCCGCGGGCATGCAGCGGTACTTCGAGCGGCACGACGGCCAGGCCGTCACCTGCGACGACTTTGCCGCCGCCATCGCCGACGCCAACCCCGGCTCCGAACTGGCGCAGCGCCTGCCGCAGTTCAAGCGCTGGTACAGCCAGGCCGGCACGCCGCGTGTGGCGGCCGAGGGCGTCTACGACGCGCAGGCCCGCACCTACACCCTCACGCTCACGCAAAGCTGCGCGCCCACGCCGGGCCAGCCGCACAAGGAGCCATTCGTCATTCCGGTGGCGCTGGGCCTGCTCGACGCGCAGGGCACGCCGCTGGCCTTGCGCCTCGAGGGCGAAACGGCTGCCGAGGCGCCGCTCGAGCGCCTGCTGGTGCTCTCCGAGCCCACGCAGCGCTTCGTCTTCACCGGCATCGACGCTGCACCGGTGCCCTCACTGCTGCGCGACTTCAGCGCGCCGGTGGTGCTCGACCTCGAGCTCTCCGACACCGAGCTGCGCACCCTGCTGGCCCACGACACTGACCCCTTCAACCGCTGGGAGGCCGCGCAGCGCTCGCTGACGCGCCGCGCGCTGGAGTTCATCCGCGGCAGCGCCTCGCCGCGCGAAGCCAAGGTGCTCGACGCGTCCACCCTCGATGCGCTGCGCAGCGTGCTGCGCCACCCGGCGCTGGACGCTGCCTTCAAGGAACTCGTGCTCACCCTGCCGGCCGAGACCTGGCTGGCCGAGCAGCTCGACGTGGTNGACCCGCAGCGCGTGCACGCGGTGCGCGAGGCCATGCGCGAACAGCTCGCGCTCGACCTGCACCACGACTGGGTCGCGGTGGCCAGCGCCACCGACCGCGGTGCCTACCGGCCCGATGCCGAGTCGGCCGGCCGCCGCGCGCTGCTCAACCTCGCGCTGTCCATGCTGTGCGTGGCCGCGCGCGAAACCGGCGACGTGGTCTGGCCGGGCAAGACCTACCAGCGCGTCAAGGACGCCACCAACATGACCGAGCGCTTCGGCGCGCTCAGCGCCCTGGTGGTGGCCGGCCATGCGCTGGCCGAGCCTGCGCTGCAGCACTTCCATGCGCGCTTCCGCGACGAGCCGCTGGTGGTGGACAAATGGTTCGCGCTGCAGGCGGGCGCGCCNGACCGCGGCGGCAATGTGCTGGGCACCGTACGCCAGCTCATGCAGCACCCGGACTTCAACCTGCGCAACCCCAACCGCGCGCGCAGCCTCATCTTCAGCTACTGCAATGCCAACCCGGCGGCGTTTCACCGCGCCGACGCGGCGGGCTACGTCTTCTGGAGCGAGCGCGTGCTCGAACTCGACGCCATCAACCCGCAGGTGGCCGCGCGCCTGNNGCGCGCGCTCGACCGCTGGAAGAAGCTGGCCGAACCCTGGCGCAGCGCCGCGCGCGAAGCCATCGCGCGCGTGGCCGCCAAGCCCGACCTGAGCAACGACGTGCGCGAGGTGGTCTCGCGCGCCCTCGCCGACTGAATTCCAACCGCAGGAGCACCCCATGGCCAGCAAACCCATCAGCCTCACGCGCTACCTCGTCGAGCAGCAGCGCGTCGACGGCCACATCCCCGCGCAGTTGCGCCTGCTCATCGAGGTGGTGGCGCGCGCGTGCAAGCGCATCAGCTTTGCGGTCAACAAGGGCGCGGTCGGCGGCGTGCTCGGCTCGGCCGGTTCGGAGAACGTGCAGGGCGAGGTGCAGAAGAAGCTCGACCTCATCGCCAACGAGGTGCTCATCGAGGCCAACGAATGGGGCGGCCACCTCGCAGCCATGGCCTCCGAGGAGATGGACACCATCTACGTGGTGCCCAACCGTTACCCCAAGGGCGAGTACCTGCTGCTGTTCGATCCGCTCGACGGCTCGAGCAACATCGACGTCAACGTCAGCATCGGCACCATCTTCAGCGTGCTCAAGATGCCCGAGGACGACCGCGGCGTTGACGAGGGCGACTTCCTGCAGCCCGGCTACCGGCAGGTGGCCGCGGGCTATTGTGTCTATGGCCCGCAGACGACGCTCGTGCTCACCGTGGGCGACGGCGTGGCCATGTTCACGCTCGACCGCGAGCAGGGCTCCTTCGTGCTCACCGAGGAGAACGTGCGCATCCCGGCCGACACCCGCGAGTTCGCCGTGAACATGAGCAACCTGCGCCACTGGGACGCGCCGGTGCGTCGCTACGTCGAAGAGTGCCTGCAAGGCGTGGATGGCCCGCGCGGCAAGGATTTCAACATGCGCTGGGTGGCCTCCATGGTGGCCGACGTGCACCGCATCATGACCCGCGGCGGCATCTTCATGTACCCCTGGGACAAGCGCGAACCCAACAAGGCCGGCAAGCTGCGCCTGATGTACGAGGCCAACCCCATGGCCTGGCTGGTCGAGCAGGCCGGCGGCGCGGCCACCAACGGCCGCCAGCGCATTCTCGACATCGAACCCAAGAGCCTGCACGAGCGCGTGGCGGTGTTCCTCGGCTCGAANAATGAGGTCGAGCGCGTCACGGCGTACCACAACGGCACGCTATAATGCAGGGCTTCGCCGGCATAGCTCAGTTGGTAGAGCAGCGCATTCGTAATGCGAAGGTCGGGGTTCGACTCCTCTTGCCGGCACCAGTAAGCACAAGGCCCTCCGCTCGGAGGGCCTTTTTGCTTCTAGGAAGGTTTCCACCTTCCTAGTTCTTGCCCGCTCCCGCCGTTGTTGCTTCAACGCCTTTTCTGTCTCGTGTAACCTCATCAATTTTCTGATGACGAAAGCGAGTAGAGGCGTATGGCGTTTGTTGAAGACATAGCGGCGGAACATGATGTTCCTGCGGACAATCTCGTTGTCCAGTACTTGGTGCGGAAGACTCGCGCTGCGGATCGCGGCAGCAAGGCCCGGCGTTCTCTTGGCAATCTCTATGCTCTGTTTGTCGTTGCAGAGGACTACATCGAGGGCAAGACCTCACGTTTCACGGACCTTCTGGCCCGGATGCGAGCGCTGCCGTTCGGCTCCAAGCTCCAAAATCATCCTCTAGACAACCGGCTAAATGATGAGTTTTCCCGTCAGATGGGGTTGAGGGAGACTTGCTTCCCGTTAGGGCTACAACGGTTGGCGGTCAGAAGGCCCGGGCAATCTCGGAGGAGCTGCTAGCGCACAACGGGGCCGATCCGAAGGCAGTAGTGACCTGCCCCCATTGACCGTACCAGCTGATTGGAGAAGTCCGGGGTTAAGGTTAATCGAAATTATGTTTCTGCCCACTGCCAGCAGCACCGCCAGCGCGCTGGCGGTGCTGCTGGGCGAATCGTGCCGGCGGGATGCGTCCCAGACTGCTGTGCGGCCTGACCTCGTTGTAATCCCGCCGCCAATGTGCAATGCACTCCCGGGCCTGTGACAACGATTCAAACCACTGCTCGTTGAGGCACTCATCCCTGAATTTGCCGTTGAAGCTCTCGATGTAGCCGTTTTGCATCGGCTTGCCCGGCTCAATCAGGATGTGCCGAATCCCGTTCTTGTGCGTCCAGGCCAGGAACGCCCGACTGGTGAACTCCGGGCCGTTGTCCGTTCGCACCGCTGCCGGGTAGCCGCGAAACCGTGCCACCTGGTCGAGCACGCGGGTGACGTACTGGCCCGAGATGCCGTAGTCCACCGCTATCTCGACCGACTCCTTGCTGAAATCGTCCACCACCGTCAGGCACTTGATGCGCCGGCCGCTGGAGAGGCTGTCCGAGACGAAATCCATGCTCAACACCTCGTTGATGTTCCTGGCCAGTTGCAGCGGCACGCGCTCCTGCGTTGGCCGTTTGGCTTTGCGGCGCTGCTTCACCGTCAGGTTGGCCTGCCGGTACAGCCGGTAGATGCGCTTGTGGTTCACCCTGGAAACTGCTCGCGCAGCATGTCGTGGATGCGCCGGTAGCCAAACCGGCGGCGCACCAGGGCCGTTTGCCGAATCTGTTCACCCAGGGTGGCGTTGAGCTCGCTGGGCTGCGGTGGGTGGCGGTAGCTGTCTCGGGATAGCCCCACAAGGCGGCAGGCGTGCCGCTCCGAGAGGTGATGCTGCTCAATCATCTGTCGGATGGCGTCGCGCCGCGCCTGTGGGGCTAACGCTTTACCCCGAAGACGCTCTTCAAGGCATGGATGTCCAGGTGGGCCTCGGCCAGCAGCCGCTTGAGCTTGGCGTTCTCACTCTCGAGCTCGCGCAGGCGCTGGGCCTCGGAGACCTGCATGCCGCCGAACTTGGCGCGCCATTTGTAGAAGGTGGCCTGGCTGAAGCCGCCGCTGCGGCACAACTCGGGGATGCCCATGCCGGCCTCGGCCTGTCGCAAGAAGCCAATGATTTGTTCGTCGCTGAACCTGCTCTTCTTCATGTCCGTCATTCTCCTGGGTTGACGGACTTCTCTCGTTTACCATGGTACGGCTGGCGGGGGCAGGTCAGTATCACGGGCAACATGGTCGGGTTGAGCGTGCCATTGGGGCGGGAATGAAATGAGTCTCGCTGCTGCCAAGCGGTTCCAGGCGCGGCCCTGAAGTAGATGTTGTCCCCGCAACTTTGCTTCCGACTCCCATTGCGGTACGGCATCTTGTATTCAAACCGTGGATCTGCGCCATATTCGTCGAATGTCATCGCCTCGGTAACGCGCATCGCGTACACGAGACGCCCGCCACGTCGGACAGTTCTATCATTGCTGCCACTGCCGACCACCCAATCACCGATGTCAGCGGATCGGCGGATATTGGGTTTGCAGGTCGCAAGCGTGCAGTAGCCATAGAAAGGGTTGGGCGCGAAACCACTGTCGTATCGCACCACATAGGAGTGAATGCGAGCCATCAGCAGGGATGCCGCTTGAGTGGAACCGGGTCGCAGGCACCACCGTCTGGCTTTTCCCACGAGTCCTTCCCGTTGATCGCGTCAATGATCGCATCGCCGTTCCACCCAACCAAGGCGTCGGCATATTCTTTCAGGGCCTCTGGAAGGTCGCATTCCTTCTCGCCATGCTCCCAAACACCGACAATGCGCTTGCCCTGTTTGGCCGCATATTCGATTTCCCAGTTCACCCAATCGCTATTCTTGGTCTGGGGCGAAACGTAGCAAATGAACACTCCAGCCCAGTTGATGGCAGGGGCAAGGATCTGCGTCTTTATGTAGTGCTCATCGGTGGCATTGTTGAACTTCCCTGTATGGATGGAGGAATCCCTGACCTCGATCCCTTTTGGAGCTAACAGATCCTTCAGCTTCTGGAGTCCGTGATCGTCCTTATGGACATGGCTGATGAACACGTTCCTTTTCTCTGCCACCTGTCACCTCCATTGTTCTTACATGGTTTGAAGATCGTAACTGTGTTTTCGGCCGCTGTGGCAGGAAATGCTGACCCGTTTGCCTTGATCAAATAATTGCCTGCAAGCCCTTGTCGGCGATGACGTTGAGCAGTTTGAGCGCTGGCCCCGTGGGATGTGTTTCGCCTTGCTCCCACTTGCGCACGGTCGAGGCCGACGTGTGCAAATGAAGGGCGAACACCGGCTGGCTGAACTTCAAGGCTTCGCGCAGGCGCTTGATGTCGGCAGCACTGAACTCCCGCACCGGGGGCGGGCAGATCGCGTCGAACTCGCGCATTGTCACCTTGCTGATCGCTCCCGCTTCGTGGAGCGCAGCCAGGTCGCCACGCAGGGATTCAATGATCTTGCTCACAATGCACCTCCAATAACACGCCCGAGTGCAACGCCTTCGACAAAGCCTCGGCGGACAGTTCCAGGAACACCTTACCGGCGAATTGCAGCGCCTTCTTCTCGTCCTGCGTGATATTCGCCTTGTCGCTCTTGGGGAACCCATGCAGGAATACGTAGCGGCTGCCGATCCGGGCCGACAGCAGGGTGCGGTAGCCGCCGCTCTTGCCGCCGCCGGATCGGGCAACCCGCTTCTTGTAGAGGAAGCCGCCCAAGTCCGCGTCAATCAGACCGCTTTCCATCTCCTGAACCGCCTTGCACAAGGCAGCATCAGGCAGCTTTTCGCCCGCCTGCCACCGTGCAAAGTCCTTCCGCTTGAGGACGCGGGTCATCTTGACCCCAAAACTATACCCGTAACGGGCATACTTTTCCAGCCCCCAGTGCGATGCGCGGGCGGGGAGGGCTGCTGAGCCGATTGGCGTAACGGCGACACGGCAATCAGGGTCGACATGCCGAGGCACTGGTCACCGATCATGCGGTCACCTCTTTGGGTTCTTGCCGCGTGCCGACGACCGACTTGCGCCGGCTGGCTACCAACTCGGCTGCCTTACGCACCGGGTCGTCCTCGGTGTGGACGTAGCGCATGAACATCGCCACGGTCTTGTGCGCGGTTAGCGCCATGCCGACCTTGACGGGGATGCCGGAATTGGCAATGTCGGTCGCTGAGCGGTGGCGGATGCCGTGGGTGCCAACCTTCGGCACGCCGGCGCGATCAAGGATTCGGCGCCACGCCTGATAGTAGGAATGGGGGCCGAGCGGCTTGTCATGGTCGAGGATGGCCGGGCATACGTAGGGCGAATTGCCGTAGCGAGGTGCATTCGTCAGCAACCGGCGGGCTTCCTCGCTCAACGGCTTGGACATATCGCCCGTTTTGCTGTCCGGCCAGACAACCCGGCCGTTGGGCAAGTCGAGCCAATTCCACTGCAACAGCAGGATTTCCGACATGCGGGCCGCGAACTCGAATTGCAGCCGGACGGCCAGCAGATAGATGGGATGTTCCAGGCCCTCGGCTTCGGCTTTGTCCAAGTAGGCGAACAGGCTGACCATCTGCTCGTCGGTGATAAGGCGGGTCGAACCTTTCTCCGGGTACTTGGGTACGTGACGGCAAGGATTGGAGCCATCGGGCCGGTAGCCCCACAGTTCGGCCAGGTTGAACATCTTGCGGACGAGCGACAGTACGCGGTTTGCCTGCGTGGGNNGACTCTCCATGCGCTTCATCAGCGCGGTGATGTCGTGGCGCGTGACCTCGTGAACCTTCTTGCTGCCGAAGGCTGGGATGACGAAGTTGTCGATCTGGTACTGGTAGCCGGCCTGGGTGCTGGGCTTGTTGTGCAGTTTGGAGTGGTCATCCATGAACCGGCCGCACAGTTCCTTGACCGTCGGCGCCTTGCGGGCTTCGGCCTTGTCGAGTCCGGGATCGCNCCCGCGCCGGACTTCGGCCAGCCAGTCTTGGGCCAGCGACCGGGCCTGTTCGACCGTCAGCTCGCCGAACTGGCCGAGTGCCGGCTTGCGCCGCACGCCGGAGTTCGTGCGGTACTGAACCATGAAGACCTTGCGGCCCGTTGGTGTTATCTTGCACAAGAAGCCCGGAACGAGCGTATCCCGGAGTTCCACATCGCAGGTTTGCGCCTGCGCCGTGTCAACGACGGACTTGGTGAGTTTGATCTTCGCCATGAGGTGCTCCTGAAAGGCCCCGATTCCAGGGGCCGGCTAGGAGCCAGGCGGAGGGAACCGGGGCGGTTTGCATCGCGCACCGGGATATGATCGAAGGCACTGGCCTCGGGGAAAACCTGCTACAGCAAGCCTCATCCAAGTCCATCGTTAGCCCGGTGCGGATGCCATGCTCTGACTTAAAATCCGCCGCTTTCCCGCAAGGGGCATGCCGGTTCGAGCCCGGCTCGAGGCACCAGCAACGAACAGGACGTTCACGATGAGTCAATANCGAACCCCCTTTGAGATCCACGTCCACGGTGACGTGCCCTTGCGTCCTGAGGTCAGCTTCGATGAGTTGCAGGAGGCGCTCAAGCCCTTGTGGAAGTATGCGGGTGCGCGCTCGCTCGCGGCGGCTGCGGCCAGCCACTACGACGACGAGCCGGGCATCGAGTTCGACGCCAAGGAACATGTGCTGCACCTGTGCTGGACGGTGCTGGGCGATGAGGATTTCCGCCAGGCGCTCGACGAGATGTGCATGGGCCTCAACGATCTGGCGGAGACGGGCGCGCCCATCGAGGTGAGCTTTTACGACGCCGAGTTCGACGAGGAAGACGCCGGCCCGGACGAGGAGGCCCGCGACGACTTCCTGATGCTGTTCGTCGGCCCGACCCCGGCGGCCATCATGCAGGCGCAGCGCGACCTGCTGGTCGAGGACGTGGTGCACCTGATGGAGCGGCACTTCGACGGCGCGGAACTCGGCGGCGTGGTGGCCGAAATCGACAAGCTGTTCGGCCAGCGCTTCGACGCCCTGGTGCACTCGCTGGAACTGGGCAAGCCGCCGCGCGGCGGGTCGGGCAGCGGCCATGGCGGCGGGCGCCGGCCGCGGCATCTGCACTGATCCCACAGGGTGCATGGCGCCGCTGGTGTTCACTCCAGCGGCAGCCACTCAACGGTTTGGTCGATTCCGAGCCAGCGGCGTGCCGCAGCGGCCAGCGGTGCGCGATCGCCGGTGCTGAGCAGACGCAGCCTGCCGCAGCCGGGATGCGCTTCGCGCGTCTGCGCGGCTTCAGCCGCCAGGGNGCGCAACAGGCCGCGTGCCTGCAACTGCGTGCGGGTGTGGCGGGCGACCGGTGCGCCGGTGTCAATCAGTTCCACCCNCGGCCCGAGCAGCCGGCCCAGCACGTCGCGCACCAGCGGATAGTGTGTGCAGCCCAGCACCACCGTGTCCACGCCAGCCGTTTTCGTTTTCTGTCGGAACCCCAGCGTGAAACGGTCAGACAGTGCTTCTATTTCTGTAGTGTCCTGTGCGTCGATCGCAGCCGCCAGCCCTTCGCAGGCGACGACGTCGAAGCCCACGTCCGCGCGCTGACGCGCCAGCAGGGCGGCAAAGCGCGGGCTGCGTGCGGTGGCTTCGGTCACCAGCACGCCCACTTGCCGGCTGCGGCTGCGCTCGGCCGCGGGCTTGAGCGCCGGCTCCACCCNCACCAGCGGCAGGTCCGGGTGGGCAAGGCGCAAGGCCTCGATGGCGGCGGCGGTGGCGGTGTTGCAGGCGACCACCAGGGCTTTGACGCCGCAGCCGCGGCGCAGGGCCTCGGTGATTGCGAGGCTGCGCTGGCGAATGTCGTCCGCGCTGCGCGGACCGTAGGGCGCATGGGCCGCATCGGCCAGGTAGACGAAGGACTCGCCGGGCAACTCGGCGCGCAGCGCCTGCAGGACGCTCAGGCCGCCAATGCCGCTGTCGAAGACGCCGATGGGCGCGCTGCGCAGGGCTGGCGCCGCCGCCGCGACGGCACTCTGCGCGGCGGGTTGCCCCTCAGTCATGCGTGATGGCAATGCCCTTGAAGTCGCCGGTGGCGATGCGCCGCTGCCATTCCTGCGGGCCGGTGATGTGCACGCTGGTGCCCGCGGCGTCCACCGCCACCGTCACGGGCATGTCCACCACCTCGAACTCGTAGATGGCTTCCATGCCCAGATCGGCAAAGCCCACCACCCGTGCGCCCTTGATGGCCTTGGCGACCAGGTAGGCCGCGCCGCCCACGGCCATGAGGTAGGCGGAGCGGTGCTTGCGGATGGCCTCGATGGCCACCGGGCCGCGCTCGGCCTTGCCGATCATGGCCAGCAGGCCCGTCTTGTCGAGCATCATCTCGGTGAAGCCGTCCATGCGCGTGGCCGTGGTGGGGCCGGCGGGGCCGACGACTTCGTCGCGCACCGGGTNCACCGGGCCGACGTAGTAGATGACACGGTTGCGGAAGTCCACCGGCAGCGGCTCGCCGCGGTCGAGCAGTTCCTTGATGCGCTTGTGCGCCGCGTCGCGGCCGGTGAGCATCTTGCCGTTGAGCAGCAGCGTCTGGCCCGGCTTCCAGCTGGCGACTTCCTCGGCGGTGAGGGTGTCGAGGTTGACGCGGCGGCTGTGCTCGGCGTCGGGCGTCCAGGACACGTCGGGCCAGAGGTCCAGGCTCGGCGGATCGAGGTACACTGGCCCCGAGCCGTCGAGCACGAAATGCGCATGGCGCGTGGCCGCGCAGTTCGGAATCATGGCCACGGGCTTGCTCGCGGCGTGCGTGGGGTACATGGCGATCTTCACGTCGAGCACGGTGGTGAGGCCGCCCAGCCNCTGCGCGCCGATGCCCAGCGCGTTGACCTTTTCGTACAACTCCAGCCGCAGCGCCTCCACCGGGCTGAGCGCCTCGCCCCGCGCCGACTTGGCCTGCAGGTCGACCATGTCGATGTCGTCCATCAGGCTTTGCTTGGCCAGCAGCATCGCCTTCTCGGCCGTGCCACCGATGCCGATGCCGAGCATGCCCGGCGGGCACCAGCCCGCGCCCATGGTGGGAACGGTCTTGAGCACCCAGTCCACGATGCTGTCGCCCGGGTTGAGCATGACGAACTTGCTCTTGTTCTCCGAGCCGCCACCCTTGGCCGCGACGGTGACGTCCACCGTGTCGCCGGGCACGATCTCGGTGAAGATGACCGCCGGCGTGTTGTCGCCGGTGTTCTTGCGCGCGAACTGCGGATCGGCCACCACGCTGGCGCGCAAGGTGTTGTCGGGGTCGTTGTAGGCGCGGCGAACGCCCTCGTTGATGGCATCGTCGAGCGAGCCGGTGAAGCCCTCCCAGCGCACGTTCATGCCGATCTTCAGGAACACGTTGACGATGCCGGTGTCCTGGCAGATCGGGCGGTGGCCCACCGCGCTCATGCGGCTGTTGGTGAGGATCTGCGCGATCGCGTCGCGCGCTGCGGGCGATTTCTCGCGTGCATAGGCGCGGGCGAGGTGGCTGATGTAGTCGGCCGGGTGGTAGTAGCTGATGAACTGCAGGGCGGCGGCGACCGATTCGATCAGGTCGGCCTGGCGGATGGTGGTCATGGCTCGGGTCTTTCGTGGACAGGGGAGAACAGCCCGGCCGCCGTCCCCGCTCGACGGGCGCTGCGAAGCGGCGGGCCTTGGGCGCGGGCCGCAGTGTACGCCTGCGGGCGGCCCGACCCGTCCTGGACCGGCCCGGCGGGCTCGGGTCTGCAGGCGGGCGCCTCAGTGTGCTTCAGGAGCCGCGGGCGCGGACGGATGCATCAGGCGATCGGTCAGCGCAATCGCCAGCGCGCTGAGCAGGAACACCACGTGGATGATGGTCTGCCAGATCAGCACCTTCAGGTCGTAGTTCGCCGCGTTGATGAAGGTCTTGAGCAGGTGGATGGAGCTGATGCCGATGATGGCGGTGGCCAGCTTGACCTTGAGCACCGAGGCGTTCACATGGCTGAGCCACTCCGGCTGGTCGGGGTGGCCTTCGAGGTCCATGCGGCTGACGAAGGTCTCGTACCCGCCCACGATCACCATGATCAGCAGGTTGGAGATCATCACCACGTCGATCAGCGCCAGCACCACCAGCATGATGACCGTTTCGTTCAACGAGGTCAGCGGCACGTCGGACTTGTAGCCCATGCTCGCCACCAGCTTCTCCAGCGCCTGCGCGTTGCCGAAGGCCGCTTCGATGAGGTGCACCAGTTCCACCCAGAAGTGAAACACATAGACGGCCTGCGCGAGGATCAGCCCCAGGTACAGCGGCAACTGCAGCCAGCGGCTGGCGAAAATGATGGAGGGCAGCGGGCGCAGGCGGGTGTTGCGAGGCGTATCGGGTGCGGACATGGGCGAGGAGGGTAGGGAGTCGTCTGTGGGTGCCGTATTCTATGGAAGCGCTGCCGACAGCCGCGTGACAAGTCAGTGGCCTGTAAGAGCCTGCGGCGACAGTCGGCGCCCAAGGCAACGCTGAACAAGTCCCTCGCGCGTCGCGCATCCTGGCGGCGGGCGGTCTGCGTCGTTACAAATGCTCGCCATAGCACCCGCTATGGCTGCGCTTTGCGCCTCGCAGCCCATCCCGCGGCCAGGCGCGCGTCACCGCGGGGACTTGTTCAGCGTTGCCCAACGTTTCGTCCGTTCGTTCTTCGAGGAGACTACCCATGACTGCTGCCAGTGCAGACGCCAGCGCCGACCTGCCCATCTACCCGCCCAGCGAGGACTTCGCACGCAAGGCGACGGTTTCGGGCATGGCCGCCTACGAGGCCTTGTGCAAGCAGGCCGAGGCCGACTACGAAGGCTTCTGGGCCNNGCGCGCGCGTGAGTTCGTGACCTGGAAAACTCCCTTCACCCAGGTGCTTGACGAGAGCAAGGCCCCCTTCTTCAAGTGGTTCGCCGACGGCACGCTCAACGCCTCGTACAACTGCCTGGACCGCAACATCGAGCGCGGCCTGGGCGACAAGACGGCGCTCATCTTCGAGGCCGACGACGGCAGCGTCACCCGCATCAACTACCGCGACCTGCTCGCGCGCACCTGCCAGATCGCCAACGGCCTGCGTTCGCTGGGCATCGCCAAGGGCGACCGGGTGGTGATCTACATCTCGATGTCCATCGATGGCGTGGCCGCCATGCTGGCCTGCGCGCGCATCGGCGCCACGCACTCGGTGGTGTTCGGCGGCTTCTCGGCGCAGGCGCTGCGCGACCGCATCGAAGACACCGCGGCCAAAGCTGTCATCACCGCCGACCACCAGATTCGCGGCGGCAAGCAGTTGCCGCTGAAGTCCATCGTCGACGAGGCGCTGAGCCTGGGCGGTTGCGACTCGGTGCGCAACGTGCTGGTCGTGCGCCGCAGCGGCGCCGAGGTCAACATGGTGGCCGGGCGCGACCTGTGGATGGCCGACCTGGTGGGCAGCCAGCCGACCACCTGCGAACCCGAGTGGGTCGAGGCCGAGCACCCGCTGTTCCTGCTCTACACCTCCGGCTCCACCGGCAAGCCCAAGGGTGTGCAGCACTCCACCGGCGGCTACCTGGTGCATGCCGCGCTCACCACCGCCTGGACCTTCGACCTCAAGCCCGATGACGTGTTCTGGTGCACCGCCGACATCGGCTGGGTCACCGGCCACACCTACATCACCTATGGCCCGCTGGCGCTGGGCGCCACCGAGATCGTGTTCGAAGGCGTGCCCACCTTCCCCGACGCCTCGCGCTTCTGGAAGATGATCGAGCGCCACAAGGTCAGCATCTTCTACACCGCCCCCACGGCGATCCGCTCGCTCATCAAGGCGGCCGAGACCAACGACGCCGTCCACCCGCGCCACAGCGACCTCTCCAGCCTGCGCCTGCTCGGCTCGGTGGGCGAGCCGATCAACCCGGCGGCCTGGGAGTGGTACCGCAAACACGTCGGCGGCGGGCGCTGCCCCATCGTCGACACCTTCTGGCAGACCGAGACTGGCGGCCATGTCATCACGCCGCTGCCGGGTGCGACGCCGCTGGTGCCGGGCTCCTGCACCTTGCCCTTCCCCGGCATCATGGCCGCGGTGGTCGATGAAACCGGCAAGGACGTGCCCAACGGCCAGGGTGGCATTCTGGTCATCAAGCGCCCCTGGCCGTCGATGATCCGCACCATCTGGGGCGATCCGGAGCGTTTCAAGAAGAGCTACTACCCCGCGGACTTCCAGGGCAAGTACTACCTCGCGGGCGACGGCGCCGTGCGCGACGCCAAGACCGGCTACTTCACCATCACCGGCCGCATCGACGACGTGCTCAACGTCTCGGGCCACCGCATGGGCACGATGGAGATCGAGTCGGCGCTGGTGGCCAAGACCGACCTGGTAGCCGAAGCCGCCGTGGTTGGCCGCCCGGACGAAACCACGGGCGAAGCCATCTGCGCCTTCGTTGTGCTCAAGCGCCCGCTGCCCACCGGGGACGAGGCCAAGGCCATCGCCAAGGACTTGCGCGACTGGGTGGCCAAGGAAATCGGGCCGATCGCCAAGCCCAAGGACATCCGCTTCGGCGAGAACCTGCCCAAGACCCGCTCGGGCAAGATCATGCGCCGCCTGCTGCGCAGCATCGCCAAGGGCGAGGCCATCACGCAGGACACGTCCACGCTGGAGAACCCGGCCATCCTGGATCAGCTCGGCCAAGCGTACTGAGCGTCGTCATCCTCGCGCGCCCGCAGCCCGTGGGCGCACGGTGGGCTGGCAAAGAAAAGGCCCGCGGATGCGGGCCTTTTCACGCCGGGAGACGCAGATTACTTCAGCGACATCACCCAGGCGGCGAGCTTGTGTGCCTCCGCGTCGTTGACTTGCGGGTTCGCGGGCATCGGCACCGCACCCCAGACGCCGGAGCCACCCTTCTGGATCTTGGCTGCGAGCATGTCAACCGCCTTGGCGTCACCGGCGTACTTCTTGGCGACGTCCTTGTAGGACGGGCCGACCAGCTTCTTGTCGGTGGCATGGCAGGCCATGCAGTTCTTGGCCTTGGCCAAGGCTTCATCCGCCATGGCGGGCGCAGAGACGGCAGCGAGTGCGGCCAGGGCGAAAATGACACGTTTCATCAGGTGCTCCTCAATGGTTGGGGTACAGTCTTTGAACGCGACTGCTAGCGTTCAACGCGATTTTAGTGGAATCGGTTGACATGCATCAGTGCTTGCTTATTTTCTGTGGTGTTGGAGGTGTGTGATGTATTTCCTCGGACTCGGCCTCGTCCTGCTGCTGCTGAAATACCTGGAGATCGGCCCGGTCACCAACTGGAGTTGGTGGGTGGTGCTGGCTCCGTTCGGCCTCGCAGTCGCCTGGTGGGCCTGGGCCGATCACACGGGATACACCAAGCGCCGGGCGATGGAAAAGATGGAGCAGCGCAAGCGCGACCGCATCGAAAAGAACAAGGAAGCGCTGGGCATGGCACCCCGCCGCCGGCGCTGAAAATTCCAGGCGCTCCATGTGGAATTGGGGTGCGCGAACCCCGGTCTTCCCCGCCGCGCGGCCCCGCAGAACGCCGCCTAGAATGACAGGCTGCCCTTGGCGGCGGCCTGTTCCGCCCGAACGTTTCTTACCCCAGCTCGAGTCTCCCCATGCCTGTCTACCGTTCCAAAACCACCACTGCCGGCCGCAACATGGCTGGTGCCCGCGCTCTCTGGCGTGCCACCGGCATGAAGGACGGCGATTTCGATAAGCCCATCGTGGCGGTGGTCAACTCCTTCACCCAGTTCGTGCCCGGGCATGTGCACCTGAAGGACCTGGGCCAGCTCGTGGCGCGTGAGATCGAGGCCGCCGGCGGCGTGGCCAAGGAGTTCAACACCATCGCGGTGGACGACGGCATTGCCATGGGCCACGACGGCATGCTGTATTCGCTGCCCAGCCGTGAGCTGATCGCCGACAGCGTGGAGTACATGGTCAACGCGCACTGCGCCGATGCGATGGTGTGCATCTCCAACTGCGACAAGATCACGCCCGGCATGCTCATGGCCGCCATGCGGCTCAACATTCCGGTGGTGTTCGTCTCGGGCGGCCCGATGGAGGCGGGCACGACGCGGCTGGCCGTGCCCGGCGAGCAGACGGTGCAGATCAAGAAGCTCGACCTCATCGACGCCATGGTGATCGCCGCCGACCCCAAGGCCAGCGACGCCGAGGTGGCCGAGTACGAACGCAGCGCCTGCCCGACCTGTGGCTCCTGCTCGGGCATGTTCACCGCCAACTCCATGAACTGCCTGACCGAGGCGCTGGGCCTGTCGCTGCCGGGCAATGGCTCGCTGCTGGCCACGCATGCGGACCGCAAGGCCTTGTTCCTGCAGGCCGGCCGGCTGATCGTGGAGCTGTGCAAGCGTTACTACCAGGACGACGACGCGTCGGTGCTGCCGCGCTCCATCGCCAGCTTCAAGGCCTTCGAGAACGCGATGAGCCTGGACATTGCGATNGGNGGGTCGACCAACACCATCCTGCACCTGCTGGCCGCCGCGCAAGAGGGCGAGGTGCCCTTCACCATGGCCGACATCGACCGCCTCTCGCGGCGCGTTCCCAATCTGTGCAAGGTCGCGCCGTCGAGCCACTTCCACCTCGAGGACGTGCACCGCGCCGGCGGCGTGATGGCGATTCTGGGTGAGCTGGCCCGCGCCGGGCTGTTCGACACCAGCGTGCCCACGGTGCACGCCAGGAGCTTCGCCGAGGCGCTGGCGCGCTGGGACGTGGCCGTGACGCAGGATGAGGCGGTGCGCACCCTCTACCGCGCCGGCCCGGCGGGCATTCCGAGCACCGTCGCCTTCAGCCAGGACACGCGCTGGCCCGCGCTCGACCTCGACCGCGAGAAGGGCTGCATCCGCAGCGTGCCGCATGCGTACAACAAGGAGGGCGGTCTCGCCGTGCTGCGCGGCAACATCGCCCGCGACGGCTGCGTGGTCAAGACCGCCGGGGTGGATGAAGCCTTGTTCGTCTTCGAGGGGCCTGCGCGCGTCTTCGAGAGCCAGGACGCGGCGGTGCGCGGCATCCTCGGCGACGAGGTGAAAGCCGGAGAGGTGGTGGTGATCCGCTACGAAGGGCCCAAGGGCGGCCCGGGGATGCAGGAGATGCTCTACCCCACGTCCTACCTGAAGTCCAAGGGTTTGGGCAAGGCCTGCGCCCTGGTGACGGACGGGCGCTTCTCCGGTGGCACGGCCGGGCTGTCGATCGGCCATGTGTCGCCCGAGGCGGCTGCGGGTGGCGACATCGGCCTGGTGCGCGACGGCGACCTCATCCGCATCGACATCCCGGGCCGCAGCATCTCGCTGCAAGTGAGCGACGAGGAACTCGCGCGCCGCCGCGCCGAGCAGGACGCAGCCGGCTGGAAGCCCGCCAAGCCGCGTGAGCGCAAGGTCTCGGCGGCGCTCAAGGCCTACGCGATGCTGGCCACCTCGGCCGACAAGGGCGCGGTGCGCAACCTGTCGCTGCTGGGTGACTGAGCCCTTGTGAACGCATCCTCCGACGCGACGCGAAGCTGCCCATGCTGATCCACCCCGACATCGACCCCGTTGCGCTGCGGCTCGGGCCGGTGGCCATCCACTGGTACGGGCTGACCTACCTCGCCGCCTTCGGCCTGTTCATTCTGCTGGGGCTGCGCCGCCTGCGGCACGAGCCCTATGCCTCGCTGAGCCAGGGGCCCTGGGGCTGGCAGCGCCGCGACGTGGAGGACATGCTGTTCTACGGCGTGCTCGGCGTGGTGCTGGGCGGGCGGCTGGGCTATGTGCTGTTCTACAAGCCGGGGTTCTACTTCTCGCACCCGCTGGAGATCTTTGCCGTCTGGCAGGGCGGCATGAGCTTTCACGGCGGGCTGATTGGTGTGCTGCTGGCCATGGCCTGGTTCGCGCGCAAGCGGCAGCGGCCGTTTCTGCAGGTGATGGACTTCATCGCGCCCTGCGTGCCGCCGGGGCTGGCGGCCGGTCGCATCGGCAATTTCATCAACGGCGAGCTGTGGGGCCGGGTGGCCGACCCGTCGCTGCCCTGGGGCATGGTGTTTCGCGGTGCGGGCAGCTCGGCGCGGCATCCGTCGCAGATTTACGAATTCCTGCTCGAAGGGGTGTTGCTGTTCGTGCTGCTGTGGCTGTATGCGCGCAAGCCCCGCCGCATGGGCGAGGTGAGCGCGGCCTTTCTCGTGGGCTACGGCTGCCTGCGCTTCATTGCCGAGTTCTTCCGTGAGCCCGACAGCTTCCTCGGCTTCCTCTCGCTGGGGCTGACCATGGGCCAGTGGCTGTGCATCCCGATGGTGATCGCCGGCCTTGCCCTGTGGGCCTGGGCGCGCCGGCAGGGCACGGGTGCCGGCGCGGTGTCGCCCGCGCGTTGAGCAGCGCAGGCGCGATGGGGGCGGAGGTCCGGCTCGAGTTCGACGGCGCACTGGCCACGCTGACGCTGTCGCACCCCGGCAAGCTCAACGCCATGTCGGTGCCGATGTGGCGCAGCCTGCGCACCGCGGCCGGGCAGCTTGCGGCGTGCGCGGATCTGCGCGCCGTCATCGTCCGGGGCGAGGCCGGACAGTTCTGCGCCGGCGGCGACATTGCGGAGTACCCCGGGTTTCGCTTTCACCGGGAGGGCTTGCGCGCGTTTCACGAGGAGGTGGTGTGGCCCGCGCTGGAGGCGCTGCTGCGCTGCGACGTGCCGCTGATCGCGCAGATCGAAGGGGCGTGCATGGGCGCCGGGCTGGAGATTGCCAGTTGCTGCGATCTGCGCGTGGCCGGGCAGGGCGCGCGCTTTGGCGCGCCGATTGCGCGGCTGGGTTTCTCGATGGCGCCGCGCGAGGCGGCGCTGGTGGCCCGGGCCGTGGGCGAGATGACGGCGCGCGAGATGCTGCTCGAGGCCGCCGTGCTCGACGCGCCCGAGATGCACCGCCGCGGCTTTCTCCACCAGTGCGTGCCCGACGCCGACGTGGCCGCCGAGGCCCTGGCGCGTGCGCGCCGCGTCGCCGCGCTGGCGCCCGCGGCCGCGCGGCGCACCNNAAAACGTTGTTTTCTGCGCTTTTTCCCCGACCCCAGCGCAAACCGGTCGGGTGATGCTATTGAAAAGATAGTCAACACAGCCTACGACTACGCCGACTGTGCCGAGCATCGCGAGGGCATCGAGGCCTTTCTCGCCAAACGCCGGCCGCTTTTCTGATGCCCGCACCGTCGCGCCCTCTGCTGACCCACCCATGAACGCTCCAGACGCCAACCTCTACGCCTTGCTGCGCGCGGCCTTCCCCGCCGACCTCGATGACGTCGCCATCGACGTGGCCGACGGNCCCTCNCCGGGCCTGGCCTACAGCTGGCGCGACCTCGACCGCGCCAGCGCCATGATCGCCAACCTGCTGACCTCGCTGAACCTGCCCGCCGGCAGCCGGGTGGCGGTGCAGGTGGACAAATCGGTCGAGGCCATGCTGCTCTACCTGGCCACGCTGCGCGCGGGCTATGTGTTCCTGCCGCTCAACACCGCCTACCGCAGCGCCGAAGTGGAGTACTTCATCGGCAACGCCGAGCCGGCCGTGGTGGTCTGCACGCCGNNCAGGCGCTTCGGCTGGGTCAGCACCCTGGCTTTCAAGGCGGGCACGCGGCATGTGTTCACGCTGGGCGACGACCGCAGCGGCAGCCTGCTCGAGCGCGCGCTTCACCACCCCGACCGGTTCGTGACCGTGCCCAGGCGCGCGGACGACCTCGCGGCCATCCTCTACACCAGCGGCACCACCGGCCGCAGCAAAGGCGCCATGCTCTCGCACGGCAACCTGGTGTCGAACGCGCAGGTGCTGTTCGACTACTGGGGCTGGCGCCGGCCCGATGCGCACGGGCAGGGCGGTGACGTGCTCATTCATGCGCTGCCCATCTTCCATGTGCATGGCCTGTTCGTCGCCATCCACGGTGCGCTGCTCGCGGGCAGCCGCATGATCTGGTTCAACCGCTTCGACGCGGGCGCCGTGGTCGCGCGCCTGCCCGAGGCGACCGTTTTCATGGGCGTGCCCACGCTCTATGTGCGCATGCTGGCCGAGCCCACGCTCACGCGCGAGGCGGCCCGCGGCATGCGGCTGTTCATCTCGGGCTCGGCGCCGCTGCTGATCGAAACCTTCAAGGACTGGCAGACCCGCACCGGCCACACCATCCTCGAGCGCTACGGCATGAGCGAAACCCTCATGCTCACCTCCAACCCCTGGACGGCCGACCCGCGCCACGGCGGTCGCAGCGAACGCCGCGGCGGCACGGTGGGCTTCCCGCTGCCGGGGGTGGATCTGCGCATCGTGGACGACGCCGGCGCCGCCGTGCCCGTGGGGAGACCNGGCCACATCCAGGTGCGCGGCCCCAATGTGTTCTCCGGCTACTGGCGCATGCCCGAGAAGACCGCCGAGGAGTTCACCGCCGACGGCTTCTTCAGGACCGGCGACGTGGGCCGCTTCGACGCGGACGGCTACGTCACCATCGTCGGCCGCAGCAAGGACGTCATCATCTCCGGCGGCTACAACGTCTATCCGGCCGAGGTGGAGGGCTTCATCAACGAACTGCCGGGCGTGGCCGAAAGCGCCGTCGTCGGCGTGCCGCACCCGGACTTCGGCGAGGTCGGCGTGGCCGTCGTGGTGCCCAGGCCGGGCGCGGCGCTCTCGCCTGAGGCGGTGTTGGCCGCGCTCAAGGCGAGTCTCGCGAACTTCAAGGTGCCCAAGCGCTGCTTCGTCGCCGCCGAACTGCCGCGCAACACCATGGGCAAGGTGCAGAAGAACCTGCTGCGCGAGCAGCACCGCGCGCTCTTCGGCTGACGCGGCGCGGCCGGACAGATTCAAAACCATAGCGCAACCCGACCGATTGGCGCTGGAGCTGCGGCAATTTCGCTGAAAAATCAGCGCAACACCAGCACCGGAATGTGCGAATGCGTCAGCACGTGCTGCGTTTCGCTGCCCAGCAGCAGCCGCTTGATGCCCCGGCGGCCGTGCGAGGCCATGACGATCAGGTCCGCCTTGTGCTTTTTCGCCGCGGCGATCAGCGCGTCGGAGACGATGTCGCCCTTGACCGTCACCGGCTTGACCTTCACGCCCTTGGCCTCGCCGGCCTTCTTCACCGCATCGACCACCGCGCGCCCTTCCTCCGCCCACTCGTTCTCCACGCGCTTGACGTCCTCGGCCGACAGCGGAATCGACCCCTCGAAATAACTCTGCGGGTAGCGCGGCACCACCTTGAGCGCCACCAGCTCCGCGCCGCACAGCGCGGCCAGCCCGATGGCGTGGTTCACGGCCTTCTTCGACAGGGTCGAGCCATCGGTGGCGACGAGGATGCGTTGGTACATGAGAAACCTCCGGGTTGGATGAATGAAAACCAAGCTTAGACCGCAAGCCCATCGTTGTCTTGATATTGATCAAGTTCGGCGCCGACGCCAGCGATAGACTTCAGCGGTGGCTAATATTCAAGATCCCCCTCCGGCCGGCCTTCCTGGCCTTGCGGCAGAGCCTGAGCCCGCCGAAACGCCCCTGCATCTGCTCGATGATCCGCAGGAGTGGTCGGCGTTCAGCCGTCCGGTGCCCGGCAAGCCCGGCTGCTGGGAGTCGAGCGTGGTGTTCGAGGGCATGCACTGCGCCGCCTGCGCGCTGACGCTGGAGGAGTCGCTCGGCCGCCTGCCCGGCGTGGAGTCGGTGCAGGTCAGCTCCGCCAGCCACCGCGGGCGCATCGTCTGGGGCGAAGGCGCGGTCAAACCCTCGGACTGGATGCAGGCCGCCCAGCGCGCCGGCTACCGCGCGCTGCCCGCCAATGACGCCTTCCTCAACGAGCGTCGCAAGGCCGAGATGCGACAGGCCGTCTGGCGCATGGGCGTCGCAGGCCTTTGCATGATGCAGGTCATGATGTACGCATGGCCGCTCTACGTGGCCGACCCCGCCGACATGGCGCCCGACCTGCGCAACCTGCTGCGCTGGGCCTCCTGGGTGCTCAGCCTGCCGGTGCTCATCTTTTCCTGCGGCCCCTTCTTCCGCAACGCCCTGCGCGACCTGCGCGAGCGCCGCGTCAGCATGGACCTTCCGGTGGCCCTGGGCATGGCCATCACCTTTGCCGTCAGTACCGCCGGCACCTTCGACCCCAACGGCATCTTCGGGCACGAGGTCTATTTCGACTCGTTCACCATGTTCGTGTTCTTCCTGCTCACCGGCCGCTGGCTCGAGCTGCGCATGCGCGACCGCACCGCCGGCGCGCTCGAAGCGCTGATGAACCGCCTGCCCGACAGCGTGGAGCGCCGCACGGCCAGCGGTGCATTCGAGCGCGTGGCCGTGCGCCGCCTGCAGGCCGGCGACGTGGTGCGCGTGCGCGCCGGCGANGCCTTCCCCGCCGATGGCGTGCTGATCGAGGGCGACACCCTGGCCGACGAAGCCCTGCTCACCGGCGAGTCCCGCCCGGTGCCGCACCCCTGCGGCAGCGCCGTCATCGCGGGCAGCCACAACCTGGCCTCGGTCGTGCTCATGCGCGTCGAGCGGGTGGGCGAGCAGACGCGCTTCGCGCAGATCGTCTCGCTGATGGACGCGGCCTCCACCACCAAGCCGCGCATCGCCCGCCTGGCCGACCGCATCGCGCGTCCCTTCCTCATCGGCGTGCTGCTGGCAGCCGGCGGCGCCGCGCTGTACTGGTGGCCACACGACCCCGGCCACGCGCTGATGGTGGCGGTTTCCGTGCTGGTCGTCACCTGCCCGTGCGCGCTCTCGCTGGCCACACCAGCCGCCATGCTCGCGAGCGCCGGTGCGCTGGCGCGGCGCGGGGTGCTGGTGCGCCGGCTCGAAGCCATCGAAACCCTGGCCGGCGTCGACACCGTCGCCTTCGACAAGACCGGCACGCTCACCCGGGACGCCTTCCGCCTCGAGCGTCTGCGCACCCGCGACGGCGTCACCGAAACCCAGGCCCTGCAGTGGGCGGCTGCGCTGGCCCGCCATTCGCTGCACCCCGTCTCGCGCGCCGTTGCCGCCGCGGCCGACGCGCGGCAACTGCCCGTGCTCGAGGCGGCCGACGTGCAGGAGCATGCCGGGCAGGGTGTGCGCGCCCGGCTCGAGGGCGCTGATGGCGCCGCGCGCACCCTGCGCCTGGGGTCCGCTGCCTTCTGCGGCGTCGAGCAGGACGAGGCCCAGGGCCTGCAGGTGTGCCTGGCCGATGACGCGGGCTGGCTCGCCACCTTCGAACTGCGCGAGGAACTCCGCCCCGACGCGNNCGCTGCGGTCGACGCCCTGCATGCCCTGGGCGTCTCGGTGCGCATGCTCTCGGGCGACGGGCGCGCGGCCGTGCAGCGCGTGGCGGCGGAGCTCGGCCTGGCCGCAGCCGACGTGCGCTCCGACTGCCTGCCGCAGGACAAGCTCGCCGCCTTGCGCGAAGCGCAGCANGCAGGGCACACCGTGGCCGTCGTGGGCGACGGGCTCAACGACGGGCCGGTGCTCGCTGGCGCGCACGTCTCCTTCGCATTCGGCCAGGCCGTGCCGCTCACCCAGTCGCGTTCGGACTTCATCGTCCTCGGCACGCGGCTGATGGCGGTCGCCCACAGCATCGCCCAGGCCCGCCGCACGCTGCACATCGTGCGCCAGAACCTGTGGTGGGCCGCGCTCTACAACGCCGTGTGCGTCCCGCTGGCCGTTGTGGGCTGGTTGCCCGCCTGGCTGGCGGGCCTGGGCATGGCATTCAGCTCGCTGTTCGTGGTGCTCAACGCCATGCGCCTGACGCGCCAGGACGCTGACGCCAGCAATGCCGTAAGCGACCCCGCTGCTGCGGCCCAACCCCTTGAGTGGCCTGATGGAAATCCTTTACATGCTCGTGCCTTTGTCGGTCGTGCTGGTGTTCTTCATCCTGGCCGGACTGTGGTGGGCCATCTACCGGGGGCAGTTCGACGACATCGATATGGAGGGAGCGAATCTTGCGCGGTGATTGATATTCATCAAGTCTGTCCACACAAGCCGCGTGGACACTTGCGACTGGTTTTTTTGGTAAAGGTGACGTAAATGAAGTTTGCAAACGCGCAGGCGACTGTGTACAACGACACCGTTGTACGCCAGTTCGCCATCATGACCGTGGTCTGGGGTGTCGTCGGCATGCTGGTTGGCGTGATCGTGGCAGCCCAGTTGGCCTGGCCCGATCTCTTCGGCGGCATTCCGTGGTTGAGTTACGGCCGATTGCGTCCGCTGCACACCAACGCGGTGATCTTCGCGTTCGGTGGTTGCGGTCTCATCGGCACCTCGTTCTACGTGGTGCAGCGCACCAGCCAGGTGCGCCTGTTCTCGGACAAGCTCGCCTCCTTCGTGTTCTGGGGCTGGCAGGCGGTCATCGTCGCCGCGGCCATCACCTTGCCGCTGGGCTACAACCAGTCCAAGGAATACGCCGAGCTCGAGTGGCCGATCGACATCCTGATCACCCTCGTCTGGGTGGCCTACGCGATCGTGTTCTTCGGCACCATCGGCACGCGCAAGGTGCGTCACATCTACGTGGCCAACTGGTTCTACGGCTCCTTCATCCTGGCCATCGCGCTGCTGCACATCTTCAACAACATCTCCATCCCGGCCGGCGCGCTCAAGTCGTACTCGGCTTATGCGGGCGTGCAGGATGCGATGGTGCAATGGTGGTACGGCCACAACGCCGTGGGCTTCTTCCTCACGGCCGGCTTCCTGGGCATGATGTATTACTTCATCCCCAAGCAAGCCGAGCGGCCGGTGTACTCCTACCGCCTCTCCATCGTGCACTTCTGGGCCTTGATCTTCACCTACATGTGGGCNGGGCCCCACCACCTGCACTACACCGCGCTGCCGGACTGGACCCAGTCGCTCGGCATGGTGTTCTCCCTCATCCTCCTGGCACCGAGCTGGGGCGGCATGATCAACGGCATCATGACCCTGTCGGGCGCCTGGTACAAGCTGCGTGACGATCCCATCCTGCGCTTCCTGATCGTGTCGCTGTCCTTCTACGGCATGTCCACCTTCGAAGGCCCGATGATGTCGATCAAGACCGTCAACGCGCTCTCTCACTACACCGACTGGACGGTTGGCCACGTGCACTCCGGCGCTCTGGGCTGGGTGGGTCTGGTCACCATGGGTTCGATGTACTACCTGATTCCGCGTCTCTTCGGCCAGAAGCAGATGTACAGCGTCAAGGCGATCGAAGTCCACTTCTGGACGGCCACCATCGGCATCGTGCTCTACATCGCCGCGATGTGGATTGCCGGTGTGATGCAGGGTCTGATGTGGCGTGCGGTCAACCCCGACGGCACCCTGACCTACACCTTCGTCGAGTCGGTCAAGGCGACCTTCCCGTTCTATGTTCTGCGCCTCGCCGGTGGTCTGCTGTACCTCACGGGCATGTTCATCATGGCGTGGAACACCTTCAAGACTGCCACCGCTGGGCGCGCCGTGACGGTGCAGATTCCCGCCGTGACCGCCCACGCCTAAGGAGATCAACATGGCTGCTCATCAAGCACCCACNNGGGTTTCACCCACGAGCGGATCGAGACCAACAACTTCCTCATGATCGTGCTCACGCTGATCGTGTTGGTCGTCGGCGGTCTGGTCGAAATCGTTCCGCTGTTCTTCCAGAAGTCCACCACGCAGCCGGTCCCGGGCCTCAAGCCCTACACCGCGCTGCAGCTGGCCGGCCGTGACGTCTACCAGCGCGAGGGCTGCTACAACTGCCACTCGCAGCAGGTGCGTCCGTTCCGCGCCGAGACGCTGCGCTACGGTCCCTATTCGCTGGCTGGTGAGTCGGTGTACGACCACCCGTTCCAGTGGGGCAGCAAGCGCACGGGTCCNGACCTCGCGCGTGTCGGCGGCCGCTACAGCGACGAATGGCATCGCATCCACCTCATCAACCCGCGTGACGTGGTGCCCGAATCCAACATGCCCCGCTACCCCTGGCTCGCAACGGCCGAGGTCGATGGCGCTTCGCTGCCGGCGCACATGAAGGCGTTGCGCACCGTGGGCGTGCCCTACACCGACGAGGAAATCGCCAAGGCCAGTGAAGAGGTCAAGGGCAAGACCGAGATGGATGCGGTGATCGCCTACCTCCAGGTGCTCGGCACCTGGCGCAAGTGATCGGGAGGCGAGTCATGGACTTCGACATCAACACCCTGCGCTCGCTCACCACCGTTCTGAGCTTCGTGCTCTTCATCGGCATCTTTGCCTGGGCTTGGTCGCGCAAGCGCACCAAGGATTTCGAGGAAGCCGCGAATCTGCCCTTCGAGCAAGACTGACCGGTTGAAAGGAAAACAAAATGAGTGACTTCACCAGCAACTTCTGGTCACTGTACGTGTCGGTCATCACGATCGGCAGTATCTTGGCCTGTGCGCTGCTGCTTTGGTTCAGCGGCAAGACGCACGCCATGACGGCGAGCGACAACAGCACCGGCCACGTCTGGGACGGTGACTTGCGTGAAATGAACAACCCGCTGCCGCGTTGGTGGGTCGGGCTGTTCATCATCACCGTGATCTTCGGCCTCGCCTATCTATTCCTGTATCCCGGTGCGGGCACCTTCAAGGGGCAGTTGGGTTGGTCGTCGCACGGCCAGTACGACGCTGAAGTGGCCAAGGGCAACAAGGAGATCGAACCGATCTACGCCCGCTTCGCCGCCATGACGCCCGAGCAGCTGGCCAAGGATCCCCAGGCCATGGGCATCGGTGACCGCCTGTTCCAGAACAACTGCGCGCAATGCCACGGCGCAGATGCCAAGGGCAGCAAGGGCTTCCCGAACCTCACCGACAACGACTGGCTCTATGGCGGTGATCCGGCTGTCATCAAGACCACGCTCGAGCAGGGCCGTATCGGCAACATGCCCCCGATGGCCGCTGCGGTGGGCAGTGCGGACGACGTGCGCAACCTCGCGAACTATGTGCTGAGCCTCTCCGGCGCGCCGCATGACTCGGTCAAGGCCGAACTCGGCAAGCCCAAGTTCGTGGTGTGCGCGGCCTGCCACGGCCCCGAAGGCAAGGGCAACCATGCCATCGGCGCACCGGATCTGACCGACAAGGTCTGGCTGCACGGCTTTGGCGAGCAGGCCGTTGTGAACATCATCAACAACGGCAAGGTGAACCAGATGCCGGCATGGTCTGACAAGCTCACGGCGCCGCAGATCAACGTGCTGTCGGCCTATGTCTGGGGCCTGTCGAACGCGGGCGTGAAGCCGGGCGGCCAGTAAGCCGTGGCGAAAAGGCAGNNCGCTGCTGCCTTTTCTCAAGGCCTTCAATGTCATGCCGGGTCATCATTGCCCGGCATGATGTGGAAGCTGCTTTGAACCTGTTCAGACGCTTCAAATTCTTTACGAGTTTCCTATGGACGCCACCCCAAAGTCGAGCCGGCTGCTTCGGCCCCTGCGCAAGCGGCCGGTAGCAATTCGACGGACGATCGCAGCGAAGAGCTCATTTCGCTCTACCAAGCCCACAAGAAGATCTACCCGCGCAGCGTCACGGGCCTGTTTGCCAAGTGGCGCTGGTTCTTCGTCTTCCTGACGCAGTTCGTTTTCTACGTGACCCCCTGGTTCCAGTGGGGTCACCGTCAGGCCGTGCTGTTCGATCTCGGCGCGCGGCGTTTCTACATCTTTGGCCTGGTGATCTACCCGCAGGATTTCATCTACCTGACGGGCATTCTGATCATCTCGGCCATGTCGCTGTTCCTGTTCACGGCAGTGGCCGGGCGCCAGTGGTGCGGGTACGCCTGTCCGCAGACGGTCTACACCGAAATCTTCATGTGGATCGAGCGCAAGTTCGAGGGCGACCGCAGTGCTCGGATGCGCCTGGACCAGTCGCCCATGTCGCTGGAGAAGTTCCTGCGCAAAGGCGGCAAGCAGCTCGCCTGGATCGCGGTCGGTCTGTGGACCGGGTTCACGTTCGTGGGTTACTTTACCCCCATTCGTGAATTGGCCCATCTGTTTGCCACCTGGAGCATGGGCCCGTGGGAAACCTTCTGGGTGTTTTTCTACGGTTTCGCGACCTACGGCAACGCGGGTTACATGCGCGAGCAGGTCTGCAAATACATGTGCCCGTACGCGCGCTTCCAGAGCGCGATGTTCGACAAGGACACCTTGATCGTGTCCTACGATGCCGAGCGGGGCGAACCNCGCGGCGCGCGCTCCAAGAAAGCGGACCCCAAGGCCCTGGGCCTTGGCGACTGCGTCGACTGCACCTTGTGTGTCCAGGTCTGTCCAACGGGGATCGACATTCGCAAGGGCCTGCAATACGAGTGCATCAGTTGCGCGGCCTGCATCGATGTCTGCGACGGGGTGATGGAGAAGGTCGGTTATCCCAAGGGCCTGATCCGCTACACCACGCAGAACGCAATGAAGGAGCACTGGACGAAGGCGCAGGTCGTCCGTCACATGGTGCGGCCTCGCGTGCTGGTGTATCTGGCCATCGTTTCGACCGTCGTGATTGCGATGCTGACCGGCCTGGCGTTGCGCACGCCTTTCAAGGCGGACGTGGTGCGTGACCGCAGCACGCTGGCACGTATCGTTGACGGCGGCAAGATCGAGAACGTCTATCGAATTCAGTTGATGAACGCCACCGAAGCGCCGCAAAGGTACAAGATTGGCGCCGATGGCATGCCGGGTCTGACCGTCGTCGGGGAAAACACCTTTGCCGTCGAGCCCGCACAGGCACGTTGGGTGGTTGTCAGCCTCCAGGTGCCGTACGAGGGTGCGGCGCCGGGCTCTCACCCCGTCGAGTTCCAGATCGAGTCACTTGATTCGCCGGGGAAACTCGCTGAAAAATCCGTATTCATCGTCCCACGCTGATTGAGAAAGACCCATCATGAATAAGTCACTGCCCTGGTGGAATTACGGCCACGTGTGGATGGTCATTGCAGGTCCCGCCATCGTCGTCGTTGCCGGTTTCGTCACGCTGTACCTGGCCATCAGCCATCCGGATCCGGTGCAGGCGTCGTACTACACGCAAGGGCAGGTCAAAGGCGCTGTTGCGGAGTTGCCCCCACGCAGCTCGTTCCCGCTGAACTGGCCCGTAACCATGCGCAGACCGGCGTGCCCGAAAAGCTGGTCAAGCCGGCGCATTGATCTGCAGAGCCGGTGAGGAGGGATAGGCGATGGAAGAAAATTCGTTGGCCAAACGCTTGATGTGGGTGGCGTGGCCGTCCTTTCTCATGGCCGGGGTTCTGGAGATGCTGGTGTTCGCCGTGGTCGACCCGGCGGAAATGCACTGGTTCGGGCAGCGGCTCGACCTGTCACGGCAGGCGGTCTACACCCTCGCGTTTTTCGTCTTCTGGGCTGTGGCCTTCGCGTCCAGCGCACTGACGGCGTTGCTGTCGATGTCGCCGTTCGAGGTGAACCGCTGCCCGCTGCCCGCACCGGAACGGCCGGAAGGCTGCCCCAAGCGGGACGGTTGCTGCTGATATCGACGTCGGGGGAACAGGCCTTCCGCCCTGTCTCTAAGCCCATGTTGCCGCGGGTCGATTCACCGCGGTTTGAGCCCTCAGTCGCAGGCCGTTTGATTGTTGACGAGCTGCTTGAGCGCATTGACGTCGAGGATGCGCACATGCCGTTGCTTCACCTCGACGATGCCGTCGTCCACGAACTTCGAGAAGGTGCGGCTGACAGTTTCCAGTTTGAGCCCGAGGTAACTGCCAATTTCTTCGCGGGTCATGCGCAGGATGAGCTCCGATTGGGAGAACCCACGCGCATGCAGACGCTGCACCAGATTGAGCAGGAAGGCGGCCAGCCGCTCTTCGGCGCGCATGCTGCCGAGCAGGAGCATCACGCCGTTTTCACGGACGATCTCCCGGCTCATGATCTTGTGCACATGGTGCTGCAGCGCCGTGACTTCCCGCGAGACCTGCTCGATCTTGTCGAATGGCATCACGCACACTTCGGCATCTTCGAGCGCAATGGCATCGCAGGAATGGCGGTCATTGACGATGCCGTCGAGGCCGATGATTTCGCCTGCCATCTGAAATCCGGTGACCTGGTCCCGCCCGTCTTCGGTGACGATGCAGGTCTTGAAAANACCGGTGCGGATCGCGTAGAGCGAAGAGAACTTTTCCCCGTTGCTGAATAGCGTTCCGCCGCGCTTGACCTTGCGCCGCACCGCTACGATCTCCTCGATGCGGTCAAGCTCTTCGGATTTCAGCCCCATGGGCATGCACAGCTCGCGCAGGTTGCAGTTCGAGCAGGCGACTTTGATGGTGTCGAGGTTCATGAGCATGGCGGGTCTGTCCGTAATCTCGCGGCGCTGCAAAACGGGGACTTCGGCACGGTTGCGCGGGCTGAAGGATGCGACAGATTCTAGGTGAACCGCAATTGATCGCCATCAAGGAATTCAGGCGCGGGCCACGGCATAGTCATAATCTTCCAAAGGAAGTATTCATGAGTGCCGTTACTCCCGAGCTGCTGCGCCGTTATGACGTGCCAGGGCCGCGTTACACGTCCTATCCGACTGCCGACCGCTTCGTCGAGGCTTTCGGTGCGGCCGACTACATCCAGGCACTCGAACAGCGGCGACAAGGGCTCGCTGCGCCCATGCCGCTGTCGCTGTATGTGCACATTCCGTTCTGTGAGTCGCTGTGCTACTACTGCGCCTGCAACAAGATCATCACCAAGCACCATGAACGTGGCGCGGAGTACCTGCGCTACCTGAGTCGCGAGGTCGATCTCCACACCTCGCACGTGGGTCTGGGCCAGGTGGTCTCGCAACTGCATCTGGGCGGGGGCAGTCCGACCTTTCTCAGCGACGTCGAGCTGCGCGAGCTCATGGGCATGTTGCGACGCAGCTTCACGCTCGCCCCTGGTGGTGAGTATTCGATCGAGATCGANCCCCGGACCGTGGACGAGCAACGCCTGCACACGCTGGCCGAACTCGGCTTCAACCGGCTCAGTTTCGGCGTGCAGGATTTCGACCCGGCGGTGCAAAAGGCGGTGCACCGGACGCAACCCGCTGAGCAGGTGTTTGCGCTCATGGAGGCTGCCCGCCGGATCGGGTTCGAGTCGGTCAACGTCGATCTGATCTACGGCTTGCCGCAGCAGACCCCGGAGTCTTTCGACCGCACCCTGGCCCAGGTGGCCGAACTGCGGCCCGACCGGATCGCTCTGTATGCGTACGCGCACCTTCCCGAGCGGTTCAAGCCGCAGCGCCGCATCATCGCGGCCGAGTTGCCGAATGCCGCGTCAAAGATCGCCATGCTGTCGCGCGCGCTGGATGCGTTTGGCGACGCCGGGTATGTCTACATCGGCATGGATCATTTCGCCTTGCCCAACGATGCGCTGGCCGTGGCCAAACGCCAGGGGCGGCTGCACCGCAACTTCCAGGGTTACAGCACGCAGCCCGACTGTGACCTCATTGCGCTGGGCGTGTCGGCCATCGGGCGTGTCGGGGCGACCTACAGTCAGAACGCCAAGACGCTGGAGGAGTATTACGATCTGCTCGACCACGGGCAACTCCCGGTCGTGCGCGGCCTTGCCGTCTCGCGGGATGACCTGATCCGTCGCGCCGTCATCATGGCCTTGATGTGCCANGGGGTGGTCCAGTTCGAGTCCATCGAACTGGGTTTCCTGATCGATTTCAAGTCGTACTTCGCCAACGAACTCGAAGCCCTCAAGAACATGGCCGAGGAAGGCATGGTCGTTCTGGCGGACCGCAGCATCGAGGTGACTGAGCAGGGCTGGTTCTTCGTGCGCGCCATCGCCATGGTGTTCGACAAGTACCTCCAGGCCGACCGCACGCGCGCGAAGTTCTCCAAGATCATCTGAGGCGCTGTGAACGGACGCTTTCTGCGCGTGCATTCCGCCCGCAAGGCTTGGCGCGGCGTTGCAGAGCTACGCCCGCAACGGCACCATGGCGTCGGTGCATTGGGCGTCGGCCGGGGTATTTCTGCCGGCTCGCTCGGGTGCGCCCGGCGGATTCACAACCTCTGACCTCGGCCGATGCAAGCTGCACTGATGGGCACGGCGGCCCTGATGGCTCTGGCGGGTGGGCCGCACTGCATCGCCATGTGTGGCGCAGCTTGTGCTGGGCTGGGGCAGGCGGCGGGCACACGCAGCACGTCGGCCATGTGGTTGTTCCAGGTGGGGCGCGTCCTGGGTTACGGCATCCTNGGGGCCGTGGCGGCCGCCTCGGTGCAGGGCCTGGGGTGGCTCACTACACAGACCGCCGCCTTGCGGCCGGCGTGGACGCTGCTCCACGTCGCTGCGATCGCGCTGGGGTTGTTGCTGCTGTGGAAGGCCCGACAGCCGGCATGGCTTGACGACGCCGCCCGATCGGTCTGGGCACGGGTGCGGTCCTTCCATGCGCGCTGGGGCTGGCANGCGCCTCTCGTCATCGGCGCCTTGTGGGCGTTCATGCCTTGCGGCCTGCTCTACTCCGCGCTGATGGTCGCGGCCTTGAGTGGTGGGCCGCTTGATGGCGCGATCACCATGGTGGTATTCGCGGCCGTGTCCAGCCTGTCCTTGATGGCGGGGCCGTGGCTGCTGTTGCGCCTCCGTGGCGTGGGTTCGGGTGACTGGGGCATGCGCCTGGCCGGTCTGGCCTTGGCCGTGGCGTCGGGCTTTGCGCTGTGGATGGATCTGGTGCACGACACCGCGCCGTGGTGCACGACCCCTGACGCTGCCCATCGAAAGGGTGTTTGGCCGTGGTGGCCGAGCGCTTCAACCAGTCGGCTGAAGGCCTTTGTACAGCATGTAGGCGGCCAGCCCGTAGAGCAGAACCGCAAACACGCGTTTGAGGTGGTGCACCGGCATGGCGTGTGCGGCTCGCGCGCCCAGCGGCGCCATGAGCACGCTGCTGCTGGCGATGACGACCAGCGCCGGCAGCCAGAGATAGCCCAGCGAGGCGGCGGGGCGTCCTGCGATGTCATGGCCGCTCACGATGTAGCCGAGCACGTTGGCCACCGCAATCGGGAAGCCCAGAGCGGCCGAGGTTGCCACGGCTTGGTGCATGGCGACGTTGCACCAAGCCATGAAGGGTACGCTGATGAACCCGCCGCCCGCGCCAACCAGCCCCGAGAGGAAGCCGATGGCGCTGCCCGCGCCTACGAGGCCGGCTGGCCCGGGGACGGTGCGTGAGGGCGCGGGTTTCCGGTTGAGAATCATCTGCGTCGCGGNAAAGGCGACGAAGCCGGCGAACACCAGCGCGAGCGTCGCGCCCTTGAGCACCGCGAACGCCCCGAGCCCGGCGAACGCCGCCCCGATCACGATGCCAGGCGCCAGGCCGCGCACCAGATCCCAGCGTACGGCGCCGCGCCGGTGGTGGGCCCGAACACTCGAGAGCGAGGTGAACACGATGGTGGCCATGGACGTGGCGATCGCCATCTTCACGGCCAGGTCGGCTCCCACGTTTCGGTGCGACAGCATGAAGGTGAGGAAGGGCACCATCAGCATGCCGCCGCCGATGCCGAGCAGGCCCGCCAGGAAACCGGTGAACAGGCCGAGCGCGATCAACTCCGCGATCAGCAGGGGTTCGAGCGTCATGATGAGGTCGAGGTGGACGAGGCGTGGGCGAAAGCGTGCAGCGTCTGCCCGTCGATGACTGCGGAAGCCCGGCGCGTGCCGGCCGACAGTGCGTTGAGACGGTGCGGCCTCACTTCCGTGAGAAGCCGTTGAATGAGGTGTCTGCGAATGCCACCGACCGTCATCCTGAACCGGGGTTCAGGTGGGCGAGGGCAACCTGGCGTTGGGTTCATCTGACGCGAGACGATCACGCTCACCAGGTGATGTACCAAGCCCGGGCTCAATGAGCATTGGTTCAAGGAAATATAAAGCCCGGCATGCACCGCAGACGGTGCGATTGTAGGCCTTGATGTCGTCTCTCGCAGGCTTGGCGGTCGAACGCCGGCAGCTTGATGATCAGAGCAGTTGGCCGTCGTGCCCCAGTGCCTGGTCGAGCCGCTCGATCAGGCTGGCCAGCCGCGGGTCCTCGGCGGGAAGCGGGGCGGCCGCCGGCGTCGATGGTGCCAGAGGGCGGTCGGCGACATCGAAGGCCAGGTTAAGGGCGGCGAGGACGGCAATGCGGTCGCGCGCCCGGATCTTGCCTGCATCGCGGATGCGGCACATCGCGGTGTCGACCCGCTCCACCGCCTCGAGCAGGCGCGCCTCGCCACCGGCAGGGCAGGCGAGCAAGTAACTCTGCCCCATGATCTGGACTTCGATCTGCTTGGTGCTCAATGGGGTTCTCCGGTGTCCTGGGCGGGCAGGCGCTCGAGCAGGGCGTTGATGCGTGCGCGGGCGGCATTGAGTTTGGAGGCCATCAGGTCGCGCTCACGCTGCAGCGACTCGACCTGCTCCGCGAGCAGGGCGTTGGTGCGCTGCAGTTCCTCGTGGCGAACCAGCAGGCGCTCCACGCGGTCGATGAGGGNGTCCAGGGGCGAAAGTGGGGGCTCATGGTGCACCGGGCATTGTAGGGTTGGCGCAAGTCGCGCGACTACAATTTGCGTCGTTGGTGCCTGCGGTGTGGCTCACATGCCGCGGTTCAACGGGAAGCAGGAGGGAGAAGTTCACACCTGAACGGTCCTAACCTGCGCTGCCCCCGCAACGGTAAGTGGACGAGCCTGCCTGCACGCAGGTTCCGTTTCCGGCCAGCAGCCACTGGGCACGCGTCACGCGTGCTTGGGAAGGCGCCGGAGATCGCTCCACCAGCCCGGATACCGGCCAACACGGTGGTGTGCGCGAGCGTCGAGCTCCCACGCCGACACAGCCCAGGCACCGACGGGGAGGTCGGTGAGGGCGCTCATCGTCAGGTTTTTCATGGTCTCTCGTGCTCTCTCGCGCCGGCGTCTGCGCCGCTCGGCGCTCGCCCTGGCATGGCCCGCTGCCGTGCTGCCCAGTCTTCCAACCCATGCCGCGGACGTCTCCGGCGCCACGTTGCCGCCGATGTTCGTCACTGCCACGCGGGCGCCGCAGCCGCTGCCCGAAGTGCTGGCCGACGTGACGGTGATCGACCGCACCACCATCGAACAGAGCGGCGCGGTCGGCGTGGCCGATCTGCTGGCCCGCCAGCCGGGCATCGAAATCGGCCGCAATGGCGGGCCGGGCACCAACACCAGCGTGTTCATTCGCGGGGCCGAGACCCGCTTCACCGCGGTGTATCTCGATGGCGTGCGGCTCGACAGCCAATCCACCGGTGGCGCGACCTGGGAGAGCATTCCGCTGTCGCAGATCGAGCGCATCGAAATTCTGCGCGGACCGGCCGCCGCGGTGTACGGCTCCGACGCGATGGCGGGCGTGATTCAGCTCTTCACGCGGCGCGGCGAAGGGGCCCTGCAGCCGTCCATCGGGCTCGGCGCGGGCACTTACCGCACCTGGGCGGCCGATGCCGCGCTGTCGGGCGCCGGAGGCGGGTTCGACTACAGCGTGGCGCTCTCGCGCCAGCAGAGCGATGGCTTCAACGCCCGCACCGTGGCCACCGCCAACCCGGACCGCGATGGCTACCGCAGCGAGTCGGCCTCGGTGCGGCTGGGGTTCGATGCCACGGCGCAGCACCGGCTGGAGCTCACCGCGCTTTCCAACCATCTCAACAGCCAGTACGACGGCTTCACCGCTGGCGCGGACGACCGCAACCTGCACAAGCTGCAGACGCTGGGCCTGTCCTGGCGCGCGCGCTGGAGCGACGCATTCAGCAGCCGCTTCTCCGTGACCGACGCCCGGCAGCGTTACGAAACGCAGCCCTCGCCCTACACCACGGTCACGCACCTGCGCAACTACACCGCCTACAACGAATGGCGCTCGGGCCCGCAGCAGGCGACTCTGGTGCTCGAGCGCCGGGAAGATGCCTTGCAGAACGCGCCCATCGACCGCAGCCGCTCGCAGAACGCGCTGGCGCTGGGCTGGGGATGGCTNGGGGAGGTGCACAGCCTGCAGCTCAACCTTCGGCATGACGACGACAGCGAGTTCGGCGGCAAGACCACCGGTGCGGTGGCCTACGGCTACAAGCTCAACGCCGACTGGCGGGCCACCGCCTCGGCCGGCACGGCCTTCCGGGTGCCCACGCTGTACCAGCGCTTCAGCCAGTACGGAAAGACGACGCTGCAGCCCGAGACGGCGCGCAACGTCGAGCTGGGCCTGCGCTACGCGCGTGGCGCCGACGCCTTCAGCGCCGTGCTCTACAGCAACCGGGTGCGCAACCTCATCAGCTTTGACGCGCCGGGTGGCTGTGCCTCAAGTTTTGGCTGCTATGCGAACACGGCCCGCGCCCGCTACGAGGGCCTGACGCTGACGGCGCAGACGCGCTGGGCGGGCGTGGACTGGCGCGCTTCGCTCGATGTGCAGAACCCCCGCGACGAGGCCACCGGCAAGCGGCTGGCGCGCCGCGCGCGCGAGCACGCCTTCGTCGGCGCCGACCTGCAATGGGCCGACTGGCGCTGGGGCGCGGAGTGGCAACTCTCGGCCATGCGTTACGACGACGCGGCCAACAAGCTGGTGCTCGGCGGGTACGGTGTGCTCAACCTCACAGCCAGCCGCTCGCTCACGCGCGACTGGACGGTCCTCGCCCGGCTGGACAACGTGGCCGACAAGTCCTACCAGCTCGCCAACACCTATGCCACGCCCGGGCGCAGCCTGTGGGTGGCGCTGAAGTGGGCCCCGCGCTGAGCGTAAAGCCGTGAGCACCGCGCACTGTCCCGCCCTGCTGATCGCCGCCCCGGCCTCCGGCCAGGGCAAGACCACGGTCACGGCTGCGCTGGCGCGGCTGCACGCCCGGCAGGGCCGGCGGGTGCGGGTGTTCAAGTGCGGGCCGGATTTCCTGGACCCGCACTGGCACCAGCTGGCCAGCGGCCAGCCGGTGCACAACCTGGACCTGTGGCTCAACGGCGAGGCCGACATCCGCGCGCGGCTGCACGCGGCGGCCGCCAGCAGCGACCTGATCCTGATCGAAGGGGTGATGGGGCTCTTCGATGGCGAGCCCAGCGCGGCCGATCTGGCGATCCAACTGGGCCTACCCGTGCTGGCGGTGATCGACGCCGGCGCCATGGCCGGCACCTTCGGCGCCCTGGTGCACGGCCTGCGCCACTACCGGCCGGGCCTGCCCTGGGCGGGCGTGCTGGCCAACCGTGTGGCCGGCGAAGGGCATGAGCAGATGTTGCGGACCTCGGTGCGCGCGGACGATCTGGGCGCCGAGCCCGGTGGCATCGACGCCGGCTGGCTGGGCGCTTTGCGCCGCGACGCAGGCTTTACGCTGCCCGAGCGGCATCTGGGGCTGACGGTCGCATCCGAACTGCCCGATGCGCTGGCGCGGCTGGACGCGCTGGCCGATGCCATGGCCGCCACGCCGCTGGGCCGGTTGGACGCCGCGGGCTGGCAGCGCTGGGCCGTGGCGTTTGAACCGGTGGCACAGCGCCCGGTGGTGCCGCTGCTGCAAGGCCGCCGCGTGGCGGTGGCGCGCGACGCGGCCTTCTGCTTCATTTATCCGGCCAATCTGGATGCACTGCGCGCGCTGGGCGCCGAACTGGCGTTCTTCTCCCCGCTGGCCGATGAACCGGTGCCCGACGGCGACGCGCTCTGGCTGCCGGGCGGCTACCCCGAACTGCACGCCGACGCGCTGGCGCAGGGCACGCGCTGCCGCAACTCCCTGGCCGCGCATATCGCCGCCGGCAAGCCGGTCTGGGCCGAATGCGGCGGCATGATGCCCTTGTTCGACGGCCTGAGGCTGGCAGACGGCCGCCGCGTGCCGATGTGGGGCCTGCTGCCGGGCGAGGTGGCCATGCAGCCGCGCCTGGTGGCGCTGGGCCCGCAGCGCTGGGACACGGCGCAGGGCGCGTTACGCGGGCACAGCTTTCACCACTCGCAGACCAGCTCGCCGCTGGCACCGCTGGCGCAGACCGTCCCGGGCAGCCGTTTCGGCCGGCCCGAAGCGGTCTACGGACAAGGCCCGGTGCGGGCGAGTTATTTCCACGCCTGGTTTGCTTCCAATCTGGAAGCAACGGCCGGGCTGTTCACGCGGGCGCAGTCATGATTTCAAGCCAAGACCTGGGGCCGCGGCGCATCGTCTGCCTCACCGAGGAGACGACCGAGTGGCTGTACCTGCTGGGGCAGGAGTGGCGCATCGTCGGCATCAGCGGCTACACCGTGCGGCCGCGGCGCGCGCGCGAGGAAAAGCCCAAGGTCAGCGCCTTTCTGAGCGCCAAGATCGACAAGATCCTGGACCTGCGGCCCGACTGCGTGTTCGGCTTTTCGGATCTGCAGGCCGACATCGCGGCCGCGCTCATCCGCGCCGGCGTGCCGGTGACGGTGTTCAACCAGCGCAGCGTAGACGACATCTTTTCCATGCTCTACCAGGTGGCGGCCATGGTGGGCTGCGCCGACGCGGGGCTCTCGCGCATCGCGGCCATGCGCCAGCGGCTGGACGCCATCCGCGCCGGGGCGGCCGCGCTGCAAGCGGCGGGCAAACGGCGGCCGAGGGTGTTCTTTGAGGAGTGGGACGAGCCGCACATCAGCGCCATCCGCTGGGTGTCGGAGCTGCTGCACATCGCTGGCGGCGACGACCTCTTTCCCGAACTGGCCGCACGGCCGCTGGGCAGANNCCGCATCATCGCCGATGGCGCCGAGATCGTGCGCCGCGCGCCCGACATCGTCATCGGCTCCTGGTGTGGCAAAAAGTTCCGCGCCGAGCGCGTGGCCGCCCGGCCGGGCTGGCAGGACGTGCCGGCGGTCAAGACCGGCCAGCTGTTCGAGATCAAGTCCGCCGACATTCTGCAGCCCGGCCCGGCGGCGCTGACCGACGGGGTGGAGCAGTTGCACCGCATCGTCATGGACTGGATGAGGCAGCATGGTTGACATCGCCCGCAGCGAGTTCATCCTGGGTGGCCAGAAAAGCGGCAAATCGCGCCGCGCCGAGGGCCTTGCCCGCGACTGGCTGGCCGCGGACCCCGCGCACCAGGCGGTGCTGATCGCCACCGCCCAGGCCGGCGACGAGGAGATGCGCGCGCGCATCGCACGCCACCGCGCCGAGCGCGCGCAGCGCGTGCCCGGCATGGCCACGGTGGAGGAGCCGCTGGCCCTGGCCCAGGCCATCGCCCGCNNGAGCCGGCCGCACCGCCTGGTGGTGGTGGACTGCCTGACGCTGTGGCTGACGGCCCAGCTGATGCCCTTGAACGCCGAACCCGAGGAAGAATCCCCGAACCCCGGCGGCGAATGGTCAGGCGCTGCTTCACTGATGGAAGCAATCGAGCACGCGCCCGGCCCGCTGGTGCTGGTGGGCAACGAGATCGGCCTGGGCGTGATNCCCCTGGGGCGCGAGGTGCGCGCCTTCGTGGACGCGCTGGGCCGCCTGAACCAGCAGGTGGCCGCGGCCTGCGAGCGGGTGACGCTGATGGCCGCCGGACTGCCGCTGACCCTCAAAGGCCGGCCATGAGCGCGATGTTTTGTCGTCTGGCCAGGGCGTTGGGCGTGTTGCTGGCGCTGCTTGCGCTGCCGGTGCTGCCCGCACAAGCGGCGCTGCAGATCACCGACGATGCGGGCTTTACCGTCGCCTTCGAGCGGCCGCCGCAGCGCATCGTCAGCCTGCTGCCCTCGCTGGCCGAGACGGTGTGCGAACTCGGCCACTGCCAGCGCCTGGTGGGCGTGGACCGCTACACCAACTGGCCCGAGAGCCTGCAAGGCCTGCCGCGTGTGGGCGGCGGGCTGGACCCCAACATCGAGAGCATCGTCGCCCTGCGGCCCGACGTGGTGCTGATGGCCACCTCCTCGCGCGCGGGTGAGCGCTTGCGCGCCCTGGGCATCCCGGTGCTGGCGCTGGAACCCAAGACCCATGCCGGCGTGCAGCGCGTGATGCTCAAGATCGGCCAGTTGCTGCAGGTGGCGGACGCGCAGCGCATCTGGCGCGCCATCGACGCCGCCGTCATGGCGGCGGCCCAGTCGCTGCCNCCCGGGGTGCGTGGCACGCGGGTGTATTTCGAGGTCAGCCCCGGGCCGTATGCGGCCGGCGAAGCCTCGTTCATCGGCGAGACGCTCACCCGCCTNGGGGTGAAGAACATCGTGCCCGCACCGCTCGGGCCCTTTCCCAAGCTCAACCCCGAGTTCATCGTGCGCGCCGACCCGGGCCTGATCATGGTCAGCCAGCGCAGCGCCGAGGGCCTGTTGCAGCGCCCCGGCTGGATGTCCCTGCGCGCCCTGCGCGGCCAGCACCTGTGCGTGTTCAGCGCCCAGGAGTCGGACACCCTGGTGCGCCCCGGCCCGCGCATGGCCGAGGGCGCGCGGCTGATGGCGCGCTGCCTGGCCGACAAGGCCCCGGGCGCCGGCGCCGCCCGTGGGCCAAAGCCCGGGGACGCCCGTGAACGCTGGCCGCGCCAGCGCGCTCGTCCTGGTGCTGCTGCTGGCGGCCCTGGGCCTGGCCGCGCTCGGCGCCAGCGTGGGCAGCGCCGGTCTGGAGAACCTGATCGGCCCGCTGCTGCACCCANNGGCCGACCCGGCCGCGGCCGCCATGGCGCAGCAGATCGTCTGGGAGATCCGCCTGCCGCGCACCCTGGGCGCCTGGGCCGCGGGCGCGCTGCTGGGGCTGGCCGGGGCGGTGGCGCAGGGGCTGTTTCGCAACCCGCTGGCCGACCCCTTCCTGCTGGGCAGCGCCTCCGGCGCCTCGCTGGGCGTGGCCCTGGCCCTGGCCGCCCTGGGCGGGGCCGGTGGCATGCTCGGCGCCGGACCGACGAGCGGCGGCCTGGCGGTCAGCGTGTTTTCCAGCAGCGTCTGGGTGCGCCTGGGGCTGACCGGTGCGGCCTTCGTCGGTGCGGTGCTGGCGGTGCTGCTGGCCTTGCTGCTCTCGCGCGGGGTGCAGCACACGCTGCGCCTGCTGCTGGCCGGGGTAGTGGTGGGCGTGGTGCTGGGCGCCATGACGCACCTGGTGCTGCTGTTCTCGCCCGACTCGCTGCAGGCCATGCAGGCCTTCATGCTCGGCTCCACCGGTTTCGTGGGCTGGACCGCCGCCGGCCTGATGGCGGCCGTGTGNGGGCTGTGCCTGCTGGCGGCCGGCTTGCTGGCGCGTGTGCTGGACGGACTGAGCCTGGGCGAGGCGACCGCGCGCAGCCTGGGCCTGCCGCTGGGCCCGATGCGCGCGGCCCTGGTGGCCGTGCTGGCCCTGGCCACCGCAACGGCCGTGGCGCAGACCGGGCTGATCGCCTTCGTCGGCCTGGCCGCGCCGCACCTGGTGCGCTCGCTGGTCAAGACCACAAGCGACTGGCTGATGCTGCTGGCCAGCGGCATGGGCGGCGTGCTGCTGATGGCCGCCGACACCCTGGCGCGCGGGCTGATCGCGCCGCAGGAATTGCCGGTGGGTGTGCTCACCGCCGTGCTCGGCGGCGGCTACCTGCTGTGGCTGATGCAGCGGCGCACGCGCGCCGCGGGGACGCATGGTGAGCCCGCCGCCCTGGGACCCTGCGGCCGCCCTCCAGGCCCGCGCCCTGTGCGCGCGCCTGGGGCAGACCCAGGTGCTGCACGACATCACGCTCGCACTGCCGCGCGGGCGCTGGACCTGCATCGTCGGCCCCAATGGCGCGGGCAAGTCCACCTTGCTCAAGGCCCTGGCCGGCCTGCTGCCCTGCCGCGGGGACGTGGCCCTGCTGGGCCGTCCGCTGGCCGCCTGGGGCGGCCGCGCGCGCGCNCGGGCCTTGTCCTGGCTGGGCCAGAACGAGGGCAGCGCCGACGACCTGACCGTGTGGGACGTGGCCATGCTCGGCCGCCTGCCGCACCAGGCCTGGCTTGGCGCACCCAGCGCGGCCGATCGCGCCGCCGTCGAGCAGGCCTTGCGCGCCACCCAGGCCTGGGACTGGCGCACACGCTCGCTGGGTCAGCTCTCGGGTGGCGAGCGCCAGCGCGTGCTGCTGGCCCGCGCCCTGGCGGTGCAGGCGCAGGTGCTGCTGATGGACGAGCCCCTGGCCAACCTCGACCCGCCGCACCAGGCGGACTGGCTGGGCATGGTGCAGTGCCTGCGGGAGACGGGCGTCACGGTGGTGAGCGTGCTGCACGAGATCAACATGGCCCTGCATGCCGACGAACTGGTGGTCATGGCGCAAGGCCGGGTGACGCACCAGGGCGCCTGCGCCGACCCGGCCACCCACCGCGCGCTGCAGGCGGTGTTCGACCAGCGCATCGCCGTGCGTGAACTCGACGGGCAGTGGGTGGCACTGCCGCAGATGNNAACCCTTTGCACCGGAGCAACTGACATGCAGATCGAAACCCCGCCCCGCGACAAACCCTATGAAAAGCCCGAGGGCGAGCGCCGCGGCCTGGTCATCGTCCACACCGGCGACGGCAAGGGCAAGAGCACGGCCGCCTTCGGCCTGGCGCTGCGGGCGCATGGCCGCGGCAAGGCGGTGAAGATCTACCAGTTCATGAAGGTGCCGACGGCGCGCTTTGGTGAACACCGCATGTTCGAGCAGATCGGCATCCCGATCGAAGGCCTNGGGGATGGCTTCAGCTGGAAGAGCCAGGACCTGGAGCGCTCGGCACAACTGGCGCGCGAGGGATGGGAGAGGGCGCGTGCCACCATNCCTGGGGGCGAGCATTTCTTGGTGGTGCTCGACGAGATCACCTATCCGCTGATCTACGGCTGGCTGCCGCTGGAAGGCGTGCTGCAGACGCTGCGCGGGCGGCCCGGCCATGTGCACGTGTGCCTGACCGGCCGCCGCTGCCCGCCCGAAATCGTGGAGCTGGCCGACACCGTGACCGTGATGCAACTGGTCAAGCACGCTTTCCAGGCCGGCATTCCGGCGCAGCGCGGGATCGAGGACTGAGCCTGAATCCGGCAGTTGAGCGCTCGTTTTCACTTGCAGGTTCTTGTTTTGAAGGGGTTTTCTGTGCGACCTGACATGCATTTTTGGGTAAGCCGCGCTGCATGGCCGATCGAGCCGCCCTCGGGCGTGCAGGCTGCGTTGCCAATCCTCGCCATGGCGCATGCCATGGCTGCGGTTTGCGCCTTGCCTGCCCACCCGAAGACAGCCCGCTCGACCCTGCCCAACTGCCGGATTTAGGCTGATGGACCTCGGCGCGTGTTGGCGGCCGGATGCGCCGGTGCTGGCCGGCGCGGTGCTGGTGGCGCTGGCCTGGGATGGGCGCTTCGGCGAGCCGGCCGAGCGGCTGCATCCGGTGGTCTGGATGGGGCATTACCTGGGCGCCGTCGGGCGGCGCATCGCGCGCCCGGCATCTGCCGTGCCGCGGCCGGGGGCCGAGTTCTGGGCCGGTGCGCTCGCCTGGTGCCTGGGTGCGGCCCTGGTGCTTGCCCTGGCCACGGCCGCCGCGCTGCTTCTTCGGCCACTGCATCCGCTGCTGCAGGCGCTGGGGCTGGGNGTGATGCTCAAGCCGCTGCTGGCCTGGCGCATGCTGCGCGATGAGGTGCGCGCGGTCGAGGCGGCGCTGGAGCGCTCGCTGGAGGCCGGGCGCCAGCACGTGGCCCGGCTGGTCAGCCGCGACGTGCACGCCCTGAGCCCGACGCAGGTGCGCGAGGCGGCGGTGTCCACCCTGGCGGAAAACCTCAACGACTCGGTGGTGGCACCGCTGTTCTGGTTCGCCGTTGCCGGCCTGCCGGGCGCGGCGCTGTACCGCTTTGCCAACACCGCCGATGCCATGTGGGGCTACCGGGGCGAGCGCAGCGACCGCGACTGGACCTGGGCCGGCAAGTGGGCCGCGCGGGTGGACGATGGCTTGTCGTGGCTGCCCGCCCGCCTGAGCGCGCTGCTGATCGCGTTGCCCTCGNNGGGGCGGGGCTGGATGGCGGTGGCGGCCAACGCCGGCCGCACNCCCTCGCCCAACGGCGGCTGGCCCATGGGCGCGCTGGCCGTGGCTCTGGGCATCCGCCTGGGCAAGCCCGGGGTGTACGAACTCAACCCGGCGGGCCGCCCACCCCAGGCGGCAGACACCGCGCGCGCCGTGCGCCGCTGCGGCCAGGCGGTGGCGGCGCTGGCGCTGCTGGCGGTGGCCGTGGTGTTGGCCGCCGTGTTGTGGGCGAGCCTGCCATGACGCCACGCATCCACGGCGGAACCGACGCGCTGGGACCCGCGCGCTGGGACTTTTCCAGCAACGCCAACGCCTGCGGCCCGTGCCCGCTGGCACTGCAGGCGGTGCAGCAGGCCGATGCCACCCGCTATCCCGAACCGAGCTACACCCGGCTGCGTGCCGCCCTGGCCGATCTGCACGGGGTGGAGGCGGCGCGCGTGCTGCCGGCGGCCAGCGCCAGCGAGGCCATTCAGCGCCTGACCGCCTGNCGGCGCGCGCGCGGCGACCGGCGCGTATGGACGCCGCCGCACGCGTACGGCGACTACGCGCACGCCGCCTCGGCCTGGGGGCTGGAGCGGGTGGCCGGGCCCGCTCTGGCGCAACTGGTCTGGCTCTGCGACCCCGGCAGCCCGCTGGGGCAGGGCGAGTCGGGCGCAGCGGTACAGGCCGCGCTCGAGGGTGCCGCGCGCACCGGGGTGCTCGACTGCGCCTACGCCCCGCTGCGTCTGCGGGGCGCCAGCGCCCTGGACCCCGCGCAACGCGACCGCGTCTGGCAGCTCTGGTCGCCCAACAAGGCGCTGGGGCTGACCGGCGTGCGCGCGGCCTATGCCATCGCNCCCGCGGGCAGCGAGGCCGCGGTGGCCGCGCTGCAGGCCCTGGCCCCGTCCTGGCCCATCGGCGCGCACGGGCAGGCCCTGCTGCTGGCCTGGGCGCAGCCGGCGGTGCAGGACTGGGTGGCGGCAAGCCGCGCCACGCTGGCCGCCTGGGCGCAGGACTTGCGCGCGCTGCTGGCGCGCCACGGCTGGACCTGTGCGCCCAGCGACACGGCGTTTGGGTGCGCGCGACCGCCGCGGCCNCTGGATGCCACCGCCCTGCGGGCGCGGGGCGTGAAACTGCGCGATGCCACGTCCTTCGGTCTGCCGGGCTGGTGGCGCCTGAGCGCACAGCAGCCCCAGGCGCTGGCGGCTCTGGATGAGGCTCTGCAGGAACAGCAAGGGGAGGCGGTGCGATGACTGCGGTGTGCGTGATGGTGCTGGGCACGACCAGCGGCGCNGGGAAAAGCTGGCTGGCCACCGCGCTGTGCCGCCACTACGCCCGGCAGGGACTGAAGGTGGCGCCGTTCAAGGCGCAGAACATGAGCAACAACGCTCGCGTGGTGGCCAAGGTGGTGGAAGACGCAGGAAGTTTCACCGCCGGGCCGCCCCAGGTGAAACAGCCCCTCGGGGGCAGCGACCCGCGTGAGCGGCGGAGCGTGGGGGCGGAATTCACCGCCGGGCCGTCCCAGGTGAAACAGCCCCTCGGGGCGCAGCGACCCGCGTGAGCGGCGGAGCGTGGGGGCNNGGAAATCGGGAGCGCCCAGTACTTCCAGGCCCTGGCCGCCCGCGCCGAGCCCGATGTGCGCATGAACCCGCTGCTGCTCAAGCCCGAGGCGGACACGCGCAGCCAGGTGGTGCTGCTGGGCGAGGTCAGCCGCGAACTCGGCGATATGCCCTGGCGCGGCCGCAGCGAGGCGGTCTGGCCGCACATTGCCGCCGCACTCGATGCCCTGCGCGCAGACAACGAGGTGGTGGTGATCGAAGGNGCCGGCTCGCCGGCCGAGATCAACCTGATGGACAGCGACATCGTCAACCTGCGCGTGGCCCGCCATGCCCGGGCCCGCTGCCTGCTGGTGACCGACATCGACCGCGGCGGCGCCTTCGCCCACCTCTACGGCACCTGGGCGCTGCTGCCCGAGGCCGACCGCGCGCTCATCCGCGGCTTCGTGCTCAACAAGTTCCGNGGNGATGCGAGCTTGCTCGCACCTGCACCGCAAAGGCTCCAAGACCTGACCGGCGTGCCGGTGGTGGCGACGCTGCCGATGTGGTGGCGTCACGGTCTGCCGGAGGAGGATGGGGTTTTCGATGACCGGACCACGGCCGCCGGTGTGGTCAAGACCACCATCGCCGTCATCGCCTGGCCGCGCATCAGCAACCTCGACGAGTTCCAGCCGCTCAAGAACATTCCTGGCGTGCGCCTGGTGTGGGCGCGCACGCCGGCGGACTGCGCGGGCGCGGACTGGATCATCCTGCCCGGCTCCAAATCGACCGCGGCCGATCTGGCCTGGCTGCGCCAGCAGGGGCTNGACCAGGCCGTGGCCGCGCACGCCGTGCGGGGCGGGGCGGTGCTGGGCATTTGTGGCGGCCTGCAGGTGCTGGGCGAGGCGCTGATCGACACCCACGGCATCGAACCCGTGGCCTCGGGCAACGCGCCCGGCCTGGGCCTGCTGCCGCTGGTGACCGCGTTTGACGTCGACAAGACCGTGCGTCGCACGAGCGGCACCTTCGCCCATTTGACGGGCGCCTGGTCTGCGCTGTCGGGCGTCACCGCCTCGGGCTACGAAATCCACCACGGCCAGACGGCTCAGCACCCGGCCATGGCCGCCCAGGGCGATGTTGCCCGCGAGGTCATGCCCGGCCTGGCCTGGCAGAACGCGGCCGGCAACGTGCTGGGCTGCTACCTGCACGGCCTGTTTGAAGACCCGGCGGTGTTGCGCGCGCTGTTCGGTGCCGCCGTGCCCACGCTGGAGACCGTGTTCGACGGCCTGGCCGATTTTCTGGAACAACACGTCGAACCCGGCGTGCTCGAATCCCTCATCCACAAGGACTGAACCATGCCTTTTTCCATGCCCGTCATCGACGACATCGCCCAGCCCGTGCTGGCCGCGCGCCTGCAGCACCTGCTGGACAACAAGACCAAGCCGGTGGGCTCGCTGGGACAGATCGAGCGCCTGGCGCAGCGCATCGGCCTCATCCTCGGCAGCGAGGCNCCCGTGCTGACGGACCCGCAACTGGTGGTGTTCGCGGGCGACCATGGCCTGGCCGCGCGGGGTGTGTCGGCCTACCCGAGCGACGTGACCTGGCAGATGGTGGAGAACTTTCTGGCCGGNGGNGCGGCGGTGAGCGTGCTGGCGTGGCATAACGGCATCGGCCTGACGGTGGTCGATTGCGGCGTGCGCCACGACTTCGCGCCGCGCGCCGGCCTGGTCATCCACAAAGTGGCTCCCGGCACCGCCGATGCTCTTGAAGGCCCGGCCATGACGCCTGCGCAGTGCGAGGCCGCGCTGGCCAACGGCGCCGCGCTGGTGAGCGAACTGCCAGGAAACGCCCTGCTGCTGGGCGAGATGGGCATCGGCAACACCTCGGCCGCCTCGCTGCTGATGAGCCGCCTGACCGGGCTGGACATCACGGACTGCACCGGCGCCGGTACCGGGCTGGATGCCCAGGCGGTGCAGCGCAAGATCGGCATCTTGCGCCAGGTGCTGGCGCGCCACCCCGACGCCCGTGCACCGCTGGAGGCGCTGGCGGCCTTTGGCGGCTTCGAGATCGCCACCATGGCCGGTGCGGTGCTGCAGGCCGCGGCCGAGCGCCGGGTGATCGTGGTCGACGGCTTCATCGCCACCTCGGCCGTGCTGGTGGCCAGCCACCTGCAGCCGGCCCTGCTGCAGCGCTGCGTGTTCGCCCACCGCTCGGGCGAGCGCGGCCATGCGCTGATGCTGGCCCATCTGAGAGCCGAACCGCTGCTGGACCTGGGCCTGCGCCTGGGCGAGGGCTCGGGCGCGGCCCTGGCCTGGCCGCTGCTGATGAGCGCCTGCGCCCTCCTGGGCGAGATGGCCAGCTTCGAATCCGCCGGCGTGTCGCGGCAGGACGAAGGCCAAGCCCAAGCCGCGGTACCCTGAAGGTATGGCCTTCATCCGGCATTTCCTGATCGCGCTTCAGTTCTTCACCCGCATCCCGGTCACCGGGCGGCTGGCGGACTGGGTGGGCTTTTCGCCGGCCATGCTGCGCGCCAGCGCGGCGCANTTTCCGGGCGTGGGCTGGGTGGTTGGCGGTCTGACCGCGCTGGTGTTCTGGGCGCTGATGCAGGCGCTGGTGGCGCAGCCGGCCGCGCCCTGGGTGGCGGCGGTGCTGAGCACGGCCTTTGGCGTGTGGCTGACCGGCGCGTTCCATGAGGATGGCCTGGCCGACACCGCCGATGCCCTGGGCGGCGCGGTCAGCCGCGAACGGGCGCTGGAGATCATGAAGGACTCGCGCATCGGCAGCTACGGCGCCATCGCCCTGGTGCTGGCGCTGCTCGCCAAGGTGCTGCTGCTGGGCCTGTTGGTGCAGGCGGGTGGGGCGCTGGCCACCGCCTGGGCCTTGTTTGCCGCGCACGTGAGCTCGCGGCTGCTGCCGCTGCTGGTGATCGCCACGCTGCCGCACGTNGGGGACACGCCGCAGTCCAAGAGCAAGCCGCTGGCCGACGGCATCGACGTGGCGGGCCTGCTCGCGGGGCTGCTGTGGTGGGCTCTGGCGATGATGCTGCTGGCCGTGGCCGCGCCCGCCTGGCCGTGGTTCGCGGCGGTGCTCGGGGCGTTCCTCGGCTTTCTGTGGATGTGGCGGCTGCTGGCGCGGCGGCTGCAGGGCTTCACCGGCGATGGTCTNGGGGCCACGCAGCAACTGGCCGAGCTGGGTTTTTATCTGGGGCTCGCCTTCGGCCTGGGCGGGGCGTGGTGAGCGCGCCGCTGCGCCTGATGCTGCTGCGCCACGCGCCGGTNGCGGGGCTGGCGCCGGGCGTGTGCTATGGCGCGCTGGACCTGCCCGCCGACGAGCCGGCCACCGCGGCGGCTGCGCGGGCCATCGCACCGCAACTGCCTGCGGCGGCGCCGGTGTGGACCTCCAGCCGCCAGCGCACGCGCGTTCTGGGCGCGGCCATCGCCCGGCTGCGCCCGGACCTNGCGCCCCCGCAGGCCGACCCGCGCCTGGACGAGATGGACTTCGGCGCCTGGGANGGGCAGGCCTGGTCGGCCTTGCCGGCCAGTGCCTTTGATGCCTGGATGGCGGACTTCGCGCACCACCGCGTCGGCGGCGGCGAGAGCGTGGCGCAACTGCTCGCCCGGGTGGCGCAGGCGCTGGTCGCGCTGGCGGCCGGGCCGTGCCCGGATCCAGGCCCCGGCCTTCAGGCGGCTGATGAGCCGGCCGTCGACGCGCTGTGGATCACCCACGCCGGGGTGATCCGCGCCGTGCACCACCTGCTGGCCGAGGGCGCTCGCCTGCCCGCCGTCGCCTCGGACTGGCCGGCCATGCCGCTGGCTTTCGGTGCGGCCTGCACGGTGGAACTGCCGCTGGGCTGGCGGCCAGGAGCCGTCTGAGAACCATCAAAAAACATAGCAAGAGCCGACCGTTTGACGCTGGGGTTCTGGTCGTTTTTCTCCGAAAGGGTCAAAACGGGTAGACTGCCGCAGCCTCGCGGTTTCTTGCCCACCGCAAGAATGAAAAGGGAACGACAGAAGCGCCTGCCCACCGGCCCTGTGGCCGGGCGGCGCAAGCTGTGGCTGCCCCGCAACTGTGATCGGCGAGTCTGGAGCCCACCACGTCACTGGCCTTGTGCCGGGAAGACGGGCCCCGGCGGCGACCCGAGAGCCAGGAGACCTGCCGCCGGGCCATGTGTGTGGTGCCTGGGCGGGGTGTCCTGGAGCAAGAACCGCGATCGGCGGCTGGCGCCGCTCCCGCGCAACGGGGCGGCAACGGCCGCCCGACTGGCTTGCCGCGCCGGCGACGGCGCGCGTCCCCGCCTCCTGTTCGATCTGGAGGTGTTTCGTGTCTTTCGTCGACGATCCGAACCCGGTGGCCGATGCCGCCGCCACGGCCCTGGCCGCATCGGCCGGTGCGCCGCCGCCCCTGGTGGTGGTGGACATGGTCTGGCCCGACCAGTCCAACCACCACGGCACGCTGTTCGGTGGCGCCGCCCTGTCCATGCTCGACCGGCTGGCCTTCGTGCAGGGCAGCCGCGCGCTGCGCGGCACGGTGGTCACTGCCGCGGTGGGTCGGCTCGATTTCATGGCGCCGGTGCCGGCCGGGCACGCGGTGGAAGGGCAGGCCCGGCTGCTGCGGCGCGGCGTCCGCTCGGCCGTGGTCGCGGGCCGGCTGGTGGCCGAGGACTTGCTCAGCGGCCGGCGCACGCTGTGCCTGGCCGGCGAGTTCACCATGGTGCGCCGCGCCAGCGCGGCGGTTGAGGGCCTGCCCGCCGCGCAAACCGCCACAGCGCGCGCTGACGCCAGCACAGGCCCCGGTGCCGAGCCNGCCCGGGCCTCTGAATCCCCTCGAGCCTGTCGCGCCGCCGGCCGAAGGCCTCGCCCCCTGGCCACCGCCCGCGTGGCCGAGATCGTCTTTCCTGGCCATGCCAACCACCGCGGCATCCTGCACGGCGGGCCGGCCATGGCGTGGATGGCCAAGGCCGGCTTCGTCGCGGCCACGCGCCAGACCCGCCGCAGCGTCGTCATGGCCTGCAGCGAGCGCATGGATTTCGTCGCGCCGGCGCGCGTGGGCGAGGTGGTCGAGGTGCTGGCCGAGGTGGTCGCCACCGGCCGGCGTTCGGTGCGCGTGGCCGCGCGCATGGAAGCCGAGTGCCCGGTCACCGGCGAGCGGCGGCGCTGCACCACGGCGGAGCTGGTCTATGTGGTGGTCCGCGATTGAGCTGGGCGCGCTGGACGCGCGCCACGCCCATGCCCTGGGTCTGCACCTGCTGGCGCTCGAGCCAGTGGCGCGCCACGGGCGCTTTGGCCACACCCTGGGCGACGAAGCGGTGCTGGACTGGGTGCGCCGTCTGCCCTGGGCGCAGCAGCGCTGGTGGGGTGCCTGGACCCGCGGCGAGCCCTTGCTGATCGGGGCGCTGCAACTGGCGCCGGCGGGCACGGCAGGCTGGGAACTGGGCCTGAGCGTGGCCGCGCCCGCACGCGGCCGGGGCTGGGAACGGCCCTGCTGGCCGCCGCCGCGCAACACCTGCCGCTGCGCACCGCCGAGGGCCTGGTCTGCGTGCAAGGCCACCCGGCCGTGCGGCGCATGGCCCATCGCCTGGGCTGGTCGGTGAGCGCCGACGCAGCGGGCTGGTGGCTGCGGCCACCGGCGGGCGAGTGGGGAGACGCTGGCTCGTTACTTCAAAAAAGTAGCAACCAATGACCGGTTGGCGCTGGGGTCTGGGTGAAAAACTGAAAAAGAGCCCCAAGACAGCCCCAGAACAGCCACGGAACCGTCCGCCCGAGCCGATCAGGGGCTGTTCGAAGGTGCGAACAACCCACCGGCGCCGGGCCGGCCCACGCGACCCCTGGGTGCGGGGCGCTTGGACGCTCGGGCGCGGCGGCGGCTCCGCGGCTCAGCGGGCTGCGGTCGGCGCCGGGGTCTTGTCGGCGAAGTCGCAGGCCGCGGCGGCCACGCAGCGCCAGCACTCGGGCTTGCGGGCCTTGCACACGTAGCGGCCGAGCAGGATCAGCCAGTGGTGCGCATGCACCCGGTAGGGCTCGGGGATGCGCGCGAGCAGCTTGCGCTCCACCTCGTCGGGCGTCCTGCCCGGCGCGAGCCCCGTGCGGTTGGCCACGCGAAACACATGTGTGTCCACCGGCATGGTGGGTTCACCGAAGGCCACGTTGAGCACCACGTTGGCCGTCTTGCGGCCCACGCCGGGCAGGGCTTGCAGCGCCTCGCGGCTGCGCGGCACCTCGCCGCCGTGGCGCTCGATCAGGATGCGGCAGGTCTCCATCACATGCCGCGCCTTGCTGCGGTACAGGCCAATGGTCTTGATGAAGGACTCCAGCCCCTCGAGCCCGAGGTCGAGCATCTGCTGCGGCGTGTGCGCCACGGCGAACAGCTTGCGCGTGGCCTTGTTGACGCTGGCGTCGGTGGCCTGCGCCGAGAGCAGCACGGCGATCAGCAGCTCGAACACGCTGGTGTACTCGAGCTCGGTCACCGGATGGGNGTTGGCCGCTTGCAGCGCGGCGAAGAAGGCGTCGATCTGGGCGGGCGTCATGGCGCAGAGTCTATCGGGCTGCCGGTGCGGCGCGTTCGTGTGCCGTGCGTGCGCGATGCCGGGCGTCGGCCGCCTGCCGGCGCGCAACGGGCGGCCACGATCAGGCGCGCAAGGAGAGCGTGGGCACCGGCCAGCCGGCGCTGCACGGGGCTTGCAGCTGACCGAGGCAGTCGGAGAGTTCGGCCCACAGCAGGGCATGGTCGTCAGGCGGCACCGGTGCGCAGCCCACGAGGCCCAAGCGCTGCGCGCGTTCGTGGTGCACCACCCGCGCGAGGCTGGCGGGATCGGGGGCGATGGCCAGCAATTGCGGGCGCATGCTGAGGTCCTGCATGGATTCCTGCACCCGCTCGAGCAGCGCGTCGTCATGCCGCGGCTCGCCGCTGAAGACCAAGGCGAGCAAATCCCAGTCCTGCATCAGCGCGCGGCGCAGGCCGTGGGTCAGGTCGGAACGGGCCACGGCAATCACCCGGCACGGGTAGGCGCCGGCCATGAAGTCCACGTACTCGCTGCCGCTGTCGAGGCCGGTCTCGCCGGCAAACCGCTGGCGCTGCACGTCTACCCCATGCTCGCGCCCGAGCCACTCCACCAGGTCGAAGGCGGCCGTGCCCCAGGCCGAGCACACGCCGATGCGGTGGTAGCACTCCGGGTCGGGCAGCTTCAGTGCCGCAGGCAGCCGCATTGGCGCGATGAGCTGGCGAAGCACCGAGTGCGGCGCGTACTGCCGGCCCAGGTCGCGCAGCGCCACCAGCGCCTGCACGCGGCGGCCGAGTTCCTCGGGGCTTTCGCGCGAGCCCGAGAGCATCATGGACCACGGCGTCATCAGCAGGCGGCGGCCCTCGCTCAGGTGCACCACCTGCTGGCCGGTGTGCCGACTGTCGAGCAGCACGCGGTCGAACAGGGCGCGCAGGCCGTCGACCGGCCNCTCGGCCCAGTGGATGAACCAGCCGCTTTGCCAGCCCAGGGCGGTGTGGATGCCGCGTGCCGGGTTGTGGCGCAGCGCCTGCTCCCGGATCGACTCCATGGTGCTGTAGATCTGCTCGCGCTCGCGGCTCTGGCTTGCGCAAATCATGCGCGCCACCTCAGGCGCACCGACCTCAGCCGCAATCGGCGGGGTCGGGCGCGGGGGAACAGCGGCCAGATGCGGCATTTCTCACGTTGTTCGGGTTCTCGAAGTTTCGAATGGTAACCGGCGCGAGCGGGCACAATGGACTTTTGTTGTTTCTCATGACCCCGCTGCCATGCCGATTCGCTTCGCTTCCCGCCTCGACCATGTCGAAACCTCGGCCATCCGTGAACTGTTCAAGCTGCTTGGCAAGCCCGGCATCATCAGCTTCGCTGGCGGCTTNCCCGACAGCGCGCTGTTCGATGTGGACGGCATCCGTGAGGCGGTGAATGCCGCGCTCGCCACCGAGCCCGGCGCCGCCCTGCAGTACGGCGCCACCGAAGGCTACGGGCCGCTGCGCGAACAACTGGCGGCGTTCATGGCCGCCAANGGGGCGGCCGGCGTCGCGCCGGAGCAACTCATCGTCACCACCGGCAGCCAGCAGGCGCTGGACCTGATCGGCAAGACGCTGATCTCGCCGGGCGACAAGGTCATCGTCGAAGGGCCGACCTTTCTCGCCACCATCCAGTGCTTCCGCCTCTACGGCGCCGAGCTCATCAGCGCGCCCATCGATGGCGAGGGCGTGCAGACCGATGCGCTCGAGCGCCTGATCGCCGAGCACAGACCGAAGTTCGTCTACCTGATCCCGAGCTTCAGCAACCCCAGCGGCGCCATGCTCTCGGCCGAGCGCCGCCGCGCGGTGCTGGAGATGGCCGTGCGCCATGACACCCTGATCGTCGAGGACGACCCCTACGGCGAGCTCTACTTCGACGCACCGCCGCCGCCGAGCCTGCTGGCCCTGAGCGCTGGCGTGCCCGGCAGCCGCTCTCACCTGGTGCACTGCGGCAGCCTGAGCAAGGTGCTGTCGCCGGGGTTGCGCGTGGGCTGGATGATCGCCCCGGCCGAGTTGCTGGCCAAGGCGGTGATGTGCAAGCAGTTCAGCGACGCGCACACCAGCACCTTCGCGCAGGCCACGGCCGCGCAATACCTGGCCGCCGGCCGCATGCCCGAGACGCTGGCGCGTGTGCGCAAGGTCTATGCCGAGCGCGCCCAGGCCATGACCGACGCCTTGCAGCGCGAGCTCGGCGACGCCCTGGCCTTCGTGCCCCCGCGCGGCGGCCTGTTCGTGTGGGCGCGCCTCAGCGGCGCGGGTGGCCGCGACACCGATGGCGACGCCTTCGCGCGCCGCGCCATCGAGCGCGGCGTGGCCTTCGTGCCCGGCGCCCCGTTCTTCGCCAGCCACCCCGACCGCGCCACGCTGCGCCTGAGCTTTGCCACCGTGGGCGTGGACCGCATCATCGAAGGCGTGCAGCGCCTCAAGGCCGCGCTGTGAACGTGCTCGACATTGCCGCGGTCTGCCTCAGCGTCACCGCGCTGCTGGCCGGGTCAAACCACCGCTTCGTTGGCTTGCTTGGCGGCACTACGCTGGCGTCGGCACTGTCCTCGCCCCCGGTTCCGCGCCGCATGGCCATTGATTCCGCAGTCTCCGATTCCGCACGCCCGACGATGCCCGAGAAGTTCATCCAGACCGCACGCTACATGCTCTACCCGGTGCCGCGCAGCCCGCACCGCGAGGTGTTCGCCCACGAGGTGTTCGTGCCGCACCCCTACGCGCTGATCGACCTGCCGAGCTTTCGCTTCAAGGGCCGCGCGAGCCTGTTCGCCGCCTACCGGCTCGCCGACGGAAAGATGGGCCAGCTCGTGAGCTTCGAGCTCGAGGCCGACGTCGCCATTTTCAACGCCCAGTTCACGCCGGACTGACAGATCCCCCGCCGGTTCACCGGAGTTTCCATGTCCATTCCCCACCGCACGCTCGGCCGCAGCCCGCTGAAAGTCTCTGCGCTGTGCCTGGGCACCATGATGTTTGGCGACCAGACCGGCCGCGAAGAGGCCGCCGCCATCCTGGCCGACGCCCGCGGGCGCGGCATCAACTTCATCGACACCGCCGACGTCTACACCCGCGGCGCGTCCGAGTCCATGCTCGGCGAACTGCTTGCCGGCCAGCGCGAGCACTGGGTGCTGGCCACCAAGCTCGGCAACGCCATGGGCGACGGTCCGAACCAGGCCGGCTATTCGCGCAGCTGGATGCTGCGCGAAATCGACGCCAGCCTCGCGCGGCTGCGCACCGACCATGTGGACATCCTCTACCTGCACCGTGACTACAACGGCACCGACCTCGAAGAGCCGCTGCGCGCGCTCGACGCCATGCTGCGCGCGGGCAAGATCCGCTACTGGGGCGTGTCGAACTTCCGCGGCTGGCGCATCGCCGAGATGGTGCGCATCGCCGCGCAGCTCGGCATGCCCGCGCCGGTGGTCTGCCAGCCCTACTACAACCTGCTCAACCGCCAGCCCGAGGTCGAGGTGCTGCCGGCCTGTGCGCACTACCGCATCGGCGTGGTGCCCTACAGCCCGATTGCGCGCGGCGTGCTCACCGGCAAGTACGCGCCGGGGCAGGCGCCGGCCGAGGGCACGCGCGCCGGCCGCGCCGACCGGCGCATCATGGAGACCGAATTCCGCGAGGAATCGCTGCGCATCGCCCAGCGGCTGCAGGCCCATGCCCAGGCCAAGGGCTGCACCCTGGCGCAGTTCGCCACCGCCTGGGTGCTGGCCAACCCGGTGGTGAGCGCCGTCATCGCCGGCCCGCGCACCCTGGCCCAGTGGCAGGACTACGCGCCCGCGCTCGAGGTGCGCCTCACCGACGAGGATGAGGCGCTGGTCGATTCGCTGGTGGCGCCGGGCCANCCCTCTACGCCCGGTTTCAACGACCCGGCCTATCCGCTCAACGGCCGCGTGCGCGCAGTTGCGGGCACGCCATGAGCAAGGGACCGCACGCGGCCAAGGGCTTGTCGGCGCTCGGCGGCCTGGTGTACTCGACCGAGTCCGGGCGCATGTGCCCGGACTGCCGCCAGCCGCTGGCCAGTTGCCAGTGCAAGGCGCTTGCCCGCGCGGCTGCGCGGCCGGCCGGCGACGGCGTGGTGCGCGTCTCGCGCGAAACCAAAGGCCGCGGCGGCAAGGCCGTGACGTTGGTGCGCGGCCTGCCGCTGACGGATGCCGAGATCGACGCGCTGGCCAAACAGCTCAAGNNATCGGCCTGCGGCAGCGGCGGCACGGTCAAAGACGGGGTGGTCGAAATCCAGGGCGACCATGTCGCGCGCCTGGTGGAATGGCTCGCGGCGCGNGGCTTCAAGGTCAAGCGCTCGGGCGGGTGAGGGCGCGCGGCGGCGCTGGCCGGGCGCGACGACCCTCGCTGCCAGCAGCGGCAGCCACGCCGTTAGGGCGACGCTGAATAAGTCCCCGCGATGGCGCGCGCCTGGCTGCGGGATGGGGTGCGAGGCGTAGAGCGCAGCCATAGCGGGGCTATGGCGAGCATCTGCAACGAAGCAAACCGCCCGCCGCCAGGATGCGCGGCGCGCGAGGGACTTGTTCAGCGTTGCCTTGGGCGCGGCCGATACGCTCAGCCGCCGTGACTGAACCGGTGGTGGCGGGTTCGTTCACCGCGGCTTGGCAATTGCCCGAGCGGCCTCGCTCACCAGCGCCGGGCCGCGGTAGATGAAGCCGGTGTAGATCTGCACCAGGTCGGCGCCGGCGTCGATCTTGCGCGCGGCGTCTTCGCCGCTGAGGATGCCGCCCACGCCGATGATGGGAAAGCCCGCGCCGAGCTCGGCGCGCAGCGCGCGGATGACGCGGTTGCTCGGCTCGAACACGGNGGCGCCGCTCAGGCCGCCGGCCTCCTCGGCATGGGGCAGGCCTTGCACCGCATCGCGCGAGAGGGTGGTGTTGGTGGCGACCACGCCGTCCATGCCATGCGCGCGTAGCGCGGTGGCGATGGCGTGGGTCTGCGTCTCGTCGAGGTCGGGGGCGATCTTGATGAACAGCGGCACGCGCCGCCCGTGGCTTTGCGCGAGGGCTTCGCGCCGCTCGGCCAGGGCGCCGAGCAGGCCGTCGAGCGCGGCGTCGCTCTGCAGGGCGCGCAGGTTCTTGGTGTTGGGGCTGGAGATGTTGACGGTGACGTAGTCGGCATGGGGGTAGACGCCGTCGAGCCCGAGGAGGTAGTCGCGGGTGGCGTCCTCGATGGGGTGGCGGCGTTCTTNGCCGATGTTGAGCCCGAGAACCATCGGTGTGCCTTGCGAGCGCGCGCGAAAGCGNNCGCGCTGCACATGCGCGACGAAGGCGGCGAGCCCTTCGTTGTTGAAGCCCAGCCGGTTGATGAGGGCGTGCGCTTGCGGCAGGCGGAACATGCGAGGTTTGGGGTTGCCCGGCTGCGCCAGCGGCGTGACGGTGCCCACCTCGACGAAGCCGAAGCCCATGGCGGCAAAGGCGTCGATGCAGCGCGCGTTCTTGTCCAGCCCGGCGGCCAGGCCCACGCGGTTGGGGAAAGTGAGGCCTGCAACCGTCACCGGGTCGTCGATGCGCGACTGGGCCCAGGCGCAGGCCAGTGGCGTGTGCTGCAGGCGCTCGAGGCTGTGCAGGGTGAAGTCGTGGGCGGCTTCCGGGTCGAGGCGAAACAGCAGCGCGCGCGCCGGCGCGTAGGGCAGAAGGGACATCGGATAATGGGCGTTTTGAACTGCGGAGATTGTCGCAAATGACCCAGGACGAACTCAAAACGCTGGTCGGCCAGGCCGCGCTGCAATACGTCACGCCCGGCGAGATCGTCGGCGTGGGCACGGGATCGACGGTGAACAAGTTCATCGAGGCCCTGGCGACGATGAAGGGGCAGATCATCGGCGCGGTGTCGAGTTCGGAAGCGTCCACCGCGCGGCTCAAGGCAGCGGGCATTGCGGTGTTCGACTGCAACGAGGTGGAGGAACTCTCGGTCTACATCGACGGCGCCGACGAGATCGACGCGCACGGCTACATGATCAAGGGCGGNGGCGCGGCGCTCACGCGCGAGAAGATCGTCGCCGCGCAGTCGCGCCGCTTCGTGTGCATTGCCGACGCCTCCAAGCGCGTGCGCACGCTGGGTGCGTTTCCGCTGCCGGTGGAGGTGATTCCCATGGCTGCGCACCGCATCATGCGGCAGTTCGTGGCGCTTGGCGGCACGCCCACGCTGCGCCTGCAGGATGGCAAGCCGCTGGTCACCGACAACGGCCAGCACATCCTCGACGTGGTGGGCCTGCAGATCACCGACCCGCTGGGTTTCGAGTCGATGGTGAACCAGTGGCCTGGCGTGGTCACGGTGGGCGTGTTTGCCCACCAGCGCGCCCATGTGTGCCTGCTGGGCACCGACGAGGGCGTCAAGACGCTCCATTTCGAATAAAAACGCCGAAACCCCAGCGCCAACCGGTCAGTTGGCGCTATCAAAACGGTAGTTTTCCAGGGGCGGGCCGCCCGTGTGGCGGCCCGTTTCGCGTCAGAAGCGGATGCCAGCCGGGTTCTCGGCGTTGGGCTGCGGCGCGGTGGGGGCGGCGGGGGCGGCCGGGCGGGCGCGGGTGTTCACCGCGTCGATCTTGACCTCGGGCTCGGCCCCGGCCGGTCGGGCCGCCGGGGCGGGCGCGGGCCGCTCCACGGCCACCAGCGGGGTAGGGGCCGGCGCTTCGTAGCCGCGCGGCAGTTGAGAGGTCTTGGGGTAGCCGGCGGCGTCGAGGTACTGGCCCCATTCCACGTCCGAGTAGCCCTTGAGCTGCTGGCTGCCCACGGTCAGCAACGGCAGGCTGGCGTCGCCGGCGAGGCGTTGCAGGGCCTGCACGTCTTCGTTGCTCTTGACCGTGCGCTCGGTGAACGGAATGCCGCGGCCCCGCAGGTAGGCGCGGCCGCTGTCGCAGGGGCCGCAGTTCTCGCCGCTGTAGAGGGTGACGGGGTAGCGGCTGGCGACTTGCTGCAGGGCAAAGGGCAGCGCCGATGCGCCGCCGCCCGCGGCGCCGGGTTTGGCCGTGGCCGAGGCGGGCGCCTTGGGTGGCGGCACGTCGGAGAAGGTCACGCGCCCGTCGGGCCCGACGATGCGGTAGACGGCCTGGGCCTGGGCGGCTGCCAGACCCAGGCACAACGGCAGGCCGAGCGTGAGCGCGCGCAGCGCGGTGAAGGCAGAACGGGCGTCGAGCAGGCGCATGAGGTGCAATCTCCTTGGAACGATGAGCGCGGCCGGCGGCCGCGTGTCGCCCGTATTGTCACGCAGCCTGCGGCTCCTCGGCCATCCCCTGGTGGCGCAGCAGCGCGTCGAGGGTGGGCTCGCGGTCCCGGAAGGCTTTGAACGACTCCATCGCCGCGCGGCTGCCGCCGGCCTCCAGAATGGCCTGCCGGTAGCGCCGCCCGGTTTCCACGCTGTGGCTGCCGTCGGCGCCCACGGTTTCCTCGAAGGCGGCGTAGGCGTCGGCACTGAGCACCTCGGCCCATTTGTAGCTGTAGTAGCCCGCTGCATAACCGCCGGCGAAGATGTGGCCGAAGCTGTGCGCAATGCGCGCGAACGCGGGCATGGGCAGCACGGCCACTTCGGCGCGCACCTGCTTGGCCAGTGCCTGGATGTCGGCGGCGGGGTCGTGCTCGGCATGCAGCAGCATGTCGAACAGCGCGAACTCGATCTGGCGCAGCGTCTGCAGGCCGCTCTGGTAGTTGCGCGCGGCGGTCATCTTGTCGAACAGCGCGCGCGGCAGGGGCTCGCCGGTGTCGGCGTGCGCGGTCATCTTCTGCAGCACGTTCCATTCCCAGCAGAAGTTCTCCATGAACTGGCTGGGCAGCTCCACGGCGTCCCATTCCACGCCGCTGATGCCGGAGACGTCGCGCTCATCGACCTGCGTGAGCAGATGGTGCAGGCCGTGGCCGAACTCGTGGAACACGGTGATGACGTCGTCGTGGGTGAGCAGGGCGGGCTTGTCGCCCTGGGGCGCGGCGAAGTTGCACACCAGGTGCGCCACCGGCGTCTGCAGGGTGCCGGTGTCGGGCCGGCGCCAGCGGGCGCGCACGTCGTCCATCCAGGCGCCGCCGCGCTTGCCGTTGCGCGCCGTGGGGTCGAAGTAGAACTGGCCGACGAGCTCGCCGCCGCGCTCGATGCGGAAGAAGCGCACGTCCGAGTGCCAGGTGGGGGCGTGGTCCTCGCGGATGGTCACTTCGAACAGGCGCTCGACCAGTTCAAACAGCCCTTGCAGCACGCGCGGCGCGGGGAAGTACTGCTTGAGCTCCTGTTCGCTGAAGGCATAGCGCGCTTCCTTGAGCCGCTCGCCGATGAAGGTCCAGTCCCAGGGCTGCGGATCGCTCAGGCCCAGGTGCTCGGCCGCGAACGCGCGCATTTCGGCGAGGTCGCGCTCGGCATACGGGCGGGCGCGCCGCGCGAGGTCGCGCAGGAAACCCACCACCTGCTCGGGCGACTCCGCCATCTTGGGCACCAGCGACAGGGCCGCGTAGTTCGGGTGGCCGAGCAGTCGGGCCTCCTCCTGACGCAGCGCGAGCAGTTCGCGGATGACCTCGGAGTTGTCGAAGCGTCGCGCCTCGCCCTCGGCCTGGTCGGACGCGCGGGTGACGTAGGCGCGGTACAGCCGCTCGCGCACTGCGCGGTTGCGCGCGAACTGCATCACCGGCAGGTAGCACGGGGCCTTGAGGGTGAGCTTGCAGCCCTCCAGCCCGTCGGCCTTCGCGGCGTCGCGGGCGGTGCGCACCACGTCGTCGGGCACGCCGTCGAGTTCGGCCTCGCCGACCACCCNAGACCAGGTGTCGGTGGCGTCCATCGCGTTCTCGCTGAACTTCTGGCTCAGCGCGGCCATGCGCTCCTGGATCTGCGCGAAGCGCTCGCGCTCAGCCCCTGNCAGCTCGGCGCCGCCGAGCACGAAGCCGCGCAGCGCATTGCGCAGCGCCTGCTGCTGCGCGGGGTTCAGGCTGGCGGCGTCGATGGCCTTGTATTTCGCGTAGAGCCGCTCGTCGGCGCCCAGGCGCGTCCAGAACTCGGTCACCGCGGGCAGGGCGGCGTTGTAGGCCGCGCGCAGTTCGGGCGTGTCGGCCACGGCGTTGAGGTGGCTCACCGTGCCCCAGGCGCGGCCCAGGCGTTCGGTGGCGACATCGAGCGTGCGCGCCATGGCCGCCCAGTCGGCAGGAAACTCGGGCGCGGTGACGCGCTGCAGCGCGGCTTCGGCCTCCGCCAGCAAGGCCTCGATGGCCGGCGCCACATGGTCGGGCGCGATGCGGTCGAAAGCCGGCAGGCCGGAGAAGTCGAGCAGGGGTTGGCTTGAAGANNTCGGTGTTCATGCCGGAATTGTGCGCCACCCGGCCGTGGCCCCTGCCGAAGCGGGGATTCAGCCCTTGTGCGCGGCCGCGCGTTCCGCAGCCTCGAGCGTGTTGACCAGCAGCATGGTGATGGTCATGGGGCCGACGCCGCCGGGGACGGNGGTGATCCAGCCGGCCACTTCGCGCACGCCGAGGAAGTCCACGTCGCCGCAGAGCTTGCCTTCGTCGTTGCGGTTCATGCCCACGTCGATCACCACGGCGCCGGGTTTGACCATGTCGGCCGTCAGCACGTTGCGCTTGCCCACCGCGGCGACGATGACGTCGGCCTGGCGGGTGAGCGCGCCCAGGTTGGCGGTGGCGCTGTGGCAGATGGTGACGGTGGCACTCTTCTGCAGCAGCAACAGCGCCATGGGCTTGCCCACGATGTTGCTGCGGCCGATCACCACCGCGTGCTTGCCGCGCAGCTCGTAGCCGATGGATTCGATCATCTTCATGCAGCCGTACGGCGTGCAGGGCAGGAAGCCGGGCAGGCCGGTGAGCAGGGCGCCGGCACTGGCCACGTGGAAGCCGTCCACGTCCTTGGCCGGCGAGATGGCTTCGATCACGCGCTGCGCGTCGATGTGCGCGGGCAGCGGCAACTGCACCAGGATGCCGTGGATCGAGGCATCGGCATTGAGCGCGGCCACCCGCGCGAGCAGTTCGGCTTCGCTCAGGCTTGCGGGGTATTGCTCCAGCACCGAGTGCAGCCCCGCCTCGTGGCAGGCCCGCACCTTGTTGCGCACATAGACCTGGCTGGCCGGGTCGTCACCGACCAGAATGACGGCGAGGCCGGGCGTGACGCCGCGCTCGCGCAGCGCCAGGGCACGCTCGCCAACCTGGGCGCGCAGGGTTTTGGAGAGGGCGTTGCCGTCGATCAGTTGGGCCGTCATGGGAGTGCGGGGGCGGAGGGGCAGGGGGCGAACAGGCGGCGCCGGGCGACCCGCTCGGGCCGCTGCGCCTGGGGCGGGCGGCGCTTCAGCCCTTGGCGGCGGGCTGGCCGAGGGCGATCTTGAGCAGGTCGGCCACGGTGTTGGCGTTGAGTTTCTCCATGATGTTGGCGCGGTGCGCCTCCACCGTCTTGATGCTGATGCCGAGGTCGTCGGCGATCTGCTTGTTGAGCCGGCCGGCGACGATGCGCTCGAGCACCTGGGACTCGCGGCCGGTCAGGCGCGACAGCAAGGCCTCGCGGCTGGCGGACTTCTGCTGCTCGGCGAAGGTGCTGCGGGCCTGTTCGAGCATGCGGTCCACCAGGCGCAGCAGCTCTTCTTCCTTGAAGGGCTTCTGGATGAAGTCCATCGCGCCCTTCTTCATGGTGTTCACCGCCATGGGCACGTCGCCGTGGCCGGTGATGAAACCGATGGGCAGCGGGGAGTGGCGCTCGATGAGCTTGTCCTGCAGCTCCAGGCCGGTCATGCCGCCCATGCGGATGTCCACCAGCAGGCAGGCGACCTCGCGCGGGTCGTAGCGGGCGAGGAAGGATTCGGCCGATTCGAAGGAGTGCACCCGGTAATCCTTGCCTTCGAGCAGCCATTGCAGGGAATCGCGAACGGCCTCGTCATCGTCCACCACGTAGACCGTGCCCTTCTTGGGAATCAAGCTCATGCAGTCACTCCGGAATCCTCGAACGCATCGGTGTGGGCGCTGCCCGTCAAGGGCAGCCAGAAGCTGAAGCAGCAGCCCACGACCTGTTCCCCATTGTAGAGGTTGCGTGCGGTGAGCCGGCCCTGGTGCGACTCGACGATGCTGCGGCACAGGTTCAGACCGATGCCCATGCCCTCGGCCTTGGTGGAGAAGAAGGCTTCGAACACCCGCTCGAGCACTTCGGNGGCCAGCCCGCTGCCGGTGTCGGTCACGGAAAACGTCACGGCCTCGATGCCCTCGACACGCTGCGGCACCACGCGCAGCTCCACCAGCCGCTGCGCGCTCGCGCGCCCGGCGGCGTCGATGGACTCGGCGGCGTTCTTGAGCAGGTTCACCAGCACCTGTTCGATGAGGATCGGGTCCACGTGCAGCGTGGGCAGCCGTGCGGCCAGGTAGGGCGTGAGGCGCACGTTGCGCCGGCGGAATTCGATCTCCGCGAGCTCGATCGCCTCGGCGACGATGGCCTGCACGTCCGAGGGCTGGCGGTTGGGTTCGCTGCGGCGCACGAAGCTCTTGATGCGCTGGATGATCTGCCCGGCGCGCTGGGCCTGGCGTGCGGTCTTTTCGAGTGCGCCTACCAGGTCTTCGCTGCAGTGCTGGCCGGCGCGGATGCGTGAGAGCATGCCGTTGCAGTAGTTGCTGATGGCGGTGAGCGGCTGGTTGAGTTCATGGGCCACGCTCGATGCCATCTCGCCCATGGTGATGAGGCGGCTGGCCGCCTGCGCGCGCTCGGCCTGCGCCGCGGCGAGTTCCTCGGCGCGGCGGCGCGCGGTGATGTCGGTGGCGATGACCATCTGCGCCAGCCGCCCATCCACCCAGCTGAGGTAGCGCGAGCGCACCTCCAGCCACATGCCGAGCTCCTTGACGTAGACCTCGGCGTTCTCCGCTTCGGCGCTGACCAGGCTGTCGGTGGGCAGGCCGGCGAGGGCGTCCTCGTCCTGCGGGTGCTCGGCCAGCGTGGCATGAATCGGGCGGCCGGCCTGCTGCAGCAGGCGCAGATGGCCGTCGGTGCGGCTGCCGAACCACAGGCGGTAGAGCTTGTTGGCGAACAGCATCTCCTCGCTGCCCAGGGNGGCGACCGACACCGAGGCGTCCAGCGCTTCGAGCACCGCAGTGAAGCGCGCATGCGAGGCCTGGAGCTGGTCGCGGATGCGGTTGGGCTCGGTGATGTCGGTCATGGAGGTCATCCAGCCGGTCTGGCGGCCACTGGCGTCGACCAGCGGCGACACATAGAGCCGCGCGTCGAAGCGGCTGCCGTCCTTGCGCTTGACGCGGAACTGGATGCCTGCGGGCGGAATGTCGCCGGCGAGCTCTTCCTGCAGGCGCTGGCGCAGCTGCTCGACGTCTTCCTCCGGCCAGTAGGGGTAGGGCGGGGTCTGGCCGACGAGCTCTTCCTCGCTCCAGCCGGTCATGCGGCAGAACGCGGGGTTGACGTAGGTGATGCGCCCTTGCAGGTCCAGCGTGCGCATGCCGGTGAGCATGGAGTTCTCCATGGCGCGGCGGAATGCGGTCTCCTGCAGCAAGGCCTGCTGGGCCTGGGCGCGGCGGCGGGTGTGGCGCCAGTTGGCCATGAGCATCCAGGCGGTGAGCAGGCTCAAGGCGCCCACGAGCCAGAACAGCCCGCTGCCCACCACCCCGAGCGACGTGCGCCAGGCCTGCGCGCGAAGCACCAGCCCGTTGCCCACCGGCGAGACGGGCAGCTCCTCCTGGTTGATGCGGTTGCTCCACGGCAGCACGCCGTGGAGGTTGCTGCGCGCGGGGATGGACTGGCCGGCGAGCACGGTGTCGCTGGCGTCGAGCAGCGCCATGGCGTATTTGGAGCTGATCTCGTTGGGCACGCCGTAGCGCAGCAGGCTGTCGATGGAATATTCACCCAGCAGTTCGCCGGTGTAGTTGCCCTGGTCGGCCAGCGGAATGTGCAGTTGCAGCGGCGGCACCTGCTTGCCGCTGAGCTTGGGCTGCGAATACACCGGCTGCATGAGTTCGCGCGCCAGGCGGGCGGTGTCGGCCGTGGGGCCCGCGGGCATGAATTCGCCGGCGATCCAGCGNNCGCCGCTGGCGAGGCTGGGCGTGACGCGGCTGGCGATGACCTTGCCCTGCGCATCGAACCAGGTCAGCGCCTCGAGCTCGGGGTATTGCGCCACCAGCGATTCGGCGCGGGTCATGAACTGCTCGGGGTCGGTCTCCTTGGTGGCGACGTCGCGCGCGAGCCGCATGAGCTGTTCCTGGCGCTCGAGCAGGCGCAGGCGCAGGCGCTGCTGGGCGTACTCGAGGTCGCGGGTGACGGCCTCGCGTTCGCGCTCGATTTCCTCCAGCCGCAGGTACCAGAACGACACCACGATGGCCGCGAAGAACAGCAGCACCGCGGCGATCGGCGCGAGCATGGCCAGACGGTCCTGCCGCAGGGGCGACTGCCGCCGCCACCAGCGTTGCCACCAGCGCAGCGGGGGCAGTTCCAGCGGGTGGGCGCGGGGTGNGGGCAGGGCGCTCGGTCATGGTGGACAAGTGTAGGCGAGCACCACCGGTGTGGCGCGGGGCGTGCGATGGGTGTGGCTTCTAAATTTCATAATGCGAAGTAAAAATCCGTCATTTGGAATTTAGAAAAGGTATGCGACACTTGGCGCCGCACAGGGCAACGCCGAACATGTCCCCGCGATGCCGCGAGCCCGGCCGCGGGACGGCGTGCGAGGCGCAAAGCGCAGCCATAGTGGATGCTATGGCGAGCATTTGCAACGAAGCAGGCCGCCCGCCGCCGGGATGCGCGGCGCGCGAGGGGCGTGTTCGGCGTTGCCCCGAATTGACTTGCCACACCACAGAGGAGACCTCTCATGGCCGCTCAAGCCACACCGCAGGACGATGACCGCAAGGTCGATGCGGACAGCCTCGAAACCCGTGAATGGATGGATGCGCTGACCGCGGTGATCCAGGCCGAAGGCCCGGCGCGCGCGCACGATCTGCTCGAACAGCTGCTCGAGCATGCGCGGCAGCACAGCATCGACATGCCGTTCTCCGCCAACACCGGCTATGTGAACACGCTCGAGCCCGAGGAGGAAGAGCGCAACCCGGGCAACCTCGAGATCGAGGGGCGGTTGCGCGCCTACATGCGCTGGAATGCGATGGCCATGGTCGTCAAGGCCAACCGGCTGCACCCGGCCGATGGGGGCGATCTNGGNGGGCACATCAGCTCGTTCCAGTCGCTCGCGCACATGATGGCCGTGGGCTTCAACCACTTCTGGCATGCCGACGACACCGATGCCGGCGGCACGCACGGTGGTGACCTGCTCTACATCCAGGGCCACAGCGCACCCGGCATCTATGCGCGCGCCTTCATGGAAGGGCGGCTCACCGAAGAACAACTGCTCAACTTCCGCCAGGAGGTCGACGGCAAGGGGCTCTCCAGCTACCCGCACCCCAAGCTCATGCCGGAGTTCTGGCAGTTCCCCACGGTGAGCATGGGCCTGGGGCCGCTGATGGCGATCTACCAGGCGCGTTTTCTCAAGTACCTGCACGCGCGCGGCATCGCCGACACGGCGCGGCGCAAGGTCTGGGCCTTCTGCGGCGACGGCGAAATGGACGAGCCCGAGGCCATGGGCGCCATCGGCATGGCGGTGCGCGAGAAGCTCGACAACCTGATCTTCGTCATCAACTGCAACCTGCAGCGACTCGACGGCCCGGTGCGCGGCAACGGCAAGATCATCCAGGAGCTCGAGGCCGAGTTCCGCGGCGCGGGCTGGAACGTCATCAAGCTGCTGTGGGGCAGCAACTGGGACCCGCTGCTCGCCCGCGACAAGGACGGCGCACTGCGCCAGCTGATGATGGACACCCTCGACGGCGACTACCAGGCTTTCAAGGCCAACGACGGTGCCTTCGTGCGCAAGCACTTCTTCGGCCGCGACCCGCGCACGCTCGAACTCGTGGCCAAGATGAGCGACGACGACATCTGGAAGCTGCGCCGCGGCGGCCACGACCCGCAGAAGGTCTATGCGGCCTTCCACCGCGCCTACCACCACCAGGGCGGGCCCACCGTCATCCTGGTCAAGACGGTCAAAGGCTATGGCATGGGCAAGGCCGGTGAGGGCAAGAACACCGCGCACCAGACGAAGAAGCTCTCGGACGAGGACATCCGCTACTTCCGCGACCGCTTCAACATCCCGATTCCCGACAGCGAGCTGCCGAAGATTCCGTTCTACAAGCCCGCGGATGACACGCCCGAGATGCGCTACCTGCACGAGCGGCGCAAGGCGCTCGGCGGCTACCTGCCCAAGCGCCGCGTCAGGAGCGACGAGCACTTCACCGTGCCCTCGCTGGAGGTGTTCAAGGCGGTGCTCGAACCCACGCCGCCGGGACGTGAAATTTCCACCACGCAGGCCTATGTGCGCTTTCTCACGCAGTTGCTGCGCGACCAGGCGCTGGGCCCGCGCGTGGTGCCCATTCTGGTGGACGAGGCGCGCACCTTCGGCATGGAGGGGCTGTTCCGCCAGATCGGCATCTACAACCCCGAAGGCCAGAAGTACACGCCGGTGGACAAGGACCAGGTGATGTACTACCGCGAGGACAAGGCCGGCCAGATCCTGCAGGAGGGCATCAACGAAGCCGGCGGCATGAGCAGCTGGATCGCGGCGGCCACCTCGTACTCGACCAACAACCGCATCATGGTGCCGTTCTACGTGTACTACTCGATGTTCGGCTTCCAGCGCATTGGCGACCTGGCCTGGGCGGCGGGCGACATGCAGGCACGTGGCTTCCTGCTCGGCGGCACCTCGGGGCGCACCACGCTCAACGGCGAGGGCCTGCAGCACGAGGACGGCCACAGCCACATCCTGGCCGGCGCCATTCCCAACTGTGTGAGCTACGACCCGACCTTTGCGCACGAGGTGGCGGTCATCCTGCACCACGGCTTGAAGCGCATGGTGGAGCGGCAGGACAACGTCTTCTACTACATCACCCTGCTCAACGAGAACTACGCCATGCCCGGTCTCACGGCCGGCACGGAGGAGCAGATCATCAAGGGCATGTACCTGTGCAAGGAAGGGCCGAAGCTCACCCCGCGGGTGCAGCTGCTGGGCAGTGGCTCCATCCTGCGCGAGAGCCTGGCTGCGCAGGAACTGCTGGCCACCGACTGGGGCGTGGCGGCCAACGTCTGGAGCTGCCCGAGCTTCAACGAGCTCGCCCGCGACGGCCACGACTGCGAACGCTGGAACCTGCTGCACCCCACCGAGGCGCCGCGCGTGCCCTTCGTCACGCAGCAGCTCGGCAGCCACGGCGGGCCGGTGGTGGCCTCGACCGACTATGTGCGCAACTACGCTGAGCAAATCCGCGCCTTCATTCCCAAGGGCCGCAGCTACAAGGTGCTGGGCACCGATGGCTTTGGCCGCAGCGACTTCCGCTACAAGCTGCGCGAGCATTTCGAGGTGAACCGCCACTACATCGCGGTGGCCGCGCTCAAGTCGCTGAGCGAGGANGGGGCGCTGCCCGCCTCCGTCGTGGCCGAGGCGATCGCCAAATACGGCCTGCGCACCGAGCGCGTCAACCCGCTGCTGGCCTGAAGCGGCCCACACCAGGAGACACAACATGGCATTGGTGGAAGTCAAGGTCCCCGACATCGGGGACTTCAAGGACGTGGCCGTCATCGAACTGCTGGTCAAGCCGGGCGACACGGTGGCGGTGGACCAGAGTCTGGTCACGGTCGAGTCGGACAAGGCCTCGATGGAGATTCCCTCGACGGCCGCCGGCGTGGTGCGCGAACTGCGGGTGGGCATCGGCGACAAGGTCTCCGAGGGCTCGCTGCTGTTGTTGCTGGAGTCGGCACAGCCCGCCAGCGGCTCGGAAGCAGCCGTTTCCGAAGAAAANACGCCGGACCCCAGCGCCAACCGGTCGGTAGGTGCTATCAAAAACGAAGTTGGTGCCGCGCCTGCGGATGCGCCCGCCGCGCCGCCCGCGGTGCAGGGTGCGCGCACGGTGGAGCTGCGCCTGCCCGACATCGGGGACTTCAAGGACGTCTCGGTCATCGAGGTGTTCATCCGCCCCGGCGACACCGTCAAGGCCGAGCAAAGCCTCATCACGGTGGAGTCCGACAAGGCCTCGATGGAGATCCCGTCCGCCGCGGCCGGCACCGTGCGCGAGGTGCGGGTCAAGCTCGGCGACAAGGTCAACATCGGTGACCTGCTGGCCATTCTGGAGGCCGCACCCGGCGCCGCGGGCGCAAGCCCTCCGCGCCAGCCGCCGGCGCCGCCGCCCCTGCGCCCGCACCCGCGCCCGCGCCCACGTCGGCTGCCCGTGCCGCCGTGGCCCAGCCGACTGCGGCTGCGCCGGCTGCTGCGGCGCCGGTTGCTGCGCGCCACGAGCCGACGGCGGTCGAGGTGCAGCGCNCTGCCGCATGCCTCGCCCTCGGTGCGCAAGTTCGCGCGCGAACTCGGCGTGCCGCTGGACGAGGTGACAGGCTCCGGCCCCAAGGGCCGCATCACCGCCGAGGATGTGCAGCGCTTCACCCGCGCCGTCATGGCCGGTGCGGCGCAGACGCGCGCGCAGGCNCGCCAAGGCGCCTGCGGCGGCGCCCGCTGCGGGCGGCGACGGTGCCGCGCTGGGGCTCATCCCTGGCCCAAGGTCGATTTCGCCAAGTTCGGCCCCATCGAGCGGCGCGAGCTCTCGCGCATCAAGAAGATCAGCGGTGCGAACCTGCTGCGCAACCATGTGATGATCCCCGCCGTCACCAACCATGACGACGCCGACATCACCGAGCTCGAAGCCTTCCGCCTGCAGCTCAACAAGGAAAACGAGAAGAGTGGCATCAAGGTCACCATGCTGGCCTTCCTCATCAAGGCCTGCGTCGCTGCGCTCAGGAAATTCCCCGAGTTCAACGCCTCGCTCGACATGGAGACGGGCGGCGACGCGCTCATCCTCAAGAACTACTGGCACATCGGCTTTGCCGCCGACACGCCCAACGGCCTCGTCGTGCCGGTGGTAAAGGACGCCGACCAGAAAGGCGTGCTGCAGATCAGCAAGGAGATGGGCGAACTCGCCGCCAAGGCGCGCGAGGGCAAGCTCTCGCCCGCGGACATGAGCGGCGCCACCTTCACCATCTCCAGCCTCGGCGGCATCGGCGGGCGCTATTTCACGCCCATCATCAATGCGCCGGAGGTGGCCATCCTCGGCGTGTGCAAGAGCCAGATGACCCCGGTATGGGACGGCGCGCAGTTCCAGCCACGGCTCATGCTGCCGCTGTCGCTCACCTGGGACCACCGCGTCATTGACGGTGCGGCCGCGGCGCGCTTCAACGCCTACCTGGGCCAGATCCTGGCCGACTTCCGCCGCGTGCTGCTCTGAAGGGGACGAATGATGGCCCTCATCGACATCAAAGTGCCCGACATCGGCGACTTCAAGGACGTCGCCGTCATCGAACTGCTGGTCAAGCCCGGCGACCGCATCGCGGTCGACCAGAGCCTGGTCACCGTCGAGTCCGACAAGGCTTCGATGGAGATTCCNTCCAGCCACGCCGGCGTGGTGGCCGAGCTGCTGGTNCGGCTCGGCGACAAGGTCAGCGAAGGCACGCCGCTGCTGCGCCTGCAGTCCGAGGACGCCGCCGCCCCGTCGGCACCGCCCGCAGCCGCTGAAAACACCGTTTCACACCAAAACCAGCCAAACCCCAGCGCAGAACGGTCGGTGACTGCTATGACGTCCGTAGCGGCCGCCGCATCGCCGGCTGCCGGCGGGGCGGATACCGACTGCGACGTGCTCGTCATCGGCGGCGGCCCCGGCGGCTATTCGGCGGCGTTTCGCGCGGCCGACCTCGGCCTCAAGGTGGTGCTGGTGGAGCGCTATGCCCAGCTCGGCGGCGTGTGCCTCAACGTCGGCTGCATTCCCAGCAAGGCCTTGCTGCACGTCGCCGCGGTGATGGACGAGGTGCAGCACCTCGCCGCCGCCGGCATCACTTTCGGCGCCGCGAGCGTTGACGTGGCCGCGCTGCGTGCGCACAAGCAGAAGGTCGTGGGCAAGCTCACCGGCGGGCTCGCCGCCATGGCGAAAATGCGCAAGGTCAGCGTCGTGCGCGGCTATGCCGCTTTCACCGGGCCGCATGAGGTGACGGTGGAGGAAACCAGCGGCAGCGGCCAGGACAAGACCGGCATCACCCAGCGCCTGCGCTTCAGGCGCTGCATCATCGCCGCGGGCAGCCAGGCCGTGCGCCTGCCCTTCCTGCCCGAAGACCCGCGCATCATCGACTCCACCGGCGCGCTCGAACTCGGCGCGGTGCCGAAGAAGATGCTCATCATCGGCGGCGGCATCATCGGGCTGGAGATGGGCACGGTCTACAGCACGCTGGGCGCGCGGCTCGAAGTGGTGGAAATGCTCGACGGCCTGATGCCGGGCGCCGACCGCGACCTGGTGCGCGTGTGGGAGAAGATGAACAAACACCGCTTCGACCGCATGCTGCTCAAGACGCGCACCGTCGCCGCCGAAGCCACCGCTGACGGCATCCGCGTGCAGTTCGAAGGGCTCGACGGCACCCGCTCTGAGGGCGTGTACGACCTCGTGCTCCAGGCGGTGGGCCGCAGCCCCAACGGCCGCAAGATCGGCGCGCAGCAGGCCGGCGTGACGGTCAACGAGCGCGGCTTCATTCCGGTCGATGCGCAGATGCGCACCAACGTCGCGCACATCCACGCCATCGGCGACATCGTCGGTCAGCCCATGCTTGCGCACAAAGCCGTGCACGAGGCGCACGTGGCCGCCGAGGTGATTGCCGGTGAACTGCTGGGCGACAAGGCGCTGGCCGCCGCGGCCTTCGATGCGCGGGTCATTCCCAGCGTCGCCTACACCGACCCGGAAATTGCCTGGGTCGGCCTCACCGAAGACCAGGCCAAGGCCCAGGGCATCAAGGTCAGCAAAGGCCTGTTTCCCTGGAGCGCCTCGGGCCGGGCCATCGCCAACGGCCGGGACGAGGGCTTCACCAAGCTGCTGTTCGACGACAGCCCCGAGGCGCACGGCCACGGCCGCATCCTGGGCGGCGGCATCGTCGGCACCCATGCGGGCGACATGATCGGCGAGGTGGCGTTGGCCATTGAAATGGGCGCCGACGCGGTCGACATCGGCAAGACCATCCACCCGCACCCCACGCTGGGTGAAAGCCTCGGCATGGCAGCCGAAGTGGCGCACGGTTCCTGCACCGACGTGCCGCCTGCACGGCGCTGAGCCAGCGCGCGCTGCTCGGGCGTAGGATCGCCGCAGTCGATCAACCCGGCGTCCTCCCCATGAGCATCTCCCAACTCAACGCCGCCGAAGGCCCGCCGGACTCTGCGGTGCAGAACCGCCTGACGGCCGCGGGGCTCGTGCTCACCACGCTGTTCTTTGCCGGCTCGTTTGCGCTGCAACTGCATGCGCAGTCGCGGTCGGCGCGGGGCTTCGTCGAAACCTTCGGCTATCTCGAGGTGGCGCTGGCCGTCGGTGCACTCACCGCCATCGTGTCCATCACCGGGTTGCTGGCGTGTCAGCAGTGCGTCGCCAGTGACCGCCAGTGGTACAAGTCCAAGCGCGCCTGGTTCACCGTGGCCACCGTGGCGCAGTACCTCTCCATTTCCCAGGCCATGAGCGCCGGGCTGACCGACCTGGTCTACGGCCTCAACCACAGCTTCGCGGTGGGGTTCCTGGCGCGCATGCTCGCGGGCGTCGCCACGCTGCTGTGGGTGGTGTTGCTCGTCGTCGCGCCGCTGCACGCCTTGCGCAGCTGGTGGCCGCACTTCGCACGTGGCGAGCGCTCGCTGGTGGCGGTGAGCTATGTGGCCATGCTGGCTTTTCTGCTCGCGAGCAACGCCGTCATCTACCTCGTGCAGGACGGGGCGGCCCTCGACGCCGGGACCCTGCTGCACGGCATGGCGAGGCAACTGCTGCAGCCGCTGATGTGGCTCAACGCCTGGGGGCGGCGCCACCGCAGTGAGGCACCGGGCCCGATGTGGTGTCGGTCGGCACCACGCCGTGCACCACGGCCGGCCAAATAACCCGTACCTGTACGGGTACAAGAATCGTCGCGGGTCGTCAACCCGCACCTTCCCGTCTCCACGGCTGTTCATATGAAGTTCATGATTCCATATGTAGTGATTCATGAATAAAACCCCTATCACCATCCGAGGAGAACCGCCCGTGCCCACCCCGACCCACCGTTGCAAACTCACCGCCCTCGCCGCCGCACTGGGCGCGCTGTTCAGTCTGCCCGCTGCCGCCACCAACGGCATGAACCTCGAGGCCTACGGCGCGAAGGCCGGNGGTATGGGTGGCGCTTCGTTCGCCTACGAGAACGGCAACTCCGCCCTGATGAACAACCCCGCCACGCTGGGCCTGCGTCAGGAGGGGCAGAACCTGGGCCTGGGCGTCACGCTGTTGATGCCCGACGTGAAGACCCTGGTCGGCCCCATGAGCTTCAAGTCCGGCGGTGATCAGTACTGGATGCCGTCGATCTCCTACATCCGCAAGACCGGCAATCTCACCTACGGCGTGGGCATGCTGGCGCAGGGCGGCATGGGCACCGAGTACGGCGACAACGCTTTCGGCAGCGGCCTGCCCATGCGCTCCGAAGTGGGCTTTGGCCGCCTGATGTTCCCGCTGGCCTACAACGTGGACAAAGACCTCACCGTCGCCGCGCAGGTGGACTATGTCTGGGCCACCATGGACGTGAAGATGTCGCCCGACGGACGCAACTACGTGAGCTTCAGCGATTCGAGCGACTTCTCCGGCGAGGCCAAGGGCAGCGGCTTCGCCTTCAAGCTCGGCATGCACTACAAGGTTTCGGACACCTTTGCCGTGGGCGCGACCTACCACAGCAAGACCCACATCAGCGACCTCAAGGGCGACGGCACCTTCAACTTCATGCCCGCGAGCTTCAAGGTCATCGACTTCCAATGGCCCGAGACCTACGGCATCGGCGTCGCCTGGCAGGCCACGCCGGCCTGGTTGCTGGTGGCTGACGTCAAGCACCTGGGCTGGAGCAAGAGCATGAAGAACTTCCGCCTCTCGGTCAACGGCGCCGAGATTCCGCCGCTGCCCGAGAACTGGAAGGACCAGACCGTGCTCATGCTGGGCGCACAGTACATGCTCAAACCCGGCCTGGCGTTGCGCTTTGGCATCAACCACGCCCGCAACCCGGTGCCCGACAGCACGCTCAACCCGCTGTTCCCCGCCATCGTCAAGACGCACTACACCTTCGGCGTGGGCTGGAACCTCGGCGGCGGCCACTCGGTGGCGGGCGCGTTGTCCGTGGCCCCCAAGGTCACCGCAACCAACCCCAACATGTTCGGCCCCGGCATGCCCGGCACTGCCACCCACAGCCAGACCTCGCTGCGGGTGAACTACAACTACGCGTTCTGACGAACCTTCCCAGGCGTCTGCGCGAGGGGAGGGGTAGACTGCCCCTCCCCATGAAGCTCCTCGTCCTCGGCGGCACGCGCTTTCTCGGCCGGCACATTGCCGAGCAAGCGCTCGCGCAGGGTCACGCCGTGACCCTGTTTCACCGTGGGCGGTGTCGGCCCGGCTTGCTGCCCGAGGCCGAGCACCGCATCGGCGACCGCAACGTCGATCTGCAAGCCCTGTCGGGCGGCACCTGGGATGCCTGCATCGACACCTCGGCCTATCTGCCACGGCAGGTGGCGGCCATTGCCGAGGTGCTGGCCGGGCGCGTCGGCCAATACCAGCTGATCTCCTCGGTCAGCGTGTACGAGCTTGCGGATGGCGCCGTCGGCGCCGACGAGGACAGCCCGCTGCAACGACTGCCGGACCCGCTGACCGAGACCGTGGATGAACGCACCTACGGCGGGTTCAAGGCTCTGTGCGAGGCACAGGCGCAGCAGGCATTTGGCGCCACATGCCTGATCGCGCGGCCCGGCCTCATCGTCGGCCCCTATGACCCGACCGGCCGTTACACTTGGTGGGTGCAGCGCCTGTTGCGCGGCGGGAAGGTGCTGGCGCCGGGCGACCCGGCCACTCCGGTGCAGTGGCTGGACGCGCGCGATGCAGCCCGGTGGCTGCTGCGGCAGGCGCAACGGGGTTCGAGCGGCGTGTTCAATCTGGTCGGCCCGCAGGAGGCGACGACCCTGGGCGATTGGTTGACGCGCACCCGCGCCGCGCTGAACCCCAGCGCGACGCTGCAATGGGTTGCCGAAGACTGGCTGCTGGCGCAGGGCGTCGCACCGTGGAGCGATCTGCCAGTGTGGCTGCCGCGCTCGATGGCCGGCCTGCACCGCACGTCCAACCGGCGGGCAGTCCAGGCCGGCTTCACCGCCTTGCCGCCGGAGCAGACCGCCATCGACGTGGCAGCCGCGCTCGCCGACACGCCTGTGCCCGCCGGCGTGGGTCTGGCGCCCCAGCGCGAGCGCGAGCTGCTCGATGCCTGGCAGACGCAGGAGCGGTGAATGGCGGACGCATCCGGGTCGTCTGCTTCGAGGGCCTCAAGCCAGTCGCGAAGCGCAGCCGCCACGGGTTCCGTCGCGCGGACTGGGAGGGTCTGAATGGAACGAGCGAGCGCGTGACGCTGGCTCAGGGTGCCTCAGAGGGTGTTTCCTAAATGAATCTCTGCGCCAGTCTAGTAGCGAGGATACGCGCTTCGGTGAGCCAGATCCAAGCCACGGGCGCCCAAGTGGAGCGGTCGTGATGGGCGAGGAGGCGACGCGATCGTTCGTTCCAGGCATGAGTGCGCTCCACAACCCAGCGCTTGGCCTGCACCACAAAGCCCGCAGGAGCCTCCTCGGGCCAAAGCGGCTGCTGGGCGGTTTGCCACGTCCCCGTACTGCGGTTGCCGGGATGACGCACGATGTGCACGGCAATGCCGTGGGTGAGCTCGATCGCTTGGGCGCTGCGCCCGCCATAGGCTGCGTCGGCATACAACGTCTGCAGGGTCGGCGCCTTGGCGCTGGCGGCAGCCACCACCGCAGCGGCCGCATCGCGATCCTGCACGCTGGCGGCCGTGACGCTCACGGCCAGCAGCAAGCCCAGGGTATCGACCACCAGATGGCGCTTGCGGCCCTTGACCTTCTTGCCCGCGTCAAAGCCGCTGGGGCCGCCTTGGGGCGTGCTGCGCGTGCTCTGCGCATCGATGATGGCGGCCGTGGGCATGGGGCTGCGTCCCATGCGCGCTCGCCACTGCTGGCGCAGCCGATCGTGCATGGCCTCGAACACCCCAGAATGCGCCCAGCCGCGAAAGGCCTTGTACACCGCGCGCCAGGGCGGGAACACCTCCTTGGGCAACAACCGCCAGGCGCAGCCCGTGCGCACGACGTACAGGCAGGCGTTGAGCAGCAGCCGGCGCTCATGCCGCGGCGGCGCACCGCGCCCACCCTGGCGCTCAAACAGATCGGCCAGCAGCGCCCACTCGGCATCGGTCAGATCGGTGTTCATGCCGCTTGTGCCGTCTGCGCGCCGGTGCAGCGCCTGGTAGCCCACGCGCGAGCGTGCACCACTACCACTGGCCGCGCGCTCAGCGCTCTTGCGCTGCGCGCGCACGCGCTTGACGCCGGCCTCGCGCAAGGCCTTGCGCACGGTGGCCGAGCACACGCTCAGCGCACTGCGGTGGTTGAACTCCCGGGTGAGTTCGTCCAACGAGCAGCGCGGCATCTGCGTGGCAATCTCCACCAGCACCGCGTGGTGCTCGGGCCCAATGAGCGGTTTGCGTCCTGGGCGCCGCCCGCTGCGCTGTCGTTGCACTTGCTCCATTGCTCACCTCCTGCGTTGCGCCATTCACTTCGGCGTCCTGAAGGATTTAACGCATGGGAGATTGATTTGGGATACACCCTCTCACAGCACCTGAAACAACTTTTCGCGGAATTCCGGCAGCCGCCGCGCGCCGATGGTGCTGCTGGCGATCGTCTCCGCCCAACNGGGGTAGACGCGCCNGGTGTCCTCGGCCGTCTTGCAGGATGCGATGGCCTCGAGCAAGGACAGCCGGGTATTGGGCTGGAACACGGTGTTGACCGTGTTCATCATGAAATTGCGCGCCATCTCCACTTCCTTGGGCGAGCGCATGGCGGGGTCGGGCAGCCCGGCGAGCTCGCCGGCCAGTGAGGCCGCTGCGGGCGCAGCCCCGCGCCCGCAGGGGCAGCCGGGGTGGCAGGAACCGCTGCGGCCGGCNNACGCTGGGGGCGCCGCGGCCGGGGCAACGGGCGCGGCCACCCGGCCCGTCGCCTGAATGCAGCCCTTCTCCATCAAGTTGGCCAGGATGTCCGGCAGAGCCACGTTGCCCGCCATCGCGGCGAGCTCTTGGAAGTTGCGCTTGCCGTCGATCAGGATGAGCACGCGCCGCTCCAGCGGCGACAGGCCCAGTTTTCGGGCCTGCATCTCTTCGACGCCGAGCGGTGTCTTGCCCAGCAGCGTGGTGGTGAAGTCTTGCGAAGTCGCGGTCATTGGCGGCGGGCGTGGAACGGTCTCCCTGGCACAGTGTGAATTTTTCGCGGATTATGGCCATGGCGCACCTCCCAGCCATCGTCGTTTTACCCGATGTACGTAGGCGGTGGTCGGCGGGCAGGACGACATCCCAAAGGGGTCTGTGCCCGTTGCTCCGGTTTGCTGCGGCTGGATTCAGGCGGCCTCTTGATCCGTGTGAAGTCCGGTGCAGAGAGGAGGGCCCCGTGCCGATACACTCGCAGCGTGGAGTCGACCGATCTGTATTTCACCCAAACCATCGTCGGCCCGGCCGTGAGCGTCGTGCTGGGCCGGCACCGGCGGGCTGCGGGACCGACGCCGCCTGGCCTTGAGGTCGACCTGCGCTCGGGCCGCCGGAGCTTCGGCGGGCTGTGGCGCGACTGGATTCAACTCAGCCATGCGGACGACCCCGCCGGCCTGCCCCGGCGCCGCCCGGGTGCCATGCGGCGGTGGCTGGAGCGCCATGCGCTGTGGATCGCCGTGCTCGGGCTGCTGAGCCTCGGCGCCTCGGTGACGTTCTGGCTGCTGGCGCTGTGGGTGCTTCGATGACCATGGAACAAGATGTTCTGACCCTGGGCCCGATCGCCATGAACGTGGTGAACCGGGTGGCCGCCGGCTCNGGACTGCGCGGCGATCTGGCCTTCGATGGGGGCCTGCTGGTGCAGGGCAGCCTCAGCGGCACCGTGCACGTGCATGGTTCGCTCATTGTCTGGGCTGGTGCCACCGTGAGTGGGCGCTTGCGGGTGGCNGGGGATTTCTACCTCTTTGGTCGGCTGGGTGCCCCGGGTGAGCCGGTGTCGTCGACCACGCTCGAATGCCTGGGGCAGGCGTATGTCGCCAGTTCCGGCGTGTCGACGGGCACGCTCCTGGCGCGCCGCCTGCAGTTGTACGAGGGCGCCGACCTGCAGGGGCCGTTCAAGACCTTGCGGGGTGCTGACAACATCCCGGTTCTGCATGAGGCCGTTGGGCAGGCGACCGAATTCAACCCAGAACGACCATGAAAGCACGCCGTTTCGTCCGACCGGACCGGCACCTTGATGCCACAGAAGGAGATGCGATGAACACGCAGGACACTGATCAACCCAGCGACGTGCCCGCGCCGCTCGACGAGGGTGCGGCATCCGATGGGAGTTCGCTTCGNGCACCAGCCCCGTTGGTGGTGGCGGTGGGCCGCGCCATGCCCGTGGCGCCGCCCGATCGCCTGCCGCGTCTGCATGCGACCGAGGCGGTGGCGCCGGCGGCGGCCTCCGAACTGGCCCATGCGCGCAGCATGCTGGCCGACGGCGTGCATTTCGTCGGCAATGTGCTGTTGCGCGGGCCCTGCAGTGTTGCGGGGCAGGTGGACGGCAATATCACGCAGGCGCCGGGGCTGCAGGTTTCGGTCGTGGTGACCGAGACCGGGCGGGTCAAGGGCGACATCACGGCGCACAAGATTTCGGTCATGGGCCACACCGACGGCGTGCTCGACTCAGGCCCCGGTGAGGTCACCATCCATGACTCGGCCAGCGTGCACGGCCTCGTGCGCTATGGGCGCATTCAGGTCAACGGCGCCGATCTCAACGCCACGCTCGAACGTGTGGCCCCGGCCAAGCCGAGCCACTGACGGGCGACATGCGGTGGCGGCCTTCCCAGCCCGCGGCGATTCCGGCGCATGCGCAGCCGGTGCCCGATGCCGAAGCCTTGCGCCGCGCCCTGCTGGCCGCGAGCTGGCAGCGCGATCGCGCCGTGTCACGGCGCCGGCTCGCCTGGCGGTGGCTGCTCTGGGCGTTCAAGCGCCACGGGCTGAAGCTGCTGCTCGTTGCGGCGCTGCTGCTCTGGGCGGCGACGCTGAACCATGCCCCCGTGGGAACCGCGCACGATGGGGCGTCAGCCAGCGGCAACGCCGACGCCTCACCGCCCCGGATGCGTCACCCCTCATCCCTCGCAGGCGCCTGCGCCCGCGTCCTCCCCGGCGCTGGAACCCGAGCAGGCGGCCGCGCGGCTGCGGCTGAGTGCCAGCCTGCAGCCTGCGCCCTCGCGGCTCGCCGCCTCCCAACCTGCGGCGCAGTCCGCGCAGGCGGAGTTGAAGAACCCCACACTCACTTTCGATCACTGGTTGCACAGCAAGGAGCCTTGAACCCATGAACGCTTCCAATCCCGCCACCACCCGGCTTGTGCCGGCCGACCGACTGGCTGCGGTCACCAGCCTCATTGCCGAAGGGGCCGTGTTCGACGGCAACTTCCACACCGCGCGCGACCAGGGCATCAAGGTCGATGGGCTGGTCAAAGGCAACATCACCTTCGAGACCGGCGGCACCCTGCACGTCGGGGCCACCGGTGTGGTGGAGAACACGCGCATGGAGGCGGACTATGTGTTCATCGAGGGCAAGGTGGTGGGCACCGTGATCGCGCGCAAGGCGCTGGAAATCACCGGCTCGGCCACGCTGCTGGGCGACGCCAGCTACGACGAACTGATCGACATGCACCCGCGCGCGCGGGTGCGCGGCAAGATCGAATACCGCGGCGACATCGATGCCGCGCCGCGCGACGGCGTCTGACGCTCCGGCATCGCTCGTTGGCGCGAATGTGATCATGGTGTGACTTCGTTCGCTGGCGCGGTTCTGCCGATGTCGCTACAGTTGGTGACGATTCAAGACAAAAAGGCACACATTGGACCTCGCGCCCACCTCATTGCAAGGACTCCTGCTGCTCGCGGTCGTGCTGATCGCGGGCATCGGCCTTGGTGTGGGTCTGGCTGCGTTGCGGCGGCGTCAGGTCGAGCGGGCGGTGCGGCGTCTGCCCAAGCGCTGGCCGCTGGCGCCGCGCCTGCTGGCCAACAACCGTGAGCGCAAGGTCGGGCGCTGGCTTCATCGCGCGTTNTACGACCACCACCTCATGGTCAAGGTCGCCGTCACGCGCTTCACCATGCCGCGGCAGGGCGAAGATGCCGCGCGGCTTCACGACCTGCTCAACACCGTGTACTGCACCTTCACGGTGTGCAGCCCCGGTGGGCAGGTGCTGGGCTGCGTCGACGTGCCGGGCTCGCGGGGGCTCTCNAAGGCCAACCGGCACCTCAAGCGCAGCCTGTTGACCGAATGCGGCATTGCCTACCGGGTGGTCGAGCCCGAGCAGATGCCCACCGTCACCGACATTCGCACGGCCTTCCTGGGCGAGGCGGCCGTCGCCGCTGCCGAAGCGCAGGCCCAGGAGGAGGCGGCGGTGTTCGAGGCGCGGCGCAGTCTGCGCGCCGCGGTCGAGCGCCAACGTCTGAGCCGCCTCAGCGAATCCGCGCCCTCGTCGCCGGGCATGGGGCCGATGACCGCGCCACCGGAATCCATGCCCAGCGGCCCGATGAGTTTCATTCCGCAGGAAAACTCCTTCCTCACCCCGCTCGACAGCCGCAAGGCGCCGCTGAATTGAGGCCGGCGGGGCCGGCCTTGCGCCCCAGAGTGGGCCGGGGTGGCACGGGCTGGGTGTTGCCAAAGCCACAAATCGACCTCCGGTTTCGGCGGCAAAGCGCGCCTCGGGGCCGATTTTTCTTGTCGATTCGGTTTCCGTTTGTCAATAATTGAAGTCAGGCGGCGCGTTAGGCCATGATGTTCACGTGGTGGCTGATGTCGTCATTCCGATCTGCAACCCATGATGAGGGGGCTAAGTTGAAACAGAACAAACTCAAGGTGCTGGCGCTGCTGGGCTCGGCCGCGCTGCTGGCCGGGTGCGCGACGTCGCCGATTCCGGTCGCGGAGAACTTNCCCCTGACCGTGCAGCCCAAGGTGCGCTCGGCGGGTCACTGGGCGCTGATGTCCAGNGACATCGTGGCCCAGACGCTGCAGGCGGTGGACAAGGCCGGCGGCGCTTCGATGCCGTTGTACGTGGCGTTGCCGCAACAGGCATCGCCGTTCGACGTGGCCTTCCGTGACTTCCTGATCACCGAACTGGTTCGCAGCGGCCGTACGGTGCAGCAGTCGGCGGGCAATGCGATGGAGGTGAGCTACCAGGCGCAGGTGGTNCGCCACAACAGCCCGCGGCCGCACTTCATCCCCGGCATCTACACGATGATCACGGCGGGTCTGTATGCGGCCTACGGTCTGCGGCTGGAGCATGTGGACACCAAGCTTGCCGGCGGTCTGGCACTCGCCGGCATTGCCGACTACGCAGCCAGCACCTACACCGGTGGGCCCACGGCCACCGAACTGGTGCTGACGACGACGATTTCGTCCGGCGACCGGTACGTGGCGCGCAAGACGGACGTGTACTACGTCGAAGAAGCCGACACCACGCTGTTCGCAGCGCTGCGCACTCCCAAGACGATGAAAGTGGTGGGCCCATGAAATTCAAGCTCGTTCTCTCTGCGCTCGCACTGGGTGTGCTGTCGGCCTGCAGTTCGCCGCCGGTGGTGCGGATGGACCCGACCTACGAGGAAGCCGCGGCCAGCAAATTCGTCTCCACCAACCGGGACGCCGCGGTCAAGCTCGTCGACGGGCTCGACACGCGCAGCCTGGGCACCGGGCCGGTGCTGGTGGCCACCATCGTCAACGTCAACGACATGCGCCGGGCTGCGCCGCTGGGCCGCACGCTGTCGGAGATCTACGCCTCGGCGCTGGCCTCCTCGGGCTACAACGTCAAGGAAATGAAGCTGCGTGGCGACGTCTTCGTCAAGGAAGAGACGGGCGAGCTGCTGCTGTCGCGGGAGGTCAAGGACATTGCGCGCAGCCACAATGCCAGCCTGGTGCTGGTGGGCACCTATTCGGCCGCCGCGAACTTGACGTACATCAGCCTCAAGTTCGTGCGCACCGACGACAGTCGCATCGTTCGGGCCTACGACTATGCGCTGCCCAACGACCGCGACGTGACCAAGCTGCTGCAAGTGCCCACGGTTCGCTGAACACGCGGCTGGCCGCCCCCTGCGGCCAGCGCGTGGTCCTTCTCGGCGGAAACGTCCGCGCAGAGAAGGGCAGCAAAAAGCCTCGCATCCATCGGATGGCGAGGCTTTTTCATGTTGGGTGACGAGCCTTGACCCCGGCACTGACGCCACGGTTAGGGCTGCTTGGTTCCCCACCTGACCCGGTTGGCCGCTTTGCCATGCGGGAAGGCCCGTCAGGGTCTATTGTAGGCGACGCTGGGCCTCGGCCTTGCCGAAGGACAGGGTGAGCAGCTGATGAATGTCGGCGCGCAGCTGTGCACGCTGCTCCGCGCTGCCGGGGTGCTGGGCGTATTCGGCCAGGCGCAGCAGCAGGCGCTGGGCCTTGGGGTGCCGGCATTCGCCCAGCGCAGCGGCCCACGCGGCCAACTCGGGGTCGGCCTCAGAGGCCGCCTGCAGCGCGGCCAGGCACTCGGGTTGCGGACTGTCGAGCCTCTGGAGCATGGGGGCGTGCTCACGGGGCCGTGCCGTTCGTCGCCTGGGGTGTGGCAGACGTTCGGCGCAAGCCCCGATCGGGAGTCATGATGCGGTGCAGCATAGCGCGAAACGACCGATCGTGCCTGTGCTTTTGCGACGCCCCGCCGGTTTTGGTGAGTTGGCTCTAGGAGCCTGTCGGACTTGGGAATCATCGGCTGCAAACCGACCGCAGCGCTTTTCCGCCGTCTTTTTGCCCCATAGGCCCGCTATGGGGCGGCAAAGCCGGCGAAAACTGTCCGCGCTGGGGTCGGTTTTCGCGTTCGACGCCCCAAATCCGACAGACTCCTAGCCGCACGCCCGGCGGGGGCCAGGCACGCCTCATCGCGGGAACTTACTCAGCCTCGCTCCGGCCGCAGGCGGGTCGGGGGCCACCCGGCCGGCGAGGGGTGCGGCCCGTAGAATCCGGGGCATGTCCTACGTCGTGCTCGCCCGCAAGTACCGGCCGCAGAATTTCAGCCAGATGGTCGGCCAGGAGGCGGTCGTGCAGGCGCTGAGCAACGCGTTGGCCACGCAACGGCTGCACCACGCCTACCTGTTCACCGGCACGCGCGGGGTGGGCAAGACCACCGTGTCGCGCATTCTGGCCAAGTCGCTCAACTGCCAGGGGCCGGACGGGCAGGGCGGCATCACCGCCACGCCCTGCGGCGTGTGCGCGGCCTGCACCGAGATCGATGCGGGCCGCTTCGTGGATTACACCGAGCTCGACGCCGCCTCCAACCGCGGCGTGGCCGAGGTGCAGGGGCTGCTCGAGCAGGCGGTCTACAAGCCGGTGCAGGGCCGCTTCAAGGTCTTCATGATCGACGAAGTGCACATGCTCACCGGCCATGCCTTCAACGCCATGCTCAAGACGCTGGAGGAGCCGCCCGAGTACCTGAAGTTCGTGCTGGCCACGACCGACCCGCAGAAGGTGCCGGTGACGGTGCTCAGCCGCTGCCTGCAGTTCAACCTGCGGCCGATGGCGCCCGAGACGGTGCAGGAGCATCTCGCACGAGTCCTCCAGGCCGAGGGCGTGGCGTTCGAGCCCGCGGCCTTGCGCCTGCTGGCCCGCGCGGCGCGCGGCTCCATGCGCGATGCGCTGAGCCTGACCGATCAGGCCATTGCCTACGGCGGCGGCGCCTTGCAGGAGGCCGCCGTGCGGCACATGCTCGGCAGTGCGGACCGCGGGCATGTGCTGCGCCTGATCGAGGCTCTGGCGCAGGGCGATGGCCGCACCGTGGTCGAGACGGCCGAGGCCATGCGCGCCGCCGGCTTCAACCCTGCCGCCACGCTGGAGGAGATGAGCGCCGTGCTGCAGCGCATGGCGGTGCGGCAGGCGGTGCCCGGCTGGGGCCCCGAGGCCGACGATCCCGACGCCGCCGAGGTGGCCCGCCTGGCGGCCCTGATGCCGCGCGACGAAACCCAGCTGCTCTACAGCCTGTGCCTGCACGGCCGTACCGAACTGGGTCTTGCGCCCGACGAGTACGCGGGCCTGAGCATGGTGTTGCTGCGCTTGCTGGCGTTCAAGCCGGCGCCGTCATCGGCACCCGCGGANAAAAAGCCTGAACCCACCCCCGGCGCCGGCGCACGCGCCTGAAACGCCNNCGCTCCGGCGCGCAGTTCAGAGGATTTTGGTCGGAGCCCCAGCGCCAACCGGTCGGTGGATGCTCCGAAAATCGTAGCGGTTCCGGTGCGTGAACCCGCGNNTCTTCGCCCGCCCGCGCGGCTGCGCCGGCACCCACCCCGCGCGTGGCCGGCGACGAGGCGCCAACGCCCGTTGCCGAGCCCTGCCAGCCCCCGAGCCCGAGCCCGCNNTGCGCTGCCCGAGACGGTGGTGGCGGTGCCGGTGGTGGTGCCCGCTGCACCCGCGAAGCTGCGCGCCGTGCCGCCGCTCGATGCCGCCGGCGACGCGAGCCTGGGCGATGTCTGGCACGCGCTGGTGCGCGAACTCGTGGCCAGCGAGCGCGTGACGGCGCTGGTGCGCGAACTCGCGCTGCAGTCCGAGCTGGTCGCGCGCGAGGGCGAGGTCTGGACGCTGCACGTCGAGGCCGAATCGCTGCTGCAGGCCAGCGCGCCCGAGCGGCTGCAGGCCGCGCTGTGCGAGGCCGTGGGTGCACCGGTGCGGCTGCAGGTGAAAGCCGCCGCCGCAGCCGACACGCCCGCGCGCCGCAACGCCCGCGCCGCCGCCGAGCGCCTGCGCGCCGCCGAGGCGCTGGCGCAGAACGACCCATTCACCCAGACGATGGTGCGCGATTTCGGCGCGAGAATCGTGCCAGGCAGCATCACCCCGCTGTGAGCCCGTTTTCCCACTCTTTGCATCCAAGGAAGCTTTCATGTTCAACAAAGGACAACTCGCCGGCCTGATGAAGCAGGCCCAGGCCATGCAGGACAACCTGCGCAAGGCGCAGGAGGAACTCGCGCAGATCGAGGTCGAGGGTGAGGCCGGCGCCGGCCTGGTCAAGGTGCTCATGACCTGCAAGCACGACGTCAAGCGCGTCACCATCGACCCGAGCCTGCTCGCCGATGACAAGGACATGCTCGAAGACCTGGTGGCCGCCGCCTTCAACGCCGCCGTGCGCAAGGCCGCCGAGACCGAGCAGGAAAAGATCGGCAAGCTCACCGCCGGCATGCCCGGCTGCCCGGCGGCATGAAGTTCCCGTTCTGATGCCCGCTGCCGCAACCACCGCCACCGCCACCGCCTTCGCGTGAGTGCCGACACCCATTCGCTGGACCTGCTGGTGCAGGCGCTGCGGCGCTTGCCCGGCGTGGGCGTGAAGTCGGCCCAGCGCATGGCGTTTCACCTGCTGCAGCACGACCGCGAGGGCGCGCTCGTGCTCGCCCAGGCCTTGCAGACCGCCTGTGCGCAGGTGCGCCACTGCGCGCTGTGCCACACCTTCACCGAAGAGGAGATCTGTGCCACCTGCCGTGACCCGCGGCGCGACGCCGCCCAACTCTGTGTGGTGGAGACGCCGGCCGACCAGGCAGCGGTGGAGCGCACCGGCGCCTACCGCGGGCGCTACTTCGTGCTCATGGGGCGGCTGAGCCCGCTCGACGGCGTCGGCCCGCGCGAGATCGGCCTGCACAAGTTGTTCGAGCGCGCCTGCGACGGCACCGTGCGCGAGGTGATTCTGGCCACCAACTTCACCGCCGAGGGCGAGGCCACGGCCCACGTCATCGGCGAGGCGCTGCGTGCGCGCGGCCTGCAGGTCACGCGGCTCGCGCGTGGCGTGCCTGCGGGCAGCGAACTCGAATACGTGGACCTCGGCACCATCGCCCACGCCCTGGTCGACAGACGTTAAAAAAGATAGCAACACCTGACCATTTGACGCTGGGCTTGCGGCTAAACAATGGTCGAACCCCTTCGGAGAGCCTCTCATGTACGCCCCCTGCACCCCCGCACTTCACCGTGGCCTACTGGTGCGTCCTCGTGGCCGCCTTGCTGCCCATCGTATGCGCCGGCTTGGCCAAGTGGGGCATGTTTCGCGTGTCCCGGCGCGAGGGCGGCTACGACAACCATGACCCGCGCGCGTGGATGGCGCGCCAGAGCGGCTGGCGCGCCCGCGCCAACGCCGCGCAGGCCAACAGCTTCGAGGCCCTGCCGTTCTTCATCGGCGCGGTGGTGATTGCGCACCAGCTCGGCGCCGGGCAGACCTCGCTCGACCTGCTGGCGCTGCTGTTCGTGTTCCTGCGTTTGCTCTACATCATGATGTACGTGGCCGACTTGGCGACGCTGCGCTCGGTGATGTGGTCGCTGGCCTTTGCAGTGAACATCGGCATCCTGTTCGTCGGCTACCGCTGAGGCCCTCGCGACCCCCGCAACGCCCGCGCTCCCACGCTCCCTGAACCCCGGGCACTGCACGCGCCCCGAGCGGGCGACCGGCCGCCAAACCCTTCGCGCCATCGGCCGTAGAAACCCCAAGCGGGAAGCCACCGATGCGCGGCGCATGGCGGCCGCGTAGCCTCGGTGCCACATTGAAATTGACGGCAGGCGAGGACGACATGGCGGGGTTCCCGACGCACGCACACGGCGCCGCCTCGTGGCGCTGGCCGCGGGCGCGTTTGCGCTGGAGCTCGCCGGCGTGCGGCCCACGCAGGCGCAAGTGCCCCCACGGCCGGAGAAGCCACGCATCCGGCTCGCCGTCGGCGGCCGCGCCAGCCTGTACTACCTGCCGCTGATGCTGGCCGAGCAACTCGGCTACTTTCGCGCCGAGGGCTGGAGGTGCAGCTGGCCGACCATGCCGGCGGTGCGCTGGCCCTGCAGGCCCTGCTTGCCGGCGAGTGCGACGTGATGGCCGGCGCCTACGAGCACACCTTGCTGCAGCAGGCGCAAGGGCGCGCGCTGCAGAGCTTCGTGGTGCTCGGGCGCGCGCCGCAGATTGCGCTGGGCATCTCGATGAAGACGCTGGCGCATTGGCAGAGTGCGGCCGACCTGCGCGGCCACCGCGTCGGCGTGTCCGTGCCCGAGTCGTCCACCCACATGGTGCTGCGCCGCTACCTGCGCGAGCACGGCGTGCCCGAGGGCGCGGTACACGTGGTGGGTGTGGGTACCTCGCACCGTGCCGTGGAGGCGCTGCGCGCGGGCGAGATCGACGCCTTGTCCAACGTCGAGCCCGTCATCAGCCTGCTCGAGGCGCGCAGCGAAGTGCGCATCGTCGCCGACACCCGCTCGCTCAAGGGCACGGTGGCGCTGTTCGGCGGCCCCATGCCCGCCGCCTGCCTGTATGCGGACGCCGGCTTCGTGCGCACCCACCCCGGTACCTGCCAGGCGCTGGCCCACGGCACCGTGCGCGCGCTCAAATGGCTGCGCACGGCCGGCCCGAGCGACCTGATGCAGGTGGTGCCACGCGCCGACCAGCTCGGCGACGCGGGCCTGTTCGTGGCGGCGTTCCAGAAAGTCAGCGAAGCCTTCGCCCCCGACGGCCTGATGCCCGAGGGCGGACCGGCCACCGCCTTGCGCGCCATGCTCGAACTGCGCGGCGACATCGCGCCCGAGCGCATCGACCTCTCCCGCTCCTACACCGACCGCTTCGCCCTGGCGGCCAAGCAGCGGTTCAAGGCCTGAAGGCCGTACCGTGCCTCGCCCTGGCGTCGGCCGGCCCCGTTACCGGCGCTTGCGTGCGGGGCGCCCTTGCGCGCGGGCGCGCGCTGGGCGCTGGCCTTGCGTGTTCCGCCGTGCGCGGCCGTGGCCGATGCGGGCAGGTACATCACGACCGCCTGGCCTTTCTTCAGCGCGGCCTGGGCGCTCCAGCGGTTCCAGTGCGCCACCGTGGCGGCGGCCACACCGTAACGCTGGGCCAGCGTGGCCACGGTGTCGCCCTGGTGCGCACGCACCGTGGTGCGGCGCAGCACCACCTCGGGCGCCAGCGCCACCTGGCCGTTGTCGGCCACGGCGGGCGCCACGTCGGCGTCGAGCCGGTCGGTGCGCGGCACCAGCAGGGTGGAGCCGGCCTTGATCAGCATGCGCGGTGGAATGGCGTTGACGCGGCGCAGCTCCGCCTCGCTCATGCCCACGCGCCTGGCGGCCTCGGCCACCTTGAGCGTGGCTGGCGCGACCCAGGCCGTCCAGCTCGCCAGCCGGCCCCGGTAGGCCTCGAGGTTGCGGCTGAAGGTGGCCGCGTTGTCCCAGGGCAGCAGGATTTGCGGCGTGCCCGCGGCCAGGATGACGGGCTTGGTCATCGAGGGGTTGAGCGCGCGGAAATCCTCCGGCGCCACCTCGGCCAGCCGCGCGGCCAGGTCCACGTCGATGTCGCGGGTGATGGGCACGGTCTGGAAGTACGGGTGGTTCTCGATCAGCGGCAGCTTGGCCGAGAACGCCTCGGGCGCGGCAATGAGGTTCTTCACCGCCTGCAGCTTGGGCACGTAGTAGCGCGTCTCCTGCGGCATGTTGAGCTCGCTGTAGCTCAGGCCCAGGCCCGCGGCCTTGTTGCGCGCCAGGGCGCGGCTCACGCTGCCTTCGCCCCAGTTGTAGGCGGCCAGGGCCAGGTGCCAGTCGCCGAACATGGCATAGAGCTTCTGCAGGTAGTCGAGCGCGGCGCGGGTGGATTCGAGCACGTCGCGCCGGTCGTCACGGAAGGCGTTCTGCCGCAGGTCGAAATGCTTGCCCGTGGCCGGCATGAACTGCCACATGCCCGCGGCCTTGGCGCTGGAGACCGCCTGCGGGTTGAAGGCGCTCTCAATGAAGGGCAGCAGCGCGAGCTCGGTGGGCATGTTGCGCCGCTCGAGTTCCTCGACGATGTGGAACAGGTACTTGCGCGAGCGCTCGGTCATGCGCAGCAGGTAGTCGGGGCGGGTGCTGTACCACTGTTCCCGGTCGGTGACGAGTTCGCCGGTGAGGTCGGGCATGGCGAAGCCGCGGCGGATGCGCTCCCACAGGTCGGCCGGCGGCCGCAGGCTCACCACCGAGCGCGGCGGCAGGCTGGCGGTGGCAAGCGGCTTCATCGGCCCGGTAGGCAGCAGGGCGGGCGGGGCTTGCAGCCTGGCGTCGGTCGCGGGCTCGGCCGGGGCGCTCGGTGTGGCGGTGCTGGGGCTGGCCTCGGTGGGCGTGGGGGCGTTGGCGCCGGGCGTCGTGGCGCAGCCGCCGAGCGCCAGCAGCACCGCCAGGCCCCAGGCGGGCCAGAGAGTTGAAGGCGTCATCGAAATTCGTTCTTCCATTCGCGCAGCGCGGCGAAGGCCTCGGCATCTGTCGCGGGCTCGTGCAGGCGGCCCTGCGCGCGCAGGGCGGCGCGCACCGCGGGCTCACGGCTGCGCAGAAAAGGGTTGATGCGGCGCTCGAGCCCGATGCGCGAGGGCAGCGTGGGCTGCGCGGCCGCGCGCAGGGCCTCGCAGCGGCGGGTGTGCTCGGCCACCTCGGCGTTGCCGGGCTCCACCGCCAGCGCAAAGCGCAGGTTGGACAGCGTGTACTCGTGCGCGCAGCACACCTGCGTGGCCTCAGGCAAGGCGGCCAGGCGGTCGAGCGAGGCGAGCATCTGCGCCGGTGTGCCCTCGAACAAGCGGCCGCAGCCGGCGGAGAACAGCGTGTCGCCGCAGAACAGCAGCGGCGTGCCGTTCACGTCCTCGCAGTACCAGGCGATGTGGCCCGCGGTGTGGCCGGGCACGGCCAGCACCTGCCAGGGCAGGCCGAGCACCGTGAGCCGGTCGCCATCGCGGTGCGCGACGCAGGGCTCGGGGATGGGCTCGCCCCAGGGGCCATGCACCGCGGCGCCGGTGGCTTCACGCAGCGCTGCCACGCCGCCGGTGTGATCGCGGTGGTGGTGGGTGACTAGAATCGTCGCGAGGCGCAGATGCAGCGTCTGCAGGGCGGCCAGGACCGGTTGGGCATCGCCNNAGTCCACCACCAGGGCGCTGTGCCCGTCGTGCAGCAGCCAGAGGTAGTTGTCGGCAAAGGCAGGCAGCGCAACGAGGTTCATGGAGGCCCGAATTATAGGAAGCACCCCCGAAAGCACCAGCGGCCTGCACGACTGGTTTCAAACGCCGCCGGGCCAGTACCTGCTGGCCTGGGAGCGCGCGNNCTGCGACGACGCGGTGGCCGACCTGTTCGGCTACCACGCGCTGCAACTGGGCCTGCCCGACCTCGATGCGTTGCGCGCCAACCGCATGCCGCACCGCTGGCTGGGGCTGGATGCGGCCGGCTGGGAGGCCGCCCGCCGCGCGAACCCCGCCGATGGCGCCACCGAGCGCCTGGCGCTGAGCACCGACTACGCGGCGCTGCCGTTTCCCTCCGAGAGCCTCGATCTGGTGGTGCTGCCGCACACGCTCGAACTCAGCGCCGACCCGCATGCCTGCCTGCGCGAGGTCGAGCGGGTGCTGGTGCACGAGGGCCGGGTGCTGATCTGCGGCCTCAACCCGGCCAGTCTCTGGGGTCTACGGCAGGCCCGTGCGCGGGCGCTGCGCCGTTTCGGGCTGGGTCGGCTGTTCCTGCCCGATGCGGGCGAGTTCATCGGCTACTGGCGGCTGCGCGACTGGCTGCGGCTGCTGGGGCTGGAGGTGGAACACAGCCACTTCGGCGCGTATGTGCCGGCGGTGCGCAGCCCGGCGTGGCTCGCGCGGCTGGGCTGGATGGACCGGCTGGGCGCGCGCTGGTGGCCGATCTTCGGCGCGGCGTACCAGATCGTGGCGGTCAAGCGCGTGCGCGGGGTGCGGCTCATGGGGGCGGCCTGGAAGGCGGCGCCGGCGCCGCAGAATGCTCCTGTAACAATAGCAAACTACGACCATTTCACGCTGGGGTCGAAGGAAAAGAACATTGAATCACGTTGAAATCCACACCGATGGGGCGTGCAAGGGCAATCCGGGGCCGGGCGGCTGGGGCGTGGTGCTGCAGTCNGGGGCTTCGCGCAAGGAGCTCTTCGGCGGCGAGCTCGGCACCACCAACAACCGCATGGAACTCACCGCGGTGATCGAAGCGCTCGCCGCACTCAAGCGCCCCTGCACGGTGGACCTCTACCTCGACAGCGAGTACGTGCGCAAAGGCATCACCGAGTGGATCGGCGGCTGGAAGGCGCGCGGCTGGAAGACGGCGGCCAAACAGCCGGTGAAGAACGTGGACCTCTGGCAGCGGCTCGACGCCCTGGTCAGCGGCGCGGGGCACGAGATCCGCTGGCACTGGGTGCGCGGCCATGCCGGCAACCCCGGCAACGAGCGCGCCGATGCGCTGGCGAACCTGGGGGTCGATCAGGCGCTGGGCCGCTGATGCGCTGAACGAGCCGTGCGCGGCGGCCCGTCCGGTGTCTGTGCGTTGTCGGTCGGCGTCAGTTGGCCAGTTGCACCAGGTCGGGCACGTTGGCCACGCGGCGCATGGCCGCGGCGATGGCGTCGGGCGTGTAGCGGATGCTCATGAACTGGCCCAGATCCAGCGCGGGCCAGGCCAGTGCGATGCGGTAGCGCGCCGNGGGCGAGTAAATCTTGCCGCCGATCACGTAGACCTCGTACGGCAGCGCCGCCACATGGGCCGGGCCCACCGGCCCGAGCTTGTTGACCCACACGCCCTCGCCCTCGCGAGGGTGGTTCAGCGCCACGCCCCAGACGGCGAGCTTGCGGTCTGCCAGCACCAGCTCATACACCCCGGCCGTGTCACCTGCGTGCGCGGCGAGCTGGGCGCGCACGGTGCGCACGGCGGCGTCGAAGTCACCGGTGTCGGCCACCTCGGCGCGGATGGAGTCGAGCTTTTCCATGCCGGCCATGTAGCGGTAGTCGGCCAGGGCCTGGTCCGACACGTCGCCGCCGAAGGTCTCGCCGCGGCCCAGCGCCTGTTCCAGCCGCGTCTGCATCGCGCGCGCCACCGGCGCGGCCTGCGCGAACTGGTCGCGGAAGTAGGCGCGCAGCCAGTAGTTCGGCAGCGTGTAGCTCACCTCGCCCGAGGCGCTCACGCCCACGCGCTGTGCGGCCGCCAGCACCGCGTGGCCGCCGACCTTGCGCACCGCATCCAGCAGGGCTGCGTCGGTGTAGATGACCACGCCGCGATCGGCCACGCCCTTGGGCTGGTGGCGGCCGAGCAGGCGAAAGCCCGCGGCCTCGAGCTNTTTCTCCACGCGGCCCATCTGCTCATCCAGCGACGCCGGCGGCAAGGGCAGGCCGCGCTGGTAGGGCGACGCGGCATGGGCCGCAGCAGACAGACCGACGCTGGCCATGGCGGCCAGGCTCAGCAACAGGCGAAACAGGCGCAAGGCAATCATGGCAACTCGCAGGTGAACGAAGCGATGCAGCGCCAACCGGCCTGGCCGGGGCGGGCGTCATACCCTGCAGGGATGGGTATGACAGTTGTGTGAAATTTGACGCAGGGCAAGCGCGCGCGCCATGCGGACTTTCCCTTGGGCACGCGCCGGCAGCGCCGCGGACGCGCTGCTACATTGCGAACCATGGCGCCGCGCGTGGGCTTGCGGCGCGCGGCCCTGTGTCCCTCAATTTCTCCTCATGGCTTTCTCCCTGCGCTCTCGTCATGCCCTGGTGGCGCTGATCGGTCTGGTTCTGGCGGGCGCCGGCGGCAGCCTGTGGCTCGGGCGTGGCCAGCCGCCGCGCGAATTCGGGGTGGCGCAGGCACAGCCCGCGCCGGCGGCGTCTGCGCCGGCCGCGGGGTTTCTGCGCCGCGCGCCGCGGGCGTCGAGGTGGCCAAAGTCGTGGCGACCACCCTGGTCGATGAGTCGCAGGCCGTGGGCACGCTGCGCTCGCGCCAGAGCGTGATGCTGCGCCCCGAGGTGGCCGGGCGCGTCACGGCACTGGGCTTTGCGGACGGTGCGCGGGTGCGCCGCGGGCAGATGCTGGTGCAGTTGGACGACCGGCTGCAGCAGGCCGAACTGCAACAGGCCCAGGCGCAGCTGGCGGTGGCCGAGGCCAACCACCGGCGCAACCAGGAACTGGTGGCGCAGAAGTTCGTGGCGCAGCGCGTGCTCGACGAGAGCGCGGCCGCGCTGCAGGTGGCGCAGGCGCAGCGCGCGCTGGCCGAGGCGCGGCTGGCCCGCATGCGCATCGTCGCGCCGTTCGATGGTGTGGTGGGCCTGCGCAACGTGAATGTGGGCGACTATGTGAAGGACGGCGCGGACCTGGTGAACCTCGAAGACCTGTCCACGCTGCTGGTGGATTTCCGGCTGCCCGAGCGCGACCTTGCGCGCCTGCGCGTGGGCCAGCCGGTGCGGCTTGAGCTCGATGCGCTGCCGGGCCGGCGCTTCGAGGGCCGGGTGGAGGCGGTGGACCCGCTCGTCGATGCCAACGGCCGCGCCGCGGCTGTGCGCGCGAGCCTGCCCAACACCGCCGGGCAGCGTGTGGAGGTGGCGGCGAAGGGCGCGGCTGCGGGGCCTCCGCGCCCCGGGCGGCGGCGAGCGCGCCGCGGGGCCCGGGTGCGGGGCCCTCGGCGCTGCGTCCGGGCATGTTCGCGCGGGTCAACGTGGTGTTCGGCGTGCGTGAGAACGCGCTCGTCGTGCCCGAGGAAGCGGTGGTTCCGCAGGCGGGCAGGCAGTTCGTCATCAAGGTGGTGGAGCCCTCGGCCGTGCCGGGCGCGGCCACGGCGGCGATCTCGCCCGAGGTCAGGACCGTCTCCTTGCGCCAGGAGGTGCAGCTCGGCCTGCGCCGCCAGGGCAAGGTGGAGATCCGGCAGGGGGTGCAGGAGGGCGACACGGTGGTCGTGGCCGGCCAGCAGCGGCTGCAGCGCGACGGCACGCCGGTGCGCATCGTCGAAGGCCCGCGCGCCGCCGCGCGCTGACAGCCGTTTGCCCTGCGCCGAGGCCGCCCCCATGCAACTGCCTGAAGTGTCCATTCGCCGCCCGGTGTTTGCCACCGTGCTGTCGCTGCTCATCCTGCTGGTGGGCTATGTCTCGTTCACGCGGCTGGCGGTGCGCGAGTACCCCAAGATCGACGAACCGGTGGTGACAGTGGAGACGCGCTACGGCGGCGCGTCGAGCGAGGTCATCGAGTCGCAGGTGACCAAGGTGCTGGAGGACTCGCTCGCCGGCATCGANGGGGTGGATGTCATCTCCTCCATCAGCCGGCAGGAGCAGAGCCAGATCACCGTGCGCTTTGCGCTCTCGCGCGATGCCGACGCCGCGGCGGCCGACGTGCGCGACAAGGTCAGCCGCGTGCGCCAGCGGCTGCCGCAGGGCATCGACGAGCCGGTGATTGCCAAGGTCGAGGCCGACGCGTTTCCGGTGATCTGGCTCGCGCTGAGTTCGGACACCCACAGCGCGCTCGAGCTCTCGGACTTCGCCAACCGCCTGGTCAAGCCGGTGCTGCAGACCGCGCCGGGCGCGGCCGACGTGCGCGTGTTCGGCGAGCGCAAGTACGCCATGCGCATCTGGCTCGACGCCGACCGTCTCGCCGCCTTCCGCCTCACGGTGCAGGACGTCGAGGACGCGCTGCGCCGCAGCAACCTGGAGGTGCCCTCGGGCCGCATCGAGAGCGTCAACCGCGAGTTCAACGTCACCGCCGCCACCGATCTACAGCGCCCGCGCGAGTTCGCGCAGGTGGTCATCCGCACCGTCAACGGCCAGCCGGTGCGCATCGGCGACGTGGCGCGGGTGCAGGAGGGGGCGTTCGCCGAGCGCACCAGCGTGCGGCTCAACGGGCGCGAGGCGGTCTCGCTCGGCGTGATCCGCCAGGCCACGGCGAACCCGCTGGAACTCTCCGCCGGCGTGCGCCGCCTGCTTGAGCGGGTCAAGCAGAACCTGCCGCCGGGCGTGGACGTAGCAGTGGCCAACGACAACTCGGTGTTCATCGACCGCTCCATCAAGGCGGTCTACCAGACCATCGGCGAGGCTGTGGTGCTGGTGGCGCTGGTGATCTTCGTGTTCCTGCGCACGGTGCGCGCCTCCATCATTCCGCTGGTGACGATTCCGGTCAGCCTCATCGGCAGCTTCGCGCTGATGGCGCTGGCGGGCTTCACCATCAACACGCTCACGCTGCTGGCGCTGGTGCTGGCCATCGGGCTGGTGGTGGACGATGCCATCGTGGTGCTGGAGAACATCTACCGCCACATCGAGGANGGGCTGAGTCCCTTCCAGGCGGCCATCAAGGGCGCGCGCGAGATCGGCTTCGCCGTGGTGGCGATGACGCTCACGCTCGCGGCGGTGTACGCGCCGCTGGCCTTCACGCCGGGGCGCACCGGGCGGCTGTTCACCGAATTCGCGCTGGCGCTGGCCGGGGCGGTGATCGTCTCGGGCTTCGTGGCGCTGACGCTCTCGCCGATGATGTGCTCCAAGCTGCTGCGCCACCAGGCGCACCGCTCCTGGTTCGACCGCGCCGTGGGCCGCGGGCTCGATGCGCTCACGGCCGTGTATGCACGGGTGCTCGCGGCCTCGCTGCGCGCGCGCTGGCTGGTGGTGGCGGTGATGCTCGCCAGCGGCGCGGCCAGCGTGTGGCTGCTCTCGCAGGTCAAGAGCGAGCTCGCGCCGCTGGAAGACCGCGGNGTGATCCTCACCGTCATCAACGGCCCGGACGGCGCCACGCTGGACTACACCAACCGCTATGCGCAATCCATCGAGCGCATCGGCCAGGCCTATCCCGAGTTCGACCGCATCTTCGTCGTCAACGGCAACCCCACGGTGGCGCAGGGCAACGTGTTCCTGCGCGCGATTCCGTGGGAGGAGCGCAAGCGCAGCACGCTGCAGATCGCGCAGGAGATCGCGCCCAGGCTCGGCGGGCTCGCCGGCGTGCAGGCCTTGCCNATCACGCCGCCGTCGCTGGGGCAGGGCTTTCGCGAGCGGCCGGTGAACTTCGTCATCATGACCTCGGAGAGCTACCCGCAGCTTGCGCAGACGGTGCGCGCCTTCACCGAGGAGATGGCGAAGAACCCCGGCTTCGTGCAGGTGGACACCGACCTGCGCCTGAACAAGCCCGAGGTGCGTCTGGAGGTGGACCGCGAGCGCGCGGCCGACCTCGGCGTGAGCGTGGACGCGGTGGCACGCACCGTGGAGACCATGCTCGGCGGGCGCAGCGTCACCCGCTACAAGCGCGAGGGCGAGCAGTACGACGTGGTGGTGCAGACCGCCCCGGGCGCGCGCAGCGCACCCGACGACATCGAGCGCCTTTTCGTGCGCGGCAAGGGCGACGCGATGGTGCCACTGTCTGCGCTCGTGAAGCTAAAAGAGGTGGTGGTGCCGCGCGAGCTCAACCACTTCGGCCAGCGGCGCTCGGCCTCCATCACCGCCAACCTGGCACCCAACTACGCGCTGGGTGAGGCGCTGGCCTTCATGGACGCGACAGCGCAGAAGGTGCTCAAGCCCGGCTACGCGACCGATCTCAACGGCAGCAGCCGCGAGTACCGCAATGCCTCGGGCTCGCTGGCGGTGGTGTTCGTGCTGGCGCTGCTGTTCATCTATCTGGTGCTGGCGGCGCAGTTCGAGAGCTTCGTCGACCCCTTCGTGATCCTGCTCAGCGTGCCGCTGTCCATGGCGGGGGCGCTGCTGGCGCTGCAGCTCAGCGGCGGCACGCTCAACGTGTTCAGCCAGATCGGGCTCATCACCCTGGTGGGGCTCATCACCAAGCACGGCATCCTGATCGTGGAGTTCGCCAACCAGCTGCGCGCGCAGGGGCTGGAGCTGATGGACGCGGTGCGCCAGTCGGCCGCGCAGCGGCTGCGGCCGATTCTGATGACCACCGGCGCCATGGTGCTGGGCGCCATTCCGCTGGCGATCGCCACCGGCGCCGGGGCCGAGAGCCGCCGCCAGATCGGCTGGGTCATCGTTGGCGGCATGAGCCTGGGCACGCTGCTGACGCTGTTCGTCGTGCCCACGATGTACACCTTGCTCGCACGCCGCCGCACGCCCGACCTATCCAGGAAGCTGCCGCCGAGGGCCCGCCACCCGCGCCCGCGCAGCCGCAGCCCCACGCGAGCGCCTGAGCGCCGCGGCGCGCCGGGGCAGGCGCGCGCCCCGGCTTCACTCGCGCACGGTGCGGACCTCGGTGATGTCGCGCGGCACCAGCACCAGGTCGCCCAGGTTCAGGTTGAAGGTGTCGTTGCCGATGCAGCTCGAGGGCGTGGTGATGACCGTGTCGATGCGCCAGCGCACGGTGAGCACGCTGTCGAGGCGGCTCGCCCCGGTGATGCGCAAGGTGGAGCAGCGCGGCTTGGGGCCGGCGAAGATGCCGACGATGGCGTGGCGGCTGAAGTCCACATCGGGCAGGATGCGCGTCGGGTAGCGGTCGTTCGGGTTCGCGGCCCAGAATGCGCCCAGCTCGTTGAGGTTGCGGATCACATAGGTGCCCGGCTCGACCAGGCCCAGCTCGTTGGTCACGAGGTGGGTGAGTGCGATCTCCTCGGGCTGCGGGTCGCCACCGCCGCAGGCGCTCAGGAGCAAACCGAGTGCGGGCAGGGCAAGCAGGGTGCGGCGGTGCATGGCGGGCCTTTCGTGAGGGAAAGGGCCGGATTGTCGGCGACGCCCCTGTGCTGGGCAACCCGACGGGCGCAGGGTGCGCCGCCGATGGGTTCAGATCACCCCGTCGAACATCATCACGTCCACCGGGTCGCCCACGGCGACCGAGCCCTGGTCGTGGTGCAGCACGATGAGGCCGTTGGCCTCGACCATGGAGCGCAGCACCCNCGAGCCCTGGTTGCCGGTGGTGCGCACGGTGAGGGTGCCGTCGGCGCTGCGGCTGACGATGCCGCGCTGGTACTCGGTGCGGCCGGGCTTCTTGCGCAGGGCTTCGAGGCTGCGCGCCTGCAACAGCGGCGGCGGCGCGTCGGTGCAGCCCATGAGCCGCAGCAGCGCCGGGCGCACGAAGGCGAGGAAGGTCACCATCACCGCCACCGGGTTGCCGGGCAGACCGAACAGCACGGCGCCGGGGTGTTCGGAAGTCATTTNTTGATAGCGACCATCGACCGGTTGACGCTGGGGATCGGCGGTTTTGCTGGNAGAAAGCCGCCCCACGGCCATCGGGCGGCCCGGGCGCATGGCGATGCGCCAGAAGGCGACGTCGCCGAGCTGCCGCATCATGGCTTTGGTGAAGTCGGCCTCGCCTACGCTCACGCCGCCGCTGGTGATGATGGCGTCGGCCTGCGCGGCGGCTTCGCGAAAGCGCGCTTCGAGTGCGGCCGGGTCGTCGCGCACATGGCCGAGGTCCAGCGGCTGGCAGCCGAGCCGGCGCAGCAGGCCCAGCACGGTGTAGCGGTTGCTGTCGTAGACGGCGCCTTCACGCGGGGCTTCGCCCAGGCTCAGGATTTCGTCGCCGGTGGAGAAGTACGCCACCCGCGGCCGCCGAACGACCGAGACGCTGCGCTGCCCCAGGCTGGCCAGCAGGCCGCAGGCCGCCGGGCCGAGCCGCGTGCCGCGGTGCAGGGCGGCGCGGCCGGCCATGAGGTCTTCGCCGAGCAGGCGGCGGTTGTCGCCGCGCTGCACCACGCCGGCGGGCACGGTGATGCGCTCGCCCTCGCTGCGGGTGAATTCCTGCGGCACCACGGTGTCGAGCCCGGCGGGCATGATGGCGCCGGTCATGATCTTCACGCACTCGCCCGCGGCCACCGTGCCCTGCCAGGCCTTGCCGGCCAGCGCCGTGCCCACCACGCGCAGAACCAGCGGGGCTCCGGCCTGCAGCGCAGCGCCGTCGAAGGCGTAGCCGTCCATGGCCGAGTTGTCGTGCGGCGGCACGCTGATGGNGGAGATGAGGTCGTGCGCGAGGATGCGGCCGAGCGCGTCGGGCAGCAGCACGGTCTCGGTCTCGCGCAGCGGCTCGACCAGGCGCTCGAGGAACGCGCCCACGGCATCGGCCCGAAGCGCCTGCGGGTCATAGCCCTGGATTTCGGCGGCGATGGCTTCGAGGATTTCATCGGAGGGTTCGGAGAACAGGGCGCCGGCGGGCCGCGCGGTGCGCAGCGCGCGGGGGTCAGCGCGCTCGAGTGCGCGCAACTCGGCCAGCGTGTTGGCGTTGAAGAAGGCGCGCGGGTCGTCGTCCGCGCGGTCAAACGGCACGAGGACGGTGCGGTGCTGCGCCGTCCAGCGGTCGATCTTGCGGCCGCCCTCGTGGGTGAAGCGGTTGAGGCTTTCGAGCAACTCCACGCGCAGCAGGCAGAACACCGGTTGCGCGCGCACGCGGCCGTCCTCTTCCGGCGCGGCGGCCATGGCGATCTCGGCGTCCTCGCGCACGGCCGCCTCGGCCAGGCGCGCGGCCAGGTCCAGCGGGAACAGCGGGGTGTCGCAGGGCACGGTGAGCAGCCAGGGCGTCTCGCAATGTTCGAGCCCGGTGAGAAAGCCCGCCAGCGGCCCGGCGTAGTCGGCCAGCGTGTCGGGCCAGACCGGGGCGCCGAAGGACTCGTAGGCCGCAAGGTTGCGGTTGGCGTTGATCATCACCTCGCCGATCAGCCCGCCTTGCTGGGCGCGCAGCCGCATGAGCGTGTGCAGCGCCAGCGGCAGGCCGTTGAAATTCTGCAGGCCTTTGTCCACCCCGCCCATGCGCGAGCCACGGCCGCCGGCGAGGATGAGGGCGCTGATGGCGCCGGGTTCGAGGGTTCGCATGGCTGGGTTCGGAAGAGTCATCAGCCGCCGATGTAGCTCATCTCCACGCGCCGCGCACCACCGGCCGCATCGCGCGGCATGAGCGAGCGCAGCTCGGAATAGCGGTCGCCGCGCTGCTGCCAGATGGCGCCGATGGCGCTGGCGAGGGCCTCGTCGCTCACCGCCTCGGGGCCGCGCAGCAGGTGGCGCAGGTCCCAGCCCTGCTCGGCGAACAGGCACAGGTAGAGCTTGCCCTCGGTGGACAGGCGCGCGCGGTTGCAGTCGCGGCAGAAGGCCTGGGTGACGCTGCTGATGACGCCGATTTCGCCCAGCGCCGGGTCGTGGCGGCCGTCCGCGCCGGCATAGCCCCAGCGTTCGGCGGTTTCGCCCGGCGCGGCGGGGTCGAGCTGCACCAGCGGCAGCTCGGCGTGGATGCGGCGCACCACCTCGGCACTGGGCAGCACCTCGTCCATGCGCCAGCCGTTGGTGGCGCCAACGTCCATGTATTCGATGAAGCGCAGCACCACGCCGCTGCCGCGGAAGTGCCGCGCCATGGGCAGGATCTCGTGCTCGTTGGTGCCGCGCTTGACCACCATGTTCACCTTGATCGGCGCCAGGCCCGCGTCCTGGGCGGCGGCAATGCCCTCGAGCACCGCGGCCACAGGGAAGTCCACGTCATTCATGCGGCGAAACACCGCGTCGTCGAGGCCGTCGAGGCTCACCGTCACGCGCTTGAGGCCCGCGTCCTTGAGCGCCCTGGCCTTGCGCGCGAGCAGCGAGCCGTTGGTGGTGAGCGTGATGTCCAGCGGCTCGCCATCGACCGTGCGCAGCGCAGCCAGCTGCTCGATCAGCCGCTCGATGTTCTTGCGCAGCAGCGGCTCGCCGCCGGTCAGCCGGAGCTTGCGCACGCCGTGCGCGGTGAAGACGCGCGCAATGCGGGTGATTTCCTCGAAGGTGAGCAGCGCGCTGTGCGGCAGGTAGGGGTAGTTCTTGTCGAACACCTCCTTGGGCATGCAGTAGTTGCAGCGGAAATTGCAGCGGTCGGTCACGCTGATGCGCAGGTCGCGCAGGGGCCGGCCCAGCGCATCGCCGATCAGGCCGCTGGCTGCCACGGGCTGCTCGGGCACGGTTGCAAGCCGCGTGCGGGTGCGCTCGTCGAGCAGGGGAATCACGCGTTCGGACATGGCGCCGCATGATACCGCCGCGCGCCGTCTCACCGCTGGCCATGCCCCTGCCCGCGCCGCGGTCGCACGGGCTGAATGCACACTGGCGACAGCGCGCCGGCTGCGCGCCCGGCCCGCTCGCGCTACGATGACAAATATCAACCCCTACCGATGGACGGAGTCCGCCATGCGCATCGACCGCCGAACCCTTTGCTCCACACCGGCGCCTTGGCCGCCGCTTCGCTGCCCCTGCAGGCGCTGGCGCAGGACGCCTCGGCCGCCGCAGCCGAGGCCAAGGCGCCGCCGCTGCCGGCACTGGGCACGGCGCTGAAGCTGCCGCAGGTCTCGCTGCTCGACGGCAGCGTGTTCCGCCCCGAACAGGCCGATGGGCGCTTGGCCATCGTCTACTGGTGGGCCAGCACCTGCCCGTTCTGCGCGCTGCAGAGCCCGGAGATGCAGAAGCTCTGGCTGGCGCACAAGGACAAGGGGCTGGTGCTGCTCACGCTGTCCATCGACAAGAAGCCGCAGGACGCCGAAGGCTACCTGAAGAAGAAGGGCTACACCTTCCCCGCCGGCTGGGTCACGCCCGAGGTGCAGCGCGCACTGCCCAAGCCGCGCGGCCTGCCCATTACGCTGGTGCGCGGCAAGGACGGCAAGCTGGTGCAGGCCGAGCGAGGCCAGATGTTTGCCGAGGACGTGGAGCAGCTCTCGCGCTGGCTCTGAGCGACGGTGCGGAGGGGCGCGATGGAGCCGCAGCAGCGCTGGAACATCGGATACTGGATCCTCGCGCTGTCCTTGCTGTTGGTGCTGCAGTCCTGGTGGCAGACGCAGCAGACGGTGGAGACGGTCCCCTACAGCGCGTTCGAGCAGGCGCTCGAGGAAGGCCGCATCGCCGAGGTTCAGATCGGTGACAAGCTCATCACCGGCCGGCTGAAAACGCCGGAGCCCAATGGCAAGACCGTCCTCGTGGCGACGCGGGTGGAGCCCGATGTCGCGGCCCGGCTCGACACCTACAAGGTGCCCTATACCCGGGTGTACGAAAGCACCTTTCTGCGCGACCTGCTGTCCTGGGTCGCGCCGGCCCTGGTGTTCTTCGGGCTGTGGTTCTTTCTGATCCGGCGCCTGGCCGAGAAGCAGGGCGGCATCGGCGGCTTCATGAGCATCGGCAAGAGCCGCGCCAAGATTTATGTGGAGCGCAACACCGGTGTGAGCTTCGCGGACGTGGCGGGTGTGGATGAGGCCAAGGCCGAGCTGCAGGAGATCGTCGCGTTCCTCAAGGANCCCCAAGGCTACGGACGGCTGGGCGCGCGCATGCCCAANGGGGTGTTGCTGGTCGGGCCGCCCGGCACGGGCAAGACGCTGCTGGCCAAGGCGGTGGCGGGCGAGGCAGGCGTGCCGTTCTTCAGCATCAGCGGCAGCGAGTTCGTGGAGATGTTCGTCGGCGTGGGAGCTGCGCGCGTGCGCGACCTGTTCGAGCAGGCGCGGCAGAAGGCGCCCGCGATCATCTTCATCGACGAGCTCGATGCCCTGGGCCGCGCCCGTGGGGCGGCAGGCTTCGTGGGCGGGCATGACGAGCGGGAGCAGACGCTCAACCAGCTGCTGGTGGAACTCGACGGCTTCGACAGCTCCACCGGCCTGGTGCTGCTGGCGGCGACCAACCGGCCGGAAATCCTCGACCCGGCCCTGTTGCGCGCCGGGCGCTTCGACCGCCAGGTGCTGGTGGATCGGCCGGACAAGCAGGGCCGGGTGCAGATTCTCAAGGTGCATGTGCGAAAGATCCGCCTTGCCGCGGATGTCGATCTGGAGCAGGTTGCGGCCCTGACCACGGGCTTTTCCGGCGCCGACTTGGCCAACCTGTGCAACGAGGCGGCGCTGGCGGCGACGCGGCGCGGCGCGGCCGAGGTGACGCTGGCCGACTTCACCGTGGCCATCGAACGCATCGTGGCCGGTCTGGAGAAGAAGAACCGCCTGCTCAACCCGCATGAGCGCGAGGTGGTCGCATACCACGAGATGGGGCATGCGCTGGTGTCGCTGGCGCTCTCGCAGCGAGAGGCCGTGCACAAGGTGTCCATCATCCCGCGCGGCATCGGGGCGCTGGGCTACACCTTGCAGCGGCCCACCGAGGACCGCTTTCTGATGACCCGCGCCGAGCTCGAACACAAGATCGCCGTCTTGCTGGGCGGGCGGGCCGCGGAGAAGCTGGTGTTCCACGAACTCTCCACCGGCGCGGCCGACGACCTGGCCAAAGCCACCGACATCGCGCGCGACATGGTCACGCGCTACGGAATGGAGGAGTCCCTGGGTTACGTGGCCTGGGAACCGCCGCGCCAGCAGGTGATGGATGCCCCGGGCCTGGGGCTGGCCACGCCGGCTCTGGCGCCCGACACCCAGGCCCGCATCGACGCGGCCATTCGCGCCACGGTGATGGCCGGCTTCGATGCCGCCACGGCAGTGCTCGTTCGCAACCGCGACGTGCTCGAAACCTGCGCGCGTGAGCTGCTGGCCCGTGAGACGCTGGACGAAGCGGCGCTGCAGGCGCTGACACGCGACCTGCGCCGCGGCTGACGGGCGGCGCGAACGAACGCGCCCCGCACGCGGCGCACGCCCGACGTGCGCGCCCGGCCCTCACACGCAGCGCGCGCCGTCCACCTCGATGCACACGCCGCTGATGAAGGCGGCTTCGTCGCTGGCGAGGAACAGGGCGGCGTTGGCCACGTCGAGCGCGGTGGAAAAGCGCCCCAGCGGAATCGTGGCGCGGAACCTGGCCAGGCGCTCCTCGGTGAGTTCGCCGCCGGCGAATTCGGTGCCCAGGCCGGTGGTGGGGTTGAACACCGGGTTGATGCAGTTGACGCGGATGTTGTCCGGCCCGAACTCGGCGGCCAGCGACTTGCTGGTGATGATGACCGCGCCCTTGGAGCCGTTGTACCAGGTGAGTCCTGGCCGCGGGCGCACGCCGGCGGTGGAGGCGATGTTGATGAAGCTGCCCCCGCCCTGGGCGCGAAACACCGGCACGGCGGCCAGCGTGGCGTGGTAGATGCTCTTGACGTTGACGGCGTAGCAGCGGTCGAACTCGGCCTCGGTCACGTCGAGCGCGCTCTGGTTGCGGTGCGTCCAGCCGGCGTTGTTCACCATCACGTCCAGGCGGCCGTGGCGCTGCACGGCGAAGTCCACCAGCGCGCGCACCGCCTCGCCCTGCGTGACGTCGGCGCGGAAGAAGGCCGCATCGCCGCCGCGCTGCGCGATGCTGGCGGCCACCTGCTCGCCGCGCGCGGCGTCGAGGTCGTTGACGATGACGCGCGCGCCTTCCTCGGCCAGCCGCCGCGCGATGCCCTCGCCGATGCCGCCGGCCGCGCCGGTGACGATGATGGATTTGCCTGCGAGCCGCATGAGGATGCCCTTTTCCGATTATCAAAAATGAGAGCGAAACCTTACCAGTTGGCGCTGGGGTTCCGCCCAAAAGACAAAAATTCCGCCCGCAGGCGCTCAGAAGGTGTGAATGAATCGGGCGTGGAGGATTCGTGCGCAACTTCTCATCCATGGTGAATGGCCACCGTCTTGAGCGTGGTGAAGCCGTAGAGCGCCTCGAAGCCTTNTTCGCGGCCGTGGCCGGAGGACTTCACGCCGCCGAAGGGCAGCTCCACGCCGCCGCCGGCGCCGTAGTTGTTCACGAAGACCTGGCCGGCGCGCACGCGCCGCGCCATGCGCAGCTGACGCGCGCCGTCGCGCGTCCACACGCCCGCCACCAGGCCGAACGGCGTGGCATTTGCCAGCGCCACCGCCTCGTCCTCGTCATGAAACGGCATCGCCGCGAGTACCGGGCCGAACACTTCTTCCTGCGCCAGCCGGTGCATCACCGGCACGTCGCGCAGCAGGGTGGGAGCCTGGTAATAGCCCCCTTCGGGCGCGCTTTCGACGATGCGGCCCTGCGCCACCATGGGGATGCCGGCGGCCTGTGCGTCGCTCAGGAAGTCCCACACGCGCTGGAGCTGGCTCTGCCGGATCAGCGGGCCGCAGTCCAGGTCCATCGCCGCCGGGCCCACGCGCAGCCGCTCGAAGGCCGCGCCCAGGCGCTCGAGCAGCGGCTCGTAGATCAGGCTGTCGATGAGCACGCGCGAGCCGGCGCTGCAGGTCTGCCCGGCGTTCTGCACGATGGCGTTGATGAGAAAGGGCAGCGCGGCGTCGAGGTCGGCGTCGGCAAACAGGATCTGCGGGCTCTTGCCGCCGAGTTCGAGCGTCACCGGGCAGTGCCGCTCGGCCGCGGCCTGCTGGATCAGCGTGCCCACGCGCGGGCTGCCGGTGAAGCTGATGTGGTCGATGCCGGGATGGCGCGCGAGGGCGTCGCCCACCTCGTGGCCGTAGCCGGTGACGATGTTGATCGCCCCCGGCGGAAAGCCCACCTCGGCCGCCAGTGCGGCCACGCGCAGCAGCGACAGGCAGGCGTCCTCGGCGGGCTTGACGACGCAGCAGTTGCCCGCGGCCAGCGCGCCGCCGACGCTGCGGCCGAAGATCTGCATCGGGTAGTTCCACGGAATGATGTGGCCGGTCACGCCGTGCGGCTCGCGCCAGGTGAGCACCGAGGTGCCGTTCGTGTAGGGAATGGTCTCGCCGCAGAGCTTGTCGGCCGCACNCCCGTAGAACTCGAAATAGCGCGCCAGCGCGGCCGCATCGGAGCGCGCCTGTTTGGTGGGCTTGCCGCAGTCGCGCTGCTCGATGGCGGCGAGCTCCTCGGCGTGCTCGGCGATCTTCAGCGACAGCCGCAGCAGCAGCCGCCCCCGCTCGGCCGGGCTCAGATGCGACCACGGGCCTTCGAAGCAGGCGCGCGCGGCGCGCACGGCGGCGTCGATGTCCTCGGNGTCGCTGCGCGGGATGTCGTCGTAGGGCTCGCCGGTGGAGGGGTCGATGACCGGCAGGGTGCGGCCGCTGGCGGCGGGCACGGCGGCGTTGGCGATGTGGTTGAACTGCATGGCGCAAATTGTGCATCCGCGCTGTGCCCGGTGGCTGTCGGGCAGGCGTCAGACTTCGTGGCCCGCTGCGAGCGTCACACAGGGCTGCCAGAATGGAGCGTTTTGGGCCATGCCCCAGCGCGATCCGGTGGATTTTTGCTATGAAAATGAAGTATTCAAGGCGCCGCCACCACGGCTGCCGACCGCCATCTGGGTGCTGGGCTTTGTCAGCCTGCTCATGGACGTGTCGTCCGAGATGATCCACAGCCTGCTGCCCATGTTCATGGTGGGCACGCTGGGCATCAGCGTGGCGGTGGTGGGGTTGATCGAAGGNCTGGCCGAGGCCACCGCGCTCATCGTCAAGGTGTTTTCCGGCGTCATCAGCGACTGGCTGGGCAAGCGCAAGGCGCTGGCGGTGCTGGGCTACGGGCTNGGGGCGGCGTCCAAGCCCTTGTTCGCGCTGGCGCCGGGGGCGGCGTGGATCGTCTCGGCCCGGTTGATCGACCGCATCGGCAAGGGCATCCGCGGTGCGCCGCGCGATGCGCTGGTGGCCGACCTCGCACCGCCGAAGCTGCGCGGCGCGGCCTTCGGGCTGCGCCAGTCGCTCGACACCGTGGGCGCCTTCGCCGGCCCGCTGATTGCCGCCGGCCTGATGCTGCTGTGGGCCGACGACTTCCGCGCCGTGTTCTGGGTGGCCATCATCCCGGCCGCGCTGGCCGTGGCGCTGCTGGCCTTCGGCGTGCGCGAGCCCGGGCACGCCAACACCACCGCCGCGCGCGGCAACCCGATTTCGCGCGCCAACCTGCGCCGGCTCGGCACGGCGTATTGGTGGGTGGTGGCCGTGGGCGCGGTGTTCACACTGGCGCGGTTCTCGGAGGCCTTTCTGGTGCTGCGCGCAGAGCAGACCGGCGTCGCCGTGGCGCTGGTGCCGCTGGTGATGGTGGCCATGAACGTGGTCTACGCGGCCAGCGCCTACCCGTTTGGCAAGCTCTCGGACCGCGTGCCGCACGGCGCCATGCTGCTCGCGGGGCTGGCCGTGCTGGCGGCGGCCGACATCGTGATCGCCACCTCCAGCCACTGGAGCGGGCTGCTCGTCGGCGTGCTGCTGTGGGGTGTGCACATGGGCCTCACCCAGGGCCTGCTGGCCGCCATGGTGGCCGACACCGCGCCGGCCGATCTGCGCGGCACGGCCTTCGGCTTCTTCAACCTGGTCAGCGGCGGCGCGATGCTGGCGGCCAGCGTCATTGCCGGCGCGCTGTGGGAGTTCCTCGGCCCGGGCTGGACCTTCGGCGCCGGTGCCGCCTTCTGCGGTCTCGCGGCGCTGGCGCTCGCGCTGCGCCGGCGGGCGATGCGGCTGCGCTGATCGACCCCGGGCGGCATTGGCGCCGTGGCGGCGAGTCCGTAGAATCGCCGTTACATTTCCTGACAGGAGCGGCAGGTGACCGCAGTGGTGTTTGCGGANCTGGTGGACAGCACCGGGCTGTACGAGCGCGTGGGCGACGCCCAGGCTTCGCGCTTCGTCACCAGCTTGCTCGACGAGGTTGCGCAGACCGTTCAGCTGCACCGCGGCCGTGTCGTCAAAAGCCTCGGCGACGGCGTGTTCGCCGTGTTCGACGACGTGGCCGACGCCCTGCAGGCCTGCATGGCCTTGCAGGTCGAACTCGCCCAGCGTGCGCCGCGCGCAGGANNCGACGCCCCGCCCGCCATGATGCGCATGGGCCTGGAGAGCGGCGAGGTGGTGCAGGTCGGTGGCGACTGCTTCGGCGATGCCGTCAACACCGCCGCGCGCCTGGCCGGTCTGGCCGCTGCGCAGCAAATCCTCACCACCGCGCGGGTGCGCGACCTGTTGCCGCCCGCCTTGCAGGCCCGGCTGTTTCGCCTCGGCCCCCTGGTGTTGCGCGGGCACAGCAGCGCCACCGAGGTCTTCCGCGCGAGCTGGCAGACGGAGGATGAGGCCGACCTCACCCGCGTGGCCGACGTGCCCAGCGCCGGCAGCCTGCGCGTGCTCCAGTTGAGCGCCGGTGAACGCCGCCTGAGCCTCGCACCCGGCGGGTGCCGNCTGGCCATCGGCCGCGCCAGCGGCAACGCGGTGTGCATGCCCGACGCACGGGTGTCACGGCTGCATGCCACGCTCACGCCGCGCGGCGCGCAGTTCGTGCTCGCCGACCTCTCCAGCGGCGGCACCTGGGTGCGCCTGGGCGAGGCGGCCGAGCCGCTGTTGCTCCGGCGCGGCAGCTGCGTGCTGGTGGGCAACGGGCGCATCGGCCTGGGCGCCGACCCCGCGGAGCCTGACAGCCCCTCGATCGGTTTCCAGATCGTCGAACTGGGACGAGAATGACGCCCTCGGAGGGACACATGCCGTTGCAACGCCTGGGCCGTTATGAACTTCTCCGCGTGCTCGGACGCGGGGCCATGGGCGTCGTCTACGAAGCGCGCGACCCCAACCTCGAACGCCGCGTGGCGATCAAGACCATCCGCATGGAAGACCTCGGCGGCGCGGCCGAGCTGGCGGACTACGAAGCGCGCTTTCGCGCCGAGGCGCGCTCAGCGGCGCGGCTGCAGCACCCCAACATCGTCAGCGTCTACGACTCCGACCGCGACGGCGACGTCGCCTTCCTCGTCATGGAGTTCGTCGAGGGCAGGACTCAAATACCACCTCGCCCAGGCCCGGCGCTTCAGCCTGGAGGAAACGCTCAACCTCACCAGCGACCTGCTCGCCGCACTGGACTATTCCCACCGCCAGGGCGTGGTGCACCGCGACATCAAGCCGGCCAACCTGCTTATCGAAAGCTCCGGCCGGCTCAAGCTCACCGACTTCGGAGTCGCCCGCATCCAGGACGGCGGCGACGCCACCCGCACTGCCAGCGGCATGGTGGGCACGCTGAAATACATGGCCCCCGAACAGGTGCAGGGCAAGCGCGCGGATGCGCGCAGCGACCTGTTCTCCGTCGGCGTGGTGCTCTACCAGCTGCTCACCGACCGGCGGCCCTTCGACGGCGCCAATGAATACGAAATCATCACCGCCATCGTGGCCGATGACCCGCCGCCACCCTCGCAGTTCAACACTGCGCTGCCGCGTGGGCTCGACCGGCTGATCGAGCGCGCACTGGCCAAGGAGGCGGCCGACCGCTTCCCCACCGCGGCCGACTTCGCCCGTGCCCTGCGCGAGGCCGTGCAGCCCGGCGACGACACCACCGTGCGCCCGCCACCCGGCCCGCGTTCCGGGCCGGGCGAAGCCGGGGCTCCACCGGCGCGAGCGTCTGGCGCGGCTCGGTGCCGCCTTCCGTGGGCAGCGGCTCCTCGAGCACGGTGACGCAGGAGCTCGAACTGCTGTACTGGAAGGACGTCAAGGACACCAGCGACCCCGAAGAGCTCGACGTCTTTCTCGCCAAGTTCCCGCAAGGCATTTATGCCGAGCTGGCGCGCAAACGCCTCAAGACGCTCAAGGCCGCCGCAGCGCTCGCGCCCACCGTCACCCCGCAGGCCGGTGCGTTCGAGGCCACGATGCGGGTGAGCCCGCCACCCACCGCGGCGCCTGCGTCGGCATCCACCCGCGCGAGACCACGCAGACCGAGCTGCAGACCCAGCTCATCCCGCGCCGCAACCCGCTGCTGCAGCCATCGAGCGCCACCGAGTCCGACGACGGCACCACCCGGTGGCTCGCCCGCGAGGCCGCGGCGGACGCGCGTGAGCCGGATGAATCCGGGGCTGATGCCGCCGGAACGCAGGGCGACGGTGGCGCCGCGGCGGAGGTTGCCTCCAGTGTCGCCGCAGTCAGCCCTGGCGCCTCGACCGTGCGCCCAGCGGCCACCGCATCTGCCACACGGCCGGCATCGGGCGGGAACAAGGGCCGTGGCCCCGCAGCGCCCGACGGCGCCGGTCGCAAAGCCTGCCGCTGGCCGCACTCGGTGGCGGTGCGCTCGTTCTGGCGTTGGCCGGTGCGGCATGGTGGAGCCTGCGCGGCGATTCGACGAGCGACGCCGCAGCCCTGGCAGCCGCATCCGCAGCGTCGGCCGCGGCCTCGGCGGCCAGTGCAGCTGGCGGCGCACTGATTCCCGCCTCGGCCGCCCTGGCTGCGGGAGAGGAGGTGATCGTGGCCACGTCTTCCGCGGGCACAGCCTCCAGCGCAGCCAGTGCCGCCAGCCGCGCTTTGCAGGCCGCCTCGGCTCCGGCCTCACGGGCCTCGAGGCCGGTAGCACCGGCAGCCGCAGCAGCGTCCGCCGCCTCCAGTGCACACAGCGCCGAGCCCGCGGCGGCCACGCCCGCGCCCGCCGCGGCGCGCCCGGCCTCGCGCGCCGGACGGCCGGACGATGCGGCCTCCGCCACGGCGGCGGCCAACGGCGCGGCCTCCGCCGCCGCCAACCCCGATGAGTTGTGCGGCGACAAGGTCTTCATCGCCCGCGAACTGTGCCTGCGCCAGGCTGCGCGCAGCCGAAGTACCGCAGCCACCCCATCTGCAAGGAACGCCGCGAAATCGAGAAGTGGCGCGAAGAGGAGGCCGAGCGGCGCCGGCTGCAGGGCAACTGAACGGGCCGAAACGGCGCGCCGGGTGCGTGGCGGCCTCAGGCGGCGATGGCTTCGCTTGGGGTGCGGACGCCCTGGGGCGCGCTGGTGGTTTCGCGCACCGGCCGCCAGGCTGCGGCGTGGTCGCGCAGCCAGCGCTCGGAGCGGTCGCTGGCGTGTTGCGCGGGGTGGAAGTCGGGGCGGAACCAGTCGCGCCAGGGGCGAAAGCTCTGGCGCAGCAGGCCCTTGCGGCCGAACAGGAAGTGCGCGGCGCTGCGCCAGGTGGAGAGCCGCCACAGCGTGCCGTCGCGGCGCAGATTGGCGAGGGTCTGGCGCAGGGTGTCGCCCAGAAAGATGAGGGTGACGCGGCGCATCCATTTTCGCCGCCAGTCCTCGTTGCCGCCGAGCGCACGGTAGAGGTCGAAGGCGGTGCATTTGTGCTCGGCTTCCTCGGCGCTGTGCCAGAGCCAGAGCAGCTGCAGACGCTCTTCGCTGTCGGCCAGCCACTCGGGGTGGGTGAGCAGCCATTCGGCAAACAGCGCGGTGAAATGCTCGTTGGCCGCGGTGATGGCCAGGCCGTGGCGCGGGTCCAGCCCGTGCATGAGATCCAGGCGCGCGCGGGCGCGCGGCTCCCAGTCGTTGACCAGGCCGTGGCGTTCGATCTGGGCATTGAACAAGGCGTGGATGCGCCGATGGGTGGCCTCCTGGCCGACGAAGCCTTGCACCTCCTCGCGCCAGCGTGCCTGAGCCTGCGGCGGCAGCACGGCGAGGCCGGCGCGCACCGAGTCGATGAAGAACTGCTCACCGACCGGAAAGCTCATTGACAAGGCGTTGAAGAACGCGGTGCGAAAGGCATCTCCGCCGCACCAGTGGCGCGGCACGGGGGCGTCGAGGTCGATCAACAGGCGGCGGACGACGAGTTCGGTCATGGGGGCATTGTGCGGCAGGCCGCGCCGCGCTGCCAAGGCGGGCATGGCCCGGTGAGTAAAGCAAAAGCCCGCCGGTGGCGGGCTTCCTGGGCGGTGCGCCGTGCTCAGCCGCCGTGGAATTTCACCACCAGCGGCACGATGAGGAGCGCCACGATGTTGATGATCTTGATGAGCGGGTTCACCGCGGGGCCGGCAGTGTCCTTGTAGGGGTCGCCCACGGTGTCGCCGGTCACGGCGGCCTTGTGCGCCTCGGAGCCCTTGCCGCCGTGGTGGCCGTCTTCGATGTACTTCTTGGCGTTGTCCCAGGCGCCGCCGCCGGTGCACATGGAGATGGCGACGAACAGCCCGGTGACGATGGTGCCCATGAGCAGGCCGCCCAGCGCCTTGGGCCCGAGCAGCAGGCCCACCAGGATCGGCGTGATGACCGGCAGCAGGCTGGGGATCATCATCTCCTTGATGGCGGCCTTGGTGAGCATGTCCACGGCCACGCCGTATTCGGGCTTGGCCGTGCCTTCCATGATGCCTTTGATGGTGCTGAACTGGCGGCGCACCTCCACCACCACCGAACCGGCGGCGCGGCCGACGGCCTCCATCGCCATGGCGCCGAACAGGTAGGGGATGAGGCCGCCGATGAACAGGCCGACGATGACCATCGGGTCGCTGAGGTTGAAATCCACCGACTGGCCCAGGCCTTCGAGCTTGTGGGTGTAGTCGGCGAACAGCACCAGCGCGGCCAGACCGGCCGAGCCAATGGCGTAGCCTTTGGTCACGGCCTTGGTGGTGTTGCCCACGGCGTCGAGCGGGTCGGTGATGTCGCGCACGCTGCTGGGCAGTTCGCTCATCTCGGCGATGCCGCCGGCGTTGTCGGTGATGGGGCCGTAGGCGTCGAGCGCGACGATGATGCCCGCCATGCTCAGCATGGACATGGCCGCCACCGCGATGCCGTAGAGGCCGGCCAGCGCATAGGACACCACGATGGCGATGCAGACGAACAGCACCGGCCAGGCGGTGGAGCGCATCGACACGCCCAGGCCCGCGATGATGTTGGTGCCGTGGCCGGTGGTGGNAGCCTGCGCGATGTGGCGCACCGGCTTGTACTGCGTGCCGGTGTAGTACTCGGTGATCCAGACCAGCGCGGCGGTCAGCGCCAGGCCGACGACGGTGGAGCCGAAGAGGCGCATCTGGCTGCCGCTGGCGGTGATGGCGTTGTCCGGGATGAGCAGCAGGGTCACGAAGTAGAACAGCCCCAGCGACAGCAGCCCCGCGATCGCCAGACCCTTGTAGAGCGCGGGCATCACGTTCTTCATGCCCGGCGTGGCCTTCACGAAGAAGCAGCCGATGATGGAGGCGACGATGGACACGCCGCCGAGCGCCAGCGGGTACACCACCGCCTGCACGGGCGCGGCCGCGACCATCAGTGCGCCGAGCACCATGGTGGCGATCAGCGTGACGGCGTAGGTCTCGAACAGGTCGGCGGCCATGCCGGCGCAGTCGCCGACGTTGTCGCCCACGTTGTCGGCGATGACGGCGGGGTTGCGCGGATCGTCCTCGGGAATGCCGGCCTCGACCTTGCCCACCAGGTCCGCACCGACGTCGGCCCCCTTGGTGAAGATGCCGCCGCCCAGGCGCGCGAAGATGGAGATCAGCGAGGAGCCGAAGGCAAAGCCGATCAGCGGGTTGAGCAGGGTGGCCAGGTGCTTGTCCGGCGTGAGGTTGCCATTGCCCACCAGGAACCAGTAAAAGCCCGCCACGCCCAGCAGCCCCAGGCCCACCACCAGCATGCCGGTGATGGCGCCGCCGCGGAAGGCCACGTCCAGCGCCGGGCCGATGCCTTTGGTGGCCGCCTGGGCGGTGCGCACGTTGGCCCGCACCGAGATGTTCATGCCGATGAAGCCGCAGGCCCCGGAGAGCACTGCGCCGATGACGAAGCCCACGGCGGCCTTGCCGTCGAGGAACACGCCGATGAGCACCGCCAGCACCACGCCGACCATGGCGATGGTCTTGTACTGCCGTGCCAGATACGCTGCCGCACCGGCCTGGATGGCCGCCGCGATCTCCTGCATGCGGGCGTTGCCCGCGTCCTGCGAAAGAATCCAGCCGCGCGCCCAGATGCCGTAGATCACGGCCAGCAGCCCGCAGACGAGCGCCAGGATCAGCGCCGAGTTGCCGTTCATACACACTCCTCGTTCGTTGTTTCGCTTGGAAGGGGTTCAACGCCGTGGAGGAACCCCGCTGCGTTGCTTCCTCGCTCCACCCGGGGAGGCGATTGGCCAACGAAATCAATTTACCCCGAATCGGTGACGCTGCGGTGTCGCGCAGGAGCGGTGAACGTAAAATCAGGGTTTGTCCTGATCCTCCCATTGACCCAACGCAAAAAGAAAGAGACGGTTTCTTCATGTCCCTCGACAACGTCACCCCCGGCAAGAACGCGCCCGAAGCCTTCAACGTCATCATCGAAATTCCCATGAACGCCGACCCGATCAAGTACGAGGTCGACAAAGCCACCGGCGCGATCTTCGTGGACCGTTTCATGAGCACGTCCATGCACTACCCGACCAACTACGGCTACGTGCCCAAGACCCTCAGCGGCGACGGCGACCCTGCGACGTGCTGGTCATCACGCCGGTGCCGCTGATTCCCGGCGTGGTCGTGACCTGCCGGGCGCTGGGCATGATGCGCATGCAGGACGAGGCCGGTGAAGACAACAAGGTGCTCGCCGTGCCCACCGACAAGATCCTGCCCATCTACTCGCAGTGGAAGAAGCCGCAGGACCTCAACCCCGCGCGCCTCAACACCATTGCCCACTTCTTCGAGCACTACAAGGACCTCGAACCCGGCAAGTGGGTCAAGGTGCTGGGCTGGGAAGGCCCCGAGGCGGCGATGAAGGAAATCGCCGATGGCATGGCCAACTACAACAAGGCCAACGGCTGATTTTTCAGAAAATCTCCCGAAGCCCCAGCGCCAACCGGTCAGGTTGCGCTATCAAATTTGAAAAGCCCGTGGTGCAGGCTACGGGCTTTTTCATGGGGCGGAGGGCGCGGCGGGTGCGGCGCCTTACTCGATGTCCACCGTGTGCACGCCGAAGTGGCCGGCGCGGCGGTCGGCGAAGTAGCGCAGCAGCGTCTCGCGCACGGTGCGAAACGCCAGTTCGTCCCAGGGAATCTCGCTCTCGGCGAACAGGCGCGCCTCCAGTGTCTCGTGGCCGGGGTCGAAGCGCTCGTCGAGCAGGCGGGCGCGGTAGAACAGGTGCACCTGCCCCGCGCGCGGCACGCTGAGCACGCTGAACAAGCCCTCGATCTCGATGCGCGCACCGGCCTCCTCGTCGGTCTCGCGGGCCGCGCCCTGCGGCGCGGTTTCGCCCAGTTCCATGAAGCCCGCCGGCAGCGTCCATTTGCCCCAGCGCGGCTCGATGTTGCGCTTGCACAGCAGCACCCGCTCGCCGAGGTAGGGCACGGTGCCCACCACGTTGAGCGGGTTTTCGTAGTGCACCGTGTGGCAGGCGGTGCAGATGGCGCGCTCGCGGGTGTCGCCGTCGTCGGGCAGGCGGTAGACCACCGGGGCGCCGCAGGCACGGCAGTGTTTGATGGGGCTGCGAAACATGGAAAGCCAGTGTAGCGCCTGCCTGTGGCCCAACGAAAAGGGCCCCGTGCGGAGCCCTGGGTCAGCGCGGCGGTCAGCGCCGTCAGGCCTTGGTCGACCTGGTGTGCTTTTCGATCAGCGCGCGGGCGGTCTCGAGCAGTTTCTTGCCATCGAAGCCGCGTTTGTTCATGTCCTCCACCCACTCCACTTCCAGCATGCGCGAGCGGCGGCGGAATTCCTGCGCGGCCTCGGGGCTGACGGTGAAGATGGTGTTGCCCCGGTCGGCCGCGGACTTGCGGCCTGCCACGTCGCCGCCCTGCTGCACCTTGCCCAGCCAGCCCGAGGTGGCCATGCCGGAGTTGGCGTCGATGATCTTCTTCAGGTCCGGCGGCAGGCTTTCGTACTTGGCCTTGTTCATGGTCATGACGAAGGTCGTGGTGTAGAGCGCGCCGCCGGCCGGGTCGAACTCGGCGTGGTACTTGGTGAGCTCGTTGACCTTCACTGCCGGCACCACTTCCCACGGAATCACGCAGCCCGCGATGGTGCCCTTGGACAGCGCATCGGGAATGCCCGGCAGCGGCATGCCCACCGGCACCGAGCCCAGCGCAGCCAGCAGCTTCGTCACCTGGCGGGTGGGGGCGCGCAGCTTCAGGCCCTTCATGTCGGCCACCGACTTCACCGGCTTGTCCACCGTGTGGATCACGCCGGGGCCGTGCACCTGCAGGGCAATGGGGTGGGTGTCCTTGAACTCGTCGGGCGCGACGGTCTGCACATACTCCCAGTAGGCCTNTGAGGTGGCCTCGGCGTTGCTCATCATGAAGGGCAGCTCGAACACTTCCACGCGGGNGAAGCGCCCTGCGGTGTTGCCCGGCAGGGTCCAGACCACGTCGGCCACGCCGTCCTTGGCCTGGTCGTAGAGCTGCACCGGCGAGCCGCCGAGCTGCATGGCCGGATAGCCCTCGAACTTGATGCGCCCGCCCGAGTCCGCCGTGACCTTGTCCATCCACGCCTTGTGCATGTTGAGCCAGACGTTGGACTGCGGCGCCATGAAGGTGCTGAACTTGAGCGTCACGCTCTGCTGCGCGAAGCCGCTGAGTACTGGTGCGCCGAGCACTGCCGCCGCTGCGCCGGACTTGAGGAGGGTTCGTCTCTGGATCATGGATGTCTCCGTTGTGGAATGGGTGAACGATAGGCGCGCGGCGCGGAAAGTTCCACCGGACATTCCCGCAGCAGGCCGCGGCCGTTCAGGAGATGAACTTCACCAGCCACAGCGCAATGCCGGGAAAGGCGAGTACCAGGCCGATGCGGATGAAGTCGCTGATGAGGAAGGGCAGCACGCCGCGGAAGGTCTCGCCCAGCGGCACGCCGCGCGCCAGCCCGTTGACCACATAGACGTTGAGCCCCATCGGCGGCACCAGCAGGCCGAAGGAGACGACCATCAGAATCATGATGCCGAACCACAGCGCCACCGACTCCTTGGGCATGCCGAAATCCAGCCCCATCACCACCGGGAAGAAGATGGGAATGGTCAGCAGGATGATGGACAGTTCCTCCGTCACCGTGCCCAGCACGATGTGCAGCGCCACGATGGCCACCATGACCCAGATCGGCGAGAGGTTCCAGCTCGCGATCAGATCGGTCAGCACATGCTGCACCTGCGACAGCGCCAGCGTGGAGTTCATCACGTCCGCGCCGATGAAGATCAGGAAGATCATGGCCGAGCTCTCGGCCGTGGNCCAGAAACTGTTGCGCAGCTTGGCCCAGGTCATCTCGCCCTTGAGCAAGGCCGCGATCAGGGCCGAGAACGCCCCGACCGCCGCGCCCTCGGTGGGCGAGAAGAAGCCGCCGTAAATGCCGCCGAAGACGAGCAGAAACACGGTGGCAATCGGCGCCAGGCCCAGCACGGTGCGCAGCTGCATCTTCGGCCGCTCCACGTCGGTGGCCGGCGCGTGGCCAGGCACCAGGCGCACGTAGATCGCGATGACGATCAGGTAGCTCACCATCGCCAGCACGCCGGGGATGGTGGCCGCGAGGAACAGCTTGGCGATGTTCTGCTCGGTCAGGATGGCGTAGATCACCAGCGGCACCGAGGGCGGAATGAGGATGCCCAGCGTGCCCGCGGTGGCCAGCGTGCCGGTGGCCAGCCGGCCGGAGTAGCCGTGGCGCTTCATCTCCGGCAGGGCCACGCCGGTGATGGTGGCTGCGGTGGCCACCGAGGAGCCGCAGATCGCGCCGAACGCCGCGCTGGCCATGACCGACGCCATCGCCAGCCCGCCGCGCAGACCGCCCACCAGGGCGGCCGTGAATTCGAACAAGGCCTTGCTGATGCCGCCTTGTGTGGCGAACTGGCCCATCAGGATGAACAGCGGAATCACCGAGAGGTCGTAGCTGGCAAAGCGCGCGAACGCCATGCTGTTCATGAAGCTCGCATACGGCGCCCAGCCCGAGATGGCCACGTACCCGACCGAGCCGGAGACGAACATCGCAATCGCGATGGGAATGCGCAGCACCATCAGGGCGAACATCAGCCCCAGGGTCATGAGCGCGACGCTGGAGCCGCTCATGCCGTCACCTCACCATGGGCGTGCCGCTCGAAGCGGCCGAAGCCGGCCACCAACTGCACCAGGCCGATGACGGCGGTCAGCGCAAAGCCGAGCACCATGGTGGCGTAGGCCGGCCACTCGGGAAATCCCAGCAGCATGGTGGTGGAGCCGTTCTGGAACGATTCCAGCCCGCCCACGCCGGCGCGCCAGGCCAGCAGCGCGAACGACAGGCCGAGCACACCGGCGGCCATGCGGTCGAGCACCGCATTGAGCCGGCGCGGCGCGCGCGGTGAAGAAATCGACCACGATGTTGCCGCGGTGCATCTGGCACAGCGGCATGAACAGCCCCACGACCGCGCCGGTGGCCAGCGCCACGAGTTCGAAGTCTCCGGGCACCGTCCAGCCCACGGTCTCACGGCCGACGATGCTCAGCGTGGCCAGCGACATGATGAGGGCCAGCAGCAGGCCCGCCGCCAGGGCGCACCAGCGCGCCAGGGTCTCCAGAACGTTCAAAACAGTCTCCTATCGCGCCCAGTTCGGCCAAGGCCCGTCGAAAATTCCAGGGGCCGGGCAGTGCGCTTTCCAGGCGATGATGCCACGCCGCTTTTCAATGCCGGCGCGTCATGGGTCGAAAGCTGTTATCGCGAATTACGATACCCGAACGCGCAACTCGCCGAGGCCGCCGACGCTGCCCACCAGCAGGTCGCCGGNGCTCACCGCCGCCACGCCTTCGGNGGTGCCGGTATAGATCAGGTCGCCGGGTTGCAGCGTCCAGGCGGCCGACAGGTGTTCGATGATCTCGCCGATGCTCCAGATCAGCTTGGCGATCTGGCTGCGCTGGCGGTCCGCGCCGTTGACCTGCAGCCAGATGTCGGCGGCGGCCACGTCGCCGGCCTGCTCCAGCGGAGTGATCGGCCCGATGGGGGCGGAGGCGTCGAAACCCTTGCCGATGTCCCAGGGGCGGCCTTGCTTCTTCATGTCGTTCTGCAGGTCGCGCCGGGTCATGTCCAGCCCGACGGCATAGCCGAAGATATGGCGCTGCGCGTCGGCTGCGCGGATCTGCGCGCCGCCGGTGCCGATGGCCACCACCAGTTCGATCTCGTGGTGGAAGTTCTGCGTCAGCGTGGGGTAGGGCAGGGTGCCGGTTTCGCCGTCGTTGACCGGCACCAGCGCGTCCGCCGGCTTGAGGAAGAAGAACGGCGGCTCACGCCCGGTGAAGCCCATTTCCTTGGCATGCTCCTCGTAGTTGCGGCCCACGCAGTAGATGCGGTGCACCGGGAAGCGCTCGGGGCGTCCGCGCACGGGCACGCTGGTGACGGGGGCGGCGGAAAGACGTAGGAGAGGGTCATGGTCGGCAAGCCTTTCTGGCGGGGGCGGGAAGTGGGCGTCAGTGGGCCCGGGTGAGCGCGGGCAGTGTGCCATGCGGAGGCAGGGCATAAAATAAGTATACATATCAATGCAGCACTGTGCTCGCCGCCACACCGCCGGCCGGGTGGGTGGCGCACCGCCATGTCCTACACTGCCCCTCATGACCGAGCCTTTCGACTTTCAGCATGCGCCGGCCCATCTGATCCGGCGTGCGCACCAGATTGCCGTGGCCTTGTTCATGGAGGAGACGGCGGACTTCGATGTCACGCCGGTGCAGTTCGCGCTGCTCAACGCCTTGCTGCAGACGCCGGGCATCGACCAGGTGACGCTGTCCTCGCGCGTGGCCTTCGACCCGGCCACCTCGGGCTCGGTGGTCGGGCGGCTGGAGGCACGCGGCTGGCTGCGCCGCGAGATGGACCCCGCCGACAGGCGCCGCCGCCTGCTGTGGGTCACGCCCGAGGGTGAGGCCGCCGTGCAGGCCATGCGCGGCGCGGTCGAGCGCGTGCAGCAGCGGCTCACCGCNACCCTGAGCGCGGCGCAGCGCGAACGCTTCGTCGCGCTGCTCGGGCAGCTGGTGGCGGGGCACGAGCTTGTGTCGGAGTGAAAAAGACCTTCCCGCGGCCCGCGGGCGTCGGCACACTGGTGTGCGTTTCGTTTCTTTCGTTTCGAGCTTCAGGAGCTTCTCGCATGTCGAATTCCATTCACGCCTCCACCGTTCTCTCGTCGGCCACGCGCATGCGCCTCGGTGCGCTGGCGCTCGCGGGCCTGGCCGCGCTGGGCGGCTGCGCCAACATGAGCGACACGCAGCGCCACACGGCCATTGGCGCGGGCATCGGCGCGCTTGCCGGGGCAGCCATCGGTGACAGCAAGGGTGGCGCCATCGTCGGCGCCGGGTTGGGTGCGCTGGGCGGCTACGTCTGGTCCACGCAGATGCAGCAGAAGAAGGCGGCCATGGAGCAGGCCACGGCCGGCACCGGCGCCACCGTCACGCAGACGGCGGATAACCAGCTCAAGCTCAACATTCCGAGCGACATCTCCTTCGACACCAACAGCGCGGCCATCAAGCCCGCGCTGCACCCCATCCTCGACCAGTTCGCGCAAGGTCTGGGCGGGCAGCCCAGCATCGAGGTGCGCATCGTCGGCTACACCGACAGCACCGGTACCGATGCCATCAACAACCCCTTGTCGGTGAACCGCGCAGCCTCGGTGCGCGACTACCTAGTGGCGCGCGGCGTCGATTCGCGGCGCATCGCCATCGACGGCCGCGGCTCGCGCGACCCGGTGGCCGACAACAGCACCGAAGCCGGCCGTGCGAAGAACCGCCGGGTGGAAATCTTCCTCGCCGAGCGCGCGCCGCAACGCTGAAGCCTGTCGCATCCGGCCGCGCGATCCGCGCGGCGGCAGCGTCAGGCAACGCTGAATCAGTCCCCACGACGCCGCCTGCCGCCGGGACGCGCGGCGCGCGAGCGCCTCGTTCGGCGTTGCCGTAAGCTGTGCGCATGAAGCTCTACAACTACTTCCGCTCCTCGGCCTCGTTTCGCGTGCGCATCGCGCTCGAGCTCAAAGGCCTGGCCTACACCTACGTGCCGGTGCACCTGGCGCGCGGCGAGCACCGCGAGGCGCCATATGCCGCGCTGGCGCCCGAGCAGCTGGTGCCGCTGCTCGAACTCGACGACGGCACGCGGCTGTCGCAGTCCATGGCCATCATCGAGTTCCTCGACGAGACGCACCCCGCACCGCCGCTGCTGCCCGCCGAGCCACGCGCTCGCGCGCGGGTGAGGGCGCTGGCGCAGATCGTCGCCTGCGAGATCCACCCGCTCAACAACCTTCGCGTGCTGAAATACCTCAACCGAGAACTGGGCGTGAGCGAAGACGCCAAGAACACCTGGTACCGGCACTGGGTTCGGCTGGGGCTCGANGCCTTCGAGCGCCAGCTCGCCGCCCAGCCCGCCACCCGCTACTGCGCCGGTGATGCGCCCACGCTGGCCGACTGCCTGCTGGTGCCGCAGATCTTCAACGCCCGCCGCTTCGACTGCGACCTGGGCGGCCTGCCGCGCACCCTTGCCGCCTTCGACGCCTGCATGGCGCTGGACGCCTTCCAGCGCGCCCAGCCCTCGGCCTGCCCGGATTTCGAGGCGTGATCCTCACCCCCGACTGGCCGGCGCCGCCCACGGTGGGTGCGCTGTGCACCACGCGTTCGGGCGGCGTGTCGCGCGCGCCCTTCGACAGTCTCAACCTGGGCGACCACGTGGGCGACGACCCCGCCGCGGTGGCCGAGAACCGCCAGCGGCTGCGCGAGCGACTGGCCGCGGCTGCGGGCGGTGTGCCGGCGCGGCCGGTGTTTCTGCAGCAGGTGCATGGCTGGGCGGTGGCGCAGCTCTCGCCGCACACGCCCGACGGCACCGTGGCTGATGCCTGCCTGAGCACCACGCCCGGCCTGGCCTGCACGGTGATGGTGGCCGACTGCCTGCCGGTGCTGCTGACGGATGCGGCCGGCAGCGTGGTGGCCGCGGCGCATGCGGGCTGGCGCGGGCTGGCCGGCGAGGGCGGTCAGGGCGTGCTGGAGGCCGTCTGCGGCGCCATTTCGGANGGTTTTGGCTGCCAACCCCAGCGCCAACCGGTCAGATGGTGCTATAAAAATGAACCATCGGACTGGCTTGCCTGGCTCGGCCCCTGCATTGGGCCGCGGGCGTTCGAAGTCGGCGCCGAGGTGCGCGAGGCCTTNTGCCGTGCCGATGCCGGTGCCGCGACCTGCTTCACGCCGCTTGCCGCGGGCAAGTTCCTGGCCGACCTGCCGGCGCTGGCGCGGCGGCGGCTGCGGGCGCTGGGCATCGAGCGCGTGTACGGCAACGACGGCAGCGATGCGTGGTGCACCGTCAGCCAGCCCTCACGGTTCTTNTCGCACCGGCGCGACGCCGGTCGCCTCGGCGGCAGCGGCCGGCTCGCCGCCTGCATCTGGCTGCGCGGCTGAAGCCGGCTCGTTCCCGGCTTCAACCCCGGGTTGCGGTGCGCTGGCCTGCGCGATGGCCTCGGCCGCGGCGCGCTCGGCCGCCTTCCTCGCGCGCCGCCGTGCGGGCGTGGCCAGGATGTAGCTCACCAGCGCCACCGGCAGCACGCCGTAGCCCACGAAGGTGACGATGGCGCCGAGCACGCTGCCCACCGGGCTGGTGGCCTCGGCCAGCGCCATCATCAAGGCCACGTACAGCCAGGCCAGCGCGACGATCACGACAAAAACATGCACGAATTCTTTCTATGATGTGACTGTCAGGCCGGCGAAGGCCGTGGCGAACAGAATCCACACCCAAGGCAACGCTGAACAAGTGCCTTGCGCGCCGCGCATCCCGGCGGCGGGCGGTCTGCGTCGTTGCAAGTGCTCGCCATAGCCCCAGCTATGGCTGCGCTTTGCGCCTCGCAGCCCATCCCGCCGCCATGCGCGCGTCATCGCAGGAACTTGTTCAGCGTTGCCCTAAACGAGACCGAGGAGACACCATGAACGCCAACGACGATGCCCCGGCGGGCGACGCGGCCCAGGAGTTTGCCCGCAATTTCGTCCAGCAGTGGGCGCAGTTGTTTTCTGCCTTCCAGCACACCGATGTGGGCGGGGCGCCCGCCGGCCTGCCGCTGCCCAGCCTGCCTGTGGTGAGCCTGCCGCCGGAGAAGCTGCAGCAGGTGCAGCAGCACTACCTGCGTGAGGCCACCGCGCTGTGGGACCAGATGCTGCACGGCACGCCCGAGGTGAAGGACCGGCGCTTCGCCTCGGAGGCCTGGAAGGCCAACCCGCTGGCGGCGTTCACCGCGGCGGCGTACCTGCTCAACACCCGCACGCTGATGGAACTGGCCGAGGCCGTGCAGGCCGACGAGAAGACCCGCGCGCGCATCCGCTTCGCGGTGGAGCAGTGGGCCGCGGCGGCCGCGCCCAGCAACTTCCTTGCCTTCAACGCCGAGGCGCAGAAGAAAGCGATCGAGACGCATGGCGAGAGCATCGCCCGNGGCCTGCAGAACCTGCTGGCCGACCTGCGCCAGGGCCATGTCTCGATGACCGACGAGAGCCAGTTCGAGGTCGGCCGCAACGTGGCCACCACCGAGGGCGCGGTGGTGTTCGAGAACGAGTTCTTCCAGCTCCTCGAATACAAGCCGCTGACCGACACGGTGCACGAGCGCCCCTTCCTGATGGTGCCGCCCTGCATCAACAAGTACTACATCCTCGACCTGCAGCCCGAGAACTCGCTGATCCGCTACGCCGTGAGCCAGGGCCACCGCACCTTCGTGGTGAGCTGGCGCAACCCCGACGAGTCGCTGGCCCATGCCACCTGGGACGACTACATCGAGCACGCCGCCATCGAGGCCATCCACCGCGTGCAGGACATCACCGCCGCGCCCCGGATCAACGCGCTGGGCTTCTGCGTGGGCGGCACCATCCTGGCCACCGCGCTGGCGGTGCTGGCTGCGCGCGGCGAGGATGCGGTGGCCAGCGCCACCTTCCTCACCACGCTGATCGACTTCACCGACACCGGCGTGCTCGACGTGTTCATCGACGAAGCCTTCGTGAAGTTCCGCGAGATGCAGATGGGCCAGGGCGGGCTGCTCAAGGGGCAGGACCTGGCCACCACCTTCAGCTTCCTGCGGCCCAACGACCTGGTTTGGAACTACGTGGTCGGCAACTACCTCAAGGGCGAGACGCCGCCGCCGTTTGACCTGCTGTACTGGAACTCCGACAGCACCAACCTCCCCGGGCCGTTCTACGCCTGGTACCTGCGCAACACCTACCTGGAGAACCGCCTCGTCAAACCCGGCGCGGCCACCGTCTGCGGCGAGAAGATCGACCTGCGCCGGGTGAAGCTGCCGGTCTACATCTACGGCTCGCGCGANGGCCACATCGTGCCCATCGGCGGGGCGTACGCCAGCACGCAGGTGCTGCCGGGCAGGAAGCGCTTCGTCATGGGCGCTTCGGGCCACATCGCCGGCGTCATCAACCCGCCCGCGGCGAAGAAGCGCAGCCACTGGACGCGCGAGGACGGCCAGTTCCCGCCCCGGGTGGAGGACTGGATCGCCGGCGCCACCGAGCACCCCGGAAGCTGGTGGCCGGACTGGGCGCACTGGCTCAAGGCCCACGCCGGCAAGCGCGTGCCCGCGCCGCGCAGCTACGGGCGCGCGCGCAAGTACAAGGCCATCGAACCCGCGCCGGGCCGCTATGTGAAGGCCAAGGCCTGAAATTTGCTTTCTCTGCCAACTCTGGAAGGACATTCGTCATGGAAGACATCGTCATCGTCTCGGCCGCCCGCACCGCCGTGGGCAAGTTCGGCGGCTCGCTGGCCAAGGTGCCGGCCGCCGAGCTCGGCGCCATCGTCGTGAAGGAGGCGCTGCGCCGCGCCGGCGTGGGGCTGGGCCAGGTGGGCGAGGTCATCATGGGCCAGGTGCTGGCCGCGGGCGCGGGCCAGAACCCCGCGCGCCAGGCCATGATGAAGGCCGGCATCGCCCAGGAAACCCCGGCGCTCACCATCAACGCCGTCTGCGGCTCGGGCCTCAAGGCCGTGATGCTGGCCGCGCAGGCCGTGGCCTGGGGCGACAGCGAGATCGTCGTCGCCGGCGGGCAGGAGAACATGAGCGCCAGCCCCCATGTGCTGCTGGGCAGCCGCGACGGCCAGCGCATGGGCGACTGGAAGATGATCGACTCCATGATCGTCGACGGCCTGTGGGACGTCTACAACCAGTACCACATGGGCATCACCGCCGAGAACGTGGCCAGGGTCTGCGGCGTCAGCCGCGAGATGCAGGACGCGCTGGCGCTGGCCAGCCAACAGAAGGCCGCCGCGGCGCAGGAAGCCGGCAAGTTCAAGGACGAGATCGTCGAGGTGCTGATCCCGCAGAAAAAGGGTGATCCCCTGGTGTTCAACACCGACGAGTTCATCAACAAGAAGACCAGCGCCGAGGCGCTGGCCGGCCTGCGCCCGGCCTTTGCCAAGGACGGCACGGTGACGGCGGGCAATGCCTCGGGCATCAACGATGGCGCCGCCGCCGTGGTGGTGATGACGGCGAAGAAGGCCGCCGCCCTCGGCCTCACGCCCATGGCGCGCATCGCGGCATTTGGCACCAGCGGGCTCGACCCCGCCACCATGGGCCTGGGGCCGGTGCCGGCGACGCAGAAGGTCTTGTCGCGCGCAGGCTGGAAGGCCGCCGACGTGGACTTGTTCGAACTCAACGANGCCTTCGCCGCCCAGGCNTGCGCGGTGAACCAGCAGCTCGACATCGACCCTGCGCGGGTCAACGTCAATGGCGGCGCGATCGCCATCGGCCACCCCATCGGTGCCTCGGGCTGCCGCATCCTGGTCACGTTGCTGCACGAAATGCAGCGCCGCAACGTGAAGAAAGGCGTGGCCGCGCTGTGCATCGGCGGCGGCATNGGGGTTTCCCTCGCGGTCGAACGCTGAGAAACGGGTTCAATTCACACGGTCATTCACACCACAGAAGAGGAGCACGACCATGAGTCAGAAAGTAGCCTACGTCACCGGCGGCATGGGCGGCATCGGCACCGCCATCTGCCAGCGCCTGCACCGCGACGGCTTCAAGGTCATCGCCGGCTGCGGCCCCACGCGCGACTATGCGAAGTGGCTGGCCGAGCAGAAGGCCCTGGGCTACACCTTTCATGCCAGCGTCGGCAACGTGGCCGACTGGGACAGCACCGTGGCCGCCTTCAGCAAGGCCAAGGCCGAGCACGGCACCATCGACGTGCTGGTGAACAACGCGGGCATCACCCGCGACCGCATGTTCCTCAAGATGACGCGCGAGGACTGGGACGCGGTGATCGAGACCAACCTCAACTCCATGTTCAACGTGACCAAGCAGGTCGTGCCCGACATGGTGGAAAAGGGCTGGGGCCGCATCATCAACATCTCCTCGGTCAACGGCGAAAAGGGGCAGGCGGGCCAGACCAACTACTCCGCTGCCAAGGCCGGCATGCACGGCTTTTCGATGGCGCTGGCGCAGGAGCTGGCCACCAAGGGTGTGACGGTCAACACCGTGAGTCCGGGCTACATCGGCACCGACATGGTGCGCGCCATCCGCCCCGACGTGCTGGAGAAGATCGTCAACACCATCCCCGTCAAGCGCCTGGGCGAGCCCAGCGAGATCGCCTCCATCATCGCCTGGCTCGCCAGCGAGGAGGGCGGCTATGCCACCGGGGCGGACTTCTCCGTCAACGGCGGCCTGCACATGGGCTGAAGCTGTGAACGAACCCGCCACGCCCGCGCATCCGGCCGGAGAGCGTCCACTCGGCGTTGCAAATGCTCGCCGTAGCCCGCGCTACGGCTGCGCTTTGCGCCTTGATGGGGCGCTTTTCGGCGGCCTGCCCGGACGCGCCCGATTCCTTCACAAGCTCTGAGCCGGCAACGGCTCTATTCATCGCGCTTGAGGGGACGCGCGCGGCCTTGGAACAGCTCGATGCGGTGGTGGTCGGGGCCGGCGTGGTCGGTCTGGCGGTTGCGCGCGCGCTTGCGCTCGGCGGGCGCGAGGTGGTGGTGCTGGAGGCGGCGGGCACCTTCGGTACCGGCATCAGCAGCCGCAGCAGCGAGGTCATCCACGCCGGGCTGTACTACCCGCAGGGGTCGCTCAAGGCCCGCTTGTGCGTGCGCGGGCGGCGCCTGCTGTATGACTACTGCGCCGAACGCGGCGTGCCGCACCGGCGCACGGGCAAGCTCATCGTCGCGACCCGGCCCGAGCAGCTCGGCGCGCTGGGCGTGATCGCCGCGCGGGCGGCGGCCAACGGCGTCAACGACCTGCGCCGGCTCGACGCGGCCGCGGCGCGCGCGCTCGAGCCCGAACTCGCCTGCGTGGGCGCGCTGCTGTCGCCCAGCACCGGCATCGTGGACAGCCATGCGCTCATGCTCGCGCTGCTGGCCGACCTGGAGCACGCCGGCGGCCTGCTGGCGACGAACTCCGAGGTCAAAGCCCTGTACCTCAGCGCAGAACCGTCAGGTGGCGCTATTGTTTTTGAATTGGCTGACGGCACCCGCATGGCCGCGCGCAGCCTGGTCAACGCCGCGGGCCTGCAGGCGCTGGCGCTGGCGCGGCGCACGGCGGGGCTGCCGCAAGCCCAGTTGCCGGTGCCCTGGTTTGCCAAGGGCAACTATTTCAGCCTCGCGCAGCGCGCGCCGTTTCAGCGGCTGATTTACCCGGTGCCGGTGGCGGGCGGCCTGGGCGTGCACCTCACGCTCGACCTCGGTGGGCAGGCGCGCTTCGGGCCGGACGTGCACTGGGTGGCGGCCGGCCCCGACGGCCTGCCGCCCGCCACGCCCGGGCTGTGGCAGGTCGACCCGGCGCTGGCGCCGGCCTTCGAGGCCGAGGTGCGGGCCTACTGGCCGGGCTTGCCCGCAGGCAGCCTGCAGCCCGCCTATGCGGGGCTGCGGCCCAAGATCAGCGCGCCCGACGCGCCGGCCGCGGACTTCCTCATCCACGGCCCGGCGCAGCACGGCGTGCGCGGCCTGGTGAACCTGTTCGGCATCGAATCGCCAGGGCTCACCAGCGCGCTGGCGCTGGGCGAGCAGGTGGCCGCGGTGCTGGCGGGGTGAAGCGCCACCGCGGGAGCCAGACGCGCGGCGACGCCATCCGTGCCGATGGGGATGGCCGGCTGATGCGAGGCGACGGGTGCCGCGGCGCCTCAGTCCCGCCGCAGCGGGCTGCGCGCGGCGAGTTCGTCGAGGTAGCCTGCCACGCCATCGGCCTCGCGCTGCAGAAAGCGGGCAATGGCATCGGCAAAGCCGGGGTGGGCGACCCAGTGGGCGCTGCGCGTGCTCACCGGCAGCAGGGCGCGTGCGAGCTTGTGTTCGCCCTGCGCGCCGCCCTCGAAGCGGTCGATGCCGTGGGCGATGCACCAGTGCAGTGGCTGGTGGTAGCAGGCCTCGAAGTGCAGGCAGTCCACGCGCTCCAGCGCGCCCCAGTACCGCCCGTAAGCCACGGCGGTGGGGTCTGCATCGGCGGTGGGCGAGGATTCGGGGCTTTCGTGCCGGTACCCCAGCGTGAACCGGTCGTGCACCGCTATCAAACTGGAAGCGATGGGGCGGCCTTCGCGCTCGGCGACGAACAACAGCCAGGGCTCGGGCTCGGCGGCGGCGAGCTGCGCGAAGAACTCGCGCGTGAGGTAGGGCGCGTTGCCGTGCTCGAGGTAGGTGCGGGTGTAGCAGCGGTAGAAGAAGTCCCAGTCGGCTTGCCTGATGTCGGGGCCACGCGCCCAGCGAAAACGCACGCCGGCTTCGGCCACCTTGCGGCGTTCCTGGCGGATTTTCTTGCGCTTGTCCTGGCTCAGGCTGGCGAGGAAGTCGTCGAAGTCGCGCCAGCCGCGGTTCGTCCAGTGGAACTGCACGGTTTCGCGCGGCATCAGGCCCGCAGCCGTGCAGTCGGCAAGATCGTCCGTGGCGCCGAACAACAGATGCAGCGAGGACGCGCCCTGCGCGCGCACGTGCTGCAGCAGTGCCTCGATCAGCGCACGGCGCGCGGCCGTATCGGTGGCCAGCAGCCGGCTGCCCGGCACCGGCGTGAAGGGCACGGCCACCACCGGNNGGTAGTAGGCCAGGCCGTGGCGCGCGTAGGCGTCGGCCCAGGCCCAGTCGAACACGTACTCGCCGTAGGAGTGCGCCTTGAGGTAGAGCGGGCAGGCCGCGACCAGCATCTCGGTGTCTGGGCCGCCGCGCTGCCACAGCGTGAGAAAGCGCGGCGCCCAGCCGGTGGCCGGCACGGCGCTGCCGCAGGCATGCAGCGCTTGCAGGTAGGCGTGGCGCATGAAGGGCGTGGGCGCGCTCTGGCGCGCCAGCAGCGCGTCCCACGGGGCTTGCGGCAGCGCGGCGGGGTCGTCAAAGACCCGAATGACATAATCCGTCGAACCCATCTCCTGCATCTTCATGACGCTCAGAATCGCCGTCGCCCAGCTCGATTTCGTCGTGGGCGACATGGCCGGCAATGCCCGGCGCATCATCGAGGCGGCGCGCAGCGCCCATGCGCAGGGCGCGCAGCTGCTGCTCACACCCGAGCTCTCCATCTGCGGTTACGCCGCCGAGGACTTGTTCCTCCGCCCGGCCTTCATCGCGGCCTGCGATGATGCCGTGAACCAGGTGCGCGAAGCCCTGGCCGATCTGCAAGACCTCACGGTCGTGGTGGGTCANCCCGCCGGCGGCGACTGGCGCACCCGCAGCGTGGCCGTGCCGCAGCGCTTCAACGCCGCCAGCGTGCTGCGCGCCGGCGCGGTCGTGGCCACCTATGCCAAGCGCGAGCTGCCCAACTACCAGGTCTTCGACGAGCGGCGCTATTTCGTCCCGGGCGATGCGCCCTGCGTGTTCGAGGCCGCGGGTGTGCGCGTGGGCCTGCTGATCTGCGAGGATGCCTGGTTCGAGGCGCCCGCGCGCGAGNNCCGCGCCGCCGGCGCCGAGGTGCTGGCCGTCATCAACGCCTCGCCGTTTCATGTCGGCAAAGGCGGCGAGCGCGAGGCCATGATGCGCGAGCGCGTGCGCGACTGCGCGCTGCCGCTGGTGTACGCGCACCTGGTGGGCGGGCAGGACGAACTGGTGTTCGAAGGCCGCTCGTTCGCGCTCGACGCTGACGGCACGGTGGCTGCCCGCGCGCCCAGTTTTGCGGAAAACATGCTGTATGCCAGCGTCAACCGGTCAGGTGGCGCTATCAAAATTGAAGGCGTGGTGACGCCCGAGCGCTCCACCGAGGCCGACCTGTGGGATGCGCTGGTGCTCGGCGTGCGCGACTACGTGGGCAAGAACGGCTTTCCCGGCGTGATTCTCGGCCTCTCCGGCGGCGTGGATTCGGCGCTGGTGCTGGCGGTGGCGGTCGATGCGCTCGGCCCCGAGCGCGTGCGCACCGTGATGATGCCCTCGCCCTACACCGCCGACATCAGCCTCGCCGATGCTGCCGACATGGCGCGCCGCCTGGGCGTGCGCCACGACGTGATCGCCATCGACCCGGCCTTCAGGACGCTGCGCGCNTCGCTCGCGCCGCTGTTCGAAGGCCGCGCCGAGGACACCACCGAGGAAAACATCCAGGCGCGCATCCGCGGCCTGATGCTCATGGCCCTGTCCAACAAGTTCGGCGACATCGTGCTCACCACCGGCAACAAGAGTGAACTCGCCACCGGCTACTGCACCCTCTACGGCGACATGGCCGGNGGCTTTGCCGTCATCAGNGACGTGGCCAAGACGCAGGTGTTTCGCCTCGCGCGCTGGCGCAACGCGCACGACCCCTACCGCGGCGCATCGCCTATCCCCGAGCGCATCATCACCCGAGCGCCGAGCGCCGAACTGCGCCCCGACCAGACCGACCAGGACAGCCTGCCNCCCTACGAGGTGCTCGACGCCATCATCGAGCGCTACATGGAAAACGACCAGACGGTCGAGGAGATCGTCGCCGCCGGCTTCGAGCCCGCCGTCGTCGCGCAGGTGGTGCGGCTGCTGCGCATCAACGAATACAAGCGCCGCCAGGCGCCGGTGGGCATCCGCGTGACCCACCGCAGCTTCGGCAAGGATTGGCGTTATCCTATTACCAGCAAGTTCCGCGCTTGAAGAGCCGCGGCCTCACCCCGTGAACCGGACACCCGCATGAAGCAAATCACCGCCGTCATCAAACCGTTCAAGCTCGAAGAGGTGCGCGAGGCGCTCGCCGAGGTCGGCGTCACCGGCCTCACCGTCACCGAAGTCAAGGGCTTCGGCCGGCAGAAAGGCCACACCGAGCTTTACCGCGGCGCGGAATACGTCGTCGATTTCCTGCCCAAGGTCAAGGTGGAGGTGGTGGTCAAGAGCGAGGACGTCGAGCGCTGCGTCGAAGCCATCGTGCGCGCCGCGCGCACCGGCAAGATCGGTGACGGCAAGATCTTCGTCACCCCGGTCGACCGCGTGGTGCGCATCCGCACTGGCGAAGAAGACGAAGCGGCCGTCTGACGTTCGCCCCCTGGGGCATTCAGCCCGGTTGGGCAGGGTCAGAGCGCATCCAGCCGCGGCGCGGCCGACAGCCCGGCACTCTCCACCAGCGCGGCGAGCAGCGGCTCGGGCTCCTCGCCCACGCGAATCAGGTCGAGCTGCCAGTCGTTCATGAAGCCCGCGGCCACGCTGGCTTGCACGAACGCCAGCAGCGTGTCGTAGTAGCCGTGGTGGTTGAGCAGGCCCACCGGCTTGTCGTGGTAGCCCAGCTGCCGCCAGGTCCAGACCTCGAAGAACTCCTCGAAGGTGCCAATGCCGCCGGGCAGCGCCAGAAACGCGTCCGAGTGCTCGGCCATCAGCCGCTTGCGCTCGTGCATGGTCTCCACGATGCGCAACTCGCTGCAGGCGGTGTGCGCCCATTCCTTCTCCACCAGCGCCCGCGGAATGATGCCCAGCACCCGCCCGCCGGCGGCCAGCGTCGCATCGGCCACCGCGCCCATGAGGCCGTTGCGCCCGCCGCCATAGACCAGCTGGCCGCCATGGCGCCCGATCGAGCGCCCCACGGCCTGCGCCGCCGCCGTGTGCCGGGCATCGGCGCCCGTGCGCGAGCCGCAGTACACACAGACGGAAAACGCGCAGCCCGTCATGCCGCGAACCGGGTGTAGAGCGCCGCCGCCCAGACGCCGGCGCACAGCAGCAGGCTCAGCAACACCGCCGCGCTGCCCATGTCCTTGGCGCGCTTGGACAGGTCGTGCCATTCCGGACCGATGCGGTCGATCGCCGTCTCGATGCCGGTGTTGAGCAACTCCACGATCATCACCAGCAGCACCGTGCCCGCCAGCAGCGCCACCTCCGCCCAGTTGCGGCCAAGCCAGAAGGACGCGGGCAGCAGCACGATCGAGGCCAGCGCCTCCTGGCGAAACGCCGTCTCGCCCCAGCCCGCCCGCAGCCCCTCGATGGAATAGCCCGCGGCATGCCAGATGCGGCTCAGGCCGGTGCGCAGCTTCTGCGGGTTGACGGGCTGACCGCGCGCGGGGCGCTGGGCCGGGGCTGGGCACGGACGGAAGATCGGTTCATGCCGCGATTGTCGCGCAGCGCGGCGGCCTTCAGCGCCGCGTGGGCAGCGCCAGCACCAGCCGGGTGCCGGCGAGCACATCGTGCACGAACTGGCGCTGGGGGTGGAACCGGCTCAGCAGCGCCCAGATGGCCACCCAGCCGCCGACGATCACCAGCGTCTGCGCGCCGTTGAGCCCGACGGCCGAGGCCAGCCCCAGCGGCGGAAGAAACCACAGCCAGCTCAGCAGGTAGCGCACGAAGGCGCGCATCTGCGTCAGCGGTCGGCCCTCGCGGTCGAGCACCCGGATGTGCCAGGTCTTCATGGCCAGCGTCTGACCCCGCCACCAGAACCAGGTGAAGTAGATGCCGAACACCACGAAGATGAATGCCTGGAGCGCATGCCGGTTGTCCAGCGCGTTGCGCGTCTGGCTCAGGGTGCTGAACAGGTAGCCGGCGATGAACACCACGCCGAAGAGCAGCATGCCCTCGTAGAGCCAGCAGGCCATGCGCCGCGCCAGATGGGNGGCCATCAGGTCGGCGGCGGGCGTTGCCGCACCGGCGGCTGCGCGGGCCGCCTCAGGGGTGGAGGCCGTCATAGCGCAGCGGCAACAGGGTTCGCGGATCGATCAACGGCCGGGGCGTGATCGGCGGCTGCGCCGTGGAAGCGGCATGGGCCGGGGCCGGGGCGGGTGCCGGATGCACCAGCGGCGCCAGCGCCTTGGGCTGCGGCTTGACCAGCTTGGCCGACGACGCCGGCTTGAGCGCGGGCGCCGCGCCCTTGGGCAGCTTGGGCGCGTTGGCCGCGAGGCGGCGCCGCTCTTCCGGGCTCAGCGACTGGTAGGCCTCCCACTGCGCGCGCTTGTCCTCGACGGGCAGGTTCTTGGTCTGGGCAAAGTTCAGCCGCGCCTGCGCGCTGCCGCGGGCTCAGCGCTGCCCACTCGGTCATGCGGGTTTGCAGCAGCGCCTGCTCGGCCGGCGGCATGCGGTCGAAGTCCTTGGCCAGCGCGCGCCATTTGCGGCGCTGCGCCTCGTCGAGCTGCGCCCAGCTCGCGGCCAGCGGCCGCAGCGCGCGCTGCTCGGCCGGGCCCAGTTCGTTCCAGAGGGTGATGTTGTCGTTGGCCGGCGCCGGCCGGGTCAGCGGTCGCGGTGCCGAGGCCGCTTTGGCCGCGGGCGCAACCCCTGGGGCTGGGGCTGGGGCTGCGCGCGCGAAAACCGTCGTGCAGGCCGTGAGCGCAAGCACTGCCGCCACCCGCTGCACAGGCCCGAACGCCAAGAAGCCCGGCCGCCGAGGCAGACCGAGCCCGGTCAGGGCAGGGGCAAGCAGGTGGAACGGGCAGCGAACGGTCACCGGTTCACGCTCTTCTGGGACGATGCCTTGAGGAACTGCAGGAAACCGGGGTCGGTGTAGGCCTGGGGCGGCAGGTCGTCGGTCAGCAAGGCGGCATCCACCTCGGCCACTTCGCGGGCGCGGTCTTCGTTGAGGGTGACGTTGAGCACCACCAGGCCCGCCAGCAGCGCCAGCAGCGGCAGTGCGCCGACCAGGCGGCCCCACAAGGGCGGCTCGTCACCGCCGCCGAGGGCGAGCGTGCCCTGGCCCTGCACCTGAGCGCCGGCAACCAGACGCGGTGNCGGTGGCCACTGCTTGCGGCGGGCCACGGCCTGTTGGCGTGCCACGCGCAGACGCTCCGAAATGTCGTGCGGCAGTTCCGCCGTGCCGAGGTCGAGCCGGCTGGCGACCCGCTGGCCGAAGCGGGCCTCGAGAATGTCGGCCTGGTGTGGAAATGCTTGGTTCATGGTTGGATCCCTTTGGCCCGCAGCGCCTTGCTCAGGGCATGCACCGCGCGGGAGCAGTGCGTTTGACGCTGCCTTCCGAACAGCCCATTGCCGCGGCAGTCTCCGCGACATCCATTTCTTCCCAGTAACGCAGCAGGAAGGCTTCGCGTTGACGCGCCGGCAGCGCCTGAAGTTCCTCTTCGATCTGCAGCAGCATCTGTTTGCGCCGGGTCTGGTCCTCGGGGCTCTCGGCGGCTTCGCCGTCCTCGTCGGCGTTGTAGGCCTCGAGCAGGTCGAAATCCTCGTCGTCGCCGGCGTGTTCGAAATCACCGAGGTTGCTGAACAGCGCATTGCGCGTCTTCTGCCGGCGAAACCAGTCCAGCGTGCTGTTGGAGAGGATGCGCTGGAACAGCATGGGCAGTTCCTCGACCGGCTTGTCGCCGTAATGCTCGGCGAGCTTCATCATGCTGTCCTGCACGATGTCGAGCGCCGCATCCTCGTCGCGCACGTGGTAGAGCGACCGCTTGAACGCCCGCCGCTCCACGCTCTTGAGGAAGTCGTTGAGTTCTCGTTCGGTGGCCAAGGTCGGTGGCGGCGGTGTCGTGGGTGGGAGCGCGGAAACGGGTCGGGCGCCAGGTGCCGCGCCCCGGAAATGTGCGCGGGCACGATTTTGCTGTCTCCTGCGGTGCCCGCGCGTCGGTACTCGGCCGGAATTATGTCATTCGCGCCCGAGTCAAATGCGCGTGGGCGCTGTTGCAGTGCGATAATGCGCGTTCTTGATCAAAAGGCAAACGGGTCGCGGTCCGGCGCAGCCACTGGTGCTCGCCCATGGCCTCGGCCTCAAGTCCCGACGCGACTTCACGAGAGTGCGGCGAAGGGGCACCCTAGGTTTTTCGTCAGAGAAATTCTCAAAGGTTCATCATCATGGAAATCTCCAAAGCTGAAATTTCGGCCGCCTCGGCTGCCGGCACTGCCGACGCCCGGGAACTGCGTGGCGCGGAAATCCTCGTCAAGGCCTTGCAGGCCGAGGGTGTGAAGTACGTCTGGGGCTACCCCGGCGGTGCGGTGCTGCACATCTACGACGCGTTCTACAAGCAGGACACCATCCAGCACGTGCTGGTGCGTCACGAGCAGGCGGCCGTGCACGCGGCCGACGGCTATGCCCGCGCCACGGGCGAAGTGGGCGTGGCCATGGTCACCTCGGGGCCGGGCGTGACCAATGCGGTCACCGGCATCGCCACGGCCTACATGGACAGCATTCCCATGGTGATCATCACCGGCCAGGTGCCCACGGCGGCCATCGGCCTCGATGCCTTCCAGGAGTGCGACACCGTGGGCATCACCCGCCCCATCGTCAAGCACAACTTCCTGGTCAAGGACGTGCGGCAGATGGCCGAGGTGATGAAGAAGGCGTTTCACATCGCCCGCAGCGGCCGGCCTGGCCCGGTGGTGGTGGACATTCCGAAGGACGTGTCCTTCAACAAGACCATCTACAAGGGCTACCCCGAGTCGGTGGAAATGCGCTCCTACAACCCCGTGCGCCGCGGCCACGGAGGGCAGATCCGCAAGGCGCTGCAACTGCTGATGTCGGCCAAGCGGCCCTACATCTACACCGGTGGCGGCGTGCTCATGGCCAATGCCACGGCCGAGTTGCGCACGCTGGTGGATCTGCTGGGCTACCCGGTGACGAACACGCTCATGGGGCTGGGCGCATTCCCCGCGACCGACCGGCGCTTCCTCGGCATGCTGGGCATGCACGGCACCTTCGAGGCCAACAACGCCATGCAGAACTGCGACGTGCTGCTGGCCGTGGGCGCGCGCTTCGACGATCGCGTGATCGGCAANCCCCGGCATTTCGCGCAGAACGACCGCAAGATCATCCACATCGACATCGACCCGTCGAGCATCTCCAAGCGGGTGAAGGTGGACGTACCCATCGTCGGCGACGTGAAGGACGTGCTCGGTGAACTCATTGCGATGATCCGCGAGGGCGCGCTCAAACCCGACGCGGACGCCCTGGCCGGCTGGTGGCAGACCATCGAGTCCTGGCGCNNGCGCGACTGCCTCGCCTACGACCGCGCCAACACCGAGGTCATCAAGCCGCAGTACGTCATCGAGACGCTGTGGAACATGACCCGCGACGCCGACGCCTACATCACCTCCGACGTCGGCCAGCACCAGATGTGGGCCGCGCAGTACTACAAGTTCGACCAGCCGCGGCGCTGGATCAACTCCGGCGGCCTGGGCACCATGGGTGTGGGCATCCCCTACGCCATGGGCATCAAGCTCGCCAAGCCCGAGAGCGAGGTGTTCTGCGTCACGGGTGAGGGCTCGGTGCAGATGTGCATCCAGGAACTCTCCACCTGCCTGCAGTACAACACGCCGATCAAGATCCTCTCGCTCAACAACCGCTACCTCGGCATGGTGCGGCAGTGGCAGGAGATCGAATACTCCGGCCGCTACAGCCACAGCTACATGGACGCGCTGCCCAACTTCGTCAAACTCGCCGANGCCTACGGGCACGTGGGCCTGCTGGTGGAGCGGCCGCAGGACGTGGAGGGCGCGCTGCGCGAGGCGCGCAAGCTCAGGGACCGCACCGTGTTCATCGACTTCCGCACCGACCCCACCGAGAACGTGTTCCCGATGGTGCAGGCCGGCCGCGGCATCACCGAGATGCTGCTGGGCTCGGAAGACCTCTGAGCCGCCTTTCTTCCCCTTCGACGAATCTATTGCCCACCAAGCCCGTCGCTTACCGGCGGCGGGGAGGGTGGGCGAAAAGAGGAATCCGACATGAAACACATCATTGCCGTTTTGCTGGAGAACGAGGCCGGCGCCTTGTCCCGTGTGGTGGGCCTGTTCTCGGCCCGTGGCTACAACATCGAGTCGCTGACGGTGGCCCCGACGGAAGACCCCTCGCTCTCGCGCATGACCATCCAGACCACCGGTTCGGATGACGTGATCGAGCAGATCACCAAGCATCTCAACCGCCTCATCGAAGTCGTCAAGGTGGTGGACCTCACGGAAGGCGCCTACACCGAACGCGAACTGATGATGGTGAAGGTGCGTGCGGTGGGCAAGGAGCGCGAGGAGATGAAGCGCATGGCCGACATCTTCCGCGGCCGCATCATCGACGTGACCGAAAAGAGCTACACCATCGAACTCACCGGCGACCAGGCGAAGAACGACGCCTTCCTCGACGCCATCGACCGCACCGCCATTCTCGAAACCGTGCGCACCGGCGCCAGCGGCATCGGCCGCGGCGAGCGCATCCTGCGCGTCTGACGCACACCGCGACCCCGCTTCAACCGACCCATTCAACAGGAGAAAACATGAAGGTCTACTACGACAAGGACTGCGATCTGAGCCTCATCAAGGGCAAGACCGTGGCCATCATCGGCTACGGCTCCCAGGGCCACGCCCACGCGCAGAACCTCAACGACAGCGGCGTGAAGGTCGTCGTCGGCCTGCGCAAGGGCGGCGCCTCCTGGGACAAGGTCGGCAAGGCCGGCCTGACCGTGATGGAAGTCAACGACGCGGTCAAGGCCGCCGACGTGGTCATGATCCTGCTGCCCGACGAGCAGATCGCCGAGGTCTACAAGAACAACGTCGAGCCCCACATCAAGCAGGGCGCCTCGCTGGCGTTTGCGCACGGCTTCAACGTGCACTACAACCAGGTCGTGCCGCGCGCCGATCTGGACGTTTGGATGGTCGCGCCCAAGGCACCCGGCCACACCGTGCGCTCCACCTACACCCAGGGTGGCGGCGTGCCGCACCTGGTGGCCATCCACCAGGACAAGTCCGGCAAGGCGCGTGACCTGGCCCTGTCCTACGCCATGGCCAACGGCGGCGGCAAGGCCGGCATCATCGAGACCAGCTTCAAGGAAGAGACCGAAACCGACCTGTTCGGCGAGCAGGCCGTGCTGTGCGGTGGCGCGGTGGAACTGGTCAAGATGGGCTTCGAGACGCTGGTCGAAGCGGGCTACGCTCCCGAGATGGCCTATTTCGAGTGCCTGCACGAGCTCAAGCTCATCGTGGACCTGATGTACGAGGGCGGCATCGCCAACATGAACTACTCGATCTCCAACAACGCGGAGTTCGGCGAGTACGTGACCGGTCCCGAGGTGATCAACGAGGAGTCCCGCAAGGCCATGCGCAAGGCGCTGGAGCGCATCCAGAACGGCGACTACGCCAAGATGTTCATCCAGGAAGGCCGCCTGAACTATCCGAGCATGACCGCCCGCCGCCGCAACCTGGCGGCCCACCCGATCGAGGTGGTCGGCGGCCAGCTGCGCGCCATGATGCCCTGGATCGCCAAGAACAAGCTGGTGGACCAGTCGCGCAACTGATCGCGCAGTCCAGGCGGCCTGCAGGCTGCCGCATCCGTGGGGCCACTTCGGTGGCCCCTGTTTTGCGCTGGCGCCCGGCGCGCAAGGGCCCTGTTCCGTGTTGCCCTTACACTGCGGCGCTGGTGCGGCGGCGGGCTCCGCGCGTTGCCGCCGGCCGGCACGGTGCCCACAGGCTATAGGGTAAGTATAAAGTGATAGCGCAAACCGACCGATTCACGCTGGGGTACGGAGATTTTTATGCATGACGGAAGCGAATCGGGGCTCCCGCAGGCCGAACCGGTCCTGCCGCGCAAGCGGCGCAAGGGCATTTACATCCTGCCCAACCTGTTTACCCTGGCCGCCTTGTTCGGCGGGTTCTACGCCGTGGTGATGGCCATGAATGGCCGCTTCGACCTCGCGGCGGCCGGCGTCTTCGCTGCCATGGTGCTCGACAGCCTCGACGGGCGCGTGGCGCGCCTGACCAACACCCAGAGCGCGTTTGGCGAGCAGATGGATTCGCTCTCGGACATGGTGTCCTTCGGGGCGGCACCCGCGCTCATCGCCTACGAATGGGCGCTGCGCGGCCTGGGCCGCTGGGGCTGGATCGCCGGCTTCGTCTATTGCGCCTGCGCGGCGCTGCGGCTTGCGCGCTTCAACGTCAACACCGGCGTGGTCGACAAGCGCTACTTTCAGGGGCTTCCGTCGCCCGCTGCCGCTGCGCTCGTCACCGGCTTCATCTGGATCGTCAACGACCTCGGCGTCGCGGGCGCCGAGGTGGCGTGGCCCATGTTTGCCATCGCGCTCTACGCCGGGCTGACCATGGTGACCAACGTGCCGTTCTACAGCTTCAAGGACATCCAGATGCGCCGCAGCGTGCCCTTCGTGGTGATCGTGCTCATCGCGCTGAGCATTGCGGTCATCAACATCCACCCGCCGGCGGTGCTGTTTGGCGTCTTCGTGATCTATGGCTTCAGCGGCTATGCGGTCTACCTCTGGCGGCGCGCCAAAGGCCAGCGCACCAGCGTGATCAGCACCTCCACCGACGAGCCTGAGGAGCGCGGGCTTCATCGCTGATCGGCCGCCGCCCTGCACGCGAATGATTCCTGTGCTACATTGCACGCTATGAACTTCGCGCTGCTTTCGCTACTGCTACTGCCCGACGGGCGGAGTCGATAGCGTTCGCGCACGAAATTCAAAAAGGCCCGTCTGCACCCGCAACGGGCCTTTTTCTTTGCTTTCCGGTTTTTGCGTTGCGGTTTCTCAGTTCTCAGGAGTTCCCACCATGGCTGACAAGTTGATCATTTTCGACACCACCTTGCGCGACGGCGAGCAGTCGCCCGGCGCCTCGATGACCCGCGACGAGAAACTGCGCATCGCCCGCCAGCTCGAGCGCCTGCGTGTGGACGTGATCGAGGCCGGTTTCGCCGCCAGCTCCAACGGCGACTTCGAAGCCGTGCAGGCCATTGCCAACGCCATCAAGGACTCCACGGTGTGCTCGNNCTCGCGCGCCAACGACCGCGACATCGCGCGCGCGGCCGAGGCGCTCAAGGGCGCCAACAGCGCCCGCATCCACACCTTCATCGCCACCTCGCCGCTGCACATGGAGAAGAAGCTGCGCATGACGCCCGACCAGGTGTACGAGCAGGCGCGGCTGGCGGTGCGCTTTGCGCGCAACCAGGTGGCCGACGTGGAATTCAGCCCCGAGGACGGCTACCGCAGCGATCTGGACTTCCTCTGCCGCGTGCTCGAAGCCGTCATCGACGAAGGCGCCCGCACCATCAACGTGCCCGACACCGTGGGCTATGCCATCCCCGAGCTCTACGGCAACTTCATCCGCACCTTGCGCGAGCGCATTCCGAACTCCGACAAGGCCGTCTGGTCGGTGCACTGCCACAACGACCTCGGCATGGCCGTGGCCAACTCGCTCGCCGGCGTGAAGATCGGCGGCGCGCGCCAGGTGGAATGCACCATCAACGGCCTGGGCGAGCGTGCCGGCAATTGCGCACTGGAGGAGGTGGTGATGGCCGTCCGNACCCGGCGCGACCATTTCGACCTCGACGTCGGCATCGACACCCGGCACATCGTGGCGGCGAGCCGCATGGTCAGCCAGATCACCGGCTTCGTCGTGCAGCCGAACAAGGCGGTGGTGGGCGCCAATGCGTTTGCCCATGCCTCGGGCATCCACCAGGACGGCGTGCTCAAGGCCCGCGACACCTACGAAATCATGCGCGCCGAGGACGTGGGCTGGAGCGCCAACAAGATCGTGCTGGGCAAGCTCAGCGGGCGCAATGCGTTCAAGCAGCGCCTGCAGGAACTCGGCGTCAGCCTCGAGAGCGAGACCGAGGTGAACGCCGCCTTCGCCCGTTTCAAGGAACTCGCCGACCGCAAGAGCGAAATCTTCGACGAGGACATCCTCGCGCTGGTGAGCGACGAGAGCTTTGCCCACGAGAAGGAGACCTTCGGCTTCGTCTCGCTGGCCCAGCACAGCGAGACGGGCGAGCGGCCCAGTGCGCGCATCGTCTTCACCATGAACGGCAAGGAAGTGCATGCCGAGTCCGACGGCAACGGCCCGGTCGATGCCTCGCTCAAGGCCATCGAATCCAAGGTGCAGAGTGGCGCGGAGATGGTGCTCTACTCGGTCAACGCCATCAGCGGATCGACCGAGAGCCAGGGCGAAGTCACGGTGCGCCTGCAGAACAGCGGCCGCGTGGTCAACGGGGTGGGGGCCGATCCCGACATCGTCGTCGCCTCGGCCAAGGCTTACCTCAGCGCGCTCAACAAGTTGCAGAGCAAGGCCGATCGGGTGGCTGCGCAGGGCTGAGCGGGTACGTCCGGCTCGCTCCCAGGCACCGACGGCGTCCACCAGTTGCGATCCGAGTCGAAAAAGCCGCGCAAGTCTTTGAACTTGCGCGGCTTTTCATGTTTAATACTGTCACCATGACATGTCAGCGGTGTGTCCAGCCTTCACCGGCACACCGCACCGGATGCGAACGTCACCGCCACGAGACCGCATGAAACGAATTGTTCAGTCCCTGCTCAGCCTGAGCGTGGCCGTCCTGCTGGTCGCGCCACCTGCCGACGCCCACGCACGCAGCCAGAAGCCCGTCGCCAAATCCGCCAAGACATCTCAGGTTGCCCGCACCGCCGCTCGCGGAAGGCGGTCAAACCGGCCCGCAAGGCCGCCCGCCCCGTCGCGGCGGCCCGGGTGGTGGCACCGCCCAAGCCGTCCTACGGCGAACTCGCCGGTCTGCACGGTGTGTCCGATCCGCTGGAATTGCGCTCCAGCGTCGCGCTGGTGGTCGATCAGGACACCAAGGAAGTGCTGTTCCGCAAGAACGACCAGGCGGTGTTGCCGATCGCCTCGCTCACCAAGCTCATGACCGGGCTGCTCATCAGCGAAGCGGGGTTGCCGCTTGACGAGAAGATCGTCATCACCCAGGACGACGTGGACACCGAGAAGGGCACGCGCTCGCGGCTGAAGGTCGGCACCGAACTCTCCCGCGGGGAGTTGTTGCACCTGGCCCTGATGTCCAGCGAAAACCGCGCCGCCCACGCGCTCGGCCGCACCTATCCCGGTGGGCTGGAACGCTTCGTTTCACTCATGAACGCCCGTGCGCGGTCGCTGGGCATGAACGACACCCGCTACGTGGAACCCACCGGCCTGTCCAGCCAGAACCAGTCCAGCGCGAAGGACCTCGCGACGCTGGTCGCGGCCGCCTACCACGACGCACGGCTGCGTGAACTCACCACCTCGCCCGGCTACGAGGTCGAGGTTGGCAACCGCCTGCTGCAGTTCAACAACACCAACCGGCTGGTCAAGAACCCGTCGTGGGACATCGGCCTGCAGAAAACCGGCTACATCTCCGAAGCCGGTCAGTGCCTCGTCATGCAGGCCAAGGTGGCCGGGCGCAAGCTGATCATGGTTTTCCTCGACTCGGCCGGCAAACTCAGCCGCATCGCCGATGCCGAGCGCGTGCGGCGCTGGCTGGAGCAGCGGCCCGTCGGCCGCCGCGCCGTCGACCCGGGTCACGGCTGAGCCGCGCGCCCTTGAGCGGGCCTGCTCAACCCGCGTTCGGCCGGTAGCCGAGCGCCTCTGAAATCTTCTCGGCCGTGGCCTGCAGCTTGGGCAGCCAGCCCTCGTCGAGCCGGTCGGCCGGCGCCGAGATGGACAGGCCCGCGACGAGCCTTCCTTGGTCGTCGCGGATGCCCGCGGCCATGCAGCGCACGCCCAGTTCGAGCTCTTCGTTGTCGCGTGCGATGCCGAGTTGCCGGGTGCGCGCGAGTTCGCGCTCGAAGTCGGGCAGGCGGGTGATGCTGTTGCGGGTGTGCCCGGCGAGGCCGGTGCGCGTGGCATAGGCGCGCACCCGCTGGGGATCGTCGGCGGCGAGAAACAGCTTGCCTACCGAGGTCAGGTGCAGCGGGGCGCGCCCGCCGATGGCCCGCACCACCTGCATGCCGGAGCGCTCGCTGTACGCGCGCTCCACATAGACGATCTCGTCGCCCTGGCGCACGCTCAGATTCACCGGCTGCTGGGTGAGCTTGTGCAGCTCGCGCATCGGCCCGAGCGCGACTTCGCGCACGTCGAGGCGGCTTTTCACCAGGTTGCCCAGCTCGAGCAAGCGCATGCCCAGGCGGTAGCTGCCCGGCTCGGGGCGGTCGACGAAGCGGCCGATCAGCAAGTCGTTGAGGATGCGGTGCGCGGTGGACGGATGCAGCCCGGTCTTTTCGCTGATTTCCTTGAGCGACACCGCATCGTCGCGCGCAGCCAGCACCTCCATGAGCGCGAACATGCGCTCCAGCACCTGAATGGTGGGTCGGGCGGGAACCGGCGTGGATTTCATGGCGAACGTCCTGAACAACAGGACGTTATTTTATAGTGTGAAATGGTGCGCTGCGGAATTGCCGCATGAGGCGTCCAGGGCGTCAGGGCGCCGGTTTCGTGAGGGGCGTCCGCTTTGGATCTCGCCAAGTCGTCTCAGGCCCCGTCGTCGAGCGCTTCCCAGCCCTGTGCGCGCAGCACCTGGGCGGGTCGAAAGCGGGCCTTGTAGTTCATCTTGGCGCTCTCGGCAATCCAGTAGCCCAGATACAGGTGCGGCAGGCCCAGTGCGCGGCACTGTTCGATTTGCCACAGCACGTTGTAGGTGCCGTAGCTCGCACGAGGGTCCGGATCGTAGAAGGTGTAGACGGCAGACAACCCGTCGTCGAGTACGTCCACGACCGACACCATGCGAAGCGCGCCGGGGCGTTCCTCGCCGGCCTNCAGGGGCTCGCGGAATTCGACCAGGCGCGAGTTCACCCGGCTTTGCAGCAGGAACTGGGTGTACTGGTCGACGCTGTCGTGGTCCATGCCGCCGCCGGCGTGGCGCTCGGCCTGGTAGCGCAGGTACAGGCGGTAGTGCTCGGGCAGAAAGCACAGATCGAGTACCCGCACGCTGAGGTGCCGGTGGCGGTTCCAGGCGCGCCGCTGGCTGCGGTCGGGGCGGAACTGCCCGGCGAGCACCCGGATCGGCACACAGGCCCGGCAGGCGTCGCAGTGCGGGCGGTAGGTGAACATGCCGCTGCGGCGAAAGCCCTGCGTCACCAGGGTGGAGTACAGGCCGGCATGAATCAGGTGGCTGGGCGTGGCCACCTGCGAGCGGGCGAGTCGGCCGGGGAGATAGCTGCAGTCGTAAGCGGCGGTGGCGTAGAACTGCAGCGCCTGCAGCGGCAGGTCCGAGATGCGTCACGGTGCAGCCGGTCGGGGGTCCATGAGTGCCGACCAGTATACGGAGTCGAAGCGCCACGTGGGGCCGGGCTGCGCGGCCAGCGCCTGCACTTCGCTCACGAAGCGCCGGCGCGGGATCTCACCCGCGCCGAGGGAGGCCAGATGCCGGGTGTTCTGCTGGCAGTCGATCAGCGGCAGGTTCTCTCGCCGGCAGAAACTGACCAGGGCCGCCAGCGCGATCTTGGAGGCATCCGTCGCCCGCGCGAACATGGATTCGCCAAACACCGCGCGGCCGATGGCCACCACGTACAGCCCGCCGACGAGTTCCCCGTTCACCCAGGTCTCGACACTGTGGGCCATCCCCGCGCGGTGCAGGGCCTGGTAGGCGCGCACCATGTCGGCGACGATCCAGGTGCTCGACTGACCCGGGCGCGGGCTGTGCGCGCAGGCTTTGATGACGGCGTCGAAGGCGGTGTCGAAGCGAACCTCGCAGGCCGGGTCGTCCTGAAAGCGGCGCAGGGTCTTGCGCAGCGACCGATGCAGCCGGAAGTCCGGCACCCGAAGCACCATGCGGGNGTCCGGGCTCCACCACAGGATGGGCTGGCCGTCGCTGAACCAGGGAAAGATGCCGCGGCGGTAGGCGTTGGCGAGTGTCTCCACGTCCAGCGCACCACCGGCGGCGAGCAAGCCGGGCACGGGGTCTTCGGGCCCCCAGGCTGNTTCGACCGCCGGAAACGCCTCGCCCGCGGCGAGCCAGGGCAGGCGGGGGCGGGTCGGGCGGTCATGGGTGGGCGGGTCGGTTCATGCGCTGGCCTTGCAATAGGCAGGCCGGTCGGTCGTCTTCGCGCACGGCGTGAAATGAAAAAGCCAGCAGAGGATTCTGCTGGCTTTTTCAATGTTTTGGCTCCCGACCTGGGCTCGAACCAGGGACCTACGGATTAACAGTCCGGCGCTCTACCGACTGAGCTATCGGGGAACAAGCCTCAAATTATAGCGTCATTTTTCGGTTTTGGAAGGGCGCCGTGATTTTCAGAAGCTCGCGCTCAAGGACGCGCGCGGTGCGGGGTGCGCCGGCGTAGAGGTAGACGTGGCCGTATTGGTAGGGCGATTCCTTCCAGTAGCGCCGGTCGAACAGGTTGTCGATGCCGAGCGTCCAGGTCCAGCGCGTTGCACCGCTGCGGGTCTGGTAGCGCAGGCTGGCGTCCACCGTGGCCCAGCCCGGCAGGGTGATGGAGCCGTCGGGCAACACCTTGCGGGCGCCTTCGTAGGACAGCAGGCCGTTGAGGCTCAGGCCGGGCAGGGTGGGGGCGAGCCAGGTGGCCTGTGCGCGCAGCACGGTGCGCGGCACGTTGGTGGGGCGCTGACCGTTGGTTTCGGGTTCGAGCACGCTGCCCTGGCGGCGTGCGTCGAGCANGGTGGCGCTGCCGCTGAGCCGCCACGCGCCGGTTTTCCAGTGTGCCGAGGCTTCCAGTCCGCGGTGCACGGCCTCGCCGTCATAGCCGCCGAGGCAGGGCGAGAGGCCCAGGCGGGAGCACGCATCGAGGTTGCTCACCGGACGCACGATGCGAAAGGCGGTGAGCTGCCAGCCCAGCGCATCGCCGTCGCTCTTGAGGCCGGCTTCCCATTGGCGGGACTTGAGCACTGGCAGCGCCTGGCCGGCGTTGAGGTACTGCGAGGGCTTGTTCGGTACGACCTGGGATTCCGCACCCTCGCCGTAGCTGGCGTACGCACGCAGGCCCTCGGCCAGCCGGTAGCTCAGCGCCAGCCAGGGCGTGGCGATGGTCTGGCGGGTGTCGGTGGCGCGCTTGCCGTCGGTGCGGATGCTCTCGCGGGCCAACTGGGTCTGGCGCAGGCCGAGCCAGAGCGTGGTGCGCTCGCCCAGGCGCACGGTGTCGGTCACGGCGAGTTCGAGGCTGCGCTCGTCCCGGTTGGTGCTGGGGTCGGCCGGGGTGGGGTCGGGGGCCACACGGCTCGTCCCGTCGACGCTGCCGATGCCGACCCAGTTGTAGGCCTGCGGCTGGAAGTGGTTGCGCAACTGGCTGGCCAGCACGCTGAACCCGAGCTCGTGCGTGAGCCCGCCGGCCAGCACCGTGCCGCGCAGTTCGGCGCGGGCGGCCTGCTGGGTGCGGTACTCGTCTTCGCTGCGGAAGTCGTAGAGGTCGAAAGTGCCGTCGCTGCAGAAGCGGTCGTAGCGGTCTTCGGCGCTGCAGCCATAGGCATAGGCGAGGCGGTCGTTGCTCTTGAGCCGCTGGCTGCCGAGCTGGGCCGACCAGCGCCAGTTGGCGTCGATCTGCTGGCGCAGCCGCACCGTGCCTGTCAGCGCCTGGAAGTCCGAGGGCTGCGACCAGGCCTGGTTGTTGAGGTTGAGCCGCGGGTCGGGCGGGGCGGGCAGTCGATCGCCAAGCAGGCTGAAGGCTTGCTGGCTGGGCTGCTGCTTGCGGCTGGCTTCCACCTCGGCCTCGAGCACGGTGTCGGCGTTGAGCCGCCAGTCCAGCGCGAGTGCGCCGAGGTTACGGTTGCCGTCGAGGTTGCGGATGAGCGGGCGCAGCGACTCGGTCGCGAGGTTGAGCCGGTAGCCGAACGCCGCGCCTTCGCCGAAGCGACCGCCCAGGTCAACGGCGGCGATCAGGCTGCGCCGCTCGGTGAACTGCAGCGAGACTTCGCGCAGCGGCGCGTCGGTCGGGCGCTTGACGACATAGTTCACCAGGCCGCCGGGCGCACTCACACCGGCCTGCAGGCCGCTCGTGCCCTTGAGGATTTCGACGCGCTCCTTGTTGTCGAGCGGGATGCTCGTCTCCGCGCTGATGGGCAGCCCTTCGCGCCGGTAGTTGCTGCGGTTGTCGAGCACGAAGCCGCGCAGGGTGAGGAAGTCCCAGTAGCCGGGTGCGTTGTAGGCGTCGGTCATCGAGGCGTCGAGCCGCGTGAGGTCTGCCAGGCGCTGGGCGCCCAGCAGGTCCATCTGCTCGCGGGTGATCACATCGGCCGACACCGGCAACTCCCGCAGCGGCCAGTTGCCGAAGCCGGTGACATCAGCGGCCGGCGCGGGGCGCGGCAGGCTGACGGTGACGGGCGCGAGCGTGGCCGCCGGTGCGGGCGCGGTCTGCGCGCACACGCTGTTTGCTGNCAATAAAATAGCAGACAGCGACCATTTCGCGCTGGGTTTGCGGGNATTTTTCTTGAATTTTGGCTGTGGGGACGCCATGACGTTTCTCCAACGTGATGGCAGGTCGGCGTCGCTGGTGTGGCCGCGTGGTGCGCCGTGTGGGCGCGGTGGGCCGTTTGAGCTTGCTTCCCTGCGCGAGGATTACCTCAATCAGGTTCAAAGGGACTTTCTCAGTCGCGGCCGGTCTGGCCGCAACACCCTAGCGAATGCACCCCGGGCGGGGTGCGGCTCGAATTTTACAGGCGAATCACCGTGCGGCCGCGCGCCGGCTGCGCAGCCGCAGCAGCGGCGGCACCAGCAGCATGGCCGCCACGCCCACCCACAAGCCCTTGGCGATGGCGCTCTCGAACAGGATGTGCACGTCGCCGTTGGTGATGGAGAGTGCGCGGCGCAGGTTCTGCTCCATCAGGTCGCCGAGCACGAAGCCCAGGATCAGCGGCGCCATCGGCACGCCCGCCTTGCGCAGCAGATAGCCGGCGATGCCCAGGCCGGCCATGAGCATCAGGTCGAAGGTGGTGGCATGCACCGAATACACGCCCACGGCGCTGATGGCCAGAATGGCCGGCACCAGCAGCCAGTTGGGCACCAGCAGGATGCGGGTGAACAGGCCCACCAGCGGAATGTTGATGAACAGCAGCAGCACGTTGCCGATGAACATCGAGGCAATCAGGCCCCACACCAGCGCAGGCTGTTGGGTGAACAGCGCCGGCCCCGGCGTGATGTTGTAGAGCGANNGCGCACCCACCATCACCGCCGTCGTGCCCGAGCCCGGCACGCCCAGCGTCAGCATGGGGATGAAGGACCCGTTGGCCGAGGCGTTGTTGGCGGCCTCGGGCGCCGTGACGCCGCGGATGTCGCCCTTGCCGAAGGTGCCCTGCTTGTCGTTGAGGCGCTTTTCCAGCGTGTAGGCCATGGCGCTGGCGATGGTGGCGCCGGCGCCGGGCAGCACGCCCACGGTGAAGCCCACGAGCGCCGAGCGGATGCTGGTCCACCAGGTCTGTGCCATCTCCTTGAGGTTGAAGAGGTTGCGGCCGGTGCGCCGGATGAGCCCGGTCGCATGGGCCTGGTGCTCGGCCATGAGCAGGATCTCGCTGACCGAGAACAGCCCGATCACCACCACGATGAACTGAATGCCGTCGGACAGGTGCACGTTGTCGCCGGTGAAGCGGTAGATGCCGGAGTTCGCATCCAGCCCCACGGTCGAGAGCGAGAGCCCGATCACCGCCGCCAGCACCGCCTTCATCGGCTGCTGCCCCATGAGCCCGGTGATGCAGGCAAACGCGAAGCACATCAGCGCGAAATACTCGGCCGGCCCGAAGGCCAGCGCCCAGCGCGCCAGCAGCGGCGCAAACAGCACGATGCCCAGCGTCGCCACCGTGGAGCCGATGAAGGAACTCCAGGCCGAGATCGACAAGGCCACGCCCGCCTCGCCCTTGACGGCCATCGGGTAGCCGTCGATGGCCGTCATGATCGCGCCGGCATCGCCCGGCACGTTGAGCAGGATGGAGGAAATCCGCCCGCCGAACTCGCAGCCGATGTAGACCGCGGTGAGCAGAATCATCGCCGTCTCGGGCGGCAGCTTCAGTGCAAAGGCCAGCGGCATCAGCAGCGCCACGCCGTTGATGGGCCCCAGACCTGGCAGCATGCCCACCACCGTGCCGATGAAGGCGCCGATGGTGGCCACCAGCAGGTTCACCGGCGCCAGCGCGACGCCGAAGCCGTCGAACAGATGTTGCAGCGTGTCCATCAACGGCCTCCGAGCAGGAACGCCATCACCCCAGTGGGCAGGATGACGTCGAGCAGTTTGTCGAACAGAAAGTACAGGCCCAGGCCCATCACCAGCCCGCCCGCCAGGGCCTTGTGCCAGCGTCCACCAAAGGCCAGTGCCACGGGCACCGTCATCGCGGCCGTCGCCAGCCAGAAGCCCAGCGCCTGAAACACCGCGCCATAGGCCAGCACCGCCACCGCGCACAAGGCCACGGCCTTGAGGTTGGGCGGCGCCTGCGGCTCGGTGCTGGCGGGCGTCGCTGGGGTGAAGCGGCGCGGGCGCAGCAGCAGCCACAGCCCGGCCAGGCCCATCAAGCCCGCCAGCAAGGTGGGAAATGCACGCGGCCCGACGGGCTCGTATGAAATCTCGGCCGTGTAGCTGCGTGCAAACCAGGCCATGGCGGCGGCCACGATCACGCACACGGCGCCCAGCAGGCGATCAGCCATCGGGTGCTCCTTCGAAGGGAATAGGCGCGGGCGCGCGCGACCGCCGGCCGCGCACGCCGCTACAGGGGTCAGCGCCTCAGTTGGCGACCTTGAGGTTGAAGTCGGTCACGAGCTGCCGGTAGGTGGCCATGCGCTCCTTGATGTAGCTCTCCAGCGCCTTGCCCGTGAGCGCGAACTTGAACAGCCCGCGCTCGGCGCGCAGCTTGTCGTACGCGGGCGTGGCCATCATCTTGTCGAAGGTGTCGGTCCAGACCTTGAAGTCGGCGTCGCTCACCTTCGGCCCCATGTAGAAGCCGCGGATGATGGGCCACTGCACGTCGTAGCCCTGCTCCTTCATCGTCGGCACGCTGGCGAGCTTGCCCTCGAGCCGCTTGTCGGCCAGCACCGCCAGCACGCGGATCTTCGCGCCGGCCTTCATCTGCTCCTCGGCTTCCGAGGCGTCACCGGAGTACACCTGCACATGGCCGCCCTGCAAGGCGGTGAGCGCCTCGCCGCCGCCCTCGAAGGCCACGAAGCGCATGGCCTTGGGTTCGAGCCCGGCGGCGCGTGCGGTGAGCGCGGCCTTCATCCAGTCCTGGCTGCCCACGCTGCCGCCGGCACCGAACACCACCTTGGTGGGGTCGGCCTTGATGGCGGCGACCAGGTNCCTGATGCTCTTGAGCGGCGAGTTCTCGGCGACGATGATGGCGCCGTAATCCGTGCCAACGGCGGCGAGCCAGCGCACGTCGTTCTCGTTGTAGCGGCCGAACTTGCCCTGCGCGAGGTTGAGCAGCGAGCCGCCCGAGAAGGCGACGATGGTGTTGTTCTCGGCCGGACGCTGCGCCACGATGGCGTTGTAGGCCACTGCGCCGATGCCGCCGGGCATGTAGCTCACCCGCAGCGGGTCGCTGATGTACTTGCCCTCCTGCAGCGCGCTCTGTGCGAGCTAGCAGGTCAGGTCAAAGCCGCCGCCGGGCTTGGCCGGGGCGATGCATTCCGGCTTGTCCAGCGGGCCGGCCAGCGCGGACACGCTCAACAGGGCAGAGCAGGCCAGGGCGGCCCAGGCGACAGAGGGAACACGCATGAGAGTCTCCTTTCGACAGTTCGTTGCCGCCGCAGGCCCCGGGTCGGGTGGCGCGGCGTGAGGGCACTGTAGAAAACCGCGGCTTTCGGTCGCCTTTCATGCCGGCGCGGAAAATTTGCGGGAAAACCCGGAGATCGGTGCGAGTGCATCGGTCCCCTCGAATCCCCTCGAAGCCCCGTTCACAAGGCCAGTCGCCGGGCGATGGGCATCACCCGGCCCGGTTGGCGCATTGGCCGCGGCGGGCCAGCGTAGCGTTGCGGTCAGCCCGCGCGGAGCCGGGCCAGGTTGGCTCGCAGAGAGCAGCAGCTGGCCGCCGTGCCGCTCGACGATGGCGCGCGCAATCGCCAGCCCCAGGCCGGAGCCCCNCGCGCGGCCGCCCTGCCCGCGAAAGAAGCGCTCGCCCACGCGCTCCAGTTCCTCGGGCGGCATGCCGGGGCCGTCGTCGATGACGCGCAGCACCGCGTCGTGCCGTGGCCCGGCGGGCGTGCCGCTGGCCTCGAGCCCGGCCTGAACCGTCACATGTGCGCCGCGCGGGGTGTGCAGTAGGGCGTTGTGCACCAGGTTGGCCAGCGCCTCGCGCATCAGCGCGCCGTGGGTGGCGGCCAGGCCCTCGCCGAGCGGCTCGAAGCCGAGGTCGATGCCGCGCTGGCGGGCCAGCGGCCACAGGCTGCGGGTGAGCTCGCGGCCCAGGGCCAGCACGTCGGTGGGTTCGGGCGTGAGTTCGGCGCTGTCGGCGCGGGCCAGTGCAAGCATCTGGTTCGTCTGGCGTACCGCGTCGTCGAGCTGGGTCTTGATGGCTGCGAGCGCGAGATCCTTGCGCTGCAGATCGGGCTCGCGCAGCGCATAGGCCACCTGGGTGGCGAGCGTTGCCAGCGGGGTGCGCAACTGGTGGCTGGCGTCGTCGACGAGGCGCCGGCGGGCCTCCACCACGTCCTGGTAGCGCGCCATGTGGATGTTGATGGCCTGCACCAGCGGCTGCACCTCGGCCGGGACGGCCTCGGCGCGGATGGGCGCGAGGTCGTCGCTCGGGCGGCTGGCCACCTCCTGGCGCAGCCGCTGCAGCGGCCGCAGGGCGCCGCCCACGCCCAGCACCACCAGGGCGCCGGCGGCGAGCAGCAGGAGCAGGTCGCGCGCCACGGCCTCGAGCACCAGCCGGCGGGTGAAGTCCTGCCGGCTCTCCAGCGTCTCGCCGACCTGCACCACCACCCGGTCCGAGTCCGAACCCTGCGACAGTGGGTGGGTGAGCCGTCGCGCATACGAGCCCAGGCGAATCGGCACGCCGTAGTAGGTGGCATCGCTGAACTGCGGCTGGCCGTCGATCAGCGGCCGCGGGGGCGCGGGCAGCTCCGCGCTGCCGATTTCCACCAGCCCGTCGCCGCTGGCGACGCGGTAGAACACCTGGCCGTTGGCGGTGAGCTCGAAGAATTCGAGCATGCGGTAAGGCAGCTCGACCGACAGGCCGCCGCTGGCGGTGGAGATGTTGGCGTCCATCGCCTTGATGGCGCCCAGCAGCGAGCGGTCGTAGGCTGCGTTGGCTGCGGCCAGTGCGGTGCGCCAGCTCGCGTACAGCTCCAGGCCCATCACCCCGAGCAGCCCCGGCAGCAGCACCGCCAGCAGGGTGTGGCGCAGGCTCCAGCGGCGCAGGGGTTTCAGCATGGCTCCTCCTTGAGTACATAGCCCAGGCCGCGCAAGGTGGTGATGCGTACGCCGCTGGCCTCGAGCCGCTTGCGCAGCCGGTGGACCAGCACCTCCACCCCTTCGGGATGGACGTCGACCTCGTCGTCGAACAGGCGCTCGAGCAGATCGCGCTTGGACAGCGGCTCGCCGCTGTGCTGCACCAGCTCGCACAGCAGCGCGTGCTCGCGCGGCGGCAGGGTCAGTGGCTGGTGGCGCAGCAGCAGCTGGCGCGAGAGAGGGTCGTAGACCAGCGGGCCGCAGGCAAAGCGCGGGTGAGCCGCACCGCGCGCGCGGCGGATCAGCGCGAGCAGCCGGGCTTCGAGCTCGGCCAGCTCGAACGGCTTGGCCAGGAAGTCATCCGCGCCCTGGTTGAGCGTGTTCACCCGCTCGCGCAGCGAATCGCGCGCGGTGAGGATGAGCACGGGCAGGCCCAGCCCCTTGTCGCGGAGCTCGGCGAGCACGTCGTGGCCGTCGCGCCCGGGCAGGCCGAGGTCGAGGATCAGCGCGTCGAAGCGGCTGTCCTTGAGGCTCTTGCGGACCAGCCGGCCGTCGTTGATCCAGTCGACCTGAAAGCCGCTCTGTTGCAGCGCCTGCACCAGCCAGGTGGCCAGGGCGGGTTCGTCTTCGGCGAGCAGAATGCGCATGGGCTCCTCCGGTTGCGCGTGGGTGCCTTCTTCGGGTGGGTCAGGCGCGTGCGGCGCGGGTGGCAATCCAGCGGGTGAGCACCGGCCCGACCGCCAGCACGGTGAGAAAGCGCCCGAGTTGCATGGCCATCACGAAACCCGCGTCCACCGCGCTGGTGGCGGCAATGATGGCGACCGAATCCGCGCCGCCCGGGCTGCTGGCCAGATACGCCGTCAGCGGCGCCAGGCCCCAGCCCAGGGTCAAGGCCACGGCGATGAGGGCGCCCAGGCCCATCAGCAGGGCAATGGCACCCAGCACCTGGGGCAGGGCGCCCAGCGCATGCCGGAACAAGGGGGNCGTGAAGCGCAGCCCGATGCTCCAGCCGATCACCGCATAGGCGGCCGCCAGCAAGGGCGCGGGCAGTTCGAAGTCCATCCAGCCCAGGTATTGCAGCGTGGCGCCGCCGAGCAGCGGCAGCAGCATGGGGTCTGCGGGAATGCGCAAACCCCGGCCCAGCGCCGCGCCGCCGACCGCCAGCGCCAGCGTGGCCGCCAGTTCTGGCCAGCGCGGGGTGGCGAGGAAGGCCGGGCTGATGGCGGGCACGTCGCCGCGTGGCTGCCACCACCAGGCCACGAACGAGGCCACGCTGGTGACCACGACCACCCGCGCGTACTGCATGAAGGCCACGAGCCGGGCATCGGCGCCGTAGGCGTCGGCCATCAGCACCATGGCCGAGGCCGCGCCCGGCGCGAGCCNCCACACCGCGGTGGTGCCGGGAAAGACCTGCCGGCGCATCATCCACCAGCCCAGCGTGCCGCTGGCGGCGAGCAGCAGCGCGGTCACGCCGAGCAGCAGCGGCCAGTCCAGCGCCACCGCATGCAGGGTGGCGGGCTGCAGGCTGTGGGCCATCAGGCAGCCCAGCACCGCCTGGGCTAGCGCGAACAGGCGCGTCGAGACGCGCAGCGCGCCGCCGCGCAGGGCCAGCACGATGCCCGCGGCCATGCAGCCGATCAGCACGCCCGCGGGCAGATGGGCCGCCGTCAGCGCAAGCGCGAGCACCGCGCTCAGCCCAAACAGGCGGAGCCAGCGCGCCAGCAGCGCAAGCCCAGCGCGGGAGGGAGGAAACAGACGAACCGACATGCCCCGAAGTGTGCCGCGCTGGCCGCACGGGGCGAGCAAGGGCGGGACAGGGGCGGGACAGGCGCGCGCTCGGACGGAAGCACCGGGACGTGTTGACGGCACCGTAGCGCTCGGGGCTGCGCCGCTGCCGAGCCGCTGGCCGGCGTCGCGCTGGCCCCTGGCGGACGGGCCGCCCGCGCGGCCGGCCGCAGACAAACAAACGGCCCGCGCGTGGCGGGCCGTGGGGCGGGAGGAGCGTGCGGCGGGCGCTCAGTCGAACACCGGCGTTTCCACGCCCAGCACCTTGTGCAGCTTGGGGCTGGTGGTGGTGTACTGGAGGTGGATCTTGCCCTTGTCGGGGAAGATGATGGCCGCGGCGGCGAAGGCGGCGAGCGCGCATTCGTGGAAGCCCGAGAGGATGAGCTTCTTCTTGCCGGGGTAGGTGTTGATGTCGCCCACGGCGAAGATGCCGGGGATGTTGGTGGAGAACTTCTCGGTGTCCACCACGAGCTGTTTGCGCTCGATCTCCAGGCCCCAGTCGGCGATCGGGCCGAGCTTCGGCGACAGGCCGAAGAACACCAGCAGCATGTCCAGCGGCACGAGGCGGGTGACGCCGTCGGCGCCGGTGACCTTGACCTGGGTGAGGCGGTCGTCCTNTTCCTCGAAGCCGGTGATCTGGCCGACGATGAACTGCATCTCGTATTGGTCGCAGAGCTCCTTCATCTTGGCGACGCTGGCCGGCGCGGCCTTGAAGCCGTCGCGCCGGTGCACCAGGATGACGCTTTCGGCCTTGTTCGGGCCTTCGGCGACGAAGTTGAGCGTCCAGTCGAGGGCGGAGTCGCCGCCGCCGACGATGACGAGGTTCTTGCCGGCGAACAGGGCCGGGTCGCGCACGCGGTAGAAGAGCTGCTGGCCTTCGAACTTCTCGATGCCGTCGACCTTGAGGGTGCGCGGCTCGAACGCGCCCACGCCCGCGGCGATGAAGACGGTCTTGGCGAGGAAGGTGGTGTCCTTGTCGGTGGCGACGAAGAAGCGGCCGTCGTCCTGCTTCTGCACCTGAGTGACGGTCTGGCCGAAGTGGAAGGTCGGGCCGAAGGGCTCGATCTGCTTGAGCAGGTTGTCGGTCAGTTCCTGGCCGGTGTAGACGGGCACGGCCGGGATGTCGTAGATGGGCTTGTCGGGGTAGAGCTCCACCGGCTGGCCGCCGGGGTAGGCGAGCGAGTCGATGACGTGGGCCTTGATCTCGAGCAGGCCGAGCTCGAACACCTGGAACAGGCCGACGGGGCCGGCGCCGACGATGACGGCATCGGTCTCGATCGGGCCCTCGTGGGCGGCGGCGGTGTTCATGACATGGGCGTTGGCTTGGGGTTCCATGGCGGGCGGGGTCAGCGGATGAGTTCCTTGAGCTTGCCCGTCTTGTCCTTCCACTCCTCGGCGTCGGGCAGCGGCGCCTTGCGCTTGGTGATGCTCTTCCAGGTGGGGAGCTTGGCCAGCTCGGCGTTGAGGGCGGTCATGTGCACCTGGTCTTTGGGCAGGTCTTCTTCGGCGTAGATGGCGTTGACCGGGCACTCGGGGATGCAGACCGCGCAGTCGATGCACTCATCCGGGTCGATGGTGAGGAAGTTCGGCCNCTCGCGGAAGCAATCGACGGGGCAGACATCGACGCAATCGGTGTATTTGCAGCGGATGCAGGCTTCGGTGACGACGTGGGTCATGTTGGAATGTGCGAAGAAGAGGGGCGGTCTCGCGGCGCCCCCGTTACCACAAAACCTGAAATTTTAGGTGTTTCGCGCGACGACGGGGCCAAGCGTAGCCCCAGACCGCGTTCGCAGCCTTGATATCCGTCAACAGACGAGGGCGGCCGCGGCGGTGCTGTGGCGCGCGGTGTCGACGAGGATCAGCGCGCCCAGGCTGCGCGACTGCGCGTACGGCGCCAGCGGCAGCGGCTGCTGGAATTGCAGCGTGACCTCGCCCAGCGCGTTGGCCGCCAGGGTGTCGGCGGCTTCGGGCTGCAGGCTGCGGATGTCGAGCCGGTGGTGCAACTGCCGCACCCGGGCCTTGACCCAGCGGTGGCCGTGCAGCGCCCAGTAGCTGCGGCCGGGCTGCAGGGGCTCGGTGTCCATCCAGGCCAGGGTGGCGCGGCATTCGTGCACGGGCGCCCAGGCGGGTGGGGCGGCTTCGGCGCTGGGCGCGGCGGCGAGCAACCAGTCGCCGCGGGAGATGTCGACCTCGCGGTCGAGCACCACGCCGGCGGTCGTGCTGCGGCTTTGCGCCAGCGGCTCGCGGGTGGGGCTGAGCACCTCGACGACGTGGACCGGCTCGCCGCCGGGGAACACGGCCAGGCGCTGGCCGACGCGCACCACGCCTTCGGCCAGGCGCCCCCAGAGCACGCGGCGGCCGCGGTCGGTGGCGGCGCTGTGGGCGAATGGATCCACCCATTGCACGGCGAAGGCGGTGGCGGTCCGGGCTCGCGCGCGCTCGGCTCGGCCCGCTCGAGCCACTGCAGCAGCGTGGGGCCGCAGTGGCCGCACCAGCGACTCTGCGGCGCGGGCGTGACGACGTTCCAGCCCTCGCGGGCGGAGATCGGCAGCACCGCGTCGGCGCGCAGGTCGGCGGCGTCGGTGAAGCGCTGGATGGCGTGGGCGATGGCGGCGTGGGCGCGCGCGGGGTCGCTCACGGCGTCGAGCTTGTTGATGGCATAGACACAGTGCGGCACGCGCAGCAGGCCGCAGAGCAGGGCGTGGCGGCGGGTTTGCGGCAGCAGTTCGAGGCCGGGGCGCTCCCAGTCGAGCTTGGTGGCGTCGATCAGCAGCACGGCGGCGTCGGCGTTGCTTGCCGCGGTGACCATGTTGCGGGTGTACTGCTCGTGGCCGGGGCTGTCGCCGATGATGAAGCTGCGCTGCGGGGTGGAGAAGTAACGCCAGGCCACGTCGATGGTGATGCCTTGTTCGCGCTCGGCGGCCAGGCCGTCGGTGAGGCGTGCGAGGTCGACAATGCCAGCCCCGTGCGGGGTGAGTGCGTCGAGCTGGTCACGGTGCACGGAGCGGCTGTCGAGCAGCAGACGGCCGATCAGCGTGCTCTTGCCATCGTCCACCGAGCCGCAGGTGATGAAGCGCAGGGCGGTTTGCGAGTCTTTTGGCCGGGGCTCCAGCGCCAGATGGTCGGGTGTTGCTATGGTTTTTGAGTTCATGGTGGCGGATCAGAAGTAGCCGTCTTTCTTGCGCTGTTCCATCGAGGCGTCGCTGGTGCGGTCGTCCATGCGGGTGGCGCCGCGCTCGCTGAGCTCGGCGTGCAGGGTTTCGCGGATCANCCGCTTCGGGGTGGCGGCCTGACTCTCCACCGGGCAGGTGCAGGTGATGTCGCCCACGGTGCGAAAGCGCACCGCGCGCTGCTGCACGGTCTCGCCCTCGCGCGCGGNGGTCAGCGGCGTGACGGGCACGAGCAGCCCGCGGCGCTCGACGACGGCGCGTGCGTGGCTGTAGTAGAGCGAGGGCAGATCGATGCCTTCGCGCGCGATGTAGCGCCAGACGTCGAGCTCGGTCCAGTTGGAGATGGGGAACACGCGGAAGTGCTCGCCCGGGTGCAGCCGGGTGTTGAACAGGCTCCAGAGCTCGGGCCGCTNGGCCCTTGGGTCCCACTGGCCGAAGGTGTCGCGGTGGCTGAAGATGCGCTCCTTGGCGCGGGCCTTTTCCTCGTCGCGGCGCGCGCCGCCGATGAGGGCGTCGAAGCGGAATTCCTCCACCGCCTCCAGCAGCGTGACCGACTGGTGGGCGTTGCGGCTTTCGTCCGGGCGGGCCAGGCGCACGCTGCCGCGGCGCATCGAGTCCTCGACGCTGCGCACGATGAGCCGCGCGCCCAGCTCGGCCGCGCGCTGGTCGCGAAACGCGGTGACTTCGGGGAAGTTGTGGCCGGTGTCGATCATCAGCAGCGGCCAGGGCAGGCGGCTGCGGCCGAAGGCTTTTTCGGCGCAGCGCAGCATCACCAGCGAGTCCTTGCCGCCGGAGAACAGCAGCGCGGGCCGCTCGAAGGCGGCGGTGACTTCGCGCAGGATGAAGATGGCCTCCTCCTCCAGCGCGTCGAGGTGGCTCGGGGCGGGAGCCGGGTGGGGCGACGGGTCGTGCGCGGGGCCGGGCGCCGGGTCGAGCAGCTTGGGGGCGGTGCNGGGCGTTCATGGGTGTTCTCCGATGGGTGGCTTCACGTGCAGGCCGCATTCCTTGGCGGCGTCATCCTCCCACCACCAGCGGCCGGCGCGAAACGGTTCGCCCGCGGTGATGGCACGGGTGCAGGGCGCGCAGCCGATGCTGGGCATGTGCTGGTCGTGCAAGGGGTTGTAGGCCACGCCGTGGCGCCGGATGTAGTGCCAGACGTCGCCCCAGCTCCAGTCGGCCAGCGGGTTGAACTTGAGGCGGCCGTGGCGGGCGCGTTCGGAGGTGTCGATCGGCGGCACCTCGCTGCGCGCTTCGGACTGCTCGCGGCGCAGCCCGGTGACCCAGGCGGCCTGCCCGTGCAGGGCGCGCTCCAGCGGTTCGAGCTTGCGCAGCGCGCAGCAGGCCTTGCGCAGCGCGACGCTGCGGCGCATCGCCTCATCGCCTTCCCGCGCGACGAAGGCGACGACGGCTTCCTGCCGCGGCCGGTAGATGGTGAGCGGCGCGTGCGCTTGCGCGGCCTGCTGTTCGGACAGGCGCTGCAGCAGCGCCAGCGTCTGCGGGTGCAGCAGGCCGGTGTCGAGCACGAAGATGCCGATGGGCAGCCGCAGGCGGTTGATGAGGTCGGTCAGCACCATGTCCTCGGCGCCGAGGCTGCTGGCCTGCACGGCGGGGCCGCTGTCCGCGGCCTGGCGCAGCAGGGCTTGCGTGGCGGCCAGCCGCGCTTCGAAGCCCGGCTCGGCCCGTGCGTAGCGGGCGAGAGCACTGCCAGCTGGGCTGTGCGGTGCGGGGCTGGGTGCGGCGAAGCGGCTGTGCGTCATACGGCCTCCGAAACGCGGAGCGCGGATGCGCGCAGGGCCAGCGTCTGCAGGGCGTCGCGCTGGTAGAAACCGCTGAAGGCGTCCAGCAGGCGCAGCGCCAGCGCCGGGTCTTCGCCGGGGCGAGTTCGGCGCTCGAGAAGCCGCAGCGGCGCATCTGCAGCACATGGTCCACCCGCACGTCGCCGCTGGCGCGCAGGTCGCCGGCGAAGCGCAGGCGCCGCCGCAGCAGCCAGGCCTGGCTGAAGGCCCGGCCATCGGTGAAGCGGGGAACTCGAGCACGACGCGGCCCACGCCGGCAAGGTCGGGGCCCTCCGGGTCGTCCGTCGGCGCCAGTTTCAGGGATTTCTCGCCGAAGCCCAGCGTGAATCGGTCAGGTTCAGCTATCAAAAAAATAGTCGTCATGGGCGGTTAAGGGGGTGTTCAGGCGCCGACGGCCTGGGTGGACGGGCGCACGGCGTCGGCGGCGGCCTTGAAGGGCGCCAGGCCCAGGCGGCGCACTGTGTCGATGAAGGGTTCGTGGGGCAGGCGGTGCTGGCGGTACACCTCCAGCACGGCCTCGATGGCGTCTGGCACTTCGTCGGCGGCAAACGCCGGCCCCAGCACCTTGCCCGGTGTTGCCGGCCCCGCGCGCGCCGAGCCGTCGGAGCCGCCGAGCGTGATCTGGAACCACTCCTGCCCGTCCTTGTCCACCCCGAGCACGCCGATGTGCCCGCTGTGGTGGTGGCCGCAGGAGTTGATGCAGCCCGAGACATGCAGGTCGATGGCGCCGAGGTCGTGCAGTTCGTCGAGGTCCTGGTAGCGCGCCAGCAACGCCTGGGCCAGCGGCTGGGTGCGGGCGTTGGCCAGGCTGCAGTAGTNCCNCCCGGGGCAGGCGATGAGGTCGGTCAGCAGGCCCACGTGCGGCGTGGCCAGCCCCAGCGCGCGGGCCTGCGTCCACAGCGCGATGAGGTCGGCCTCGCGCACCCAGGGCAGCAGCAGGTTCTGGGTGTGCGTCACCCGCGCCTCGCCCGCGCTGAAGCGCGCGGCCAGGTCGGCTGCGGCATCGAGCTGCTCGGCCGTGGCATCGCCGGGTGAGAGGCCCGGCCGTTTGAACGACAGCGTCACCGCGCGGTAGCCCGCCAGCCGGTGCGCATGCACGTTGCGCTCGCACCAGCGCGCGTAGGCGCGGGCCTCGTCGGGCTGCAGGGGCGGGCGCCGCGGCGCGCGGGCCGGCCGAAGCCTCGGGGGNNCCGGCGCAGGCGCAAAGCGCGCTTGCAGTGCGCGCAGATCGGCCTCGGTCACGGTGTGCAAGGGGCCGTCCAGGCGCAGGATGCGCGCGAACTCGTCCTCCACCTCGGCGCTGAAGCGCTCCCCTTCGGCGCGCACCAGGGTCTTGATGCGCGCCTTGTAGAGGTTGTCGCGCCGGCCCCAGCGGTTGTAGACGCGCAGCACCGCCTCGAGGTAGTTGAGGATGTGCGCCGCCGGCAGGAAGGTGCGCAGCACCGGCGCGATCATGGGCGTGCGCCCCATGCCGCCGCCCACCGCTACCCGGAAACCGAGGCCGTCGAAGGGCGCGTCGCCGGCCCCGTCCTGGCGCAGCAGCTGCAGCCCCACGTCGTGCCAGAGGCTGGCCGCGCGGTNCTCGCGGGCGCCGCTGACGGCGATCTTGAACTTGCGCGGCAGGTGGGCGAACTCGGGGTGCAGCGTGCTCCACTGGCGGATCAGCTCGCACCAGGGGCGCGGGTCGGCGATCTCGTCGGGCGCGATGCCGGCGAGCGCATCGGTGGTGATGTTGCGCACGCAGTTGCCGCTGGTCTGGATGCCGTGCAGCTCCACCGCGGCCAGCGCGTCCATCACGTCGGCGGCGTGGGCGAGGTCGATCCAGTTGAACTGCACGTTCTGCCGCGTCGTGAAATGCGCGCAGCCCGGGCGCAGCTCGCTGCCCGGACCCAGGCGGTCCTGCGCCGCCTGCGCCTGCGCCAGGGTTGCGGGGGCGGGGCGGTCGAAGTGGCGCGCGATGTGGGCCAGTGCGCGCAGCTGCGCCGCCGAAATCGCGCCGTACGGCACGGCCACGCGCAGCATCGGCGCATGGCGCTGCACATACCAGCCGTTCTGCAGGCGCAGCGGGCGAAAGGCTTCGTCGTCGAGCGTGCCGGCCTGCCAGCGTGCGAGCTGGTCGCGGAACTGGGCCGCCCGTTCGCGCAGCAGGCGGCGGTCGAAATCGGTGTAGAGGTACATCGGAATCGGGAGAAGAGGTCAGATCAGAACCAGCTTGAAGCCGGCCCAGGCCAGCAGGGCCGACAGGGCCGAGCGCGTCACGCCCTCGTGGATGCGTGCCACGCCGCGGCTGCCCAGCCAGATGCCGGGCAGTGAGCCCGCAAGCAGCCACAGCAGCAGCACGCCGTCCACATTGCCCAGGCCCACGTGCCCAAGCCCGGCGAGCAGGGTGAGCGGCACGGCGTACGCGATGTCGGCGCCGACCACGCGCGGCAGCGGCAGACGGGGGTAGAGCAGCATCAGCGCGGTCACGCCGATGGCCCNCGCGCCCACCGAGGTCAGCGTCACCAGGCAGCCGATGCACGCGCCAAAGAGCACCGGCAGCGCGCCGTGCCGCGCCCGTGTCGGCTCATCGGCAGGTGTGGACCGCGCCGTGGCGGAGCGGGCCGCGCGCGGGCCGAAGACCACCTTGTGCAGGCTGGCTGCCGCGGTGAGCAGCAGCGCCACGCCCAGCGTGCGTGTGATGAGGTGCTGCACCGCATCCGACGCGGGGCCCAGCGCCTGCAGCAGCCACAGGGTCAGGCTGGCGGCCGGCAGGCTGCCAGCCGACAGCCGCGCCACCACCGCCCAGGGCACCAGCCGACGCCGCGCCATGGCCACCGTGCCGCCGAGCTTGGTGAAGGCGGCAAACAGCAAATCCGTGCCGACGGCGATGTGGGGCTTGATGCCGAAGCCGAAGATCAGCAGCGGCGTCATCAGCGAACCGCCACCCACCCCGGTCAGCCCCACGACGAGGCCCACGCCGAAACCCGCAAGGACGAAACCGAACTCAGACATGCGCCGCACTGTAGGTGCGGCTTATGCCAGAACAAACGATTTCTTTGTTGGTCTTATATGCCGTTTGCGAATAAGCGGCCGCCGGCGGCACCCCGCCCGCCGCCGGGATGTGCGGCGCGCGAGCGACTCGTTCAGCCGTGTCTCAGAGAAAGCGCTCGATCAGCCGGCGGGAGTGCCGGTCCAGCGCGCGCAGGTCGGGAATCAGGAAGTGCAGGCCCTCGGCGCTGGCGACCATCAGCCGCGCGCCCTCGCCGGCGAGGCGGCGGATGTCCTCCTCGCCCTTGAGCTCGAGCTGGCAGCGGCCGCGGTCGGTCTGCACCTCCCAGATGCTGGGGGTGGAGAAGGTCGAGACCGAGAGCAGCCGCTCGATCACCGGCATGAACTCGCGCTCGGTCAGCTCGCTCTCGATCAGCGCGCGCTGCGCCTCGGGCAGCGCGTGCAGGTCGTCCACCCAGGCCAGCTCGTGGCCGTCGGCGCTCACCAGCGATACGCCCCTCTGCGGCGCGCTGATGGGAAACGCCCGCACCGGCACCACGCCGGCATGCACCGTGCCGTCGGGCAGCGTGAGCACCAGGCGGCCCAGGCGGTTGCGCACCAGTTGCAGGGGCGCGCGCCCGCCGGTGTGGCGGCGGCGTCGTGGGTCGTGGTCATGGGGCCACCTCCGCATGGGCCGAGGGTTGGGGCAGGTTGTTCGCCAACAGCACGGCGTCGTGCTCCTGGGCTTCTTCATCGTCTTCGGCCTTGCGCGCCTGGGCCTCCCACAGCCGCCAGTAATGCCCCTGGCGGGCGAGCAGGTCGTCGTGCGTGCCCACCTCCACCACCTCGCCGCGGTCCATCACCACCAGCCGGTCGGCCTTGCGCAGCGTGGAGAGCCGGTGCGCGATCGCAATCGTGGTGCGGCCGCGCACCAGGTTGTCGAGCGCGCGCTGGATTTCCTTCTCGGTCTCGGTGTCCACCGCCGAGGTGGCTTCGTCGAGGATCAGGATCTTCGGGTCGATCAGCAGCGCGCGNNCAATGCTGATGCGCTGGCGCTCGCCGCCCGAGAGGCTTTGCCCGCGCTCGCCCACCAGCGAGTCGTAGCCGTGCGGCAGCCGCAGGATGAACTCGTGCGCATGCGCCGCGCGCGNCGCGGCCACGATCTGCTCGCGCGTGGCGTCGGGGCGTCCATAGGCAATGTTCTCGGCGATGGTGCCGAAGAACAGGAAGGGCTCCTGCAGCACCAGGCCGATGTGGCGCCGGTAGTCGGCCACGCGCAGGCGGCGCAGGTCGATGCCGTCGGCTCGGATCGAGCCCTCCGAGACATCGTAGAAGCGGCAGATCAGGTTTACCAGCGTGCTCTTGCCCGAGCCGCTGTGCCCGACCAGGCCGATCATCTCGCCCGCGCGCACCTCCAGGTCCAGGTTGCGGATGACGCTGCGGCTGCCGTAGCGAAAGCCCACGCGGGTCATCGTCAGCTGGCCGCTCAGGCCACCGGGCGGCAGGGCCACGGGCTCGGCCGGCTCGGGCACGTTGGAGACATGGTCGAGGATGTCGAAGATGCGCTTGGCCCNCGCCGCGGCTTTCTGCGTCACCGAGACGATGCGGCTCATCGAGTCCAGCCGGGAATAGAAGCGGCCGATGTAGGCCAGGAAGGCCGTGAGCACACCCACCGTGATGTCGCCGCGGCTGATCTGCCAGATGCCAAAGCCCCAGACCACCAGCAGGCCGATGTCGGTGAGCAGCGTGACCGTCGGGGTGAACAGGCTCCAGGTCTTGTTGAGCCGGTCGTTGACGGCGAGGTTGGTCTGGTTGGCCTCGCGAAAGCGCCGCGCTTCCCGCGCCTCCTGCGCAAACGCCTTGACCACGCGAATGCCCGGAATCGTGTCGGCAAGCACGTTGGTCACCTCCCNCCAGACGCGGTCGATCTTCTCGAAGCCGGTGCGCAGCCGGTCGCGCACCAGGTGGATCATCCAGGCGATGAACGGCAGCGGCAGCAGCGTCACCACCGCCAGCCACGGGTTGATGGACAGCAGGATCACCGCCGTCATCACCAGCATCAGCACGTCGGTGGCGAAATCGAGGGCGTGCANGGAGAGGAACACCGAAATGCGGTNCGTCTCGCTGCCCACGCGCGCCATCAGGTCGCCGGTGCGCTTGGCGCCGAAGTAGTCCAGCGACAGGCCCAACAGGTGCTCGAAGGTGGTGGTGCGCAGGTCGGCCGCGATGCGTTCGGAAACCAGCGCCAGCAGCCAGGTGCGCGCCCAGCTCAACGCCCAGGCCAGCAGCGCCGCGCCCAGCAAACCGGCGAGCAGCCACAGCACGTAGGCCGGGTCGATGCGCTGCCCGTTCTGGAACGGAATCAGCACATCGTCCATCAGCGGAATGGTCAGGTACGGCGGCACCAGCGTGGCCGCGGTGGAGCNCAGCATCAGCAGCAGGCCCAGCAGCAACTGGCCACGGTAGGGCCGGGCGAAGCGCCACAACCGCAGCAGCACCCAGGTCGAGGGCGGGCTGTGGCTTTCGCGGGTGCACACCGGGCAGTCTTCGCTGTCGCTGGGCAGCACATGGTGGCAATTGGGGCACAGCGCAGCCGACGGGGCCTCATGAACACCGCTGCGCAGGCGGTCGAAGCTGCGCACGAAGCACAGGGCCTGCGCACTGTGGCGCAAGGTGAGCCGCCAGTGCGCATGGCGGCGCTCGTCATCGACCAGCTCGAGCATGCCGACGCCGCCGTGCTCGCTGTACTGCAGGCGATGCGCAGGGTCCAGGCCGTGTTCGCGCCACCGGCCATCCGGCATGTGGAACCACAGTCGCGAAGGTGTCAGCACCAGTTCGCCGCGGGCAAACCGCAGGCCTTCGTCCAAGTCAACCGAAAGCCGGGCCAGAACGTTCTGATCGCCTGAGGGCGGCGAAGGCTGTCGCGCGGAGGAAGTTGGCGGGGTCAACGGCGAAGAATCAGGCATGGGGCTGTGAGCAGGCGATCTCGGGCGGGCAGCGTCCGGTGCAAGGCGTCCGCCCGGTCCGGCCGGTTCTCATAACGCGACACCCCGGCGTTTCGTGCACAGCCTGCCATTTTCGCGCTTCCCCAAAGCTTTCATGACCCCGAACGCATTCAAAGACATCGAACTGCTGCGCGTCAATTACCTGCGCGGCCCCAACATCTGGACNTACCGCCCGGTCATGGAGGTCTGGCTGGANCTCGGCGAGCTGGAAGATTACCCCTCNAACCGCATCCCCGGCCTCAACGAGCGCCTGGTGCGCTGGCTGCCCGCGCTCGTCGAGCACCACTGCGGCGTGGGTGAGCGCGGCGGGTTCCTGCAGCGCCTGCAGGAAGGCACCTGGGCCGGGCATGTGCTGGAGCACTGCGTCATCGAACTGCTCAACCTCGCCGGCATGCCCACGGGCTTCGGCCAGACGCGCAGCACCTCGCGCCGCGGCGTCTACCGCATGGTGTTTCGCGCCCGCGACGAGAAAATCGGCCGCGTGGCGCTGGCCGAGGCGCATGCGCTGCTCATGGCCGCCATTGGCGACCGGCCCTTTGACGTGCCCGCCGCCGTCGATCGCCTGCGCCAGGCCATCGACGACTGCTACCTCGGCCCCTCGACGGCCAGCATCGTCGCCGCGGCCACCGACCGGCGCATTCCGCACATCCGCCTCAATGATGGCAACCTGGTCCAGCTGGGCCACGGCGCCCGCCAGCGCCGCATCTGGACGGCCGAGACCGATCTGACCGGCGCCATCGCCGAAGGCATTGCGGGGGACAANGGGCTGACCAAGACCCTGCTCAAGGCCTGCGGCGTGCCGGTGCCCGANGGGGTGGTGGTGCACAGCGCCGACGAAGCCTGGGCCGAAGCGCAGGACATCGGCCTGCCGGTCGTCATCAAGCCTGGCGACGGCAACCACGGCCGCGGCGTCACCCTCGACCTGGACAACGAGGCCGACGTGCGCGCCGCCTTCGAGCTCGCCCGCCACCACGGCAGCGAGGTGCTGGTCGAGCAGTGCATCAAGGGCGGCGAACACCGGCTGCTGGTGGTGGGCGGCAAGGTGGTTGCCGCGGCCCGCGGCGAGNNTGCCTGGATCGTCGGCGACGGCCGCAGCACCGTGGTCGAGCTCATCGACCGGCAGATCAACGCCGACCCACGCCGCGGCACCACCGAGGCCCATCCGCTGAACCGACTCGACCTCGCCGAGGACGACGTGATCCGCCTCGACCTGCAACGCCAGGGGCTGCGCGGCGACAGCGTCGTCGAGGCTGGCCGGCGCGTGCTCATCCAGCGCAACGGCAACGTCGCCAACGACTGCACCGACGAGTCACCCGGCCGTGGCCGCGCANNGGCGGCGCTCGCGGCGCGGGTGGTCGGGCTCGACATCGCCGGCATCGACCTGGTGTGCGAAGACATCGCGCGCCCGCTCGAGGCGCAGGGCGGCGCCGTGGTGGAGGTCAACGCCGGCCCAGGGCTGCTCATGCACCTCAAGCCGGCCTCCGGCCAGCCGCGTCCGGTGGGGCAGGCCATCGTCGATCATCTGTTTCCCGAGGATGACGCCACCCACCCCGGGCGCATTCCCATCGTCGGCATTTCCGGCAGCCGGCACACCGGCCTGATGGCGCGTCTCGTCGCCTGGCTGGTGCAGCTCTCCGGCAAGGAGGTCGGGCTGGCCTGCACCGAAGGGCTCCACGTCGGCCGCCGCCGGGTGGACGCCGCCGGCGCATCGCTTTGGGACGCCGGCCACCGCATGCTGATGAACCGCGACATCCACGCGGCGGTGTACGAAGCCCCGGCGGCCATGATTCTCGAAGACGGGCTGCCTTACGACCGCTGCCTGGTCGGCGTCGTCTCAGACCTCGACGGCTGGGAGGCCTTGCGCGAGCGCCATGACGTCCAGGAGCGCGACCAGATGTTCAGNGTCATGCGCACCCAGGTGGACGTGGTGCTGCGCGAAGGGGTGGCCGTGCTCAACGCCGCCGACCCGCGCATCCTCGACATGGCGGAGCTGTCCGACGGCGAGGTGATGCTCTATGGCGACGCCGACCTGCCCGACGTGGCGGCGGCCCTGGATCGGCACCGCGAGGCCGGTGGCCGCGTGGCCATTCTGCAGCGTGGCTGGATCTGCCTGGCCAGCGCCGGTGAGCGCCAGCGCTGTGTCGATCTGGCCGGCTGGCTCGCGCGGCGCGGCGCCGATGGCGGCGACCGCGACCTCCACCACGCCCTGCTCGGCGCCGTGGCGGCGGCCTGGGCGGCCGGCGTCTCGCCCGAACTGATCTCGGCGGGCATCGAAACCTTCGACCTTCTCGCGCGCCCCTGAGCGTCGGCGCCTGATCGCTCGCACTCCACCGCACGTCTTCACAGCCTTCCACCGGACTGCTCGCATGGACATCTTCCGCATCCGCGCCCTGCGCGGCCCCAACCTCTGGGCCCGTCAGACCGCACTCGAGGCGGTGCTTCGCTGCGCGCCCCAGGAATGCGAGCTCGAAAAGCTCGCCGGCTTCGAGGCCCGGCTGCGCGAGCATTTCCCCGCCATGGGGCCGCTGCGCGTGGTCAGCGGGCCGCCGACGCTCGCGCATGCGCTCGAAGCCGTCACCCTCGCGCTGCAGACCGAGGCTGGCTGCCCCGTGACCTTCAGCCGCACCACGGCCACGGTGGAGCCTGGCGTCTACCAGGTCGTCGTGCAGTACAGCGAAGAGGCGGTGGGCCGCCAGGCCATGGCTGATGCCGAGGCGCTGATCCGCTCGGTGCTGGAGGGCGGGCCGCCGTTCGATGCCCAGGCGGCGATCGCCGCCCTGCGCGCGCTCGACGAAGACATCCGCCCCGGGCCCTCGACCGGTTCGGTGATCGCAGCCGCCGTGGCGCGCGGCATNCCCCACCGCCGGCTCACCAGCGGCTCGCTGGTGCAGTTCGGCTGGGGCGTCAAGCAGCGGCGCATCTGGGCCGCCGAGGTCGATTCCACCAGCGCCGTGTCCGAAGCCATCGCGCAGGACAAGGACTTGTGCAAGACCTTGCTCGCCGCCGCCGGCGTGCCGGTTCCGGTCGGTCGCCCGGTTCACTCGGTGGATGAGGGCTGGCAGGTGGCGCAATCCATCGGCTTGCCGGTGGTGGTCAAGCCGCAGGACGGCAACCAGGGCAAGGGCGTGACCGTCAACATCGCCAGCCGCGACCACTTCGAGGTGGCCTACCGCGCCGCGCAGGAGATCGGCACCGTGATGGTGGAGAAGTACCTGCCCGGCAGCGACCACCGGCTGCTGGTGGTCGGCAACCGCCTGGTGGCGGCCGCGCGCCGGGACCCGCCGCAGGTCATCGGCGACGGCGTGCACACGGTGCGCGAACTCGTGGGCCAGATCAACGCCGATCCGCGGCGCGGCGACGGCCATGCCACCACGCTGACCCGCATCCGCATCGACGAGATTGCCGTGGCCCGGCTGGCCATTCAGGGGCTGGACCCCGACGCAGTGNNCCCGAAGGGTCGCCGCGTGCTGCTGCGCAACAACGCCAACCTCTCCACCGGCGGCACCGCCACCGACGTGACCGACAACGTGCACCCCGAACTCGCCGCGCGGGCCATCTCTGCGGCGCGCATGGTGGGGCTCGACATCTGCGGCGTCGACGTGGTCTGCGAAGACGTGGTGCGCCCGCTGGAGATNCAGGGCGGCGGCGTGGTCGAGGTCAATGCGGCGCCGGGCCTGCGCATGCACCTCTCGCCATCGTTCGGCAAGGGGCGTGCGGTCGGCGAGGCCATCATCGACCACCTCTATGCCCACGGCGACGATGGCCGCATTCCGGTAGTCGCCGTCACCGGCACCAACGGCAAGACCACCACGACACGGCTGATCGCACATCTGTTTTCCGCCAGTGGCCTGTGCGTGGGCATGACCAATACCGACGGGGTGTACATCGACGGCCGGCAGATCGACTCCGGTGACTGCTCCGGCCCCAAGAGCGCGCGCAACGTGCTCATGCANCCCCATGTTGAAGCGGCGGTGTTCGAGACGGCGCGCGGCGGCATGCTGCGCGAGGGGCTGGGTTTCGACCGCTGCCAGGTGGCCGTGGTGACCAACATCGGCAGCGGCGACCACCTCGGGCTCAACTACATCACCACGCCCGAAGACCTCGCCGTGCTCAAGCGCGTCATCGTGCAGAACGTGGCGCCCGGCGGCTACGGCGTGCTCAACGCGGCCGACCCGAACGTCGCCCGCATGGCGCCGTTCTGCCCCGGCGGCATCATTTATTTCGCTGCGGACCGCAACAACCCCGTGCTGGCCACCCACCGCGCGCAGGGCCTGCGCTGCGTGTTCGTGGACGAGGGCGACATCGTCGCCGTCGAGGGCAGCTGGCGCGAGCGCATTCCGCTCAGCCGGGTGCCGCTCACGCGCGGCGGCACCATCGGCTTTCAGGTCGAGAACGCGATGGCCAGCGTGGCCGCTGCCTGGGCCGCGGGCCTGCATTGGGGCCACATTCGCGCCGGGCTGGCCAGTTTCACCACCGACGCCGACAACGCCCCCGGCCGTTTCAACGTGATGGACTTCCGGGGCGCGACGCTGATCGCCGACTACGGCCACAACCCGGACGCCATGCTCGCCCTCGTGCAGGCCGTCGAGGCCATGCCCGCCCAGCGGCGCGTGGTGGTGATCTCCGGCGCGGGCGATCGCCGCGACGAGGACATCCGCGAGCAGACCCGCATCCTCGGCCGCGCCTTCGACGTGGCCGTCCTGTACCAGGACGCCTGCCAGCGCGGCCGGGCCGACGGCGAGGTGCTGGCGCTGCTGCGCGAAGGNCTCGCAGGCGCGCCCCGCACCCGCGAGGTGCTGGAGATCCGTGGCGAGTTCGCCGCGATCGACGCCGCACTGGAGCAACTCGCCCCGGGCGACCTGTGCCTGGTGCTGGTCGACCAGGTCGAGGAGGCCTTGGCCTACCTGCGCAGCCGCTGCGAGGAGGCGGCCGCGGTGCCGGCCTGATCCGAGCGCACGGCGGCGCTGGCCTGGGTGTCATGGGCTGCCCACCATTCGGCAGGCACAAGGACAGCGAGCGCACCGAGGTGGCTCGCCGGCTCAGCCGTTGGCTTCCAGCAACCGCCCCAGCTCCAGCGCCGCACGCTGGGTGAGCACCACCGCCATGCGCCACTCGGCGCGGGTGAGGCCGATGTACAGCCTGCGGCGCGCAGCCGCGTCGAAGCGGGCCCAGTTGACCTGCCCCCATTGACCGTACCAGCTGATTGGAGAAGTCCGGGGTTAAGGTTAATCGAAATTATGTTTCTGCCCNACTGCCAGCAGCACCGCCAGCGCGCTGGCGGTGCTGCTGGGCGAATCGTGCCGGCGGGATGCGTCCCAGACTGCTGTGCGGCCTGACCTCGTTGTAATCCCGCCGCCAATGTGCAATGCACTCCCGGGCCTGTGACAACGATTCAAACCACTGCTCGTTGAGGCACTCATCCCTGAATTTGCCGTTGAAGCTCTCGATGTAGCCGTTTTGCATCGGCTTGCCCGGCTCAATCAGGATGTGCCGAATCCCGTTCTTGTGCGTCCAGGCCAGGAACGCCCGACTGGTGAACTCCGGGCCGTTGTCCGTTCGCACCGCTGCCGGGTAGCCGCGAAACCGTGCCACCTGGTCGAGCACGCGGGTGACGTACTGGCCCGAGATGCCGTAGTCCACCGCTATCTCGACCGACTCCTTGCTGAAATCGTCCACCACCGTCAGGCACTTGATGCGCCGGCCGCTGGAGAGGCTGTCCGAGACGAAATCCATGCTCAACACCTCGTTGATGTTCCTGGCCAGTTGCAGCGGCACGCGCTCCTGCGTTGGCCGTTTGGCTTTGCGGCGCTGCTTCACCGTCAGGTTGGCCTGCCGGTACAGCCGGTAGATGCGCTTGTGGTTCACCCTGGAAACTGCTCNGCGCAGCATGTCGTGGATGCGCCGGTAGCCAAACCGGCGGCGCACCAGGGCCGTTTGCCGAATCTGTTCACCCAGGGTGGCGTTGAGCTCGCTGGGCTGCGGTGGGTGGCGGTAGCTGTCTCGGGATAGCCCCACAAGGCGGCAGGCGTGCCGCTCCGAGAGGTGATGCTGCTCAATCATCTGTCGGATGGCGTCGCGCCGCGCCTGTGGGGCTAACGCTTTACCCCGAAGACGCTCTTCAAGGCATGGATGTCCAGGTGGGCCTCGGCCAGCAGCCGCTTGAGCTTGGCGTTCTCACTCTCGAGCTCGCGCAGGCGCTGGGCCTCGGAGACCTGCATGCCGCCGAACTTGGCGCGCCATTTGTAGAAGGTGGCCTGGCTGAAGCCGCCGCTGCGGCACAACTCGGGGATGCCCATGCCGGCCTCGGCCTGTCGCAAGAAGCCAATGATTTGTTCGTCGCTGAACCTGCTCTTCTTCATGTCCGTCATTCTCCTGGGTTGACGGACTTCTCTCGTTTACCATGGTACGGCTGGCGGGGGCAGGTCACGGCCGCGGCGACGTGGTCAATGGGCGGCCGGTATAATTACTCCGGTGCCGTGGATGTCTGCGGCGACTTCAACCTGTTGGCCATGGTCTTCCGAACTCGTTTGACGTCCTTCGCTTCGTGAACCCCGGTTGTGCGCGCACAGCGAAGCCCTTGCGGCGTCAGAATGGCCCCTGCAGCGCGGTTCGACCGCGCTTTCTTTTGTCGACTCCAGGTTCCAGTGCTCCATGATCGAAATCACGCTTCCGGATGGTTCCCAGCGCAGCTTTGACCATCCCGTCACGGTCGCCGAGGTGGCCGCTTCCATCGGCTCGGGGCTGGCCAAGGCCGCGCTGGCCGGACGGGTGGATGGCAAGCTGGTGGACACGAGCTATCTCATCGAGCGCCCGGCCCAGGTTTCGATCGTCACGGCCAAGGACGCCGACGGCCTCGAGGTGCTTCGCCACTCGACCGCCCACCTGCTGGCCTACGCCGTCAAAGATCTGTTCCCCGATGCCCAAGTCACCATCGGGCCGGTCATCGACAACGGGTTCTACTACGATTTTTCCTACAAGCGCCCCTTCACGCCGGAGGATCTCGCGGCGATCGAGAAGCGCATGAGCGAGCTCGCCTCGCGTGACGAGCCGGTGGTCCGGCGGGTGCTGCCCCGCGACGAGGCCATCGCCTACTTTGCGGGCATCGGCGAGCACTACAAGGCGGAGATCATCGCCAGCATTCCAGCCGGAGAAGAAGTTTCCTTGTACCGCGAAGGCGCGTTCGAAGACCTTTGTCGTGGCCCGCACGTGCCCAGCACCGGCAAGCTCAAGCACTTCAAGCTCATGAAAGTGGCCGGTGCCTACTGGCGCGGAGACCATCACAACGAGATGCTGCAGCGCATCTACGGCACTGCCTGGGCCAGCAAGGACGAGCTGACGCAGTACCTCACGATGCTCGAAGAGGCCGAAAAGCGCGACCATCGCCGCCTGGGGCGTGAACTCGACCTGTTCCATCTCGATGAGCACTCGCCGGGTACCGTCTTCTGGCATCCCAAGGGGTGGACGCTGTGGCAGGAGGTGGAGCAGTACATGCGCCGCGTCTACCGCGACAACGGCTACCAGGAGGTCAAGGGCCCGCAGATTCTCGACAAGGCGCTCTGGGAGAAGACCGGTCACTGGGACAAATACCGTGACAACATGTTCACCACCGAGAGCGAAAAGCGCGACTACGCGCTCAAGCCGATGAACTGTCCCGGGCACATCCTGATCTTCAAGCAGGGCATTAAGAGCTATCGCGATCTGCCGCTGCGCTACGGCGAGTTCGGTCAGTGCCATCGCAACGAGCCCACCGGCGGCCTGCACGGCATCATGCGGGTGCGCGCCTTCACGCAGGATGACGGACACATTTTCTGCACCGAGGATCAGATCCAGGCCGAAGTCAACGCCTTCACCCAACTGTTGCAGCGCGTCTACCGTGACTTTGGCTTCGAGCACATCATCTACAAGGTCGCGACGCGCCCCGCCCAGCGCATCGGCTCGGATGCGAGCTGGGACAAGGCCGAGGCTGCCCTCATGGACAGCCTGCGCAACTCGGGCTGCGAGTTCGAGATCGCACCGGGCGATGGTGCGTTCTACGGCCCGAAGATCGAGTACACCCTCAAAGACGCCATCGGGCGTCAGTGGCAGTGCGGCACCATCCAGGTGGACTTCTCCATGCCCGAGCGGCTCGACGCCGAGTACGTCGGCGAGGACGGCGCCCGCCACCGGCCGGTCATGTTGCACCGCGCCATCGTCGGCAGCCTGGAGCGCTTCATCGGCATTCTGATCGAGCAACATGCGGGCGCCTTGCCCACGTGGTTGTCTCCGGTGCAGGTGGCGGTTCTCAACATCACGGATGCCCAGGCGCAATACGCGCAATCCGTGGCGCAGGCGCTGCAGCGGCAGGGCGTGCGCGTGGTGACGGACCTGCGGAACGAGAAAATTACGTATAAAATCCGGGAACATTCGCTCCAAAAAGTGCCTTTCATCCTGGTTTTGGGTGACAAGGAGCGCGAAGCGGGCGCAGTTGCCGTGCGTGCGCGGGGCAACAAAGATCTGGGTGTCATGTCCCTGGCGGCGTTCGAGCAGCGCCTGACCGCAGACATCGCCTCCAAGGTGTGAGTTTTCAGGTGCGCGCTCTTCGCGCGCGTTTTTCGCTGCGTATCAGCAGTTTTTGTTGAAGGAATTGANGCCATCGCTACTGAATTTCGTGATCGTCGGCAGCGCGAAGAGCGCAAGCATCGCCTCAACCGCGAGATCATGGCGCCAGAAGTGCGTCTTTCGGGCCCCGACAACGAGCCGCTGGGCATCGTGAGTTTGGCTGAGGCCCTGCGCATGGCAGGGGACCTTGACGTCGATCTCGTCGAGATCGCTGCAACCGCCAATCCNCCGGTGTGTCGCCTGATGGACTATGGAAAGTTCAAGTATCAGGAGCAAAAGCGTGCCGCAGAGGCGAAAGCCAAGCAGACGGTCATCGAAATCAAGGAAGTGAAGTTTCGGCCGGGTACCGACGAGGGTGACTACAACATCAAGATGCGCAACATCCGGCGCTTTCTGGCCGATGGTGACAAATGCAAGGTCACGCTGAGGTTTCGNGGGCGCGAGATCACGCACCAGGAACTGGGCATGGCGTTGCTCAACCGCATCCGCGATGAACTGGGTGACTCGATCATTGTTGAGCAATACCCGAAGCTGGAAGGCCGGCAGATGATCATGATGATTGCCCCCGGCAAGAAGAAGGCTGCCCCCAAGGCAGTCGCCGAGTCGGCGGCACCGGCAGCGGGTTGACCGCGGCAGAGCAGGGCGAAGCGGAAGTTTCGCCTGTCAAATGAGTATTTCAAGTGGCTCGGGGCCATCAAGGCTGCAAGCAGTTTGCAGACGCCTCACGAGCACATCCAAAGGCAGGAGCATCAACATGCCCAAAATGAAAACCAAGAGCAGCGCGAAGAAGCGCTTTCGCGTTCGTCCGGGTGGAACCGTCAAGCGCGGTCAGGCGTTCAAGCGCCACATCCTGACCAAGAAGACCACCAAGAACAAACGGCACCTGCGGGGTGCGGTGGCAGTGCACGAGACCAACATGGGTCACATGGCACAGATGCTGCCGTTTGCTGGTCTGTAATCCATCGACGAACAAGGAGAAGCACCATGCCTCGCGTCAAACGTGGAGTGACGGCACGCGCCCGTCACAAGAAGGTTCTCGCCCTCGCCAAAGGTTTCCGTGGCCGTCGCGGCAATGTGTTCCGCGTCGCCAAAGAAGCGGTGATGAAGGCCGGTCAGTACGCCTACCGTGACCGCCGCACCAAGAAGCGTGTTTTCCGTCAGCTCTGGATCGCCCGGATCAACGCGGCGGCTCGTGAGTGCGGGCTGACCTACAGCCAGTTTGCGAACGGCCTGAAGAAGGCGGCCATCGAGATTGACCGCAAAGTCCTCGCCGACATCGCCGTTCACGACAAGGCGGCCTTTGCCGGCATCGTGGAGCAGGTCAAGGCCCGTCTCGCAGCGGCTTGAGACACGCCGCTCGGGGTCGCCGGCCCCGGGTGTGCGGCACCATCAAAGGGTTGAGGCTTGTGAGGGCTTCAATCCCTTTTTCATTCCGAACTATTCACGTCGTCACCATGAACGATCTTGAAGCCCTGGTCGCCGAAGCGCATGCGCGGTTCGCGCAGGCCCTTCACCCGGCCGATCTCGAAAACGCCAAAGCGGCATACCTCGGTAAAGCGGGGCGATTGACGGCATTGATGAAGGGCCTCGCGTCAATGGATGTCGAACTTCGCAAGACGCGGGGCGCCAACATCAACCGCGCCAAGCAAGCGATCGAGGCCGCGCTGAATGCACGACGCCAGGCCATGGCTGACGCGGAACTCGACGCGCAGCTGCGCGCCGAGGCGCTCGACGTGACGCTCCCCGGACGCCGGCGCGGCCAGGGCAGTCTGCACCCGGTGTCGCGCACGCTCGAGCGCATCGAGGGCATCTTCCGATCCATGGGCTTCGACGTGGCCGAGGGGCCGGAGATCGAGACCGACTGGTTCAACTTCACCGCGCTCAACACTCCGGCCGACCACCCGGCGCGCTCGATGCACGATACCTTCTATGTCGAGGGCGGACACCTCCTGCGCACCCACACCAGCCCCATGCAGATTCGCCATGCGGTGGCCCATGTGAAGCGGTATCGGGACGTTTTGGATGCCGGCGAGGGGATGCCGGAAATCCGCGTCATTGCGCCCGGTCGCACCTACCGTGTGGACAGCGATGCAACCCACTCNCCGATGTTCCATCAATGCGAAGGCCTGTGGATTGGTGAGCGCGTGAGCTTCAGNGACCTCAAGGTCGTGTTCACCGATTTTTGCCACACCTTCTTTGAAAGCCGCGACATTGCCCTTCGGTTCCGCCCGAGCTTCTTCCCGTTCACCGAGCCCAGCGCCGAGATCGACATCCAGTTCGGACATGGNCCCCTGGCCGGACGCTGGCTCGAGGTGGCGGGTTCGGGTCAGGTGCATCCGAACGTGGTTCGCAACATGGGTCTGGACCCTGAGCGTTACATCGGCTTCGCGTTCGGCATGGGGCCNGACCGGCTGACGATGCTGCGCTATGGCGTGAATGACCTGCGGCTCTTCTTCGACGGCGATATCCGCTTCCTGAGCCAGTTCCAGTAACCCCGCATCGAGTCCGGCAGCATGCAATTCCCAGAGTCCTGGTTGCGCGAGTTTTGCAANCCCCCGTTGACCACCGAACAGATCGCGGACACGCTGACCATGGCGGGTCTGGAAGTCGAGGATCTCCGGCCCGTCGCACCGCCGTTTACCGGTGTCGTCGTCGGCGAGATCCGTGAGGCCGTTCAGCACCCCAATGCCGATCGGTTGCGGGTGTGCCAGGTCGACGTGGGTGCAGCAGCGCTGCTCAACATCGTCTGCGGTGCACCTAACGCAAGACCGGGCATTCGCGTACCGTGCGCGCTGGTCGGTGCAGAACTGCCGCCGGGCGATGATGGCAAGCCGTTCTCGATCAAGCTCGGGAAACTGCGTGGCGTCGAAAGCCAGGGTATGTTGTGCTCTGCCCGGGAGCTCAAGCTTTCGGACGATCATCAGGGCCTTCTCGAGCTCGACGGCAGTGCACCGATTGGTGCGAACCTCCGGGAGGTGCTTCAGCTTGATGACACGGTTTTCACCCTCAAACTCACGCCCAATCTCGCCCATTGCCTGAGCGTCTTCGGTGTGGCTCGGGAACTGGCCGCGCTCACGGGTGCCCCGCTGAACACACCGCGGTGGCCGCAGGTGAAGGTCAGCCACGACGAGCGTCGTGCGGTGCATGTTGCGGCACCCGATCTCTGTGGCCGTTTCTCGGGTCGGGTGGTCAAGGGCGTCAATCCGCAGGCGTGCACACCACGCTGGATGGTCGAGCGGCTGGCCCGTTGCGGCCAACGCAGTGTCAACGCACTGGTGGACATCTCGAATTACGTCATGTTCGAGTTGGGTCGCCCCTCGCATATCTTCGACCTCGACAAGCTGCACGGTGCATTGCAGGTGCGCTGGGGCCGCCCGGGCGAAACCCTGAAGCTGCTCAACGGCGCGACCGTGGAGGTGGACGAGCGGGTTGGAGTCATCGCGGACGACGTGCAGGTGGAGTCGCTCGCGGGCATCATGGGCGGTGACGCGACAGCGGTCTCGGATGCCACGGTGAACATCTACGTGGAGGCTGCCTTCTGGTGGCCACAGGCCATCGCCGGGCGCTCGCGACGTTTCAATTTCTCAACCGATGCGGGCCACCGTTTCGAGCGNGGGGTCGATCCCCAGCACACGGTCGAGCACATCGAGCGCATCACACAACTGGTTCTTGACATTTGCGGCGGCGAGGCGGGTCCCATCGACGACCATCAGCCCAACATGCCGGTGCAGCCACCGGTCGCGCTGCGCGTCGATCGTGCCGCCAAAGTGCTGGGCATGCCGGTCAGCGCTGCCGAGTGCGTGCGCGCCTTGCGCGCACTGGGGCTGGAGGTCCGTGAAGACGTGGGTGTCGTCACGGTGCAGCCACCGAGCTTCCGCTTCGATTTGCGGATCGAGGAGGATTTGATCGAGGAGATTGCGCGGGTCATCGGGTATGACCGCCTGCCGAACACGCCACCTGTCGCGCCGATCACGCCGAAGCTGCAGCCCGAAGCGGCGCGCACCCCGTTTGCGCTGCGTCATGCGCTGGCCGACTTGGGATACCACGAGACCATCAATTTCAGTTTCGTCGATGAGAGCTGGGAGCGNGAGGTCGCGGGCAACACCTCGCCGATCCGGCTGTTGAACCCAATTGCCAGCCACCTCAGCGTGATGCGCTCGTCGCTGCTGGCTTCGCTGTTGCAGGTCATCAAGTTCAATGTGGACCGGAAGGCGGATCGGGTTCGCGTGTTCGAAATCGGCAGGGTGTTTCTGCGCGATGCGTCGGTGGAGGACACGGACGCGACCGTCGCTGGCCTGCGCCAGCCCATGCGAGTCGCGGCGGCGGCCTATGGNCCCGGCGCTCCCTTGCATTGGGCCAGCAAGTCGGCGCCGGTGGATTTCTTTGACCTCAAAGGTGACCTCGAGCAACTGCTCGCGCCGGCACGCCCCCGTTTCGTCGCGGCGGAACATCCGGCGATGCATCCCGGGCGGTGTGCCCAGGTCTTCGTGGGTGAGCGTGCCGCCGGCTTCGTNGGGGAACTTCATCCCAGGCTGCGCCAGCGATGGGACCTGCCCCGCGCGCCCATTCTGTTCGAACTCGATCTCGACTGTGTGCTCGAGCGGCGCATTCCATCGTTTCAGGACGTGTCGCGCTTTCCGGCCGTTCACCGGGACGTGGCCCTGGTGGTTGCCGAACAGGTGTCGTACGAGCAGGTCATGGGTTCGATCTGGAAGGCGCCCTGCGGGGGCATCCTCCGCGATGCTGTCCTGTTCGACATCTACCGACCACAGCTGTCGCCTGGTGGCGAGGTGACGGGGCCGGTCGCCGTCGGTGAGAAAAGCCTTGCCGTTCGCCTAACCCTCGGCTCAGATCAGGAAACCTTGTCCGACGCGCAGATCGAGTCTGCCGTGCGCGCGGTGGTTGAGCAGGCTGCGGCGGACTTCGGTGCGCGGCTGCGGTCGTGAACCCAGCGGGAGATGCCATGGAAATCCAGGTTCAGAGTATCGAGACGCCCGCGTTGACCAAAGCGCAACTCGCCGAGTTGCTGTTCGAGCGGATCGGCCTCAACAAGCGCGAGTCCAAAGACATGGTCGACGCGTTCTTCGACCTGATCGCCGCCCAGCTGATCGAGGGCGTGGACGTGCGGATCTCCGGGTTCGGTAACTTCGAGATCCGCACNAAAGCNCCCCGTCCCGGACGCAACCCGCGCACGGGAGAGGCGATTCCCATCGACGCCCGCCGCGTGGTGGTGTTTCACCCCAGCCTCAAGCTCAAGGAGCAGCTGCAGCAGACGGCTCCTTCCGCGCCATTGGATTGATCGCAACGGCTTGCACCGTCGCGCTGTCGTCAAGCGTGAAATGGTGGGCGCCTTGAGCCTTCGGCCGATGACAAGGGCGTGCGCGATCGGGTAGTCTTTGGTTGTTTTGCTGAGTTTTCAGTCTCACCCATGCTGCCACCCATTCCTGCCAAGCGCTATTTCACCATCGGTGAGGTGGGCGAGCTCTGCGGGGTCAAGCCGCATGTGCTTCGTTACTGGGAGCAGGAGTTCTCGCAGCTGCGTCCGGTCAAGCGCCGTGGCAACCGCCGGTACTACCAACATCACGAGGTGTTGATGATCCGGCGGATTCGGGAACTGCTCTACGAGCAGGGCTTCACGATCAACGGGGCGCGAAATCGCTTGCAGGAGGTGCTGCAGTCCGATGGGCTGATGCCGCAGTCACCGGGTGGGGTGGGCGACGATGATGAGGCGGGTCGCATGGATCCACCGACCGTCATGGTGGAGACGCTGCCCAGCGGTCCTGTTGCATCGCTGGGTCGACCGGTCGACTTGGAGGCGCTGCGCCGTGAACTCACAGAAATTCGAGAGCTTCTGAAGGTCGGCGGCCCGATTTCGCAGCTATAATGTGAGGCTTGTCGGCGTGTAGCGCAGCCTGGTAGCGCACTTGCATGGGGTGCAAGGGGTCGCGAGTTCGAATCCCGCCACGCCGACCACTTTCACAGACACAACGGGCCAGTGCCGACAGCGCGCTGGCCCGTTTTGCTTTGGGTCCAGAACCATCGTTTCGGGCATCTCCCACTTCCGGCCTTTCCTCAGAGACGATCCGATGAGTGCCTCCGATCCGACGCCACCGCCGGCTGCAGGTGATCTGCCGAACCCAGCAGACGCCGGGCGCGGTGGCCCGCCGCCCCGACTGCTCGCAGAGGTTGCTGCCCTGCCCACGCTGCCCGGGGTGTACCGCTTCTTCGACGCACAAGACCAACTGCTGTATGTCGGGAAGGCCAGCAGCCTGCGCAAGCGGGTGTCGAGCTACTTCCAGAAGACCCACGGNGGGACGCGCATCGGTCACATGGTCAGTCGCATCGCCCGCCTGGAGACGACCGTGGTGCGGTCGGAAGCGGAAGCGCTGCTGCTCGAGAACAACCTGATCAAGACGCTGCACCCGAAGTTCAACATCCTCTTCCGGGACGACAAGAGCTATCCGTATCTGCGGATCTCNGGGGTGGGCAGTCGCTCGCGAGCGATTGAGGACCGTGCGTCGGCGGCCCATGCGCAGCCGGGCGAGTTNTCCCGCTTGAGCTATTACCGCGGCATGGTGGACAAACGCCATCAGTATTTCGGCCCGTATCCGAGTGCCTGGGCGGTCAAGGAGTCGATTCAGCTGCTGCAAAAGGTGTTTCGCCTGCGCACCTGCGAGGACACGGTCTTCTCGAACCGCACGCGGCCGTGCCTGCTCTACCAGATCCGTCGCTGCTCCGGGCCGTGCGTCGGCCTCGTCGATGCTGCGAGTTACGCCCGCGACGTGGCGGCAGCGGCCGATTTTCTGCGCGGTGAGACGGATCAGGTGCTCAAGGCGCTCGAGGCTCGCATGATGGCGCATGCCGAGCGACTGGAATACGAGGCTGCCGCTGAGGTGAGAAACCAGATCAGCGCACTGTCGCGCGTGCTGCATCAACAGGCAGTGGAGACGGTGGCCGACAAGGATGTGGACATCGTCGTGGCACGGGTGCAGGGCGGGCGCGCCTGCGTGAATCTTGCGATGGTGCGCGGCGGCCGGCACCTTGGGGACCGGGCCTTCTTTCCCTCGCAGCTCGAGTCTGCATTGGCGTGGCAGCGTGAGGAGGATGAGCCGGCGGGCGATGCCGATGGNCACGGAGCCGGAAGCGCCGTCCTCAACAGGAACCGGGCCGCAGGCNNGCAAGCGTCGGCGCAGGTGCGTGTGCTCGAGGCGTTCATCGCGCAACACTACCTCAATGCTCCGGTGCCGCCGGTGCTGGTGCTCAGCGACGCGGTTGACGAGGGGCTGCTCGAGGTGCTGGGTGATGGGGCGGGGCGGCGGGTCACGGCGGTGCACAACCCGCGCGGGTCGCGGCGTGTCTGGCTGGAGATGGCGGCCAAGAATGCGGAGCTGGCCCTGGCCCGGTTGTTGGCCGAGGAAGGCTCCCAGCAGGCCCGCACGCGGGCGCTGGCGGAGGTGCTTGACCTTCCCATCGACGACCTGGATCGCCTGCGCATCGAGTGTTTCGACATTTCGCATACGGCCGGCGAAGCGACCCAGGCGTCGTGTGTCGTCTTCGAACACCACCGGATGCAAAGTGCGCAGTACCGGCGGTATCGCATCGAGGGCATCACGCCCGGCGACGACTACGCTGCGATGGCCCAGGTACTGACCCGGCGCTACGAAAAACTCGCCCAGGCTGCGGCCGAGGGGGATGGGGGCGGGGCGTCTGGGGTGCGCTTGCCCGACGTGGTGTTGGTCGACGGCGGACGGGGGCAGGTGGCGATGGCGCGACGGGTGTTCGAATCGCTGGGCCTGAATCTTTCGCTGATCGTCGGCGTCGAGAANGGAGAGGGTCGCAAGGTTGGCCTCGAGGAACTGGTGTTTGCCGATGGGCGAGACAAGCTCACGCTGTCGCATGACTCTGCGGCGTTGATGCTCGTGGCCCAGATCCGGGACGAGGCCCATCGGTTCGCCATCACGGGCATGCGAGCCCAGCGGGCGAAGCAACGCTTCGATGGCGGGCAGCTTCAGAACATTCCGGGTGTGGGCCCCAAGAAACGGGCGCGCCTGCTGCAGCGCTTTGGCGGCGTGCGCGGCGTGGCCGATGCCAGCGTCGAGGATCTGCTGACGGTCGAGGGCGTTTCGAGGGACCTGGCCGAGGCGATCTACCGCGCGCTGCATTGAGCCCGCCGTGCGCGCATGCGACCGGCTGATCGGTCGATGCCATGCCACAATCGGCGCCATGTTCTTCACCATTCCCACCTTGCTGACGTGGATGCGCATCGTCGCGATTCCGTTGATCGTNGGGGTGTTCTATCTGCCGCTGCCCGCCGAGCAACGCAACCTGATTGCCACGGCCATGTTCGTGGTGTTCGCGCTCACGGACTGGCTCGATGGTTTTCTTGCGCGCAAGCTGCAGCAGACCTCGGCCTTCGGTGCTTTTCTCGACCCGGTCGCGGACAAGTTCCTGGTGTCGGCCTGCCTGTTGGTGCTGGTGCACCTGAACCGAACGGACGTGTTCGTTGCACTCATCATCATCGGGCGGGAGATCGCGATCTCGGCGCTTCGGGAGTGGATGGCGCAGATTGGCGCGTCGCGCAGTGTGGCCGTTCACATGCTGGGCAAACTCAAGACGACGGCGCAGATGATCGCGTTGCCTTTCTTGCTGTACGACGGGCGGCTGTTTCGCGTGATCGACACCCGCGTCTGGGGCCAGTGGTTGATTTGGATTGCTGCGGTGCTGACCGTCTGGTCCATGGTTTACTACCTGCGCAAGGCATTGCCAGAGATTCGGGCCCGGGTGCGATGAGCACATCTTCAGTCGCGCCCTCGGGCTTGCTCGTGCGCAGCATGCCTGCCGTCTTCGTGCTGATCTGGAGCACGGGTTTCATCGTCGCGCGCTACGGCATGCCGTACGCCCCGCCGTTCAAGTTTCTGTCGGTGCGCTATGCCTTGTCGATCCTGGCGTTCCTGGTCTGGATTTTCGCGGCGGGCGTGCGGTGGCCGAGCGAGCGACGCCAGTGGTGGCATCTGTGCGTGACCGGGGTGTTGATGCACGGCGGCTACCTCGGTGGGGTGTGGGCCGCGGTCAAGGCGGGCATGGGGTCCGGGCTGTCGGCGCTCATCGTGGGGCTGCAGCCGGTGTTGACGGCGGTCTGGTTGTCGTCGCGGCAGGGGGCGGAGGCGGTCTCGCGACGCCAGTGGCTGGGCCTGTGGCTGGGCTTCATCGGGCTGGCCCTGGTGGTGTCGCGCAAGTTCGGGCACGGCGCGCCGGGTGATCTGGTGAGTCCGCTCAACCTTGGCTTTGCCGTGCTGGCCCTGCTCAGCATCACGGCCGGAACCCTCTACCAGAAGCGCCATGTGACGCCCTGCGACGTGCGCACGGCGAATGCCGTGCAGTTGATGGCCGCACTGATCGTGACGCTGCCCCTGGCCTTGCTCGAGTCCGAGTCGATGCAATGGAACGGTGAACTCATCGGGGCGATGGGGTGGTCGGTCCTGGGGCTCACGCTGGGCGGCAGTTCCTTGCTTTACATGCTGATACAACGTGGCGCCGCCGCATCAGTGGCGAGCCTGATGTACCTTGTGCCGCCGACCACAGCGGTGATGGCCTGGCTGCTGTTTGCCGAGCCGATCACGCTGACGACCTTGATCGGCATGGGTTTGACGGCTTTCGGTGTCTCGCTTGTGGTTCGCCAGCCCAAGGCCTGAGCATTCCTTGTCGAATGCGTGGCGGCCGTGGGTGCGGCGTGGATTTGTCGATTGACACCGCAGGGGTGCGCCGATCTAATTCCGCCGAGGGTTCCATACGGGCCCGGGCATGGGGTCGGGTCGGTGGTGTCGTGCGGCGGCGGCTGCATGAGCCGGGCCGCGGTGACTTCAACAATGAATTTTTTCGAACGAGGGGCTATTCGTGAACAAGACTGAACTGATCGAGCACATCGCCAGCCAGGCGGACATTTCCAAGGCGGCTGCGACCCGTGCGCTCGACGCGATGGTAGGCGCTGTCAAGACCACGCTGAAGAAGGGTGGCTCGGTGTCGCTGGTGGGCTTCGGCACCTTCGCTGTGAGCAAGCGCGCAGCCCGCAGCGGACGCAATCCGCGCACCGGCGCGACGATTAAAATCAAGGCCGCGAAGGTTCCCAAGTTCCGTCCAGGCAAGGCGCTCAAAGACGCCGTGAACTGAGCGGACTGTCGAGGTGGGGTGCTTAGCTCAGATGGTAGAGCGGCGCCCTTACAAGGCGTAGGTCGGCGGTTCGATCCCGTCAGCACCCACCAACGAAGCAAAGGCGAACGCAGAGTTCGCCTTTTGTTTGGCCATTGAAAGCGTTTCATGTTTGATTTCGTCCGCAAGCACATGAAGGTCATGCAGTTTCTGCTGTTCCTTCTGATCGTTCCGTCGTTCGTGCTTTTCGGTCTGGATGGCTACAACCGGTTCCGCGACAAGGCCCCACCGGTTGCCCGGGTGGCGGGGCACGACGTGACGCAGGCCGAGTGGGATGCGGCGCAGAAGGCCGAAGTGCAGCGCGCGCGTGACACCATGCCCACGGTTGACGTGAAGCTGCTCGACACGCCGCAGGCGCGGTATGCGACGCTGGAGCGCCTCGTCCAGCAGCGCGTGCTGGCGGCGGCTGCGGACAAGATGCGCCTGGTGACCACCGATGCCCGTCTGGCGGCCGAGCTGCAGCAGAACCCGACGATTGCGGCGCTGCGCAAGCCCGACGGCAGCCTCGACATCGAGCGGTACCGCCAACTGCTGGCGCTGCAAGGCCTGACGCCGGCGGCCTTCGAGGCGCAGGTTCGCGCGGACCTGTCGTCCCGCCAGGTGTTGCTCGGGGTGACGGAGAGTGCTTTCACGCCCGCAGCGGTGGCCAACGTCGGGCTCGACGCGTTCTTCGAGCGCCGGGAGGTGCAGGTGGCCAGGTTCCTGCCGGCCGACTTCCAAGCCAAGGTCACCGTCAGCGAGGAAGACCTGCAGGCGTTCTACAAGCGCAACGAGGCGCGGTTCCGCGCGCCCGAGCAGGCCGACATCGAGTACGTGGTGCTCGACCCCGAGGCCATCGGAAAGACGCTGAACATCAGCGAGGCGGATCTGCGCGCCGACTACGAGCAGAACGCCGCGCGCTACGGCGCGCCCGAAGAGCGCCGCGCCAGCCACATCCTGATCGCTGCGGGCAGGGCCAGCCGCAGGCCGAGCGCGACAAAGCCCGTGCGCGGGCTGAGGCGCTGCTGGCGGAGGTGCGCAAGNGCGCCGGCCAGGTTTGCGGAGCTGGCGAAGCAGAACTCGCAAGACCCGGGCTCTGCGGCCAAGGGCGGGGATCTGGGCTTCTTTGCCCGTGGCGCCATGGTCAAGCCCTTCGAAGATGCCGCGTTCTCGCTGAAGAAGGGCGAGATCAGTGACGTGGTGGCCAGTGACTTCGGCTACCACATCATCGAACTCACCGACATCAAGCCCGCGACGATCAAGCCCTTCGAGGTGGTGCGCGGCCAGGTCGAGGCTGACCTGCGCAAGCAGCTGGCGCAGCGCCGGTTTGCCGAGGTGGCCGATGCCTTCACCAACGACGTGTACGAGCAGGCCGACAACCTCAAGGCGGTGGCCGACAAACTCAAGCTGCCGCTGCTCACCGCCAAGGGTGTGACGCGCCAGCCGGCGCCCGACGCNCAAGGGGCGCTGGCCAATCCGAAGTTCCTGGCCGCCTTGTTCTCGCCGGATTCGCTGGAGAAGAAGCGCAACACCGAGGCCGTGGAGATCGGTGCCAATCAGTTGGTGTCGGGCCGCGTGGTGTCGTACACGCCGGCGAAGACGCGACCGTTCGAGGAGGTCCGCGATCAGGTCAAAGCCTTGCTGGTGGCCGAGCGCGCGGCTGAACTCGCCCGCAAGGAGGGCATGGCGCGACTGGCCGAGTGGAAGAAGGGCCCTGCGGCGGCCAGTGGCCTGGGGGCGGCCGTGGTCATTTCGCGCACCGAGGCGCAGGGGCTTGCGCCCGCCGTCGTCGACGCCGTCATGCGGGTGGCACGCGGGCAGATGCCCTCGCTCGTGGGCGTGGACCTGGGCAGCGCGGGCTATGTGCTGGCCCGGGTGAACAAGGTCATGCCCAAGGAGCCGCTGCCGGCCACGGTTGAGCGCCAGAACCTGCAGCGGTATGCGGAGTTGTGGAGCTCCGAGGAGGCGCGCGCCTACTACGAGCTGCTCAAGGCCCGCTTCAAGGCCGAGATCCTGGTGCCGCGGCCCAAGCCCGACGAGACCGCGGACGGCAGCGGCGCAGCGGCGCAGTGAACATCGGGGCGCATGCGAAAGCACGCGCTATAATGCGAGGCTTCGCGGTGGCTGTAGCTCAGTTGGTAGAGTCCCAGATTGTGATTCTGGTCGTCGTGGGTTCGAGTCCCATCAGCCACCCCAGATTTTGCTGACTGCCCAGCATCAGCATCAAGCCCCGGCTTCCAGAGAAGCCGGGGCTTTTGTTGTCACACGATGACAGGGGGCGCCGCGCACCTCGTTTGTGCTGCGTCAAAGAGCCCGGCGGTTGCGGTCGGGCTGGTGCAGGGACAATTCGAGGCCATGAACAAGCAGGTCTTGATTGCCGGNGGTGGGATCGGTGGGCTGGCGGCGGCGCTTGCGNNTGCGCGCGCGGGCTGGCGGGTGGAGGTGTTCGAGCGCGCGCCGGAGTTCTCGGAGTTCGGTGCGGGCATTCAGATGGGCCCCAACGTGATGCACATCCTGCACGACTGGGGCCTGGAGGCGGCGCTGAAGGCGGTGGCGGCATACCCCGAGCGGCTGGTGGTGCGCGACGCCATCACCGGCCGCGTGCTGGGCACCCTGCCGCTGGGGGAGCGCGCNGCGGAGAAGTACGGCGCGCCCTATGCCACCATCGCCCGGGCCGACCTGCTGCACGTCCTGTTGGCGGCGGTGCAGCCCATCGAGCGGGTGCGCCTGCATGTGCAGCGCCGCGTCAAGGGCTTTGCGGATTCGGGGCGCGGGTCGCCGCCGATGTGGAGGACAAGGCGCGGTGGAGGGGAGGTGCTCGTCGGCGCCGATGGCCTGTGGAGTGCGGTGCGCGCGCAGCTGCTGGGCGATGGCGCCCCGCGCGTGCCCGGCCACCTGGCCTACCGGGCCATGGTGCCACAGTGCGACCTGCCGCAGGGCTTGCGCAGCCAGGTGGTGACGGTGTGGCTCGGGCCGGCGATGCATGTGGTGCAGTACCCGGTGCGCGGGGGCGAATGGCTCAACGTGGTCGCCATCATCGAAGGCCGGCTCGAGGGTGATCTGCAGGGCTGGGACGGCGCGAATGCGGCCCAGTTGCAGGCGGCGCTGGCCCACGCCAGTGCGCTGCGCGAGCTGATTGCCGCCATCGGCGCGTGGCGGCTGTGGGTGCTGTGCGACCGGCCCCCGGTGGCGGGTGCGGCGCAGATGGCGCAGGGGCGGGTGGCCTTGCTGGGGGATGCAGCCCATCCGACGCGGCCTTACCTCGCGCAGGGGGCAGGCATGGCGATCGAGGATGCGGAGGCCCTGGGGCGCCATCTCGCGCGCGGCGGCGAGCCGGTGGCACAGCGCCTGCAGCACTATGCGCAGGAGCGCTGGCCGCGCTGCGCGCGCATTCAGGCCCAGTCCACGCGCAACGGGGTCATCTTCCATGCGCGCGGGCCGCTGCGCTGGGGGCGGGATGCCTCCATGCGCCTGCTGGGCGAACGCGTGCTGGACCTGCCGTGGCTCTACCGGTATGCCGGTGCGGGCCGTTGAGATCGGCCGGAATCATCAAAATTGATAGCGCAACCCGACCGGTTGGCGCTGGGGGCGGCAAAAAGCCTACAAATCGGTTCGCAGACGCCAGATTTCTGGGAACAACACCACGTCGAGCATGCGCCGCAGGTAACTCACGCCGCCGGTGCCGCCGGTGCCGCGCTTGTGGCCGATGATGCGTTCCACCGTGCTCAGGTGCCGAAAGCGCCAGAGGCGAAAGGCATCTTCGAGGTCGGTCAGCTCCTCGCCGAGCTGGTACAGGTCCCAGTAATGCTGCGGGTCGCGGTAGACGGTAAGCCAGGCCTGCTCCACGGCGTCGTCGGCGACGTAGGGTTGCGTCCAGTCGCGCGAGAGGTGCGACGCCGGGATGGGCAGCCCGCGGCGCGCGAGCAGGCGCAGCGATTCGTCGTACAGCGAGGGCGCCTCGAACGCGGCCTGCACCGGCGCCAGCAGATCGGCCCGGTGCGCATGGGGCTTGAGCATGGCCGGGTTCTTGTTGCCCAGCGCGAATTCGATGCAGCGGTACTGGTAGCTCTGAAAGCCGCTGGAACTGGCGAGGTAGGGCCGGATCGCGCTGTATTCGGGCGGCGTCATGGTGGCCAGCACGTCCCAGGCGTGGACGAGCTGCTCCATGATGCGCGAGACGCGGGCGAGCATTTTGAACGCCGGGCCAAGCTCATCGGCGGCGATGCGGGCGATGGCCGCGTGCAATTCGTGCAGCATGAGCTTCATCCACAGCTCACTGGTCTGGTGCTGCACGATGAACAGCATCTCGTTGTGGTCGGGCGACAGCGGCTTTTGCGCGCCCAGGATGGCGTCGAGCTGCAGGTAGTCGCCATAGCTCATGGCGGCGCTGAAATCGAGCTGCGCGGACTCCTCGCGCACGATGCGCTCGGGCAGGCCGCTTTCGGTGGCGGATGGGGTCTGCGGGGTGCTCATGTCAGGTCACCGCCTGCTTGTGCTGGAACTCGGCGCGGCGCCATTCGCCGCTTTCGAGCACGAGGCGCAACTGCTCCACGGCATTCCACACATCCTCGAAGCCGAGGTACAGCGGCGCAAACCCGAAGCGAAGAATGTCGGGATGGCGCCCGCCGTCGCCCGCGCGGAAGTCACCGATCACGCCGCGCGCGATCAGTGCCTGCACGATGGCATAGGCTGCGGAGCCCGGCGGATCGCCCGCCTGCGCGTCGCGCGCCAGGCACACCTGGGAGCCGCGCTGCGGCGCCTGCCGCGNGGTGACGAGCCGCAGGCCGTGGCCTGCGCAGCGCGCCTGCACCAGTTCGATGAACGCATCGGTCAGCGCCAGCGACTTCGCGCGCAGGGCTGCCATGCCCCNCAGCGGCTGGGCCTGCGCGAACACGTCCAGCGCGGCGTCGAGCGCGACCAGGCTCAGAATCGGCTGGGTGCCGCAGAGATAACGGCCGATGCCGGGTGCAGGTGCATAGCCCGGCGTGAATTCGAACGGCGCCGCGTGCCCCCACCAGCCCGCCAGCGGCTGGCGAAATGCCTCCACATGCCGCGGATGCACCCAGACGAAAGCCGGTGCGCCGGGGCCGCCGTTGAGGTATTTGTAGCCGCAGCCCACGGCAAAGTCGGCGTTCGCGCCGTGCAGATCCACCGGCACGGCGCCCGCGCTGTGCGCCAGGTCCCACACCGCCAGGGCGCCGGCGTCGTGCGCGGCGCGGGTGAGGGCGGCCATGTCATGCATGGCGCCGGTGCGGTAGTTCACATGGGTGAGCATGAGCACGGCCACCTCGTCGTTCAGCGCGGCGGGCAGTTCCTCGGGCTCCACCAGTACCAGGCGCAGGCCGCGCTCGGCGCACAAGGCCTCGGCGATGTAGAGGTCGGTGGGGAAGTTGCTGCGCTCGCTCAGCAGCACGCGGCGCTCGGGCGCAGTCTGGGCGGCGGCCAGGGCGAGCGCGGCGCTCAGCACCTTGAACAGGTTGATCGAGGTGCTGTCGGTCGCCACCACCTCGCCAGCGCCTGCGCCGATCCAGGGCGCAATCTTGTCGCCCACGATGCGCGGCAAGGCGAACCAGCCAGCGGTGTTCCAGCTGCGGATCAGGTCCTGACCCCATTGGCGCGACACCGCGTCGGCCACGCGGGCGGGCGTCTCGCGCGGCAGCGGGCCGAGGGAGTTGCCGTCGAGGTAAATCACCCNCTCGGGCAGCAGAAAGTGGGCGCGCAAGCTGCGCAGGGGGTCGGCCGCGTCCAGGGTACGGCAGGTGTCGAGGTCCATCATCGGGGTAGGGGGCGTGGGTCGGTTCAAGGCAGGGGCCGCAGCACGGCGCGCACCGNGGAGGCGTCGGCCGTCATGAGCTTGAGGGGCAGGGCGATGAGCTCGTAATCGCCTTCGGGGACTTCGTCGAGCACCAGGTTCTCCAGCACCCGCAGGCCACGGCGGCGCAGCACCTGGTGGCTGGGCAGCATCTTGCTGTCGGCCGGGTCGACGCTGGCGGTGTCGATGCCCACCAGCTGCACCCCGGCGTCGGCCAGCCGCTCGATGGTGTCCGCGGCAAGCGCGCTGAACGTGTCCGTCCAGCGGTCCACCGGGGCGCGCTCGAAGCTGCGCACCAGCACGCGCGGCGGCAATGCCTGCGCGGCATGGGCCAGATGGTGCCACTCGATCAGCGGGCCGCAACCGATGGCATGAATGACCCGGCACGGCCCCATGAATGGCCCCAGGTCGAGCGCGCCAACCGGCAGCCCCGCCGGGTCGTAGTGCAAGGGTGCATCGGCATGGGCGCCCACATGCGGAGAGAGCGTGATGGCACTCACGTTGACCGGGCAGCCATCGCCCAGGGTGGCCGACCAGCGCTGGCTGTACGGCGTGTCACCGGGGAACACCGGCGAGCGGGCCTCGACGGGCGGCGAAATGTCCCAGAACTTCATGTGCGCGACCTTAATGAAAATGGCGGGGCTGCGGTGTCGGTTTTTTCCAACGTGTAAAGCGGTGTTTGCATGTGCAAGAAAGCCGCCCAAGGGGCGGTTGCGCGCGCTACAATGAGAATAGTTCTTGTTTGGAGGCGCTCATGCGGCTCGACACTTCCCTCTGCCCCGGCGCGGCCGCGCCGTCTGCACCGCGCCCGCGCTGTGGGCTCGACGAGCTGCGGCCCAACACCCCGGCGCGCATCACCGGCCTGGCCGAGGCACTCAGCGACACCGACCGGGAACTGGTGCTGCGCCTGCTCGAAGTGGGCTTTCTCCCGGCGAGCCGGTGCAGGTGCTGGCGCGCGGCTTTCCCGCGGCAATCCGCTGGCGGTGCGGGTCGGCCGCTCCACGTTTGCGCTGCGGCGTGAGGAAGCGGCCTGGGTGCGCGTCGAGGCCGTTACGTGAACCGTCACCAGCCGCAGGGCGCGCGCCCGCTGCGCATCGCCTTGCTGGGCAACCCCAATTGCGGCAAGACCGCGCTGTTCAACCTGCTCACGGGCAGCCGGCAGAAGGTGGCGAACTACGCTGGCGTCACCGTGGAGCGCAAGGCGGGGCACTTTCGCACGCCGGGTGGGCGCCTAGTCGAGGTGCTGGACCTGCCCGGCGCATACAGCCTGCACGCCATCAGTGCTGACGAAGCCGTCACCCGCGACATCGTCACCGGCCGCGAGCCGGGTGAGGCGCGGCCGGACCTGCTGGTCTGCGTCGTCGACGCCACCAACCTGCGCCTGAACCTGCGCCTGGTGCTCGAAGCCCGGCCGCTGGGGCTGCCCATGGTGCTCGCGCTCAACATGTCGGATCAGGCGGCGCGGGAGGGGCTGGTCATCGACCGCGAGGCCTTGTCGCGCGAACTCGGTATGCCGGTGGTCGAGACGGTGGGCGTGCGCCAGCACGGGGCCGATGCCTTGCTGGCCTGGCTCGAGGGTTTCGATGCCAGCACGCCCGTGGCGGCCACCGTGCCGCCGGTGGCGCCGCTGGGCTCGGAGGATGACGAGCTCGCACGGGTCACGGCCACGCAACAGGAGGTGCGGCGCATCGTCGCGCGCTGCGTGCACGAGGGGCCGTCGGCCCTGGCGGCGGACGACGCGATCGACCGCTGGGTGTTGCACCCGGTCTGGGGCATGGTGCTGTTGCTGGCGCTGCTGTTCCTGATGTTCCAGGCCGTCTTCAGCTGGGCCGCCGTGCCGATGGATGCGATCAAGTCCGGTGTCGAGGGGCTCGGACGGCTGGTCGAGGCGCTGATGCCCGAGGGTNNGCTGCGCAGCCTGCTGGTCGATGGGGTGATTGCCGGGGTGGGCAGTGTGCTCGTGTTCCTGCCGCAGATCCTCATCCTGTTCCTGTTCATCCTGGCGCTCGAGGACTCGGGCTACCTGCCGCGGGCGGCCTTCCTGCTCGACCGCCCCATGGCCGCGGTGGGGCTGTCGGGTCGTTCGTTCATTCCACTGCTTTCGAGCTTTGCCTGTGCGGTGCCGGGCATCATGGCCACGCGCACCATCCCGCACTGGCGCGACCGGCTGGTGACCATCATGGTGGCCCCGTTGATGACCTGCTCGGCGCGCCTGCCGGTGTATGCCCTGCTCATCGGCGCCTTCGTGCCGCAGCGCAGCGTGGGCGGGCTGTTCAATCTGCAGGGCCTGGTGCTGTTCGCGCTGTATGCGGGTGGGGTGCTCAGCGCGATGGCGGTGGCCTGGGTCATGCGACGTTTTCGCACCAGCACCGAGCCCAGCCTGCTGCTCATGGAATTGCCGGCCTACCGCTGGCCGGCGCCGCGCAACGTGGTGCTGGGCCTGCTGACGCGGGCAAAGATTTTTCTCACCAACGTCGGCGGCATCATCCTGGCGCTGATGGTGCTGCTGTGGGCGCTCTCCAGCTTCCCGGCCCCGCCGGACGGCGCAACCGGCCCCGCGATCCGCTACAGCGTGGCCGGGCACATCGGCAGTGTGTTGGCCCATGTGTTCGAACCCATCGGCTTCAACTGGCAGATCGCGATCGCGCTGGTGCCTGGCATGGCGGCGCGTGAAGTGGCGGTGGGCGCGCTTGGCACCGTGTATGCGCTGTCGGCGACCGATGCGGGCGTCGCTAAGGAACTCGGCGCGGTGATCGCCCAATCCTGGTCGCTGGCAACGGCGCTGTCGCTGCTGGTCTGGTATGTGTTTGCGCCGCAGTGCATCTCGACCCTGGTCACCGTGCGGCGGGAGACGGGCGGCTGGCGCTACCCCTTGCTCATGGCCGGCTATCTGTTCGCGCTGGCCTATCTGGCGAGTTTCGTCACCTACCGGGTGGCGCTGGCGCTGGGATGGGGAGGGTGACGATGGTCCAGGGGCTTCTCGCGGGTCTGATCGTGATCTGGGCGCTGCTGTACCTCGCCTGGCGTTTCATGCCGCAGGCACTGCGAACGCGGCTGGGTCGGCTGCACCCGGCGTTGCGTGCGCACGCGCTGCCGGGTGCGTGCGCGGCGTGTTCGTCGTGCGGGTCATGCACGAAGGGGAGTGGCGCACGGCCGCTGCAGGCCGCCGAGGCGGCCAAGCCACCGCAGCGGCCCGTCATCTGGCTTTCACAGCGCGAATAATTCCGCAGGCAGCCCATGCCGGCGCCGGGCGCGGGCGCAGGCTTCGGAGCCGGCTTCGAACTCCCGGCATGGCGACGGGCGCCACTCGTAAATGGCACAGGCCACTTGCTTGCCGACCTGGCCGGTCAATGCCGCACAGCGCGGAGGCGCATGGTCGGTGCCGCGCAGGCGGCACAGGCTGTCGTTCAGGGGGATGGCCAGCCCATCGGGCACGGCGCCCCCGCCCGACAAGAGTTCATGCACCGAAANATCCACGCGAAAACTCGCACAGCATGCGCCGCAGCGGGTGCAGGCCGAGTCGCTCATGGCGTGGAGCGGCTCAGGCGTCTTTCCACTTGATCGAGCAGCCGATGCTCGGGATCTGCTCGCGCGGGCCCTCGCCCGTACGGGCGACCTGCAGCATGGCCTCGAGCAGATCGCGCCGCGTGCCTTCGGGTGCGGCCTCCTTGCGCGAGGCGTCGAAACGGCCGCGGTACTGCAGCTCCAGCGCGGCATTGAAGCCGAAGAAGTCCGGAGTGCAAACGGCATCGTAGGCGCGGGCCACGGCCTGGCTTTCGTCGTAGAGGTAGGGGAAGCTGAAGCCGCGCGCCTGGGCGAGTGTGCGCATGTGTTCGAAGCTGTCCTCGGGATAGGCGCTCACGTCGTTGCTGGAGATGGCCACCACGCCGATTCCCTCGGCCTGCAGTGCGCGCACGTCCTCCAGCAGCCGCGGCAGGATGGCCTGCACATAGGGACAGTGGTTGCAGATGAACATCACCAGGGTGCCGCGTGGCCCGCGCACGTCGGCGAGCGAGACGGTCCGCCCGTCCGTGGACGGGAGCGAAAAATCGGNGGCTTTCCAGCCGAAGTTGCACACGGNGGTCTGTGCGGCCATGGGGAAGTCTCCTGAAGGGAACGGTGGGGTGAAAAGGTCAGGGCTGCCGACCGAGCAGCAGGTACTCCATCAGCGCCTTTTGCACATGCATGCGGTTCTCGGCCTCATCCCAGACGACGGACTGCGGGCCGTCGATCACTTCGGCCGTGACCTCCTCGCCGCGGTGCGCAGGCAGGCAGTGCATGAACAGGGCATCCGGCTTGGCCGCGCGCATCATGGTGTCGTCCACGCGCCAGTCGGCAAAGGCCTGGCGGCGCGCCTCGTTTTCAGCCTCGAAGCCCATGCTGGTCCAGACGTCGGTGGTGACGAGGTCGGCGTCACGGCAGGCGTCGATGGGGTTTTCGAAGACGGCGTAGCTCGCGTTGGAGCGCACGCCGGCGATCGCGCGGTTCACTTCGTAGCCGCCGGGTGTGCTCACATGCACACGAAAACCCAGCAGCTCGGCCGCCTGCAGCCAGGTGTTGGCCATGTTGTTGCCGTCGCCTACCCAGGCGACGGTCTTGCCCGCGATGGAGCCGCGGTGCTCGATGTAGGTGAAGATGTCGGCCAGGATCTGGCAGGNGTGGAACTCGTTGGTCAGCCCGTTGATCACCGGTACGCGCGAATGCGCCGCGAAGCGCTCGATCTTGTCCTGGCCAAAGGTGCGGATCATCACCAGATCGACCATGCGGCTGATGACCTTGGCGCTGTCCTCGATCGGCTCGGCGCGGCCGAGCTGGCTGTCGCCGGTGGTCAGGTGCACGACGCTGCCGCCGAGCTGGTACATGCCAGCTTCGAAGCTCACCCGGGTGCGGGTGGAGGCTTTCTCGAAGATCATGGCCAGCGTGCGATCGGCCAGCGAGTGGTGCTTCTCGTAGTTCTTGAACTTGCGCTTGAGCAGGGCCGCCCGCTCGAGCAGGTAGGCGTATTCCTCGGCCGTGAAGTCGGTGAACTGCAGGTAGTGCTTGACCGTCATGCCGCATCTCCGGCCAGGAAGGCTTTGACGACGGGGGCGAGCCGCTCGACGATTTCGTCAGCCTCGGCCTCGGTGAGGATGAGCGGCGGCACCAGGCGGATGACCTTGTCGGCGGTGACGCTGATCAGCAGGCCCGCGTCGGCAGCGCGCTGGGTGAGCACGCCACAGGGACGGTCGAGCTCGATGCCGAGCATCAAGCCCTCGCCGCGGATCTCGCTGACGCCCGCAACGGTGCCGAGCTCACGCATCAGCGCCTGCTTCAGGTGCGCGCCCACCCGCGCCGCATTGGCGAGCAGGCCGTCCTCTTCCATGATGCGGATGGTTTCGACCCNCGCGCGCATGGCCAGGGNGTTGCCGCCAAACGTGGTGCCGTGGTTGCCGGGCTTGAAGATGTCGGCGGCCTTGGGCCCGGCGACGACGGCGCCGATGGGCACGCCCGAGCCCAGTCCCTTGGCCAGCGGCATGACGTCCGGAACGATGCCGGCCCACTGGTGCGCGAACCACTTGCCGGTGCGCCCCATGCCGCATTGCACCTCGTCGATCATGAGCAGCCAGCCGCGCTCGGTGCAGAGCTCGCGCACCTGGCGCAGGTAATCCCAGCGCATCGGGTTGATGCCGCCTTCGCCCTGGATGGTCTCGAAGAACACGGCCACCACGTCGGGGTTGTTGGCGGTGGCGGCCTTGAGCGCGTCGATGTCGTTGAGAGGCACGCGAATGAAGCCCTCCACCAGCGGCTCGAAGCCCTCCTGCACCTTGCGGTTGGCCGTGGCGCTGAGGGTGGCAATCGAGCGGCCGTGAAAGGCCTTCTCGTAAACGACGATCTGCGGCCTGGCGATGCCTTTGTCGTGGCCGTACTTCCGAGCGAGCTTGAGCGCGGCTTCATTCGCCTCGAGCCCGGTGGAGCAGAAGAACACCTTGTTCAGGCCGGAGAGCTCGCAGAGCTTGGCGGCGAGCTTCTCGGCGTTGGGCACGTGGTAGTAGTTGCAGCTGTGGATGATCTTGCCGATCTGATCCTGCAGGGCCGGCACCAGTTTGGGGTGGTTGTGCCCCAGGGTGTTGACGGCGATGCCCGCCAGCGCATCGAGGTACTGTCGCCCCTGCGTGTCCCAGACGCGGCAGCCTTGTCCATGCGAGAGCGCAATGGGCAGCCGCGCGTAGGTGTGCATGACATGGGGTTCGCTGACGTCATCGATGGCGGACATTCGGGACTCCTGAAAAGAAGCGGCCCACGAAGATCCGGGCCGCCGGAAGATGATTCTAGGACAAGCCTGCGTCCGTGCGATGACGAGGTGCGGCTGCGACGCAGCGCGGTGGACCGTTTCCCGTGCATCGGCGCTGCCCAGGCTCCACGGTCGGCCGCCCGAGGTGAAGTCTTATATAAGATAGAATACTTGTGCGGCGCAGCACGGGCGATCCTCGTGCATGGCGCGCTTCTTGCACGCATCGACCCGATGGAATCCACCGACAAACAAGTCTTCATCCTGGGCAAGACCCGGGATGGCCGCACGTTTCGCCCGAGTGACTGGGCCGAACGCCTGGCCGGCGTGATGAGCGGTTTCCGACCCGGCGGGGCGCGCAAGCCCAGCGCGCTGAGCTATTCGCCCTGGTGCGTACCCACGGTGCTCGAGGGCGTGAAATGCGTGGTGGTGCACCCCGCGTTGCGCGAGGCCGAACCGATGGCCTGGGATTTCTGCATGAACTTCGCGCGCGACAACCACCTGCAGACGGTCGAAGCCTGTCTGTTGCCCGAGCGGCCCTGACCGACGACGCCCCCAGACACAAAAAAGCCGCGAACCGCGGCTTTTCGTTTTGCTGACAGCGCACCCGTTACAAACGGCGCAGCGGGGAGGGCCCGCTGCGGGCTGAGGACCTGAGAAGACTCAGGCCGCTGCGGCCAGGGTCTTGACCTTGGCCGAGAGGCGGCTCTTGTCGCGAGCGGCCTTGTTCTTGTGGAAGATGCCCTTGTCGGCAACGGCGTCCACCACGGCTTGCATCTTGGCAAACAGTTCGGTGGCCTTGGCCTTGTCGCCGGCGAGGACGGCTTTTTCGACGTTCTTCACCGCGGTGCGGTACTTGGAGCGCAGCGAGGAGTTGGCTGCGTTGAGTTTGACGTCCTGGCGGGCGCGTTTGCGGCCCGACGCCAGGCGCGGGTTCTTTTTCTTCGGTTTGGAAGCCATGATGAGGTGTCCTTGGGTTGCAGGATGATGTCAGCAAAACCCGCAATTGTAGCAGGGCGGCTGTTTTGCACGCGGCCCGGCCCGAAGGCGGCGGGCCGGTGCCGGGCGGCCCACTACACTTGANCGGGTGGGCCTCTTCAAATCTGCTTCCCTGGTTTCGGCGTGGACGCTGGTTTCGCGCGTGGCCGGGCTGGCGCGGGAACTGATCATTGCGGCGACCTTTGGTGCCAGCGCGCTGACCGATGCATTCAACGTCGCGTTCCGCATTCCGAACCTGTTTCGCCGGCTGTTTGCCGANGGGGCGTTCAGCCAGGCCTTTGTGCCGGTGCTGGCGGCAAGCCGCACCGAGCACGGCGAGGCCGCCACGCGCCAGGTCATCGACGACGTGGCCTCTCTGCTGGCGGCGGTTTTGCTGCTGCTGAGCGTGCTGGGCGTGGCGGCAGCGCCGGCGCTGGTCTGGGTGATGGCCAGCGGGCTGCAGCAGGAGCCGCGGGGATTCAACGCTGCGGTGGTGATGACGCGCTGGATGTTCCCGTACATTGCCTTCATGTCCCTGGTGGCCCTGTGCGCCGGGGTGCTCAACACCTGGAAGCGCTTTGCCGTGCCCGCGGCCACGCCGGTGCTGCTCAACCTCTGCATGATCGGAGCGGCCTGGTGNGGGGCGCCTTGGCTCGAGAGTCGGGGCGTCGAGCCGATCTACGCGCTGGCGGTGGGGGTGATGGCGGGCGGGGTGCTGCAACTNGGGGTGCAGCTGCTGGCGCTGGCGCGGCTGGGCCTGATGCCGCGCATCGGGCTGGGCCTCTCGCGCTTGCGCGCGGCCTGGGCGGATCCGGCCTCGCAGCGGGTGGCCCGCCTGATGGTGCCGGCCTTGCTCGGGGTGAGCGTGGCGCAGCTTTCGCTGCTGATCAACACGCAGATCGCCTCGCACCTGGGCGCGGGCAGCGTGAGCTGGCTGAGTTACGCCGACCGCCTGATGGAGTTTCCGACCGCCTTGCTGGGCGTGGCGCTCGGGGTGGTGCTGATGCCGCAACTGGCCGCAGCCAAGGCGGCCGGGGACGCGGCGACATATTCCGGCATGCTGGACTGGGGCCTGCGCCTGGTGGTGCTGCTGGCCGTGCCCTGTGCGGTGGGCCTGCTGACCTTTGCGACACCGCTGGTGGCGGTGCTCTACCACTACGGGGCGTTCACCGCCCATGACGTGGCGCAGACCACGCTGGCGCTGCAAGGCTATGGCGTGGGGCTCATCGGCCTGATCGCCATCAAGGTGCTGGCGCCCGGCTTCTATGCGAGCCAGGACATGCGCACCCCCGTGCGCATCGCGGTGGCGGTGCTGCTGCTCACGCAGCTGCTCAACCTGGTGCTGGTGCCCAGCCTGCGGCAGGCCGGGCTGGCGCTGGCCATCGGGCTGGGGGCGCTGATCAACGCCGCGTGGCTGCTGGTTGGCCTGATGCGCCGGGGCAGCTACCGACCCTCGCCGGGCTGGGGGCGGTTTGGCCTGCAGGTGCTGGCGGCCAGCGCCTTGCTGGCGGTGTTTCTGCTCTGGGCGGCGTCGTCGCTGGAGTGGATCGACGTCCGCGGGCGGCATCTGCAGCGCGTGGTCTGGCTGGCGCTGTGCCTGGCGGCTTCGGTGATGCTGTATTTCGGTGCCCTCATGGCCGCCGGGGTGAACCTGCGGCAATTGTTGCGCCGCTGAGGGCGGCGTATTCTTCGACCCATGAACCTCAATCTGCAGCCCCCATCGCCTCTGGAGTACTTCGCCACGCTGGTGGGCAGCGATGACGATCTGCCCCTGCTCGAGGCGGCCACCAGCCTCGCGCTGGACGAATACCCCGAGCTCGATGTGCAGCACACGCTCTCCGAGGTGGACCAGCTCATCGAGCGGCTGCGCCGGCGCCTGCCCGCCGATGCCGCTTCGCTGCACCGGCTGTGGGTGCTCAACCAGTTCTTCTTCCGCGAGCTCGGCTTTGGCGGCAACGTCAACCATTTCCACGACCCGGACAACAACTATCCGCACAAGTTGTTGCAGACGCGGCGCGGCATTCCGGTGTCGCTGGCGGTGCTGTGGCTCGAGATGGCGCGCGGCGTCGGGCTGGTGGCCTACGGCGTCAACTTCCCGCGGCATTTTCTGGTGAAGGTGGGGGTGTCGACCGGGCTGGTGGTGATCGACCCGCTCACGGGTGAGTCGCTCAGCCGCGAGGCGCTGGACGAGCGGCTGCAGGACGAGCGCCAGAGCGCCTTCGAGGAGGAGGGCTTCGATGCACCGCTCGACCTCTACCTGATGCCGGCCACGCCGCGCGACATCCTCGCGCGCATGCTGCGCAACCTCAAGGACATCCACCAGACGGCGGAGGACTGGCCCGCGCTGCGCGCCGTGCTCGACCGGCTCGTCGTGCTGCAGCCCGAGGCCTGGGAGCACCGGCGCGACCGCGGGCTGGTGCTGGCCGAAACCGGGCAGTTGGGCGCCGCCGTGCAGGACCTGGAGCTCTACCTCGCCCGCGCTGGCCGCTCCATCGACCGCAAGGCCATTGCCGAGCGCGTGGTGCAGTTGCGCGAGGCCTTGCGCGGCTGAGGGGCGGTTGGGGAGCGCTCAGAACCGCTTCCGGCGGCGGTTTGGCAAAGAAAAACCCGGATCCCCAGCGCCAACTGGTCAGGTTTAGCTATAAAAATTGAACTACCCGTTCCCGCCCGTGTGCGACGGGCGGTTGCCCAGGCGACGCGTGCGTGGGTCACCCGAGGAACTCGTCCAGCGTCGCTCTGCGCTCAGCCAACCACCACCGCAGCGCCCGCACCGCGCGGCGCGATGAGGCCGATCTCGTACACCGTCTCGCCCTGTGCGCGCAGCGTGGCGGCGCAGGCGGCAGCGTCTTCGGCGGCGATGACCACCACCATGCCGATGCCGTTGTTGAACGTGCGGTTCATCTCCACGTCGTCGATACCGGCGACCTTCTGCAGCCAGGCGAACAGTTCGCTCTGCGGCCAGCTGCCCTGCCGCAGGTGGGCGGCCAGGCCCTCGGGCAGCACGCGGGNGATGTTTTCGAGCAGGCCACCGCCGGTGATGTGGGCCAGCGCCTTGATCGGGTGCTGCGCCAGCGCAGCCAGCACGCTCTTCACGTACAGCCGCGTCGGCGCCATGATGGCCTGCCTGAACGGCTGGCCGTCCAGCGTGGCGGGCAGGTCGCTGCCGGCGCGCTCGATGCATTTGCGCACCAGCGAGAAGCCGTTGGAGTGCACGCCGGCCGAGGCCAGGCCCAGCACCACGTCGCCGGGCCGCACGTTCTGGCCGGTGAGGATCTTGCTCTTTTCCACCGCGCCGACGCAGAAGCCCGCAAGGTCGTACTCACCCGGCGGGTACATGCCGGGCATCTCGGCCGTCTCGCCGCCGATGAGCGCGCAGCCCGAGAGCTCGCAGCCGCGCGCGATGCCGCCCACCACCGCCGCGGCGGTGTCCACGTCGAGCTTGCCGCAGGCGAAGTAGTCCAGGAAGAACAGCGGCTCGGCGCCCTGCACCAGCACGTCATTGACGCTCATGGCCACCAGGTCGATGCCCACGGTGTCGTGCAGGTTCCACTCGAACGCCAGCTTGAGCTTGGTGCCCACCCCGTCCGTGCCGGAAACCAGCACCGGTTCGCGGTAGCGCTTGGGCACCTCGAACAGCGCGCCGAAGCCGCCGATGCCGGCCAGCACGCCCTCGCGCAGCGTCCTTCTGGCCAGCGGCTTGATGCGCTCGACCAGGGCGTCGCCGGCGTCGATGTCCACACCGGCATCTTTGTAGCGCAAGGGAGAGGGGAGGAGGCTTGGGTCATCGGGGAGGGCGCCGGGGGCGCTGAGGTCGGGTGAGGGCGCCGCAGCGCCTAGAATCGGGCCGATTTTACGGCGTCACCTCCTCGCTTCTTCCGTCCCTCATGCCCATGGCCTTCGATCAACCCGCCAAACGCGCTGCCGCCTGGGGCGTGCTGGTGTTGCTGATCGGCCTGCTGTTGTGGTCGCTCTTGGGCGTGCTCACCCCTTTCATCGTCGCCGCCGTGCTCGCCTACGCGCTCAACCCGGTGGTGGACCGGGTGGATGCCTGGGCCAAGGGCCGCATGCCGCGTGTGGCTGCGGTGCTGCTGGTCGAACTGGGGTTCATCGTGCTGGTGCTCGGCCTGCTGCTGATGCTGGTGCCGGTGCTCACCCGCCAGTTGCCGCTGCTGCAGGCGCAACTGCCGGCGCTGATCGATCGCGCCAGCGCGGCGCTTGGCCCCTGGCTGGCGCGACTGGGCGTGGAGGAGGCCGCGCTCAGCGTCGACAGCGTGAAGGCGCATCTGCTGGACTACCTCAGCAGCAATGGCGAGGGCGTGCTCGGCTCGGTGCTCAAGTCGCTGCGCGTGGGCGGCAATGCCGCGCTGACGCTTGCCGGCAATGCCGTGCTGATACCGGTGGCCCTGTTCTATCTGCTGGCGGACTGGAGCCGCTTCACCGCCTCCATCGTCGGCCTGGTGCCCTTGCCCCTGCGCCAGACCTTCGACAGCTTCATGCGCGAGGCCGACGAAGTGCTGGGCCAGTACCTGCGCGGCCAGCTGCTGGTGATGCTGGTGCTCGCGGGCTATTACAGCCTCGGGCTGGCCTTGTTCGGCCTGTCGCTGGCGCTGCCGATCGGGGTGTTCACCGGGCTCGCGGTGTTCGTGCCGTACCTGGGCTTCGGCCTCGGCCTCGTGCTCGCCACGCTGTCGGGCCTCCTGCAGTTCGGTGTGCTCGAAACCTTGCTGATGGTCGGCGTCGTCTACGGGGCGGGGCAGTTGATCGAAAGCTTTTTCCTCACGCCACGGCTGGTGGGCGAGCGGGTGGGTCTGCANCCCCTGGCGGTGATCTTCGCCCTGATGGCCTTCGGCCAGCTGCTGGGCTTCACCGGCGTGCTGGTGGCGCTGCCTGCGAGCGCCGTGGTGCTGGTGGCCTTGCGGCGCGCCCGCGACCGCTACCTCCGCAGCCCCCTGTACCGCGGCGCTGCGCGCGTGCCGGAGCAGCGCTGATGCAGCAGATCGCGCTCGACATCGGGCTGGCGGTGCCGCAAACCCTGGATCGCTTCGTCCCCGGCGCCAATGCCGGGGCGCTGGAACACCTGCAGCGCTGGGTCGGCGGCGCGCGCCCGCCCAGCGTGCCGACCTACCTCTGGGGCGAAGCGGGCAGCGGCAAGTCGCACCTGCTGCAGGCGGCGGCCGAGGCCCTTTCGCAGCGCGGACTGCGGGTGGGGCGGCTCGATGCCGCATCGGTCACCGGCCAGACTTTCGACGAGGGCTGGGCGGCCGTGCTCATGGACGACGTGCACCTCTACACCGCGGCCCAGCAGGAGCAGGCCTTCAACTGGTTTGTCAACGCGCTCACGCCGGCCTCCGGGTCGCCGCGGGGCGTGCTGGCGGCAGGCCGGCTGCCACCGGCCGATCTGCGGCTGCGCGAAGACCTGCGCAGCCGCCTCGGCTGGGGGAGGTGTATGCCCTGCAGCCGCCCGACGAATCCGTGCGCCGCGCCGTGCTGCGCGCGCAGGCCCATGCGCGCGGTCTGGTGCTGCGCGACGACGTCATCGACTACGTGCTCGCGCGCTTTCCGCGTGACCTGGGCAGTCTGGCGGCGCTGCTGGACCAACTCGACGACCACGCGCTGCGCACGCGCCGCGCCATCACCATACCGCTGATCAAAGACATGCTGGAGAACGCGTGACTGCAGACAAGACCCGGCTGGCCTTGTTCGACCTCGACCACACGCTGCTGCCGCTGGACTCGGACTACGCCTGGGGCGTGTTCACCACCGACATCGGCTGGACCGACCCGCAACACTTCCGCCAGCGCAACGACGACTTCTTCACCCATTACCAGGCCGGCACGCTCGACATCCACGACTACGTCCGCTTCGCCACCGAAGCCGCGCGCCGGCAGGGCCCCGAACGGGCCCACGCTGCGCGCGAACGCTTCATGCGCGAGGTCATCGGCCCGGCGATCAAGCCGCAGGCCCGCGAGCTCGTGCAGGCGCACCAGGCCGCCGGCGACCTGGTGGTGATCGTCACCGCCACCAATGAATTCGTCACCCGGCCGATCGCCGAGGCGTTCGGCGTGGAGCACCTGATTGCCGTGGAACTCGCGCGCGACGCCAGCGGCTGGATCACCGGCGAAATCGCCGGTGTGCCCTCGTTCCGCGAGGGCAAGGTGCGGCGCGTGGACGACTGGCTGCGCCAGCGTGGCCTGGCGCGCGCCGCTGTGGACATGCATTTCTATTCCGATTCGCTCAACGACCTGCCCCTGCTCGAACAGGCCGACGTTCCGGTGGCCACCAATCCCGACCCGCGCCTGCGTCTGGTGGCCGAGCAGCGGGGCTGGCGCATCCTGAACCTCTTCGACTGACGCCATGATCAAGACCTTCATCGACAAGCTGCTCGGCAAGACCAGTGGCCGCAGCAAGCCAAAGTTCGGCCGCCGCGAGGAGATCGGCGCGGCCCTGCACGGCATCGATGCCTCGCTGGTCGACGAGCGGGCCATCCAGGTGTGCCGCACCCTCAAGGACGCAGGCTACGAGGCCTATGTGGTCGGNGGCGCCGTGCGCGACCTGCTGCTGGGGCTGCGCCCCAAGGACTTCGATGTCGCCACCAACGCCACGCCCGAGCAGGTCAAGAGCCTGTTCCGGCGTGCCTTCATCATCGGCCGGCGCTTTCGCATCGTGCACGTCGTGTTCGGCCGCGGCCGCGAGCACGAGGTCATCGAGGTGTCCACCTTCCGCGCCTACCTCGACAACACCGCCGCCGAGGCGGTTGCCGGCAACGAACGCACCAGCAAGGCCGAACTCGCGGGCATGAAGCACGCCGTCGATGCCAGCGGGCGCGTGCTGCGCGACAACGTCTGGGGCCCGCAGGAGGAAGACGCGGTGCGCCGCGACTTCACCATCAACGCCATGTACTACGACCCGCAGACGCAGGTCGTGGTGGACTACCACAAGGGCTTGCAGGACGCGCGCAACCGCGTGCTGCGCATGATCGGCGACCCCGCCACCCGTTACCGCGAAGACCCGGTGCGCATCATCCGGGCGGTGCGCTTTGCCGCCAAGCTCTCGGCGCTGGGCTTCACGCTCGAGGCCAAGACCGCCCGCGCCCTCGCGCCGGCGCTGCCGCTGCTGGCCGACGTGCCGCAGAGCCGCCTGTTCGACGAAATGCTCAAGCTGCTGCAGACGGGTCATGCGCTCGCGTCCGTCGAGCAGTTGCGCAAGCTCGGGCTCTCGCGCGGCATCTACCCCTTGCTCGACCTCGTGGTCGAGCGCGCCGACACGCCCTTCGTCCGGGCGGCGCTGGCCGATACCGACCGCCGCGTGGCCGAGGGCAAGCCCGTGGCGCCGAGCTTTCTGCTCGCCTGCGTGCTGTGGTCGGACGTGCGCGAGGGCTGGCAGCAGCGGCTCGCGCGCCGCGAACATGCCCATCCCGCGCTGCTGGGTGCCATCGACGAGGTGTTCGACGCGCGCATCGGCGACGTGTCCGGCCGAGGCAAGCTCGGCGCGGACATGCGCGAGATCTGGACCATGCAGCCACGTTTCGAAAAACGCAGCGGCAGCGCCCCGTATGGTCTGGTCGAGCAGCCCCGTTTCCGTGCGGCGTTCGACTTCATGCGCTTGCGCGCCGACGTGGGCGAGATCGACGAGGTGCTCGCCGACTGGTGGCAGGAGTTCAGCCAGGCCGACGACGCCACCCGCGACGACCTGCTGCAGCAACTCAAGGCCGAGCAGCGCAAGGCCCCGCGCGTGCACCGCGTGGCGGCCTCCGGTGGCGCGGGCGCGGCGGCCACGCCGACGGCTCGCGAGCCCGCTCGAAATGCGCTGGCCGAAAACGCCGACGCCGCCGCGCCGACGGGCGAGGCGAGCGACGCCCCGAAAAGCGCCGACGCCGCCGTCGCAAGCCGGCGGGTGCCGGGGCGCCGCGGGCTCGGACGGGGCCGCCGCGGACGCACCCCGCGTGAGCCGACCCCTCCGCAGGCAACGTGAGCGAAGCCGCTCCCGTCGCGGCCCCATCCTCCACGATGCCGGGCATGGCGCGTGATGCGGTTCTGGCGGCGATTGGTCTGGGCGCCAATCTCGGGCTGGCGGAAGCGACCCTGCGGGCCGCGCGCGAGGCCATCGCCCATCTGCCGTTGACGCAGTTCGTCAGCGCGTCGAGCCTCTACCGCAGCGCACCCATCGACGCCGGCGGGCCGGATTACCTCAACGCCGTCGTGCTGGTCCGCACCGTATGGACCGCGCCGGCGCTGCTGGATCAATTGCTGCGAATCGAAGCCCGCTTCGGCCGCGAGCGTCCTTTCCCGAACGCCCCTCGCACGCTGGACCTCGACCTGCTGCGCTATGGCGACGGCCGCATCACGTCGCCAACGCTGGTGGTGCCGCACCCGCGCATGGGCGAACGCGCCTTCGTGCTGCGGCCGCTGGCAGAACTCATGCCGCACTGGGTGGCGCCGGCCGAACTGGCGGCCACCGCGGGCCAGCGCATCGAGCGCCTGCAAGACCGGGCGCCCTTGTGAACGCCGCAGGGCCAGGCGCCCGCCAGCGCAGCGGCCATCACTCAGACAACTTTCTCGCTTCCTCGATCTGGTATTCGAAGTAGCGCTGGAAGCTGAAGGCAATGCTGGCCATCAGCACCGCCGTTCCCACCAGCAGCGCCGTGGCGATGGCGCCGATGGTCAGCCACCCGGTGCGCCCGGCTGCAGCGTCGGGCGTGGCCTGGGNGTTGTAGCGGGCGTTCCATTTCTCCGGTGTCGCCAGCCCGAACAGAATCGCCTGCAGTGCGCAGCCCGCAATGGTGAAGCCCAGCAGCGGGATCAGCAGCCAGCTCAGGGTGTCGTCCTGCCCGTACTCGAACACCCGCTCGATGCCGTAGAGGCCCAGCGCGCTCGGAATCGGCAGCAGCCAGCCCAGCCAGTCGCCCAGGCCATGCAGATAGAAACGGTGCAGCCCCAGGGGGCCGCCGAGAAAGGCCAGCCAGGCGGCCAAGGTTTTGCTTTTCATGCGGAAGGGCTTGGAGTTTCGGGGGCGCAGGAGTCGCCCAGACCCAGCGATTTTTCCATGAGCACGATGTCCAGCCAGCGGCCGAACTTCCAGCCGCAGGAGGCGATCACCCCGACCTGCGCAAATCCCAGCGCGCGGTGCAGCCCGATGGAGCCGGTGTTGGAGGCGTCGCCGATGACGGCGATGAGCTTGCGCACCCCGCGCCGCTCGGCCTGCGCGGCCAACTCCGCCAGCAGCGCACGGCCGAGCCCCTGCGCCTGCCGGTGCGGTGCGATGTAGATCGAATCCTCGGCGCTGAAGCGGTAGGCCGGGCGCGGCTTGAACCAGTTGCAGTAGGCAAAGCCGAGCACCTCGCCGCCCTCCGCGGCAACCAGCCAGGGCAGCCCGCGGCCGAGCACTTCCTCGCGGCGCCTGGCCATTTCGGCTTCTGTGGNGGGCTCGGTTTCGAAGGTGCCGGTGCCATGCAGCACGTGGTGCGCGTAGATGGCGGTGATGGTGGGGATGTCGTCAGGGGTGCTGGGGCGAAGCAGGGGCATTGAGCGGTCGCGAAACGTCGTACAATCAAAGGCTTTTCAGTGTGTCGCTGGCCGGGTGGCCATGTCGCGTGTCTCAACGCTGAAAACACATCTTCCACCCACAGGATAAACCATGGTTGTGATTCGACTCGCCCGCGGCGGCGCCAAAGGCCGTCCCTTCTTCAATATCGTCGTCGCCGACAAGCGCGAGCGCCGCGACGGCCGCTTCATCGAACGCATCGGCTTCTACAACCCCATCGCCGTCGAGGGCGAAGAGGGCCTGCGCATCGCCCAGGACCGCCTGACCTACTGGCGTAGCGTCGGCGCCCAGCCGTCGCCCACCGTCGAGCGCCTGATCAAGCAGGCCGCCGCCAAGGCCGCCTGAGCGCGCCATGCCGCAAGCCGCAGCGCCCGAAGGGGCGCAGCTGCCGGCCGATGCGGTGGAAGTGGGCCGCATCGTCGATGCCTGGGGCATCCGCGGTGGCTTCCGCGTCCAGCCCTACAGCGCCTCACCCGAGGCGCTNTTTTCTTGCCGCGAGTGGTTTCTTCTGCCGCCGGAGCGCGGGGCCGCAGGCTTTTCCGGTGTGCGTGCGCTGTCGGTGCGCAACGCGCGTGAGCACAGCGGCGGGGTCGTCGCCCATGCGGCCGGGGTGGCCGACCGTTCCGCGGCCGAGGCGCTCAAGGGCGCCCGTGTGTTCGTCGCCCGCTCGAGCTTCCCCACGCCTGCCGAGGATGAGTACTACTGGGTTGATCTGCTCGGCCTGGCGGTGGTCAACCGCGAGGGCATCGCGTTGGGCACGGTGCGTGAACTCTTGTCCACCGGGCCGCAGACCGTGCTGGTGATCGAGGCGCCCGCCGAACCCGGGGAGAAGCCGCGCGAGCGCATGATTCCCTTCGTGTCGGCCTTCATCGACACGGTTGACCTGGCCGGCCGCTGCATCCGGGTGGACTGGTCGCCCGATTATTGACGCCCCCGCGTGCACCCCGCTGATCGGCGCCCCATGCGTTTCGACGTCATCACCCTGTTTCCCGAGCTGTTCGTGCCGTTCCTNGCAGGTGGGGTGACGCGGCGCGCCTATGCGAGTGGACAGGTGGACGTCCACCTCTGGAACCCGCGCGACGACGCCGATGGGGCGTACCGTCGGGTCGATGACCGGCCCTTCGGCGGCGGACCGGGCATGGTGATGATGGCCGAGCCNCTGCGCCGCTGCCTGCAACGCATACGCGAGCAGCGCGCAGACGCCGGTGCGCCGGTCGTTCTGTTTTCNCCCATCGGTGCGCGCATCGACCATGGCGTCGTCTCCCAGTGGGCGCGCAGTGANGGGGCGGTGCTGATCTGCGGCCGCTACGAGGGGATCGACCAGCGGTTTATCGACGCCTTCGTGGACGTGCAGCTGAGCCTNGGGGATTTCGTGCTTTCCGGCGGCGAGATTGCGGCGATGGCTTTGCTCGACGCGGTTGCGCGGCTGCAGCCNGGGGTTCTGGGCGACGCAGACAGCCACGCGCTCGACAGTTTCAACCCCGAACTCGATGGGCTGCTCGATTGCCCCCACTACACGCGCCCCGAGGTGTGGGAGGGGCGGGCCGTCCCGCCGACGCTGCTGTCCGGGCACCATGCGCAGGTCGAGCGCTGGCGACGCGACCAGAGGCTCGAACTCAGCGCGCGCCACCGCCCCGACCTGATCGACCAGGCCCGGATACAGGGCCGGCTCGGACGCGAGGACGAGGTCTTGCTGCAGCGGCTCGCGCGCTCGTCGCGCCAAGCCGAAAGTTGAACTTTGGCGTCGCTTGCTGCAGGGGTCCAGCTCGGCGGTGCGGTTGGCATATAATGGTAGGCTTTTCGATCCTCTGCCCAGCCGCGGCAAACAATGACGGGAGCGGTGCTTTGCGCACGCCCGGCCGCCTTCTGTGTAGCGTGGGCATGATCGTGATGAGGTAAGCATGAATCTGATCCAGACTCTCGAGCAGGAAGAAATCGCCCGCCTGGGCAAGAACATCCCGGAATTCGCCCCTGGCGACACCGTAGTGGTCAACGTGAACGTGGTCGAAGGCAACCGCAAGCGGGTGCAGGCCTACGAAGGCGTGGTGATCGCCAAGCGCAACCGCGGCCTCAACAGCGCGTTCATCGTGCGCAAGATCTCCAGCGGCGAGGGCGTGGAGCGTACGTTCCAGACCTACAGCCCGCTGATCGCCAGCATCGAAGTCAAGCGCCGCGGTGATGTGCGTCGCGCCAAGCTGTACTTCCTGCGTGACCGCAGCGGCAAGTCTGCGCGCATCAAGGAAAAGCTGCCCTCGCGCGTCAAGGCGGCAACGCCGGCCGCCTGATCGGCCTCGCGCTGACCGCGCCCCGAGCCGCCGCGTCCGCAGACGCCGGCGGCTTTTTCATTTCGGGCCCCGGGTTGCGCCACAAACTGCATGTCCACACCGTCCTCCCAACGCTTGCCGCCCGGANTTCGACCCGCGCACCGTGCCGGTGCTTGCGGTGGATGCGCACCTCGCGCCCGTNGCCGTCGGGCGCGCTCGCCCGGCTCGCCTGCGCGAGCGCTTCGCGCGCTCATCCGCCTGGACGCCCGAGGTGGTGCGCGAGCCGGGCTTTGCCGACCGTGCCCCGGTGCCGGCGGCGGTGCTGATGGGCTTGCGCGTGGGCGCGACCCGGNNCGCAGCCCCCGCGGTGCTGCTCACCCAGCGCACCGCGCATCTCTCCTCGCACGCGGGGCAGGTCGCGTTTCCCGGNGGNCGCATCGATGCGGACGACGCCGATGCGGTGGCAGCGGCGCTGCGCGAGGCGCAGGAGGAGGTGGGGCTTTCACCCGAGCGGGTGCAGGTGCTGGGCCTGCTGCCGGTGTACGTCACGGGCACGGGGTATGCCGTGACGCCGGTTGTGGCGCTGGTGGATGCGCAGGCCCGCCTGCAGGCCAATCCGCAGGAGGTGGCGGACGTTTTCGAGGTGCCGCTGGACTTTCTGATGAACCCGGCGCATCACCGCCACCATGAGGTGAGCTGGAATGGCGTTCACCGCCACTGGCTGTCCATGCCCTACCTGGAGCCGCAGGGCCCACAGCGGCGCGAGCGCTTCATCTGGGGCGCCACGGCGGCGATGCTGCGTAACTTCTACCGGTTTCTGCAGGCCTGACGGTATCGGCACCTGAACCGCTCGCCAGGGCGGGCTCCTTCCGCGCGCGGCCAGGCCGTGCATGGTCGATATGATCGGCGCATGAGTTTCTTCGCCATTCTGTTTGCGCTGCTGATCGAGCAGGTGCAGCCGCTTGCGGCCGACAACCCGGTGCATGCGGCAGCGCGGGCCTGGGTGCGCTGGGTGGCGCGCAATTTCGATGCCGGCCAACGCCACCACGGCTGGCTGGCCTGGGCGATGGCGGCCGGCCTGCCGGCGCTGTTGGCCCTGCTGGTGAATCTGGCGCTGCATGCGGCGCTGGGCTGGCCGGCGGCGGTGCTGTGGAGCACGGCGATTCTGTATGTGACGCTGGGCTTTCGGCAGTTCAGTCACCACTTCACCGAGATCCGCGACGCGCTCGAGGGTGGCGACGATGCGCGGGCGCGGGTGCTGCTGGCGCAATGGCAGCAGGTGGAGGTGGCCGAATGGCCGCGCGAGGAGATCCTGCGTCGCCTGATCGCGCATTCGGTGCTGGCGGCGCACCGGCATGTGTTCGGCACCTTGTGCTGGTTCTCGATTCTGGCGGCGCTGGGCCTGGGGCCGGCTGGGGCGGTGCTCTACCGCATGGCCGAACTGGTGGCCCGCCCGCAGGCGGTGCGGCCGGAGAGCATCGCCTTGCGCGCGGCTGCGCAGACCGCTTGGGCGCAGTTGGATTGGCTGCCCGCGCGGGTCACGGCGGTGGGCTTTGCGGTGGTGGGGCGTTTCGAGGATGCCATCGACGCCTGGCGCAGCCGTGTGCAGCGCGAGCCCGATGCCGACAACGATGCGGTGATCCTTGCTGCTGCGGCTGGCGCCATCGACGTGAATCTGGAGCCCGGCGTTGCGGCTGCGGCGCCGCGTGGGGCGGTGGCCGGCGGCGAACCCGACGCGGACGAGCCACCGGAAGACGACACCGCCACCCAGCGCGCGCCCGAGGCCGGGCACTTGCGCCTGGTGGTTGGGTTGGTGTGGCGCTCTGTGGTGCTGTGGCTGCTGCTGCTGGCCTTGCTCACGCTGGCGCGGCTGCTGGGCTGAGCATGTGGTGAACGAGCCCTCCGCGCCCGCTCATCCCGCCCCCAAGCCCCCACTCGGCGTTGCAAAGGCTCGGCATAGCCCACGCGACGGCCGTGCTTTGCGCCTTGATCGGTGCCTTCCCGATAGCCTGCTCGGGCGCGCCCGATTCATTCGCAACTTCCGAGGGCGCCGCCGGCTTCAGCGGGTGCCCGCGAAGCGCGGTTGCGAGAGTTCTTCGAAGAGCTCTCGATAGATGCGGTAGCGGTTCGGATGGATGCCGCCGGGTTCGCCCCGGCCCACCGCGGCGCTGACGGCGCAGCCCGGCTCGTGCAGATGGGTGCAGTTGTAGAAGCGGCACTGGCCCAGGTGCGCTGCGAGGTCGGGCATCAGGGCGGCCAGGGCGGTGGGCTCGATGTGGTGCAGGCCGAATTCCTGAAAGCCGGGCGAGTCGATCAGGGCGGCGCGCCGGTCGGTATCGAGCCAGTACCAGGTGGTGCTGGTGGTGGTGTGTCGGCCCGACTGCAGGGCCCGAGAGATTTNCCCGGTTTGCGCCTGTGCGCCGGGGACGGCNNGGTTGATCAGCGAGCTCTTCCCGGCGCCCGACGGGCCCAGCACCAGGGTGGCACGGCCTTGCAGGGTGTCGGTGAGCGCGGGCAGCGTCTCGGCTGCTGCGGACTTGAGCGAGAGCGCATGCACCGGATAGCCCATGGCGCGGTAAGGCGCGAGGCGCTGCCAGGCGGCGGCGAACGGGTCGGCGAGGTCTTGCTTGTTCAGGGCGATGCGCGCGGCGATGCCGGCGGCCTCGGCGGCGATCAGCGCGCGGGCGAGTTGCTGCTCGGAGAACTCCGGCTCGGCTGCGACGAGGATCAGCACCTGATCGAGGTTGGCGGCGAAGGATTTGCTGCGCAGCTCGTCACTGCGGTAGAGCAGGTTGCGCCGCGGCTCGATGTGCTCGATGGTGCCCTCGTCCTGCGTGGGCAGCCACTGCACCCGGTCGCCGACCACGGCCTGCAGCTTCTTTCCACGCGGGTGGCAGCGCACGCGCTGGCCCTCGGGCGTCTCCACCAGGCAGTGCCGGCCGTGGCTGGCCACGACGAGGCCGCTGCGCAGCGCAGGAGCATCGGAGGTCGCAGGATGTCGGGGCCTCATGGCTGCAGCGCGCGCCACAGCGCGTCCACGCGCTGCGCGGCCTCGACGTCGCGCCGGGTGATGCCGCCAACGTCGTGGGTGCGCCACCGCACCGTGCAGTGGCCGTACTGCACGATGAGGTCGGGGTGGTGGTTCAGCTGCTCGGCCAGACACGCCACGGCATTGGCCAAGGCCAGGGGGCGGCCCAGCCGGCGGCGTCGAAGCGGCGCTGCAGGCACAGCGCAGCGCCTTCGCCGTGAAGCGTCCAGCCGTCGAGGGCCTTCATGGCAACTACCAATTCAGTAGCAGACAAGACCGAACGGCGCTGGGGTACGGCGGTTTTTCCATTAAACATCAGCCCGCGAGGCGTGCCAGCCGCTCGGCGGCGCTCGGGTGCGAGTAGTACACCTTCACATACAGCGGGTCGGGCGTGAGGGTGGAGGCGTTGTCCTCGTAGAGTTTGAGCAGCGCACTCGAGAGGCTTTGCGCGCTGGTCTGCTCTGCGGCAAAGGCGTCGGCTTCGAACTCATGCCGGCGCGACAGCTGCGACCACAGCGGCGTGATAAAGAAGGAAAACACCGGCAGCACCAGTGCGAACAGCAGCAGGGCCAGGGCATCGTTGGGCGCGCCGAAGGCCGCGCCCAGGTTGGGCGTGACGCCCAGGCCGGCGTAGAACCAGGTCTGCGTGGCCAGCCAGCCCAGCAGCGCAAAGCCCAGCAGGCTCAGGCCGAACATCAGCAGCACGCGCTTGAGGATGTGGCGGCGGCGGAAATGCCCGAGTTCATGCGCCAGTACCGCCTCGATCTCGGTGGTGTCGAGCTGGCGCAGCAAGGTGTCGAAGAACACCACGCGCCGCGCCGCGCCGAAGCCGGTGAAGTAGGCGTTGCCGTGCGCACTGCGCCGGCTGCCGTCCATCACGTACAAGCCTTGGGCGGCAAAGCCGCAGCGCTGCATCAGGGCCGTCACGCGGGCCTTGAGCGACTCGTCCTCGAGCGGCTGGAACTTGTTGAACAGCGGCGCGATGAACATCGGGTAGATCATCAGCAGCAACAGGTTGAAGGCCATCCACGCGCCCCAAGCCCACAGCCACCACCACGGCCCGGTCGATCCCATGATCCACAGCAGCAGCGCCGCCACCGGCAGCCCGATGAGCACACCCACCAGCACGCCCTTGAACAGGTCGGACAGCCACAGCCNGACCGTCATGCGGTTGAAGCCGAAGCGCTGCTCGATGACAAAGGTTTGGTAGAGCGACACCGGCAGTTCCGCCAGTCCATTGATCAGCGCAAAGCCGGCCAGCAGGGCGAGCTGCTGCACCATGCCGCCGCCCAGCGCCTCCATGAGCACGCGGTTGAGCGCATCGAGCCCGCCGAGCAGCGTCCAGCCCAGCAGCACGGCGGCGCTCCAGGCCATCTCCAGCAGGCCAAAGCGGGTCCTCACCACCGTGTAGTCGGCCGCGCGCCGGTGGGCGGAGAGCGAAATGCGCTCGGCAAACGGCGCGGGCACGGCCTCGCGGTGGCGCGCCACATGGCGAATCTGCCGGCTGGCCAGCCACAGACGTAGCAGCAGGCCGAGCAGCAGCACGGCCGCGAAGCTGAAGCTCCAGGCCAGGGGGCAACGCTGGGGTCGATCATGGGCACGGAGTGTAGGGAAGGCGCCGGGACGCAGGGTACCGCCGGGGAATCCGTCGCGCGGGCAGGGCGGGCGGGCGCGGGGGCGCTGCCCCATGGCGGTGCGCGACAATCGCGGCATGAATGCGCCCGAAACCTCTCTCAAACCCCGGCCCTGGCCAAATCCGACCGCAACCTCGTCTGGCTCGACTGCGAAATGACCGGCCTGGACCCGGAGAAGGAGCGTCTGATCGAGATCGCCGTCGTCGTCACCGGCCCCGACCTGGAGCCGCGGGTGGACGGGCCGGTGCTGGTGATTCACCAGAGCGACGAAGTGCTCGACCGCATGGACGCCTGGAACAAGGGCACGCACGGTCGCAGCGGCCTCATCGACAAGGTGCGTGCCTCCACTCTCGACGAGGCGCAGGCCGAGGCCATCCTGCTCGACTTCCTCGCCCGCTACGTGCCCAAGGGCAGCGTGCCCATGTGCGGCAACTCCATCGGGCANGACCGCCGCTTCCTGGTGCGCTACATGCCGCGGCTGGAGGCCTTCTTCCACTACCGCAATGTGGATGTGAGCACGCTCAAGGAGCTTGCCAAACGCTGGCGGCCCGAGGTGTGCAACGCGTTNCAAAAGCGGCAGTTGCACACCGCACTGGCCGACGTGCACGAGTCGATTGATGAACTGGCGCACTACCGGGCGCATTTCATCCGGCTCGAGGGCTGAAAGCCCGAAAGAATATCGGTCACGCCCGCCTTGACGCTCCAATGCACGCGCCTGGGGGCGTTGCAATGCGTGCAGTAGCCCGGGCTACGGCTGGGCTTTGCGCCTCCTCGGGCGCGCTTTGGGGCCGTCTCGGGCGCCTTTAGGCACGCCCACCCTCCCAGCCTCTGAGAGGGTGTATCCCAAATCAATCTCCCATGCGTTAAATCCTTCAGGACGCCGAAGTGAATGGCGCAACGCAGGAGGTGAGCAATGGAGCAAGTGCAACGACAGCGCAGCGGGCGGCGCCCAGGACGCAAACCGCTCATTGGGCCCGAGCACCACGCGGTGCTGGTGGAGATTGCCACGCAGATGCCGCGCTGCTCGTTGGACGAACTCACCCGGGAGTTCAACCACCGCAGTGCGCTGAGCGTGTGCTCGGCCACCGTGCGCAAGGCCTTGCGCGAGGCCGGCGTCAAGCGCGTGCGCGCGCAGCGCAAGAGCGCTGAGCGCGCGGCCAGTGGTAGTGGTGCACGCTCGCGCGTGGGCTACCAGGCGCTGCACCGGCGCGCAGACGGCACAAGCGGCATGAACACCGATCTGACCGATGCCGAGTGGGCGCTGCTGGCCGATCTGTTTGAGCGCCAGGGTGGGCGCGGTGCGCCGCCGCGGCATGAGCGCCGGCTGCTGCTCAACGCCTGCCTGTACGTCGTGCGCACGGGCTGCGCCTGGCGGTTGTTGCCCAAGGAGGTGTTCCCGCCCTGGCGCGCGGTGTACAAGGCCTTTCGCGGCTGGGCGCATTCTGGGGTGTTCGAGGCCATGCACGATCGGCTGCGCCAGCAGTGGCGAGCGCGCATGGGACGCAGCCCCATGCCCACGGCCGCCATCATCGATGCGCAGAGCACGCGCAGCACGCCCCAAGGCGGCCCCAGCGGCTTTGACGCGGGCAAGAAGGTCAAGGGCCGCAAGCGCCATCTGGTGGTCGATACCCTGGGCTTGCTGCTGGCCGTGAGCGTCACGGCCGCCAGCGTGCAGGATCGCGATGCGGCCGCTGCGGTGGTGGCTGCCGCCAGCGCCAAGGCGCCGACCCTGCAGACGTTGTATGCCGACGCAGCCTATGGCGGGCGCAGCGCCCAAGCGATCGAGCTCACCCACGGCATTGCCGTGCACATCGTGCGTCATCCCGGCAACCGCAGTACGGGGACGTGGCAAACCGCCCAGCAGCCGCTTTGGCCCGAGGAGGCTCCTGCGGGCTTTGTGGTGCAGGCCAAGCGCTGGGTTGTGGAGCGCACTCATGCCTGGAACGAACGATCGCGTCGCCTCCTCGCCCATCACGACCGCTCCACTTGGGCGCCCGTGGCTTGATCTGGCTCACCGAAGCGCGTATCCTCGCTACTAGACTGGCGCAGAGATTCATTTAGGAAACACCCTCTGAGACCAGCCCTCGCGGAAGGCTTGTCCGCGGGAATTCAGGAAAACCCGCAGCGTTTCGCGAACCGTGCGATAATCCGTTCTGCGGTGCCACGGTGCACCGTTTTTCTTGCATCTCCCTCACACACTCGGCCTGGACATGCCCAGGCCAGCCGGTTCGCCGCTTCGCAGCGGCGCTCGACATCCCCCGACGCGGATGGTCCGAGCACCGGGTTTCGTTTGATGGTTGATGTTTTCTGACCATCGACGAAACGCCGCGGCGCCTGCTGCGGCGCCGTCCATTCAGTGAGCACTTCATGACCGACGCTTTTGCAGCGGCGGGCGATGTTTCGCCCTCGCACCGGCTGACGCAGCCGTTTTCCTCCGAACCCGCCGTGGCCGAGAGCCCCGCGCGGGAACCCAACGGCTTCGAACGCCTGGGCCTCGCGCCCGAGCTGATTCGCGCCGTGGCCGACCTGGGCTACACCGAGCCCACGCAGGTGCAGCTCAAGACCATCCCCAAGGCGCTGCCGCGCCAGGGCCAGGCCGGTGACGCCCACGGCTTCATCGACCTGATGGTTTCCAGCCAGACGGGCAGCGGCAAGACCGCGGCTTTCCTGCTGCCGGTGCTGCACACGTTGATCGAACGCAAGGCCGCGCAGCGTGCGCTCGAAGAGGCGCAGCACCAGCAGGCNGCTGGCCGAGGCCGCTGCGCGCGGCGAAGCCCCCGAAGCGCGCGCGCGCAGGACCCGACGAATCCGCGCCACTTCAAGGCCGCCACGCCCGGCGCGCTGGTGGTGTGCCCCACGCGCGAGCTGGCGCAGCAGGTGGCCCAGGACGCCATCGAACTCGTCAAGCACTGCCGTGGCCTGCGCGTGGCGCACATCGTCGGCGGCATGCCCTATCAGGTGCAGATCGCCCGGCTGCAGAACGCCGACCTCGTCGTGGCCACGCCGGGCCGCCTGCTGGACCTGCAGCGCTCCATGCAGATCAAGCTCGATCAGGTGCAGTTCCTGGTGGTGGACGAGGCCGACCGCATGCTCGACCTGGGCTTCTCCGACGACCTGGCCGAGATCAACCAGCTCACGGCCACGCGCCAGCAGACCATGATGTTCAGCGCCACCTTTGCGCCGCGCATCCAGCAGCTCGCCATGCGGGTGATGCACGACAACGGTGCCTCGGTGCAGAAGATCGAAATCGCCACGCCGCAGGAAAAGCATGCCAACATCAAGCAGGTGCTGTTCTGGGCTGACAACGCCGCGCACAAGCGTAAGCTGCTCGACCACTGGCTGCGCGACACGTCGATCGACCAGGCCATCGTGTTCGCCAGCACCCAGGTGGAGTGCGACGGCCTGGCCAACGACTTGCAGCAGGACGGCTTCTCTGCCGTGGCCCTGCACGGCGCCCTGAGCCAGGGCCTGCGCAACCGCCGCCTGATGGCGCTGCGCAACGGGCAGGTGCAGATCCTCGTGGCCACCGACGTGGCCGCGCGCGGCATCGACGTGCCCACCATCACCCACGTGTTCAACTTCGGCCTGCCGATGAAGGCCGAGGACTACACCCACCGCATCGGCCGCACCGGCCGCGCGGGCCGCGACGGCCTGGCCGTGACCTTCGCCGAGTTCCGCGACCGGCGCAAGATCTTCGACATCGAGGCCTACAGCCGCCAGCACTTCAAGGCCGAGACGGTGCCCGGCCTCGAGCCCACGCAGCGCTTCCCGGCGTCGGCGCCGGGCAAGTTCGGCGCCGCGGGCTTTGGTGACCGCGGGCCGCGTTCNCACCCTTCGCGTGACCGCAGGTTCGGCGGTGGCGGCAACGCGCCGCGCGCGGGTGAGCGCTTCGCCCCGCGCGGGCCGCGCCAGTTTGTGCCGCGAGAGGATTTCGANCGCCCCGCGCCGCGACTTCAACGGCCCTGGGCGCCATGATGACCGCGCTTCAACGAGGGCTTTGCGCCGCGCCACGAGGCGCACGGTCGTGGTGAGTTTGGCCGCAGCGGCAAACCCGGCGGCTTTGTCAAGCCTGGCGCGCACCGCGCAGCACCGGAGGGCAAGCCCTTCGTGCCGCATGGCAGCGGCAAGCCGGCGAAGTTCTCGCGCGGTTGATGGGGTGCCGCCTTGCGCGGCGTTCTGACCCACAAAAGCCCGGCAGTGCCGGGCTTTTCGTTTGGGGATTTCGAGGTGGTGGGTCCTGTAGGATTCGAACCTACGACCTACGGATTAAGAGTCCGCTGCTCTACCAACTGAGCTAAGAACCCACGAAACCGGTGGTGGAGAGGAGGAGGATCGAACTCCCGACCTTCGCATTGCGAACGCGACGCTCTCCCAGCTGAGCTACCCCCCACACGGAGTCCCGCATTATAGCAAGCTCGCGCGGCGTCGATGGTCGTTCTGGCGCGCGGCTGCGGCCGCATCAGCGCATCCCATTGCGCCGCGCCAGTTCGACGAACAGGCCGGCATGGTCCAGATCGGCCAGGCCGTCGGCCACCGCGTGTTCGTAGAGTGTTGCGAAGAGGGCGGTGACCGGCGCGTCAAAGCCCAGCGTGGCGGCCGTGTCCAGCGCGTTGTGCAAGTCTTTGAGCTGCACCGTCATGCGCGCGCNGGNGGCAAAGTCGCGCTCGACCATGCGCTGCCCGTGCACCTGCAGCACGCGGCTGTCGGCAAAGCCGCCGGAGATGGCTTCGCGCACCTTGGCCATGTCGGCGCCACCGCGCTCGGCCAGCAGCAGCGCCTCGGCCACCGCGCCGATGCTGATGCCCACAATCATCTGGTTGGCCAGCTTGGCCAGTTGCCCCGCGCCGTGCGGCCCCACGCGCGTGGCGCGGCCGAACGCGGCGAACACGGGCGCGGCGCGCGCGAAGTCCGCCGCGTCGCCGCCGGCCATGATGGCGAGCGTTCCGGCCTCCGCGCCCACGGTGCCGCCGGAGACGGGTGCATCCAGATGGGCCAGGCCGTTGTTGGCCAGCCGCTGCGCATGCGCGCGGGNCTCGGCCGGCTTGATGGAGGACATGTCCACCACCAGGGCGCCCGGCGCCATCGCGGCTGCGGCGCCCTGGTCGAACAGCACCTGGCCGACCACGGGGCCGTTCTCCAGCAGGCAGACCACGACTTCGGCGCCGGCGACCGCCTCGGCCGCCGTGTCGCAGACCTGCGCGCCGTGCCCGACCAGCGGCTCGGCCTTGGCGCGGGTGCGGTTCCACACCCGCACGCCGTGCCCGGCCGCGCACAGCCGCCGTGCCATGGGAAAGCCCATGTTGCCCGTGCCGAGGACGCAAAGCTTCATTGAAGACTCCTGAAAAATAGCGCAACCTGACCATTTGGCGCTGGGGTAACGGTGAATCAGCCAGAAAAGCGGCTTGGTGCGATGATGTACCCACCATCCATTGCCCGGAGACTGCCCCCATGCCCCGCATCGACCCCGCCTGGCTCGACCGCATGTACAACAACCGCGCCCTGGTGCCCGAGCACGGCGCGCATTTTGCCCGCTGGGCGGCGGACTCGGCCGCCGCGCGCGCCTCGCAGCCCTGCACGCTCGACATCGCCTATGGCAGCGGCGCCGGCGAGACGCTGGATGTGTTTGCGCCGACCAACGGCGGCGCGGCCGGCGGCGCGCCGGTGCTGGTGTTCATCCACGGCGGCTACTGGCGCGCGCTGGACAAGGCCGACCACTCCTTCATCGCCCCCGCCTTCACCGCGCAAGGCGCCTGCGTCGTGGTGCCCAACTACGCACTGTGCCCGGCGGTGAGCATTCCCGACATCACGCTGCAGATGGTGCGCGCGCTGGCCTGGGTGGCGCGCAACATCCGCGCCTTCGGCGGCGACCCGGCGCGCATCGTGGTGGCCGGGCATTCGGCCGGCGGGCATCTGGCGGCCATGTTGCTGCTTTGCCGCTGGCGCGAACTGGGGCGTGATCTGCCTGCGGGCCTGGTGCGGCGCGCGCTGTCCATCTCCGGCGTGTTCGACCTCGCGCCGTTGCGCCACACGCCCTTCGTCAAGGACGACTTGCGCCTCACCCCGCGNCAGGTTGCCAAGGCCAGCCCCGCNGCGCTGCCCGCGCCACGCACCGGCACGCTGGCGGCGGTGGTGGGTGGCGACGAGAGCCCGGAGTTCATCCGCCAGAACCGCCTGATCCGCGACGCCTGGGGCCCGCGCGCCGTGCCCGTGTGCGAGGAACTGCCCGGCCGCAACCACTTCAGCGCCCTCGAAGCGCTGGTGGANACCCGGCACCGCCTGCACGCGCTGGCGCTGGGGATGCTTCAGGAGCGATAGCGGAGGCGCGCCGGCTGGCGCTGGGGCAAGCCAGGAAACACCGAAACCGCACCGGTGGGGCCGGTGTGGCTCACATCAGCAGGTGTTCCCNCGCGTTGTCGCCGCCGAGGATGACGTAGTTCACCTTGCGGATGTCCATGAGCCTGGTGCCGCCGGCGTAGCTGATGGAGCTTTGCACGTCCTGTTCCATTTCGGTCAGCGTGTCGGCAAGCTTGCCTTTGATGGGCTCGAGGATGCGCTTGCCTTCGACGTGCTTGTATTCGCCCTTGTTGAAGTCGCTGGCCGAGCCGTAGTACTCCTTGTAGAGCTGGCCGTCCACCTCCACCGTCTGGCCGGNGGATTCCTCATGGCCGGCGAACAGTGAGCCGATCATGACCATCGTCGCGCCGAAGCGGATGGACTTGGCGATGTCGCCATGGCTGCGGATGCCGCCATCGGCGATGATGGGCTTGGTCGCCACCCGCGCGCACCACTTGAGCGCCGAGAGCTGCCAGCCGCCGGTGCCGAAGCCCGTCTTGAGCTTGGTGATGCAGACCTTGCCCGGCCCCACGCCCACCTTGGTGGCGTCGGCGCCCCAGTTCTCGAGGTCGATCACCGCCTCGGGCGTGGCCACGTTGCCGGCGATGACGAAGGTCTGCGGCAGCTTCTCCTTGAGGTAGGCGATCATCTTGCGCACGCTGTCGGCATGGCCGTGGGCGATGTCGATGGTGACGTACTCGGGCACCAGGCCCTCGGCGACGAGGCGGTCCACCGTCGCGTAGTCCGGCACCTTGACGCCCAGCGAGATCGACGCGAACTGCCCCTGCGCGTGCATGTGGCGCACGAAGGCCACGTTGTCCAGGTCGAAGCGGTGCATCACGTAGAAGTAGCCGTGCCGCGCAAGCCACAGGCAGATCGACGCATCGACCACGGTCTTCATGTTGGCCGGCACCACCGGCAGCCGGAAGCGCCGCGGCCCGAACTGCACGCTCGCGTCGCACTCCGAGCGGCTCTCCACGCGGCACTTGCGCGGCAGCAGCAGGATGTTGTCGTAGTCGAAGATTTCCATGGTGAACCAAGCTCCTGAAGGTCGTTGATACGAGTGAGCGCTTGGCCTGCAACCGGCTTCTTCGCCCGGCAAGCGGGCACAAAAACCGGGCGCAAGAAACTTGGGCCCGGTGATTGATTGTACGCGGGCGCAGAAGCCGGGGCGTCGGGGCCATTGCCGGTTTGTATCCGAGTGGCTACACTGCACCGATGTACACGGTTCGGCAAACCGAAGAGTTTCGCCATTGGCTCGATGGGCTGAAGGACATGCGGGCGCGGGTTCGCATCGCCGCGCGGCTGCGCCAGGTCGAGGCCGGCAATCTGGGCGACTGGTCGCCGGTTGAGGGTGAGGTTTCGGAGTTCCGCATCGACCATGGTCGGGATACCGGCTGTACTTCGTCCGCCGCGGCCGGATCATCGTCGTGCTGCTCAATGGCGGTGACAAGTCCACCCAGAAGCGCGACATCCGCCGTGCCATCCAACTGGCTTCAGACATCGGAGCAGACCTATGACCAAGCCCAAGACCGCGCCCAAGCTGCTGCCATTCGACGCAGCCCGGTATCTCGACAGCGATGAAGCCATCGCCGAATACATGACCGTGGTGCTCGAGGCCAACGACCCCGATCTTCTGCTGCTCGCGCTCGGCGACGTTGCCCGCGCCAAGGGAATGGCCCAGGTTGCGAAAGATGCGGGCCTGGGCCGCGAGAGCCTTTACAAGGCGCTTGCGCCGGGCGCGAAGCCACGTTTCGACACCGTCATGAAGGTGGCGCGTGCGCTCGGCGTGAAGTTCACCGCGCAACCGGTGTGAGCGGGCTGCGGTGTCGGCACCGGCCGCATCGCTGGACCATCAGTCTTCGATTGAGCCGCAGTCTGCGCGGCGCGACGAACTGATCTGGGCGGCGGACGCCCCATGCGGGTGTCTTTATGTGCAAGTCACGACCCGCAATCCGTCAGCGCCACATCGAGCACCCGGCCCCTGGCGTCTTCGATCCAGCCGATCAGGCGCAGGTTGGCGGGGTGGGCGCCTTCGGGGATGTTCATGGCGCGCAGGTCGCGCAGCGGGGCCTTCTTCGTTTTTGATAGCAACACCTCACTGTTCCATGCTGGGGTGTGCAGGTTTCTGACCAGATTCCTTGCCACCGGGCTGCCTTCGGTGCCCTCGGGCAGCACTTCCACCATCGCCAGCCAGGCGGTAAGCGGCGTGACGGCGCGTTTGGGCGTGGCGTAGCGGATCTCCACTCCCAGGTAGCCGCCCAGCGCCTGGCCTTGCACCACGCGCAGCAGGTGCGGTGGCGGCTTGCGGCTGAGGGTGCGGCGGGTGGCGGCCTGCACCGGTGCGTCGCGGTGCGCGGCACCGGCCGCCAGCGCCAGACCCAGCCGCGCCAGCCGCTGCGCTGCCTCGGGCCGGGCCACGGCTGAGAGCGGCGCCTCATCGCCCTGCGTGCCCGGCAGCACCCAGTCCAGCGCCAGCATGCCGGGTTCGGCGCCGGGCGTCGCGGTGTCGCGCCAGCAGTCGGCACAGTCCGCGCTGAGGAAGCGCTCGCGCAGCACGGCGGGCACGGGCACGCCGTCGCTGCTGCAGGATGCGGGCTGCGCCAGCGCCGCCGGGCTCGTCAACGCGACCAGCAGCGCGCCGGCGAGCCGCGCGACCCAGCCGCGCCACGCGCGGCGGCCGGTGCGGCCGCGGGGAACGACCCCGCCTTTGGCAGTTGCGGCAGAGCCAGCCGGATCGCCAGCGGGACGGCGCTCAGAGCAGCCCAGGCACCCGCCGCCCCAGAAGCGGGACAGCCGGGCCCGGCGCGCCGCGTGCGCGGGGTTCGGGACAGAGGACGGAATGTGCATGGGCGGCTTCCTACAATGCCCCGATGTTCCCAGAAATCTCCAACGACAGCCCGCTGCTGGCCCATCTGAACCCCGAGCAGCGCGCCGCCGTGACGCTGCCGGCCGAGCACGCGCTCATCCTCGCGGGTGCGGGCTCGGGCAAGCGCGTGCTCACCACGCGCATCGCCTGGCTGCTGCAGACCGGTCAGGCCACGCCGGGCGGCGTGCTGGCCGTGACGTTCACCAACAAGGCCGCCAAGGAGATGCTCACGCGGCTCTCGGCCATGCTGCCGCTCAACGTGCGCGGCATGTGGATGGGCACCTTCCACGGCCTGTGCAACCGCATGCTGCGCGCGCACCACCGCAGCGTGAACCTGCCGCAGACCTTCCAGATCCTCGACACGCAGGACCAGCTCAGCGCCATCAAGCGCCTGTGCAAGCAGTTCAACGTGGACGAGGAGCGCTTTCCNCCGAAGCAACTGCAGTACTTCATCGCCGGCTGCAAGGAAGACGGCCAGCGCCCCGCCGACGTGCCCCAGCGCGACGAGGACACGCGAAAGAAGGTCGAGCTCTACCAGCTCTACGAGGAGCAGTGCCAGCGCGAAGGCGTGGTCGACTTCGGCGAGCTCATGCTGCGCAGCTTCGAGCTGCTGCGCGACCACGACGCCGTGCGCGAGCACTACCGGCGGCGCTTTCGCCATGTGCTGGTCGACGAGTTCCAGGACACCAACCGCCTGCAGTACGCGTGGCTGAAGATGATCGTCGGCCTGCCGGGCGAGGGTGGCGGCGCCATCATGGCCGTGGGCGACGACGACCAGAGCATCTACGCCTTCCGCGGCGCGCGCGTGGGCAACATGGCCGACTTCGTGCGCGAGTACCAGGTGCGCCACCAGATCAAGCTCGAGCAGAACTACCGCAGCTTCGGCCACATCCTCGACTCGGCCAACGCGCTGATCGGCCACAACACCGCGCGCCTGGGCAAGAACCTGCGCACCACCCAGGGCGCGGGCGAGCCGGTGCGTGTGTTCGAGGCCGCCAGCGACTTCGAGGAGGCGCAGTGGCTGGTCGACGAAGTGCGCCAGCTCGTGCGCGGCGACGGCTTCGCGCGCCATGAAATCGCCGTGCTCTACCGCAGCAATGCGCAAAGCCGCGTGCTGGAAACCGCGCTGGTCAATGCCGGCGTGCCCTACCGTGTGTACGGCGGCCTGCGCTTCTTCGAGCGCGCCGAAATCAAGCACGCGCTGGCCTACCTGCGGCTGATTGAGAACCCGCGCGACGACACCAGCTTCCTGCGCGTGGTGAACTTNCCGCCGCGCGGCATCGGTGCGCGCACGCTGGAGCAGTTGCAGGACGTGGCCCGCGAATCCGGCTGCGCGCTGGTCGATGCGGTCAGCGCCGTGCCGGGCAAGGCGGGTGCGAACCTCGGCGCCTTCGTCGCCCGGATCGACGTGCTGCGCGAGCAGACGCAAGGCCGCACGCTGCGCGAGATCATCGAACTCGTGCTCGACCACAGCGGCCTCATCGAGCACTACCGCACCGAGCGCGAGGGCGCCGACCGCATCGAAAACCTGGAGGAACTCGTCAACGCCGGCGAGAGCTTCGTCACCCAGGAAGGCTTCGGCCGCGACGCCGTGGCGCTGCCGCTGGACGAAACCCGGCCCGCCGCCGGCGCCTTGAGCCAGAGCCCGGCCAGCCAGGGCCTGGACCCGATGCGCCGGTGCTCGATGCGCCGCTCGCCCGTCNNCACTTCGGCCCCGCTCACTCCCGATGCCGACACCGGCGAAACCCTCAGCCCGCTGGCCGCCTTCCTCACCCATGCCGCGCTCGAAGCCGGCGACAACCAGGCCCAGGCCGGGCAGGACGCGGTGCAGCTCATGACCGTGCACGCCAGCAAAGGCCTNGGGTTCGACGCCGTGTTCATCACCGGCCTCGAAGAAGGCCTGTTCCCGCACGAAAACGCAGCCAGCGACCGCGACGGCCTCGAGGAAGAACGCCGGCTGATGTATGTCGCCATCACCCGCGCGCGCAAGCGCCTGTACCTGAGCCACACGCAGACCCGCATGCTGCACGGCCAGACGCGCTACAACCTGCGCAGCCGCTTCTTCGACGAACTGCCCGAAGCCGCGCTCAAGTGGATCACCCCGCGCCGCGCCGCCGCGGCCGACACCGCGCCCTGGTCCCGCAGCGCGCCCTGGGGCGACGCCACCGCGCGCAGCCGCAGCCCGCAACCCGCCTGGGGCCGCAGCAGCCTCAGCGCCCCCGACTTCGGCGCCGGCCCCGTGCCCGAGCGCAAGGCCGAACCCGAACACGGCCTGCGCGCCGGCATGGGCGTGTTCCACAACAAGTTCGGTGAGGGCAAAGTGCTCGCCATCGAAGGCGCCGGAGCGGACGCCCGCGCGCAGGTGCAGTTCACCCGCCACGGTACCAAGTGGCTGGCCCTGTCGGTGGCCAAGCTCACGCCGGTGTGAGGGCGGTGGCGGGGAGGGTGGGGCGCCCCGGGCCGGATTTTCAGGAAATCGGCCGGAACCCCAGCGCCAACCGGTCAGTTGGTGCTATCAAAAGAAAGCGGTGGCGGATCAGCCGGGCTCGCCGGGCGTGATGAAGCAATCCCGCACGGTGAACCACATGGAGGTGAAGAACATCGCCGCCATCATCAGCGCAGCGGGCACCAGCGCGGCGGTGGCGATGCCGGGGCTGCCAAACAGCCCGGAGACGAACATCACCGTCACCCCGGCGCCGATGAACACCGCCAGCCAGCCCAGGGTGTAGAGCATGAAGGCCTTGAAGTTGCGCACGCAGGCCACCAGGCTGAAGAACAGGCTTTTCACCGGCGCCACGCGCTCCCAGTGCACCAGGGCGGGCGCGTGCCAGAACATCATCGACAGCGGCAGGTAGCCCAGCGTGGCGGCCCACATGGCGGCCTGGAACCCCGGGGCCTTCATCACCTCGGGCGTGAGCGCGCCGCCGAAGAGGTAGATGCGCGCGAACTCGCCGCCGTCGAACACCGCCGAGAAGCCCATGATGCCGAAGAAGCCCGCCGCGTAGATGGCGCCGAGCTGCAGCATGGCCACCGTGCGCGCCTNTCNCTCGCGGAACGCGGTGAACAGCACCAGCGGCATGGGAAAGCGCCCTCNCACCGCCTCGCGGGTGGCGGCCATCATGCCCAGCGTGAGGGCGGGCAGCAGCACCAGCGCCAGCGCAATGCCGAGGAAGGGCAGCATCATCGCCACCGACATGCTGGCCATGAACATGAAGAACAGCCCGGCAAAGGCCAGCGGCTGGCGCCAGAAGGTGGTGATGCCCGAGCGCACCCAGGCCAGGCCGGTGCGCGCGGGGACGATGTGCAGCTTCATGCGGCGAGGGTTTCCGTCAGCGGGGCAAGGTGGCGGGTCCGGGCGCGCAGCACGCGCTCGAAGTGGCCCGGGTCGTGGGGCTTGAGCATGCTGGCCTCGCGCGGCAGGTACCAGTCCCACAGCCGCGAAATCCAGAAGCGCAAGGCGCCGGCGCGCAGCAGGGCGGGCAGCAGCGCGCGCTCGGCGGCCTGCAGCGGGCGCACGGCCTGGTAGGCGTCGAGCAGGGCACGGGTGCGCGCGGCGTCGCTGCGGCCGCTGGCGAGGTCGACCGCCCAGTCGTTGAGGCACACGGCGATGTCGAACAGCCAGGTGTCCACGCCGGCGAAATAGAAGTCGAAGAAGCCGCTCAGGCGGTCGCCGTCGAACAGCACGTTGTCGCGGAACAGGTCGGCATGCACCGGCCCGCCCGGCAGGGCGGCGTAGAGGCTGCCCGCGGCGATGTGGTTCTGGAAGGCCAGCTCCTCGCGCAGCAGCGCGGCCTGCGCGGGTTCGAGGTGCGGCAGCACCAGCGGCGCGGTGTCGTTCCACCACGGCAGACCGCGCAGGTTGGGCTGGCTGAGTTCGAAGTCCTGTGCGGCCAGGTGCATGCGCGCCAGCATGTCGCCCACGGCGGCGCAGTGCCGGGGCTCGGGCGCGAGCACGCTCTTGCCCGCGAGCCGGTCCACCACCGCGGCGGGCTTGCCGCAGACGCGGTGCACCAGCGCGCCGCGCGCGTCGGCCACCGGCTCGGGCACGCGAATGCCGCGCTGCGCGAGGTGCTTCATCAGCCGCAGGTAGAAGGGCAGCTGCTCGGCGCTCAGGCGCTCGAACAGCGTCAGCACCCAGTCGCCGCGTTCGGTGCTGGCGAAGTAGTTGGTGTTTTCGATGCCGCCCTCGATGCCTTGCAGCGTGTGCAGCGTGCCCAGGTTCAGGCGCTGCATCAGGGCCTGGGCGTCGGCGAACGGAACTTCGGTGAATACGGCCATGGAAGCGCTTGGGCAGGGGGCGGTGGAGGCAACGCCGGATTGTAGGGTGGGGCTCCGTGCCGACCGCCCGCAGGCGGCACAATGGGCCCATGAGTGACAAGAAGACCCTGCTGCTGGTGGACGGCTCGAGCTACCTCTACCGCGCCTACCACGCCATGCCCGACCTGCGCGCCGACCCGGGCAACCCGGACAGCCCGGCCACCGGCGCGATCCGCGGCATGATCAACATGCTCGAAAAGCTGCGCCGCGACGTGCAGGCCGACTACGCCGCCTGCGTGTTCGACACCTCCGGCCCCACCTTCCGCGACGCCCTTTACCCCCAGTACAAGGCCAACCGCGCGCCCATGCCCGACGACCTGCGCGCGCAGATCGAGCCGATTCACGAGGTGGTGCGTCTCATGGGCTGGAAAGTGCTGGCGGTGCCGGGCGTGGAGGCCGACGACGTGATCGGCACCCTCGCCGCCACGGCCGCGCGGCAGGGCGTGGAGGTGGTGATCTCCAGCGGCGACAAGGACCTCGCGCAGCTCGTCGACGCGCACATCACCATCATCGACACCATGAGCGGCAAGACGCGCGACGCCGCCGGCGTGCTGGCCGAGTTCGGCGTGCCGCCGCAGCAGATGCTGGACTTCCAGACCCTGGTCGGCGATGCGGTGGACAACGTGCCCGGCGTGGACAAGGTCGGCCCCAAGACGGCAGCGAAGTGGCTGCAGAGCTACGGCTCGCTCGAGGCGCTGGTGGCGCAGGCGCACGAGATCAAGGGCGCGGCCGGCGAGAACCTGCGCCGCGCGTTGCCCTGGCTGCCCACCGCGCAGCAGCTGCTGCGCATCAAGACGGACTGCGACCTCGATGGCTGGGTGCCCGGCCTGCCTGCTCTCGATTCGCTAGCGCCCACCGACCGGGATACGCTGGCCCTGCGGGCNTTTTACGAAAAATTCGGCTTTCGCAGCCTGGCGCGCGCGCTCGACGCCGCGCCCGCGGCCGGCGGCGGTGCCGCAAGCTCTGCAGCGCAGGCACCGTCCACCGGCGACCTGTTCGACCCGCCCGCCGAGCCCGCCGCCGCGGGCGCGCCGGCGCGCCATGACGACATCGTGCGCGACTGGGCGAGCCTGGACCACTGGCTCGCGCGTCTGCGCGCCGCACCGCTGGTGGCGCTGGACACGGAGACCACCTCGCTCGACGAGCTGCAGGCGCGCATCGTGGGCATCAGCTTCTGCGTCGAGCCCGATGTCGCTGCCTACATCCCGCTGGCCCACGAGGGGCCGGACGCGCCCGCGCAACTGCCGGCCGACGAGGTGCTGGCGCGCCTGAGGCCCTGGCTGGAAGACCCGGCGGCGGCCAAGCTCGGCCAGCATGTCAAGTACGACCGCCACGTGTTCGCCAACCACGGCATCGAGGTGCGCGGCTATGTGCACGACACCATGCTGCAGAGCTATGTGCTCGAAGTGCACAAGCCGCACAACCTCGCCAGCCTGGCCGAGCGGCACCTCGGCCTCTCGGGCATCAGCTACGAGCAGGTGGCCGGCAAGGGCGCGCAGCAGATTCCGTTTGCGCAGGTGCCGGTGGCGCGCGCAGCGGCNTACTCCTGCGAGGACTCCGCCCAGTGCCTGATGGTGCACCGCGTGCTCTGGCCGCGGCTGCAGACCGACGCCCGGCTGGCCGACATCTACGCGCTGGAGATGGCCACCAGCGAAGTGCTCTACCGCATCGAGCGCAACGGCGTGCTCATCGACGCCCAGGTGCTCGCGCGCCAGAGCCAGGCGCTGGGCGAGCGGCTGGTGCAGCTCGAGCAGGAAGCCCACGCGCTTGCCGGCCAGCCCTTCAACCTCGGCAGCCCCAAGCAGCTCGGTGAAATCTTCTTCGACAAGCTCGGCCTGCCGGTGGTGAAGAAAACCGCCACCGGCGCGCGCAGCACGGATGAAGAGGTGCTGGAAAAACTCGCCGAGGACTACCCCCTGCCGGCCAAGGTGCTGGAATGGCGCAGCCTCTCNAAGCTCAAGGGCACCTACACCGACAAGCTCGCGCAGATGGCCGACGCGCGCACAGGCCGCGTGCACACCCACTACGCGCAGGCCGTGGCCGTGACCGGGCGGCTCTCCAGCAACGAGCCCAACCTGCAGAACATCCCCGTGCGCACGCCCGAGGGCCGGCGCATCCGTGAAGCCTTCATCGCGCCGCCGGGCCGCCTGATCGCCAGCGCCGACTACAGCCAGATCGAGCTGCGCATCATGGCCCACCTCTCGGGCGACGAGGCGCTGCTCGCCGCCTTTCGCACCGGGCAGGACGTGCACCGCGCAACCGCGGCGGAGGTCTTCGGCGTCGCGCCCGACCAGGTCAGCGCCGAGCAGCGCCGCTACGCCAAGGTCATCAACTTCGGCCTCATCTACGGCATGAGCAGCTACGGCCTGGCCAAGGCGCTGGCCATCGACAACAGCGCCGCCAAGGCCTGGATCGACCGCTACTTCCAGCGCTACCCCGGCGTCAAGCGCTACATGGACGACACCCGCGCCCAGGCCAAGGCGCAGGGTTATGTGGAGACCGTCTTCGGCCGCCGGCTCTACCTGCCNGAGATCAACTCCCCCAACGGCCCGCGCCGCGGCGCCGCCGAGCGCGCTGCCATCAACGCGCCCATGCAGGGCACGGCGGCCGACCTCATCAAGAAAGCCATGGTCGCCGTGCAGGCCGCCCTCGACGCGCGCGCCGCCGGCACGCTGATGATCATGCAGGTGCACGACGAACTGGTGTTCGAAGTGCCCGAGCACGAAGTGGACTGGCTGCGCCAGGAAATNCCCCGCCTCATGGCCAGCGTGGCCGAACTGCGCGTCCCCCTGGTGGCCGAGGTCGGCGTAGGGGCGAACTGGGAGGCGGCGCATTGAGGCGCGCTATTCTCCCGCGCCCGAGCGGACATTTCGCCGTGCCGATAGACTGACTGAGCGCCGACCCTTACACGTCGCGCCTCTTTCAACCCACACCAGGAGACCCACCATGCTCAACCGCGATCAACTCACGGATGCTCACGGCCTGCTCGACGCCGCGCCGGGGCAAACCGGCACGGCCAACCGTCGCACCGCGCTCAAGGCGGCGCTGGGCGTGGGCTATGCGGCGTCCGTGCTGCCCACGCTGGCGCAGACCGCCATCAAGACGTCGGCCGACGGCCTGACCGAGGGCGAGGTGAGCATCGACGTCAAAGGCTTCAGGATGCCCGCCTACCGCGCCGCACCCAAGGGCAAGACCGGGCTGCCGGTGGTGCTGGTGCTGTCCGAAATCTTCGGCGTGCACGAGTACATCGCCGACACCGCGCGCCGCTTTGCCCACGCGGGCTACATGGCGATCGCGCCCGAGCTGTTCGTGCGCCAGGGCGATGCGCAGAGCTACGGCGAGATGGCCAAACTCATCGCCGAGGTGATCTCNAAGGTGCCGGACGCGCAGGTCATGGGCGACCTCGACGCCTGCGTGGCCTGGGCGGCCGCCAACGGCGGCGATGCCAACCGGCTGGGCGTCACCGGCTTTTGCTGGGGTGGCCGCCAGACCTGGCTGTTCGACGCGCACAACCCCAAGGTCAAGGCCGCGGTGGCCTGGTACGGCCGCCTGGTGGGCACGCAGAACGAACTCACGCCCAAGAACCCCATCGACGTGGTGAGCCAGTTGCACGGCCCGGTGCTCGGCCTCTACGGCGGGGCGGACACCGGCATCCCGCTTGACACGGTGGATAAGATGAAAGCTGCGCTGGCCGCATCGGGCAATGCAGCGGCCAAAGCCAGCCAGTTCGTGGTCTACCCGGACGCACCGCACGCCTTCCACGCCGACTACCGGCCGAGCTTCCGCAAGGAGCCCGCCGAGGACGGCTGGAAGCGCGCGCTGGCCTGGTTCAAGCAGCACGGCGTGGCTTGATGAGCGCTCAGGCGCACGCAGCCGCCCGCGGGGCGGCTTTTTGTTGGTTTGCTAAGGTTTTCCCCGGAACCCCAGCGCCAGATGGTCAGGTTTCACTATGTTATTGATAGCAATCTTGGCGGGTACCCTGTTGGCAGGCGTGGGCAGCGTGTGGCTGGCGGCGGCCCTGAGCTTTGGCGCGCTGGCGCGGTTCTCGCAGCATCTGCTGAGCCTGGCTGCCGGCGCGCTGCTGGCCACCGCCTTCATGCACCTGCTGCCCGAGGCCTTCGAGAGCGGCGTCGAGGCCCACACCTTGTTCGCCGTGCTGCTGGCCGGGCTGGTGGGCTTCTTCCTGCTCGACAAGGCCGAGCTCTGGCACCACGGGCATGAACACCACCATGGCGACGCCGGTGCGGCCGCTGCACATGCGCACGATCACGCCCACGCGGACGACCACGGTCATGCCCACCCGCATGCCGCAGCCCACGCCGCGCCGCGGCAGGCTTCACACGCTCACGCCCACGCCCACCCCGCCCACAACCCCGGCAGCTGGGCGGTGATTGCCGGCGACAGCGTGCATTGCTTTGGCGACGGCTTGCTGATCGCCTCGGCCTTCATCGCCGATATGAAGCTCGGCGTGGTGGCCGCGCTGGCGGTGCTCGCGCACGAAGTGCCGCACCACATGGGCGACCTGGCCGTGCTGCGCACCGGGGGCAACGACCGGCGCATGGCCTTGCTCAAGGTCACGCTGGCGGGCTCCGTCACGGCGCTGGGCGGGCTGCTGGGCTTCCTGCTGGTGGGTGCGCTGGCCGAGTTCCTGCCGTTNTTCCTCGTCGTGGCCAGCAGCAGCTTCATCTACGTCGCCCTGGCCGACCTGATCCCCCAGCTGCANAAGCGCCTCGGCGCGGCCGAGACGCGCATGCAGCTCCTCTGGCTGGCCGTGGGCATCGGCGCGGTGACGCTGCTCAGCAGCTTCACCCACGCGCATTGAGGGGTGCGTGGCGGGCGGTGGATTCGTGGTCTGACCGCAAGCAGCCTTCCGCGCCCCCAGCAGCGAGCGGTTCAGGCTCGCCGCGCACGTCCCTTCAATTCACCATCACCAGCTTGCCCATCACCGCGCGCGAGGCCATGCGGGCGTAGGCGGCCTTGAGTTCGGCCATGGGCATCGTGCGGTCGATGACGGGTTTGATCCTGCCCTCGGCGGCCCAGCGCGCCAGCTCGGCGAGCATGGCGGCGTTGGCCTGGGGTTCGCGGCGGGCGAAGTCGCCCCAGAACACGCCCACCAGCGAGGCGCCCTTGAGCAGCGGCAGGTTCATGGGCAGCGCGGGAATCGGCCCGGCCGCAAAGCCGATGACCAGGTAGCGCCCGCGCCAGGCGATGGACCGGAAGGCCGGTTCGGCCAGCTCGCCGCCCACGGGGTCGTAGATCACGTCCGGGCCGCGGCCGTCGGTGAGCGCCTTGAGCGCGTCGCGCAGGTTGTCGCGGCTGTAGTTCACCGTGGCGTCGGCCCCCAGGCGCTGGCACAGCGCGCACTNTTCGTCGGTCGAGGCTGCGGCAATCACCCGCGCACCGGCGACCTTGGCGATCTGGATGGCCGCCGTGCCCACGCCGCCGGCCGCGCCCAGCACCAGCACCGTCTCGCCGGGCTTGAGCGCGCCGCGGTCGAGCAGCGCATGGTGGCTGGTGGCATAGGTCATGATGAACGCGGCCGCGTCCACCGCCGGAAAGGCCGGCGGCAGCGGCAGGCACAGCGCCGCCTTGGCCACCGTGTGCGTGGCAAAGCCGCCGGTGCCGCTGAGGCAGGCCACGCGCTGGCCCACGCGCAGCTGCGTCACGCCTTCGCCCACGGCCTCGACGATGCCGGCGTACTCCGACCCCGGCACGAAGGGCAGCGGCGGCTTGAACTGGTATTTGTTCTGCACGATCAGCAGGTCGGNGAAGTTCAGGCTGGCCGCCTCGATGCGGATCAGCACCTCGCCCGCGCCGGGCGTGGGCGTGGGCACTTCCTTCCAGACCAGGGCATCGACGCCGACGGGGTTTTCACAAAGCCAGGCATGCATGGGCGCGGTCCTTCCAAACGACAGGGAAGCGCATGATATGAATCAAGCGCAGCAGGGCCAAAGCACGGCTGTCCCGTCGGTGTCAGACGCGGGCGCACGGGCCGGCGGGGCGCGGGGCGGCACCTACAATTGGCGCAGCGACCCACCGGCTTTGCGCATGAACATTCTGCTTTCCAACGACGACGGCTTTCAGGCTCCGGGCATCGTCGCCCTGTACGAGGCGCTCAAGGATGTGGCGCAGGTCGAGGTCATCGCGCCCGAGCACAACAACAGCGCCAAGTCCAACGCGCTCACGCTGCACTCGCCGCTGTACGTGCACCGCGCGCACAACGGCTTTCGCTATGTCAACGGCACGCCGGCCGACTGCGTGCACATCGCGCTCACCGGCCTGCTGCCGACGCCGCCGGACCTGGTGATCTCCGGCATCAACAACGGCGCCAACATGGGCGACGACACCATCTACTCCGGCACCGTCGGCGCGGCCATGGAGGGTTTTCTGTTCGGCATCCCAGCCATCGCGTTCTCGCAGGTGGAAAAGGGCTGGTCGCACCTGGAGGATGCCGCGGCCGTGGCGCGCGACATCGTGCTCGGGCTCTCTGACGGGCGGCTGCGCGCCGGCGCGCCCTGGCTGCTCAACGTGAACATCCCCAACCGCCCGCGCGACCAGATGAAGCCGCTCAAGGTCTGCCGCCTCGGCCGGCGGCATGCGGCAGAGCCCGTCATCACCCAGGTCAACCCGCGCGGCGACACCATGTACTGGATCGGCGCGGCCGGCCCCGCCGTGGACGAAGGCGAGGGCACCGACTTTCATGCCAGCGCCCAGGGCCATGTGGTCATGACGCCGCTCAAGGTCGACCTCACCGACCACGACGGGCTGCGCTACTGGGCGCAGACGGCGGCGCACCTGAGCGCCCCGGCGGAGGCGCCGCCGCATGAGCACGCGGCGCCCCGGCTTCCCGGCGCGGATCGATACCGCGCCCCCGCGTCCGCCCCGGCGCGCCCGGCATCAGCTCCGACCGCGCCGCGTGCGGCGGCGCCAGCGGGGGTTCTGGGGCGGCGGCGCTGCGGCCGCAGATGGCCAGCGCAGCATCCTTGAAGCCGGCTCGGTCGCGGCACCGGTGGCCGTCAGCGGGCTGGGCATGGATTCGGCGGCGGTGCGCGCGCATGGTGCAGCGGCTGGCCGCACAGGGGCTGGGTGACGAGGCCGTGCTCGCGGCCATGGCGCAGGTGGAGCGCCACCGCTTCGTCGACAGCGCGCTGGTGGCCCAGGCCTACGAGGACACCAGCCTGCCCATCGGGCTGGGTCAGACCATCTCNAAGCCCAGCGTGGTCGCGCGCATGCTTGCGCTGCTGCGCGAGGGCCGCACCGAGCCGCTGGGCCGGGTGCTGGAAATCGGCACCGGCTGCGGCTACCAGGCCGCGCTGCTGAGCCGCCTCTCGCGCGAGGTCTACAGCATCGAGCGCCTGCGTGGCCTGTATGAACGTGCCCAGGCCAACCTGCGGCCGTTTCGCCTGCCCAACGTGCACCTGCTGCTCGGCGACGGCATGCTGGGCTACCCCAAGGGCGCGCCGTACGCCGCCATCATCGCCGCTGCCGGCGGTGAGGCGCTGCCGCAGGCTGGNATCGACCAGCTCGCCGTCGGCGGGCGGCTGGTGGCGCCGCTGGTCACGCCCGCGGGCGGCCAGGCGCTGGTGTTGGTGGAGCGGCAACGTGACGGAATCCACCAGCGCGTGCTCGAGGCGGTGCATTTCGTCCCCCTNAAAATCGGGCGTCGCCTGAACAGGCCCCAAGGGAACGGACATGACTGCTGCACTCTCCCGCCTGCAAGCCCTCGGGCTTGCGTGTCTGCTNNGGCGGCGGCGCTTGCGGGTTGCTCGTCGGCACCACGCAAGCCCGCGCCGGTGGAAGACCGCGGCGCCGCGGCGGGCCGCCTCGGCCCGGTCGCACCGGCCCCGGCCCCGGTCGCTTCGCCTGCCGATGCGCCCAAACCCCTGCCCGGCGCCGAGAATGCCGGCAAGCCCGGCTACTACACGGTGCGCCCCGGGGACACGCTGATGCGCATCGGCCTCGAGACCGGCCAATCCTGGCGCGACCTGGCGCGCTGGAACAACCTCGACAACCCCAACCAGATCGAAGTCGGCCAGGTGCTGCGCGTGGTGCCGCCGGTGGCGGGCACCCCTCGAGCGTGGCGGCCGCGCCCGCCCCATCGCCGTCGGCGGCCCAGGCCCCGCGCCTGCGCCCGCAGCCAGCGGCGTGGTCACGCGCCCAGTGACCTCGGGCAGCGTGGCGGTGGCCCCGGTCGCACCCGGAGCCTCTGGCGCCGCCAGCGGTGCGAGCGCCCCGCCGCCGCGCCGGCACCGGCCCCTGCGCCGGCGGCCGAGGCCGATGAGATCGCCTTCATCTGGCCTGCCCAGGGCGCGTTGATCGCCGGCTTCGACGAGCAGAAGAACAAGGGCCTGGACATCGCCGGCAAGCCCGGCGACCCGGTGGTGGCCGCCGCCGACGGCCGCGTGGTGTATGCCGGCGCGGGGCTGCGCGGGTACGGCAACCTCATCATCCTCAAGCACAACAACACCTTCCTCACCGCCTATGCGCACAACCAGACGCTGCTGGTTAAGGAGGACCAGACCGTGCGCAAAGGCCAGAAGATCGCCGAACTCGGCGCCAGCGACGCCGATCGCCCCAAACTCCACTTCGAAATCCGCCGCCAGGGCAAGCCGGTGGACCCGGCGAAGTATTTGCCGGCGCGGTGAGCGCAACGCGGCGGCTGCTTCAAAAGCGGCCGCCGTGGTTTACCTCGAGGTGCTGCAACACGCCTCCCGCACCGCCCGGCCCAGCTCAATGACGGCCATGGCGTAGTAGCTGCTCCAGTTGTAGCGGGTGATGGCGTAGAAGTTTTCGGTGCCGAGGACGTAGCTCGGCGGCTCGGGGCCGTTCTGCAACTCCACCAGGGCCAGCGGCCCGGCATGGGATTGGGCGGCGGGCTCGGGTGTGGCGCCGAGTTCGGCCAGGCGCGNCGGGGTGAAGCTGGGCAGGATGTCGGGGGCCAGCAAGGTGTCGAGTTGCTCGGGGTGCTGGCCAGTTGNCACCGCGAAATGCGTGGGCTCGCCGCGCTTCCAGCCGAAGGCGCGCAGGTAGTTGGCGACCGAACCGATGGCGTCGGCGGCGCTTTTCAGATCCACCCGGCCGTCGCCGTCGAAGTCGATGGCGTAGCGCACCTGGCTCGAGGGCATGAACTGCGGCATGCCCATGGCGCCGGCGAAGCTGCCGCGCGGGCCAGTCGGGTCGGTCTCGGTGCGCTGCATCAGCGCGAGGAATTGCTCGAGCTCGTCGCGGAAGAAGGCCTGGCGCGCCGCGGCGCGTGGGTGCGCGGCGGGGAAGTCGAAGGCCAGCGTCGCCAGCGCGTCGAGCACGCGGAAATCTCCCATGTTGCGGCCCCAGAGGGTTTCGACGCCGAGGATGCCGACGATGATCTCGGCCGGCACACCGGTGTCGGCCTCGGCGCGCGCCAGCGTCTCGGCATGGGCGCGCCAGAACGCCACGCCCGCGGCGATGCGCACCGGCTCGACGAAGCGGGCGCGGTAGGCGCGCCAGTTCTTCGGCTGCCCGGCCGGCGGCGGCAGCACCAGCTTCGGCACCTGGGGCAGAAAGCGGGCCTGGGCGACCGCCGCGCGCAGGGCGTCACGGTCGAGGTTGCGGCGCTCGGCCACGTCGTCGGCAAAGGCCAGGGCGTCGGCACGGGTGGCGTAGGTGGGCGTTTCGCGGGCCGAGGGGCGCGGGCGGCCGTCTGTGCGTGCTTCTTTGGAGTTTTCTCGGCGTATGCCAGCGTCAAATGGTGCAGTGACGCTATCAAAAAANNGAGCTTTCAGCAGGGCTTTGGGCGGCATGGTTCAGCGCCTCGGGGGCCAGGGCAGGTGGGTGAAGCGGCGGCGCAGGGCCGCGAGTTCGGCGCGGCGGCTCGCGGCCGTGGGGTGGGCTGGGCGGGTTGAAGCGCCGTCGTTTGGGCGGGCGTAGCGCCAGCGTTCGAGCGCGAGCAGCCAGTCCACCAGCGGCGCACTGTCGGTGCCGTTGGTGTTTGAGCGGGGCAGCGGTTTCGACTGCAGCAGCTGCACCAGCGCGCGCGNGGTGGCGCCTTCGGGCACGTTCAGGCCGGCGCNGGCGCAGGCGGGCCGCGCGCGCTCGAGCAGGCGCAGCCAGGGGTCGTGCTGCGCGCGTTGCCAGAGTGCCCAGACGGCCGACACCGCCGCCGCCAGCCCCAGCAGCGCGGCCAGCACCCGGGCCAGGTCGCGCCAGTCGGGCTCCTCGAAGCCGAGGTTGCGCAGGAAGTCCAGCTGGCGGTTCTGCGTGTAGTTCAGCACCCACTGGTTCCAGCTGTTGTTGAGCGCGCTCCAGCCCTCGCGCAGCCGCGCGAGCAGGTCGGGGCTGAGGGTGCCGATGGCCTGGGTGATGGCGCCTTGCGGCGGGGCCAGCCGCTGCGCGGTGCCGGTGCGCCCAGGGGCGACGGCGGCCGTCGGGTCCACCCGCACCCAGCCCTGCCCGGCAATCCACACCTCGGCCCAGGCGTGCGCGTCGCTCTGGCGCACCTCCAGAAAACCGTCGAGCCGGTTCAGCTCGCCGCCCTGGTAGCCGGTGACCACGCGCGCGGGCACGTCCAGCGCACGCATGAGCACCACGAAGGCCGAGGCGATGTGCTCGCAGAAGCCCTNCCTGGTGTCGAACCAGAAGGCGTCGGCGGTGTTCACGCCGGCGGGCGCGGGTTCCAGGGTGTAGCGGTAGCCGCCGGTGCGCAGGCGCTCGAGCACCGCCTCGACCAACGCCCCCGCGCCGCGGCCCGCCAGCCGCGGGTCGCGCTGCAGTTCGGCGGCGAGCTGCAGGGTGCGTGGGTTGAAGCCGGNGGGCAGGTCCACGTCGTCCTGCAGCGCGATGCGCGTGGCGCCTTCGGCCTGCAGGGGGCCGAGGCGGTATTGGGGGTGGCTCTGCGCCGTGTAGCGCAGCAGCTCGGTCACCGGCCGCTCGGCCATCCATTGCAGGTCGGGCGTGAGCCGCGTGGGCAGGCCGCCGATGCGCGGCCGCTCGGTCACCGCGTCGAGCGCGAACAACCAGGGTTGCTGTGTGGGCTCCAGCGTGACCTGGTAGCGCACCGGTGTGCCCAGGGCCTGCAGATCGGGCGCAGGGTCCGCGCTGCGGCGCAGCACGCGCGGGCGCCAGATGCGGCCGTCGAACTCCGAGAGCACCGGGCCGCGGAAATACAGCTCGGGCTGGGGCGGCACCGCGCCATCGAACTTCACCCGCATGGCGATGCTGTCATCGAGCGCGAGCTGGGTGATGTTGCCCACTTCCATCGTGGCCGACAGGCCGCTCTTGGCGCTGCGCGCATCCGTGGGCAGGCTCCACAGCGGCGCCACGCGCGGAAACAGCAGAAACAAGGCCACCATCACCGGCGTGCCCCACAGCGCCAGCCGCAGCGCCACGCCGGCGGATGTGCCCAGGCCGGGCCGCCCGACCGGCCGGTGGGCGTTGACCAGCGCCGTCAACAGCCCGAGCAAGGCCGCCAACATCGCCGCCGCCGTGGTGAGCGACTGCGAAATGAAGAAGTTGGTGAGCATGGTGAAGAAGCCGAGGAAGAACACCACGAAGGCATCGCGGCGCGCGCGCAGCTCCAGCGTCTTCAAGGCCAGCAGCACGACGATCAGCGTCACCCCGGCGTCGCGGCCGAACAGCGTGCGGTGGGTGGCCAGCGTCGCGCCCACGGCGATGAGCAGCAGGCCCACACGCCACAGGGCGCCGGGCAGCGGCCGGCCCGCCACCGCCAGCGCGCCGCGCCCGAGCAGCGTGGCCAGCGCCAGCGCACCGCACCAGGTGGGCAAGTGGCCCAGATGCGGCGCGATGATCCAGGCGATCACCAGCAGCAGGAACAAGGTGTCGCGCGCCTCGCGCGGAAGGCGCGTGANCGCGCTGGCGCAGCGCGGCCAGGCGGCTGCGCGCCGGCTGGCCGGCCGAGGCGGGCGAAGAGGGTGACGACGCGCTCAGCATGTCGCCAGGGCCTCCAGGCAGGCGCGGCGGTGCACCGGGCCGCGGCCGGGCGCGATTTCCACCGCATCGAGGCGCAGGCCGTAGAGCAGGTCGGCGCGGTCGGCCGCCAGCACCCAGGCGCACAGGCGCGAGAGCATGGCCTCGCGATCGGACAGGCCGGTCAGCGCGGGCTCGAGCCACAGCTCGAAACTCTGCGGGCTGGCATGGTCACGGCTGACGAGCTCGCCGCTGCGCGCCCACTTCTTCCACACCACGTTGCGCAGCGGGTCCCCGCGGCGCCAGGCGCGCACGCCGTCGAACTCCGCACCGCCGCGCTGGCTGCCGGCCAGTGGCACGCCGTCGGTGGCCTGGCCCGCAGGCAGCGGCGGTGCGTGGGCTTCAGGCGCGGGGTAGACCAGCAGCGGCGCGGCCGGCTGCCACACCGTCCAGACGCGGAAGATGCCCAGCGGGTAGTGCGTCTGCGCGCTCAGCGCGGGCGGACGCACGCGGCCGCGGTGGCTGGCGCGCCACGCCAGGTGCACGCNGCCGCGCGCGGGCACGTCGGTCCAGACCCAGGGGTCGTCAGCGGCGGCGCGCGGCAGCTCGTCGAGCATCCGCACGGCGATGGCCGGGCGCTCGCGGCCCTGGGATTCACTGAGCTGCACCTCCAGTGGCAGCGGCGACAGCGCGAAGGNCTCCGCCGTGGGCAACAGGTGCAGCGTGAGGCCGCGCAGGTTCGCATGGCCCACATGCATGGCGGCCAGCGCGCTGCCCGCGAGCAGAAACGTCAGCAGGTAGCCGAGGTTGAGCTGGTAGTTGATCGACGCGATCAGCAGCACCGCCAGCGTGGCACCGAGCATCAGCCCCGCGCGGGTGGGCAGGATGTAGACCGTGCGCTGGGTGAGCGTGACCGTGTCGCTCGCGCGCAGCCGCGCCACGAACCAGCGCCGCACCCGCGCGCGCCAGGCCGCCAGCAGTCCGGAGGGCGGCGGGGGCAGGGGGTGGCGCGGAGGTTCATGGGGCGCAGGCGGCGCTGGGGAAACGATGGGGCGCGAGGTTCAGTGCGCGGCTTTGACGGCGGGCGGTTCAGGGCAGGGAATCAGGGCAGCCCGATGGCCTCCACCATGGCTTGCACCTGCTCGATGGCCCCGCGGCCGGCCTCCGGCACGGGCACGAGCCGGTGTGCCACCGTCTGCGGCAGGATGGCCTGCACGTCGTCCGGGGCCACATAGTCGCGCCCCGCCAGCAGGGCCTGCGCCCGCGCCGCGCGCAGCAAGGCCACGCCCGCCCGCGGCGAGAGCCCCTGCACGAACCAGCGGCCGCTGCGCGTGGCGTCGATCAGGTCCTGCACATAGTCCAGCAGGGCGTCGGCGACATGCACCGTGAGCACGGTCTGCTGCAGCCGCAGCAGATCCATCGGCGTGAGCAGCGGCGGCATCGCATCGACCAGGCTGCGGCGGTCACCGCTGGCGAGCAGCGCGCGCTCGGCGGCGCGGTCGGGGTAGCCCAACGAGATGCGCATCAGAAAGCGGTCGAGCTGCGACTCCGGCAGCGCATAGGTGCCCAGTTGCTCCAGCGGGTTCTGCGTGGCGATGACGAAGAAGGGTTCGGGCAGCGGCCGGGTCTCGCCCTCGACGCTGACCTGGCGCTCCTCCATCGCCTCGAGCAAGGCGCTCTGGGTGCGCGGGCTGGCGCGGTTGATCTCGTCGGCCAGCAGCACCTGGGCGAACACCGGGCCGGGGTGGAACACGAAGGCCTCGCGCCCGCGCTCGTACACCGAGACGCCGGTGAGGTCGCTGGGCATGAGGTCGGCGGTGAACTGCACACGCGAGAAGCGCAGGCCGAAGCTGCGCGCCAGCGCATGGGCCAGCGTGGTCTTGCCCACGCCGGGCACGTCCTCGATGAGCAGATGGCCGCCCGCCAGCAGACAGGCTACGCAGTCGCGCACGCGATCGGCCTTGCCCACGATCACCGTGTTAAGCTGGGCCAGCAACGATTTCAGAGTGTCTTGTGCTTCTTGCATGAGCCGAGCTTAGCTGCAAAAGCATGGGCGTTTGCGCCATGGTGACGAAAACCGGCTACTACGCACCCTCGGCCTGCGCGCTCCATGAAATGGGCGCCGGTCANCCGGAAAACCCCGCNCGTCTGGCCGCGATCGAGGAGCGCCTGCGCGCCAGCGGGCTGTGGGATGCGCTGCAGCACCGCTCGGCTGCACCCGCCGCGCTAGCCGACCTCGAACTCGCGCACGACCGCATGTACCTCGCCGGCCTGCGCGGGCTGGTCGATGAGCTGCGCGAACAGATCGATGCCGGCGGCCCCGACCATCTGCACCTCGACCCCGACACGGCGCTGAACCTGCACACCTGGCAAGCAGCCATCGAGGCCAGCGGCGCCGCCATCGCCGCCACCGACGCCGTGCTCGCCGGCGAGCTCGACAACGCATTCTGCGCCTTGCGCCCGCCCGGCCACCATGCGGGGCCGGCCCAGGCCATGGGGTTCTGCTTCGTCAACCATGTGGCGGTGGCGGCGCGGCACGCGCTCGAGCGCGGCGGGCTGTCGCGCGTGGCCGTCGTGGATTTCGACGTGCACCACGGCAACGGCACCGAGGCCATCGTCGCCGGCGACACGCGCGTGCTCATGGCGAGCTTCTACCAGCACCCGTTCTACCCCGAGGGCGGCGCGCGTTCCGACGCGCCTAACCTGCTCAACGTGCCGGTGCCGGCCTACACCCGCGGCATGGAAATCCGTGAGCTGGTGGAGATGCTCTGGCTGCCGCGGCTGGAGGCGTTCCGGCCGCAGATGCTGTTCTTCAGCGCCGGCTTCGATGCGCACCGCGAGGACGACCTCGGTCAGCTCGGGCTGGTGGAGGCCGACTACGGCTGGATCACCTGGCGGCTGCGCGAGCTGGCCAAGCGCCATGCACAAGGCCGCATCGTGAGCTGTCTGGANGGGGGCTACAAACCCGGCGCGCTGGCCCGCAGCGTGGAGGCGCACCTGCGCGCCCTCATGGCGGATTGACGGCTGACCGGTGACGGGCTCGGCCCGCCGCGCTCACCACGCCAGGTAGGCGTAGCCCTTTTCCTGCAGCTCCATGATGGTGGCCGCACCCACGTCCTCGACGATGGCGTAGTCCACCATGTCGGCGGCCGTCCAGCCGATGGTGTGCATGGTGTTGCCGCAGGCGAAGAAGCGCACGCCGTAGGACTCGGCCAGGCTGCGCGCGCGCTGCTGGTGCAGCTTGGAGATCGGGCGCTTGGGGTTCTTGGCCAGCAGGTGAATGCCCGGCCCCCAGACGACCACGGCAATGGCCACGTCGTCGGTGTACTTCTGCAGCATCGCCGAGATGGAGTTGAAGATGGCCTCGCGGTACTCCTCCTCCGGCTTGTTAAGCTGGTAGACGATCTTGTGCGGCACGCCGCCATCGACCGGCGCGCTGGGCTTGGGCGAGGCGCTGCGCGCGCGGCCAGCACCGGTGCCGATGCGGCGGCGGCCAGCGCGGCCCCGGTGAGCAGGCGACGCCGCGGCAGCGCGGCGTCGGCGGAAGCGGTGGCGGGCAGGGCGGGGAGGGGCGGTCGGTCTGCATAGCCTCTAGCGTATCGGAAAGCGCGCGGCCCTGCCGGCGGCCCGCGTATTCATCGGGGCCGCCGTCCCTTGCGACACAATGCGGTTTGCCTGCACAGGCTCGCGCCTGATCCCCGGAGACAACCATGACGCAAGACATTTCCCCACGGCGCCGCTGCGCCACACCCGCGACGCGCGCGGCGTGCACACGCTCACGCTCGATGCGCCGGCCTCCTTCAACGTGTTGTCCGAAGCCATGCTCGACGCCCTGCAGGCGGCGGTCGATGCGGTGCGCGCCGACGACAAGGCCCGCGCCGTGGTCATCGCCGCCACCGGCAAGGCGTTCTGCGCCGGGCACAACCTCAAGGAGATGAAGGCGCGGCCCGAGCTCGATTACTACCAGGCCTTGTTCGGCCAGTGCTCGCGCATGATGCTCGCCCTGCAGAACCTGCCGGTGCCGGTGATTGCGCGGGTGCACGGGCTGGCCACGGCGGCGGGCTGCCAGCTGGTGGCCCAGTGCGACCTGGCGGTGGCCGCCGAGGGCGCGCGCTTCGGCGTCAACGGCATCGACGCCGGCCTGTTCTGCGCCACGCCCAGCGTGCCCCTGGTGCGCAACATGGCGCCCAAGCTGGCGATGGAAATGCTGCTCACCGGCGGCTTCATCGACGCGCAGGAGNNGCGCGCGCGCGGGCTGGTCAACCGGGTGGTGCCGGCCGAGCAGCTCGATGCGGCGGTGGAGGAACTGCTCGCGGCCATCCTGGCCAAGCCGCGTGAGGCGCTGGCCCTGGGCAAGCAGCTGTTCTACCGGCAACGGGAAGTGGGCATCGAGGCGGCCTATCAGATGGCCAGCCAGACCATGGCCTGCAACATGGTGCATCCGGTGGCGCAGGAGGGCGTGCAGGCCTTCATCGAGAAGCGGAAACCCCAATGGCCGGCATGAAGCTTGCGCCGGCGCGCTTCGACGATCTCGACGCCTGGATCGACGCGCTGCTGCGCCCGAACTCGCTGCTCGAAGTCGGCGTGCTCGTGGCCTGCGCGGTGCTTGCGTGGGCTCTGGTGCGGCTGCTCGCGCGCGGCATCAAGCCGCATGAAACCTCGGTCTGGTTCGGGCGGCGCGGCATCGACGGTGTGTTGTTTCCCATGCTGTGGCTGCTGCTGGCGGTGCTCACCCGCGCGGCGGTGGAGCACTGGTTTCGCACGGCGGTCTACCAGCTCGCCCTGGCGGCACTGGTGGCGCTGCTGGCCATCCGCATCGGGGTGAAGGTGCTGCAACTGGCGTTCGGCGCGTCACCGGTGGTGCGCACGCTCGAGCGCAGCATCTCCTGGGTGGCCTGGCTCGCCATGGTGCTGTGGGTCAGCGGCTTGCTGCCGGCGGTGCTTGATGAGCTGGACCAGATTCGCTGGAAGGTGGGTGCCAGCCAGCTGTCGCTGCGCTCGCTGATCGAGGGCGGGCTCACCGCCGGCGCGGTGCTGCTGGTGGCGCTGTGGATTTCCTCGGCCATCGAGTCGCGGCTGCTGCGCGGTGCGGTGGGCAGCGACCTTTCGCTGCGCAAGGCGGCGAGCAATGCGCTGCGGGCGCTGCTGATGTTCGTNGGGGTGCTGCTGGCCTTGTCGGCGGTGGGCATCGACCTCACGGCGCTGTCGGTGCTGGGCGGCGCCATCGGCGTGGGCGTGGGTTTCGGCCTGCAGAAGCTAGCGGCCAACTATGTGAGCGGCTTCGTGATCCTGGCCGAGCGCAGCCTGCGCATCGGCGACATGATCCGTGTGGACAACTTCGAAGGCCGCGTGACCGACGTGCGGGCGCGCTACACGGTGATCCGCTCGCTGGGCGGGCGCGAGTCCATCGTGCCCAACGAGATGCTCATCACCAACCGGGTGGAGAACCTCACCTTGGCCGACCCCAAGGTCTGGCAGACCACGGTGATTTCGGTCGGTTACGACAGCGACGTGGACCTGGTCGTGCGATTGCTGATCGAGGCCGCGCTGTCGCAGCCGCGGGTGCTGCGCGACCCGGCACCGTCGGCGGCGCTGTCGAACTTCGGCAACGACGGGCTGGAGTTCACGCTGGGTTACTGGATCGGCGANCCGGAGAACGGCCAGCTCAACCTGCGCTCGGCCATCAACATGACGATCCTGGCGGCGCTGCGGGCGAACCAGATCGACATTCCCTACCCGCAGCGGGTGGTGCGCATGGTGTCGCAATAAGGCTCACACGAAGCCGGCTCTGGCGTCTATAATCGCAAAAAGCACGGTCGTTCTATTTTTGGCGATGGCGGTCTTCTAGAATTGACGTTTACGTCAACGTCAATCCTGACGCCCCCGGTGCCCACGGCATTTTCTTTTGCATCTTTCAACGGAGCGGTATCTCATGAAAGTTCTTGTTCCCGTCAAACGTGTCGTGGACTACAACGTCAAGGTCCGGGTGAAGTCGGACCAGTCCGGCGTGGACATCGCCAACGTCAAGATGAGCATGAANCCCTTTGACGAGATCGCCGTCGAAGAGGCGGTGCGGCTCAAGGAGAAGGGCGCCGTGACCGAGATCGTGGCGGTGTCCTGCGGCGTGGCGCAGTGCCAGGAGACGCTGCGCACGGCCATGGCCATCGGCGCCGACCGCGCCATCCTGGTGCAGACCGACGAAGAACTGCAGCCGCTGGCCGTGGCCAAGCTGCTCAAGGCGCTGCTGGACAAGGAGCAGCCCGGCCTGGTGATCCTGGGCAAGCAGGCCATCGACGACGACGCCAACCAGACCGGCCAGATGCTCGCCGCGCTGGCCGATCTGCCGCAGGCCACCTTCGCGAGCAAAGTCGAGGTCGATGCCGCCGCGGGCAAGGCCAAGGTCACGCGCGAGGTCGATGGCGGCCTGGAAACGCTGGAGCTGAGCCTGCCGGCCATCGTCACCACCGACCTGCGCCTCAACGAGCCGCGCTACGTCACGCTGCCCAACATCATGAAGGCGAAGAAGAAGCCGCTCGACACCGTCACCCCGGCCGACCTGGGCGTGGACGTGAGCCCGCGGCTCAAGACCCTCAAGGTCAGCGAGCCGCCCAAGCGCGGCGCCGGCNNATCAAGGTGCCCGACGTGGCCACGCTGGTCGACAAGCTCAAGAACGAAGCCAAGGTCATCTGAAGCCACCGCGCCGCTGACCTTCCGCATCCCCGTCTCACAGGAATTCCTATCNATGACCGCTCTTGTCATTGCCGAACACGACAACGCCACGCTCAAACCCGCCACGCTCAACACCGTGACCGCCGCCGCGGCCTGCGGGGGTGAGGTGCATGTGCTGGTGGCCGGGCACAACGCCGCCGCAGTGGCGTCGATGGCCGCGCAGATCGCCGGTGTCACCAAGGTGCTGCATGCCGACGCCGAGGGCTTTGCCCACGGTCTGGCCGAGAACGTGGCGGCGCAGGTGCTGGCCGTGGCCGCACCCTACAGCCACATCCTGTTCGCCGCCACCGCCAGCGGCAAGAACATTGCACCCCGGGTGGCCGCCAAGCTCGACGTGGCGCAGATCAGCGACATCACCCGCGTGGACGCGCCCGACACCTTCGAGCGCCCGATCTACGCCGGCAACGCCATCGCCACCGTGCAGAGCGGCGACGCCGTGAAGGTCATCACCGTGCGCACCACCGGCTTCGATGCAGCGCCCGCCAGCGGCGGCAGCGCGGCGGTGGAGACGGTCGCCGCCGTGGCCGATGCGGGCAAGAGCCGTTTCGTCGGCAGCGAGATCGCGCAGAACGACCGGCCCGAGCTCACCGCGGCCAAGATCATCGTCTCCGGCGGCCGCGCGCTGGGCAGTGCCGAGAAGTTCAACGAAGTCATGATGCCGCTGGCCGACAAGCTCGGTGCCGCCATCGGCGCAAGCCGCGCGGCCGTGGACGCAGGCTACGCCCCCAACGACTGGCAGGTGGGCCAGACCGGCAAGATCGTGGCGCCGCAGCTCTATATCGCCGCGGGCATCTCCGGCGCCATCCAGCACCTGGCGGGCATGAAGGACTCCAAGGTGATCGTCGCCATCAACAAGGACCCCGAGGCGCCCATCTTCTCGGTGGCGGACTACGGGCTCGAAGCCGACCTGTTCACCGCCGTGCCCGAACTCGTCAAGGCGCTCTGAGGCCGCGCACCCGAGGGCATCGCAGCGATGCCCTTTTTCGCCGGCGCGCGTGCGCCGCCCCGACAAGACCCAGGAGAACCCATGAGCTATACCGCCCCCGTCAAGGACATGCTGTTCGACATCCAGCACCTCGCGCGCATCGACCAGATTGCGCAGCTGCCGGGTTTCGAGGAGGCCGGCCTCGACACCGCCCAAGCCGTGCTCGAGGAGTGCGCGCGCTTCAACCAGGACGTCGTCGCCCCGCTGAACTGGGAGGGTGACAAGAACCCGTCCTGGCTGCAGGACGGCAAGGTCACCACCACACCGGGCTTCAAGGACGCCTACCGCCAGTACGCCGAAGGCGGCTGGCAAGGCTTGCAGCACCCGGTGGACTTCGGCGGCCAGGGCCTGCCCAAGACCATCGGCGCGGCCTGCAGCGAGATGCTCAACTCCGCCAACATGAGTTTCGCCCTGTGTCCGCTGCTGACCGATGGCGCCATCGAAGCCCTGCTCACCGCGGGCTCCGATGCGCTCAAGGCCACCTACCTCGAAAAGCTGGTGAGCGGCCAGTGGACGGGCACCATGAACCTCACCGAGCCGCAGGCCGGCAGCGACCTCGCGCTGGTGCGCTCGCGTGCGGAGCCGCAGCCTGACGGCACCTACAAGATCTTCGGCACCAAGATCTTCATCACCTACGGCGAGCACGACATGGCCGAGAACATCGTGCACCTGGTGCTCGCCCGCGTGACCGGTGCGCCCGANGGGGTCAAGGGCATCAGCCTGTTCGTGGTGCCGAAGTTCCTGGTCAACGCCGATGGAACGCTCGGCGCGCGCAACGACGTGCACTGCGTGAGCATCGAGCACAAGATGGGCATCAAGGCCAGCCCCACCGCCGTGCTGCAGTATGGCGACCACGGTGGCGCCGTGGGCTATCTGGTGGGCGAGGAGAACCGCGGCCTCGAGTACATGTTCATCATGATGAACGCGGCGCGCTACGCCGTGGGTGTGCAAGGCATCGCCATCTCCGAACGGGCCTATCAGAAGGCCGCCGCCTATGCCAGGGAGCGAGTGCAGAGCCGCCCGGTGGACGGCAGCGTGGCGGGCAGCGCCACCATCGTGCACCACCCCGACGTTCGCCGCATGCTCATGACCATGCGCGCCGCCACCGAAGGCTGCCGCGCCATGGCCACCGTGGCCGCAGCAGCCTATGACGCCGCGCACCACCACCCCGATGCCGACGCGCGCCGCCAAAACCAGGCCTTCTACGAATTCATGGTGCCGCTGGTCAAGGGCTACAGCACCGAGATGAGCCTGGAGGTGACCAGCCTGGGCGTGCAGGTGCACGGCGGCATGGGCTTCATCGAGGAGACCGGGGCCGCCCAGTACTACCGCGACGCCAAGATCCTCACCATCTACGAAGGCACCACCGCCATCCAGGCCAACGACCTCGTGGGCCGCAAGACCGTGCGCGACGGTGGCCAGACGGCCCGTGCCATCGCCGCGCAGATCGAGGCCACCGAGTCGCAGCTGGTGAACAATGGCAGCGCCGACGCGGTGGCCGTGGCACGCCGCCTCAAGGCTGCGCGCGAGGCTTTCCTCGACGTGGTGGACTTCATGGTGGCGAAAGCCAAGGCCAGCCCGAACGCGGCCTACGCCGGCAGCGTGCCCTACCTCATGCTCGCGGGCAACCTGATGGCGGGCTGGCAGCTCGCGCGCNNGCTGCTCGTGGCCCAGCAGGAAGCCGCCGCCGGCCACGACGCGGCCTTCATGGCCGCCAAGGTCGCCACCGCGCGCTTCTACGCCGACCACCTGCTCGCGCGTGCGCCCGGCGTGCGCGACAGCATCGTCGAGGGCGCCGACAGCGTCATGGCGCTGCCCATCGAGGTCATCTGATTACTCCTTTTTGAGAGCACCTCACCGTTTTGCGCTGGGGTACGGCGGTTTTTATTGAAAATCTCGTTCTGAAAGGCCCTGCGACCATGTCCCGACTGCCCGCACCGCTGGACCGGCTGCCGTTCCCCGTCATCGGCTCGCCGCTGTTCATCATCAGCAACCCCAAGCTCGTCATCGCGCAGTGCATCTCGGGCGTGGTCGGCTCCATGCCTGCGCTCAACGCGCGGCCGGCCTCGCAGCTCGACGAATGGCTGGCGGAAATCACCGAAGCCCTCGAAGCCCACAACAAGGCCCACCCCGAGCGCCCGGCCGCGCCGTTTGCCATCAACCAGATCGTGCACAAGAGCAACGACCGCCTCGAGCACGACATGGCCGTCTGCGCCAAGTACAAGGTGCCCATCGTCATCACCAGCCTGGGCGCGCGCGAAGACGTCAACCAGGCCGTGCACGGCTGGGGCGGCGTGGTGATGCACGACATCATCAACAACACCTTCGCCCACAAAGCCATCGAGAAGGGCGCCGACGGGCTGATCGCCGTGGCCGCAGGCGCGGGCGGCCATGCCAGCGTGAAGAGCCCGTTTGCCATGGTGCAGGAAATCCGCCAGTGGTTCGACGGGCCGCTGGCGCTCTCNGGGTCCATTGCCAGCGGCGGCGCCATCCTCGCCGCGCAGGCCATGGGCGCGGATTTCGCCTACATCGGATCGGCCTTCATCGCCACCGATGAAGCGCGCGCCGTCGATGCTTACAAGCAGATGATCTGTGAGAGCGACTCCGACGACATCGTCTATTCCAACTTCTACACCGGCGTGCACGGCAACTACCTCAAGGGCAGCATCCGCAACGCCGGCATGGACCCCGACCACCTCCCCGAGGCCGACCCCAGCAAGATGAACTTCGGCGGTGGCGGTGAAGCCAAAGCCTGGCGCGACATCTGGGGCTGCGGCCAAGGCATCGGCGCCATCACCGAAGTCGTCCCCGCCGCCAGCTTCATCGACCGCCTCAAGCGCGAATACCAGGCCGCCCGCGAGCGGCTGTGTGCGCAGGGCTGAATCGCTTCCGGCCTCGGGCTCCAGGCTGCGCCGAAGCCGCCGGCGTGGTCAACATGTTCCCCACACCGCGCACGTGGAGAGCGTGGCGGTGTTCGAGCGGGGGTAGGGCGTCGAACCGCTCGAAACCAGTCCGTTCTGGGGTCGCGCCGCGGTGATCGCGGTGCGCAGTTCGTCACCTGATGTTGTGGCGTTAACCCCATACCTGGGCGGCTTGCATGGTCCACTGGGTACCAGACCCTGTCAATTCTGACAGGGGTGCATCGCCAGCGTGAAAGTCCCCGCTAGGCTCCCCGTGGATTCAATGACAGAACGCACCGCCACCGGCGTTAAGTCCGGCTGCGGCAGGCGGTCGGACACAACAAGCGAGGGAGTCGGGGATGGGGAGCTACAACAGTGGCGCAAGGGCGTGCTGGGTGACCGGCGTGCAGGCTGCGTTCGATCTGCGTTGGGTTTGCGTTGGTGTGGGCGCTCGGTGCGTTGGCACAAGTCCCAAGCACTCCAAACACAAACTCGGCGACGGCCGCGGGCCTCACCCCTCGCCTGACCCCACGCCCGCTGCCTCCACACGCAGCCGGCTGGCCGCAGCCCCGGCGATCTCGTGACCTACCCCAACACCAGTCTTCTGGCCTGCCCGAACGGCGAGCTGTTGCAGTACTTCTACTACTACAACGACATCCCTGCTGCTCGCGCCGACAGCTGGTGTGGTGCGGCCCAGAAAAGCATCGACATTGCCAACGAGACCGATCCCATCCGGGCGCGCATTCCCTACTTGCTGGAAACCTGTGTGGCCGGCGACCGCTGGACNTACTCGCACGCCTGCGGCCCTGGTTCCACCTGCTCGGGCCCCAATCGCTACATGAGCCCGGCGTACCGCGGAATCAACCTGGTGTGCGCCAAACAGATCCTGCCCCCGCCCGACGACCTCGGCTGCGTCACCGGCCCTGGTGGATTCCGCCGGTGCCCGGGCAACGACGATCCGACCTGGACCCCGCCCAACCCCGCGCCGGGCACGCCCAGCGGCGGTGGGCCCAATCCCAACGCTGGCGCGCCCGGCACCGATGGCGGAGACCCCCTGGAGGCTGCGCCTGACCTCGACGCCGATGGGGGCGGCAGCGACAGCGCCTGCCTGCGCCCCAGTGCCACCGCCTCGGGCAACCCCATCTTCAACGGCACCGGCAACAAGTACCAGGCCGAAGCCGACTACCGCGCAGCCTCTGGCCTGGCCTTCGTGCGGCACTACAACTCCAGCCTGCCGGGGTGGGTNCACAACTGGAGCGCGCGCATCCAATTCGATGCCGCCCACGCCCGCGTCCTGCGGCCCGACGGCCGGGCCCACGAGTTCACCGGCAACGGTACCGGCCCTTGGCAAGCGCCGCCCGCGGTGCGCGACACCCTGGTGCGTCTCGCCCCGGGCGCTGCGGCCGATCCGCTGTGGCAATACACCTCGGGTACCGACGCCACCGAGTGGTACGACGCACGCGGTCGCCTCATCCGGCTCACGCGCCGCAACGGCCAGACCTTCACCCTCCAGTACACCGCCGAACTGCTCTCCAGCGTCAGCGACCCCTTCGGTCGCCGCCTGCAACTCAGCTACGACGCCGAGCGGCGCCTGCAGCAACTCACCACCCCCGACGGCACCACCGTGCGCTACGGCTACGACGCCAACGGCAACCTCGCCAGCGTCACCTTCGCGGACGGCTCGCAGCGCCAGTACCTCTACGAGAACACCAGCTTCCCACTGGCGCTGACCGGCCTCATCGATGAGCGCGGCGTGCGCCTGGCCACCTGGGCCTATGACGAACAAGGCCGCGCCGTGCGCAGCGAACACGCCGGCGGCACCCAGCGCTGGCAATTGCAGTTCGGCGCCGACGGCAGCGTGCGCACCACCGACCCCCTCGGCACGGAGCGCACCCAGAGCTACGTCAACGTCGGCGCCAGGCGCCTCTTTGCCGGCCAGAACCAACCCTGCCCGGACTGCGCGGGCGATGCGGCCAGCCGCCGCATCGACCCCACCAGCGGCCTGATCACACAAAGCGCGGACTTCCTCGGCGTGCTCACGCAAACCACATGGAACGCCGCGCGCGGCCTACCCATCGAGCGCACCCTGGCCGCAGGACTGCCCGAGGCGCAACGCCAGCAGATCGAGTGGCACCCCTCNTGGCGCCTGCCCACACGCCTGAGCGAAGGCGTGCGCATCACCGACTATCGCTACGACGAGCGCGGCAACCTCATCGAAGCCGTGCTGCAAGACACCGTCCGCGCAACAACCCGCCGCTGGCGTTGGAGCTACACGGCAGCCGGTCTGCCCGAGCGCTTCACCGACCCGCGCGGCAANCGTCTGGACTTACAGCTACGACGCTGCGGGCAACCGCATCAGCAGCGTCAACCCCTTGGGCCAGCAAACCCGCTACGCCCACGACGCCAGCGGCCGAGTGCTCCAGGAAACCGCTCCCAACGGCCTCATCACCCGCTACACATACGACCTGCGCGGCCGCCTGACCCGCATCGAACGCGCCACAGACGTCCACACCTTCACCTGGACCCCAGCGGCCGACTGCAAAGCCACGACTCCCCCGACGGCTACCGCGTCAGCTACGAGTACGACAGCGCCGACCGCCTCGTCGCCGTCACAGACAACCGCGGCGCGCGTGTCAGCTACACCCTCGACACCCTTGGCAACCGCATCGCCGAAGACGTGCGCGACGGCGCTGGCAACCTGGCCTTGTCCGTGCGGCGCACCATCGACACCCTCAACCGCATCGCCAGCATCAGCGGCGCGGCTGGGCAAAGCACCACCTTCCAATACGACCCCAACGGCCAGGCCATCGCCCAGACCGACCCCCTGGGCCAGCGCAGCGCCCGCGACCTCGATGCGCTGCGCCGCCCCGTGCGCCTGAGCTACCCCGACAACGCCCAGGCCCGCCTGGGCTGGAGCGAATTCGATCAACTCACCCAGGCCATCGACCCCGGGGCATCGTCACCACCTACCCCCAACGCCTTGGGCGACCTCCTGCGCGAAGACAGCCCCGACAGCGGCAGCAACCGCTACGAACACGACGGCGCAGGCCTCGTCATCGCCCGCACCGATGCCCGCGGCATCCATGAGCGCATCGAGCGAGACGCCCTGGGCCGTCCCACCCGCATCATCCGCACCCCGGCGGCCGGCTCCGACATCGCGGCCGGAGAAAGCCGCCTCATCTGGGACCTCGACCAAATCGGCCACCTCGCCCGCATCGAAGACGCCAGCGGCAGCACCGACTACGAGCGCGACGCCCAAGGCCGCATCCTGCGCCTGACCCAACGCATCCTCGACGACCTCGCCAACCCCACCACCCTCATCACCCGCTACAGCTACACCGCAGGCGGGCGGCTTGCCAGCATCACCTACCCCAGCGGACTCATCGTCCATTACCGGCGCACCGCCAGCGGCCAACTCAGCGGCATCGACACCCAACTACCTGGGCGAAACCAACCCATNCACCCCTTCATCAGCCAACTGAGCTGGACNCCCCTGGGCCAGCCCGCCGCCTGGTGGTTCAACGGCAAACGTGCCCACAGAAGCTACGACGCCGACGCCCGCATCACCGAAACCGAACACACACGCCACCAATACGACGCCGCCGGGCGCATCACCCAACTGAGCCAGGACCTCCAAGTCGAGGACGCAGCAGCGGCGGCCCCCGCCCAACAAAGCACCCTCACCCTGCAGTGGAGCCTCGAATACGACCGCCGAGGCCGCCTCACCGCCATGCGACGCGAAGGCGCCCAAAGCCTCTACACCTGGGACGCCAACGGCAACCGCACCAGCGCCCAGGAGCGCACCCGCAGCGACGGCGACCTCGACGGCGACCTCGACGAAGCCGACACCACCCACACCAGCACCCAGAGCGCCCGCATCGACCCGATGAGCAACCGCCTGCTCGGCATCACCCAAGAAAACACCCGCAGCAAAGGCAACCGCACCACCGCCCACAGCAGCACTGCCATCACCTACGGCCTCGACGCCGCAGGCAACCTCACCCACGACGGCCTGCGCCAGCTGCGCTACGGCGCTGACAACCACCTCAGCGCCGTACGCATCCACAAAGACGGCGAAGAAGCCCAAGTCACCTACCTCAACAACACCCTGGGCCAGCGCGTCTTCAAAAGCGAACCCCAAGCCAGCCAGACCCGCCCCCAGGCCCAGAGCCTCGGCCAAGACTTCATCGCCTGGCTCAAGAAGAACTTCGCCTGGCTCTTCGAGCAAGCCCAACGCAGCGCCAGCCTGGGCACCAGCCACACCTGGGCCAGCGGCCCCATGCCCGCCTGGGCCCTGCTGGGCCAGTACGACAACGGCAGCGCCAAGGGCAAAGGCCGCAGCGAATACCTCTGGCTACCCATCGAAGCCGGCACAGCCGACACCGACACTGACACTGATACCGCCACTGATACTGCCACTGCCATCCCCATTGGCCTCATCCGCAACAACCGCCGCTACGCGCTGCACAGCGACCACCTTGGCAGCGTGCGGCGCTTAAGCGACGAAGAGGGGCAGACCCAATGGCAATGGCCGTATAGTGCGTTCGGAGCCAACCCACCCAGCGGCCCCCTCAAAGCCACCGCGAAGCCCGACAAGGCCATGACTGCCGCACCGCAGCTGCTCAAAGCCACGAGCCCGAAGCTCGAGCTCGACCTGCGCTACCCCGGCCAGGTGGCAGACGAGCACAGCGCGCTGCACGACAACTGGCAGCGGCAGTACCAGCCGCTGCTGGGTCGCTATACGCAGGCCGATCCCATCGGGCTGGCGGGAGGGTGGAATCGGTACGCATATGTCGGGGGCAATCCGCTGAGTGGAATTGATCCACTTGGTCTTGCGACGAACGTGACGATTTGGCGGCCGGTTGGTTGGGGGAGTCCTCATTCGGACACGTATCGACCGACATAAACGGTACGACCTACTCGTTCGGTCGGGGGCATGAGTGTGATGCCGACCGCTGACTATGCGGCGAGAAATGGATTCCGTGATGGCATGGCCGTTGGGCTTAAGTTGACGCCTCAGCAGGAGGCGGCAGTTCAGGCGTGCATGTCGAAGTCTCAGGGCAGCTACAGCGCGACCGGGAACAACTGCGGTAGCCCTATCCAGAATTGCTTGAAGCAGGTCGGCATCGATACAGGAAGCCAGACGCTGCCTGTCTCGCTTGGCAACAGGCTGCTCGACATGGGAATTGTCAACGGCATTAAGGAATATCCCGCCTCGCGTCCTGGCGGTGGACGGAGCGCGCCATGGGCAAGATGATCGTGACGGTCTTTGCCGCGCTCGTGCTTCTCGTTCTTGTCTATTTCGCGTTTAGAGGCGTTGCCAGTTGGCGGCAAGGGTATTCGTGGAATGAGATGGACTGGAGTCAGAAGGGCAGCACCTCGATAGCAGACTTCTTCGCCGCGAGTGACATCGGGAAAAGAGAAGTTCAGCTGAATGGGGTGTCGTGCATCGAATACTATGCATACAAAGACGGCCTTCCGATCAAGCAGGTCTGCCCTAAATGACTTTTTTGAAGCCTCCTCGAATTCCTGAACCAGTCAGAAGTAGAGGTTGGGGAATTGTTTCACACGGTACTCGACCGGGGGAATGCGGCCGAGTGATTCATGGGGTCGGTGGTGGTTGTAACGGTGTAGCCAGTCGGCCGTCATGTCGCTGACCTGCCCCCATTGACCGTACCAGCTGATTGGAGANNAGTCCGGGGTTAAGGTTAATCGAAATTATGTTTCTGCCCACTNGCCAGCAGCACCGCCAGCGCGCTGGCGGTGCTGCTGGGCGAATCGTGCCGGCGGGATGCGTCCCAGACTGCTGTGCGGCCTGACCTCGTTGTAATCCCGCCGCCAATGTGCAATGCACTCCCGGGCCTGTGACAACGACTCAAACCACTGCTCGTTGAGGCACTCATCCCTGAATTTGCCGTTGAAGCTCTCGATGTAGCCGTTTTGCATCGGCTTGCCTGGCTCAATCAGGATGTGCCGAATCCCGTTCTTGTGCGTCCAGGCCAGGAACGCCCGACTGGTGAACTCCGGGCCGTTGTCCGTTCGCACCGCTGCCGGGTAGCCGCGAAACCGTGCCACCTGGTCGAGCACGCGGGTGACGTACTGGCCCGAGATGCCGTAGTCCACCGCTATCTCGACCGACTCCTTGCTGAAATCGTCCACCACCGTCAGGCACTTGATGCGCCGGCCGCTGGAGAGGCTGTCCGAGACGAAATCCATGCTCAACACCTCGTTGATGTTCCTGGCCAGTTGCAGCGGCACGCGCTCCTGCGTTGGCCGTTTGGCTTTGCGGCGCTGCTTCACCGTCAGGTTGGCCTGCCGGTACAGCCGGTAGATGCGCTTGTGGTTCACCCTGGAAACTGCTCNGCGCAGCATGTCGTGGATGCGCCGGTAGCCAAACCGGCGGCGCACCAGGGCCGTTTGCCGAATCTGTTCACCCAGGGTGGCGTTGAGCTCGCTGGGCTGCGGTGGGTGGCGGTAGCTGTCTCGGGATAGCCCCACAAGGCGGCAGGCGTGCCGCTCCGAGAGGTGATGCTGCTCAATCATCTGTCGGATGGCGTCGCGCCGCGCCTGTGGGGCTAACGCTTTACCCCGAAGACGCTCTTCAAGGCATGGATGTCCAGGTGGGCCTCGGCCAGCAGCCGCTTGAGCTTGGCGTTCTCACTCTCGAGCTCGCGCAGGCGCTGGGCCTCGGAGACCTGCATGCCGCCGAACTTGGCGCGCCATTTGTAGAAGGTGGCCTGGCTGAAGCCGCCGCTGCGGCACAACTCGGGGATGCCCATGCCGGCCTCGGCCTGTCGCAAGAAGCCAATGATTTGTTCGTCGCTGAACCTGCTCTTCTTCATGTCCGTCATTCTCCTGGGTTGACGGACTTCTCTCGTTTACCATGGTACGGCTGGCGGGGGCAGGTCAGTACAACAACCCAAAGCCATGGCGCGGGTTCAGCGCCATGTAGGCCTGGATGAAGCTGATAACCCCGGAGTCGTCGCGCGCAACAGGCCGGTAACGCAGCGTCGAGCGGGCGATGCCGCTGGCCTGGCAAGCTCGGCGTTGACTCATGCCGTGCTCGGTAACCAAGGCTTGAACGACCATCTCGCGGCGCTCCGGGGTCAGAGCTTTCGGTCAACGACATCCTTCAACGCATGGTGCATCAACGCCAGGTCGGCGTACATGCGCTTGAGCTTGGCGTTCTCGCACTGCAACTGGCGAAGCTGGGCCAGGTGCGAGACCGTCATGCCCGAGAACTGGTTCTTCCACTTGTAGTAGGTCGGCTCGCTGATGCCGTGCTTCCTGCACGTCTCGCCGACCTTGGCGCCCAGTTCGACCTCCTTGAGGATGCCGACTATTTGCGCTTCGCTGAATCTGGATTTCTTCATGTAGAGACTCCGTTGCGGTGGATTCTCTACTTCCAAGTGGCTCAGGTTTTCAAGGGGACTTCACCCCATACAAAGGTCGCTGCTCTCACCGCCCTCATGCATACTCCCCCACGCCAATGGTGGCGCGTCGCATTCGAGTGAGGAGACCCAACCGATGAGCATGCAGACCAAGTACCTGCTGGGCGAAGGCCAGATGCCGCGCTTCTGGTACAACATCCAGGCCGATCTGCCCAAGGCCCTGCCGCCCGTGCTGCACCCGGGCACGATGCAGCCCGTGGGGCCGGACGACCTGGCGCCGCTGTTTCCGATGGAACTGATCCTGCAGGAGGTCAGCACCGAGCGCGAGATCGAAATCCCCGAGCCCGTACGCGACATCTACCGCCTCTGGCGGCCCAGCCCGCTGTACCGCGCGCATCGGCTGGAGAAGGCGCTGGGCACGCCGGCCAAGATCTTCTACAAGTATGAAGGCGTCAGCCCCGCGGGCAGCCACAAGCCCAACACCGCTGTGCCGCAGGCCTTCTACAACGCGCAGGCCGGCACCAAGCGCCTGACCACCGAAACCGGGGCGGGGCAGTGGGGCACGTCGCTGTCGTTCGCAGGGCAGATCTTCGGCCTGGAGGTGCTGGTGTTCCAGGTGCGCGTGTCCTACGACCAGAAGCCCTACCGCCGCGCCGTCATGGAAACCTATGGCGCGCGCTGCCTGCCTTCGCCCTCGACCGAAACCCAGTACGGCCGCAGCGTGCTCGCGCAGCGGCCCGATCACCCGGGCAGCCTGGGCATTGCGATTTCCGAAGCGGTGGAACTGGCCGTGCAGCGCGAGGACACCAAATACGCCCTCGGTTCGGTGCTCAACCATGTGCTGCTGCACCAGACCATCATCGGACTCGAAGCCATGGAACAGTTGCAGATGGCCGACGCCTGGCCCGACGTGGTCGTGGGCTGCACCGGCGGCGGCAGCAACTTTGCCGGCATCGCCTTCCCGTTCATCGGCCACGGCCTGCGCGGCGGGGCCAGGCCGCGCATCGTGGCGGTCGAGCCGGCCGCCTGCCCGTCGCTCACGCGCGGCAAGTACGCCTACGACTTTGGCGACACCGGCCACATGACGCCGCTGGCCAAGATGCACACCCTGGGCAGCACCTTCACGCCGCCGGGTTTCCACGCCGGNGGTCTGCGCTACCACGGCATGGCGCCGCTGGTCTCGCACTTGAAGGAACTCGGCCTGCTGGAGGCCACGGCTTACACCCAGGGCCAGTGCTTCGAGGCCGGCGTGACCTTTGCCCGCGCCGAAGGCATCGTGCCCGCGCCGGAGGCCAACCACGCGGTCAAGGGCGCCATCGAAGAGGCGCTGCGCTGCAAGCGCGAAGGCAAGAGCGAGACCATTCTGTTCAACCTCTGCGGCCACGGCCATTTCGACATGGCGGCGTACCAGAAGTACTTCGCCGGCGAGCTCAAGGACGAGGCTTACGACGAGAAGGAACTCGCCATGGCGCTGGCCGGCCTGCCCAGCGTGGCCGAGCCCTGCTGAGCCGCGGGGCGTCTCGGAGCACAACCCGGCGCGTGCGGTGCCGCGCGCCGGGGCGTGAGCCGCTCGCAGCACCGCTGCCGGGCGCTCGTGGTCGCGGGTGGCTGCGCAGCCTGTGTGACGCGCTCTTCACGGCGCTGTCACGAAACCCTCTTAATGTCGGCGGTTTCACACCGACAACCAGAGGACTTTCTCATGCCGTTCACGCTCCGCCGCGCCCGCCGCACCTCGTTTCAACTCGGCCTCGTGGCCTGCGCTGCGCTGCTGAGCGCCTGCGGTGGCGGCGACGGCCCCGAACTGAAGGTGGGCACCTTCAGCATCAACCCGCCGCTGGGCAATCCGGTGATGTTCAGCAAGAACGGCGTGCCCAGCCCGCTCAAGCCGTTTCAGGTGACGGTGGGCTACGGCAGCACCGCCTTCCATGACGCGGCGGATTTCCGCAACATCGTCTACACCGCCTCNGACCGCGGGCCCAACCTCGATTGTTCCACCTCGGCCGCAGCGCCGATCGGCATCGCGGACTTCTGCGGCAACCTCAATGCGCAAGGCCAGTTCGTGGCCGACCCCGAGGGCAAGGTGTTCCCGGTGCCGGGCTTCGCGCCCTCGATCTACAAGTTCCAGCTCGACGTCGAAGGCGAGGGCATGAAGCCGCGGCTGCTGGCCACCATCCCGCTGAAGGACGCACTGGGCAACCCCATCACCGGTCTGTCCAACGACCTGCCCGACCGCCCGGCGGACATGACCAAGCTCAGCGCCACCGACAAGGTGATGAGCAACACCGAGTTCGGCTATGGCGCCGACGGCAAGCGCCTGCCTTTCAACCAGAGCGCGCTCGACATCGAGAACATGGTGCGCGCACCCGACGGCAGCTTCTGGCTGGTGGAGGAGTACGCGCCCAGCGTGATCCACGCCAGTGCGGACGGGCGCATCCTCGAGCGCATCGTGCCGGCCGACAGCGGTCTCACCAACCCCATCACCGGCAAGCCCATGAGCGTGTGCGACGCGCTCAAGAAGGGCACGGCCGCCACGCCGGCAGCCGGCTACCCCATCACCTGCGCGCTGCCGGCGATCCTCAGCCTGCGTGCGCTCAACCGTGGCTTCGAGAACCTTGCCATCTCCAAGGATGGCAAGACGCTGTACTTCGCCGTGCAAAGCCCGCTGGCCAACCCGACCAAGGCGGCCTACAACGCCTCGCGCAACGCGCGGTTGTTCACCGCGTCGGTCAAGAGCGATGGCAGCTTCGACAAGGTCACGGGCGAATACGTGTACCTGCTCGACAAGCCCGAGACCTTCATCAAGGACGCCAGCACCAAGCAGAACGACGTGAAGCTCTCCGAGATGAGCCTCACGCCCAAGGGGCAGCTCATCCAGCTCGAGCGCATCAGCAAGACCACCAAGCTCTACCGCGTGGACCTCAGCGGCGCGACCAACATCCTGGGCACCGTGTGGGATTCGATGGCCAAGCAGCCGTCGCTCGAGCAGACCGACCTTGCGGCCGCCGGCATCAAGCCCGTAGGCAAGACGCTGGTGTTCAACACCGACACCGACGCGCCCAACGCCATCACCAAGATCGAAGGCGTGACCTTCCTCGACGAGGAATACATGCTGCTGATCAACGACAACGACTTCGGCATCGCCGGCGACCCGACGGTGTTCAACATTCTCAAGGCGACGCAGCAGGTCATGAAGTGACAGACCCCGCCAGCTGTCACCGCGCGCCTTGACCGGCGCGACCAGGGAGAACAAGAAAACGCCCGCATGCAGCGGGCGTTTCACAGCGCGGCGTGGTGTGGTTCAGGNNCCGGCGAGAACAGCTCCAGCAGCCGGTCGAGCCCGCCCATGTCGATGGCCACCTTGGCCTGCGCGCNGACCTTCGGCTTGGCGCGGTAAGCCACCGACAGGCCCACGGCGGCCATCATGTCGAGGTCGTTGGCGCCGTCGCCCACGGCAATGGCCTGCTGTGGTGAGCAGCCGATGCGCTCGCAGGTCTGCAGCACGGCGCGGCGCTTTTCGGCGCCGTCGCAGATGTCGCCCCAGGCCTGGTCGAGCAGGCGGCCGGTCAGCTTTCCATCGACCACTTCGAGCAGGTTGCTGCGCGCGTCGTCGAGCTGCAGCCGGCGCTTGACGCGGTCGGCAAAGAAGGTGAAGCCGCCCGAGACGAGCAGCGTGCGCAGTCCCGCCTCGCGGCAGGCCTGCACCAGTTCGTCGGCGCCGGGGTTGATCTGCAGCCGGTGGCGGTAGACCTGTTCGAGTTGCTCCACCGTCACCCCGGCGAGCAGCGCCACGCGCTGGCGCAGGCTTTCCTTGTAATCGGCAATCTCGCCGCGCATGGCTGCCTCGGTGATGGCGGCCACCTCGGCCTTGCGGCCGGCGGCATCGGCGATCTCGTCCACGCACTCGATGTCGATGAGCGTGGAATCCATGTCGAAGGCAATGAGGCGGTAGTCCGACAGGCGCAGCGGCGGCGTGATGCCGCGCACGAAAAGGCCAGGGGCGTGTTCGGTTTCAGGGGGCGTCATGGGAGGGGGCTCGGGGAGTGGGGTTCAGCCACGCAGATTCGTCCAGTTGCCGATGTTGTGCACCTGGGCGTAGCCATTGCGGCGCAGCATCATGCGCGCCATGCCGCTGCGCGTGCCACTGGCGCAGGCGACGACCACGGGGCGGTCCTTCGGGATTTCGGCCAGGCGCTGTCCGAGCTCGGGCAGCGGGATGTTGACCGAACCCTCGGCGTGGCCGGCAGCGAACTNCGCCGGGGAACGCACATCGACCAGCGTGGCGCCCTGTGCCTTGAGCTGCGGCAGCATGGCCTTGACGCGCTGCGCGTTCCACCATTTGTAGCCGAACCACAGCACGAGCAGCAGCAGCGGCCAGTACTGGGCGAAGAAGGTCTGGACGTTCATGAGGAAAGCTCCTTGCGATGGGGAGGGCGGGTGGATTCGGGAACCATCAGGCCGCCACGGGCGTGGGCGTGCCCAGCGCGCGCAGCACGTCGCGCACCATCTGGGCGCGGGCCTTGGGGTCGGGCAGGGCGCGCTCGATGCGCAGCTTCTCGTTGCCGACGAGCTTGATGTGTCGGTTCTTCTGGATGAGCTCGATGACCTTCATCGGCTCGATCGGCGGGTTGGGCCGGAAGGTGATGTGGATCACGCCCGGCGCGGCATCGACCTTGACCACCCCGTAGGGCTGCGAGAGCACACGCAGCCGGTGCACGTCGATCAGCGTCTGGGTCTGCGCAGGCAGCTTGCCGAAGCGGTCCACCAGTTCCTCGAGCAAAGTGTCGATCTGCTCGTTGCTGCGGGCGGTGGCCAGCTTCTTGTAGAACGACAGGCGCAGGTGCACGTCGCCGCAGTAGCTCTCGGGCAGCAGGGCCGGGGCGTGCAGGTTGATGTCGGTGGTGACGGAGAGCGGCGCGAGCAGGTCGGGCTCCTTGCCGGCCTTGAGGCTGCGCACGGCCTCGGCCAGCATCTCGTTGTAGAGCTGAAAGCCGATCTCCATCATGTTGCCGCTCTGGTTCTCGCCCAGCACCTCGCCGGCGCCGCGGATCTCCAGGTCGTGCATGGCCAGGTAGAAGCCGCTGCCGAGTTCCTCCATCTGCTGGATGGCCTCCAGCCGCTGGGCGGCCTGCTTGGTCAGGCCGTCCACGTCGGGCACCAGCAGATAGGCATAGGCCTGGTGGTGGCTGCGGCCCACGCGACCGCGCAGCTGGTGCAGCTGCGCCAGGCCGAACTTGTCGGCGCGGGAGATGACGATGGTGTTGGCCGTGGGCACGTCGATGCCGGTTTCGATGATGGTCGAGCACAGCAGCAGGTTGTGGCGCTGGGCGACAAAGTCGCGCATGACGCGCTCAAGCTCGCGCTCGGGCATCTGCCCGTGGGCGACGGCGATGCGCGCTTCGGGCAGCATCTCCTGCAGCTTCTGGCGGCGGTTCTCGATGGTTTCGACTTCGTTGTGCAGGAAGTAGACCTGGCCGCCGCGCTTCAATTCGCGCAGCACGGCCTCGCGGATGACGCCCTGGCCTTCGTTGCGCACGAAGGTCTTGATGGCCAGGCGGCGTTGCGGCGCGGTGGCGATGACGGAGAGGTCGCGCAGCCCCTCGAGCGCCATGCCCAGCGTGCGCGGAATGGGCGTGGCGGTGAGGGTGAGCACGTCGACTTCGGCGCGCAGCGCCTTCATCTGCTCCTTGTGGCGCACGCCGAAGCGGTGCTCCTCGTCGATGATGAGCAGGCCGAGGTTGTGAAAGTGCGTCGACGAGCTGAGCAGCTTGTGCGTGCCCACGACGATGTCGACGGTGCCGTCGGCCAGGCCCTTGAGCGTGGCGTTGACCTCTTTCGTGGAGCGAAAGCGCGACACCTCGGCCACCTTCACCGGCCATTTGGAGAAGCGGTCGGCCAGCGTCTGGTAGTGCTGCTCGGCCAGCAGGGTGGTGGGGGCGAGGAACGCCACCTGCTTGCCGCCGGTGACGGCGACGAAGGCCGCGCGCAGGGCGACCTCGGTCTTGCCGAAGCCCACGTCGCCGCAGACCAGCCGGTCCATCGGCCGCGGGCTGACCATGTCCTGGATGACGGCGTGGATGGCGGCCTTCTGGTCGGCGGTCTCCTCGAAGCCGAAGTCGGCGGCGAACTGTTCGTAGTCGTGCGCGCTGAAGCNGAAACGGATGGCCCTGGCGCGCGCGCGGCGGGCGTAGATGTTGAGCAGTTCGGCGGCGGTGTCGCGCACTTGCTCGGCGGCCTTGCGCTTGGCGCGCTCCCACTGGCCGCTGCCGAGCTTGTGCAGCGGCGCCTCGTCGGCGCTCACGCCGGTGTAGCGGCTGACCAGCTGCAGCTGGCTCACCGGCACGTAGAGCACGGCCTTGTCGGCGTATTCGAGGTGCAGGAACTCCTGCAGCGCGGGGCTGCCGTCGGGGTTCTTCTCGCCCAGGTCCAGGTTCACCAGCCCGCGGTAGCGGCCGATGCCGTGCGCGCTGTGCACCACCGGGTCGCCGACGTTGAGTTCGGAGAGGTCCCTGATGAGCGCGTCGACGTCGCTGACCTGCTCCTGCTTCTTGCGGCGGCGCACGCTGGGCGCGGCGGCGAAGAGCTCGGTTTCGGTGATGAACTCCAGCCCGCGTTCGACCCAGGCGAAGCCCGACTGCAGCGCGCCGGTGGCGATGCCCAGGCGCTCGTCGCTGGCCTCGAACTCGGCGAGGCTGTCGAAGGCGGGCGGCGAGACGCCGGCGTTGCGCAGGAAGTCGAGCAGGCTTTCGCGCCGGCCGTCGCTCTCGGCCAGCAGCAGCGCGCGCGGNNGCGTGGCGCGCAGGTGCGCCTGCAGGCGCGCCAGCGGCTCGTCGGCGCCGCGCTGCACCGCCAGTTCGGGCAGGGTCTGCACCCAGGCGCTGTCGGCCACGTCGCTGGTGCCGCTGCGCAGGGCGAGCTGGGCGCAGTCGCGGGCACGGGTGTAGAACTGCTCGGCCGAGAGGAACAAGGCCTCGGGCGGCAGCACCGGGCGCTCCGGGTCGCCCTGCAGCAGGCGGTGGCGCTCGCGCGTGTCCTGCCAGAAGTGCTGGAAGGCGGCATCCAGGTCGCCGTGCAGCACCAGCGTGGCGTCCGCGCCGAGGTAGTCGAAGACGGTGGCCGTCTCGTCGAAGAACAGCGGCAGGTAGTACTCGATGCCGGCGGTGGCGATGCCCGCACCCATGTCCTTGTAGATGCGGCTGCGGGTGGGGTCGCCTTCGAGCAGCTCGCGCCAGCGCTGGCGAAAGCGTGCGCGCGCGTCCTCGTCCATCGGAAATTCGCGCCCGGGCAGCAGCTGCACCTCGGGCACGGGGTAGAGGCTGCGCTGGCTGTCGGGGTCGAAGCTGCGGATGGAGTCGATCTCGTCGTCGAACAGGTCCACCCGGTAGGGCATGGGCGAGCCCATGGGGAAGAGGTCGATCAGCCCGCCGCGCACGGCGTATTCGCCGGGGCTCACCGCCTGCGTCACGTGCTGGTAGCCCGCCAGCGTGAGCTGGCTCTTGAGCCGCGCGGCGTCGAGCTTCTGGCCCACCTTGAAGTGGAAGGTGTAGGCGGCCAGGAAGGACGGGGGCGCGAGCCGGTACAAGGCGGTGGTGGCGGGCACCAGCACCACGTCGGCACCCTGTTCGCGGTCGCGCTGCTGGATGCGCCAGAGCGTGGCCAGCCGCTCGGAGATCAGGTCCTGGTGCGGCGAGAAGTTGTCGTAGGGCAGGGTTTCCCAGTCGGGGAAGAGGGCGCAGCGCAGCGCCGGGGCGAAGAAGGCCAGTTCGTCGATGAGGCGCTGCGCATCGGTGGCATCGGCCGTGACGACGGCGCAGGGGCGACCGGCGGCGCGCTCGCGCTGGGCGAGTTCGGCAATCAGCAGCGCGTCGGCCGAGCCGACGGGCCGCGGCAGCGTGTAGCGCCGGCCGGNGGTGAGTTTGGGGAGGTCCATGAAGAGCGTTGCGGGCGCGCTGCAAGGGCGGCGCCGGAAAGACCGACGCCCGCAACAAAGAGGCGGGCGCGGCTGCAATTTTAGAATGCCGGGCGGATTTCACCCGACGGCATGACCCATCACCCCACTCCTGCGCCCGAACACACCGTGCCCGGCGCCGCCCCCGTCTGTTTGCTCTGGTGCCCTGCGCGGGCAGCGGCTCGCGCGCGCGCACCGACGGGCCCAAGCAGTACGCGCCGCTGGAGGGCCAGCCGGTGGTGGCGCACACGCTGGCGGCGCTGGGCGCGGTGGAGCGCCTGAGCGCCATCGTGGTGGTGGTGGCCGCGGGCGACCCCTTCGTGCCGGTGAGCGATCCGCGGGTGCGGGTGGCGCCCTGCGGCGGCCCGAGCCGCGCGGCGAGCGTGCTGGGCGGGCTGGCGCAGCTGCGCGCGTTGGGCGCGACCGAGACCGACTGGGTGCTGGTGCACGACGCGGCGCGCTGCCTGGTCACGCCGGCGCTGGTGAATGCGCTGATCGATGCCTGCCTGGACGACGCCGTCGGCGGCCTGCTTGCGCTGCCGCTCGCGGACACGCTCAAGGCGGCGCACGAGGGTCGCGCCGTGGCCACGGTGGACCGCAGCGACAAATGGACGGCGCAGACGCCGCAGATGGCGCGCATCGGCCTGCTGCAGGCGGCGCTGGCCGCGCGGGCGCCGGACTTCGCGGGCGTGACCGACGAGGCCAGCGCGCTCGAAGCCCTGGGCTACAGCCTGCGCCTGGTGCCGGGCAGCCCGGAGAACATCAAACTCACCTACCCGCCGGACTTTGCGCTGGCGCGGGCTATTTTNGCGGAGCCGTGTGACATGAGTGCAGAACCTTCTTCTTCGACGCCGCCACGGGTCGCTCCGCCGTTTCGCATCGGCGAGGGCTGGGACGTGCATGCGCTGGTGCCGGGGCGTCGGCTGGTGATCGGCGGGGAGATCGCCCATCCGCTGGGCCTGCTCGGCCACTCGGACGCCGACGTGCTGCTGCATGCGGTGACCGACGCGCTGCTGGGTGCCGCGGGCCTGGGCGACATCGGCCGGCANTTTCCCGACACCGATGCGCGCTTCGCCGGCGCGGACTCGACCGTGTTGCTGCAGGAGGCCGCGCGACGGGTGCGCGAGGCAGGCTGGCAGATCGGCAACGTGGATGCCACCGTCATCGCGCAGGCGCCGCGGCTGGCGCCGCACCTCGGCGCCATGGGCGCGTCGGTGGCGCGCTGCCTCGGGGTGGAGGCGGCGCAGGTGAACGTCAAGGCCAAGACGGCCGAGCGGCTGGGCCCGGTGGGGCAGGGGGCGGCCATCGAGGCGCGCGCCGTGGCACTTCTTTTGATAGCGCCATCTCACCGATTGGCGCTGGGGTCCGGCAGAAAAACTTCAAAATCCGGGCCGCAAGGGGCTCTTGGACCTTGCCGGGCACCGCTGGGGTCTGTGCGCCCCTTGCGGATGCCCGTCGTGCCCTCGGGCGATCAGGGTGCCGCGTGCAGGCGGATGTGCGCGGCCAGGCCGCCGCTGGCGCGGTTGCGCAGGGACATGCTGCCGCCCATGCGCTCGACCGTCTTGGCCACGATGGACAGCCCCAGGCNTGCGCCGGAGGCGGCGGTGCGCGCGGCATCACCGCGGAAGAAGGGCTTGGTGAGGTTGGCCAGCGCGTCCTCGGCCACGCCCAGGCCGTGGTCGCGCACCTTGATGTGCGCGTCTGCGCCGATGGCACGCGCGCCGATGTCGATCTGGGCAATGCCGGTCTCGGGCGTCTTGCCGTAGCGGCGCGCGTTTTCCACCAGGTTGGAGATCACGCGCGCCAGTTCCACCTCGTCGGCCATGACGCGCAGGTCCTNGGGCACGTCCACCACGATGCGCACGTCTTCGGCGTCCTTGAACGGGAAGATGCAGGCCTCCACCACCTCGGCCAGCGCCACCGGCCGCAGTTCGGCCTGGCCGGGGCGGGCGTATTCGAGGAACTTGTCGATGATGGCGTCGAGCTGCGCGATGTCGGCCACCATGTGTTCGCGCGCCTCGGGGTCGGAGACGCTCATCTCCGTCTCCAGCCGCAGCCGTGCCAGCGGCGTGCGCAGGTCGTGCGAGATGCCGGCGAGCATCACCGCGCGGTCCTGCTCGATCTTTGCGAGCTGGGCGGCCATGCGGTTGAAGCCGATGTTGACCTCGCGGATTTCGCTGGTGACCACGCTCTCGTCGAGCTGGCTGGCGTCGAAATCGCCGTCGCGCAGGCGGCTGGCGGCGAACGACAGTTTTTTCAGTGGCTGGTTGATCAGCCGCGCGAAGAACGCCGCGCCGGTCAGGGACAGCACGCCCGCCGTGGCCAGCCAGATCAGCCAGGCGCTGCTGCCCAGCGGATCGACGCGGGTGCGGTCCATGAGCAGCCAGTAGGCGTCGCCGTCGATGTTGAAGCCGACCCACAGGCCGCTTTCGCCGTTGACCTCGCTGGCCACCACCGTGCCGCTGCCCAGGCGGCGGCTGAGCTCTTCCGTGATGCGGTGCTCCAGCGCGCCGTCGCCAAACGGCGTGAAGCGGTCGCCGGGTTCGCGCGGCGCGATGCGCACGCCTTCCTGCACCGCCAGCGTCTTGATCAGCGAGACGCGCGCAATCGCATCCGAATACACCAGCGCCGCGCGCGTGAGGTTCACCAGCGACGCCACCTGCTGCGCCGCGATGATGGCGCGCGGCTCGTACTCCAGCGCGCGGAAGGTCTGCACCCAGGCCACCGTGCTGCCGAACAGCAGCAGCGCGAGCATGATGAAGGTGCGCCAGAACAGGCTGAGCCCGACGCCCTTGGGCCGCTTGCGGCGCGCGCCGCCGTCGAGGGGCGCCGGCGCGGTGGCCAGCGGCGCGACCATCGAGCTCGCCACGGCCACCGGCGGCTGCGGCTTCGGGGCGCTTGAACAGGGACATGGCGAGGGAGAAGGGTGGCGGTGCAGTCGGGCGTCTGGCGGCACCGGCCCCGCGGGCCGGTCCGCCCGTCAGGCGGTGGCGTCGGGCACGAACACGTAGCCCACGCCCCAGACGGTCTGAATGTACCGCGGCGAGGTCGGGTCCTGCTCGATGAGCTTGCGCAGGCGGGAAATCTGCACGTCCAGGCTGCGGTCGAAGGGCTCGAACTCGCGCCCGCGCGCCAGCTGCGCGAGCTTCTCGCGCGACATGGGCTGGCGCGGGTGGCGCGCCAGCGCCTTGAGCATGGCGAATTCGCCGGTGGTCAGCGGCAGGTCTTCGCCGTTGCGCTTGAGCAGCCGCGCGCCGAGGTCGAAGGTGTAGGGGCCGAACTGGATGACTTCGTTGTCGCTCGACGGCGCGCCCGGCGCCTCCATCGTCGGCCGGCGGCGCAGCACCGCGTGGATGCGCGCGAGCAGCTCGCGCGGGTTGAAGGGTTTGCCCAGGTAGTCATCGGCGCCGACCTCGAGGCCGACGATGCGGTCCACATCCTCGCCCTTGGCGGTGAGCATGATGATGGGCGTGCGGTCGTTGGCCGCGCGCATGCGCCGGCAGATCGACAAGCCGTCCTCGCCCGGCATCATCAGGTCCAGCACGATGAGGTCCACCGTCTCGCGCAGCAGGATGCGGCCCAGGGCTTTGCCGTCCTCGGCCACCATCACCTCGAAGCCTTCCTGCGCCAGGTAGCGGCGCAGCAGGTCACGGATGCGGGCATCGTCGTCGACAATCACGATCTTGTCGGGGCGGGTCGAGGGATGGCTCATGGCAGTGGCGTCCTGAATTTGTAACAGCGGCGATTTTGCGGGGGCTTGCGGCGTTTTCCGCGGAATTGCCCCAGTTTTTCCCGCAGTTACAAATGTTGCCCCGACGCCGCACCGCGATACCGTCCGGATATGCAGGGCAGGGTGGCGGGTCAATAATCGGCCCATCATGCAGATGCTTCGCGCTTTCATCGTTTTCGCGCTCGGTGGCGGTGGCCTGGGGCTGGGCCTGGCGCAGCCGGCCGCGGCGCAGGACGCGGGGCCACGGCCCGCTGGCCCGAGTTTGCGCGAGCTGATCCAGTCGCAAGGCAAGGCGCCGCCCGGCACGGTCGAAGAGCGCCGCCTCAGCGCCGAGGAGCGCGCGAGGCTGCGCCAGCAGATCCGCCAGAGCGGCGCGGACGGCCGCTGAAGCCCTCGCTCTGCGAGCCGCATCGCCCGGCGCTGCGCCGTGCAGCCCGCTCCCATCGCGTCCACGCTCCCCTCACGCAAACCCAGGAGGATTTCCGCCATGAACCTGACCCGTCGCCACAGGCCCGCATGGGCGCTCGCTTTCGCCCTGGCCGCTGCGGCCGCGCCGGCCTTCGCGCAAGGGGCCGCGGCCGAGGTGCCGCACAACGTGGTGACGCTGGCGGCCAGCGCCAGCGCCGAGGTGATGCAGGACCGACTGAGCATGCTGCTCGCCGTCACCCGCGACGGCAGTGACGCCACGGCGGTGCAGACGCAGCTCAAGTCCGTGCTCGACGCCGCCCTGACCGAGGCCCGGACGGCCGCGCGTGCCGGCGGCTTCGAGGTGCGCACCGGCGCGTTCAGCCTCTACCCGCGCTACGGCAAGGACGGTCGCATCAACGGCTGGCAGGGTCGTGCAGAGCTGGTGCTCGAGGGGCGCGACATCGCCCGCATCAGCGCCACCGCCGGCAAGCTCACCGGCCTGACGGTGGCGCAGGTGAATTTCAGCCTGAGCCGCGAGGAGCGCCAGCGCGCCGAGTCGGCCCTGCAGGCCGAGGCGATCGAACGCTTCCGTGCCCGCGCCGGCGAAATCGCGCGTGGCTTCGGCTTCAACAACTTTGGCCTGCGCGAGGTGGCGGTCAACACCGAAGACAGCGGCCGCAACCCGCCCATGCCGCGCATGGTGGCCATGGCGGCGCGGGCTGAGGCCGCCGACGCGCCGGTGCCGGTCGAGGCCGGCCGCAGCACGGTGACGGTCACCGTCTCGGGCAGCGTGCAACTCCGCTGAAGGGGGCTGCAGCGAGGGTTTACGAGGTTTTTCGCCGGAACCCCAGCGCCAACCGGTCGTTATTTGCTAGAAAAACGTAGCAGCTTCCGGCCGGGGCGATCCGCTTACTGCGCCACCCAGCCGCCGTCCATGTTCCAGGCCACGCCGCGCACGTTGGCCGCGGCGGCCGAACAGAAGAACACGGCCAGCGCGCCGAGCTCTTCCGGCGTGGTGAACTGCATCGACGGCTCCTTCTCGCCCAGCAGTTGCCGCTTGGCGTCCTCGTTGCTCAGGCCCAGCGCCGCGGCCTTGGCATCCACCTGCTTCTGCACCAGCGGCGTGAGCACCCAGCCCGGGCAGATGGCATTGCAGGTGACGCCGGTGGTGGCCGTCTCCAGCGCCGTCACCTTGGTCAGCCCCACCAGGCCGTGCTTGGCCGCGACATAGGCCGACTTCTCGGCCGACGCCACCAGGCCGTGCACCGAGGCGATGTTGATGATGCGCCCCCAGTTGGCCGCGCGCATGGCCGGCAGCGCCAGCCGCGTGGTGTGGAAGGCACTGGAGAGGTTGATGGCCAGAATCGCGTCCCACTTCTCGGGCGGGAAGTCCTCCACCCGCGCCACATGCTGAATGCCGGCGTTGTTCACCAGAATGTCCACGCGGCCGAAGGTCTGCGCGGCATGCTGCATCATGGCCTCGATGTCGGCCGGACGGCTCATGTCGGCGCCGTGGTAGCTCACCGGTGCGCCCAGCGCTTCGATGCTGGCGCGCGCACCGTCCACGTCGCCGAAGCCGTTGAGCACGATGTTCGCCCCCTCGCGCGCAAGCGCCTGGGCGATGCCCAGACCGATGCCGCTGGTGGAGCCGGTGACGAGAGCCGTCTTGCCTTTGAGCATGGGATGTTCTCCTGTTGATTTACGATGCGTCGACGCCTGACGCGATGGCCGCATTATCGAAGCGCTCCCCGCGCGGCACTGACACCCACACGACCATGAGCCCCACCCACCCCGAATTGCACCGCCTGCGCTGCGCCGACCTGGGCCGCACCACCACCCACCAGATGGCCTGGTGGCAGTGGGGCGACCCGCTCGCCGCACACGCCGTCGTCTGCGTGCACGGGCTCTCGCGGCAGGGGCGCGACTTCGACGTGCTCGCCCGGGCGCTGCTCGCGCGCGCGACGCAGCCGCTGCGCATCATCTGCCCCGACGTGGCTGGCCGCGGCGAAAGCGACTGGCTGAGCGACCCGCGCAACTACCAGGTGCCGCAGTACGCCGCCGACCTGCTCGCGCTGCTGGCCGCCTTGCACGCCCAGGCGCCGCTGCGCACCCTCGACTGGGTGGGCACCAGCATGGGCGGGCTCATCGGCATGGCGGTGGCGGGCCAGACGGCCGTGCCCTTGCCGGCACCGGTGCGCCGGCTGGTGCTCAACGACGTAGGGCCGGTGGTGCAGTGGCGCGCCATCGAACGCATTGCCGCCTACCTCGGGCAGCCCCAGCGCTTCGCCTCGGTGGACGCGGCGGCCGACGCGCTGTGGGCCATCTCCTCCACCTTCGGCCCGCACACCCGTGAACAATGGCTGGCGCTGTGCCGCCCGCTGCTGCGGCCCGCGCCCGAGGGCGGTTTGCGCTTCCACTACGACCCCGCCATTGCCCTGCCGCTGCGCGGGCTCACGCCGCAGGCCGCAGCGGCGGGCGAGGCGGCCATGTGGGCGCTCTACGACGCGATTTCTGCGCGNACCCTGCTGCTGCGCGGCGCCGTGTCGACCTGCTCGCCCGAGACGGCTCTCGCCATGACGCAGCGCGGNCCGCAGGCGCGTTGCGTGGAGTTCGCCGGCATCGGCCACGCGCCCACCCTGGTTGCGGATGACCAGGTCGAGGTCGTCTGCCGCTTTCTGCTCGAACCCGAGGCATGAGGCGCCTGGGCTCCATTCCTTGCTGCCGCCGGCGAGATTGCGCGCGGCGCGCCGTGACGCCATGAGCGCCGTGCAGACCGAACCCGTCGCGCAGGCAGCGGCCACCGGAAGGCACCTGCGGTGCTCGCTGCCACCGCGGCGCCCGAGGACGCCGGCCTCGTCGAGCGCGCCCGCGCCTTTGCCGAGCCGCTGATCGCGTCCGAACTGCTGGAGACGGGCGAGAACATGCTCGCGCATGCCGACGCCGTCGCCCACATCCTGCGCGACATGGCCGCCGGCTCCGACCTGCAGGCCGCTGCCTACCTCGTGTACGCGAGCGAAATGCTCAGCCGCCCGCACGACGTCATCGCCAAGGCCTTCGGCGAGGCCCATGCCAGCCTGGCGGTGGAAACCGCGCGGCTCATCAAGGTGCAACGCCTCTCGCGGGCCACGCAGGCCGCCAGCGCCCAGCCCGACGACCCCGCCGTGCAGACGGAAAATGTGCGCAAGATGCTGCTGGCCTTCAGCCGCGACCTGCGCGCCGTCCTGCTGCGGCTGGCCTCGCGCCTGCAGACCCTGCGCTGGCATGCGGCCCAGCGCAAGCCGCTGCCAGCCGTCATGGCGCGCGAGACGCAGCAGGTGTTCGCGCCGCTGGCCAACCGGCTCGGCATCTGGCAGATCAAATGGGAGCTCGAAGACCTCGCGCTGCGCTTCCTCGAGCCCGACACCTACAAGCAGATTGCCCGCTGGCTCGACGAAAAGCGCGCCGACCGCGAGGCCTACATGGCCGCGTTGCGCGAGCGCCTGGCGCGCGAGCTCGGCGCGCTGGGCATCCCGGCGCGCGTCGAGGGCCGGCCCAAGCACATCTACAGCATCGTGCGCAAGATGCGCGGCAAGGGGCTGGACTTCAACCATGTCTTCGACGTGCGTGCCCTGCGCGTCATCGTGCCNCGGGTGGACGACTGCTACGCCGTGCTGGCCTGGGTGCACCAGCACTTCACGCCCATCCCCGAAGAGTTCGACGACTACATTGCCAAGCCCAAACCCAACGGCTACCAGTCCCTGCACACCGTGGTGCGCGACCCCGCCGACGGCAAGCCGGTGGAGATCCAGATCCGCACCGAAGCCATGCACGCCCATGCCGAACACGGCGTGGCCGCGCACTGGGCCTACAAGGAAGCCGGTACCAAGGGCTACGCGGGCGTGAGCGCCGCCAGCAGCTATGACGCCAAGATCGCCGTACTCCGCCAGCTGCTGGCCTGGGAGCGTGACCTCTCCGGCGCCCTGCGCGACAAGGGCCTGTTCGACGACCGCATCTACGTGCTCACGCCCGAGGCCGCGGTGATCGAACTGCCGCAAGGCGCCACCCCGGTGGACTTCGCCTACGCGGTGCACACCAACCTCGGCCACCGCTGCCGTGGCGCGCGGGTCGACGGCGCCATGGTGCCGCTGAACACGCCGCTCAAGAACGGCCAGACGGTGGAGGTCATCGCCGCCAAGGAGGGCGGNCCCTCGCGCGACTGGCTCAATGCCGAACTGGGCTTCATCGCCAGTGCCCGCTCGCGCGCCAAGGTGCGCTCCTGGTTCAACGCGCAGATGGCCGAAGCCACCGCCGCGCGCGGCCGCGAGGCGGTGGAAAAGCTCCTGCAGCGCGAGGGCAAGACCGCCATCAAGCTCGAAGACCTGGCCAGCCAGCTTGGCTTTCGCTCCGCGCAGGCCTTGTTCGACGTGGTGGGCAAGGACGAATATTCGCTGCGCAACATCGAAGCGGTGCTGCGCCCGCCGCCGGCGACGGCCGCACCGCCCGAGGACGAGCAACTGCTGCGCAAGATGCAGGGCGGGGGCACGTCCGACAGGCCCGCGGCCGGGGGTGTGCTCGTCGTCGGGGTCGATTCGCTGCTCACCCAACTGGCCCGCTGCTGCCGNGCCCGCGCCCCCGACGCCATCAGCGGCTTCGTCACCCGCGGCAAGGGCGTCAGCGTGCACCGCAGCGATTGCAGCAACTTCCGCGAAATCGCGGCGCGCCATCCCGAGCGTGTCATCCCCGTCACCTGGGGTGGGGCGGCGCGCTCGGCGGCGGCGGTGTATCCGGTGGACGTGGCGGTCGAGGCCGTCGATCGCCAGGGCCTGCTGCGCGACATCTCCGAGGTGTTCGCCCGCGAGCGGCTCAACGTCATCGGCGTGCAGACGCAATCGGTCAAAGGCGTGGCCTGGATGACCTTCACCGTCGAGGTGCCCGACGCCGAGCGCCTGGGCGGCGCGCTGACGGCCGTCCGCGCCGTCACCGGCGTGCGCCGGGCCCACCGCCGCTGAGGCCATTGGCGTGGTGCCTGGCCGCTCTTTCGGCAGGTCACTCGGATTTTGCTGCTATACTTGCAGCTTCAACGATTTCAGGCGCGTAGCTCAGCTGGTTAGAGCACCACCTTGACATGGTGGGGGTCGTTGGTTCGAGTCCAATCGCGCCTACCAATTCCTTCTTTCCGCACAACGGCTCAGGGTAAACCTGCGGCGGCGTGGTGTGCGGCGGTTCCTAGAATCGGCGCCGTGCCCGCCGCACAGCGCCCACCGAGCCGACCGAGGAGTTTTGCCATGCCCGCCCCGTCCCCAGCCTCTGGCAAAGCGCCTGTGCGCACCATCAAGAAGTACCCCAACCGCCGTCTGTACGACACCGCCACCTCGAGCTACATCACGCTGGCGGAGGTCAAGCAGCTGGTCATGGCGGCCGAGCCCTTCGTGGTGCGCGACGCCAAATCCGGCGAGGATCTCACCCGCAGCATCCTGCTGCAGATCATCCTCGAGGAAGAGGCCGGCGGCGCGCCCATGTTCTCCGAGGCGGTGCTGGCCAACATCATCCGTTTCTATGGCCATGCGATGCAGGGCTTCATGGGCGCCTACCTCGAAAAGAACGTCCAGGCCTTTGCCGAAATGCAAGCCAAGTTTGCCGAGCAGTTCAAGGGCGCTTCGCCCGAGGCGCTCACCCAGTTCATGAGCTTGCAGTCGCCCTTCATGCAAGGGCTCATNGGGGGCTATGCCGAGCAGTCGCGGGCGCTGTTCTCGCAGATGCAGGAGCAGATGCAGAAGCAGACCGAGCAACTCTTCGGCGCATTTGGCCTCAAGCGCTGACAAGTCTGTTGTGAACGAATCCGTCGTTACTCCCGCGCCGCAGGCCGATGCCGCGCCGCGCATCGGTTTCGTCAGCCTGGGGTGCCCCAAGGCGCTGACGGATTCCGAACTCATCCTCACCCGCCTGAGCGCCGAGGGCTACCGCACCAGCAAGACCTTCGAGGGCGCGGATCTGGTCATCGTCAACACCTGCGGCTTCATTGATGACGCCGTGCGCGAGAGTCTCGACACCATCGGTGAGGCGCTGGCCGAGAACGGCAAGGTCATCGTCACCGGCTGCCTCGGCGCCAAGACGGCGGCCGATGGCGGCAACCTCGTGCGCCAGGTACATCCGCGTGTGCTGGCCGTCACCGGGCCGCATGCGACCGACGAGGTGCTCGACGCGGTGCATGCGCACCTGCCACGCCCGCACGACCCCTTCATTGACCTCGTCCCCGGCGCCTTCGGCGAGGCGGGCCTCAAGCTCACGCCGCGGCACTATGCCTACCTCAAGATCAGCGAGGGCTGCAACCACCGCTGCACCTTCTGCATCATCCCGTCGATGCGTGGCGATTTGGTCAGCCGCCCGGTNGGGGACGTGCTGCGCGAGGCGCGCGCGCTCTTCGAGGGCGGGGTGAAGGAACTGCTGGTCATCAGCCAGGACACCTCGGCCTACGGCGTGGACGTGAAGTACCGCACCGGCTTCTGGGATGGCCGGCCTGTCAAGACGCGCATGACCGAGCTTGCGCGCGCGCTGGGCGAGCTTGCCGCCCAGCATGGCGCCTGNGTGCGGCTGCACTATGTCTACCCGTACCCTCATGTGGACGAGGTGGTCGAGCTGATGGCCGAGGGGCTGATCCTGCCCTATCTCGACGTGCCGTTCCAGCACAGCCACCCCGAGGTCCTGCGCCGCATGAAGCGCCCGGCCAGCGGCGAGCGCAACCTCGAACGCATCGAGCGCTGGCGCGAGGTCTGCCCCGAGCTGGTACTTCGCAGCACCTTCATCGCAGGCTTCCCCGGCGAGACGGAGGAGGAGTTCGCGCACCTGCTCGACTTCGTCCGTGCCGCGCGCATCGACCGCGCGGGCTGTTTCGCCTACAGCCCGGTGGCGGGCGCCGCCGCCAACGAGCTGCCCGGCATGCTTGGGGACGAACTGCGCGAGGAGCGCCGCTCGCGCTTCATGGCGGTGGCCGAGGAAGTCTCCACGGCCAAACTGCGCGAACGCATCGGGCAAACGCTGCAGGTGCTGGTGGATGCGGCCCCGGCGCAAGGCCGCCGCGGTGGCGTGGGCCGCAGCTACGCCGATGCACCGGAGATCGACGGCACGGTGCGTCTGCTGCCGCCGCAGAAGATCAGCAAGACGCTCAAGGTNGGGGAATTCACCCGCGCCCAGATCGTCGACGCCCAGGGGCACGACCTGGTGGCGGTGCCGGTTTGACCGGACCGCGGGCGGCGCAAGACCAAGACGCAGCCGTTGCTGCGACCTTTGCCCGGTCGGTCGTCATCAACCCCAAACTCAACCCCGAGCCCGCCATTTCGGGCAAGAAAAGCCGCTGCGGTTGCAGCGGCTTTCAATCATGAAACCGATCACTCGGTTTGTTTAAACTTGGTGCCCAGGAGAGGACTCGAACCTCCACGCCTCGCAGCGCTAGTACCTGAAACTAGTGCGTCTACCAATTCCGCCACCTGGGCATCTCAGGAAAGATAGGATTATATATCAAAAATTCGACGCCAACCAGCGTGATGCTGGAAGAAATTGAAGGCACGGTGCAAGGCCACCGTGACGGCCATGGTTTCGTGGTTCGCGACGACGGCGAACCCGATATCTACCTNCCNCCCAACGAGATGCGCGCGGTGCTGCACAGGGACCGCGTCAAGGTGCGCATTGCGCGGCTCGACCGCAAGGGCCGCCCGGAAGGCCGGGTGCTCGAAATCGTCGTACGCCCGGCGCAGCCCATCATCGGCCGGCTGCTGCATGAGAGCGGCATCTGGATCGTTGCACCTGAAGACAAGCGCTATGGGCAGGACGTGATGATTCCGCGCGCGGCCGTCGGCCAGGCCAAGGCCGGGCAGGTGGTGGTGGTGGAACTGACCGAGCCTCCGGCGCTCTACGGCCAGCCGGTGGGGCGGGTCAAGGAGGTGCTGGGCGAGATCGACGACCCGGGCATGGAGATCGAGATCGCGGTCCGCAAGTACGGTGTGCCGCACCAGTTCTCCGACGCCTGCCTGGCCGAAACCCGCAGCCTGCCCGACCAGGTGCGCGCGCAGGACCGGCGCCAGCGCGTGGATCTGACCGACGTGCCGCTGGTCACCATCGACGGCGAGGACGCCCGCGACTTCGACGACGCCGTGTACTGCACGCCGACGCGCGTGGGCCGCGGCAAGGGCTGGCGGCTGCTGGTGGCCATTGCCGACGTGAGCCACTATGTGCAGACGGGCAGCGCGATCGACACGGATGCCTACGAGCGGGCCACCTCGGTGTACTTCCCGCGCCGGGTGATTCCCATGCTGCCGGAGAAGCTCTCCAACGGCCTGTGCTCGCTCAACCCCGAGGTGGACCGGCTGTGCATGGTCTGTGACATGCTCATCACGGCCAAGGGCGAGATCCACGCCTACCAGTTCTACCCGGCGGTGATGCACAGCCACGCGCGCTTCACCTACACCGAGGTGGCCGCCATTCTGGCCAACACCCGCGGACCCGAGGCGCGCCGGCATGCGGCGCGGGTGGATGACTTGCTCAACCTGCACGACGTCTATCGTACGCTGCTGTCGCAGCGCACGGTGCGCGGCGCGGTGGATTTCGAGACCACGGAGACGCAGATCGTCTGCGACGAGGCTGGCCACATCGAGAAGATCGTGCCGCGCACCCGCACCGAAGCGCACCGGCTCATCGAGGAGGCCATGCTGGCGGCCAACGTCTGCAGTGCCGACTTCATCGCGCAGGGCAAACATCCGGGCCTGTACCGCGTGCACGAGGGCCCCACGCCCGAGAAGAAGGACGTGCTGCGCAACTACCTCAAGGCGCTCGGCGTGGGCCTGAGCATCGGCGACAACCCCACGCCCGGCGACTTCCAGCGCATCGCCGCCGCCACCAGGGACCGGCCCGACGCACAGCAGATCCACACCATGCTGCTGCGCTCCATGCAGCAGGCCATCTACACGCCGGTCAACTCCGGTCATTTCGGCCTGGCCTACGAGGCCTACACCCATTTCACCAGCCCCATCCGGCGCTACCCCGACCTGCTGGTGCACCGTGTCATCAAGGCCATCCTCGCCGGGCAGCGGTACCGGTTGCCGGCCTTGCCGCTGCCGGGCGAGGCGCATGCCAAGCTGGCGCGGCGGCTGGAGAAGACAGCAGCGTCCAAGGCGCGCGAGCCCGGGCACAAGCCCGCGCCAGCCCCAACGGGTGACGAACTCGCCTGGCAGGCCGCGGGCCTGCACTGCAGCGCCAACGAGCGCCGCGCCGATGAGGCCAGCCGCGATGTGGAGGCNTGGCTCAAGTGCAAGTACATGCGCGAGCACCTGGGCGAGGAGTATTCCGGAGTGGTCACCGCGGCCACGAGCTTCGGCATCTTCGTCACGCTCGACGAGATGTATGTCGAGGGCCTGGTGCACATCACCGAACTCGGCGGCGAGTACTTCCGCTTCGACGAACTGCGCCAGGAGTTGCGGGGCGAGCGCACCGGCATCCGCTACGCCATCGGCACCCGGGTGCGGGTGCAGGTCAGCCGCGTCGATCTCGACGGCCGGCGCATCGACTTCCGGCTGGTGCACGAAGGGAGTTGGCGGGTCCGCGCTTGGCGCGGGGCAGCACGCTTTCGCGCAACGGCGACGAGGCCAGCCTGCCCGCACCCGCCGTGCCGCGTCCGGCCAAAGCGGCGAAAGCCAAGGCGGCGCGCAAGCGCGAGGCGTCGGCGCCTGCGGCGGCGAAGTCACGCTCGGCGCCCGGGCGCGCGTCCGCTGCCGCCAAGGGCGGCAAATCCAGGGTGCGGCCGACGCTGCGGCCGGCAAGCGCGCGCGCAAGAGCCGTCGCTGACCCGCCGGGGCCGCGCCCGCGCGTTGCTGCCACCCGCAGCGAGGCGCGCGCCACCGTGGGGAATGGTTCGGCTTTGCCTCAGGGCGTGAGCGCGCGGGCCAGCGCGCCGGCGGTGAGGGTGCGCGNTGGCGGGAAGCGTTCGGCCGCCGCGCCGTGGTCGTGCACGGCCTCCACCACGGCGGTGAAGGCATCGGGCGCCGCGGCCAGGCGCGCGGCGCACAGGCCGGCGAGCACGTCGCCGGTGCCGGCCGTGGCCAGGCGGGCATTGCCGCTGAGGTTGAGCACCGGGGTATGGCCGGGCGCCGCCACCACACTGCCCGAGCCTTTGAGCACCACCACGGCCTCGAACGCGGCGCTGAGCGCGCGCGCTGCCGCCAGCCGGTCCGCCTGCACGGCGCGGGCATCGGTGCCCAGCAGCCGCGCGGCTTCCAAAGGATGCGGGGTGAGCACGGTGATGGCGCCGCGCGCCGCGCGGTGCTGCGCTTGGGTGCGCAGCCCAGGGTCGGCGGCGATGGCGTTGAGTGCGTCGGCGTCGAGCACGAGCCGCGGCGACTGGGCCAGCACCGCAGGCAACACCGGGCGCACGGCGTCGCCGCCGCCGCAGCCGCAGACCACGGTGGCGTGGCGCAGATCGAGCACCTCGAACCGGCGCAGCATGAGCTCGGGCTGCTCGGGCAGGGCAGATGTGGCGCCGTCGTCGAGCAGGCACAGCAGCACCCGCCCGGCACCACCGTGCAAGGCCGCGCTGGCGGCGAGTTGTGCCGCTCCGCTCATGCCCAGACCACGGTGTGACAAGCCTTCGCCACCGATCACCACCACATCGCCCCAGCGGCCCTTGTGGCTGGCGTGAGGGCGCGGCAGGCGGGGCGCGGGGGCGCGCAGTTCGGCGACCGGGGCGGGCGCATCCAAGCCGCTCGCCGCGTGCGAGACGCCGAGGTCGTCGAACCAGACCACGCCCGCCGCGTCGCGGCCATGGTGGGTGAAGAGCCCGGGCTTGCAGGTGAGCAGGCTGAGGGTGTGTTGGGCAACAACACCCCGGTACACCAGCGCCGATGGGTCAGTGTCTGCTCCTGAAANAAGAGCAGATCCGGTATCGGCGCACAGGCCCGTGGGCAGGTCCACCGCGAGGGTGGGCGCGGCCGAGGCGTTCAGCGCGGCGATCCAGTCAGCCATCCGGCCCTGCGGCGCCCGTTGCGCGCCGATGCCGAGCAGGGCGTCGATGCAGAGGTCGTTTGGGCCGAGGCCGTCAGGCGGCTCGGCGGCGAAGCGCACGCCGGCCTCGCGCGCGCGCTCGAGCGACGCAAGCGTGTCGGCGCTGGCGCGCTCGGGCGTGCCCAGCCAGGTCACCAGGGGCGNCGCGCCCATTCGCTGCAGCCGCGCCGCGGCCTCGAGCCCATCGCCGCCGTTGTTGCCCGGTCCGCAGGCGATCCAGACCGTGCGCGCATGCGGGGCGAGTGCGCGCGCCAGGCGGGCCACCGCAAGGCCGGCGCGCTGCATCAGGCTGCGCGGTGGCAAGGCAGCGGCCGTCGCGGCCTCGAGCCGGCGCGTGGCGGCCACGTCGTACAGCGGCAGGGAAGGGACGGGCAGGGCGCGGCGCAGCATGGCGGCATTGTGCCGCGCCGCCCAGGCGGTCGGCGAGGGGTGGGAAGGCGGCGGACGCGGTCGGGCCGGCGGCACGCAGCGCGACCGTTCAGCCGATCTGGCGCGAAAGCCGAACCGCTCGACGCCGAGTAGCTGCCGCGTGGCGGGGAGTGAGAAGTTGTGAACGAATCCTCCACGCCCGCTCATCCCGCCAAAAAGGCCCCACTCCGTGTTGCAAATGCTCGCCGTACCCACGCTACGGCTGCGCTTTGCGCCTTGATTGGGGCCTTTCGGACGGCCTGCTCGGGCGCGTCCGATTCATTCACAACTTCTGAGAAGTTGTGAACGAACCCGCCACGCCCGCTCATCCCACCGAAAAGCGTCCACTCGGCGTTGCAAATGCTCGCCGTAGCCCGCGCTACGGCTGCGCTTTGCGCCTTGATTGGGCGCTTTTCGGCCCTGCTCGGACGCGTCCGATTCATTCACAACTTCTGAGTCGAAAACGCTCAGATGCGCACGCCGAGCCGCTCGACGCCGAGGCCGTCGAGGTCGATCTCCGGCGTGCGGCCGGCGATGCGGTCGGCCAGTGCGCGGGCGCTGCCGCAGCTCAGCGCCCAGCCGCTGGAGCCGTGGCCCAGGTTGAGCCAGATGCCGGGCAGGCCGCTGGGGCCGATCAGCGGCGGGCCATCGGGCAGCATGGGGCGCGCCCNCTTCCATTCCTGCACGCCGTTGGCGAAGTCGGCCGCGCCGGGAAACCAGTCCTGCAGCACCTTGTAGAGCGTGCGCAAGGTGTCGTCACGCAGGGCGCCCGGCGCGCCGCCGAGCTCAGCGCTGCCGGCCACGCGCACGCGCTGGCCCAGGCGGCTGATGGCGACCTTGAAACGCTCGTCCATCACCGCGCTGCGCGGCGCGTTCAGCGGCTCGCGAATGCGCGCGCTGACCGAGTAGCCGTGCACCGCGGCCAAAGGCACGCGCAGGCCCAGCGGGCGCAGCAGCGCGGCCGAATGCAGCCCGGCGCAGACCACCACGGCATCGAAGCGCTGGGCGGCCTGCTGCCCGGCGAGCCAGAGCGTTGGCTCGGGCGCGGCCGCCAGCCGCGCCACCGCAGCGTCGAAGGCGAACGTCACCCCCAGCGCGCGGGCGCGCTCGCGCAGCAGCACGGTGAACTGCCGGCAGTTGCCCACTTCGTCGTCGGGCAGGTGGATGGCGCCGACGAAGTCGGTGTCGGGGTTGAGCGCGGGTTCGATGCGCCGCGCCTGCGCCGCATCCACTTCCGCGAAGCGAATGCCGGCGTCGCGCAGCAGCTGCAGGCTGGNCTGGGCCAGCGCGCGGTCGCGCTCGCTGCGCAGCAGCACCATGTAGCCCTCGCTGCGTTCGAATTCCAGGTGCTCCTCGACGCTGAGGCGGTGCAGCCGTTCGCGGCTGTAGAGCGCCAGGCGCTGCATGTGGGCGCGGTTGCGCGCGTAGGTCTGGGCGTCGCAGGCGCGCCACCAGCGCCAGCCCCAGGCGACTTCCGCTGCCGAGAGCGGCCAGCGCAGCTTCACCGGTGCGTGCCGGCGCAGCAGATAACCCAGCACCTTGCCCTGCATGCCCGGCGCCGCCCAGGGCGTGACATAGCCCGGCGCGACCACGCCGGCATTGGCGAAGCTGGTTCCCTCGGCCACGCTGCCGTGGCGTTCGAACACGGTGACGCGGTGGCCGTCGCGCGCAAGCTCGTACGCGGTGGTGACGCCGATCACCCCGGCGCCCACGATGGCGATGTTCATGAAATCTGAAGAAAAAGCGGCAACCCCAGCGCGAAATGGTGGGATATTGCTATTGTATTTGAAGTACTGATTCGACCTGCAAACCGATGTTGAGCACCGCGTCGTCGCGCAGCGCGCCGGCCCAGACCATCAGCCCCACGGGGANCTCGCCCGGCGCATGGCAGGGCAGGGTCAGTGCGCAGCCGTCGAGCATGTTGACCACGCCGGTGTTGCGCAGCAGCAGGGCGTTGACGCGGAAGAACTCGGCATCGCGGGCGGCGTCGGCGGCGGCGTCGCGCCCGTCGGCCGGTGCCACCGCCGTCAGCGGCGGCGCCACGATGGGCGTGGTGGGCGAGAGCACGGCGTCAAAACCGCGCAACGCCGCCTCGGTGCGCGCAATCCAGCGCCGGCGGCCTTCGATCAGGTCGATGTAAGCGTGGGCCGGCACCTCGGCGCCGCGCAGAATGCGCTGGGCCACGCGCGGGTCGTACTCGGCGGCACGCCGGGCGATGCGCTCGCGATGCCAGGCATAGCTTTCCACCGCGGAGAAATGCGCGCGCTCGGTCAGCCGCGGCAGATCCAGCAACTCGGGCAGGTCGATGAGCTCGATGCGCGCGCCAGCGGCGCGCAGCGTGGCCAGGCTGCGCTCGAACGCGCGCGCCACCGTGGTGTCGAGCGCCTCGAGCATCGTGGTGCGCACCACCGCCAGCCGCCAGGCGGACAAGGGCGCCGCGGCCCGCGTCACGCGGCGCGCGGCCAGCACCTCGTGGGTCAGCACGGCATCCCGCACGCTGCGGGTCAGCGCGCCCACCGTGTCCAGTGTGGTGGACAGCGGCACCGTGCCTGCCGTCGGCACCAGCCGCGCCGTGCCTTTGAAGCCGACGATGCCGTTGAGCGCGGCCGGAATGCGCACCGAGCCACCGGTGTCCGAACCCAGCCCGACCCAGGCCGCCCNCGCGGCCACCGACACCGCCGCGCCCGAGGAGGAGCCGCCCGGCACGCAGGGCGCGCCGACTTCGCCGACGGGGCGTCNGTACCGACCGTCCCACGCGGCCGTCGCGGGCCAGTGCGGGTTGGTGCCCACGCCGGAGAAGGCGAATTCCACCATGTGCGTGCGCCCCAGCAGGCTGCCCCCTGCGGCCAGCAGTCGGGCCACCGCCGGCGCGTGCGCGGCCGCCGGCGCCGTATCGGCCAGCACCCGCGAGCCCGCCAGGGTGAGCTCGCCGGCGACGTCGAACAAGTCCTTCACCGTGAAAGCCAGGCCAGCCAGGGGCGGCAACGGCGCGCCGGCAGCGAGCGCCGCATCAACGCGCCGCGCCTGCTCCCGCGCGCGCTCAGGCGTGAAATGCACCAGCGCACCGGCGCAGGCCGGGGATTGCGCGCGGGCGATGGCCTGCTCGACCGCGTGCGCGGCGGTGCACTCGCCTTGCCAGATCGACTGGCGCAGGCTCACGAGGTCGGGCATCGAGGGCATGGCGGGGAGGGTGTCGGAAGGGGTTGGGGAACGAGGCCTGTGCTAGAATCTTGCGGTTTTGCGCACTGCAGCACGCAGCGCCAGAACCAATCGCAAACCGGCCTATCGAGGTGTTGCGCCGGGCGTTGCGGCTTCTCCCACGGTTGAAGCCCCTGCGCCGCGCAATTTCGGGCCGGATTTTAGACCCAACCTTCGGAGTGAAGACATGAACGTCACCATGCGCGAAATGCTGGAAGCCGGTGTGCATTTCGGCCACCAGACCCGCTTCTGGAACCCCAAGATGGCCCCCTACATCTTCGGCCATCGCAACAAGATCCACATCGTTAACCTGGAAAAGTCGCTGCCGATGTTCCAGGACGCGATGAAGTTCGCGCGCCAGCTCGCCGCCAACCGTGGCACCATCCTGATGGTCGGCACCAAGCGCCAGGCCCGCGACATCATCGCCGCGGAAGCCCAGCGCGCCGGCGTGCCCTTCGTGAACCAGCGCTGGCTCGGCGGCATGCTGACCAACTTCAAGACCGTCAAGACCTCGCTCAAGCGCCTCAAGGACATGAAGGCCCAGCAGGAAGCCGGTCTGGAGTCCATGAGCAAGAAAGAGCAGCTCATGTTCGGGCGCGAAATCGAGAAGCTCGAGCGGGACATCGGCGGCATCCAGGACATGGCCGCGCTGCCCGATGCCATCTTCGTGATCGACGTCGGCTACCACAAGATCGCCATTTCCGAGGCCCGCAAGCTCGGCATTCCGCTCATTGGGGTGGTCGATACCAACCACTCNCCCGAGGGCATCGACTACGTCATCCCCGGTAACGACGACTCCGCCAAGGCGGTCGCGCTGTACGCTCGCGGCATCGCCGACGCCATCCTCGAAGGCCGTGCCAACGCCACCGAGGAAGTCGCCAAGGCTGTGTCCACGGCCGGCGCCGACGAGTTCGTGGAAGTCGAGGGCGCGCAAGCCTGATTCCCCGAGGCATCGACGAAGGGGCCCAGGCCCTTTTTTGATCTGATTTTCTTTGAACCGATTCTGAAGACGGAGTAAACGATGGCTGCAATTACCGCTGGCATGGTTGCCGAACTGCGTGGCAAGACCGACGCACCGATGATGGAATGCAAGAAGGCGCTGACCGAAGCCGATGGCGACATGGCCAAGGCCGAGGAAATCCTGCGCGTCAAGCTCGGCACCAAGGCCGGCAAGGCCGCGTCCCGCGTCACGGCCGAGGGCGTCGTGGCCTACGCCCAGTCGGGCAACGCCGGCGCGCTCATCGAAGTCAACTGCGAAACCGACTTCGTGACCAAGAACGACAGCTTCCTCAAGATGGCGCAGGCCGCAGCCGACCTCATCGCCCGCCACAACCCCGCCGACGTGGCCGCGCTGGGTGCGCTCGCCTATGAGCAGGACGGCTTCGGCCCCACGCTCGAGGACGTGCGCAAGGGCCTGATCGGCAAGATCGGCGAGAACATGAGCTTCCGCCGCTTCAAGCGCTTCGATTCCGGCGCCAAGCTCGCCAGCTACCTGCACGGCACGCGCATCGGCGTCGTGGTCGAGTTCGACGGCGACGAGGTGGCTGCCAAGGACGTGGCCATGCACGTGGCGGCTATGAAGCCGGTCTCGCTCACCGCCGCCGACGTGCCCGCCGAGCTCATCGAGCGTGAGCGCTCGGTCGCCACGGCCAAGGCCGCCGAATCCGGCAAGCCGGCCGACATCGCCGCCAAGATGATCGAAGGCGCGGTGCAGAAGTACCTCAAGGAAGTCTCGCTGTTTGCCCAGCCCTTCGTGAAGAACGACAAGCAGACCGTCGAGCAGATGCTCAAGGCCGCCAACACCACGGTCAAGGGTTTCACGCTGTTCGTCGTCGGCGAAGGCATCGAGAAGAAGGTCGACGACTTCGCCGCCGAGGTCGCCGCGCAGGTGGCCGCAGCCAAGGGCGCCGCCTGAATCCACCGGTGACTTCGCTGCCCGCTACACTACCGCGACCCAGCCAAGGAGCCTCTTCGATGACCGAAGCCACGCCCGCGCACCGGCGCATTCTGCTCAAGCTCTCCGGCGAAGCGCTGATGGGCGACGACGCCTTCGGCATCAACCATGCGACCATCGTGCGCATGGTCGAGGAGGTGGCCGAGGTGGCGCGGCTCGGTGTCGAGGTGGCCGTCGTGATCGGTGGCGGCAACATCTTCCGCGGGGTGGCCGGCGGCTCGGTCGGCATGGACCGGGCAACGGCCGACTACATGGGCATGCTCGCCACCGTCATGAACGCGCTGGCGCTGGCCGACACCATGAACAAGTCCGGCCTGACCGCGCGGGTGATGTCGGCGATCGCCATCGAGCAGGTCGTCGAGCCCTATGTGCGGCCCAAGGCGCTGCAGTACCTCGAGGAAGGCAAGGTGGTGATCTTCGCCGCCGGCACCGGCAATCCGTTCTTCACCACCGACACCGCCGCCGCCCTGCGTGGCGCGGAAATCGGTGCGGAGGTCGTGCTCAAGGCCACCAAGGTCGACGGCGTCTACACCGCCGACCCCAAGAAAGACCCGACCGCCACCCGTTACGCGAAAATCACCTTCGACGAGGCCATGGCGCGCAACCTCGGCATCATGGATGCCACCGCCTTTGCGCTGTGCCGCGACCAGAAGCTGCCGATCAAGGTGTTTTCCATTTTCAAGCACGGGGCGCTCAAGCGCGTCGTCATGGGCGAGGACGAAGGCACGCTGGTGCACGTCTGAGCAGCCCGACGGGCCGGCGCCGCGCGCAACCCAGGAGATTCCGATGACGATTGCCGACATCCGCAAGACCATGGAGGCCAAGATGGACCAGTCCATCGCCGCCTTCAAGACCAACCTCACCAAAGTGCGCACCGGCCGCGCCAACCCGGCGCTGCTCGACACGGTGCAGGTGGAGTACTACGGCTCCATGGTGCCGCTGAGCCAGGTGGCCAACGTGTCGCTGCTCGACGCGCGCACCATCAGCGTGCAGCCGTGGGAAAAGGGCATGGGTGCCAAGATCGAGAAGGCCATCCGCGAGAGCGAGCTCGGCCTCAACCCGGCCTCGATGGGCGACCTCATCCGCGTGCCCATGCCGCCGATGAGCGAGGAGCGCCGCCGCGAGATGACCAAGGTCGTCCGCGCCGAGGGCGAGCACGCCAAGGTCGCGGTGCGCAACCTGCGCCGCGATGCCAACGAGGCGGTCAAGAAGCTGGTCAAGGACAAGCTCGCTTCCGAAGACGAGCAAAAGCGCGCCGAAGCCGAGATCCAGAAGCTCACCGACCGGCACATTGCCGAGATCGACCAGCTCGTCGCGGCCAAGGAACAGGACATCATGGCGGTCTGACCCGCCGGTGGTGCTCTGTCGTCCGCCAATCGTCTGCCTGATCTGCGCATGAGCCACACCGCCGCGGTGCCGCGCCACATTGCCATCGTCATGGACGGCAACGGGCGCTGGGCCACGCGCCGCTTTCTGCCGCGTGTGGCCGGCCACCGCCANGGGGTCGAGTCGCTGCGCCGCTGCGTCAAGGCCTGCGTGGACCGCGGCGTGCAGGTGCTCACGGTGTTCGCGTTCTCCTCGGAGAACTGGAACCGGCCGGCCGAGGAAATCTCCGGCCTCATGGAATTGCTGGGCCTGGCGCTCGCGCGCGAGGTGCCGCAGCTCAGCCGCGATGGCGTGCGCATCTGCGTCATCGGCGAGCGTCAGGGCCTCTCCGACAAGCTCAGCGCCGGTCTGGCCCAGGCCGAACATGACACCGCGCAGAACCAGCGCCTCATCCTCAACGTCTGCTTCAACTACGGTGGCCGCTGGGACATCGCCCAGGCCGCGGCCCGGCTGGCGGCCCGTGGCGAGCCGATTACAGAGCTCAGCCTCGACCGGGCCATGGCCTTGTCGCATGTGCCCGACCCGGACTTGCTGATCCGCACTGGCGGCGAAATGCGCATCAGCAACTTCCTGCTCTGGCAGGCGGCGTACACCGAGCTGTATTTCTCCGACCTGCTGTGGCCGGACTTCGACGAGGCCGCCCTCGACGCCGCCATTGCTGACTTCCAGCGCCGCGAGCGCCGCTTCGGCCGCACTTCCGAGCAGCTCAACGCCAGCGCCGAAGGCCGGCGGGTGGCCTGACGACGACGATGCTCAGGCAGCGCGTCATCACCGCCCTGGTGCTGCTGGCCGTCCTGTTGCCGGCTCTGTTCTACCCCTCGCCCGTGCCCTTCACTGTTCTGGCGCTGGCCTTCATGGCGGCCGCGGCCTGGGAGTGGGCGCGGCTCAACGGCTGTGGGGCGGCAGGCGCGCTCGCCTGGGGCGCCGCCTGCGCGGCCCTGTGCGCCGGCACCTGGCTGACGCTGGGTGTGGACGCCGTGCCGCCCGTGTCGTGGTGGCTGGCGGGTGCCGTCTGGGTGCTTGGTGGCGCCTGGGTTCTGCATCGTGGCGTCGGCGGCTGGGCGCAGTGGCCGCGGGCGGCGCGGCTGGTGCTCGGGGTGGCCGTTCTGTGGTGGGCCTGGCTGGCCGTGGCCCAGGCGCGCGTGCTGGGCATCAGTTTCCTGCTGTCGGTGCTGGTGCTGGTCTGGACGGCCGACATCGGCGCCTACTTTGCCGGCCGGGCCTTCGGCGGGCGGCTGGTGCCGCGAAAGCTCGCGCCCACCATCAGCCCCGGCAAGAGCTGGGAAGGCGTGTTCGGCGGCATGGCTGGGGTGTTGCTGGTCGGTGCGCTGTGGCTGTGGGCCGACCGGGCGTGGGCGGCGCAAACGCCCAGTCTCTACACCCGGCTGTGGCAGTCCGGTGCGTTCGCNCTGGGGGCGGGCCTGGTGTTTCTGGCGGCGATGAGCGTGGTCGGGGACCTGGTTGAATCGCTGGTCAAGCGCAGCGCGGGTGCCAAGGACAGCAGCGCGCTGCTGCCGGGGCACGGTGGCGTGCTCGACCGCGTCGATGCCTTGCTGCCCACGCTGCCCCTGGCCTTGATGTGGGTGGGAGGACGGTCGGCATGAGGCGGCACCGGCTCACCGTGCTGGGCTCCACCGGCTCCATCGGCACCAGCACGCTCGACGTGGTGGCGCGCCATCCTGATCGCTTCGAGGTGTTTGCGCTCACCGCCTCCACGCAGGTGGAGGTGCTGTTCGAACAGTGCCTGCGCTTCGCGCCGCGCTATGCGGTCATGGCCAGTGACGCCCATGCGCGCCTGCTGGAAGANAAAATCCGGGAAAAAGGCCTGAACACCAGCGTCATCCGGTCGGGTGATGCTCTTGAAATAGTAGCATCCGATGCCGCGGTCGATATAGTGATGGCTGCCATCGTCGGCGCGGCCGGCCTGGCGCCCTGTCTGGCGGCGGCGCGCGCGGGCAAGCGGCTGCTGCTGGCGAACAAGGAGGCGCTGGTCGTCGGCGGCGAGGTGTTTCTGCAGGCGGTGCGCGAGGGCGGCGCCACGCTGCTGCCCATCGACAGCGAGCACTCGGCCATCTTCCAGTCCCTGCCGGAAGACCCGGCCACCTGGCCGCAGCGCATCGACAAGATCATCCTGACGGCTTCGGGCGGACCGTTTCGCACGCGGGCCGTCCAGAGCCTGCGCGCGGTCACGCCCGAGGAGGCCTGCGCCCACCCGAACTGGTCCATGGGCCGCAAGATTTCCGTCGACTCGGCCACGATGATGAACAAGGCGCTCGAAGTCATCGAGGCGCGCTACCTGTTCGGCGTCGCGCCCCGGCGCATCGAGGTGGTGATCCACCCGCAAAGCATCATTCACTCGATGGTGCAGTACCAGGACCATTCGGTCGTTGCGCAATTGGGCACGCCCGACATGCGCGGGCCGATTGCCTACGGCCTGTCGTGGCCGGAGCGCATCGCCTCGGGCGCCGCGGCCATCGACTGGCACCGCCTNGCCCCCATGACCTTCGAACCGCTGGACGATCACGGCCATGCAGAGCGCTTTCCGGGCCTGGCGCTGGCCTGGCAGACGCTCGAGGGCGCCAGCGGCAGTTGCGCGGTGCTCAACGCCGCCAACGAAGTGGCGGTGCAGGCCTTCCTGGACCGGCGCATCCGTTTCGACCAGATCCACCACACCAACCTCGAGGTGCTCGCGCGCGTGCAGCACCCGGCGCCCGCCTCGCTGGGCGATCTGCTCGAGCTTGACGCGCGCAGCCGGCGCGAGGCCGATGCGGTCGTGACCGCCCTGGGCGCGCGCAATTGAGGGCGTCCGCATGCTGACCGTCCTCGCCTTTCTCGTCGCCCTGGGGCTGCTGATCGCCGTTCACGAATGGGGCCACTACCGCGTGGCGGTGGCCTGCGGCATCAAGGTGCTGCGCTTCTCGGTCGGCTTCGGCCAGCCGATCCTGCGCTGGCGCCCGAAGAAGCAGCGCCCCAACCAGGACACCGAGTTCGTCATCGGCGCCTTCCCGCTCGGCGGCTATGTGCGCATGCTCGACGAGCGTGAAGGGCCGGTGCCGCCCGAAGAACGGCATCTGGCATTCAACACCCAGCCGCTCGCCTCACGCGCGGCGGTGGTGGCGGCCGGCCCCCTGGCCAACCTGCTGCTCGCGGTGCTGCTCTATGCCGTGCTCAACTGGAGCGGCGTGCAGCAGCCGGCGCCCATTCTCGGGGCGCCGGTGGCCGGCTCGCTGGCGGAGCGTGCGGGTCTGCAGGGGGCGAGCAGGTGGTCCGGGGGTCTGGCCGGCGCCAGCCTGGAGCCGGTCGCCTCCTTCGAGAGCTTGCGCTGGCTGCTGACGCGTGGCGCCATCGACCGCAGCGACGTGGTGCTCGAAGTGGCGCGCAGCGAAGGGCGCGAGGCGACGCGCTCGGTGGTGCTGCCGCTGTCGCAGCTCCACGGGGCCGAGCCGGACGCGCAACTCATGCGTCGCATCGGACTGATCGCACCCTGGACGCTGCCGGTGATCGGCGAGGTGATGCCCGGTGGGGCGGCCGAGCGCGCCGGCCTGCGCGCGGGCGACCGGGTGCTGCGCGTCGATGGCACGGCGATCGTCGACGGCGCCCAACTGCACGAGCGCATCCGCGCGGCGGGCGAAGCAGGGCAGGGTGCTGAGCCGGTTTCGCAGGCCTGGCAAGTCGAGCGGGGCGGCCAGACGCTCACCCTTGCGGTCAGCCCCGACCTCGTGCAGGAGGGCGCGCAGCGCGTGGGCCACATCGGCGCCTACGTCGGCCAGCCGCCGGCCATGGTGACGGTGCGTTACGGTGTGTTCGAAGGGGTTGCGGTCGCGCTGGAGCGCACCTGGGANCTCTCCATGATGAGCCTGCGCATGCTTGGCCGCATGCTGGTGGGCGAGGCTTCGCTGAAGAACCTCAGCGGGCCGCTGACGATCGCGGATTACGCGGGCAAGTCGGCTTCCCTCGGGCTGCAGCAATACTTGGTGTTTCTGGCGCTCATCAGCGTGAGTCTTGGCGTGCTGAACCTGCTGCCGCTGCCTGTCCTCGATGGNGGGCACCTGATGTATTATCTTTGGGAGGCCGTGACCGGGAAGCCGGTTTCCGAGCCCTGGGCCCAGCGGCTTCAGCGTGGCGGTGTGGCGGTGTTGTTCGCACTGATGTCCATCGCCCTGTTCAACGACATCTCCCGGCTATTTGGCTGAACCCGCTCAGGCCGGCGCCGCGCGCATCTTCATTCCGCTTTCCCTCATGAACATCTTTCCAACTCCATTTCGTCAGGGGCCGGTGATCGCGGCCGTGGCCTTGCTGGTGGCACCGACCCTGGCCCTGGCGGTGGCGCCCTTCACCGTGCGTGACATCCGCGTCGAGGGCCTGCAGCGTGTCGAGCCCGGCACCGTGTTCGCCTCCATGCCGCTGCGCGTGGGCGAGACCTACACCGACGAGAAGGCCGCTGCGTCGATCCGCGCGCTGTTCGCGCTGGGGCTGTTCAAGGACGTGCGCATCGAGGTGCAGAACGACGTGGTGGTGGTCATCGTCGAAGAGCGCCCGACGATTGCCAACGTCGACTTCGCCGGCATCCGCGAGTTCGACAAGGAAGCCCTGCTCAAGTCGCTGCGCGACGTGGGTCTGGCCGAGGGCCGTGCGTTCGACAAGTCGCTCGCCGACCGGGCCGAGCAGGAGCTCAAGCGCCAGTACATCAGCCGCAGCCTCTACGGCGCCGAGGTGGTCACGACCGTCACCCCGGCCGAGCGCAACCGTGTGAACCTCACCTTCACCGTGACCGAGGGCGAGCCCGCGAAGATCAAGGACATCCGCATCGTCGGCAACAAGGCGTTTGGCGAATCCACGCTGCGCGACCTGTTCGACCAGACCACCGGCAACTGGCTGAGCTGGTACACCAAGTCCGACCGCTACTCGCGCACCAAGCTCAACGGCGACCTCGAGACGCTCAAATCCTTCTACCTCTCCCGCGGCTATCTGGACTTCCGCATCGACTCGACCCAGGTCGCGGTGTCGCCGGACAAGCAGTCCATCTCCATCACCATCAACGTCACCGAGGGTGAACAGTTCGTCGTCTCTGGGGTGAAGCTCGCGGGCAACTACCTCGACCGCGAGGACGAGTTCAAGCAGCTCATCACCATCAAGCCCGGCGAGCCCTACAACGCCAACGACGTGGCCGAAACGACCAAGGCCTTCACCGAGCGCTTTGGCGACTTCGGCTTCGCCTTCGCCCGGGTGGAAGCCCGCCCCGAGATCGACCGCGCCACCCGGCGCGTGACGCTCACCCTGGTGGCCGACCCCTCGCGCCGGGTCTATGTGCGTCGCATCAACATCAGCGGCAACGACCGCACGCGCGACGAAGTCATCCGCCGCGAGTTCCGGCAGTACGAAGCCTCCTGGTACGACGGGCGCAAGATCCGCCTCTCGCGTGACCGCGTCGATCGCCTGGGCTATTTCACCGAAGTCAACATCGAAACCGTCGATGTGCCCGGCGCGCCCGACCAGGTGGACCTCAACCTCACGGTGGCCGAGAAGCCCACCGGCAGCATNCAGGTCGGTGCGGGCTTCTCCAGTGCCGAGAAGCTCTCGGTGAACTTCAGCATCAAGCAGGAGAACGCCTTCGGCTCGGGCAATTACCTGGGCGTGGAAGTCAACACCAGCAAGTTCAACCGCGTGCTGGTGCTCAGCACCGTCGACCCGTACTTCACGCAGGACGGCATTTCGCGCAGCATCGACCTCTACCACCGCAGCTCCAAGCCTTACAACGACTACGGCGGCAACTACGAGCTCATCACCGAAGGCGGCAGCCTGCGCTTTGGCGTGCCCTTCACCGAGACCGACACCGTGTTCTTCGGCGGCGGGCTCGAGCGCACCCGCATCAAGCCCGGCACCAACATCCCGGCGGAATACCTGGCCTACGCCGAGCAGTTCGGCTACACCAGCAACACGCTGCCGCTGACCATCGGCTGGGCGCGCGACGACCGCGACAGCGCGCTCGCGCCCACGCGCGGCCGTTACCAGCGCTTCAACACCGAGTGGGGCGTGGCGGGGGATGCGCGCTTCCTCAAGCTCAACTACCAGTTCCAGCAGTTCGTGGCCTTGTCGCGGCAGTACACGCTGGCCTTCAACACCGAACTCGGCTGGGGCAANGGGCTCAACGGCCGGCCGTTCCCGGTGTTCAAGAACTTCTACTCGGGCGGTCTGGGTTCGGTGCGGGGCTTCGAGCAGTCCACCCTCGGCCCGCGCAGCATCACCGGCACCTATGCCGGCGGCCCGAAGAAGATCACGCTCAACGGCGAGCTGATTGCGCCGTTCCCCGGCGCGGGCAACGACAAGACGCTGCGCCTGTTCGCATTCACCGACGTCGGCACCGTGTGGGGAGACCGAGAAGGTGGACTCGCGCAGATGCGCGCCTCGGTGGGTGTGGGCATCAGCTGGATCTCGCCCGTGGGCCCGCTGCGCATCGCCGTGGCCAACCCGGTGCGCAAGTTCGCCGGCGATAGAATCCAGAAATTGCAATTCCAGATCGGGACATCCTTCTGATGAGCTTCCTCCGTCACACCGGTTTGCGGCCTCTGCAAGGCCTGGTGCTGGCCCTGGCTTGCGCCGCCTTCGTCGCTCCTGCGCATGCGCAGGAGTTCAAGGCCGGCTTCGTCAACACCGACCGCATTTTCCGTGAGGCCAGCAGCGCCAAGCAGGCGCAGGCCCGTCTGGAGCAGGAGTTCTCCAAGCGCGAGAAGGAACTGGTCGATCTGGGCAACTCCATCAAGGCCATGTCGGAGAAGTTCGAGCGCGAGGCGCCCACGCTTTCCGAGAGCCAGCGCGCCGCGCGCCAGAAGCAGATCATCGAGCAGGACCGCGAATTCCAGCGCAAGCAGCGCGAGTTCCAGGAAGACCTCAACGCGCGCAAGAACGAGGAACTGCAGCAGGTGCTCGACCGCGCGAACAAGGTCATCAAGCAGGTCGCCGAGGCCGAGAAGTACGACGTGATCCTGCAGGAGGCCGTCTACATCAACCCGCGGCTCGACATCACCGACAAGGTGCTCAAGGTGCTCAACGCACCGAGCGCCAAGTGACCCGCGGCGTGATCCAGCACGCCCTGGCGGTGTGGCGCTGACCCTCGGAGCCCTCGTCGCCGAGCTCGGCGGCGAACTCCACGGCGACGCGTCGCTGCGCATCGAAGGCATCGCGCCGCTCGAGTCGGCGGGGCCGCAGCAGATCAGCTTTCTCAGCCATCCGAAATACCTGCCGCAGCTGGCGCATTCGCGCGCGGGCTGCGTGATCGTGGCGCCCGAGCAGGCCGCAGCCGCGCAGGCCCGCGGCGCCTGCATCGTCACCCCGCACCCCTACCTCTACTTCGCCCACCTCACGCAGCTCTGGAAGCGGCACCTGCGCGCGCCGCAGGCCTGCGGNGTGCACCCGAGCGCCGTGATCGACCCCGAGGCGGTGCTGGCCGAGGACGTCGAGATCGGTGCGCACTGCGTGGTCGAGCGCGGCGCGCGCATCGGCGCCGGGACGCGCCTGCGGGCGCGGGTGATGGTGGCCGAGGGCTGCGAGATCGGGGCGCGCTGCCTGCTGCATCCGGGCGTCGTCATCGGCGCCGATGGCTTTGCNTTCGCCCCCGCGCCCGATGGCAGCTGGGTGAAGATCGAGCAGTTGGGCGGCGTGCGCATCGGTGACGACGTGGAGATCGGCGCGAACAGCTGCGTGGATCGTGGAGCGCTCGAGGACACGGTCATCGAACACGGCGTGAAGATCGACAACCTGGTGCAGATCGGTCACAACGTGCGCATCGGTGCGCACACGGCGCTTGCCGGCTGCGTGGGTGTGGCGGGCAGCGCGCGCATCGGCGCGCATTGCACCATCGGCGGCGGGGCGGTGGTGCTGGGGCATCTCAGCCTGGTCGATGGCGTGCATGTGTCGGCGGCTTCGGTGGTGACGCGCTCGATCCTCAAGCCAGGGCACTACAGCGGCTTCTTCCCCATCGACGACAATGCGGACTGGGAGAAGAACGCCGTGGCGCTGCGCCAGCTGTACCGCCTGCGCGAGCGCCTGCGCGCACTCGAGCGGTCGCCGCGGTCGCCCTGAAGTTTTCGTGTTTCGTCGCTTCGGCCGTGCCGAGGCCCACTGCCTGCTCATCATGATGGACATCCACCGCATCCTCAGCCAATTGCCCCACCGCTATCCGTTTCTGCTGGTGGACCGCGTGACCTCGCTCGAGCGCGGCAAGCGCATCGTTGCGCTCAAGAACGTTACCATCAACGAGCCTTTCTTCACCGGCCACTTTCCCCACCGCCCGGTGATGCCCGGCGTGCTGATGCTCGAGGCGCTGGCGCAGGCGGCGGCGCTGCTGACCTTCGACATGCAGCAGGTCAGCCCGGACGGCAAGACGGTGTATTACTTCGCCGGCATCGACGGCGCGCGGTTCAAGCGACCGGTGGAGCCGGGCGACCAGCTACGGCTGGAGGTCGATCTCGACCGGGTGCGCGCGGGCATCTTCAAGTTCAAGGCGCGTGCCATGGTGGGCGAGGAACTGGCCTGCGAGGGCGACCTGATGTGCACCATGCGCCGCATCGAGGATTGAACACCCTCATGGCACGCATCCACCCCACCGCCATCGTCGANTCCGGCGGCCGAACTCGACGACGACGTCGATGTCGGCGCCTACAGCCTCGTCGGTCCGCAGGTGCGCGTCGGCGCGGGCACCCGCATCGGGCCGCATTGCGTGATCGAAGGCCGACCACCATCGGCCGCAACAACCGCATCTTCCAGTTCTGTTCGCTCGGCGCCGTGCCGCAGGACAAGAAGTACGCCGGTGAGCCGTGTGAACTCATCATCGGCGACGGCAACACGGTGCGCGAGTTCTGCACCTTCAACATCGGCACGCCTGGCGGCGGCGGGGTCACCCGCGTGGGCGACGACAACTGGATCATGGCCTACGTCCACCTCGCCCACGATTGCCGCGTGGGCAGCCACACCATCTTCGCCAACAACGCGCAGCTGGCCGGCCATGTGGAGGTGGGCGACTGGGTGATTCTGGGCGGCTTCACCGTGGTGCACCAGTTCGTGCGCCTGGGTGCGCACAGCATGACGGCCATGTGCTCGCTGCTGTTCGCCGACGTGCCGCCTTTCGTCATGACCCAGGGCCAGCCGGCGCGCGCACGCTCGATGAACTTCGAGGGCCTGCGCCGCCGGGGCTTCTCGAGCGAGCGCATCGCCGCCGTCAAGGCCATGCACAAGGCCTTGTTCCGCGAGGGCCTGACGCTGGAGCAGGCCGCCGAGCGCATCGCTGCCCTGCCACAGCGCTTCCCCGAGGCGGCGGCGGACGCCGCGCTCATGCGCGACTTCCTGGTGGCGACCCCGCGACCGTGGCATCGTGCGCTGACCCGGCCGTGCGCGGCCACGCCGTCGAAGGGCAGGCCCTGCACTGCGCGCAGCCCTGGTGGCCGGCGAGGCGTCGGGTGATCTGCTCGCGGGCCTGCTGCTCGACGGCCTGCGCCGGCGTTGGCCGGGTTTGGAGGCGGTGGGCATCGGCGGCCCGCAGATGCAGCGCCGCGGGTTCGAGGCCTGGTGGCCCAGCGACCGGCTGGCCGTGCGCGGCTATGCGGAGGTGCTGCGGCACTACCGGGCCATCGTCGGCATCCGCAATCAGCTCAAGGCACGGCTGCTGGCCGAGCCGCCCGATGTGTTCATTGGCGTGGACGCGCCCGATTTCAACCTCGACCTCGAAGCAGCGCTCAAGCAACAGGGCATCCCCACCGTGCATTTCGTCAGCCCCTCGGTCTGGGCCTGGCGGCCGGAGCGGGTCGAAAGATCGCGCGCAGCACCGACCTGGTGCTGTGCATCTTCCCGTTCGAGGCCCCGCTGCTGGAGCGGCACGGCATCCGCGCGCGCTACGTCGGGCACCCGCTGGCGCAGGTGATTCCGCTCGTACCCGATGCCCTGGCCGCGCGGCAGGCGCTTGGCCTCGCGCCCGATGCGCCGGTGGTGGCGCTGTTGCCCGGCAGCCGGGTGTCGGAGATCGAGCACCTGGCGCCGCGGTTCTTCGCCGCCGCCGCGCTGCTGGCGCAACAGCGGCCGGGTCTGCAGTTCGTCGTGCCCACGCTGCCGGCGCTGCGCCCGGCGGTGGAGGCCGCGGCCCGTGCCCATGCGGGCGCGGCGCAGCCCTCATCGTGGAGGGCCAGTCGCACACTACGCTGGCAGCCTGCGACGTGACGCTGATCGCCAGCGGCACGGCGACGCTGGAGGCGGCGCTGTTCAAGCGGCCGATGGTGATTGCGTACCACATGAACTGGCTGTCCTGGCAGATCATGCGGCGCAAGCGGCTGCAGCCCTGGGTGGGCCTACCCAACATTCTCAGCGGCGAATTCGTCGTGCCCGAACTGCTGCAGGAGGCCGCGAACCCGCGCGCGCTGGCTGCGGCGGTTGGCGCCTGGCTCGACGCACCGGAGAAAATCGCGGCGTTGCAGCGCCGCTTCGATGCGCTTCACCACGAGCTGCGGCGCGACACGCCCGCGCTCGCCACCCATGCGATTGAGGAACTTCTTGCACGCTGAACAAGCCCCGCTCGACTGGGGCACGCCCGGCCTGGTGGCGGGGTGGACGAGGCCGGCCGCGGCCCGCTGGCCGGGCCGGTGGTGGCCGCGGCGGTGATTCTCGACCCCGACCGGCCCATCGCCGGCCTGGCCGACTCGAAGAAGCTCAGCCCGGCGAGGCGTGAGCGGCTCGATGCCGAAATTCGCGCCCATGCGCTGTGCTTCGCCGTGGCCGAGGCCAGCGTGGAGGAGATCGACCGCCTCAACATCCTGCAGGCCACCCTGCTCGCCATGCGGCGCGCGGTGGCGGGCCTGCGCTTGCGCCCGGCGCTGGTGCAGGTCGATGGCAACCGGCTGCCGGTGCTCGACGTGCGCGCCGAAGCGGTGGTGGGCGGTGATGCCAAGGTGGCGGCCATCTCGGCGGCCTCGATTCTGGCCAAGGTCCACCGCGATCGCTGGTGCCTGCAGGCCGATGCCGACTTTCCGCAGTACGGCTTCGCCGCGCACAAGGGTTATGGCACCGCCGCGCACCTGGCGGCGCTGAGCGCGCATGGGGCCTGCGCCTTGCACCGGCGCAGCTTTGCGCCGGTGGCGGGGCACTGCGGTGAGGCCAGCGCAGCGCATCACGCCCATTCGCTCGCGCGACAACGCGCAGTACAAGCGCCTGCGACGGCTCGCGCAGGACAACACGCAGTACCGGCGCGAGGGCGCGGTATGGGTGGAGGGCGATCATCTGTGCCGCGCGGCGCTCGGGCGCGGCCACATGCCGGCGCTGGCGGTGTTTTCGGAAGAATTCTGGTCGAACCCCAGCGCAGAATGGTCAGGTCTTGCTACTGAAATCATAGTGCTTCCAGCGGCGCTGATGGCCGGCCTGAGTGCGCTCGAGTCGCCCGCGCCGGTGGCCTTTGTGCTGAAGCTGCCGCCGTCGGCTGCGCTTCAAGCCCATGCGCCCAGCGTGGTGCTCGACCGCGTGCAGGACGCGGGCAACGTCGGCTCCATCCTGCGCAGTGCCGCAGCGTTCGGCTTTCGGCAGGTGCTGGCGCTCAAGGGCACGGCGGCGCTGTGGTCGCCCAAGGTGCTGCGCGCGGGCATGGGGGCGCATTTCGGGCTGCAACTGCACGAGGGGCTGGCCGCGGCCGACCTCGACGGGTTGCGCGTGCCGCTGGTGGCCACGAGTTCGCATGAGGGCGAGTTCCTGCACCGGCGTGCGCCGCCGTTTCCGTGTGCGCTCGTCATGGGGCACGAAGGGCAGGGCGTGGACGCGGCCTTGATGGCGCGCGCGGCCACGCTGGTGCGCATTGCACAGCCCGGTGGCGAAGAGTCGCTCAACGTGGCCGCGGCGGCAGCCATCTGCCTGCACGCGGCGGCGGCTGCGGCCCTGCCGGCGGTCGACCCCGGACGCTGAGACGGGGCCTGGCCTGGGCCGCCGACGGCCCCGCGGCGGCTGCCGGTACAATGGAGGCGTCCGTCAGGTCGCATGCGGGAACAGCCCCGCCCACCGACCCCTCGCTCACGTTGACGGATGGCCCGGAGGGCCCGCGCCGCGGCCCACGCCGCTGGCCGAACCGCTTCCCGATGTTGGCGCCACCGGCGCCGTTGCTGCGGACGAAGTCATCATGAACACGGTGGATGCCAAGCGTGTCCTCGAAACGGCGTTGTTGTGCAGCGCGCAGCCGCTCGCCTTGCGCGAGCTGCGTGTGCTGTTCGACGACGAAATCGGCGCCGACACCTTGCGCGGCCTGCTTGCCGACCTGCAGAACGATTGGGCGCAGCGCGGCGTGGAACTGGTCTGTCTGGCCTCGGGCTGGCGCTTTCAGAGCCGGCCGCAGATGCGNCCCTACCTCGACCGGCTGCACCCGGAAAAGCCGCCGCGCTACAGCCGCGCGACGCTGGAGACGCTGGCCATCATCGCCTACCGACAGCCCGTCACACGCGGCGACATCGAGGACATCCGCGGCGTGACCATCAGCGCGGGCATCATCAAGCAGCTCGAGGACCGCGGCTGGATCGAGGTCGTCGGCCACAAGGAGGCGCCGGGCCGCCCCGCGCTCCTGGCCACCACGCGGCAGTTCCTCGACGATCTCGGCCTGGCCTCGCTGTCGCAACTGCCCGAAATCGGCAGCGCCGAAGGCGAGGCGGGCCTGATCGACGCCTTGCAGGCCGAACTCGGTGACGACGCGGTGGCCGTGGCGCTCGCCGCAGACGCGCCGCCAGCCCCATCCCACGCCCCATCGGCCGACGAAACCACCCCGCCCGCCAACCCCGACGACGCGGCCCCCACCTTGTTTGACGAAAGCCAGCCATGACGCAACCGCCGTCCGGGTCCCCGGGCCAGCCCCCGCCGATGTTGAGCCCTCCATTGAGCAGGCCCCCAGCGCCAAACGGTCAGGTTCTGCTACAGAAAATAAAGTAACCGAAGCGGTGGAATCCCCGCGCCGACGCCGCGCCCGCCCCGCAGGCCGACGCCGACGCGCCCCCGCCGCATCACCCGCCGTGCACCGCTTTCTCGACGTCGTCAGCGGCGAGTTCGACAACGAAGCCGCCGAGTCCGCCGACGCCCCGGCCGCCAAGCGGGTGCTCGCGCCGCAGGCCGACGCGCCCAAGCTGCACAAGGTGCTGGCCCAGGCCGGCCTGGGTTCACGGCTGGAGATGGAGCGCCTCATCACCGAAGGGCGCATCTCCGTCAACAACCAGCCCGCGCACATCGGCCAGCGCGTGCAGTACGGCGACCAGGTCAAGGTCAACGGCAAGCCGGTGCGCGTGCGCATCGAGCCGCCGCCCGCGCGCGTCATCGCCTACCACAAGCCCGCCGGCGAGGTCGTCACCCACGACGACCCGCAGAACCGGCCCACGGTGTTCCGCAAGCTGCCCCGGCTGCACCAGGGCAAGTGGCAGTCCGTCGGCCGGCTCGACCTCAACACCGAAGGTCTGCTGTTGTTCACCAACTCCGGCGAGCTGGCCAACCGGCTGATGCATCCGCGCTTCGGCCTCGAGCGCGAGTACGCCGTGCGCGTGCTCGGCGCGCTCAGCAACGAGGAAAAGCAGAAGCTGCTCGATGGCGTGCGCCTCGACGACGGCATCGCCCAGTTCGGCAGCATCGAAGACGGCGGCGGCGAGGGCTCCAACTGCTGGTACCGCGTCACCATCTCCGAAGGCCGCAACCGCGAGGTGCGGCGCATGATGGAAGCCGTCGGCCATGCCGTCAGCCGCCTCATCCGCATCCGCTACGGCGCCATGGTGTTGCCGCGCGGCCTGCGCCGCGGCGCCTGGATGGAGCTTGACGAGCGCGACATTCGTGCCCTCACGCAGGCCGCCGGCATCGAGCCGGCAGCGGCNCGCCGCCCGTGCCCCCGTCGCCCTGGTGCGGCAGCCGGCCCGCTGCGCAAGAAAACCGGCAAACCCAAGCCGCAGGCACAGACCCGCGCGGGCAACGCCGCCCAGCCCGATCCGCTCAAGACCTCGCTCGGCTACATCGGCGCCGACAGCCTCGCCCGCCAGCGGCGCGGTNNGCCGCGGGCGCCGGGCCGAACCGCCGCGGACCCAAGCGGGGGCGTTGAGGGGCGCTACCAAAGCATCCCGCGCCCCGTCAGGGCAGGGCGCCGCGGGTTAAAATCCGACGGTTTGTCANNCACCGACGAAAACTTAAGGTTCTACATTCAGAAAGATTCCGAACATGGCCATCGAACGCACCCTCTCCATCATCAAGCCCGACGCCGTCGCCAAGAACGTCATCGGCCAGATCTACGCCCGTTTCGAAGCCGCCGGCCTCAAGATCGTGGCCGCGCGCATGGCGCACCTCTCGCGCCGCGAAGCCGAGCAGTTCTACGCCGTGCACAAGGAGCGTCCCTTCTTCAGGGACCTGGTCGACTTCATGGTCTCCGGTCCGGTCATGATCCAGGTGCTCGAGGGCGAGGGCGCCATCCTGAAGAACCGTGACCTCATGGGCGCCACCGACCCCAAGAAGGCCGCCCCCGGCACCATCCGCGCCGACTTCGCCGACAGCATCGACGCCAACGCCGTGCACGGCTCGGACGGCCCCGACACCGCGGCCGTCGAAATCGCCTTCTTCTTCGCCGGCATGAACGTCTACGGCCGCTGAGCCGCAGCCGTTCACGCCAAGCCGTGCCATGGCGGTCAACCTGCTCGATTTCGACCTCGAGGGCTTGACCGCGTTCTGCGAAAGCCTGGGTGAGAAGCGCTTCCGCGCCATCCAGCTCTTCCGCTGGATCCACCAGCGCGGCGCGGCCGAGTTCGACGCCATGTCGGACCTGGCCAAGTCGCTGCGCGAAAAGCTCAAGACCCAGGCCGAGGTGCGCGGCCTGCCGGTGCTCAGCCAGCATGTCTCGGCCGACGGCACCATCAAATGGCTGTTCGACGTGGGCGACGGCAATGCCGTGGAAACCGTCTTCATCCCCGAGGACGACCGCGGCACCCTGTGCGTTTCCTCGCAGGCCGGGTGCGCCGTGGGCTGCCGGTTCTGCTCCACCGGCCACCAGGGCTTCAGCCGCAACCTTGGCACNGGGGAGATCGTCGCCCAGCTCTGGCACGCCGAGCATTTCCTGCGCAAGCACCTCGGCACCACCGAACGCGTCGTCACCAACGTGGTGATGATGGGCATGGGCGAGCCGTTGCAGAACTATGCGGCCCTGGTGCCCGCACTGCGCGTCATGCTCGACGACCACGCCTACGGCCTGTCCCGCCGCCGTCTCACCGTGTCCACCTCCGGCGTCGTGCCGTTCATGGACCGTCTGGCGCAGGATTGCCCCGTGGCGCTGGCCGTCTCGCTGCACGCGCCCAACGATGCCCTGCGCGACTCGCTGGTGCCGCTCAACCGCAAGTACCCGCTGCATGAATTGCTTGACGCCTGCGACCGCTACCTGGCTCACGCGCCGCGCGACTTCATCACCTTCGAATACTGCATGCTCGCCGGCGTCAACGACCAGCCCGAGCATGCGCGCGAACTGATCGAACTGGTGCGCCCCTACCGCAGCAAGGCGAGTGGCGTCTGGTGCAAGTTCAACCTCATTCCGTTCAACCCCTTCCCGGCCTCCGGCCTGCATCGCTCGGACGCCGCCACCGTCCANGCCTTCGCGCGGCTGCTCAACGAAGCCGGGCTGGTCACCACGGTGCGCAAGACCCGCGGTGACGACATCGACGCCGCCTGCGGCCAGCTCGCGGGCGACGTGCGCGACCGCACCCGCGCCGCCGAGCGCATGCAGCAGCGCCGCACCGTGGTGCTGCATCCGGTCGCGGCTGCGGCCAGCCCTACAGGAGCGCCCACGTGAAGCACGCATCGGCCCCGTCGTTCTCCACCCCGGCCTTGGCCAAAGGGCTTGCCGCCCTCGGGGTGCTGTGGTGCGCCGTGATGCTCGGTGGCTGCGCCGCGCCCGGCGCATCCGGCCCCTTCGCCGGCACCGGTGCGAGCGGCAGCGCCGGCGCCGAGCCGCTGACGGAATCCGACGAGCCCGAGTCGCGCCGCCGCGCGCGGCTGCGGCTGGCGCTGGCGGTGGGCTATTTCGAGCAGGGCCAAACCACCGTCGCGCTGGACGAAATCAAGCAGGTGCTCGCCATCGACCCTGGCCTCAGCGACGCGTACAGCCTGCGCGGCCTGATCTACATGCGGCTCAACTCGCCGCAGCTCGCCGAAGACAGCTTCCGCCGCGCCCTGCAGATCAACCCGCGTGATGCCGGCGTGCTGCACAACTACGGCTGGTTCCTGTGCCAGCAGCAGCGCTACCCGGAATCGCTGCAGGCCTTCAACCAGGCCCTGGCCAACCCGCTGTACCTCGACACGGCCAAGACCTACCTCGCGCTCGGCCTGTGTCAGGCGCGCGCGGGCCAGCGCGCCGAGGCTGAGCGCAGCCTCGCCCACGCCTACGAGCTCGATGCGGGCAACCCCGTCACGGGCTACAACCTCGCGCTGCTGCTCTACCTGCGGGGGACGATNTCGCGCGCGCAGTTCTACATTCGCCGCATCAACAATTCCGACCAGGCCAACGCCGAAACCCTGTGGCTGGGCGCGCGCATCGAACGGCGGCTGAACAACACCGCGGCCATGCGCCAGCTTGGCGACCAGCTCAAGCGCCGCTTCCCTCAATCGAGGGAGGCCATGGCATTCGAACGAGGGGCATTCGATGAGTGACACCGGGGCCATTCCCGAAGCTCAGGCCTTTACGGGGAGGGTGCCGGCGCGATGCTGCGCGCGGCGCGCGAGGCCGCCGGCCTGCACGTGGCGGCGCTGGCGGTTTCGCTCAAGATCCCGGTGCGCCGCCTCGAAGCCCTCGAGGCCGAGCGCTGGGACGAATTGCCCGGTGCCGTCTTTACCCGTGCGCTGGCCGCCAGCGTGTGCCGCAACCTCAAAATCGACCCCGAGCCGGTGCTGGCCCGGCTGCCCGCCGCGCCGCGCTCGCAACTGGCCGAGAGCGAGCGTCCGGTCGCGCCGTTTCGCGAGGGAACGCCTACCACCTCGGGCAGCCGCCTGAGTGCGCCGTTCGAGGGCTCGCGGGCGCTGGCGCTGGTGGTCGGCGCTCTGGTGCTCGGTGCCGTGCTGCTGTGGGTCTGGCCCTTCGTCGCGCCGNNCAGCTCGCAGGCCCCCGGCGACCGAACCGCAATCGGCGCCCGCACAGGAGCCCGCGCAAGCCAGCACCGCTCCATCGTCNNCCCGGCGCTAGAGCCGGTAGCGACCGCCCCGGCACAACCTGCGCCCGCGGCGGCCGCGGAGAGCGCCGCGCCCGCCTCGCCCGGACCGACCGCTGCGGCGGCCTCCGCCCCGGCCAGCGTGGCGGCGCCAGCGACGGCCGGCACGGGCCGGGCGCTGCTGGCTCTTTCTGCGCGGGGCGACAGCTGGATCGAGGTCACCGACGCGCGCGGAACCGTGGTCTTGCGTCGTCTGCTCAAGGACGGCGAGACCACGCAGCTTGATGCGGCGGCCGCGCCGCTCAACGTGCTCGTCGGGCGCGCCGACGTCACCGACGTCAAGGTGCGGGGCGAGCCCTTCGACCTCGCGCCGCTGGCGCGCAACAACGTCGCCCGGTTCGAAGTGAAGTGAATCCATGAATCAGACGCTCGAACAGCCCATTGCCGTGGCTGAACCCCTGCCGCGGCGCAGCCTCCAGGCTCGCGTGAGCTGGGGCTCGCGGCTGGTCACCATCGGCGGTGATGCGCCGGTGCGCATCCAGTCCATGACCAACACCGACACCGTCGATGTGATCGGTACGGCCATCCAGGTGAAGGAACTGGCCGTCGCGGGTTCGGAGCTGGTGCGCATCACCGTCAACACACCGGAGGCCGCGCAGGCCGTGCCCCACATCCGCGAGCAGCTCGACCGCATGGGCGTGGATGTGCCGCTGGTCGGTGACTTTCACTACAACGGTCACCGGCTGCTCAGCGAGCATCCGGCCTGTGCCGAGGCGCTGTCCAAGTACCGCATCAACCCTGGCAACGTCGGCAAGGGCGACAAGCGCGACCTCCAGTTCGGTCAGATGATCGAAGCCGCCCTGCGCTGGCAGCGCCCGGTGCGCATCGGCGTGAACTGGGGCAGTCTCGACCAGGAACTGCTGGCCGACCTCATGGACCGCAACAGCCGCCGCGCGCAGCCGTGGGATGCCCGCCAGGTGATGTACGAGGCCTTGATCACCTCGGCCATCGAATCGGCGGCGCGGGCCTGCGAACTCGGCATGCCTGCGAACCAGGTCATCCTGTCGTGCAAGGTCAGCGGCGTGCAGGACTTGATTGCCGTCTACCGCGAGCTGGCCCGCCGCTGCGACTANCCCCTGCACCTCGGCCTCACCGAGGCGGGCATGGGCACCCGCGGCACGGTGGCCTCCACTGCGGCGCTCTCGGTGCTGCTGCAGGAAGGCATCGGCGACACCATCCGGGTGTCCCTCACGCCGCAGCCCGGCGAGGCGCGCACGCAGGAGGTGGTGATCGCCTCGGAAATCCTGCAGGCCTTGGGTCTGCGCCGCTTCGTGCCCAGCGTCACGGCGTGCCCAGGCTGCGGTCGCACCACCAGCAGCACCTTCCAGGAGCTGGCCAAGCAGATCGACGACTTCCTGCGGGCGCAGATGCCGGTCTGGCGCGCACGGTATCCCGGCGTCGAGCACCTCAAGGTGGCCGTAATGGGCTGCATCGTCAACGGACCGGGCGAGAGCAAACATGCCGACATTGGCATCAGCCTGCCGGGCACCGGCGAGGCACCGGCCGCGCCGGTCTTCATCGACGGCGAGAAGCGGCTGACCTTGCGCGGCGAGGGCATCGCGCAGGAGTTCCAGCGCATCGTCGAGAACTACATCGAAAGCCGCTTCGGCGCGGCGGTCTGAACCCGCGCCGCCGGCGTTCCCTCCATTTCCGCATGAGCGACATCCTGAAAGCCGTCAAAGGCATGAACGACATCTTGCCGGGCAGCGTCCCGCGCAAGGAGAAACTNCCCGACTCCGCCCTGTGGCAGTGGTTCGAAGACACGGTGCGCTCGGTGCTCGCACGCTATGGCTATCAGTACATCCTGACGCCCATCGTCGAGCCCACGGCCTTGTTCGTCCGCGGGCTCGGCGAAGTCACCGACATCGTCGAGAAGGAGATGTATTCCTGGCACGACGCAATGAACGGTGACCACCTCACCCTGCGGCCGGAGGCTACCGCGGGCATCGTGCGGGCGATGGTCGAGCACAACGCCCTCTACAACGGCCCCTTGCGGCTATGGACGCTGGGCCCGATGTTCCGGCACGAGCGGCCGCAGAAAGGGCGGTATCGCCAGTTCCACCAACTCGACGTCGAGGCCCTGGGTTTTCCGGGGCCGGACGTCGATGCCGAACTGATCCTGATGGTGCGCCGCCTGTGGCAGGAGCTTGGCCTGGTCGTCGGGCAGCACGTGCGGCTGGAACTCAACAGCCTGGGTCAGCCCCAAGAGCGCAATGCCCACCGCGCGGCCTTGATCGCCTACTTCCAGGACCATGCAGCCGCGCTCGACGAAGACGCCCGGCGCCGCCTGCACAGCAACCCGCTGCGCATCCTCGACACCAAGAACCCGGCCATGCAGGCGCTGGTCGAAGCCGCGCCCAAACTCATCGACTTCCTCGGCGCGGAGTCGCTCGCGCATTTCGACGCCGTGCGCCGCACCCTCGACGCAGCGGGCCTGGCCTACACCATCAANCCCCGGCTGGTGCGGGGCATGGACTACTACAACCTCACGGTCTTCGAGTGGGTCACCGATCAGCTCGGCTCCCAGGGCACGGTGTGCGGNGGAGGGCGCTACGACGGGCTCATGGCGCAGCTGGGCGGCAAGCCCGCGCCCGCGGTGGGCTTCGGCCTGGGCGTGGAGCGGCTGCTGCTCCTGATTCAGGAGCTGGGTCTGCCCGTTCCTGGCGGGGCTCCAGACGTCTACGCCATCATTCCTGACGAGTCGGTGCGCCCGCAGGCCGTCGCCACGCTCGAGGCGCTGCGGGCGCTCGGTGTTTCGGTGTTGATGCACGCCGGCGGCGGCAGCATGAAGGCGCAGTTTCGTCGCGCCGACGCCAGCGGCGCCCGTTTCGCCCTGGTGTTCGGTGCCGATGAGGTGAGCAACGGACAGGTCGCGCTCAAGTCGCTTCGCGACGGCGCGGGTGCGCAGAGCCTGCAGCCGCTGGCCGCGCCGGCGACCTGGGCACACCTCCTACAATCCTCGGTTTGATCCCCGGACGCGCGTTTCATGGCCAAACATCTCGATCTCGAAGAACAGGAACAGCTCGCCGAGCTCAAGCACTTCTGGAAGACCTACGGGGACTTGATCACCTGGGTGCTGATTGCGGTGTTCGGCGCGTATGCCGCCTGGAACGGCTACCACTACTGGCAGCGCAGCCAGGCCACGAAGGCCGCCGCCCTCTACGACGAACTCAGCCGCGCGGCCAGCGAGGGCGACGTGGATCGCCTGCAGCGCGCATTGACCGACATGCAGGGTAGCTACGGTTCGACCACCTACGCGAAGGATGCGTCCCTGGTCTCGGCCAAGGTTCTGTTCGACAAAGGCAAGATCGACGCCGCCAAGGCCGCCCTCAGCTGGGTGGCCGACCAGGACAGTGACGAGGGTCTGGCCGCCACGGCGCGCCTGCGGCTTGCGGCCGTTCTGGCCGACCAGAAGGCGTATGACGAGGCGCTCAAGCAGCTCGATCGGAACTTCCCCGCCCCCTACCAGGCGATGGCGGCCGACCGCAAGGGCGACATCCACGTGCTCAAGGGTGCGCCGGATGCGGCGGTGGCCGAGTACCGCAAAGCCTACGGTCTGATGGACTCGGCCGAAGGCTACCGGCGGGTGATCGAGGTCAAGCTGGCATCGCTGGGGCGGAGGCGCAACCCGCTGCGTCCAGCGCGCAGGGCGCGGCATCGGGGAGTGAGAAATGAACCGTGCGGTGAGCCGCTCGCCCATCGGCCTGCAAGCCACCCGCCGGCTGGTGCTGGCCGTCGCCGCGCTCGCGCTGGTGGGTTGCGCCAGTGGGCCGGACCGCCCGAAGCCCGCCGAACTCGGCCCCAACCCGGCATTGATCGGCGTGCGGCTGGCCTGGACGGCGCCGATGGGCGAGGTCCGCTTNCCNCTCCAGGTTCCCGTGACCGGCTCGCGGGTGGCCGTGGCCGACGACGCCGGTGTGGTGCGCATGCTCGATGCAGTCAGCGGGCGCATCCTCTGGCAGGCCAACGTGGGTGAGCCGATTGCCGCCGGCGTTGGGAGTGACGGCGACACGGCGGCGGTGGTGACCCGTGGGAACACCCTGGTTACCCTGCGTGACGGGCAGGTGGTGTGGCGGCAGCCGCTGAGTGCGCAGGTGTTCACCGCGCCGCTGGTCGCTGGTGCCCGGGTGTTCGTGGCCGCGGCCGACCGCACGGTCACGGCCTTCGACGGCGCGACGGGCCGGCGGCTCTGGGCGCGTCCGCGCGCAGGCACGGAGCCGCTCGTGCTGCGTCAGGCGGGTGCATTGCTCGCGGTTGGCAACACCCTGGTGGTCGGGGTCGCCGGCCGGCTCGAGGGCTTGGACCCGCTGACCGGCAGCGTGCGCTGGGAGGCGCCGCTGGCCACGCCGCGCGGAACGAACGACGTCGAGCGTCTGGTGGACATCGTGGCTGGGGTCAGTCGCGAGGGCACCACCGTCTGCGCCCGCGCGTTTCAGGCCAACGTCGGCTGCGTTGATGCCGTGCGCGGCAATCTGCTCTGGGCGCAGCGCGCCAACGGCTATCAAGGGCTTGCCGGGGATGGCTCGTCGGTGTACGGCGTCGAGTCGGACGGAACGCTGCGCGCCTGGGACCTGCGCACCGGCGCCGAGCGCTGGAGCCAGGACAAACTGCGCTACCGCCAGACGACGGCGCCCGCCGTGGTCGGGCGCTCGGTGGCGGTTGGCGACGGCACGGGCTTCGTGCACTTGCTCTCGCGCGAAGACGGNGGGTTGCTCGACCGTTTGTCGACCGATGGCTCTGCCGTGGCCGCGACGCCGGTCCTNGCGGCCGACACCTTGGTTGTGGTGACGCANAAGGGCGGCGTCTACGGTTTCCGCCCCCAGTGAGCCGCGTGTCGTCGTGAGACCCGTTCTTGCGCTCGTCGGGCGCCCCAACGTCGGCAAATCCACGCTGTTCAATCGGCTGACAAAGTCGCGCGATGCCATCGTGGCCGACTTCGCCGGGCTGACGCGGGACCGCCACTACGGCCAGGGCCGCCTAGGCAAACGCGAATTCATCGTCATCGACACGGGCGGCTTCGAGCCCGATGCCTCCGAGGGCATCTACCGGGAGATGGCCAAGCAGACCCGTCAGGCGGTCGCTGAGGCCGATGTCGTTCTGTTCGTGGTCGACGCGCGCGCCGGTCTGTCGGCGCAGGACCACGAGATCGCCGGTTACCTGCGCAAGCTCGGCAAGCCCTGCGTGCTGGTCGCCAACAAGGCCGAGGGCATGCGCGAGGGCCTGCAGTTGGCCGAGTTTTTCGAACTCGGCCTCGGCGAAGTGGTGCCCGTCTCGGCTGCGCACGGCCAGGGCGTGCGCAGTCTGGTCGAGGATGCGCTCGACCGCCTGCCGCCGCCCGCGGAAGAGGAGGACGACGCGGAGGTGGACGCCTCGGTCATCCGCCTGGCCGTGGCGGGGCGGCCGAACGTGGGCAAGTCCACGCTGATCAACACCTGGCTTGGTGAGGAGCGTCTGGTGGCGTTCGACCTGCCAGGGACCACGCGGGACGCGATCTCCGTGCCCTTCGAGCGTGCGGGCCGCCGCTTCGAGCTGATCGATACCGCCAGNCTGCGCCGCAAAGGGCGGGTGTTCGAGGCGGTGGAAAAGTTCTCCATCGTCAAGACCCTGCAGGCCATCGAGTCGGCGCACGTCGTGCTGCTGCTGCTCGATGCCACGCAAGGNGTGACTGACCAGGACGCGCACATCGCCGGCTTCATCCTGGAGAGCGGTCGGGCCGTCGTTCTGGCGGTGAACAAGTGGGACGCGATTGATGACTACCAGCGGGGGCTACTGCAGCGTTCCATCGAGACGCGGCTGGCGTTCCTGAAGTTTGCGTCACTGCACTTCATCTCGGCCAAGCGCCGCCAAGGGCTCGGGCCACTGTGGGCTTCCATTCTGCAGGCCCATGAGTCCGCAACGCGCAAGATGCCCACGCCGGTGCTCACGCGCGTCCTGCTCGAGTCGGTCCAGCTTCAGGCGCCACAGCGTTCCGGCATGTACCGGCCCAAACTGCGCTACGCGCACCAAGGCGGGATGAACCCACCGGTCATCGTGATTCACGGCAACTCGCTCGAGCATGTGAACGACGCCTACAAACGCTATCTGGAAGGGCGGTTCCGCAAGGCTTTCGATCTGGTGGGCACGCCGCTGCGCGTCGAGTTCAAGACCTCGACCAACCCGTACGCGGACAAGACCTGAGCGAATCCTGCCGGGCGCCATCGATCCCGAGGGGATTGGGGTCCGTGCGGAGGGGGTGGCGCATCCCTGTGGTAAGGTCGGGCGCATCGTCATTTTTGAACACGGAGCATATCGTGAGCAACAAAGGTCAACTCTTGCAGGACCCCTTCCTGAACGCACTGCGTCGGGAGCATGTCCCGGTCTCGATCTACCTGGTCAACGGCATCAAGCTGCAAGGTCAGATCGAATCCTTCGATCAGTACGTCGTCCTGTTGCGCAATACGGTGACGCAGATGGTCTACAAGCACGCCATTTCCACCATCGTTCCGGGGCGTGCGGTGAACTTCTCCGTGGGTGACGGCGACTCGTCCGCCGACTGAGGCCAGACTGGCCCTGCGGCAGGCCACTCGGTCTGCCGCCGATCCGACCCCTCCCGATATCCGTTGACATCTCCGGCGCACCCTGAGACCCGGCGGTCCCCGTCGTCCTGGTGGGCGTGGACTTCGGCCATCCGAACTTCGATGCCGAGCTCGAGGAACTGGGCCTGCTGGCGCAGACGGCCGGGCTGCGTCCGGTGCACCGCATCACCTGCAAGCGCCGTGCACCCGACGCTGCGCTGTTCGTGGGCAGCGGCAAGGCCGACGAGATCAAGACCTGGGCTGAGGCCACCGGCGCGCGCGAAGTGCTGTTCGACCAGGCCCTCAGCCCCGCACAGCAGCGCAATCTCGAGCGCCACCTCGGCATGCCCGTCAACGACCGCACTCTGCTGATTCTCGAAATCTTCGCCCAGCGCGCCCGCAGCCATGAAGGCAAGTTGCAGGTGGAACTGGCGCGGCTGCAGTACCTGAGCACCCGGCTGGTGCGACGCTGGACGCACCTGGAGCGCCAGCGCGGTGGCATCGGCGCCCGCGGCGGTCCTGGCGAAACGCAGATCGAGCTGGACCGGCGGATGATCGGCGAGGCCATCAAGCGCACCCGCGAGCGGCTGGAGAAGGTCAAGCGCCAGCGNGGCACGCAGCGCCGCCAGCGGGCGCGGCGCGAGACCTTCGCGATCTCNCTGGTGGGGTACACCAACGCGGGAAAATCCACCCTGTTCAACGCTTTGGTCAAGGCGCAGACCTATGCCGCCGACCAGTTGTTCGCCACGCTGGACACGACCACCCGGCAGCTCTACCTCGGCGAGATCGGGCGCAAGGTGTCGCTGTCGGACACGGTCGGCTTCATCCGCGACCTGCCACATGGTCTGGTGGACGCGTTCGAAGCGACGCTGCAGGAGGCGGCCGACGCNGACCTGCTGTTGCACGTCGTGGACGCATCCAACCCCGGCCATGTCGAGCAGATGGCCCAGGTGCAGCGGGTGCTGCGTGAGATCGGCGCCGATGGAGTGCCGCAGTTGCTGGTGTTCAACAAGGTGGATGCGCTGGGCCCGGAGCGTCGGCCGCAGAAGATGGTCGACACCATGGAATTCGACGGCAGGACGACGCCGCGGGTGTTCATCAGCGCGGCGACGCTGGAGGGCGTTCCGGCCTTGCGCGAACAGCTTGCGCGGATGGTCGCAGCCTCAATGCCCGGACAGGGGCCGGCGGTATCCACGGGGGTGAGGGTGGCCCGGGGACAGCTTGGGCACAATTGGCAATCTGACGTGAACATGGACAAGGGAATGAAACTCAGAACATCGTCTTTGCGGCTGCCGCGTTGGCTCGCGGTCTTCCCCGGCATGTTCAATCTGAACGACCCGCGCTGGGGCCGCGGACCGGAAGGCCAGAACGGCACGGGCCCGGGCGACACCGACCGTCCCGANACGCGAGCCCCCGCGCCGCCGCCTCCGCCGCAAGGCGGCCCGGGCCGCGGCGGACAGGAGCAGGGCCCGCCCGACCTTGACGAACTGTGGCGGGACTTCAACCGCAAGCTCGGCGGCCTGTTCGGCGGCGGGCGGGGCAACGGCCGGGGCCGCAGCGGGCCAGGCGGCTTTCAGCCGCCAGACATGAAGAATGCCGGCATCGGTGTCGGGCTGATTGCCGTCGTGGCGCTGCTGCTGTGGCTGGCGACGGGCTTCTTCATCGTCCAGGAAGGTCAGCAGGCGGTGATCACGCAGTTCGGCAAGTACAAGGCCACCGTGGGGGCGGGTTTCAACTGGCGGCTGCCGTATCCCATTCAGCGGCATGAGATCGTCTATGTGACGCAGATCCGCTCGGTGGACGTGGGGCGCGACAACATCATCCGTGCCACCGGCCTGCGGGATTCGGCGATGCTGACGGCCGATGAAAACATCGTCGAGATCAAGTTCGCCGTGCAGTACCGCCTCAACGACGCGCGGGCCTTCCTGTTCGAGAGCAAGAACCCTACCGAAGCGGTGATCCAGGCCGCCGAGACGGCGGTGCGCGAGGTGGTCGGCAAGATGAAGATGGACGCAGCCCTGGCCGATGAGCGCGACCAGATCGCGCCGCGGGTGCGCACCCTCATGCAGAACATCCTCGACCGCTACAAGGTTGGCATCGAGGTGGTCGGCGTGAACCTGCAGCAGGGCGGCGTGCGTCCGCCCGAGCAGGTGCAGGCGGCGTTCGACGACGTGCTCAAGGCCGGTCAGGAGCGTGAGCGGGCCAAGAACGATGCGGAGGCGTACGCCAACGACGTGGTGCCGCGGGCGGTTGGTACAGCCTCACGGCTCAAGGAAGAGGCCGATGCCTACAAGGCTCGCATTGCCGCGCAAGCGCAAGGTGATGCGCAGCGCTTCCGTTCGGTGCTGGCCGAGTACCAGAAGGCGCCACAGGTCACCCGCGACCGGATGTACCTCGACACCATGCAGCAGGTCTACAGCAATGTGACGAAGGTGCTGGTCGACTCGCGCCAGGGCTCGAACCTGCTGTATTTGCCGCTGGAGAAGATCATGCAGCAGGTGGCGGCGGAGTCCAGCGGCGTGGTCAGCGCGGCGTCGGGTGCTGCGGCCCCGCCGACGACCACCTCATCGTCCTCGGCGCCTGCGCCGGCGACGGGCAGCGCCAACGACGCGCGCAGCCGTGACAGCCTGCGCACGCGCGACCGCGAGAGCCGCTGAAGGGGAAGCACATGAACAGAATTGGATTGATCGTTTCGTCGCTGCTGGTGCTGCTCGCGCTGCTGAGCTCGACCATGTTCGTGGTGGACCAGCGCCAGTTCGGCGTGGTCTATGCGCTGGGTCAGATCCGGGAGGTCATCACCGAGCCCGGCCTGAACTTCAAGCTGCCGCCGCCGTTCCAGAACGTGACCTATCTCGACAAGCGCCTGCTGATGCTCGAGAGCGCGGAGTCCGAGCCGCTTCTGACGGCGGAGAAGCAGCGTATGGTGGTGGACTGGTATGTGCGCTGGCGCATCACCGACCCGCAGGAGTACATCCGCAACGTCGGTCTGGATGAGACGGCCGGTGCCATGCAGCTCAACCGCGTGGTGCGCAACGCCTTTCAGGAGGAGGTCAACCGTGCGACGGTGCGCGACATCCTCTCGCTCAAGCGCGACGCGCTGATGGCCAACGTCAAGCGCGAGGTGCTCGCTGCGGTCAAGGGCGACAAGCCCTGNGGGGTGGACATCGTCGACGTGCGCATCACCCGCGCCGACTATGTCGAGGCGATCACCGAGTCGGTCTACCGGCGCATGGAGGCCGAGCGCAAGCGCGTGGCCAACGAGTTGCGCTCCACCGGCGCGGCGGANGGCGGAAAGATCCGCGCCGACGCCGACCGCCAGCGCGAAGTCACCATTGCCAACGCGTACCGCGAGGCGCAGATGGTCAAGGGTGAAGGGGACGCCGAGGCGGCACGCACCTACGCCGAGGCGTTCGGCAGNGGCCCGCAGTTCGCGCAGTTCTACCGCAGCCTCGACGCCTACAAGGCCAGCTTCAACAAGAAGAGCGACGTGATGGTGCTCGACCCCGCGAGCTCGGAGTTCTTCAAGGCCATGCGCGGCACGCCTGGCGGTGCTGCTGCGTCGACGCCGAAGAAGTGAAGCGCCCCGAGGCCCGGCGGCGCACCGGATGTTCGACGGCCCGATGCTCACGGCCCTGGCGATGCTGTTCATCGCCGAGGGCTTGCTGCCNCTGCTCGCGCCGGGGGCATGGCGGCGCATGTTCGCGCAGCTCATGCAACTGCGCGACGGGCAGTTGCGTTTCTTCGGGCTGTGCAGCGTGGCGCTGGGTGTGATGCTCTGGCTCCTGCTGTGACGGTTGATCCGGGGTCGTCCGCCGGGGCGGCGGGCCTGCCCCGGTAAAATCGCGTTTTCAACCGCACCAATCGCTTCCATGACCGCCTGGGTCCTGCCGGATCACATTGCCGATGTTCTGCCCACCGAGGCGCGCCACATCGAAGAACTCCGCCGTCGCCTGCTCGATGCCGCCAATACCTACGGCTACGAGCTGGTGATTCCGCCGCTGGTCGAACACCTCGAGTCCTTGCTCACCGGCACCGGCGAGGCGCTGGACCTGCAGACCTTCAAGCTCGTCGATCAGCTCTCCGGCCGCACGCTGGGCGTGCGGGCCGACACCACGCCCCAGGTGGCGCGCATCGACGCGCACCTGCTCAACCGAAAGGGTGTGACGCGGCTGTGCTACTGCGGCCCGGTGCTGCACACCCGGCCCGACCGGCCCCACGCCACGCGCGAGCCGCTGCAGTTCGGCGCCGAGATCTATGGCCATCAGGGCCTGGAAGCCGACGTGGAAATCCTCGCGCTGGCGCTCGATGGGCTTTCGCAGGCGCGCGTGGGCGCGCTGCGGGTCGATCTGGGCGACGCGCGCATCCTGCGCTCGCTGCTCGCGGGGCAGACGCTCGACGCAGCGCACCACCGCGACCTGCACGCCGCATTGGCCGCCAAGGATGCGAGCGCGCTTGCTGTGCTCACGCGTGACCTGCCGCCGCCGGTGGCGCACAGCCTGCAGGCGCTGGTGCAGCTGTACGGCGATGCGACGGTGCTCGACGAGGCCGAGAAGGTCCTCGCGCCGCTGCCCGGCATCGCCGCCGCCTTGCAGAGCCTGCGCACCGTGGCCGCGCAGATCGAGGGCGCTTCGGTGAGCTTCGACCTGGCCGACTCCAGCGGCTACGCCTACTACAGCGGCATGCGCTTCACCATCTTCGCGGAGCAGGCCGGCGAGGCNCTGGCCCGCGGCGGCCGCTATGACGGCGTGGGGGCCGTGTTCGGCAGCGATGCCGAGCGCGCCCGCGCCGCCGTGGGCTTCAGCCTGGACCTCAAGGCGCTGGTGGCCGCTGCGCAGCCGATGGCGCCGAAGTCGGCCATCCGCGCACCCTGGGGGCAAGGCGAAAGTCTGCGCATGGCCATTGCGTCGCTGCGCGGGCGCGGCGAGACCGTGGTGTGCATGCTGCCCGGCCACGAAAGCGAGATCGACGAATTCCACTGCGACCGCGAGCTCTACGACGTCGGCGGGCACTGGGTCGTGCGCTCCATCTGAGCCCAGAAACCGCAGTTGGCCGCTGTCTGTTCCATCAAAAACCGCATGAAATCGGCATCTGTCTGCGTCCAGCACCTTCACCGTCCGGGTGAGATCGCTATGCACCCGACGGCACCGCGCTCGGGGTGTCATGCGGCGTTGCGCCTTCTTGCGGGCACGAGCCCGCAGCGTCGTCGCGCCTTGCCTGACACCCCGATCGCGGCACCGTCGGGCGCATCCAACCGCCGTTTCTAGGCTGAACCCATCATCCACATGAACATGACCAAAGGTAGAAACGTCGTCGTCGTCGGCACCCAGTGGGGCGACGAGGGCAAGGGCAAACTCGTCGACTGGCTCACCGAGAGCGCGCAAGGNGTGGTGCGCTTCCAGGGCGGGCACAACGCCGGGCACACGCTGGTGATCAATGGTGTGAAGACGGCGCTGCACCTGATCCCCAGCGGCATCATGCGCTCGGGGGTGAAGTGCTACATCGGCAACGGCGTGGTGCTGTCGGTGGGCAAGCTGCTCGAGGAGATCAACGGCCTGGAGCGCGCCGGCGTGGAGGTGCGCTCGCGCCTGCGCGTGAGCGAAGCCTGCCCGCTGATTCTTCCGTTCCACGTTGCGCTGGATGTGGCGCGCGAGGCCGCGCGCGAGCAGGGCGGCAGCGAGAAGATCGGCACCACGGGCCGTGGCATCGGCCCGGCTTACGAGGACAAGATCGCCCGCCGCGCGCTGCGGGTGCAGGATCTGCGCCACCCCGAGCGCTTCGCGGCGCGGCTGCGCGAACTGCTGCGGCTGCACAACCACGTGCTCACCACCTTCCTCGGCTCGCGCGAGTTTGCATTCGGCGAGGCGCTGGCGCCCTACATGGCCAACGGCGAGGTGCTGTTCGAGCCGGTGTTCGAGGAGGCCATGCGCCAGGCCGAGGCGCTCGCGCCGATGATTGCCGACGTCTCCCGCGAACTCAATGACGCCCACCAGCAGGGAGCCAACCTGCTGTTCGAGGGGGCGCAGGGCACGCTGCTCGACGTCGACCACGGCACCTACCCCTATGTCACCTCCAGCAACTGTGTGGCCGGCAATGCCGCGGCGGGTTCGGGTGTGGGGCCGGGCATGCTGCACTATGTGCTGGGCATCACCAAGGCGTACTGCACCCGGGTGGGCGGCGGGCCGTTCCCGACCGAGCTGGAATGGGACAAGCCGGGCACGCCGGGCTATCACATGAGCACCGTCGGCGCCGAGCGCGGCACCACCACCGGCCGTGCGCGCCGCTGCGGCTGGTTCGACGCGGCCTTGCTCAAGCGCAGCGCGCAGGTCAATGGGCTGTCTGGCCTGTGCATCACCAAGCTCGACGTGCTCGACGGCCTGCCGGAGCTCAAGATCTGCGTCGGCTACGAGTTCGACGGGCAGACCACCGACATTCTCCCGCTGGGCGCCGACGAAATCGCGCGCTGCCAGCCGATCTATGAAACGCTCGAAGGCTGGAGCGAATCCACCGTGGGCATCACCCGGCTGGAGGACCTGCCGGTGAACGCGCGGCTGTACCTGCAGCGCATCGCGCATGCCACGGGCGTGCCCATCCATGTCGTGTCCACCAGCCCGGACCGTGACCACACCATCATGGTGCGTCACCCCTTCCTGGCGGACTGATTTTCAAGTTTTCCCTCGATTCCCCAGCGTCATTCGGTCACAAGGCGCTACACAAACAGGAGCATTCAGCATGTTGACGGAAGACGGCAAGCACCTTTATGTGAGCTACGACGAGTACCACAACCTCATCGAGAAGCTCGCCATCAAGATTCACCAGTCGGGCTGGGCCTTCGACACCATTCTGTGCCTGGCCCGCGGCGGCATGCGGCCGGGCGACATCCTCTCGCGCATCTTCGACAAGCCGCTGGCCATCATGTCCACCAGCTCGTACCGTGCCGAGGCGGGCACGGTGCAAGGCCATCTCGACATCGCCCGCTACATCACCACGCCGAAGGGCGAGATCGCCGGCCGGGTGCTGCTGGTGGACGACCTGGCCGACTCCGGGCACACCCTCAACGCCGTGGTGCAGATGCTGCGCACCAACTANCACCCCATTACCGAACTGCGCACCGCGGTGATCTGGACCAAGGGCGTCTCCACCTTCACGCCGGACTATTCCGTCGAATTCCTCCCCACCAACCCCTGGATCCGCCAGCCCTTCGAGGGCTATGACAGCCTTCGGCCGGAGAAGCTGCTCGAGAAGTGGAAGGTGTGAGAAGCCCCTTCATCACTTCTGAATCCACCCATGCCCGCCCCTGGTGACACGCCGTCTCAGCCCGCCGCGGCGGGTCTGGCCACGCAGCTCATCCACCACCCCTACACGCCGCCCGCGGGTTTCGAGGCACCGCAGCCTGCGGTGGCCAAGGCNTCGACCGTCATCTTCCCCAATGTCGCCGCCATGCGGCAGCGCAACTGGAAGGACAAGGGCGGCTACACCTACGGGCTGCACGGCACCCCCACCACCTTTGTGCTGGAGGAGCGGCTGGCCACGCTCGAAGGTGGNCTCGCATGCCCTGCTGACCCCAGTGGGCTGAGCGCCATCGCGCTGGTGGGCCTGAGCCTGCTGCGCACGGGCGACGAGGTGCTGATTCCCGCCAACGCCTATGGCCCCAATCGCGCACTGGCCGAAGGCGAACTGGCGCAGTACGGCATCGGCTATCGGCTCTACGACCCGCTCGACCCGCGCAGCCTCGCCGGCGCCATCACCGAGCGCACGCGGCTGGTCTGGCTCGAGGCGCCGGGTTCGGTGAGCATGGAGTTCCCCGATCTGGTCGCCCTTGTGCGCATCTGCCGTGCGCGCGGCGTGTGCTGCGCGCTGGACAACACCTGGGGCGCGGGCCTGGCGTTCGCGCCGTTCGACCTCACGCCGGACGCTGGAGCCGCGCCCTTGGGTGTGGACATCAGCGTGCATGCCCTCACCAAATACCCGAGCGGCGGCGGCGATGTGCTCATGGGCAGCGTGGTTACCCGCGACGAGGCTTTGCACCTGCGGCTCAAGCTCACCCACATGCGCCTGGGACTGGGCGTGGCGGCCAATGACGTGGAGGCCGTGCTGCGCGGCCTGCCCAGCCTGGCGCTGCGCTACGACGCGCAGGACCACGCCGCGCGAGAGCTCGCCGCCTGGTGCGCCGCGCAGCCGCAGTTCGCCCAGGTGCTGCATCCGGCGCTGCAGGGCTCNCCCGGGCACGCCCACTGGCGCGCGCTGTGCACGTCGGATGCGCGCCCACAGGGCCGCGCCGCNGGGTTGTTCAGCGTCGTCGTCGATGCCCGCTACACCACGGCCCAGGTCGATGCCTTCTGCGACGCCCTGCGGCTGTTCCGCCTGGGCTACAGTTGGGGTGGGCCGGTGAGTCTGGTGGTGCCCTACGACCTCGCGGCCATGCGCAGCGGCTGGCCCGCGCACCTGGCACCGGGCACCCTGGTGCGCTTCTCCACCGGCCTGGAGGACGTGGCCGACCTGCGAGCCGACCTGGCCCAGGCGCTGGCGGAGGCGTTGCCACCGGCGGGCTGAGGCGCGATCTCGGGCGAATGGCCCGGCCACCCGCCCGAGGCCGCCGAACCAAAGGTCGCGCCTGGCCTCTTGATGCCGGACAGGGCAGGGCGACGGCGGCCGGACGCCGCTGGCCTTGGTGTTTTCCTCAGTAGTCGTGTGGAATTGTTCAGCGTACGCTGATGTTTGATTTTATCAAACACACGTCGCGGCCCCATGAATGCTCTGAGCACCCCGGCTGGCGAGTCCGAAGCGCCGGCCAACGCAGCCTCACAACCCGCCATCTCGGGCGGAGCTTCTTCCGCAGCCGAACCGTATTTCCCGCCACCGCCCGTGGGCCCGCGTGCGCTGATGCAGCCGCTGGGCTGNGGGGCTCCGCTGCAGTGGCTGGCCCTGGGCTGGCAGGATCTGAAGGCCCACCCGGCCATCGGGCTGTTCTACGGCCTGGCGTTCTGGGGCATGGCGCTGGTGCTTGGGCTGGTGTTTGCGAACAAGCCCGAGTACACAATGTCCATCGCCTCGGGCTGCCTGCTGGTGGGGCCGTTCCTGGCCATGGGCCTGTACGAGGTCAGCCGCCGTCGCGAGGCGGGCGAAGCGCCGTCGTTCGCGAGTTCGCTCACCTGCTGGCGTTCGCACATCCGCAGCATGGGCATGCTGGTGCTGGTGCTCATCGTGCTCGAACTGCTCTGGGGGCGGGCGTCGCTGGTGGTGTTTGCGGTGTTCTTCAACACCGGCATGCCCTCGACGACCGGCGTGATCCAGGCCGTGTTCAACCCGGAGAACATCGAATTCGTGCTGGTCTACCTCGCCGTGGGCAGCGTGTTCGCGGCGCTGGTGTTCTCCACCGCGGTGGTGTCCATCCCGATGATTCTGGATCGCGACACCGACGCCATTTCCGCCGCCATCACCAGCATCCGCGTGGTGTACGAGCATCCNGGGGTGCTGCTGTTCTGGGGTGCGCTGATCGCCAGTCTGGTGTTTCTGGCCCTGCTGCCGGCGGGCGCCGGCCTGGTGCTGGTGGGCCCGGTGCTTGGCCATGCGACCTGGCATGCCTACCGGGCCAGCGTGCGCTGGCTCGAGGAGACCGATACAGCCGCCCCCTGAGGGGCCTTACGTGAGGCGATGGGGGCCTGTTACAGTGCGCGTCTGATTCACCCCGAAGCGAAAGCGCACCTTGGCCACACCGAACTACGGATACGAGAAGCGCCAGAAGGAACTGGCAAAGAAGCGCAAGAAGGAAGAAAAGCTCAAGGCCAAGGCCGAGCGCAAGGCGGGCGGGTTGCCGCCGCCTGAGGATGAGAGCGCCGATGCGGCGGGCGCGTTGCCGGCGGCCGACGCCGATCTGCAGGCGCCGCCGCCCGATCAACCCTGAATCAGATCCCGTGAACGCCTGAACCTGCAGGCGTCGGTGCGCGCGAATTTGCGTCGTCCAGCGCGAGTTCTTGCGCCAGCACGAAGAAGCTGCCCGGCGTGTGATTGGGCACCGTGGCAATTGTGGCGGAGTCGAACTGGCGGAAGTTGCGACGGGTCGNAGCCTCGTAGCCAGGGTCGTAGTGCGCATGCAGCAGCTCGCGCACCACGGTGGCGAAATCACCGGCCTGTGCCAGGGCCCTCCAGCGCTTGACGGCGGCATGGCCGCGCAGGGCGACCAGGGCGTCGAGCCGGCTGCAGAAGTGGTCCACGTCCTGGGTGAGGTGCGGATAGTCTTCCAGCAGCAGGGCCACGCGCTCGTCCTCGGGCAGCTTGAGCTGCAGGCAGGGGCTCGCGCGCATGGCGGTCATCAGGCTGTCGGGCACGCGCACATTGCCCACCTTCTGGCTTTCGGCTTCGACCCAGACCGTGCGCTGCGGGTCGAGGCGGCGCAGGGCGTCCCACACCAGGGTGTCGAATCGCTTCTGCGAGGGCTGTGCCTGACCGGGCACGGCGCCCAGCACCGAACTGCGGTGGCAGGCCAGGGCCTCGAGATCGAGCACCTGGGCGCCGAGCTGCGAGAGCGCCTGCAGCAAGCGCGTCTTGCCCGAGCCGGTGGGCCCGCAGACGACGCGAAAGCGCAGCGCCTGCACGCGAATGGGCAGGTCGTCGAGCATGGCGCGGCGAAAGGCCTTGTAGCCGCCGTCGATGACATGCACCCGAAACCCGATCTGCCCGAGCACCAGCGCGAGCGAGTTGCTGCGCTTGCCGCCGCGCCAGCAGTAGATGAGCGGCTGCCAGTGTTTGGGTTTGTCGAGCACCTCGCGCTCGATGTGGGCGGCGATGTTGCGCGCCACCAGGGCGGCGCCGATTTTCTGGGCCTCGAAGGGGCTGACCTGCTTGTACAGCGTGCCCACGCGCACCCGCTCCTCGTCGTGCAGCGAGGGCCAGTTGAGCGCGCCGGGCAGGTGGTCGAGCGCCCACTCGGACTCGGTGCGTGCGTCGATGATGGCGCTGAAGCTCTCCAGCCGCGCCAGCGCCTCGGCAGCGGCGATCGGGTGCACGCTCATTTCAGCAGCTTTCGCAATTCGGGCCAGACGTTGGCCAGCAGGGTCGGCTGCGACGCTTCGTTGGGGTGGATGCGGTCGCCCTGGAAGCCGGCGGTGGGGTCACGCGCATCGGCCACGCCCTTGAGCAGGAAGGGCACCAGCGCCGCGCGCTCGGCCTTGGCCACGTCGCTGAACACGGCGGCGAAGCGGCGGGTGTAGTCGGCGCCGTAGTTGGGCGGCACCTGCATGCCCAGCAGCAACACGCGCGCACCGGCGGCCTGCGCCGCGCGGGTCATGGCGGTGAGGTTGTCGCGCGTGGTCTCCAGGGGCAGGCCGCGCAGGGCGTCGTTGCCGCCGAGTTCGAGCACCACCACCGCGGGCTTGTGCCGCTCGAGCAGACCTGCCAGCCGCGAACGGCCGCCGGCGGTGGTGTCGCCGCTGATGCTGGCGTTGACCACCTGGGCAGCGATCTTCTCGCGCGCGAGCCGCTGCTCGAGCAGGGCCACCCAGCCGCTGCCGCGCGCCAGGCCGTATTCGGCGCTGATGGAGTCGCCGACGATGAGAATCACGGGTGGCTTGGCCGGTGAGGCGGCCCGCGCCGCCGCGCCCCAAGTCCCCACGGCCAGGGGCCACGCGCCCAGGGCGATAAAGTGTCGTCGACGCATCACAACGGAAAGCCTTTCATGCTTGAGACCGGCGCAGCCTTGATCGAGGTAGAGCACCTGAGCAAAACCGTGACCGATTCCACCGGTGAACTCACGATTTTGCGCGATATCGANTTCTCGCTCGCCGCCGGGGAGACGGCGGCCATCGTCGGTGCCTCGGGCTCGGGCAAGAGCACGCTGCTGTCGCTGATCGCCGGGCTCGACACGCCGACCCGCGGCACGGTGCGCATCGGCGGGGTGGACCTGTTCAGGCTCTCGGAGGACGAGCGCGCGGAACTGCGCTCGCGCTCCGTGGGCTTCGTGTTCCAGAGCTTCCAGTTGCTGGGGCACCTGACCGCGCTGGAGAACGTGATGCTGCCACTGGAGCTCGCGGGCCGGCGCGACGCCCGCCGCGCGGCCACCGAGATGCTCGCCCGTGTCGGGCTGTCCGCGCGCCTGGGGCATTACCCGCGCGTGCTCTCGGGTGGCGAGCAGCAGCGCGTGGCGCTCGCGCGCGCCTTCGTGACCGAGCCCGCCGTGCTGCTGGCCGACGAGCCCACGGGCAGCCTGGATTTCGCCACCGGCGAAACCATCATGGCGCTGATGTTCGATCTCAACCGCGAGCGCGGCACCACGCTGGTGCTGGTTACCCACGACCCCGCGATCGCCGGGCGCTGCGAGCGTCGCATCACCATCGAGGCGGGGCGGATGGTGGTGTGACAGGTTGGGAGCCCCTCGGGCCGAGCGTTTTCCGATGTTTCTTCGGCAACCCCAGCGCCAAATGGTCGGTCGATGCTCCTGATTTGAGAGCATACCGGCGCAGCCGATAATCGCGGCATGTCCGCCCCCAAAGTCCTGTTCGGCTTTCACGCCGTGGGCGTGCGCCTGAAGACGGCGCCCGCCTCCATCGTCGACATCTGCTTCGACGCCAGCCGGCGCGACGCGCGCATGCGCGGCTTCCTCGAGCGCGCCCGTGAGGCCGGCGTGCGCCTGATCGAGGCCGACTCGCTGCGCCTGGCCAAGCTCTGCGGCAGCCACGGCCATCAGGGCGTGGTGGCCCGNGTGCAGCCGCTGCCGCAGACCACCTCGCTCGACGAGCTGCTCGAGCAGGTCGAGGCGCGCGGCGAGGCCCCGCTGTTGCTGGTGCTCGACGGCATCACCGANCCCCACAACCTCGGCGCCTGCCTGCGCGTGGCCGATGGCGCGGGCGCGCATGCCGTCATCGCACCCAGNGACCATGCCGCCGGCATCAACGCCACCGTGGCCAAGGTGGCCAGCGGCGCGGCCGAGAGCATGCCGTACTACATGGTGACCAACCTCGCGCGCACCCTCAACGAGCTCAAGGAGCGTGCCATCTGGGTCATCGGCACCAGCGACGACGCGCCGCAGACGCTGTACCAGGCCGACCTCAAGGAGCCGGTGGCCCTGGTGCTCGGCGCCGAAGGCGAGGGCATGCGCCAGCTCACCCGCAAGACCTGCGATGCGCTGGTGTCCATTCCCATGCGCGGCGCCGTGGAGAGCCTCAACGTTTCGGTGGCCAGCGGCGTGTGCCTTTACGAAGCCGTTAGACAACGCACGTCACTATGAAAACAGAAGCGCTCATGCGCCGTCTGGCACTGGGGATCGGGGTGTTTTTGCTCGCATCCTGCACCCAGGAGCAGCAGAACAAGATCAGCCGCGACATCCAGAACTGGACCGGCACCAACGGCGTGGTCGAAATCTACGCCGGCGACAAGCTCGTGCGTCGCTTCCTCAAGGTCGACAAGCTCAGCACCGCCATGGGCACCGACGACGGCAAGCCGCGCGCCTACCGCTTCGGCTACGGCGTGCTCGACGAAAACCTCAACTTCGTCGCCGACCCCGGCGAGAAGAAGGTCTACTTCGAAGTCAGCGACTACGCCACCTACGTCCTGTTCGAGAACCCGCGCTGAAGCCTATCCGCACCCGTGCGGCGCGGCCCGGCTCAAGAGTCGTGAATGAATCGAACGCGAAGGGTTCGTCCACAACTTCTCACACCCAGCCCAGAGCCCCCAGCAGCGCCCNCGCGGCGATGAGCCACAGCAGGTGGATGCGGGTGCGCCAGACGACGAGCGTTGCCGCCACGGTGAGCAGCCACAGCCGCCAGTCGCGCGCGGGGTCGTCGTGTGCGGCGCTGAGCAGCCAGCCGGTGGAGAGCATCAGCGCCACGACCAGCGGCGCCATGCCCGCCTTGAACGCACGCACCGCGCGCAGCTCCCGGTTGCGGTGGGCCCAGCGCGTGGCCGAATAGGTCAGCACCGACGAGGGCAGCAGAATGCCCACCATGGTCGCCGTCACCCCGGCCAGCGCCAGTGCCACCGCATGCCAGCCGCCGGCCAGCCCGCCACCCGCGTTCAGTCCCACGTTCCAGCCCATCAGCGCCACGAACAACACGTTCGGCCCCGGCGCGGCCTGTGCCAGCGCCACGCTGGAGGTGAACTGCATGTCGTTGAGCCAGCGCTGCTCGTTCACCAGATAGCGGTGCATGTCGGGCAGGGCGGAAATCGCACCGCCCACCGACAGCAGCGACAGCAGCGCGAAATGCGCGAACAGGCCCAGCCAGTCCGCCGCCGAGAGAACGACCGTGGGCGTGTTCACCGGCGGGCCTCCGCGCTGGCTGCCGGAGCCTGACGGGTGATGCGCCCCAGTTGCCGCCAGGCCCAGACGCAACCCAAGCCGCCCAGGCCCAGCAGCACCCACAGCAGCCGCCAGCGCAGCAGCGCAATGGCGACGAAGGTCGCGGCCGCCAGCGCGAGGCTCAATCGCAGCCCCAGCACATTGCTGCGCAGCGCGGGGAGCAGCTTGAGGCCGCTGGCGGCCATCATGCCCGCGGCCACCGCGCCCATGCCGCGCAAGGCCCCTTGCACGGCGGGCGAGCCTTCCACGCCGCCGAGCAGCGCCGCCAGCAGCAGCACCACCAGCAGCGGCGCGAGCAGCATGCCGCCGAGCGCCGCCATCGCACCCGCGAGCCCGAAATGCCGCCCGCCGATCATCATCGACAGGTTCACCACGTTGGGCCCGGGCATGATCTGCGCCACCGCCCAGTCCTCGAGGAACTGCTCGCGCGTGAGCCAGCGTTTCTTCTCCACCAGTTCGCGCTGCACCACCGCCAGCACGCCGCCGAAGCCCTGCATCGCCAGCCAGGTGAAGGAGAGGAAGAGGTCGGTCTTGGATCGGGGGCGGCAGGGCGCCTCGCCTTCGGTCTGCGCGGGCAGCGGCGGCGGTGGCGGGTCGGGTGCAGCGCGGTGGGACATGCGTGTGGGCTGTTCAGTGCCGGGGCCGCAAGGCCAGCTCCCAGGTTTCGCCCACCAGCGCATGGCCGAAGCCCCGATACGCCTCGCTGGCCACGCAGCGAAAGCCGCGGCTCGCATACAGCGCGCGGGCCGCAAGCAAGTTCGCGTGGGTCCACAGCACCATCGTCGTGTAGCCCTTGTCGCGGGCGAACGCAATGCAGCGGTCGGTCAGCGCGCCGCCCACGCCGCGCCCGCGCACGGCGGGCAGCAGCAGCACCAGCCGCAACTGGGCCACCTCGGGTGCCTTGCGCACCACGAAGGCACAGCCCACCCGCGCGCCGTTGCATTCGGCCATCCAGCCACGTTCCCAGGCCGGGTCGTGGGTGCGCCGCATCTGCGCGACGATGTCGGCCACCAGGGCTTCGAACTCGTCGTTCCAGCCGAACTCCTGCGCATACAAGGCACCGTGCTGGTGCACGACCCAGTCCATGTCCTCCTCGCGCGCCTCGCGCAGCACGATTGGTCCCTGGGGCGGTTGGGGGATGGATCAGCGGGACGGTTCATGCGCGGGCCTTGCGGTGGGGGACAGGCGGCAGGCGGGTGCGTCTGGTCTCAGACGGTCATGCCGCCGCTGACCTCGATCACCGCGCCGTTGATGTAGCTCGCCTCGTCGCTGGCCAGGAAGGCGTAGACGTTGGCGATCTCCTCGGGCTGGCCCAGGCGCCGCAGCGGCACCCGGTGCTCCATCTCCTGGATGACCTTCTCGGGGATGGTGCCCAGAATCGGCGTCTGCACGAAGCCGGGTGCCACCGCGTTCACCCGCACGCCCTTGGGGCCGAGCTCGCGGCTCCAGGTCTTGGTGAAGCCGATCACGCCGAACTTGCTCGCTGCGTAGTTGGTCTGGCCGAAGTTGCCGTAGATGCCGACCACCGAACTCGCGTTCAGAATCACGCCGCTACCCTGGGCCACCAGGGTATCGACCACCGCCTGCGTGCAATGGAACACGCCGCGCAGGTTCACGTCGATCACCCGGTCGAACTGCTCCAGCGTCATCTTCTGCAGCCGCGCATCCTGCGTGATGCCCGCGTTGTTGACCAGCACGTCGATGCGCCCGAAGCGCTCCAGCACCCGCGCCACCACCGCATCGACCATCGGCCGCTGCGTCACGTCCATCACGAACCCCACCGCGTTGGCACCCAGCGCCGTGCACTGCGCCACCGCCGCGTCCACCGCGGCCTGCCGCACGTCGCAGACGACGACGCGCGCACCCTCGCGCGCAAACTTCAGCGCCGTAGCCAGGCCGATGCCTTGTGCCGCGCCGGTGATGAGGGCCACCTTGTGTTCCAGACGTTTCATGAAGATCGGTGCAGAAAAAGCAAAGCTCGCAGTGTAGGAGAGGGCGGTCAGCTGCTCTTGGCACGCCGGTGACCGCCGTGACCGCGCCCGGATGCGGCGCGGGTTGCGGAGGAGTGTTCAGAGGCTGCGCCCCTCGCCCCGCTCCTCGATGGTCTGGCCGTCGCGGATGTGGTAGATGCGCTTGAAGGTCGGGATGATCTTCTCGTCGTGCGTCACCACGATGATGGCCGTGTGGTACTGCGCAGCCATCTGGTTGAGGATGCGCATCACGCCCAGGGCCCGCGTGCTGTCCAGCGGCGCGGTGGGTTCGTCGGCGAGGATCACCGGGGGCCGGTTGGCCAGCGCGCGTGCGATGGACACGCGCTGCTGCTCGCCGCCGGAGAGGGCCGCCGTCTGCGCNNGCGCGCGGTGCGCCACGTCCAGCGCCTGCAAGAGCTCGGCGGCGCGCGCGCNGGNCTCGGCATTGGGCCGGCCGGCCAGCATGGGCAGCAGCGCGACGTTGTCGGTCACGTCCAGAAAGGGAATCAGGTAGGGTGCCTGGAACACGAAGCCGATGCGGTCGCGGCGCAGGACGCGCAAGTCCTTGATCTTCCAGCCGTCGTCGTAGATCACCTCGCCGCCGAGCGTCATCCGCCCGCGCGTGGGCTCGATCACGGCGCCCAAGCATTTGAGCAGCGTGCTCTTGCCCGAGCCGCTGGGGCCGATCAGGCCCACGACCTCGCCCGGTGCAACGCTCATGTTCACATTGCGCAAGGCATCGACCGCGGTCTCCCCGCTGCCGTAGCGCTTGCTCAGGCCCTCGATCAGGATGCCCTGGTGTGCTGCGGTGCGCATGGCCTCAACCTCCGATGGCTTCGGCCGGATCGACCTTGAGCGCCGCGCGAACCGCCAGGGTGCTGGCCAGCACGCACACCACCATCACCACCACGAAGCCGCGCACCGCGTCGCCGGGCAGCAGCAGCACGTACTTCGGAAAGAACGGCCCCCAGAGGGTGGCCGCGGTGCGGCCGACGACGAAGCCGATCAGCCCCAGGCCGAGTGCCTGCTGCACGATCATGCTGGCGATGGTGCCGTTGTGCGTGCCGATGAGCTTGAGCACGGCGATCTCGCGGATCTTGCCCAGCGTCATCGTGTAGATGATGAAGGCCACGATGGCTGCGCTCACCACGGTGAGGATGACGAGAAACATGCCGATCTGCTTGGCTGCGGTGGCAATCAGCTTGGCCACGAGGATGTCCTCCATCTCCGCGCGGGTGTAGGCCTGCAGGTGTTTCCAGCGGCGGATGTCCTGCGCCACGGCGTCGGCCTGCCCGGGTTCGGTGCGCACCAGCACGGCGTTGACGTTGCGGTTGCTGGTCTGCGAGGCGTTGATGGCGTCGAGCAGGCCGGGCACGCCCGGGCGGTTGAGCGCGGGGTTGGCGGCGGTGCGGGCGCGCTCGTTCACGATGGCGTCGTTGTCCTTGAGGAACTGCGCCTCCTGCGCGTCCTTGAGCGAGATGAACACCATCGGGTCGCCGCCGGAGGACACCATGCGCCGCGTCAGCCCGACCACGGTGTAGTCGTGCCGCCGGATGCGTACCACGTCACCGGGCCGAAAGCCTGTGGCGACGTCGGCGATGGCCTCGTAATGGCCGCGCACCAGACGCCGGCCGGCGATGAGATGGTCGGGTTCGCCCGGCTGGCCCGGCTCGAAGCCCACGACCATCGCGCGCACGTCGGTCTGGCCCTTGCGCACCTGCATGGTGAGGTAGGTGACGTTGGCCGCCTGCGTCACCCCGCGCAGCCCGAGCAGGCTGCGGTAGACGTCGTCGCGCAGGCTCGACGACTCGGCGTACGGCCCCTGTGTGTCCTTCTGCACCACCCACAGGTCGGCGCCGCTGTTGTCCAGCAACGCCACCGCATCGTCCACCATGCCGCGGTAGACGCCCGCCATGGTGAAGGTCACGCCAATCAGTAAACCCAGCCCCAGCCCGGTGAAGACGAACTTCGACCAGGAATGCAGGATGTCGCGCGCGGCGAGGCTGATCATCGCTTGGCTCCGGCCAGCGCTTCCACCACGCGCGGCTTCAGGCCCTCGCTCAAGGCCCGCTCGCTGTGCAGGACCACCGTGTCGCCCCTGGCCACGCCCTCGAGAATCTGCTGTAGGCCATCGGCGCCCAGCGCGCCGAGCTTGACCGGCACGAACGCGACGGCTCCATCTCGCAGGCGCCACACGCCGGCCTGGCCGTTGCGGTGGTGCACCGCGGCGTTGGGCACGCGCAAGGCGTTTTCCACTGGCGCCAGTCGCACCGTGACTTCGGCCATCTCCCNCGTGGTCAGGCCTTGCGGCACGGGTTTGAAGGCCACCTGGGCGATGCGCTCCTCGGTGACGGCGTCGCTGCTGGGCTCCACCCGCGCCACTTCGGCGGCCAGCGCCTGGCCCGGGCGCGAGCGCAGCACCACTTCGGCGGGCAGGCCGGCGCGCAGGCNTGCCGAGCGTGCCTGATCCAGCCGCGTGCGCACCCACAGGCTTTGCGGGTCGGCCAGTCGCAGCACGGCCTGGCCGGCCACGACGGTGCTGCCGGGTTCGGCTTCGCGGCTGGTGACGATGGCATCGGCCGGCGCGCGCAGTTGCAAGTTGGCTCGCAGGTCACCCACGGCAGTGCGCTCGGCCTTGAGACGGCTCACATCCTGGCGGGCACTGGCCAGCGCCGATTCGGCCGCCGCAACCTGCGCGTCGGCCGACTGCTTCTGCTGCAGCTTGGCGTCCACCACGCTCTGGCTCACAAAATTCTGCCGCTGCAGGTCGGTGTACCGCTGGACTTCGGCCGCCGCCAGTGCCTGCCGGCTGCGGGCGTCGGCCAGCTGGGCCTGGGCGCTGGCGGCGGCGCTGTCGGCACGGGCGATGGCCGCCTGCGCGGAAGCCAGCCGCGCGTCCAGATCCACCGGCTCGAGTTCGGCCAGCAACTGGCCGGCGCGCACGCTCTCGCCCACGTCCACCGCCACGCTGCGTACGCGGGCGGCTGCGGTCGGGCCGATCATCCACGCACGGCGGGCCTCGACGGTGCCGATTCCGAACAGGGCGGGCGCCACGGTACCCTCACTTACTTCGGCCACCGTCACCCGGGTGGCGGCCAGTGGCCCCGAGCGGGCCGCGACGAATAAGACGGCGCCGACCAACAGCAGTGCGGCGGCCGTCAGGGCCACGCGGGGGAGGGGCGGGAAGTTTCATGTCGGTGCGCCGATGCTGCGGAGAAACAGGGGAAGAAGCCGCTCGCCTTCGGCCCGCAGGTCGAGCGCCTGGGGCGAAAGCAGCGATTGCATGGCCAGCCCCTGCACGATGCCGATGAACAGCATGGCGGCGGCCGGTGCTGGAGGGGATTGGTCAGGTCCTTGCGNCTCGATGGCGGCCTCGATCTGGCCGAGCAGCAGCGCGCGGTATTCGGCCAGCAGCGCACCCAGGCGGCGCTTGACCGNGGAGTCCGCCGCCTGCTGCAGGTCATGGAAGACCAGCCGCGGCACGCCAGGATGCTCAGCGACGAAGGCCACGTGGGTGCGAAACATGGCCGCGAGCGCCTCGAGCGGTGTGGACGGCGTGCGGGCCGCCGCGCGCAGCCGCTCCAGCAGGTGGGCGGCCACCCAGTCCATCACGGCCAGCCAGATGGCCTCCTTGGAGGCGAAATGCTTGAAGATGGCGCCCTGCGTCAGCCCGACTTCGCGCGCAATGTCGGCCGTGGTGATGTCGCCCGGGCTGTGGTGCCCGCACAGCCGCACGGCGGCCTGCACGATTGCCGCCTGCCGGGTCTCGGTGTCCAGCCGCTCGATGGGCCCGGTGCGGGGGCGGGGGTGGCGTCGGGCACAGGCGGACCGTACTGGTAATTGATGAATTACCAGAACTGTACCGCATCTCGCGCCGCCTCGCAGCGGTTCGGTGCGTCTCAGGCGGCGCGGAGGCTGGGCTTACCAGCGCGGCTCGTGCGCGCGGATGGCTTCGCGCACCTCGGCGCTGACCTCGAAACCGGGGCCGTGGGCTGCGGCGAGTTGGGCGGCGCGGTCGAGGAAGGTGTCCACGCCCATGCCGTAGACGAACTGCAGGGCGCCGCCCGTCCAGGCCGGAAAGCCGATGCCGAAGATGGAGCCGACGTTGGCCTCGTGCACGCTGTGCAGCACACCCTCGGCAAGGCAGCGCGCGGTCTCGATGGCCTGGCGCCACAGCAGCCGGTNCCTGAGGGTCTGAAGGTCCCAGGCCACGCCCGGCTTCTCGAACAAGGGCTTGAGCTCGGGCCACAGGCGCTTCTTCGCGCCGGCGGGGTAGTCGTAGAAGCCGCCGCCCGCCGCCCGTCCGGCGCGGCCGAGCTCCTTGACCATGCGCTCGACCAGCCGTTCGCCGGNGGTTGGCGCATAGGTCTTGCCCTCTGCGGCGAAGTCCTCCCGGGTCTGGTCGAGCACGTGCACCGACAAGGCCAGGGAGGTTTCGTCGAGCACCGCCAGCGGCCCCACCGGCATGCCGGCCTGCACCGCCGCGTTTTCGATGACGGCGGCCGGGATGCCCTCGCCCAGCATGGCGGCGCCCTCCATCACGAAGGTGCCGAAGGTGCGGCTGGTGTAGAAGCCGCGCGCGTCGCTCACCACGATGGGCAGCTTGCCCAGCGCCCGCACATAGTCGTAGGCGCGGGCGACGGTTTCGTCATCCGTCAGGCGGCCGCGGATGATCTCCACCAGCTGCATCTTGTCCACCGGGCTGAAGAAGTGGATGCCGATGAACTTCTGCGGCCGCGCCGNAGCCTGGGCCAGGCCGGTGATGGGCAGCGTGGAGGTGTTGCTGGCGAAGAAGCCGCCTTCGGCCAGCATGGGTTCGGCCTCTTGGGTGACCTGCGCCTTGAGGCCGCGGTTCTCGAACACGGCTTCGATGATGAGTTCGCAGCCGCGCAGGTCTTCGGTGCGTTCGGTGGCGTCGATGCGCGCGAGCAGGGCGGCCTGTTCGTGCTCGCTCATGCGGCCCTTGGCCACGCGGGCGGCGCTCAGGTCCACGCTGTAGGCCTTGCCGTGCTCGGCCTTGGCCTGCGTCACGTCCTTGAGGATGGTGTGGATGCCGCGGCTGGCCTGCGCCCAGGCGATGCCCGCGCCCATCATGCCCGCGCCCAGAATGCCCACGCGCCGCGGCGCGAAGCNGGGCACGTCCCTGGGCCGGCTCTGGCCGGACTTGACGGCGTTGAGGTCGAAGAAGAAGGTGTTGACCATGTTGCGCGCCACGGGCGTGGTCATCACGCGGGCGAGGGCGCGGCTCTCGATGCGCAGGGCGGTGTCGTAGTCCACCTGCGCGCCCTCGACCATGGCGGCGAGGATGGCCTCGGGTGCGGGGTAGAGCCCGCGCGTCTTCTTCCGGAGCATGGCCGGTGCCACCACCAGGGCCTGGGCGATCTTGGGGCTCGACGGCGTGCCGCCGGGCATGCGCCAGTCCTTGTGGTCCCACGGATGCTGGGCGGCGCCGGGCTGGCCCTGCGCACCGGCGATCCACGCGATGGCCTGCGCGGGCAAATCCTCCGCGCGGGAAACGAGCTCATGCACCAGGCCGAGCCGGAGGGCTTCGGCCGGGCTGAACAGCTTGCCTTCGAGCAGGTAGGGCTGGGCGCCCATGAGGCCGAGCAGCCGCGTCATCTTGGTGATGCCGGTGGCGCCCGGAATCAGGCCCAGCGTGACTTCGGGCAGGCCGAACTGAATGCGTGCATCGTCCACCGCGATGCGGTGGTGGCCGATGAGCGCCACTTCCCAGCCGCCGCCGAGCGCGCTGCCGTTGAGGCAGCTCACCACCGGGATGCCCAGTGTCTCGAGCGTACGGAACTGGCGCTTCATGCGCTGGACCTGCTCGTAGATCTGCGGAGCCTGCTCGGGGCGCAGGCGCATCACGCCCTTGAGGTCGGCGCCGGCGAAGAAGGTGCTCTTGGCCGACGCGAGCACCAGGCCGCGCAGCGACTCGCGCTGGGCCAGCAGCGCCTCGGTTGCGGTAGCGAGGTCGTCCTGCCATTGCAGCCGCATGGTGTTGACGGGGGCGCCGGTGTCGTCGAAGGTGAGGGTGGCGACGCGGCCGAAGGGCTGTTCCTGAACGTCCAGGCGAAGGGTTTGCAGCAACATGATGAGGAGGCTCCGTAGGCAGTTCAGACGCGTTCGACGATGGTGGCAATGCCCATGCCGCCGCCCACGCACAGCGTGACCAGGCCGTAGCGCAGGCCGCGGCGGTGCAACTCGTCGATGACGGTGCCCAGCAGCATCGCGCCGGTGGCGCCCAGCGGGTGGCCCATGGCGATGGCGCCGCCGTTGACGTTGACCTTCTCGGCCGGTACGCCCATGTCCTTCATGAACTTCATCGGCACGGCGGCGAAGGCTTCGTTGACCTCGAACAGGTCGATCTGGTCGATGCGCAGCCCCGCCTTGGCCAGTGCCTTGCGCGTGGCGGGCATGGGGCCGGTGAGCATGATGGTGGGGCCCGCGCCGGAGACGGCGGCTGCGACGATGCGCGCGCGCGCCAGGCCCAGGCTGCGCCCCGCGGCCTCGGAGCCTATGAGCACGGCCGCGGCGCCGTCGACGATGCCCGAGGAATTGCCCGCATGGTGCACATGCTCGATGCGCTCGACCTGCGGATAGCGCTGCTGCGCCACGGCGTCGAAGCCCATGGCGCCGAGCTGCTCGAACGAGGGCTTGAGCTGGGCCAGGCCCTCAAGCGTGGTGTGGGGTTTGATGAACTCGTCGCGTGCGAGGATGACCTGGCCCAGCGCATCACGCACCGGCACCACGGAGCGGTCGAAGTAGCCGGCGTCGCGCGCGCGGGCGGCGCGCTGCTGGCTCTCCAGCGCGAATTCGTCCACGTCGCCACGGCTGAAGCCCTCCAGCGTGGCAATCAGGTCCGCGCCGATGCCCTGCGGCACGAACAGCGTCTGCAGGTTGGTCTCCGGGCCCATGGCCCAGGCGCCGCCGTCACTGCCGATGGGCACGCGGCTCATGCTCTCCACGCCGCCGGCGACGACGAGGTCTTCCCAGCCGCTGCGACCTTCATGGCCGCGAGGTTCACCGCCTCCAGGCCGGAGGCGCAGAAGCGGTTGATCTGCACGCCGGCGGCCTGCCAGTCCCAGCCGGCCTTGAGCGCGGCAATCTTGGGCAGCACCGAGCCCTGCTCGCCCACGGGCGAGACCACGCCCATCACCACGTCGTCCACGCGCGCGGTGTCGAGATCGTTGCGGCGCTGCAGCTCGCGCAGCAGGCCGGCGAGCAGGTCGATGGGCTTGACTTCATGCAGGCTGCCATCCTTCTTGCCCTTGCCTCGGGGGTGCGGATGGCGTCGAAGACGAACGCGTCGGTCATGGAAAGCTCCGTGGGCGTTGAACGAATCCGCGCAGTATAGTTTTACCAAGCAAACGCTTTGTGAAATTTCATCGCCAACCCGTCCAACAGGTGACACCTATGATCGAACGCCGCCTTTTCAGCCCCGAGCACGAGGCTTTCCGCGAGAGCTTCCGCCGCTTTGTCGAGCGCGAAATCACNCCCCATCACGAGGCCTGGGAGGAGCAGGGTTTCGTGGACCGCGAGGTCTGGCGCCGCGCCGGGGCCAACGGCTTTCTGTGCATGACGCTACCCGANGCCTACGGCGGCGCCGGCGCGGACAAGCTGTATTCGGTGGCGCAGATGGAGGAGCTCGCCCGAGCGGGCACCACCGGCATCGGCTTCGGGCTGCACAGCGAGATCGTGGCGCCCTACATCCTGCACTACGGCACCGAGGCGCAGAAGCAGCGCTGCCTGCCGCGGCTGGTCTCGGGCGAGTGGGTGGGCGCCATCGCCATGAGCGAACCGGCCGCCGGCAGTGACCTGCAAGGCATCCGCACCACCGCGCTGCGCCAGGCCGACGGCAGCTATGTGCTCAACGGCAGCAAGACCTTCATCACCAACGGCTGGCACGCGGATCTGGTGATCGTGGTGGCCAAGACCGACCCGGTCGCCGGCGCCAAGGGCACCAGCCTGTTCCTGGTCGAGCGGGGCATGGCCGGCTTCGAGCGCGGGCGGCGGCTGAAGAAGCTCGGGCTCAAGGCGCAGGACACCTCGGAGCTGTTCTTCGACGGCGTGCGCGTGCCGGCGGAGAACCTGCTCGGCGGTGCGGCCTTTGAGAACCGCGGCTTCGTCTGCCTGATGGAGCAGCTGCCCTGGGAGCGGCTGCAGATCGCCATCGGCGCGGTGGCCGCGGCCGAGGCCGCGCTGGAGTGGACGCTGGCCTATGTGAAGGAGCGCAAGGCCTTTGGCCAGCCCATCGGCGCGTTCCAGCACACGCGCTTCAAGCTCGCCGAACTGGCCACCGAGGTGCAGGTGGCGCGGGTGTTCGTGGACCGCTGCTGCGAGCTCATTGCGCAGGATGCGCTCGACACCGCCACGGCGAGCATGGCCAAGTCCTGGTGCAGCGACCTGCAATGCAAGGTGATGGACGAGTGCGTGCAGCTCTTCGGCGGCTACGGTTACATGTGGGAATACCCGATCACGCGCGCGTACGCGGACGCGCGGGTGCAGCGCATCTACGGCGGCACGAACGAGATCATGAAGGAGGTGATTGCCCGCAGCCTGGGCCTGCCTGGGCGCTGAGGCAGCGCTGAACCAGTCCCTCGCGCGCCGCGGCCGCGGACATCAGCCTAGATACCGCAGTTGACCGCTGCCTGTTTCACCGCAACCCGCATGAAACCGGCGTTCGCCGGTTCCGAAACGCCTCACCGTCTGGGTGAGAACGCTATGCACCCGTCGGCACCGCGCTCAGGGCGCCATGCGGCGTTGCTCCTCCTTGCGGGCGCAAGCCCGCGGCGTCGTCGCGCCTTGCCTGACACCCCGATCGCGGCACCGTCGGGCGCATCCAACTGCGGTTTCTAGGCTCAGTGTTCGAGCCGAAGCTGCGCCGCCTGCGCCACGCGCACGCAGTCGCGGATGTGCTGCTCGCCGATGTAGCGCAGCGCGGCGTAACCCATGACGGCGCTGGCCGCCTGGCCGGCCAGTGGCACGAAGCGCGCGGCCTGCGCGGCGGTCATGCGCAGGCCCACGGTTTTGGCGGCGCGCAGCACCAGGTCCTGCGTCACCAGGCGGCCGATGAGCACGGTGCCGACCATGGCCACGGCCTTGCGCACGCGCTCCTGGGCATGGGGGTCGAGGCGGTCGATCTGGTCGGGCAGCAGGCCGAACTCGGCGCTGATGCGCGGGATGAGGCGGGTGAGCAGTGCGGCGTCCACCGCCCAGTCCAGCCCCGGCACCGGCAGGGCGCCGGCCACGCCCGCGGCCAGCGCACGCCGGTGCAGCAGGCGGCGCGCGCGCACCGCGGGGCGCAGGTGCTCGGGCACCTCGGGCTGGGGGCGCGCGCGGGGCGGATGCGGCGCAGGGTGCTGGCGAGCATGGTCAGTTCTTCTTGCCTTTGATCAGGCCCCAGAGGAACAGCAGCACGATGGCGCCGACGACCGAGGCGATGAAGCCCGCGGGCGCGCCGGGTGGGTACCAGCCCAGGCCCGCACCGACGTAGCCCGCGACGAAGGAGCCGGCCACGCCGAGCAGCGCGGTCATGATCCAGCCCATGGAGTCGTCGCCGGGCTTGAGCGCGCGGGCGATGAAGCCGACGATGAGGCCGATGAACAGGGTGCCGAGCAAATGCATCATGGCGAACGCTCCGAGTGGATGAGAGGCTTGCACTGTAGCGCGGACGGCGCGGCGGCGTCATGACGCGGGCGTGACGTATTCCCGCGGCGGGTGCGGAATGGTGGGCTGCGCGGCGCCGAGGTGATGGGAGCCCGCCGCGGGCGTGCCGCGCCGGGCGGTGAACGGTGCCCGCGCAGAGCGGTTGGTTCAGGCCGCCTGGCTCAGCGCTTCGAGTTCGGTGGAGAGGTCGAGCCAGCGTTCTTCTTCCTGCGCGAGCGCGGCGAGCACTTCGTGCAGGCGCTTGCTGGCCTCGACGATGTCACCGGCCACAAGCACCGTGGCCAGCCGGGCTTCGAGGGCGTCCTNTTCCGCGCCGAGGGCGCTCATCTTCGCCTCGCAGGCTTCGAGCGCGCGGCGCAGCGGGCGGGTCTTCTCGGCCAACTGGGCGCGTTTCTGCGCGCTTTCGCGGCGCTGGGTGCGTGCATCGGGCGCCGTGGCAGTGGAATTTGAAGTTTTCTGGCCGGATGCCAGCGCCAGTGGGTCAGGTTGCGCTATGGATTCGGGAGNTTGCGGTGGGGCCGCCTTCGGGGCGGACGCGCGCGCGGATTCGCGCACGCGGCGGGCTTCGTCGAGCAGGTAGCGCTGGTAGTCGTCGAGGTCGCCGTCGAACGGGGCCACGGCGCCGCGGCCGACCAGCCAGAACTCGTCGCAGACGGCGCGCAGCAGGGCGCGGTCGTGGCTGACCAGCATCACCGTGCCCTCGAACTCGTTGAGCGCGACGGCCAACGCCTCGCGGGTGGCGAGGTCGAGGTGGTTGGTCGGCTCGTCGAGCAGCAGCAGGTTGGGGCGCTGCCAGACGATCATGGCCAGCACCAGGCGCGCCTTCTCGCCACCGCTCATGGTGCCCACGCGCTGGCTGACCATGTCGCCGCTGAAGTTGAAGCTGCCGAGGAAGTTGCGCAGGTCCTGCTCGCGCGAGGGCTCGGCGGCGGCCGCGCCCAGTGTGCGCGCGAGCCGCGTCATGTGCTCGAGCGGCGTGTCCTCGGAGCGCAGCACGTCGAGCTCCTGCTGCGCGAAGTAGCCGATGGACAGGCCCTTGCCCTGGGTGAGCGTGCCTTCGAGCAGGGGCAGCGTGCCGGCGATCGTCTTGACCAGCGTGGACTTGCCCTGGCCGTTGGCGCCGAGGATGCCGATGCGCTGGCCCGCCAGCACCGAGCGGTTCACGCCGCGCAGGATGGGGTNGGCGCGGCCGTCCTCGCTGCGGTAGCCGAAGCCCGCGTCCACCATGGCGAGCATGGGGTTGGGCAGGTTGGCCGGCTCCTTGAAGTCGAAGCTGAACTCGGCCTCGGCCAGCAGCGGCGCGACCTNTTCCATGCGCTCGAGCGCCTTGACACGGCTTTGCGCCTGGCGGGCCTTGCTGGCCTTGGCCTTGAAGCGGTCGATGAACTTCTGCAGGTGGGCGATGCGCTCCTGCTGGCGCGCGTAGGCGGCCTGCTGCTGCTCCATCTGCTGCGCGCGCAGCTCCTCGAAGCTGCTGTAGTTGCCGCCGTAGCGGGTGAGCTTGGCGTGGGCGATGTGCAGCGTGACGTTGGTGACGGCGTCGAGGAATTCGCGGTCGTGGCTGATGACGATGAGCGTGCCCGCGTAGCGCTTGAGCCAGGCTTCGAGCCAGACCAGCGCGTCGAGGTCGAGGTGGTTGGTCGGCTCGTCGAGCAGCAGCAGGTCGCTCGGGCACATCAGCGCGCGGGCCAGTTGCAGCCGCATGCGCCAGCCGCCGGAGAAGCTGTTGACCGGCCGGTCGAGTTCGTCGACCTGGAAGCCCAGGCCGAGGATGAGTGCCTGGGCCCGTGCGCGCGCGTCGTGCGCGCCGGCGTCGGCCAGGTCGCTGTGCAGCTGGGCCAGCGCCATCCCGTGCTCGGCCGAGGTGTGGGCCTGTGCCTCGGCTTCGCGCAGCCGGGCCTGCAGCGCGGCGAGGTGGGTGTCGCCCTCGAGCACGAAGTCGGTCGCCGGCTGCTCCGTTTCGGGCATGTGCTGCGCCACCTGGGCGGTGCGCCAGTGGCGCGGCAGGCTGAATTCGCCCCGGTCTTCGTGCAGCGAGCCGTTGAACAGGGCAAACAGGGTGGATTTGCCCGCCCCGTTGCGGCCAACCAGCCCGACCTTCTCGCCGGGGTTGATGGTGACGCTGGCGCCGTCGAGCAGCACTTTCGTGCCGCGACGCAGCACGATGTCTTTGAGGACGATCACCGGGCGGCTCCGCTCGATGCGGCGACCAGCAGGGCCTGCGCCAGCGCCTCGCGCGTGGTCAGCAGCACCTGGTCGGCTCCGGCCGAGGTGTCGAGCCAGACGACTTCGAGCCGTGGGAAGGCGGCCTCGAAGTGCGCGCGCTCGTGGCCGATTTCCAGCACCAGCACGCCGTGTTCGCTCAGGTGCTGCGGCGCTTCGCGCAGCAGGCGGCGCACGAAATCCATGCCGTCGGCGCCGCCGGCGAGTGCCAGCGCGGGTTCGGCGCGGAATTCCGCGGGCAGCGCGGCCATGCTGTGTGCGTTCACATACGGCGGGTTGCAGACGATGAGGTCGAACACGCCGGGCACGGCCGAGAACACGTCGGAGGCCACCACCTGAATGCGGTCGCAGAGGCCGTGCCGCTCCACGTTGATGCGGGCGACCTCCAGCGCGTCGGTGGAGATGTCGGCGGCGACCACGCTCACCTCGGGGTAGACGCTGGCGGCAATCACTGCGAGGCTGCCGTTGCCGCTGCACAGGTCGAGCACGTGGCGGGTGTGCTCGGAGAGCCACGGGTCGATGCTGCCGTCGACCAGCAGCTCGGCGATCAGGCTGCGCGGCACGATGGCGCGCTCGTCCACGTAGAAGGGCAGGCCTTGCAGCCAGGCTTCGCGGGTGAGGTAGGCGGCGGGCACGCGGCGCGCGATGCGCTCGCGCACCAGCGCGCGCACGGCCTCGGCCTGCTCGGCGGGCACGGCGCGTTCGCCCGGGGGCAGGGTGGTGGGGCCGGCGTCAGTTGGCGGCGCTTCGTCGAGGTCGGCATCCAGCGGCAGGCCCAGGCGCCAGAGCACCAGCCAGGCGGCCTCGTCATGGGCATTGGTGGTGCCGTGGCCGAAGGCGACGCCGGCATCGGTGAGCGCCTGCGCGGCCTCGTCGATGAGGCTGCGCACGGTGGCGGGGCGGCGGCGTTCATGCGCTCACCCGCGCATGCAGCAGTTCGAGCACGCGGCGGTAGGCGGCCTTGAGCGGCTCGATGTCGGCCACGGCGATGTGCTCGTCGATCTTGTGGATGCTGGCGTTGGGCGGGCCGAGCTCGATGACTTCGGGGCAGATCTGCGCGATGAAGCGCCCGTCGCTGGTGCCGCCGGTGGTGGAGAGCTGCGTCTCGATGCCGCACACCTCGCGCACGGCCTGCTGCACGGCCTGCACCAGCGGGCCGGGCTGGGTGAGAGGGGCNNGGCCGCCGAGCGTCCAGCGCAGCTCGAAGTCGAGCTGGTGGCGGCGCAGCACCGCCTCGAGGCGGCTTTGCAGTGACTCGGGTGTGGATTCGGTGCAGAAGCGGAAGTTGAAGTCCACCACCACCTCGCCGGGAATGACGTTGCTCGCGCCCGTGCCGCCGTGGATGTTGCTGACCTGCCAGCTCGTCGGCGGGAAGAACGCGTTGCCCTCGTCCCAGCGGGTGGCGACGAGTTCGGCCAGCGCCGGGGCGAGTTCGTGGATGGGGTTGCGCGCGAGCTGCGGGTAGGCGATGTGCCCCTGGATGCCGCGCACGGTGAGCCGGCCACTGAGTGTGCCGCGGCGGCCGTTCTTGATCATGTCGCCGGTGCGCTCGATGGAGGTGGGCTCGCCGACGATGCACCAGTCCAGCCGCTCGCCGCGCGCGGCGAGCGCCTCGCACACCGCCACCGTGCCGTCCACCGCCGGGCCTTCCTCGTCGCTGGTGAGCAGGAAGGCGATGGACAGCGGCGTCTCGGGCGTGGCGGCGAGGAACTCTTCGACAGCCACCACCATGGCGGCGAGCGAGGTCTTCATGTCGCTCGCGCCGCGGCCGTAGAGGCGGCCGTCGCGGTGCGTGGGCACGAAGGGCGGGCTGCTCCAGTGCGCCAGCGGGCCGGTGGGCACGACGTCGGTGTGGCCGGCGAAGACTATCGTTTTGCTAGCATCATCTGACCGGTTGGCGCTGGGGTTGCTGCGTTTGGCCCACAAATTGGCCACCACGGCGCCTTGCGGGCCGCGGTCGACCCGCTCGCAGGCAAAACCCAGCGGCGCCAGGCGCGCGGCAATCACATCGAGGCAGCCCGCGTCGTCGGGCGTGACGGAGGCGCGGGCAATCAGTTCTTCGGCAAGGCGCAGCGTGGCGGACATGGGCGCGGGCGGNNGTGGGGCGACAGGAGCGGGGAGGAGGCGGCAGGGCAGATGCGGGGCAGGGCGCGGACGGCGGACGGGGCCGCCGTCCGCGCGTTCAACGCGCGGCCGTGGCAGCCGATGCGGGTGCGGCGGCCGGAACGGGGGCGGGCGCAGGGGGCGCGGCGGCGCTCGTCGTGCACCACGTCGAGGGTGATTTCGGTGAACGAGGGTTCGTCGCCGGGGGCGTCCGCAGCGGCGATGGCCTGGGATTTGACGGTGAAGTCGTTCTGCAGCCGCCACATGAGGTTGGTGGGCGAGTCAGCGTGGGCCAGGCCCTCCTTGCGGTCCACCAGGCCGGCGAGGATGAGCCGTGCGATGTCTTCCTCGAAGGTCTGCGAGCCCTCGGCCAGCGAGTTGGTCATGGCCTCGCGCACTTCGGTGAAGTTGCCCTGCTCGATCAGCTCCGCGGTCAGGCGCGAGTTCAGCAGAATCTCCACCGCCGGCATACGGGCGTTGTTCACCGTGCGCAGCAGCCGCTGCGAGACGATGGCCTTGAGCGAGGAGGCGAGGTCGCCGAGCATGGCCGGCCGCACCTCGGGCGGGTAGAAGCTCAGGATGCGGTTGAGCGCCTGGTAGCTGTTGTTGGCATGCAGCGTGGACAGGCACAGGTGCCCCGACTGCGCATAGGCCAGCGCGGCGGACATGGTCTCTCGGTCGCGGATCTCGCCGATCATGATCACGTCGGGCGCCTGGCGCAGCGCGTTCTTCAGGCCCACGGCCAGTGAGGCGGTGTCGCTGCCGACCTCGCGCTGGTTCACCACCGACTTCTTGTTGCGGAAGATGAATTCCACCGGGTCTTCGATGGTGAGGATGTGGCCCGTCGCATTGGCGTTGCGCAGGTCGAGCATGCTCGCCAGCGTGGTGCTCTTGCCCGCGCCGGTGGCGCCCACCATCAGGATGAGGCCGCGCTTTTCCATCACCAGGTCACCGAGCACCGGCGGCACGTTGAGCGTGGCCAGCGCCGGGATATCCGAAGAGATGTAGCGCACCACCACCGCATAGGTGCCGCGCTGGCGCATGGCGCTGACGCGGAAGTTGCCCACGCCCTCGACCGGCAGCGCCATGTTGAGCTCGCCGGTCTCCTTGAGCTCCTCGATGCGCGTGGGCGGCACCATCTCGGCCAGCAGGTTCAGCGGCGCCTCGGGCGGCAGCACCTGGCTGTTCATGGCGATGCACTGGCCGTTGATCTTCACATAGGCCGGCGCATGCGCCGAGAGGTACACGTCCGACGCCTTGCGCTCGGCCATGAGGCGCAGGATGCGCTCGAGCATGCTCATGGGTTGCGGGCTGCTCATGGAAGGCTCCTTGTCGAGGCAGGCAGTGGTGGGGAATGCGGCGCGCGGCGGCCTCAGCCTCTCAGTCGCGCAGCAGGTCGTTGAGGCTGGTCTTGGCGCGGGTCTGTGCGTCCACGCGCTTGACGATCACTGCGCAGTACAGGCTGTACTTGCCGTCCGCGCTGGGCAGGTTGCCCGAGACCACCACCGAGCCCGCGGGCACGCGGCCGTAGTGCACCTCGCCGGTGGCGCGGTCGTAGATCTTGGTGCTCTGGCCGATGTACACGCCCATGGAGATGACGGAGTTCTCCTCCACCACCACGCCCTCGACGATTTCCGAGCGCGCGCCGATGAAGCAGTTGTCCTCGATGATGGTGGGCCCGGCCTGCAGCGGCTCGAGCACGCCGCCGATGCCCACGCCGCCGGAGAGGTGCACGTTCTTGCCGATCTGTGCGCACGAACCCACGGTGGCCCAGGTGTCGACCATGGTGCCTTCATCGACGTAGGCGCCGATGTTCACATAGCTGGGCATGAGGATGGCGCCCTTGGCGATGTAGCTGCCATGGCGCGCAACCGCCGGCGGCACGATTCGCACGCCGGTGGCCTTGAGCTCGGATTCGCTGAGCTTGGAGAACTTGGGTTGCACTTTGTCGAAGTACACCAGGTCGCCGCTCTTCATCATCGTGTTGTCGTTGAGGCGGAACGACAGCAGCACGGCCTTCTTGATCCACTGGTGCGTCGTCCAGCGGCCCACGGCCTCGCGCGTGGCCACGCGCAGCTTGCCGGTGTTGAGCTCGTCGATGACATGGGCGACCGCGTCGGTCACTTCCTTCGGGGCCGAGGCACTCGAGAGCTCGGCACGGTGCTCCCAGGCGTTGTCGATGATGGATTGGAGTTGTTGCGTCATGACGGTCTGTGATGGGCGATGAAGAACAGGAAAACTCGGGGCTGCGGCGTGCAGCGGGCTCAGGCCCCGCCGCCGTGGGTGCGCACGAAGGCGGCGATGCGCTCGGCCGCCTCGATGCACTCGGCCGTCTCGGCCACCAGCGCCATGCGCACGCGGCCAGCGCCGGGGTTGCGGCCGTCCACCTCGCGGGCGAGGTAGCTGCCGGGCAGCATGGTCACATTGTATTGAGCCAGCAGCTCGCGGGCGAAGGCGGTGTCGCTGCCGCCGAACAGGTCGCCCACGCCGGCCCAGAGGTAGAAGCCCGCATCGGGCAGGCGCACGTCAAGCAGGCCTTCGAGGCGCGGCGTGATGGCGGCGAACTTCTCGCGGTAGAGGCGCCGGTTGTCGGCCACATGCGCCTCGTCGCCCCAGGCGGCAATGCTTGCAGCCTGCACCACCGGGCTCATGGCGCTGCCGTGGTAGGTGCGGTAGAGGGTGAACGGGGCGATCAGCCGCGCGTCGCCAGCCACGAAGCCGCTGCGCAGACCCGGCACGTTGCTGCGCTTGGACAGGCTGGTGAAGGCCACCAGCCGGCGGAAATCGCTGCGGCCCAGGCGCGCCGCGGCCTCGAGCCCGCCCAGCGGTGGTTCGTCGCGGAAGTAGATCTCGCTGTAGCACTCGTCCGAGGCGATGACGAAGCCGTGCGCGTCGGACAGCGCGAACAGTTTTTCCCACTCGGCCAGCGGCATCACCGCGCCGGTGGGGTTGCCCGGCGAGCACACGTACAGCAGCCGGGTGCGCCGCCACACCGCCTCGGGCACGCTGTCCCAGTCCACGGCGAAGTTGCGCGCCGGGTTGCTCGGCGCGTAATGCGGCGTGGCGCCGGCCAGCAGCGCCGCGCCCTCGTAAATCTGATAGAACGGGTTGGGGCAGACCACCACGGCCTCGGCGTCGGCCGGGTCGATCACCGTCTGCGCGAAGGCGAACAGCGCCTCGCGCGAACCATTGACCGGCAGCACCTGCGTGGTCGCGTCCACCGCCAGACCGTAGCGCTGCGCCAGCCAGCGGGCGAAGGCTCNGCGCAGCGCCGGCGTGCCGGCCGTGGCCGGGTAGGCGGCCAGGCCGCTGGGCTGCGCGCGCGTGGCGGCCACCAGCGCGTCCTGGATGAAGGCGGGCGTGGCGTGCTGCGGCTCGCCAATGCCCAGGCTGATGGGGCGGTAGGCCGGGTTGGGCGTGACGTCGGCAAACAGGCGACGCAAGCGCTCGAAGGGGTAGGGCTGCAGCAGCGACAGCCGGGGTTGGTGGCAGGCTTCATGAGCCGCCGATTATCGGGGTGCGCGCCGCGGCAGACGATGGGGCGCGTTGCGCGGCCGTGACCGCAGGCCGTGGTGGTGGCCGTGTCGCCGGCGCCTGGGCCGCCGGCGGCGTGAAAACGCCTTCGTTCAGCTCATTTCGGAACATTTCGTCGGCAACCCCAGCGCCATTCGGTCAGGTTGCGCTATCAAAAAAGTACCCGGACGGTGCGCGGTGGCGACGCAGGCGCACGGTATCATCAGGCGCTCCGCCCGCGCGCCGCGGGTGGAAAAAGCCAGTCATATCAACCACTTGGGCAATCCGCGCGGCGGCTTGCCGCGCAGAGCACGGTGCGTCTTTCCTCCATCAAGCTGTCGGGCTTCAAGTCCTTTGCCGACCCCACGCATTTCGAGCTGCCGGGGCAGCTCGTGGGCGTGGTCGGGCCTAACGGTTGCGGCAAGTCCAACATCATCGACGCGGTGCGCTGGGTGCTGGGCGAGTCGCGCGCGGCCGAGCTGCGCGGCGAGTCCATGCAGGACGTGATCTTCAACGGCTCCACCAGCCGCAAGCCCGCCAGCCGCGCCAGCGTGGAGCTGGTGTTCGACAACAGCGACCACCGCGCCGGCGGGCAGTGGAACCAGTTCGTGGAGATCGCCGTCAAGCGCGTGCTCACCCGCGACGGCACCAGCAGCTACTTCATCAACGGCCAGAGCGTGCGCCGCCGCGACGTGCAGGACGTGTTCCTCGGCACCGGCCTGGGGCCGCGCGCCTACGCCATCATCGGCCAGGGCACGATCAGCCGCATCCTCGAGTCCCGCCCGGAAGACCTGCGTCTGTTCCTCGAGGAGGCCGCCGGCGTCTCCAAATACAAGGAGCGCCGCCGCGAGACCGAGAACCGGCTCACCGACACGCGCGAGAACCTCACCCGCGTGCACGACATCCTGCGCGAGCTCAACGCCAACCTCGAAAGCTCGAGCAGCAGGCCGAGGTGGCGCAGCGCTACAAGGCCTTGCAGGCCCAGNGCCGGCCTGCGCCAGCAGCAGCTCTGGTTCCTCAAGCGCGCCGAAAGCCAGGCCGAGGGTGCGCGCATCCAGGCCGAGGGCGCGCAGCTCGCCACCCAGCTCGAAGCCCGCATTGCCGAGCTGCGCCACGTCGAAGCCGAGCTGGAGAACGTGCGCCAGTCGCACTACGCCGCGGGCGACCAGGTCAACCAGGCGCAGGGGCGGCTGTACGAGGCCAGCGCCGAGGTGGGCCGGCTCGAGGCCGAGATTCGCTACGTGGTCGAGGGCCGCCAGCGCGCCGTCGACCGGCTGGCCCAGCTGCGCGCCCAGATCGCGCAGTGGGACGAGCGCCAGCGCGACGCCCAGGCCGAGAGCGAGCGCCTGGCCGAGCAGGCCGTGCAGGCCGAGGACACCGCGCTGACGCTGGCCGCACAGTTCGAGGAGCAGGCCCAGGCGCTGCCCGAGCTCGACGACGCCTGGCGCAGCGCGCGCGAAGCGGCACAAAGCCAGCGCAACCTCGTCACCCAGGTGCAGCAGCAGATCCAGTTGCTCGCGGTGGAGCAGCGCAACCTCGACGAACAGTCGCGCAGCCTGCAGCAGCGCCGCGAGCGTCTCTCCGGCGAGCACCGCGGCCTGCAGGCGCCTGATGCAGCGCGGCTCGCGCAGCTGCAGGCCGAGGAACGCGCCGCCCAGGACGAGGCGCAGGCGGCGGACGAGCGCCTGCACACGCTGCAGGCCGAAGCCCCCGCGCTCGACGAAGCGCGCCGCGCCGCGCAGCACGCGCTCAACGAAGAGACGGCCAAGCAGGCGCAGCTCGCCGCGCGGCTCGATGCGCTGCGCGCCTTGCAGGAGAAGCTGCGCACCGACGGCAAGCTCAAGCCCTGGCTGGAACGCCACGGCCTCGACGGCCTCGCCGCCCTCTGGACGCGGCTACAGGTGCAACCGGGCTGGGAGCGCGCCCTCGAAGCCGCCCTGCGCGAGCGCCTGGGTGCGCTCGAAGTCTCCGACCTCGACCGCCTGCGCGCCTTCGCCGCCGACGCGCCGCCCGCGCGCCTGGCCTTCTACGCCGCGCAGGCCGCCACCGCCGCACCCGCGCCGCAGCCGCCCGCGGCCGGCCTCACGCCGCTGACCGACGCGCTGCGCCTGGCCGACGCCGCACAGGCCGCCTTGATGGCCGACTGGCTCGCCGGCTGCTGGCGCGCCGATGACCTGGCGCAGGCGCTGGCCGCACGGGCGTCGCTGCCGCCCGGCGGCATGGTGTTCACCCGCGAAGGCCATGCCGTGAGCCCGCAGGCGGTGAGTTTTTACGCCCCCGACAGCGAGCAGGCCGGCCTGCTCGCCCGCGCGCAGGAAATCGACAACCTCGACCGGGCGCTGCGCGCGCAGACCCTCATCGCCGACGAAGCGCGCAGCGCGCTCGCCCGCGCCGAGAACGCCTGGGCCGANGCCTCGCAGCAGCTGGTGAGCCGCCGCCGCGAGGCGGCCGAGGCCCAGTCGCGCGCGCACGAGCTGCATGTGCAGGTGCTGCGGCTGACGCAGCAGGCCGAGCAGGCCCGCGAGCGCGCACAGGCGCTCGAGGGCGAGCTCGAGGAGCTCGACGCCCAGCTGGCCGAGCTGCAGGAACGCCGCGTGCAGGCCGAGGGCCGCTTCGAGTCGCTGGACATGCAACTGGCCGATGCGCAGGAACGCCACGCCCAGCTCGACGACCGCGTGCTCGAGGCCGAGCGCCGCGTGCAGGCCGCGCGCGAGCAGCAGCGCGCGCTGGAGCGCCAGGCCCAGGAAGCGCAGTTCGCCCAGCGCAGCCTCGCGCAGCGGCAGGCCGAGCTGGCGCGGGCCATCGACACCGCGCAGACCCAGGCGCGCACGCTGGCGGACGAAGCCGCGCGCGCCGAGGACGAGCTCGCGCGCCTGTCCGACACGGCGGCCCAGTCCGGGCTGCAGGCGGCGCTTGCGCTCAAGCTCGAACGCGAAGCGCAGCTGGCCGCCACCCGCAGCGCCTACGACGACCTCACCCAGCGGCTGCGCGCCAGCGACGAGCGGCGCCTGAAGCTCGAGCGCGAGCTCGAACCCCTGCGCCAGCGCATCACCGACCTGCAGCTCAAGGAGCAGGCCGCCCGCCTGGGCGAAGAGCAATACACCCAGTTCCTCGCCGACGCCGAGGCCGATCTCGACGCACTGGCCGCCGGCATTGCCGAAGGCGGCGTGCGGCTCGCCGGGCTGCAGGGCGAGATCGACCGCCTGCACCGCGACATTGCCGCGCTNGGGGCGGTCAACCTCGCCGCGCTCGAAGAGCTCGGCGCCGCGCGTGAGCGCAAGGGCTTCCTCGACGCCCAGTGCGCCGACCTCACCGAGGCGATGAACACGCTCGAAGACGCCATCCGCAAGATCGACGCGGAAACCCGCGAGCTGCTCGCCGGCACCTTCAACGCCGTCAACGACCACTTCGGCCGCATGTTCCCCGAGCTCTTCGGCGGTGGCAACGCGCGCCTGGTCATGACCGGCGATGAGATCCTGGACGCCGGCGTGCAGGTCATGGCGCAGCCGCCGGGAAAGAAGAACCAGACCATTCACCTGCTCTCCGGCGGGGAGAAGGCGCTCACCGCCATCGCGCTCGTGTTCGCCATCTTCCAGCTCAACCCCGCGCCGTTCTGCCTGCTCGACGAGGTCGACGCGCCGCTGGACGACGCCAACACCGAGCGCTATGCGCGGCTGGTGCAGCGCATGGGCCGCGAGACGCAGTTCCTCTTCATCAGCCACAACAAGATCGCCATGGAGATGGCCGAGCAACTCATCGGCGTCACCATGCAGGAGCAGGGCGTCTCGCGCATCGTCGCGGTCGACATGGCGCAGGCGAGCCAGCTTGCCCAGGCGGCCTGATCCAACGGTTCACGGTTAAGAAAGAAGCCCACGCCCATGAGCAGCTTGCAACTCTGGCTGGCCATCGCAGGTGGTCTGGTTCTCGCGGCCGTCGTCGCCTACAACGCCTGGCAGACCCGCCGCGCCGCGCCGCGCCAGCCGCTGCCCGAGCCCGAAGCCCCCGCGGATGCGCCCGCCAGCCTCGACGACGCGCGCCTTGAACCCGTGCTCGATGCGCCGGTGAGCGAGCCCGCGCCGCTGTCGCCCTCACCCGCTGCGCGGCGTGGANNGGCCGCAGCGCGCAACCTTGGGCTCGACGCCCTGATCGACGCCATCGCCCCCGTCGAGCTCGACGCCCCGGTCTCTGGCGAAGCCGCACTCGCCGCGTTGCCCGCCACGCGCCGCGCCGGCAGCAAGCCCTTTGCCATCGAGGGGCTGGATGCCGACACCGGCCAGTGGGAACCGCCGCGCACGGGCCGGCGTTACAGCGCCTTCCAGGCTGGCGTGCAACTGGCCAACCGCACCGGCCACCTCAACGAGATCGAGTTCTCCGAATTCGCGCAGAAAGCCCAGCAGTTCGCCGACGCCATTGGCGGCGCACTGAGCCTGCCCGACATGATCGAGGAGGTTTCGCGGGCGCGTGAGCTCGACCAGTTCGCCAGCGCCCATGATGCGCAGCTGGGCTTCACCCTGCGCGCAGGCAGCGCCGCCTGGAGCCCGGGTTACGTGCAGCAGCACGCCGCGCGCCTGGGCTTCGTCGCCGGCGCGCTGCCCGGGCGCATGGTGTTGCCCGCGCAGGCCAGCGGATTGCCGCCGGTGCTCAGCCTCGCCTATGACGCGCAGGCCGCCCTCTCCGACGACCCGGCGCAGTCCGCCATCCGCGAATTCAGCCTCAGCCTGGACGTGCCGCAGGTGCCGCGCAGCGAGCGGCCGTACCAGCGCATGCGCGAACTGGCGATTGCACTGGCCGCCGCGATGGAAGGCCAGCTCACCGACGACAACGGCCGGCCCATCCCGACGGAGGCGCTCGACGCCATCGGCGCCGACCTCGAGGCCCTGTACGACCGGCTCGACGCCCACGACCTCGCTGCGGGCTCACCCCAGTCCCGGCGGCTGTTCTCATGAACCCGTCCACCGTGCCGCCCGCGGCGGCCGAGCGCGCCCGCGAACTGCGCGAGCAGCTGCACTTCCACGCCTGGCGCTACTACACGCTCGACGACCCGCTGATCCCCGACGCCGAGTACGACCGGTTGTTCCGCGAGCTGCAGGCGCTCGAAGCCGAGCACCCCGCGCTGCGCACGCCCGATTCGCCCACGCAGCGCGTGGGTGCGGCGCCGCTCGACGGCTTCGCCCCCGTGCGCCATGCGGTGCCCATGCTCAGCATCCGCACCGAGACCGACACCACGCCCGCCGGCGCCGTGGCCTTCGATGCGCGGGTGCGCAAGGAACTCGGCCTGACCGACGCCGACCCGCCGGTGGTCTATGTCGGCGAGCCCAAGTTCGACGGCCTGGCCATGAACCTGCGTTATGTGGACCGCGTGCTGGTGCAGGCCGCCACCCGCGGCGACGGCGAAGTCGGCGAGGACGTGACGCAGAACATCCGCACCATCGGCCAGATTCCGCTGCGCCTGCCCGACGCCGCGCCCGCACTGGTCGAGGTGCGCGGCGAGGTCTACATGCGCCGCGACGATTTCGAGCGGCTCAACGAACGCCAGCGCGCCGCCGGCGACAAGACCTTCGTCAANCCCCGCAACGCCGCCGCCGGTGCAGTGCGCCAGCTCGACCCGGCCATCGCCGCCCAGCGACCGCTGAGCTTCTTCGCCTATGCACTGGGCGAACTCGCGCCCGGTGCGGAGGTGGCCGCCACCCAGTTCGAGCTGCTGCAAACCCTCAAATCCTGGAATTTTCCGGTCAGCCCCAGCGTCAGACGGTGCTTTGGTGCTAGCGATTTGGTAGCGTACCACGCCGCGATGGCCGCCGAGCGCGACCGCCTGCCCTACGACATCGACGGCGTGGTCTACAAGGTCGACAGCTTTGCGCTGCAGCGCGAACTCGGCTTCGTCACCCGCGAGCCGCGCTGGGCCGTGGCGCACAAATACCCGCCGCAGGAGGAGCTCACCACCGTGCTCGCCATCGACGTGCAGGTGGGCCGCACCGGCAAGCTCACGCCGGTGGCCAAGCTCGCGCCGGTGTTCGTCGGTGGCGTCACCGTCACCAACGCCACCCTGCACAACGAGGACGAAGCCCGCCGCAAGGACGTGCGCGTGGGCGACACCGTCATCGTGCGCCGCGCCGGCGACGTGATTCCCGAAATCGTCGGCGTGCTGCCCGAGCGCCGCGTCGGCGCGCCCGCGCCCTTCACCATGCCCAGCCACTGCCCGGTCTGCGGCAGCGCCGTGGTGCGCGAGGAGGGCGAGGCCGACCACCGCTGCAGCGGCGGCCTGTTCTGCCCCGCGCAGCGCAAGCAGGCCATCCTGCACTACGCGCAGCGCCGCGCCCTCGACATCGAGGGCCTGGGCGACAAACTGGTGGACCAGCTCGTCGATGCCGGCCTGGTGCACACCGTGGCCGACCTCTACCGCCTCGGCCTCACGGCACTGGCCGCGCTTGAGCGCATGGCCGAAAAATCCGCGGCCAACGTGCTCGCCGCGATCGAACAGTCCAAATCCACCACGCTGCCGCGCTTCATCTTCGGCCTGGGCATCCGCCACGTGGGTGAGGCCACGGCCAAGGCGCTGGCGCGGCACTTCGGCTCGCTCGACGCGCTGATGCAAGCCAGCGAGGCCCAGCTCGCCGAAGTCGAGGACGTCGGCCCGGTGGTCGCGCGCAGCATCCGCACCTTCTTCGACCAGCCGCACAACCGCGAAGTGGTCGAGCAGCTGCGCGCCTGTGGCGTGCACTGGACCGAAGGCCCACCGGCCGAGCGCACACCGCAGCCGCTCTCGGGCAAGACCTTTGTGCTCACCGGCACGCTGCCCACGCTCTCGCGCGAGGAGGCCAAGGCCCTGCTCGAGGCCGCCGGCGCCAAGGTGAGCGGCTCGGTGAGCAAGAAGACCGACTATGTCGTCGCCGGCGCCGAAGCGGGCTCAAAGCTCGACAAGGCCCGCGAACTCGGCGTTGCAGTGATCGACGAAGCCCAGATGCGCGCGCTGTTGGCCTGACGCGGGTCGTCGGCCCGGTGGCGGGGTGCCGCGCAGGCGTCAGCAGGAACGTACGTTCCGGCGTACCATATGACGCACCAGTGATGAGGCCGACATGAACACCCTGACCGCGAGCGAAGCCCGTGCCAATCTCTACCGCCTGATCGACCAGGCGGTGGAGTCCCACGAGCCCATCGTCATCTCGGGAAAGCGCAATTCGGCGGTGTTGATTTCGGCGGAAGACTGGAGCGCCATCCAGGAAACCTTGTATCTGCTTGCCGTGCCGGGCATGCGCGAGTCGATCAAGGCCGGCATGGCCGAACCGCTCGATCAAAGCGCGACGCAGCTGTCCTGGTGAGCTGGAAGCTGGTGTATGCGCGGCAGGCGCTGAAAGACGCAGCCAAACTGGCTTCCAGCGGCCTCAAGCCACGGGCGCAGGGCTTGCTGGCGCTTGTCGCGGAGGATCCGTTTCGGCGTCCACCGCCATATGAAAAGCTCGTGGGCGATCTGGCCGGGGCCTACTCGCGCCGGATCAACATCCAGCGCCGCCTGGTGTACGAGGTGTTTCCGGAGCAGAGGGTGGTTCGCATCCTGCGTATGTGGACCCATTACGAGTGAGCGGACGCCCAGCGCCGCCCCAAATCCGACCCAGTTCTGGCCACCGGTGGCCACAACCATTTTTCTGACCGATGACCGTTCACACGATTCTCAAAATGGGCGACCCGCGCCTTCTGCGCGTGGCGCAGCCCGTCACCGCGTTCGACACCGACGCCTTGCACACCCTGGTGCGCGACATGCTCGAGACCATGGCCGCGGCCAATGGGGCGGGGCTGGCGGCGCCGCAGATCGGGGTGGATCTGCGGCTGGTGATCTTCGGCACCGATGCGCCCAACCCGCGCTACCCCGATGCGCCGCCGGTGCCGCGCACCGTGTTGTGCAACCCGGTCATCGAGCCGCTGGGTGACGAGGAAGAAGAGGGCTGGGAGGGCTGCCTCTCGGTGCCCGGCCTGCGCGGCGTGGTGCCGCGCTGGCGCGCCATTCGCTACCGGGGCTTCGACGCCTACGGCGACCCGATCGAGCGCGTGGCCGAGGGCTTTCATGCGCGCGTGGTGCAGCACGAGTGCGACCACCTCGACGGCATCCTCTACCCCATGCGCGTGCGCGACTTCCGGCGCTTTGGCTTCACCGAGGTGCTGTTCCCCGGCCTCGACGCCCAAGAGGACGACTGATGCCGGCTGCCTTGATGGTCGCTGGCGCGAGCGTCTGCTGCCGCAGGGCGACCTGCTGCGCGACGCGGTCTACCGCCGCCTGTGGACGTCCATCCTCATCAGCTCCTTCGGCGCGCAGGTGACCATGCTCGCCATCCCGCTGACGGCGGCGGTGCTGCTGCACGCCACGCCGACGCAGATGGGCTGGCTGACCACGGTGGAGCTGCTGCCGTTCGTGCTGTTTTCGCTGCCCGCAGGCGTCTGGCTCGACCGTGTGCGCAAGTTGCCGCTTTACGTGGGCGGCGAGGTGCTGCTGGCGCTGGCCGTGGGCTCGGTGCCGCTGGCCTGGGCGCTGGGCTGGCTCGGCATGGGCTGGCTCTACGCGGTGGGCTTCGTCGGCGGCCTGGTGCACACGGTGGCGGGCTCGGCCGCGCAGATCGTGCTCACCCAGGTGGTGCCGCGCGAACGCCTGGTGGAGGCGCATGCGCGCAACTCCCTGGCGAGTTCCAGCGCCGAGGTGGCCGGGCCGGGCGTGGCNGGGGTGCTGATTCGCGTGCTCGGCGCGCCGCTGGCCTTGCTGGCCGACGCGGGCATGCTGCTGCTTTCGGCCTATGTGCTGCGCGCCACGCCGGTGCAGGAGAACCTGCAGCGCAGCCTGCGCGGCAGCTTCTGGCGNGACCTGCGCGAAGGCCTGGTGTTCGTCGCGCGCCAGCGCCTGCTGTGGACGCTGGCGGCCTGCGTGGGGCTGTGGCAGGTGGCGCACCAGTCGGCCATCGTGGTGCAGATTCTGGTGGCCACGCGCCAGCTCGGCATGAGCGAGAGCGCCGTGGGCACCAGTTACATCGCGCTTGGCGCGGGCACCGTCACGGCCAGCCTGCTGGGCGACCGCATCAGCCGCCGCTTCGGGCCGGGTCCGTCGCTGCTGGCGGGGTTTGCGCTCACCGGCGTGGGCTGGCTGCTGCTGGCGGCCGCGCCCACCGGCCCTTGGGGCGTGGCGGCGTTTGCGCTCAACCTCGGGCTGTTCGGCGTGGGGGCGGTGCTGATCTTCATCAACTTCATCGGGCTGCGGCAGGCCGTCACGCCCGAGCCGCTGCTGGGCCGCATGACCAGCACCATGCGCTGGCTGATTCTGCTGCCGGCCGGGCCNGGGGCACTGCTGGGCGGCTGGATTGGCGAGCACATCGGGCTGCGCGCGGCGCTGGCTTTCGCCGGGGTGGCGGCGTTGGCGCTGGCAGCGGCGGCCGCGCTGCTCAGCAGCCTGCCGCAGGTGCGCCGGCTGCCGCAACCCGCCGCCCGCGTGCCCTTCGAGGCGCTGGACGACGCGACGACCTGATCAATCAGCTGCCAGCGCCTGCAGCAGCTCGGTCTCGATCTCGATCTGCGCCTTGCTGTGCTGCAAGGCTTCGCCTTCGATGACGAAGGTGTCCTCCACCCGCTCGCCGAGCGTGGAGACCTTGGCCAGTTGCAGGTTCACCCGGTGCGCCGCCAGCACCCGCGCAATGGCGTAGAGCAGGCCGGGGCGGTCGCTGGCCGAGACCGAGAGCACCCAGCGCTGGCCTTTCTCGTCGGGCCGCAGGTCCACCCGCGGCGTGATGGGGAAGCTGCGCACCCGCCGCGACACCCGTGCGCGCGCCGGCGCGGGCAGTGCGCCGGTGGCGTCGATCGCCTGCGCCAGCCCGCTCTCCACCATGGTGATGAGTTCCCGGTAGTGCTCGTGCAGATTGGCGCTGACGACCTGGAAGCTGTCGAGTGCATGGCCGTCGGCGGTGGTGTGGATCTTGGCGTCGAGGATGCTGAAGCCCGCACGCTCGAAATAGCCGCAGATGCGCGCGAACAGATCGGCGCGGTCGGGGCTGTAGACCAGCACCTGCAGGCCTTCGCCCACCGGCGAGCGGCGCGACTTGACCAGCGGCGCCTGCGCGCCGGCGCCACCGAGCGCGAGGTGCCGCGTGATCTGCCGCGCATGCCAGGCGATGTCGTCGGCATCGTGGCGCATGAAGTAGCCCACGTCCAGCGTTTCCCACAGCGCGCGGTGGGCCTCGAAGGGCAGGGCATGCAGCGCCAGCAGCACCTCGGCCTCGCGCTTGCGGCTCTGCACCTCGGTCTGCGCGTCGGGGGCGGAGGCGCCCAGGGCACGGCGGGTGGCGCGGTACAGGTCCTCGAGCAGCTTGCCCTTCCAGGCGTTCCAGACCTTGGGGCTGGTGCCGCGGATGTCGGCCACGGTGAGCAGGTACAGCGCGGTCAGCCGCCGCTCGGTGTCCACGCGCTGCGCGAAGGCGGCGATGACGTCGGGGTCGCCGAGGTCCTGCTTCTGCGCGACCTGGCTCATCAGCAGGTGTTCGCGTACCAGGAACTCGACGAGCTCTGCATCCTCGCGGGCAATGCCGTGCGCGCGGCAGAAGCGCCGCACCTCCTGCGCGCCCAGCGCGGAATGGTCGCCGCCGCGGCCTTTGGCGATGTCGTGGAACAGGGCCGCGAGGTAGAGGAGCCAGGGCTTGTCCCAGCCGGCGGCGAGCTGCGAGCAGAACGGGTACTCGTGCGTGTGCTCGGGCATGAAGAAGCGCCGCACGTTGCGCAACACCATGAGGATGTGCTGGTCCACGGTGTAGACGTGGAACAGGTCGTGCTGCATCTGACCCACGATGCGGCGGAACACCCACAGGTAGCGGCCCAGCACCGAGGTCTGGTTCATCAGCCGCATGGCGTGGGTGATGCCCTGGGGCTCCTGCAGGATGCGCACGAAGGTGGCGCGGTTGACCGGGTCGCGGCGGAACCGGGCATCCATGAGGCCGCGCGCGTTGTAGAGCGCGCGCAGCGTGCGCGCGGAGAGGCCCTTGACGCCGACGGTGGTCTGGTAGACCAGAAAGGTCTCCAGAATCGCGTGCGGCTCGCGCTGGTAGAGGTCGTCGCTGGCGACCTCGATCATGCCGGCCTTGTCGAAGAAGCGTTCGTTGATGGGGCGCAGCGNCCGCGCTGGCGCTGCCCTCGGGGTGCTCAGCCGCTCCTCGATGTTGAGCAGCAGGATCTGGTTGAGCTGTGCCACCGCCTTGGCGGCCCAGTAGTACTGGCGCATCAGCACTTCGCTGGCGCGCAGCAGCACCCGGCCGTCGGGGCCGAGCCGGTTGACGAAGCCGAAGCGCTCGGCCACCGCGGTCTGCAGGTCGAACACCAGCCGGTCTTCCCGCCGCCGGGCCGCCAGGTGCAGGCGGGTGCGGATGAGGGCGAGCAGCGCCTCGTTGCGCTTGATCTGCCGCACCTCCAGCGGGGTGGCCAGGCCCTTGCGGGCGAGTTCGTCCCAGGTGCTGCCGTAGCCGGCCGCGCGGGCCACCCACAGGATGACCTGCAGGTCGCGCAGCCCGCCGGNGGATTCCTTGCAGTTGGGTTCGAGCGCGTAAGGGGTGTTCTCGAACTTGTGGTGGCGCTGGCGCAGCTCCAGCGTCTTGGCGATGAAGAAGGCCTTGGGGTCGAGCGCCGCCTCGAACCCGCGGCGAAACGCGCGGTAGAGCGCGGCCGCGCCCGCGAGGGNGCGCGATTCGAGCAGCGCCGTCTGCACGGTGACGTCGCGCGCGGCCTCGGCGGTGCACTGGCTCGGGGTGCGCACGCTCGAACCGATGTCCAGGCCGCTGTCCCAGCAGCTGCCGATGAAGCGCTCGATGCAGGCCTTGAGGGCGGGGTCGGCCTCCGGGTCGCTGCCCTCGGGCAGGAGGATGAGCACGTCCACGTCGGAGTGCGGGTACAGCTCGCCACGGCCGTAACCGCCCACGGCGGCCANGGCTGCAGGCTCGGGCAGGCCCGCGTCGCGCCAGAGGCCGCGCAGCAAGTCGTCGGTCAGGGCGGCGGCGCGCTGCAGGGTGCGGCGCAGGCCGCGGGTGGAGGCGCCATCGGGCAGGGCGGCGAACAGCGCGGCCTTGTCGCCGAGGAAGCGCTCGCGGCGGCTGGCGACGGCCTGCGGCGGGGCGTGCATCGGGCGGGCGCCGGCGTGTCGTCAGGCGGCGACGGCCTGCTTCACGAAGGCGGGAGGGGGGCGCGCCCTCGGACTGGGTGAGCACCTCGTAGCCCGTGGNGGTGACCAGCACCGTGTGCTCCCACTGGGCCGAGAGCGAGCGGTNCCTGGTGACGATGGTCCAGCCGTCGCCGAGCTCCTTGATCTCGCGGCGGCCGGCGTTGAGCATGGGCTCGATGGTGAAGATCATGCCGGCTTCGAGGCGCTCGAGCGTGCCCGGGCGGCCATAGTGCAGCACCTGCGGCTCGTCGTGAAACTTGCGGCCGATGCCGTGGCCGCAGAACTCGCGCACCACGCTCAGGCCGTTGCGCTCGGCAAAGCTCTGAATGGCGTGACCGATGTCGCCCAGATGCGCGCCGGGGCGCACCTGTTCGATGCCCAGCCACAGCGCCTCGTAGGTCAGCGCGCACAGGCGCCGGGCGGCGATCGAGCCCTCGCCGACGATGAACATGCGGCTCGAGTCACCGTGCCAGCCGTCCTTGATGAGGGTGACGTCGATGTTGACGATGTCGCCTTTCTTGAGCGGCTTGTCGTTGGGGATGCCGTGGCAGACCTGGTGGTTGATCGAGGTGCAGATCGACTTGGGGTAGGGCGCGTAGCCCGGCGGCTGGTAATTCAGCGGCGCGGAGATGGCGCCCAGCACCTCGGTGGTGTAGGTCTCGGCCAGCCGGTCGATCTCGTTGGTCGTGATGCCCGGCTTGACGAAGGGGGTGAGGTAGTCCAGCAGGCGGCCGGTGAGTTGGCCGACCACGCGCATGCCCCGGATTTCTTCCTCGGTGTGCAGATGAATGCTCATTTTTTGAATTATCCCACCGGCCCCTTTCGTTCGTCGGCCGTGTGGGGCGGGCCAACTAAAATCAGGGTTTCTGCGCGGTCAGGCGGCGCCGACCCGCCTGGCCGCAAGCGCTCGCGCGCCGAGGCGCCGCGCCGCATCGCTTCCTGTCATTTTCCTGCTCCACCACTCCGGGCCACGCGCGTGACGACTTCTCCCCACCTGACTCTCTTCGAAGGCGCCAACGCGCTCAGCTCGTTTCGCATCGGCCAGCTGCTGCCGCGGCTGCAGGCCATCGACGCGCGGGTGCGCGGCGTCTCGGCGCGGTTTCTGCACGTCGTCGCCACCGACGCCCCGGTCGATGCCGCCACGCGCGATCGGCTCGCCGCGCTGCTGAGCTACGGCGAACCGGCTGCGCCCGCGGCTGCGGACGCCGCCGTGCTGATCGTCGCGCCGCGCGTCGGTACCATTTCGCCGTGGGCGTCGAAGGCGACGGACATTGCGCGCAACTGCGGTCTGGCGGTGCATCGCATCGAGCGGGTGACGGAGTTCAGCCTTACGCTCGAGCGGCCGCTGCTGGGCCGTGCCATGCTCGACGCCGCCACACGCGAGCGCCTGGGCGCCGTGCTGCACGACCGCATGACCGAATCCGTGCTGGCCGACCGCGAGGCCACCGGCGCGCTGTTTGCCGAGCTGGAGCCGGCGCCGCTGGAGCATGTGGACGTGCTTGGCGGCGGGCGCGCGGCGCTGGTTAAGGCCAACCAGGCCTGGGGCCTGGCGCTGGCCGAGGACGAGATCGACTACCTCGTGCAGGCCTTCACCCGCCTGGGCCGCAACCCCACCGACGTGGAGCTGATGATGTTCGCGCAGGCCAACTCCGAGCACTGCCGGCACAAGATCTTCAACGCCCAGTTCACCATCGACGGCGAGCCGCAGGACATGAGCCTGTTCGCCATGATCCGCCACACGCACCGCATGGCGCCGCAGCACACCGTGGTGGCGTATTCCGACAACGCCTCGGTCATCGAAGGCCGTCCGACCGAGGTTTTCGTGGCCAAACCGCTGGAAACCCAGCGTGAAACGGTCGGTTGTCGCTATCAAAAAGAGACTCTCCTGCAACATGTGCTGATGAAGGTGGAGACCCACAACCACCCCACGGCCATCTCGCCCTTCCCCGGCGCGGCCACCGGCGCGGGAGGNGAGATCCGCGACGAGGGCGCCACCGGCCGCGGTTCCGAGCCCAAGGCCGGCCTCACCGGCTTCAGCGTGGGCAAGCTCTGGGGCGGCCTGGCCGATGCACCCGGCGGCAAGCCCGGGCACATCGCCAGNCCCCTGCAGATCATGATCGAAGGGCCGCTGGGCGGCGCGGCCTTCAACAACGAGTTCGGCCGCCCGAACCTCGCTGGCTATTTCCGCGAATACGAACAGCAGGTGGCCGGCGTGCAGCGCGGCTACCACAAGCCCATCATGATCGCCGGCGGCATCGGCCAGATCGACGCGCGGCTCACGCACAAGGTGGCGTTTCCGGCCGGCACGCTGCTGGTGCAGCTGGGCGGGCCGGGCATGCGCATCGGCATGGGGGCGGCNGCGGCCAGCTCCATGGCCACCGGCGCGAACGCCGCCGAGCTCGATTTCGACTCGGTGCAGCGCGGCAACCCCGAGATCGAACGCCGCGCGCAGGAGGTCATCAACGCCTGCTGGTCGCAGGGCGAAGCCAACCCCATCCTCGCCATCCACGACGTNGGGGCGGGCGGCCTCTCCAACGCCTTCCCCGAACTCACCAACGACGCCGGCCGGGGCGCGCGCTTCGACCTGCGCGCCGTGCCGCTGGAAGAATCCGGCCTCGCACCCAAGGAAATCTGGTGCAACGAGAGCCAGGAGCGTTACGTGCTCGCCATCGCGCCGGAGTCGCTCGACGCCTTTGCGGCTCTGTGCGCGCGCGAGCGCTGNCCCTACGCCGTCGTCGGCGTGGCCACCGAGGCGCGCGAACTCGTCGTGCAGGACGGCGAGCAGCCCGTGGTGGACATGCCCATGGACGTGCTGCTCGGCAAGCCGCCGCGCATGACGCGCACCGTTGAGCGAGTGCTGCGCGAGGCGGGCGCGCTCGACCTCGACGGCGTCACGCTGCAGCAGGCCGTCACCGCCGTGCTGGGCCACCCGACGGTGGCCTCCAAGCGCTTCCTCATCACCATCGGCGACCGCACCGTGGGCGGGCTGACCCACCGCGACCAGATGGTCGGCCCCTGGCAGGTGCCGGTGGCCGACTGCGCCGTCACCCTGGCCGACTATGCGGGCTTCGCCGGCGAGGCCATGAGCATGGGCGAGCGCACGCCACTGGCCGCCATCGACGCGCCGGGCTCGGGCCGCATGGCGGTGGCCGAGGCCATCACCAACCTGCTGGCCGCGCCCATCGACCTGTCGCGCGTCAAGCTCTCGGCCAACTGGATGGCCGCCTGCGGCGAGCCGGGCGAGGACGCCGCGCTGTACGACACCGTCAAGGCCGTGGGGCTGGACCTGTGCCCGGCGCTGGGCGTGTCCATCCCTGTGGGCAAGGACAGCCTGTCCATGCGCACGCAGTGGTCGCATGAGGGGCAGGCGCGCAAGGTCGTCTCGCCGGTGAGCCTCATCGTCAGCGCCTTCGCCACGCTCGACGACGTGCGCGGCACGCTCACGCCGCAGCTGGATGCGGCATGCGAAGACAGCACCCTCATCCTGGTCGATCTCGGCTGCGGCCGCATGCGCATGGGCGGCAGCATCCTCGCGCAGGCGCTGGGCCAGGCGGGCGGCGCGGTGCCGGACCTGGACGACGCGGCCGACCTCAAAGCGCTGGTGGCCGCCGTCAACGAGCTGCGCGCCCAGGGCCGCATCCTCGCCTACCACGACCGCAGTGACGGCGGCTTGCTGACCGCGGTGGCCGAAATGGCCTTCGCCGGCCATGTGGGCGTGGCGCTCAACGTCGATCTGCTCGTCACCGAAGGTGACGGCATCGCCGACAGCCGCGCCGACGTGGGCGACGCCAAGAACTGGGCCGGCCAGGTCGGTGCGCGGCGCGAGCGGCGCACCCTCGAAGCCTTGTTCAACGAGGAACTCGGTGTGGTGCTGCAGGTGCGCACCGCCGAGCGCGACGCCGTGCTGCAGACCCTGCGCGCGCACGGCCTGGGCGCCTGCAGCCACCCCATCGGCAAGACGCGGCCCGAGGCTTCGCTGCTGTCAGCGGGCAAAGGCGCGCTCTCCGTCTGGCGCGACGCCAAGGAGGTGTTCAGCGCCCCGTTGCCCGACCTGCACCAGATCTGGGACACGGTGAGCTGGAAGATCTGCCGCGAGCGCGACAACCCCGCCTGCGCCGACGCCGAACACGCCGCCGCCGGCCAGGCCGACGACCCCGGCCTGCACGTCGCGCTGAGCTTCGACCCGGCCGAAAACGTCGCCGCGCCCTTCCTCAATCTGGCCCGGCCGCGCGTGGCCATCCTGCGCGAGCAGGGCGTGAACTCGCATGTGGAGATGGCCTATGCCTTCACCGAGGCCGGCTTCGACGCCGACGACGTGCACATGACCGACCTGCTCGCCAGCCGCGCCACGCTGGCCGACTACCAGGGCATCGTCGCCTGCGGCGGGTTTTCCTATGGCGACACCCTGGGTGCGGGCATCGGCTGGGCGCGCTCCATTACCTTCAACGAGGCGCTCTCGGCGCAGTTCCAGCGCTTCTTTGCCCGCGGCGACACCTTCGGCCTGGGCGTGTGCAACGGCTGCCAGATGTTCGCCGAACTGGCCGACATCATTCCCGGCGCGCANGGCTGGCCGCGTTTCACCACCAACCGCAGCGAACGCTTCGAGGCGCGCTTCTCCATGGTTGAGGTGCTCGACTCGCCCAGCCTGTTCTTCCAGGGCATGGCCGGCAGCCGCCTGCCGATTGCCGTGGCGCACGGCGAGGGCTTCGCCAACTTCGCGCAGCGGGGCGACGCGGCGCAGGCGTTGGCCGCCATGCGCTTCGTGGACAACCATGGCCAGCCGACCGAGGTCTATCCCTTCAACCCCAACGGAAGCCCCGGCGGCCTGACCGCCGTCACCACGGCCGACGGCCGCTTCACCGCCATGATGCCGCACCCCGAGCGCGTGTTCCGCAACGTCCAGATGAGCTGGACGCCGCTGGACGCCTCGGCCGCCAGCCCGTGGATGCGCATCTGGCGCAACGCGCGGCGTTGGGTGGGCTGATCGAACGAACCAGAGGACCAGCCCATGGCCGCTGCCAGCCTGCTCGCGCTGATCGACGACATCGCGACGCTGCTCGACGACATTTCCGTCATGACCAAGCGCGCCGCGGCGAANACCAGCGGCGTGCTGGGCGACGATCTGGCACTCAACGCGCAGCAAGTCCATGGCGTCAATGCCGACCGCGAACTGCCGGTGGTCTGGGCCGTGGCCAAGGGCTCGCTGCTCAACAAGGCGATTCTCGTGCCGGCGGCACTGGCCATCAGCGCCCTGGCGCCCTGGGCGGTGACGCCCTTGCTGATGCTCGGCGGGGCCTTTCTGTGTTTCGAGGGGGCGGAAAAACTGCTCGCGCGCTGGCTGCCGCACGAGGCGCAGCCGCACGCGCCCGCTGCATCGCCGCAGGATGGCGCCGCCAGTGTTTCGGTTGCCGATGCCGAACGCGAGAAGGTTCGCGGCGCCGTGCGCACCGACTTCGTGCTGTCGGCCGAGATCATCGTGATTTCGCTGGGCGTCGTCGCCACGCAGCCACTGCCGCAGCGCCTGGGCGTGCTGGTGGGCATCAGCGTGCTGATGACGGTNGGGGTCTACGGGCTGGTGGCAGCCATCGTCAAGGCGGATGACCTGGGCTTGTGGCTGGCAGAGCGTCCCGGCGCTGCGGCACGCGCGCTGGGGCGCGGCATCCTGGCCGCGGCGCCGAAGTTCATGCGCACGCTCTCGGTGCTGGGCACGGCGGCCATGTTCACCGTGGGCGGCGGCATCCTCGTGCACGGCATCGGCCCGCTGCACCATGCCGTCGAGGCGGCGGCGCAGTCGGCGGCCGGCTGGCCACCGGCGGGGCTGTGGCCGTCCGTGCTGTCGATGGTGCTCGGTGCCGCGGTGGGTGTGGTGCTTGGCGCCGTGCTGGCCCTGGCGGCCGCCGCCTGGGCGCGGCTGCGCGCGCGCTGAACGGGCAACGCACGCGGCCGGCGGCTCAGCGCGCGGGCCGGGTGCGGTAGAACTGCATCGGCACCTCGCGCGCGGCGGCGCGCACGCTGCGCTTGAGCCGGCCCACGACGTGCATTTCGCACGGCTTGCAGTCGAAGCGCAGCGTCAGGCGCTCGGTACCGTGTTGCAGCGTCAGCGGCTCGGCGCGCACCGTTCCTTGCACGCCGGTGACTCCCTTGGCCTGTTTGGGGCACAGGCTGAGCGAGTAGCGTACGCAGTGCTTGGTGATCATCAGGCTCACCTCGCCGTCTTCCTCGTGGCTCTCGAACGCCGCCGCGATGAGCTTCACGCCGTGGCACGCGTAAAAGTCGCGCGCCTTGTGGTTGTAGACGTTGGCGAGGTAGCTCAGCGTGTCTTCGGGGTAGGGCACCGGCGGCTCCACGGCGGCGGCGCGCTGGCTGCGCTCGAGCGTGGTTTCGCGGACCGCCTCCAGCGCGGCCACGGCCTCGCGGCGCAGGCGGTTGAGCTGCGAGGCCGGGACGAACCAGGCGCGAGGCAGGTCGATGGTGATGTCGAGCGGCTCGAAGATCGTGTCGCCCAGCCGGGCGAGTTGCGCGTGCAGCACCTCGGTGGCGCGTGCGCCCTCGCGAGGGCGTTGGTGGGCGATGTCCAGCGTGGCGCGGCCTTCGTGGCCGGCCTCGTCGGTGAGCTGCAGGGCGAGGCCGCTCGGCGATTCGCTGAGCCGCATCCACACGCCGATGCGGCGCTCGGCGGATTTCTTCTCCAGTGCGCGCACCCAGGCCATGTCGCGGTTGCGGTGGATGCGCGTGCCGCGCCGCAGGTCGCGCAGGCTGCTCATCGGGTNCCTGGGCCAGGCGCGCCAGTGGCCGGGCGTTCCCGTGGACTCGGCGCGGTTGATCTGCGCGCCGACGAGCTCCTGCTGCTGGTCGAAGTAGCACAGGCCGTCGCCGTTGTGCAGGGGCAGGGCGGGGTCGTCGGCCTCGAACTCGAAGAAATCAGCCGTGGCGCGCGTGACCCAGCCGATGGGCTGGCCGGCGTTCTTCGGCGTGTCGAAGGCGCCGATGTCGTCCTGCCGGCCGTTGACGAAATAGTCGGTGAAGGCGCGGTTGAAGTTCTGGTTCGGGTCGGNGGTGAAGCTGTAGCGGCATCGCCCGTCGGAGGCGCGGGCCAGTTCGGGGCGGGCTTCGAGCAGGTCGTCGAGCAGGCAGCGGTAGTGGGCGGTGATGTTCTTCACATAGCCCATGTCCTTGTAGCGGCCCTCGATCTTGAAGCTGCGCACGCCGACGTCGATGAGCGCGCTGAGGTTGGCGCTCTGGTTGTTGTCCTTCATCGACAGCACGTGCTTGTCGTGCGCGACGAAGCGCCCCTGGGCGTCGAGCACCTGGTAGGGCAGACGGCAGGNCTGCGAGCAGTCGCCGCGGTTGGCGCTGCGGCCGGTGTGGGCTTCGCTGATGTAGCACTGGCCGCTGTAGGCCACGCACAGCGCACCGTGAATGAAGAACTCGATGGCGCTGCGCGCGGGGTCGGTCGCGGCGCGCACGGCGGCGATCTGCTGCAGCGTGAGTTCGCGTGCGAGCACGAGTTGCGACAGGCCCACGTCCTGCAGAAAGCGCGCCTTTTCCGGCGTGCGGATGTCGCACTGGGTGCTGGCGTGCAACTCGATGGGCGGCAGGTCGAGTTCGAGCAGGCCCATGTCCTGGATGATGAGCGCGTCCACGCCGGCATTCCAGAGCTGGTGCACCAGGCGACGCGCGGGCTCGAGTTCGTCGTCCCGCAGGATGGTGTTGAGCGTGACGAACACGCGGGCGTGAAAGCGGTGCGCATGGCGCACCAGCCGTTCGATCTCGGAGACGGGGTTGTCCGCGCTGGCGCGCGCGCCGAACGAGGGGCCGCCGATGTAGACGGCATCGGCGCCGTGGTTGACCGCTTCGATGCCGATGTCGGCATCGCGCGCGGNGGCGAGCAGTTCGAGGTGGTGGGCGGGCAGGGGCATGGCGGGATTATCCCGCGGGGTGGGCCATGGCTGCGGTGACCGGCAGCGCACGCGCTCATATACGGGCAGGGGTACGCAGTCACCTTGGCGACCTTGTGCTGGTGAGTGCAAGGATTGCGTCAGGAAATCACGGATTTCCGCACTGAAGCATCCGTTGTCGCGCAGATTCATCGAACCGATGCAGTCGATAGGCATCCTAGCGGTTCAACACATCACAAGACCGCAGGGCAAACGCCCACGCAGGGCAGCGCCAACAACGGTTGGCTGGGTCCTCGCACGCAGCGGCCATCAGGGAGTTCCCGCCAGAGGGCGTCCGCCGCGAGGTGGCTGTGCTCGGCATTGATTCGGGTGAACTCATGAAATCGCGCTACTTGCGCCACAAACTCTCCGCGCTCGCGCAAGTGCGCGGCGTGACCTCCTGCGTGCTGGTCGATGCGGACTCCGGGCTCATCTGGGAGCGCAGCGAGACGATGGACCTGCCCGAGCATGGGGCCGAGCTGATGATCGACTTCTGGCGGCTCTATCAGCGCGCGGGCGGTGCCTTTCGCACGCTGGGCCCGCTGCGCGCGATCGGCCTGCAGCACGAGAAACGCAACGTCCACGTGATGGAGTGCGTCGCCGGCGTGCTGCTGGTGGTCACGTCCATCGTGGGCATTCCGGTCGATGAGGCCACGCTGGCGCAGAAGGCGCTCGAACTCGGGCAGCTCGTCGAGCGTTAAGCCGACCCCATCCAGTCACTTTTCAGCTTTCACTCGCGCCGGCCCGCAAGGGGCGGGCTCGTTTTCTTCAACGCGGCTTTTGCCGCATGCCACTTCAGGAGATTTCTCATGGCAACGATCAAACAGACCCTGGACGAACTGATGACCGTCGACGGCGCGATGTGCGCCTCGGTGGTGGATTCCAACAACGGCATGATGCTGGGCTCGGTCGGCAGCGGCGTGGACCTCGAAATGGCCGCGGCGGGCAACACCGAGGTGGTGCGCGCCAAGCTCAAGACCATGCGCTCCCTTGGCCTCAACGACGTGATCGAGGACATCCTCATCACCCTGGGCCGCCAGTACCACATCATCCGCCCGATGTCGCGCAAGGAGGGCGTCTTCATCTACTTCGTGCTCGACAAGAGCAAGGCGAACCTCGCGCTGGCGCGGCGCAAGGCTGCCGAGGTGGAGAAGGATCTGTCGTTCTGAACGTCCGATCTCGTCTGACGATAACGCCCCGCCCGGGGCGTTTTTCGGCCAGAATGCGCGCCACTGCCCATGCGTGCCGACACCTCCCCCGATTCGACGCCATCGACGCCCTGCGCGGCGCCGCCGTGGTGTGGATGACGGCGTTCCATTTCTGCTTTGACCTCAACCACTTTGGCTGGCTGCAGGCCGACTTCTACCGCGACCCGTTCTGGACCACCCAGCGCACCGCCATCGTGAGCCTGTTCCTGTTCACCGCGGGGCTGAGCCAGGCGGTGGCACTGCACCAGGCGCAGCCGTGGCCGCGCTTCTGGCGTCGCTGGGCCCAGGTGGCGGGCTGCGCGCTGCTGGTGAGTGCGGGCTCGTACCTGATGTTCCCGCGCAGCTTCATCTGGTTCGGGGTGCTGCACGGGCTGGCGGTGATGCTGATCGTCGCGCGGCCGAGTGCCCCGCTGGGCCGCTGGTTGTGGCCGCTGGGGGCGCTTGCGATTGCTACACCTTCAATAGCAAGTTATGTCCATTCGGCGCTGGGGTATGGCGGTTTTCCTTGGGTTTTCGATGAAAAGGCGCTGGCCTGGCTGGGCTGGGTGAGCCGCAAGCCCATCACCGAGGACTATGTGCCGGTGTTTCCGTGGCTGGGCGTGGTGTGGTGGGGCCTGGCTGCGGGGCAGGGCCTGCTGGCGCGCGATGCGCGCTGGCTGCGCGAGNNCCTGCCGCGGGCCGCGCGGCCGCTGGTGTTGCTGGGCCGCTGGAGCCTCTCCTGGTACATGCTGCACCAGCCGGTGCTCATCGGCGCGCTGATGGCCTGGCAGGCACTGCGCTGACTTGAAGCCAGCGGCGGTCGGGCATGAAAAAGCCCGGCGCGGGCCGGGCTGTTCGGGGCGCGAGGCGTCCGGGTTTACTGGACCTTGGCCTTGGCGCGCAGTTCGTCCTGGAACTTGGCGAGCTTTTGCTGCATGAGCTGGTTGCGCAACTGGGCTTTCTGCTGGTCGTTGAGCTCTTCGAAGGTGGGCAGCTTGGCGTCGCGCACGTCGTCGAGGCGGATGATGTGCCAGCCGAACTGGGACTTCACCGGCGTGTCGGTCATCTGGCCCTTGCTGAGCTTGACCATGGCGTCGGAGAACTCGGGCACGAAGTTGTTGGGGCTGGCCCAGTCCAGATCGCCGCCGTTGGCGCCGGAGCCGGGGTCTTNTGAGGCCTTCTTGGCGACGTCTTCGAACTTGGCGCCGCCCTTGATCTGGGCGATGAGCTTCTTGGCTTCGTCCTCGCTGTCGACGAGGATGTGGCGGGCGCGGTATTCCTTGCCGCTGTTGGCGGCGACGAACTTGGCGTATTCCTCCTTGAGCTCGGCGTCGGTCACCGGGTTCTTCTTCTGCACGTCGTTGAACAACTCACGGATGAGGATGGACTGGCGCGCGAGTTCGAGCTGGTNCCTGAACTCCGGCGTGGCGTCCAGGCCGCGCTTGCTGGCCTCCTGCATGAAGATCTCGCGGGCGATGAGTTCGTCGCGCAGCTGGTTCTGCATGTCGGGCGTCACCGGGCGGCCCGAGCGCGCGAGCTGCTGCTCCAGCGCGGTCATGCGCGACTTCGGAATGGGTTTGCCGTTGACGATGGCGACGTTCTGCGCCAGCGCGCCNNGAACGAGAGCGCCGATTACGGTGGCGACTGCGACGGAGCGCAGCACAGGCTTCTTCATGAAACGGTTCCTTGAGGGTCTGGAAGGGGAACTGCGTGGACACCGGCCGCCGCCGAAAAGTTCAGCGCGGCCGCCGCGTCACGCCACTTCGATGGCGACGGCGTGCACACCTGCAGCGAAAAATCGTGCAGCGCATCATACACAAGCCGGTGCCGCGCCAGGCGGCCGAGGCCGTCGAAGGCGGGGCAGGCGATGCGCACCCGGAAGTGCGTGCCCGCGCCCGTGCCGTTGGCGCCGGCGTGGCCGGCATGCAGCGCGCTTTCGTCGATGACTTCGAGCCGCGTGGGCGCAAGGCGCTCGCGCAGGCGCGCAGCCATCTGTTCATGCAGGGGCAGCGGGGCGATCATGGCCGGTCGGCGGGGCCGGGGGCGTCGTCGGCCTCGAGGTGGCGCGAGATGTACACCGCCTGCCCGAGGATGAACACCAGCGGAAAAGCATAGCCCCAGAGTTTGAAGTTCACCCAGGTCTCGGTGCTGTAGAACGCCGCGACAACGCCGTTGATGCTGGCCATGAAGCCGCAGTAAAGCACCCAGGCGACGTTGAGGCGGTGCCACACCGCGTCGGGCAGGCTGAGCTGGCTGCCCAGCAGCAGNNCGAGGAAGTTCTTGCGCAGGCCCCAGAGCGCCACGGCCAGGGCCAGCGCCAGGCCGGCGTAGAGCACGGTGGGCTTCCATTTGATGAAACGCTCATCGTGCAGCGCCAGCGTGAGCGCGCCGAAACCCAGCACCAGCACCAGCGTGAGCTTGTGCATGGTGGTGAGCTTGCGGTCGATGGCGTACATCGCGCCCATCTGCAGCACCGTGGCGGCCATGAGCACGGCGGTGGCGATGTAGATGTCGGCGAACTTGTAGGCCGCGAAGAACAGCAGGATGGGGAAGAAATCGAGCGCGAGTTTCATTCGGCGGCGGAATCGGTGCGGGGCTCGAAGTCTAGCGAAGCCGAATTCATGCAGTAGCGCAGTCCCGTGGGCGCGGGGCCGTCCTCGAACACATGGCCCAGGTGCGCGCCGCACTGGCTGCAGACCGTCTCCACCCGCACCATGCCGTGGCTGCGGTCGATGCGCTCAGTGATGGCACCGGGCACGGCCTGGCTGAAGCTCGGCCAGCCGCAGCCGGCGTCGAACTTGGTGCGCGAGTCGAACAGCAGGTTGCCGCAGCAGATGCAGTGGTAGCTGCCGTCGGCCCAGACCTGCTCGTACTTGCCGGTGAACGGGCGCTCGGTGGCGGCGCGGCGGGTGACCTCGAACGCCAGCGGCTCGGCGCCCTTGGCGGCGAGCAGGGCGCGCCATTCGTCGTCGGATTTCTGCACGGTCATGAGGAGCAGCTCAGGGTGAGGTGGGCCGCCCAATCGGGCGGGAAGTCGGCCAGGTCGTCGCAGCCGGGGTGTTCGTCGAATGGCGCTTCGAGCACCGCCTGCANGCGCGCCAGCGGCGCGAAGTCGCCCGCGGTGGCCGCGCGGATGACCTGTTCGGCCAGATGCTTGCGCAAAATGTACTTCGGGTTGGTCTTGAGCATCAAATCGCCCATACCCCAGCGCGAAACGGTGCGGTTGCGCTCCGAATATTGAAGCATCCAGGCGTCGAACGCGGCGCGGTCGAGGAACAGGTCGCGCACGGGCGCGAGCGCGTCGCCGGCCATGTGCGCCGAGAGGCGACGCCAGAAGATCGTGTAGTCCACCCGTTCGCGCGCCAGCAGGGCCAGCAGCGCGTCGATGAGCGCGCCGTCGCCGGGCTGCGCGTCCCCCAGGCCGAGCTTGGCGCGCAGGCGCGCCTCGAACGCCTGGGCGAACAGACGGGGGTAGGGCGCGAGGGCCTGCACCGCGCGCTCGGGCTCACCGATGAGCGGCAGCAGGGCTTCGGCCAGGCAAAACAGGTTCCAGCGGGCCACCTCGGGCTGGCGGTCGAAGGCATAGCGGCCGAGCACGTCGGTGTGGTTGCAGACGTGGCCGGGCTCGAAGGCGTCGAGGAAGTTGAACGGCCCGTAGTCCAGCGTGAGCCCGAGCAGGCTCATGTTGTCGGTGTTCATCACCCCGTGGCAAAAGCCCACGGCCTGCCACTGCGCCATGAGCTGCGCGGTGCGCTCGGTCACGGCAGCGAGCAGCGCGCAGGCGGTCTCGGCCACGTCCGTGCGCTGGCAGTCGGGGTAGAAGTGCGACACCGCATGGTCCAGCAGCGCACGCAGGGCCTCGGTCTTGCCGCGCCAGGCGAAGTACTCGAAATGGCCAAAGCGCAGAAAACTCGGCGCCGCGCGGGTGACCACGGCGGCCGTCTCCACCGTCTCGCGCACCACCGGCGCGTTGGAGCCGACGATGCACAGCGCGCGCGTGGTCGGAATGCCCAGCGCGTGCATCGCTTCGCTCGCCAGGAATTCGCGGATGCTCGAGCGCAGCACCGCCCGGCCATCGCCCATGCGCGAAAACGGCGTGAGGCCGCTGCCCTTGAGCTGCAGCTCCATGCCCGAGCCGTCGGGCGTGAGCAGCTCGCCGAGCAGAATCGCCCGCCCGTCGCCGAGCTGGCCCGCCCAGTTGCCGAACTGGTGGCCGCCATAGACGCTCGCCAGCGGCGAGCTGCCCGCCAGCGGCGCGTTGCCGGCGAACACGGCCAGTGCGTCGTCGCCGGCCATCCAGCGCGCGTCCAGGCCCAGCTCGGAGGCCAGACGGTCGCTGCGCGCCACCCAGTACGGATGGGGCAGCGGCTCGGGCGCGAGCCGGGCGTAGAAATCCGGCCCCAGGGTGGCGAAGCGGTGCCGCCAGCGCAAGCCCGCGTCCACCAGCGCAGGCGCCGCGCGCAGGAAGTCTTCGGCCGGGGTGTTCATGGGGCGAATTGTCCGCGCTGGACCGACGCCGTGCGCGCGCTGGGGGCATTGCGGGGTGTGCGCGGCGCGCGCTGTCCGCAGGTGACGGCTGCGGGTCAACCCCGCTGGTCTGGCTGCGACGGCCTCGCTACGATCGCGCCGATTCCTCTGTTCCATCCCCATACAAGGAGCTCCCATGCTGGGCCTGATGCAAAACCAACCGCTGCTGATCTCCGCCCTGATCGATTTCGCCGAGCGGCACCACGGCGACGCCGAAATCGTCTCGCGCCGCGTCGAGGGCGACATCCACCGTTACACCTACCGCGACGTGGCCCGCCGCTCGCGCCAGGTGGCGCGCGCACTCGACCGCGCCGGCGTGGGCTTTGGCGAGCGCGTCGCCACGCTGGCGTGGAACGGGTACCGCCACCTGGAGCTGTATTTCGGCGTCAGCGGCTCGGGCCGCGTGCTGCACACCATCAACCCACGGCTGCACCCGGAGCAGATCGCCTGGATCGCCAACCACGCCGAAGACCAGGTGCTGTGCTTCGACATGAGCTTCCTGCCCATCATGCAGGCCATCCACGCCAAATGCGGCACCGTCAAGCGCTGGGTGGCGCTCTGCGATGCCGACAAGCTGCCCGCCGATACCGGCATCCCCAACCTCGTGAGCTACGAGAGCTGGATCGGCGCCGAGCCCGCCGACTACACCTGGCCCCAGTTCGACGAGAACACCGCCTCGAGCATGTGCTACACCAGCGGCACCACCGGCAACCCCAAGGCCGCGCTCTACAGCCACCGCTCCACCATCCTGCACGCCTACGCGGCCGCCTTGCCCGACGTGATGTGCCTGAGCGCGCGCGACGCCATCCTGCCCGTGGTGCCCATGTTCCACGTCAACGCCTGGGGCATTCCATATTCCGCCGCGCTCACCGGCGCCAAGCTGGTGTTCCCCGGCCCGGCGCTCGATGGCAAATCGGTCTATGAACTCATGGAGGCCGAGCGCGTGACCTATGCCGCCGGCGTGCCCACGGTGTGGCAGATGCTGCTGGGCCACATGAAGCCCAATGGGCTGCGCTTCTCCACCCTCAAGCGCACCGTCATCGGCGGCTCGGCCTGCCCGCCGGCCATGATCACCGCCTTCAAGGACGACTACGGCGTGGAGGTGCTGCACGCCTGGGGTATGACCGAAATGAGCCCGCTGGGCACCCTGTGCACGCTCAAGAACAAGCACCTGGTGCTGCCCGAGTCCGAGCAGATGAAGATCCGCCTCAAGCAAGGGCGCGCGATCTTCGGCGTGGACATGAAGATCGTCGACGCCGAGGGCAAGGAGCTGCCCTGGGACGGCAAGACCTCGGGCGATCTGCTGGTCAAGGGCCCTTGGATCATCCGCGAGTACTTCAAGGGCGAGGGCGGCGACCCGCTGGTCGACGGCTGGTTCCCCACCGGCGACGTGGCCACCATCGACGCCGACGGCTACATGCAGATCACCGACCGCAGCAAGGACGTCATCAAGTCCGGCGGCGAGTGGATCAGCTCCATCGACGTGGAGAACATCGCCATGGCCCACCCCGCCGTGCAAATGGCGGCCTGCATCGGCATGAAGCACCCGAAGTGGGACGAACGGCCCATCATCGTGGTGGTGAAGAAGCCGGGCGCAGAGCTCACCCGGGACGAATTGCTCGCCTTCTATGAGGGCAAGATCGCCAAGTGGCAGATCCCCGACGACGTGGTGTTCGTGGACGCGATTCCGCTCGGAGCGACCGGCAAGATGCTCAAGACCAAGCTGCGCGAGCTGCTCAAAGATTACCGCCTGCCGGGCGTTTGATGGCACCGCCGCGCGGGCCCAGTCGCCCGCGCGATAGGGCCTAGGGGCATTCCCTGATCGGGCTTGTGCGGCGCACGCGTAGGCTAGCGAGCCAACCCACCCACCCCCAACAATTCAAGGAGACCTGTTCATGAAGTATTCCGTCAAGATCGTGGCGCTGGCCAGCTTCGCCCTGGCGTCCGGGCTCAGCCTCGCCCAGCAGGGCGAGACGGTGAAGATTGCGCACATCGACCCGCTCACCGGCCTCATGGGTCCGGTGGGCAACAACCAGCTCAACTCCTTCAAGTACTTCGCCGAGCAGTTCAGCAAGAACAACCCGGCCGGCGTGAAGTTCGAGATGGTGTCCTTCGACAACAAGCTCAGCCCGGCCGAGAGCCTGAACGCCCTCAAGGCGGCCATCGACCAGGGCGTGCGCTACATCGCGCAGGGCAACGGGTCGTCGGTGGCGGGTGCACTCATCGAAGCCGTGGCCAAGCACAACGAACGCAACCCCGGCAAGGAGGTGGTGTTCCTCAACTACGCTGCCGTCGACCCCGACTTCACCAACAGCAAGTGCAACTACTGGCACTTCCGCTTCGATGCCGACACCTCGATGAAGATGGAAGCGCTGACCAGCTTCATCTGGGACCAGCCCGACGTCAAAAAGGTGTTCCTGCTCAACCAGAACTATTCGCACGGCCAGCAGGTTTCCAAGTACGCCAAGGAAATGCTCGCGCGCAAGCGCCCGGACGTTCAGATCGTCGGCGACGACCTGCACCCGCTGGCCCAGGTGCGTGATTTCGCGCCCTACGTCGCCAAGATCAAGGCCTCCGGCGCGGACTCCGTCATCACCGGCAACTGGGGCTCNGACCTGGCGCTGCTCATCAAGGCGGCCAACGAAGGGGGTTACACCGGCAAGTTCTTCACCTACTACACGGGCGTCACCGGCACNCCCTCGGCGCTGGGCAAGAACGGCGACGGGCGGGTCTACCAGGTGGCCTACAACCACTACAACATGGGCGGCCAGATGGACAAGTGGATGGCCGACTTCAAGAACCGCTACAAGGACGACATGTACACCGGCGCGGTCATCCATGTGTTCAACGCCCTGGGCGACGCGATGGCCAAGGCCAAGTCCACCGACCCGGTCAAGGTCGCCGCCGCGATGGAGGGCATGCGCTTCAAGAGCTTCAACGGCGAGGTCGAGATGCGCAAGACCGACCACCAGCTCCAGCAGCCGTTGTTCATCACCGTCTGGAAGCCGGCCGACAAGAAGTACCCCTACAGCCCGGAAAACACCGGCATGACCCTGGTGCCGGTCAAGGAGTTCCCGGCCTACGTGGCCAGCACGCCCACCAGCTGCCAGATGAAGCGCCCCTGATGCCCGTTCTTTGACGGGGTTACACCGGCGCGGCGGCGGTGCTGCGCCGGTGGCGTTTGCTCGGGCGGGCGCTCGCCTCGGCACTTCGGGGCGGCGCTGGTTTCGCCGTCCGCGGGCGCGCCGCCGGTGCGCCGGCGAGCAGGATGCGCCTTGCGCGACGCTTCGACCCACACGAACCCACATGGAATTCCTGCTTCTTTCCACCCTCAACGGCGTGAGCTACGGGCTGCTGTTGTTCATGCTCAGCGCCGGGCTCACGCTGATCTTCAGCATGATGGGCGTGCTCAACTTCGCGCACGCCTCGTTCTACATGCTGGGCGCCTACCTGGGGTACACGGTGTCGGGCCTGGTCGGCTTCTGGTGGGCCTTGCTGGTGGCGCCGCTGCTGGTGGGCGCCTTCGGTGCCGGGTTCGAACGCTGGGCCCTGCGCCGGGTGCATGCGTTTGGCCATGTGCCCGAACTGCTCATCACCTTCGGGCTGTCCTACATCCTGACGGAGGTGGTGCAACTCGTCTGGGGGCGCACCGCCCTGGAGTTCAACCCGCCCGACATTCTTCGCGGCCCCGCGTTCACGCTGGTGCACCACGGCGTCGAGGGCCTGAGCCTGGTGTGGGGCGCGGCGCCCGCGGCGCTGTGCTCGGCCACCGAAGCNGGGGTGCGCGTCGTCTGCTCGCCGTTTCCGGCCACGCGCGGCTTCATGATGCTGGTGGCGCTGGGCATGCTGCTGGCGCTGTGGCTGCTGCTCACCCGAACGCGCATCGGGCTGGTCATCCANGCNTCGCTGAGCCACCCGCACATGGCCGAGGCGCTGGGCCACAACGTGCCGCGGGTGTTCATGCTGGTGTTCGGCGCGGGCTCTGCGCTTGCGGGCCTCGCCGGGGTGATCGGTGGCAGCACCTTCGTCACCGAGCCGGCGATGGCGGCCACCGTCGGTTCGGTGATCTTCGTGGTGGTGGTGGTGGGCGGGCTGGGCTCGCTGGCCGGGGCGTTCCTGGCTTCGCTGCTCATCGGCGTGATCCAGACCTTTGCCGTGGCCATCGACTACTCGCTGCTCAACCTGCTGCAGGACCTGGGCGTGAAGCCCTCGAGCGCCTGGCAGTCCAACAGCGTGCTGTCGCTCACGCTGGCGCAGGTCGCGCCCATCCTGCCCTATCTCTTCCTCGTGCTCATCCTCATCTTCCGCCCGCGGGGTCTCCTGGGTACCCGCGAGGGCTGAACCGTCATGGCTTCCTCTTCCCTGTCTTCCGTGGCGGCGCCGGCTGGCAAGCCCGCCTGGCTCATCTGGGCCGGTTTCGGCGTGCTGCTGCTGGTGCTGCCGTGGTTGTTTCGCAGCAGTTTTTCCATCACCATGCTCTCGCAGATGGGCATCGCCATCGTGGCCTGCCTGTCCTACAACATCCTGCTGGGGCANGGGGGCATGCTCAGCTTCGGGCATGCGGTGTATTCGGGCCTGGGCTCCTACATGGCGATTCATGCGCTGAACATGGCCGCCGCGGGCTCGCTGCCGGTGCCGGTCAGCCTCATCCCGCTCGTCGGCGGCGTGGCCGGCCTGGGCTTTGCTGCCCTGTTCGGCTACGTCACCACCAAGAAGGCCGGCACGGCGTTTGCCATGATCACGCTGGGCATGGGTGAGCTGGTGTTCGCCATGTCCCTGATGTTTGCGGAGTTCTTCGGCGGCGAGGCGGGCGTCTCGGGCAACCGGGTCATCGGCCAGCCCTTTCTGGGCATCAGCTTTGGCCCGGGGATTCAGGTGTACTACCTCATCGGCGTCTACACCTTTGTCAGCGTGCTGGCCATGTACGCCTTCACGCTGACGCCGCTCGGGCGCATTCTCAACGCCGTTCGCGACAACCCGGAGCGGGTCGAGTTCATCGGCTACGACACGCAGCGGGTGCGCTACCTGGCGTTCATGATCGCCGGCTTCTTCGCAGGCATCGCCGGCGGGCTGGGCGCGGTGCTCTTCGAGATCGTGACCGCGGAGGTGGTGGGCGCGGGCCGCTCGGGCGCGTACCTGTTGTTCACGTTCCTCGGTGGCGCGACCTTCTTCTTCGGGCCCATCATCGGCGGTGTGCTGATGGTGCTGGCGTTCATGCTGCTGTCCGAGTTCACCAAGGCGTGGCTGCTGTACCTGGGCCTGATTTTCCTGTTCATGGTCATGTACGCGCCGGGCGGGCTGGCCAGCCTCATCATGATGAACTGGCGGGTGGCGCGCTTCGGGCGGCTGCGCGAGCTGCTGCCGGCGTACGGGCTGCTGGCCGTCACCGGCTTGCTAGCCTTCCTGGGCGCGGCNGGCACTGATCGAACTGGTCTATGCGCTGCAGCTCAACGCTGGTGGTGACGACCTGCTGAAGTTCGCCGGCATCGAGCTGCATGCCCGGCAGGCCGGCAGCTGGTTCGGCGCTGCCGGGGTGGCGGTGCTCGGGGCCGCGGCTTTCGAGTGGGCGCGCCGGCGTTTCGCGCGCCGCTGGGATGCGGTGCAGCACGACATCGAAGCCCGCCTTCAGGCGGCGGGAGGGCGCTGAGCATGTCCATGGTTTCCACCGACACGCCGGCACTGGAGCTGCGCCAGGTGCGCAAGAACTTCGGCAAGACGGAGATCATCCGCGGCGTCGACTTGAGCGTGAAGCGCGGTGAACGCGTGGCCGTCATCGGGCCCAACGGAGCGGGCAAGTCCACGTTGTTCAACCTCATCAGCGGCCGCTTTGCGCCCACGAGCGGCGAAATCCTGCTCAACGGCGCGCGCATCGACGGCCGTCGCCCGTTCGAGATCAACCGGCTCGGGCTCTCGCGCAGCTTCCAGATCACCAACATCTTTCCCAAGCTCAGCGTGTTCGAGAACCTGCGTTGCGGGGTGCTCTGGAGCCTGGGCTACCGCTACAGCTTCTGGCAACGCCTCTCGAAACTGCAGGATGCGAATGCGCGGGCCACCGAGCTGATGCATCGCATCCACCTCGACCGCAAGCGCGACACCCTGGCGATGAACCTCACCTATGCCGAACAACGGGCACTCGAAATCGGCATCACCATCGCCGGCGGGGCCGAAGTCATCCTGCTCGACGAGCCCACCGCCGGCATGAGCCATGTGGAGACNGGAGCACTTCATCGAACTGATCCGCGAGGTCACACAGGGCAAGACGCTGCTCACCGTCGAGCACGACATGGGCGTGGTGTTCGGCCTGGCGGACCGCATTGCCGTCGTCGTGTACGGCGAGGTGCTGGCCTTCGACACCCCGCAGGCCGTGCGCGCCAATGCGAAGGTGCAGGAGGCCTATCTCGGCTCGGTCATCGCGCAGGCGCAGGCCGGAGGTTGACGACCATGCTCGAAGTCAAGGAACTGCACGCCTACTACGGCAAGAGCCATGTGCTGCATGGCGTGAACTTCACGGTGAAGCCGGGTGAGATCGTCGCCTTGCTCGGCCGCAACGGCTCGGGCCGTTCCACCACGGCCAAAGCCATCATGGGCCTGGTAGACGCGCGCGGCTCGGTGCGCTGGAAGGGCCAGGACATCCTGGGTCTGCGCACCTTCCGCGTCGCGCACCTGGGGCTGGGCTATGTGCCCGAGAGCCGCGACATCTTCCCCAAGCTCACGGTGCATCAGAACCTGCAGCTCGGCTTCAAGGGCTCGGCCCCGCGCGGCCGCTGGGGCTATGAGGACATGTACGCCATGTTCCCGCGGCTCAAGGAGCGTGAGCACACCGAGGCCGGCGTGCTCTCCGGNGGCGAGCAGCAGATGCTTACGCTGTGCCGCACTCTCATGGGCGACCCGGAGCTGATCATCATCGACGAGCCCACCGAGGGGCTGGCGCCGAAGATCGTGGAGCAGGTCGGGGCGTTCCTGCAGACGCTCAAGAGCAAGGGCGTGTCGGTGCTGCTCATCGAGCAGAAGCTCACCATCGCGCTGGAAATCTCCGACCGCGTGCTGGTGATGGGTCACGGCGGCATCGTGTTCGAGGGCACGCCGCAGGCCTTGCGCGCCGACAGCGCGGTGCGCAAGGAGTGGCTGGAGGTCTGACGACGCGCGCCGCGGCCGGTCGGCACACGCGCGACCTGGGCCGGGCGGCGGCGATCGCGCCGAAGGCAGCGGCCGGGTGACGCGCCGTCTCGCCCGCGACAAACGGTGCACACGTTTTGCAGGAAGCTCACTAGAATCCAAAAATAGAACGCTCGTTCTTTTTATTTTTCGAGGACGCATGGCATGACAGCTGAATACAAAGTCCACGGCAGCGTGGCGGTCATCACGCTCAACAACCCGCCGGTCAACGGGCTGGGCTACGAGACGCGCAAGGGCATCACCGACGGGCTCGAGCGCGCCAACGCCGACGCGGCCGTCAAGGCCATCGTCATCACGGGCGCCGGCAAAGCGTTNTCCGGCGGGGCCGACATCCGCGAATTCGGCACGCCCAAGGCGCTGCAGGAGCCCAATCTGCTGAGCGTGATCCTCGCGGTCGAGCGCTCGGACAAGCCGGTGGTGGCGGCTGTCCACTCGGTCTGCATGGGCGGTGGCCTGGAACTTGCGCTGGGTTGCCATTACCGGATGGCCGCGCCCGGCTGCAACGTGGCGCTGCCGGAGGTCAAGCTCGGGCTGATCCCCGGCGCCGGCGGAACCCAGCGCCTGCCGCGGGTGCTCGGCGTGGAGCCTGCGCTCAACATGATCGTCAGCGGCGAGCCGGTCAAGAGCGAGATGCTGGCGCAGCTGCCCGGCCAGAAGTTGTTCGACAAGCTCGCCGCCTCGGCAGAGACGCTCGCCGCCGAGGCGCTGGCGTTTGCCACGGAGGTCGGCGCGCGACATGCCGACGGCAGCCCGCTGCCGCTGGTGCGCAACCTGCCGTGCAAGCACCCGCAGGGCGCGGCGTACTTCCAGTTCGCGCGCAACATGGTCAAGGGCATGGCCAAGGGCTTGCCCGCACCGCTCAAGTGCATCGATGCCGTGGAAGCGGCGACGACCCGGAAGTTCGACGACGGCATGCGCTTCGAGCGCGAGATCTTCATCAACCTGATGTGGACGCCGGAGTCGCGCGCGCTGCGCCATCTATTCCAGTCCGAGCGCGCTGCATCGAAGATCGGCGATGTGCCGGCCGATACGCCGCTGCGCCCGATCCGCTCGGTTGCGGTGATTGGCGCCGGCACCATGGGCGGCGGCATCTCGATGAACTTCCTCAACGCCGGCATCCCGGTGAAGATTCTCGAGATGAAGCAGGAGGCGCTGGACCGCGGCATCGCCACCATCCGCAAGAACTACGAGGCCCAGGTCAAGAAGGGCAAGCTCAAGCAGGAAAAATATGAGCAGCGCATGGCCTTGCTGAGCCCCACGCTCGACTATGCCGACCTGCGCGACGCCGACCTGGTGATTGAGGCGGTGTTCGAGGACATCGGCGTCAAGGAGGCCGTGTTCCGCAAGCTCGACGAGACGATGAAGCCGGGCGCCATTCTGGCCTCCAACACCTCGACGCTNGANCTCAACAAGATCGCCTCGTTCACCCAGCGCCCGCAGGACGTGGTGGGCCTGCATTTCTTCAGCCCGGCCAACGTCATGAAGCTGCTGGAGATCGTGCGCGGCGAGAAGACGGCCAAGGACGTGCTGGCCACGGTGATGGCCATGTCCAAGACGATCCGCAAGACGGCGGTGGTGGCCGGCGTGTGCGACGGCTTCATCGGCAACCGCATGATCGAGCAGTACGTGCGCCAGGCCGGCTTCCTGCTCGACGAGGGCTGCACGCCCGAGCAGGTCGACAAGGCCATCGAGAAGTTCGGCTTTGCCATGGGGCCGTTCCGCATGGGTGATCTGGCCGGCAACGACATCGGCTGGGCCATCCGCAAGCGCCGCGCCGTCGAACACCCCGACATGAAGTACAGCAAGACGGCCGACCTGCTCTGCGAGCGCGGCCGCTTCGGGCAGAAGACCGGCGCCGGCTGGTACGACTACGTACCGGGCAAGCGCGACGCCATCCCCAATGCCGAGGTGGTGAAGATGATCGAGGACTACCGCGCCTCCATCGGCATCACGCCGCGCAAGATCAGCGACGAGGAAATCGTGCAGCGCCTGGTGTTTGCGCTGGTCAACGAGGGCGCGCGGCTGCTGGAAGAGGGTATTGCCCAGCGCGCGAGCGACATCGACGTGGTCTACATCTTCGGCTACGGCTTNCCCGTCTCGCGTGGCGGCCCGATGTTCTATGCCGACGAGACGGGCCTGTTCAACGTGGTGCAGGCGATGAAGCGCTTTGCCCGCAATCCGCATGACGATGCGGCCTTCTGGCAACCCGCNCCCTTGCTGGCCCGGCTTGCCGCCGAAGGCAAGACCTTCAACTGAATCCGGAGATTGCGCTCATGACTTCCGCTGTCATCGTTTCCACCGCACGCACCCCGCTGGCCAAGAGCTGGAAAGGGGCCTTCAACATGACGCATGGCGCCACCCTCGGTGGGCACGCCGTGCAGCACGCCATCCAGCGCGCCGGCATCGAGGCGGCCGAGGTGGACGACGTCATCATGGGCTGTGCCAACCCGGAAGGGGCCACCGGCGCCAACATCGCGCGCCAGATCGCGCTGCGTGCGGGCTGCCCGGTGAGCGTCTCGGGCATGACGGTCAACCGTTTCTGCTCCTCGGGCCTGCAGACGATCGCCCTGGCTTCGCAGCGCATCCAGGCGGGCGAGGCCGACGTGTTCGTGGCCGGCGGTGTGGAGAGCATTTCCTGCGTGCAGCAGGAAATGAACCAGCACATGCTGGCCGATCCCGGGCTGGTGCAGCACAAGCCCGAGATCTACTGGAGCATGCTGCAGACGGCCGAGCAGGTGGCCAAGCGCTACGGCATCAGCCGCGAGCAGATGGACGAGTACGGTGCGGCCAGCCAGCAGAAGGCCGCCGCAGCCCAGGCTGCCGGCCTGTTCAACGACGAGATGGTGCCGATGACCGTCACCATGGGCGTGGCCGACCCGGTCATGGGCCTGATGACCAAGCAGGTGACCATCAGCGCGGACGAGGGCATCCGCCCTGGCACCACGGTGGAGGCGATCCGCAACATCCGCCCCGCGCTGCCGGGCGGGGTGATCGCCGCCGGCAATGCCAGCCAGTTCTCCGACGGTGCGGGCGCCTGCGTGGTCATGCATGAGAAGCTGGCCGAGAAGAAGGGCCTCAAGCCNCTGGGGCGATTCCTGGGCTTTGCGGTGGCCGGCTGCGAGCCCGACGAGATGGGCATCGGCCCGGTGTTTGCCGTGCCCAAGGTGCTCGCGCGGCTGGGCCTGAAGATCGACGACATCGATCTCTGGGAGCTCAACGAGGCGTTTGCGGTGCAGGTCATCTACTGCCGTGACAAGCTGGGCATTCCGGCGGACCGGCTCAACGTCAACGGCGGCGCCATTGCGGTGGGTCACCCCTACGGCGTGTCGGGCCAGCGCCTGACCGGCCACGCACTGATCGAAGGCAAGCGCCGCGGGGCCAAGCGCGTCTGCGTGACCATGTGCATCGGCGGTGGCATGGGTGCCGCCGGTGTGTTTGAGGTGCTCTGAGGTATGTGGCCCCCACGCTCCCGCGCTGCGTGCCGGTCGCTGCCCCCGAGGGGGCGCGCATCGCCCTTGGGGCGGCCCGGCGAGCGTTGCCATGACCGAACCGGTCACGGTCAGCCCGGAGGACTTCCTCGCCATGGGCCGTGAGGTGCTGGCCCGGCAGCCGTTTTCGGTGCTGATCGGCGCGGAGGTGGTCTCGCTCTCGGCCGGGCGCTGCGAACTGCAGGTGCCGGTGTCGGACGCGGTGAAGCAGCAGAACGGCTTCGTGCACGGTGGCGTCGTGAGCTACGCCGCCGACAACGCACTCACCTATGCCGGCGGCACCGCGCTGGGCGTGCCCGTGGTCACGTCGGAGTTCAAGATCAATTACCTGCGCCCAGCCATCGGCGAGCGCCTGCTCGCCCGCGCCGAGTCGGTTCATGCGGGCCGGACGCAGGCGGTGTGCCGCTGCGACGTGTTCGTCGTGAAGGGCGGGGTCGAAACGCTCTGTGCGGTGGCGCAGGGCACCATCGCCGCCCTGGCGCGGCAACCTGGCTGACGCCCCGGGCACCAGCCACCCCGTGACGAGATGCCCATGAGCCTGCGCACCACCGTCGATTTCCTGCTCTACGACTGGCTGGCGGTGCACACACTGGCGCAGCGCGAGCGCTTTGCCGAGCACAGCCGCGAGACCTTCTATGCCGTGCTCGACACCTGCGAGCGCATCGCCCGCGAGAAGTACGCGCCCTTCAACCGGCTGGTGGACACGCAGGAGCCGCAGTTCGACGGCGAGAAGGTCATCCTGCCGCAGGCCACGCACGAGGCCTGGCGTGCCTATGCCGACAGCGGCATGCTCAGCGCCGCGCAGGATGCCGAGATCGGCGGCATGCAGCTGCCCTACACCGTGGAGGCCGCGGCCAACGCCTTCTTTGCCATGGCTTCGGTGAGCATCGGTGCGGGCATGTTGACCGTGGGCAATGCCAACCTGCTGATGGCGCATGGCAGCGAGGCGCAGAAGCGGGTGTTCGCGCTCAACGAGTTCTCGGGCCGCTGGTCCGGCACCATGTGCCTGTCCGAGCCGCAGGCCGGCTCGAGCCTGAGCGACGTGGCCACGCGCGCCGTACCCGATGGCGAGGGTTTCGAGGCCGATCCGCTGGGCCCGCGCTACCGCCTCAAGGGGCACAAGATGTGGATCTCGGCCGGCGACCACGAGCTGACCGAGAACATCATCCACCTGGTATTGGCCAAGATTCCGGGGCCGGACGGTAGGCTGGTGCCGGGTGTCAAGGGCATTTCCCTCTTCATCGTGCCCAAGCGGCTGGTGGATGCCGAGGGGCGGCTCACCGGCGAGCGCAACGACGTGGCGCTGGCGGGCCTGAACCACAAGTGCGGGTGGCGCGGCACCACCAACACGCTGCTGAACTTCGGCGAGGGAAAGTACCCGGTGCACGGCGAAGCGGGCGCCATCGGTTACCTGGTGGGCCGGCCCGGCGAAGGCCTCAAGTGCATGTTCCACATGATGAACGAGGCCCGCATCGGGGTGGGCATGGCCGCCACCATGCTGGGCATGGCGGGCTACCACGCCAGCCTGGACTATGCGAAGAACCGGCCGCAGGGCCGGCCGGTGGGGCCCGCCGGCAAGGACCCCGCCCAGCCGCCGGTGCGCATCATCGAGCACGCCGATGTCAAGCGCATGCTGCTGGCGCAGAAGAGCTACGCCGAGGGCGCGCTGGCGCTGGAACTCTATTGCGCGCGCCTGGTGGACGAGCAGCACACCGGCAGCCCCGAAGCGGCCGACGACGCCCGCCTGCTGCTGGAGGTGCTCACCCCCATTGCCAAGAGCTGGCCCAGCGAGTGGTGCCTGGAGGCCAATTCGCTGGCCATCCAGGTACACGGCGGCTACGGCTACACGCGCGACTTTCCGGTGGAGCAGTACTGGCGCGACAACCGCCTGAACATGATCCACGAGGGCACGCACGGCATCCAGGCCATGGACCTGCTGGGCCGCAAGGTGCTGATGGAAAACGGCAAGGGCCTGTCCTTGCTGGCCGGCCGCATCAACGCCACCATCGAGCGTGCGCTGCACCAGCCCGAGCTGGCCGCCCACGCCAATGCGCTGGCCAGGGCCTTGCAGGACGTGGGCGCGGCCACCAAGGCCGCCTGGGCCACGGATGAGCCCGCCGATGCGCTGGCCAATGCCGTGCCCTACATGCAGGCCTTCGGCCACACGGTGCTGGCCTGGATCTGGCTCGACGTGGCGCTGGCCGCCCACGCTGCNCCCGGGAGTGACGCGCGCACCGGCCGGCTGGCGGCAGCGCGCTTCTTCTTCCACTACGAACTGCCCAAGATCGGCGCCTGGCTGCAGGTGGTGCGCNNGCGCGACCGCACCTGCGCCGACCTGCCCGAAGCGGCTTTCTGAAGCGCCAAGCCACCGCACCGCCCCGCCACCGGTTTCGACCCGAACGACCCCTGGAGACACAGACCATGACCCCACGTACCGTGACTCAACTCTTCGACCTGAGTGGCCGCACCGCGCTCGTCACCGGCGGCTCGCGCGGCCTGGGCCTGCAGATGGCCCACGCGCTGGGCGAGGCCGGCGCGCGCGTGATGCTGGCCGCCCGCAAGGCTGACGAGCTCGAGGAAGCCGTGGCCGAACTGCAGGCCGCCGGCACCGACGCGCGCTGGACGGCCGCCGACTGCGCGCGCGAGGACGACCTGCGCCGCCTGGCCGACACCACGCTCGAGCGCATGGGCCCGATCGACATCCTGGTCAACAACGCGGGCGCCGCCTGGGGCGCGCCGGCCGAGGACCACCCGGTCGANGCCTGGGACAAGGTGATGAACCTCAACGTGCGCGGCTACTTCATCCTGAGCCAGCACGTGGCCAAGCGCTGCATGATCGAGCGCCGCAGCGGCCGCATCATCAACGTGGCCTCCATCGCCGGTCTGGGCGGCAACCCGCCGGAGATGCAGACCATCGCCTACAACACCTCCAAGGGCGCGGTCATCAACTTCACCCGCGCGCTGGCGGCCGAATGGGGCAAGTACCGCATCAACGTCAACGCCATCTGCCCGGGCTTCTTCCCCAGCAAGATGACGGCGGGCACGCTCCGCAACCTCGGCGAAGAGCGGCTGGCCGCCCATGCGCCACTGGGGCGGCTGGGCGACGACGAGGACCTCAAGGGCCTGACCGTGCTCTACGCATCCGACGCCGGCAAGCACATCACCGGCCAGTGGCTGGCGGTGGATGGCGGCGTGAGCGTGGTCACCGGCGGCTGAGGCGCGGTGACCGCACCAGCCACGCCCGCATTCACCGCGTCTGCTGCGATGAAGAGGCACAACACCCGAGGAGGCCGCCCGTGAGCCTTGCCTTCGGTGCGCACATTCCCTTCGTCGAGCATCTGGGCTTCACGCTCGAACGCTTCGCGGGCGGCGAGTCCGAGCTGCATTTCGTGCCGCGGCCCGAGCACCTCAACTCCTTCGCCGTCACCCACGGCGGCGCGTGCATGACGCTGCTCGACGTAGCCATGGCAACGGCCGCGCGCAGTGTGCAGCCCGAGCTCGGCGTGGTCACCATCGAGATGAAGACCAGCTTCATGCGCCCCGCGCGCCTGGCCGATGACGCGCCTCCTGGCGCCGTGCTGCGCGCGCAGGGCCGGCTGCTGCACCGCACTGCGTCCATGGCCTTCACCGAGGCCACGCTCTACGACGACGCAGGCCGCGCCTGCGCCCATGCCACCGGCACCTTCAAGTACGTGCGCCGTCCGCAGGCCAGCAGCGGTGCCCCGGAGCCCTCACTGGCCACCGATTGAGCCATTTTTCAGATTTTTGCCGGAACCCCAGCGTCAACCGGTCGGTTGTTGCTATCAAAAACAGAGTTTTCTTCGGAGCTTTCCATGCCACAGAACCGCCAGATCGTCCTCGACAACCGCCCCCAGGGCGAGGCCACGCCCGCCAACTTCCGCCTGCAGACGGTGGACACCCCGCCCCTGCAGGATGGCCAGGTGCTGGTGCGCCACCACTACCTGAGCCTGNNGGACCCCTACATGCGCGGCCGCATGAACGAGGGCAAGAGCTACGCCCAGCCGCAGCCGCTGGGCGAGGTGATGATCGGCGGCACGGTGGGCGAGGTCGTCGAATCGCGCCACCCGAAGTTCCAGCCCGGCGACCCGGTGGTGGGCATGGGCGGCTGGCAGGAGTACAGCGTGGTCGACGCCACCCAGCCCGGCGCACTGCGCAAGGTGGACACCACGCAGGTGCCGCTGTCGTACTACCTGGGCGCGGTGGGCATGCCCGGCGTGACCGCCTGGTACGGGCTGGTCAGGATCATCGAGCCCAAGGCCGGTGAGACCATGGTGGTGAGCGCGGCCACCGGCGCCGTGGGCAGCGCGTTTGCGGCCCTGGCCAAGGCGCGCGGCTGCCGCGTGGTGGGCATCGCCGGCGGGCCGGACAAGTGCCGCTACGCCACCGAAGAGCTGGGCTTCGATGCCTGCATCGATTACAAGCTGCACAAGGACGCAGCCTCGCTGTCCAGGGCGCTCAAGGACGCCTGCCCGAACGGCATCGACGGCTACTTCGAGAACGTCGGCGGCATGGTGCTCGACGCGGTGATGCTGCGCATGAACGCCTTCGGCCGCATCGCCGTGTGCGGCATGATCGCCGGCTACGACGGCCAGCCGCTGCCCATGGCCCACCCGGCGCTGATCCTGGTCAGCCGGCTGAAGGTGCAGGGCTTCATCGTCAGCGAGCACATGGAGGTCTGGCCCGAGGCACTGGCCGAACTGGCCGCGCTGGTCGCCCAGGGCAAGCTGCGCCCGCGCGAGACCATCGCCGAGGGCATCGAGGCCGCGCCCGANGCCTTCATCGGCCTGCTCAAGGGCCGCAACCTGGGCAAGCAACTGGTCAAGCTCATCTGACGGGCCAGGCTTTTCCCCGACGCAAGGAGGTCTGCACCATGACGCTGCGCACGCATGAGGTGTTCAACCAGCCCGAACCGCTGGTGGATGTCAATCTGTTCGAGGCCAACCGACCGCTGCAGGACGGCCTGAAGTTCAACGCCCCCGCGCTCGACCCCGCGGGCCTGCGCGCCCTGGGCGCGGGCCTGGGCACGCGCGAGATGCAGACCCATGCGCGCCTGGCCAATGTGCACACGCCGCAGCTGCGCAGCCACAACCGCTTCGGCCGCCGCATCGACGAGGTGGAGTTCCACCCGAGCTACCACGCGCTGATGCGCGCCGCCACCGAAGCCGGCCTGCACGGCACGCCGTTTTCCGATGCCGAGCAGGCCAGCGGCCACGCCCATGTGCGNCGCGCGGCGGCCTTCATGCTGTTCACCGAGGTCGAGCCGTCCATGCTGTGCCCGATCTCCATGACCTATGCCGTCACGCCCGCGCTGCGCGACAACCCCGCCATCTACCGCGACTGGGCGCCGCAGCTCACCGCCCGCGCCTACGACCCGCGGCTCACGCTCTGGCGCGACAAGGCCGGCGTGACCCTGGGCATGGGCATGACGGAAAAGCAGGGCGGCTCCGACGTGCGCGCCAACACCACCCAGGCCGTGCCCGATGGCGAGGACGGCTGGGGCCGGCGCTTCAAGGTCACCGGGCACAAGTGGTTCTTCTCCGCGCCCATGTGCGACGCCTTTCTGGTGCTGGCGCAGACCGCCGGCGGACTCTCCTGCCTGTTTCTGCCGCGCGTGCTGCCCGATGGCAGCCTCAATGCGCTGTACATCCAGCGGCTCAAGGACAAGCTCGGCAACAAGGCCAATGCCAGCTCCGAGGTGGAATTCGCCGGCGCCACCGCCTGGCTGGTGGGCGAGGANGGGCGCGGCGTGCCGCAGATCCTCGCCATGGGCACGCTCACCCGGCTCGACTGCGCGCTGGGCACCAGCGGCCTGATGCGCCAGGCGCTGTCGATCGCCATCGACCACACGGCGCAGCGCGCGGCGTTTGGCAAGAAGCTCATCGAGCAGCCGCTGATGCAGAACGTGCTGGCCGACCTCGCGCTCGAATCCGAAGCCGCCACCGCGCTGGCCCTGCGCCTGGCGCGCAGCTTCGACCGCGCCGCCACCGACGAGCACGAGCGCGTGATGCAGCGCCTGCTGACNCCCATTGCCAAGTTCTGGATCTGCAAGCGCGGCAGCGTCTTTGGCCAGGAGGCCATGGAATGTCTGGGCGGCAACGGCTACGTGGAGGAGGGCGGCGAAGGCATCATGGCGCGCATCTACCGCGAAATGCCGGTCAACAGCATCTGGGAAGGCGCGGGCAACATCATGGCGCTGGACCTGCTGCGCGCCCTGCGCAAGGCCGACGCCGCCGCCGCGCTCGCCCAGGAACTGCGCCCCGCGCTGGGGCAGCATCCGGCGCTCGATGCGCTCGCGCAAAGCCTGCCCGCGCGCGTGGAGCTGATGGCCAACGAAATGGAGGCCCGCCGCCTCGCGCAGGACGTGGCGCTGGCGGTGCAGGCGGCCTTGCTGGCGCAGACGGCGCCTGCGGCGGTGTTCTCGGCCTTCTGTGAGTCGCGCCTGGCCGGGCACTGGGGCTACAGCTTCGGCTCGCTGCCCGCCACCACCGATTTCGCATCCATTCTGGAGCGCGCGCGGCCGCGCTGAGTCGCGCCGCTGCCCAACACCGCCCCGGATGACCGACGCCCGCCCGACGCCGCCCGCGCCGCCGGCCGCCTGCGCCGTACACTGGCGCTGCCTGCCCTTCGACGCCTTGCTGCCCGCCAGCCTGTATGCGCTGCTGCGGCTGCGCAGCGAGGTGTTCGTGGTGGAGCAGGCCTGCGCGTTCCAGGATCTCGATGGCCTCGACACCGCCTGCCTGCATGTGCTGGGCGAGGTCGCGCAAGCCGCGCACCCCGCGCCCGCAGTGCACGCAGCGCCCGGCGTGGCCGCGCCGCCTGGGCGTACGGGGCGGCGACCTTCGCGCCAGGCGCCGGCCTGTGCGCCAACGGCGCGCGGNCTGGTGGCCGGCGCGCGGCTGGTGCCGCCGGGGCTGGCGTTTGCCGAGGCGAGCATCGGCCGCGTCGTCACCGCGCCGCAGGCGCGTGCNGCAGGGCTGGGCCATGCGCTGATGCGCGAATCGCTGCGGCTGCTCACGCAGCTCTGGGGGCCGCAGCCGGTGCGCATCGGCGCGCAGGCCCATCTGCAGGATTTTTACCGGCGCCACGGCTTCGTCACCGACAGTGCGCCTTACGACGAAGACGGCATCGCGCATGTGGAGATGATCCGCCCGCCGATGAACCCCACCCCCAGGAGACCTTCCCCATGATTTCCGACTTTCAAGGCAAGACCGCCGTGCTCACCGGCGCGGGCTCGGGCTTCGGGCTCGAGTGCGCCCGCATCGGCGCGCGCCACGGCATGAACCTCGTGCTGGTGGACGTGCAGGCCGACGCGCTGGAGGCCGCCGCACAGGAAATGCGCGCCGCCGGCGCGCAGGTGCTCGCGCAGCGCGTGGACGTGGCCGACGCCGCGCAGATGGAGGCGCTCGCCGTCGCCGTGCGCGAGCGCTTCGGCGCGCCGCACCTGGTGTTCAACAACGCGGGCGTCGGCGCGGGCGGCCTGGTGTGGGANAGCTCGGTGGCCGACTGGCAGTGGGTGCTGGGCGTGAACCTGTGGGGCGTGATTCACGGCGTGCGCCTGTTCACGCCGATGATGCTCGAAGCCGCGGCGGCCGACCCGAACTGGCGCGGCCACATCGTCAACACCGCGAGCATGGCGGGCCTGCTCACCGCACCCAACATGGGCATCTACAACGCCAGCAAGCACGCCGTGGTGGCCCTGACCGAGACGCTCTACCAGGACTTGCGCCTGGTCAGCGACCAGGTGAGCGCCAGCGTCCTGTGCCCGTACTTCGTGCCCACCGGCATCACCCAGAGCGAGCGCAACCGCCCGGCTGCGCTGGCGGCGGCGGCGCCCACCAAGAGCCAGCTCATCGGCCAGGCCATGAGCGAAAAGGCGGTGAGTTCGGGCAGGGTCACGGCGGCCGAGGTGGCGCAGGCGGTGTTCGACGCGGTCGCGGCCGACCGCTTCTACATCTACAGCCACCCGCAGGCGCTGGGCAATGTGCGCGACCGCATGCAGGCCATCGTGGAGCAGCACAACCCGCCCGACCCCTTCGCCGCCCGCCCCGACATCGGCCAGCGGCTGCGCGCGGCCTTGCGCGCGGCGGGCTGAGGGCCCGCCACCGGGCCCCTGGTCGCCGTGGGGAGTGCCCTTCGCGCGGATGCCGGGGCCGGCCGTTTGCAGGAATGAAAACGCCCGCAGGGGGCTGCGGGCGGTTCGGTGGGGCTGCGGCGGCGCCCCAGGGCGAACTTGGAAGGATTTTTGCCGCAACCCCAGCGCCAACCGGTGCGGTGGCGCTATTGTTTTTGATTACTGCTCGGCAGCGGCTTTTTCAGGATGGCGTAGAGCTGGTCCTTGAGCAGCAGCTTTTCCTTCTTCAGGTTCTCGATTTCAACCGGCGTGCCCTGCTCGACATGGTTTTCCATGTTGGTGATCTTCTGGTCCAGCGCGTTGTGCTGGTCGAACAGGCGGGTGAAGTGGTGGTCGGTGGTCTTGAGCTTGGTGATCAGGTCGCGGTATTCGGGAAACATGCGGGGCTCCGGGTGGGTTGCTGACGGCGGCCCGCCAAGGGCGGGCCAGAGTGTGAGGGAAGTTTACAGGGGCCGACGGCGTAAGCGGGCCCGCGCGCGGGCCGCGCGCCGAAAAGTTGACTTCGGTCAACCTGGCGCCACGCCCGCGCGGCCCGTCACAAATCCCGCGCGCGGCGGCCGAACTGCGCGAGCACGAAGGCGAAATAGTCGGGCACGCAGCCGATGTGGTCGGCCTTGGTGGCGCGGCAGTCGGTCAGGCTCAGGTCGGCGGCGCCGAGCGCCAGCTGCGTCTGCAGCGTCTGCACCGACACCGCATAAGGCACGGTGCGGTCGTCGCGGCCGTGGAACAGGCGCAGCGGCCGGCGCGGCGCCCAGCGGTGCACGTTGCTGTCGCGCTCGACGGCGGCATCGTCGTCGGCGAGGAAGTTGTCGAGAAAGGTGGGCTGGTAGCCCACCGTTGCGTCGGCCGGGATGAGGGTGCGCAGAATCAGCCGGCGCACCTCGTCGCGCAGGGTGCTGCCGAGGTCGCGCAGCAGATTGGGGTTGAACAGCGCGGCAAGCGCCGGGTTTTCGGCACGCACCCGCGCCAGTTGCAGCTCCAGCGTCAGGCCCACGTCATACGGCCCGGCGCCGAGCACGGCGAGTTCCACCGCCTGGGCCTCGGGCCGGCCGGTGGTCTGCAGCGCGCGCAACGCGGCCATGCTGACGTACGCGCCCTCGGAATAGCCCGCCACGAAGAGCTGCCCGTTGTCGAGCACGCCGGCGCCGCGCCGCCAGGTCTGCGCGGCGGTGAGCAGGTCGGCCACCACGGCCGCGCTCGGGGCGGAGAGCAGGTACGGGTGCTCGGCCCCGCGCGAGGCGCCGAAGCCCACGTAGTCCGGCGCCAGCACGATGTAGCCCAGCGAGGCCAGCAGCAGCGGCGCCTCGTCGGCCCGCACGCGGCGGGTGGGCGCCTCGTCGTCGTAGAAGCTGGTGGCGTGCTGGTAGGCCAGCACCGGGCTTGCCGCCCNCGCGGGCTTGACGGGCACGCTGACCAGCGCCGAGGCGGTGACGAGGCGGTTGCGCCCGTCGAGGGTGAGGTAGTCGAGCCGCCAGGACTGAACCACGTAGCGCGGCGCGGCCGTCCAGCCCTGGTCGGCCAGGCTGGCCGCGGCGCGCTGCAGGTCCGCCAGCGGCACGCTGGGCAGCGGCTGGCTGCCCACCAGCGTGCCCTGACCGGGCGGTGGAACGGGGGCGGGGGCGGCGTCGGCGTGGCGTCGTTGCCGCCGCCGCAGCCCGCAAGCAGCGCGAGGGCGCACAGCCACAGGGCGAGCAGCGGACGGGCGAGCAGGGCGGGGATGGCTTGCATGGCCGGACCAGACTATCACAGCCCGGCGAGCGCGCGCGCTGCGACAATGCCGGGCGCGGGCGCTATCGCCCCAAACATTCACATTTCCGTTGCCATGCTGCTCGACGCCTCCGACTCCCAGCTCATCCTGATCGACTACCAGCCGCGGCTCATGCCCGCCATCCACGAGGGCGAGGCCGTGCTCGCGCGCGCGCAGCAGCTCGCGCAGATCGCGCGCCTGCTGGAGGTGCCGGTCTGGGGCACCGAGCAGAACCCCGCGCGCCTGGGCGAGATGCCCGCAGCGCTGCGCAGCCAGTGCCGCCGCGTGCTGCCCAAGATGGTCTTCAGCGCCGTGGCCGACGGGCTGCTGGACGTGCTGCGGCCCGCGCAGCGCGCGCCCCAGGGCAATGCGCGCAGCCTGCCGCGCCACCTGCGCAGACCCGAGGCCGCGCCGGCGGCCCAGCGCGAAACCCTGGTGCTGGCCGGCTGCGAGGCGCATGTGTGCGTGCTGCAGACCGCGCTGGAACTGATCGAGGAGGAGTTCGACGTCTGGGTGGTCACCGACGCCTGCGGCTCGCGCCACGAGCGCAACCGCGACGCCGCCTTCGACCGCCTGGCCGCCGCCGGCGCCGAACTGGTGACCACCGAGATGGTGGCCTTCGAATGGCTGCGCGATGCGGCGCACCCGCAGTTCAAGGCCGTGCAGGCGCTGATTCGGTAGAAGTGACGCCCGCCGGCGCTCGGTCGGTGGGCCAAGAAGCTGTGAACGAACCCGCCACGCCCGCTCATCCCGCCCAAAAGCGTCCACTCGGCGTTGCAAATGCTCGCCGTAGCCCGCGCTACGGCTGCGCTTTGCGCCTTGATTGGGCGCTTTTCGGCGGCCTGCTCGGACGCGCCCGATTCATTCACAACTTCTGAACACGCCGGCCACGCCCGAAGCCGCCCGTTGCCCCGTCAGCTTGTCGAAAGCCCGTTCTCCATAATTATGAATTTTGGAAGGCGGTCGGCGCATTGCGCGGCCGCCCGAGCGCTGCCCGCACCGTGCCCGAGGAGACTGCCGCATGACGAACTTTGCCGATTTCTACCGCCGCTCCATCGACGACCGCGACGCCTTCTGGGCCGAGCAGGCCCGGCTGGTGGACTGGCACACGCCGCCGCAGCAGGTCTGTGACTACAGCAACCCGCCGTTTGCGCGCTGGTTCGTCGGCGGCCAGACCAACCTGTGCCACAACGCGGTGGACCGCCACCTGGCGCAGCGCGCCACGCAGAACGCGCTGATCTGGGTGTCCACCGAGACCGAGCAGGAGCTCGTCTACAGCTTTGCCGAACTGCACGCCGAGGTGCAGCGCATGGCCGCCGTGCTGCAAAGCCTGGGCGTGCAAAAGGGCGACCGGGTGCTCATCTACATGCCCATGATTCCCGAGGCCGCGTTCGCCATGCTGGCCTGCGTGCGCATCGGCGCGATTCACTCGGTGGTGTTCGGCGGCTTTGCCGCGGGCGCGCTGGCCTCGCGCATCGAGGACGCCGCGCCGCGCGTCATCGTCAGCGCCGATGCGGGCTCGCGCGGCGGCAAGGCGATTGCGTACAAGCCGCTGCTCGACGAGGCCATCGCCCAGTCGGCGCACAAGCCCGAGTCGGTGCTGCTGGTGGACCGNGGGCTGGCGCCGCTGCCGCTGGTCGAGGGCCGCGACCGCCTGTGGGCGCCGCTGCGCGAACAGCACCTGCACGCGCAGGTGCCCTGCGTGTGGGTGGACGCCACGCACCCGAGCTACACCCTCTACACCAGCGGCACCACCGGCAAGCCCAAAGGCGTGCAGCGCGACACCGGCGGCTACTGCGTGGCGCTGGCGGCGAGCATGCAGCACATCTACTGCGGCCACCCCGGCGAGACGTATTTCTCTACCAGCGACATCGGCTGGGTGGTGGGCCACAGCTACATCATCTACGGCCCGCTGATCGCCGGCATGGCCACCATCATGTACGAGGGCCTGCCGATCCGGCCCGACGGCGGCATCTGGTGGAGCCTGGTCGAGAAGTACAAGGTCACCGTCATGTTCAGTGCGCCCACGGCCATCCGGGTGCTCAAGAAACANGACCCGGCGCTGCTCACCAAGTACGACCTCTCCAGCCTGCGCGCGCTCTTCCTTGCCGGCGAACCGCTGGATGAGCCCACCGCGCAGTGGATCAGCGCAGGCTTGGGCAAGCCCATCATCGACAACTACTGGCAGACCGAGACCGGCTGGCCGATTCTGGCCATCTGCAAGGGCGTGGACGACGCCGCGCCGAAGTTCGGCTCGCCAGGCAAGCCGGTGTATGGCTACAACGTCAAGCTGCTCGACGACCAGACCGGCGCCGAACTCACCGGCGCGAACCAGAAGGGCGTGGTCGCCATTGAAGGGCCGCTGCCGCCGGGCTGCATGCAGACCGTCTGGCGCGACGACGCGCGCTTCGTCAACACCTACTGGAAGAGCGTGCCCGGCCGCCTGGTGTATTCCACCTTCGACTGGGGCATCCGCGACGAGGACGGCTACTTCTTCATCCTCGGCCGCACCGACGACGTCATCAACGTCGCCGGCCACCGCCTGGGCACGCGCGAGATCGAGGAAAGCATCGCCGGCCACCCCAACGTGGCCGAGGTGGCCGTGGTCGGCGTGGCCGATTCCCTCAAAGGCCAGGTGGCCATGGCGTTCGCCGTGCTCAAGGATGCGAGCGTGCTCGGCGACGCGCAGGGCGAACTGCGGCTCGAAGGCGAGATCATGAAACGCGTGGACCACGACCTCGGCGCCGTGGCCCGGCCCGCGCGGGTGCGCTTCGTTACCGTGCTGCCCAAGACGCGCAGCGGCAAGGTGCTGCGCCGCGCCATCCAGGCGGTGTGCGAACAGCGCGACACCGGCGACCTCACCACCATGGACGACCCGGCCGCACTGCAGCAGATCCGCGACCTGATGAAGGCCTGATCCGCCTGTTCGACGCTCCTGAAAAGGAAGCGCCATCGCACCGGTTGGCGCTGGGGTTGAGGGGGTTTCGCTCGGAAAGCGCCGGCCGCGCGCCCATGGGTGGGTCAGGGTTGGCTGCGCCGCGGCGCGCGGCATCGTGGTGGGGCGCAGGCCGGCGGCCCGGCGGGGCGGGCCCGCCGCGTGCACACGCGGCCGAAACCGCGGCCCGATTCGCGGTACGCTGTGCGCCATGAGCCGCGTTCAGTCTTCATCCATGGTGGCCGCAGACACCACACCCTCCTGCATCACCCGGGCCTGGACGACGCACGAAGCCGAGCTGCGCCGCTGGCTGCGCGCGCGCCTGCGCGACCCGGCCGATGCCGATGACCTGATGCAGGAGTTGTTCATCAAGGCGCTGCGGCAGGGCGCACGCTTCTGCGACGTGCGCAACGCCCGCGCCTGGTTGTTCGAAGTGGCGCGCAACCTGCTGGCCGACAGCTTGCGCGTAGCCCGCGACACGGTCGAACTGCCCGAGACGCTGATCGACGAGGCCGAGGAACTCCCCGCCGTGGACGCGCTCACCGCCTGCCTGCCCGCGGTGCTGGCCGAGCTGTCGGATGCCGACCGCGACATCATCACCCGCTGCGATCTCGAAGGCCTGCCGCAGGCCGACTACGCCGCGCAGCACGGCCTGAGCCTGAGTGCCGCCAAGTCGCGCGTGCAGCGCGCCNNGCGCCTGCGCGCCCGCCTGGCCGANGCCTGCCAGGTGCGATTCGACGAGCACGGCCGGGTCGAGGATTTCGCCGGGCGGCGCGCCGGCGTCCCGTCGTAGGCGGCGGCTTCAGGCGGGGTGCGTCTTTTTGCATCCGTCGCGTCTTCTCTCCCATGAACCGATCCAAAGCCCTCCCGCGCAGCCTGCGCACCGTCCTGCTCGCCACCGTGCTCGGCGCGGCGTCCACCCTCGCCGCGGCCGTCGAGTCCAGTTCCAGCGCGTGGCCGACAAGGTCTACGCCTACATCGGCGACACCGAGGGCCGCACGGCCGAGAACGAGGGGCTCAATGCCAACATCGGCCTGGTCGTCACCGACGCGGGCGCGGTGCTGATCGACAGCGGCCCCACCTACGAGGTGGCCCGCAAGATCGAAGCGGCGGCGCGCGCCGTCACGCCGCAGCCGATTCGCTGGGTCATCAACACCGGCGACCAGGACCACCGCTGGCTTGGCAACGGCTATTTCAAGGAAAAGGGCGCCGAGATCATCGCCCACCGGGACGCCGAGGCCGACATGAAGGCCCGCAGCGGCGAGCACATGGANGGGCTCTCCCGCGTGCTCAAGGATCGGCTGGCGCTCACCGTGCCCACGCTGCCCACGCGCTGGCTCACCGAGGCCGACACCCGGCTCGAGCTCGGCGGCACGGTGTTCGAGCTCAAGCACCGCGGCGGCGGCCACACGCCGGGCGACACGCTGGTGTGGCTGCCGCAGACCGGCGTGCTGTTCAGCGGCGACGTGGTGTACGTNGACCGCATCCTCGGCCTGCATCCGGTCAGCCGCACCAGNACCTGGCTGGCGAGCTTCGATGTGATCGACCANGCCAAGCCGGCCCTGATCGTGCCGGGGCATGGTCGCGTGACCGACCTGGCCACCGCGCAGAAGGAAACCCGCGACCTGCTGCGCACCCTGCGTGCGCACATGAAGAAGGCGGTGGACGATGGGCTCGACATCGGCGCGGCGGTCAAGAGCTTTGACGCCAAGCCCTTCATGGGCCTCAAGCATGCCGAGGTCTGGCTGCCGCAGCTGCCCAACCAGACCTACCTGGAGATCGAGCGCGAGTGAGGCGCGCCGGGCCGGGTGAAGCAGGGGGCAACCAGGTGTTCCTATTTTGATAGCGCCACCTGACCGTTTGGCGCTGGGGTCCAGTGGTTTTCCTGAATATTGGCTCCCGACGACCCGTTTTCCAGCGGCTGGCAATCCCAGGCTGCGTCTTTTTCGCCCCGGCACCGTCTTCTGCAGCATGAACACGCTCACTGCCCCATCCAAGCCCTGGCCGCTGCGCCAGCCTGTGGTCTTTCTGGTGCTTGCCGCCGTCGTCTGGCTGGCGATCTACAAGGTGCTCGACCCTGTCTCCGAGGCGCTGGTGGCCGCGCTGCCGGTCGATCGCAACAGCCACCTCGGCGGCGCGCTGCAGTTCTTTCTGTACGACGCGCCCAAGGTCCTGATGCTGCTCACCGGCGTGGTGTTCGTCATGGGCATGGTCAACAGCTACTTCACGCCCGAGCGCACCCGTGCGCTGCTCGCCGGCCGCACCGAGGGCGTGGCCAACGTGATGGCGGCCAGCCTGGGCATCGTCACGCCGTTCTGTTCCTGCTCGGCCGTGCCCCTGTTCATCGGCTTCGTGCAGGCGGGCGTGCCGCTGGGCGTGACCTTCTCCTTCCTGATCGCCGCGCCCATGGTCAACGAAGTGGCGCTGACGCTGCTGTTCGGCATGTTCGGCTGGAAGGTGGCGGCGCTGTACCTGGGGCTGGGCCTGACGGTGGCCATCGTCTCGGGCTGGATCATCGGCCGCCTGAAGATGGAGCGCTACCTCGAAGACTGGGTGCGCGACATGCCCAAGGTCTCCGCCGCGGTGGAGGAGGGCGGCCTCACCCTGTCCGACCGCATCGAGGCGGGCTTCGAGTCCGTGCGCGACATCGTCGGCAAGGTCTGGCCCTACATCCTTGCGGGCATCGGCATCGGCGCGGTGATCCACGGCTACGTGCCGGAGGACTTCATGGCCTCCATCATGGGCAAGCAGGCCTGGTGGGCGGTGCCGCTGGCGGTGCTGGTGGGCGTGCCCATGTACACCAATGCCGCGGGCGTGATTCCCATCGTGCAGGCGCTGCTGGCCAAGGGCGCGGCGCTGGGCACCGTGCTGGCGTTCATGATGAGCGTCATCGCGCTGTCGCTTCCGGAGATGATCATCCTGCGCAAGGTGCTCAAGCTGCGGCTGATCGCCACCTTCGCCGGCATCGTGGCTGCGGGCATTCTGCTCGTGGGCTTCGTGTTCAACGCCGTGCTGTGATCGCTTTCACGCCCCGAACTCTCCGTTTTCACTTTCTCTCTTCATTCAGGAGCATTCCATGACCGTCAACCGCGCCATCAGCATCTTCGCGGGCTTCATGATCATGGCCAGCCTCGCGCTGGCCCACTTCAGNCAGATCAACCTCGGCCAACTGAGCTGGCTCTGGCTCACCTTTTTCGTCGGCGCCAACCTGTTCCAGATGGGCTTCACCGGCTTCTGCCCCGCGGCCAAGGTCATGAAGGCCCTGGGCATGAAGGACGCCACCGCCGCCTGCGGCACCGGCACCACGGGCAAGTGCTGCTGATCGATCCCGCCATTCATTCGGAGCACCGCNATGGACATCAAGGTACTCGGCACCGGCTGTGCCAACTGCAAGAACACGCTCGCCCTCATCGAACAGGTCGCCCAGGCCCGGGGCGTGGCCGTGCACCTCGAAAAGGTCGAGGAACTCAAGGACATCATGGCCTACGGCGTCATGTCCACGCCTGGCGTGGTCATCAACGGCAAAGTGGTNCACGCCGGCGGCGTGCCCAGCCGCGACAAGGTGGAACAGTGGCTGCGGGCTTGAACTTTGCGCTACCCTCGCGCGCATGAGCGGCGCGCACTCCCACCCCACCCCGAACCCCATTCCCACCCGCACCACCACGGGCATGACCACGGCCATGGACATGCCCACGCGCCGGCCAACTTCGACCGGGCGTTTGCCATCGGCATCGGGCTCAACATCGCCTTCGTGGTGATCGAGGCCTTCTACGGCTGGAAGGTCGATTCCCTGGCCCTGCTGGCCGACGCCGGCCACAACCTCAGCGACGTGGCCGGCCTGGTGCTGGCCTGGGGCGGGGCGCTGGCGGGCAAGCTGCGGCCCGATGCGCGCCACACCTGGGGCTGGAAGCGTGCCTCGGTGCTGGCGGCCTTCGCCAATGCCTTGCTGCTGCTGGTGGCCATCGGCGGCCTGGCCTGGGAGGCGGTTCACCGGCTGCTCAGTGCCGATGGCGTTGCGCAGGCGCAGGGGGCNACCATCATGGCCGTGGCGGGCGTGGGCATCGTCATCAACACCGCCACCGCCCTGCTGTTCATGCGCGGCGGCGAGTCGGACCTGAACATCCGCGGCGCGTTTCTGCACATGGCCGCCGATGCCCTGGTGTCGCTGGGCGTGGTGGTGGCCGGCGCGCTCACGCTGTGGATGGGCTGGCTCTGGCTCGACCCGGTGGTCAGTCTCTTGATTGCCGCAGTCATTCTGGTGGGCACCTGGGGGCTGTTCCGGCAGTCGCTGCACCTGCTGTTCGACGGCGTGCCCGACCGGGTGAACCCGCTGGCCGTGCGCGCGCTGCTGGCCGGCCTGCCCGGTGTGGCCGAGGTGCGCGACCTGCACATCTGGGCGCCCGGCACCTCGCAGGTGGCGCTCACGGCGCACCTGGTCATGCCCGCCGGCAGTGACGACGCCTTCCTGCAGCACGCGGCCGACGAACTGCACGCCCATTTCGAAATCACCCACGTCACGTTGCAGGTGATGCGCACGCCGTTTGCGCCGGCGTGCGATGTGGCGCATTGAGGGGCGCATTGAGGGGGCGCTTCGAAGCGACCGGCTCGCCCGCCGCGCTCTTAGAGGGTGTTTCCTAAATGAATCTCTGCGCCAGTCTAGTAGCGAGGATACGCGCTTCGGTGAGCCAGATCCAAGCCACGGGCGCCCAAGTGGAGCGGTCGTGATGGGCGAGGAGGCGACGCGATCGTTCGTTCCAGGCATGAGTGCGCTCCACAACCCAGCGCTTGGCCTGCACCACAAAGCCCGCAGGAGCCTCCTCGGGCCAAAGCGGCTGCTGGGCGGTTTGCCACGTCCCCGTACTGCGGTTGCCGGGATGACGCACGATGTGCACGGCAATGCCGTGGGTGAGCTCGATCGCTTGGGCGCTGCGCCCGCCATAGGCTGCGTCGGCATACAACGTCTGCAGGGTCGGCGCCTTGGCGCTGGCGGCAGCCACCACCGCAGCGGCCGCATCGCGATCCTGCACGCTGGCGGCCGTGACGCTCACGGCCAGCAGCAAGCCCAGGGTATCGACCACCAGATGGCGCTTGCGGCCCTTGACCTTCTTGCCCGCGTCAAAGCCGCTGGGGCCGCCTTGGGGCGTGCTGCGCGTGCTCTGCGCATCGATGATGGCGGCCGTGGGCATGGGGCTGCGTCCCATGCGCGCTCGCCACTGCTGGCGCAGCCGATCGTGCATGGCCTCGAACACCCCAGAATGCGCCCAGCCGCGAAAGGCCTTGTACACCGCGCGCCAGGGCGGGAACACCTCCTTGGGCAACAGCCGCCAGGCGCAGCCCGTGCGCACGACGTACAGGCAGGCGTTGAGCAGCAGCCGGCGCTCATGCCGCGGCGGCGCACCGCGCCCACCCTGGCGCTCAAACAGATCGGCCAGCAGCGCCCACTCGGCATCGGTCAGATCGGTGTTCATGCCGCTTGTGCCGTCTGCGCGCCGGTGCAGCGCCTGGTAGCCCACGCGCGAGCGTGCACCACTACCACTGGCCGCGCGCTCAGCGCTCTTGCGCTGCGCGCGCACGCGCTTGACGCCGGCCTCGCGCAAGGCCTTGCGCACGGTGGCCGAGCACACGCTCAGCGCACTGCGGTGGTTGAACTCCCGGGTGAGTTCGTCCAACGAGCAGCGCGGCATCTGCGTGGCAATCTCCACCAGCACCGCGTGGTGCTCGGGCCCAATGAGCGGTTTGCGTCCTGGGCGCCGCCCGCTGCGCTGTCGTTGCACTTGCTCCATTGCTCACCTCCTGCGTTGCGCCATTCACTTCGGCGTCCTGAAGGATTTAACGCATGGGAGATTGATTTGGGATACACCCTCTTAGGGCAACGCTGAATAAGTCCCCGCGGTGGCGCGCGCCTGGCCGCGGGATGGGGTGCAAGGCGTAAAGCGCAGCCATAGCGGGGCTATGGCGAGCATTTGCTTTGAGGCAGCCCGCCCGCCGCCAGGATGCGAGGCGCGCGAGGGACTTGTTCAGCGTTGCCTTAGCCCGCCGCTTCGAGTCCGTTGGCGAAGTGGCGCTGCATGCCGTCGCGCGCAGCCTGGGCGTCGCCGGCGCGCAGGGCGGCCATCAGGGTGCGGTGCTCGGCCAGCGACTCTTCGATGCGGCCGCGCTTGAGCAGCGAGTGGTGGCGGTTGAGCTTCATCACCTTGCGCAGATCCGCCACCATCTGCAGCCGCCAGCGGTTGTCCGCACGCTCCAGCAAGGCCATGTGGAAGCGTTCGTTCACGGCAAAGAAGCGGTCGCGGTCGGCGACGGCGGCCTCGAGCTCGTCATGCAGGGCCTGCAGGGCGGCCAGATCGGCCGCGACGGCGCACGCCGCCACTTCGGCCGCAGCGTCGGCCTCCAGCAAGGCGAGCAGGTGGTAGACGTCGCGCAGGTCTTTCTCCGACACTTCGGTCACGTAGGCGCCGCGGCGCACCTTCATCGTGACCAGGCCTTCGGCGGCCAGCACCTTGAGCGCCTCGCGCAGCGGCGTGCGGCTGATGCCCAGTTCCTGCGCGAGCCGCATCTCGTCGATCCACGCGCCGGGCTGCAGTTCGCGCCGGAAGATGCGCTGGCGCAGCAACTCGGCCACTTCTTCGTACAGCGCGCGCGNGGCGAGGGTGAGGGCAGCCATGGGTGCTTGGGACGGGTCGGGTCGGGTGTTCTTGAAATTTGGTGGCACGGGGCCTGTCAGCTTCGCGCCATATTTTGCATCAATAATTATGAATGATGTAAACTGAGTTCACTCCACGAACGAGCGCCGCATGACCACGCCCAGCCCCGAATTCAAAGCCGCCAGCCTCGAAGACTGGCACAAGGCCGCCGCCAAATCCGCGCCCGGCGGCGATGTGAACGCCTTGACCTGGGTCACGCCCGATGGCATCGCGGTCAAGCCGCTCTACACCGCGGAGGACCTGCAGGGCCTGCCCCACACCAACACGCTGCCGGGCTTTGAGCCCTTCATCCGCGGGCCGCAGGCCACCATGTACGCGGTGCGGCCGTGGACGATTCGCCAGTACGCGGGCTTTTCCACTGCCGAGGAGAGCAACGCCTTCTACCGCAAGGCGCTGGCCGCAGGCGCCCAGGGCGTGAGCGTGGCCTTCGACCTGGCCACCCACCGCGGCTACGACAGCGACCANCCCCGCGTGGTGGGCGACGTGGGCAAGGCCGGCGTCGCCATCGACAGCGTGGAGGACATGAAGATCCTGTTCGACGGCATTCCGCTCGACAAGGTCAGCGTCTCCATGACCATGAACGGCGCGGTGCTGCCGGTGCTCGCCGGCTACGTGGTGGCCGCCGAGGAGCAGGGCGTTGCGCAGGACCAGTTGGCCGGGACCATCCAGAACGACATCCTCAAGGAGTTCATGGTCNNCAACACCTACATCTTCCCGCCCGAGCCGAGCATGCGCATCATCGGCGACATTATCGGCTACACCGCCCGGCACATGCCGAAGTTCAACTCCATCAGCATCTCCGGCTACCACATGCAGGAGGCCGGGGCCAACCAGGCGCTGGAGCTGGCCTTCACGCTGGCCGACGGCAAGGAATATGTGAAGACCGCGGTGGCCTCGGGGCTGGACGTGGATGCCTTCGCCGGGCGCCTGTCCTTCTTCTGGGCGATCGGCATGAACTTCTACCTGGAGATCGCCAAGATGCGCGCCGCGCGGCTGCTGTGGTGCCGCATCATGAAGGGCTTTGGCGCCAAGAACCCCAAGAGCCTGATGCTGCGCACCCACTGCCAGACGAGCGGCTGGTCGCTGACCGAGCAGGACCCCTACAACAACATCGTGCGCACCACCATCGAGGCCATGGCGGCCGTCTTCGGCGGCACGCAGAGCCTGCACACCAACAGCTTCGACGAGGCCATTGCGCTGCCCACCGAGTTCAGCGCCCGCATCGCGCGCAACACCCAGCTCATCATCCAGGAAGAAACCCACATCACCAACGTCATCGACCCCTGGGCCGGCAGCTACCTGATGGAAAAGCTCACCCAGGACATGGCCGACGCGGCGTGGAAGATCATCGAAGAGGTCGATGCCATGGGCGGCATGACCCGCGCGGTGGACTCGGGCTGGGCCAAGCTCAAGATCGAGGCCGCCGCCGCCGAGAAACAGGCGCGCATCGATTCGGGCAAGGACGTGATCGTCGGCGTCAACAAATACAAGCTCGCCAAGGAAGACCCGGTCGAGATTCTGGAAGTGGACAACGTCAAGGTGCGCGAGCAGCAGATCGCGCGCCTGGCCGCCATCAAAGCCACACGCGACGCGGCCGCCGTGCAGGCCGCGCTCGACGCGCTCACCGAATGCGCGCGCACCGGCGAGGGCAATCTGCTGGACCTGTCGATCAAGGCCATCCGCCTGCGCGCCACGGTGGGCGAGGTGTCGGATGCGCTGGAGAAAGTCTTTGGGCGCCACCGCGCCGACACGCAAAAGGTGACCGGGGTGTACGCCGCTGCCTACGATTCCGCCCAGGGCTGGAGCCAGCTGCAACAGGAAATCCAGCACTTCGCCGAGGCGCACGGCCGCCGCCCGCGCGTGATGATCGCCAAGCTCGGCCAGGACGGCCACGACCGCGGCGCCAAGGTGGTGGCCACCGCCTTCGCCGACCTCGGCTTCGACGTGGACATCGGCCCGCTGTTCCAGACGCCCGAGGAGTGCGCCCGCCAGGCCATCGAGAACGACGTGCACGCCATCGGCATCTCCACGCTGGCCGCAGGCCACAANACGCTGGTGCCCGCCATCCTCGCGGAGCTGAAGAAACAAGGGGCGGACGACATCATCGTCTTCGTCGGCGGCGTCATTCCGCGGCAGGACTATGAATTCCTGTACGACGCCGGCGTCAAAGGCATTTACGGCCCCGGCACCCCGATTCCCGCCAGCGCCAAGGACGTGCTGGAACACATCCGGCACGCCGTCGCCCGCTGAGCGGCTGTACCCTGCCCGCCGCTGCGCGCATGAACACGCCGCCACCGAAGCGCCCGCGCTCGCTCATGATCGCCACGCCGATCATGGACGGCCTGCTGGACTACCGGCACGTGGCGGCCCTGATGGGCAGCGCCGACCTGCTGCGCCGCCACGGCGTGCGCTACACCATTGCCTACGAGATCGGCAACAGCCTGATCGCCGACGCCCGCAACCGGCTGGTGGCGCGGTTTCTCGCCGAAGACTGGGACGATCTGCTGTTCATCGACGCCGACATCGCCTGGCAGCCCGAGTCGCTGCTGCGCCTGCTGGCGTGGGACGTGCCCTTCGTGGCCGCGACCTATCCGCGCAAGTCCGCCACGCCGCGCTTTGCCATCGAGTTCGGCCCCACCATCACCCGCGTCGGTGAGCTGTTCGTGGCCTCGCGCGTGGGCACCGGATTCATGCGCCTGCGCCGCGACGCCCTGCAACGGCTGGCCGCGGCGCACCCCGAACTGCGGCTGCGCGACAGCAACGATCCGCCGAACCCGCACTACATGGCGCTGTTCGACACCGGCGTGCACGAGGGCCAGTACGTCGGCGAAGACTTCCTCTTCTGCGACCGCTGGCGCGCGCTCGGCGGCCAGGTGCTGGTCGATGCGGACATCCCTCTGCAGCACATCGGCACCCGGGTGTGGGAAGGGCGGCTGGCCGATTTCCTGCAGCCCAACCGCGGGGCGGCGGCATGAGCCACGCGCCCGCCGCCCTCGACGACTGGGTGCAGCGCCTGCGCCGGGGCGAGCGCCGCGCGCTGGCCAAGGCCATCACCTTGATCGAGTCCACCCGGCCCGAACACCGCCGCGTGGCCGACGCCCTGCTCACCGCCGTGCTGCCCTTTAGCGGCGGCGCGCTGCGCCTGGGCCTGAGCGGCGTGCCCGGCGTGGGCAAGAGCACCTTCATCGAGGCGCTGGGCCTGTACCTGATCGGGCGCGGGCACCGGGTGGCGGTGCTCGCGGTCGATCCGTCGTCCAGCGTCTCGGGCGGCTCCATCCTGGGCGACAAGACGCGCATGGAGCGGCTCTCGGTGCACGATCAGGCTTTCATCCGCCCCAGCCCAAGCGGCGGCAACCTGGGCGGCGTGGCCGAGAAGACCCGCGAGACCCTGCTGCTGTGCGAGGCCGCGGGCTATGACGTGGTGCTGGTCGAGACCGTGGGCGTGGGCCAGAGCGAAACCGCCGTGGCCGGCATGACCGACGTGTTCGCCCTGCTGCAACTGCCCAATGCGGGCGACGATCTGCAGGCCATCAAGAAAGGCGTGATGGAGGTGGCGGACCTCGTCGTCATCAACAAGGCGGACCTCGACCCCGACGCCGCGACCCGCGCCGAAGCCCACATCACCAGCGCGCTGCGCCTGTTCACCCAGCACGGGCGCACCAGCGAATGGCGCGCGCGGGTGCTGCGCATGAGCGCGCTCAAGGGCGAGGGCCTGGTGGCGTTCTGGGACGCGGTGCTGGCCTGCCGCGACGCGCGCGACCTGGTGGCGCGCCGCCGCCAGCAGGCGCTGACCTGGATGTGGGAGCGCATCGACAGCGGGTTGCGCGAGGCTTTTCGCACCCANCCCCTGGTGCGCGAACTGCTGCCGCACATCAGCGCCGAGGTGGCCGCCGGCGCCCTGCCAGCCTCCGCTGCGGCAAGAAAACTGCTCGACGCCAGCGCCAACCGGTCATAAGGCGCTATCAAATTCATAACTGATTCAACCGAGGTCATCCATGCACGACATCTTGGAACAACTGGAGAAGAAGCGCNNTGCCGCGCGCCTGGGCGGTGGCGACAAGCGCATCGCCGCGCAGCACGCCAAAGGCAAGCTCACCGCGCGCGAACGCATCGAGGTGCTGCTCGACGAGGGCACCTTCGAAGAGTGGGACATGTTCGTCGAGCACCGCTGCACCGACTTCGGCATGGCCGACAACAAGATTCCCGGCGACGGCGTGGTCACCGGCTACGGCATGATCAACGGCCGCCTGGTGTTCGTCTTCAGCCAGGACTTCACCGTCTTCGGCGGTGCCCTGAGTGAAGCCCACGCCGAGAAGATCTGCAAGATCATGGACCAGGCGATGAAGGTCGGCGCGCCCGTGATCGGCCTCAACGACTCGGGCGGCGCGCGCATCCAGGAAGGCGTGGCGTCTCTGGGCGGCTATGCCGAGGTGTTCCAGCGCAACGTCATGGCCAGCGGCGTGATTCCGCAGATCAGCATGATCATGGGCCCCTGCGCGGGCGGCGCGGTGTATTCGCCGGCCATGACCGACTTTATCTTCATGGTCAAGGACAGCAGCTACATGTTCGTCACCGGCCCCGAGGTGGTGAAGACCGTGACGCACGAGGAGGTGACCGCCGAGGAACTCGGCGGCGCCATCACCCACACCACCAAGAGCGGCGTGGCCGATCTGGCCTTCGACAACGACGTCGAGGCCCTGCTGATGCTGCGGCGGCTCTTCAACTACCTGCCGCTCAACAACCGCGAAAAGCCCCCGGTGCGCCCCAGCGGCGACCCGATCGGCCGCTGCGAGCTCAGCCTCGACACCCTGGTGCCCGACAACCCGAACAAGCCCTACGACATGAAGGAGCTCATCCTCAAGACCGTGGATGACGGCGACTTCTTCGAAATCCAGCCCGAGAACGCCAAGAACATCATCGTCGGCTTCGCGCGCATGGACGGGCAGACCGTGGGCATCGTGGCCAACCAGCCGCTGGTGCTCGCCGGCTGTCTGGACATCAAGAGCTCCATCAAGGCCGCGCGCTTCGTGCGCTTCTGCGACGCCTTCAACATCCCCGTCATCACCTTCGTCGACGTGCCCGGCTTCATGCCCGGCACCAGCCAGGAGTACGGCGGCATCATCAAGCACGGCGCCAAGCTGCTCTACGCGTACGCCGAATGCACCGTGCCCAAGATCACCGTCATCACCCGCAAGGCCTACGGCGGGGCGTACGACGTGATGGCCTCCAAGCACCTGCGCGGCGACGTGAACCTCGCCTGGCCAAACGCCGAGATCGCCGTCATGGGCGCCAAGGGCGCGGTGGAAATCATCTTCCGCGAAGACAAGAAGGACCCGGCCAAGCTCGCCGAGCGCGAAGCCGAATACAAACGCCGCTTCGCCAACCCCTTCGTCGCCGCCGAGCGCGGCTACATCGACGACGTCATCCTGCCGCACGAAACCCGCAAGCGCATCTGCCGCAGCCTGGTGATGCTCAAGGACAAGAAGATCGAAAACCCGTGGCGCAAGCACGGGAACATTCCGTTGTGAAAGGGAACGTCCGATGGCACTGGTTTCGAATATCCAACATCAGCCACTTCAATCGGTAAACCGACACACGGCAGTCGACTGCACCTACACCGTAGTTGAAGTGGACGGAGAGAGGCAATTGCAGCTCGACACATACGGTTCCGCTGGCCGAGCCGTCCCCGGCAAGAAGAGCCAAAGTCTGCGACTCAGCCAGTCTGCGCTGGCCCAGTTGAAACAAATCATTCAAGACAACGGGTTGTGAAGATGTTTTCGAAGATTCTGATCGCCAACCGCGGCGAGATCGCCTGCCGCGTCATCGCCACCGCCCGCAAGATGGGCATTGCCACCGTGGCGGTGTATTCCGAGGCCGACCGCGACGCGCGGCATGTGCTGCTGGCCGATGAGGCGGTGTGCATCGGGCCGGCGCCCAGCCGCGAGAGCTACCTAGTGGCCGACAAGATCATCGCCGCAGCCAAAGACACCGGCGCGCAGGCCATTCACCCCGGCTACGGCTTTCTGAGCGAGAACGAGGGCTTTGCCCAGCGCTGCGAGGACGAGGGCATCGCCTTCATCGGCCCCAAGGCGCACTCGATCGCCGCCATGGGCGACAAGATCGCGTCCAAGAAGCTCGCGCAGCAGGGGGTGAGCACCATTCCCGGCTGGAACGAGGCCATCGACTCGGCCGAGCACGCCGTGGAGATTGCCCGCAACATCGGCTATCCGGTCATGATCAAGGCCAGCGCGGGCGGCGGCGGCAAGGGCCTGCGCGTGGCCTTCAACGACAAGGAGGCGCTCGAGGGCTTCACCTCCTGCCGCAACGAGGCGCGCAACAGCTTTGGCGACGACCGGGTGTTCATCGAGAAGTACGTGCTCGAACCCCGGCACATCGAAATCCAGGTGCTGGGCGATGCGCACGGCAATGTCGTCTACCTCAACGAGCGCGAATGCTCCATCCAGCGCCGCCACCAGAAGGTGATCGAGGAAGCGCCGTCGCCCTTCATCTCCGATGCCACCCGCCGCGCCATGGGCGAGCAGGCCGTGGCACTGGCCCGGGCCGTGCAGTACCAGAGCGCGGGCACGGTGGAGTTCGTCGTCGGCAAGGACCAGGACTTCTACTTCCTGGAAATGAACACCCGCCTGCAGGTGGAGCACCCGGTGACGGAATGCATCACCGGGCTGGACCTGGTGGAGCTGATGATCCGCGTGGCCGCCGGCGAGCGGCTGCCGATCACGCAGGCCGACGTGCAGCGAAACGGCTGGGCCATCGAGTGCCGCATCAACGCCGAAGACCCGTTCCGCAACTTCCTGCCCAGCACCGGCCGGCTGGTGCACTTCAAGCCGCCCGCGCAGGACCTGCAGCAGGGCCAGGCCAGCCTGGCGCACGGCGTGCGGGTGGACACCGGCGTGCAGGAGGGCGGCGAGATCCCGATGTTCTACGACTCGATGATCGCCAAGCTCATCGTGCACGGCAGCGACCGCGCCGACGCCATCGCGCGCATGCGCGAGGCGCTCAACGGCTTCGTCATCCGCGGCGTGCAGAGCAACATCCCGTTCCAGGCGGCCTTGCTCGCGCACCCGAAGTTCGTCTCGGGCGAGTTCAACACCGGCTTCATCGCCGAGCACTACGGCAAGGGCTTCGCCGCCGAGGACGTGCCACACGAGGACCCGGACTTCCTCGTCGCGCTCGCCGCCTTCGTGCGCCGCAAGTCGCGCGAGCGCGCCGCGGCNCTGAGCGGCCAGCTTCCCGGCTACGCGGTCAACGCGGGGCGCGACTATGTGGTCATCACGCTCAAGCCCGACGGCCAGCATCTGCACACNCCCGTGCATGTGGACGAATTCGTCGGCGAAACCGGCGCAGCCCGGGTTCAGGTGGGCGACAAGCGCTATGAAATCCGCAGCGCGTCGCGGCTCAACGACATCTGCATCAGCGGCACGGTCAACGGCCGGCCGTTCACCGCGCAGATGGAACGCGGCACGCCGCGCAACCCGCTGGCGCTGTCGGTGCAGCACAACGGCACGCGCATCGACACGCTGGTGGTCTCGCCGCGCATGGCCGAGCTCCACACCCTCATGCCCTTCAAGGCGCCGCCGGACATGAGCCGCTTCGTCCTCTCGCCCATGCCCGGCCTGCTGGTGGACGTGGCCGTGGCGCCGGGCCAGAAGGTGCAGGCCGGCGAGCGCGTGGCGGTCATCGAGGCCATGAAGATGGAGAACGTGCTGTTCGCCGCCGCCGACGGCGTGGTGGCCAAGGTGCTGGCCGCCAAGGGCGAGAGCCTGGCAGTGGACCAACCCATCGTGGAGTTCGCGCAATGAACCGTCCTTTCAAAGTGCTGGGCGTTCAGCAGATCGCCATCGGCGGCGCGGACAAGGCGCGGCTGCGCACGCTGTGGGTGGAGATGTTCGGTCTGGACGTCACCGGCACCTTCCGCAGCGAGCGCGAGAACGTGGACGAGGACATCTGCGCCATCGGCAGCGGGCCGTTCAAGGTGGAGGTGGACCTGATGCAGCCGCTGGACCCCGAGAAGAAGCCCGCCGTGCACACCACGCCGCTCAACCACGTGGGCCTGTGGATCGACGACCTGCTCAGGGCCGTCGAATGGCTCACGGCGCANGGGGTGCGCTTTGCGCCCGGCGGCATCCGCAAGGGGGCGGCCGGCTTCGACATCTGCTTTCTGCACCCCAAGGGCAACGACGAGTTCCCCATCGGCGGCGANGGGGTGCTGATCGAACTGGTGCAGGCGCCGCCCGAGGTGGTGCAGGCGTTCGCGCAGCTCGAGCGCGCGGGGGCGTGACGCGTCCGGCCAGGCTGCAGTCACCGAGTTGACAGGCATCAAAACCTCTAATGGGCTGAGAAAGAAACGCGGGCGTCGCGGCGTTCGCGGGCTTTTCCGCTTGCCCGCGGTGGGCTGAGCTTCCTAGGCTTCGGGCTTTCCACTCGGACCTTGCGAACGAATCTTGCTTGAAGGGTTCGTTCACGACCTTAAAGACACGCCCATGAAGCTCAACTCGATTGTTCTTGCCGCCGCGCTGGCCCTGCCCGGCGCGGCTTTTGCCCAGGCCTGCGAAGGCGGCGCCTACCTGAACCCGCAACTCTTCCGCGGCGAGGCCGCCCACCAGATCACCATCGCCGAGCAGGAGCTGCGCGGCTTTCTGGCCGGCAGCGGGCTGCCCACGCAGCCGCTCTATCCGATCAAGCGCATCGACGACGTGACCGCCTCCGGGCGCGCGCCGTACTGCTGGATCTACGCCAACGTGCTGGTCGGTGCGCTCAGCGGCTACAAGCCGGTGGCCGTCAACCTCGAGCCGGTGCACCCCGCGGTGCTGGCCATCACCCAGGTGGTGCCCAGCGCGCCGGCCGATGCGCCGCCGGTGGCCCTGGGCAGCCTGCCCGCGGCCGAGCAGAAAGCCGTGCTCGAGCATTTGCAGCGCTCGCGCTGCATGGGCACGGCCTCGGGTATCGAGGCGGCCATCGTGAAGAACGAGGGCCTGTGCGCTTACGTGGAAGAAGTGGCGCCGCAGGCCGCCGTCGGCCAGCAGGGCCTGATCGCCAAGGCCGCGTTCGCCTGGGAAGAGGGCAGTTGGATCGGCATTTCCACGCGGCAGACCTCNGCGCAGCAACTCAGCACCCAGGGTCTGGCCGCGCGGTCGGAGAAGCTGCACAAGGCTCGGCTGGTCATCGTGCCCACCAAGGCCACCGGCGTGGGTTTCGGGCTGTATGCCCACCCGAGCGTGAACGAGGCCACCGTGCGCAAGACGGCGGCGCTGTTCCGGGACCTGACGGCGCCGAGCAAGCCGCTGGCCGTGGCGCTGGACCTGGGCCCGCGCTTCAACTTCGCCAGCCCGAGCCCCGAGCAGTTCGACAAGCTCGCCGCCACGGTGGGCGTGCGCAAGTAAGCGCCGCAACCCTCCGATTTTCAGCCCTGCGCCAACCGGGCGCGGGCCCGCGCCCGCGCGAGCGCGGCCTCGACGATGGCGCGCTTTTTCTCGAGCACGGCGGGGTCGGTGTGCTGCGAATGCGCGCCGATGTCGGCGAGCTTGGCTTCGGCCTCGGCGGCGTGGCGCTCGGTGCGTTCGCGCTCCTCACGGTGGCGGCGTCGCGCGCGCGCGTAGCGTTCGCGCGCCTGGGTGGCCAGCGCGCTCGACCAGGCGGCCCAGCCGGTGGCGGCGCCGCTGACGTTTTCGAGCCGGATGCAGTCCACCGGGCAGACGGGAATGCACAGCTCACAGCCGGTGCAGTACGGCTCGATGACGGTGTGCATGCGCTTGTTCACGCCGACGATGGCGTCCGTCGGGCAGGCCTTGATGCACACGGTGCAGCCGATGCACCAGTCTTCGTCGATCACGGCCACGCTGCGCGGGCCTTCGACGCCGTGCTCCGGACTCAGCGCNNGCGCAGGCCGGCCGGTCAGGGCGGCCAGACGCGCAACACCTTCGACGCCGCCGGGCGGGCATTGGTTGATGTCGGCCTCGCCGGCCGCGATGGCGTGCGCGTAGGCCGCGCAGTCGGCATAGCCGCAGCGGGTGCACTGGGTCTGCGGCAGCGCGGCGTCGATGCGCGCGGCCAAGTCCTCGCGCAGCGGGGGCAGGGCGGTGGGCTCGGGCATCTTGGAATGGGGCCAGTGCGCTCAGGCGAACCGGACGGGAGCGGCGCGACGGCCTTCCGTCCAACCGGCTTCAGGCGCTGCGGGTGCGGCGGCGGGGTCTTGCGGGGGCGGCCTCTGCCGTCGCGGTTGCCGGGGCTGCCACAGCCGCGGCGGGTTCGCCCGGGGCCGGTTCGGCCGCAGCGGCCGGGGCCGGTGCCGCGGCCGCACGCGGCTGGTGTTCGGCGATGAAGGCCTTGACGTGGGGTAGACCCGCTCGCGCCAGCGCCGGCCGCTGAAGATGCCGTAGTGGCCCGCGCCCTCGACGACGAGGTGGTGCTGCTCCTTGCGCACGATGCCGGTGCACAGGTCGTGCGCGGCTTCGGTCTGGCCCGAGCCGGAGATGTCGTCGAGTTCGCCCTCGACGGTCAGCAGCGCCGTGGTCTTGATGTCCTGCGGGCGCACACGCTCGAGCGTGCCGTCGGGCGCGCGCACGTCCCAGGTGCCGTTGACGAGCTTGAAGTCCTGGAAGACGGTCTTGATGGTTTCGAGGTAGTAGGCCGCGTCCATGTCGAGCACGGCGTTGTACTCGTCGTAGAACTTGCGGTGGGCCTCGGCGCTGGCGTCATCGCCTTTGATGAGGTCCTGGAAATAGTCGTAGTAGCTGGTGGCGTGGCGGTCCGGGTTCATGGCGACGAAGCCGGTGTACTGCAGGAAGCCCGGGTAGACGCGCCGGCCCGCGCCGGGGAAGTTGCTGGGCACGCGGTAGATGACGTTGTTCTCGAACCAGCTGTAGCTCTTGTTCATGGCCAGGTTGTTCACCGCCGTGGGCGAGCGCCGCGCGTCGATGGGGCCGCCCATCATGGTCATGGACAGGGGCGTGGGCTCGCCGCGCGAGGCCATCAGCGAGACGGCGGCGAGCACCGGCACGGTGGGCTGGCACACGCTCATGACGTGGCAGTTGCCGTACTCGCGCTGCAGGTGGCGAATGAACTCCTGCACGTAGTTCACATAGTCGTCGAGGTGGAACTCGCCTTCGGACAGCGGCACCAGGCGCGCGTTCTTCCAGTCGGTGATGTAGACCTTGTGGCCCTGCAGCATGGTGCGCACGGTGTCGCGCAGCAGCGTGGCGTAGTGGCCCGAAAGGGGTGCCACGATCAGCACGGCGGGCTGGGCTTTGAGCGTCTCCAGCGTGGCCACGTCGTCGCTGAAGCGCTTGAAGCGGCGCAGTTCGCAGAACGGCTTGTCGATCTCCACCCGCTCGTGGATGGCCACCTCCANCCCGCCCACCGTCACCGTGCGGATGCCGAACTCGGGCTTCTCATAGTCCTTGCCCAGCCGGTGCAGCAACGCATAGGCCGCTGCCACGCGCGGCGCCATGGGCAGTTGGCCCAGGGGCGAGAGCGGGTTGCTGTAGAGCTTGGCCGTGGCCTGGGCCAGGTCGGCAAACGGCTCCATGAAGCTGCGCTGGGTTTCGTAGATCTGGTAGAGCATCGTGGCCTGCGAAGAGAATTGTTGCAGTGCAATATAACCGATGTGGCCGGGCGCTGCATCGGGACCATCCCGCCTTCAACCCGCTTAGGACGGTTCAGTTTTGATAGCAAGAACTGACCCATTCGCGCTGGGGTCCCGCCAAAAAGCAGAAAACCGCCCGCAGGCGGCTTTCCAGGCGTGTCACGGCCGGCGCAGGCCAGTATCCGGAGCGCGTCAGACCACCGCGGCGATGGCCTTGCACACGTAGTCGATGTTCTTGCTGTTGAGCGCGGCCACGCACATGCGGCCGGTGTCGGTGCCGTAGACGCCGAACTCGCTGCGCAGGCGCACCATCTGGTNCCTGGTGAGGCCGCTGTAGCTGAACATGCCGATCTGGCGGGTGATGAAGCCCATGTCCTGCTGCACGCCGGCGGCCTTGAGGCCATCGACCAGCTTCTGGCGCATGGCCTTGATGCGCACGCGCATTTCGCCCAGCTCCTTCTCCCACAGCGCGCGCAGCTCGGGGTTGCCCAGCACGGTGGAGACGATCGCGCCGCCGTGGGTGGGCGGGTTGGAGTAGTTGGTGCGGATGACGATCTTGAGCTGGCTGAGCACGCGGGCGGCTTCGTCCTTGTTCTCGCACAACACGCTCAGCGCACCGACACGCTCGCCGTAGAGGCTGAAGCTCTTGGAGAACGAGGTGGCGACGAAGAAATCCATGCCCGAGGCGACGAACTTGCCGATCACCGCGCCGTCTTCGGCAATCCCGTGGCCGAAGCCCTGGTAGGCCATGTCGAGGAAGGGCACCAGGCCGCGCGCCTTGAGCACGGCGATCACGCGGTCCCATTGCTCGGGCGTGATGTCGTAGCCGGTGGGGTTGTGGCAGCAGGCATGCAGCACCACGATGGTGCCCGGCGCGGCCGCTTCCAGGCTGGCGAGCATGCCCTCGAAGTTCACGCCGCGGGCCTGTGCGTCGTAGTAGGCATAGGTATCCACGGCGAAGCCGGCCGCCGAGAACAGTGCGCGGTGGTTCTCCCAGCTCGGGTCGGAGATCAGCACCTTGGCGCCGGGGTTGAGCTTCTTGAGGAAATCCGCGCCGATCTTCAGGCCGCCGGTGCCGCCCAGAGCCTGCACCGTGGCCACGCGGCCCGACTGCACGGGCTCGCTGTCGGCGCCGAACACCAGCGCCTTGACCGCGGCGTCATAGGCTGCGATGCCGTCAATGGGCAAATAGCCGCGCGCGCTGGGCTTGTCCATCAGCGCCTTCTCGGCCGCCTGCACGCACTGCAGCAGCGGCAGCTTGCCGTTGTCGTCGAAATACACGCCCACGCCGAGGTTGACCTTGTTGGGGTTCGGGTCGGCGTTGAACTGTTCGTTGAGGCCCAGGATCGGGTCGCGGGNGGCCATTTCGACGGCGGAAAACAAGGACATGGTGAGCTGCCTGGCGTGGGTGAGGTCGGGGAAGAGGGTGCCGGGGCACCGGGGAAAACCCGCGATTTTACCGGGCCTTCGCATCGCGGGGGCGCATGGGCGGGCTGCGCCAGGGCATCGTCGGCGTCACCGTGGGGCGCCGGGTTCGCGGGATACTCGGGGCATGACCGAAGATGTGGTGACTGACGAAGCGCGCAGCGGCCGCTTCGTGCGCTTTCCCGGCTCGCCGTTCGAGCTCTACCAGCCGTACCCGCCCGCGGGCGACCAGCCCGAGGCCATCGAACGCCTGACCGAGGGCGTGCGCGACGGCGAGGTGTTCCAGACGCTGCTGGGCGTGACCGGCTCGGGCAAGACCTTCACCATGGCCAACGTCATCGCCCGCCTGGGCCGGCCGGCCATCGTGTTCGCGCCCAACAAGACGCTGGCCGCGCAGCTGTATTCGGAGTTCCGCGAGTTCTTTCCGAAGAACGCGGTCGAGTACTTCGTCAGCTACTACGACTACTACCAGCCCGAGGCCTATGTGCCGCAGCGCGACCTGTTCATCGAAAAGGACAGCGCGATCAACGAGCACATCGAGCAGATGCGGCTGAGTTGCACGAAGAGCATCCTGGAGCGGCGCGACGTGGTCATCGTGGCCACCGTCAGCGCCATCTACGGCATCGGCAACCCCGAGAGCTACCACCGCATGGTGATGACGCTGCGCAGCGGCGATCGCATCGGCCAGCGCGAGCTCATCGCGCAGCTGGTGCGCATGCAATACCAGCGCAACGACCAGGACTTCTCGCGCGGCAACTTCCGCGTGCGCGGCGACACCATCGACGTGTTCCCGGCCGAGCACTCCGAGCTGGCGCTGCGCATCGAACTGTTTGACGACGAGGTGGAAGCGCTCCATCTCTTCGACCCGCTCACCGGCCGCGTGAAGCAGAAGATTCCGCGCTTCACCGTCTACCCCAGCAGCCACTACGTCACGCCGCGCGACCAGGTGCTCGCCGCGGTGGAGAGCATCAAGCTCGAGCTCGACCAGCGGCTCAAGGAACTCGTGGGCATGGGCAAGCTCGTCGAGGCCCAGCGGCTCGAGCAGCGCACCCGCTTCGACCTGGAAATGCTCAGCGAGGTGGGGCACTGCAAGGGCATCGAGAACTACTCGCGCCACCTCTCGGGCAGCGCNCCCGGTGAGCCGCCGAGCACGCTCACCGACTACCTGCCGCGCGACGCCGTGATGTTCCTCGACGAAAGCCATGTGCTCATCGGCCAGCTCGGCGGCATGTACAACGGCGACCGCGCACGCAAGACCACGCTGGTCGAATACGGCTTCCGGCTGCCCAGCGCGCTGGACAACCGGCCGCTGAAGTTCGAGGAGTTCGAGGCCCGCATGCGCCAGTGCATCTTCGTCTCGGCCACGCCGGCGGAATATGAAAACACCCACGCCGGCCAGGTGGTGGAGCAGGTGGTGCGCCCCACCGGGCTGGTGGACCCCGAGGTGGTGCGGCCCGCCACCCACCAGGTGGACGACGTGCTGCAGGAGATCCGGCTGCGCGTGGAGAAGAGCGAGCGCGTGCTCATCACCGTGCTGACCAAGCGCATGGCCGAGCAGCTCACCGACTACCTCGCCGAGAACGGCGTGAAGGTGCGCTACCTGCACTCCGACGTCGACACCGTCGAGCGCGTGGAAATCATCCGCGACCTGCGCCTGGGCGCCTTCGACGTGCTGGTGGGCATCAACCTGCTGCGCGAAGGGCTGGACATTCCCGAGGTGAGCCTGGTGGCGATTCTGGATGCGGACAAGGAGGGCTTTCTGCGCTCCGAGCGCAGCCTGATCCAGACCATCGGCCGCGCCGCGCGCAACGTCAACGGCCAGGCCATTCTGTATGCCGACACCGTCACCGACTCCATGCGCCGCGCCATCGGCGAGACCGAGCGCCGCCGCGCCAAGCAGATCGCCTACAACACCCAGCACGGCATCACGCCGCGCGGCGTCGTCAAGCAGGTGCGCGACCTCATCGACGGCGTCTACAGCGAAAAGGCTGGCCGCGAGGCCGAGCGGCTCGAACAGGCCGCGCGTGCGGCGGCCGAGCTCGAAGACCTAAGCGAGAAGGACATGGCGCGCGAAATCAAGCGCCTGGANAAACAGATGCTGGCCTACGCCAGNGGCCTCGAATTCGAAAAAGCCGCCGCCGTGCGCGACCAGCTCGCGCGGCTCAAGGCCCGGGTGTTCGGCGCCGTCGTGGCCGACACCGACAGCATGGCGCCACCCACCGCCGGTGGTGCCGCCTGAGCCCGCGCCCGCCAGCCGAATGAACCAGCAGGTAACACCGCAGACTCCACGGTTTTTATAGCCGACGAATTCACTCGACTTTGTGCTAAACTAACGCCCGTCAGCCACATCAAAACACCTTGGGAGGTTCGGCTGCGCGGCATTCAGGCGCGCGCTGCCGGTGAGGGCAGGGCGGTATCCGTTGCCGGGCCAGGGCCGCAAACGGGGTTTGGAACAGTTCATGCCGACAGGCGAGGAGTTTGCAATGCGTTTGACCACCAAAGGCCGTTTTGCCGTCACTGCCATGATCGACCTGGCCCTGCGCCAGGCCAATGGCCCGTCACGCTCGCTGCCATCAGCCAGCGGCAGCAGATTTCGCTCTCATACCTGGAGCAGCTCTTCGGCAAGCTGCGCCGCAACGAGCTGGTCGAGTCCACCCGCGGCCCCGGCGGCGGCTACACCCTGGGCCGCAAGGCCGAGGACATCACGGTGGCCGACATCATCCTGTCCGTGGACGAGCCGCTCGACGCCACCCACTGCGGCGGCAAGGAAAACTGCATGGGCGAAGCCGGCCGCTGCATGACGCACGACCTCTGGAGCGCGCTCAACCAGCGCATGGTCGAATTTCTCGACTCCGTCACGCTGCAGAAGCTGGTGGACGACCAGCTCGCGCAAGGCGTCAAAATCGAGAGCAAGCCCATGGTCAAGCGCGCCATTTCGGCCATGCCCGCCGTCAAGCCGGTGCGCACGACTGCGCCCAACTCGGTGTTCGCGCTGGGCAATGCATTCGCCAAGGGCTGAAGCGTCGCCCCGCCGGCGCGGGCCTGAGGCGCCGCGGCTTTCGTTTTTCGCAAGGTATTCCCATGGACATGACCCCGCACTTTCCGATCTACATGGATTACGGCGCCACCACGCCGGTCGATCCGCGCGTCGTCGACGCGATGATTCCCTGGCTGCGCGAGCACTTTGGCAACCCGGCCTCGCGCAGCCACGCCTGGGGCTGGGAAGCGGAAGAGGCGGTGGAGAAAGCCCGTGGCCATGTGGCCGAGCTCGTCGGCGCCGATCCGCGCGAAATCGTCTGGACCAGCGGCGCCACCGAGTCGAACAACCTCGCGCTCAAGGGGGCGGCGCACTTTTACAAGAGCAAGGGCAAGCACCTCATCACGGTCAAGACCGAGCACAAGGCCGTGCTCGACACCATGCGCGAGCTCGAGCGCCAGGGCTTCGAGGTGACCTACCTGCCGGTGCAGGAGGACGGTCTGCTCGACCTCGACCGCTTCAAGGACGCCATCCGCCCCGACACCGTGCTCGCCAGCGTGATGCTGGTGAACAACGAGATCGGCGTGATCCAGGACATCCCCGAAATCGGCCGCATCTGCCGCGAGAAGGGCGTGCTGCTGCACGTGGACGCCGCCCAGGCCACCGGCAAGGTGGACATCGACCTGCGCACCCTGCCGGTGGACCTGATGAGCCTGGCCTCGCACAAGACCTACGGCCCCAAAGGCATCGGCGCGCTCTACGTGCGGCGCAAGCCGCGCGTGCGGCTCGAGGCGCAGATGCACGGCGGTGGCCACGAACGCGGCCTGCGCTCGGGCACCCTGCCCACCCACCAGTGCGTGGGCATGGGCGAGGCGTTTCGCATCGCCCGGCTGGAAATGGCCCAGGACAACGCCAAGGCGCGCGTGCTGCATGAGCGCATGCTCGCCGGCCTNCAGGACGTGGAGCAGGTGTTCCTCAACGGCCACCCCACGCGCCGCGTGCCGCAGAACCTCAACCTGAGCTTCAACTTCGTCGAGGGCGAGTCGCTCATCATGGGCGTCAAGGGGCTGGCCGTGTCCAGCGGCTCGGCCTGCACCTCGGCCTCGCTGGAGCCGAGNCTGCTGCGCGCGCTGGGCCGCAGCGACGAGCTCGCCCACAGCAGCCTGCGCATCACCATCGGCCGCTGGACGACGGAGGAAGAGATCGACTACGCGGTCGCCTCCATCCGCAGCAACGTGGCCAAGCTGCGCGAGCTCAGCCCGCTGTGGGAGATGTACCAGGAAGGCATCGACCTCTCCACCATCCAGTGGACGGCCNNCACTGAACGTTTCATTTTTCCGGAGGACCTCACCATGGCCTACTCGCAAAAAGTCGTCGACCACTACGAAAACCCGCGCAACGTCGGCTCCTTCGAAAAGGGCGACGACACGGTCGGCACCGGCATGGTCGGCGCGCCCGCCTGCGGCGACGTGATGAAGCTGCAGATCAAGGTCAACCCGGCCACCGGCATCATCGAAGACGCGCGCTTCAAGACCTACGGCTGCGGCTCGGCCATCGCCTCGAGCTCGCTGGTGACCGAATGGGTCAAGGGCAAGACGCTCGACGAAGCCGCGCAGCTCAAGAACAGCCAGATCGCCGAAGAGCTCGCGCTGCCGCCGGTGAAAATCCACTGCTCCATCCTCGCCGAGGACGCCATCAAGGCCGCGGTGGAGGACTACAAGAAGAAGCACGCGNNAACTGATTCGCCTGCGCCCATCCACCGCCGCCCGTACCGCCCGCCCATGTCCATCACCCTGACCGAAGCTGCCGCCAAGCACATCACCAAGTACCTCGCCCGCCGCGGCAAGGGGCTGGGGGTGCGCCTGGGCGTCAAGACCACGGGCTGCTCGGGGCTGGCCTACAAGCTGGAGTACGTGGACGAGATCGCGCCCGAGGACCAGGTGGTGGAGCAGCACGGTGTGAAGGTCATCGTCGACCCCAAGAGCCTGGCCTACATCGACGGCACCGAGCTCGACTTCGTGCGCGAGGGCCTCAACGAGGGCTTTCGCTTCCACAACCCCAACGAGCGCGACCGCTGCGGCTGCGGCGAGAGCTTCCGGGTCTGACCGACTCCTGGGAACGCGGCGTGAACCTGCAATCCGACGACTTCGAACTGTTCGACCTGCCGCGCCGCTTCGCGCAGGACCGTGAGGCGATCGATGCGCGCTGGAAGGCGCTGCAGCGCGCGGCCCATCCCGACCGCTTCGCGGCCCAGGGCGAGGCCGCGCGGCGGCTGGCGATGCAGTGGTCGGTGCGCATCAACGAGGCGCGCCAGCGCCTGACCGACCCGCTGCGCCGCGCGACCTACCTCTGCGAACTTGCCGGCGTGCCGGTGCGCGCCGAGGACAACACCGCCATGCCGGCGGACTTCCTGATGCAGCAGATGGCCTGGCGCGAAGCGCTCGACGAAGCGGGCTCGCTCGCCGAACTCGATGCACTGGGCACACAGGTGCAGGCCGCGCGCGACGAGACGCTGGCTGCCCTGCGCGGGGCCATCGACGACGCGCAGGACATGCCCCGCGCCGCCGCGCTGGTGCGCCGCCTGATGTTCATCGAGCGGTTTGCGCGGGAGAGGGCCGAGCGCCGCCACGCGCTGGCCGAGGAGGCCCTCGCCACCGCGGCGCGACAATAGCGGGTTGCATCCGGCGGCTGCGCTGCGGCGCCCACCGACCTCACACGGTTTTCACGAGCCGCCCCGGCGCCCAGGTGCTGCGGCCGGCTCCCCTTTGACACCATGGCGCTTCTGCAAATTTCCGAACCCGGCCAGGCACCCGACCCGCACCAGCGGCGCATTGCCATCGGCATCGACCTCGGCACTACACATTCGCTGGTCGCGGCCGTCCGTCACGGCGTGGCCGAATGCCTGCCCGACGCCCAGGGTCGCGTGCTGCTGCCCTCGGTGGTGCGCTACCTGAGCGGCGGCGGCCGTCAGATCGGCGACGCGGCGCTGGACGCCGCCGTGGCCGACCCCGAGAACACCATCGTCTCGGTCAAGCGCTTCATGGGCCGCCGGCTGGCCGATATTGCCGGGCATGAGAAGCTGCCGTACCGCTTCGTCGACCACCCCGGCATGGTCGCGCTGCAGACGGTGCAGGGCGAGAAGACGCCGGTGGAGGTCAGCGCCGAGATCCTCGCCACGCTGCGCCAGCGCGCCGAGGACAGCTTCGATGCCGAGCTCTTCGGCGCCGTCATCACCGTGCCCGCGTACTTCGACGACGCGCAGCGCCAGGCCACCAAGGACGCGGCGCAGCTCGCCGGCCTCAACGTGCTGCGGCTCATCAACGAACCGACGGCCGCCGCCATCGCCTACGGGCTGGACAATGCCAGCGAGGGCGTCTACGCGGTGTTCGACCTTGGCGGTGGCACCTTCGACGTGTCGGTGTTGCGGCTGAGCCAGGGCGTGTTCGAGGTGATGGCCACCGGCGGCGATTCCGCCCTCGGCGGCGACGACTACGACCGCGCGCTGGCCGACTGGCTCACCTCGCGCGTGAGCGCCCTGCAAGCCGCCGACGCCAGCACCCGCGCCGCCCTGCGCCGCGCCGCACGGGCGGTGAAGGAGGCCTTGAGCACTCACGAAACTGTAGCGCTGCACGACCATCTGGCGCTGGGGTCTGGCGANCTTTTTGTTCAAAGAGCCGATTTCGAGGCCGCCACGGCCGCGCTGACGGCGCGTTGCATGGCCGTGGTGCGCCGCACGCTGCTCGACGCGGGCCTTTCGCCCGCCGAGGTGCAGGGCGTGGTCATGGTGGGCGGCTCCACGCGCATGCCGCAGGTGCAGCGCGCGGTGGGCGAGTATTTCGGCCGCGCGCCGCTGACCAACCTCAACCCCGACGAGGTCGTGGCCCTGGGCGCGGCCATCCAGGCCAACCAGCTCGCCGGCAACGACGCCAGCGGCGACCTGCTGCTGCTCGACGTGATTCCGNNCTCGCTGGGCATCGAGACCATGGGCGGGCTGGTGGAGCGCATCATCCCGCGCAACACGCCCATCCCCACCGCCATGGCGCAGGACTTCACCACCTACAAGGACGGCCAGACCGCCATGGCGCTGCATGTGGTGCAGGGCGAGCGCGATCTGGTGGCCGACTGCCGCAGCCTTGCGCGCTTCACGCTGCGCGGCATTCCGCCCATGGCGGCCGGGGCCGCGCGCATCCGCGTGACCTTCACCGTGGACGCCGACGGGCTGCTGCACGTGAGCGCGCGCGAGCAGACCTCCGGCGTGGAGGCGGCCATCGACGTCAAGCCTTCGTACGGGCTGTCGGACGAGCAGATCGCCCGCATGCTGCAGGAGAGCTTCCACACCGCGCAGGACGACATGNNCGCGCGCGCCCTGGTCGAGGCGCGGGTGGACGCCGAGCGGCTGCTCATGGCCACGCAAAGCGCCATCGACGCCGATGGCGACCTGCTCGACACCGCCGAGCGCGCGCAGATCGACGCCCTCATGGCCGCCCTGCGTGACGCCGCGGCGAACGCCGCCGACGCCGCCGCCATCGAAGCCGCCAGCAAGGCAATGGCCCAGGGCACCGAGGCATTCGCCGCACGCCGCATGAACCGCGGCATCGCGCAGGCGCTGGCCGGCAAGAACGTCGCCACGCTTTGATTCCACCCCGCCAGCCGACCGAGCGAGACCCCACATGCCCGTCATCAAGATCCTGCCGCACCGGAATACTGCCCGCAGGGCGCCGAAGTCAGCGCGCCGGCCGGCACCTCCATCTGCGAGGCGCTGCTCGACCACGACATCGCCATCGAACACGCCTGCGAGATGAGCTGCGCCTGCACCACCTGCCACGTCATCGTGCGCCAGGGCTACGACAGCCTCAACCCCACCGAAGAGTGCGAGGACGACATGCTCGACCGCGCCTGGGGGCTGGAGCCGCAGTCGCGCCTGTCCTGCCAGGCCATCCTGGCGCAGCAGGACCTGGTGATCGAGATTCCGCGCTACTCCATCAACCACGCCAAGGAAAACCACTGACATGGCGCGCCAGATCGTCCTCGACACCGAAACCACCGGCCTGTCGGCGGCTGCGGGCGACCGCATCATCGAAATCGGCTGCGTGGAACTGGTCAACCGGCGTCTGACCGGCAACAACCTGCACCTCTACCTCAACCCCGAGCGCGACAGCCACGAAGACGCCCTCAAGGTGCACGGCATCAGCAACGAGTTCCTGCGCGACAAGCCGCGCTTTGCCGAGGTGGTGGACGACATCCTCGCCTACCTCGAGGGCGCGGAGCTCATCATCCACAACGCGGCGTTCGACATGGGCTTTCTGAACGCCGAACTCGAGCGACTGGGCCGTGGCCCGCTCGAAGCCCTGGTGGCCGGCGTGACCGACACGCTCGCCATGGCCAAGCAGCAATACCCCGGCAAACGCAACAGCCTCGACGCGCTGTGCGAGCGCCTGGGCGTGGACAACTCCGGCCGCACGCTGCACGGCGCCTTGCTCGACGCCGAACTGCTGGCCGACGTCTACATCGGCCTCACCCGTGGCCAGGAAACCCTGCTCATCGAGCCCGGCGACGAAGGCCCCGGCCATGCCCAGCACGGCGCCGTGCGTATCGACCTGCGCCAGTTCGACCTGCCCGTCATCGCGCCCAGCGAAGCCGAGCGCGCCGCGCACGAGAAAATCCTCGCCGAACTCGACAAGGCCAGCGGCGGCCGCACCCTCTGGCCGCGGCCCGCTGCGCCGAACCCCGAAAATCTTGTGGCATAATGCGAGGCTTCGCTGCACCGCACGGCGCAAGTCGTCAAAGCGCAGCAACCGCACCGGTTTTCCGGGTGATTAGCTCAGCGGTAGAGCACTGCCTTCACACGGCAGGGGTCAGTGGTTCGAACCCACTATCACCCACCAGAATGAAAAGGCCCGTCACTCGACGGGCCTTTTCTTCCGGGCGACAAAGCAGGGCACACGGCCAAGCCGGCGCGATTCGGAGCAACGGGGTGCGTACTGGCGGGCCGAACGACGCCGTTCTGTCACCCGCCAGCAGGTGCCATCGGGTGTCGCCAGTTCACGCTCAGGGGCGGGCCGGGGCCGTGGGCGCCTCGCTCACCGCGACGCGGCGCGCGCCGTTGAAGCGCTTGCGCCAGTAGGCTTCGCGCATGTCCTCCACCCGCACCCGGGCGCCCGAGCGCGGGGCGTGGATGAACTTGCCGTCGCCCACGTAGATGCCCACGTGGCTGAAGGCGCGGCGCATGGTGTTGAAGAACACCAGGTCGCCGGGCTGCAGGTCTTCGCGGTCGATGGTCTGCGTGGCCTGGGCCTGCTCATTGGCGCGCCGCGGCAGCACCAGGCCCACGGTCTGTTCGTACACGTTGCGCACGAAGCCGCTGCAGTCGAAACCCGTCTCCGCCGAGTTGCCGCCGCGCCGGTAGGGCACGCCGAGGAAGCCCATGGCGTGCGCCACCAGGTCGGACGCGGTGTCGCCCACGGTGTCGCGGGCGAGTTGCAACTGGTTCGTCAGCCGCTCGCCCACACGGCCGATGAAGCCGGGCGCTTCGCCAGCGCTTGAGGGTGTCGGTGGGTGATGCCTGGGGCGGCTCGGCCAAGGCGGCGCTGCTGCACAGCAGCAGGCTGAGAATCAGAACGCGCATTCGCGGCAGCTTACGGGCTCAAACCTCACAAGTCAAATGAATAAAGTGGCGTAAGCCATTGTCGCGCTGTAACAGACTGCGCCGTTTCGCCTGCAGGTGACAAACAGTGGCCGCGCCGCGCGGCACAATGCGGGCCTTCGCGCCGCGTGCCCTGCGGCGCATCGAACCTTTCTTCACCCGCTCTGCACCCCATGTTCCAAGCCCTGCTGCTCGANAAAGACGAGGCCGGCTTCCGCGCCGGCCTGCACACGCTCGATGAGGCCCAACTGCCCGCCGGCGACGTGCTGGTGCGCGTGGCCTGGTCNACGCTGAACTACAAGGACGCGCTGGCCATCACCCACCGCGCGCCGGTGGTGCGCCAGTGGCCCATGGTGGCCGGCATCGACGGGGCAGGGGAGGTGATCGAATCCACCCACCCGGACTGGAAGCCCGGCGACGCCTTCATCCACAACGGCTGGGGCGTGGGCGAAGCCCATTGGGGCTGTCTGGCCGAGAAGGCGCGGCTCAAGGGTGACTGGCTGGTGCGACTGCCCGAGGGCCTGAGCGCGCGAGCCGCCATGGCCATCGGCACCGCCGGCTACACCGCCATGCTGTGCGTGCTCGCGCTGGAAGACCACGGCGTGCAGCCGGGTGACGGCGAAGTGCTCGTCACCGGCGCCACCGGCGGCGTGGGCAGCGTGGCCGTGGCGCTGCTGGCCCGCCTGGGCCACCGCGTGGTCGCGGCCACCGGCAAGGCGCACGAGGCAGACTACCTGCACCGACTGGGCGCCGTCGCCGTGATCGACCGCGCCGAACTCGCCGCGCCGGGCAAGCCGTTCCAGAAAGAGCGCTGGGCCGCGGTGGTGGATGCCGTGGGCTCGCACACCCTGGCCAATGCGCTGGCGCAGACGCGCTATGGCGGCGTGGTGGCCGCCTGCGGGCTGGCGCAGGGCAACGACCTGCCGACCACGGTGCTGCCCTTCATCCTGCGCGGCGTCACGCTGGCCGGGATCGACTCCGTCATGGCCCCGCGTGCGCGGCGCGAACGCGCCTGGGCGCGGCTGGCGCGCGACCTCGACCCCGCGCTGCTCGACGCGATGGTGGAAGAAGTGCCGCTGGCCGACGCCATCGCCCGCGCCCATGCACTGATGGACGGCCAGGTGCGCGGCCGCATCGTGGTGCGCATCGGCAGCGCCTGAGCGCGCACCGGAGAGCGCACCTGCGACGCCTGGACCGGCTCCAGCACGACCGGTCCATGCCCAACCCATTTCCCTTTCGTGATTCGTTTGTTTTTCTGGATGACTGCTGAACTCTCGACCGCCGCGGACGACACCGCGGCCCGCGGCGCGCGCGCCGATGCCGCCCTGGCGGCCTCCATCTCCGCTTCCACCGCCACCCGCATCACCGCGCAGATCGCCGCGGAACTCCAGGTGGCGCCGCGCCAGGTGCAGGCCGCGGTGGACCTGATCGACGGCGGCGCGACCGTGCCCTTCATCGCCCGCTACCGCAAGGAGGCCACCGGCGGCCTGGACGATGCGCAGCTGCGCGAGCTCGAAGCGCGGCTGGCCTACCTGCGCGAACTGGAAGACCGCCGCGCCGCCGTACTGCGCAGCATCGACGAGCAGGGCAAGCTCACNCCCGCGCTGCGCGCGGCCATCGAGGCCGCGCCGACCAAGCAGGAGCTCGAAGACCTGTACCTGCCCTACAAGCCCAAACGCCGCACCAAGGGCCAGATCGCGCGCGAAGCCGGCCTCGAACCNCTGGCCGAGCGGCTGTTCGCCGACCCCAACCTCGACCCCGCCGTGGAGGCCGAAGCCTTCGTGCGCCCGGCCGGCAGCGTCGAGGGCGCGGACTTTTCCACCGTGGCCGCGGTGCTCGACGGCGTGCGCGACCTGCTCAGCGAGCGCTGGACCGAAGACGCCACCCTGGTGCAGCCCCTGCGCGAATGGCTGTGGGCCGAGGGCCTGCTGCAAAGCCGGCTGGTGGAAGGCAAGGATGCGCAGGCCCCTGAGGTGGCCAAGTTCCGCGACTATTTCGACGCCGCCGAGCCCATCGGCCGCATCCCCTCGCACCGCGCGCTGGCGCTGCTGCGCGGGCGCACGCAGGAGGTGCTTCAGCTCAGGCTCGCGCTGCCGGTGGAGCCCGAACCCGGCCAGCCCAGCGTGGCCGAGGGCCGCATTGCGCAGCACCTGGGCTGGCGCCACCAGGGCCGGCCGGGCGATGCGCTGCTGCGCAAATGCGTGGCCTGGACCTGGCGCGTCAAGCTCAGCCTGTCCATCGAGCGCGACCTGTTCACCCGCCTGCGCGAAGAGGCGGAGAAGGTCGCCATCAAGGTGTTCGCCGACAACCTGCGCGACCTGCTGCTGGCCGCCCCGCCGGCGCCNAGACCGGTGATGGGCCTGGACCCGGGCATCCGCACCGGCGTGAAGGTGGCGGTGGTGGACGCCACCGGCAAGCTGGTGGACACCGCCACCGTCTACCCCCACGAGCCCCGGCGCGACTGGGACGGCGCGCTGCACACGCTCGTGCAGCTGTGCCGCAAGCACGCGGTGGCGCTGATCGCCATCGGCAACGGCACCGCCAGCCGCGAAACCGACCGGCTGGCCGCCGATGTGCTCAAACTCATCGAAAAATCCCCGTACCCCAGCGCCGATGGGTCGGCGGTTGCTCTCAANAAAGTAGTGGTCAGCGAGGCCGGCGCCTCCGTCTATTCGGCCAGCGAGTTCGCCTCGCAGGAGTTCCCCGACCTCGACGTGAGCCTGCGCGGCGCAGTCAGCATCGCGCGGCGGCTGCAGGACCCGCTGGCCGAGCTGGTGAAGATCGACCCCAAAAGCATCGGCGTGGGCCAGTACCAGCACGACGTGAACCAGGGCGAGCTCGCCCGCACGCTCGACGCGGTGGTGGAAGACTGCGTGAACCACGTCGGCGTGGACCTCAACACCGCCAGCGTGCCGCTGCTCGCGCGCGTCTCGGGCCTCTCCAGCGGCGTGGCCCGCGCCATGGTGCGCTGGCGCGAAGCGCACGGGGCGTTTCGCAACCGGCGCCAGCTGCTCGACGTCAGCGGCCTCGGGCCCAAGGCCTTCGAGCAGAGTGCGGGTTTTCTGCGCATCCGCGGCGGCGACAACCCGCTGGACATGACCGGCGTGCANCCCGAGACCTACCCCGTGGTCGAGCGCATCCTCGCCGCCACCGGCAAGCCCGTGACGGAAGTCATGGGCCGTGCCGAGGTGCTCAAGCGCCTGAACCCCGAGCGCTTTGCCGACGAGCGCTTCGGCGCCATCACCGTGCGCGACATCCTCGGCGAGCTGGAGAAACCCGGCCGCGANCCCCGGCCGGACTTCCAGGTGGCGCGCTTCACCGAGGGCGTGGAAGACCTGCGCGACCTGCAGCCCGGCATGGTGCTCGAGGGCACGGTGAGCAACGTCGCGGCGTTTGGCGCCTTCGTTGACCTGGGCGTGCACCAGGACGGGCTGGTGCACGTCAGCCAGCTCAGCCACAAGTTCGTCAACGACGCACGCGAGGTGGTCAAGACCGGCGACATCGTCAAGGTCAAGGTGCTGGAAGTTGACCACGCGCGCGGCCGCATCAGCCTGAGCATGAAGCTCGACGCCGCCCCGCGCGCCGCGACGCCCGCGCGACAACCGCTTCGAGCCCGCCGGCCGCAGCGCCCATGCCAAAGCCGGCCGCAACGCCCAGCAGCCACCGGCCCACACCGCCATGGCAAGCGCCTTCGCCCGCCTGCGCAAGGATGGTTGATGGCTTCAAAAGCCATAGCGCAACCTGACCGTTTCACGCTGGGGTTCCGGCCAAAAACCTAGAAAACCACACCCATGAGCGCCCCCGAGCCCTTCGCATCTACGCCGGCCCCGTGGCGCGNCGNCACATCGAGCGCCACGGCCTTCGCCCGCAGGACGTGGCCGTGATCCCCGCCGCCGCCGGCGGGCCCAAGGGCCTCATCCTCGGCCCGCTGGACCGTTTCATCTTCGGCCAGTGGCTGCCGCAGAGCACCCAGCCGGTGCATCTGGTGGGCGCCTCCATCGGCGCATGGCGCATGGCCACCGCCTGCCTGGACGACGCGGTCAGCGCCTTCGAGCGGCTCGAACACGACTACATCCGCCAGCACTACGAGCTGCCNCCCGGCCAGAAGCGCCCCACCGCGCAACAGGTCAGCGAAACCTTCGGCCGCAACCTCGAGGCCTTCTACGGCGGCCGCGTGGACGAGGTGCTGAACCACCCCCGCTACCGCCTGCACATCCTCACCTCACGCGGGCGCCATGTGCTGCGCCGCGAACACGGCCTGCTCACCCCGCTGGGCTACCTGGGCGCCTACGCCGCCAACGCCGTGCAGCGCCGCGCCCTGGGCGCGTGGCTCGAGCGCGTGGTGTTCTCCACCACGCCGCAGGCCCTGCCGTTTGCCATACAGGACTTCCGCACCCGCGCGCTGCCGCTGACCGCGCAGAACTTCATGCCCGCGCTGCAGGCCAGCTGCTCCATCCCCTTCGTGCTGCAAGCCGTGCACGACATCCCCGGCGCGCCGCCCGGCGCCTACTGGGACGGCGGCATCACCGACTACCACCTGCACCTGGATTACCGGGCCGCGCCCGCCCAGGGCGGCGCCGGCCTGGTGCTCTACCCGCACTTCCAGAACAACGTGGTGCCCGGCTGGCTCGACAAAGCCCTCAAGTGGCGCCACGCCGCCACGCCCTTCCTGGAGCGCGCCATCGTCCTCGCCCCCGACCCCGACTGGGTCCGCACCCTCCCCAACGCCAAACTCCCCGACCGCACCGACTTCACCCACTACGGCCCCAACCTCGCCGAGCGCGTCCAAGCCTGGAGCACGGCCGTGGCCGCTGCGCGGCAGCTGGCGGAGGAGTTTGCGGAGTGGGTGGTGAAAGGAAAGCGTCGGGAGGTCGAGCCGCTGTGAGCGAATTGCGCCATTAGCGTCGACACAGTCAGGCCGAAAGTGCGCAAATATTCCCGATGACCGCCACTGAGGATCCACGCCATAAGGCGCAGGCAGCCTCGCGCAGAAAGCTCGAGACCCTCTACGAGAGGCACCCCGTTGATGACCCCACCCAAGAAGCAGCTTGAGCGAAGCCGTTTGGATTTCTTCCTGAAATTCGCAAACCAAGTTCCGGCCGGAGAAATAGAACCGTCGGAGGAACCAGANTTTTTAATTCGAGGATCCGATCGCGTGATCGGTATCGAACTGACCGATCTTTACTTAGAGCCAGCACCTGGAAATAAACCCGAACAGGAAATCGAAGCCGCTCACGACAAAATAATAGGAAAAGCAGAAGAAATCTACATCGGTCGACAACTCCCGCCCCTTAATGTTTTATTCTCACTGAACGACCAGGTCAGATTGATCGAAAAGGATTTCATATCGCACGCCGAGACATTGGCCGGCTTGGTATCCGATAATGTTCCCGAGCCGGGCGGGAGCGTTGAGTTGAACGATTGCTGTGGGCATATAACATTGCCATCCATACTTCATTTTGTTCGCATTTTGCGGTTGGATTCGCCGAACGAAACATTTTTCGGCAAGTCGCGCTCTGCCTGGCTCAATACGCTCAGGCGGGAAGACGTCGATCGTGTCCTCGCGAAAAAGAACAGTAGGCACTCTGCATACAAGAGTCATTGCGACGAAGTATGGCTGGTGATTTCTGGAGACTTTTCATCAACGGCTTCGTGGTTTGATCTCGACGACAGAATTCTGGCTGAAAAATTCACGACGCCCTTCGATCGCTTGTATCTGGCTCGACACTTTGCACAGCAAGTGCATGAACTCCAAGTTCAAAAGCCCACCAACGAATCATCGAGCCGTAGCAAGTCCAGTGATTGACAGAACAACCCGTTCACGCGACGGGCGAATGATTGAGCGCTTTTAACCAGCCTCCACGGCGTTAAATGGCCGTACCGTTCGCGGAAACGGTTTTCGGTATCGGAAAAGCCCGAAAAGCCCGAAAGCCCGCCTTCCTGCCTCACCAACTCCCCTCCAACATCCCCGGTAATCCTCCGCGCTCGCCAGCCGGGNGTTGGTCTTGTGGCAGTGGTCGGCCAGGGCGCCGGTGATGATGGCGTCGAACTGGGAGGGGTNGACGCCCAGGTCGCGCAGGCGGGTGGGCAGGCCCAGGCGCTCGGTCATGGCGCGCACGGCTTCGGCCACGTCGGCGGCGGCGGGCACGCCCATGGCGTGGGCCATGCGGTCGAGGCGGCGCTCCTTGCGCATGGATTCGGCCTCGGCGTTGAAGCGGATCACCGCGGGCAGGAACACCGCGTTGAGCGTGCCGTGGTGCAGCCGCGGGTCCAGGCCGCCCAGGCTGTGGCTCAGGCTGTGCACGCAACCCAGGCCTTTCTGAAACGCCATGGCGCCTTGCATGGAGGCGCTCATCATGTTCAGGCGGGCTTCGCGGTNCTGCCCGTCGCGGGTGGCGCGCTCGATGTGCGCCCAGCCGCGTGCCANGCCGTCGAGCGCGATGCCGTCGGCCGGCGGGTTGAAGGCGCTGGCCATGAAGGTTTCCATGCAGTGCGCGATCGCATCCATGCCGGTGGCGGCCGTCAGCCGCGGCGGCAGGCNCAGGGTGAGTTCGGGGTCCAGAATGGCCGCCTTGGGCACCAGGTGCCAGGAATGGAAGCCGAGCTTGCGCCCATCGTCCACGATGAGGATGGCCCCGCGCGCCACCTCGCTGCCGGTGCCGGCCGTGGTGGGCACGGCAATCAGCGGCGCCACGCGCTCGGTGATGCGCGGTGAGCCGCCTTCGATGGTGGCGTAGGTCTTCAGCGGCCCCTCGTGCGTGGCGGCAATGGCCACGCCCTTGGCGCAGTCGATGGCGCTGCCGCCGCCCAGCGCGATCAGGCCGTCGCAGCCCGCCTCGCGGTACACCGCGGTGGCCGCGCGCACCGCGGCCTCGGTGGGGTTGGACGGGGTGGCGTCGAACACGGCCGCGGCCAGGTCGCCCAGCGCAGCCTGCGTCCGCTCCAGCAGGCCCGCAGCCTTGACGCCGGCGTCGGTCACAATCAGCGGTCGGCGCATGCCCACCCGCGCGCACTCGCTGCGAAGCTGGGCCAGCGCGCCGAAGTCGATGTGAATCTGCGTCACGTAGTAAATGAAAGCCATGCCTGTGTCTCCTCGTTCATCGAAGCAAGCGCCATGCTGCCACGGCGCGGCCGTCGCGTGCGTCACCTGCGCGAAGCGCTGCGGCGGGTGCGCTCGTGAAGCGCGCGGACTTTCGCTGCCTGACCCGGCTGCGCGTGCGCTGGGCCGAGGTGGACATGCAGAAGATCGTCTTCAACGCGCACTACCTGATGTATTTCGACACCGCCGTGGCCGACTACTGGCGCGCGCTGGGCCTGCCGTACGAGGCGGCGATGCAGCGCCTCGGCGGCGACCTCTACGTGCGCAAGGCCACCGTGGAATACCACGCCAGCGCCCGCGCGGACGATGCGCTGGACGTGGGCCTGCGCTGCGCGCGCGTGGGCACCACCTCGCTCACCTTCGAGGGCGGGGTGTTCCGTGGCGAGCAGTTCCTGGTCGGCGGTGAACTGGTCTATGTGTTCGCCGACCCGGCCACGCAGACTTCNAAGCCCGTGCCCGAGGCCTTGCGCACGCTGCTGCAGGACTTCGAAGCCGGCCAGCCCGTGGTGCGCGTGGCCGTGGGCGACTGGGCCACGCTGCGCGAGCCGGCCGCCGCCGTGCGCACCGAGGTGTTCGTGGAAGAGCAGGGCATCGCCCGCGAGGACGAGTGGGACGAAGCCGACGCCACTGCCATTCATGCCGTGGTGTTCAACCGCCTCGACCAGCCCCTGGCCACCGGCCGGCTGCTGCCGCACGCCGGTGGTGGGACGCAGACCGGCCGAATCGGCCGCATGGCGGTGCTGCGCAGCATGCGCGGGAGCGGGCAGGGCGCGCGCGTGCTGCACGCGCTGCTCGACGCCGCCTGGGCGCGGGGCGACACCGAAGTGCTGCTCAACGCCCAGCGCAGCGCCGAGGGCTTCTACCGCCGCCTGGGCTTTGCCGTGCGCGGCGAGCCCTTCGACGAGGTGGGCATTCCCCATGTGCAGATGGCGCTGGCGCGGCCCGCAGGGCGCTGAGAACTCACGTCTGATCGCGTCCCTCGACCTTTCATCCCTGCGCCCGCATGGCCCGCAAGAAACCCCGCAAGCCCGACGCCACCGGCAACCCCGCCGCTGCCCTGCCGGGCGATGCGCCCCAGCGCACCCCACGGTCACCACATCCGCGCGCCGCGCGCCAGNNCGCAAGCCCCTTGCCCGCGCCGCGCCTGCTGGCCGACGGCGGCGCGGTGGCGGTGCTCGCGGCCACGCTGGTGCTGGCGCCGGGCCTGGGCGTGCCCAGCGAGGAGATGCTGCAGGACACGCTCAAGTCCATGATCGCGTCCTTCGGCGTGCTGACGGCGGCCGTGCTGTTCTTCTGGGCGCAGCGCCAGCGCNNCCGGCCGCTGCGCTGGCACGCCCTGCTGTGGCTGCCGCTGGCGCTGATGCTGTGGGCACTGGGCAGCATGGCCTGGTCACACGCCTACCTGGGCGGCGTGGAGGCGATTCGCTGGTTCGTGCTGGCGCTGCTGGCCTGGCTGGTGCTGCAGGTGGCCGACGCCGAGCGGGTCGAGCGCCTGGCCTGGGGCGTGCACGGCGGCGCGCTGCTGGCGAGCTTCTGGACGGCTCTGCAGTTCTGGGGCGATTTCGCGCTGTTTCCGCAGGGGCCGAACCCGGCCTCCACCTTCGTCAACCGCAATTTCTTTGCCGAGTTCGCCGTCTGCACGCTGCCGTTCTCGCTGCTTCTGCTGCTGCGGGCGCGGCAGACTCCGGTGCTGGCGCTGCTGGCCTTCACCACCGCCTTCAACCTGGTCGCGGTGCTGATGACGGGCACGCGCTCGGCGCTGCTCGCCCTGCTGCTGCTGGCGCTGCTGCTGCCGGTGGCGGCCTGGCGGCTGCGGGCCACGCTGCGCGCGGCGGCGGCGCAGTGGAGCCGCAGCAGCCGCATCCTGGTGCCGGCGCTGTTTGCGGTGACGGTGCTGGCGCTGGGCGTCATCCCCACCGGCAATGCCAAGCTGCTCGAGGAACACCGGCTGGAGCAGCGCGGCACCACGCCGTTTGCACGGGCGCTGGCGCGCTCGGCCTCCATGACCGAGCGTGCCGAGTACACCGAGCGCTCGTTCTCCATGCGCTGGAGCATGTGGCAGGCCACGGCGCGCATGGTGGCCGCGCACCCGCTCGCAGGCGTCGGCGCGGGCGCCTGGGAGGTGCAGATTCCGCGCTACCTGCCCGCGGGCTCGCAGCTCGAGACCGACTACTACGCGCACAACGAACCCCTGCAACTGCTGGCCGAATACGGCCTGACTGGCGCGCTGTTCCTGCTCGCGCTGCTGGGCTATGCGCTCAACGCCGCGTGGCGCACCTGGCGGCTTGCCGCCAGTGACGCAACCGCCACGGAGGCCGCACCCCGCGCGCTGGTGCTGATCGCGCTGGCGATGTTCCTGCTGGTCAGCAACGCGGGCTTTCCGTGGCGGCTGGCCAGCACTGGCGCCTTGTTCGCGCTGATGCTCGGCCTGCTGGCCGCATCCGACGCGCGGCTGGGCTGGGTGCCGTGCCGCGGCTGGTGCGGCGTGCGCGCGGTGCCGTGGAACGCGGTGCGCTCGCGCCTGGCCCTGGCCGCGCTGGCCCTGGCGCTGGCGCTGGCGGCCTACATCAGCCAGCAGGCGGCCGAGGCCGAGCGCAAGATCGTGCGCGCGGTCAAGATCGCGCTCACCATCACCCAGTCCGGCGCCTACAACGACCCGCGCTGGCAGGCCTACAAGCGCGAGATGCTGCAGAACCTGCGCGAAGGCATCGCCATCAACCCGCACTACCGCAAGATCACCCCCATGGCTGCCGACGAGATGGCGCGCTGGGGCGACTGGAAGGACGCCACCTGGGTGTGGGAATCGGTGCTGGCCTCGCGGCCCTATGTGGTGGCGCTGCTGGCCAACGTGGCGCGCGGCTATGCGCAGATGGGGCAGATCGACAAGGCGGTGGTCCTGCTCATGCGCGCGCGCGACGTGCAGCCCGACGCGCCGTCGCTCAACTCGCTGGAGGTGATTCTGCTCAGCCGCAGCGGCCGCGAGGGCGAGGCCTACTACCTTGCCAAGCGCCTGGTGGAGCAGGGCAAGTACGACTTCGACCTGCTCAACGGCGCCTATGTGCTCGGCGGCCGTGCGCAGGACTGGCCGCTGGCGCTGCGCGCGCTCGAACTGCGCACCCAGGGCTGGCCGCAATACGCGGTGGACGGCCACCTCAAGAGCGGCGACATCTGGGCCGCCGCCAACTCGGTGCACGACGAGGCCAAGGCCCTTGCCGCCTACCGCGCCGCGCTGGCCGCCGCCCCGCCCGAGCAGAAGGACGCCGTGCGTGCGCACATNCCGGAGCCGTACCGCAGCCGCCTGTGAGGGCGGCGCGGCCATGCAAACAGGCTCAGACGTCCGCCAGCAGCGCGTAGGGCAGGGGTTTGAGGCGCAGCGCCGGGCCGTCCGCGGCGCCGGCATGCAGATCGCCCGCTTCGGCCGCGCTGATCTGCAGCGAGGCAATGGCGTCGAAGCCGCCTTGGGGCGAGGGCGCGGCCTGCGCCACCAGGCCGCAGGGTTGCTCGGGGTNCGCGGCGCTGAACACCTCCTGCCCGGCCGCCAGCGGCACATCGGCATGCACGATGAACCNCCGGCGCTTGAGCACGCCGCGGAACTGGCTGCGCGCAACCACTTCCTGCCCTGGGTAGCAGCCCTTCTTGAAGTTCACACCGCCAACCGACTCGTAATTGAGCATCTGCGGCACCAGCGCATCGACGATGGGCGCGCTGACCCAGGCCACGCCGCTCATCACCTCGGCCCAGGCCCACAGGGCGGGGTCGAGCGCCGCACCCGCAGGCTCGGGCGTGCCGCGCGTCGCGAGCCAGATTGCGCGTTCCAGACCCGGCGCGGAGGGCATAAAAATCAGCTTTCCCGAAGAAAAATCCCGGCACCCCAGCACCAACCGGTCGTCTTTCGCTACGGTTTCGAGAGCATTGCCCATCAGGCCACGCAGCTCGAAATCGGCGCTGGCGTCGCTCAGGCGCAGCTTGGCGCGCAGCACGAACTGGCTCAGGCGCTTGACGGTCGCGACCAGCACGTCGGCCGGGCAGATCAGCAGCACCTCGGTGGCACTGGGCTTGATGCCGATGAAGCTCGCCAGCATGCGGCCCTTGGGCGAGCACAGCGCGGCCAGCCGCGCCGCGTCGGCCCCGAGCAGCGCGANATCCTGCGTGAGCTGGCCGTGGAGAAAGCGGGCGGCGTCTTCGCCCTCGGCGCGGATGACGCCCAGATGGGGCAGCGGCGCCACCCGTTGCAGGCGGGAAGGGATGCAGTGGGTTCGGTCATGGCCTCAATTATCATGACCGCCTTTGGTCGAGCCGCTTGAACAGGAAGGAATCAGCGTCGTGCGTCGGGTCTTGAAAACGCTGCTGGCCTTGCTGGTGCTGGCGGGGCGGCCGCCGCCGCAGGGNCTGTGGTGGGTCAACGCGCCGCTGCCGATCGCGGGCACCACGGCCGTGGACCTCGCCATCGAGCCCGGCACCGCGCCGCGCGCGGTGGCGCAGGCGGTGGCCGATGCGGGCGTGCCCGTTTCGCCCGATGCGCTCTACGCCTGGTTTCGCCTCTCGGGCCAGGCGCGGCAGATCCGCGCGGGCAACTACGCGCTCGAACCCGGCACCACGCCGCGCAGCCTGCTGCGCAAGCTGGTGCGCGGGGAGAGCCTGCGCACCCTCACCCTCGTCGANGGGTGGAACTGGCGGCAGCTGCGCGCCGCGCTGGCCCAGGCGCCGGACCTTCGGCCCGACAGCCGCGCGCTCGACGACGCCGCCCTCATGGCCGCGCTGGGCCGCCCCGGCGTCGCGCCCGAGGGCCGCTTCTTTCCCGACACCTACACCTACGGCAAGGGCACGAGCGACCTCGCCGTGCTCGCCCGCGCACTGCGCGCCATGGACCGCCACCTCGAGGCCGCCTGGGCGGCGCGCCGCAGCGACCTGCCCTTGAAGTCGCCGGACGAAGCGCTCACGCTCGCCAGCATCGTGGAGAAGGAAACCGGCCGCGCCGCCGACCGCCCGCTGATCGCCGGCGTGTTCGTCAACCGCCTGCGCCGCGGCATGCCGCTGCAGACCGACCCCACGGTCATCTACGGCCTGGGCGCCGCTTTCGACGGCAACCTGCGCAAGCGCGACCTGCAGACCGACACCCCCTGGAACACCTACACCCGCGCCGGCCTGCCGCCCACACCCATTGCCATGCCGGGGCGCGCCGCTTTGCTGGCGGCGGTGCAGCCGGCGCAGACCGACGCGCTGTACTTCGTCGCCCGTGGCGACGGCAGCAGCCAGTTCAGCGCCACGCTCGACGCGCACAACCGCGCCGTCAACACCTACCAGCGCGGACAATGAGGCCCTCATGACGCCCCCATCCACCGTGCGCCGCCCGAGCGGCCGCTTCATCAGCTTCGAGGGCATCGACGGCGCGGGCAAATCCACCCACATCGAGCCGCTGGCGGCCNNTGGCGCGCGCGGCCACACCGTGACCTGCACCCGCGAGCCCGGCGGCACNCCGCTGGCCGAGACCCTGCGCGCGCTGGTGCTCAACGAGGGCATGGACCCGCTGACCGAATCCCTGCTGGTGTTCGCCGCGCGGCGCGACCATCTGGTGCAGCGCATCGCCCCGGCGCTCGGGCGCGGCGAGACGGTGCTGTGCGACCGTTTCACCGACGCCACCTTCGCCTACCAGGGCGAGGGCCGCGGCTTCGACCGCACGGTGCTTGCCACCCTGGAGCGCTGGGTGCAGACCGACGCCGCGCCGGGCGCAGGGCAGGGCACCCTGATCGAGCCCGACCTGACGCTGTGGTTCGACGTCGCCCCGGAAGTCGCTGCGCAACGGCTCGCGCAGGCGCGCAGCCCGGACCGCTTCGAGGCCGAATCGGCGGCCTTCTTCACCCGCGTGCGCCAGGGCTATCTGCAGCGCCTGCACGCTGCGCCGGGGCGCATCGTGCGCATCGACGCCGGCGCCCCAGTCGAAGCCGTGTGGGCCGAGGTGCTGCGCCAGATTCAGGCCCGCTGGCCCGAGGCCGGAGGCGGCTCGTGAGCGCCACCGCCGCGCCCGCCCTGCCGCCGTGGCTGGCCGCGNCAGCTCAAGCGCCTGTTGGCGCAGCGTGGCCACGCGTGGTTGCTGCAGGGGCCCTCGGGGCTCGGCCAGGCGGAGCTCGGGCTGGCGCTGGTGCGCGCCTGGCTGTGCGAGCAACCCGGCGAAGAGGGCGCCTGCGGCCACTGCGCCAGCTGCCACGCCATCGACGTGCACACCCATGCCGACCTGGCCGTGCTCATGCCCGAGACCGAACTGCTCGCGCGCGGCTGGCCGCTGTCGGAAAAAGCCCAGGCCGACATCGACGACAAGAAGCGCAAGCCCAGCCAGGACATCCGCGTCGAAGCGCTGCGCGAGGCCATCGAATTCGCCCAGCGCACCAGCGCGCGCGGGCGCGGGCTCGCGGTGCTCATCTACCCGGCCGAGCGCATGAACACGGTCGCCGCCAATGCCCTGCTCAAGACGCTGGAGGAACCGCCGGGCGACGTGCGCTTCGTGCTCGCCAGCGACGCCGCGCATGCGTTGCCCGCCACCATCCGCAGCCGCTGCCANGGCCACACGCTGGCCTGGCCCGAGCCTGCGCAGGCGCAGCGCTGGCTNGGTGGACCAGGGCTGAGCGCGCCGGATGCCGCGGTGCTGCTGCGGGCCGCTGGCGGCCGCCCGNNGCCGACGCGCTCAGCCTGGCGCAGACCCTGGGCGCCCAGCCCGCCGCANGCCTGGGCGGCGCTGCCCAAGGCTTTCGCCCGCGGCGAAGGAGCCGCCGCCCTGGCGGGCCAGCCGCTGGGCTGGGCGATTGGCGTGCTGCAGAAACTCTGCCACGACCTGCTTGCGCAGACCAGCGGCGCCGCGCCGCGCTTCTTTGACGCCGCCGACCTGCCCCCGTGCCCCGGGGCCCCGCCGCCNGTCGAGGCCCTGACCGCCTGGGCCGCCGAACTGCGGCAGGCCGCACGCACCGCCGATCACCCTTTCCAGCCCGGGCTCGCGCTGGAGGCCCAGGCCGCGCGCGCTCAAGGCATTACACTTCGCGCCACCGCCTGCAAGCCGCCCATGAACACCACGCCCCATCCGTCTGCCAGCCCGCGGCCCAGCGTGATTCAGCTGGCCATCAAGGAAAAAGCCGCCCTGTACGCGGCGTACATCCCCATCTTCACGGACGGCGGCATCTTCGTGCCCACCGCCAAGGACTACAAGCTCGGCGACGACGTCTACATCCTCATGACGCTGCCCGACGACCCGCAGCGCTACCCGGTGGCCGGCAAGGTCGCCTGGATCACGCCGCCGCGCNNCGCCGGCGGGCGCACCCAGGGCGTTGGCGTGCGCTTCCCGGCCGACGAAAAGACCCGCGCACTCAAGATCAAGATCGAAGAGATGCTGGGCACCCACCTGGCTTCGGACCGGGGCACGCAGACCATCTGAGTGAGGCCTTCGCGCCAGTCGCCGGGGCAGGGTGGGGCGGCCGTGCGGAAACTCATTTTCGATAGCGAAACCTGACCAATTGGCGCTGGGGTTTCGCGGTTTTATCCACATTTCATGTTCACCGACTCGCACTGCCACCTCAACTTCCCCGAACTCGCGGCGCAACTGCCCGCCGTGCGTGCCGCCATGCATGCCGCCGGCGTGACGCAGGCCTTGTGCATCGGGACCACGCTCGAGGAATTCCCTGCCGTGCATGCGCTGGCGCTGCAGTACGACGACTGGTGGTGCACCGTCGGCGTGCANCCGGACAACGAAGGCGTGCAGGAACCCACGCTGGACGACCTGGTGCAGCGCGCCGCGCTGCCGCGGGTGGTCGGCATCGGCGAGACCGGTCTGGACTACTACGACATGGAGGGCCGCAAAGGCGGCCGCAGCGTGGCCGATCTGGAGTGGCAGCGCGCGCGCTTTCGCACCCACATCCGCGCGGCGCAGCAGACGCGCCTGCCGCTGGTCATCCACACCCGCAGCGCCGCCGACGACACCCTGGCCATCCTGCGGGAAGAGGGCGAGGACGGGCGCGAAGGCAGCGTCGGCGGGGTGTTCCACTGCTTCACCGAGTCGATGGACGTCGCCCGCGCGGCGCTGGACCTGGGTTTCCACATCTCGTTCTCTGGCATCGTCACCTTCAAGAATGCCCAGGCGCTGCGCGAAGTGGCGGCCTTCGTCCCGGCCGACCGGCTGCTGATCGAGACCGACAGCCCCTACCTCGCCCCGGCCCCGCACCGCGGCAAGCTCAACACCCCGGCCTACGTCACGCTGGTGGCCCAGCAGATTGCCGCCGTGCGCGGCATGGCGGTCGAGGCGATCGGNGAGCTGACGCGCGCCAACTTCGAGCGCCTGTTCTGGCGCGTGACGGCATGAACCGGCATCGGCGGCGCTGGCTTCTCGCGGCGGTCGCGGCTGCGGCCTGCGGCATCGCNAACCCCGCGTGGGCGGGCGCCTACGAGGACTTCTTCACCGCCGTCACGCGCGACGACGACGCCACCGTGCGCCGGCTGCTGCAACGCGGCTTCGACCCCAACACGCCGGACCCCAAGGGCCGGACCGGCCTGTTCCTGGCCGTCCGCGAGCCCTCGCCGAAAGTCGCTTCGGTGCTCATCGACTGGCCCGCGACCGACGTGGAAAAACGCAGCCCGGACGACGAAAGCCCGCTGATGATCGCGGCCATCACCGGCCAGATCGACCTCGCGCGTCGCCTCATCGACCGCGGCGCCGACGTCAACAAGCCCGGCTGGGCGCCGCTGCATTACGCCGCAAGCCGCGGCCAGCTCGAAGTGATGCGGCTGCTGCTCGAGGAAAGCGCCTACATCGACGCCGCATCGCCCAACGGCACCACGCCGCTGATGATGGCTGCGCGCTACGGCTCACCGGAGGCGGTGAAGCTGCTGCTCGAGGAAGGCGCCGACCCCATGCTCAAGAACGACCTCGGATTGACCGCCATCGACTTCGCCAACGGCGTCAACCGCACCGACTCCGCCGAACTCATCGCCGCCTTCGTCCGCGCCCGACGGCCGGCCGGCAAGTGGTGATCGCGCGGCGTCAGCCCAAGGCCGCAGGCTCGTCGCTGCGTAGGTTCGCTTCTGTACGACGTTCGACGACCTCAGCCAGGCCAGCGGCTGCAATGGGTTCTGGACGCGCATCGTCAGCGGTGGCGCTTGCCGCATCTTTTACTTGATACGATGTATATTATGTTAAGTTACATACCGACTGCACGGTTCGTCACCCGCAGGCGATTGTCGCGCCCTCGCCGTGCGCCCCCACCCGACGCGCCAAAAATGGCAAAAAAGCCACCCGAGGGTGGCTTCTTCGCGGATGCCCGACGCGATCAGTTCAGCGCCTGCTTCTTGCCGTCCTTGTAGACCGACAGGGTCACGGCAGGGTTCTTCAGTTCGCCGTTGGGCTCGAAGGCGATGTTGGCCGTCACACCCTTCATGTTGGTCTTGATGATCTCGGGGATGTAGACCTTCGGATCGGTGGAGTTGGCACGCTTCATCGCATCGACGAGGACGAAGGTCGCGTCGTAGGTGTACGGGCTGTAGATCTGGAACTGGCCGGGGAACTTCGCGTCGTAGCGCTTCTTCCACTCGGTGCCGCCCGGCATCTTGGCGATGGAAGAACCGCCCTCCGCGCAGACCACGTTGTTCAGGCTCTTGGCGCCGGCGGCGATCTTCACGATTTCGTTCGTGCAGATGCCGTCACCGCCGAAGAACTTCACGTTGCTCAGGCCCAGCTGGTCCATCTGGCGCAGCATTGCGCCGGCCTGGGCGTCCATGCCGCCGTAGAAGATCGCGTCGGGCTTCTTGGCCTTGATGGCGGTCAGGATGGCCATGAAGTCGGTGGCCTTGTCGTTGGTGAACTGCTGATCCACCACCTTCATGCCCTTGGCTTCGGCGGTCTTCTTGAACACCTCGGCCACGCCCTGGCCGTAGGCCGTGCGGTCGTCGATCACGGCGACGTTCTTGAGCTTGAGCGCGTCAGCCGCATAGATGGCCAGCGCAGCNNGCAGCGCGTTGTCGTTGGCGATGATGCGGTAGGTGGTCTTGTAGCCCGGCTTGGTCAGGTCGGGGTTGGTGGCAGCGCCGGTGATGTGGGGAATGCCGCAGTCGTGGTAGACCTTGGAAGCGGGAATCGTGGTGCCGGAGTTCAGGTGGCCGACCACGCCGTTGACCTTGGCATCGCACAGTTTCTGTGCAGCCGCCGTGCCCTGCTTGGGATCGGCAGCATCGTCTTCCGCTGCGATCTCGAACTTGATCTTCTTGCCGCCGATGCTGATGTTCTGCGCGTTCAGGTCCTCGATGGCCATGCGCACGCCGTTCTCGTTGTCCTTGCCGTAGTGAGCCTGGGCGCCGGACATCGGGGCGACGTGGCCGATCTTGACCACTTGCACGTCCTGCGCAGACACCAGGCCCGCCGCAGCGGCCAACGCGGCAACAACCGTCAGCTTGAGTTTCATTTGCATAAAGATCTCCAGAGGATGAAAAGTTGAGAATGGTTGTTGTGCCTCAACGGCGGCGAACATATCGCAAATTTCGGGCCGGGCCATAGGGAACATGCTAGGTTCTGTGGAATTCCCGTCACGGCATCACACGCATGAATGCGATGTGAGCGCAACTGATGCCCGGACCTCAAACTGACCCATCGGCCATCGATCAGAGCCACAACTTCAGTGGGCGGCAACCCAGTCGCTCAGGTCGCGATGGCTGACTGCCATGCCGGCGGCGACATAGGCCTTCCAGCGCCGCCGCGCCGCCGCGGCCTCCTCCGGCCCGTCGCCCACGACCTCGATCACCCGATCGAAGGTGCCGGCCGCCTCCACGCCCGGCTCACCGCTGAAGTTGACCAGCAAGGGCGCGGGCGGCAGCGCCACGTCTGGCGAGCCGTCGGCCTCGACCAACAGAATGGGCGTGGACCAGCGGAGAGTCTCCGGGGCCGAGGCGAATGCGTGCGGCAAAAAGTCGCGCGGGGAGAACGTCCACAATGCCTCGTCGAGCCGCGCGCCTAAGCCCTGCGTCGTCGTGACCGTGATGCGCGGATACCGCGCCAAGGCCTTGCGCAGCAAGCGGCAGCCGTAGCCCAGCGGGTCGGCCACACGCACGTGAAAGACCACCTCGGTCATGCGCCCCACCCCGCCGCCGGGCTGGTCACGCGGCGCGATTTTCGCCGGGTTGGATGCCTGCTTGGCCTTGCCCTTGCCCTTGCCGGCCGCCTCAGCCGTGCGGGGCTCGGTGGGTGCGGTGTTGAGAAGATAGGTCAGCAGCAAAGGCACCGGCCGCCCGGTTGCGCCTTTGGCCGCACCGCTCTTCCAGGCGGTGCCGGCGATGTCGAGGTGCGCCCAATCGAACTTGCCGGCAAAACGCTGCAGGAACTTCGCCGCTGTGACCGCACCGGCCGCGCGACCGGCGACGTTCGCCACGTCGGCGAAGCGGGTCTTGAGCCCCTCGGCATAGTCGTCGTCGAGCGGCATGCGCCAGCACAGGTCGTGCGCCGCTTCGCCAGCGTCCTGCAACGCGCGGGCCAGCGCGTCGCTGCTGGAGAACAGGCCGCTGCGCACGCCGCCCAGGGCGATCATGCACGCGCCGGTCAGCGTGGCGATGTCCACCACGGCGCGCGGCTTGAAGCGCTCGGCATAGGTCAGCGCATCGCACAGCACGAGCCGGCCTTCCGCGTCGGTGTTGAGAATCTCGATGGTCTGCCCGCTCATGCTCGTCACCACGTCGCCAGGTTTGACCGCGCGGCCATCCGGCAGGTTCTCGCACGCCGGAATGAGACCCACGACGTTGAGCGCCGGTTTGAGTTCGGCCAGGGCGCGGAACACGCCGAGCACGCTCGCCGCGCCGCTCATGTCGAACTTCATTTCGTCCATCTCCGCAGCCGGCTTGATGGAGATGCCGCCGCTGTCGAAGGTGATGCCCTTGCCCACCAGCACCACCGGCGCCTGGGCTTTGTCCGCGCCGTCATACCGCAGCACGATGAAACGCAGCGGCTCATGGGTGCCCTGAGCCACCGCCATGAACGCGCCCATGCCCAGTTNTTCGACCTCCTTGGGGCCCAGCACCTCGCAGCGCATGCGCGAGACGCCCTTGGCCAACGCCTGGGCCGCCTGGGCCAGATGCGTTGGCGTGGCGTGGTTGCCCGGGCGGTTGGCCCATTCCTTGGCCAGTTCCACGCCGTGCACCATGGCACTGGCGCGCGCGAGTGCGTCCCGGCTGGCTTCGACGTCGGCCACCGCCAGGCTGAGCTGCTTGAGCTTGCGCGGCTCGGGCTTGGACTGGGTGGTGGTGTACACATAGCTCGCGTCTGCCGCGGCCAGCACGGCGGCCTGCACGCCGGCCGAGGCAGCCGTCTCGGGCAGCGCGAGCACGAGGTGTTTGACCGGCGCGTCGCGCAGCGCGGTGACCGCAGCGGCAACCGCCTTGCGGATGCGCGCCGCCGAGCCGTCGCCACAGCCCACCAGAAGCACCCGCCGCGCGGCCACGCCCGCCACCTTCCACGCCTGCAGGCACTTGCCGGCCTGGGTCTCGAGGTCGCCGCTGGCCTGGGCCTGCGCGATGAATGTGGACAAGGCGTCCTTGCCTGCGCCCGCGGCGCCTTCGGGCAGCAGCAGCACGAGCGCATCGGCCGGATGGCGGGCGAGTTCGGAACGGTCGAGGAGATGAGGTCGAAGTTCATAATCTTGGTTTTCCTTTGAATCGATGTTATTCCATTCCTCCATCCGCAGGGAGCTGGCGCGAAATTTCGGCGCGACGCTGGTGGTGCTGGCCACCATCGTGATGACCATCATGCTCATCCGCACCCTCGGCCTGGCCAACCGCGGCGCGGTCAACCCGTCGGAGGTGATGCTGGTGATGGGCTTCACGGTGCTCAGCCACCTGCCCACGCTGCTCACGCTGAGCCTATTCATTGCCATCGTCTCGACGCTCTCGCGCATGCAGGCCGATTCCGAGATGGTGATCTGGTACGGCGCGGGCCGCGGATTGGCCGGCTTCCTCGCGCCGCTGTTCCGCTTCGCCTGGCCGGTGCTGCTGGCGGTGGTGCTGCTTGCGTTGCTGGTGTGGCCCTGGTCGAACCAGCAGATTCAGGACATGCGCGACCGCTACGAGAAGCGCGGCGACATCGAACGCGTGGCGCCGGGCCAGTTCCAGGAGTCGGCCGACGGCTCGCGCGTGTTCTTCGTCGACAAGGACAGCCCCGGCGAGCGCCAGGGCAGCAATGTGTTTATCTCCTCGGTCGAGCAAGGCGAGGCCGCGGTGATCTCCGCCCGCGGCGGGCGCATCGAAACGATTCAGGGCGAGCGCTTCCTGGTGCTCAACGATGGCCAGCGCATCGAGACCCCGCGCGACGGCTCGCTCGAGGTGCAGGTGAGCGAATTTGCCGAGTACGGCGTGCGCATCCGCCCGGGCGCCCTGGCCATGGGCGACGCGCAACCCGGCAAGGCCGTGCCCACGCTGGACCTGCTGCAGATGAACACGCCACCGTACCAGGCCGAACTGTCGTGGCGGCTCGGCCTGGCGCTGGCGGCGACCAATCTGGTGGTGCTGGCACTGGTGGTGTCGAGCGTGAACCCGCGCGCAAGCCGCAGCGGCAATCTGGTGATGGCCTTGCTGACCTTCGTCGTCTATTACAACCTCATCAACCTGGGCCAGGCGTGGATCGCGCAGGGGCGGGTGGGCTTGGGTGCCTATCTGCTCGCTCTGCACGGCGGGGCGCTCGTTCTGGCGCTGACGTGGCTGGCGGCGCGGCACCGGGGCTGGAGCGTGCGNCGCCCTGTTCACCCGCCGCGCCGCAGCCCGGGAGGCGTCATGAAAACCCTGCGCCGCCTGATACACGCGGAGATCATCCGCGCGGTCGGTTTCGTCACCGTGGGTTTCCTCGCCCTCTTCTTCTTTTTCGATCTGGTGGACGAACTGCCGCTGATCGGACGNCGGCGGGGTGCCGGCTACCAGTTCAGCCAGGCCCTGCTCTATGTGGCGCTGCTGATCCCCAGCCATCTGTATGAATTGCTGCCGATCGCGGTGTTGATCGGCGCCGTCTTCGTCATGTCGCGGCTGGCGCAGAGTTCGGAGTTCACCATTCTGCGCACCAGCGGCCTCGGCCCCGCACTCGCGCTGCGCACCCTGCTGCAGATCGGGCTGGTGTTCGTGGCCTTGACCTTCGTCGTGGGCGACTATGTGGCGCCGCAGGCAGACCGCGCGGCGCAACTGCTCAAGGCACGCTTTCTCGGCGTGATCACCGTGGGGCAGACCGGGGCGTGGCTCAAGGAGCGGCAAGGCGACGCCTCGGTGTCGGTCAACGTGCGGGCGCTTGCGGGCGACGGCAGCCTGCTGGGCGTGCGTATTTTCGAGTTCGATGGCAACGGACGGCTCCGCGCGCAGATCCAGGCGCCCCGCGGCGCGTTCGAGCCCGGCGCCTGGGTGTTGTTCGACGTGACGCGCACCCGTTTCTCGACCGGCGAGCGCGGCGCCCATGTGCTGCGGGAAAGCCTGCCGTCCTGGCAATGGTCNACCGGCCTCACGGCGGAGATGGTTGCCGCGGCGGTGCTCAACCCCGAGCGCATGAAGACCTGGGACTTGTTCACCTACCAGCGGCACCTCAAAGCCAACGAGCAGAGCGCGCAGCGGTACGAAGTGGCCTTCTGGCGCAAGTTGTTCTACCCGCTGAGCTGCCTTGTGATGGTGGTGTTGGCCCTGCCCTTTGGCTATCTGCATTTCCGCTCGGGCAGCATCACCGGCTATGTGTTCGGCGGGGTGATGGCCGGCATCAGCTTCTTTCTGCTCAACAACGTGTTCGGCTTCATCGGCAACGTGCAGAACTGGCAGCCCTGGGTCACGGCGGCGGGGCCGAGCCTGCTGTATTCGCTGATTTCACTGGCGGCCTTCGGCTGGCTGGTGCTGCGCCGTTGACGCCACCGGGGCCGCATGAAGACACCGAGCGAACCCGCTTCGACGCCCCACGGCAGCGCCGTCGTCCTGTTTGCGCACGGCTCGCGCGACCCCCTCTGGCGCGCCAGCATCGACGCGGTCGCGGCGCGTCTGCGCGCCATGGCGCCGTCAGTGCCCACGGCCTGCGCATTTCTCGAACTCATGGTGCCGACGCTGGACGAGGCGGTGGACGCCCTGGTTCGCGGGGCGCGAGGCAGATTCGGGTGCTGCCGCTGTTCCTGGGCGTCGGTCGGCATGCGCGGGAAGATTTGCCGGCGCTGCTGGCGGCGGCACGGGCGCGGCATCCGGGCGTGCGCATCGACGCCTTGCCGCCCGTGGGCGAAGATCCGCGCGTGATCGATCTGCTCGCACGCATCGCACTGGATTGATGGCTGGCGTGGCGCGCGGCGCCGCCGAAAATCAGATGAAATTCTTATAATTTCGGCACTTCATATAGCCGATCAAAAATGAACCTCCACCAGTTCCGCTTCGTGCAAGAGGCGGTGCGCCGCAATCTGAACCTGACTGAGGCCGCCAAGTCGCTGCACACCTCGCAGCCGGGGGTGTCGAAGGCGATCATCGAGCTGGAGGAGGAGCTTGGCGTGGACATCTTCGCGCGCCACGGCAAGCGCCTGCGCCGCGTGACGGAGCCGGGCCAGCAGGTGCTCAAGAGCATCGAGATCATCCTGCGCGAGGTGAACAACCTCAAGCGCATCGGCGAGCAGTACAGTGCCCAGGACAGCGGCACCCTGTCGATCGCCACCACGCACACCCAGGCCCGCTATGTGCTGCCGCAGCCCGTGGCCAGGCTGCGCGCCGCGTATCCGAAGGTCAACGTGGCCCTTCACCAGGGCACGCCCGAGCAGGTGGCGCGCATGCTGCTCGACGAGGTGGCCGACATCGGCATCGCCACCGAGTCGCTGGCCGAATACGACGAGCTGGTCACCCTGCCCTGCTACGACTGGCAGCACATGCTGGTGGTGCCGGCCGGCCATGCGCTGGCGCGGGTCGAGCGGGTCAGCCTCGAAGACCTGGCGCGCGAGCCGCTCATCACCTACCACCCCTCTTTCACCGGCCGCACGCGCATCGACCAGGCGTTCGCCCAGCGCCGACTGATCTCGCGCGTGGTGCTCGAGGCGATCGACTCCGACGTCATCACCACCTACGTGCGGCTGGGTCTGGGCGTGGGCATCGTGGCGGAAATGGCGGTGCGCGAGCTCGGCGGCCCGGATGCTGGCACCGACCTCGTGGTGCGGCCACTGGGGCATCTGTTCGGCCGCAACGTGGCCCGCGTGGCGTTTCGCCGCGGCGCCTACCTGCGGCATTTCGTGTTCAAGTTTGCCGAGTTCCTCAGCGAGCGCCTCGACCGCGCCCTGATCGAGCGCGCCATGACCGGCCATGTGGCCGACTATGAGCTGTGACCTTTGTGCTGACCGCCCTCCCCGACGTCCATGACCGAACGCACCCCAGCCCTGCAATCAAAGCTGCCCGCCGTGGGCACGACCATCTTCACCGTCATGTCCGCACTGGCCGCCGAGACGGGCGCCGTCAACCTTGGCCAGGGCTTCCCGGATTTCGACTGCGACCCCCGTCTGGTCGATGCCGTGACCGCGGCCATGCGCGCCGGGCACAACCAGTACCCGCCCATGCCCGGCGTGCCCGCGCTGCGCCAGGCGGTCGCGGACAAGGTGCAGGCGCTGTACGGCCGCCGCTATGACCCGACCTCCGAGATCACCATCACCGCCGGGGCGACGCAGGCCATTCTGACCGCCATCCTGGCCGTGGTGCGCGCNGGGGACGAGGTGATCGTGCTCGAGCCGTGCTACGACAGCTACGTGCCCAACATCGAGCTCGCCGGCGGCGTGGTGGTGCGTGTACCGCTGCGGCCGGGCAGCTTCCGGCCCGATTTCGAGCGCATCGCCCAGGCCATCACACCGCGCACGCGGGCCATCCTGGTCAACACGCCGCACAACCCGAGTGCGACCATCTGGCGGCGGGAAGACTGGCTGCGGTTGCAGGAGCTACTTGCCCCGACGGACGTGCTGCTCATCAGTGACGAGGTGTACGAGCACATGGTCTACGCGCCCGAGCGCCACTGGAGCGCCGCGCAGTTCGATGGGCTGGCCGCTCGGGCCTTCATCGTCTCGAGCTTTGGCAAGACCTATCACGTCACGGGCTGGAAGGTGGGCACCGTCTGTGCGCCGGCGCCGCTGACAGCCGAGTTTCGCAAGGTGCACCAGTTCAACGTGTTCACCGTCAACACCCCGGTGCAGCACGGCCTGGCTGCCTACATGGCCGACCCCGCGCCGTATCTGAACCTGGGCGGCTTCTATGCCGCCAAGCGCGACCTGTTCCGCGCCGGGCTGGCGCAGACGCGGTTTCGGCTGCTGCCCAGCGAGGGCAGCTATTTCCAGTGCGTGGACATCTCGGGCCTGGCGGTGGCCGAGCGCGACCTGCCCGAAGCCGAGTTCTGCCAGTGGCTCACGCGCGAGGTGGGCGTGGCGGCAATTCCGCTCTCGGCCTTCTACGGCGACGGGTTCGACCAGAAGGTGATTCGCTTCTGCTACGCCAAGCGCGACGACACGCTGCGCGCGGCCATCGAGCGGCTTGCGCGGCTCTGACCGTGGCATTGCTGTCGTTTTCCGGTGCGGCGTCATGCCGTTGCCATCGCCGGCGCGGATAATTCGGCGCATGACCGCGCCCGCCTCGCCCTCGCCCGAAAAGCCCGCCCCGGCAGCGGCCCAGGCGGCTGCGGACGCGCGTGCGGCCAGCGACGCCATCGACGGCGACGAAACCCTGCACTACCGCGCCAAGATGCCCAAGGCGCCGGCCTGGTTCCATTCCATTCTGGCCAGCAACAAGCGCGAGACGCGGCGGTTCCGTGACGAGCTGGTGCGCATCAAGGGCGCCTGGCCACTGCTGATGAAGGAGCGCCGCGGCGGCAAGTGGACCGACGAGGACAAGGCGCGGCTCAAGGAGATGGTGCGCTCTGCCTCCGCCGTGAGCCCGTATCTGTTCGTCTGGGCGATTCCCGGCTCCATGGCCTTGCTGCCCTTCCTCGCCTGGTACCTGGACCGCCAGCGCATCCGCGCCCGCAAGCGCGCGGCGGCTGCGCAGGACAGCGCCGCCTCGCACCTGCCGCCTGAGTGAGCGCTCGGGAGCGGCTGAGGCGCGGTGCGGGTTCCTTGACAGCTTCTCAGCCCCAGTTCTGGTTCGCGAAGTCCCAGTTCACCAGCTTGTCGAGCAGGGCGGCCACGTAATCGGCGCGGCGGTTCTGGTAGTCGAGGTAGTAGGCGTGTTCCCACACGTCGATGGTGAGCAGCGGCTTGGAAGCGCCGGTCAGCGGGGTTTCGGCGTTGGGCGTGCGCACCACCTTGAGCTTGTCGCCATCGCGCACCAGCCAGGCCCAGCCACTGCCGAACTGGCCCATGGAGGCGGCGGCAAGTTCCTTCTTGCAGGCGTCCACGCTGCCGAAGGAGGCCACCATGCGCTCGCGCAGCGCCGCCGGCGGCTCGCCGCCGCCACCGGGCTTGAGGCTGTTCCAGTAGAAGGTGTGGTTCCAGACCTGCGCGGCGTTGTTGAAGATGGCGGTCTTGTCGGCCTGGCCAGCACTGGCCTTGACGATCTGCTCCAGGGACTGGTCGGCCATGGGCGTGCCGGCGATGAGCTTGTTGAGGTTGTCCACATAGCCCTTGTGGTGCTTGCCATAGTGGAACCCGATGGTGTTGGCCGAGATGACCGGCGCCAGTGCCGACTCGCCGTACGGCAGGGGCGGCAGCGCCACCGGCGTGCTCGCGGCTGCGCGGCGCGGCAGCGCGCCCAGGCTGGCGGCTGCGAGCGCGGCGGCGGCACCGATCAGCAGGCGGCGCCGCGGGCTGACGCCAGGAGCGGGATGGGTTGCGAAAGACGGATGATGGGTGTGTGACATGGTGGGCTCTCCAGAGGGGTTGGACCGCTGGCCTGGGCCGCGCGCCCGTGCGGCGCCGGGCGTGCGCATGGTGGCACGCGCGCGGCAGGCTCGCAAGCGCGCTTGCGTGACGATCGGATCAGTGCACCAACTGCGCCCAGAGCTTGTCCAGGCGTTTGACGCTGACCGGCTGGGNGATGCGCAGTTCCTGGGCGAACAGGCTCACACGCAGTTCCTCCAGCAGCCAGCGGTATTCGGTCATGCGGGCGTCCACCTGGCCTTTGCGCTCGGCCACCAGGCGCCAGTAGCGCGACTCCATGGCACGCACCTCGGCGGCGCGGCTGGTGTCGCGCCCCGGGTCGGCGCGCAGTTTGTCCAGCCGCAGCACGATGGCCTTGAGGTAGCGCGGCAGGTGTTGCAGCGCGGCCCAGGGCGTTGCGAGCAGGAAGGTCTTGCCCACGAGGCGTTGCAACTGCTGGGTGACGTCAGCGGCCACCTCGGGGCCGGGGCGGCTGTCCTTGAGCTTGCGCGCGGCGGCGGCGTATTCGGTGAGGATGAGCCCGGCCAGCCGCGCGACCTCGTTGGCGATCAGGGTGAGCCGGCTGCGCCCTTCGGCCAGGCGCTGGGTGAAGGCGGCCTCATCGGCAGGCAGCGGCTCGACCAAAAAGGCGCGGTCGAGCGCGAGGTCGATGATCTGCGTGCGCAGTTCCTCGAGCGTGCCCAGCGGCATGAAGGCCACGGCCATTTTCTGCAGGTCGGGGATGTTCTTCTCGAGGTACTTCAGCGCATCGCGGATCTGCAGCGCGAACAACCGGCGCAAGCCCGCGCGGTGGCGCGCGGCAGCCACTTCGGGCTCGTCGAAGACTTCGAGGGTGACGGCATCACCGTGGTCGATGAGCGCTGGAAAGCCGACCAGGGTCTGCGCGCCACGGCGGATTTCCATCAGCTCGGGCAGTTCACCGAAGGCCCAGCTGGTGTAGCGGGCGTCGGCCGATGGGGCGTTGGACGGTTCAGTTTTTGTAGCAGCACCTGACCGGTTGGCGCTGGGGTTCCGGGGTTTTTCCTCGGATTTCGCGATCTCAGGGGTCTTCGCGGGCTCCGACGGGGCGGCGCCGGCGCGCTGCAGCGCCGCCAGGGCCTGGAAGGCGCCGCGCGCCTTGCCGCCGAGCTCGGCCTTGAGCGCGCCGAGGCTGCGGCCCTCGCCGAGCTGGCGGCCGTGCTCGTCGACCACGCGCAGGTTCATGAACAGGTGGGCGCTGAGCATGTCGAGCTTGAAGTCGCTGCGCTTGACGTCGAGCCCGCTGTCGCGGCGCACCCGCTCGAGCAGCGCGTCGATCAGGCTGCCCTGGCCGAACACGTCTTGCGCGCCGAGTTCCTCGGCCAGCCGCGCCGCGCTCTCGGGCAGTGGCACGAAGCGGCTGCGCGGCTTCTGCGGCAGGCTCTTGAGCAGCGCCTGGATCTTCTCCTTGAGCATGCCCGGCACCAGCCATTCACAGCGCGCCTCGCTGACCTGGTTGAGCACGAACAGCGGCACCGTCACGGTCAAGCCGTCGCGCGCGTGGCCGGGTTCGTGCAGGTAGCTGGCGGTGCAGTCCACCCCGCCCAAGCGCAGCACGGGCGGGAAGGCGCCGGTGGTGATGCCGGCGGCCTCGTGGCGCATGAGCTCCTCGCGGCTGAGGAAGAGCAGGCGTGGGTTGGCGCGCGAGGCGTTGCGCCACCATTCCTCCAGCGCCCGCGCGGTGCAGACCTCGGGCGGAATCTGCCGGTCATAGAAGGCGTGGATCAACGCATCGTCGACCAGCACGTCCTGCCGGCGCGCCTTGTGCTCGAGCTGCTGCACCTGCGCGACGAGCTTGCGGTTGGCGGCGAGAAAGGGCAGCTTGCCGTCCCACTCACCCGCGACCAGCGCCTCGCGGATCAGGATGTCGCGCGCGGCCACGGGGTCGATGCGGGCGTAGTTGACCCGCCGCCCGCTGTAGACCACCAGGCCATAGAGCGTGGCGCGCTCGAAGGCCACCACCTCGGCGGCTTTCTTCTCCCAGTGCGGGTCGAGCACCTGCTTCCTGAGCAGATGCGCACCGACCTGCTCGATCCAACCCGGCTCGATGTTGGCGATGCCGCGGCCGTAGAGCCGATTGGTTTCCACCAGCTCGGCGCACACCACCCAGCGCCCGGGCTTCTTGCGCAGGTGCGCGCCGGGGTGGCGGTGGAACTTGATGCCGCGCGCGCCGAGGTACACATTCTCCTCGTCCTGCTTGCAGCCCACGTTGCCCAGCAGGCCGGCGAGCATGGACAGGTGCAATTGCTCGTAGCTGGCGGGCGCTTCGTTGAGGCGCCAGCGGTGCTCGGTGACGACGGTGAGGAGCTGGCTGTGAATGTCGCGCCACTCGCGCAGGCGGCGCAGGTTGATGAAGTTCTGCCGCAGCAGCTGCTCGTACTGGCGGTTGGAGAGCTTGTGCGTCTGGCCGTGGCCGCCACGGGCCTGTTCGGTCCATTGCCACAGGCGCAGCAGGCCGGAGAACTCGCTGCGGTCGTCGTCGAACTTGGCGTGCGCGGCATCGGCCTGCGCCTGGGCGTCGATGGGCCGGTCGCGCACGTCCTGCACCGACAGGGCCGAGGCGATGACCAGCACCTCGCTGAGCGCGCTGCGCTCGCGCGCTTCCAGAATCATGCGGCCCACGCNGGGGTCCAGCGGCAGCCGGGCCAGTTCGTGGCCCAGGGGCGTGAGCTCGCGCTGCTCGTCGGCCGCGCCGAGTTCCTGCAGCAGCTGGTAGCCGTCGGCAATCGCGCGACCCGAGGGCGCGTCGATGAACGGGAAGTCCTCCACCGCCCCCAGGTGCAGCGACTTCATGCGCAGAATCACCCCGGCAAGCGAGGAGCGCAGGATTTCCGGGTCGGTGAAGCGCGGCCGCGCGGCGAACTCGGCCTCGTCGTAGAGGCGGATGCACACGCCCTCGGCCACGCGGCCGCAGCGGCCCGCGCGCTGGTTGGCCGCGGCCTGGCTCACCGGCTCGACCAGCAGCTGCTCCACCTTCTGCCGCAGGCTGTAGCGTTTGACGCGCGCCGTGCCCGCGTCGATCACATAGCGGATGCCCGGCACGGTGAGCGAGGTCTCGGCCACGTTGGTGGCCAGCACGATGCGCCGGCCGGCGTGGGGCTCGAAGATGCGGTCCTGCTCGGCCTGCGAGAGCCGCGCGAACAGCGGCAGCACCTCCGCACCGCGCGTGAGCGGCGCGTGCGCGAGATGGCCGCGCAGGTGGTCGGCTGCCTCGCGGATCTCGCGCTCGCCGGGCAGAAACACCAGCACGTCGCCCTGCTGCGAAGGCTGCTGCCACAGTTCGTCCACCGCCTGGGCGATGGCTTCATTCAGCCCGAAGTCACGCGACTCCTCGAACGGCCGCCAGCGCAGCTCCACCGGGTAGGTGCGGCCCGAGACCTGGATGACCGGCGCCGGCCCGCGCGCCGAGGCGAAGTGGGCGGCAAAGCGCTCGGCGTCGATGGTGGCCGAGGTGACGATGACTTTCAGGTCCGGCCGCCGCGGCAGCAGCTGCTTGAGGTAGCCGAGCAGGAAGTCGATGTTGAGGCTGCGCTCGTGCGCCTCGTCGATGATGAGGGTGTCGTAGGCCTGCAGCAGCGGGTCGCTCTGCGTCTCGGCGAGCAGGATGCCGTCGGTCATGAGCTTGACCGAGGCGTCCCGGGCCAGCCGGTCGTGAAAGCGCACCTTGAAGCCCACCACCTCGCCCAGCGGCGTGTGCAGTTCTTCGGCGATGCGCTTGGCCACGCTGGTGGCCGCGATGCGCCGCGGCTGGGTGTGGCCGATCAGCCGGGGCGNCTCGCCGGGCCGTGCATTGATCCGCCCGCGGCCCAGGGCCAGCGCCATCTTCGGCAGCTGCGTGGTCTTGCCCGAGCCCGTCTCGCCACAAATGATCACCACCGGATGCGCGGCGATCGCCGCCATGATCTNCTCGCGGCGGGCCGAGACGGGCAGCGACTCGGGAAACTCGATCTTCAGCGGGGACGCGAGCGACACGGACAGGGGCAGGCTTTCGTGGAGAATCGCGGATTATCCCTGCGTCGCCCATGTCCACCGTCTTCAACTTCACCTTCGTGCCCTGGTTCCGCTCGGTGGCGCCGTACATCCACAAGTTCCGCAACCAGACCTTCGTGGTGGGCGTCTGCGGCGAGGCGATTGCGGCGGGCAAGCTGCAGAGCATCGCGCAGGATCTGGCGCTGATTCAGAGCATGGGCGTGAAGATCGTGCTGGTGCACGGCTTTCGCCCGCAGGTGAGCGAGCAGCTGCGCCTCAAGGGCCATGAGGAGAAATACTCCCACGGCGTGCGCATCACCGACGAGGTGGCGCTGGACTGCGCGCAGGAGGCCGCCGGGCAGCTGCGCTACGAGATCGAGGCCGCCTTCAGCCAGGGCCTGCCCAACACGCCCATGGCCGGTGCCACCGTGCGGGTGATGTCGGGCAACTTCATCACCGCGCGGCCGGTGGGCATCGTCGACGGCGTCGATTTCCAGCACTCCGGCCTGGTGCGCAAGGTGGACGTGATGGGCATCACCCGCACGCTGGACATGGGCGCGATGGTGCTGCTCTCGCCGTTCGGCTTCTCNCCCACCGGCGAGGCCTTCAACCTCACGATGGAAGAAGTGGCCACCTCGGTGGCCATTGCGCTGCAGGCCGACAAGCTGATCTTCGTCACCGAGATCCCCGGCATCCGCGTGCGGCCGGACGAACCCGAGTCCGACGACAACCCCATCGACACCGAACTGCCGCTGGCCGCTGCCGAAGCCCTGCTCGAACGCATGCCCGCAGGCCAGCGCCCGACCGACACGGCGTTCTACCTGCAGCACTGCGTCAAGGCCTGCAAGGCGGGCGTGGAGCGCAGCCACATCATCCCCTTTGCGGTGGATGGATCGCTGCTGCTGGAGATCTACGTGCACGACGGCATCGGCACCATGATCGTGGACGAAAAGCTCGAGGAACTGCGCGAGGCCACCTCCGACGACGTGGGCGGCATCCTGCAGCTCATCGAACCGTTCGAGAAGGACGGCACCCTGGTCAAGCGCAGCCGCACCGAGATCGAGCGCGACGTGGCCAACTACACCGTCATCGAGCACGACGGCGTGATCTTCGCCTGCGCGGCGCTCTANCCCTACCCCGAGGCGCGCACCGGCGAAATGGCCGCGCTGACCGTCTCGCCGCAGGCGCAGGGCCAGGGCGACGGCGAGAAGGTCCTCAAGCGCATCGAGCAGCGCGCNCGCGCGCTGGGCCTCGACAGCATCTTCGTGCTCACCACCCGCACCATGCACTGGTTCCTCAAGCGCGGCTTCCAGCAGGTGGACCCCGACTGGCTGCCCGAGGCACGCAAGCGCAAGTACAACTGGGACCGCCGCAGCCAGGTGCTCGTCAAACGGCTGAACTGAGCGTTTTCTCGGGAAATCCCGAAACCCCAGCGCCAACCGGTCAGGTTTTGCTATCAATTCAGGAGTTTCTGGCGCGCACGGCCAGCCACGCGGCCACCAGCACCAGGCCGCAGAACACCAGGAACGACCAGTTCGCGATCGAGCCGCCGAGGAAGGTCCAGTCCACCTGCGAGCAGTCGCCGCTGCCCTTGAAGATCATCGGCAGCGCCCGTTTGAGGAAAGCTCTCGATCATCCCGTAGAAGTCGCGGCCGCAGCTCACCACCTCGGGCGGATACCACTGCAGCCAGCTCTGCCGCGCCGCGGTGAACGCGCCAAAGCCCGCCACCAGCACCACCGCCACCGCCGCACCGCAGTGCACACCCGCGCGCCGAAACGGCACGGCCGCTGCCGCGATCAGCGCCACGCCGATCAGCGCATAGCGCTGCACGATGCACATCGGGCACGGCACCAGGCCCACCACCTCCTGCAGATACAGCCCGAACCCCAGCATGCCCACGCACACGAGGGCGACGGCGGCGAACACCTGGCGCGGCAGGCGGGAGGGGTCGGTGGTTTCGAACATGACGGATCGGAAGTCGCGCGCGGCGCATGGGCTGCGGGCGCGGGGATTTGACGAAAGGCGGCTCTGGCGGCCGACAAAAACGGGGACAATCCCGGCCTTGTCGATACCGTCATTATCACGAAGGATTCTCCATGGCACGGATGGTTCACTGCATCAAGCTCGGCCGCGAAGCCGAAGGGCTGGACTTCCCCCTACCCCGGCGAACTGGGCAAGCGCATCTGGGAAAACGTCAGCAAGCAAGCCTGGGCCGATTGGCTCAAGCACCAGACCATGCTGGTCAACGAGAACCGCCTCAACCTCGCCGATGCGCGCGCCCGCCAGTACCTCGCGCGGCAGATGGAGAAACACTTCTTCGGCGAAGGCGCCGACCAGGCTGCGGGCTACGTGCCGCCGACGAACTGAGGAGCACCCGCCACACCGCCTCCTGTGCAGGGTCTGCCCCCGCCGCGCCCAGCCGCCACTGCTCACGCAAAAAGCTCCGCGAGCTGAGCGCGCCTGCGCCAGCCGCTGCGGACATGCCGCTTCCCACCCATGCCGGCTGAGAGCCCCGTCTCGTGGTTGCCCGACGGCAGCCCCTGGAACGAACGCTTCCAGGACATCTACCGCAGCCGCGGCCGGGGTGCCAGGGCNGGCCTGGCGCAGGCGCGGCACGTCTTCCTCGGCGGCTGCGGCCTGCTGAATGAGGATGCGCCCGCTGCATGGGCCGACGCGCCCGACTGGCGCATCCTCGAGACCGGCTTCGGCCTCGGGCTCAACTTCCTCGCCACCTGGCAGGCCTGGGCCGAGGACGCGCACCGNCCCCAGCGCCTGCACTACGTCGGCATCGAAGCCTGGCCGCCCGCCGGCGAGGACGTGCTGCGCAGCGTCGCGCACCTGCCCGCGCTGCAGCCCTATGCGCAGGCGCTGGCAGCGGTCTGGCAGGGCCTGCTGCCCGGCTTTCACCGCTTCACGTTCGCGCAGGGGCGCGTGCTTCTCACGCTGTGCGTGGGCGACGTGGGCGCCATGCTGCGCGAACTCGCGTTCGAGGCTGACAGCGTGTTTCTCGACGGCTTCGACCCCGCCCACAACCCCGCCATGTGGGACGCCCACACCCTCAAAGCCGTCGCCCGGCTGTGCCGCCCCGGTACACGCGCGGCCACCTGGACGGTGGCGCGCAGCGTGCGCGATCATCTCACCCAGGCGGGCTTCGACGTGGACAAGGCGCCGGGCCTGCCGCCCAAGCGCGAATGCCTGCGCNNGCGCTGGGCGCCGCACTGGGAACGCCGCCGGCCGGCGCTCGCACCGGTGCCGCGCTGGGCGGGCCCGCAGCGCAGCGCAATCGTCATCGGCGCCGGGCTCTCGGGGGCGTCCGTGGCGTACAGCCTGGCGCAGCGCGGCTGGCAGGTCACCGTGCTCGAGCGCGGCGACGCACCCGCCGCAGGCGCCTCCGGCCTGCCCGCGGGCGTGGTGGCGCCGCATGTCTCGCCCGATGACCGCGCGCTCTCGCGGCTCAGCCGCAGTGGCGTGCAGGCCACGCTCGCGCGCACCGCGGCCTTGCTGGCGGAGGGAGCGGACTGGGCCGCCAGCGGCGTGCTCGAGCGCCGCCTGAAGGACGCGCGCGACCTGCCCGCCGACTGGCTGGCGCCCGACGCCCCCGGCCACGCCTGGAGCCGCCCCGCCCAGGCCGATGAACTCGCCGCGGCCGGATTCCCCGCCACCGAGCCCGCGCACTGGCACGCCCGCGCCGGCTGGGTGCGCGCACCCGCGCTGGTGCGTGCGATGCTGGCCGCCCTGCCCCCAGGCTGCGTGCGCACCGCGCAGGCCGTGGCCCGCCTGCAGCGCGGCGCCGATGGCCGCTGGCAAGCCTGCTCGGCTGCGGGCGAAGTGCTCGGCGAAGCGGCGGTGGCCGTGATCGCGGCCGGCTTCGACAGCCTGGCGCTGATGCGCTCGGCCGGCGGCCCTGCGCTGCCGCTCAACCCCTTGCGCGGCCAGCTCGTGTTCGGCCCACTGCCGCCGAACGCTCAAATGTTGCCGCGCTTCCCGGTGAACGGCCTGGGCAACTTCATCGGCCATGTGCCGCTGGACGGCCACCTGGGCTGGGTGCTGGGCTCGACCTTCGAGCGCGGCTGCGCCGAACCGCGGATCGACGCGGGCGAGGTTGGGCAGTTGCAAGCCAGGCTGCAGCAGTTGCTTCCGGCCGGCGGCGAAGCCCTGCGCGAACAGTTCGAGCGGGCCGAGGTGCGCGCCTGGGCCGCTGTGCGCTGCACCGTGCCGGACCGCCTGCCGGTGGTCGGCGCGCTCGATCCCGATGACCTGGGCGGCCTGATGGTGTGCACCGGCATGGGTGCGCGCGGCATGACGCTGGCGGTGCTCTGCGGCGAGGTGCTGGCCGCCCAGCTCTGTGGCGAACCGCTGCCGGTGCCGCTGTCGCAGGCACGGGCGCTGGCGCCGCAGCGGCTGCACAAGCACCTGAGCGCGCCACCGCGCGCGTGACGCATCGTCGCCGCGCAAGCGGGCGGTACCACCGCGCTTTCGCGCACGGCGCGCGCTGGCCATAATGGCCCCAGGCACACAAAAGGAGCGCCCGCATGAAACTCAAAGGCAAGTTCGCCGCCACGGTGCTGGTGGTCGTCGGCGTTCTGGCGCTGGGGTGAACCTGGGCTGGTTCGAGATCGACATCGCCCGGCTGCTGCGCACCTGGTGGCCGCTGGTGCTGATTGCGGTGGGGCTGGCGCTCTACCTCACGCCAGGCGACGAGAAGATGCAAGCCAGCCGCCCGCGCAGCGACGGCGACCCTCGCTGAGGCAACGCGGAGCGGGCCCCGGGGCACACGCGCCAAGCCGGCGCGCGCCGGCAGGCTTCAGAACCGCTCGATGACCTGCCCGCGCAGTTCCCCACGCGGATGGCGTGCGGTGCTGATGAGCACATACCAGCGCCCCGCGCGCAACTCGTCCATCTGCTCGCGCGAGAGCGTGGCGCGGCCCTCGTAAGGGCTCGTGACCGGCAGCGCGAAGCCCAGGCGCTGTGGCGCATTGGCGCCGGCGGCCGCCGGGCCGTGGAAGGCCGCTGCCGTCACCGGGCCCGAGGTCTTCTGAAAGGTCATCTTCCAGCGGAAAAGACCCGTGCGCAGGTCGAGCACCGCGTCGAACTGCCCACTCGCGCCGCTGCGTGCAGGCGGCACCACGTTGGCCGCCGCCAGCCGGGTGGTGAAGGTGGCGAGATGGGCGGTTTCGGGGTCGCTGGTGGGTGGGGGTGGCGGTGGTTGAATCGGCGCCGGGGTGATGACGGTCGGTGCCGGGCGCGGCGGCGTGCTGCAGCCCACCAGGCCCAGGGCGAGCAGGCCACCCAGCGCGGCCGCCGCGGCGCGGTGGGCGTCGAAGCGGCGCGTGGAATGCAGCGCCAGGGCGAGCGAGGTCAGGTGGGTGGGCATCGGGGCAACTCTCCGCGCCGCATCATAGGCAAAACCGGCGGCCGGTGTGCAAGCGGTCGTGACGGGCCACCGTTCATCCGCTGCCAGACCCGTTCATCGCACGATTCCGGCAGTGCGTCGCAAGTCGGTGGCGCCCGGGTGTTGCGCCGCGCACCATGCGCTCCATTCCATCTTTCGATGCAACCCGGAGCCCACCATGCAACTGTTCGACCAATTCATCGTCCACCTGCTGAACCTGACGCTGCTCGTGCCGCTGGCGGCCATTCCCACCGTGCTGTTCGGGCTGATGCGCGACCCGCTGCGCGCGGCTGATGCGTCCGCGGCGCGCGCTTCAGCGCGCCTCGAGCCGCCGCTTTTCGTCCTGAAGCTGGCGCAGTTGCTCCTGGTAGGCGCGCATGCGCTCCCCGCGGCGCGCTGCAGGTTCTGGATGTGCGAGAACGTCACCGCCTGGGAGGCTGCGCCGCCTCGGGCGTGAGTCCGCGATGCGGTTGCGGTCGCCGAGTTCGCGGTAGAGCTTGTCGATCTGGGTGACGGTGGCGTCGCGGTCGGCGTTCATCTTGCGCTCCACGTCGCGCATGGCTTCCTCGACGGCCGCAATGCGTGCGCGCTGCCCTGAGACGGTATCGGGCTGGTTCGCCGCCGCCCGTCGCACGCTGGCGGGCATGTCGCCCACGGCATTGCGTCGCACGGTGGCGGCCTCGCCGCTGGCGGGCTTGACGGTGATGCTGCCGCCTTGCGCGTTGCTGGGGCAAGGAGGTCGGAGTAACTGACCTTGCCTTGCGCATCGACGCACCGGTTCAGGGCGAAGCCGGGTTCCGCCAGGGCGAGCAGGGACAGCCCGAGGGCGGTGGGGGTGAGCCAGGAGTTCATCGGTTCTTTGCTTGACGGTTTTGAGTGCCCGACCTGGGCGGCGTTTGCATGGGGATGCTGCGCACCCGGTCGGCCGTGTAATAGCCCGAGCCGGGGTTGATCTCGTTGCCCTTGTACCACCAGTGGAACTTGAACGCCGTGCCCGACGGCAGTTCGCTCGCCGGCACGCGCAGCGCCTGGCCGGGCGCGATGCGGTTGTCCAGGCACACGGGAATCCAGGCGATGGGCTCGGCCGGCGTGACAAACCAGTACACATCCTGCGTGCTGCGGTTCAGAGCCGAGAAGCCGCTCGCATCGAGCGTGACCTCCACCTCCTTCTGCCACTGCTGCTCCAGCGCCACCTGCACGTCGGCGAGCAGGCGCTTGCGCTGCTCGGGCGTGAGCTCGATGCGCTCACGCACCACCGCGCCCGGCGGCACACCCGGGCGCACGCGCGTACCGCCCTCGCAGGGCTGGTCGGCAAAGGTGACGCGTCCCTGGGCGTCCACGCAGCGGAACACCCCGCTGGCAGCCGCCTGCAACGCCAGGGTCAGAACGAAAACGCCGGTACCCCAGCGCGAAATGGTCATGGATTGCTATGTTTTTGATAGCGATCGACGGTCTCTGAAGCAGCTGCGATGGGCGCGTGCCGTGCCGGACTCGGCGCTACACTGGGTTCCACCCGCACAGGAGACCGCATGGTATCGGAGTTCACCCCTACCGGCCTGCGCGAGCGCATCGTGGCGTTCGTGCTGCGCTGGACGCTGCGTCTGCTGCTCAAGCCGGTGTTCTCGCCGCGCTTTTCCATCGGGTTCCAGCGGTGGTGGCTGGAGGCGCTCTCGCGCATTGCCCTGGTGCAGCGCGGCGTGCACATCGAAGCCGCGGAGATCGCCGGCGTGCGCGGCCTGTGGTGCCGCCGCGAAGGACCGCCGCTGCGCGGTGCAAGCCTGCTCTACCTGCACGGCGGCGCCTATTGCGTGGGATCGAGCGCCACCCACCGGGCGCTGACCGCGCGCATTGCCTGGGCAACCGGCCTGCCCGTGTTCTCGGCCGACTACCGGCTGGCGCCCGAGCACCCGTTTCCGGCCGGCCTCGACGATGCGCGGGCGGTCTACCGCGTGCTGCGCGCGCATGGCCCGGTCGTCGTCGCCGGCGATTCGGCCGGCGGCGGGCTCACGCTCGCCCTGGCCCTGGCGCTGCGCGACGCCGGCGAGCCCGCGCCCGCCGCGCTGTGGCTGNNCTCGCCCTGGGCCGACGTGGTGGTGCCCGACCCACCCCCGCCAGAACCGCCCGGCGAAGCCATGCTCAGCGCCGCCTGGGCCACGACGTGCGCGCGGCTCTACACGGCCGGCGCCGCCGAACCCGACGAGGCTGCCGCACACGCCGGGCGCCTGGGCGACCCGCTCGTCTCGCCCCTGCGCGGTGATCTGCGCGGCCTGCCGCCGGTGCTGATCCAGTGCGGCACCGATGAACTGCTGCACCCCATGGCGCTGGCGCTGCACGACGCNCTTGGGGCCGCCGGCAACCCCGCCGTGCGCTGTGAAGTCACCCATCACCGCTGGCATGTGTTCCAGATGCACGTGCGCGCCCTGCCCAGCGCGGACGCGGCGGTCGACCGCGCAGCCCGCTTTCTGCTCGAACACCTCGACGCCGCAACGCCGCCGCGCGGCCCCACCGATGCCGCTGCCGACGACGCCGAGCCGCGTGAGGTCGTCATCCTCGGCGCGGGCATGTCCGGCCTGTGCATGGCGGCCGGGCTGCTGCGCGAGGGACGGCATGATTTCGTCATCCTCGAAAAACAACCCGGCCTTGGCGGCACCTGGTGGGACAACCGCTACCCCGGAGCCCATGTGGACGTGCCCGCGCCGGTCTACAGCTTCAGCTTCGCGCCCAACCCGGCGTGGACGCGGCGCTTCGCCTCCGCCGCCGAAATTCAGACCTACATGCAGCGGCTGGCCGAGCGGCTGGGGCTGCTGCCGCACATCCGCTTCAACACCCGGCTCGCGCGCGCCGAGTTCGATGCCGCCAGTGGCCAGTGGCATCTGCACACCGAGGCCGGCCAGCACCTGCGCGCGAGGTTCTTTGTCTGCAGCACCGGCCCGCTGAACCAGCCGCGCTGGCCCGACATCGAGGGGCTGGAGCGCTTCGCCGGCGATCGGCTGCACTCTGCCCGCTGGGACGATCGCATCCGCTGCGCNGGGCGGCGCGTCGGTGTCATCGGCACGGGCTCGACCGCCTCCCAGCTGGTGCCCCCGATCGCTGCCGAGGCGGCGCACCTCACCGTCTTTCAGCGCACCGCCAACTGGGTGCTGCCGCGGCTGGACCGGCGCTACACCGCGCTCGACCGGCTGCTCGCCCACATCCCGCCCTATGCGTGGGCGGTGCGCGCTTTCTGGGTTCAGGTGCTGGAGTGGGGCCGCCGCGGTTTCGACGAGGGCACGCTGGCGCGGCGCGGCATGCTGCGCGCCGCCGAGGCCCTGCGCCGCCGCCAGATCGCCAACCCCGCGCTGCGCGAACGCCTCACGCCNCCCTACCCCCTGGGCTGCAAGCGCATCATCTACTCCAACGACTTCTATCCGGCGCTGGCCCAGCCGAACGTCGAGCTGGTGACCGCGCCCATCGCCCGCATCACCGAGGGCAGCATCGTTACCACCGACGGGCGCGAGCACCCGCTCGACGTGCTGGTCTGCGCCACCGGCTTCGACACCGTGCACCTGCTCGCCTCCGTCGACGTGCGCGGCCTCGAGGGCCGCACCCTGCGCGANGCCTGGGCCCAGGGCCCCAACGCTTTTCTGGGCGTGAGCGTGGCCGGCTTTCCCAACTTCTTTCTGCTGCTCGGCCCCAACACGGCCACCGGGCACACCTCCACCCTGCTCTACATCGAGCCCGAGGTCGAGCACGTGCTCGGCTGCATGCGCGCCGTCCGCAGCGGTGGCCACCGCGCCATCGAGGTGCGCGCCGACGCGCAGGCCCGCTGGAACGACGCGCTGCAGTCGCGCCTCGCCGGCTCGGTCTGGAGCCTGTGCCGCAGCTGGTACCGCATGGACAACGGCCGCATCGTCGCCCTGTTCCCCGGCTTCACGCGGGAATACGTCCGCGCCGTGCGGCGGCCAGACTGGGCCGCGTACAAACTCGATTGAAGTATGTTGTCGATTCCCCTTGGCCCCATCGCCCTGCCCTTGACGCCCGTCCTGTTGTTCGGCTCGGCCTGGCTCGCCAGTGCGCTGGCCGGCGGGCTTGCGCGCCGCGGTGAGGGCCGNGGCGCCGGCGTGGAGGCTGTGACCCACGCCCAACGGGCATCACGCGGCATCACGCAGGCGGTGCTGATCGGGCTGCTGGCCGCGCGGCTCGCCCATGTCTTGCAGAACCTTTCCGCCTACGCCGCGGTGCCTTGGGCGGTGCTCGACCTGCGCGATGGCGGCTGGCACGCCCTCACCGGTTATGCCGCCGGCCTGGCCTGGCTGGCCGGACGCGCCTGGCGTGCGCCCGATCTGCGCAAGCCGCTGGCCGCCGGCAGCGCCGCGGGGCTGATTGCGTTCATCGGCGGGCAGTTCGCCGCCGACCCGCCCATCGGAGAAGGGCCGCCGAACGTCGTGCTGCAACGCCTCGCACCAACTGGGTCCGCCACTGGCCCGAGCGCCGGGCCCGGAACGCCCGCCAGCCTCACCCTGGCGCAGGCGCTCGAAGGCCGACCGGCCGTGGTCAACCTGTGGGCGAGTTGGTGCGGCCCCTGCCGCGCCGAAATGCCCGCCCTGGCGGCCGCGCAGCAGCGGCATCCCGACGTGGCTTTCGTGTTCGTGAACCANGGGGAGTCGGCCACCGTGGTGCGCGACTGGCTCTCGCGCAGCGGCCTGCCTTTGCGCGAGGTCTTGCTCGACCCCGACCGTTCACTGGGTGAAGCTATCGGCTCGCGCGGCCTGCCCACCACCGTGTTCTACGACGCCAAGGGCCGGCGCGTCGATGCACACTTCGGGCAACTCAACGCCGCGGCCATCGAAGCGGCGGTACGTCGCCTGCGCGAGACTTCTTCGCCAGGGCGCCCGTGAGGGCCGGAAGCCCGGTGCGCTTGCGCCGGCGTTTCACGCACAAACGCAGTCGCTCCCGCTGGGGGCGGCGCACAACGTCTCGACGCTTGGACCCGCTGCGCAAGGGGCAGTCCTCGAACCGTACGCGGGGACCTTGGAAGGCTCGGGCTTCTCAATCCAGAGACCGTAGTGCAGAATCCGGACAACGAAAAGAGGGCAGTTTTTAGACAAGCCCCTTCGTATCTGAGGCAGATTGATTCTGTTTCAGGGAGGCAGAGCCGAGCGCATAGGGCGTCAGGCTTGATTTTTCAACAATCGACTGTTAGCCCATGGCATCTTTCCGCCTGTACAACATTCAGCTATTGCCGCTCGATACCGCAACGACCCCCGAGGTCGGTGTCGTCGGGTATATGCGCCTTTTCAAGCTTTTGCACGAGGCCAGCACAAAGGCGCATAAGAGCAAGACTCTTATCGAGACCTCCTACCCACTGCCTCACGATACCTATTTTGCTCCGTTCACGGTTGTGGCTGGCGAAAAGTACGCACACGGTAAATGGGTCAAGTTTCAGAAGGCTGAGACGGTTGTCGACCTCTACACGAACAAGAGCTTGTTCACGGCGGACAAGACTGATGCCGCCGTTTCAAACAACTATCTTTTCCGATTCGTTTTCGACTACGAAGCACATCGGCTAGTTGTTGAGGAACTGGGCGGNAAGCTGCCTTCAGCAGCTTCGTTGCTCAAAGCTCTGACCGTCTTGTTGAAGCCTATTGCGGACGAGAATTTTCCGGAGCACGTCCTTACGGTGAACCTCGTCTCTGAGACCAAGAAGCTAGAGCAGGCACTGTCTGAGGCCACGGGGTTCAAGCACGTGGAGGTCGCNGTCACTTTCCCCAACGGGGAACTGAGTGACCGGCTCAAGCAGCTCAAGAGCAACAACGTGCACGTGGTGAAGGCTGAGGCCGCGTCNCGAAAAGGCGCTTTGATGCCCAAGCTGCCAGATTTCATCGAAGACATGGTCCGGGCTTCTTCCGACTTCGGCCGCTCCGTCTTTACGTACTACAAAGAGAAAGCCGGTCGTAAACAGCGGTTCTCGACTGAGGCGTATCCGGAGAAGGTGAATCTGCGGCCCAAGAAAAACGAGCAGGAGATGGCTTTCCTGGAGCGGATAGTCGCCAAGGTTCGAGAAGTTCTCCCGGCAAAGCCAGCAAGCAAGACCGCCGAGCAGACAAAATGATTTTCAAGATGCTTTCAAAGGTGCCTCTCTTCGGAGAGGCCCTGCGCATCCTGAACACCTATGCCTTCAAAGGTGACGCAAGGGCTGATGAGCAATTCGCCAACCCTCTGCTTTGGCTATCTGCATTTTGGTTTCCCATCTTAGTGGCGGGGGCAGGAGCGGCTCTGAGCATGCCGGAGCTGGTCAACCGCTGGTTGCCGGCTGGCTATTGCCTCACATACACAATCGAAGCTACCCCTGGAACACTGGCGACCGGGATACTGCCGAACTTGCTTGGGTTCGGAATCGGTATTTATGCGCTGATTTTCGGGCTGCATAAAATACTGCTGCGAGAGCTTCAAGACACATTCAAGCCCTCGCCGGGCAAAACGAAGCCGCCCGTTGGCTCGGCGCTGATTCTCAATGCTGAGATGGCCGTACCGCTCCTAATCTTGGGCATGGCCATTATTATTGGAGTGGTTCAGCAGGCTCTTCCCAACCACGAATACATCAAGCTGGCGGCTTGGTTCTTCCTCTGGCTGGCGATGGTATTTACGCTTGAACTGGTTTTCACCCTGTTCGGCTTGGGCGAAAACATGCTGCTGAAAAACCTGGACGACAAGTCTCAATGAGCCTGCCCTCGAGGCGGCGCAGCGAACGTACAGGGGGCGACTGTCGGAGTTCAGCCCCGAGCTCCCGGCTGCTGGAACCCCTTCCACACCATCTTGGCCAGCACGTTCTGCACGATGCCGAAGATGCGGGGTCCTTGAGCATCTGGTCAGCGATGTTGTTCTGGGGTCTTGGGCGTCGATGACTACGTCCATGAAGGCGTCCTTGAAACCGCCCATGGCGAACTGTCGTGCAGAATCAAGTACGACCAAGTCTACTGGCCGTTGAGCGCGTGGACAGAGAAGTGCATGACCTCGGTCGCGCTGACCTGCCCGGAGGGTGTGTTCGGCATGATTTTGACATCCTACGTACCCGATTGCGCGCCGCGGTGCCACCCAAGCCTAGCACCTGTGACCTGGCAGCCACGAGCCCTCTAATTTTGTCTGGATGGGTATCCGGAAATGACTTAAGTCCCTGATTTACAAGGACTTTGGTCATCTACTTGATAACACCCGCAGAAACGAAAGAGCCCGGACGAACCGGGCTTCTTTCTTTGACATTGGTGGGTCGTGCAGGATTCGAACCTGCGACCAACGGATTAAAAGTCCGCTGCTCTACCAGCTGAGCTAACGACCCGGTTTGCTCCATGTTTCTCGCAACGAGAGCCGTGCAGCAAAGCCTCGCATTATAGCCTAATGGAAACCAGTTTTTCCATCTTCACCCCGCGATGCAGACTTTTTCGCAAGCGCCTGCAGCACCCGACCGGCCGCCACCAGGCCGAAGGTCGCGGTGACGCTGACCAGCGATCCGAACCCATGGCAGTTGAGCGTGCCATCACCCGAAACGGCACAGGACGCATCGGGCGGCTGCACCGGCTCCCGGCTGAACACGCAGTCCACGCCGAGCGCGGCCGTGCCTCGCGGTGCCGCGTGTTCGCGGCGCAGTCGGTAGCGCAACTGGGCCAGCAAGGGGTCGTGCGTGACCCGCGACAAATCATCCACCTCGACCCGCTGCGCCTCCCGCTTGCCACCGGCCGCGCCCACCGTGACGAAGCATGGGCCTGCGGCCCGGGCCCAGGCGGCCATCGCCGTCTTGGCGGCCACCTGGTCACAGGCGTCGATCACCGCATCGGCATCCGGCGGACACAGCGCCGACCAATTCGCCGGCGTGACGAATTCCTCCACCCCGTGAACGACACACGCGGGTGNAATCAAGGCGATGCGCTCGCGCATCGCCTGCACCTTGGCCTGGCCGATGCTGGCGGTGGTGGCGTGAATCTGGCGGTTGACGTTGGATTCGGCCACGTGATCGAGGTCGATGAGCGTGAGCCGACCCACGCCGCTGCGCGCCAGCGCCTCGACCGCCCAGGAGCCCACGCCGCCGACGCCGACCACCACCACATGGGCCCTCCGGATGTGGGCCGCGCCCTCCACTCCGAACAATCGCTCCAGGCCGCCGAAGCGTCGGGCCAGATCAGGGCTGTCGTCCGCGGGCAGCGTCATGCGCTGCGCTCCAACCGCCAGATCTGGTAGCGAAACGCCGCAACCGCACCCGTCAGGACGCCGGCCACGGCGACGAAGCTCGATGCGCTGAGCGTGGAAATGCCGCTCAAGCCCTGGCCGATCGAGCAGCCCATGGCGGTGACACCACCGATGCCCATCAGCGCGCCGCCCACGAGGTGGTTCACCAGGTCTTCCGTGCTACGAAAGCCCTCCCAGCGGAAACTGCGCGTGAGCACGGCATACAGCGCCGACCCCGCCACCATGCCTGCCACCGACACCACGGCCACGGTGAGCACCCGGTTGCGGTCGCTGAAGTACAGCAGGTATTCGAGGGTGTACGCCATGGNGGCGGTGAAGGTCAACGCCTCGATGCGGCCACTGCCGGTGGCGACGTACGTGTCTTCGAGCGTGACAGGATGCTCGAGCACATGGCCCAGATGCCCGGTGATCCACCACATGGCGACCACAGTGCTGCCAATGCCCAGCCCGCCGAGCAGGTTCACCGGCGTGCGGAAGTCGCGTCCGCGCAGTGCCCAGGCCATGAGCGCGCCGCCGAGCAGCACCGCGAGCCACAGCCCGGCCCGCCGCGCATCGACACCGAACGCCGCCGCAGCGAAATCGGCCAGCGAGGTACCACCGGCGAACTCCACATATACCCGTTCGACGGTGGACACCCGAACTACCGCAAACACGCCCTTGATGGTCGCAAAGGCCGCAAGCCCCATGGCCAGGAACACCACCAGCGCCTTGAGGTTGCCGCNCCCAAGACGCAGCAAGGTCTTGCTGCCGCAGCCCGAGGCCAGCACCATGCCGAAGCCGAACAGCACGCCGCCGGTCAACGCGGACAGCCACAGCCACTGCGGTGAGGCATAGACGGTGCGGGCCGGATCGATCCAGCCGGCCCACGCCATCAGGCCGAAGCCCAGCATGGCCCAGCCCGCCGCGAAGGCCCATTGGCGCATGCGGGTCCAGTCACCGAGGTTGATGATGTCGCTGACCGCACCCATGGTGCAGAAGTGCGTGCGCTGCGCAATGATGGCGAACAGCGCCGACATGGCGAAGCTCGCCCACAGCACGAGCGACGTCAGCGTCGAGAGTTCGGGGGATGGGGGCATGCGCCGATTTTAGGAGCCGACTTTGGGCACCTGAGCGCAGGCCCGAAAGCCCCACACCGCAACCGCGGTGTGGGGTCAAGCAGTTCGCAAGTCGGGCGGGCTCACCGCAGCCGCGCGAGCCGCTCCTTCGCTGCGATGGCGGCTTCGGACTGGGGTAGCGCTGGACCACTTCCTCGAGCGTGGAGCGCGCAGCGCGCGTGTCCTTGAGCTCGACCTGGCTGTTGGCGATCGACAGCAGGGCATCGGGGGCACGCGGGTGATCCGGCGCGCGCGTGAGCATGGCGCGCAGGTTGGCAACCGCCTCCTTGTAGTTGCGCGTGGCGTACTGCGCGTTGCCCAGCCAGAACAGCACCGAGGGCATGTAGCCGCTGTCGGGGTAGCGCTGGGCAAAGGCCACGAAGGCGGCCTGCGAGCCGGCGAAGTCGCCGCCGCGGAACTGCGAGAGCGCGACGTCGAACTCCTTCTTCTCCTGCGGGCTGGCGGTGAACTCGCGCCCATCGACGCTGACCTTCTGCGGCTCGAACGCCCGCAGGCGGTCGTTGATGGACTGCGAGAGCGAGGCCTGCGCCCGCTGCATCTCGGCCAGCGCGCGGGTCAGCTCCTCATTCTGGCCGCGCAGCCGCGCCTGCTCAGCGCGCAAGGCTTCGATCTGGTTCTGCAGATCGAGCAGGCTGCGGCGCAGCTGCTCGGTCTCCTCGCCGCGACGCCGCTCGGCGGCCTCCTGCGCCTGGCGCATCGTCTCGACCCGCTGGCGCAACTCGAGGATGGCGGTGCGCGCCTCGTCGTCGCTGAACAAGGCGGCCTGCGCCGCCACCGCGCTGCCGCTCAGGGCCAGGGCGAGCGCGAGGCGTCGGAGCTGGGTTCTCATGATGCCGGGCCTCAGCGGTACTTGACCTCGACACGGCGGTTCTTCGCCCAGGCGGCTTCGTCATGCCCTTCGACCGCGGGCTTTTCCTTGCCGTAGCTCACGGCTTCGACCTGGCTGCTGTTGACGCCGAGCAGCGCGAGCGCCCGCGCCACGGCCTCGGCGCGCTTCTGGCCGAGCGCCAGGTTGTATTCGCGGCCGCCGCGTTCGTCGGTGTGGCCTTCGAGCACGGCGCGGCGCTTCGGATCGGCACGCAGGAAGCGGGCCTGGGCCTCCACGACGCCCTGGTATTCGGGCTTGACGACATAGCTGTCGAAATCGAAATACACCACGTTGGAGCCCGCCGGCCCGGCCATGTCCTGGCCGCTCTTGCCGAGATCGACCGCGGCAACACCGCTGCTGGCATTGGCGCCTGCGCTCGCGCCGCCGGCGCCCGTGCCCGCGCTCACGGCGGTGCCGGTCTTGTCCTCGACGGGCGGGTTGTCGAGCTTGACGTTGGAGCCACAGCCCACCAGGGCGGCGACGAGGGCCACCGACAGCACAAATCGTTTCATCGAATCTCTCCTTCTCACGCGGTTGATGTCAATTCTGGAACGGGCCCCAGTCGGGCTCGCGGATCTCGCCGGCCTTGCCCGCCAGGCGGGCCTTGATCTTGCCGTCGAGCGAGGTGGTCATGAGCGCCTCGCGGCCGTCCTGGCGGGTGGCATAGACGATGAGCTTGTTGTTGGGTGCGAAGCTCGGGCTCTCGTCGGCCGCGGTGTCCGTCAGCGAGGTGACGTTGCCGCTGGCGAGTTCCATGAGCTGGAGCTTGAAGGCACCTTTGATGCGGCTGATGAAGGCCATCCAGCGGCCGTCCGCGCTCAGCGCGGGGAGATGTTGTANGTCGCCGCTGAAGGTCACGCGCTCGGCGCTGCCGCCACCAGCCGGCATGCGGTAGATCTGCGGCGAGCCGCCACGGTCGCTGACGAAGTAGATGGACTTGCCGTCGGCGGAAAACGCCGGTTCGGTGTCGATGCCGCTGCTTTGCGTGAGCCGGCGCGGCTCGCCGCCCTGGGCGTCGATGGTGAACAGCTGTGAGCCGCCATCGCGGCTGAGTGTGAGCGCCAGGCTGCGCCCGTCGGGCGCCCAGGCGGGTGCGCTGTTGGAGCCGCGGAAGTTCGCCAGCAGGCGGCGGCGGCCGCTGGCCACCTCGTGCACGTAGACGACGGGCTTGCGCGACTCGAAGGACACGTAGGCCAGCTGCTGCCCATCGGGCGCCCAGGCCGGCGAGATGATGGGCTCGGGGCTGGAGAGGGCGGCCTGGGCGTTCTCCCCGTCGGCGTCGGCGACCCAGAGATTGAACTGCCGCCCCGCCTTGGTGACGTAGGCGATGCGGGTGGAGAAGACGCCGCGCTCGCCGGTGAGCTTTTCGTAGATGAAGTCGGCGATGCGGTGGGCGGCCAGCCGCAGATCGCCGGCGGCGACGACGTAGTTCTGGCCGCCGATGTCCTGGCCGCGCACGATGTCCCAGAGGCGAAAGCGCACGTCATAGCGGCCGTCGACCAGGCGGGTGACGCTGCCGGCGGCCAGGGCGTCGGCGCCGCGCGGGCGCCAGATGGCCAGATCGGGGCGGCTGTTCTCGTCGAGCTGGGCGCCGTTGGCGTCGATGGACTTGAAGCGGCCGCTGCGCTCGAGGTCGGCCTGCACCACCGAGGCCAGGCGCACCGGCGCGCTGGCGTCCCCACGGAACGGGGCGATCACGATGGGCAGCTGGGTGAGGCCCACACCCGAGACCTCGACGCGGAACTGGGCCCAGGCCGGTGCTGCGGCGCAGGCGCTCAGTGCCAGCATGGCGCGACGGCGCGACGGTGAACCCAGGCCCGCAGCCTGGCGAGAATCAGTTTTCGTCATGGCTCCGTCAGGAGAAAGACAGCGAGGCCAGCGGTCGCGCCTCGCAGGGGATGACAGATCGGCAGGAACAGGTGCGGATGGTACACAGTGGCGCGAGGGCTTTGCGACCGCGCCGTCACAAACTGTGACGGATGGACGCGGCCCGTAGAATGATCGCGTCCATGGCCCAGAGTTCCCCGCATCCCCTGCCCCGTTGCTGCACCGGCTGCGCCGTCTGGGCACNTTTTTCGGCCGCCAGCGCGGCACCTGGGCGCTGGCCATGCTCGCCACGCTGGTGGGCGCGGCAACCGAGCCGCTGATTCCGGCGCTGCTCNNGCCGCTGCTCGACCGCGGCTTCACGGGCGGCACCCTGCCCTTGTGGTTCGTGCCGGTCGCGCTACTGGGGTTGTTCGGTCTGCGGGGCACGGCGCAGTTCGTGAGCTCGTATGCGCTGGCGCGCATCGCCAACGACGGNATGCGTGCGCTGCGCGAGGCCTTGTTCCGCCGCCTGCTCGACGCGGACATGGCCTTGTTCTCGCGGCAGTCGGCCAGCGCCCTGTCCAACACGGTGGTGTACGAGGTGCAGACCGGTGCCACCCAGCTGGTGCAGGCGCTGCTGGGCCTCTCGCGCGATGGTTTCACGCTGATCGCGCTGTTGATCTATCTGTTCTACCTGAACTGGCGGCTCACCCTCATCGTCGCGGTGCTGGTGCCNGGGGTGGCTTGGATCATGAAGACCCTGTCGCGGCGCCTGTACCGCCTCACCAAGGAGAGCCAGCGCGCCACCGATGAGCTGGCCTATGTGGTGGAGGAAAACGTGCTGGCGCATCGCATGGTGCGGCTGCATGGGGCGCAGGCCACACAGGCCGGGCGCTTCAATGCGCTGAGCGCGGCGCTGCAACGCCTGGCGGTGAAGTCCACCATCGCCTCGGCGGCGATGACGCCGCTCACGCAGCTCATGGCGGCGCTGGCGCTCTCGGCGGTCATCACCATCGCGTTGTGGCAGAGCCGCTCGGGGGCGGGCTCGGTCACGGTGGGCGGCTTCGTGGCATTCATCACGGCCATGTTGATGCTGGTGGCGCCGATCCGCCGGCTCTCCGACGTGGCCAACCCCATCACCCGCGGCGTGGCGGCGCTCGAGCGTGGACTCAACCTGATGGAACAGGTTCGCCCGGAACACGGGGGCACGCGCGAGCCGGCACGGGTGCAGGGGCACATCGTGCTGCGGGATGTGCGGGTGCAGTACCGCGACGATGCGGCGCCGGCCCTCGACGGGGTGAGCCTGGAGGTGCGGCCCGGCGAGACGGTGGCGCTGGTCGGGCCCTCGGGCTCGGGCAAGACGACGCTGGTGAACCTGCTGCCGCGCTTCGTGCTGCCGGCATCCGGTCAGGTGCTGCTCGACGGCGTGGAGCTGGCCGAGTGGTCACTGCCGGCGCTGCGCACGCAGTTCGCGATGGTGAGCCAGGACGTGGTGATGTTCAACGACACGGTGGCGGCCAATGTGGCGCTGGGTCAGGCCATCGACCGCGCGCGCGTGGCGGCCTGCCTGGAGGCGGCGAATCTCGCGCAGACCGTCGAGGCGCTGCCGGCCGGCCTGGACACGGTGCTGGGCCACAACGCCACGGAGCTCTCGGGCGGGCAGCGCCAGCGGCTGGCGATTGCGCGGGCGCTGTACAAAGATGCGCCGATCCTGGTGCTCGACGAGGCCACTTCGGCACTCGACGCCGAATCCGAACGGCTGGTGCAGCAGGCGCTTCAGCGGCTGATGGTGGGCCGCACCACGCTGATCATCGCGCACCGGCTCTCCACCATCGAGCACGCGGACCGGGTGGTGGTGATGGAGCACGGGCGCATCGTGGAGCAGGGCTCGCATGCCGAGCTCGTGGCCGCGGGCGGCCTGTACGCGCGGCTGCACAGCGCAGGCGTGACGGCCTCGCCCACGCAGCCCGGGGATCAGAGCAGCACGATGTCGTAGTTCTCGGGGCCCATCGCCGCTTCGGCCTGCAGCGAGATGGGCTTGCCGATGAAGTCCGACAGGCCCGCGAGGTGCGGGCTTTCTTCGTCCAGCAGCAGTTCGATGACCCGCGGGTTGGCGATGACGCGGAACTCGCGCGGGTTGAACTGGCGGGCTTCGCGCAACACCTCGCGCAGGATGTCGTAGGCCACGGTGCGCGCGGTCTTCACATGCCCGCGGCCCTGGCAGGGNNGGCACGGCTCGGTCAGCATGTGCGCCAGCGACTCGCGGGTGCGCTTGCGTGTGAGTTCCACCAGACCCAGCGCGGAGAAGCTGCCCACCACGGTTTTCACCCGGTCGCGGGCGATCTGCTTGCGCAGTTCGGCCAGCACCGCCTCGCGGTGGTCGTCGCGGCCCATGTCGATGAAATCCACGACGATGATGCCGCCGAGGTTGCGCAGCCGCAGCTGGCGCGCCAGCGTCTGCGCGGCTTCGAGGTTGGTCTTGAAGATGGTGTCGTCGAAATTGCGGGCGCCGACGAAGCCGCCGGTGTTCACGTCCACCGTGGTCAGCGCCTCGGTCTGGTCGATGATGAGGTAGCCGCCGGACTTGAGGTCGACGCGGCGGCCGAGCGCGCGGGCGATCTCCTCGTCGATGGAGAACAGGTCGAAGATGGGGCGCTCGCCCTTGTAATGCTGCAGTTTGGCGGCGGCCGCGGGCATGAATTCGCGGCCAAAGCCCATGAGCAGGTGGAATTGCTCGTGCGAGTCGATGCGGATGGCCTGGGTGTGCTCGCCCGCGATGTCGCGCAGCACGCGCTGCAGCAGGTTGAGGTCCTGATGCAGCAGCGAGCGCGGCGGCAATTTTTGCGCGGCTTCGCGGATGCGTGCCCAGGTGCGGCGCAGGTAGGCGATGTCGTCGGCGAGTTCGGCGTCGGTCGCGTCCTCGCCGTTGGTGCGCAGGATGAAGCCGCCGTCGGCCTCGCCGGCCAGCGCCTGCAGCCGCTGGCGCAGGGCCTCGCGCAAGGGGCCGGGGATTTTCTGCGACACGCCGATGTGACGGTCGTGCGGCAGGAACACCAGCAGCCGGCCGGCGATGCTGATCTGAGCCGACAGGCGCGCGCCCTTGGTGCCAATCGGGTNCCTGATGACCTGCACCATCAGCGACTGCCCTTCGAACACCTGCTTCTCGATGGGCAGCGGCGCCGCCGGTGCTGGGGCGGCGCCGTCGGCGTCGGCGCCGCGAACGGTGCCGGTGGGCGGGTTCAGGTCGGCCACGTGGAGGAAGGCTGCGCGGTCAAGGCCGATGTCGATGAAGGCCGACTGCATGCCGGGCAGCACGCGCGCCACCCGGCCGAGGTAGACGTTGCCGACCAGGCCGCGCTCGAGCGCACGTTCGACGTGGATTTCCTGCACCGCGCCGCTCTCGACGACGGCCACGCGGGTTTCCTGCGGCGACCAGTTGATGAGGATTTCCTGCTGCACGAGAGGGCTCCGCAAAGGGGGATTCAGAGGCGCCAGCCGAAGCCGCGCAGGAGTTCGGCGGTCTCGAACACGGGCAGGCCCATGATGCCGGAATGGCTGCCGGCGATGTGGGCGATGAACGCCGCCGCCCGCCCCTGCACCGCGTACGCACCCGCCTTGCCCAGCGGCTCGCCGCTGGCCACATAGGCGCGGATGCGCGCGGCGTCGAGCGGCGCAAAGCGCACGGTGGACACGCTCAGCGCCGCGCCGCGGCGCCGCCCGGCTCCGAGGGCCACCGCGGTGAGCACCCGGTGGCTGCGGCCCGAGAGCGACGCGAGCATGGCCCGTGCCTCGGCGGCGTCGGCGGGCTTGCCCAGGATGCGGCGGCCCAGCGCGACGGTGGTGTCGGCGCACAGCACGGGCGCGGGCGGCAGACCGCGCCGCTTGAGCCGCGCCAGCGCCGCGTCGAGCTTGAGCGCGGTGACGCGCTGTACATACGCGGTGGGCGACTCGCCAGGAAGCGCGGCTTCGAGCGCTTCGGCATCCTCCTGTGCGTCGGGCAGCAGCAGCCGGTGGGGCACGCCGATCTGCTCGAGCAACTGGCTGCGGCGCGGGCTTTGCGAGGCGAGGTAGATGAAGTCCGGGCGCGTGGGCATGAGGGGTCGGGGTTCGGGGAAGCGCGAATCGGTCGGGGCGGCGGGCCGCGATGCTTCACTCGCGATGATACGGATGGCCCGCGCGCACCGACCAGGCCCGGTAGAGCTGCTCGATCAGCAGCACCCGCACCAGCGCGTGCGGCAGCGTGAGGTCGGAGAGACGGATGCGCTCGTGGGCGGCGGCGCGCAGACCCGGGTCGAGCCCGTCGGGGCCGCCGATGACGAAGGCCACGTCGTCGCCGCCGAGTTGCCACGCGCCGAGCCGATCGGCCAGCGCGCGGGTGCTGAGCGCGGTGCCGCGTTCGTCGAGCACCACGACCCGCGAGCCGCGGGGAATCGCCGCCTCGATGCGCTGGCGCTCGGCGGCGAGCAGGGCCTCGAGCGCCTTGCCGCCGGCGCGCGGTTCGGTCTTGACGGCCTTGATCTCCACGCGCAACTCGGGCGGGAAGCGCTTGGCGTAGTCGTCCCAGGCGGTTTGCGCCCAGTCGGGCACCCGCTGCCCGACGGCGACGATCAGAAGCCGCATGGAAGTGGCTGCGGCTTACTGGCCGGCGCGCTTGCGCGCGGGGCAGCGGCGCTCTTACGCGCCGGTGCCTGACCAGCGGCCTTGGCAGCCGGCTTGGCTGCGGGCTTGCGCGCTTGCCCGACGACGACCGTCTTCACTACTTTTTGCTAGCAACACCAGACCGTTTGGCGCTGGGGCTTCTGGGTTTTTCCTGTGAGGTGGCTGCTGCGGAAGACTTGCGCGGCCTCGCCACGGGCGCTTCGGCGGCCGAGGCACGCTTGCGCGCGGTCGTGCCGGTGCCGGCCGCGGCGGTCCGGGTGGTTTTCGCGGCGGCGGTGGGCTTGGCCGTTCGGGCCTCGGCGGGTTGGGCCGCCTTGGGCGCCTTGGCCGGTTGAGCGGCCGGGGCCGCCTTCACGGCCGTGCCACCCCGCGCCGAATCACCAGCGGGCTTGGGCTGGGCGGGCTTGGCCGCGCCGAGCTTGAGGCGCACGGGCGTGCCGCCCCAGATTTCCTCGAGGTTGTAGTAGCTGCGGATGGTGGGCTGCATGATGTGCGCCACGGCTGCGCCGCAGTCCACGATGATCCATTCGCCGTTGTCCTCGCCCTCGATGCGCGGCTNTGGAAACCNCGCCTCGCGCACCTTGTCGCGCACGCTGGCGGACAAGGCCTTGGTCTGCCGGTTCGAGGTGCCCGAGGCGATGATGACGCGCTCGAACAACGGCGAGAGCGTGCCCGTGTCGAACACCCGGATGTCCTGCGCCTTGACGTCTTCGAGGCCATCGACAATGGCGCGCTGGAGCTTCTGGATGTTTCGTTTGGCAGTGGATTCAGACATGGGCAGNNCATAGAGGTGGTGGAATTCGATGTAGCGCGCCACCGGCTCGGGCAGCAGGTCGGCAACCGGGAGGCCCGCGGCGATACGCTCGCGAATCAGTGTCGCACTGAGCGGCATCAGCGGCAAGCGCAGCCGTTGGATGCGTGCCGAAAACGGCGCCAGTGCCGGGCATTCCGAGAAAAACCATCGGATGCCAGCGTGGATGGGTCGCGNCAACGCTACAGCTATTGTAGCGAGGCGGAACAGCTCCTGCCAGCGGTGCCAGGTGGGCAAGGCCGCCGCCTGGTNCGCCCCGATGACCAGGAACAGGGCGGCCTGCGGGTGGCGAGTGGCCAGCGCGGTGAGCGTGTCCACGGTGTAGCTCGGGCCGCTGCGGCGCAGTTCGGACTCGTCGATGACGGCCTGCGACAGCGGCGCGAACGCGAGCTGCGCCATGGCCAGCCGGTGCGCGGCGTCGCTCAGCGGCCGCGCCTTGTGCCAGGCCTGGCCGGTGGGCACGATGTGCAGGCGGTCGAGCCGCAACTGCTCGATGGCCGCGCGGGCGAGCGCGACGTGGGNCAGGTGCGGCGGATCGAACGCGCCGCCGAAGACACCGATGCGCAGCGGCGCCGCCGCCTCGCTCATCCGAGCCAGTCCCGCGCGGTGAGGAAGTCGCGCGTGAGCGCCGCCTCGGGCGAGTCGGGCGGGTNCTGCCGCTGGTAGGGCCAGCTCACCAGCGGCGGCATGGACAGCAGAATCGACTCGGTGCGGCCGCCCGACTGCAGGCCGAAATGCGTGCCGCGGTCCCACACCAGGTTGAACTCCACATAGCGGCCGCGGCGGTAGAGCTGGAACGCGCGCTCGCGCTCGCCCCAGGGCTGCTGGCGCCGGCGTTCGACGATGGGCAGGTAGGCGTCGANGAAGGCCTCGCCCACCGAGCGCAGCATCGCAAAGCCGTTGGCCATGCCGCCCTCGGCGAAGTCGTCGAAGAAGATGCCGCCGATGCCGCGCGGCTCGTTGCGGTGCTTGAGGAAGAAATACTCGTCGCACCAGCGCTTGAAGCGCGGGTATTTGTCGGCCCCGAAGGGCGCGAGCGCATCGCGGCAGACGGTGTGGAAGTGCACCGCATCCTCGGCGAACCCGTAGTAGGGCGTGAGGTCCATGCCGCCGCCGAACCAGCCCACCGCCGGCTGCCCCGGGTGGGCGGCACTGAGCATGCGCACATTCATGTGCACCGTGGGCACATAGGGGTTGCGCGGGTGGAACACCAGCGACACGCCCAGCGCCTCGAAGGGCGCGCCCGCCAGCTCCGGCCGGTGCTGCGTGGCCGAGGGCGGCAGCTTCGGCCCGCGCACATGCGAGAAACCGCAGCCCGCGCGCTCGAACACCGGCCCGCCTTCGAGGATGCGGGTGATGCCGTCGCCCTGCAGGGGCTCATGGGGCGCCTTGCGCCAGACATCCTCGGTGAACGGCGTGCCGTCGATGGCGTGGATGGCACCGGTGATGCGCGCCTGCAGCCCGACGAGCCACTCGCGCACCTGCGCCACGCTCGGGGCCGCGCCCGTGTCCGTGACGGCGCTCATGGCTTGACCGCCCGATGGCCGATGTCATGCCGGAACTGCATGCCGTCGAAGTGAATGCCGCGGATGGCGTCGTAGGCGCGTTGCTGCGCCTGCCGGACCGAGTCGGCCAGCGCAGTGACGCACAGCACCCGGCCGCCGGCGGTGCGCACCGCGCCGCCCTCTTCCACCGTGCCGGCGTGAAAGACCATGAGGTCGTCCGCGTCCTTGGGCAGGCCGGTGATGGCATCGCCCTTGCGCGGGCTCAGCGGATAGCCTTCGGCCGCCAGCACCACGCCGAGCGCGGTGCGGCGGTCCCACTGCAGTTCGACGCGGTCGAGTTCGCCGGCGGTGGCGGCCAGCAGCACCTCGAGCAGGTCGGACTTGAGCCGCATCATGATGGGCTGGGTCTCGGGGTCGCCCATGCGGCAGTTGAACTCCAGCGTCTTGGGGTGGCCGGCCGAGTCGATCATCAGGCCCGCATACAGGAAGCCGGTGTAGGGCACGCCATCCTTCTCCATGCCGCGCAGCGTGGGCAGGATGATTTCGCGCATGGCGCGGGCGTGCACGTCGGCGGTGACCACGGGTGCGGGCGAATAGGCGCCCATGCCGCCGGTGTTGGGGCCCTGGTCGCCGTCGCGCAGGCGCTTGTGGTNCTGGCTGGTGGCCAGCGCCAGCGCGTTCTTGCCGTCGCACAGCACGATGAAGCTGGCTTCCTCACCCTGCAGGAACGCTTCGATCACCACGCGCGCGCCGCCCTCGTTGTGGCTCACGCCCAGGCGGTTGTCGAGCAGCATGAAGTCGATGGCCTCGTGCGCCTCAGCCAGCGTCATGGCCACCACCACGCCCTTGCCCGCCGCCAGCCCGTCGGCCTTGACGACGATGGGCGCGCCCTGCGCGTCCACATAGGCGTGGGCGGCCGCGGCGTCGCTGAAGGTCTCGTAGGCTGCGGTGGGAATGCCGTGGCGCTTCATGAAGGCCTTGGAGAAGGCCTTGGAGCTTTCCAGCTGCGCCGCCGCGCGCGTGGGGCCGAAGATGCGCAGGCCATGGGCGCGGAACTCGTCCACCACGCCGGCGGCCAGCGGCTGCTCGGGGCCGACCACGGTCAGGCCGATGCCCTCGGCCTGCGCAAACTCGCGCAGCGAGCGCACGTCCGTCAGCGCGACGTTGTGCAGCTGCGGGTCGCGCGCGGTGCCGCCATTGCCCGGCGCGACGAAGACCTTGCTCGCGCGCGGCGACTGCGCCAGCCGCCAGGCCAGCGCGTGTTCGCGGCCACCGCCGCCGATGACCAGCACCTTCATTCGGACAGCTCGGCGTTGTGGTAGACGGCCTGGACGTCGTCGAGGTCTTCGAGCACGTCGAGGAGCTTCTGCATGCGCGCGGCGTCCTCGCCGGCGAGCTCGATGGTGTTCTCGGGGCGCATCGTCACCTCGGCCAGCTCGGGCACCAGGCCCGCGGCTTCGAGTGCGTTCTTCACCGCCTCGAACTCACCCGGCGCGGTGAGCACCTCGATGGCGCCGTCCTCACCGGTGATGACGTCTTCGGCGCCGGCTTCGAGCGCGACTTCCATCACCTTGTCCTCGCTGGTGCCCGNGGCGAACACCAGTTGCCCGCAGTGCTTAAACTGGAACGCCACCGAACCCTCGGTACCGAGGTTGCCGCCGTACTTGCTGAAGGCGTGCCGCACCTCGGCCACGGTGCGCACGCGGTTGTCGGTCATGGTGTCGAGGATGATGGCGGCGCCGCCGATGCCGTAGCCCTCGTAGCGGATTTCCTCGTAGCTCACGCCCTCGAGGTTGCCGGTGGCCTTGTCGATGTTGCGCTTGACGGTGTCGGCCGGCATGTTGGCCGCCTTGGCCTNTTCGATGGCCAGGCGCAGGCGGGNGTTGGCGCTGGGGTCACCGCCGCCGGTACGCGCGGCCACCATGATTTCGCGCACCACGCGCGTCCAGATGCGCTGGCGCTTTTCGTCCTGTCTGCCCTTGCGGTGCTGAATGTTCGCCCATTTGCTGTGGCCGGCCATCGGATGTCCTGATGTGTTGATTTAATCTCGGGGTCACGGATTTTACGTTTTCACCGACCTGCTCCCGCCCGTATCGGCGCCCCTCGCCCCGAAAGCCTTCGCCATGGCCGAACCCTTGCTGATTGCCCGCAACGCGCACACCGAATGTCATCTGCTGCCCGGCCTGGCCAACCGCCATGGTCTCATCACCGGCGCCACAGGCACCGGCAAGACGGTGACGCTGCAGACCCTGGCCGAGCAGTTCTCGCGCATCGGGGTGCCGGTGTTCATGGCCGACGTCAAGGGCGACCTTGCCGGCATCAGCCAGCCCGGGCAGATCAGCGCCAAGCTCGCGGCCGTGCTCCAGGAGCGCGGCATCGAGCCGCCCGCCCCGGCGGCCTGCCCGGTGACGCTGTGGGATGTGTTCGGCGAACTCGGCCACCCGGTGCGCGCCACCGTGGCCGACATGGGGCCGCTGCTGCTCTCGCGCATGCTCGACCTCAACGACATCCAGAGCGGCGTGCTCAGCATCGTGTTCCGCATCGCCGACGACAACGGCCTGCTGCTGCTCGACCTCAAGGATTTGCGCGCCATGCTGCAGTACGTGGGCGACAACGCGGCCCAGTTCACCACGCAGTACGGCAACGTCAGCGCCGCGAGCATCGGCGCCATCCAGCGCGGGCTGCTGCAGATCGAGTCGCAGGGTGGCGACAGGTTCTTCGGCGAGCCCATGCTCGACATCGCGGACTTCATGCAGACCGTCTCCGGTCAGGGCGTGGTCAACATCCTCGCCGCCGAGCGGCTGATGCAGTCGCCGCGGCTCTACGCCACGTTTCTGCTGTGGATGCTCTCCGAGCTGTTCGAACGCCTGCCCGAGATCGGCGANCCGGACAAGCCCAAGCTCGTGTTCTTCTTCGACGAGGCCCACCTCCTGTTCGCCGATGCGCCCAAGGTGCTGCTGGAGAAGATCGAGCTCGTGGTGCGGCTGGTGCGCTCCAAGGGGGTGGGCGTGTTNTTCGTCACGCAGAACCCGCTCGACATTCCCGACTCCGTGCTGGCGCAGCTGGGCAACCGCGTGCAGCACGCGCTGCGCGCCTACACCCCGCGCGACCAGAAGGCGGTCAAGGCCACGGCCGACACCATGCGGCCCAACCCCGGGCTGGACATCGGCCGCGCCATCACCGAGCTGGCCGTGGGCGAGGCGCTGGTGAGTTTTCTCGACGCCAAGGGCCGCCCCGGCGTGACCGAGCGCGCCTTCGTGCTGCCGCCGGGCAGCCTGATCGGCCCCATCACGCCGGAGCAGCGCCAGGCGCTCATCGCCGGCTCGCTGGTCGCCGGCGTGTACGACAAGGCGGTGGACCGTGAATCCGCCTACGAACGGCTCAACGCCCGCGCNGGGCGTGGCGAGCGCGGGCGGCACGCCGGCTGCGGGCGGCTCCGGTGCACCCCCGCCGGCGGCGCACCCGGCCAGGCCAGCGAAGGCGGCGGCCTCATGGGCGGGCTCAAGGAGGTGCTGTTCGGCCGCACCGGCCCGCGCGGCGGCCAGTACGACGGCATCGCGCAGACGGTGGCCAAATCGGCCGCGCGCACCATCGGCTCCACCGTGGGGCGCGAGATCATCCGTGGCGTGCTCGGCAGCCTGCTGGGCAGCAAGAAGCGCTGACCCGCCGTGAGCGAAGCCGCCCCGCCCGATTCATTCACCCCTTTCGGGCCTGCGCCCCGCGCTGACGCCCGCCCGCATTCACACCCTTGAAGAAAGACGACCCCGCCATGAACCAGGTTCACCACATTCGCCATCCGCTGGTGCAGCACAAGCTCACGCTCATGCGCAAGAAAGAGGCCAGCACCAACACCTTCCGCCGCCTGCTCAACGAGCTGGCCACGCTCATGGCGTACGAGGTAACGCGCGACATGCCGACGCAGGATGTGGAAATCGACACGCCGCTGGAGACGATGATGAGCCCGGTCATCGACGGCAAGAAGCTGGTGTTCGTGCCCATTCTGCGCGCCGGCCTGGGCATTCTGGACGGCATGCTCAGCGTGGTGCCGGGTGCGCGCGTGGGGCACATCGGGCTGTACCGCGACCCGGCGACGCTGCAGGCGGTGGAGTACTACTTCAAGATGCCTTCGGAGATGCCCGAGCGTGACGTGATCCTGCTCGACCCCATGCTCGCCACCGGCAACTCGGCGGTGGCCGCCATCGACAAGATCAAGGCGCTCAAGCCGCGCTCGGTGAAGTTCGTCTGCCTGCTCACCTGCCCCGAAGGCATCGCCACGGTGCACAAGGCCCACCCCGACGTGCCCATCTACACCGCCGCCATCGACCGCGGCCTCAACGACCACGGCTACATCCTCCCCGGCCTGGGCGACGCGGGGGACCGGATTTTCGGCACCACCTGATCGCTACCTTTTTCTAGCGCAACCTCACCGATTCGCGCTGGGGCTCTGGGGTATTTCTTCAAAGTTCCGGCGCAATCGCGTCCGCGTAGTCGTACAGCGCGCCGAGGATGGCTTCGGCGCGTTCGTCGGCGTTTTCGCTGAGGCGGTCGATTTCGGTGTGGAAGTCCTCGAGCGTGCGCGCGCCCGCGCCTTCGAGGAGGCGGGCGCGGCGCAGGGCTTCCCAGCGTTCGCGGCCGCTGGCGTCCAGCGTCTCCGGCCAGTTGCGCGCATGCCAGCGGAACGCCAGTTCCTCGAGGCGGGGGTCGTCGAAGCCGATGCGCGCACGGGCCAGCGCGGCGGGCGGTTGTGCGCGCAGCTGTTCGAGCCGGCGCCGGTCGGCGTTGCCGATGAAGCCGCCGTAGAGGTCGGCATCGACGTCCACCGGCTCCACCGCCTCGGGGCGGCGGAACACTTCAGTCCAGATGGCGCTCATGTCGGGCAGGTCGCGCGCGATGGCGGCGTGGGCGAGCTGGCGGTCGAGGTCGATGCCCCAGCGCTCGCGCACCGCGGGCGTGAGCACCTTGAGGTTGCCAACGACGATGGGCGATTTGTTCAGGTGCACGGTCTTGACCGGCAGGCGGGTCTGGCCTTCGGGCAGGGCGTCGGCGCGGCTGAACAGGCGTGTGCGGATGGCCTCGGCGTCGAGGTCAGCCAGCTCCGCGGGGTCGTGGGCGAGGTNCCAGGCGATGAGCTCGTTGCGGTTCGTCGGGTGCATGGCCAGCGGCCACATGAGCGCGAGGCAGCCGCGCTCGGACGCGAACATGCCGGAGATGTGCACGAAGGGCCGCGCCTGCGAGGGCGTGCACGGCAGGCCGAGTTCCTGCTGCACGCGCTCCTTGCGGTGCAGCGCAAAGCAGAAGTCGAACAACTTGGGCTGGCGCGCGCGCAGCAGCCGGGCCAGGGCAACGGTGGCGCGCACGTCGGAGAGCGCGTCGTGCGCGGCTTCGTGGGCGAGACCGTTGGCCGCGGCCAGGTGTTCGAGCTTGAAGCTCGGCCCGCCCTCGTCGTTGAGCGGCCACTCGATTCCCTCGGGCCGCAGCGACCAGGTGGCGCGCACCACGTCGAGCAGGTCCCAGCGGCCGCACTGGTCGCGCCACTCGCGGCTGTAGGGGTCGATGAGGTTGCGCCAGAGCAGAAAGCGCGTGACTTCGTCGTCGAAGCGGATGCTGTTGTAGCCCACGCCGATGGTGCCGGGGTGGGACAGCACGCCGTTGATGCGCTCGGCAAACCGCGCCTCGGGCAGGCCGTGCGTCAGGCAGTGCTGCGGCGTGATGCCGGTAAACACGCAGGCGCCGGGGTCGGGCAGGTAGTCGGCGCTGGGCTGGCAGTAGATCATCAGCGGCTCGCCCACTTCCTGCAGGGCGGCGTCGGTGCGCACGGCGGCGAACTGCGCCGGCCGCTCGCGCCGCACGTCGGTGCCGAAGGTTTCGTAGTCGTGCCAGAGGAAGGTGTGCGTGCTGGGAAGTGGGGTGCGGTGCTCATGCGAGGGATGGGGCAGCGAGAGGTGTGGCGGGCCGTGCGGCCGATTGTGCGGGATGCGGCAGGCGGCTGGGGCGCCCGGGGTGGCTGCGGGCGGCCCGTCCGCCGCATTTTTGCGAGAAAACGGCGAAAACCCAGCGCCATACGGTCAGGTGATGCTATCAATTTTGATACATCCAGACAGAAAAAGCCGGCGACTTCGCCGGCTTGCAGGAGGGCGCCGCGCGGGGTGCGTGGCGGAAGGCGCGAGCGCTCAGAGGGTGTTTCCTAAATGAATCTCTGCGCCAGTCTAGTAGCGAGGATACGCGCTTCGGTGAGCCAGATCCAAGCCACGGGCGCCCAAGTGGAGCGGTCGTGATGGGCGAGGAGGCGACGCGATCGTTCGTTCCAGGCATGAGTGCGCTCCACAACCCAGCGCTTGGCCTGCACCACAAAGCCCGCAGGAGCCTCCTCGGGCCAAAGCGGCTGCTGGGCGGTTTGCCACGTCCCCGTACTGCGGTTGCCGGGATGACGCACGATGTGCACGGCAATGCCGTGGGTGAGCTCGATCGCTTGGGCGCTGCGCCCGCCATAGGCTGCGTCGGCATACAACGTCTGCAGGGTCGGCGCCTTGGCGCTGGCGGCAGCCACCACCGCAGCGGCCGCATCGCGATCCTGCACGCTGGCGGCCGTGACGCTCACGGCCAGCAGCAAGCCCAGGGTATCGACCACCAGATGGCGCTTGCGGCCCTTGACCTTCTTGCCCGCGTCAAAGCCGCTGGGGCCGCCTTGGGGCGTGCTGCGCGTGCTCTGCGCATCGATGATGGCGGCCGTGGGCATGGGGCTGCGTCCCATGCGCGCTCGCCACTGCTGGCGCAGCCGATCGTGCATGGCCTCGAACACCCCAGAATGCGCCCAGCCGCGAAAGGCCTTGTACACCGCGCGCCAGGGCGGGAACACCTCCTTGGGCAACAACCGCCAGGCGCAGCCCGTGCGCACGACGTACAGGCAGGCGTTGAGCAGCAGCCGGCGCTCATGCCGCGGCGGCGCACCGCGCCCACCCTGGCGCTCAAACAGATCGGCCAGCAGCGCCCACTCGGCATCGGTCAGATCGGTGTTCATGCCGCTTGTGCCGTCTGCGCGCCGGTGCAGCGCCTGGTAGCCCACGCGCGAGCGTGCACCACTACCACTGGCCGCGCGCTCAGCGCTCTTGCGCTGCGCGCGCACGCGCTTGACGCCGGCCTCGCGCAAGGCCTTGCGCACGGTGGCCGAGCACACGCTCAGCGCACTGCGGTGGTTGAACTCCCGGGTGAGTTCGTCCAACGAGCAGCGCGGCATCTGCGTGGCAATCTCCACCAGCACCGCGTGGTGCTCGGGCCCAATGAGCGGTTTGCGTCCTGGGCGCCGCCCGCTGCGCTGTCGTTGCACTTGCTCCATTGCTCACCTCCTGCGTTGCGCCATTCACTTCGGCGTCCTGAAGGATTTAACGCATGGGAGATTGATTTGGGATACACCCTCTCAGAAGTTGTGAATGAATCGGGCGCGTCCGAGCAGGCCGCCCAAAAGCGCCCAATCAAGGCGCAAAGCGCAGCCGTAGCGCGGGCTACGGCGAGCATTTGCAACGCCGAGTGGGCACTTGTGGCGAGATGAGCGGGCGTGGCAGATCCGTTCACAGCTTCTTCAGCCCGCGGCGGCCTCTTCCGGCTCGGCCGGCTCGCTGCGCGCGGCTTTGGCGTCCTTCTTGGGCAGCGGCTGGATGTCGAGGACGACCTCGTCCTTGTCGTCCAGGTNCACCGTGAGGCGCCCGCCTTCGGTCAGGCGGCCGAACAGCAGCTCGTCGGCGAGCGAGCGGCGGATGGTGTCCTGAATCAACCGCTGCATGGGCCGCGCGCCCATGAGCGGGTCGAAGCCCTTCTTGGCCAGGTACTTGCGCAGCTTGTCGGTGAAGGTGACCTCGACCTTCTTCTCAGCCAGCTGCGTTTCGAGCTGCAGCAGGAACTTGTCCACCACGCGCAGGATGACCTGCTCGTCCAGCGGCTTGAAGCTCACGATGGCGTCGAGCCGGTTGCGGAACTCGGGCGTGAACAGGCGCTTGATGTCGGCCATCTCGTCGCCCGCCTGGCGCGGGTTGTTGAAGCCGATGGTGGGCTTGTTCATGGTCTCGGCGCCGGCGTTGGTCGTCATGATGATGATCACGTTGCGGAAGTCGGCCTTGCGCCCGTTGTTGTCTGTCAGCGTGCCGTGGTCCATGACCTGCAGCAGCACGTTGAAGATGTCGGGGTGCGCCTTCTCGATTTCGTCGAGCAGCAGCACCGCGTGCGGCTTCTTGGTGATGGCCTCGGTGAGCAGGCCGCCCTGGTCGAAACCGACGTAGCCGGGCGGCGCGCCGATGAGGCGGCTGACCGCGTGGCGCTCCATGTACTCCGACATGTCGAAGCGGATGAGCTCGATGCCCATGATGTAGGCCAGCTGCTTGGCCGCCTCGGTCTTGCCCACGCCGGTGGGGCCGCTGAACAGGAAGGAGCCGATGGGCTTGTCGGTGCGGCCCAGGCCCGAGCGGGCCATCTTCACCGCGCTGGCGAGCACTTCAAGCGCCTTGTCCTGGCCGAAGACGACGCTCTTGAGGTCGCGCTCGATGGTCTGGAGCTTGCTGCGGTCGTCGTTGGAGACGTTGGCCGGCGGAATGCGCGCGATCTTGGCGACGATTTCCTCGATCTCGCCCTTGCCGATGGTCTTCTTGCGCTTGGACGGCGTGAGGATGCGCTGCGCCGCACCGGCCTCGTCGATGACGTCGATGGCCTTGTCGGGCAGGTGGCGGTCGTTGATGTACTTGGCCGAGAGCTCGGCGGCGGCCTGCAGCGCGGCGTTGGCGTACTTGACGCCATGGTGCTCCTCGAAGCGGCTCTTGAGGCCCTTGAGGATGTCCACCGTCTCGGCCACGCTGGGCTCGACCACATCGACCTTCTGGAAGCGCCGCGACAGCGCCGCATCCTTCTCGAAGATGCCGCGGTATTCGGTGAAGGTGGTCGCGCCGATGCACTTGAGCTGGCCGCTCGAGAGTGCGGGCTTGAGCAGGTTCGACGCGTCGAGCGTGCCCCNCGAGGCCGCGCCGGCGCCGATCAGCGTGTGGATCTCGTCGATGAACAGGATCGCATGCGGCTTGTCCTTGAGGCTCTTGAGCACGCCCTTGAGGCGCTGCTCGAAATCGCCGCGGTACTTGGTGCCCGCCAGCAGCGCGCCCATGTCGAGCGAGTAGACGTTGGAGTCCGCCAGGATTTCCGGCACGTCCTTCTGCGTGATGCGCCAGGCCAGGCCCTCGGCGATGGCCGTCTTGCCCACGCCGGCCTCACCGACCAGCAGCGGGTTGTTCTTGCGGCGCCGGCACAGAATCTGGATGACGCGCTCGACCTCGTACTCGCGGCCGATCAGCGGGTCGATCTTGCCTTCCTTGGCGAGCTGGTTGAGGTTCTGCGTGTACTGCTCCAGCGGCGAGGCCTTCTCNNGTTGCGCTCGCCACCGGCGGCCGCCTCCTCGGACTCGCCGCCGCCCCCGCGCCTCGTTGCCCTGGGGCTGCGGCGGATCGCTCTTGCGGATGCCGTGGGCGATGAAGTTCACCACGTCCAGCCGCGTCACGCCCTGCTGGTGCAGGTAGTACACGGCATGCGAATCCTTCTCACCGAAGATGGCCACCAGCACGTTGGCGCCGGTGACTTCCTTCTTGCCGTTGCCGGTGGACTGCACATGCATGATCGCGCGCTGAATCACCCGCTGGAAACCCAGCGTGGGCTGCGTGTCCACCTCGTCGGTGCCGCCGACCTGCGGGGTGTTGTCCTTGATGAAGTTGGTGAGCGACTTGCGCAGGTCGTCGATGTTGGCCGAGCAAGCCTTGAGCACTTCGGAGGCGCTCGGGTTGTCCAGCAAGGCGAGCAGCAGGTGCTCCACGGTGATGAATTCGTGGCGCTGCTGCCGGGCCTCGACGAAGGCCATGTGCAAGCTGACTTCCAGTTCCTGGGCGATCATGGGATTTCCTTTTGCCTTGCCGTGTGAAGCGATGGTTCTCGTATGTCGGGTAGATCGCCTGTTATTCAACAGGTTCACTGACACATTGCAACGGATGCCCGGCCGCTTGGGCCGCATCGAGCACCTGATCGACCTTGGTGGCGGCCACGTCGCGGGTGTAAACCCCGCAGACGCCTTTGCCGTCGAGATGGATCTTGAGCATGATCTGCGTGGCGGTCTCGCGGTCCTTACCGAAAAACGCCTGCAGCACCTGCACCACGAATTCCATCGGGGTGAAATCGTCGTTGAGCATGACGACCTGGTAGAGCTTGGGTGGCTGCACCCGCTGCGTGCGCCGCTCCAGCACCACCGAGGCGCCGTCACCACCCTCGCGCACGGGCGACACGGGTGCGCGCGGGCCGGAGGGGTTTTGCGTAGCCATGCGGTCATTCTATCGAGAGCAGCGCCGCATTTCGCGCGCGGGGGCTCTGCACCGCGGGCGAAAAAGCCCGGCGACGCGCCGGGCCTTCTGATGCGGGCGCCCGCCCCGGCTTCCATGCCACGGAGCGGCCCCTCGGGGCTGAATGCCCTGTTTACATGTGGTCGATCATGACCTGCCCGAAGCCCGAGCAGCTCACCTGGGTGGCGCCCTCCATCAGGCGGGCGAAGTCGTAGGTGACGTGCTTGGACAGGATGGCGCGCTCCATGCTGGCGATGATGAGGTCGGCCGCTTCCTTCCAGCCCATGTGGCGCAGCATCATCTCGGCCGAGAGGATTTCCGAACCCGGGTTGACGTAGTCCTTGCCGGCGTACTTGGGCGCGGTGCCGTGGGTGGCCTCGAAGCAGGCCACCGAGTCCGACAGGTTGGCTCCCGGCGCAATGCCGATGCCGCCCACCTGCGCCGCCAGCGCGTCGGAAATGTAGTCGCCGTTGAGGTTGAGGGTGGCGATCACGCTGTACTCGGCCGGGCGCAGCAGGATCTGCTGCAGGAAGGCGTCGGCGATCGAGTCCTTGATGACGATTTCCTTGCCCGTCTTGGGGTTGGTGAACTTGCACCACGGGCCGCCGTCGATGGGCTGCGCGCCGAACTCGCGCTGCGCCAGCGCATAGCCCCAGTCACGGAAGCCCCCTTCGGTGTACTTCATGATGTTGCCCTTGTGCACCAGCGTGACCGAGGGCTTGTCGTTGTCGATGGCGTACTGGATGGCCTTGCGCACCAGGCGCTCGGTGCCCTCGATGGACACGGGCTTGATGCCGATGCCCGAAGTTTCGGNGAAGCGGATCTTGGTGACACCCATCTCCTCGATCAGGAATTTGATGACCTTCTTGGCCTTGTCGCTCTTGGCTTCATATTCGATACCGGCGTAGATGTCCTCGGAGTTCTCGCGGAAGATGACCATGTTGGTCTTGTGCGGTTCCTTCACCGGGCTGGGCACGCCGGAGAAATACTGGATGGGGCGCAGACAGACGTAGAGGTCGAGTTCCTGGCGCAACGCCACGTTGAGCGAGCGGATGCCGCCGCCCACCGGCGTGGTCAGCGGCCCCTTGATGGAGACCACGTATTCGCGCAGGGCGTGCAGCGTCTCCTCGGGCAGCCAGACGTCGGGGCCGTAGACCTGGGTGGATTTCTCCCCGGCGTAGACCTCCATCCAGTGGATCTTGCGCTTGCCGCCGTAGGACTTCGCCACCGCCGCATCCACCACCTTGATCATCACCGGCGTGATGTCGAAGCCCGTGCCGTCCCCCTCGATGTAGGGAATGATGGGCTCGTCCGGCACGTTGAGCGACATGTCGGCGTTGACGGTGATCTTCTGGCCCTGGGCGGGCACTTTGATGTGCTGGTACATGAGAAATGAGTCTCCGGTGTGGACGGTTCGACCTGGGATCGCCAGGGGCCTGTATCGACCTTGGTCATTGTATCGAGCAAAAATTTACAGCGACCTGTCAACGCGCCGATGCGAGCCGCCGTTACGGAGGAGCCTTCCAGCAAACTTTCGGGGGCAGAACCTGTCCTTCATCCTTCTCAAAGGGAATCTTGATCATGAACAAACTCCTCGCTGCTCTCGTCGCCGGCTTCTTCGCCGTGGGTGCTTTCGCGCAAGCGGCTGCTCCCGCCACGCCGGCTGCGCCGGCCGCCCCGGCCGCTGCCCCCGCTGCAGCGCCGGCCAAGGCTGGCAAGAAGGCCCACAAGGCCAAGAAGATGAAGAAGGCCAAGGCCGCCGCTGCCGCTCCCAAGGCCTGAGCACCGCCGGGTGCACCCGACCGGTGGGTGACAGCGCCGCCTCAATGCTGGCGCCCGCCGGTTGCACAATGCCCGCTTCGGCGGGCATTTTCTTGGCGCTGCGCCACCCGCACCCGCCCCGGGCGCGCGCCCTCACCTGATTTGGAGTGAACCTTGATGAGGACTGCACCGTCCCCCGCGCGACGCGGCCTGCTGGCTGCGCTGCTGGCCGCTGGCCTGACCGCCGCCCTGCCCGCCCGGGCGCAGACCGAAGCCCCGCAACTCGACCTGCCTCGCATCAAGCTGGGGGCAGGCATTCACGTCATCGACGCGCAGGTGGCCTCGCGCTTCAACGAGCGGCAGATCGGCCTCATGAACCGCCGCGACATGCCCACCAACGAGGGCATGCTGTTCGTCTTCGAGCAGCCGGGCGTGCAGTGCTTCTGGATGAAGAACACGCTGCTGCCGTTGACGGCGGCCTTCGTGGCCGATGACGGCACCATCGTCAATCTGGCGGACATGAAGCCGCTGTCGCTTCAATCGCACTGTTCGGCGCAGCCGGTGCGCTTCGTGCTGGAGATGCACCAGGGCTGGTTTGCGCAGCGTGGCATCAAGGCCGGCATGCGGCTCAGCGGCGAGGTGTTTGGGCCGCGCCAGTGAAGCCACGCACGGCCCGCGCCCTGCAGCGCGGGTGCGGGCGTCAAACAAAAAGCCGCCCGCGGGCGGCTTTTCGTGCTCCACCGGGCGGCACGCGGCCGCCCAGCGTCGACTCAGGCGAAGTTGGCCTCGGCGAAGGACCAGTTCACCAGCTTGTCGAGGAAGGTTTCGACGAATTTCGGGCGCAGGTTGCGGTAGTCGATGTAGTAGGCGTGCTCCCACACATCAACGGTGAGCAGCGCCTTGTCGGCGGTGGTCAGCGGGGTGCCGGCCGGACCGGTGTTGACGATGTCGACGCTGCCGTCGGGCTTCTTCACCAGCCAGGTCCAGCCCGAGCCGAAGTTGCCCACGGCGGACTTGACAAAGGCTTCGCGGAAGGCGGCGTAGCTGCCCCACCTGGCGTTGATGGCCGCAGCCAGCGCGCCGGTGGGCTCGCCACCGCCGTTGGGCTTCATGCAGTTCCAGAAGAAGGTGTGGTTCCAGACCTGCGCGGCGTTGTTGTAGATGCCGCCGGCGGGCGCCGTCTTGACGATGTCTTCGAGCGACTTGCTCTCGAACTCGGTGCCCTTCTGCAGGTTGTTGAGGTTGGTCACATAGGCCTGGTGGTGCTTGCCGTGGTGGTATTCCAGCGTTTCCTGGCTGTAGTGCGGCGCCAGGGCGTCGATGGGGTAAGGCAGCGGAGGCAGGGCGTGTTCCATGAGAGGCTCCCGGTAAGGTTGCTGGGGTGATGAAAGGGAATGCGTCGGTCAGTCGGCGCCGATTGTAGGAACATGCGAGCGCACCTGCTCGAGGGCCTGCAGATCAACCGCACCGTCGCCGAGGGTGGCGCGCACGGTCTGGCCGGGCTGCAGTTCGGCCGCGTGGGTGTAGACGCGCTCGCCCGTCGGGTCGCTCAGCATGGCGTAGCCGCGTTGCAGCACGGCGCGCGGATCGAGCGCGGCCAGCCGCAGGCCCAGGCGGTCGAGCCGCTCGCTGCGGTTCTGCAGGCTTTGCGCCACGCTTCGGGAAAACGGTCGGAACCCCAGCGCAAACGGGTCTTCTCTCGCTCCAATTTTGTGAGNCAAACCGTGCTGCAGCCGGGCTTGCAGGCCCGTCAGCCGCGCGCCCTCCTGCGCCAGATGCGCCCGCGGGCGGCCCAACCGCGCGGCGACGTTGTCGAGGCGTTGTGCGCGTTGGTCGAGCGTGCGTTGCAGCGCACCACGCAGCCGCTCCTCGAGCAGGTCGAGGGCGCCGAGCCAGGTCTCGCGCGGCGCGCTCACCAGCTCGGCCGCGGCCGTGGGCGTGGGTGCGCGCACATCGGCGACGAAGTCGGCGATGGAGAAGTCGGTCTCGTGGCCGACGCCGCAGATCACCGGCACCGGGCTGCGGGCCACGGTGCGCGCCAAGGTCTCGTCGTTGAACGCCCAGAGGTCTTCGATGCTGCCGCCGCCGCGCACGAGCAGGATGACGTCGATCGGCGGCGCCTCTTCCGCACCACCCACGCCGCCCGAGCCCGCTGCACGGCCTTCCCCGCCGCCCGCGGGCGCGGCGCAGCGCGCGTACAGCGCCTCGAGCGCGCGCACGAGTTCGGCCGGCGCCTGCGCCCCTTGCACTGCCGCCGGTGCAAGCACCACCGGGATGTGCGGCACGCGCCGGCGCAGCGCCGTCACCACGTCGTGCAGCGCCGCGGCGCCCAGCGAGGTGACGAGGCCGATGGCGCGCGGCAGCACCGGCAGCGGCCGTTTGCGCGCGGGGTCGAACAGGCCCTCGGCCTCGAGCCGGGCCTTGAGCCGCAGAAACTGCTCGTACAGGGCACCGGCGCCGGCGCGCCGCAGCTGCTCGACGACGAGCTGCAGGTCGCNCCGGGCCTCGTACACGCCCAGCCGACCGCTCACCTCGACCAGTTCGCCCTCGTGCGGCAGCACGGCCAGGCCTGNCGCGGCGCGCCGGAACATGGCGCAGCGGATCTGGCCGCTCGCGTCCTTGAGCGAAAAGTAGCAATGCCCGCTGGCCGCGCGCGAGAAGCCCGAAATCTCGCCGCGCACCGTCACCGGGTTGAAGCGCGCCTCCAGCGCGTCGGCCACCGCGCGGCACAGCGCGCCGACCTGCCAGACGCGGCCGCCCGGTTCGGAATCAAAAGCATCGAAGCGCGGGTTCATGCGGCTTGGCGCGGGGTGCGGCGGGCGGATTCATCCACAGAAGTCATGCAACCGACATACAAAATCGAGAGCAGCCGCAAAGCCTGATTCTGTCGTGCAAGTCCTTGATTCATCGTTGTTTTTTCGGGTTGCCCACACCACCCCACGGCGGGCCGCTGGCAGTTTCGGCTCGCCGGGCCGGTTGTCCGAAGGGTTTTTCACAAAGTTATCCACAGGGTGATGGCGCCGCCGGTGCGTGCGCGCTGCGGACGGCCGGCGCTGTGCAGGCCCTGAACCTGCGCGGGTGGCGTCATGGCGCTGCGCCATAATCCGCGGGCGTTGCGCCCGGCCGGTGGCGCTTCAACGGAGACACCTCTTGCTTTCGATCATACAAGCCGCGGGTTGGCCGATCTGGCCGCTGGTTGCCTGCTCCATCCTGGCGCTGGCCATCATCATCGAGCGTTTCATCAGCCTCAAGACCGACAAGGTGCTGCCGCCGAAGCTGCTCGACGAGGCGCTCACCGTCTCGCGCCACGCCGTGCCCGCACCCGACGTGGTGGCCAAGCTGGAGCAGAACTCGGCGCTGGGCGAGGTGCTGGCCAGTGGCTTTCGCGCGCTCAACAGCGACCCGCGCTGCCCCGAAGCCGATCTGCGCGCCACCCTGGAGGGCGCCGGTCGCGCCGTGGGCCACCGGCTGGAGCGCTACCTGACCGCGCTGGCCACCATCGCCTCGGCCGCGCCGCTTTTGGGGCTGCTGGGCACGGTGATCGGCATGATCGAGATCTTCGGCTCGCAGGGCGGCGGTGCGCAGGCCGTCACCGGCACCAACCCGGCGCAGCTCGCGCACGGCATTTCGGTGGCGCTGTACAACACCGCCTTCGGCCTGATCGTGGCGATTCCCTCGCTGATCTTCTGGCGCTATTTCCGCGCGCGGGTCGATGCGTACCTGCTCGGCATGGAGCTCGCCAGCGAGCGTTTCGTGCGCCACCTCAATGGCTTGCGCGCGCTGAGCCGCCTTCGGAGGGCCGACCATGAACTTTCGTCCGCGACCGCACGACGAGCCGGAGATCAACCTCATCCCCTTCATCGACGTGCTGCTGGTGGTGCTGATCTTCCTCATGCTCACCACCACCTACAGCAAGTTCACCGAGATGCAGCTGCGCCTGCCCGTGGCCGACGCGCAAGCCCAGCGCGACTACCCAAAGGAGGTGATCGTCGCCGTCTCGGCCGACGGGCGCTACATGGTCAACCGCCAGAGCGTGGAGGGCCGCAGCGTCGACGCCGTGGCCGCCGCGCTGGCCGATGCCTCGTCGCGCATCGGCAAGGAGGCCGTGCTCATCATCAGCGCCGACGCCCGTGCGGCGCACCAGAGCGTCATCACGGTGATGGAGGCGGCGCGGCGCACCGGCCTGTCGCAGATCACCTTCGCCACCCAGTCCACCGCCCAGGCCGGCGAGCGCTGAAAGCCGCTCGGACGAGCCGGCTCGCGCCGCGGTGCGCCTCATGTCCCCAGCCCCTGCGCCAGCGCCCGCGGACGAACGCCCGCACGGGCTGCGCGCCGTCTGGCTCGGGCGCGGTCTGGCCGCCTGGCTGCTGTGGCCGCTGTCGCGGCTCTATGGCGCGCTGGTGGCGCTGCGCCGCGCGGCGTACCGGCTCGGGCTTTGGCGCGCATCGCATCCGGGCGTGCCGGTCATCGTCATCGGCAACGTGGTGGCGGGCGGGGCGGGCAAGACCCCTGTGACGCTGGCGGTGCTGCAGCACCTGCAGGCGCGTGGCTGGCGCCCCGGCGTGGTCTCGCGCGGCTACGGCCGGCGCGAACGCGGCCTGCGTGCGGTGCAGGCCACGAGCACCGCGGACGAAGTCGGCGACGAGCCGCTGCTGATCCACCGCCGCAGCGGCGCGCCGGTCGTGGTCGGCGCCGACCGGGTGGCCGCCGCGGGCGAACTGCGCCGCCTGCACCCGGAGGTGGACGTGATCGTCAGCGACGACGGCCTGCAGCACCTGGCGCTGGCGCGCGACGTGGAGGTCTGCGTGTTCGACGAACGCGGCACCGGCAACGGCTTTCTGCTGCCCGCCGGGCCGCTGCGCGAGCCCTGGCCGCGGCGGGTGGATCTGCTGCTCGCGCCCGAAGCCGTCCGGCCATCCCTCGGCACCGGTGCCTCGCCGCAAGACACCGGTTTCACGCTGACCCGGCGCCTGGCGGCGCACGCGGTGCGCGCCGACGGCCACCGCTGCGCCCTGGCCGACCTGCGCGGTCAGGCGGTGCTGGCGGTCGCGGGCATTGCCCGGCCGGAGGCCTTCTTCGCCATGCTGCGCGCGCAGGGGCTGCAGCTGCTGGCCGTGCAGGGCCTGCCCGATCACTATGATTTCAATAGCTGGACCTCACCGGTTGACGCTGGGGTTCCGGTGGTTTGCACCGAAAAGGATGCGCCGAAGCTGTGGGCGCGCCACCCGGCGGCCTGGGCGGTGCCGCTGGAGGTCGCCATCGAGCCCGGCTTCTTCGCCGCACTCGATGCGAGGCTGGCGCGCCGCTGAAGGCCGCGTGGGCCACCCGCGCGGTCCGGCTCGGGCGCGGCGCCCGCGGCCACCCGCCGTGCGTCGCCCGGTNNCGCCGCCGCACCTGCGGCCATCGTGCCGCCCGCCCTCGGCAGCCGCGTCCCCGGGCCCGGTCTGCAGCCTGCGGTCCACGGCTATCATCGCCCGATGGACACCAAACTGCTTGAGCTGCTGGTCTGCCCCGTCACCAAAGGGCCGCTGGAGTGGAACGCGGCGCGCACCGAACTGATCTCGCGCAGCGCCCGCCTGGCCTACCCGGTGCGCGACGGCATTCCCGTCATGCTGGAAAACGAGGCGCGCACCCTGAGCGACGAAGAACTCGAAGCGCTGCCGCCGCGCACGCCCCGGCTGTGAACCCGATGCCTGCCCATGCCCCGGCCGCCGCGCCGGGCTTCACCGTGCTGATTCCGGCACGCCGCGCCTCCACCCGGCTGCCAGACAAGCCGCTGGCCGACCTCGGCGGCAAGCCCATGGTCGTGCGCGTGGCTGAGCGCGCACGCCTGAGCGGCGCCAGCCAGGTCTGCGTGGCCGCCGACGATGCCGCCATTCTCGACGCCTGCGCCGCGCACGGCGTGCCGGCGCTGCTCACCCGGGCCGACCATGCCAGCGGCACCGACCGCCTGGCCGAGGCCAGCGCCCAGCTCGGCCTGGGCGCGGACGCCATCGTCGTCAACGTGCAGGGTGACGAGCCCCTGATCGACCCCGCGCTCATCGACGCCGTGGCCGCGCTGCTGCAGGCCCGGCCCGATGCCGCCATGGCCACGGCCGCCCACCCCATCGCCAGCGTGGACGAGTTCCGCAACCCCAACGTGGTCAAGGTGGTGCTCGACGCCCGGCAGACCGCGCTGTACTTCAGCCGCGCGCCCATGCCCTGGTGGCGCGACGGGTTTGCGCACGGCGTGGCCACCCTGCCCTCGCCCGCGCCGCTGCGCCACATCGGCCTCTACGCCTACCGCGTGGGCTTTCTGCAGCGATTTCCCACGCTGGCCGCCGCGCCGCTGGAGCAGATCGAGGCCCTGGAGCAGTTGCGCGCGCTCTGGCACGGCGAGCGCATCGCCGTGCATGTGAGCGCCGAGGCGCCCGGCGCGGGCGTGGACACGCCCGAAGACCTCGCGCGCGTGCGCCGGCATTTCGGCGGCTGACCAGCGCCCCCACTAGCGCAGCGCGCGCCCCGCGCCGCCGTAAGCCTCGCGCGGGAAGCGCGTGCTATTCTCAAAGCCAAGGGCAACGCTGGACAAGTCTCTTGCGCGCCGCGCATCCCGGCGGCGGGCGGCCTGCTTCGTTGCAAATGCTCGCCATAGCAAGAGCTATGACTGTGCTTTGCGCCTCGCAATCCATCCCGCGGCCGTGCGCGCATCATCGCAGAGACTTGTTCAGCGTTGCCCAAGAGTGCCTACCCGGAGGCGGCGAGGCACCGCGGCATNTCACATCATCAGAGGACACGCATGAGACTCATCCTGTTGGGCGCACCCGGCGCTGGCAAAGGCACGCAAGCCGCTTTCATCTGCCAGAAATACGGCATCCCCCAGATCTCCACCGGCGACATGCTGCGCGCCGCCGTCAAGGCCGGCACGCCGCTGGGCCTTCAGGCCAAGGCGGTGATGGAGTCGGGCGCGCTGGTCAGCGACGACCTCATCATCAACCTCGTCAAGGAGCGCATCGCCCAGCCCGATTGCGCCAACGGTTTCCTGTTCGACGGCTTCCCGCGCACCATCCCCCAGGCCGACGCGATGAGGGCCGCCGGCGTCAAGCTCGACTACGTGCTGGAAATCGACGTGCCCTTCGACGCCATCATCGAACGCATGAGCGGCCGCCGCTCGCACCCCGCCTCGGGCCGCACCTACCACGTCAAATTCAACCCGCCCAAGGTCGAAGGCCGTGACGACGTCACCGGCGAGCCGCTGGTGCAGCGCGAGGACGACAAGGAAGACACCGTGCGCAAGCGCCTNGACGTCTACAGCGCCCAGACCCGCCCGCTGGTGGACTACTACCGCCAGTGGGCCGCCACCGACCCCGCCCAGGCGCCCAGATACCGCGCCATCAGCGGCATGGGCACGGTCGAGGAAATCACCGCCCGCGCACTCGCCGCGCTGGAGAGCTGAGCCACCTGCCAGGCTGCGGGCGCCACGGCGCCACGGCGCCCTGGTCCTGGTTCGACCGACGCACCGCGACCGCCGTGCGCGCGTCGCCCCTGCCCGTTCCCCGCTTCAGAAGCCCTTGCGGCGCCGACCGCGTCCGCTCAAGCCTCTGCCCGCGCCAGCTCCAGCATCAGCCGGATGCGCGCCTTGACCGGGCTCAGCCCTTCGGACGGTTCGAAGGNGTCGTTCGGCAGCGGCAACACCTGCCCCAGCTCGCAGCGGCTCGCGCGCACCACCCGCACGCCCTGCGCCCGCGCGCGCTCCATGGCCGCCTGCAACGCGGCGTGCACCGTGCCGTTGCCGGTGCCGGCCACGACCAGGCCGCGCACGCCGTCCTGCACCAGCCCATCGACCAGCCGCCCGTCGGCCAGCGCATGGCTGAGCACGATCTCCACACGCGGCAAGCGCTCCGNGGAAAGGATCTTTTGATAGCATCTTCTGACCATCTGGCGCTGGCGTCCCGGGTGATTTTTCCAAACCANGCGGGTTTGACCGGCCTCCACCACCGCCACCGGGCCCGATTCGCCTGAATCCATCGCATCGAGCCGGTACGGATGGCGTTTGCGCACCGCGCGCGCCGCATGCACGGCTCCCGCAGCCACCACCAGCACGCCGCCGGCGCGCGCATCGAGCGCCACCGTCACCGCGTCGAGCAGGTTCTGCGGCCCGTCGGCCATCAGCGCCGTGGCCGGACGCATGGCACAGGTCAGCACCAGCGGCTTGTCGGGCGCGAGCAGCGTTTCCAGGAAGTACGCCGTCTCCTCCAGCGTATCCGTGCCGTGCGTCACCACCACCGCGCGCACCTCGTCCCGCGCAAGCCAGTGCGCACAGCGCGCCGCCAGCGCGCGCCAGACGGCGAAGTCCATGTCCTTGCTGTCGATCTGCGCGACCTGCTCCGTCACCCAGCGCACATCGGCCGCCGCCCCGGCCTGCGGCGTGACCGCCGCCAGCAAGGCCTCCACCCCGATCTGCCCGGCGCGGTAGCCGATGTGGTCTGCCGCGTCGCCGGCCTTGCCGGCGATCGTTCCCCCGTTCCCAGCACCACCACCGTGCCCGCACTGCCTTCTGCCATGACTTGCAAAACCCCAGAAACTGAATAAACTTACAGTACCTGTTCAAAACAACAGGCTCATCAACCGGTTCGACCGCCCGTGCCGCCAGGAGATGCCATGACCGTCACCCGCCCCGCCGCCACACGGCTCACCGCGCGCCAGCAGCAGATTCTCGAGCTCATCCAGCACGCCATCGCGCGCACCGGGGCACCACCCACGCGGGCGGAAATCGCCGCCGAACTCGGCTTCAAGTCCGCCAACGCCGCGGAGGAACACCTGCAGGCCCTGGCCCGCAAAGGCGCCATCGACCTGGTCAGTGGCACCTCGCGCGGCATCCGGCTGCGCGGCGATGCCCTGCAAAGCCTGCACGAACAGCGCATGCAGCAACTCAGCCTGCCGCTGCCGGGCCTCGCGCAACTGGCGCTGCCCCTGGTCGGCCGGGTGGCTGCCGGCTCGCCCATTCTCGCGCAAGAGCATGTGGAGCAAACCTATTACGTCGAAAGCGGCCTGTTCGCCCGCAAACCCGACTACCTGCTCAAGGTGCGCGGCATGTCCATGCGAGACGCCGGCATCATGGAGGGCGACCTGCTCGCCGTCAGCGCCACCCGGGAAGCGCGCAATGGCCAGATCGTCGTCGCCCGCGTCGGCACCGACGTCACCGTCAAGCGCTTCGAGCGCCATGCCGACCGCATCGAGCTTCACGCCGAAAACCCCGACTACCCCACCATCGTCGTCCAACCCGGCGAGCCCTTCGAAATCGAAGGNCTCGCCGTCGGCCTCATCCGCACCCAGATGTTCGGCTGAGCGCCCCACCGTTTCCCGCGCCGCTTCGGGTGGCGGGCGTTGGGCGGGCCAAGCGGCCGCCCAACCCCGAAGCGAACGCCAACGTCAATCTCGCCTGTGTCCAACCTCGCTGCATCGAAAGGTTTCACATGGGAATCGTCCGCTTCTTCACCCGTCTGACCCACAACGCGCCGCGTTGGCTGCGTCCGCTGGCAGCCCCCACCAGGTTGCGCGGCCCGGCAGGCCGCTTACCCCCGACGCCGAGCGCATCCGCGCCAGCCAGGCCGTCCCCGCCAGCCCGCTTGCCACACCGCCCGCAGCCGTGGCGGTCACCCGGCGCACACCCCGCTGCGCGTGGTGCGCGGCATCGAGATCGGCATGCCCCGCGGCAGCAGCGGCCGCATGGTCATCTCCGGGCGGCTCGCAGACGTCTGCGCCGAGCTCGACCGCCTCGCCGCACTCGAGGGCAACCCGCGCTCACTCGGCATCGGTTGAGCGGCTGAAGCGGAGTCGCGCATGCCCGGCCTGTGCCCGTCTGCCTGCCCCGCAGGCAAGGGCACAATGGCAGCATGAACATCGTGATCCTCGACGACTACCAGGACGCCGTGCGCAAGCTGCCCTGCGCCGCCCGCCTGGAGCCCTACCCGGCCAAGGTCTACACCAACACCATCAAGGGCGTGGGCCAGCTGGCCGTGCGTCTGCGCGACGCCGATGTGATCGTGCTCATCCGCGAGCGCACCCACCTCACCCGTGCGCTCATCGAAAAGCTNCCCCGCCTCAAGCTCGTCGCCCAGACCGGCCGCGTCGGCAGCCACATCGACCTCCAGGCCTGCACCGAACGCGGCATCGCGGTTGCCGAGGGCGTGGGCTCGCCCGTCGCGCCGGCCGAACTCACCTGGGCACTGGTGCTGGCGGCCATGCGCCGCCTGCCGCAGTACATCAGCCACCTCAAGCATGGGGCGTGGCAGCAATCGGGGCTCAAGTCCGCGGCCATGCCGCCGAATTTCGGCCTCGGCATGGTGCTGCGCGGGCGCACGCTGGGCATCTGGGGCTACGGCAAGATCGGTCAGCTCGTGGCCAGCTATGGCCGCGCCTTCGGCATGAACGTCATGGTGTGGGGCAGCGAGGCGTCGCGCGCGCGCGCCGAGGCCGATGGCCACATGGCCGCGCCCAGCCGCGAGCAGTTCTTTGCTGAAGCGGACGTTCTCTCNCTGCACCTGCGGCTGGCCGATGCCACGCGCGGCATCGTGCGCTTCGACGACCTCTCCCGCATGAAACCCACGGCCCTGCTGGTCAACACCTCGCGCGCCGAACTGCTCGAACCCGACGCGCTGGTCAGCGCCCTGAACCGCGGCCGCCCCGGCATGGCCGCCATCGACGTGTTCGAGAGCGAGCCCATCCTTCAAGGCCATGCGCTGCTGCGGCTGGAGAACTGCATTTGCACGCCGCACATCGGCTATGTCGAGCAGGACAGCTATGAGATGTATTTCAGCGCCGCGTTCGACAACGTGGTGAACTTCATCCGCGGCACCCCCACCTGCATCGTCAACCCCGGCGCCCTGCAAGTGCGCCGTTGAGGCCGCCCGGGTCGCGCCTGCGCGAAACGACGCCGCAGGGAACTCAGAGGGTGTTTCCTAAATGAATCTCTGCGCCAGTCTAGTAGCGAGGATACGCGCTTCGGTGAGCCAGATCCAAGCCACGGGCGCCCAAGTGGAGCGGTCGTGATGGGCGAGGAGGCGACGCGATCGTTCGTTCCAGGCATGAGTGCGCTCCACAACCCAGCGCTTGGCCTGCACCACAAAGCCCGCAGGAGCCTCCTCGGGCCAAAGCGGCTGCTGGGCGGTTTGCCACGTCCCCGTACTGCGGTTGCCGGGATGACGCACGATGTGCACGGCAATGCCGTGGGTGAGCTCGATCGCTTGGGCGCTGCGCCCGCCATAGGCTGCGTCGGCATACAACGTCTGCAGGGTCGGCGCCTTGGCGCTGGCGGCAGCCACCACCGCAGCGGCCGCATCGCGATCCTGCACGCTGGCGGCCGTGACGCTCACGGCCAGCAGCAAGCCCAGGGTATCGACCACCAGATGGCGCTTGCGGCCCTTGACCTTCTTGCCCGCGTCAAAGCCGCTGGGGCCGCCTTGGGGCGTGCTGCGCGTGCTCTGCGCATCGATGATGGCGGCCGTGGGCATGGGGCTGCGTCCCATGCGCGCTCGCCACTGCTGGCGCAGCCGATCGTGCATGGCCTCGAACACCCCAGAATGCGCCCAGCCGCGAAAGGCCTTGTACACCGCGCGCCAGGGCGGGAACACCTCCTTGGGCAACAACCGCCAGGCGCAGCCCGTGCGCACGACGTACAGGCAGGCGTTGAGCAGCAGCCGGCGCTCATGCCGCGGCGGCGCACCGCGCCCACCCTGGCGCTCAAACAGATCGGCCAGCAGCGCCCACTCGGCATCGGTCAGATCGGTGTTCATGCCGCTTGTGCCGTCTGCGCGCCGGTGCAGCGCCTGGTAGCCCACGCGCGAGCGTGCACCACTACCACTGGCCGCGCGCTCAGCGCTCTTGCGCTGCGCGCGCACGCGCTTGACGCCGGCCTCGCGCAAGGCCTTGCGCACGGTGGCCGAGCACACGCTCAGCGCACTGCGGTGGTTGAACTCCCGGGTGAGTTCGTCCAACGAGCAGCGCGGCATCTGCGTGGCAATCTCCACCAGCACCGCGTGGTGCTCGGGCCCAATGAGCGGTTTGCGTCCTGGGCGCCGCCCGCTGCGCTGTCGTTGCACTTGCTCCATTGCTCACCTCCTGCGTTGCGCCATTCACTTCGGCGTCCTGAAGGATTTAACGCATGGGAGATTGATTTGGGATACACCCTCTCAGAAGTTGTGAATGAATCGGGCGCGTCAGAGCAGGCCGCCGAAATGCGCCCCATCAAGGCGCAAAGCGCAGCCGTAGCGCGGGCTACGGCGAGCATTTGCAACGCCGAGTGGGCGCTTTTCGGCGGGATGAGCGGGCGTGGCGGGTTCGTTCACAGCTTCAGCCCTTCTGCTTCTTCACCGCCCCGGGCGTGGGCTCGATCGAATCCAGAAAATCGAAATCGATGAGGTTCGCCGCTGGCGGCACGGTGGGCGCACCGGCATCCGCGGTCGGCTCCACGAACTCGGACAAATCGATGTCGAGCCCGAGCTTGGGCGACGGCGGCACGCGCAACGGGTCGTCCGCACCCGCGGGCACCGGCGCAACGGGCGCGCCCGACGCAACCGGCGTGGTCGCCAGCGGCTGAATCGCCGTGGCCTGGAACTTCGGGGCGCCGGCTCGCCGGACAGCGGGGTGGGCTTGGTCGTCGGCCCGGCCACCGTGGCGGGCGCCAAGGCAGCAGCGGCAGGTGCTGCTGCCGGCGCTGGCGCGTTCGCCGCTGGCGAAGGCCCTGCGAATGCTCGACCAGGTCCTGGCCATTGCATAGAGCAGCAGCAGCTCGCGGTAGGCTTCGAGGTCGAAAGCCGAGTCCGCACCGCCGGGCTTGCGCAGGATGGATTCCTCGATCACGTCCAGCACCCGCGGGGTGGGCCACAGCGAGACGATGCGCGAAAGCGCCGACTCGTACTGCTCGAGTCCGCGGCTTGCGCGACCGAAGGCTTCGAAGGGCGGCACGTCGGCGTTGAAGGCCTTGTTGAACTCCTCCCGAACCAGATCGAATTCGCGCTCCCGCCTCTGCAGATGGAAGATCTCCAGCAAGTCGAGATAAGCCAGGGCACTGGTTTCCGGGTGCTCCAGAATGTGGTCGCGCAGCGTGGCCACCGCCTGGTCGTACTGCCCGAGCGAGAGGAAGAAGTCAGCCTGTTGCTGCACGTCGAACAGCTCGTCCACCTTCACCGCCCGCCCCGCGCCGCTGGGCTCGAAGCCCAGGCGGTCGAAGCCGGTGGGGTCTTCACTGTCGTCCTTCGCGACGCCTCGGGCCTTGACCGCCGCGGGAATCTGCGAAGCCGACCTGGACGACGGCGCCAGGTGCGACAACTCCGCCAGCTCCGACGCAGACACTCCGCCCGGCAGACTGGCCGCATGCGAGCTCAAAGCCCCTTCCTNGGGTCTGCTCGGTGCTGCTGCCAGCCCCCACCACGGCCGACGTCCCGCTTCACTGCCGCGGCGCCAGAAATAGACCGCTGCCGCTAGCGCGGCCAGCAGCCCGGCCGCCAGGCCATACAAGACGGGGTTGCGGTAGCGCGAGCCTCNGGCCTCCTCGAGCTGACCGCGCAGTTGAGTGATGGTTTGCGTGGCCGTCTGGTCGCGGCGGCGCAGACTCTCCACCTCGGCCTTGAGGCTGAGCAACTGCTGCTCGGTCTTGAGAATGTCCTCCGGCGCGGCATTGATGGCCCGCCACAGCGCCAGCGCTTCGGCGCGGCGCTGGCCGCCGGATTCATCCGGCGCGCTGAGCAGCTCGCGCGAGGCGCGCAGCGCCGGCTCGCGCTCGGCCACCAGTTCGGCCGGGTCGAGCCGCAGCCGCGGGCGCACGCGCACCACGGACGGGGGCGGCGCGGCCGCACGCTCTGCCTTGCGCGGCGTGTGATCGCGCTTCGCAACAACCGGAGCAGCCGCCCCGCTTTCGTCCGCCCGTCCCGCCGTTGCAGGCGCGCTCGCCGCCGGCATGGCGACGATGGCCGTGGGCGGCGCACGGCGAACCACACTGGGCACCATCGGCGCCACAACGGGCTCCGGGTCGACCGGCAGTTCGGTCAACAGGACGTAGCGCCGAGACAGCCCTTGGCCACAGCCGGCTTTCACATACAGGGTCAGCACCGGCTCATCGACCGGCTGCGAGGACTGGATGCGAAGAATGGCGGCCCCACCTTCAGGGGCCGGCGCCGAGGACACCTGCACCCGCGCGCTGTTCACACGGGTCTNCCCGTAGAACACGTCGGCCGATGCGCACAGCGAATTGGGATCTTCGCCCGCGTCCAGCCCGACCCGCACGCTGAGCTCCAGCGGCTTGCCCAGCCAGGCCGTGCCCTTCGGACGGTCCAGGCTCAAGGCCGTGGCGTCGGCAACCAGCAGCGCGGTCATCAGACCGAGCGCGACACGGTGCAGGGTGAAAGGCGGAGTCATCGCGCCGATTCTGGCATAGATGTAAGCACCCGTGACGCGCAAACAAGCTGCACCATAATGCATTCATGTCAGAAATCACGTTCCCCACCATCGCGGTCATCGGCGCGGGCGCCATGGGCCGTGGCATCGCCCAGATCGCCGCACAAGCCGGCAGCACCGTCCGTCTGGTTGACGCGCAGCCCGGCGCCGTCGAGAAGGCCTGCGCGGCCTTGTCCGAGCAATGGGACAAGCTGTGTGCCAAAGGTCGGCTCAGTGCCGATGCGGCCGCCGCCTGCAAGCAGCGCCTGCGGCCGTCGGCGATGGCCGACCTGGGCGATTGCGACCTGGTGGTCGAAGCCATCGTCGAGCGGCTCGATGTGAAGAAGGCCGTCTTTGCCGAGGTCGAATCCATCGTCCGGCCCGACGCGGTCCTGGTCACCAACACCTCGTCGCTCTCCGTGACGGCCATCGCCGCGGGCCTGCAACGGCCCGGGCGCTTCGCGGGCTACCACTTCTTCAACCCGGTTCCGCTCATGAAAGTGGTGGAGGTCATCGCCGGTCTGCGCACCGACGAGGCCACCTGTGAGGCGCTCGGCCGCTACGCCCGCCAGATGGGTCACACNCCGGTGCGCGCGGCCGACACGCCGGGCTTCATCGTCAACCATGCGGGTCGCGGCTATATCACCGAAGCCCTGCGCATCGCCAGCGAGAGCGTGGCCGACTTCTCCACCATCGACCGTATCCTGCGCGACCAGGCCGGCTTCCGGCTCGGGCCGTTCGAGCTGCTGGGCCTGACCGCGCTCGACGTCTCGCAACCGGTGATGGAATCGATCTACCACCAGTACTTCGAGGAACCGCGTTACCGCCCCAGCGTCATCGGCGCGCAGCGGCTGGCGGGCGGCGTGCTGGGCAAGAAGGTCGGCGAGGGGTTCTACCGTTACGTCGACGGGGTGGCGCAGGTGGCGCCCGAGCCCGCCACCCCGGCAGTCGAGAGCATGCCGCCCGTCTGGGTCTCGCCCCGCGCGGCGCGGCGTGCGCAGCTGCTGCAACTGCTCAGGGACCTCGGTGCGCGCATCGAAACCGGTGCCTCCCCTTCNCCCGAGGCCCTGACCCTGGTGGCNCCCCTGGGTTTTGACGTGACCACCGTCGCGGTCGTCGAGCGGCTGGACCCGGCCCGAACCCTTGGCATCGACCTCCTGTTCGACGACTCCTCCACCCGCAGGCGCGTGCTGGCCACCAACCCCGCCACCCGACGCGACATGCGCGAGGCCGCACAGGCCCTGTTCGCCCGCGACGGCAAGCCCGTGAGCGTGATCCGCGACAGCGGCGGCTTCGTCACCCAGCGGGTGGTGGCCACCATCGTGAACATCGCCAGCGACATGTGCCAGCAAGGCATCTGCAGCCCGCGCGACCTGGACACGGCCGTCACCCTCGGGCTGGGCTACCCGCTGGGGCCGCTGACGCTCGGCGACCAGCTCGGGCCCTCCAGCGTGCTCGAGGTGCTGTTCAACCTGCAGACCGTTTACGGCGACCCGCGCTACCGCCCCAGCCCCTGGCTGCGCCGTCGCGGCGCCATCGGCCTGAGCCTGTCACACACCGAGGAGTGAGCACGATGGCCGCTGAACTGCGCAGCTCCAGCGTCGGGCGCACCATGGTGCTGGAGATCTCCGACCCCGAGCACCGCAACGCGCTCGGCCCTGACATCTATGCCGCAGGGGTCGAGGCCCTCAACGCCGCCGATGGCAACCCCGAGGTCGGCAGCGTCGTCATCACCGGACACGGCGGCGTGTTCAGTGCCGGTGGCAACCTGCAGCGACTGCTGAACAACCGCCAGCAGCCGCCCGAGGTGCAGGCGCGCAGCATCGACGGGCTGCACGCCTGGATCGAGGCCATCCGCACATTTCCCAAGCCGGTCATTGCCGCGGTCGAGGGCGCAGCCGCCGGGGCCGGGTTCTCGCTGGCGCTGGCCTGTGACTTCATCGTGGCCTCGCAGGAGGCCGTGTTCGTGATGGCCTACAGCACCGTCGCCCTGTCCCCCGATGGCGGCGGCAGCTGGGCGCTGGGCCGCCAGGCGCCGCGGGCGCTGGCAAGCGAGCTGCTGATGCTGGGCGAGCGCATCGGCGCGCGGCGGCTGCACGAACTCGGCCTCGTCAACCGCGTCTGCGAGCCGGGCGAAGCGCTTCCCCGCGCGCTCGAGCTGGCCGAACGGCTCAACGCCCGCGCACCCAATGCACTGGCCAGCGGCAAGGAACTGCTGAGCGAGGCCGTGCTCCATGACCTGAGCACCCATCTCGCGGCCGAGCGCGATCACTTCGTGAAGAACCTGCACCACCCCAATGCCGGCATCGGCATCGACGCCTTCCTGCAGAAGAAGCCCGCCCGCTACGTTTGAACCCCACGCGCCCCACCGCCCCGCCGCAACGGCGCGGATGCCCGCGCGGTCTCTGAGGCGACACGGCGCACCGACTCCAGTCACGCATAAGACAGACCATGGATGAGCCCATTCTTACCATCGAAGAACGCGAGGCGATCAACAACGGCCGCTGGTTTTCTTCCCTGTCCCCCTCCCTCCGACACGACATCCTGCGATGCGCCTACGTCAAGCGTTACAAGGACAACGAGCTCATCGTGGCGCGCGGCGATCCGCCCACGGAGTGGACGGCGTGTGCACGGGGCGCGGTGCGGGTGAGTTCGACCTCGATCTCGGGCAAGCAGATCACTCTCACCTATGTGGAGCCGGGCATCTGGTTCGGCGACGTCTCCATCTTCGACGGCGACCGTCGCACCCACGATGCCTACGCGCATGGCGACACGACGCTGCTGTGCGTCGCGCGCAACGACTTCCAGAAAATCCTCGCCCAGCATGTGGAGCTGTACGAGGCCTTGGTGCGGCTGCAGGCGCGCCGCATTCGCCAGCTCTATGGGCTGGTGGAAGACCTCAACACCTTGCCGCTGCGTGCGCGCCTGGCCAAGCAATTGCTGCACCTGGTGCGCAGTTACGGCGTGCCCTGCCTGTCCGACGGCCGCGAGACGCGCATCGGCCTGCAGCTGGCGCAGGAGGAGCTGGCGCAATTGCTCGGTGCCTCGCGCCAGCGGGTGAACCAGGAACTCAAGGCCATGGAGCGCGACGGGGTGATCCGCNNATCGAGCCCGGCGGCCTGGTGGTGCGCAACCGCGAGGCGCTCATGCGCATCGTCGAATCCGAAAACTGACACGCGCGCGGGCTGCGGCTCCGGCGCGCAGGAGCCCGTGGTGACCGATTTTTCCGCCTTCGTGGGCACGCGGCCGGTGGCCGAGGCCCATGCCTTCGACGCCGACCGCCTGTCCGACTGGCTGCGCGAGCACTTGAGCGACTTCGCCGGCCCGCTGCAGGTCGAGATGTTCAAGGGCGGTCAATCGAACCCGACCTACAAGCTGCTGACGCCGCAGCGCAGCTACGTCATGCGCGCCAAGCCCGGGCCGGTGGCCAAGCTGCTGCCTTCGGCCCATGCCATCGAGCGGGAATACCGGGTGATGAAGGCGCTCGAGGGCACGCCGGTGCCGGTGGCCCGGATGCTGGCGCTGTGCGAGGACGAGGCCGTCATCGGCCGGGCCTTCTACGTCATGGAGTTCGTCGATGGCCGGGTGCTGTGGGATCAATCGCTGCCCGGCATGACGCCCGCGCAGCGGGGCGAGATCTACGACGAGATGAACCGGGTCATCGCGGCTCTGCACTGTGTGGACCCGGCCGCCGTCGGCCTCGCGGACTACGGCCGCCCCGGCAACTACTTCGAACGGCAGATCGCGCGCTGGAGCAAGCAATACCAGGCATCCATCACCCAGCCGATCGAGGCCATNGACCGCCTGATCGACTGGCTCCCGCGNCACATTCCACCGCGCGCCCGGGACGACCGGCTGGTGCGCATCGTGCACGGCGACTACCGGCTCGACAACCTGATGTTCGACGCCACGCAGCCGCGCGTGCGAGCCGTGCTGGACTGGGAGCTGTCCACGCTGGGGCATCCGCTGGCGGACTTCAGCTACCACTGCATGGCCTGGCACATTCCGCCGGGCGCATTTCGCGGCATCGGCGGCCTGGACCTCGCCGCCCTGGGCATTCCGTCCGAATCCGACTACATCCGCCGCTACTGCGAGCGCACCGGCCTGGCCACGCCCGACGAACTGGCCGCCGACTGGAACTTCTACATGGCCTACAACCTGTTCCGCATCGCGGCGATTCTGCAGGGCATTGCCAAGCGCGTGGAGGCGGGCACGGCCTCGAGCGCGCAGGCCCGTGCCTCGGGCGCCGGCGCGCGCCCCATGGCCGAACTGGCCTGGTCNGTTCGCGCAGCGCGCCTGACGAAGCCGCGCCAGACGCACCTCGGTTCCACCCCATTCCCCATTCCCCGATCCACCGCAGGAGGCCCCATGGATTTCGAATACAGCCCGAAGGTCAAGGCAATGCAGGCGCGCCTGCTGGCCTTCATGGACGAGCACATCTACCCGAACGAGGGGCGCTTCTACCAAGAAATCGCGGCCAACCGCGCCGCCGGNCAACGCCCGGTGCCCACGCGGCTGATCGAGGAGCTCAAGCCCAAGGCGCGGGCGCTGGGCTTGTGGAACCTGTTTCTGCCGCGCTCGACGCGCGCGCCCGAAGGGCTGTCCAACCTCGAATACGCGCCGCTGTGCGAAATCATGGGCCGCGTGCCCTTTGCCGCCGAGGTGTTCAACTGCTCGGCACCGGACACCGGCAACATGGAAACCCTCGAGCGCTACGCCAGCGAGGAGTTGAAGGACCGCTGGCTCGAACCCCTGCTCAAGGGCGAGATCCGCTCGGCCTTTCTGATGACCGAGCCCGAGGTGGCCTCGTCGGACGCGACCAACATCCAGTGCCGCATCGAGCGTGACGGCGACGACTACGTCATCAACGGGCGCAAATGGTGGTCGTCCGGCGCCGGCGACCCGCGATGCGCCGTCTACATCGTCATGGGCAAGACCGACCCCGAGGCCCCACGGCACTCGCAGCAGTCGATGATCGTCGTCCCCGCGAACACGCCGGGCGTGAAGGTGCTGCGGCCGCTCACCGTCTTCGGCTGGGACGACGCGCCGCATGGCCACATGGAGGTGCTGCTGGAGAACGTGCGCGTACCGGCAAGCAACATCCTGCTCGGCGAGGGGCGCGGTTTCGAGATTGCACAGGGCCGGCTCGGGCCTGGGCGCATCCACCACTGCATGCGTTCCATCGGCGCGGCCGAGCGTGCGCTGGAACTGATGTGCAAGCGCCTCAATGCGCGCGTGGCCTTCGGGCGCGAGATCGCCCGGCAGTCGGTGTGGCAGGAACGCATCGCCGAAGCCCGCTGCATGATCGAGCAGGCGCGTCTGCTCACGCTCAAGGCCGCCTACATGATGGACACCGTGGGCAACAAGGTGGCCAAGGCCGAGATCGCGATGATCAAGATCGTCGCCCCGACCATGGCCTGCCAGGTCATCGACTGGGCCATTCAGGCGCACGGGGGCGCAGGCGTCTCCAACGACTTCCCGCTCGCCAGCGCCTACGCCCACCAACGAACGCTTCGCCTGGCCGACGGCCCGGACGAAGTGCACCGCAATTCGCTCGCCAAGCTGGAGCTGGCCAAGCACATGGTCAAGCCTGTCGAGGTGGAGATGCCGATCACCCGCGGTTGCTGAACTGGGTTCGGTGCAATGCAGGGCGGCTCAGGCCGTGCCCTGCGGCTAGAATACCCAGCTTGTCGGAGCGTAGCGCAGCCTGGTAGCGCATCTGCTTTGGGAGCAGAGGGTCGCGAGTTCGAATCCCGCCGCTCCGACCACCCCTCACGAAGGCCCATCGCCGCAACGCGCATGGGCCTTTCATCCATCTGCCCGTAGCTCAACTGGATAGAGCAACGGCCTTCTAAGCCGTAGGTCGGGGTTCGAGTCCCTCCGGGCAGGCCAGCGGCATCGTTTTCCTGGTCTTTCGCCACGATCCCAGCGCGAAATGGTCAGGTCGCGCTCCCTTTTTGAAGTATTCCACACCGGAGCACTCCGGGCATACCCGCATGGCTGGCGTGCAAATGTGCACTATAGTGCCACCTCACAAGGCAACCCATCCTCCCAGCTTGCTCCCCCATCGGCCCATGCGACTCCTGATCCTCGTTGGCACCGTCACCGGCACGGCAGCATCGGTGGCGCAGGCCATTGCGATGGAGGCGGGTGCGTCCGGCCTCTCCGCCGAGGTGTGCCCGATGGACGAGGCGACCCTCGACGTCTTCGAGCAGCCGCAGACGCTGTTCCTGATCTGCACCTCCACCCACGGCGCCGGTGACGTGCCCGACAACGCGCGGCGCCTGTTCGACGCGCTGGCGCTGGAGCCGCGCTTCCTCGGCCAGGTGCGCTACGGCGTGCTCGGGCTAGGCGACCGTGCAGGGCATGGCGCCACGTTTTGCGAGGCAGCCCTGCAATTCGATGCCCGGCTCAGCGACCTGGGCGCGCGCCGTGTGGGCGAGGTGCATTGCCTCGATGCCGCAGAAGACCCCTTGCCCGAGCCCGCCGGCGTCGAGTGGTTCCGCGCCTGGCTGCCACAGGCCCGGGCCCAGATGCCATGACGGCCTTGCCCTCACCCGCGTTCGGGTTTGCCATGAGACACGGCCCGGGTTGCGACTGCTAAATTTACTTTAGGCCTAAACAAAAGGAGACCGCCATGACCGCATCCTCCGGCAACACCCGCCGCCTCGTTCTCACCCGCAGCGCGGCCGTCATCGGCGCGGCGTCCACCGGGCTGCTGTTGCCACAGATCGCCCGCGCCCAAGGGGCGAAGGTGCGCGTGGGCCTGATGCTGCCCTACACCGGTACGTTCGCCCAGCTGGGCGTGGCCATCGAGAACGGCGTGCGCATGGCCATCGAGGAACAAGGTGGCAAGCTCGGCGGCCGCGAGATCGAGTGGTTCAAGGTGGACGACGAGTCCGACCTCAAAGGCGTCGAGAACGCCAACAAGCTCGTGCAGCGTGACAAGGTGGACGTGCTCATCGGCACCGTTCACTCCGGCGTGCAGATGGGCATTCACAAAGTCGCGCGCGACACCGGCGTGCTCAACCTCATTCCCAACGCCGGCGTGCACGCAGCCACACGCGCGCTGTGCGCGCCCAACGTGTTCCGCACCAGCTTCAGCAACAGCCAGCCCACACTCGCCCTGGGCAAGCCAATGGTGGACCGCGGCCACAAGAAGGCGGTGTGGATCACCTGGAAATACGCCGCGGGCGATGAGGCCTTCGAGGGCTTCAAGACCAGCTACACCCAGGCCGGCGGCACCATCGTCAAGGAGCTGGGCCTGCCCTTCCCGAACGTGGAGTTCCAGGCCCTGCTCACCGAGATCGCCTCGCTCAAGCCCGATGCGGTGGCCTGCTTCTTCGCTGGCGGCGGCGCGGCCAAGTTCATCCGGGACTACGCAGCCGCGGGCCTCAAAGGCAAGATTCCGCTCTACGGCTCGGGCTTCCTGACCGAGGGCGTGCTCGACGCCGCCGGCCCCGCCGCCGACGGCATCATCACCACCATGCACTACAGCGACTCGCTGCAGACACCGCGCAACCAACAGTTCCGCCTCAACTACGCCAAAACCTTCCGCATGCAGCCCGACGTGTACGCCGTGCAGGGCTACGACACCGGCCTGCTGCTCGTGCAGGGCGCCAACGCGGTCAAGGGCGACCTCGGCGCCAAGCCGGCGCTGTACAAGGCGATGGAATCGGCCGTGATCGACAGCCCGCGCGGCAAGTGGACCATGAGCAAGGCGCACAACCCGGTGCAGGACATCTACCTGCGCATGGTCGAGAACAAGGAAAACAAGGTCATCGGCGTGGCCGCCAAGGCCCTGGCCGACCCCGGTACCGGATGCAAGCTGGCCTGAGCCGTTGTGAACAGACACTTCACACCCACTCATCCCGCCCAGAGGCCCCCGCTGCGCGTTGTCAGGGCTCGCCGTGGCTCCTCAGGCCACGGCTGCGCTTCATGCCCCGATCGGGCCCGTCTGGACGGCCTCCGCGATCGCGGCCGATTCACTCGCGGCTTCTGAGTGCGGCGAACCAGTGACGCGGGAGCTTGGTCGACCTCCCGTTCTCTTGCCGCGCCGCATGCTCCAATGCTGAAACCATGACCCTCTCAACCTACCTCCTCTACCTGGCCGCGGTGACGCTGCTGATCCTCACGCCCGGCCCCACCATGCTCATGTGCATGACCAACGCGCTGAACCACGGTGCGCGGCGCGCGATGGGCTCGGCCGCCGGCGCGGTCACCGCCGTGCTGGGTGTGATGCTGCTCTCGGCCATGGGTCTCGGCGCCCTGCTCGCCGCATCCGAGACGGCTTTCACGACCGTCAAGATTCTCGGCGCGTCGTATCTGATCTGGCTCGGCATCAAGACCTGGCGCAGCGCCGCACCGGCCATCAACCTGCATGGCAAGCCCGGCGCGGGCGCGCGCCGATCCTTCTACCTGCAGGGCCTGATGGTCGGCGCGAGCAACCCGAAGGCGGTGCTGTTCTTCGCCGCCTTCTTCCCGCAGTTTCTCAACCCCGAGGCGCCGATCGCACCGCAGTTCGCGATCCTCGCGCTGACCTTCGTCGCCCTCGAATTCAGCACGCTCTCCCTGTGTTCCGTCGCGGTTGCGCGGCTGGCGCCGCTGATCGAATCGAGTGGCCCGGTGCGGCTGATCAACCGGGTGTGCGGCGGTCTGTTCACCGCGCTGGGCGCCGCGCTGCTGCTGACGCGCCGGCACGCTTGAACGGCGGGTGACGATGGACTTCGCCAACTTCCTCATCCAGCTGCTCAACAGCGTCCAGTATGGGCTGCTGCTGTTCATGCTGGCCGCGGGGCTGACGCTGATCTTCGGCATCATGGGCGTGGTCAACCTCGCGCATGGCAGCTTCTACATGCTCGGGGCTTACCTGGCGTGGTCGCTCTCGGCGCTCACGGGCAGCCTGTTCCTGGCCATCGCGCTTGGCGCGGTGTTGTCGGTGGTGTTTGGTCTCGCGCTCGAGTGGCTGCTGTTCCGCCACTTCTACCACCGTGACCACCTCGACCAGGTGTTGCTGACCTTCGGTCTGATCTATGTGTTCGAGGAGCTGCGCTCCATGCTCTGGGGCGACGACGTCCACGGCGTGCCCGTGCCCGGCGCGCTGGCCGCGTCGATTCCGCTGACCGAGAACCTCTCCTATCCCGTGTACCGGCTTTTCGTCGCCGGCGTGTGCCTGCTGCTCGCGCTCGGTCTGTACCTGCTGATCTCGCGCACGCGGCTGGGCATGAAGATCCGCGCCGGCGCCTTCAACCACGACATGACCGAGGCGCTGGGCGTGAACATCAAGCTCATCCATGCCATCGTGTTTGCCCTGGGCGTGGCGCTGGCCGCGGTGGCAGGGATGGTGGCGGCACCGCTGTCGAGCGTGTACCCGAACATGGGTTCACAGGTGCTGATCCTGTGCTTCGTGGTGGTGGTGATCGGCGGCATCGGCTCGGTGCGCGGCGCGCTTATCGCCGCTTTGCTCGTGGGCCTGGTGGACACCTTCGGCAAGGTGCTGCTGCCGTCGGTGGCGGGCATGCTGGTGTACCTGCTCATGGCCGCCGTGCTGCTGTGGAAGCCCGAAGGGCTGTTCAAGCAATGAGCGCGCCCAAGGCCCATCTGGAGGTGCTGCCGCGCAGCGTGCAGCTGGTGCTCGGCCTCGGGCTGGTGGCGCTGGCGGCCTTCCCCTTCGTGGGCAGCGACTTCTACGTGCAGATGGTCACGCGCATGATGATCCTGGCCATCCTGGCCATGAGTCTGGACCTGCTGCAAGGCGTCACCGGCCTGGTCTCACTCGGGCACGCAGCCTACTTCGGGCTGGCCGGCTATGTGCTGGCCTTCGTCACGCCCGAGGCGCAGGCGGTCAATCTGTGGTGGAGCCTGCCGCTGGCCGTGGCCGCCTCGGGCGCGGCGGCGCTGGTGATCGGCTTCTTCGTGGTGCGCACCCGGGGCATCTACTTCATCATGGTCACCATGGCGTTTGCGCAGATGGTGTTCTACCTGTTCTTCGACAACAAGGTNGCTGGNGGGTCGGACGGGCTCTACATCAACTTCAAGCCCGACGCGCACGTGTTCGACCTGGAAGACAAGCGGGTGTTTTACTACTTCACCCTGGTGTGCCTGCTGGCGGTGTACCTGTTCCTGCGGCGGCTGCTGTGGAGCCCGTTCGGCCGCGCGCTCAGTGGCATCCGCATCAACGAACACCGCATGCGCGCCCTGGGCTTCGGCACCTTCGGCTACAAGCTCGCCGCGTTCACGCTGGCCGGGGCGCTGGCCGGGCTGGCGGGCTACCTGTGGGGTGCGCAGACAGGCTTCGTGAACCCCGAGCTCATGGGCTTTCACCAGAGTGCGCACACCATCATGATGGTCATCCTCGGCGGCATGGGGAACTTCGCNGGGGCGATCGTGGGTGCGTTCGCGTTCGAGTACCTGCTGCACGTGTTCAAGGACTTGCCGACCCTCGGCGGCTTCAACCTGGGCAAGCACTGGCAACTGTGGATGGGCTTGTTCATCGTGGCCGTGGTGCTGCTGGCGCCGCGCGGGCTGCTGNNGGCTGGCTGGAGCGCATCGGGCACCGTGGCAATGGAGACCGGGATGGCACCTGAAGCCCTGCAGCCGGCGGACGTCGCCCTCTCGGCGCGCCAGCTCACCAAGCGTTTTGGCGGTCTGGCGGCCGTCAACGAGGTCTCGCTCGACCTCTGGGTGACCGCNATCCACGCCGTCATCGGGCCCAATGGGGCGGGCAAGTCCACGCTGACCAACCTGCTCTCNGGGGACCTGCCGCCCAGCGGCGGCCAGATCACCCTCGGCGGCCGCGACGTCACCGGCTGGGCGCCCGAGCGCATCAGCCGCGCCGGGCTGGGTCGCAGCTACCAGAAGACCAACATCTTTCCGACGCTTTCCGTCTGGGACAACGTGCGCCTGGCTGCGCAGTCGCGCGATGCGCAGCAGCCCTGGAACCCGCTGCGCTGGCTGCAGCGTGCCGACCGGTCGGCCTCGGCCAATGCGCGTGCGGAGCGCGCCATCGAACTCGCCGGGCTGCAGGCGCGGCGGCACACGGTGGCCGGTGCAGCCAGCCACGGCGAGCAGCGCCAGCTCGAGATCGCCATGACGCTGGCCACCGAACCGCAGGTGCTGCTGCTCGACGAGCCGCTGGCGGGCATGGGCGCCGCCGAGGCCGAGCGCATGGTGGAACTGCTGCTCTCGCTCAAGCCCCGGCACGCGATGATGCTGGTCGAGCACGACATGGACGCCGTGTTCACCCTGGCCGACCACCTCACGGTCATGGTCAACGGCACGGCGATTGCCAGCGGCGCGCCCGAGGCGGTGCGCAACGACCGCGGCGTGCAGGCCGCCTACCTCGGCGAGGAGCACTGAGCATGGCTGCGACCGACGAGCCCCTGCTGATCGACGCCGCGGGCCTGCACAGCTACTACGGCAGCAGCCATGTGCTGCGCGGCGTGAACCTGCGCCTGCGCCGCGGCGAGACGCTGGGCCTCATGGGCCGCAACGGCATGGGCAAGAGCACCCTGCTCAAGAGCCTGATGGGCCTGGTGAAGCCGCGCGCCGGAACGGTGCGCATTGCCGGGCAGGACATGACAGGCCGCGCCCCTACGAGGTCGCGCGGCTTGGCGTGGCCTACGTGCCCGAGGGCCGCGGCATCTTCGGCAACCTGAGCGTGCGCGAGAACCTGGTGATGGCCGCGCGCGCGGGCACACGCGGCCAGTGCGACTGGACCTACGAGCGCGTGCTCGAGACCTTTCCGCGCCTCAAGGAGCGGCTGGGCCACGGCGGGCAGCAGCTCTCCGGCGGCGAGCAGCAGATGCTCACCATCGGGCGTGCGCTCATGACCAATCCGGATGTGCTCATCCTCGACGAAGCCACCGAGGGCCTGGCGCCGCTGGTGGCGCGCGAGATCTGGCGCATCTGCGCGCTGATCCGCGAGAGCGGCATCAGCAGCATCATCGTGGACAAGAACTGGAAGCAGGTCACGCAGATCACCGATCGCAACCTGATCCTGGTCAAGGGCGAGGTGGTGTTCGACGACCGCACGGACGCCCTGCTGGACGACCCGGCCCTGCTGTCGCGCCACCTGGGGTGTGACCGTCGCCGCAATGCGGGCGGTCGCGCAGCCGCGCTCGCAGACCTACAGCAGCGGCCGCAGCTCGCGCGCCGCATCGAGCAGCGCCGGCAACAAGGCCTGCTGCAGCCGCTGCGCATCCAGCCGCCCGGTGGGCACCACCACGTTGAGCGCGGCGACGGTGCGGCCCTGCATGTCGCGCAGCGGCACCGCCAGCGCCTGCACGCCGAGTTCATGTTCTTCCGCGGCCAGGCACCAGTCCTGCCGGCGCACCGCGCGGATGGTGCGGCGAAAGGCGCCGGGATGGACCTCCGTGTACGGGGTGAGCCGCGGCAGGGCGCCACCCGCAGCGTGGCGTTCGAGCCAGGCCTCGAACTCGGCGCCCGGCAGCGAGGCCAGCAGCACCCGCCCGGTGGACGTGGCATGCGCCGGAAGCCGCGCCCCCAGGTGCAGGCCGTAGGCCAGCAGCCGCAGCTGACCGCTGCGCGCGACGATCACCACCTCCGCCTCGTCGCGCACCACGGCCGAGAACGACTCCTGCGTCTGCGCGGCCAGCCGGTTGAGCGTGGGCTGCAGCACCCGTGGCAGGCGCGATGAGGCGAGGTAACTGCCCGAGAAACGCAACACCTTGGGCGAAAGCCAGAAATGGCTGCCGTCCGTCTCCAGGTACCCCAGGTGCGCCAGGGTGAGCAAGTGCCGCCGCGCGGCCGCGCGCGTGAGGCCGGCGCGCTGCGCGGCCTGGGTGGCATTGAGGCGCTGGCGCTCGGTGTCGAAGCTCTCCAGCACGGCCAGGCCCTTGACCAGACCGTCGATGGTGTCGGCGCGGGCAATGGTCATGGCGGGGGCGGCTGGCGAGGATGAAATGCTGCGCGATCATCGCGCAATTGGCTCGATCATCGCACAGTTGCCTCGCCTGCACGCTGGTCGTCCGCCGCACCGCCTTCTACGCTTGCGCCACGGTTTCATTCAACACATCAGGAGACAGCGCATGCGCACCCAGGTCGCCATCGTCGGCGCGGGCCCCTCGGGCCTGCTGCTGGGCCAGTTGCTCGCCCGCGCGGGCATTGCCAACGTCATCATCGAGCGCCAGAGCGGCGAGCACGTGCTCTCGCGCATCCGGGCGGGCATTCTCGAGCAGGTCTGCATCAACCTGCTCGACGAGGCCGGCGTGGGCGCGCGCATGCACCGCGAGGGCCTGGTGCACCAGGGCTTCGACCTGCTCGTCGGCGGCGAGCGCCACCGCATCGACCTGCACGGCCTCACCGGCGGCAAGACGGTGATGGTCTACGGCCAGACCGAGCTCACCCGCGACCTGATGGACGCCCGTGCTGCGCAGAACCTGCCCACGTTCTACGAGGCCAGCGAGGTGCAGGTGAGCGACTTCGACACCGCGCAGCCCCGGGTGCGCTGGCGCTGCGGCGGCCAGGCACATGAACTGCAATGCGACTTCATCGCCGGCTGCGACGGCTTTCACGGCGTGTGCCGCGCCAGTGCGCCGCGCGGGGCCATTCGTGAATACGAGAAGGTCTACCCGTTCGGCTGGCTCGGGCTGCTGGCGGACACGCCGCCGGTGCACCATGAGCTCATCTACGTGAACAGCCCGCGCGGCTTCGCACTGTGTTCGCAGCGCAGCACCACGCGCAGCCGCTACTACCTGCAGGTGCCGCTGACCGAGCGCGTGGAGGACTGGACCGACGAGGCCTTCTGGCAGGAGCTGCGCCTGCGCCTGGACGGGCCGGCGCGCGAGCACCTGGTGACGGGGCCGAGCATCGAGAAGAGCATTGCGCCGCTGCGCAGTTTCGTGACCGAGCCCATGCGCTTTGGACGCATGTTCCTCGCGGGCGACGCCGCGCACATCGTGCCGCCCACGGGGGCCAAGGGCCTGAACCTGGCGGCCACCGACGTGAAGTACCTGTTCAACGCGCTGCGTGAGTACTACGCCGAAGGTTCCGAGGCCGGGCTGGATGCGTACTCCGAGCGGGCGCTGGCACGGGTCTGGCGCGCCGAGCGCTTCTCCTGGTGGTTCACCCAGCTGATGCACCGCTTNCCCGATGACGGGCCGATCGTGGAGAAGTTCCAGCGTGCCGAGCTGGACTACCTGCTGCACTCCGAGGCGGGCCTGCGCACCATCGCGGAGAACTACGTCGGTCTGCCGCTGGATTTCGGCGCGCACACCGGCCGGGGCTGAGGGCTCTCCTCTGCCGGGTTGCCCGGCGGCGGCCGATCCGTCCCGACCGAGCCCATCCGTCGCAACACGGAATGCAGGGCTCGCAGCGATCGGAACGGGAGATGCGGGTTCAGCGACAACGCGTGCGGGGCCATGCCCCGTGCGCACGCACGAAGTCGCGCGCGGCACAATGCGGCACGGCACTTGCTTAAGGCAACGCTGAACAAGTCCCTCGCGCGCCGCGCATCCTGGCGGCGGGCGGTTTGCTTCGTTGCAAATGCTCGCCATAGCAAGAGCTATGGCTGCGCTTTGCGCCTCGCACCCCATCCCGCGGCCAGGCGCGCGACATCGCGGGGACTTATTCAGCGTTGCCTTAACGGCTGCACCCCACGCCGCAGCCCTGCCCCCTTCCTTCGCTTGACGCCCATGCCCCTGCTGACCTCTGCTGCCCTGTTCACCCTGACCGCCGTGATGGAGATCGTCGGCTGTTTCCTGCCCTATCTGTGGCTCAAGGGCAAGGCCGGGCCGTGGGTGCTGGCGCCGGCCGCACTCGCGCTGGCGGCCTTCGTGTGGCTGCTCACGCTGCACCCAACCGCCGCGGGCCGGGTGTATGCGGCCTATGGCGGCGTTTACGTGGCGGTGGCGGTGGTCTGGCTGTGGCTGGTCGATGGCGTGCGGCCCACGGGCAGCGACGTGCTGGGCACGGCCGTCTCACTGCTGGGCATGGCCATCATCGTCCTCGGCGCCGCGGGCAAGGATGGCGGCTGAGGCTGCGTCCTCGGCCGCCACCTCCACCAGACGCCCCTGCGCCGTCAGGAACGCGAGCTGCACCACCGCGCCCGGGTTCGCAGCACGTACGGCGGCCTGGTAGCGCGCCATCTGCGCGAGCAGGCCGGCCTGGCCCTCGGGCGAGCCTGCGCTCTTGTAGTCCAGCACCCACCAGGCGCCGGTGTCACGGCGGCGCACCAGGCGGTCGATGCGCAGCAGCGTGCCGTCATGCACCAGCGCCACTTCATTGCCCTGCCAGTCCACCACTGCGGCGTCCCAGGCCCAGCGGCCTTCGCCGGTGCGGATGCGGTAGGCGGCTTCAGCGGCCTGGCGAACGGCCTCGGCCGGCAGCTCGAACTCCCGCGCGGCGTGGCGCAGCAGCACGGCCAGCGCTTCGGCGCCCGCCGTGGCCTGGGTGAACGCGCTTGCACCGGCATCGCCCAGCGCGAGCAGCGCCTGCGCCCCGTGCTCGAGCAGCCAGTGCATCGCCTGGCCGCGGCGGGCCGATTCGGACGGCGGGGTGATGACTTCACTTTCGATAGCAGAACCTGACCGGTTGGCGCTGGGGAACGGCACAAAAGGCAANNGGAAAACGTCGCCGGAAAGGCTGCGCGGCGGCTGCGGTGCCCGGGTGGCCTCGGGTGCACACGCCACGGCCTGCGCCAAGCCCGCGATGCGCCGGTACGGGCTGCGACCGCTGTCCTTCTCGGGCTGGACCGACGAGAGCGCGAGCAGGCGGCGCGCGCGGGTCATGGCGACGTAGAGGGCGTTGATGTCCTCGCGCTGGCGCTCGGCGCGTTCGGCTTCGAGCACCGGCCGCACGCTGGGCGGCGGGTCGGACTCCTTGGCCAGAAACACGAAGCGCCGGGGTGCTTCGGCCTCGCCCGGCCAGTCGACCAGCACGCCCATGGTCTCGGAGCGGGCGGGCGGCGCGTCGGTGTCGAGCATCAGCACCACGTCGGCCTCCAGCCCTTTGGCGCCGTGGATGGTGAGCAGGCGCACCGCCTGCGGGTCGAAGTGCGCCGGCGCCTCGACCACGCCTTTGCGCAGCGCGCGCACGAAGGCGTAGGNGGTGAGGTAGCGCCCGCCGCCGAGCGCCAGTGCGGCGGCGATCAGCGCGCGCAGGTTGGCCAGCACGGATTCGCGCAGCTCGGGCCGCGCGGCCTGCGCGAAGCGCTGCAGCAGCTCGCCGTGGTGGAAGATGGCGTCGAGCGCGTCGTGCGGCGGCAGCGTCTGCACCCAGGTCTGGTAGCGTGCGAGCGTGGCCGCGGCGGCGCGCAGCGTGGGCGGCAGGCGCTCGGCACAGGTCTGCAGCAACGCCCACCAGGAGCGACCCGCGTGCGCGCTCTCGCGCCGCAGCAGGGCCAGCGCGGTGAGGTCAGCGTCGCTGGCGCCGAACACGGGCGACTTGAGCGCACGCGCCAGCGACAGGTCGTGCGAGGGCGACACCAGCGCATCGAGCAGCGCCAGCACGTCCGCCACCTCGGNGGCTTCGGCCAGATCGCGCTGCTCGGGCTGCGCGCTGGCGATGCCCAGCCGCTGCAAGGCCTCGGCCATGGNGGCGAGCCGGCTGCGCTGGCGCGCGAGCACCATGATTTCATGGGCTGGCGTTCCGGCGGTGATGCAATCGGCCACCCAGCGCGCCGCCTGGCGGCATTCGCGCTCGCGCAGGCTGTCCTCGGCCGTTTCGCGCGGGGTGGTGAGGCTGTCACGCCAGGGCTGCTGCGCGCCCGGCCCGCCGGCGTCGGCCACCTCGGCGCCCGACGCGTAGGCGGCTGCGTCGCCTTGAATCAGCGCCGAGCCGGCCTTGCGCGCCGCCGCGGCGCGGGGTTCGCGAGGCTCACGGGGAATGGGCGGCAGGGCCAGCACCGCGCCCGCCTCGGCGGACTCGGTGGTGTGCGGGCGAAAGCCACTCCAGGCACCCTCCTCCTGCGCCTGCTGCATGACGGCGTTGATCGTCTCGATCAACGCGGGCGCATTGCGCCGCGTGTGGTCGCAGGCCAGCAGGTCGCCGCCCAGGCCGTCGCGCACGAAGGCCTGCGCGGCCTTGAACACCTGCGGCTCGGCGCGGCGGAAGCGGTAGATGCTTTGCTTGGGGTCGCCAACGATGAACACGCCGGGTCGATCACCCACGCCGGCATAGCCCGCGAGCCAGGCGTGCAGCGCCTGCCACTGCAGCGGGTTGGTGTCCTGGAATTCGTCGATGAGCAGGTGCTTGATGCGTGCGTCGAGCCGCTCCTGCACCCAGCCGGAGAGCACCGGATCGGCCAGCAGATGGCGCGCCGCGAGCTCCACATCGTTCATGTCCACCCAGCCGCGCGAGCGCTTGAGCGCGGCGTATTCGACCAGCAGCACGCGTGCGAGGCGGGCCAGGCGCTGCTGGTGTTGGCGGGCCTCATGCTGGCTTCGCGCGGCCACCACGCGCTGGACGGCGTCTTGCGCGGCGCGTACCGCGTCAATGCCGGCGAGCTTGTCGCTGAACTTGCGCGGTTCCTTCTTCTGCGTCAGCAGCGCGTCCTGGACGCCGTTCCAGTCACCCGAGGAGACGGCCTGTTCGAGCTCGCTCCCCTTGGCCGAGTAGCTGGGCTGCGCCGCCTGACCCAGTGCCCGTGCGGCAGCCAGCAACTGGGCGCGCCCTTCGAGCGCGGTGAGCAAGGCCTGCGCCGGATCGTCCCATCCGGCGAAATCGGGAAAGGTCTCACCCACCGCCGGCACCGAAGCCTCCACCACGCCCGCCGCGTCGGCCAGCGCGAATTCGGTGCGCCGCGTCAGGGCTGCCTCGAGCGCCCTGCGGGTCTGCGTGCGGCCGTGGTGGGCCACGACGGCCGCGTAATCGGCGCGCAGCGCGGCGTCTGCGGCCACCTTCGCCTGGAACGGGCGCCAGACGGCCGCCACCGCATCCTCGTCGCTCTCGAGCAATTCGTAATTGGCGGGCAGCCCCAGGTCGTCAAGCACGCGCAGCGGCGCACTGCGCAGCAAGGCGGTGAACCAGCTGTGGAAGGTGCGGATCTGCACCGNGCGCGGCGCGGCCAGCACCGTCTTGTACAAATTTTGTAGCGCCACCGCACCGGTTGACGCTGGGTTTTCGGCCATTCCACGGGCCATCAGCTCCTGGGCGAGCCTGTTGGGGTCACGCTCCTGCGCGTAGGCCGCGAGCCACTCCTGCAGCCGCGCGCGCATCTCGCCGGCGGCCTTGCGGGTGAAGGTGATGGCCAGGATTTCATGCGGCGCAGCCCCGTCGAGCAAGGCGCGCACGATGCGCGAGACCAGCATCCATGTCTTGCCCGCGCCGGCGCAGGCTTCGACGGCCACGCTGCGGCGCGGGTCGCAGGCGATGGCGTAGAACGCGTCGCGGCCCACCGGCTGGCCGTTGGCGGTGTAGGCGGCGGGCTNGGGTCATGCCGTGTCCCCGGGATCCGCGGCCTGCACCGGTGAGGCCCAGAAGTCCTTGCGGCACAGGCCGCGCGCGGCGCAGTAGGTGCAGACCGAGCCTTCGCCAAGCGCTTGCAGCGGCGCACCGTCCGCAATGCGCGTCAGGTCGTGCGCGATGCCTTCGAGCAACTGGTCACGCAGCGCCGTCACGTCCTGCGGCGCATACAGGCGGCAGCCCTCGCGCTCGCTGACGTTGAGGTAGGCGGCGCGCACCGTGTCCTCGGGCAGCAAGGCGGCGTAGAACGCGAGTTGCACGTCCTCGCTGCCATCTTTGAGACGCCTGGCGGTGTTGTCGGCGTTCTCGGTCTTGTAGTCGATCACCAGCGGCAGCCCGTCGCCACTGCGGTCCACGCGGTCGAGCCGCCCGACCAGCTCGCACGAACCGAGCGGGGTGCGCGCAGCACTCTCGGCGCGCTCGAAACGCGCGCCTGTGGCCTCGTGGCCTTGCAGCCACGCCAGATACCCGTCGCGCAGTGTGGGCCAGGAGGCGGCAAACGGCAGGAAGTCCGCGTCGTCGANGCCTTGCTCGCGCGTCGCGCGCGCGGCCGCCTGTCNCATCAGGGCTGCACGCGCCCCCGCATCGTCCGTGGGAGCCGCCTGCAGCGCCTCGTGGAAATGCCGCAGCACCAGGTGCAGCCACAGGCCAAAGTCGCGTTTGTCGACTTCGACGTCCAGCTCGTCCGCCTCGCTCAGCCGCAGCTGGCGCAGGGCAAAGAAGCGGTACGGGCAGGCGCGCAAGTCCGCGTAGGCGCTGGCCGAGAGCTCGCGCACCGGCAGCGGCGCGCCGTCCGCGGCGGGCGGCGTCACGGGCCGGGCCTCGAGCGGCAGGCGCTCGCGTGGGTCGGGCGCGTCCGTGCCGAGGCCGTCGAGCCGCAGCGCCTGCACCAGGGNGCTGGGCAGCAGGGCCCGGTCGCCCGCGTCACTCACCCGCCAGAGGATGTCGCAGACCGGCGCTTGCAAGGCCAGCTCGAATGCCGCGCGCTGCGCCTGCGCCAGTGCGTCGCGTTCCGGCAGGCCGAGCGCGCGCCGCTGCGCTGCGGTCCAGAGCCCCTGGGGCTCGGGCGCGGCCGGCAGCCGGTCCTCGTCACAACCGGGCAGCACGGCCGCGGCAAAGCCGCGCCCGAGCATTTGCGACAAGGGCAGGATGGTCACCTGCTCGCGCGCCGGGTGCACCGGCACCAGGCTCTCGGCCTCCAGCACCACATCCACCCATTGCTTGAACTCACCCAAGCGCATGCGCGCCCGAACCGCCGGCAACTCACCGAGCGCGGCCGGGTCACCCGGCCCGAGGCGCAAGACCTCGAGCACGCGCAGCCCGGCGGCATCGGCTTGCAGCGCCTCATACGCGCCGGCGTCGCGCAGCACGGCGCCGAGGGCCTGCAACCAGGCCGGCAGCGTCTTGGCGCCGCTCATCTGCGCGCGCGCCTGGCCAATGGCCGCCACCAACTTGGCCACATCAGGCTGCGCCCCGAACGCGCCCGCGGCCTGGCTGTGCTCGGCCGCGCGCCACTCCCGCACACCGTTGCGGCGCAGCCACGCTTCCAGCATGTTCGCGGCGCCCTGCGACGCCCAGGCGGGCTGGTTCTTCACGGCATCGAGCACCTCGTCGCTGCTGGCCTGCGGCGCCAGCGCCCGCAGCAAGGCCATGAGGTTGGCGGCCATGCGCGTGGTCGACAGCTTCCAGCCGTTCTCGTCGCGGATGCGCACGCCACGCTGCGCCAGCAAGGCCCGCACCCGGCGGGTGAGCGCGCGGTCGTTGGCCACCAGCGCCACCGGCACCCGGTCCGCCTCGATATGCGCGATCACGCAGGCGGCGGCCCGTTCGGCCTCGTCCTCGGCATCGGCCGCCGCATGCAGCCGCACCGCGCCGCAGGGCGCATCCAGCTCCAATACCAGCCGCTCGACGCGCGCACCCCAGTGCTGCGCCAGGGCGGCCGCGAGCGNGTCCGGCGACAAGCCCTCGACCACGAACACCGCGTCCACCGCCTCGAGGGCGCGCGCCTCGAACAGCACATCGGTGGCGTAGGCCGAGGTTGACGCCCACGCCAGGGCCAAGCGCGCGAGCGCGGCCTCGAACGCCAGCGGCCCATCGCCTTCGCCAGCCAACGCCAGCTGCGCGGCGACTTGCCGGCCCCAGTCCGCGCGGCCCAGCGGCGCCTGCGCCGCCGCCACGGCCGCCAGCTGCGCCACGGCCTCCAGCAGGCGCGGCGCAAACGCCTCACGCCACACGCCCAGGCCCGCTTGCTCGAGCAGGCTGTGGGCCGTCAACCAGTCGCGGGCGGCGTCGCCACTGAAATCATGGGCTGCGGGCTCGAAACGCTGCAGTTGCCGCGCCCAGTTGCGCGTGGTCTCGATGCGCGGCATGAAGCCCGTCGGATACCCCGCCATCCACGCCCGTGCCGCCACCGGCATGAGCTGCGCGAACGGCACCAGCAGCAGCGCACGCGCCGGATGGATACCCGGACGGCACACCGTTCGGCCAACGTCTGCAAGGCACGGCCCCAGGCGGGGGCACGCGTCGACGGGCACGGCCGTCGCGCGGGAAGACGGCACATCAAGGGCTTGCGGGCCGGCCGGCTCCCTGTCCCCGGCCCGGTGCGGTTGTTGGCTTTCTGTCACAATGCACTTACTTTATCCGCTTCCCTCCCTCTCTCGGAACCTCGCCATGGCCAGTGACCTGATTCAACACATTTCCGATGCCAGCTTCGATGCGGACGTGCTCAAGTCCGACACGCCCGTGCTGGTCGATTTCTGGGCCGAGTGGTGCGGCCCTGCCGCATGATCGCCCCCATCCTCGACGAGGTCGCTGCGGGCTACCAGGGCAAACTCAAGGTCGCGAAGATGAACGTCGATGAAAACCGCGAAGTGCCGGCCAAGTTCGGCATCCGCGGCATCCCGACGCTGATGGTGTTCAAGAACGGCCAGCTCGCCGCCACCCAGGTCGGCGCCGTGAACAAGGCTCAGCTCAGCGCCTTCATCGACAAGCAACTGGGCTGAACCGCCCCCGCACTTCGCGCGCAGCCGGGGCCCATGCGCCACCGACCGGCTCGCGCGGAGTTTTTGCTGTCATAATTCGTTCGTGCCGGCTTCCACCTCGAAGCAGTTCCAGGCACCTCGGCGGTTCACAAGACCGCACCCGGCTCGGCAGCCGGCCCCCTCCCCCTCGTCACCTAGACCCCTTCGGCCCGGCCGCCGGGCTGCATCACCGCAGGACGTTTCATGCACCTCAACGAACTCAAGGCACTGCATGTGTCGGAGGTCCCNAAGCAAGCCGAGGAGCTCGACATCGAGAACACCGGCCGCATGCGCAAGCAGGAGCTGATGTTCGCGATCATCAAGAAGCGCGCCAAGGCAGGTGAGCAGGTCTTTGCCGACGGGGTGCTGGAGATCCTGCCCGATGGCTTTGGCTTCCTGCGCAGCCCCGACACCAGCTACACCGCCAGCACCGACGACATCTACATCAGCCCGAGCCAGGTGCGCCGCTTCAACCTGCACACCGGCGACATGATCGAAGGCGAGGTGCGCATTCCGAAGGACGGCGAGCGCTACTTCGCCCTCAACAAGCTGGAGAAGGTCAACGGCGGCCCGCCCGAGCAGAACAAGCACAAGGTGATGTTCGAGAACCTCACGCCGTTGTTCCCGAAGGAGCAGATGCGGCTTGAGCGCGACATCAAGAGCGACGAAAACATCACCTGCCGCGTCATCGACATCATCGCGCCCATCGGCAAAGGCCAGCGCGCGCTCATCGTGGCGCAGCCGAAGTCGGGCAAGACGGTGATGATGCAGCACATCGCCCACGCCATCACCGCGAACTACCCCGACGTCTATCTCATGGTGCTGCTGGTGGACGAGCGCCCCGAAGAAGTGACGGAGATGCAGCGAACGGTGCGCGGCGAGGTCATCGCCTCCACCTTCGACGAGCCCGCGGCGCGCCATGTGCACGTGGCCGAGATGGTGATCGAGCGCGCCAAGCGCCTGGTCGAGCTCAAGAAGGACGTGGTGATCCTGCTCGACTCCATCACCCGTCTGGCCCGCGCCTACAACAACGTCGTGCCCAGTTCGGGCAAGGTGCTCACCGGCGGCGTCGATGCCAACGCGCTGCAGCGGCCCAAGCGCTTCTTCGGCGCCGCGCGCAACGTGGAGGAAGGCGGCAGCCTCACCATCATTGCCACCGCGCTGGTCGACACCGGCAGCCGCATGGACGAAGTCATCTTCGAAGAGTTCAAGGGCACCGGCAACAGCGAGATCCACCTCGAACGCCGCCTCTACGAAAAGCGCGTGTTCCCCGCCATCAACCTCAACCGCAGTGGCACCCGCCGCGAGGAACTGCTGCTGCAACCCGAGGTGCTGCAGAAAACGCGCATCCTGCGTCAGTTCATGTACAACATGGACGAAATCGAGGCGATGGAAATGGTGCTCAAGAGCATGAAGGCCACGAAGAACAACTCCGAGTTCTTCGACATGATGCGCCGCGGCGGCTGACCGCTATAATGTTGAGTTTTGGCGAAAAGTACTCCGGATGGGCCGGGGCGGCTGTCGCATGAGGAAGAGGCAACATGAAAGAAGGCATTCACCCCAACTACCGCGAAGTCTGCTTCGTGGACCTGTCCAACGGCTTCAAGTTCGTGACCCGCTCGTGCGCCAGCACGAAAGAAACCATCAAGATGGACGACGGCCGCGAGCTGCCGTTGTTCAAGCTCGAAACCTCGAGCGAATCGCACCCCTTCTACACCGGCACGCAGAAGTCCGTCGACAACATGGGCGGTCGCGTCGAGAAGTTCCGCAACCGCTTCGGCAAGACCGCGGTCGCCAAGTAAGCCGCTCAGACGCCACCTTCGAGGGCAGCCCGGGTTACCGTGCTGCCCTTTGCTTGGGGTCGAGCCCCACTCCGCAGCCCACCAATCTTGCCGTAACCTCAGCGGACCCAACCCCGCTGAAGGCCATTGCCCGTGAGCGCGCCCTCCCCGCCATCGTCACCCAGGCTGCGGTTCGCCGGCTGCCGCGCTGGGCCTTGCTCGGCCTGTGCGCCGCGTATCTGCTGGCGGGATTCATCGGGCGCGATCCGTGGAAGAGCACGGATGTGACGAGCCTGGGCTTCATGCTGGAGCTCGCGGGTTCTGCGCCATGGAACTCCACGAGCTGGCTGCACCCGCGCCTGCTCGGTGCCGCGCCGGAAGTCGATGCCCTGCTGCCCTACTGGCTCGGCGCCTGGGCCATTGCCTACCTGCCGCTGGACCCAGCCCTTGCCACGCGGCTGCCCTTCATGGGCTTGCTCGCTGCGGCCATGGCCGCCACCTGGTACGCCGTCTATCACCTCGCNGCGACCGCGGGGGCGCAGCCGGTGAGCTTCGCCTTCGGCGGCGAAGCCCAGCCCACCGACTATGCGCGTGCCGTGGCCGACGGGGCGCTGCTGGCTTTCCTCGCCAGCCTGGGCCTGGCGCAGTTGGGTCACGAGGCAACACCCGCGCTGGCGCAACTGGGCTTCACGGCCATCCTGCTCCTCGGCGTGGCGCGCGCGCGCACGCGCGGCGGAATCACCTGGTTGTTCATCGTGACCGGCCTGCTCGGGCTCACGCTGAGCGGGGCGCCGGCCATGGCGGTGATTCTGGCGGTGGGCAGCGCAGCGCTGCTCGGCCGAGGTGCATCGAACGGCGAGGAAGACCCACCGCCGCGTCGCTCCATCGCCGTCGGTCTGCTCGTTCTTGGCCTGGGCATGGCGGTTCTGGCGTTCACGCTGGGGCTGTGGCAGTGGCGCCTGCGCTGGCCTGAGCCCACCTGGATCGCCTGGCGCAACATCGCCCGCCTTCTGCTCTGGTTCACCTGGCCGACCTGGTTACTGGCGCTGTGGGCACTGTGGCGCTGGCGTCTGCAGCTGCGTGAGCCCTCGCGCTATCCGCACCTGAGCGTTCCGCTCGGGTTCGCGTCGGTGGGCGTGGCAACCGCCATCGTCACCCCTGCGGGCGATCGCTCGCTGCTGCTGGCGCTGCCTGCGCTGGCTGCGCTGGCGGCATTCGCCTTGCCGACGCTGCGGCGCAGCGTGTCTGCGCTGATAGACTGGTTCACGCTGTTGTTCTTCACCGCGGGCGCTCTGGTGATCTGGGTCGTGTGGGTTGCCATGCAAACCGGCGTGCCGCCCCAACCGGCGGCCAACGTGGCCCGGCTCGCACCCGATTTCGCGCCTTCGTTCTCCGCGGGAACCACCGCGCTCGCGCTGCTGGCCAGCGCCGGCTGGCTGTGGCTGATCGCGTGGCGCGTCGGCCGTCACCGGGCTGCGATCTGGAAGAGCCTGGTGCTGCCGGCAGGAGGCGCGGCGCTGTGCTGGTTGTTGCTGATGACGCTGTGGCTGCCCCTGCTCGACCATGCACGCAGCTACGGCCCGCTGGTGCAACGCGTCGTCGGCGTCGTCGGTCAGCCCGCGTGCGTCGAGGTCGCCGAGCTCACGCTCGCGCAGACGGCGGCGCTGCGCTACCACGGCAAGCTGAACCTGCAGACGGCCGCTGACGGCGTTCGCTGCCCGTGGTTGATCGTCGATGGCGAACCGGAGCAACCGCCCCACACGGACGAAGCCGGTTGGACATGGGTCCGATCGGCGGTGATCCGTCGGCCGACGGACAACAACGAATACCTGACCGTGTTCAGGCGGGTTCCGGCAAATCCCTGACGCGGTTGCTCGGGAACAGCAGCGAAAACCGCGACCCCTTGCCCAGGGTGCTCGCAATGCGCAACTCGCCGCCGTGGCGCTGGATGACGTGCTTGACGATGGCCAGCCCCAGGCCCGTACCGCCAGACTCGCGCGAACGGCTCTGATCGACCCGGTAGAAGCGCTCGGTCAGGCGCGGAATGTGCTCCGGCGCGATGCCCGGCCCGGTATCGGCGACGAAGAACTCCAGCCGCCCATCGGCTGCCGAGCGCCAACCGACCTCGACGCGCCCACTCGGCGGTGTGTAGCGCAAGGCATTGGCAACCAGGTTCGAGAACGCACTGCGCAACTCAGCGGCGGTTCCTGCCAGTTGCAACGGTGGCGCCTCGTCGAATTGCAGTTCATGGCCGCCTTCTCCGCGCGGCGCGAGGGTTGCCGCAAGGCCCCGGGCTTCGTCCTCGCATTGACGCATCAGGCCGGCGAGATCCACCCACTCGCTGAATCCCGGCATCGGGCTGCCCTCGAGCCGGGAGAGGGTCAGCAAATCGTTCACCAGGGTCTGCATGCGCTCGGCCTGGGCGGCCATGAGCGCGAGGTAGCGTTCACGTTCGGGTGCATCGAGTTCGATGCTCTGCAGCGTTTCGATGAAGCCGCTGAGCACGGTCAAAGGCGTGCGGATTTCGTGCGAGACATTGGCCACGAAATCCCGCCGCATGGCCTCGGCCTGCGACACCGCGGTCACGTCGCGCGAGAGCAGCAGCAAACGCCCCTCTCCGTAAGGATGCAATTGAACCGACAGGCGCTGCGGCGCGAAGGTGCTGCCCTCGCGGCCGCTGACGATCACCTCGTGACCATAGTCGTGGCTGGCGAAGTAGGCCGCGAAATTCGGGTCACGAACCAGGCTGCCGATCATCTGGAAGTGATCACGCCGCAAATCGAGACCAAAGTGCGCGGCCGCGGTTCGGTTGCACCATTCGATGTGCCCGCGGGCATCGAGCAGCGTGACGCCGTTGGGCGACGCCTGCAGCGCACTCAGAAAGGCATCGAGGCGGCTTTCGCTTTCCGCAAGTTTCGTGTCACGGCCACGCAGCAGGCGCTGGAAACGATCAGCGAGTTCGCCCCACGGCGTGCCCAGCCGAGGGGGCGACCCAAGGTCTGGGGCGCGCAACCAGGCCATGAGCCGCGCAAACCGCGCCCAATCCCACGCGAGCCAGGTCAAGGCGCCGAGCACGGCGGCGGGCAGAGCCGCCCCGACGCCCAGCCCGACCCAGGCCGCGGCGGCGGGCACGAGCAGGAACAGGAGCAGGAGTGCGAAACGACCGAACATGTCCGCAGGGGCGCAAACGAGAGGATGCGAGGGCAGGCGACGAGACGGCGCATTGTCGCCGCCCGGCGCCACGCCGGTTCACATCAAGCCGCGGCGCCCGTCCCTGCCGCCGCACCGGAGCGGCTCGCCACTGCGGCGGGGACCTGCGCGGTCAACCGGTAGCCCGCGCCGCGCACCGTCTCGATCATTGCGCCACCCGGCCCCAGGGCCTCGCGCAGACGCTTGACGTGCACGTCGACCGTGCGCTCTTCGATAAACACATGATCGCCCCAGACCTTGTCGAGCAACTGGGCGCGGCTGTGCACCCGCTCTGGGTGCTGCATGAAGTAATGCAGGAGCTTGAACTCGGTGGGGCCGAGTTTGAGCGGCTGCTGATTCAGGGTCACGCGATAGGTCGAGGCGTCGAGCACCAGGTCGCCCACGGTGACGACCCCGCCCATCTGCTCCGGCGCGCGGCGGCGCAGCACCGCGCGGATGCGCGCGAGCAATTCCTTCGTGGAAAACGGCTTGCTGATGTAGTCGTCGGCGCCGGCGTCGAGGCCGTTGACGCGGTCAGCCTCGTCGCTGCGCGCGGTCAGCATCAGCAGGGGAACGCTCTTGGTGCGCGGATCGCTGCGCCAGCGCTTGGCCAGCGACAGCCCGCTGACGCCCGGCAGCATCCAGTCGAGCAAGATGACGTCGGGCAACACCGCATCGAGCTCGCGCTGCGCCGTTTCGCCGTCCATGGCCCAGATCGGCTGAAAGCCGTTGTGCCGCAGGTTGACCGCGATGAGTTCGGCAATGGCCGCTTCGTCTTCGACGATGAGGACGCGGGGATGTTTCTCATTTCAAGGCGGACTCGATGTGCTCCCGCGAGGTGTGGCGGATGTCCGCACCCTTGACGACGTATACGATGAATTCGGCGATGTTCTTCGCGTGGTCGCCAATGCGCTCGATGGCCTTGGCAATGAACAGCAGATCGAGACTGGGCGAAATGGCCCGCGGATCTTCCATCATGTAGGTCACGAGCTTGCGCACGAAACCGTCGAACTCGGCGTCGATCTGGTCGTCGTCCTTCATGATCGAAAGGGCCATCGACACGTCGAGGCGGCTGAAGGCGTCGAGCGCCTTGCGCAGCAAGCCCGAAGCCAGGTCGGCCGCCACGCGCAATTCGGAAGCCGGCAGGGTGCGCGAGGCACCGCTCTGGATGATGGAAGTGACCATGCGCGCGATCTTTTCGGCTTCGTCGCCGGCGCGCTCGAGGTTGGCCGTGGTCTTGGAGATGGCCATCAGCAGCCGCAGGTCGCGGGCGGTGGGCTGACGCCGGGCGATGATGGAAGCGAGCTCGCGGTCGATCTCGACCTCCATCGCATTGACGCGCTGCTCCACGTCCAGCACCTGCTGTGCGGCGCTGGCGCTGAACTGCGCAAGGGCATACACCGCCGTGTGAATCTGGGACTCGACGAGTCCCCGAGTTCCATCACACGGGCGGACACGTCGTTCAACTCCACGTCGAACTGTGCGGAAAGATGCTTGTCGCTCATGATGTCGTCCCTGCTTCTTGTGCGTTGATCGGATGGGTCGCTCGCGCCCCGAGGGGCGCTGCGCATCAGCCAAACCGGCCGGTGATGTAGTCTTCCGTCTGGGTTTTCTCGGGCTTGGTGAAGATCTGGTCGGTCGCGCCGAACTCGATGAGTTCACCAAGGAACATGAAGGCGGTGTAGTCCGAAACCCGGGCAGCCTGCTGCATGTTGTGGGTCACGATGGCGATGGTGTAGTCACGCGCCAGTTCGTGCACCAGTTCCTCGACCTTGCCAGTGGAGATCGGATCCAGCGCCGAGGTCGGTTCGTCGAGCAACAGCACCGAAGGCTTGACCGCCACGCTGCGGGCGATGCACAGGCGTTGCTGCTGGCCACCCGACAGCGACAGGCCGCTTTGCTGCAGTTTGTCCTTCACTTCGCCCCACAGCGCGGCCTTGGTCAGGGCCCATTCGACGCGGTCGTCCATCTCGCTCTTGCTGAGGTTCTCGTAGAGCTTCACGCCGAAGGCGATATTGTCGTAGATCGACATGGGAAACGGCGTGGGCTTCTGGAACACCATGCCCACCCGCGCGCGGATCAGGTTGATGTCCTGGTCGTCGCTGAGGATGTTCTCACCGTAGAGCCGGATCTCGCCGGTAGCCTTTTGTCCGGGATACAGGCTGTACATGCGGTTGAACGTGCGCAGCAGCGTGGACTTGCCGCAGCCCGAGGGCCCGATGAACGCGGTGACCTTGCGCTCTTCGATGTCGAGGTTGACGTTGCGCAGGCCCTGAAACTTGCCGTAGTAGAAATTCAGGTCGCGGATTTCCAGCGCATTGCGGTTGGCGACAGCAGCTTGATTCATGTTCGGTATCTCGTTTGTGGGGTCTCGAAGAGGTCAGCCGGCTCAGCGCGCCGTCTGTTCGCGCAGAACGACGCGCACGATGATGTTGAGTACCAGCACGGCCAGCGTGATGAGCAGCGCACCGCCCCAGGCGAGGCGAATCCAGTTGTCGTAGGGGCTCATCGCAAACTGGAAGATGACCACGGGCAGGTTCGCCATCGGCTTGCTCATGTCCGTGCTGAAGAACTGGTTGTTGAGCGCGGTGAACAGCAAAGGAGCCGTCTCGCCACTGATGCGCGCCACGGCGAGCAGCACGCCGGTGATCACGCCGCTGCGCGCGGCGCGCAGCGTCACCATCGTCGCGACTTTCCAGCGCGGGGCGCCGAGGGCAANAGCCGCCTCGCGCAAGCCTCCCGGGACCAGGCGCAGCATGTTCTCCGTGGTGCGGACCACGACGGGTATGGCGATCAGCGAAATCGCCAGCGTACCCGCCCAGCCCGAGAAAGTGCCCACGGTGGCCACCGCAATCGCATAAACGAACAGGCCCAGCACGATCGACGGTGCGGACAGCATGATGTCGGTGATGAAGCGGGTGACGGAGGCCGTCTTGCTGTAGTCGCCGTACTCGGCCAGGTACACACCGGCGAGAATGCCGATGGGCGTGGAAATCAGCACCGAGAAGCCCACCATCAGCAGGCTGCCGACGATGGCGTTGGCCAGACCGCCGCCGTCAGAGCCCGGCGCCGGCGTGGACTGGGTGAACATCTTCCAGTCCACCGCCGCAAAGCCGTTCTTGAACAGCACGACCAGAATCCACAGCAGCACGGCCAGGCCGAGCACCATGGCGCCCATGGACAGGGCAAGCCCGATGGTGTTGGAGAACCGCCGGCGGCGGTACAGATCCATGTTGAAGTCCATGTTCAGAGCCCTTTCGCGCGTTCGTTGCGGATGATGAGCCACTTGGCCAGCGCGAGCACGATGAAGGTGATCACGAACAGCAGGAAGCCCAGGGCGAACAGCGCCGAGATGTGCAAGCCATCGGCCTCGCCGAATTCGTTGGCCAGCGTGGCCGCGATCGAGGTGCCCGGCGAAAACAGGGAAGTGGGAATACGGTTGGCGTTGCCGATGACGAAGGTGACGGCCATGGTTTCGCCGAGCGCGCGGCCCAGGCCCAGCATGACGCCACCGATGACACCTTTCTGCGCGTAGGGCAGCACCACATGGCGCACGACCTCCCAGGTGGTGCAGCCGATGCCGTAAGCCGACTCACGCAGCACCGAGGGGACGATTTCGAACACGTCGCGCATCACCGATGCGATGAAGGGCAGCACCATGAAGGCGAGCACGATGCCCGCCGCGAGAATGCCGATGCCGTTCGTGCCGCCGCCGAACAGGGAGCCGATGATGGGCATGCCGCCAAGCATCTTCTGCACCGGAATCTGGAAATACTGCGAGAACAGCGGCGCGAAGATGAACAGGCCGAACATGCCGTAAATGATGGACGGCACCGCTGCCAGCAGTTCGATGGCCGTACCCAGTGGGCGGCGCAGCCAGACCGGGCAGGTTTCGGTCAGGAACAGCGCGATGCCGAAGGCCACGGGCACGGCGATCAGCAACGCGATGCCGGCGCTGGCCAGTGTGCCGGTGATGGCGGCCAGCGCACCGAAGTCTTCATTGATGATGTCCCACTCGTTGCGCCAGATGAAGCCCAGACCGAACTTCTGGAAGACGGGCCAGGCGTTGATGAGCAGCGAGACGATGATGCCGAGCAGCGCCACCAGCACCAGCAACGAGAAGAACTGCGTGACGCGGTGAAACAGCACGTCGAGGACCCGCTCGCGCTTGGCGATCGAGAGTTGCCTGCTGGGTTTCGCCTCGCGCGTGATGGCCGGAGTGGGCATGGTGGTGTCGGTTTGCATCGGGGTGGAACCGGGATGTTACGTCCGCCGGACGATCATGACCCCGGCCGAGCGCGTCGGCGGCCCGGCCGGNNGGTCTCCTGTCGCAAGCTGCGATTACTTCTGGATCTGCGTCCAGACCTTGGAGCGGATCTCCGCGGTCAGCGAATCCGGCAGCGGCACGTACTCGAGCTCGGTGGCCAGGGCCTTGCCGTTCTTGAACGCCCAGTCGAAGAACTTGAGGGCTTCGGCGCTGGCAGCCTTGTCAGCGGGCTGCTTGTACATCAGGATGAACGAGGCCGTGCTGATGGGCCAGCTGTCGGCGCCCTTGGCGTTGACCATGGAGATGCCCATGCCCGGCACGCTGAACCAGTCGGCCTTGGCGGCAGCAGAGGCAAAGGTCTTGTCGTCCGGCCNAACGTACTTGCCGTCGGCGTTCTCGAGCAACATGTAGTTCATGTTGTTCTTCTTGACGTAGGCGTACTCGACGTAACCGATGGCGCCCTTGACGCGGGTCACGTTGGCGGCCACGCCTTCGTTGCCCTTGCCGCCCACGGACGACGGAGCCGGCCACTTCACGGCAGCGCCCTTGCCCACGGTGTCCGCCCAGTCCTTGCTGACGGCGCTGAGGTAGTCGGTGAAGTTGAAGGTGGTGCCGGAGCCGTCGGCACGATGCACCACGGTGATGGCCAGGTCAGGCAGGTTCTTGCCGGGGTTGAGGGCGGCGATCTTGGGGTCGTTCCACTTGGTGATCTTGCCAAGGAAGATGTCGGCCAGCACGGGGCCGGTGATGCGCAGCTCGCCAGGCTTGATGCCGTCGAGGTTCAGCACGGGCACGGTGCCGCCGATGATGGCGGGGAACTGCACGAGGCCGTCCTTGTCGAGCTCGGCCGGGGGCAGCGGGGCGTCGGACGCGCCGAAGGTCACCGTCTTGGCGCGGATCTGCTTGATGCCGCCCGAGGAGCCGATGGACTGGTAGTTCAGGCCGACGCCGGTTTCCTTCTTGTAGGCCTCGGCCCACTTGGCGTAGACGGGGAACGGGAAGGTCGCGCCGGCGCCGGTGATGTCGGCCGCGTGCGCAGCGACGGACACGGTCAGCGCCACCGCAGCGGCGGCGACCATGCGAAAGCCTTGGCGGCGGGTGATGGAGGAAGTCATACGGGCAAGCTCCTGTGGAGGGATGACGGAAGGGGTTTGGAACAGCGCGGACTTTACGAACGCAATGTGACACCTGTGTGACAGAAATGTGCCGGCCGGCGTCGCCGTGCGTCCGGTCAGCCGGAGACCCCTTCGGGGGCGCTACCATCGCGCACACCTCCACACGGACCGCCCATGCAGAACGGAACCCTTCTCGCCGCCGTCGACCTCGGCTCCAACAGTTTTCGGCTGGAAATCGGCCGCTTCGAACACGGGCAGATCCACCGGGTCGAGTACCTGAAGGAGACGGTGCGCCAGGGCAGCGGCCTGGACGAAGACAAGAACCTCTCGCTCGACGCCATGCAGCGCGGCTGGGCCTGTCTGGCCCGGTTCGCGGAGCGGCTCGCGGGCTTCAGCCGCCGGCAGGTGCGGGCGGTCGCCACGCAAACCCTGCGCGAGGCGCGCAACCGCGACGTGTTCATCGCCAAGGCCGAGGAGGTGCTGGGCTTTCCGATCGACGTCATCGCCGGGCGCGAGGAAGCGCGGCTGATCTACCAGGGCGTGGCGCACCTGCTGCCGCAGTCGGACGAGCGGCGGCTGGTGGCGGACATTGGTGGGCGATCCACGGAGTTGATCCTTGGGCAGGGTTACGAGCCGCGGGTGACCGAATCCTTCCGCGTGGGCTGCGTAGCCTGGTCCATGCGCTATTTCAACGAGGGTCTGTTCACGCCGAAGGCGTTTGCGATGGCCGAGATCGCCGCGCAGGCGGTGCTCGACGAGGCGCTGGCGAGCTACCCGCGCGACGCCTGGGACATGGCCTACGGCGCTTCGGGCACGATTGGCGCGGTGGGCGATGCGCTGGCCGCCGCGGGCTGGCCGGCTGGCGTGATCGACCTCGAAGGGCTGGACTGGCTGCAGGAGCGGCTGCTGCGCNNGCGCAGCGCGGACCGCTTGCAGCTCGAAGGCATCCGCGACGACCGGCGGCCGGTGATCGGCGGNGGGCTGGCAATTCTGCGCGCCCTGTTCGAGCTGCTGCGCGTCGAGCGCATGCACGTGGCCGCGGGGGCGCTGCGCCACGGCGCGCTGTACGACCTGGTAGGCCGCGAGCACCGCAACACCGACATGCGCGCAGGCAGCGTCGCGCGCCTGGCCGAGCGGTTCTCGGTGGACACCGCGCAGGCCGAGCGCGTCATGCGCACCGCCCTGCACCTGTTCGCCCCGACACTACCGCGCCTGCTCGAAGCCAACGAGCGCGAGCGCATCGAGCGCAAGCTGGCCTGGGCGGCGCAGTTGCATGAGATCGGTGCGCACATCTCGCACAGCAACTACCACCGCCATGGCGCCTACATTCTGGAGAACGCCGACGCGCCGGGCTTCTCGCTGCCCGAGCTGCACCGGCTGAGCCAGCTCGTGCTCGGCCACCGCGGCAAGCTGCGCAAGCTCGACGCGGACTTCGAGGACCGGGTGTTCGTCTGCCAGCTCGCAAGCCTGCGCATCGCCGCCCTGCTCTGCCATGCGCGGCGCGACCCGGACCTGCAGGGCCTGCGCCTGAGCGCCGACGAGGGCCTGCTCACCTTCAGCGCGCCCAAGGGCTGGGCCGAGGCCTGGCCGCAGTCGGCCTACCTGCTGCGCGAAGAGGCGCTGGCCTGGCAGAAGATGCCCTGGCGCCTGCAGTTACGCGGCGTGTGAGGCACCCGTCATTCCTTTTGATAGCAACAAACGACCGGTTGGCGCTGGGGTTGCCGGGAAAAGTCTCGAATCCGCACGGCTGAGGGCTGTCCGAGGCCCTCTGGAAGCGCCCCGGCGGCCTGTCAGAGCAGTTCGGGCGTCTGCACGGTCACGACGATGGTCTGCGCGCGGCCCTCGCGCTCGCGGGTGCGCAGCCACCAGACGGCGCCTTTGCGCACCGAGAAATCCTCGCTCGGCACGCCCAGCAGGCGCGCAATGACCGCGCCCAGCGTGGGCTGGTGCCCCACCACCAGCACCGGATGCGGCCGCTCGGGCCAGCCGACGACGGCGAGCAAATCCTCCGGCGTGCCCTCGGGCGCGAGTTCGGCGCGCAGCTTTACCTTGCGGTTGAGGGCGGCGGCCGTCTGCACCGTGCGCCGCGCCGGGCTGCACAGCACGCGCACGCCCTGGGGCAGTTGGCGGTCCAGCCAGGCGCCCATGCGCGCGGCCTGCTTCTCGCCCTTGGGCGTCAGGGCGCGGGCGAGGTCTTCCATGCCGTCGGTGGCCTCCTCGGCCTCGGCGTGGCGCCAGAGAATCAGGTCCATTATTTGCCTCCGCTGGCGCTGCCGCGCGCTGCGTAGCGGGCCATGAGCGCCTGTTGCGCGCTGTGCCCGTGCGGCTCGCGGATGCGGCGGTAGTGGCCGTCGCTCTGCAGTTCCCAGGCATCGCGCGTGTCGTGAAGGTAGGCCACCAGGCACTCGTCGATGATGCGCTGGCGCAGCGCCGGGTCGGCGACCGGCCAGGCCACCTCGATGCGGCGCAGCATGTTGCGGTTCATCCAGTCGGCGCTGGCGAGCAGCAGCGTCTCCTCCTCGCCGCAGCGGAAGTAGAACACCCGCGAATGCTCGAGGAAGCGGCCGATGACCGAGCGCACGCGGATGTTCTCTGTCTGCCCCGGCACACCCGCGGGCAGCATGCAGGCGCCGCGCACGATGAGGTCGATCGGCACGCCGCGCTGGCCCGCGGCGATGAGGGCGCGAATCAGCGGCTCGTCGGTCAGCGCGTTCATCTTCACGACGATGCGCGTGCTCTGCCCCTGCGCGGCGGCCTTGCCCAGCGCGTCGATGCGGGCGATGAGCTGGCGGTGCAGCAAGAACGGCGCGAGCAGCAGCCGGTTCATGCGCGGCAGCCGGCTCTGGCTGGCGATGTGCACGAAGACCTGGTCCATGTCGGCGGTCAGGCGGGCATCGGCCGTGAGGTAGCTCAGGTCGGTGTACAGGCGCGCCGTGCGCGGGTTGTAGTTGCCGGTGGACAGATGCCCGTAGCGGCGCAGGTTGCGCCCTTCGCGGCGGGTGACTAGCAGCATCTTGGCATGGGTCTTCAGCCCCACGACGCCATACACCACCTGCGCGCCGATGGACTCGAGCGCCTCGGCCCAGTTGATGTTGGCCTCTTCGTCGAAGCGGGCCTTGAGCTCCACCACCGCCGTCACTTCCTTGCCGCGGCGCACCGCTTCGCGCAGCAGTTCCATGAGCTCGGAGTCCGAGCCGGTGCGGTAGATGGTCTGCTTGATGGCGAGCACCTGCGGGTCGTGCACCGCCTCGCGCAGAAAGGCCAGCACGCCCTCGAAGCTCTCGTAGGGCTGGTGGATCAGCACGTCGCCGGCCTTGAGCCGCGTGAAGATCGACTGCCCCGGCGTGAGCTGCACCGGGAAGCAGGCCTTGTAGGTGGGGAACATCAGATCGGGCCGGTTGGCCAGATCGATGAGCTGCGTCAGCCGCGACAGGTTCACCGGCCCGGCCACGCGGTAGAGCGCCGCATCGGGCAGCTTGAACTGCTGCAGCAGGAAGCGGCTGAGCTCCTCGGAGCAGCCCGCCGAAACCTCCAGCCGCACGGCCTGCCCGTAGTGGCGGTGCACCAGGCCCTGGCGCAAGGCGGTGCGCAGGCNCCTGACGTCGTCCTCGTCGACCTCGAGGTCGGAGTGGCGCGTGACGCGGAACTGCGAGAACTGCCCGACCTGCCGGCCGGGGAACAGGTCGGCCAGGTGCGCGCGGATCACGCTGGAGAGCGAGACGAACAGCGTGCGGCCGCCCGAGACCTTGTCGGGCAGGCGAATGAGGCGCGGCAGCACGCGCGGCACCTTGACGATGGAGATGTCGTTGGCGCGGCCGAAGGCGTCCTCGCCGCTCAGGCGCACGATGAAGTTCAGCGACTTGTTGGCCACCTGCGGGAAGGGGTGCGCCGGGTCCAGGCTGACCGGCACCAGCAGCGGCCGCAGCTCGCGCTCGAAATACGCCTTGACCCAGCGCCGCTGCGCCTCGTCGCGCTCACCGTGGCCGAGCAGGAAGATGTTCTCCCGCGCGAACGCGGGCATCAGCTCGTTGTTGAACACCTCGTACTGGCGGCTGACCAGCCGGTTGGCCGCGGCGGCCAGCGCCACGAACGACGCCTGCGAGTAGGTGCCGCCCGACTCGCCCGAGAGCATGGCGTTGACGTGCGGCTCGGCGCGCACCTCGAAGAACTCGTCGAGATTGGCCGAGACGATGCACACATAGCGCAGCCGCTCGAGCAGCGGCACGTCGCTGCGGCAGGCCCAGTCGAGCACGCGCTCGTTGAAGGCCAGAATGCTGTGGTCGCGGTCGAGCAGCCGGATGGACTTTGCGGGAACGGCGCCGGGCGACGCGGGGTTGGAGGCTTCGGGCAAGGATTCGGCGGTGGATTCAGGGGGAAGGGGCATCGGTGGCATGACAGCGGCAATCTCAGGACCGATTGTTGACGACTTCCCTCGCGCCCGCCACCACCCGGCCCACATTTCCAGCCCCTGCGGCCGAATTGCGCACCGCGCCCGAGGGCACCAGGTGCTCGACGAAGCGCTGCGCCGTCTGCGCCCAGCTGAACTCGAGGGCGCGCGCACGCGCTTCGTGCCGCGGCACGGCCAGCGCGCGCAGCGTGGCGTGGCGCAAGTCCTCGTGCAGCACGCCGCCGTGCACCCGGCCGTGGGCGTCGCCCAGCACCTCGAGCGGCCCGTCCACCGGCAGCGCGGCCACCGGGGTGCCGGTGGCCATGGCCTCGAGCATCACCAGGCCGAAGGTGTCGGTGCGGCTGGGGAAGACGAACACGTCGGCGCTGGCATAGACCTGCGCCAGTTCCTCACGCGGCAGCAGGCCGATCCAGCGCACGTGCGGGTAGCGCCGCTTGAGCGCCGCCTCGATCGGACCGGCCCCGCACACCACCTTGGTGCCTGGCAGCTCGAGGTTGAGGAAGGCGGTGATGTTCTNTTCGTGCGAAAGCCGGCCGACGAACAACTGCACCGGCCGCGGCAGCACGCCCAGCGGCGGGTAGATGCGCGCCTGCGGGCTGTAGCGAAACAGGGTGGTGTCCACGCCGTNGGTCCATTCGCGCAGGTTGCGAAAGCGCCGTTCGCCAAGCATGCGCATCACGCCGCGCGTGGGCACCATCACGCCCGAGGAGGCGCCGTGAAAGTGCCGCAGCACCGCATAGCCGATGCCCGGCGGCAAGCCGGTGGCCGCCTGCACGAACTCGGGGAACTTGGTGTGGAACGCGGTGGTGAAGGCCCAGCCGCGCTTGCGCGCATGGCGCCGCGCGGCCCAGCCCAGCGGGCCCTCGGTGGCGATGTGCAACGCGTCGGGCGCGAAGGCGTCGAGCCGCTCGGCCAGCGCGCGGCCGGGCCGCACCGCGAGGTCGATGCCGGGGTAACCCGGGCACGGGCGGGTGCGGAACTGCCCCGGCTCGATGATCTCCACCGTGTGGTCGAGTTCCTGCAGCTCACGCACCAGCTCCACCAGCGTGGTGACCACGCCGTTGACCTGCGGCCGCCAGGCGTCGGTGACGAGGGCGACTTTCATGCGTCCACCCGCTGCGGCTTGCGGCTGCCGGCGCGCACGGTTTCGAAGCTGCTGGCCTGCCAGTGCACGAGTTCGAGCCGGCCATCGCGGTGCTCGACCAGCGCGCTGCGGCTCTCCACCCAGTCGCCGTCGTTGCAGTAGAGGGTGCCGTCGATGCTGCGCATCTCCGCGCGGTGGATGTGGCCGCAGACCACGCCGTCGAAGCCGCGGCGACGCGCCTCGGAGGCCACGGCGCGCTCGAAGTCGCTGACGTAGTTCACCGCCTTCTTGACCTTGTGCTTCAGGTACGCCGAGAGCGACCAGTACGGCAGGCCCAGCCTCGCGCGCACGCGGTTGAGGTGGCGGTTGAGCTTGAGGGTGAACTCGTAGAGCTCGTCGCCCACGATGGCGAGCCAGCGCGCGCACTGGATCACGCCGTCGAAGGCGTCGCCGTGGATGACCCAGAGCCGGCGGCCATCGGCGGTGGTGTGCACGGCTTCGGCCTGCACCTCGATGCCGCCGAAGGAGTGGCCGACGAAACCGCGCGCGAATTCGTCGTGGTTGCCGGGCACGAACACGATGCGGCAGCCCTTGCGCGCGCGGCGCAGCAGCTTCTGCACCACGTCGTTGTGGGTTTGCGGCCAGAACCAGCGCTTGCGCAGCTGCCAGCCATCGACGATGTCGCCGATGAGGTAGAGCGTGTCGCAGGGGTGGGCCTTGAGGAATTCGAGCAGCGCCTGCGCCTGGCAGCCCGGCGTGCCCAGGTGCAGGTCGGAGATGAAGACGGCCCGGTGGCCACCGCGTGCGTCGTCCGCGCCGTCATCGGCATGGCCCTGCGGCTCGTGGGCCACGGCGCCCGGCAGGTGGGCGGCCGGCGGCTGGCCGTCGGCCGGCGCGAACGGCGCCAGATGCGTCGCCAGCGACTGGCGCAGCACCGAATCCAGCGAGGACGCGCCCAGGCTCACGACTGCCCCAGGAAGTGCCGGCGGTAGCGCGCGGGCAGGTCGCCCAGGCGCATGAGAATGGGCAGGTCGGCGGAGTTGAAGTCCGGGTNCCAGGCGGGCGCGCCCAGCACCTTGGCGCCCAGGCGAAGGTAGCCCTTGATGAGCGCGGGCGGCTCCACGTCGAGGCTGTCGTCGAGCTGCTCCACCGGCAGCGGCAGCCGCGGCGTGACCCAGTGCTCGATGGGCGCGAGGTGCGTCTGCCGGACCTGGCGCCAGATGCTTGCGGCCACGTCGCCGCTGATGACGCCGTTGTGCAGCATGGGGATGCTGGCGCAGCCGATCATGCTGTCGAGCTGGTTGCGCACCATGAACTCACCGAGTGCGCCCCACAAGGCCATGATGACGCCGCCGTGCCGGTGGTCCGNGTGCACGCAGCTGCGGCCCAGCTCCACCATGCGCGCCCGCAGGCTGCGCAGGCGGGTGAGGTCGAACTCGGTGTCGCTGTAGGTGCTACCCACGCGGCGCGCCTNGCGCGGAGTGAGCACGCGGTAGGTGCCGATCACCTCGCCACTGGCTTCGTCGCGCACGAGCAGGTGCTCGCAGTAGTCGTCGAAGAGGTCGATGTCGTGCTCGGGGATGGGGCCGGACAGGCGCGCGCCCATCTCGCCGGCGAACACGGCATACCTCAGCCGTTGTGCGGCGCGGACTTCGTCCTGGTGTCGCGCCCAGGCCACGACCAGGCCTGCGCGAGCGGCTTGCGGCTGCGCCAGCGGAGCATGCGTTGCGACGCCCGGATGAAGAGACCNCCTGGGCAAGGCCACGGGCGAGAGGGCGAACGTTGGGTTGGGCAGCTCTTTCACGGGGGCTCCTCAAGGTCGTCGTTGATGGAAGAACTCCCGAGATGCTCGGCACCGCGGATGACGCCTTGATGGCTTTCACATGACGTTTTCATGAAGTTTGGGCCGCCAGCCCAGCGCCAACCGGTGCGGTGCCGCTCTCTTTTTGATACCGGCCGTGCTGTCATCAAACCGTCATGACATTTCAAGTATTATTGAAACGTAATGGATCTGCTGACCCCTCCCCCACAAACACGGCGAGCGCGCTGCACGAGGCCGATGCGGTGACCGCGCTCGCCGCCCTCGCCAACCCGCAGCGCCTGCGCGCCTTCCGGGCGCTGGTGCAGGCGGGCCAGCAGGGCCTGAGTGCCGGCGCACTCGGCGCGCGGCTGGGGCTGGCGCCCAGCGCGCTGTCCTTCCACCTCAAGGGTTTGTCGCAGGCCGGGCTGATCCACGGCGAGGCCCGCGGCCGCCAGCTCATCTACCGCGGCGACTTCGGCCGCATGAACGCCTTGCTGGGCTACCTGACGCAGCACTGCTGCGCCGGCACCGACTGTGGGCTGGATCTGCCGCAGGTCACCTGTGCAGACGTGCCGCCCACCCCACCCTTTTCCAACGCTCGACAACGGAGTCTCCCGTGACCACCTCGCACGCCCATTCGGCCCACGCGCCCCTGAACGTCCTGTTCCTCTGCACCCACAACTCGGCGCGCAGCATCCTGGCCGAAGCCCTGCTCAACCACCTGGGCGGCAACCGCTTCCGCGCCTTCTCCGCCGGCAGCAGCCCGCGCGAGAACCAGCAGCCCAACCCGCTGGCCATCCGGGCGCTGCAGGCCGCGGGCGTCTCCACCGAAGGCCTGCACAGCAAAAGCTGGGATGTGTTCGCCGGGCCGGATGCACCGCACATGGACCTGATCATCACGGTGTGCGACAACGCCGCCGGCGAGGTCTGCCCGGTCTGGCCGGGGCGGCCGGCCACCGCGCACTGGGGCTACCCCGACCCGTCCAACGTCGAGGGCACCGAGGAAGAGCGCCTGCGCGCCTTCAGCCGCACGCTGGCGGCCATCCGCCACCGGCTGGAGCTGCTCATCAGCCTGCCGCCGGCCAAGCTGGCCAAGCGCAAGCTGGGCGAGTCGGCCCAGGCGCTGGCCACGACGCCGACCCAGGTGGCGTGAGCCATGAGCGCGCAGTGTGAAGTGACGGCCAAACGGGCCGCGGCGGCGCCCATGAGCGTGTTCGAGCGCTACCTCTCGCTGTGGGTGGCCTTGTGCATCGTGGTGGGCATCGTGCTCGGGCAGCTGGCGCCCGCGCTGTTCCAGGCCATTGGCCGCATGGAGGTGGCGCAGGTCAACCTGCCGGTGGGCGTGCTGATCTGGGTGATGATCATCCCCATGCTGCTCAAGGTGGATTTCGGCGCCCTGGGCGAGGTGCGCCAGCATGTGCGCGGCATCGGGGTGACGCTGTTCGTGAACTGGCTGGTCAAGCCGTTTTCGATGGCGCTGCTGGCCTGGATCTTCATCCGCCACCTGTTCGCACCGCTGCTGCCGCCGGACCAGATCGACAGCTACATCGCCGGGCTGATTCTGCTGGCCGCCGCCCCGTGCACGGCCATGGTGTTCGTCTGGAGCCGACTGACCGGGGCGATCCGTTGTTCACGCTGTCGCAGGTGGCGCTCAACGACACCATCATGGTGTTTGCGTTTGCACCGCTGGTGGGCTTGCTGCTGGGGCTCTCGTCCATCAGCGTGCCGTGGGCGACGCTGCTGATTTCGGTGGGCCTGTACATCGTGGTGCCGGTGGTGATTGCGCAGCTGGCGCGGCGCGCGCTGCTCGCGCGCGGGCAGGCGGCGTTCGATGCGGCGCTCGCTCGCATCGGGCCGTGGTCGATGGCGGCCTTGCTGCTCACGCTGGTGCTGCTGTTCGCCTTCCAGGGCGAGGCCATCCTGCGCCAGCCGCTCATCATCGCGTTGCTGGCGGTGCCGATCCTGGTGCAGGTGTTCTTCAACTCGGCGCTGGCCTACTGGCTCAACCGTGCCGTGGGCGAGAAGCATGCGGTGGCCTGCCCGTCGGCGCTGATCGGGGCCTCCAACTTCTTCGAGCTTGCGGTGGCGGCCGCCATCAGCATATTTGGCTTCGACTCCGGCGCGGCGCTGGCCACCGTGGTGGGCGTGCTGATCGAGGTGCCGGTGATGCTGCTGGTGGTGCGCGTGGTCAACGCCACACGGCCGTGGTACGAGCGGCGCTGAGGCCGGAGTTCGTATCGCACAGCCACCCAGGTGCCAGCTGGGCACCCGCCAGGCCCGCCAAACACCCCGGCGGGCTTTTTCGGCTTTTCCCGCCGGACCCCAGCGCCAACCGGTCAGGTGGCGCTATCTTTGATGAAGCCGACGATCAGGCCTGCCGCAGCAAGGCGTCGAGTTCATCGACCACCTCGGCCCATTCGGCGTCTTCGAGCAGCGCCTCGCGCAGAANGGTGGCCTGCGCCGGCGTCCAGAACGGCGCGTCGGGCAGGGNCAGGTTCGCCGGCAGCGGCGCATGCGCGGCGATGAAGGCGCGCTGCGCCGCCTCGTCGGCGTCGAGGCCGAGCTGGGCGAACAGGTCGGCCAGCGTGGGGTGTTGGGTTCCATGGCGGTCTCCTTGGGAAGGTTCAGCCGTTCAACGGGTCCACATGCGCCTGCAGCCAGGCTTCGAACACCGCCAGATGCCAGAGCTTGCTGCCCTGGATGCGGGTGAAGCTCTGCGGGCCTTCGGGGTCGGCGAGCAGGCGCTCCACCTCCTCGCGGCGGTACAGGCCGCGGCGGCGGCAGGCGTCCGAATGCAGGATGTCGCGCATGAAGTCCAGGAACGGGCCGCGCACGTATTTGAGCGCGGGCACGGGAANATAGCCTTTGGGCCGGTCGATCACGGCATCGGGAATCAGCCCGCGCGCGATCGCCTTGAGCGGGTACTTGCCGCCCTCGCGCAGCTTGAGCTCGGGCGGCATCTGCATGGCGAGCTCGACCAGCTCATGGTCCAGAAAGGGCACGCGCACCTCCAGCCCCCAGGCCATGGGCATGTTGTCCACCCGCTTGACCGGGTCGTCGACGATGAGCGTGGTGCAGTCGAGCCGCCAGACGGCGTCGAGGAAGGTCTCCGCGCCGGGCTGGGCGAGCTCGGCGGCGATGAGCTCCGAGGTGACGTCGTCCACATGCCACGCCGGCTCCACCATGCGCAGATAGTCCGCATGGTCGCGGTCGAAATAGTGGCGGGCGAAGCGCTGCAGTGGCGTCCCGCGCTCGGCCTGCATGCGCGGGTACCAGAAGTAGCCGCCGAACACCTCGTCGGCGCCCTGCCCCGAGAGCACCANCCTGACCTCGCGCGAGACGCGCTCGCCCAGCAGGTAGAAGGCCATCACGTCCTGGCTGGCCATGGGCTCGGTCATCTGGGCGATCACCTCGGGCAGGCGCTGCAGCACCTCGGCGTTGCTCACCCGCAGGCGCTGATGGCGGGTGCGAAAGTGCGCGGCCACGGCGTCGGAGTACTCGAACTCGTCGGCGCGCTCGGCCCCTCGCCNCAGGTCCTCGAAACCCAGCGAGAAGGTGCGCAGGCCCGGCACGTGGTCGGCCAGCAGGCCCACGAGCAGGCTCGAATCCAGCCCGCCCGAGAGCAGCACGCCCACCGGCACGTCGGCCGCGAGGCGGCGGCGCTCCACCGCGCGCTGCAGGTGCTCGCGCGTGCGCTCGAGCCATTGCGCCTCGGTGAGCGGCTGGGCGGGCCGGCGCGCCTCGAGCGTCCAGTAGCGGCGCTCGCGGCGGGTGCCATCGGCATGCAGCGTCAGCGTGGTCGCCGGCGCGAGCTTGCGCACCCCGCGGAGCACCGTGCGCGGCGCCGGCACCACGGTGTGCAGGGTGAAATGGTGGTGCAGGGCCTGCGGGTCGAGCGCGGTATCCACCCCGCCGCCGGCCAGCAGCGCCGGCAGCGTGGAGGCAAACCGCAGCCGCGTGGCATCGCTGCTGAGATACAGCGGCTTGATGCCGAAGCGGTCGCGCGCGAGGAACAGGCTGTGCGCAGCCTCGTCCCAGATGGCGAAGGCGAACATGCCGACGAAGCGCTCCACGCNAGCCTCGCCCCACTCGCGGTAGGCCTTGAGGATGACCTCGGAGTCGCCGCTGGAGAAGAAGTGATGCCCGCACGCGGCCAGCTCCGCGCGCAGCTCGCGGTAGTTGTAGATGGTGCCGTTGAACACCAGTGCGAGCTGCAGCTGCGCATCGACCATGGGCTGGCTCGCGCTGGCCGAGAGGTCGATGATGGACAGGCGCCGGTGCCCGAAGGCCAGCGGCCCATCGCTGTAGCTGCCCGCATGATCCGGCCCGCGGCGGGCCAGCCGCTCGGACATGCGGGCCACGGCCGCCAGGTCGGGCTCGCGGCCGTCGAAGCGCAATTCACCGCAGATGCCGCACATGCTCAAGCCCCTGCCGCTGCGGCGGCTTCGTCCGGCACCACCAGCACGGNGGCGAAACCGCCGCCGGCAGTGCGGAAATTGGTGGTCTGCCCGGCGTACATCCGGGCAGCGAACAGCTGCACCTCGCCCTGGTAGGCGTAGGCGCGGATGTCGAACTTCAGATCCGTGCGCACGCCGTCGAGTTCGATCAGCCGCTGCGCCGGCGCCACCAGCGCCTGCGCGACGAAGTCGCCGCCCACGATGTCCTCCCACACGCGGCGGGTGAGCTTGTCGCCCCGGTATGCCGCCTTGGCCCCATAGCCCGCCACCGGNNCGAAGAACAACTGGCGCCGCCGCGCCCACAGCGCCTCGGCCTTGGCCACGGTGACGGGCTCGGTGTGCGGCACGCTGTGCGCGAGCACGGCCGCGTCCTGCGCGCTCGCGCCCCAGCCCAGCAGCCGCTCGCGGTCGCCCAGCACGATGAGGTTGCGCTTGTCCGCCACCAGGGCGTGGCCGCGCGGGTGCGGCGACACCACCGCCGCGCCCGCGGCATGGGCTGCGCGCAGGGCGGCGTGGGCGGGGTCGGTGAAGTAGAAGTCGGTCAGCCGGTTGTAGACGAAGTCCACCGCCTGCGCGCCGGCCCACAGCCGCCCGTCGTGCCAGCGCAGCTCGCGCGCATCGCACACCAGGGCTGGCCAGCCGTGGCGCTCGAAGAACTGGCGGAACAGATCGAACTCCGGCGCGAGGTATTGCGCGCCGGGGTCGTCGTCGACGATGGCCACCGCCGCCGGTGCGCCTGCGCCGCGCTGCTGCGCCCATTCCTGCGCGAACATGGCGAACACCTTCTGCTCGAGCGCCTGCGCATCGGGCAAGGCGGCAAAGGCCTCGTCCATGTCGTCGCAGCAGGCGGCCTGCGCGCGCAACAGCGCGAGATTGAGCAGCAGACCGCCGGCATTGGTGTTGATCTCGATGAGCTTGGGGCCCTCGTCGTCGAGGTGGAAGTCGTAGCCCATGCACACGCCGGCGGTGCCGCTCTCGTGTTGCGCGCTCGCATCAGCGCGCGCCAGCGCCTGCGCCTGGTAGCCAGCCAGGCGGGTGACGCGGTCGATGGCCGCCACGGTGTCGGCCATCTGCCGTGCCGCCGCGCTGGAAATGAACACCACCGTCGAGGAAAACAGATGCGGCCGCGTGTGCTGCAACTGCTGCATCAGGCCATGGAATTCGGGCTGGCTTTCAAGCTGGTGGCGCAGGCGCTCGAGGTCGAGCGTGCGGCAGAAGCAGGTCTGGTTCAGGTGCGCCGCCACCGGCTGGGTGGGTGCAATCGGTTCGTTCTGTTGCATGATGAGGGTCGGCAGGCCCGTGGCCAGCGCCGCACCCGTGAAACATGGGGTCGCAAGAGGGAGCAGGAGTCAATGAATAATACGGGACGCTTCCTCGGCTTGCCCGAGCCGCGCCCCGACTGCTTGCAGGACCGCACCGCCATGACACAAGGATATCGACTCAGCGCAGCCACCGGCCTTCACAAGGGGGATCGCGAGTACCAGCAGGATCAGGTCGCCATCTTCACCCACCCGCGGCAGAACGGCTGCCTGCTCGGCGTCATCGCCGACGGCATGGGCGGGCGCAGCGGNCGGGCGCAAGGCCTCGACCAGGTCATCCTCACGGCGCGCCAGCTGTTCGAGCGTTTCGCGCCCTCGCTGGACGACCCGCACGTGCTGCTGCGCCAGATCGCGCACGATGCGCACATCGTCATCCGGCTCACCGCCGTCTCCACCGAGCAGGAGCCGCACAGCACCATTGCGCTGTTCCTCATCCTGCCCAATGCCGAGTGCCACTGGCTGCATGCNGGGGACTCGCGCATCTACCACTTCAGCGGCGGCCGCGCGGTCAAGCGCACGCTCGACCATTCCTATGTGCAGGCGCTGGTGGACCGCGGCGAGATCACCGAGGAGGAAGCCGCCGTGCACCCGCAGTCCAACATCCTCATGGGCTGCCTGGGCACCGAGGACGACCCTACCTTCAGCCTCGACGAGATCGCGGAGTTGCAGACCGGCGACGTGGTCATGGCCTGCAGTGACGGCCTGTGGCACTACTTCACCGCCGAGGAGCTGGCCTACGTCACCATGTCGCTGGCGCCGCGCGAGGCCAGCGAGTTCCTCATCGAAAAGGCCCGCACCCGCGCCAAGGGCGGCGGCGACAACATCTCGGTCGCCATCGTGCGGGTCGAGGCGCTCTGAACCGTCTCACGCCTGCAGGAGGCGGCCGGCTTCAGGTCAGCCCTGTGTCGACCACGCGGCGCGGCTGGGCCAGGTACTCGGCCGACTGCATCTCGCGCAGGCGCGAGGCGGTGCGCACGAACTCGTGCGCCAGCGGCCCTTCGGTGTAGAGCGCCTCGGGCTCGACCGCAGCCGAGAGCACGAGCTTGACCCGCCGGTCATAGAGCACATCCACCAGCCAGGTGAAGCGTCGCGCCTCGGCGGCCATGCGCACCGGCATCTGCGGCACGTTGCTCAGCAGCACGGTGTGGAACTGCGAGGCGATTTCAAGATAGTCATTCTGCGAACGCGGCCCGCCGCAGAGCGTCGCAAAGTCGAACCACACCACGCCGCCGGAGCGACGCCGCGCGCGGATCTCGCGCGACTCGATGAGCAGTTTCGGATCTTCCTCGGCCCCGGCGAGCCGGTCGAAGGTCTGCTGCATCTCCACATCGGCCTGCGGCCCCAGCGGCGTGAGGTAGAGCCGCGCCTGCTCCAGCGTGAGGCGCCGGTAGTCGGTGCCGTTGTCCACGTTCACCACCTCCATGCGCTGCTTGAGCAGTTCGATCGCCGGCAGGATGCGGTCGCGGTGCAGGCCGTCGGGGTAGAGGTCGTCCGGCCGGAAGTTCGAGGTGGTGACGAAACCCACCTGGTGCTTGAACAAGGCCTCGAGCAGCCGGTGCAGGATCATCGCGTCGGTGATGTCGGCGATGTGGAACTCGTCGAAGCAGATGAGCTTGTAGCGCAGCGCAATGCGCGCGCCCAGCGCATCGAGCGGATTGACCGTGCCCTGCAGGCCGGCGAGCTCGCGGTGCACCTCGCGCATGAACTCGTGGAAGTGCAGCCGCGTCTTGCGGCGCAGCGGCACGGCCTGGTAGAAGCAATCCATCAGGAAGCTCTTGCCCCGGCCCACGCCGCCGTACAGGTACACGCCGCGCGGCAGGTCCGGGTGGTTGATGAGCTTCTTGAGCGCGTTGGAGCGCTTGACGCGGTAGGCCGCCCAGTCTGCGGCGCAGCGCTCGAGCGCCTCCACGGCGCGCAATTGCGCCGGGTCGCTCTGGTAGCCGCGCTCGGCCAGCGCGGCGTCGTAGGCCTGTCGGACCGGGCCGGTCACGGGCGTGCGGGGCTTCAGAAATTGAGCGTGCGCTTGTCCACCGCCAGCGCCGCTTCCTTGGTGGACTCGGACAGCGACGGGTGCGCATGGCAGATGCGGGCAATGTCTTCGCTGCTGGCGCGAAACGCCATGGCCACCACGGCTTCGGCAATCAGTTCCGACGCCATCGGCCCCACGATGTGCACGCCCAGGATTTCATCGGTCGTGGCATCAGCCAGCATCTTGACCATGCCGGTGGTGTCTCCCAGCGCCCGCGCCCGGCCATTGGCCAGGAACGGGAAACTGCCGGCGCGGTAGGCCACGCCCTCAGCCTTGAGCTGCTGCTCGGTGCGGCCGACCCAGGCGATCTCGGGGCTGGTGTAGATGACCCAGGGAATCAGGTTGAAATCCACATGCCCGTGCTGGCCGGCGATGCGCTCGGCCACGGCCACGCCCTCTTCCTCGGCCTTGTGCGCGAGCATGGGGCCGCGCACCACGTCGCCCACCGCCCACACGCCCGGCAGGTTGGTGCGGCACTCGGCATCGACGACGACCGCGCCGCGCTCGTCGAGCTGCAGGCCGACCGCCTGCGCATTGAGCCCTTCGGTGTGCGGCACGCGGCCGATGGAGACGATGAGCTTGTCCGCCTGCAGCGACTGCGCCTGGCCCTTGGCGTCGGTGTAGTTCACCACCACGCTGGCCGAGCGGCCTTTGCGAACCGTCTTGACCTCGCCGACCTTCACGCCCAGCTCGATCTTCAGACCCTGCTTGTCGAACGCCTTCTTGGCCTCGCGGGCGATCTGCTCGTCGACCGCGCCGAGGAAGGTCGGCAGGCCCTCGAGAATCGTCACCTCGGCGCCGAGCCGGCGCCACACCGAGCCCATCTCCAGCCCGATGACGCCGGAGCCGATGAGCGCCAGCCGCGCCGGCACCGTCTGCAGCGCCAGCGCACCGGTGTTGGACAGCACCANGGCCTCGTCGAACGGCACGCCGGGCAGCGCGCGCGGGCTCGAGCCGGTGGCCACGATGATGTGGCGGCCCACCAGGGTCTGGCGGGTCTCGCCGGCGACCTNGATCTCGTAGCCACCCTCGATCGCGCGGGCGAAAGAACCCTGGCCGTGGAAGAAGCTGACCTTGTTCTTCTTGAACAGGTAGAGGATGCCGTCGTTGTTCTGCTTCACCACGGCGTCCTTGCGCGCGACCATCTGCGCCACGTCGATGGCGAGCTTGCCGGTGCTGATGCCGTGCTCGGCGAAATGGTGCGCGGCGTGCTCGAAATGCTCGGACGACTGCAGCAGCGCCTTCGAAGGGATGCAGCCCACGTTGGTGCAGGTGCCGCCCGGCGCGGNGCCGCCGACGGCGTTCTTCCAGGCGTCGATGCACGCGACCTTGAAGCCGAGCTGCGCCGCGCGGATGGCGGCGATGTAGCCGCCAGGGCCGGCCCCGATGACGATGACGTCGAAACTTTGCGACATGGCCGGCTCCTCAGAGGTCGAACAGCAGGCGGGCCGGGTCTTCGAGCGCCTCCTTCATGGCCACCAAGCCGAGCACGGCCTCGCGGCCGTCGATGATGCGGTGGTCATAGGACATGGCCAGGTAGTTCATCGGACGGATGACGATCTGGCCGTTCTCCACCACCGCGCGATCCTTGGTGGCGTGCACGCCCAGGATGGCCGACTGCGGCGGGTTGATGATGGGCGTGGACAGCATGGAGCCGAACACCCCGCCGTTGGAGATGGAGAAAGTGCCACCGGTCATCTCCTCGATGGAGAGCTTGCCGTCACGGGCCTTGACGCCGAACTCGGCGATCTTCTTCTCGATGTCGGCAAAGCTCATCTGGTCGACGTTGCGCAGAATCGGCACCACCAGCCCGCGCGGCGAGCCCACGGCGATGCCGATGTCGAAATAGCCGTGGTAGATGATGTCGTTGCCGTCCACGCTGGCGTTGAGCACCGGGAACTTCTTGAGCGCATGCACCGCAGCCTTCACGAAGAAGCTCATGAAGCCGAGCTTGACGCCGTGCTCCTTCTCGAACTTCTCCTGAAAGCGCTTGCGCATCTCCATCACCGGCGCCATGTTCACCTCGTTGAAGGTGGTGAGGATGGCGTTGGTGGCCTGCGACTGCAGCAGCCGCTCGGCCACGCGGGCGCGCAGCCGGGTCATGGGCACGCGCTGCTCGGGCCGGTCACCCAGGTCCACGGCGGGCACCGGCACCTGTGGCAGGGCCTGGGTGGGCACGCCGGTGGGAATGGCTGCCGAGGGCGCCGGCGCGGGCGCACGGCTACCTGCGGCCACGGCTGCGAGCACATCGCCCTTGGTGATGCGGCCATCCTTGCCGCTGCCAGCCACGGAACCCGCGCTCAGGCCCTGGTCGGCCATGATCTTCGCGGCGGCGGGCATGGCCACGCCGGCTTTCGCGGCGGGTGCGCTCGCCGGTGCGCTTGCAGCGGCCACGGGGCGGCTGCGGGTGCAGCAGCGGGCGCCGGGGCCGGCGCGGCGGGCGTNGGCGCCGACGACGGCCTCGGTGTCGATGCGGGCGATGAGCTGGTCGGCAACGACCGTTCCACCGTCGCCGACGACGATCTCGGCGAGCACGCCGGCTGCGGGCGCGGGGACTTCGAGCACGACCTTGTCGGTCTCGACCTCGATCAGGATTTCGTCCATGGCCACGGCCTCGCCGGGCTTCTTCTTCCACTGCAGCAGCGTGGCCTCGGCCACGGATTCGGAGAGCTGCGGAACCTTGACTTCGATGATTGCCATGTCAATGCTTTCGTTGTTCGTTGATGCGCGGGGCGGATCGGAGGGCACTCACTTGCTGAGCACGAAGCCCTTGAGCTTGGCGAAAGCGCCTTCGACCAGCGCCTTCTGCTGCTCCTGGTGCAGGTGGGCGTAGCCCACGGCCGGCGAGGCCGAGGCGGCGCGGCCCGAGTAGCCGAGCTTCTGCCCGTCGAGCATGTTCTCGTGGATGTTGTGCTGGATGAAGAACCAGGCGCCCTGGTTCTGCGGCTCGTCCTGGCACCAGACGATTTCCGTGGCGTTGGGGTATTTCTTGATCTCGGCACCGAAGGCGCGGTGCGGGAAGGGATAGAGCTGCTCGACGCGGAGGATGGCCACGTCCTCGGCGCCCTNTTCCTCGCGCTTCTTCACCAGGTCGTAGTAGACCTTGCCCGAGCAGGCGATGACGCGGCGCACCTTTTCGGCCTTGATCGGCTTGGTCTCGCCGATGACGGTCTGGAATGCCCCACGGGTGAACTCCGACAGCGGCGAGGCCGCGTCCTTGGCGCGCAGCAGCGATTTCGGGGTGAAGATGACCAGCGGCTTGCGCAGGTTGCGCACCATCTGGCGGCGCAGCACGTGGAAGATCTGGCTCGCGGTGGTGGGTTGCACGAGCTGCATGTTGGTGTCGGCGGCGAGCTGCATGAAGCGCTCCACCCGCGCCGAGCTGTGCTCGGGCCCCTGCCCTTCGTAGCCGTGCGGCAGCATGAGCGTGATGCCGTTGAGCCGACCCCACTTCACCTCGCCCGAGGCGATGAACTGGTCGATCACCACCTGGGCGCCGTTGGCGAAGTCGCCGAACTGGGCTTCCCAGATGGTCAGCGTGTTCGGGTCGGCGGAGGCGTAGCCGTATTCGAAGCCGAGCACGGCCTCCTCGGACAGGATGGAGTCGATGACGACGAACGGCGCCTGGTTCTCCGAGACGTTGGCCAGCGGCACGTAGGTGCCCTCGTCCCATTTCTCGCGGTTCTGGTCATGGATGACGGCGTGGCGGTGAGAGAAGGTACCGCGGCCGCTGTCCTCGCCGGACAGGCGCACCGGGTAGCCGCTGGCCACCAGCGAGGCAAAGGCCATGTGCTCGCCCATGCCCCAGTCGACGTTGAGCTCGCCGCGGCCCATGGCGGCGCGGTCGTCGTAGACCTTCTTCACCAGCGGATGCGGCGTGATGCTGGCCGGCAGGGTGGTGATGCGCTCGGCCAGGCGCTTCCATTCGGTCAGCGGAATGGCGGTGTCGCCGGCGTCGGTCCACTTCTTGCCGAGGAAGGGCGACCAGTCCACCGCGTACTTGCTCTTGAAGTTGGTCAGCACCGGGTCGACGGTGTGGCGGCCCGCGTCGAGCGCGGCGCGGTAGGCCTTGACCATGTCGTCACCCAGCGTCTCGCCCAGGCCCTGCGCGGCCAGGCGGTCGGCATAGAGCTTGCGCGTGCCGGGGTGCTGTGCGATTTTCTTGTACATCAGCGGCTGCGTCAGGCTCGGCGTGTCCTGCTCGTTGTGGCCGAGCTTGCGGAAGCAGACGATGTCGACCACCACGTCCTTGCGGAATTCCATGCGGTACTCGAGGGCAAACTGCGTGGCCAGCACGACGGCCTCGGGGTCGTCGCCGTTGACGTGCAGCACCGGCGCCTCGACGCCCTTGACGATGTCGGTGCAGTAGAGCGTGGAGCGCAGGTCGCGCGGGTCGGAGGTGGTGAAGCCGATCTGGTTGTTGATGATCAGGTGCACCGTGCCGCCGGTGGTGTAGCCGCGGGTGTGGGCCAGCGCCAGCGTCTCCTGGTTGACGCCCTGGCCGGCGAAGGCGGCGTCGCCGTGCACCAGCACCGGCAGCACCTGCGAGCCGCGCGGGTCCCCGCGGCGGTCCATGCGCGCGCGCACCGAGCCCTCGACCACCGGGTTCACGATTTCCAGGTGCGAGGNGTTGAACGCCAGCGACAGGTGCACCGGCCCGCCAGGGGTGCTGACGTCGGAGCTGAAGCCCTGGTGGTACTTGACGTCACCGGCCGGCAGGTNCTCCGGCGCGGTGTGGTCGAACTCGGCGAACAGGTCGGCGGGCATCTTGCCCAGGGTGTTGACGAGCACGTTCAGACGCCCGCGGTGCGCCATGCCGATGACGATCTCCTGCACGCCGCGTGCGCCGGCCTGCTGGATGACCTCGTCCATCGCGGCGATGAAGCTCTCGCCGCCTTCGAGCGAGAAGCGCTTCTGGCCGACGTACTTGGTATGCAGGTAGCGCTCCAGCCNCTCGGCAGCGGTGAGGCGGTCGAGGATGTGCTTCTTGCGCTCGGCGCTGAAGCTGGGCTTGCTGCGGATGCTCTCGAGTTTCTGCTGCCACCAGCGCTTTTCCGTCTGGTCGGTGATGTGCATGAACTCCGCGCCGATGGTGCCGCAGTAGGTTTCGCGCAGCGCATTGAGCAGCTCGCGCAGCGGCATGACCTCGCGGCCGAAGTAGGTGTTGCTGATGTTGAAGACGGTCTCGAGGTCGGCGTCGGTGAAGCCGTAGAACGAGGGCTCGAGCTCGGGAATCACCGGCCGCTCGGTGCGCTTGAGCGGGTCGAGGTTGGCCCAGCGCTGGCCGATGTTGCGGTAGGCGGCGATGAGCTGCTGCACGGCCACGCGCTTGCGGCCGAGGTCCGAATCCGCCCCAGCGGCAACCACGACGCGCGTGCCGCCTTGCTTGGCGCGCTCGGCAAAGGCGTTGATGACGGGCAGGTGCGGCACGTCGCGGGCATCGCTGCCGTCGACGGCAGGCACGTGCTGCAGTGCGTCGAAATACTCGCGCCAGCTGTCGCTGACGCTGCCAGGGTTGGCGAGGTAGTTTTCGTACATCTCCTCGACGTACGGCGCGTTGCCGCCGAAGAGGTAGGTGTTGCCGCGGAATGCGGCATAGACCGAGGGCGTATCACTCATGAGCGCTGCCTTTCGTCCCCCTGCAGGGGATCCGAGCTGGTTGAGAAACCTTCCGCGACACGGCTGAACCGGTTGGCGGATGCGACTGTGGCTGGGAAGGGCCGAAGTACGGGGCGCGATTGTGCCACCGAACGCGCGACGCAACCTGACACGGTGGACCAAGACCGTTCAGTGCATCATTTTCATAGCAACCACGCACCGTTTCACGCTGGGGTTTGGCCGATTTCTTGCAGAAAGCGCGCAGAAGCCCGCCTCCCCGCGCCGCACGGCCCCATGCGCGCACCCCGCCCGCCCATAATCGACACGCATGACACATGACCTGCGCTGGCGCACCGTCACCGGGCTCGGAACGGCGCAGACCCTGGCCTGGGCCTCCTCGTACTACCTGCCCGCGGTGCTGGCCGCGCCGATGGCGCGTGACCTCGGCGTCCCGACCGCGCTGGTGTATGCGGCGTTCTCGCTGGCGCTGGCGGTGTCNGGCGCTGCTGGGCCCTGGGCGGGGCGCGCGATCGACCGCTTCGGCGGGCGGGCGGTTCTGCCCTTCACCAGCCTGGCCTTCGCGGCCGGGCTGGCGGCGCTGGCCGGCGCCCAGGGGCCGTGGAGCCTGTTCGCGGCCTGGATCGTCATCGGCCTGGCCATGGGTGCGGGCCTGTACGAGGCCGCCTTTGCGGCGCTGGTGCGCCTCTACGGCAGCGGCGCGCGCGACGCCATCACCGGCATCACGCTGCTGGCCGGGTTCGCCAGCACCGTCGGCTGGCCGCTCTCGGCGTTCATGGAGAGCCACTGGGGCTGGCGCGGCGCCTGTCTCGGCTGGATGGGGCTGCACCTGGTGCTGGGCCTGCCGCTCAATGCCCGGCTGCCGCGCCTGACCACGGCCCGCTGGCAGGGCGCTTCGCACGGCCAGGCACCCATGCCCTGNCCCGCGCCTGGCGGCGATGTGGAGAAGCCGGCACCGCCCGCCCCGGCCGAGCCACCTGTGCGCGACAGGTCGCCGGCGGCGGGTCGGGGCACGGCGGTGGCGCTCGCCGTGGTGTTTGCCATCACCTGGTTCATCTCCACCGCCATGGCGGCGCACCTGCCGCGCCTGCTGCTGGCCGCGGGTTGCTCGGCTGCGCTGGCCGTGGGCGTGGCGGCCCTGGTGGGGCCGGCGCAGGTGCTGGGGCGGGTGGCGGAATTCGGACTGTTGCGCCGGTTTCACCCGCTGCTCTCAGCGCGCCTGGCCGCGCTGGCGCACCCGGTGGGCGCCGCCGTGCTGCTTCTGGGGGCNTCGGCCGCCGTGGGTCTGAGCGCACCGGTGTTTGCGCTGCTGCACGGCGCGGGCAACGGCATCCTCACGATCGCCAAGGGCACCTTGCCGCTGGCCTTGTTCGGCCCGGCCGGCTACGGGGAGCGGCAGGGCTGGATTCTGGCGCCCTCGCGGTTTGCGCAGGCGCTGGCACCGCTGGGCTTCGGCATGGCGCTGGACCGCTGGGGTGCAGGCCCTGGCGCTGTCGATGGCGCTGGGCCTGGGCGCCACGGTGCTGTTGTTCCTGATCGGCCGCGAACGGCGGCGCGCCTGAGCGTCCGGGGCCCGGCCTGCGCGGGCCGTCAGAGCCGGGGCGCGAAGGCGACGATGGCCAGCGAGATCAGCGTCACCGGCACGCCGATGCGCAGATGCGCATGCCAGTCGATGTGCACGCCGGCGTCGCGCGCGAGGTCGGCCACGATGAGGTTGGCGATCGAGCCCACGAGCAGCAGATTGCCCGCAAAGGTGCTCACCAGGGCCAGCGTGGTGGCGGCCTCGGCCCCGCTGAGGTGCGGCAGCAGCAGCATGACCGCCGGCACGTTGGAGACGAGGTTGGAGAGCACCACGCCCGCCGCGAACAAGGGGCCGGTTTCGTTCAGATGCACCCCGTGGCTGCCCAGCCAGGCCACGGCGAGCGCCGGCAGGCCGGTGCCGGCGAACGCATGGTTGACCACGAACAACCCGATGAACAGCACCAGCAGTTCCCAGTCCACCGCGCCCATGACCTGCGAGGAGTGGAACCGACGGCTGAGCAGCAGCACGCCGGCGCCCATCAGAGCCGCCACCTCGCGCGGCCAGTCGGTGAGCAGAAACACCGCCATCAGCACCAGCGCCACGGCACCGCCCTTGAGGGTTTGCCAGCGGTCGACGGCGGGCGTCGGGGCCGTCGCCGCCGCGTGGGCTTCGGGCGCCGAAGGCTGCTGCGCAAGCCCTGGCCGCCCCAGCCAGCGCGCCGGCGCCAGACGCAGCCACAGCCACAGGGCCAGCAGGCTCAGCAGCACGGGCAGCAGCGCGGCGCGGCTGTAGGCGCCGAACGGCAGCTTCATCATCGAGCCGATCAGCATGTTCTGCGGGTTGCCGATCAGCGTGGCGGCCGAGCCGATGTTGGCCGCGCAGGCCAGCCCCACCAGGAAGGGCACCGGCGCGAGCCCGCGCTGCACGCACAGCCGGGCGACGAAGGGCGTCATGGCCAGGCAGACGATGTCGTTGGAGAACACCGCCGAGAGCGCAGCCGCCACGCCGATCATCACCGCCAGCAGCGCCGGCGGCTCCAGCGCCAGCGCCGCCACCCGCTGCGCCACGGCGGCATAAAAGCCGCCCATGTGCATCTGCGCCGACACCACCATGAAGGAAAACAACAGCACGATGGTGGGCAGATCGACGGCGCGGGCCGCTTCCTCGGTGCTGACGGCCCCCAGACCGATGACCGCGATCGCCCCCAGCAGCGCCACGCCCGCGCGGTCGAGCTTGAGCCGCGGCAGGCCGCCGAGGAACATGCCCAGGTAGACGGTGGCGAACACCAGCACCACGCCCCAGTCCACCGCCTCATGCCACAGCGGGGTGTCGGTCAGTGCCTGGGGCGTCATGGCGGCGGGTGCGTGCGGCGCGGATCGGGCGGCGGGTCAATGCGGATCGTTCGGCGCGGAGGCTCAGCGCGGATCACACCGCACGCGCGGCCGCGGCCAGGCGCTCGGCGGCCGCCTGGGCCACACCGGCGTCGCGCGCCTCGACCATGATGCGCAGCACCGGCTCGGTGCCGCTGGCGCGGATGAGCACGCGGCCGCTGTCGCCCAACTCGGCCTCGACGGCGCGGGTTGNCCTCCCCAGGCGCGCGTTGGCCCGCCAGTCCTCGCCCGGCTGCAGGCGCACGTTGAGCAGCACCTGCGGAAAGCGCTGCACGCCCTCGAGCAGTTCGGCCAGGCTGCGGCCGCTGGCCACGCAGCCTGNCAGCACCTGCAGCGCGGAGACGATGCCGTCGCCGGTGGTGTGGCGGTCGAGCACCAGCAGATGGCCCGAGCCCTCGCCGCCGAGCACCCAGCCGCGCGCGTGCAGTTCCTCGAGCACATAGCGGTCACCCACCTTGGCGCGCACGAAGGCCACGCCGCGCTCGCGCAGGGCGAGCTCCACCGCCATGTTGGTCATGAGGGTGCCGACGCAGCCGGGTACGTCCTCGTCGCGGGCGATGCGGTCGGCCACCATCAGGTAGAGCAGTTCGTCGCCGTCGTAGAGCCGGCCGTCGGCGTCGACGAGCTGCAGCCGGTCGGCGTCCCCATCGAGGGCGATGCCGTAGTCCGCCCGGTGCTCGCGCACGGCCTGCACCAGCGCCTGCGGATGCGTGGCGCCCACGCCCCGGTTGATGTTGAGGCCGTCGGGCGCGCAGCCGATGGCCACCACCTCGGCGCCCAGTTCGTGGAACACCTTGGGCGCAATCTGGTACGCCGCGCCGTGGGCCGCATCGACGACGATCTTCAGGCCGTGCAGCGTCAGGTCGTTGGCGAAGGTGCTCTTGCAGAACTCGATGTAGCGGCCGGCCGCGTCGTCGAGCCGGCGCGCCTTGCCCAGCCGCGCCGAATCCACCCNACGCAGGGGTTCGAGCAGCGCGGCCTCCACCGCCGCCTCCCAGGCATCGGGCAGCTTGGCGCCACGGGCGTCGAAGAACTTGATGCCGTTGTCTTCGAAGGGGTTGTGGCTGGCGCTGATCACCACGCCGAGGCTGGCGCGCTGCGCGCGGGTCAGGTAGGCCACCGCCGGCGTGGGCACCGGGCCGAGCAGCACCACGTCCACGCCCGCGGAGTTGAAGCCCGACTCCAGCGCGCTCTCGAGCATGTAGCCCGAAATGCGCGTGTCCTTGCCGATGAGCACCGTCGGCCGCGCCTCGCTGCGCCGCAGCACCGTGCCCACCGCATGCGCCAGCCGCAGCACGAAGTCTGGCGTGATCGGCGGCTGCCCCACGGTGCCCCGAATGCCGTCCGTTCCGAAATATTTACNGCATACCCCAGCGCCAAATGGTCAGTGATTGCTATCGTTTTTGATATCCGTGGATTGGGCTCGCATGGCCTCGCGCACGCGCAGCGCCTGCACCGTGTCGCGCACGTCATGCACGCGCACGATGCGCGCGCCGCGCTCGACCGCCAGCAGCGCCGCCGCCACGCTGGCGCCCAGGCGCTCGTGCGGCGCGGGCGCCTCGCCGCCCGCCGGCGTCACCGCCGCGGCCAGCGAGGACTTGCGCGACCAGCCCACCAGCAGCGGATAGCCCAGCTCGGCCAGTTCGGCCTGGCGCGCGAGCAGGCTGAAGTTCTGCGCCACCGTCTTGCCAAAGCCGATGCCGGGGTCGAGCACGATGCGCTGCGCATCCACCCCGAGCACGCGCAGCCGCGCGGCCGCCTGCGCGAGGAAACCGTGCACCTGCGGCAACACGTCGCCGTCCATCGGCTGCAGCTGCATGGTCTGCGGGTCGCGGTGCATGTGCATGAGGCACACGCCGCAGGCGCCGTGCCGCGCCACGACCAGCGCCGCGCCGGGCTCCTGCAGCGCGCGGATGTCGTTGATGATGTCCACCCCNNAGGTCAGCGCGCGCTGCATCACCTCGGGCTTGAAGGTGTCCACCGACACTGGCACGCCGAGCTTCACCGCCTCGCGCAGCACCGGCTCGACGCGCGCGAGCTCCTCCTCCAGCGGCACGGGCGCCGCGCCCGGGCGCGACGATTCGCCGCCGATGTCGAGCAGATCGGCGCCCTCGCGCAGCAAGTCCTCGCAATGCCGCAGCGCCGCAGCGGGTGCAAAGCACGCCCCGCCGTCGGAGAACGAATCCGGCGTGGCGTTGACGATGCCCATCACCCTCGGGCGCGAGAGGTCGATGCGAAAGCGGCTGGTCTGCCAGTGCATGGGTGGATCCTTCGCTCAGGCCAGCGCCGCAGAGCGCTCGCCCAGCAGCGCCTGCACGGCCTGGGCCAGATCGGCGTAGACCGCCGTGCCCTCGGGCATGCCGCCCTTGGCCAGCGTGCGTTCGCCCTTGCCGCTGCGCACCAGCACCGGCCGCACGCCAGCGGCCACCGCGGCCTGCAGGTCGCGCAGGCTGTCGCCGATGGCCACCGCCCCGTCGAGCGAGCGCCCCAGGCGCTGCGCCACCTGATGAAACAGGCCCGGCAAGGGCTTGCGGCATTCGCACACCTGCCCGGGCGCGTGCGGACACCAGACGATGAGGTCCAGCGCCGCGCCCTGCTCCGCCAGCAACGCAGCCAGCTTGGCGTGCATGGCGTGCAGCGTGGCCGCGTCGAACAACCCGCGGCCGATGCCGGACTGGTTGGTGGCCACCGCCACCTGCCAGCCCGCGTGCTTGAGCCGCGCAATGGCCTCGATGCTGCCCGGCAGCGGCTGCCATTCGTCGACGGATTTGATGAAGGCGTCCGAATCCGCGTTGATGACGCCGTCGCGGTCNNCCAGGATCACCAGCGGGGCTGCTGCGCCGGGTTCACGCGCTGCGCTCCGCAAAGGCGTCGTCGACCGCTTGGCACCAGATGTGGCCGATCAGGATGTGGCACTCCTGCACCCGCGCCGTCTCGGCGGTGGGCACCACCAGCGCCTCATCGGTGCAGGCCAGCAGCTTGCCGCCGCTGCCGCCCAGCAGGCCAATCGTGTGCACGCCGAGGCTGCGCGCCATCTGCACCGCCTCGATCACGTTGGCGCTGTTGCCCGAGGTGGAGATGGCCACCAGCACGTCGCCCGCGCGCGCAAGCGCCTGCACCTGGCGTGCGAACACCTGCGTGTAGCCGAAGTCGTTGGCAATCGCGGTCAGCGCCGAGGTGTCGGTCGTCAGCGCCACCGCCGGCAGGCCGCCGCGCGCGGCCACATAGCGGCCCACCAGTTCGGCGGCGATGTGCTGGGCGTCGGCGGCGCTGCCGCCGTTGCCGCACAGCAGCAACTTGCCACCGGCGCGCAGGCAGCCGACGATGCGCTGGGCCGAGGCTCAATGGCGCCGAGCAACGGCCGCAAAGAGGCCACGGCCTGTTCGTGGCGGGAGATCTGATCGGCGGCGGATTGCATGGCAGACATCGCAGGGCGCACCCAGGGTGCAGGGCTAGAATCGGCCGAGTTTAAAGCCAGCGAATGGCCCCGCGCCGCCGCCCTGCCCCGTGACCGCCCTCGCCTCCACCGCCCTCCGACCCCTGGACTTCTCGCGCGCCCGTGTGCTCGTGGTGGGCGACGTCATGCTCGACCGCTACTGGCACGGCGCCACCTCGCGCATCTCGCCCGAAGCGCCGGTGCCGGTGGTGCATGTGCAGCAGGACGAATGCCGCGTCGGTGGTGCCGGCAATGTGGCCGTGAACGTCGCCGCGCTCGGCGCCGAGGTGGCCCTGGTCGGGCTGGTCGGTCAGGATGAGGCCGCCGGCCTGCTGCGCGAGCGCCTGGCCGCCGCCGGCGTGGCCGACCGGCTGGTGGGCCTGGACGCAGGGCGCACCATCTCCAAGCTGCGCATCCTCAGCCGGCACCAGCAGCTCATCCGCCTCGATTTCGAGGACGTGTTCGCCCCCTCCACCCGCGCCGCGCTGCTCGAACAGGTGCGCGCCCAGCTCCCCGGCCACGCGGCCCTGGTGCTGTCGGACTATGCCAAGGGCACCCTCGCCGGCGCTGCCGAGCTGATCGCCCTGGCCCGCGAGGCCGGCATTCCCGTCATCGTCGACCCCAAGGGCACCGACTTCACCCGCTACCGCGGCGCCACCGTGCTCACGCCCAATCTGCACGAGTTCGAAGCGGTGGCCGGCCCTTGCGCCGACGAGGCCAGCCTCATCGAGCGCGGCGAGGCCCTGCGCGACGCGCTCGAGCTGCAGGCCCTGCTGATCACCCGCAGCGAGCGCGGTATGCTGCTGCTCGAACGCGGCCGNCCCCCGCTGGCGCTGCCCGCCCGGGCGCGCGAGGTCTACGACGTCACCGGCGCCGGGGACACGGTGGTCGCCGTGCTGGCCGCGGGCCTGGCGCAAGGCCTGCGCCTGGCCGAGACCACGGCGCTGGCCAACCTGGCCGCCGGCATCGTGGTGGGCAAACTCGGCACCGCCACCGTCAGCCTCGACGAACTGCAGCGCGCCATGCACGAACACGCCGAGGTGCCCACCGGCGTAGTCGATGCGCCGTCGCTGCAGCAGTACCTGCGCGCCTGCCGCGCCGCCGGCGAGCGCATCGTCATGACCAACGGCTGCTTCGACCTGCTGCACCCCGGCCATGTGCATTACCTGCAGCAGGCGCGCGCGCTGGGCGACCGGCTCATCGTCGCCGTCAACGACGACGCCTCGGTGGCGCGCCTCAAAGGCCCGTCGCGCCCCATCAACGACCTGCACAGCCGCATGACGCTGCTGGCCGCGCTCGGCGCGGTGGACTGGGTGGTACCCTTCTCCGAGGACACNCCCGAGCGGCTCATCTGCGAGCTGCTGCCCGACGTGCTGGTCAAGGGCGGCGACTACCGGCCCGAGGACGTCGCCGGCGGCGACTGCGTGCGCCGCGCCGGTGGCGAGGTGCGCATCCTCGATTTCGTCGACGGCCACTCCAGCAGCCGCGTCATCGCCCGCATCCAGGAACGCAGCCCATCATGATCATCGTCACCGGCGGCGCCGGCTTCATCGGCAGCAACATCGTGCACGCGCTCAATGCGCGCGGCCTGCGCGACATCCTCGTCGTCGACGACCTCAGCGACGGCCACAAGTGCATCAACCTCGTCGGCGCAGACTTCCGCGACTACCTCGACAAGGACGCCTTCATCGAGCGCATCGAGGCCGGGCGCGACTTCGGCGCCGTGCAGGCGGTGTTCCACGAGGGTGCCTGCTCCACCACCACCGAGTGGAACGGCAAGTTCATGATGCAGGTGAACTACGACTACTCCAAGTCGCTGCTGCACTGGTGCCTGCACCGCGGCGTGCCCTTCCTCTATGCCTCCTCGGCCTCCGTCTACGGCATGGGCCCGGGCTTCTCGGAGCAGCGCGCGCACGAGCGGCCGCTCAACATGTATGCGTTCTCCAAGTGGCAGTTCGACCAGTACGTGCGCGCACTGCCCGCTCCCGCGGCCTCGCAGGTGGTGGGCCTGCGCTACTTCAACGTCTATGGCCCGCGCGAGCAGCACAAGGGCTCGATGGCCAGCGTCGCCTTCCACTTCCACCATCAGCTGCTGCGCGACGGCGCGGTGCGGCTGTTCGGCGCCAGCGACGGCTATGCCGCAGGCGAGCAGCGCCGTGACTTCATCCATGTGGACGACCTGGTGGCCGCCAAGCTCTGGCTGTTCGACCATCCGCGCATCAGCGGCATCTTCAACCTCGGCACCGGCCGCGCGCAGAGCTTCAACGCCGTCGCACAGGCCGTAATCGACTTCCACGGCCGCGGCCGCATCGACTACATCCCCTTCCCCGACCACCTGCGCGGCGCCTACCAGAGTTTCACCGAGGCCGACATGAGCGCACTGCGCTCGGTGGGCTACGAGGGCCGCTTCATGCCCGTCGAAGAGGGCGTGCCCCGCTACCTCCGATGGCTGAGCCAGCAGGCGTGAGCGGCCGGCGCCAGCGTGCCGGCGCGCTGCGGTCTGCGCCGGGTGGGCTGGTCTGATCGCATGAAGGCGCCCGCGAANNCATTCTGGTCGTCGGCCCGTCCTGGGTCGGCGACATGGTGATGGCCAGCGTGCTGTTCCAGCTGCTGCGTGCGCGCCAGCCGCAGGCACGCATCGACGTGCTGGCGCCGGGCTGGTCGCTGCCACTGCTCGCACGCATGCCCGAGGTGAACCAGGGCATCGAAATGCCGGTCGGCCACGGCCGGCTGGGCCTGCGCACGCGCTGGCAGCTCGCACGAAGCCTGCGCGGCCGCTACGACCAGGCCATCGTGCTGCCGGGTTCGCTCAAGTCGGCCCTGGTGCCGTGGCTGGCCGGCATTGCGCGGCGCACCGGCTACCGAGGCGAGCAACGCTATGGGTTGCTCAACGACATGCGCCAGCTGCGCCCCGCCGAACTGCCGCTGATGGTGCAGCGCTACGCCGCGCTGGCGCTGGACGTGCGCGCGCCGGTTGCGGCTGATCTGCCTGCGGAATTGCCGCGCCCGCGGCTGCGGGTGGAGCGCGCGCGGCAGGCGGCCCTGCGGGCCGACCTCGGCCTCGACGCCCGGCAACCGGCCGTTGCCCTGCTGCCCGGCGCGGAGTTCGGTCCGTCCAAGCAATGGCCACTGGCGCACTATGCCGCCGCCGCGCGCAGCCTGCTGGCGCAAGGGCACGCGGTCTGGGTGCTGGGTTCTCCGAAAGACGCCGAAGCCGGCCGCCTTATTGCCGAGCAGGCGCCGGGCACCATCGATCTGTGCGGCCGCACCCGGCTCGAGGATGCGGTGGGCCTGCTCGCGGCGGCCTCGGGCTGCATCAGCAACGATTCGGGCCTGATGCATGTGGCTGCGGCGCTGGACGTGCCCCTGGTCGCGCTGTTCGGCTCCACCTCCCCCGAGCACACGCCGCCCCTGTCGCCCGCGGCGCAGGTGCTGCGGCTCGGCCTGGACTGCGCGCCGTGCTTCCAGCGCACCTGCCCGCTCGGCCACCACCGCTGCCTGCGCGACATCAGCCCCGCGCAGGTGCTTGCGGCCCTCGCGCCGGCCTTACCGGCCTTGTCCACCGTCCCCGCCTGAGACCATGCAGGCCGCCACGCCGCTTTCCACCGCCGACCGCATCCGGCAGTTCAACCGCCGTGGTGCGCAATGGGCCGCCGTGGCCAGCGCCCTGGCCGTCACGCTGCCGACGGCCTGGCTGAGCCTCTCCACCCTGACGTTCGTGGTGTTCTGGCTGGGTGCGGGCGACTGCGCACAGCGCTGGCGGCAGGTCGCGGACTCGGCCCTGGTGCGCGCCTGCCTGGCGCTGCTGGCCTGGTTCGCGCTGGCCACGCTGTGGGCGCCGCTGCCCTGGCCCGAGGCACTGATGGGCTGGTGGCCATACCGCAAGCTGCTGCTGCTGGTGCTCATGCTCTCCATCCTCGACGAGGCGCGCTGGGGCTGGCGCATGCTGTACGCCTTTCTGGCCGGCTTTGCGGTGCTGCTGCTTCTGTCGTATGGCCAGCGCCTGGGCTGGGTGCCGCCCAACCGCTGGCGCACGCCGTCGGCCTTCACCTCACACATCGCCTATTCCACCATGCTGGCCTTCGTGAGCTGGACCTGCCTGTGGCTGCAGGCGCAGCGCACGCCCTGGCGGGGCTTGTGGATGGCGTATGCGGCGCTGGCGCTGGTCAACCTGTTCTTCGTGAACACCGGGCGCACCGGGCAGGCGATCTTCCTCGCCCTGCTGGGTCTGCACATGCTGCAACGCTGGCGCTGGCGCGGCGCGGCAGGCGCCGTGGTACTGATTTCGGCCCTGTCGGCCGCGCTGTTCACCACCTCGCCCACCTTCCGCGACCGGGTGCTCGAGGGCGTGGCCAACCTGGAGCAGCAGCAGGCCGGGCAGGTCAACACCTCGCTGGCGTTTCGCATGGAGTTCTGGCAGAACACGCTCGAGATCGGCTCGCGCCATCCGCTGCTCGGCGGCGGCATGGACAGCTACCGCACCGAATACGCTGCACTGGCCCGCACGCGGCAGCTCGCCGGCGACCGCATCTCGCAGAATCCGCACAACGAGTACCTGCTGGTCTGGACCCAGGCGGGCCTGATCGGCCTAGCCCTGCTGCTGTGGCTGGGCTGGGCGCAGTGGCGCNNGAGCCGCCGCCTGCACGAACCTGCCAACCACCTGGCGCAGGGGCTGGTGCTGACCATGGGCCTCGCCGCCCTGTTCAATTCGTCTCTGTTCGACAATCAGGACGGTCATTTCTACGTCGTGCTCAGCGCCGCCCTGTGGGCGCTGGGCCGGNNCCCCGCCCACACCGCTGACATGCGCCTGTCCGTCATCCTGATCACGCACAACGAAGCCGCGCGCCTGCGCGCCGTGCTCGAGGCCGTCGCCTGGGCCGACGAGATCGTGGTGGTCGACTCCGGCAGCACCGACGGCACGCCCGACATCGCCCGCGCCTTCACCGACCGGGTGGTGGTCACCGCCGACTGGCCCGGGTTCGGTCCACAGAAGAACCGCGCACTCGACCTCGCCACCGGCGACTGGGTGCTGTCGCTCGACGCGGACGAGCGCGTCACCCCGGCGCTGGCGCAGGAAATTCGCGCGGCCCTGGCCGAACCCCGGGCCGACGTGTACGCGCTGCCGCGGCTGTCGTATTTCCTGGGCCGCCCGATGCGCCACGGCGGCTGGTGGCCCGACGAAGTGCCCCGGCTGTTCCGCCGCGGGCGGGCGCGCTTCTCGGACGACCTGGTGCACGAGCGGCTGGTGTTCGACGGCCGCGCCATCAGCCTGCGCGAACCCTTGCTGCACGACACCATGCCCACCCTCGACGACGCGCTCACCAAGATGGACCGCTACGCCCGCGCAGGCGCGCTGCGCAAGCACCAGCAAGGCGGCCGGGCCAGCGTCGCCTCGGCCTTTGCGCACGGGCTGTGGACCTTNCTGCGCTGCTATGTGTTCAAAGCGGGCTTTCTCGACGGACCGGAGGGCTTCGTGCTGGCCGTCACCAATGCGCAGGGCAGCTATTACCGCTACCTGCGGCTGTGGTTGCTGGGCCGCGAGCCGCGTTCCTCCCAGAGGCAGCCATGAGTTCACCGAGCGTCAGCGTCATCGTCACCACCTACGACTGGCCCGAGGCCCTGGGTGAGGTGCTGCGCGGCCTGCAGCGGCAGCACACCCCTCCGCACGAGGTGCTGGTGGCCGACGACGGGTCCGATGCGCGCACCGCTGAATTGATCGCCCAGTGGCGCGAGCGTCTGCCGTTTCCGTTGCTCCACGTCTGGCAGGAGCACCAGGGCTTTCGCGCGGCGCGCGGGCGCAACCGGGCGTCGGCCCGCGCGAGCGGCGACTACCTGGTGTTCCTCGACGGCGACAGCGTGCCNCTGCCCGACTTCATCGCCGGCCACCAGCGCCTGGCGCAAGCCCGGCGCTTCGTGGCGGGCCAGCGCATCCTGCTGTCGCCCGCGGCCACGCAGGCATGGCTTCAAAATCAGGAGCGCCTGAGCGAGGTATCGCGCTGGGGTTCTTGGTTTTCAGCGCGCCTGACCGGTCGTGTCAACCGCCTGCTGCCGCTGCGCCTGCCCGACATGGCCTGGCGCGACCGCGGCTCCACGCGTTGGGAAGGGGTGAAGACCTGCAACCTCGGCGTCTGGCGCAGCGACTTCCTCGCCGTCAACGGCTTTGACGAAGCCTTCATGGGCTGGGGCCACGAGGACGCCGACCTCGCGGTGCGCCTGCTGCGCCACGGCGTGCTGCGCAAAGGCGGCCGCTTCGCCGTGCCGGTGCTGCACCTGTGGCATGCCCCCGCCCCCGCGCGCGAGGGCGACAACCGCGCGATGCTGGATGCCACGCTCGCCGGCCAGCGGCCGATCCGCGCGGATCTGGGCGTCTCGCAACACCTCGCCGCGGCCTGAGCACCCCATGCCCCTTTCCCCCGCGTCGCCGCCCCGCCGCGTGCTGCTGATCGCCCTGCAGCGCCTGGGTGACGTGCTGCTGACCACACCATTGCTGCAGACCCTGCGGCGCGCNCAGCCGCAGGCGCACATCGACGTGCTGGTGCACCGGGGCACGCAGGGCGTCCTGGAGGGCAACCCCGATCTCGACGGCGTCATCACCACCGCGCAGCGTGCGTCCTTGCGCGAGCGGCTCGCGCTGCTGGCGCGCCTGTGGCGCCATTACGACCTGGCCATCACCACCCAGGCCGGGGACACCTCGCACCTGCTGGCCTGGGCGGCCGCGCGGCAGCGGGTGGGTCTGGTCGCAAGCCGTGGCCGCGAGAGCGCCTGGAAGCGGCGCAGCTGCGCCCGCTGGGTGCTGCTCGACGACGTGCACACCCACACCGTGGTGCAGAACTTGGCGCTGGCCGAGGCGCTGGGCCTCGACACCTCGGGCGCCAGCGTCATCCCCCGCGTNGCCCGTGCCGACGAAGGTTCGGCACCGCCGGTGGACGGCGCGTATGCCGTGCTGCACCCCTACCCCATGTACCGCTACAAACGCTGGCCCGAGGCGCACTGGGTGGCGCTGGCGCGCGCGCTGCGGCAACGCGGCCTGCACGTCGTGCTCAGCGGTGGGCCCGATGCCGAGGAGCGCGCGGCGTGCGCGCGCATCGCCATGGCGTGTGGCGAGGGCTGCCGCGATCTTTCGGGCCAGCTGGGCTTCGGCAAACTGGCCGACCTGCTGCGCCAGGCCCGCCTGTACGTTGGGCCCGACACCGTCACCACCCACCTGGCTGCGGCCTGCGGCACGCCGACGGTGGCCTTGTTCGGCCCGAGCAACCCCATCAAGTGGGGGCCATGGCCGGCCACCGGTGCTTGCGCGCCCAGCCCCTATCAGCTGCGCGGGCGCAGCCAGCGTGCGGGTTCGGTGATCGTGCTGCAAGGCCCGGGCGACTGCGTGCCGTGCCGGCTCGAGGGCTGCGAGCGCCACCGCGACAGCCCCAGCCGCTGCCTCGACGAACTCGAGGTGGACGCGGTGCTGCGCGCCGCAGACCAACTGCTCGCGGAGTCACGATGCGCATCCTGATCGTCAAGACCTCCTCGCTCGGCGACGTGGTGCACATGCTGCCCGCGCTCACCGACGCGCGGCGGCGCCTGCCCGCGCTGAGCGCCGACTGGGTGGTCGAAGAATCCTTCGCAGCCATTCCCGGCTGGCACCCCGCCGTCGACCGCGTGCTGCCGGTGGCCATTCGCCGCTGGCGCAAGCGGCCGCTGGACCGCGCCGTGTGGCGTGAGGTGGGTGCATTCAAAGCCGCACTCGCCCAGCGGCGTTACGACGCCGTGGTGGACACCCAGGGCCTGCTCAAAAGCGCCTGGATTGCCCGACTGGCCCGCGGCCCACGATGGGGCTACGACCGCGCCAGTGCCCGCGAGCCGCTGGCCTCGCTGTTCTACACCCACCGGCTCGCCGTGCCGCGCGCCCAGCACGCCATCGAGCGCAACCGGCAACTGCTGGCCGGGGCGCTGGCTTATGCGCTGGAGGGTCTGGCCTTGGACTATGGCCTGTCGCACCCGCCCACGGCCGCGTCTGAGCCCTCCGTGCCGCCGCGCCACGTGCTCGCCCTGCACGGCACCAGCCGGGTGGACAAGGAGTGGCCGCAGGCGCAATGGATCGAACTGGCGCACCGGCTGACCGAACGCGGCAGCGGCCTCGTGCTTCCCTGGGGCAACGAGCGCGAGCGCGCGCGCCGAGGCGATCGCCGCTGCGAGCCCGGGAGCATCGTCCTGCCCCGGCTCGGGCTGGATGCGCTTGCCGGTCTGATCGCCAAGGCGCCGGCGGTCGTCGGCATGGACACCGGCCTGATGCACCTGGCCGCGGCCTATGGGCGACCGGGCGTTGCCCTGTACCCCGCCACCGCCCCGGCACTCACCGGGGTGCGCAGCGCCCCGGCGCACCCGCCATCGTGAACCTCGATAGCGTAGCGGAGACGCTGAGCGCGACCCGCGTGCTCGAACTGCTGCAGCCGTGGCTGGCGCAGCCGCATGCCGGCGATTAATCACCCTCTCAACACGCGGGACCCGGCGTGATTCGCCGCTGCACCGGTACACGCGCCGGGCTACCATGACCGAACCGCTACGCCGCAGAACTCCGTTGAATGCCGCGCGGCCATGAAAAAGCCACCGCGAAGGTGGCTTGTTCGGTTCCGGGCAGGCTCCGTCAGGCCGCAGGCGCCGGCTCGGGCTTGACGGTGGGCGAACCGCCGCCGGAGGCGGGCGGGGTGCGCGGCGTCCAGTCTTTGGGCGGACGCGGTTCGCGGCCGGCCATGATGTCGTCGATCTGGTCGCTGTCGATGGTTTCCCACTCGAGCAAAGCCTTGGCCATGGCGTGCATCTTGTCCGCGTTCTCCTCGATCAGCCGGCGCGCCAGGGCGTACTGCTGGTCGATGATCTTGCGCACTTCGTTGTCCACCTTCTGCATGGTGGACTCGCTCATGTTGGTCGTCTTGGTGACCGAGCGGCCGAGGAACACCTCGCCCTCGTTCTCGGCGTACACCATCGGACCGAGCGCGTCCGTCATGCCGTAGCGCATGACCATGTCGCGCGCGATCTGGGTGGCCCGCTCGAAGTCGTTGCTGGCACCGGTGGTCATCTGGTTCATGAACACCTCTTCCGCGATCCGGCCGCCGAACAGCATGCTGATCTGGTTGAGCATGTACTCCTTGTCGTAGCTGTAGCGGTCCTGCGCGGGCAGGCTCATGGTCACGCCCAGCGCACGGCCGCGCGGGATGATGGTGACCTTGTGCACCGGGTCGCACTTGGGCAGCAGTTTGCCAATGAGCGCGTGACCCGACTCGTGGTAGGCGGTGTTGCGCCGTTCTTCTTCGGGCATGACCATGCTCTTGCGCTCGGGGCCCATGAGGATCTTGTCCTTGGCCTTCTCGAAGTCCTGCATCTCGACCACCCGCGCGTTGCGGCGCGCGGCCATGAGGGCGGCTTCGTTGCAGAGGTTGGCCAGATCGGCGCCGCTCATGCCGGGCGTGCCGCGGGCGATGACCTCGGCCTTGACGTCCTGCCCGATCGGGATCTTGCGCATGTGTACGTTGAGGATCTGCTCGCGGCCGCGGATGTCGGGCAGGGTCACATAGACCTGGCGGTCGAAACGGCCCGGGCGCAGCAAGGCGGCATCCAGGATGTCGGGCCGGTTCGTGGCAGCCACGACGATCACGCCGAGGTTGGTCTCGAAGCCGTCCATCTCGACGAGCATCTGGTTGAGCGTCTGTTCGCGCTCGTCGTTGCCGCCGCCGAGGCCAGCGCCCCGCTGGCGACCCACGGCATCGATTTCGTCGATGAAGATGATGCAGGGCGCGTTCTTCTTGGCGTTCTCGAACATGTCGCGCACGCGGGCGGCGCCCACGCCGACGAACATTTCGACGAAGTCCGAGCCCGAGATGCTGAAGAACGGCACCTTGGCTTCACCGGCAATGCCTTTGGCCAGCAGCGTCTTGCCGGTCCCGGGCGGGCCGACCAGCAGCAGACCGCGCGGAATCCGACCGCCGAGCTTTTGGAATTTCTGCGGGCNCCTGAGGAAGTCCACGACCTCCTTCACTTCTTCCTTGGCCTCGTCGCAGCCGGCCACGTCGGCGAAGGTGACGGTGTTGTTGTTTTCGTCGAGCATGCGCGCCTTGCTCTTGCCGAAGCTGAACGCCCCGCCCTTGCCGCCACCTTGCATCTGGCGCATGAAATAGATCCACACGCCGATGAGCAGCAGCATCGGGCCCCAGCTCACCAACAGTGTCATCAGCAACGAGCCTTCTTCGCGCGGCTTGACGTCGAACTTGACCCCGTTGTTGATGAGGTCGCCGACCAGGCCGCGATCGAGGTAGGTGGCTGTGGTGCGCACGCGGCGGTCGTCGGTGGTGGTGGCGACGATTTCGGTGCCGGTGGGGCTTTCCTGGATGGTGGCCGATTTGATGCGGTTGGAACGCACCTCCTCGAGGAAGTCCGAGTAGCCCATGTAGCCAGCGCCGGCCGTGGTGCGGGCGTCGAACTGCTTGAACACAGTAAACAACACCATGGCAATCACGAGCCAGATGGCAAGTTTGGAAAACCACTGATTATTCAAACCGGACTCCAGTCACAAAGCTTTCACTGAGATGCTTCAGTTGCGCCTCATTTTAGGCGTTTCAATCCCGGGCCATCGCCGCAATACGGCCGCCATCCATGAGCGGAACAAGGAAATACGCGGCTGGCAGGGCGATTGCTTGATGCGCGTCAAGCCTTGAGACCCAGGCCGACCAGGAAGGTTTCGGCGGAGCGGTCGCGCGAGGCCTTGGGCTTGATGACCTTGACCACGCGAAACTGCCGGCGAAAGGCCTGCACCAGCCCATCGTAGGCCCCGCCATGGAACACCTTGGCCACCAGCGCGCCGTCGGGTATGAGGTGGTCGTGCGCAAACGCCAGCGCCAGCTCGACCAGATCGGCCACGCGCGCAGCGTCCGCCGAGGCGATGCCCGAGAGATTGGGCGCCATGTCCGACACGACGAGATCGAGCTTGCGCTCGCCGACCAGGGCTTCGAGTTGCTCGAGCACTTCGGGCTCGCGAAAGTCGCCCTGCAGGAAGCTCACGCCCTCGATCGGCTCCATGGGCAAAGGTCCAGCGCAATGATGACGCCGTTGACGGTCGTCTCGCCACCCGGCCCGGTGCGGGTGCCGAGTCTGCGCCGCAGGTACTGGCTCCAGGCACCCGGGCCCCGAGATCGACCACGACATGACCCGGGCGCACCAGGCCGAAGGTCTCGTCGATTTCCTTGAGCTTGTAGGCCGCTCGCGCGCGGTACCTCCTTCTGCGCGAGCTTGACCCACGGGTCGTTCACATGGTCGTTGAGCCAGGCCTTGTTGACCTTTCGGCTTTGCGTCTTGATTTTCATCGTTGCCCCGGATAATACGGCCCATGCCTCAAATTCAATTGACCCCGGCCCAGCGCAAGATTCACCGCGCCGAAGCCCATCACCTCGACCCCGTCGTCATGATCGGCGCCGATGGCCTGACCCCCGCCGTGCGCAAGGAAGCCGACGCCGCGCTCAACGCGCACGGCCTGATCAAGATCCGCGTGCTCGGGGACGACCGCGCCCAGCGCGAACAGATCTTCCAGACGCTGGCCGACGAGCTCGATGCCGCGCCCATCCAGCACATCGGCAAGTTGCTGGTGCTCTGGCGTCCCCCGCCCGACAAGCCCAAGGTGGCGGACGAGGACCGCATGCCGGGGCCGCGCGAGGTCAAGCTCATCAAGAACAACCCGCGCGGCGGGCAGCGCCCGGAAGTGAAGATCGTGCGCGTGCTGGGCAACCAGCGCCTCACGCCCGGCGGCAAGGTCAAGCGCGCCAAGCCGCGGCAGAAGTCGGTCAAGAAAGGCCAGCAGGGCTGAAGGCAACGCTGAACAAGTCCCCGCGCGCCGCGCATCCCGGCCGCGGGCGGCCTGCTTCGTTGCAAATGCTCGCCATAGCCGCCGCTATGGCTGCGCTTTGCGCCTCGCATTCCATCCCGCGGTCGTGCGCGCGGCATCGTAGGGACTTATTCAGCGTTGCCTGAAGTCGCCCGCGCTCGGTACGCTGGCGCCGGGCGGACACGGCGCGGCCGCTCCGCGCGCCGCTCTCAGGCACTCAAGCGCGCGCGCCCCGCACCCCACGCAGCAGCGCGCCCAGCGCACACCCCATTGCAGCGCGTACAGCACGGTGCCCACGCTGTGCCACAGGCGCAGGTTCTCGCGCGCGACGATGCGCGGCGCCACCGCGAACTCCGACAGCAGCGCCACGAGCATGCCGAGCAATACAAAACGATAGCATCCATCGACCGGTTGGCGCTGGGGTCTGCCTGGTTTTTCCGCAAAACCAGCAACAGCAGCAGCCCGCAGGCCACCGCGACCCAGGCCTGGGCGGTGAACAGCTTGCCGCCATCGCACCGGCCACGGCGGGCGTGGGCAGGTGCATGAACAACAGGGCACCACCAGAAAGCCGATGGTCGTCGCGCAGCCCCACCACAGTGCGGCGGCGAGCAGCGCGACCCGCTCGGCCCAGGATGTGGCGGGCACGCTCACTGGTAGCTCACCCGCACGATTTCATAGCGCTTGACGCCGCCGGGCGCCCGCACCTCGGCGGTGTCGCCCTCCTCCTTGCCGATGAGCGCGCGGGCGATCGGGCTGGAGATGTTGATGAGGCCGAGCTTGAGGTCGGCTTCGTCCTCGCCGACGATCTGATAGCGCAGCGCCTCGCCGCTGGCCTCGTCCTCGAGCTCGACGGTGGCGCCGAACACCACGCGGCCGCCGGCGTCGAGTGCGGAGGNGTCGATGATCTGCGCGTGCGAGAGCTTGCCCTCGATCTCCTGGATGCGGCCTTCGATGAAGCCCTGGCGCTCCTTGGCCGCGTCGTAGTCGGCGTTCTCGCTGAGGTCGCCCTGCGCGCGCGCCTCGGCGATGGCGTTGATGACGGACGGGCGTTCCACCGTCTTGAGGCGGTGCAGCTCCTCCTTGAGCATCTCCGCCCCGCGCTTGGTGATAGGAATGGTGGCCATGGGTGTCTCTTAAGGTCTCGATGGTGTCGGTTCTGGGGCCATGCCGCACGTGGGGCGGCGCAGCCAGCAAAAGCACGCCGCCGGACGACTCCGCCCGGCGGCGTTGATGCACCCGATTATGCCGCGAAGCGCCCGCGCTTCAAGCGGCGGCGGCGGCCAGGCGCGCGTGCATGTCCTGCACCGACATCACATCGAGCCGGTCGAGGAACTTCATGCCCTCCACCGCGGCTTCGGCGCCGGCGATGGTGGTGTAGGTGGTCACGCGCGCGAGCAGCGCCGAGGTGCGGATGGCGCGCGAGTCGGCAATCGCGTTGCGGCGCTCCTCCACCGTGTGGATGACCAGCGCGATCTCGTCGTTCTTGATCATGTCCACGATGTGCGGCCGGCCCTCGGTGACCTTGTTCACCACGGCCACCGGCACGCCGGCTTCGGCAATGGCGGCCGCCGTGCCACGGGTGGCCACCAGCTCGAAGCCGAGCGCGTGCAGGTCGCGCGCCACGGCCACGGCGCGGGGCTTGTCGCCGTTCTTCACGGTGAGGAAGACCTTGCGCACGGCGTCGGTCGGGCGCGGCAGCCGCGTGCCGGCGCCGAGCTGGCTCTTCACGAAGGCTTCGCCGAAGGTCTGGCCCACGCCCATGACTTCGCCGGTGGACTTCATCTCGGGGCCGAGAATCGTGTCCACGCCGGGGAACTTCACGAACGGGAACACCGCCTCCTTGACGCTGAAGTACGGCGGCGTGACCTCCGCGCCGATGCCCTGCGCATCCAGCGTCTGGCCGGCCATGCAGCGCGCGGCCACCTTGGCCAGCTGGATGCCGGTGGCCTTGGAGACGAAGGGCACGGTGCGCGAGGCGCGGGNGTTGACCTCGAGCACGTAGATCACGTCCTGGCCTTCGGCCTCCTGGATGGCGAACTGCACGTTCATCAGGCCCACCACGTTCAGACCCGCGGCCATGGCCGCGGTCTGGCGCTTGAGCTCGTCGACCGTGGCCTTGGACAAGTAGTACGGCGGCAGCGAGCAGGCCGAGTCGCCCGAGTGCACGCCGGCCTGCTCGATGTGCTCCATCACGCCGCCAATGAACACGCGGCCCGATGCATCGCGCACCGCGTCCACGTCGCATTCGATGGCGTCGTTGAGGAAGCGGTCGAGCAGCACCGGCGAATCGTTGCTCACCTTCACCGCCTCGCGCATGTAGCGCTCCAGATCCCGCTGCTCGTGCACGATCTCCATCGCGCGGCCGCCGAGCACGTAGCTCGGGCGCACCACCAGCGGGTAGCCCAGCGCGGCGGCCTTCTCCAGCGCCTCGCCTTCCGTGCGGGCTGTGGCGTTGGGCGGCTGGCGCAGGCCCAGGTCGTTGAGCAGCTTCTGGAAGCGCTCGCGGTCCTCGGCGGCGTCGATCATGTCGGGCGTGGTGCCGATGATGGGCACACCCTCGGCCTCCAGGCCCAGCGCGAGCTTGAGCGGCGTCTGGCCGCCGTACTGCACGATAACGCCCTCGGGCTTTTCCTTGTCCACGATCTCCAGCACGTCTTCGAGCGTCAGCGGCTCGAAATACAGGCGGTCGGAGGTGTCGTAGTCGGTGGAGACGGTCTCCGGGTTGCAGTTGACCATGATGGTCTCGTAGCCGTCCTCGCGCATGGCCAGCGCGGCATGCACGCAGCAGTAGTCGAACTCGATGCCCTGGCCGATGCGGTTCGGGCCGCCGCCGAGCACCATGATCTTCCTGCGGTTCGTCGGCTCGGCCTCGCACTCCTCCTCGTAGCTGGAGTAGAGGTAAGCGGTGTGGGTGGCGAACTCGGCCGCGCAGGTGTCCACGCGCTTGTACACCGGCCGCACGCCCAGGGCGCGGCGCGCCTCGCGCACGGCCTTCTCGCTGGTCTTGAGCAGCTTGGCCAGGCGGCGGTCGGAAAAGCCTTTTTGCTTGAGCACGCGCAGCGTGGCGGCGTCGAGCGTGGCCAGCGCCTGCTCGCCGTGCGCCTCGGCCAGGCGGTCGAGGTCGAGTTCGATCTTCACGATCTCCTCGATCTGCGCAAGGAACCAGGGGTCGATCCTGGTGAGCTGATGCACTTCCTCGAGCGACCAGCCCGCTGCGAACGCGTCGCCGACGTACCAGATGCGGTNCGGCCCGGGTTCACCCAGCTCGCGTTCGAGAATCTCGCGGTCCTGCGTCTTTTCGTTCATGCCATCGACACCGACCTCCAGCCCGCGCAGCGCCTTCTGGAAGGACTCTTGGAAGGTGCGGCCCATGGCCATGACTTCGCCCACCGACTTCATCTGCGTGGTCAGGCGGCTGTCGGCGGCGGGGAACTTCTCGAAGGCGAAGCGCGGAATCTTGGTGACGACGTAGTCGATGCTGGGCTCGAAACTCGCCGGCGTGGCGCCGCCGGTGATTTCGTTGCGCAATTCATCGAGCGTGTAGCCCACGGCCAGTTTGGCCGCCACCTTGGCAATCGGGAAGCCCGTGGCCTTGGAAGCCAGCGCCGAGGAACGCGAGACGCGCGGGTTCATCTCGATGACGATCATGCGACCGTCCCTGGGGTTGACGGCGAACTGCACGTTGGAGCCGCCCGTGTCCACGCCGATCTCGCGCAGCACCGCCAGGCTGGCGTTGCGCATGATCTGGTATTCCTTGTCGGTCAGCGTCTGTGNCGGGGCGACGGTGATGGAGTCGCCGGTGTGCACGCCCATGGGGTCGAGGTTTTCGATGGAGCAGACGATGATGCAGTTGTCGGCGCGGTCGCGCACGACTTCCATCTCGTACTCCTTCCAGCCGACCAGCGACTCCTCGATCAGCAGTTCGTTCGTCGGCGAGGNCTCGAGGCCGCGCTTGCAGATGGTCTCGAACTCCTCGGGGTTGTAGGCAATGCCGCCGCCGGTACCGCCGAGGGTGAAGCTCGGGCGGATCACCGTGGGAAAGCCCACCGTCTTCTGCACGGCCCAGGCTTCTTCCATGCTGTGCGCAATGCCCGAACGCGCCGAGCCCAGGCCGATGGCCGTCATGGCGGCCTTGAACTTCTGCCGGTCCTCGGCCTTGTCGATGGCCTCGGGCTTGGCGCCGATGAGTTCGACGCCGAACTTCTCCAGCACGCCGTTGCGCCAGAGGTCGAGCGCGCAGTTGAGCGCCGTCTGGCCGCCCATGGTGGGCAGGATGGCATCGGGCCGTTCGCGCTCGATGATGCGCGCCACCGTCTGCCAGGTGATGGGTTCGATGTAGGTGACGTCGGCCGTGGCCGGGTCGGTCATGATCGTGGCGGGGTTGCTGTTGATCAGGATGACCTTGTAGCCCTCCTCGCGCAGCGCCTTGCNAGCCTGCACGCCGGAGTAGTCGAACTCGCAGGCCTGGCCGATGATGATGGGGCCGGCGCCGATGATGAGGATGCTCTGAATGTCGGTGCGCTTAGGCATGCGCGTTCTCCTGGGCTTGCATGAGCGCGGTGAAGCGGTCGAACAGGTAGGCCACGTCGTGCGGGCCCGGCGAGGCTTCGGGATGCCCCTGGAAGCAGAAGGCGGGCCGGTCGTTCCAGGCGAGGCCTTGCAGGGTGCCGTCGAACAGGCTCACGTGCGTGGTGCGCAGGTTCGCCGGCAGCGAGTCGGCATCGACCGCGAAGCCGTGGTTCTGGCTGGTGATGGACACACGGCCGGTCTCCAGGTCCTGACCGGGTGGTTGGCGCCGTGGTGGCCGAACTTCATCTTGAAAGTGCGCGCACCGGCCGCCAGCGCCATGATCTGGTGGCCCAGGCAGATGCCGAAGGTGGGTAGGCCCGAGTCGATGAAATGGCGCGCCGCGTCGATGGCGTAGCGGCAGGGCTCGGGGTCGCCGGGGCCGTTGGAGAAGAACACGCCATCGGGCTGCAGGGCCTGCACCTCGGCCGCGGAGGTTTGCGCGGGCACGACGGTGACCTCGCAGCCGCGCGACGCCAGCATGCGCAGGATGTTCTTCTTGATGCCGAAGTCGTAGGCGACGACGCGAAAGCGCGGGGACTGAAGCTCGCCGTAACCCGCGCCGAGCGCCCATTCGGTCTGCGTCCAGCGGTAGGCCGTGGGCGTGCTGACCACGCGAGCGAGGTCGAGCCCGGCCATGCTCGGTGCGCGGCGTGCGGCGGCGACGGCCTCTTCGATGAGCGCGGGCGTCACCGCCTGGCCGGCCTCGAGCGCACGGATGACGCCGTTCTGCGCGCCGTGGGTGCGCAGCAGGCGGGTGAGCTTGCGGGTGTCGATGCCGGCAATGGCCACCGTGCCCTCGTCGCGCAAGTACTGGCTGAGGGTGCGCTGGCAGCGGAAGTTGCTGGCGGCCAGCGGCAGGTCCTGATGATGAGGCGCGGCCTGGACCTTGCCGGACTCGACGTCCTCGTCATTGACGCCGGTGTTGCCGATGTGCGGATACGTGAGCGTGACGATCTGCTGGCAGTAGCTCGGATCGGTGAGGATTTCCTGGTAGCCGGTGAGCGCGGTGTTGAACACCACTTCGCCGACGGTGGTGCCGCTGGCACCGATCGAGTGACCGACAAAGACCGTGCCGTCTGCGAGCGCGAGGAGCGCGGGCGGGAAGCTTCCCTGAAGAGACAAAAGCACTGGGTTCTCCGGATGGTTGCGGGTACGCCCAAGTGCACGCGGCAAACGTTTTGCTCGACAGCGGATTCGGGATGGGCTTCAGAGAACTCAGGCGTACGGATGGATGCTGAAAAGCCCTTCATTATAGCCGGCGCGAACCCGTGAAAACCCTCAGGACGCAAGCCCCAGCGCGCGCAGGGCCGCCGCGAAATCCGCCGGCAGCGCAGACTCGAACGCCAGGGGCTCGCCCGTGACCGGGTGGCCGAATGCCAGCCGCCGTGCGTGCAGGGACTGACGCTGCAGACCCAGGGCCGGCCGGCCGCCGTAGAGCGTGTCGGCCACCAGCGGATGGCCGATGTGCGCCATGTGCACCCGGATCTGGTGCGTGCGCCCGGTGCGCAGCGTGCATTCGACGANGGCAGTAGTCCCCGCGTTGGCCAGCCGCTCGATGCCGGTGGCCGCCGGCTTGCCGCTGTGGTGCGCGAGGTCCACCACCGCCATGCGCAGCCGGTTGCGCGGGTCGCGGCCGATGGGCGCCTCGACCTCGCGCAGCGCCGGCCCCTCCCACGCGCGGTGGGCCAGCGCCCAGTACTGGCGCCGCACTTCGCGGGCGGCGATGGCCTGCACCAGCGCGTCCATCGCCTGCCGGCTGCGCGCCACCACCATGAGGCCGCTGGTGTCCTTGTCGAGCCGGTGCACGATGCCCGCACGCGGCAGCGCGGCGCACTGCGCGTCGTGCGCGAGCAGGCCGTTGAGCAAGGTGCCGCTCCAGTTTCCGGCGGCCGGGTGCACCACCAGGCCCGCGGGCTTGTCGATGACCAGCAGGTGCGCGTCCTCGTAGACGATGGGCAGGGCCATGGGCTCGGGCCNGGAAGGCTGGGCCTGCGGCGTGGGCAGCAGGGTGAGCGAGAGCGCATCGCCCGCGCGCAGGCGCTGTGCGGGCTTGGTGCAGACCTGCGTGCCCAGCCGCAGATGCCCAGCCTGCACCAGTTGCTGCAGGTAGCTGCGCGAGAACTCGCTCACCAGGGCCGCCAGCGCGCGGTCGAGCCGTTCGCCATGCAGCGCATCGGGCACGACGAGGTGGCGCTGCTCGGCCTCGCCGGGCTCGTCGTCGGGGAGGTTTGACGCTGCGTCGGCGCCGGGTGCCGGGGCGTCCTGCGGGGCGTGCGGCGGCCCTGGCGGCGCGGGTCGGTCGATATAATCGTCTGGCTTTGTCTCAAGAAGGTTGCCCTNNGATGCCTCGTGTCAAATTATCGGCGGTCCCGGCCTCGGCGCTGTTGGCTCTGGCCGTGCTGTTCGCGGGCTGCGCGACCAAGGAAGCGGACCCCACGGCCAAGTGGAGCCCGAACCGCATCTACGAAGAGGCGCGCGACGAGGCCAACTCGGCCAACTACGACAAGGCCATTGCGTACTTCGAGAAGCTCGAGGGCCGCGCCGCCGGCACGCCGCTGGCGCAGCAGGCGCAGATCGAGAAGGCCTACGCCCAGTACAAGAACGGTGACAAGGCGCAGGCCATTGCCACGCTGGACCGCTTCATGACGCTGCACCCCACGAGCGAGGCGATCGACTACGCGCTCTACCTCAAGGGGCTGGTGAGTTTCAACGACAACCTGGGTATCTTNTCATCGCTGACGCGGCAGGATCTGTCCGAGCGCGACCAGAAGGCGGCCAAGGAGTCGTTCGAGTCCTTCCGTGAGTTGGTCACGCGCTTCCCCAAGTCCAAGTACACGCCCGATGCGACGGCGCGCATGCGCTACATCATCAACTCGCTGGCGCAGTACGAGGTGCATGTGGCGCGTTACTACTTCAGCCGCGGCGCGTATGTGGCGGCCATCGACCGCGCCCAGAGCGCGCTGGCCGACTACCGCGACGCCCCGGCGAACGAGGAAGCGCTCTACATCCTGGTGCGCTCGTATGACGCACTGGGCATGCAGCAGCTGCGCGACGATGCCAAACGCGTGCTGGACAAGAACTTCCCCAACAGCGAGTACCTGACCAAGGGCTTCAAGCCCAAGGAAGAGCCTTGGTGGAAGCTGTGGTGAGCGGCAACCGACGCCGCTTCAGCCACCATACAACTTCATTTTTGATAGCGGAACCTCACCGGTTGGCGCTGGGGTTCCGACCCGTGTTGCCCAAACTCACCCCAACGCTGCCGTTCGAACGGCCGCAGGTGCCTCCCAGGCGCTGCGCGCCAGTGCGAACACGGCGCGCGGCGGCTCGGGCTTGAGGCGGTGATCGCTCCAGATCTGGCGCCAGCGCCGCGCGCCGCGCAGGCCGTGGCGCAGGCCCAGGATGTGGCGGGCAATCGGGTACCAGGGGCAGGCGTCGTCCTGGGCCTCGCGCTCCATGTAGGCCACCATGGCCGCTTCCACCTCCTCGCGGCTGCGCGGGAACGGTGCGTCGCCGAAGAAGGCTTCGTCCCAGGTGCTGAGCAGCCAGGGGTTGTGGTAGGCCTCGCGGCCGACCATGACGCCGTCCACCTGCGCGAGGTGTGCGGCAATCTGATCGTTGGTGGTGACGCCACCGTTGAGCACGATGGTGAGCGCGGGAAAGTCGCGCTTGAGCCGGTACACCGCCTCGTAGCGCAGGGGCGGCACCTCGCGGTTTTCCTTCGGGCTCAAGCCCTGCAGCCAGGCGTTGCGGGCATGGACGATGAACACGCGGCAGCCCGCCTCGCTGACCTGGCCGACGAAGTCGCGCACGAAGTCATAGCTCTCGATGCGGTCGATGCCGATGCGGTGCTTGACGGTGACGGGAATGCTCACCGCGTCCACCATGGCCTTGACGCCCTCGGCCACGAGGGCGGGCTCGGCCATGAGGCGGGCGCCGAAGGCGCCGCGCTGCACCCGCTCGCTCGGGCAGCCGCAGTTGAGGTTGATTTCGTCGTAGCCCCAGTCCTGCCCCAGCCGGGCCGCCGCGGCGAGCTCGGCCGGCTCACTGCCGCCGAGCTGGAGCGCCACCGGGTGCTCCTCGGGATGAAAGCGCAGATGGCGGCGGTGACTGCCGTGCATGAGCGCGCCGGTGGTCACCATCTCGGTGTAGAGCCGGGTGTGGCGTGTGAGCAGCCGGTGAAAATAGCGGCAGTGCCGGTCGGTCCAATCCAGCATGGGCGCGACGCTCAGGCGCCAGGGGTTGTAGGGCGCAGCGGGTGGCGGCACCGTGGGAATGGAAGGCCCCGGGTTCGCCTGCGGGTTTTCGGTTGTCGGTTCGGACATGGGGGAATTGTCGATCAGCAAGCTTCCTTTGCGCGCCACGCGAGCACGCCCTGCCCGGCTGCGCGGCCGGTGGCGAAGCAGGCGGTGAGCAGATAGCCGCCGGTGGGCGCTTCCCAGTCGAGCATCTCGCCGGCGCAGAACACGCCCGGGTGTTCACGCAGCATCAGGTGGGTGTCGAGCGCGTCGAAGCGCACGCCGCCGGCGCTGCTGATGGCTTCGGCGATGGGGCGCGGCGCGGTGAGCGTGACGGGCAGCGCCTGGATGGCCTGCGCCAGCGCGGCCGCGTCGGCCAGCGCCGATTTGGGCAGCAGCTCGTGCAACAAGGCCAGCTTGACGCCGTCGAGGCCGAGCCGGCTCTTGAGGTGGCTCGACAGACTGCGCGCGCCGCGCGGATGCGCCACCTCGACGCGCACGCGCTCGGGCGGCCAATCGGGCAGCAGGTTCAGATGGAAGGTGGCATGGCCCTGCGCCTCGATGGCGTCGCGCAGGCGCGCGGAGGCCGCATAAATCAGGCTGCCCTCGACACCGTGCGTGGTCAGAACGAATTCGCCCTTGCGCTCGAACACCGTGCCGTCGACCGCGACGAAGCGCAGCGCCACCGATTTGAGCGGTGCGCCAGCAAAGCGCTCGCGCAGGTGGGCCGACCAGCCCTGCCCGCNGCGCCCCGCCGCGTCGAAGCCGCAGTTGGCGCTGGCTAGCGGCGCCACGGGTACGCCGTTGGCCTGCAGCCACGGCACCCAGGCGCCGTCCGATCCCAGCCGCGGCCAGCTCGCGCCACCGAGCGCCAGCACCACCTGGCGGGCCTGCACCGTCTGTACGCCCTGCGGCGCGTCGAAATCGAGCTGCCAGCCACCGTGTGCGCCCGCAGCCCAGCCACCGCGCCAGCGCCAGCGCATGTGGAACTGCACCGGAGCACCGCCTGCCGGGTGGCGCAGGCGCGCAAGCCAGGCGCGCAGCAGCGGCGCGGCCTTGAAATCGACCGGAAACACGCGCTGCGAACTGCCGACGAAGGTTTCGACGCCGAGGCCCCGCGCCCACTCGCGCACCGCATCGGCGCCGAAGGCGCGCAGCAGCGGCTCGAGCGCGGCGCGACGCGCGCCGTAGCGGCTGGCAAAGGCCTCGAAGCCTTCGGCGTGGGTGAGGTTGAGGCCGCCCTTACCGGCCAACAGGAATTTGCGCCCGACCGAGGGCATGGCGTCGAACACCTGCACCGGCACACCCTGGGCCGAAAGCACCTCGGCGGCCATCAGGCCGGCCGGCCCGGCGCCGATGATGGCGACTTCGGTGTTGAGCCCGACACCACTCATCGCGCGCGGCGCGGCGCGGCGGGCTTGGGCGCGCTGACCGGGCCCCGTCCGGCGCGCGGCGGTCTGGCGCCTGCCGCCGCGACGGGCTGGCCGCTGGTGCCCCTTGTTCGCGCGGCGGCAGGCCGGTGTGCTGGGTCAGCAGCCGGCCGCGCGGTGGGCGGCTCGGGGTGCGCGGCGCGGCTCCGCCCTCGCCCGCCGCTGCGCCGCGGCGAGCGGGTTTGGCGGGCACATCCAGCGGCTGCCAGGTGGGCACGAGGTGGTGCTTGCCGTTGCCGATGAGGTCGGCGCGGCCCATGGCCTTGAGGGCGTCGCGCAACAGCGGCCAATTGGCCGGGTCGTGGTAGCGCAGAAAGGCTTTGTGCAGCCGGCGGCGGCGCTCGCCGCGCACCACGTCCACCGCCTCGTCAGGGTGTTCGACCGCACGGTGGATCTTGCGCAAGGTGTTGCGCCCGGTGTGGTACATGGCGGTGGCGGTGGCCATGGGGCTGGGGTAGAAGGTCTGCACCTGGTCGGCGCGGAAGCCGTNTTTCTTGAGCCAGAGCGCAAGGTTCATCATGTCCTCGTCGCGGGTGCCGGGATGGGCGGCGATGAAGTACGGGATGAGGTACTGCTTCTTGCCGGCCTCGGCGCTGGCCTGCTCGAACATGGCCTTGAAGCGGTCGTAGGTGCCGATGCCGGGCTTCATCATCTTCGATAGCGGCGCGACCTCGGTGTGCTCGGGCGCGATCTTGAGGTAACCGCCGACGTGGTGGGTGACGAGTTCCTTCACATACTCGGGGCTTTGTACCGCCAGGTCGTAGCGCAGCCCAGAGCCGATGAGGATCTTCTTCACGCCCTTCACGGCACGCGCGCGGCGGTAGAGGCGGATGAGCGCACTGTGGTCGGTGGTGAGGTTCTGGCAGATGCCGGGGTAGACGCAGCTGGGCTTGCGGCAGGCGGCCTCGATCTCGGGGCTTTTGCAGCCCAGGCGGTACATGTTGGCGGTGGGGCCGCCGAGGTCGGAGATGGTGCCGGTGTAGCCCTGCACCTTGTCGCGGATGTCCTCGATTTCGGCGATGACGGAGTCTTCGCTGCGGCTCTGGATGATGCGGCCTTCGTGCTCGGTGATGGAGCAGAAGGTGCAGCCGCCGAAGCAGCCGCGCATGATGTTGACCGAGAAGCGGATCATCTCCCACGCAGGGATCTTGGTGCGGCCGTCGTGGCGGCCGTGCTCGTCGGCATAGGCGGGGTGCGGGCTGCGCGCATAGGGCAGGCCGAACACCCAGTCCATCTCGGCGGTGGTGAGCGGGATCGGCGGCGGGTTGATCCACACGTCGCGCGCGGTCGGGCCCTCGCCGTGCGCCTGCACCAGCGCGCGGGCGTTGCCGGGGTTGGTCTCGAGGTGCAGCACGCGGTTGGCATGGGCGTAGAGCACCGGATCGGCCTTGACCTGCTCGAAGCTCGGCAGGCGGATGACCGTGCGCTCGCGCGGGATGCGCGCGCGGCCCGAGGGCGCCAGCGGCGCGACGAAATGCAGCGGCTGGGGCGGCACTTCGGACCGTTTTCCGCCATCGCCCCGCGTCGTCTGGTCAGGTTGCGCTATGGTTTNTGAATCATCCCGGTCGCAGGACTGGCCGCGTGATGCCGCCTGCTCGGCGGTGGTCTGGTAGGGGTTGAGGTGGGCCTCGACCGGGCCGGNGGTGTCGACCTCGGTGGAGTCGATCTCGAACCAGCCCTCGGCGCTGGTGCGGCGCACGAACGCGGTGCCGCGCACGTCGGTGATCTCGTGCACCGGCACGCGCGCGGCGATGCGGTGGGCGACTTCGACCAGCGCGCGCTCGGCGTTGCCATAGAGCAGGATGTCGCACTTGCTGTCGACCACGATGGAGCGGCGCACCTTGTCGCTCCAGTAGTCGTAGTGGGCGATGCGGCGCAGGCTGCCCTCGATGCCGCCGAGCACGATGGGCACGTCGGGGTAGGCTTCGCGGCAGCGCTGGCTGTAGACGATGGCCGCGCGGTCGGGCCGCTTGCCGCCGACGTCGCCGGGGGTGTAGGCGTCGTCGCTGCGGATTTTCCGATCGGCCGTGTAACGGTTGATCATCGAATCCATGTTGCCCGCCGTCACACCCCAGAACAGGTTGGGCTTGCCCAGCACCTTGAAGGGCTCGGCGCTGTGCCAATCGGGCTGGGCGATGATGCCCACGCGAAAGCCCTGGGCCTCGAGCACGCGGCCGATCACGGCCATGCCGAAGCTCGGGTGGTCCACATAGGCGTCGCCGGTGACGAGGATGACGTCGCAGCTGTCCCAGCCCAGGCGCTCCATCTCCTCCCGGCTCATGGGTAGGAACGGCGCGGTGCCAAAGCGCGCGGCCCAGTATTTGCGGTAGCTGGTGAGCGGCTTGGCGGCGCGCGGGAAGAAAGAAACGTCGGCGTAGGCGGTCATGGCGCGGGCGGCAAAGGGTAACCCTGCAGTTTAAGCGCCCACGCCTTGCCGCGCCCACCGAGGGTAAGCGCGGCTCGCCGTGTCAGGGCACGAGGGTCAGCGTGTGGGCGCGGTGCTGCGGTTCGCGCTGCAGCGGGCGGTCGTGCACGGCAGCCCATTCGTCGCCCATATCGCGGTAGCGGTCGGAGAACACGAGGCCGCTCTGGCCGGTCTGGTAGATGAAGCGCGAGGCCTCGGGGTCGGCGAGGTCGTGCAGCATGCGCAGCGACGCGGCGTGGCGGTTGGCAAACGGCGTTTTGGCGTCGTTGGGCCAGTACTGGCCGACGTTGACGGTGAAGTTGTCACCGCCGGTGGGCACACGCACGTCGAAGAAACGCGCCAGCGCGGGCACGTTACCGAACGGCCGGTGCACGCTCAGTGCCTCGTGAATGCGGCCCCACTGCCAAGCCGCGACGTCGCCGCCCATGAGGCCGCGCAGGCGGTCGAGCGCGCGGTCGTAGGCGGCGAGCGCGGCGGCGTCGCAGCCGGCATCGCCGCACCAGTAGCGGTCGTTGCGCGCAAGCATGCCTTCGAGCCCGCTGCGGAAGTGGCGCTTGCCGTACAGCGCCTCGACCCGCGCTTTACCAAGCTTCGGGGCGATGAGTTCGCGGGTGAGTTCGTCGCCCCAGACCGCATGGATGGCCGGCGCGGCGCGGTCGGCGCGCATGACGCCGTCGAAGCCCTCGAGCTGCGCGCGCGCCGCCGCGGCCAGCGGGTGCTTGGAGGCGGCGGCGGCGCGTTGCAGCCAGGGCCATAGCTTGAGCGCGGCGGCCGAGTGCACGTCGGCCTGGATGGCGCGCAGGCTTTGCAAGTCGTGCGTGGGGCGCGCGGCCAGCAGTTCGGCGATGCGCTTGTAGCGGTAGGGCTCGTGCCAGTCCTGCCCCATGAAGTAGGGGTAGCCGGGCGGCGTGATGCGCTGGTTGGCGGTGGCGATCCAGCCGCGCTCGGCGGTCTGCGCCGGGTCGTCCTGCGGGGTCTGGGCGTAGGTGATCCAGCCGGCCCAGTCGTAGCGCGCGTCCCAGCCGGGGCTGGGGGCAACGCCGCGGATGTCGTTGTCCGGCCGGCGCAGCGACGCGGTGCCGATGGCCTTGTAGCCGATGCGGCCCTCGGTGTCGGCGAAGACGGCGTTCTGCATGGGCGAATGCCAGTGGCTGAAGGCCCGCAGGAGCTCGGGCACGTTGCGCGCGCGGTTGCTTTCGATGCCGGCGAGGACGGTGTGGTTGTCGGCGTCGAGCGCGCTCCAGCGCAGGGCTACGGCGTAGCGGCTGCGGTCGATCAGGTCGTCGTACGCGGCCTGCACATCGCTGAGCACGGGGCCGTGGCGCGTCTCGCGCATCGTCACTTCGACGTCGGGCTTGCCCTTGACCTTGAACACCTCGCGCCGCTCGGTGAAGTCGGCCCAGCCGGTGGGGGTGCGGTACTGGCGCGGGTTGTCGGGGTTGATTTGTTCGAGGTAGAGGTCTTGCACGTCGGGGCCGGTGTTGGTCACGCCCCAGGCCACGCCAGCGGTGCGGCCGATGACCACGAAGGGCAGGCCGGGAAAGCTCGCGCCGATGGCGTCCACCCCGGNGATGACCGAGCCATCCGCGCGCTGGCTTTGCGGCGCCCGCAGGTGTGCGAAATACCAGATGGCCGGCGCGGACAGGCCCAGGTGCGGGTCGTTGGCCAGCAGCGGCTTGCCCGTGCTGCTGTGGCTGCCGGCGACGACCCAGTTGTTGCTGCCCTTGCCCTCGAGTGTGCCGGCGTCGCGCACGAAGTCCGCCGACCACTGGGCCAGCACTTCAGCGGCGCCAAACGGGGCCGCAGCGCCAGGTTGTGGAGAAAAACCGCCGAAGCCCAGCGTCGAATGGTCAGTGTTTGCTACTTTTTCAGGAGTCTTTGCCGTTGCCTTGTACACCCNCAGGCGCTGGTACAGCGCGGCCAGGTCCACCGCGGTGGCGGGTTTCTCGCCCTCGTAGGGCGGCATCAGCTNCCACAGCCGCGCCGTGGGCAGGGCTTGCAGAATGGACAGGCGGGCGAACTCGTTGCCCCAGTTGCCGCCGAGGTCCAGCGCCATCATCAGCGACCAGCCCACGCTGTCCTCGGGCGTCCACACCCCCGGCGTGATGCCGAGGATGCGGAACTCGGGCTGGCGCTGCGCGCCGCCCTGGGCGTTGAAGGCGTTGATGCCCTCGGCGTAGGCGGCCAGGCACTCGCGCGCCTCGGCCGGCAGCGTGGCGTACTGGGCCTTGGCCGCCCGCATGATGCCCAGGGCGCGCAGCAGCTTGTCGGTGGGCAGGGTGGCCTCGCCCAGCACCTCGGAGAGCTCGCCGTGCATCACGCGGCGGTTGAATTCGAGCTGCCAACCGCGCTCCTGCGCATGCACCCAGCCCAGCGCGCGCCAGGCGTCGAGCGTACTCTGCGCCTCGATGTGGGTGACGTCGGCCGCGTCACGCCAGACCTGCACCGGCGCACCCAGGCCCTTGAACGCCACGCGGCCATCGAGCACCGGCAGTGATCGCTGCGCCAGCACGGCCAGCACCGCGCCGGCGAGCAGCAGCGCGAACAACAACAACAGCAGCGTTCTCTTCAGCCATTTCATGCAGCTCTCCTGGCCGTGCCCGGGGGCCGCGGCGGCTTGATCGTTGGGGGACTGGGGGTGCGCGGCGGGCGCCTGAACCTGTGCTGAACCAGCGCCGCCTGCGCACGGGCAGCGGGGCCTTCAGCGCTGGCGCTGCAGCGTCACGCCGCCATCGTGAACGGCGAAGCTTACCGTGACGGCGGTGAAATCGGAAAACGGCGCGCCCAGTGCAATCTCGCCGTGGCCGAACAGCACGCACTCGGTGCGCCGCAGGGCGAGTTCGCTGCCGGCGGTGCCGCCCATGCGCACCCAGGTGCCGTAGGAGCTGAGGTCGGTGAGCACGAAATGGTGCTCCACCCAGTCCACCCGCAGGTGCTGGCGCGAGACGCGCAGGTCGGGGATGACCAGGTCGGCGTCGCGCGCGCGGCCGACGACGACCGGCAGCGCCGCCGCCTGGCACTGCAGGTGCTGGTCCATCCACGCGAGTTCGATGCTGGCGAGCGCGCGGGCACGCGCCAGGTCGTCTTCCTCCGGCGTGAGACCCGAGGGCAGGGTGTGCAGCGAGGTGACGTCGGCGGGGCTCCAGTCCACCCGCACCACCATCTGCGGTTCGGCAAAGCCGCGCAACGGCATGGGGCCGAGCTCACGCAGGCCGGCCCCCTCGGGCGGCACGGCCACGGTGGCCAGCGCCCCGTCGATCCAGACCTCGCCCGGCGCCGCCACATCGCACAGCCGCGCGGCGGNGTTCACCGCCTCACCGAAGCAATCGCCGCCCTGCTCCACCACGTCGCCGAAGGCACNCGCGGCGCGGATCTGCACCGCCAGTTGCGTGGGCCAGCGCGTCATGCGCAGCTGGTGTTCGCGCTGCAGCGCCACCAGCGCCTGCAGCGCCGCGTCCGGGTGGGTGAAGCGCGCCAGCACGCCATCGCCCAGCGTCTTGACGACCAGGCCGCCGTGCCGCTCGAACACCCNGGCCATGAACTGCGTGACCCGCGTGACGGCCTGCACCGCGCGGTCGTTGCCGAGCGTCTGGTAGAGCGCCGTGCTCTGCGTGATGTCCGCAAAGACGATGATGGCCGAGGGGTGCGTGCGGGCGGAGTGGGTCAAGGGCAGGACGCCTTCGGAATGCGGGCGGAGTGGACGCAGCTAACCGACCGATCATGAAGGTTTCGAGCGCTTTGTCACAGCCTGAAACCCCTCGGTCGCGATAGAATCCCACATCCGCGTTGCAAGGTCACAACAAACGAATTGCCCCACAAACCAGACGCCGCTATGGTGGGTTGCTCGCATCTTTGATATTTCGCATGCGCGCACGAAAACCCAGCCTGACCACCAGCCTCCTTGGCTGGCTGCAGGCCGCCGCGCGCCGCCGCGCCGAGGAACCCGGCGAACCCGACCTCGACACCTTGCGCAGCGCCATGTCGCGCCTGCTCGACGACCCCCTGCCCCCGGCCCAGGCGGCCTTGCTCACGCGCATCGCCGTGGCGCCCGACGCGCAGGCGCTGTGGTTTCTGCGCAGCGAGCTGATGGCCGTGCTGGCCCATGCCCACGGCGAGCGCCATGCGCGCCTGGCGCTCGACGGGCTGGACCTGCTGTTCCAGAGCCGGCACGAGGGCTTTCGCCCCAGCCAGCCGCCGCGNCCGGCCGCTTTAAGGCAACGCTGTACAAGCTCCTTGCGCGCCACCCTCACGCGTGGCCCCAGACCATCCAGGCGTCGCGCCCTTCCAGCGCCAGATCCACCTTCGCGCCCACGGGCAGCAGCACCTTGGTCGGCACATGGCCGAACGGCAGGCCGGTGAGCACCGGCACCTCGACCAGCCCGCGCAGCCGCTGCACCACCGTGGCCAGCGTGAAGCCCCGGTCGTGCGGCGTGAGGCGGTAGCCGGTGAAGCTGCCCAGCAGCACCGCCTTCTGCCGCGCCAGCACGCCCGCGTGCAGCAGCTGGGTGAGCATGCGCTCGATGCGGAACGGGTGTTCGTTCACATCCTCCAGGAACAGCACGCCGCCGCGCACCTCAGGCCACCACGGCGTGCCCAGCAGCGACACCAGGATGGAGAGGTTGCCGCCCCACAGCGTGGCGCCCAGCACCGGCCTGGCGCGCAGGCGCTCGAGCGCCGGGTCGGCCACAGCGGCAGCCGCGCCGCGGGCAGCCGGCAGGCGCCAGCCCGTGCCCTCGCCCTGGCCGAGCAGCAGGTCGTCGAAGCAGGCGGCCATGATCTCGTCGGGCTCGGCCTCGCCGCCGAAGTCGTCGGTCAGGCCCGGTCCGGCCCAGCTCATGGCGCCGGTCTGGGCCAGCAGGCCCAGGTGCAAGGCGGTGAAGTCGCTGTGGCCGACGAAGCGGGTGCCGCGCGCGGCGGCCTTGGCCATCGCCTTCCACGGCAGCGCCGGCAGGATACGGGTGAGGCCGTAGCCGCCGCGCACCATCAGCGCCACGTCCGCGCCGCTGGCGGCTGCGCGCGCCACGGCTGCGACGCGCTCGGCATCGTCGCCGGCGAAGCGCTGGTGGCTCAGCAGCGCGCCGGGGTCGATCTCGACCTGGTGCCCCAGGGCCTGCAAGCGGCGCACGCCCCGCCGGAAGGCGGCCTTGTCGCGCACAGCGCCCGAGGNGGAGAAGATGTAGATGTGGCTCATGGGCAGCGGGCTCGCAATTCAGAGGGGTGGCGCGAAGTGTGCCACCGCGGCGCGCGCGAGCGCCTCGCCCGCTTCGGGCACGAAGTGGCCGGCGTTGGCGAGCCGCAGCGGCTCGGGGCAGCCGCGGATGTCGGCGCGCAGCCGCTGCATCACCGCCTCGCCCAGCACCGGGTCCTGCAGCCCGATGGCCATGAGGCTGCGGCCCTGCCAGCGCCGCCAGAAGTCGCGCGCGGCGCGTGAGATCGCCGCACCGTCGTCGTCCGCGCTCTCGGGGACGAGCCGGGNGAAGGCCCGAAGCGCGGCGCGGTGGCCGCGGTCGGGAAAGGGGGCGTCGTAGGCGGCGCGCTCGGCTTCGCTGAGGGTGGGCGCGGCGCGACCGAGCAGCCGGCCCACGGCATAGTCCGGGTGGTCGGCGCACCAGGCGCGCCAGTCCAGAAAGCCCGGGGGCAGTGGCGCGTCGCCGGTGGCCAGCAGCGTGTTCATGGCGAACAGGCCGTGGTAGCGCGCGCTGGCTTCCATGGGCAGCGTCAGGCCGAGCAGACCGCCCCAGTCCTGCACGGTGAGCACCACGCGCTGAAGGTCCAGCCGCTCGACGAGTTCGAGCAGCACCTGGCGGTGCCGGCCGAAGCGGTGGGCGGCCTCTTTCTTGGGCTTGTCGCTCTTGCCAAAGCCGATGAGGTCGGGCGCGACCACGCGGTGCCCGGCGGCCAGGAACACCGGGATGAAACGCCGCCAGAGGTAGCTCCAGCCCGGGTTGCCGTGCAGGCACAGCCAGGTCAGCGGCGCATCCACCGGGCCTTCGTCCAGGTAATGAAGCCGCAAGCCCGCAAGCGAAGGCAAGTCGCTGAGGTACTGCGGTGCCCAGGGGTAGCCGGGCAGATCGGCAAAACGCTGGGCGGGTGTGCGCAGCGCGTCGTCGCGCAAGGGGCTGGCGGCCTGGCGCTGTTGCGCGCGCCGCTGCGCGAAGAAGCGCTGCAGCATGGCGCCGCAGGGCTCGGCCGCAACCCCGCCGGTGCAGCGGGTGTGGTGGTTGAGGCGGGGCTCGGCGAACAGATCGAGCACGGAACCGGCCGCGCCGGTCTTGGGGTCGGCCGCGCCGAAGACCACGCGCGCAAGCCGCGCATGCAGCATGGCGCCGGCGCACATGGCGCAGGGCTCGAGCGTGACGTAGAGCGTGCAGCCATCGAGCCGGTAGTTGCCCAGGCGCGCGGCCGCCTCGCGCAGCGCCTGCATCTCGGCGTGGGCGCTGGGGTCGTGCGTGCCAACCGGCTGGTTGTGGCCGCGGCCGATCACCTCGCCCTCGCGCACCACCACCGCGCCCACGGGCACCTCGCCGGCCGCGGCGGCGCGCTCGGCCTCCATCAGCGCCAACCGCATGAAATGTTCGTCGTCCAGAGACGTCATCGTCAGTTCAAAAACAAGAGCAAAGAGTGACCGATTGGCGCTGGGGTTCCGCTGAAAAGTCTGCAAATCACGGCCGGGAAGCACCCGAGAGGGGCCACTGGGGCTTGAGATCAATCAATTGAGGCGCGGCGGCTTTGTTGATAATTCATTCTCAACAAATCCTACGCATCCCCTGCCGACCGATCATGCCCTGCCTTCCCTCCTCCGCCCCGGTGCTGCCGCGCCGCCGCCTTCTGCTCGGCTCCCTGGCCGCGTGCGCGCTGCCGGCGTTGACGCCCGCCCAGGCCGCTGAACCGCTGCGCGTGGTGGTGAGCATCTTGCCGCAAAAGCAATTCGTCGAGCGCATCGCCGGCGACGCCGCGCAGGTCGAGGTGCTGGTGCGGCCCGGCCAGAGCCCCGCCACCTACGACCCCACGCCCGCGCAACTGGTGGAGCTGGGGCGCGCGCAGCTGTACTTGCGCATCGGCACCGCGTTCGAGGCGAACTGGGTGCCGCGCTTTCAGTCGCAGTTTCCGAAGCTGCGCATCGTGGACACCCGCGAAGGCATCGAGCTGGCCCCCATGCGCGACGCCCACGGCCAACCCGCGGCCAGCGGCGCGCGCGACCCGCACATCTGGACCAGCCCGCGGCTGGTCAAGCGCCAGGCACAGACGATGCGCGATGCACTGATCTCCCTCGCGCCCGCGCAGCGCGAACGCTTCGAGGCCGGCTACGCCCGCTATGCCGCCGAACTCGACGCGCTCGATGCCGAGCTGCGCCAGACGCTCGCGGGCAAGACGCAGCGCCGTTTCATGGTGTTCCANCCCGCCTGGGGCTATCTGGCGCGCGACTATCGCCTGGAGATGGTTCCCATCGAAGTCGAGGGCAAGGAGCCCGGCCCCAAGGCGCTGGCCGCGCTGATCGAGCAAGCGCGTACGCTGGGCGTGCGGGTGATCTTCGTGCAGCGGCAGTTCTCGCGCACCGCAGCCGAGTCGGTCGCGCGTGCCATCGGCGGCGAGGTGGTCGAACTCGACCCGCTGGCCGAAGACTTCATCGGCCAGACCCGGCGTGCGGCCGCCGCCATCGCGCGTGGCATGGTATGAGCCCGCCCGATGCGCTGCGCTTCGAGGACGTGGATTCGCCTACGGCGCAGCGCCCACGCTGCAGGCGGTGCGCTTTGCCGTGCCCGCCGGCAGCGCGTGTGCGCTCGTCGGCCCCAACGGCGGCGGCAAGAGCACCGCGCTCAAGCTCGCGCTCGGCCTGCTCGCGCCGCAGCGTGGGCGCGTGCAGGTGCTGGGCACCACGCCCGAGGGCGCGCGGCCCCGGGTGGGCTACGTGCCGCAATTTGCGCAGTTCCAGCGCGACTTCCCGTTGAGCGTGCGCGACGTGGTGCTGCAAGGCACGCTCAGCGGCCTACCCTGGGCCCACGCCACACGCCTGAGGCCCTCGAGCGCGCCGAGGCTGCGCTGCGCGCCACCGACACGCTGAGCCTGGCCTCCCGCCCCATCGCCGCCCTCTCGGGCGGGCAGCTCCAGCGTGTGCTGATCGCGCGCGCTCGCTGGCGGGCCCGAACTGCTGCTGCTCGACGAGCCCACCGCCCACATCGACAGCCGCTCGCAAGGCAGCCTGTTCGACCTGCTGGCCGCGGTGCGCGGCGCGCGCAGCATCGTCATGGTCTCGCACGACCTGCACGCCATGACGCGCTGGGCCGACCACCTGGTCTGCCTGAGCACCACCGTGCGCTGGGCCGGCAGGGCCAACCCGCACCTGGACTGGGAAGCCGTCTGCAGCCACGCGCCCACGGCACCCGCGCGCCCGGAGGTGAGCGCATGAGTTTCTTCCACGCCGTGGCCGAGCACGGCTTTCTGCAATGGGTGCTGCTGGCCGGCTTGCTGGCTGCGCTGGGCAGCGGCGTGGTGGGCACGCTGGTGGTGCTCAAGCGCGTGAGCTTCATGGCCGGGGGCATCGCCCATGCGGTGCTGGGCGGCATGGGGGTGGCACAGTGGCTGGGCGGCTCGCCGCTGGTGGGCGCTACCGTGGCAGCGGTGCTGGCCGCGCTGCTCATCGGCTGGCTGACGCGGCGCGGCCGCGAGCGCGAGGACATGCTGATCGGCGCCATCTGGGCCGTGGGCATGGCCGTGGGCATTCTGGCCATTGCCCGCACGCCGGGCTACCAGAGCGAACTCATGAGCTACCTGCTGGGCAACCTGCTGCTGGTCGGCCGCGAGCAGGTGCTGGCCATGGTGGCGCTGGACGCCGCCCTGCTTCTGGCGCTGGCGCTGCTGTGGCGCCCGCTGGTGGCCGCGCTGTTCGACGAGGAATTCGCCCGCGCGCGCGGCCTGCCGGTGCAGGCGCTGCAGCAAGGCCTGCTGGTGATGATTGCGCTGGCCGTGGTGGTGCTGGTGCAGGCAGTGGGCCTGGTGCTGGTGCTGGCCTTGCTGACGCTGCCGGCCGCCACCGCCCTGCGGCTGGGGCGCACCATGGGCGCGGCAATGGGCCTGGCGGTGGCGGTGGCGGCGACCGAGATCGTGGCGGGCCTCGCGCTGGCCTACGAGGCCGACGCCCCGGCGGGCGCCGTCATCGTGGTGCTGGCGGCGCTGGCCTACCTGGCCACGCTGGTGCGGCGCCGCGCCTGAATTTACCGGTACGCGTGCCCATTCACGCCCCCTTCGCGTCCGGTTCATGCCCACCGCCCGACGTCCCAGCGCACGCGTGCTGAATTACGATTGCCGCCGAGCCGCTTCCCGACCGCCATGCAACGCAACACCCGTCAACGCGCCGCCATTTGTGCCGCCCTCGACGCCGCAGGAAGGCCGCTGTCACCGGCCGAGGTGCTGGCCGTCGCGCGCGAGCAGGTGCCGGGGCTGGGACAGGCCACGGTGTACCGCGCGCTCAAGTCGCTGGCCGAGGAGCAGGCCATCGACACCGTTGCCCTGCCCGGCGAGGCCCCGCGTTACGAGGCGCGGCGGCCGCAGCACCATCACCATTTCAAATGCACCCGCTGCCTCAGGGTGTTCGACGTCAGCGGCTGCCCCGGCGGGCTGGCCGCGCTGACGCCGCCCGGCTTCGCGCTGGAGGGTCATGAGCTGGTGCTCTACGGCCGCTGCGACGCCTGCACGGCGGCCGCCGCGTAGCCTGCGAATGGCCCACAGCCGAAGCCGGCAGCCTTGTGAACAAGTCACTTTTTCATAGCGAAACCTGACCGTTTGGCGCTGGGGTTAGGCCAGATTTTCTAAAAAACCGTCCCTCACTGCCCCTCGGGCATGGGCCGCGGCTGCTGCATGAGCTGCTGCACCTGGTCGCGCACCTGCTGCGGCGTCTGCAGGCTTTGCTCGCGCACCGTGGCCGGCGGCGTCGCCGGGACGGCACTGGCGCCGCTCGACCGGCTGCGGCGGGCGGCACCATCATCGCGCCCTGCGCCGCGAGCTGTTTCTTCACCACCAGCCCAACGATCACCAGCGCCACCACCAGCCCGATCAATCCGAACACGCCCTTCATCGCTCATCTCCTTGGTTCGCCGGCCCACCGAGGCCGAGCCGGTCCATCCACGCGCCCAGCGCCTGCGCCATCGCGTCGCCCTGCGCACAGGCGCGGCGCATGGCGGCGTGCGACTCGGGGCGGTGCTGGTTGAGCTTGAGTTTGCACTGCCAGTCCAGCACCTTCAGCTCGAACGCCGTGATGGCCGAGAGCATCGCGGCAGTGAAGTCGGCGTCGAGCGCTCGCCACTGCGCGGCATAGTCGGGCTCATGGTCGTGGATCAGCGCCTTGAGCAGCGCATCCTTGGCCGCCTCGCCTTCGAGCAACTGCGCCTGCACCGTGCAGTGCACCGCCAGGTAGTTCCAGCTCGGCACGCGCCGCAGGTCCGGATAGACGGCGGGCGAGAGGTAGGCATGCGGCCCGAGAAACGTCACCACCGCCCGCGGCCGCTCGCGCAGATAGGTGCCATGCGGATTGCCCCGCGCGCAATGCCCGAGCAGCGTCCAGCCGCCATCGGCATCGGTGCGCAGGTGCAGGGGCAGATGGGTGACGAAGGGCAAGCCCGACTCGTCCGTACTGATCAGGCTCGCCAGCGGATGCGCGCGCATCAGCGCCGCGGCCTGCGCGGGGTCGGTGGAGGCGAACTNGGCGGGAAGGTACATCGCGGCGATGGTAGCGCGGTGCGCGCTGTGGGCGAGCCTGTCGCTACCGAGAGGCGCCGGCCGCCGCGCCACGCCGCGATGCGATGAGTCGGCGGAGGGTGAGCGGCAGGGTCACCTCCGCGCAGACTTCACTCCCACTCTATTGTCAATAGCAGGTCGCGTCTCAGAGGAATAGCGCGCTGTTTGCAAGGCGAGAACAGGCTCGATACCGACAGAACTACCGACGCATTCGAGAGCCCATCACAACGCTCATTGCTCTCGGACTCATTCGTTGATGGTTCGCCACTGCGATTGGATTGCGAAAGTGGCATGTTCTGTGTCGCGATGACGGTATCGGATGCTCTTTCCGGAGGAGAAGACGGTACTGAATGGGTGGATGACGGTATCACAACCTTATTTGCTCGACCTGCTCGGTGCAAGCTGATCGTTGGATCACTGATGCACGATTTGAGCCTGAATCCAGCATTGGGTCTGAAACCCTTTGCTCTCACAGTGTAGGTGTTGCTTCTACCGGGAGACGCACCGTGCAGCACCTCAACAACAATCCCCCTCAAGACCATAGCGCCCTCCTACGGCCCCGCTCCTACGCATGCGCGCCGTCATGAAGATCACCGGCCTTGGTCGATCAACGATTTATCGCTTGATGGCGAGCCATGAGTTTCCGAACCCAGTGCGGCTCGCTCCGCGCGCCGTGGCGTGGCGAAGAGTTGACATTGATTCTTGGAGCCAGACTCGGCCCACTGTGGCCCACTAACGCAACGCTGAGTGGAGTGTGCCATGGGCCTTATTCACGAGCCGAACACCACCCAGTGGCAGCATGGCGATCTGGTCATCCACGACTCAGACGCCAAGCGCACGGACATGCTCATGATTGTGCTGGGGCAGGATGCCGCCTGCGTGTATCGAACCCGCTACGCGTTTCCTGGGCTCAGCCAAGACTGTGGCGCCGGAAGATCTGGCGCAACACGGTCGAGTGGCTTCACGACCCTGCCCGTTTCGGGATCACGGTGCCGCGGTTGTCGAGTTCATCAAGCGAGCATCTTCAGGGTCGCCCCCAGCAACATCAAGCCAAGCACCACCCCACCCCATCGCCATGTGGTGAAGCGGTAGCGGTGATTCAGCCAGATGGCTCGACGAAGCCGGGCAACTGACAGCCCAAAGGCAGCCGCCGCCAACACCGCGCCGACAACACCAAGCGGAAGGCGCGATTGAAAAACAATCAGAACGACGACCAGCGGCCAAGCGACTGCGTCCACCACGGCAAGAGTCTTCCTGCCGGGCCNATTGGGGGCATCCGGTCTTGGTTCCCGAGCGACCAAAAGCCACATGTTGTGTCTCCTTGTTCAGTTTTTGCAAGGTGCCACATTCCCTCCATTGATTCACATCGCACGGCAACCGCGTGTAATTTTTGTTGGCGCGCCAGACCTATCTTCCCTTTGAAGCGGCCATAACAGAACACCACTCGTTACCACTCAGAAGCGATTGACACCTGAAAACCATCGACACATTTTTCGTCCGCCCCTCTAAATGGCGAAGGTTGGCATGACCTGCCCCCATTGACCGTACCAACGGATTGGAGAAGTCCGGGGTTGAAGGTTAATCGAAGTTTTGTTTCTGCTCACTGCCAGCAGCACCGCCAGCGCGCTGGCGGTGCTGCTGGGCGAATCGTGCCGGCGGGATGCGTCCCAGACTGCTGTGCGGCCTGACCTCGTTGTAATCCCGCCGCCAATGTGCAATGCACTCCCGGGCCTGTGACAACGACTCAAACCACTGCTCGTTGAGGCACTCATCCCTGAATTTGCCGTTGAAGCTCTCGATGTAGCCGTTTTGCATCGGCTTGCCTGGCTCAATCAGGATGTGCCGAATCCCGTTCTTGTGCGTCCAGGCCAGGAACGCCCGACTGGTGAACTCCGGGCCGTTGTCCGTTCGCACCGCTGCCGGGTAGCCGCGAAACCGTGCCACCTGGTCGAGCACGCGGGTGACGTACTGGCCCGAGATGCCGTAGTCCACCGCTATCTCGACCGACTCCTTGCTGAAATCGTCCACCACCGTCAGGCACTTGATGCGCCGGCCGCTGGAGAGGCTGTCCGAGACGAAATCCATGCTCAACACCTCGTTGATGTTCCTGGCCAGTTGCAGCGGCACGCGCTCCTGCGTTGGCCGTTTGGCTTTGCGGCGCTGCTTCACCGTCAGGTTGGCCTGCCGGTACAGCCGGTAGATGCGCTTGTGGTTCACCCTGGAAACTGCTCGCGCAGCATGTCGTGGATGCGCCGGTAGCCAAACCGGCGGCGCACCAGGGCCGTTTGCCGAATCTGTTCACCCAGGGTGGCGTTGAGCTCGCTGGGCTGCGGTGGGTGGCGGTAGCTGTCTCGGGATAGCCCCACAAGGCGGCAGGCGTGCCGCTCCGAGAGGTGATGCTGCTCAATCATCTGTCGGATGGCGTCGGGCCGCGCCTGTGGGGCTAACGCTTTACCCCGAAGACGCTCTTCAAGGCATGGATGTCCAGGTGGGCCTCGGCCAGCAGCCGCTTGAGCCTGGCGTTCTCGCTCTCAAGCTCGCGCAGGCGCTGGGCCTCGGAGACCTGCATGCCGCCGAACTTGGCGCGCCATTTGTAGAAGGTGCCCTGGCTGAAGCCGCCGCTGCGGCACAACTCGGGGATGCCCATGCCGGCCTCGGCCTGTCGCAAGAAGCCAATGATTTGTTCGTCGCTGAACCTGCTCTTCTTCATGTCCGTCATTCTCCTGGGTTGACGGACTTCTCTCGTTTACCGTGGTACGGCTGGCGGGGGCAGGTCAAACGTGCGCAACCAGTTCCGCGGCAAGGTCAAGGAAATCATCAAGGGCGACGTCGTGTCCGAAGTCGATGTCGAGACACCCTGGGGCATCGTGACCTCGGTCATCACCACCCGTTCGGTCAACGACCTGGGCCTGACAGTCGGCTCCGATGTGGTGGCACTGGTGAAATCGACCGAGGTGTCGATCGCCAAGATCTGAATGCGGCTGGCGACGGCTCGCTTCGGGGGATGAGCGTGCCATTGCATTTTTGCTTTCCTACAAGAACATTCATGAATTTCCAACAATTGCGTTCGGTNCGGGAGGTTGAACGTTGCGGTTTCAACCTCACCGAGGTGGGCGCTGTCCTGCACACCTCGCAGCCCGGCGTGAGCCGGCAGGTGCGTGAACTGGAGGAGGAGCTGGGTGTCGAGCTGTTCGTGCGTTCCGGCAAGCGCCTCCTGGGACTCACCTCGGCCGGACAAGCGCTCATGCCCATCATCCAGCGCGTTCTGCTCGACGCCGAGAGCCTGCGCCGCGCGGGTCAGGAATTGCAGGGGCGCGAAGAGGGTCGTCTGTCGATCGCGGCGACCCACTCGCAGGCACGGTATGCGCTGCCCCATGTGGTGCGCGACTTCCGACAGCGTTATCCGCGTGTCACCCTGCACCTGCACCAGGGATCGCCCAAACAGGTGGCCGAGATGCTGCTGTCCGGGGATGCCGACATCGGCGTGGCGACCGAAGCGCTGGCGGGCTATGAACAACTCGTGACCTTGCCCTGCTACCGCTGGAGCCACAGCATCGTGGTGCCGCCCGGGCACCCGCTGCTGGCGTTGTCGCACCCGGTGACGCTGCAGGATCTGGTGGCCTACCCCATCATCACTTACGAAATCGGCTACACCGGCCGCTCGCACATCGACGAGGCGTTCGCGCAAGCGGGACTGTCACCCAATGTGGTGCTCACCGCCATGGACGCGGACGTGATCAAGACCTACGTGGAGCTGGAGATGGGCGTGGGCATTGTGGCTTCTATCGCCATCGATGAGGAGCGCGACGTGCATCTGCGCACGATCGACGCCGGCCACCTGTTCCAGATCAACCTCACACGTCTGGGACTGCGCCGCAACCACTGGCTGCCCGGTTTCGCCTACGGCTTCATTGAGAGCTTTGTACCCACGCTCACCCGCGAGGCGGTGATGCAGGCTCAGGAAGCGGCATGAAAGAGCGCGGTCCGAATGGACGAGCAAAACGCGGTGCGTCATGGAGCCACGAACCGGCTACGTTGCTTTCGCTGAACTTATTGATCCGGCACGATGAAGTCTTCATGCCGCGTACCTGACCAGCGGATCCTGGAAGTAGGAGCACACCCGCTCGGGGTTTGCCGCAATGAGGGCCATGTGTTCGCTGGCGGCGGCGTGCAGCCGGGCTTTGGTTCGCACGGGTACTTTCGTGCCGATGGCGTGCTTGAGATCGGCATTGAGCCGCTCGTCGGGGTTGAGCTCAGGGCTGTAGCTGGGCAGATAGAACACCTCGATGTCGGCTTTGTGCTCACCCAGCCAGGCCTTCACCGGCTTGCAGTGATGCACGCCCAGGTTGTCCAGGATCAGGAAGACCTTGCGCTGCGCACGACGTCCGTCGCGCACCAGGGCTTGGAAGAATTCGATGAGCCGCTCGTGGTTGAAAGCGCCATCGATGATCATCCAGTTCGCCCGGCCCCGGTTGGTGACGGTGGAGATCATGGAGAGCTTCTGGCGCGTGCCGCCTACGGCCAGAGTCACAGGGGTCTTGCCGCGTGGGGCATAGCTCCTGCCGCGCACGTCGGTGTTGACCAGCGCGGTCTCGTCGCCCCAGTGGATTTCCGCGCCCTCAAGCTTGGCGCGCTGCTCGATGGCTGGATATTCCTGCTGTAGCCATTGCTGCACGGCCTCGGGGCGCTGCTCGTAGGCGCGTTTGATCGGCTNTTGCGGCGTGAAGCCCCAGCGCGCCAGGTAGTTGCCCACGGCGCGCACAGACAACTTGATGCCGCACTGTTGTTCGATGAGCTGCATGACAGCCGCGCGTGTCCACAGCGCGAATTCCATCTTCAACTGCTCTGGGCGCTTGTCGCAAATGGTGCGCCGCACCGCCTCTTCCTGCTCGGGGCTCAGGCTGCGCCCATCGCCCGTGCTGCGGCCGCGCCGGCGGGGCTTGAGTGCTGCAGCACCCCCGGCCGCATACAGATCGAGCGCCTTGCGAACGCCCGGGTAGCTCAAGCCCGTGAGCGCCACGATGGCCATTACGCCATGCCCCGCACGTTGCAGTCGCACGACTTGCTTGCGCCTCTCGTGCAACTGCTCCAACTTCTGAAACCGCGCATCTTCTTTGTCCATATCGCATGGACACCTCGCGCCACGAAAAGTTCAGTTATTTTCGTGCCGGATCAATAGGTCAATCAGGAGCGTGCAGGAGCAAGTCAATCGAGGCCCTCGATAGCTCACTCGCTTTTCGCATATGAAAACAAGAAAACCTTCGTTCGTGTTCTGAGGTGTCGCTCATAGAGTGACGCTCATCGTTCCCCACCCCTCACCCCAAGAGACACATCATGAGCGAAACACTTGAGAGCCCTCCGAACTCGAAGCCCTGGCCGAGGCGCGTCAGGCAGCGGCCGCCGCCGGGCTGAGCTATGCCGGCGGCGTGTCACCGCAACTGGCCTGGCAACTGTTCTCCAGCGGCCAGGCCGTGCTGGTCGATGTGCGCAGCGCAGAAGAACGCAAGTTCGTCGGCCATGTGCCGGGCAGTGTGCACATCGCCTGGGCGACCGGCACCAGCCTGACGCGCAATCCCCGCTTCGTGCGCGAGCTCGAAGCCAAGCTGGGCAAGGAGCAGCCGGTGCTGCTGTTGTGCCGCAGCGGCAAGCGCTCGGTGGCGGCGGCCGAAGCGGCGGCAGCTGCCGGCCTGCACAACGTATTCAACGTGCTCGAAGGCTTCGAGGGCGAGATCGACGCCCATCAGCACCGGGGTGGCAGCGACGGCTGGCGCTTCCACGGGCTGCCCTGGGTGCAGGACTGAACTTCACCAAGGAACAACCATGTCACACATCTACGACGACAACGCGCTGTCCATCGGTCGTACGCCCTTGGTGCGCCTGAACCGAATCACCGACGGGGCCAAGGCCACTGTGCTGGCCAAGATCGAGTGACGAAACCCGGCGTACTCTGTCAAGTGCCGCATCGGTGCCGCACTGATCTGGGACGCAGAGCAGCGGGGCCTGCTCGGTCCGGGCAAGGAACTGGTGGAGCCGACCAGCGGCAACACCGGCATCGCGCTGGCGTTTGTGGCCGCGGCCAAAGGCATCCCGCTGACGCTGACCATGCCCGAGACCATGAGCATCGAGCGGCGCAAGTTGTTGCTCGCCTATGGTGCGAAGCTGGTGCTGACCGAGGGCGCCAAGGGCATGAAGGGCGCAGTGGGCAAGGCCGAAGAGATCGCGGCCAGCGATCCGGGCAGGTACGTGCTGCTGCAGCAGTTCAAGAACCCGGCCAACCCGGCGATCCACGAACGCACCACCGGGCCGGAGATCTGGGAAGACACCGACGGCGCCATCGACATCCTGGTCTCGGGTGTCGGCACCGGCGGCACCATCACAGGCGTCTCGCGCTACCTCAAGCAGACCCAAGGCAAGGCCATCATCTCGGTGGCGGTTGAACCGACGGCCAGTCCCATCCTCACCCAGCAGCGCAACGGCGAAGAACTCAAGCCCGCGCCCCACAAGATCCAGGGCATCGGCGCCGGCTTCGTGCCCGATGTGCTGGATNNCTCGCTGGTGGATGCGATCGAGCAGGTGAGCAACGAAGACGCGGTGCTGTTCGCCCGCCGCCTGGCGCGCGAGGAAGGCATCCTCTCGGGCATCTCCTGCGGCGCGGCCGCGGCTGCGGCGGTGCGCCTGGCGCACAAACCCGAGAACGCCGGCAAGACCATCGTGGTGATCCTGCCCGACTCNGGGGAGCGCTACCTCAGCTCGGTGCTGTTCGAAGGGCTCTTCGACGCAGCGGCCTGCCGGCCTGAGGCAACCATGGCTGCATTTGAATCGCAGACCACCCCGGTGGTCGAGGTGGGCGCGATCGTGTCCGAACTGCGTGCGGTGCGCCGCGACTGGCGCCAGTCGCAGGGCCGATCGCTGGAGCCGGGCGGGCGCGAGCTGCCTTCGCGCGAGGTGCTGCGCGACATCCTGGCCGATCTGCGCGGGGTGCTGTTCCCGATGCGGCTCGGNCCCCCTGAGTTGCGCCAGGAGGTCGAAGACTTCTATGTCGGCGTCACGCTGGACAAGGCGCTGCACGCGCTGTCCGCCCAGGTGCGGCTGGAGCTGCAGCATTCAGCGCGCCATGCCCACCTGGGGCCGCGCGATGTGCAAGTCCGAGCAGACCATATCGTGCGTGAGTTCGCGCTGGCCCTGCCGGGTATCCGGCGCCTGCTGGACACCGACGTGCTCGCGGCCTACCACGGTGACCCGGCTGCGCACAGCGTGGACGAGGTGCTGCTGTGTTACCCCGGCATCCACGCCATCATCCACCACCGCCTGGCCCACACGCTCTACAACCTGGGCGCCACCATGCTGGCGCGCCTGATCGCCGAGATCGCGCATGGTGAGACGGGCATCGACATCCACCCCGGTGCCACCATCGGTTCGGGCTTCTTCATCGACCACGGCACCGGTGTCGTCATTGGTGAGACCGCCACCATCGGTGAGCGTGTGCGCATCTACCAGGCGGTGACGCTGGGCGCCAAGCGCTTCCCTACGGATGAAAACGGCCACCTGAAGAAGGGGCTGCCGCGCCACCCGAACATCGAGGACGACGTGGTGATCTACGCCGGCGCCACGGTATTGGGGCGTGTGACTATCGGCCGCGGCGCAACCATCGGTGGCAATCTCTGGGTGACGCACGACGTGGCCACGGGGGCCAACCTCACCGGTGGCAACCCTTTGCCCTCGAACCCCCATCCAGCCGGCCTGAGCCTGCCGCCCGGGGTGACGGGGCCATCCAACCCGACGACCGTGCCGTTTGGTGCGCTGCCTCCGGGTGCCAACGTGTTGCCCAGTTCGCCCCAGTCGGCGGGCAATGCAGTCGCATCGGCACCGTCTCTGGTGCCGCATGCCCAAGCCCCCAACGGTGTGCCTGACAACGCGCTGGTGGCCGCGCCGGGCTATGACGGTCGCTTCGGCAGCCACGTACTAGGTGTCCCTGAGGCGCTCGGTACCACCCTGCCCGTAACGCCATCGCAGCCCAACGCTGGCGGGTCGACCGTGCCGGGTGCTGCGTTCTATTTCCTGGAGACCGAGTCTCGTTACCTACCGGCCATCAGGCCNATACCGGCTTCTTCCACCGACGACAGGGTCAGCGCCCGCTCATACGGTCTGCCGGGGAATGACGCCTTGCGGAGTCAACTCAGCAGCGGAGCCCCGCCTCCNGCACCGCGTTTGCCTTCGATTCCGCTGTCCGCACCCGGCAGCTTCTACTTCGTGGATGCGACACCGTCAGCCATCGTCCCGACCTATGGCGTTCCACAAGCAACCCCTTCAGGTCATCCTCCGTTCGATGTGAACGCGATACGGCGNGATTTCCCGATCCTGCAGGAGCGGGTCAACGGTCGTCCGCTGGTGTGGTTCGATAACGCCGCCACCACGCAGAAGCCCCAGGTGGTGATCGACCGACTGGCCCACTTCTACGCGCACGAGAACTCCAACATTCACCGTGCGGCGCATGAGTTGGCGGCCCGCGCCACGGACGCCTATGAGGGCGCACGCGAGACGGTACGCCGCTTCATCGGCGCCGGATCCGTGGATGAGGTGATCTTTGTGCGCGGCACCACAGAAGCCATCAACCTGGTGGCCAAGAGCTGGGGTGCACAGAACATTGGCCCGGGCGACGAGATCATCGTCAGCCACCTCGAACACCACGCCAACATCGTGCCCTGGCAGCAGCTGGCGGCGGCCAAGGGCGCNAAAATCAAGGTGATCCCGGTAGACGACTCGGGTCAAGTGTTGTTNGAGGAATACCAGCGCCTGCTGAGCGACAAGACCAAGATCGTGTCGGTGACGCAGGTCTCCAACGCACTGGGCACCGTCGTGCCGGTCAAACAGATCGTGGACCTGGCGCACCGCGCGGGCGCGCTGGCGTTGGTGGATGGCGCGCAGTCGGTGTCGCACATGCGGGTGGACGTGCGCGAGCTCGATGCCGACTTCTTCGTGTTCTCTGGTCACAAGATCTTCGGCCCGACCGGCATCGGGGTGGTCTACGGCAAGAAGGACGTGCTCGAGCGCATGCCGCCATGGCAAGGCGGCGGCAACATGATTGCCGACGTGACCTTCGAGAAGACCATCTACCACGGCCCACCAACGCGCTTCGAGGCCGGCACCGGCAACATTGCCGACGCCGTGGGCCTGGGCGCCGCGCTGGAGTATGTGGAACGTATCGGTATCGAGAACATCGGCCGCTACGAACACGACCTGCTGGCCTATGCCACCCACCACCTCAAACCCATCCCGGGCGTGCGGCTGGTCGGCACGGCGGCCGACAAGGCCAGTGTGCTGTCCTTCGTGCTGGACGGCTACACCACTGACGAAGTGGGCAAGGCGCTGAACGAAGAAGGCATCGCGGCCCGNACAGGTCACCACTGTGCGCAGCCCATCCTGCGTCGGTTCGGCCTGGAAACCACGGTGCGGCCATCGCTGGCGTTCTACAACACCTGTGAAGAGGTGGACCGGTTTATCGCGGTTGTCCGCCGTCTCAGCAGTGCCAGGCGCTGATCTTCACCTCACCACTTGAAATGGGGCGCCCGCTGTGGGCTGCCCCATTTTTCTACCAACGCGCTTACTCGATTTACGAATATTCAAACTACGGAATAGTTGTTTGTGTATGTAGGCTGGGCGGACAGAATGCCATCATGTCTTCCCCAACCGTCGTCATCGTGCCGGGCTGGCGCAATTCAGGCGTCGGCCACTGGCAAAGCCTCTGGACCGAGAGACTTCCCCGGGTACTCCGGGTAAATCAAGATGACTGGATAACCCCGGTCAAGCGAGCCTGGGTGCAACGTCTGAGCGAAACGATCGAACAGGCCGACGGACCTGTGGTCGTGGCTGCGCACAGCCTGGGTTGCATCGCTACCACCCATCTGCCGCCAGAAATCACGTCACGCATCCANGGGGCACTGCTTGTGGCTCCCGCCGACCCGGAACGCCGCGGTGTACTNGGGGATTTTGCGCCCGTGCCGTACCAGAAACTGACCTATCACAGCATCGTTGTGGCCAGTACAAACGATCCGTTCTGTCCCGCCCGCCTTGCGGGGGCNTATGCACGGGCCTGGGGCAGCGAGTTTGTACGCCTTAACGAGGCCGGTCACATCAATGTGGACTCTGGTCATGGCGAGTGGCCGCTCGGTCTCGCCTTGTTGCAGTCCCTCGGTGTCGATGTCCCGCAGACTGCACCAGCGCATGCATGACCGCCTTATTCGTTAGACAAATATGGAAACAAGAACAAAGTCGTTTGTCAATGAAGGCATGCATCCCAGAATCCAAAGCACTCCTTCTTTTGTAGGTCTCACCATGAAGTACAACCTCAAAACTGCCCTCGGCGCCATCGCCTTCGCCGCTGCATCGGCCGCTTCCGCCCAGACCGCGCTGCTCAACGTCTCGTACGACGTTTCGCGCGAGTTCTACAAGGAGTTCAATGCCGCCTACGTGGCCCATGCGAAGAAAGCCGGCAAGGACATCAAGGTCGACCAGTCGCATGCCGGCTCCAGCGCCCAGGCGCGTGCCGTGGCCGACGGTCTGGAGGCCGACGTGGTGACCTTCAACACCACCACCGATGTCGATTTCCTGGCCGAGAAGGGCGTGGTGGCCAAGGACTGGCGCCAGAAGTTCCCGAACAACGCCGCACCCACCACGTCCACCATGCTGTTCCTGGTGCGCCAGGGCAACCCCAAGGGCATCAAGGACTGGGACGACCTGATCAAGCCCGGCGTGCAGGTGGTGGTGGTCAACCCCAAGACCGGTGGCAATGGCCGCATGGCCTACCTGGCCGCCTGGGGCCAGGTGCGCGCCAAGGGCGGCACCGACGCGCAGGCCGCCGAGTTCGTGAGCAAGCTCTACAAGAACGTGCCGGTGCTGGCGCGCGGCGGGCGTGATGCGACCGGCATCTTCCTGCAGCGCAACATCGGCGACGTGCTGGTGACGTTTGAATCCGAGGTGGTGTCGGTGGACAACGAGTTCGGCAAGGGCAAGGTCGACGCTATCCACCCCAGCGCCTCCATCGTGGCCGAGAACCCGGTGGCGGTCGTCGAGCGCACCGTGGCCAAGAAGGGCACGGCGGCCGACGCCAAGGCCTACCTGGACTTCCTGTACTCGCCCGAAGGCCAGGAGATCGCGGCCAAGCACAACATCCGTCCGCGCAACGAAGCGGTCCTGAAGAAGTACGCCAGCGCCTTCAAGCCCATCAAGCTGTTCACCGTCGAGCAGTACTTCGGTTCGCTGGGCGAGGCACAGAAAGTGCACTTCAACGACGGCGGCCAGTTCGACAAACTTTATACGGCCGGCAAGTAAGCCATGACTGGACACGTTGTTTCGCTGCCGGGCTCGGCGCCGGCGGCCGGGGCCGGTGCGCGCCGCAGCAGCGCGCGCGTGCTGCCGGGCTTCAACCTCACGCTGGGGTACGCGGTGCTGTACCTGAGCCTGATCGTGCTGATCCCGCTCTCGGCGCTGGTCTTCAAGACCTTCAGCATGACCTGGCCGCAGTTCTGGGAGGCGGTCACCTCGCCTCGGGCCCTGGCGTCCTACCGGCTGACCTTCGGCGCCTCGTTCATCGCGGCCCTGGTCAACGTGGTGTTCGGTCTGCTGGTGGCCTGGGTGCTGGTGCGTTACCCGTTCCCGGGCAAGAAGATCGTGGACGCGCTGGTGGACCTGCCGTTTGCATTGCCGACCGCCGTGGCGGGCATTTCGCTCACCGCCCTGCTGGCGGGCAACGGCTGGATCGGCCAGTACTTCGAGCCGCACGGCATCCAGCTCGCCTTCAACCCCAATGGCGTGGTGATTGCGCTCATCTTCATCGGGCTGCCCTTCGTGGTGCGCACGGTGCAGCCGGTGCTGGAAGACGCCGAGAAGGAGCTGGAAGAAGCGGCCACTTGCCTGGGCGCCACGCGTTGGCAGACCTTCAGCCGCGTCATCTTCCCCAGCATCGCGCCCGCGCTGCTGACCGGTTTTGCGATGGCCTTCGCGCGCGCCGTGGGCGAGTACGGCTCGGTCATTTTCATCGCCGGCAACATGCCCATGGTTTCCGAGATCACGCCGCTGATCATCATCGGCAAGCTGGAGCAGTACGACTACGCGGGCGCCACCGCGGTGGCCACCGTTATGTTGGTCATCTCTTTCATCCTGCTGCTCATCATCAACGGCCTGCAAGGCTGGCAGCGCAAGCGCTCCGCGGGGAATTCGCAATGAGTGGCCAGAACAGCATTCGCACCGCCCAGCGCGGTACCACCGAAGCGCCCTGGATCCGCTGGACGCTGACCGGCATCGCGCTGGTGTTCATGTTCCTGTTCCTGGTGCTGCCGCTGGCGGCCGTGTTCACCGAAGCCCTGCGCAAGGGCTGGGACGCCTACTGGGAAGCGCTCAAGGAACCCGACGCCTGGTCGGCCATCCGGCTGACGCTGATCACCGCCGCCGTGGCCGTGCCGCTGAACCTGGTGTTTGGTGGCCGCAGCCTGGTGCATTGCCAAATTCGAGTTCAGGGGCAAGTCCTTCCTGACCACGCTGATCGACCTGCCGTTCTCGGTCTCGCCCGTGGTGGCCGGCCTGATCTATGTGCTGGTCTTCGGTGCGCAGGGTTGGCTCGGCCCCTGGCTGATGGCGCACGACATCAAGATCGTGTTCGCCGTGCCCGGCATCATCCTGGCCACCATCTTCGTCACCTTTCCCTTCATCGCGCGCGAACTCATCCCGCTGATGCAGGCCCAGGGCAATGACGAGGAGCAGGCGGCACAGGTGTTGGGTGCAACCGGATGGCAGACCTTCTGGTACGTGACCCTGCCCAACATCAAGTGGGGCCTGATCTACGGCGTCATCCTGTGCAACGCGCGCGCCATGGGCGAGTTCGGCGCGGTGTCGGTGGTCTCGGGCCACATCCGCGGCCAGACCAACACCATGCCGCTGCATGTAGAGGTGCTCTACAACGAATACCAGTCGGTGGCTGCTTTCGCCGTGGCCTCACTGCTGGCCTTGCTGGCCCTGGTCACGCTGGTGATCAAGTCGGCGGCGGAATGGCGCATGGAGAACGAAATCAAGACCTTGGCCGAACTGCCGCCAGAGCGGCCAACACCAGCAGCAGCCGGCAGCGGCGCCCTCTGAGCAATACCGAGAACTTCCATGAGCATTGAAATCCGCAACGTCAACAAGCACTTCGGCTCGTTTCAGGCCCTGCGTGACGTCAACCTCGATATCGCATCAGGCGAGCTTCTGGCTCTGCTGGGCCCCTCGGGCTGCGGCAAAACCACGCTACTGCGCATCATCGCCGGCCTGGAAACGCCGGACAGCGGCAGCATCCTGTTTGCCGGCGAAGACACGACCGACGTGCACGTACGCGAGCGCAAGGTGGGCTTCGTATTCCAGCACTACGCGCTGTTCCGCCACATGACGGTGTTCGAGAACGTGGCCTTCGGCCTGCGCGTCAAGCCACGCGATCAACGTCCAAGCGATGCACAAATCAAGCAGAAGGTGACCGACCTCCTCAAGCTGGTGCAGCTGGACTGGCTGGGTGACCGGTACCCATCTCAACTCGGGAGGTCAGCGCCAGCGCATTGCCCTCGCGCGTGCACTGGCCGTGGAACCCCAGGTCCTGCTGCTGGATGAACCCTTTGGTGCGCTGGACGCAAAGGTGCGCAAGGAACTTCGCCGCTGGCTACGTCGCTTACACGATGAGCTGCACGTCACCTCCATCTTCGTCACGCACGACCAGGAAGAAGCACTGGAAGTGGCCGACCGCGTGGTGCTGATGAACAAAGGCGTGGTCGAACAGTCAGGCTCGCCACAGGACGTTTGGGACCACCCGGCCAGCCCATTCGTCTACGGCTTCCTGGGCGATGTGAACCTGTTCCACGGCCGCGCGCACGAAGGTCTGCTGCATCTGGACGGTGTCGCCATCCAGACGCCTGAACACGCGAGCGTTCAGAATGCCCAGGCCTTCGCCTACGTGCGCCCGCACGACCTGGACGTGCAGCGCTATGCGTCGGGAGCATCGGGCATTGTGGCCAAGCTCAGCCGAGCCATTGTGGTGGGACCCATCGCGCGACTTGAACTGTTGCCGTTGGAAAACAACCAACCGGTTGGTCACGACCCGTTGATCGAGGCACAGATACCTGCGCAGCAGTTTCGCGAGCTGGGCTTCCAGGAAGGCGAGACGCTGGTGGTGTCACCGCGCAAGGCGCGCGTATTCCTGCAACCACAAGCCGCCTAAAAGGTGGGCCGTTGAATCTGGGGCAAAGGCATTGGCCACTTCGTTGAAAGCCTGCGGTTTTCCCACCTTGACGAACCGCCCGTAGTGGTCGTTGGAATGCCATCACCCGTCACTAGACGGCGTTTTCAGAAGTAGGGTCACGAGTGCCCCTCAAACACCCGACGGTTGGTGTTTTTGGTGACGGCGGCGGCAGAGCGCGGGTTGAACGTGACACGGTGTGTGACGCGGCGTGCGGGCCAGTAGTCGGCGGCGGCAAAGTGCTGGGTTGTGCGGTTGTCCCAAACCGCAATGCCGTTTTTCCCACTTGTGGCTGTACACGAACTGCGGCTGCACGATCCATTCGCGCAGGAACTCCAGTACCGCTCGGCTTTCACGGAAGTGCAGGCCATCGATGTGTTTGGTGAAGTTCTCGTTAACGAACAGCACTGGTTTGCCCGACTCAGGGTGTGGACGCACCACAGGATGGCTGACAGGCTTGTACAGCTGCAGCGCCCTGATGAGCGCATCCTCACCCACGTTGGCCAACGCGTTGCGCCAACCACTGATCTCCCAAGTATGGGTGGCCGTCTTCCCTGAAGAAACTGACGATAGCCCTCCGAAAGTGCTGCATAGGCCTTGCTCAGGCTGGCCCAGGACGTGTTGCCGCCCTGCTCTGGCAACTCGGTGATCTGAATCACTGTGCCGGCCGGCGGTTCGGGCAACCAGGTCAAGTCGCTGTGCCACACGTCGATCTCGGGTCTTCGTTGCTCGTTGAATTCGATCACCTCCAGGAACGGGTGACCGTCCTTGCGGGGAAAGAACGCGCCAGGTGCCAGCGGACCAAAACCGATGCCAGCTCGGTGTGTTGTTCGGGTGCCAAAACCTGAGGTGGCAGCAGCAGCACCTCAAACTCAAGCAAGGCCTGGTACAGCTCCTTGCGCACACCGTCGCTCAGAGGATGGCGCAGGTCAACTCCTTCGATCCGGGCTGCAAAGCCAGGCAAATGGGGGATGGGCTGAATGTGTTCGTAGCGACCTGGCTGTTTCGACAACTGGGTTTCCTGACTCATGTGAACCTCATTCGTTTGGACGCCGTGCCAGGGCATGGCGGTGGCTGCTGAATGCCAATGTAGGCAGCTTGGCGACCGTCAGCAACGAAGCAAAACGAACATCCAAATGACGGAAATTTGGGTCCGAAGGGCAGATGCGATCCGCGCATGAAGCGGCCTCTGTTCAGTCGACACCGACCGGTATGCATATGCGCTTTCATTCGTTCGCTTCACGGCCGGCTTTGTCTAGATTGCACTCCCCATTGATTGCCGGCCGACGCGACCATCCTCCATGCCTGAACCCAATCCCCTGCTCCACGCTCGCTATGGCGTGCACGCGAACACCCTGCCGCCGCTGGACTTGAATCCGGTGGTCGAGCATCTGTTGTCGCACCGCACGATGCGGCATTTCCTGTCNCGCCCCCTCCCCTCGAACACCCTCGAGACGCTGGTCGCAGCAGCACAATCGGCGCCGAGCTCATCCAATCTGCAGCTCTGGGGTGTGGTGGCCGTCCAGTCGCAGGAAAAGCGCGACCGCCTTGCCGCGCTGGCCGGCAACCAGGCGCACATCCGCCAGGCGCCTTTGATCCTGGCGTGGCTGGCCGACGTGTCGCGGTTGAAGCGCATTGCCGGGTACAAGAACCGTGCGGTAGATGCCCTCTCCTACCTCGACACCACGCTGACGGCCACGATCGACGCCGCACTGGCGGCGCAAAACGTGGTCACGGCGGCAGAGGCTCTGGGCCTGGGAACGGTTTACATCGGTGCGCTGCGCAACCGGCCCGAGGAAGTCGCACAGGTCCTNGGAAACCCCGCCGGTGTGTTCACCGTCTTCGGGCTGGTAATCGGTCACCCAGATCCGGCCCAGCCGGCCGCCATCAAGCCACGGCTGCCGCAATTCAGCGTGCTGCACCACGAACGCTACCAGGCGCCTGAGGACCTGCCAGCCGAAATCGGTCGGTACGACGAGGTACTAGGCGCCTTCCAGACCCGCCAGGGGCAGCCTGTGGTCGGNCTGACCGGGCCGGCGCTGGAGCGCGTGGCCCAAGCCGGGTCACTCAACGGTCGCGAGCGGCTCTCAGATGCCTTGAAATCTGCCGGCTTCGAACTGCGCTGAGCCAGTGCCTCAGGCACCTCAATCCCCACAGAACTGCCACCACAGGAGGTACCCATGACAAACCCATCGACTGCGAAGGGGCTGCCGCTGCGCATGTCTTCCGACATGTAGGCCGCGGTGTAAAGCGTGAGTGCGAAGACGGCGGCAATGGCCTCGAAGTTCTGGCCATAGAGCCATTCCCGCGTGGACTCGGGCAGCAGCTCGGGGGCACCGAAATACCAGAACAGCATGTGTGCCAGCAGCGGTACGTTGCGGATGCCTTCCACGTAGGTCCAGGCCAGCGCACGCAAGGGCGCCAAAGGCGACAGTCGCAGCAGAGCGACCAGCAGACCCAACGGGAGGGACAGCACGAGCGTGATGCCCAGCAAGTTGAGAGACAACGACAACCCCTTGACCAGCATGTCGTGGTAAGGGCCGGAAGTCAGAAGAGAGACGTCAAAAGCGCTCATGCAAGAAAGCCTGTTCGGCAACAAGAAAAGCCGGCCCCCGTGTTGCAGGGCGCCGGCTCTGGTTCAGTGCGAACGGTGGCGCGTCAGATCTTGTCGGTCTCGATCTTGAAGCTGCGAGAAGGGAACTTCAGCGAGCTGTTCGGGCCGTACCACTTCAGGAATATCTTCTCGGCTTCGCCACTCTTTTCCAAGCCGCGCAAGGTATCGTCCACCACCGCCTTGACACTCGCCTCACCCTTCTTGATGCCGAAAGCCAGCGGCTCAACGCTCAGGTTCTGAGGCAGGATGACGTAGTCCTTGGCCTTGGCACCCAGCTTGGCGTGTTCTGCAATCAGACTGGCCTCATCGTTCACGAACGCAGCGCCTTTGCCTTGCTGCAGCGCCTGGAATGCCTGCTGTGTCGTTTCGAAGGTCACCACCTCGGCGGTCGGAACGGCCTTCTTGGTGTTGGGCTCCTGGGTGCCGCCCTTGACGGTCAGCACCTTCTTGCCGGCCAGCTCGGGCACGTTCTTGATGCCACTGGAGACCTTGACCAGGGCCTTCTGGCCGGTGACCACGGTGGTCAGCGAAAAGTCCACCTGAGCTTCGCGTTCCTTGTTGTGGGTCAGTGAAGCGGCCAGCAGTCCACGCCACCTTGCTGAAGCTCCGGGATGCGGGCAGCGACGGCGATCTGCTTGAACACCGGCTTGACACCGATCTTGGCGGCGATGGCCTTGGCCAGATCGATTTCGTACCCAATGAACTCGCGAGTCTTGGGATCGATGAAGCTGTTGGGCTCGTCGATGCCCAGCACACCGATCACGATCTCGCCTTTCTTCTTGATGTCGGCGAGTTGATCGGCATGAGCGGCCAGGCTGGCCACTGCGATCAAGGTGGCCGATGCGGCCTTGACGATGGAAGCGAAACGCATTCTTTATTCTCCGGAAGATGAGTCAGATTGAGATGTCGGTGCTGCGGTATCCGGAGCACCTGAACGAAGGTTAAAAGCGGCAAAGCGTGCAGGGAACGAATGAATACGCATATGTTTGTGATGATTCGGCGCATGGACTTTCCGTTCGGGATCTGACTTCACGCGCAACGACTGCCTGAGATACGCCGCCAGCAGCGCTGTTCCCTGCATATCGATATGCGAAGTCCATCGTTCACACCAGGCAATCCCAAACGTACGTTGCTGTTGTCACACGCCAGCACGCGGGGTACACCGTCGCCATTCGCGCTTGCCAGCATCCTCCGTGCCCTGAGGGAGTTGCGCCTGCCTGGCGCTGCCGGTCTCGCCAGCTCGGCGCTTCAGCATGACAGTGCGTCCGTGCGTCGTGAGGCGGTGGGGGTGCTCGGTTGGCTGAAACACACCCAGGCCCTGCCTGCGCTGACAGCGCTTGCGGCGGGCGATGCGGATGCGGAAGTACGGCGAACGGCCACAGGGGCCCTGGGACTGGCCACGTCTGGCGACGTCCTTCGGGTGCTGCCGGCGCTACAGACGGCGCTGCAGGATGTCGCCTGGAGCGTGCGCGAAGAGGCCGCATCCACCCTGGGCAAGCTGCGGCCGCCAGCAGCCATTCCAGCACTTGTTCAAGCGCTGGAGGACAGCTACTGGCAGGTCGCCTTCGGGCCGCGCGAGCCCTGGGGCAGTTGCAAGCCAGGGAAGCCCTGAAGCCGCTTGGCCTGGCACTGAGCCACGAGATCAGCAATTTGCGCAAGGAAGCGGCCATCGCGCTGGGCGAAATCGGTGGCGCCGATGCGGTCCAGCTGTTGAGCGCTGCGCAAAGCGACCCCGACCCCGAAGTTCGCAAACTGGTGCGCCTGGCGCTTGCGCGCCTGAGTCAGCCCTCCGCGTGACGGCAGGGCTGCAGGTCGACGTGCTCAGGCTGGCTCGGCCTCTTTGGCCGTGGAGGACCGGTGTGCCGAATGTCGAATGCACCGCCGGTCAGCGACTGGTCGCGCAGCGTGACCGGCCGTTTGCCCGGCAGCAGCGGGAACACCAGCTCGGCAAAGCGGATCGACTCTTCCAGGTGCGGATAGCCCGACAGCACAAAGCTGTCGACCCCAGGTCACGTATTCCTTCAGACGTGCAGCGACTTCTTCCGGGTTGCCCACCAGGGCCGTTCCGGCGCCGCCCCGCACCAGACCGACGCCGGCCCACAGATTGGGGCCGACCACCAGCCTGTCGCGCCGACCACCGTGCAGGGCGGCCATGCGCCGCTGCCCTTCAGAGTCCATGCGCGCGTAGTTGGCCTGCGCGGCCGCGATCTCCTCATCGGTCAGTTTGCTGATGAGCTGATCGGCGGCGGCCCAAGCCTCAGCACTGGTTTCGCGCACGATCACATGCAAGCGCACACCAAAGCGCACGGTGCGGCCGTGACGGGCGGCACGCGCGCGCACATCCGCAATTTTCTTGGCCACCTCGGCGGGCGGTTCGCCCCAGGTCAGATAGGCATCGACCTGTTTCGCAGCGAGTTCGTGCGCAGCTGGTGAGGATCCGCCGAAATACAGAGGCGGATGCGGCTTGCTGACCGGTGGAAAGTAGTTCTGAGCACCCTGCACCTCAACATAGTCACCCTTGAAATCGACACGTTCTCCCTGAAGCAAACGGCGCCACACGGTGAGGAACTCATCGGCCGCCTCGTAGCGCGCGTCGTGCGGCAGGAATACGCCATCGGCCGCGAGCTCGGTGGCGTCTCCACCGGGCACCACGTTGAGCAGCAGACGCCCGTTCAAGGCCTCGTCCAGGGTGGCGGCTTGTCGGGCAGAAGCCGTGGGCCCGGACAGCGAGGTGCGCAGCGCCACCAGCAGCTTGATGCGCTGGGTCAGCCGCTCGGCGCCGCTCTTGGTGTCGGACTTGAATTCAAAGTACCGCGCCACCCAGCGCCCAAAGCTCATGGCGTCGGCGACTTCGCTCCGCTGCTCAACCTTGGCCCGAGCTGGCGACCGCCCAGAACTGACATCAACCCGCGCACGAGCCAGCAGCAGGCGCGCTTCCTCCAGCGTCACATCCATGCCATAGGCCAGGTGTGATCGCTGGGCATGGCGGGCAGCCGGTTCGTGGCGTCCGATGGTCAGCGTCTCGCGTCGGCCGCTCAGTCGATAGTCGTAGCGGAAGGACTTGCTGCCACTGGGCGAGACAACGACGTAAAGACCGTTGCCTCCGTCGCTGACCTTGTAGGCCCGCCCACCCGGCAGCAGTTCTTGCAGTTTGGATTCCGTCAATCCGCGACGCGCTCTTGCGCTCTCCCGCCCAACCCGCGCCCGTTCCATCAAGGTGTCCATGAGGTCTCCGATCCGTTGCTTGTCGCAGGACCGAGATACCGTCATGGGGTCTGACGGTATCGCTGCAGGCCTGCCAGCTTAGGTGCCCGGATACCGTCAGGTCAACCGTCAAACCGCCTGGGACGCCCTGGGATTCGATGGGATGCTATGAGACGCTAAGACCTTGTCCTTGCAGCGAAATCGGGTTTTCCTGGGATGTTCCGAAACACCTTGGGACGATCTTGACTCATTCCCACTCGATCGTCGCCGGCGGCTTGGAGCTGATGTCGTAGGTCACGCGGTTGATGCCGCGCACCTCGTTGATGATGCGGCTGCTGACCTTCTTCAACAGGCTGCAGGGCAGCTCGGCCCAGTCGGCGGTCATGAAGTCGCTGGTCTGCACGGCGCGCAGCGCGACCATAGTCGTAGGTGCGGCCGTCGCCCATGACACCCACGCTCTTGACCGGCAGGAACACGGCGAAGGCCTGGCTGGTGAGTTCGTACCAGGTCTTGCCCGAATTGGGCTCGAGCGTGGAGCGCAGTTCCTCGATGAAGATGGCATCGGCGCGGCGCAGCAGGTCGGCGTACTCCTTCTTCACTTCGCCCAGGATGCGCACGCCCAGGCCCGGCCCGGGGAACGGGTGGCGGTAGACCATGTCATGCGGCAGGCCCAACGCCAGGCCGAGTTCGCGTACCTCGTCCTTGAACAGGTCGCGCAGCGGCTCGAGCAGCTTGAGGCCGAGCTGCTCGGGCAGCCCCGACGTTGTGATGGCTCTTGATGGTGACGGCCTTCTTGCTCTGGCGCCGCCGGACTCGATGACGTCCGGGTAGATGGTGCCCTGGGCGAGAAAGGTCGCACCCTTGTGGCCATTGCCGCCAGCCTTGAGCTTGGCCGCCTCGGCCTTGAACACGTCGACGAACAGGCCGCCGATGATCTTGCGCTTGTGCTCGGGGTCGCTCACGCCGGCCAGGCGGCTGAGGAAGAGTTCGCTCGCGTCCACGCGGATGACGCGCGTGCAGTTTGCCGGCGAACATGTCCATCACCATGTCGCCCTCGTTGAGGCGCAGCAGCCCATGATCGACGAACACGCAGGTGAGCTGCTCGCCGATGGCGCGGTGGATCAGCGCCGCGGCCACCGAGGAATCCACCCCGCCGGAGAGGCCGAGGATGACCTCCTCGTCACCGACTTGCTGGCGGATCGCCTCCACCGCCTCGGCCACATGATCACGCATGACCCAGTCGGGCTCGGCGCCGCAGATCTGCAGCACGAAGCGCTCGAGAATCGCGCGCCCCTGCACGGTGTGCGTCACCTCCGGGTGGAACTGCACGGCGTAGAAGTGGCGCGCCTCGTCGGCCATGCCCGCGATGGGACAGGAGTCGGTGCTGGCCATGAGCTTGAAGCCCGGCGGCAGCTGCGTCACCTTGTCGCCGTGGCTCATCCACACCTTGAGCATGCCGTGGCCTTCGGGCGTGGTGAAGTCGGCAATGTCCTTGAGCAAGGCCGTGTGGCCACGGGCGCGGACTTCGGCGTAGCCGAACTCGCGCAGATGCCCGCCCTCGACCACGCCCCCGAGCTGCTGCGCCATGGTCTGCATGCCGTAGCAGATGCCCAGCACCGGCACACCGAGCTCGAACACCGCCTGCGGCGCGCGGTCGGTGGACTCCTCATAGGCGCTGGCATGGCTGCCCGAGAGGATCACCCGAGCCGACCGTCCGCCGCGTACTGGCGCACCCAGTCGTCGCTGACGTCGCAGGGATGCACCTCGCAATAGACGTGCATCTCCCGCACGCGCCGCGCGATGAGCTGCGTGACCTGGGAGCCGAAGTCGAGGATGAGGATCTTGGAGTGCTGCATGGTGCGGCCCGGAAATGAAAAGGCCGCCTGCGGCAGCCCGGTCGGGGTTGGGTGGGGTTCAGTCGGCGCGGTAGTTGGGCGCTTCCTTGGTGATCTGCACGTCGTGCACATGGCTCTCGCGGATGCCCGCGGCCGTGATCTGCACGAACTCGGCGCGCTGCTGCATCTCCTCGATGGTGGCGCAGCCGCAATACCCCATGGCAGCACGCAGGCCGCCGGCCATCTGGAAGATGATGGCCACCACCGAGCCCTTGTAGGGCACGCGGCCCTCGATGCCCTCGGGCACGAGCTTGTCGGCATTGGGGTTGCCCGTGCTCGACTCCTGGAAATAGCGGTCGGCGCTGCCTTGCTGCATGGCGCCGATGGACCCCATGCCGCGGTAGCTCTTGTAGCTGCGGCCCTGGTACAGGATGACCTCGCCGGGCGCTTCCTCGGTGCCGGCGAACATGCCGCCCATCATCACCGAGCCCGCGCCCGCGGCAATGGCCTTGGCGATGTCGCCGCTGAAGCGCACGCCGCCGTCGGCAATCAGCGGCACGCCCGTGCCGTGCAGGGCCGTGGCCACGTTGTCGATGGCGGTGATCTGCGGCACGCCCACGCCGGCGACGATGCGGGTGGTGCAGATGGAGCCCGGCCCGATGCCGACCTTGACCGCATCGGCCCCGGCCTCCACCAGCGCGCGCCGCGGCACCGGTGGCGATGTTGCCACCGATCACGTCGATCTGCGGGTAGTTCTGCTTGACCCAGCGCACCCGGTCGATCACGCCCTTGCTGTGGCCGTGCGCGGTGTCGACCACGATGGCATCCACGCCCGCCTTGACCAGCAGTTCCACCCGTTCCTCGGTGCCCGCGCCCACGCCCACTGCCGCGCCCACGCGCAGGCGCCCGGCCGCGTCGCGCGCCGCGTTGGGGAAATTGAGCTGCTTGGTGATGTCCTTGACGGTGATGAGGCCCTTGAGCTCGAAGGCCTCGTTGACCACCAGCAGGCGCTCGAGCTTGTGCTTGTTGAGAAGCGCCTTCGCCTCTCGGGCGTGGTGCCCTCGGGCACCGTGACCAGCGCTCGCGCGGCGTCATGATGTCGCGCACCGGCGCGTCCATGCGGGTTTCGAAGCGCAGGTCGCGCCCGGTGACGATGCCCACCACCTTGCCACCCTGCACCACCGGGAAGCCGGAGACGCCCAGTTCGTCGGACAACTGCATCACCTGGCGCACCGTGGTGTCCGGGCTGATCACCACCGGATCGCGAAGCACGCCGGATTCATAGCGCTTGACCTTGGCCACGTGCGCGGCCTGCTCCTGGGCACTGAGGTTCTTGTGGACGATGCCGATGCCGCCCTCCTGGGCGATGGCAATGGCCAGCCGCGCCTCGGTGACGGTGTCCATCGCGGCGGACACCAGCGGAAGGTTGAGCCGGATGCGGCGGGTGAAGGCAGTGGCCAGCGAAGTGTCCTTGGGCAGGACGGAGTGCGCGGGCACCAGCAGAACGTCGTCGAAGGTGAGCGCTTT